>CBDCNG010000007.1:342500-1335974 GCA_965219335.1 Leeuwenhoekiella sp.
TTAACATACATTTGGGGACCTTAGCTGATGGTCTGGGTTCTTTCCCTCTCGGACATGGACCTTAGCACCCATGCCCTCACTGCGCACAACCGTTTTGCAGCATTCGGAGTTTGTCGGGGATTGGTAGGCGGTGAAGCCCCCGCACCCAATCAGTAGCTCTACCTCTGTAAAACTGTGTGCGCGCTGCACCTAAATGCATTTCGGGGAGTACGAGCTATTTCCGAGCTTGATTGGCCTTTCACCCCTACCCTCAGGTCATCCCAAGACTTTTCAACGTCAACGGGTTCGGCCCTCCACGGTGTGTTACCACAGCTTCAGCCTGCCCAAGGGTAGATCGCACGGTTTCGCGTCTACCCCACCCAACTCTGGCGCCCTGTTCGGACTCGCTTTCGCTGCGGCTCCCGCGCTGTGCGCGTTAACCTTGCTGGATAGGGTAACTCGTAGGCTCATTATGCAAAAGGCACGCCGTCACCAGTAAACTGGCTCCGACCGCTTGTAGGCGTATGGTTTCAGGGTCTGTTTCACTCCCCTGTTCGGGGTTCTTTTCACCTTTCCCTCACGGTACTGGTTCACTATCGGTCTCTCAGGAGTATTTAGCCTTGGCGGATGGTCCCGCCGGATTCGCACAGGGTTTCACGTGCCCCGCACTACTCAGGATACCGCTATCCGTCACGCGCTTTGCCCATACCGGGCTGTCACCGTCTATGGCCCCCCTTTCCAAGGGGTTCTGGTTCATTGCGCACAGAATGTCGCGGTCCTACAACCCCGGGCCCGCCGTAACGGGCCCGGTTTGGGCCGATCCGGTTTCGCTCGCCGCTACTTCCGGAATCACTGTTGTTTTCTCTTCCTCCGGGTACTTAGATGTTTCAGTTCCCCGGGTTTGCCCCCTTGCGGGTAACATACCTTCGGTATGCTGGGTTGCCCCATTCGGATATCCGCGGATCAACTTGTATGTGCCAATCCCCGCGGCTTTTCGCAGCTTGTCGCGTCCTTCGTCGCCTCTGAGAGCCTAGGCATCCCCCATACGCCCTTAGTTAGCTTGTTGTACTCTTCGCTATTCAAGGGCACAGGTATTCACCTGGCCTTATTGTATTCGTATTCTAATGAGTTCTATCTATACCGTCCGCCCCCGCTGGGGGGAGGACGGGTCTCTCTCGTATTCTTATTGTTTCCCAATATGTCAATGAACGTTCCCCCCGCCGCCCCGGAGGGGGTGGGGGCCCACCCGTACGCCCCTTTTGGGGGCCCGGTGGGGAGTGGAGAATATCGGAGTCGAACCGATGACCTCCTGCGTGCAAGGCAGGCGCTCTAGCCAGCTGAGCTAATCCCCCGTCTGTCCCTAAGTGATCAGTCAACAGTTATCAGTCAACAGTACTTATAACGGCTACTCAACCTCTAAAATTTCCTTCAATATGCAATCAATGAACTTCTGCCTCGGGCATTGAACCTTCGACCATATGCACACCGGTGCACAGTAGTCTCAGGCAGACTCGAACTGCCGACCTCTACATTATCAGTGTAGCGCTCTAACCAGCTGAGCTATGAGACTGTCCCTTTTCGCCGGAAAAGGGCCCCCGGCCCGTGGGCCGGGGGCATCCCCGGGTAATATCCTGAATTGACAGCAACAAAGGCCAAAGGGCCCACCACGGGCGCCGGTCCCTGCGGACGCGCGTCTCTCCCCCCGCACGCGGCGGGGGGGAAGCTCTAGAAAGGAGGTGTTCCAGCCGCACCTTCCGGTACGGCTACCTTGTTACGACTTAGCCCCAGTTACCGGTCTTACCCTAGGCCGCTCCTTGCGGTGACGGACTTCAGGTACCCCCAGCTTCCATGGCTTGACGGGCGGTGTGTACAAGGCCCGGGAACGTATTCACCGGATCATGGCTGATATCCGATTACTAGCGATTCCAGCTTCACGGGGTCGAGTTGCAGACCCCGATCCGAACTGTGACGGGCTTTTGGGATTCGCTCCACCTTGCGGTGTGGCAGCCCTCTGTACCCGCCATTGTAGCACGTGTGTGGCCCAGGACGTAAGGGCCGTGATGATTTGACGTCATCCCCACCTTCCTCGCGGTTTGCACCGGCAGTCTTGCTAGAGTTCCCGGCATTACCCGATGGCAACTAACAACAGGGGTTGCGCTCGTTATAGGACTTAACCTGACACCTCACGGCACGAGCTGACGACAACCATGCAGCACCTCGCACTGTGCCCGAAGGAGGGCCGCTTTCGCGGCCTGTCACAGTGCGTTCAAGCCCTGGTAAGGTTCCTCGCGTATCATCGAATTAAACCACATGCTCCACCGCTTGTGCGGGCCCCCGTCAATTCCTTTGAGTTTCATTCTTGCGAACGTACTCCCCAGGTGGGATACTTATCACTTTCGCTTGGCCACCCAGCACACCAATGTGCGCCGGACAGCTAGTATCCATCGTTTACGGCGTGGACTACCAGGGTATCTAATCCTGTTCGCTCCCCACGCTTTCGTCCATCAGTGTCAATATACCGTTGGTGGCCTGCCTTCGCAATCGGTGTTCTATGTGATATCTATGCATTTCACCGCTACACCACATATTCCGGCCACCTCACAGCAATTCAAGGCCCCCAGTATCAATGGCAGTCCCACGGTTGAGCCGCGGGCTTTCACCACTGACTGAGGGGCCCACCTGCGGACCCTTTAAACCCAATGATTCCGGATAACGCTCGCACCCTCCGTATTACCGCGGCTGCTGGCACGGAGTTAGCCGGTGCTTATTCTTACGGTACCGTCACCGGGCCACGCGTGGCCCTTATTCTTCCCGTACAAAAGCAGTTTACAACCCGTAGGGCCGTCTTCCTGCACGCGGCATGGCTGGATCAGGCTTCCGCCCATTGTCCAATATTCCTCACTGCTGCCTCCCGTAGGAGTCTGGTCCGTGTCTCAGTACCAGTGTGGGGGGCCTCCCTCTCAGGACCCCTACCCATCGGTGCCTTGGTGCGCCGTTACCGCACCAACAAGCTAATGGAACGCATGCCCATCCCGTACCGTAAACTTTACCATCCATATGATGCCATATAAATGGGCCATGGGGGGTTAATCCAAGTTTCCCTGGGCTATACCCCGGTACGGGGCAGGTTGCATACGCGTTACTCACCCGTGCGCCACTCGTCAGCGGGAGCAAGCTCCCCTGTTACCGTACGACTTGCATGTGTTAGGCCTGCCGCTAGCGTTCATCCTGAGCCAGGATCAAACTCTTCATCGTAGTCTCTTGTATAATGTCCACGTGTCCGAGGTCCGGAGCCCCCCGGAGGGGGCATGCCCATGATGGTCTCTCTAGTCTTTGTTTCTTAATTCGTACCGCCCCACTTATGGGGACGGTTACGCGCTGTCAATTCAATATGTCAATGAACCGCCCCATATAAATAGGGGCGCTTGGGCAGGAGGTGGAGTTGTGATCCCCAAAGGCATCATATGCCCTCCTAATATTCAGTCTCAATTTAACTTCCGATATTAATCTGAAAGCGGCGGCAAATATATAAACATTAAACCTACCAGCAAGCAAAAAAGATATTTTTTTTAATTCTAAAAAAACTTCAGTGCAGATTAAAATTCAATCCAAAGCCCTTTAATTTTTTAGCGGAAGGCAAAGATACAACCGTTTTTTATTTCTACAAGATTTTTTTAAAATAAATCCCTAAAACATCATTATTTATTACAGAACGACCCTCTTATTTTTAGGGAGCGCAAACATACGTCTAATCTTCCAGCCAGAAAGTCCAATTGAAGGTTTTTTTAAAAAAACTTCCTTTTGAGAAATCAAAAACCTATAAATCAGTTATTTGTAGGTAATAAAATAAGTGTCTCTAATTAAATTCACCATTACTCAGGCTATTTTACAATAAAAAAAGAAGACAATCTAAAAACAGATAATCTAAGTTTTGGCACTTCACTCTCAATAATTAGTCATAAAAATTAAAATGGATGATATTTATAGAATTCTATGATCCATTATATAAGTGATGCATTATAAAGAGGTAAATCTATACATATAAAAACGACAGTATTTATCAAAATTTAGCTTGTTTTAGATGGAGCGAAGTGAACCAGCACATAAATTCGAAGTATCTCATAAAAAGCCGTTGGGTGCTCGGCCACTTTAACTACCCAAAACACTTAACATCGTTTGCATCTTATTTTCAGTCTCCATCCATTCTTGAAAAGGTTCTGATCTTAATGTTATGCCACCACCTACATATATATCGACGGCCTGATCTAAATACTGCATACAACGCAAATTTACAAATAGATGAGACTTTTTAATGAACTGGTCGTAGGCGCGATTCTCCACATTTCGACCTTTATCCCCCACCCTCCTCACTGGGGGAAGGTTAAGCTCTCCTAAAAAACCTGTATAAAATTCCCTATTGTATCCTTCGACCTCTTTAATAAAAGTTGTCGCGATGTCTCGTGGCAATCCACAAACGGCGGGGGTAGGATGCAATACGTCTATAAGAGCACCAAGTCCCTTTGCATCTGGGAGAATACCGGATATTTCAGTTTTAAGGTGCAATAGGTTTCCGGCCCTTAGAGTCTCCCGTTTTTTAACAAGCAGCCCTGAAACGTTTAGGGATTCAACCTGACTTTTAATCGTATCGACTACCAGTTGTTGTTCCTCGCGCTCTTTAGTGCCCCAGCTCACCTGCTCACTTCCACGAAATTGCTTGGTGCCCGCAAGAGCCATCGTATTAAAACGCAGGCCATTCATGGATACTAGTGTTTCAGGGGTGGCACCTAACCATAAACCGATGGCCGGGTGATACCATATATAAGTAAATGCTGCGGGATATTGATGTAAGAGACGCTCAAATAATTGAAGGGGATCTGAAGTCACCTGGATTTTATGCTTTCGCGAAAGAACTACTTTTTTTAACCTATGTCCTTTGGCCTCTGCGATTGCACGTAAAACTTTAGCCTCGTAGTCTAACTGAGCATTATGATCGGGAAGAATTGTCTTTTCAAAACTATTTTTCCTCGGGTTCATCTCCCAAAAGAAACGTTTTGGAATTCCCGGTATAAGTATATTTGAAATATCGCGCGCATAGGGAGCCATAATAAAACCCTGTTCCTGATAATATACATCGCTATGCAAACGCTTATCACCCTGCATCAGAGCCATTACCGAAGTTTCGCCTGGTTTACGATAGGCCACAAAAGGAAGTAAGCGTCTATATTGTTGTGCCAGACAAGGCATTAAATCTGAATTCATACCCTATGATTTAGGCAGACTAATTGTAGTGAGTTTAACCACAGAAATGAGATTGCCCATTTCATCAGACACCCTTATGTTCCATAATTGGGTTGTGCGTCCTTTATGAATTATAGTAGCCGTTGCATAAACATAGCCACTCCGAATGCTTTTAATATGATTTGCAGCTATCTCAATACCCCTGACCATAACTTTTTCGGTATCCAAAAAAATATAGCTTGCCGCACTACCCACACTTTCAGCAAGTGCTACAGTAGCACCACCATGCAATACACCGTCAGGCTGATGCACTGCCGGGACAACGGGCATTTTTGCCTTTAAAAATCCCTCACCCACATCAACAAAAGTAATATCCAGTGTTTCCATGAGGGTTCCAGTACATATCGCGTTGCATTTTTGAAGTAAATCTGCTTTGGAGTATTGCATTATTATGTTGATATTATATAAATGGTTCAGACTGTCAAATTATAGCCCATTTTAGCTAAATATGTTATATTTTGTAAATATACAAACCGAAGACATCGATGCATTCAGAAAATCAGGTCAATTATAATACGGCCAACACCTATTCCACGCTAAACACTTTCACAAAAAAAACCCAAAATATATGGATGACCTGTCATGGCTTGGGTTATTTAAGTGAATATTTCATAGAACATTTTAAAAATCTCGATCCGGTGACCAACTACATTGTAGCACCACAAGCCCCCAGTAAATATTATCAGGATAAAGCATACAAATACATAGGTGCCTGTTGGTTTACAAGAAAAGATCTTCAACAAGAAAGCGAAAACATCATTAATTATTTAGATGCAGTATATGCTAAGGAAATAAAACCCTTGCTAAACCCAAACCTCAATTTTATTTTGATGGGATATTCTCAAGGGGTAAGTGCTATCACCCGATGGGCTGCTAAATCGAAGATCAAATGTTCGAAATTCATATTACATTCTGGGGGTATGCCTGATGAACTTACCTCAAAAGATTTCACCTATTTAAAAAACTGTAAGATTATACTTACTTATGGGGACCGGGATGAGTATTTAAAAGAAGCGCGATTAGATGTAGCACTAGAAAAATATAAGTCTATTTGGAACGATGATTTGATTATTGAGAAATTTAATGGAAAACATGAAGTCAATGAACAATTTATTCAAAAACAATCTCAGTTTTTCTGACAGAAAAATAGAAAAATAAGTCACTTTTTCTCAAATCTTACGATATTCGTGTATTTCATCGAATATATTTGTTCTTAAAGGACAAAAGGTTTTATATTTACGATGTAATACACAAAAAACCCCGAATCATGAAAACACTAACCACTTTTATCGTCGCATTATTTATAAGCGCTAACCTCTTTGCGGAGGTTTCTAAAACGGAGCGTCAAGCCCTGGTTGATCTTTACCGTTTTACAAATGGTGATTCTTGGAATACTAAATGGAATCTCAACGACAAAGTAGAAAACTGGTATGGGGTAAAGGTGGTTGGTGATAAAGTAGTGAGTCTTAACCTCAGCATGAACAATCTAGAAGGGGAATTACCTTCTTCATTGGGAGAGTTGACCAGTCTTGTAAACCTTCAGCTTTTCTTTAATAAGCTGAGTGGGGAGCTTCCAGATCAGATCGGGCAATTGACCAATCTGGAAACATTAATACTTAATAATAATATGCTTTCTGGTGAAATTCCATCAGGTATTTTTAAACTTTCAAAGTTGAAAAAATTAATGCTTACCAGTAATCATTTTGACGGGATTGTGAGTAATACCATTGAAAATATGAGCAAACTTGAGGTGCTTAATCTTAATGATAATGAATTAAGCGGCGAACTGCCAAAAGGTATAACTAAATTACATAATCTTAAAAAGGTCCTTGTCGCACAAAACAACTTTAGCGGCACCGTACCTGCTGAACTTGCCAAAATGAAGAATCTAGAGTACGTTATGCTCTCTGACAATGATTTTGACAAAACCCCTCATATTAATGGAAGTACTATTGAAGGAATGACCCCAATTAAATCAGGCCTTGCAGCAGCACAAGAGAATGAATAAACTGGAATATAAAGTTGGTTTTTATATTGTTTAAAGTTGGTTGAATGCCCGTCGCATCAGCGGCGGGTTTTCTAAAAAAGTTGAAATGTAAAGTTGGTTTTTATATTGTTTAAAGTTGGTTGAAGACCTGCTGCCTCGGTAGCGGGTTTTCTGTTTTATTTTATATCTGTTTGATAATTGAGTGACTATTTGCTACAAAACCGAATGAGCGATATCCAACAAAAATTTAACGTTAGACCTCATGCTATTCAAAATGGGTTGCTTAGCTTGAAATTTTTAATTTGAACTAAATATTATTATGAGTGAAGTAAAAGCAGATGATACCGTGCAGGTACATTATACAGGAAAATTAACAGATGGTCAAATTTTTGACAGTTCGCTCGAGCGAAAACCACTAGAGGTGGAGTTAGGTAAGGGTCAGTTGATCCCGGGGTTTGAGAAAGGACTTCTCAATATGAAGGTAAAAGATAAAAAGACAGTAACTGTACCTTTTAATGAAGCCTATGGTGAGGTTAGAAAAGATCTTTTCCAAGAAGTACCAAAAGCCGAACTACCACCTGAGATCAATCCAGAAATTGGTATGGGGCTTGTTGCCAAAAATCCAGATGGTACAGAACGTCAGCTCAGAATCGCTGAAGTTAAAAAGGATAGCATAATCATAGATGCAAACCATCCTTTGGCAGGTAAAGATCTTGTCTTTGACCTTGAAGTAGTGGATATTAAATAAGTATCTAAAATTTAATCTTGCAAGGCCCGAAATAAAAAATTTCGGGCTTTTTTAATTCCTTTTTTTTAAGTAAGATAGCTGGTCTAATGAATTGTATGGAGAAATTGATTATCTATCCGATTAAATAGAGCACCCCTACTCCAGTAAAATAACCTAATAAGGCAATCCAGCTGATTCGTTTCAAATACCATACAAACTCAATTTTCAAAAGTCCCATAATGGCTACACCTGCCGCAGAACCTATGATGAGAACGCTGCCTCCGGTGCCCGCACAATAGGCCAAAAGCTCCCAAAAAGTTGCATCCTGCGGAAATGTCTGCAGCGAGTACATACCCATCGCACCGGCCACCAGTGGCACATTGTCTATCACAGATGACAACAAGCCTATAAAAATATTGACCAGGTAGATATTATGAAATGTAGTATCCAGCACATGTGCCAGATCATTGAGCACTCCCGCGGTCTGCAAACTCGCAACTGCGAGCAATATACCCAGAAAAAATAGGATACTCGGTGTATCCACTTTACGGATCACGCCAGAGACCGATAGGGCATGCTTATGATCATGCGGTTTGTGCTTATGAAGGATTTCGGTCGTTACCCAAAGGACACCAAGGCTAAGGAGCATACCCATAAAGGGAGGTAGGTGGGTCACATTCTTAAAAATAGGTACAAAAAGAAGTCCGCTTATACCCATCCAGAACACAAGTTTTTGCTCAAAGGTGTTAACCGTTATATTTTGTTTGTTAAACTCTACTTCCCCGTCAGGCCGCTGGGCTTTACCGCCCATTTTAAAGCTCAGTACAATCAATGGCACAAGCAGGCAAAACAGGCTGGGCAGGAATACGACGGTAACAATATTAGTTGCCGTTATCTGACCGCCTATCCATAGCATGATCGTGGTTACATCACCGATGGGCGACCAAGCACCCCCGGCATTGGCAGCAAGAATTACCATTCCTCCAAAAAACCAGAGATCTTCCTTTTTATGCAGTAGTTTCTTAAGTAAAGCAGCCATTACAATCGCTGTGGTCAAGTTATCAAGTGCAGCAGAAAAAAAGAAGGTAATGCTGCAAATGATCCAGAGCAATTTAATACGGTTTTTGGTGGTGATTCTATCTGTGACAACTTCAAAACCGCGATGTACATCCATTAATTCAACTATGGTCATGGCGCCCAAAAGAAAGAAAAGTATTTCTGCAATCTCTCCTATATGATTCAATAAAGTCTCATCCAGAAATCCGGTGATGCCATTTTCAGCTCCTGGCAGGATACCGCCAGCCGGTAGCAGAACGTCACTTCCCACAATAAGTAAGACCCAACAGATAACACCGGTCAAAATAGCCGCAGCGGCCTTATCAACTTTCAGATTATGCTCAAGGGCAATGCAGATGTAGCCAATGACAAAAGCGGCAATAAGTAAGATATACATATAAAAGTCGGCTTATAGGGTACTATTTTTGGCACCATGCTTAAACAGGTACTTCTTTGAGAGGTAAAAATTATAGTTTTATTTAATAAAACTGGCCTATTCGCATTAAAAATTATTCCCAAAATCAAAAAATATCGAATTTATTTTATAGTAAAAATTCTCTCCTTTAAATTGTCCAAATTCGTAAATATGCATCGATCAAATCGTTAAACACTTTGGTAAATAAAAACACGATCTCAAAAGACCGTGCTCTTTAATGAATTTAATAATTGTCAATTCTTAATTTTGATTAGTGTTGACCTTCAGGTACATTCAAAAAGCTTGATCAAAAATTTAGACTTCTTTTACCGGGCGGATTAAAATTTCATTTACTCCGCTATGGTTGGGCTGGTTAAGCGCATAGAATATAGCCTCTGCAATATCTTCACTCTTTAAAGGATCTATTTTTTTCAAAGCCTTTATATTTTCCTTGGCCCCCTCATCAGTAATTGTATCCAGCAGTTCTGTATCTGTATAACCAGGCTCGATGGCTGTAACCTTGATGTTATATTTCGGGCTCATTTCCATACGTATACCATCGCTAAGAGCACGCACAGCATATTTTGTTGCACAATAGACCGCAGCAGTAGGCTGCACACGGCGACCTGCCGTAGAAGATATATTGATAATATGGCCACTTTTATTCTCTTTCATGTCCGGCACTACCGCCGCAAGACCATTCAAAACCCCTTTAATATTAACATCAACCATCTTTTCCCACTCATCAGTATGCAGGTTTTCTATATAAGAGAGTGGCATGAGCCCAGCATTATTGATAAGTACATCTACCTTACCAAAAGTTGAATGTGTCTGCTCGATCACTTTTTTCCAGTCTTCTTTATTCGTAACATCTGCGGTAACCACGAGAGCTTTCCCATCTTCATTCCTAATTTGTTTTTCAAGACTTTCCAGTTTTTTAGTCCTGCGGGCTGTTATGACAACATTTGCACCCTCTATAGCCAGTTTTTTTGCCGTTGCCTCTCCTATTCCACTTGAAGCACCTGTTATTATAATTGTTTTGTTTTTAAGTCTCATATACATTTAATTGGTTCTAAACCAAATATATCCTGTAATTGATTAAATAGTATGTATCTATTGTTAAGCCTTGACTGAAAATTACTAAACTTTGTTAAGGCTCATTTGCTCAAAGTTCCAGAATATTGATTCTCGCCTCTCTCACCATTAATAAATAGACAATCTGATCCTGAATTTTCGATATTATTCGTAAATTGCGCCGCTGTTAAAATTATATACAATATACCTTTTACTCCATTAGAAGAATTCCCCGTATTGAAAACCACATCATTTAAAATAGCGGGATTCTTCAAAAAAGCTTACTCTAATTTTGATGCTTTTATTGACCGCCTGATTCGGAACCGTTGGGCTCGCCCATTAATCTATTTGGGTGGTAGCTCATTCTTACTATTTTCACTTTTCTTCTTCAGCATTTATTTAGGTGTCTGGGGCAAATTACCCAATAAAATTCAGCTCAAAAACATCAAGCAGTCTCTGGCTACACAGGTACTGGACCGCAATGGAGAGGTGATCGGAAAATTTTTTGTTTTTGACCGCAGGCCGGTTGATTTTAATGAGATTCCGCAGCATCTGATCGATGCTCTGATCGCCACAGAGGATATGCGCTTTTATGAGCACGACGGTATTGATAAGATGAGTCTGTTGCGCGTATTTTTTAAGAGTCTTCTCCTTCAGGATGATTCTGCTGGCGGCGGGAGTACCATTACGCAACAATTGGCCAAAAACCTTTATGGAAGATATGATGGTGGTACCCTGGGCCTCATCGCATCTAAGTTTAAAGAATTTATTATTGCCCAACGCCTTGAGCATGTATATTCTAAAGACGAAATCCTAGCACTCTACCTCAACACAGTTCCATTTCCTGATAACACTTATGGGATTGAGAGTGCCTCGCAAAAGTTTTTTAATAAATCAACGCGTTATTTAACCCTCAATGAATCGGCCATTCTGGTTGGGACTCTTAAAGCTAACAACAGTTATAATCCGCGCTTGTATCCAGACCGTGCTGACCAGAGGAAAGAAGTTGTTATCAATCAAATGCTGCGCTATGGTTATTTGAAGCCAAAAGATACCGTGGCGCTCAAAAAAGACACGGTGGATCTCAATTATCAATATTATGATGATTCTGGCACTGCGCCATATTTTAGAGAGCAGTTGCGCAGGGATCTTATAGCTAGACTAAAGGAATATAAAAAAGAGGATGGCACCCCTTACGACCTTTATCAGGACGGCCTGAGCATAGAGACAACAATTGACAAGACATTGCAAAGCTATGCCGAAGAATCCATGCGTGAACATATGCAGGCGCTACAGGGGGCTTACGTAAAAGCATGGGGCAAACGTGCACCTTGGGAAGACCCAAAAATTCTAAGCACCTCATTGCAGCAGCTGTCACAATATAAGACTTGGACCAAAGCCGGTCTTGAAGATTCACAGATCAAGGATTCACTCAATAAGAAAAGGGAGATGCATATCTTTGACTACAAGGACAAAGAAAAGAAAGCAATGCTTTCCATAAAGGATAGTCTTTCTTATTACTTATCCTTACTAAACTGTGGATTTATGGCGATGGATCCACAATCTGGAAATGTACTTGCTTACGTAGGCGGAATCGATTATGCGCATTTTAAATATGACCACGTTTCCCAGAGCAAACGTATGGTGGGTTCTACGTTTAAGCCCTTTCTATACACCACCGCTCTTGAGGAGGGTATGGATCCGTGCACCTATTACTCTGATGCGAAAGAAACCTACATTGTAGACGGTAAAGAATGGGAACCAGCCAATGCGGAAGGCGAAGGGGATGAAGAAAAGGACATCTCCTACTCTATGTTGGGCGCTCTGAGTAGAAGCGTTAACACGGTCGCCGTTAAGGTGATGCTTGATCTGGGATTTCAAAAAGTTATAGACCAGGCTGAGCGTATGGGCATCAATACCAAACTTCCACATGTGCCTTCCCTCGCACTGGGCACGGCTCAAATACGTCTTAAAGATCTATTGACAGCTTATAGCCCTTTCGTCAATGACGGCAAGATAGTTACACCCCAGTATATAACAAAAATTACAGACCGCAACGGACGCGTACTTTTTGAGGCCGAACCACCCAATCCCGACGAAGAGGAAAAGGTCATTAATGATTTTACCAGAGAAACGATGATCCAGATGATGCGGGCTACAGTCAATGAGGGTACGGCTACCCGTTTGCGTTATACTTATGGTATAAATAACGACATTGCAGGCAAAACCGGTACGACCCAAGATAATAAAGATGGATGGTTTATGGGGCTTACGCCAAAAATGATCACGGCAACGTGGGTAGGCAATGACGATTACCGCATTGGTTTCAGTAGTACGCGTATAGGTCAAGGAGCTAACTCTGCATTGCCAATCTTTGCCAAATTTTATAAAAAATTGAGCGCGGATACTACCTTTGTATCAATCACTAAAGCCAAATTTAAAAAACCTTCACGAGAGGTTATCAAGGCCTTAGATTGTGAGAGTATTAAAGAAAATAAAAATACAATAGGTGATTTCTTCAGCAGTATCTTTGGGGAATCAAAAGAGGAAGAAAAAGACCCTATTTACATCGATAATGAGGGGAAAAGAGCAGGAAAAGTCAACACTGAGCGTGAAAATTTGGATGAAGATAACGATGAACAACCGGGAAATAAAAAGAAAAAAGGATTTTTCTCCTTTCTAAAGAAAGGAAATAAAGATAAAAACGACAATAATTAGGATAAAAGGCTTTATTTACCCGAAAGCCTGAATTGCCAAAAAAAAGATAAATATAGATATTTATTTGCTTTTGTCAATAATTGATGTTATTATACCGGGTATTTTAAACTAAACTATACTATGAGACAACTCAAGATCACCAAGCAGGTAACCAATCGGGAATCAAAATCTTTAAACACCTATCTTCAAGATGTAAGTAAACTCGATATGATTACCGCTGATGAAGAGGTCGAGTTGGCACAACGCATTCGGGAGGGCGATCAGATAGCCTTAGAACGATTGACGAAGGCTAATTTGCGTTTTGTGGTTTCTGTTGCAAAACAGTACCAAAACCAAGGCCTAAAACTACCAGATCTTATTAATGAAGGTAATGTGGGCCTTGTAAAAGCGGCTAAGCGTTTTGACGAGACGCGTGGTTTTAAATTTATTTCGTACGCCGTATGGTGGATTCGCCAATCTATCCTACAGGCAATTTCAGAACATTCAAGAACTGTTAGGTTACCCTTGAATAAAATTGGCACTATCAGCAAAATTAATAAGGCTTTTTCTTATTTAGAACAAAGTTTGGAGCGCCCGCCATCTGCTGATGAGATTGCCAAAGAGTTGGATATGACCATCTCAAAGGTTAAACTTGCCATGAAAAACAGTGGTCGTAACTTATCAATGGACGCACCATTTAAAGAGGGTGAAAATGATTCTAACCTTTATGATGTACTCCGTTCTGGTGAATCGCCAAATCCTGATCAAGATCTGATGCAGGAATCACTGGGCACCGAGATCGAGCGCGCCTTGGAAACTCTATCGCCACGCGAGTCTGATGTTATCAAACTCAACTATGGCCTGGGAGGTGAACAACCCCACACCCTGCAGGAAATAGGAGAGATGTTTGACCTGAGCCGTGAGCGTGTAAGGCAAATACGTGAAAAAGGTATCAGAAGGTTAAGACATACTTCCAGAAGCAAAGTGCTTAAGACTTATCTAGGTTAATACTTAATTACTTTTAGTTTAAAAGACCCTCAAACTTTTGAGGGTCTTTTTTTTTGATTAAAAATGACTATAATAGACCGGTTTTCAGCTAATTTAATTGAAAAAATGATCTTATCAAGGATATCGATAATGAAAAATGGATGAAACTTATCTAGTCTTCCTTGAGAATTGTGCATAAAAAAAGCGCCCTTGACTGGACGCTTTTTCCTTTCGCGAAAGCGGAAAAACTATTGAATCTCAACGGGAAAAGTCGCCGTAAAATCAGTTTCTCCGCCAGCATTAGCGATATCACCACTGGAAACCCCATCAGCATCTTTTTCAGGTTCATGGATCAATGTTATTGATATTGTACCAGATCCCGCTGCCCCGGTCTTTAGGGTAAATTTAATGCCTACAGGATTTGACCCTTGTAATGGTGGGTAGCTCGCTTCACTATCAGCATAAGCAAAATCCGCATCTATACCTGTATGTGCGTAAAAAAACTGATGCTCATTACCTTCTTCCATTACCTCTTCGGTAGTATTTTCTGCTGGTTCAACCGTTTCATTAAGAAGTTGCAGTTCACCATTATACATCTCGCTGGCCTGTAGTGAACCCCTGACAGTTATCACAGGGTCAATGGGCCCATCACCATCAGAATCATAGGATCTAAAGGTGACAACATTGCCCGTAGATGACGTCAAGATTACATTCATAGTTGTAATCACCTCTTCCTGATTTACTGGTGCGGGATCATCCACTTTAGAACAGCCCGTTAAAATACAGCCCAGTAATAAAATACTTATATAAGAATATGTTTTCATTATCGAAAAAAATTAAAATTAGTAATTGAGTTTAAGCTGTATTCTAAAGTTTCTGCCCAGATCATCCACATAATACCGCTGACGATTCAGATATTCCCTGAAGTTAGTGTTCAATATATTGTCAACATCAAAACCTACGGTTAGGGTTGAACTTTGTGCTACTTTAAAATCCATGCTTGACGTAAAGTGAAAAAGGTTATATCCGGCTGGTGGCTGGCTGATCTTCACAGTTTGATTGATGCGGTCCCCGTTGTCCTGAAGTACAGGGACGGTGAAATCATTATCAGGAAAACGTTTCTGCTCAAAAACCGATTGGCTTCTGATTCCCAATTTTAAGTTGTTGAGATTTTCATTGCTATAGGTCAAGGTATTCGTCCAATTAGGCGCAGGCATATCGATCAGCGCCCTGTTACGGGTAAGGTCTTCGCCATTGACATATGCAAAACTTCCGTCAAGGTCAAAATGCTCGTTGAACTTGTAATTCGCGTTAATGTCAATGCCAAATAAACGTGCATTTACCTGGCGGAATTCATATACAGGAAACGCACCCCTCGTGGTCTGCTGAATGGCATCTGGCTCCTCGATGATAAAATCATTAATGTGGTTATAATAAGGATTTAGCCCAAAACTGAAACTGCCCATCGTCCCATCAAGTGACAAACTCGCTTTGTATGACTGCTCCTTATGCAGACGCAGATCGCCCAACTCAATGGTCGCTGCTGAATGATGCAGCCCGTCGCTGAACAGTTCTGAAGGATTGGGTGCACGGGAAGCCGAACTTAAGTTTATTTTTGCCGTGAGTGTACGGCTTAAAGTATATTTTGCCCCTAATGAAGCTGATATATTATTGTAATCAAAAACGGGATTGACCAATAATTGATTATCCACTTCACGGATCACAATACCGCCGAAATCCTGTTGATAACCCCGTTCCTCCCATCGGGATTTCTGATAGTATTTTTTAGAATCTACGCGTACAAAGTCATACCGCGCACCCGCATCAAGCGTAAATGCGTCGGAAATAGTATAATCAAAAGTCGCATATGCGGCTGCCGTCCATTTTTTATAATCGGGTATCAACCGCCTAACACCGGTATCTGGATCGGGAAAATTGACCTGATAAGAGGCCTCAGCACCTAAGTTTGCGGTCAAATCGGGATTTGAGTTCCATTCAAAATTGGTGTTTATGGTGTGCGTAGTCAATTCCAGGTCTAGGGATGGCTTGTCCCGATCGTCCCCACGCCTGATGTCATATTCCTGTCTATTATTTAATTGGAACGAATAGGTAAGATCCAGTTTGCCTGCGTTTTCAAAACGTTTATAAAAATTGACTTTGGCCAACTGATGATCAACATCTTGCCGCGGCGCGTTAATAGTATAGGTAAAAGGCCTGATATAGGTAGGCCGGTCAGCATTTATTGCAGTTACCAAATCACCTACGCTACCGATATGTGCGGCACGCAAGATGCCAATATTAGCATGATAATAACTATAATAAGCATCAAAACCGTAAGTAAACTTATTAAGACCCACCCCTACCGAAAAATCCTGCTCACGATTCCCGGTATTTGATAAGACATAATCTGGTGCCTCTCGGTCCCCGAAATATTTCAGGGTGCCCTGCACGTTAAAGTGAAGGCCAGATTCAAAGGCCTTGGTTAGACTTGTTGTAGTTGATGCGCCCCTACCATTGCTCATGGCACCAAAAATGGTTTTTCCAAAAAGTGTATCCTTTACAGGTGCGACTGGCGGATCAGTAACGATGACACCGCCCACGGCATCACCGCCATACTTCAGTGCACCGGCACCCTTGACTACTGTTACGTTAGCGGCCGTATTCACATCCAGGTTAGGTGCATGCTCCACGCCCCACTCCTGATCTTCCAGGCGCGTACCGTTATTGATGATCAAAACACGGCTACTGTGTAGCCCTTGAATAACAGGTTTAACCACTGAGCTCCCCGTATTTAGCGAGGAAACCCCACTCACTTCCCTAAGGGCATCACCCAGACTGGCGCCGCTGAAGTTTTCCAGTGTTTCTGTTTTAATAGATTCTTCGGCGCTTGAGTTTGTTTCTTTATTATACTTCTCTCCTTTTACGGTAACTTGGGTTAGCTCCTCAGTATGGTGTTCCAGTTTAAAATCTCGAGAGGTATTTTGGTTAATCGCTACCATAAAGGTTTTGGCGGCACATTCGGGATGGGTTATTGTGATTTTTATAGTCCCGGCACATAAGTTATTTAGAGTATAATTGCCTTCAATATCAGTTTCTGCATAGTTCTGCTCGCCCTCAACGCTGAGCACGGCACCTACTAGTGGACTTCCATTGTGAAAATCCAAAATTTTTCCCGTAAGGGTATTGTTGCACTGCGCGTGTAGCATGTAACCACAGAGCAGGGCAAACATTATAAAATAATGTTTCATCTGTATCAAGTTAATTTATTAAGTAGAAAAAATATTGTATTAACGCTTTCGCGAAATGATGTAAGGATGCGAAATCGCCATAAAATGGAATACAAGATGCCCCCATGAATGGAATATTCGCAATAAGATTGAAAGGATAACCCTAATCAAAGGGCATAAAAAGATATACTTATCCCCCATTAGACAACTGGGGGCGCCTTATTGAGAAAGCTGCCGGAATAAGGTGCCGGCGTATATATCTGTAAGCTGGGAGCAATAATAAGCCGGGCGGTTTCAGTTAAAACCTTGGGCTCAAATGCAACGGGTGTAGGGTTTGTAAACTTATTGGTATGAATCTGAGAATGGGCAAGCATACAGATTTTACATTTGCCACTATCTCCATTTTTATGCGCAAACTCGTGAAGTTCGGCACACTTAAACGCGAGGAGAAGCACCACGAGAACGATGCTACCTATACTTCGGAATGAAAATAATTTTCCTCGCATACCGCGAAATTACGAGCAGAAATCACAATAGATCACAAAGACCTGTTAATTTCTAAAATTTTTGAAACAATGTGAACCAAAGTTGACCTTTGTTGCCAATTTCCGTTGTTTCCTGCATGTAGGTCACTTCCAGACGTATTTTATCTGATACTACATATCCCAATCCGCCAGCAAGCCAGTTTCTATCAAACAAATTGACCACCCTGCCATCGCCTATTTTTTTCTGCCCATTGATGAATACTTCATTATGGGCGACCAAGAAAACCGCATTTTTTGATAAGTCTTTTTTATTTAATGGAAGGCGCGCTGCCAATTGATAACGAATGCGCGTCCTAAAATCCTGATTGGGTATAAAGCGCTCTTCAAATCTAAAGCGGTGGCCCAAATAAATACGGGCACCCAGTTTTTGCTTCAAAATAGCATCCTGATAAAGCCTGTTCTCATGGGTCTTAGCATTACTTTCACCTAAAGTTCCAGTAGTGAAATAGGAGTATCCCGCTACTAAAGTTATATCTACATTTTTGGGTGAATAGGTAACTCCAGCACGGGCGATCCATTGTTGAAAATCGTCAGCCACTTTAAAATTACGATGCTGCAGATCCCCCGCAATACCGAATTGTGAATCGCCATAATTTGTGTTGAAAGCATACGCATACCATCCACCTGTACTATCAGGACGATCTTGTGCTTGAACAGTTTGTAAAGTGCAAATTCCTAATACTAAGATTATGTACAATCGACGCATAAGTAGTAAATAAATTTATGAGCAATAAAGTTTTATTTAATCAGCTGGCACACGGGCATACATTTGGCTTAACTTTAACCGCAATTTCCGCATATAGTCCTCTTCGAGCCATTCTTTATAATTCTGTGTGTTTTTCATAATACAATAAGAATACAGCCTGATGCGATAACTAATCTCATCTTTAAGCTCCCGCGCCAAGATACGCGCATCAAAAATATCATCAGTATTTTCAAAGACGATCTTTGCGTGCTGCTCAATAGAATGTTCCAGCGCAAGTTTAGACTTCTTACCCTGGGCAAATACCTTCTCATATTCGGCCTTAATATCAAAGTCTATGCTTTCGCTTTTGCTAAACTGTTCTCGTAGTTCCGGTGGCATCTCGTATACAAATTCCCGCTCAATATCCTCATCACTTACCATGTTTTCCAGATAGAAATCAGGATACAGGAAAATATCGTTCCAGTCCAGCGGAGCATCCCATAGACCAAAACGGGCCAGGTTATTGCCCAGATCTATAACCTGAAATTCTTTTTTATTCTTAAGCACTCGTGAACCCCGGCCTATCATCTGAAAATATAGGGTAAGCGATCGCGTTGCGCGGTTGAGTATGATAGTTTCCACGGTAGGCTCATCAAAGCCCGTGGTGAGAATACTCACCGAAGTCAGAATAGCATCTGGGGTATTTTTAAACCACTTTAAGATCTCTTTACGCTCCTTGTTGCTGTGCGTGTTATCTAGATGCCTGATGCTATATCCGGATTCCCTGAAAGTTTCATAAACATATTGTGAGGTATTAATACCATTATTAAAAATCAGCGTTTTGGTACCTTTGGCTTTCTCCTCGTAGGCATTGAGGAGTTTTTGCTGCATACTGTGGTTTGTGTATAAAATCTCAGAGGATTTTACGGTGTAATCTCCATTGATCCCTACCTGCAAGGTCTTTAGCCCCACATCGTATGTATGCATATTGGCCTTTGACAGAAAGCCCTTATCAATTAAGGAGGCGATGCCCTCGCCCATGATGAGTTTATTGTAGTTGTCCTTCATGGGCAACTTGACGTTAGAGCTCAGCGGAGTTGCGGTAACTCCCAGTATGAAAGTATTTTTAAAATAAGTGAACAATTTTCTGAAAGAATTATAATGCGCCTCGTCAATGATCACAAGTCCTACATCATTAAATTCCATCTGGCCGTCCTGCAGCCTGTTGTTTAGCGTCTCAACCATTGCCACATAGCACATGTAATCCTCATGCCCGTCCAGGGTTTTCACTTTACTATTGATAACCTTATTCCTTACATTAAACCCGGTAAGCATTTTTGAGGTCTGCGACGAGAGCTCAATGCGGTGGGTAAGTATAATTACTTTTTTATCCTTCTGCTCTATAAATCGCCGCACAATCTCAGAAAAAATAACCGTCTTGCCCCCACCCGTGGGCAGCTGGTATAACAAGTTATAATCATCGGGTGACTCTTCCATACAGGTAAAGATCCTATCTAGATCTTTTAACTGATATGAATAAAGTTCTTTACCCTCCTCTTTCTTGCGTATTCTTGACTCCTCGCCCAAATGATTTTTTTTTAATTATAAAAGTGAATTTTGCAAAAATAAGGCATTTAAAGGCTTGTAAAAAATGCTGGGCGATTATTATCAACCACTAAAAATTAATTTTTATCATTATCAGCAATAATCTAACACTCATTTTAGACATTAACTACATCTAGCCAATATTTATCGTCCTGTTTATAAAATGAATATGATATTTTAAAAGCACATTTCTATTAGTTCTCATTTTGCATAAAATATCATATTCATCTTATAATCAATTTATTAAATATGGATAAAATTATAAAATGTAAATTTTTAAACATTTTAAACCGAGCGCTTAAGTTCTTTTAACATGTATGAGTGATTGAATGGGCTTTCGCCAAATTAATAAAACTTTTAAGCGGCCCTAAGTTGTAAAAATCGGTTAAACTGCTACCTTTGCGACTTAACCAAACTTAACGTCTTGAAAAATCCGAAAGCAATAAAGTTATTAAATAAGCTCATCGATGATACCGAACAAAACGGCATCATTACAAATACCGCAGTCGCTGATCTTAAGAGCCTACGCCCATATGCTGTAGAAGAACAGCAACCCTTAATTGCAAAAATCCTGCGCTTGACTTATGAGCATATTGAAGAATATGAAACCTTCGCGGTTGGGATTCCAGATGATGAGCCCATTGAAGACCATGAGGATGAACTAATCACTTCTGACGAGGATGTAGAGCCCAAAGAAAGTTTCTTATATCTCCTAGGACTAATTGCAGATCCCGAAAATAAGACCAACAGGCTGGATATACGTGCCTATGTGGAAAGTCTAAAAGAGTATGCTGAGGAAAATTAACTCCATTCTTGTATGAACTAAAAAAAAGCACCGTTTAACAGTGCTTTTTTTTGTTGTACTCATATTAGTATCATATTTGAACTGGATAAAAAATTGCTGTGCAAATTTTAAAATCGTTCATTACATTTTGCTTAGTTCTAATACTTCTAAGGTTAACCTATTTTTTAGGAGGTTGTGATGGCCTTACTTCTACCTTACTAGGAAGCGTTCGGGGATGCATTTTTAAAAGATCCGCAACCATTTGACCTATATCTTCACTTTGTATCTTCCAGTCATCCTTATTAGACGGTTCATGACCGCCAAAGTTAGTAGCTACGGAACCCGGCATAATTGTAGTCACCTTGATGCCCTTGTCGCGTACATCAAGCATAAGAGCCTGGGAGAAACCAGTGAGCCCAAATTTACTTGCATTGTAGGCTGATCCTCCCGCAAAAAAATTGGTTCCGGCTAAGCTGGAAATTGTAATAATATATCCTTTTGATTCTGTTAACGCCTCCAGAGCCGCCTTTACACTGTAAAAGACACCATTCAGGTTTGTTGATATAGTCTCATCCCATTCTTCAATAGTAAGATCTGCAATGTTATTGAAGTGCCCAAGACCGGCGTTGGCGACAAGTATGTCGAGTTTGCCCCACTTATCTAGCGCCTGCCTTACAGCGTTTGACTGGCTCTCATAGCTCCGCACATCTGCCTCTATGCCTATGATCTCCGCGCCGTCTACACCATTAAGCCCCCTTATGGAACTATCTGCGTTTTCCTGACTGCGACTGGTTATGGCGACATTGACTCCCATTGTTAAGAGGGTTTCGGCAATGCCCCTTCCTATTCCTTTACTTCCGCCCGTGACCAGGGCCACTTTTCCTTTTAAATTTTGTTTTTCCATAAACTAAATATAAGATAAACATAAGGGCTTGGGAGCCCCGTGCATTTTAAAATTTTGCTAAAATACCTTTCATCGTTTTTAACCCATAATTCTGGGAATAAGCATTTGTATCTATTATTTTTGCAAAAAATCAGAAAAATGGCAAAGAAAAATGAAGGTGGCAGAAAGTCCCGTATGGAACTCCTGCACCAATATTATAAATACACGGGCTTCTACAGTTTTTTAGGTGGAAGTCTCAAGCGGGCGCTCACCCCGCTGGTCGTATTTCTTATCGCTCTGGCATGCATTCACTTTTTTGTCATTAACCTAAATGACCTGCTGGTCAAAATGACCGATACATTCCCAACCTTTTGGGTGTTGGCGGTATTTTTTATTTCAGAAACGATATTGGGACTTATACCGCCAGAAATTTTTATTGCCTGGAGCGATAAAATGCCTGATCCCATATTATATCTTTCCCTACTCGCCCTACTGTCATATACAGGCGGTATTGTTTCTTATTTTATGGGAAAAGCTTCCACTAAAATTTCAGCAGTTCATAATTATCTAGAGGTAAAAATGGCTAAACATCTCAAAAATGCACGTAAATGGGGAGGTTTTCTCATTGTGGTGGGAGCTATACTCCCTGTGCCATTCGCGATAAGCAGCCTTGCCGCAGGAATGATTAAATATCCATTCAACAAATATCTGCTCTTTGGTCTTATGCGCTTTGTACGTTTTGCAATTTATGGGGCGGCCATTTTTAGTTTGGTTTGATAGTAAAGCTTCTGGCAGAATTATAGGTAGCCAGCGTTTTAAAAGGGATTGTATTATTTAGAAATACTTTATAATGAAGGAGTTTAAATAATAATTGACCCAATTTCTGGATTAAATCATCAATCTCAAAATCACTCCCTCAAATCATGATATTTGCCACCTTGCAGTTTTTATTCTTCTGGAAGGCTAAAGGATTGTATAGCTCGGTCTGGCTCTATAATTGTATAATCTTTCCAAAAATTTGGAGTGTATTTTTTAAATTTTTTATATATAAAATCCTTATTTTCATCTGTTTTAGACCAATCGCCCTGATCTATATTTTTAGTACCGAAAATAACAAGTTGGTATAAATCTGTTTGGTTATTCTTAAAGAGTACATCCATATCCAGTTCATTCTGTTTGCGCCTACCCGCTATCTTCTTGTTTTTTTCTACGACCGTTAGTGGCCTATCGACGCCCACACTGTGGCCCTCTTGGCGCTCCATGTATTTAACATCATAACGCCCGTCTTTATTTTTTTCAAAAATCATTTTGCCACGGTACACATCATCTGCAGTAGAAATCCCAAAAAGTCTAAAAGTCTTTAAGGGTTTTACATTCTCAAAATCTAACCGGTAAACACCAAAATCGGCCGTATTGACATATAAATCACCCTTGAATTGAGAACTCCTTTTGCGAGGTTCAAACCTAATAATGTATGCAAGCTCATCATTTATACTCGTATAGCCAGTAAGTGTAAAATCATATTTTTTTGAGTTTTCAAACAGGTCAAACACAATGTCATTTTTCCAAAACACATTTTGCAAGAGGTCTTCAATCTTTTCCTTACTTTGTTCCTGCAGTTGTTTGCGGCGTTGCAGAATTTCCTTATCAGGATCTTCTTCAGATTGGACTATAGTAGTGCTGTTTTGGGTTTCGCGAGCCTCTTTATCGGTAAGGTCATCAGCATCAACACTTACACCTATAATACCTGATCTGATCTTGATATAGGAATCTTTTTTTACATTTTTATCAAATATAGTTTCCAATTTTTGAATCAGCGTATCAAAAGAAACCGTACTTGCAGGATTATAAAGATCTGCCGCTTTAATCATATGTAGTTGCTGCTGCCCATAATTACCATAAAGATCGCCCAGTAGTTCTATATAAGAATCATTATGCTTGGGAGCATTGCTTGTGATGCTGTCCATAAGGGTCTGGTCAAGGGCCGCAATACTACTCTTATTGACATGAATATTAAAGGTTGCGATAGTATTGCCATGGGATTCCCTTAAAAAGAAACGCCTTTGCAAAGGAGTAAAATTATAGTTACTCTCTACTTGGGCCTTTATTCGCTCAATAATCTCCTTACCGGTCAGATTCTTGTTGGCCAGGTAAACTGCATCAAGATCAATGGCAATTTCGTGCAGTAAAATAGGATTTGCACTTAGAGAATCAATAGAAACAGTCTTGCTTTCATACCCTAAAGAAGATATGTTTACCATTTGGGCTCCTTTATAATCATTGATTGCAAATCTTCCATCCTCATTTGTGATAACCCCTGCGCCACCGTAGGCAATTGTAGCATAAGATATTGGTTTGCGGGTTTTAAAGTCGAGTACCTGCCCGCCATTTTCTTGGCACAGCATTTCAGATATACTGAAAATACAAATAATGGTAATGACACATAATTTTAACATAACGTCCATTTTTTTACTAGACTGCTTTAGCCACAAAATGTTACATTTTTTGGATTGGCTGATTAATATGTAATTTCGCTTATGCGAAAACTTCTCATTCTAATGGTAATATTATTCTATACACTGGCTAATGCCCAGCAAAAGAGCGCCCCATTAATTAAATTGGATACCCTTAACGATGGTTTTGCTTATGACATACGCTATGCTAGCAACAATAATTTTTTAAAAGGGCCCTTTTATCCCTGTGCGGCCTGTTACCTACGCCCAGAGGTGGCTCAAGCGTTAAAAGAAGCCAACCACTATTTCTGTGAGTTGGGATATAAGATTTTACTTTATGACTGCTATCGACCGGTATCGGCCCAAAAAAAAATGTGGGCCGCCTACCCTAATCCGCAATATGTTGCAAATCCTTATACAAAAGGTTCTGTGCACAGCAGGGGTGCTGCAGTTGATATTTCTCTGATAAAAATGGATGGAAGTTACGTCAATATGGGAACCGATCATGATTTTTTTGGAAAACAAGCGCATATTGACTTTAAGGGTTTACCCAAAGAAATACTCAAAAATCGGAAAATCTTACAAAAAGGTATGAAACTTTTTGGTTTCCGCACTATACGTACCGAATGGTGGCATTTTAACTACAAAAAAAACTATAGCTACTCGATTATCGATTTTGATTTTGACTGCAAATAAGGCTCGCAATAATTGTGGCGCGCATTAAGTCTTGTGCTATTGAAATGTCCTTAATCCAAATTTATATGCTTACAGTTCATTGATTTAAATGCTTAAACGAAGTAATATTGAATTACATTTTTTTGATTTTTTTTTAATAATATCGTTAAAATGAGCCAAAATCCTGTTAAATGCACCCTGAAACGAAACTCTGCTTGTAAATTGCTCGTAGATAAAGTAGAAGTAGTATTAACTATTAAATTCAAATATCGATGAAAAGCAATGAAATTAAAGAGTTCGATCCTCAGGTAAAAAAAGGACGGGACAGAAGACAATTCCTTAAAATGGGTAGTCTTGCGATTGTAGGCTCAGGATTACTTTTAGCCTGTAATGATGATGATGATGCAGACAATGTAATGCCGCCAACAGACGGAGATGTTTTTGACTTGGGAGAAGGCAATCTGGGTATATTAAATTATGCTTATGCTTTAGAGCAATTAGAAGCGGCCTTCTATTCAGAAGTAATCAAAGGTTCATTTTACGCCGGTTTAGGAACAGAGGATAAGCAAATGTTTACTGACGTTTATAATCATGAGCAAATACACCGTGTATTTTTTAAAACAGCGATAACGGCCGCTGCACCATCTGCAGATATGGTGTTACCCGATCTAGAATTTGATTTTAGTTCTTTAAATTTCGACAATGCAGATGACGTTTTAAATACTACAATTTTGCTCGAGGATACCGGTGTTGCTGCATACAATGGCGCAGGTAAATTAATTGACACCAGCGATGCTGCAGGACAGGCATATCTTACCCTTGCCGGTAAAATTGTTTCTGTGGAAGCAAGGCATGCATCTGCATTTAGAAATATGAAAAATCCTGGTTCTATGGATTTTGCTGGCGATGATGTGCTTGTTGATTTAGGTGGTTCTGGTAAGGCTTATGATAAAGCCACACTTCCCGGTGATATTTTAGCAGCTGTAATTGCTACAGGTTTTGTGAAAACCGAGTTTACTGCAAATAACTTACCTACTACTTAATTGATAGGATTAAGTATTGAATATCCATTTAATTTTAAAACGAAAATATTATGAATTTTATAAAGCTTTTAGAAAGCCTCTCAAATAAGGAACTTTTATCTGAAACAAGTTCAAGGAGAGATTCTTTTAATCAATTTAGGAACATCGGTAAAAATGTTGCACTTGCAGCAGTACCTTTTGGCCTTGCCGCCTCAAGTTCTAAAGCTAGAGCAGCCACTACCGCAATGCAGGCTGACGATACAACGGCAGTACTTAACTTTGCCCTAACCTTAGAATATCTTGAAAAAGAATTTTACAATATGGGTCTTGAGAGTGGGGTTATTGCATCAGATGATATGACTGTCTTTGAAACTATATCTAAACATGAGGATGCACACGTACAGTTTTTGCTTGATGCTCTAGGTGATAATGCAGTGCCAAAACCCACCTTTGATTTTACAGGTGCTCCCGGTGGACTAGATCTTGATCCATTTATGAAAAACGGCACAGATCAAATGACTGCTTACGCTCAATTTATGGCTCTTGCCCAAGGTTTTGAGGATACAGGAGTACGTGCATATAAAGGTCAGGCAGTTACATTATCATCAGACAACGCACTTCTTGACTATGGTCTTCAAATTCATTCTGTAGAGGCGCGTCATGCATCTCAAGTACGCAGAATGCGTATGGAAAAAGGATGGATCACTAAGGCTGAGAATACATTACCTATGCCATTTGCCCCAATTTATGCAGGTGAGGATAATACAACGCAGGGTGGTGTTCCATTAGCAGGACAGTTTGGAGAATTTGGTGGCGACAACGCCTTAACCGAAGCTTTTGACGAACCATTGAATATGGAAGATGTTCTGACCATTGGTGGTATTTTCATCGTCCAAGAAGGTTAATTATTAGATATTTCAATAAATTTAAAGACCGCTTTTCTGGCGGTCTTTTTTTATGCCATTGTAATTAATATATGAATCATGATTTTATAACCAATTTTGAGTCAAAGCCAAAAACTAATTCGATAGAACGGAAGCGTTTAACTGTCACAGAGATTTTACTTTTCCATAGCAGCTTTAAATTAAAAGTTATATTTGCCTCCTAAAACACCGCTTATGCAGCAAGGTCTATTTGACTATCTTCTAGGGTTTAAAGATCTTTTAATAGATAATGGCATAGGTGCGGTCTATGCAGGTCTGATCACTGTATTCATAAATACAGCCCTGCTCATCCTGATCCTTGTATTGGTAGATCGGATTCTTAGGGTAGTAACTATTGAGTTCTTTAAAGCATTTACCAATAAGACCAAAAGTACTTTTGACGATTACTTAATCCTGACAAACTTCCCTCGATATATAGCGCATATTATCCCTATCGCCCTCCTAAAATCGGTGCTTCCCATTTTATTTTCCTCTTATCCAGAACTGCTACTCTGGGCGATCAAGGCTATTAATATTTATGTGATCATTCTGGTGGTCAAGATTTTAAGAAGTCTTTTACGTACCTCACGCAGTTATTTTGAGACAAAAGACCGTTATCACGATAAGCCGCTACAAAGTTATGTGCAGGTAACCATGTTGTTTTTCTGGTTATTGGCGATATTTTTTGTGATCATTGAGCTTTTTGATCAGCAGGCAGGTAAACTTGCGTTTCAGTTGGGTACGGCATCGGCGGTACTTTTGCTTATTTTTAAGGATACTATATTGGGCTTTGTTGCCTCTATTCAGGTTTCTATCAATGATATCGTACGTATCGGCGACTGGATCACCTTTAGCAAATTTGGAGCTGATGGAAATGTAACTGAAATTAACCTGGCCACCGTACGCGTACAAAACTGGGATAATACCTACACCACCATACCCACCTATAGCCTGATCGCAGATAGTTTTCAAAACTGGCGCGGCATGCAGGAGAGCGGCGGGCGACGCATTAAACGCGCGATTTTCATCAAACAGAACACCGTGCGCTTCCTCAGCAAAGAGGATATTGATGAACTTAAAAAAATACAGCTCATCGCACCCTATATAGATTATCGCGAGGCAGATGTACAACGCACCAACCGTCATAACAATATAGACCTTAGCCAGCTCATCAATGGGCGTAATCAGACCAATCTTGGTGTTTTTAGGCAATATGTCAACGCATTTTTATATGAAAACCCGGCGATCAATAAGGATCTCTTCTTGATGGTAAGGCACTTGGCACCCACAGCGCAGGGCATCCCCATAGAGATATTCTGTTTTAGCAAAGACAAGCGCTGGGAAATGTATGAGCAGATCCAGGCCGATATCTTTGATCACATCCTCGCTGCTGTGCCCTATTTTCATCTGGAAATCTTTGAGGAACTCTCAGGCAGCGATATCAAGGGCCTGCAATTTGTAGATAATACAAAGGTGCACCCAGACACCTAATTCAAGGGTAGGATCTTGTCAAAATCTAACAGTATTTTGGGAAGCCCTAAATGATACTTCGTTTATTTTTAGAAAAATTCAAAAATGACCCTACAGGATAATTCCGCATCCCATCCAGAAACCATAAGCCAATCTTTTTCCTATTTTTTCAAAAATTTTGTGAACCAGGTTCCCAAGATTGCTTTGGGTATAGGTATCATTATTTTGGGTGTACTTTTGGGCGCCATAATAGGTAATTTTGTGCGTAAAAGGCTGTCCAAAAAAACCAATGATCCATTGATGAGCCGTTTTTTGGGTAAATCAATACGGGTAATCTTTATTATCGTTGCTATTATGATTGGCCTAAAGGCTGCCGGCCTGGGAGGCATTGCCACCGGTATTCTTACCGCTGCCGGGGCAAGTGCGCTGGTGCTTGGCTTTGCATTTAAGGATATAGGCGAAAACTTTATTGCAGGTATCATCCTTTCTTTTAACCGTCCATTTAACATAAATGATACAGTAGAAATGGGAAGTAATTTCGGAAAGGTAAAAGAACTCGATTTTCGCTACACAAAGCTAAAAACCTTTGACGGGAAAGACGTTTATATACCCAATAGCGATGTGCTCACTCAACCTGTTACCAATTATACCGAGGATGGTTTTTTCCGGTGGAGCTTTGTCATCGGTATTGCTTACGAGGATAATATCGATGGTGCCAAACAGACCGTAATGGATGCTTTGCACAGCGAACCCAACGTCATTGAGGATGAGGAGCATGAAAATTTTGTGATTGAGGATGAACTGGCTACCAGTACCGTAAATCTCAAGGTTTTCTTCTGGGTAGATACCAAAGATTTTAGGCGCATGGCGTTAATAACCAAAGGCAACGTAGTGCGTCATGTAAAGGAAGCCCTAGAAAAAAACGGTTACTACATGCCTGCAGATATTCAAGAAATAAAATTGTACGGCAAAGAAAAAGACCTACCCATCCGTTTTGATAGCCCTGCTCAAGGCGAAAAAAGTAATTCCTCGACCAATACTTAAAAGCTAGTCAAAATATTTGGTGAATTTTAACAATATTTGAAGATCGCTTAGATTGAACAATTAAAATTAAATACATTACTTCAATTTTAGAAAATCCTTGATCATTTGAAGTCCTTCTTCGATTTTTGAACTTTGTAGATTGATTTTATGCTCTTTTTCGCCATTTTCGGTTTTTTCTGCATAAATTAAATGCACACCTTTTGCGGTTAAAACATTTTTAAGTTTTGTATCACCAGCTCTAGCGTTTTTTCCCATAGTAATAAGCAAATCGCCATTCGCCAAGCTCTCGAATAAAGGATCTAATTCCTCGCTTTTATATTTTTCATCAAAAAGTATTACGATCCGTTTGGGCGATTCTAAACTCTCAATAAAGGATTTTACTCTAGTAAAACCTTCGGCAATTGCAAGTTCTGGATATTTTTTGATCTGTTTGCTGGCCAGGCTATCACCTCTATGGGTGATCAACGGATCAAAAATGCTCAATTTGAGTTGCATCCTTCCCAGTTTTCTGGCCAATTGAGTTCCTTTTACACCCATCCCCACAATACCAAAAGCCGATTTCCCTGTGAAGATATCTTGTATATGAGCAACAATAGCATCTGGAGCAGGTGCCACATCAATGTAAAAACCATAAGAAGGGCGCTTATAAGCCTTAAATTGGGATTTTAAAAGATGGGGGTCAAAAAAGTGGCCCGTACGCTTGCGTAATCGGTCTGCGATCAATTGTTCACTACCTTCCAGAAAGATCCAGATAATCTGTAGCTCGGCCCCCTGCTGCATAAGTTCCCTATACGATTCCTTTAAGGCAGAGCAGGCAAGTACAGCTCCCCGCTCCCGCTCCCATTTAGATATATTTTTAGCGAGTGTGAGGAGCCAGGGTTTTCGGTCTGCATCATTGAGCGGTTGCCCAGACTTCATTTTTTCTACATTGGCCTTAGGATGAAAATCATCAGCATCATAAAAGGGCAGCCCCATCGCGTCGGCAAGCATTTTGCTAATCGTGGTTTTACCCACTCCAGAAACGCCGCCTACAACGATAATTTTCTGAGATGCACTCATAAGTCCAGTTTCGCATCATTACCGTCTACATCAGCCGGACGTGGTATATGAAGATCAATACCTAGACGTTCATTTAGCTTTTTGATAAAATAGGCTGAAAGCACAGTAGATTCACGCTCCACATTCTGATGGATAAAAAAATCGACCTGCCTAATACCAAGCCCGGCCCAATGGTCAAGACGATCCACCCAGGCATCAAGACGGTCAAAATCTGAAGGGTGATTAGCGCCTACATAACGTATAAATGCTTCCGGGGTGGTGAGGCGCATGTGCATGATATCCCTGCGACCGGCGGTATCTACCAGCACATTGACAATGCTCTTTTCTTCCAAAAGAGCAAATAATTCTTCTGCGATCTGAGGGTCATTAAACCAATCTGTATGTCTGAACTCGACGGCCAGTGGAACTTCAGAGGGCCAATTGCTTAAAAAATCTTTAACCCTATCAAAATCTTTGGGTTTAAAATTATCATGCAACTGTAAAAAAATAGTGCCCAGCTTATCCTTTAACAATAATGCGTGATCCAGATATTCATCAATCAGCGGTTTATTGTCGAGCAATCGCTTGCGGTGACTGATCTGTGAGGTGATTTTGGGAAAAAACTTGAAGTTTTCTGGTACTTTTTCGCGCCAGGCCATAAACTGATCTTTAGGAAAAAGTCTGTAAAAGGTGGCATTGAGCTCAATGGAATTAAATTGGCTGGAATAATAGCTCAATTCATCCTTTACGCCCTTTGGATAAAAACCCTTAAGGTCTTTTTTATTCCATTTAGCGCATCCTACGTAGACAACGGGTTTGCGCTTATCTTTGCCCTCAGCCAAAAGTGTGGCAGTTCTTTTATGATCTTCGGGAAGTGAGAAATCGATCTCCCCGGGATTTGCAACAGAACCAAATTTCATAATTTTACCGTTTTATACAAATATAACGCAATGTGAACAACAGGGACAATAGCATTAGCGTTCAATATTCAGAAGCCTTAGACTTAAACAATGCAGCTCAAAAAATTAAAAATTATGAATGCCCTGCCCACGCTCCTATTACTATGCCTGGCAGCAGTGACCCATGCCCAGACCGCAACAGGGATTTTGGACAATTATATAAAAAAAAGTGGGGGGAATAAGGCGTGGCAAAAGGTTAAATCCATTGCGATGAACGCGACAATCGTACAGGACGATGAGATCATACCAGTGGCAATCTATAGCACCGCATCGGGTAAGCAGGCGCTCGTGCTCAAGTTCCCGGCCCAAAATATTACTCAAATGGCTTTTGATGGGGATACCTACTGGACTACAGATTTCACCACCTTAGAACCCGTAAAAGCCGATGAGGAAATGATCAATAACATGAAACAGGGTGCAAGTGATTTTCCGTCCCCAGCACTTAATTATAGTAAAAATGGATATACAATTGCCTATATGGGCATGAAAACTAAAAATGGTGCGGAGACTTATAAGGTTAAAGTAATTCAAAAACCACTCACCGTAAACGGACAAGATGTGCCTAATGAAAGCTATTACTATTTTGACACTTCAACTTACCTGCCGGTCGCAGTAGAAACCATAGAGCCAAATGGACAAAACAATATCGTGAGCCTGGCCGATTACCAGGAAGTGAATGGTCTTTATTTTCCGTTTAGCATTGATCAGGATGGCCTTGCCATTACGATCAAAAACATTGATGTGAATGCAGATATAGATCCAGCGGTCTTTACTTTTCCGCAGAAAAGGGCCGATGACCAACAACCGTAGGAGTTTCAAGCTAACTATGGTAACGTTAAATAATAATCGAAAAATTTAAGTTAGCCAATCAGTTGAGAAGTTTTGATATTGTTTTTTAGGATTTTTCAAGAAATCTTTTAAAAACTCTCTGCAAATGGATCCCAAAGTTAATGACGCCTAACAGGTATATGAAAGCTCAGCGAAATGCTACTGCGCTCAATTATTTTTCTTAAAATAAACCGTTTTTTTGTTTACAAATTCCATGATGCCATTGATGGAAAGCTCCCTGCCATAACCTGAAATCTTGGTGCCTCCAAAAGGCAACCGCGGATCACTTTTCACGAGTTCATTAACAAAAACAGCACCATCATCAAACTGGGGAATCAGTTTTTTTGCTTTCGCGAAATTTTCTGTGAAAATGGAAACGCCAAGACCAAATTCAGAAGAATTCACCAGCTCAACCGCCTCTTCTTCGGTATCAAAACGAGTAATACCGATGACCGGGCCAAAGGTTTCTTCTTTAAACAGCGACATTTCTGAAGTCACCTTGTCAACCACAGTAGGTTCAAAATAGGCTTTATCCCTCTTCCCACCAATAAGAATATCAGCCCCCATCGCAACCGATTTTTTAAGCTGTTTTTCGAGATCTTCGGTGAGATCTTCGCGTGCTAAAGTACCTATAAAAGTATGTTCATCCATCGGATCACCACTTTTAAGTTCGCTAACTGCCTTAACAAATTTTTTAACAAATTCGTCAGCGATCGATCGATGCAGCAAGAGGCGCTTACCAGCGATACAGCTTTGCCCGGTATTTTGAAATCGGGCTTGTACACAGGTTTTTACCGTTTCCCCAATGTTACAATCGTCAAATACAACAAGGGCATTACTACCTCCCAGTTCCAGTACGGATTTTTTGATCTCCTCACCGGCCGTTTTCGCGACAGCGCTGCCCGCAGGCTTACTTCCAGTTAAGGTAACCGCCTTTATTTTTTTATTGCGTATAATGGCCTCCACCTTACTATTAGACATGGGTAGGTGCTGAAAAGTGTGCTTGGGAAAACCGGCGCGCTCAAAGACTTTTTGAATATTTCCCCCGCTTTGCATCACATTGCTTGCATGTTTCAAAATCCCTACATTACCAGCCATAAGGGAAGGCGCCGCGAACCGAAACACCTGCCAGAATGGATAGTTCCACGGCATAATGGCCAGAACCACGCCCAGTGGATCGTAGCGTACATAACTCTCCTGGGCGTCTGTCTCAACAGTACGTTCGGCGAGTTGTTCCTCAGCATTTTCAGCATAATATTCACAACACCAAGCACATTTTTCCACCTCGGCAATGGCCTGCTTAATGGGTTTACCCATCTCAAGGGTGATGGTTCTGGCATATTCATTTTTATTGTTTTTTAATTCCGCGGCAGCGTTAAGCATCAATTTTTTTCGCGCTATAAAGGAGGTTTCCCGCCAAGATCTAAAAGCTTCATCTGCATCATCAATGGCTTCTGATATTGCCTGGTCATCAAGTTCTTCAATTTGAAAAACTTCTTTTTGATCATAAGGGTTTATAGATTTTATAAGTGTCATAAATATCGTGTTTAGTGGTTGCTCTTATTTAGAGGGTAATAGACAGGAGCATTTTCGCGAAAGCTTAATCTCCAAAATCAATCTGCTAACAGATCCTAATCTCATCAATTTAAAATTAAGAACTGCCTTTAAAATGTCCGTCGGATTAAGAGCACTTTAACGACGGTGTTTATAAGTAGTTGATAACAAACTTAGAAAATCGTTCCATAAGGTAACTTAACCTTTAAATTTAAAACAAACCTAAGTCATGACGATACGCGATGAATTACTGCTCAAAATGAGGCCGGAAATACCCAACGCCAGGATCTCTACATCTATGAGCCCCGCGGAGTACTTTCAGAATAAAATCTTGAGGCCTGTAGCCAAATTACAGAATGATCTCCTGCTTGCGGCATTTAAAAACTATATTACAAAGCATAAGAATATATTTTATACCCTTAATATAGAAAAGCGCCTGCATTATATTGAAAATGCGATACAAAAGGATATGAAATTCAGAAATAGCCTTAAAGGGATCATCATTGGTCAATTTACGCTGAGTGAGTATCAGGATTATATTCAAAATTCGTCAGCGCTGAACAAAAGAATGATGAATATAGTCCGAGAACGACTACAAAGTCAGGTTCAAATGCTCGAAAACGAGACCTTGTATAACTAAAATCTATATTTTTTTAACTAATTATTAACATTTACGTAAGAAATTATAAATCAATTAACTAAGTCCTACAAAACTAGATTTTGGCATTAATTATTTGATTTTAAGACATATATATTATATTTGCATGCAGAAAGCACGAAAAGTCGGACGAAATGCAAAAAAAAATTCAACACCTTTACTAAAGTTTTTACAAAAATCAGGTGCAAACCCTTAGATTTGCAAACTAATTTTAATTTAGCACTAAACTTAAATTTATCATGATGAACAAGATTTTACTACTGTTGTGCTTATTCCTCGGCTTGGGGGGAGCAGTAAGTGCACAAGAAACGATGGACAATGGCAATGAAGACCAAGGGATGATGGACAAACCCTCCTCCAGTGATGGTTTCAACAAATGGTCCGTTGACATTAATGCGGGGGTCAATAAAGCATCAAGACCTTTTGCACCTGGTTATTTTACAAATACGCCAGATTTTTTTCATGGTGATATAGGTTTGCGCTACATGATCAATGAGAAAGCAGGTCTAAAGCTTGACTTTGGTTATGACAACTTTAAAAATGATGAAGAAAGCCTACCGTTTAAAACTAGGCTCTATCGCGTTTCCCTTCAGGGCGTTGCCAATTTGAGGAATATCCTGAGCTTTAACGACTGGACGAATACAATAGGCCTTCTTGCCCACGGTGGTGGTGGTTACAGTAGGCTATCTATTCAAGAGCCCACTGAGCTTCCAGATGATGATCAGATGCTTAACTTTATCGTAGGGATTACCCCACAGATCAAACTTGCAGATCGCGTAGCACTCAATGCTGACCTTTCTATTATAGGACAGATCAGACAAGATAATACGTATGACGGAACCCAACGTCAAGTGCAGCCCGATTTTGATGCATTTTATGTTAATGCCACCCTTGGTCTATCGATATACCTTGGTAAAAATGATGTACACGCTGACTGGTATTCTAAAGAAAAGAATATGGAGAACGACCTGGATTCTATCGCCGGTCGCCTGAGCAAACTGGAAAACGATCTTCAGGACGACGATCGTGATGGTGTACCCAATTATCTTGACCGCGAGCCCGATACAGTATCCGGTGTAACCGTTGATACAAAAGGTGTTGCCGTTGATAAAAATGAAAACGGAATCCCTGATGAGCTAGAATCTTCACTGGATGCTCGTTTTGAACAAATGAGCAAAAACAATACATCTTCAGGTAATGATGTAGTTGAAAAACTGATCAATGACGGCTTTGTAAATGTTTATTTCCAATTTAACAGCACGCAACCTGAGATTTATAGCTTTGAGGCCATTAATTACCTCATCAAGTATATGAAGGAAAATACAAGCGCCAGTGCAGAACTTATAGGATATGCAGATGAAATCGGAAATCCTAATTATAATAAAGCCCTTTCCGAAAAAAGAGCACAGAAAGTAAAAGATATTCTTGTTGCCTCTGGTGTTGATGGAAGCAGGCTTACAGTAACAGGTGATGGCGAGGATGCATCAGTAGATAAATCTTCTACAGCAGCACGTCAGCTTGTACGCCGAGTAACCTTTAAATTAAAATAGGTCTTACAGACAAGCAAATATTAATTTTAAAGCCCCCGCAAATCGCGGGGGCTTTTTCGTTTAGATAAAATGAATCATATTATAAAAATGACACTGACATTATAAGAAATAGACAGGAATAGTAGAACATTTTATAAGGAATCAGATACATTTACAGGTAGATTGCTAAATCTTATCCAACAATGAAAGAAAAAATAAAAACAGCGTTGGGGAAATTACTTATTAAGGCTTACCCCAGAAAAGCAAATAATTTATCGCAATCGGGCATGACCATATCATGGAACAATAAGCTTTCCATAGTGGAAAGGCTCATGAGACAGGCTATGTTAAAACAGGCTGAAGCAGACCAAGATTTTGATACCCTGGCCCTTTTCCATAATCACTTCTGGACCGAACGCGGAGATGAACATTTTTCACATATGAATAATACGTTAAAGGGATTTTTTAAACCTAAAGCAGAATTTATGTTTGACCTTTTGAAAGAAATCACAAAAGAATCATCCCATTCCTTTAATACGATGTTGGAAATTGGCACGGGAGATGGTAGTGTTTTGAACTATTTAAGCAGTAAATTTCCTGAAATCAATAGCTTTATCGGGATAGATCTAAGTAAAGATCAAATTGATAAGAATAGAAAATGTTATGTTGAAAACCCCAAGCTTGAATTTACAGCATCGGATGGATCTGAATGGATTAAAAAAAATGGTTCTGATAACATGGTTGTTTTCACCTGTGGCGGAGTGCTTGAATATTTTACTCAAAAGAAGTTGGAAGAATTATTTTCATATCTAAAAAGCATCCATAACATTATAATAATTACCATTGAACCTATAGGAACCGATATCGATTTTGATCAAAATCCAAATTCCCAACCCTATGGGCCTGAAAGATCTTTTTCGCATAATTATATCAAATTATTTGAAGATGCAGGTTTCAATATTTGGCATGAATCTAAAATTGAATGTGAAAATGAAGAATGGGATTTTATAGCAGTTGGAGTGAAAAACTTTAAATGAAGAATCACAAACAGTAGAATTTTAGAAAACCGGTAATAAAAAATATTATAGCTATAACGATAAATTCATATTCAAAAGTTCCCAGGAAAATATTTATATCACTTTATTACGGCCCCGTAGCTTATACATTAAAAAGGAAGTGCATCACATCCCCATCTTTAACGATATAATTTTTTCCTTCCACACCCATCTTGCCGGCCTCTTTGACCTTAGCTTCGCTACCATAGCGCACATAATCATCATAGGATATTACCTCAGCTCTGATAAAGCCTTTTTCAAAATCGGTATGAATCACACCAGCGGCCTGTGGTGCAGTTGCACCAATGTTGACGGTCCAGGCGCGAACTTCTTTTTTACCCGCTGTAAAATAGGTCTGCTGATTAAGTAATTTATAGGCGGTACGGATAAGTTTAGAAGATCCCGGCTCATCCAGTCCCACATCGTTTAAGAACATCTCACGCTCCTCAAATTCCTCCAGTTCATTAATATCGGCTTCGGTGGCAACGGCGAGCACCAGCACTTCGGCATTCTCATCCTTGACGGCAGCTCTCACTTTTTCCACATAGGCATTGCCACTTACTGCTGACGCTTCATCAACATTGCAGACATACATCACTGGTTTATTGGTGATAAACTGCACAGGTTTCACATAGTCATGATACTCATCTTCGGTAAAATCAATAGCCCTCACAGACACTCCTTTTTCCAGATTTTCCTTGATTTTTAACAGGACAGCCTCCTCTTGCTGAGCCTCCTTGTTCCCCGTTTTGGCGGCACGCTTTACCTTTTCCAGTTTTTTTTCGGCAGTTTCCAGATCTTTTAACTGTAGTTCAATATCAATTGTTTCTTTATCAGTAATAGGATCTACTTTCCCATCCACGTGAACAATATTGTCATTATCAAAACAGCGCAGTACATGCAGAATGGCATCAGTCTCCCGTATGTTTGCCAAAAATTGGTTCCCTAACCCCTCCCCTTTACTGGCCCCTTTTACCAGACCGGCAATATCTACGATTTCTACGGTTGCGGGAACAACGCGCTCTGGATTTACGAGCGATTCCAGTTTGGCCAATCGCTCATCAGGTACATTAACAACTCCAAGATTGGGCTCAATGGTACAAAATGGGAAATTTGCGCTCTGAGCCTTAGCATTAGAGAGGCAATTAAAAAGGGTCGATTTGCCCACATTGGGCAGGCCTACAATTCCTGCTTTCATAAATAATTTGCTTGAATTTTACAGGCCGCAAAGATAGACATGTGAAAGCAAATAACACATGCTTTGAATAGATCTATACCAATACAAATTTTATAATAAGTGACTATATATCAATCGAATAAAAATTATTAACTTGTCTGCACCTATAAAATCATTAAAAACAACCCTCACAAGAGCACCAGGCTTGTTTTATTACACAACTATCTTTCACACATAAAAATTGAAATTATGAAAATAATATTCTTTCTTGTAAGTATAACTCTTGGGGCTACAGGATACGCACAACAGGTTATGCCTACAAGCACTTCAGCAGATTCTCAAAAGGTCAGCACCGTTTTTGGCCCCAGCGCAATTGCCCCTATAGGAATGGATGATCTTGCCCTCTATCCCGGCAAAAAAGACAATTTTACTATGTTACCAGAAAAAAACCTTGGGGCAACATATCATTATAAGGGTAGAGATTATTACGTACAGCCCAGCAAAACCGGCTATTTCATGCGCAGTTTAGAAAAAGACCCATCGCCATCGGTTATGAAATTAGAGGCAGTGGGTCACGGAGAAGGCTTCCTTTTTATAAATGATAAAGGAACCACCGCCTATGCCGATTTTGATCAAAAACACAACCTCATCATAGAATATTATGACCCAAAAACAAAAAAGGTAATACAGCTAAAGATTGAACCAAAAATAAATTAGAATATAGCTGCAATTAGTGAATTACTAAAATGTATTAAAGGAGTTTTAGCGAAAAATTGAAGGCTCTAGATAATTTTCCTCAAAGGAAATTTTAATCAAAAAAGCCCCAAAATTTTGGGGCTATTCTATTAAAATTAAAACTACCTAAATATTATCCGTGGTGCATAAAAGCCTGTTTGGCCAAAAGGGTTTCTTCAGATTCCACATGATCCTCATCAGGCACACAGCAATCTACTGGACATACCGCCGCACATTGTGGCTCCTCATGAAAACCCTTGCATTCGGTACATTTATCCGGTGAAATATAATAAATTTCGTCACTTATGGGTTCTTGTGTTTCCTCTGCATCCACTTCTTTGCCACTGGGCAATACCACATTCCCGGTAAGATCTGTACCATCGGCATATCGCCAGTCATCAGCACCTTCATAGATGGCCGTATTGGGGCATTCTGGCTCACATGCGCCGCAGTTTATACATTCGTCTGTTATTATGATCGCCATGGTGTATTCTTTTATGTAATTTTACCGACAAAATTAAGGCTTGACCTTAACCTTACCAAACCTTTATGCATTTAAACCAAAGAATTAAAGCATTCGCAAAACTAGGGGATTTTTTGCGCCAGTTTGTTGATCCGGAACCTGATTTTGAAGTATCCGCTCCGTTACAATACGAAGACTACGCTAGATTTTCAGAGCTGATTAAACAGGCCCATCACCACAATGCCTGGTTTACAGAAGAACAAGTAAAAAACGCCCTGTCAGGCTGGTCGATAAATCTCACCCAAAACCCACTTGAAGAATGGGTTCAGAATTATCCAGAGATCCCGCTTAATACGACAGTCCAAAAGATTGCCGTGGTTATGGCAGGCAACCTTCCGCTGGTGGGTTTTCACGATTTTTTATCAGTGCTGATTGCCGGACATAAAATAATTGCAAAACCTTCAAGTAATGATGACCAGCTCCTTCCCTACTTGGCCAAGATCCTTATTAAAATAGAACCTGATTTAAAAGATTTTATAACATTTACCAATGAGAAACTGCCCCCTTTTGATGCAGTAATCGCCACCGGTAGCAATAATACTGCGCGTTACTTTGAATATTATTTTAAGGATAAACCCCATATTATCCGTAAAAACCGAAACGCCGTCGCCATACTTACAGCACGCGAGACAAAAGATCAATTAGCCGGCCTCGCTGAAGATATTTTCACCTTTTATGGAATGGGCTGTCGAAGCGTCTCAAAAATATTCGTTCCCCAAGGCTATGATTTTGATCTTTTGTTTAATGCCGTTTACCGCTTTCGCGAAAGCATTAATCACGCAAAATATGCCAATAATTATGATTACAACAAAGCCGTATACCTCATGAGCGTAATGCCCGTTCTGGATAATGGTTTTATGGTTTTAAAGGAAGATGAGGCATTCTCATCACCCATTGCGGTGGTTTTTTATTCCTACTATAATGATGAAAAATCCCTAAAAGAATATTTACAGCAAAACCGGGAGTCTATCCAATGCATCGTGGCCAATGGATTTGCCCCCAATGAGATCCCTTTTGGCACGGCCCAAAAGCCCAAACTTGACGATTATGCCGACGGCATTGATACCCTCGCGTTTTTGGCAAAATTATAAGGATATACTCTATGCAAATAGTAGGGTTTTTCACATCATTTCTTGTACTTTTAGGCCGCTTTAAAAAATGGATTTGAATTTCGCTTTTGCGAAAACGTTCCTAAAAAGGCAGCTTAGGTATATCCACTGTCCGAATAAAGTAAGTTTACAAACTGATTTTCTAACATCTGAAAAAAACAAACTACAGATGAAAAAGCATAATTTCAGTGCTGGACCCAGCATTTTGCCACGTGAGGTAATAGAGCAAGCTTCAGAGGCCGTACTCAATTTCAACAACCTTGATCTCTCCCTACTTGAGATTTCCCACCGCAGCAAAGATTTTGTCGATGTGATGGAAGAGGCCCGCGAGCTCGCCCTAGAGCTTTTGGGGCTGCAGGGCAAGGGATATAAAGCCCTTTTTTTACAGGGAGGTGCGAGCATGCAATTTGTTATGGCTGCTTATAATCTTTTGGAAAACAAGGCCGCCTATCTCAATACTGGCACATGGAGTGATAAGGCTATTATTGAAGCCAAAAATTTTGGCGATGTTGTGGAAGTCGCTTCTTCAAAAGATAAAAAATACAACTACATTCCCAAGGGATATAACGTTCCTGATGATGTTGATTATTTTCACTGTACGAGCAACAATACGATTTTTGGTACACAGATTAAGGAATTCCCTGATCTGGAGTGTCCCATGGTTTCTGATATGAGCAGTGACATTTTTTCTCGTCAGCTCGATTTTTCTAAATTTGATCTTATTTACGCAGGTGCGCAAAAAAATATGGGGCCGGCGGGTGCAACCTTAGTGGTGATCAATGAGGATATCCTGGGCAAGGTAAAACGCCCTATCCCCAATATGCTTAGTTATGCCCAGCATATCGCAAAGGGAAGTATGTACAATACCCCCCCTGTTTTCGCCGTCTATACATCCCTGCTCACCTTGCGCTGGCTTAAAGCCAAAGGTGGCATTGAGGCCATGGAAGAGCAAAACGAGAAAAAGGCGACGCTCATCTATTCAGAAATTGACCTCAACCCTCTTTTTAAGGGGTTCACCGCAAAAGAGGACCGCTCACCCATGAGTGCCACTTTTAACATTACCGAAGATAACCTTAAAGAAACCTTTGACACCATGCTTAAAGAAGCAGGTATCAATGGCTTAAACGGTCACCGCAGCGTGGGCGGTTATCGCGCCAGTATGTACAATGCGCTTGACCTGCACAGCGTGGGTGTGCTTGTAGATGTTATGAGTGAACTGGAACGTAAAGCGTAGCGGGAGGCAGTCTCTTGAATAATTTCCATTACTATTTCAAAGAAAATCCCAAAATAAAAAAGCCCTGCAATCAACTATCCATAGGGCAGGGCCGCCGGGAAAATATATAGATTAATTCTTAAACAACTAAATCCAAAAAATGAAAGTATTAGCAAACGATGGTATCTCACAATCAGGCGTTGATGCGCTGGAAGCGGCCGGTTTTGAAGTCAATACCACCAAAGTCGCCCAAGAGCAACTTACCAATTATATCAATGCGCATAATATAGACGTGCTTCTGGTGCGAAGCGCCACCAAAGTACGCAAAGACCTCATCGATGCAAGCCCTAGCCTTAAGGTCATAGGCCGTGGTGGCGTTGGTATGGATAATATTGATGTGGCATATGCCAAAGAAAAAGGGCTGCACGTTATCAATACCCCGGCAGCGTCGTCAGCTTCAGTGGCAGAGTTAGTGTTTGCACATTTGTACAATGGGGTACGATTTTTATACGATGCAAACCGAAATATGCCATTAGAAGGTGAATCGCGCTTTGGTGATCTTAAAAAAGCGTATGCTAAAGGTGTCGAGCTCAGGGGTAAAACCCTGGGGATCATCGGTTTTGGACGCATAGGTCAGGCTACGGCTAAAGTTGCCTTGGGCGCTGGGATGAAAGTCATTTTCCACGACCCCTTTATCGAAAATGCTACTATCGAACTTGATTTTTATGACGGCCAGAAATTGAAATTTGATTTCAAGAGCCTTTCTAAAGAAGAGGTTTTAAAAACAGCAGATTTTATCAGCTTACACGTACCGGCTCAAAAAGAATATGTGATCGGTAAAGAAGAGATCGCGATGATGAAAGATGGTGCTGGGCTAGTCAATGCCGCACGTGGCGGTGTAATCGATGAAGTTGCTTTGATAGACGCATTAGAGTCCAAAAAACTGGCATTCGCAGGTCTTGATGTTTATGAAAACGAGCCAAAACCGGCAATAAAGGTACTAATGAACGCAAATGTATCGCTATCTCCACATATTGGTGCTGCAACCAATGAAGCACAGGATAGGATAGGCGTTGAACTTGCTGAGCAGATTAAAGCATTATTAAAACAATAAGGACGTTAATCTTATTGGATATAAATTAAAAACCGGGAATTATTCCGGTTTTTGTTTTCTATAAGATATAGGCGCTAATAAAATCCTTACATTTAGGTTCCAAATTTAAACTACTAATTATGTCTGGATTACTTGATACTTTATTGAATAGCGAAATAGGTCAAAAACTAATTAATGGGGCCAGCCAGGAGACGGGTGCCCCTAAAGATAAAACCGCTGGTGTCCTGAGCATGGGGCTCCCATTATTGCTTGGCGGGATGAAAAAGAATGCGCAAACCTCAGAAGGGGCGGCCAGCCTGATGAGTGCACTATCCGGTAAACACGATGGCAGCATTTTGGACAATCTGGGTAGTATTTTAGGTGGTGATAGCGTGGATCAAGAGGTGAAAGATGATGGTGCCGGGATTGTAAATCATGTGCTCAAGGATAAAAAACCGGTCGCTGAAAACGCAATTGCACAGCACGTGGGCCTAGACGCTGGGACCGTTAGTCAGATTTTAAAGATAGCAGCACCCATCTTACTGGGGTTCCTGGGGAAAAAGACCAGAGAGAAAAATGTTAACGATTCCGGAGGTTTATCATCCTTATTGGGCGGGATGTTGGGCGGCCAGTCCCAGGGAAACCAGAGCTTAATTACCTCACTCCTTGACAAAGACGGCGACGGCAGTGTCCTGGATGATGTGGGTGGTATGATCTTCGGTGGAGATAAAAACAAAAAAGATGGCGGTGGCATGCTAGGCGGACTTTTTGGATAAAATAAACGAGCAACGCATAACATTTTCAAGGAATGTAAAATTTTGCGCTGTAGTACTTATTTTTAAAGGGCCGTATCTTTAACGGCCCTTTATTTTTGTCATTAACTACCTAAATAACAATGGCATTCCTTTTGCAATCATTTGGTAAAAAAGAATAATGAAAAATATACTTTACTTAGTCTTAGCCCTGCTCTTTGTTTATAGTTGTGCCACCACAAATACTGAAAAAAAAATGTCGGCTTCATCGTCTCTTAGTGATACTGTGCGCATAGAGAACGACAGTCTTGGATATGAGATCATTATTATTGATCCCGGCTATAGTACATTTTTGGCAGCAACAGCCCGCCCAGAAGGGTATTACTCACAATCCTACCTAGAAAACAAAAATCGCTTTCTTGTCACTGACTGGAACCTGCGTGTGCAACAACCCTTCAACTATAATTCAGATTTGTATGAGCTGCAGATCAATTACGATCCCAATATTGATTATGGTTATGAGGTGAATTATAAGCTCTATAACTATTTCGTGTACTTCAGCAGGAAATACAATCAGCAGTTTTCGGTACCAACACGCATTTAAATGTTATGCTTTCGCCAAAGCGATAAGAGTGCAAATTATATTTGGTGCACCTTAAGGTAAACGGATTGATCTAAAAGTCTATGCAAGAATGGAAGAATTAAGAATGATCATTAGTTTTAAAAACTATGCTCAAGCCAACGACAGAATTTTCAGTATAATTACTTCATGTATTTAAATGTTCATAAATCTCCATAAAAGCTGCCCCTAGATAGTTGACCACATCTTCAGAAATTAAGGCCTCATATCCTACTTTTTCGGCAGCCAGATCACCTGCTCTACCATGCAGATACACACCTAATATGGCTGCATTTACAGAATCGTATGACTGTGCGATCAATGCGGTGATCACTCCGGTAAGCACATCACCCGTGCCACCGGTTGCCATACCTGGATTACCGGTGTTGTTTACATAGATTTGCCCATCATAAACCGTCATGGTATTTGCGCCTTTGACCACGATGATAAGGTCATGTTTTTTCGCAAAAACAGTCACTTTTTGCATTTTCTCAAAATCATCTTTCCATGCGCCAATCAATCTTTGCAGTTCTTTTGGATGCGGGGTCAAAATGGTTTTGGCGGGTAATAGCTCAAGAAATTTTTTATTTTTAGCAATGATATTGAGCGCATCTGCATCGATTACCAATGATTTTTTATTGTTTTTCAGAAACAAATAAAGTGCGTCAACAGTTATTTTTTCTGTGCCCAAGCCCATTCCTATACCAATCACGTCTGGATCGAGGTCAAAGACTATTTCTTCAAAATAACGGCCGTCATGCCTATCAGTCAGTACCATGACTTCAGGAAGGGCCGTTTGCATAATGGGCATCGCAAACTTCGGAACATAGGCACTTACCAGTCCGCTCCCACTTTTTAAACATGCTTTTGCAGAAAGCAAAGCAGCGCCCATCTTACCATAACTGCCGCCAATGATCAAGCTGTGGCCAAAAGTTCCCTTGTGCGTAAAACGCTCCCTGGGTTTATATAGTTTTACCGCTTCGGGTGTATCTATGAGGTGGGTATTTGTCTCAACTTCTTTTAAGTACTCTTTGTCCAATCCAATATCCAATATTTCCCAATCTTTGATATATTTTCCCGTCTGCGGGAAGAAAAACACCATTTTTGGTACCTGAAAACTCAGCAGCACTTTGGGCTTTATGACCGCTTCATCTTTAGCGGGCACCTGATCCAGATAAAGACCTGAGGGCACATCAATTGAGAGGATATATGCTCCAGAATCATTGATTTGTTTTAAAAGTTTCTGTACCCAACCTGGCGCGGGGCGGTTGTACCCAATACCAAAAACCGCATCGATGATAAAGTCTGTAGCCTCAATTGATGGGAAATCTTTTTGGGTTTTGAGTACAGCAGGAGTAGTTTCGGCCTGCTCGTTAAGTGCTTTTTCCGCTTTTAAAAAATCTTCTGAGCGATGATCACTGTAATTGACTACGTATATGGTAACGGTATATCCCTGCTCCAAAAGCTCGCGGGCAATAACCAGCCCATCACCTCCATTATTACCTATTCCACAAAATATTTTTATAGGGGCCCCGCAACCTTTAAGACGGTGGTGCAGCCATTGAAAAACCAAGCCTCCCGCGCGCTCCATAAGTTGGTAGGAGGTTATCCCTTGCTTGGTAACGGTTTGTTTATCGGCCTCATAAATCTGCTCTTTATTCAATATTTTCATGAAAAAAAATTGTTGTGGTTCGCTTTTATTGGTTCGATAGAAAGAAAAAATTGATCTTCATGTCGGGTTATTTTGTCAAATCATTAAAAACAGAGCTCAAACCTTGCCCTTCCCAGTAAAAATAATACTTTTGACAACAACAGTTCAAGACTTAACCATGCTTTAAAAAACCTTAAGCTGATTTTGGGATCGCAACAATAACTCATTGTAAAATTTTCTTTTCAGACTTAAAATCGCATGGAAACCCAATGATAATCAACATTCATATTTCAATTTTATGCGCGTTTTAAAATTTGGCGGTACCTCCGTAGGAAGTGAAGAAACAATTAACAAGGTCATTGAGATCGTTGCCCAGGCTTCTAAAAAGGAACCTATTATCGTGGTGGTCTCAGCAGTGGGGGGGATTACAGACCGATTGATTGATGCAGGGACAGCGGCCAGGGACCGGGAGGATTATATTCCGGTGATTGAAGAAATAAAAACAACACATTTTGACCTTGCTGAGGTGCTGATTAAAAAAGATAAAGCCGCCCGTGCAGGAATTCAGGGCCTTTTAGATCAGCTGGCAGAACTGCTGCACGGGGTTTCCCTGATCAATGAACTGTCGCCCAAAACGATAGATAAGCTTTTAGCCTATGGCGAGCTCTTATCTTCTGAACTTATTTCTGCCGCCATGCGCTCCAAAAAGTTGAGTGCTGTAAAAAAAGACAGCCGTGACCTGATTACGACAAACGATAAGCATACCCGCGCCCTTGTGAATTATACCGTTACAAATGCGCAGCTTATGCATTATTTCGCTAAAGCGAAAGAAAAAATTACCGTCATGCCCGGTTTTATTGCACGCACGGCTCATGGCGAAACCAGTACGCTGGGACGCGGGGGATCAGATTTTACTGCTGCAATAATCGCGGCAGCGCTAGATGTTGACGAGGTTGAGATCTATACGGACGTAAGTGGCATGTACACCGCAAATCCCAAAATTGTAAAACAGGCCCGGCCTATTGCAGATATATCCTATCACGAGGCAATGGAACTTTCACATTTTGGCGCCAAGGTACTCTACCCGCCCACCATCGTGCCCGTTATGAGCAAAAATATTCCCATACGCATCAAAAACACACTCAAACCACAGGCACCAGGCACACTTATTCACAATCAGGATAAGTCTGACGGAAACCCCATCAAAGGCCTTAGCAACATAAACAATACTGCCTTGCTAACCCTTGAAGGTGGTGGTATGGTGGGAATACCGGGCATAAGCAACCGGCTGTTCGAGACCCTTTCAAAAGAAGATATAAATATTATCCTGATCACCCAGGCGTCCAGTGAGCATAGTATTTGCCTTGGCGTTATGGAAGAGGATGCGGGACGCGCTAAAATAGCCGTAGACGAAGAGTTTGAAAATGAGATCTCCCTCAATAAGATAGACCCTTTGAGCATAGAGATTGGCCTTTCCATCATTGCACTAGTGGGCGACAAGATGAAAAGCCATCAAGGCATAAGCGGCAAAATGTTCAGCACTCTTGGGCAGAATAACGTCAACATCAGGGCGATAGCGCAAGGGGCAAGCGAAAAGAATATTTCAGCAGTGATCGCACAGCGAGATGTAAAAAAAGCCCTCAACAGCCTGCATGAACGCTTCTTTGAAGAACAGCATACACAGCTCAATCTCTTTATCACAGGAGTGGGCAATGTGGGGGCACGTTTGCTTGAACAGATCAAGCAGCAACAGGATTACCTAAAATCTCAGTTAAAAGTAAATCTGCGCGTACTGGGCCTTAGTAATTCACGTAAAATGGTCATCACAAAAAAAGGTATTGATCTTAATAACTGGAAAAAATTACTCGATGAAGGTGAAAAAGCGAGCATTGATGGCTTTTTTGAGAAAACGGTAAAACTGAATCAGCGCAACAGTATTTTTATTGATATTACTGCTAATGCACAAGTTGCAGCTGTTTATGGCAAATACCTCAAACAGAGTATCGCCGTGGTGGCCTGCAATAAAATTGCCTGCTCAGCAGATTATGATCAGTACCAAAAGCTTAAACAACTCAGTAAAAGCTACAACGCGCCACTACTGTTTGAAACCAATGTGGGCGCAGGTCTTCCTATTATCGATACACTCAGCAACCTGATCGCATCCGGTGACCGTGTGCATAAAATACAGGCGGTATTATCGGGGAGCCTTAACTTTGTATTTAATAATTTCGCCCCCGGCGGAAATTTTCACGACGTGGTACAACAGGCAAAGGCCGAAGGTTTTACCGAGCCAGACCCTCGGATAGACCTTAGCGGAGTTGACGTTGCCCGAAAAATCCTGATTTTGGCCCGGGAAAGCGGGTTAGAAATGAATCTAGAAGATATAGAGAACAAACACTTTCTTACCGATCGGAACCTGAAGAGCAGAAGTGTGGATGCGTTTTTTGAAACTCTAAACGAGGATGCCTCCCATTTTGAGCAATTGGTCAGTGACGCTTCCGCGAAAGGAAACCGACTTAAGTATGTTGCCGAACTCAACAATGGTAAAGCCAGTGTAGGCCTACAGGAGATCCCCCAGAGCCATCCATTTTACGACCTGGAGGGCAAAGATAATATTGTTCTGTTTTTTACTGAAAGGTATCCACAACAGCCATTGATCATTAAAGGGGCCGGGGCCGGCGGCGATGTGACCGCCTCCGGGATCTTTGCCGATGTGATGAGGGCAAGAAAAATTTAACTGCAAACAGGGGTCAAAATCATGCTTTTCATATATTACTATTTCCCTACGTGAAAAATTAACTTATAAAGCACCGGGATAGCATGAATGAAACGTGGTGATAAGAAATTAATAAAATAGGACTTCTTTTACACCGGTATAATCGAATACACAATGAAGAATTTTAACCTAAAATACATCGACTAAGCCAACCAAGTTCACTTGAATTTAAAAAATGTTTAGACCTTTTTAAAAATCATCTCCCTTTTATTGAAGGCGTTCTAAAATTTACTTTTGACAACTAATTCAAATTATAGAAAAAAAAATGGTCCACTTTAACCAGATACGCATCTTCTCCCCCGCCACGGTTGCTAATGTCAACTGTGGTTTTGATGTTTTGGGTTTTGCATTGCAGGGGCTGGGCGATGAGATGCTATTGAGAAAAACCGCCACTAAAGGGATTAAAATCACTAAGATTTCAGGTGCTGACCTCCCTATGGATCCTATGCTGAACGTGAGCGGCGTAGCTGGAAATGCTATGCTAGGCGCACTAAATCTAGATTTTGGTTTTGAGATTGAGATCCATAAAAAAATCAGGCTGGGCAGCGGTGTGGGAAGTAGCGCCGCTAGTGCTGCCGGTGTGGTGTATGGGATAAACCAGTTCCTTAAAAAACCTTTGAGCAATCTGGAACTTTCCTTTTTTGCAATGAAAGGCGAGGCCATTGCAAGCGGTAATGAACACGCTGATAATGTTGCTCCTTGCATCTACGGGGGCTTTACATTAATTACAGGCTACGATCCACTGAACATTGTCTCTCTGCCTGTTCCGCAAGAACTTTTTGTAACTATCATACATCCCCATATCGAGATCAAAACCAAGGAATCCAGGGAACTCTTACCAGAACAAGTTCCTTTGAAAATAGCCGTTATGCAATCCGGTTATTTAGCGGGATTGGTATCTGCCCTGCACAGCTCAGATTATCAACAGATCGCCAACTGCGCTAAAGATGTGCTCGCAGAACCGTATCGCAAGAAAACCATCCCACATTATGATTCTTTAAAGGATACTGCGCTCAAAGCAGGGGGACTGGCTTTTGGCATCAGCGGCTCAGGCCCCTCGATGTTTACACTTTGTGAAGGGATCAAGACTGCAAATAAAGTGCAGGCCCGCTTGATGAAGACTCTCTCCAAACATAAATTAATGGCTGACAGTTACGTTTCTCCCATTTCCACATCTGGAAATATAGTTATGGATAAGAAATAATTGTCAGAATAATAATCTACTGACAACTCGCTATTAAGCGGTTTTACATCTTAATATTCAGTAATTAGTCAAAGTATATTATAAAAATTGCTAGGCAGCAAATGCTGAAGAAGCCCGGTAATAATCTAATGTAAAGGCCTTTTTTTGATCATTCCCCCTTTTATATCCTTTATACTGTTCATCACTATGAATGCGCTGGGCTCAATTTTTTCAATTTCTGTATTCAGCTTGTTGAGTTCGAGTCGGGTTATTACGGTATATATAATGTCAACATCCCTTGATGTTCCGTTTTTAATAAACCCTCCTTTACCGCTATAGACGGTAACCCCGCGCCCCATCTTTTCGATGATCATTTGCTTGATACGGTTACTTTGGGAGGCTACAATGGTCACTCCTATATATTCTTCAATCCCCTCAATTATAAAATCAAGCGTTTTGGATGCGGCTATATAAGTGATCATCGAGTACAGTGCGATTTCTATAGAGAGGAAGTATGCTGCAAAAGAAAAAATAAAGACGTTGATCACGATGATGACATCCCCAATCGTCGTAGAAAATTTTTTGCTTAAATAGATCGCCAGGATCTCCGTCCCATCTATAACTGCCCCACCCCTAATGGAAAGACCAATACCCGCCCCAAGAAAAAAACCACCAAAAATCGCAACCAGCAAGTCATCATCAGTAACATTAGGAAAGGGAACCACCGCCACACAAACAGCCAGACCTATAATTGCCAGTGTGGTCTTGATGGCAAAACGCGACCCCATAATTTTATATCCCAGAATGATAAAGGGGAGGTTTACGCAGATGATAAGCAAATACAGAGGAACAACCGTAAGGGCTGCAATAAGCAAGGATATCCCCGTGGCCCCGCCATCAATAAAATCATTGGTTAATAGAAACCCCTTAAAACCAAAAGATGCAGAAAAAATACCAATCACAATCAGCGAAAAGTTTTTTGAATTTCTTTTTAAGGAAACTATGAATTCCTTGTATTTTTTTGCAAGTTGATATTCAGATGGTTGTTTATTTGGATTAAATTTTTTTCCCGTTGATTTACGGGTAGTGTTTATTATTATTTTGGCTAAAAAAGGGTTCATTAAGTAGGGTTATTTCAAGCTTGATGGTATTAGATAAAAATAACCTAAAATGGTAAAAAAGCCTTTCAATTTGTCTCAAAAACATTTTCTTCGGCAGCCATATGGCTAGAGAGCATACTGGGCCTCACGCCCTCACCTTTAAGCCTGTTATCCTGTGCCTGCTGTGCTTTCGCGCAAGCGTAATCCCAACCCTGCTGCCACCAGGAAGCCATAAGCTCTTGGTCAAAAATCAGGCTGTTTTCAGTGAGTTTTGATGGGGTGTAGTAAAGATTGAGCGGTACATCTTTATTGATCGCCGCAAGCTTACCTACAATCACATCGTGCGATTCTACCTGATCCATCAAAAAGTTAAAAAGGCTGACCATAAGGGAAAATGGGTTCTTGCCCAGCACCTTATTGTATTCCATGTTTTCAGATTCTAGGATAATCGCATCCACTTCTGTGGCACCGCGCCTGATGGCCTCACGGATGGGCACAATACACCCAAAACCACCATCGCCATACTCACAACCTTTTTTATTTACAAGGCTCATAAAGGGCACATAATTACAGGAGATCCAGATCCATTCACAGAATTCATCATAGTCAAAATCATCCATTGATTTATATTCTACCTTATTTTTGGTAAGGTTAGAGACAGTGACCACCACGTCTTTGGGACTTGCCTTTACCGCTTCAAATTCGGCTTTTGAAAAATTCTTTTTGATCAGTTTAAGCAGGTTTTTGCTCTCGCCAAAGGTGCGCTTGCGCCTGATGAACTGCAAAACCGTGTTCCAGTAATTGATTGCTACATATTCACGCCCTTCCCTGCGCTTGATCTGAAAAGGGTTTACGTTAAATATTGTTTTCTGGTTTACGCTGGTGTAAAGTTCGTATGCACGTTTGATCTTATAATTGGCAAGCTGGGAGATCAGAAGACTGCCCGTAGAGGTACCCACAAAAATATCATAGTCCCTTTTCTGTTCTTCAATCAGGTATTGTGCAACGCCGCCAGCATAGGCGCCCTTACTGCCGCCCCCAGATATCACCAATGCCCTCATTGTTCCAGCTTTTTGGTTAGATAATTTTGTGCTTTCTTATCGCTCAGGTTTAAGTCGCGCAGTGCATTAGACCACATGGCATCTTTTAACAACATATCCAAAATCCCACGGCAGGATTGGGCAAAATGCCAATTGAAATGCACACAGGCAGAGACCAGATTGGTCAAACTTTGATTTTCGTACAACTGCAGTTGGTAGAGGTACCTAAAAGTATTTTCCCTTATCTCAAAAGGATATTCTGGATTGGTATAATCAAGCAATTTCTTATAACGCTGCTCCTTTCCTTCGGGTTTAAAATCAGGCGTCGCTAAAGATAGTGCAAGCCAGAGCGTCTCTATGTTCTTATCAGAAAAACCCTCAACGCCTTCTAACTTTGTCAGGTAATCTACGCGGCTTTCTGGAAAGGATACCCACAATGCAAACAATGCAGCCTCCCTCGTTACATAGGATTTATCATCCAGTAGCGTTTCATATTCGCCTTTAAATGCTTTTGGAACTTCCTGCAGGGAGAGGGCGACCGCCTGGCGTACCAGTGCACTGCCTGAACTCATTGCTATTTTATAGAGTGGCTGGCTTTCGCCGAAAGGTGCATCAGTCAATTGATGTACTGCCTCCTGGCCCAGATAGTCATTGTCATCCAGTAAGATTTTCTGCAGGGCATCCGCTTTTTGTGCTATAGCTGTTTTGCGCAATGCAGAAAGCTCTAGATAACGCCGAATAAAAGGGGATTTCTTTAAGGATTCCAACGCGGCATCTGCCTGAAAAGCGCTCTGCTGCAGCCAGTTTTTTTCCCAGTCGCCTAAGTCCTGGCCACTTGCCACTTCCGCGGAAGCGATAAAATCTGAAGTCTCTACGTTTTTATATTTATTCTTTTCCAGATAATCACGCACCGCTTTTTTGAAGACGGCATCGCCTATTTTTTCCCGAAGTATATGAAGAGCCCAGGCACCTTTTTGGTAAAAGGTAAGTGAACTCGCTTTGGGATTTAAAAGTTTTTCACCTTTACCTTGATCGCTCAGATCCTTAAGCTGTTCTGCGCTTTGGTAAAGCTTCCAATAAAAATAATCGTCACCAAAAATTTGGCGCTCGGCAAGTAGGGCATAATACGTGGCAAAGCCTTCCTGTAGCCAATGGTGTGTGCCCGAGGTCTCGGTGACCATATCACCGAACCATTGATGGGCGAGCTCGTGCGCGTTTACATTAACAAAATTGCGGTCCTCAAAACCGATGGAGTCCACCATAAATGTATCACTAAAAATGGTGAGCGAAGTATTCTCCATCCCAGCATATAAAAAATCCTTGACGGGAACCTCCTTGTAATCCTGCCACGGATAAGGAACACCGATCTCCTTCTCAAAAAAATCAAAGATCTTTTTTGTTTCACGGTAAGTAGGCTCTGCCTCACCGGCATCTTTGGGATAATAATATATTTCAATGGGAATACCGCCATCTGAGGTCAGGCTCTTCTGCTCATAATCGCCCACAACGAGTGCAACGAGATAACTTGACATGGGGTGCTGCATATCAAATTCCCATTGGGTCAGATCGCCATTTTCTTTTTTATCGAGAAGCTTTCCATTAGCGATCACAGTTTTATCGTTTGGCGCGGAAATATGAAGATCAAACTCGATCTTATCGTTCATATCGTCAATGCTGGGCAACCAGTTAGAGGTATATTTTCCCTGACCTTGTGACCAGATCTGATTTTTGCCCTCGTTATCAACAAAATACAGGGTTTTAGAAGGTTTTGCGGAATACGTTAATGCGGCGGAATGTAATCCCGGTTTTGTAAAGTCTCCATAAATGATCAGGTGATTTTGATCAAAAAGTGATTTTACCTCTTTTCCATCCAGTTTTAAGCTGAAATCAGTGATATTTTTGGCATCAAGATAGACAGAATCGGTCGCTTTGAGGATTTTAAAATCTACTTTAAGAACCCCGCTAATGGTTTTAGACTGAAAATAAGGTTGCAGCGCAGCGCTTATCTTTTCAAAATCAACGGTTTCTAATTGTTGGGCTTTCGCCGAAAGGCTTAAAATGATCAAAAGGGCGGTACACCACTGTCTCATGTAAAATAGTTATTGGAATGGGTGTTAAAATAAGGAATTGATTTTGAAATGAGAAACATCTAATTTTTTTATTGAATATACTAAAAGGGATAGAAAAATCGATCTCTTAAACTTGTTTCAGTTTGTCAAAGATAAACACATAAAGACCTCAATTTAAATGTGAAGCTTTACGATTATAGCATGGCCCGAATATCTTTTTGATTGATCTAATCGTTGAGTAAGATTTGACATTACAACAATTAAAGTAGCTTTGTATATAAAGAAATCAAAACACAAGCCAAAAGTGAACCCCGGCAAACTGCAAACGCCCATTGATTATCTTAAAGGAGTAGGACCCAACAGGGCTGCGCTTATGCGCTCTGAACTCAATATAAACACCTATCAGGACCTGCTCAATCTTTTCCCCAACCGCTATATCGACCGGACACAGTATTATAAGATCAACCAGTTGCAGCCCACCTGCACTGATGTACAGCTCACCGGCCGCATAACACATCTCAAGACCATAGGCGAAGGTCGCGCTAAACGTATGGTGGGTACTTTTAGGGATGAGACCGGAGAGATGGAGCTGGTCTGGTTCCGTGGGCACAAATGGATCAGGGAAAGCCTGAAGCTCAACACCCCGTATGTTGCTTTTGGGAAAGTACAGAAATTTGGTTTTGTGTATTCTATCGCGCATCCTGAACTGGAACCAGTGGAGGAACATGAGAAAAGCCTGCGCTCTGCGATGCAGCCGGTGTATCCCTCTACAGAAAAACTGAGCAACAAGGGTGTCACAAATCGAATGCTGAACACGTTGATGCAAAACCTGTTTCTGGAGATCAAAAACGACCTTGACGAATCGCTTTCTGAACCCATCCTTAATGGGTTAAAATTAATGCCGAAAAACGAGGCTTTTTTCAACGTCCATTTTCCTAGATCACAACATGAATTGGCACGGGCACAATACCGTTTAAAATTTGAGGAATTCTTTTATATGCAACTGCAATTGATCATCAAAAATCAACTGCACAAAAGCAAAATTAAAGGCTATCCCTTTTCGGAAATTGGCACCTATTTTAATAATTTTTATAATGAACATTTACCCTTTAAATTGACCAATGCACAGAAGCGCGTCATTAAGGAAATACGCCACGATCTTGGCCAGCCGGCGCAGATGAACCGGCTTTTACAGGGAGATGTGGGATCGGGTAAGACTATTGTTGCGCTCATGTCTATATTAATGGCACTTGACAACGGTTTTCAGGCCTGTTTGATGGCACCTACTGCAATTTTGTCAGTACAACACTATCACGGGTTATCCTCTTTATGCAAAGAATTGAAAATCAGTATCTCATTATTGATAGGTTCAACTAAAGCTTCAAAAAGAAAAATTATTCATGAAAATTTGGAAAATGGGAATTTAGACATCCTGATTGGCACCCACGCACTGCTGGAAGACAAGGTAAAATTCAAGAATCTCGGGCTTGCGATCATCGATGAGCAACACCGTTTTGGGGTGGCCCAGCGCAGCAAACTTTGGCACAAAAATGAGTACCCGCCGCACGTGTTGATCATGACGGCAACACCTATTCCCCGCACCCTTGCGATGAGCGTTTATGGCGACCTAGATGTAAGCGTGATCGACGAACTTCCGCCGGGGCGAAAAAGCATAAAAACCGTACTCCGTTCCGATGCAAATCGACTTAAGGTTTTTCGGTTTTTAAAAGATGAAATCCGAAAAGGTAGACAGGTCTATATTGTCTATCCACTCATACAGGAAAGTGCGACTATGGACTACAAAGACCTAATGGATGGTTATGATAGTATCGTGCGAGAATTTCCCCAGCCCGATTTTCAAATATCTATCGTGCACGGCCAGATGAAACCGACAGATAAGGAATATGAGATGAATCGTTTCGTCAAAGGGGAAACACACATCATGGTCGCGACAACAGTGATTGAGGTGGGCGTGAATGTGCCGAATGCCTCAGTAATGGTAATTGAGAGCGCAGAGCGTTTTGGCCTTAGCCAATTGCATCAATTACGCGGCCGTGTGGGCCGTGGCGCAGATCAGAGTTATTGTATCCTGATGAGTGGTCATAAATTATCGGCAGATAGCAAGACACGTCTACAAACCATGAGGCGCACTAACGACGGTTTTGAGATCGCAGAGGTAGATCTTAAACTGCGTGGTCCCGGCGATATTATGGGAACGCAACAGAGCGGTGTACTCAACCTAAAAATCGCTGATGTAGTAGCGGACAATGACATTCTTAAAATCGCCCGGGGATATGCCTCGGCAGTTCTCAAGGATGACCCATCGCTTCAAAAACCGGTAAACTCAGCAATTAATCAGACCTATGCACAGGTTATGAAATATAAGAATATCTGGAATTATATTTCTTAGCAACCAACTTTATTATACCCAGTTATTAAATTATATGTTTAGATTTTTGAATAATCCATATTTCATTAACTACGCAAGAAAACCATAATCCCAATATTTTCCCACATGAAATATTAATTTAATTTTCTATACCGTGATCATAAATTTAGCATTTACAAGAAATCATCCTCAATATGCTAATGGCAATTACCAATAATAAAAAAAATAACCTTTTTTAAAAAAATTACAATATTCGAAAGTCAATTTTGATGTATTAATAATCAACAATACTTTTAAAAATCTTGTTTCGAATTGACGCCATAATAAGCACCAAAAAGCCCCAAAACCTTATCTTTGCCCCTCAATAAATTTGATCAAATGCAGATTTCATACAATTGGCTCAAACAATTTATTAATATAGACTGGGATGCCCAGGAAACCGGCGAACTCCTTACCGATCTGGGGCTCGAGGTTGAGGGTATCGAATATTTTCAGAGCATTAAAGGTGCACTCGAAGGAATAGTGGTAGGTGAAGTGCTTACTTGTATCAAACACCCCAATGCAGACCGGCTAAAACTGACCACCGTTAATGTAGGCAGCGCTGAACCGGTGCAGATCGTCTGTGGTGCCCCCAATGTGGCCGAAGGCCAAAAAGTTCCCGTTGCTACGCCAGGCACCACCTTATACGACGCTAAGGGAGAAGCCTGGAAAATCAAAAAAGGCAAGATACGTGGCGAGGTGAGCAATGGGATGATCTGCGCAGAAGATGAGATCGGTCTTGGCAAGAGTCATGATGGTATTATGGTTTTGGGTACAGACTTGAAACCTGGAACCCCATTATCTGAATTGTATGAAGTTGAAAATGATCAGGTATTTGAGATCGGCCTTACCCCTAACCGCGCTGATGCCATGAGCCACATGGGCGTAGCACGTGATCTGCGCGCAGGGATGATCCAGCTTAAGCACAATCTCGAATTTATAACCCCTTCTGCAAGCGCATTTCGTGTTGAGAACCGCACAAGAAAAGTTTCTGTTGCAGTGCTTGATCATGAGCTTGCACCGCGCTATTGCGGAGTGACTATTTCTGAATTGAATATTCAGGAATCACCTGACTGGCTCAAAAATCGCTTAAAGGCCATTGGTATTACGCCTAAAAACAATGTGGTAGATGTCACAAATTACGTGATGCATGAGCTGGGACAACCCCTTCACGCTTTTGATTTTAGCCGTATACAGGGCGCGGAAATCAATGTAAAAACGGTTGCCTCCGGAACCAAATTCACTACCCTAGACGGGATCGAGCGCGAGCTTCACCAAGATGACCTGATGATCTGTGATGTAGAAAAGCCCTTATGCATCGCCGGCGTCTTTGGTGGTGAAAATAGTGGCGTTACCCAAGAAACTACCTCCATTTTTCTTGAAAGCGCCTTTTTTGATCCGGTAAGCATACGCAAAACGGCAAAACGACACAGCCTGAGTACTGATGCCTCCTTTCGATTTGAGCGTGGCATTGATGCAAATATTACCAAATATGCATTAAAAAGGGCTGTCTTACTGATTCTGGAAACCAGCGGTGGTATCGTAACCAGCGATATAGTTGATATCTATCCAAAAAAAGTGGAGGACCATCAAGTCGTACTGAATTTTGAGCGGGCCCATAGGCTTATCGGTGAAGAAATACCCAAAGAGACCATAAAATCCATCTTATCCTCTCTGGATATCAAGATTAACAATGTTACCGAAACAGGTATAGGCATGACTATTCCCGCTTATCGTAACGATGTTACCAGAGAGGTTGATGTGATAGAGGAAGTACTGCGCGTTTACGGTTATAATAATATCCAGATCGGCCAAAAACTCAATGCTTCCATCGCGGGGAGCAGCCGTTTTGAAGATCATAAAATACGTTCAGTTATAGCCGATCAGCTCGCCTCGCTAGGTTTTTATGAGATCATGGGGAATTCACTCACCTCGCCGGATTATATAGCGCTAAGTGCTGATTTATTAAAAGAAAAAAGCGTAAAAATGCTTAACCCGCTAAGCAGAGACCTAAGCGTAATGCGGCAAACTCTTTTATTTTCTGGTCTCGAGGCCATTGCTCATAATCTGAACCGCAGACAGGCGGACCTCAGCTTTTTTGAATTTGGTAAAAGCTATCATCAGCTCAAGGCGAAAACGGAAGAATATAAACATTTAGGCCTGTTTTGTACCGGTAACCGAAAAAAGGAAAACTGGAGCGTCCCACGCCGGGAGATGGGTTTCTTTTATATCAAAGGGATTGCGAAAGTCATTTTGAAACGCCTCGGCATTACCGGCATTCGGGAAAAACCACTCAAAAATGATCTCATGGCCGAAGCCTTAGAACTCTGCCATAATGATGTAGCAATTGCAGAGCTTGGCACCGTAAAAGCGAATATCGCAGATCATTTTGGCATTGATCAGGAAATACTTTATGCAGATTTTAACTGGGGCCTTATGCTCGACCTTATTAAAAGGAAAAGTGCAGTTTACAGCCCTATACCCAAATATCCTTCAGTAGAGCGGGACTTCGCGCTATTGCTTGACGAGCAGGTGAGTTTTTCGCAGATTTATGACCTTGCGCGCGCTCAAGGTAAAAAATTGTTGCAGGATATAGAGCTCTTTGATGTCTACCAGGGCAAAAACCTTCCAGCAGGTAAAAAAAGCTATGCCGTGCGCTTTACTTTTCAGGATACCGAAAGGACCTTAACAGATAAGCAGATCGACAAGAATATGGACCTTCTGCAGCGCGTTTTTGAAGAGCAGCTGGGGGCTTCCCTGCGATAATACTTTAGCATTTAACGTATTGATATGTCTGAACTAATTAGTTAACTTTACGTCAGCTAAAAAAGAAAAATGATGTTAAGGAAAACTAATGTTCACGAAAAACTATTGCGGTATCGAGACAAATCTACCAGTGCTGTGGATATGCTCGCACAGGTTCATGCCATTCTAAATGCAGAGCAGGAAAGGGAAAACCGTATCGATGCGGCGCTCAACAATCCTAGTGGGCCGCGAGAAAATCATTTTGATTTTGACAAACTGGATGCAGACCGCATTTTTCATGAAGACACTATAAAACATATCTGTATTAGCTACAGATTGCGATTTCTGAGTACACATTATTTCAAAGGGAAAATACCACAAGAGGCCTATTCGGAAATTAAATCACTAGAGCGAAACCATGATGTAGAGCTCACGGGTTTTAAGATCATCGCCCCTTCAAAAATGTTTGTCCTCCACAAGACGGATGATCCATTACTATTTGCCCCAATGGGGAATAATTATTATTACCTCATCCATAAATGGGGAAAAGATCTGCACCCCCTGCGCAAATTGATGATGTGGCCCTTCAAGTCTTTTGAAAACCTGATATTCGCTATCCTATTATCCAGCTTTGTGGCTACAATGATGGTACCTGATGGTCTTTTTACCAAGCACCAAAGCTTTGGCCAAGACATTATGGTATTCTTTTTTATGTTTAAATCAATTGCTGCGGTGGTGCTCTTTTATGGTTTTGCTCAAGGCAAAAATTTTAATACCGCCATTTGGAAAAGTAAATTTGATAAAGCCCAATAACACTTCTGAAGCATGTTTAAAGAATCCAAGTATGACCGGATATTTACAGGGTCTTCCATAAAAGTCAATTATTTGAAGGGTATTCTTGAAGAAGCTGGGATAAGTGCTGTTGTGAGGGATGATCATGAGAGCCAAGTGCGGGCCGGTTTCAATGGTGGTTATACTGATCAGGTACTGCTTTTTGTAGAAAAAGATAATCTAATGCGTGCTCGTCGTATTACTGATAAGGCACTTGAAGAAGAAGAAATTCCCGCAGAAATTTTGGAACAACAGGCCACCCAGAGCCGCCTTGATGATCATGAGGCGGTTAACAGTAAAGCTCACAGACCCCTTATTAAAAAGGGTCAAAATGCTGGTACACGCTCGATCTTCAATATTGTAATCAACATCGCACTTATTCTTTACTCCCTCTGGCGCCTCTCCCCGCTGCTGAAAGGTGAACAATTGCCCACGTGGCGCATTCTGCTTAGTACATTTATTCTTGTTTTTTGTTGTGTGGCAGTGGTCAATTATTTTAGAAGTAATGGTGAAGATAAGAGTAAATGATCCACCCTATAGCCGCTTTTATCTGAAAAAAAACAATAGTAAAAATCTCGCTCAGTTTCTTATTATTGTAATAAGCTGACAAAAAATGCTGTTCCTTTCACATTCTTAAAAAATTCTAGCAACTTAATACTATCTATGGGGAATGTTTTCGCGAAAGCTTACAAAAATCCATACCTTGATTTTACAAAATTGGCTTTCGCGAAAGCGAAAAAAAATCGGTTACTGGTAAATATGCGCCTATTTAAACCTCAACCACAGCATACATATCCTGACGCTGCTCCCTTATTTTACCATCGCTCATATAATCATCAAAAGTCATATAGCGGTCGATGATTCCCTTTGGTGTGAGTTCAATAATCCTATTGCCCACTGTCTGTGCAAACTCATGATCACTGGTGGTCAAAAAGAGGCTTCCTTTAAAATTCTTTAAGCTATTGTTAATGGCAGTGATTGATTCAAGGTCCAAGTGATTGGTGGGCTCATCAAACATAAGCACATTAGCGCGCTGCATCATCATGCGGCTCAACATACACCTGACCTTTTCACCTCCCGAAAGCACTTCTGCCGATTTTAGGGCTTCTTCACCAGAGAAAATCATTTTGCCCAAAAATCCGCGTAGGTAAACCTCTTCTCGTTCTTGTTCTGTCTTTGCATATTGGCGCAACCAATCCACAAGGGTAAGGTCTTTTTCAAAATATTCCTGATTATCTACAGGAAGGTATGCCTGGGTTGTGGTAATGCCCCACTCATAAGTGCCTTCAAGTGGTTCTTGCTTTCCGTTTATTATTTCATAAAAAGCGCTGGTGGCACGGCTATCTTTTGAAAAGAGAATGACCTTATCGCCTTTGGCCAAATTAATACTCGCTTTTTGAAAAAGTGTATCCCCATCGATGGAAGCGGCCAGTTTACTACTATTAAAAATCTGATCACCGGCCTCGCGCTCGCGCTCAAAAATAATCGCGGGATACCTACGGCTGGATGGTTTGATCTCTTCTATATTTAGCTTTTCAATCATTTTTTTACGGGAGGTGGCCTGTTTGCTTTTCGCTACGTTGGCGCTAAACCGCATGATAAACTCCTGAAGTTCCTTTTTCTTTTCCTCGGCCTTCTTGTTCTGATTGGCGCGTTGGCGAGCAGCGAGCTGTGACGATTCATACCAGAATGTATAATTCCCGCTGTAATGGGTGATTTTTCCAAAATCAATATCAGAAATGTGTGTGCACACAGCATCCAGAAAATGACGGTCGTGTGAGACGATGATCACACAGTTTTCGTAATTGGCCAAAAAATTCTCTAACCAGTTTATAGTCTCATAATCCAAATCGTTTGTAGGCTCGTCCATAATGAGCAGATCGGGATTGCCAAATAAAGCCTGTGCGAGAAGGATGCGCACTTTTTGCTTATTATCGAGATCCTTAAGCTGCGTATAGTGCAGATCTTCGGTTATACCAAGATTAGAGAGCAGTGCCGCAGCATCGCTGTCAGCATTCCAGCCATTCATCTCCTCAAAGGCAGCTTGCAGTTCACCGATGCGGTCAGCGTTTTCATCGGTATAATCAGCATAAAGCGCATCCATTTCGGTTTTGATCGCATGCATGGGTTTATTTCCCATAAGCACGGTTTCTATAACCGTCTGCTCATCGTAAGCATAGTGATCCTGCTCAAGAACAGACATCCGTTTACCGGATTCCAGGTTTACATGCCCCGAGGTAGGTTCTTCCTTACCGGCAATAATTTTTAAAAAAGTAGATTTACCCGCACCGTTAGCCCCTATGATACCATAGCAGTTGCCCTGGTTAAAAGATATATTGACCTCATCAAAGAGCACGCGCTTGCCAAATTGTACAGAAAGATTGGATACTGATAACATAGATTATTCAGGATTTTAAAAGATTTGCAAAAGTATTGAAATAAGTACAGAACCTAAAAGATTAACTTTTAAAACATTTGTTTTAACTAGGGGTTAACAGGGCTTGCAGCGTTCCCACTTAATTTTGGACACATTACACTTTTTTAATCAATTGCACTACTCGTTTGAAGATGATCTTAAAATATCCAGCCCTTTTATTTGCGGTGCTGCTGATGGCCAGCTGTGGAGATCATAATAAAACTAAAGCAGCCGGGACATGGTTTGGTGGAGAGATCATAAACCCTGTAGACCACATCGTCACTTTACGTAAAGGCAACAAGGTGGTAGCCGAAATCCCTATGGATCAAAACAACCGCTTTCTTTTTCAGCTAAAAAATTTAGAACCAGGACTTTATGAATTTAATCATAAAGAGCGACAATTGGTTTATCTAGAACAAGGTGATAGCATCATGTTAAGGGTCAATACCTTTGACTTTGATGAAAGCCTTACCTTTTCAGGTTATGGAGCGGATGAGAACAACATGCTCATTGATCTTTTCTTAAAAAACGAATATGAAAACGCCTATATGGCCCGAGAGGATATTTACCAAGAAAGTCCAGAGCATTTTGAGCATTTTTTAGATAGCCTTTTTGAGAAGCACAACGAGTGGAAAGACGAGTATAAGAACGCCAGCACATTTTCTCCGCAGTTTCAAGACTTTTTAAAGGCCACAATAGATTATGATCTTTACGCCCGTAAGGAAGTCTATCCAATGATCAAAATATCAGATTCTAAGAGCACATTTATCAATGACCTGCCTATTGATTTTTATGCGTATCGCAAGGATCTCACTTTTGACCACGGCGATTACCTTCCCTGCTACGCTTACCGGCGCTTTCTGATTAATTACTTTAACCAAGCAGCTTTAAAAAAATATGCAGGTGAATCAACCTACGACACTCAATCTTTCCTGCATAATTTCAATGAGATTAAACTGATCGACTCCCTGGTACCCGATCAGGATACAAAAAGTTATCTCATAACACGTAGCCTTCGCAGCTACCTGGGGAATAATGAAGATTTGGAAAATGGGAAAAAACTCTACGAGCTATATCTGCGATCTGACCCTAATCCATCGGATAAAGAAGAAATGGATAACATGTTTCATTCCTTTAACAATATTGCTCCCAACAAACCCATACCCAACGAAACTCTTATCAATGCGCAGCTACAGCCCATAAATTTAAGGGAGATGATCAAGCGGCCTACAGTACTTTATTTCTGGTCAAGCCGGCGCGTTGGGCATATGCGCCGCTCAAGCGCTAAAGCAGAAACCCTTAGGCAGCATTTCCCCCAATATGATGTGATGGGTATTAATATGGACGATGATCATGTCATCTGGTTACGCAGCCTTGCGTTGCTCAACAGCCCTAAGGACTTCGCTTATCAATTTAAAGACAATGCTGAAAAAGTAAGAGTGGATATGGCTCTCAATTCTATCCTTAAAACGATTATCGTGGATAAAAACGGGATGATCCTAGAAGCCCATGCCAATATGTTCAGCGAAGATTTTGAAGAAAAATTATTGGGCTACTTAAACAGGTAAATTAGTAGTGTTCAAATACACTGAAAATTATAACACTTAAATTATTAAAAATCAGTGTGTTAACTGCGTTTCTTTAAAAATATATTTTCCGCTTTCGCGAAAGCCTAAAAAGGATTTTATTTTTCACAATTTATAGTGGTTCATCAAGATACGCTCATACACCCTGCTCGGCAAAATACCCTTTAAAAACACCGAAAAACGCTGCATAAACACACCTATTTTATAATGCACCTTAGGGTTATCATCCTTCATGATAGCATAAACCGCACGAGCCAGGACTTCTGGGGGTTGCCCATCATCTACATGCGCATCCATCAGGTCAAGGGACTTGGAATATTTTTGATAATAAGGCGAAGTTTCATTTAAATTTACCGTTAAACGCCCGGCTGCAATATTGGTAGTAAAATCCCCCGGAGCTACATTAGCCATTTTAATATTAAACTCCTTGAGCTCCATTCGCATAGCTTCAGTAGTGAGCCCTAAGGCAGCTTTTGAGGCCGAATATCCACCCCTATAAGGCAAGCCCATAAACCCCGCTATTGAGGTCACATTTATGATCATCCCAGAATTTTGTGCACGCATAACGGGCAGTACCGCCCTGATCAAATTTAAAGGTCCAAAATAATTGGTCTCAAAAAGACTTTTAAGCACATTTTCGGGTATTTCTTCCATAGGTCCGCTAATCCCCCTGCCTGCATTATTAATAAGATAATCGATCCTGCCCTCTTGTTCTATAAGCTGATTGACCGCACGCAGTATACTTTCGGGCATTGTAACGTCAAGAATAAGGAATTTTATACCGGTATTTTGAGCTTTCTGTTCTTTCCGGCTTGTTCCATAGACGCGATAACCCTCGACGACCAGTAATTCAGCAATGGCCTTGCCAAGGCCTGAAGAGGCACCGGTGATGAGCACAGTTTGTTTATTAGGCTCCATTTTGAAATAATTAGCTATGAGACAATTTAAAGATATGCGAAAACCGATGGGAGATAAAGAAAATCCGTGTAAAACAGAGTAAAATTTGTATGTAATTATTTAATTTACAATGCGTTAAAACCCAATTTATGCTTTTAGTCATAAGTCACACCAAGGCACAAAAAATGGCAAGCTACCTACATCACACCGCTACGACCATCTACCCTTGCTGCGTTCCCGCCCTGGGGGATTTGACAGGAGCTGGTTGTGTAGGACTTGCCGGGGCAAATATAAAAAATAACGCGGCATGCGCCAATATTTTTTAAACCGAATTTTGAGCTTCTTCTCAAACTGCCTAAGGGACAGTGACGGCCATTTAAAAGTATACACGAATTGAAAACCCTTATACAAGCATGCGGAAAATTTTTTATTTAACTTGGGCAAAAAATGAGATTGACCCATGCGCACGATTAACTTACTGTACCTCTTTGTTTTAATCCTTACGCTTCTCTCTTGCGGGAACGGAAAAGACCTGAACAAAAAATTTAAATTGGTTACCAATGCGAAAAACCAAACGATCGCCCAGGGTCAAAAGTTAAATATTTCCCTGCAGCCGGATAAGGGTGTTGTGCTTGACTCGGTGGTTTATAAACTCGATGGCCAAAGGCTTGGTTCAAAAAAAGATGCTTCCAATCTGGAAACGGACATGCATGTCATCAAACTGGGAAAAAAAAGGCTTACAGCGACCCTCTATGCTGAAGGCAAAGAGGACTCTATCACCTCTCAGATTACCATGCTTGCCGCAAAAGCCCCCCAACTTTACGGTTATGAGATTGTAAATACCTATCCTCACGATGTGAGTTCCTATACCCAGGGATTGGAATTCCACAACGGGAAACTGTATGAAAGTACTGGTGAATATGGGGAAAGCGCCCTGCTCGAAGTAGATTATAAAACCGGTAAAATCAATAAAAAAATCAAACTCGACGACAAATATTTCGGTGAAGGCCTTACAATAATTAATAACCTCATTTTGCAGCTCACCTGGAAAGAGGGTGAAGGATTTATCTATGATCTGAACTCCTTTGCTAAAAAAGGTACTTTTACCTACGGCCAGAGCAAGCAGGGCTGGGGTCTCTGCAATGATGGACAGACCGTATATAAATCAGATGGTACTACAAAAATCTGGCTGCTTGACCCTGAGAAGCTCACTGAGGAAAGCTATATAGAGATTGCCGATAATCGCGCGGTACATTCAAAATATAATGAACTGGAATGGGTGGATGGCAAAATTTATGGCAATACCTATCAAAAGGATGGTATCAGTATTATAGATCCCATTACTGGCGCCATTGAGGCAGTGATAGACATGCGGCCACTCAAAAAAAAGGTACAATCTGGCCTTGACCCAAATAATGAGGTACTTAATGGCATAGCCCTAAATCCTGAGACCCACACCCTATTCGTGACCGGCAAGCACTGGAATAAACTTTTTGAGATCAAGGTGATCAAAAACCCCTAAACGCAGTGAAAAAGCTTAAAATATATACCCTTTTTTCGGTGATCCTAATGGGCACACTTTTATTTATGAGCTCTTGCCGAGATGATTTTACGCCATCAACAAGCACTGGAAAATTGGGATTTTCGGCAGACACGATATTCCTTGATACCATATTTAGCACTATTGGCAGCAGTACTTACAGGCTAAAAGTTTACAATAACAGCAATTCGCTGATAAGCGTCCCACAGGTCGCGCTCGCTCAAGGCGAAAACTCCCGATACCGACTCAATGTAGATGGTATTGCCGGCAAACGTTTTGAGAATGTAGAGATTCTTCCCCGGGACAGCATTTTTATATTCATAGAGACCACGGCAGATTTTCAAGATTTCGCCACAGCAGAAAACAATTTTCTATATACTGATGCACTGGAATTTGACACCGGTGATAATTTACAGAAAGTAACACTGGTAACCCTGGTTCAGGATGCGGTTTTTCTATTTCCAAAGCGGAATACGCAAGGGGTTAAGGACTCACTATCCCTAGGCACTGACCCCGAAGGAAAGGAACAGAAAATAGCTGGTTTTTTCCTCAAAGATGATGAGTTAAACCTGACTGCTGAAAAACCTTATGTCATTTATGGTTATGCCGCCGTCCCTCCGGGAAAAACATTGAATATTTCGGCTGGCGCGCGCATTTATTTTCATGCAGGCAGCGGCCTGCTTGTTGCAAACGGTGCCAGCCTTAAGGTAAACGGCGCCCATAGTATGGATACGCTTGCTATGGAGAACGAGGTAATCTTTGAAGGTGACCGGCTTGAGCCGTTGTACAGCGATGTGCCCGGACAATGGGGAACGATATGGCTTACTGCAGGGAGTATAAACAATAGTATCACGCACGCCACAATAAAAAATGGTACCGTAGGCCTTCTGGTAGATGCCAATGCGGGTAATGATAATCCCACCCTTGAAATAAAAGACTCACAGATATACAACAGTTCCAACGTTAATTTGCTGTCCCAAAATGCCATAATTAATGGTGAAAACCTAGTTTTTAACAATGCAGGCATCTCATCAATGTGGCTTTCTTACGGTGGCACTTACGATTTTAAACAATGCACCATCGCCAATTTTACACAACAGGGATTTAGACAAGCCGCCGCTTTACAGATCGACAATTTTATACCGTTAGCCACCGGTGACCCATTGCTTTCTGATCTAACCCAGGCTAATTTTGAGAATTGCATCATTGCCGGTAACCGCAGCGAAGAACTTGATCTCAATCTCAATCCTGATGCAGCCTTTAATTTTAAATTTACCAATTGCCTGATCCGATTTGAAGATACTTTTGGGGATTTTGCAGACTTGCCTCGCTATGATTTTGAAAATACAGCCCTTTACCAAAATACTATTCTAAATGGCGTCACAAATTTTCTAAATGGGCAGGAAAACGATCTAAGAATTAGTGATGCCTCTTCAGCCAATGGTAGTGGGTCATTAAAGACCGCTCAAAAGGTGCCATTTGATATTCTGGGTATCCCAAGATCAACAAATCCAGACATGGGGGCTTATGAAAGTGTAATTTTCGATGAAAATTAGATGATTCCAACCCTAAAAATCCAAGTTTTCCAAACGTTGAAAATCACCAAAAACCGGTCATAATTCGATGTAGTGCGCGATTGGTCGTTTATTTTATACTGTTTGGCTTAAATACTGTGTAAACTAACCAACTAATCTAGCGGATTATTATCTTCGCCTTACATAATATACCTATAAGTTATGACCCCAAAACAATTACTTATTACAATATTTGTTGGTTTAAATGCGCTGATGCTTCATGCGCAAGAGTTGCCGACACATCTTTCTGGTACGGTTGACATCGATATGTCCCAAAATCGAATTAAGGCTTCTTATAAACTTACCAACATTAAGGTCAACAGCCCAAAAATGTCCTTTCTGCTCAATGAAAATTATGATGTAGATCAAATTTACCTGAATGGTGACCCGATTGCTTCTAGTAAAAATGGCAGAAACTGCAAATATTGTAAGGTACACACGATCTGGATCGATAGACCCATTACTCCTGCTGACATTGTAACCATAGACCTCACTGGAAATTTTGATGATTCCTCAAAAAGCGAGGGCATTTCTTCAGAAAAAGGGAAAATTATAAAGGGACGTGATTTTTTGACCGCCGAGGAGGCTTCAAAATGGTATCCTGTAATTATGGATTATGATGCCAAAGTTGCGAAACATCAACAGAAACAAGCTTATAGTTACGAACTCAAAGTAACCTGCAAATCCTGTAAAGAAGTCGCAGTAGGATCTGGCATGCCCCAAAAAAGCGGTAGTATTTTTAAAAGCGACCAGGCCTCTGAAGATATTGCCTTGACAGCCGGAAATTTTGAGCACGCCGAAACACAGACTCACATTTCTCACGCTGCTGAAAGACAACTCGCTTCAGGAAGTTCAAAATCTAATTAAGCATTACCTATCCCTCGGTCAATCCTCTACTTGATTGATATTTTGGTACTTCAAAAGTCCAAAAAACTTGGGTAAACCATGTTTTTAACTGCTATTTCATGTTAATGCAGCCTAGCAAGCTTGGTTTAAGCCTAAATAATTTTGATTATATAGTTCTTTAAAATGGCATAAGATTTACCGCAATTATCCGGGATTTTTCAGGATTATTTTCCTGTTTAATAGTTTTTCTCGTGGGCAAATAGCATTTGGAACATACCAAAGAAAATTGCTCTAATGCTATGATAAGACCGCCCAGTTGGAACTTCTTTTAACCAACAAAAATCACGCAGATCATGATATACTTCTTCACACGCAATATCCCAGAAATCAGGATCACGTGTGGGCGAATACTTGAAGCATTTGGGAAGTATTGAGATTTAATTGGAAGAATTTAATGATCAGAAAATATCTCAACAAATTGTTCAAAGTAAAAAAAATTGAACGCTTATTATATAAGCAGCAGTTTGAAAAAATCCGTTGTTTCACAAAAACTGAGCTATTAAAAAGGATATCCAATAGCGAAGTTAAATACAGGGTTTGATACATCAAAATTCCATTGGTTTCCATCGGTTTTACCAGGATCGTGTAAAGGGGCAGCCAGATCAAAGCGGATCACAAAACTTTGTATATCCACGCGCACCCCAAACCCAGTGCCTATACCCAGCTCATTATACCAGTTACTACCGAACTGGCCACCGGGCAGCACAGTATCGTCGTTAGTGGTGTTCCAGACATTTCCTGCATCAGCAAAAACAGCCCCTTTTACTACGCTGACAAGTGGGAAACGGTATTCCAAATTCCCCTCTAGACGCAGATTTCCCGTCTGATCAAAATAAGAGGAATTATCATTCACCGGTGGTTCATAAGTCCCCGGCCCCAAAGAGCGTATCTGGAAAGCACGCACACTATATGGCCCGCCAGAAAAATATTGCTTCGTATAAGGAAGTACATCAGAATTTCCATAGGCAAGACCAAGACCGGCAAAGAGGCGAGCAGCGATGGTTTGATTGTTGTTTTTTCCAAAATTAAAATGGTACCTAAAATCGGCATCCAATTTGGCATATTGGGCAAATTCCAATCCCAAAACCTTTTTAGGTTCAGTGGCACTAGAACTTCCGGTAAGCAGCCCAAGACTATTGCCCGCCGTATCAAAATTGACATTTAGGAAAAACTGATTTGCAGCATTGGTATCAATCATACCATTATAGGTAAAAGAATAGGTAAGTCCAGAGATAAACTGCTGATCAAAACTTGTCTTTAAGAAAGGGTTTTGCATTAAAATGGTATCAAATTCCTTGGTAGTATTGGCCAATCTTACATAATTGAGTGAGATAGGGTTCAGCTCATGGGTAATAAAACGATTGGCCTGCCAGACATAACCAAAGGTTGCCGTCCCAGAGAGCAGGCTATACAGGTTGCTTCTTTTAAGGTAATCCCCGCTAAGGCCAACTTTTGTTTTGGGAATGTTATATTTAAACCAGTCGTTGTTGATTTTTACCGGGAATAAAAGTCGGGGGAAAATCAAATCGGCACTCAAGCCTAGGGTCAGGCTACTTTGCCCCGACTGATTGTTATTACCACCACCTGTCTGCAGTTCGTACCCCACTTTTGCAGATAAATTTAAGGTCTCCCCGCCTTTAAACAAATTGCGGTTGCTAAAGGTGCCTGTTAATGTGGGTCCAGCAAAACTATTAGATTTGGTAACCCCCTGTAGTTCCAGTCTTATCGCTCTTTTATTCAAAGGGGAAAGGTAAATATTAGCCTCAAGTTGTCCCAAGCTGTCGATACCTGTTGTATCCAATTCCTTGTATTGAATATTAATGAATTTATAAGCCCCTATAGATCCCAGCCTGCGGCTTGTATTGCGGGAGATTTCCGGATCATAGTACTGCCCTTCATCGATCAAGATAAAAGGATCTAGGCGTTTGGGTTTGAAGAAAAACTCTTTCTGCAGGTAATGCTTATTTTCATACCGGATGCTGTCACGGTCTATAGAGTCATTATCCACCCGATAATTAGGGTACACGTTTACACGTTTTATTTTATAAGGTACAATTGATTTTTTGGGAACATTCTCCTTAAGTCTTAAGAAAAGATCAAACTTGCGGCTTTTATACTGGCTACTGTCCGCCTCAAAGATCAGAAAACCAGAATTAAAGTTGTAGTAACCCTTTTTTTTAAGGCTGTTATCTATGCGGGCGCGTTCGGCCTTCATCGCGTTAAGGTTAAAGCGCATACCAGGTTGCACGACACTTTCTGATAAATTGGCCTTTATATCCCGATATACCATAAGGCTGTCATTGTCCAGTTGATAAGAAGCCATTTTGTAAGGTTCCAGCAGATTTACATTATAAGTCGCACTGGCGGTTTTGGTCGTATCATTCTGGACAAGTTGGGAAGTAACATTGCTATAGAAATAACCATTATTTTCGAGCCGGTTCAAAAAAATCTGTTCCATCTCAACAGGTTCTACCTGCGAGGCATATACAGGATCCTCACCCAATTTTTTGTTTAGGAATTTATTGATAAATCCGGGTTTTTTGCGTTGGGCCTTATAATGGTAATACAGCCCGAGGTAACTTCCCAAAATCTTTTTGTTGGGTTTAGGGCGCACGATAGATTCCAGATCAGCTTTTAGGGCATCCTTGTTTTCGATGAGTGTATCTGAATCCACATTTATATCTGCCCCTTCGTACAAATACTCGTTTTCGGGAATAAATTTTTTGACGCTACAAGATTGCAGCAGAACAACAACGCCTATCAATATGCCAGCCAAAATTTTTCGACGTAGGCCAAATTGATAATAGAGGTACGGTTTATTTCTCATGGGTGGTTTGTTCATCTTCTTCATTTTTTGTCGCTTTGAACATACTACGCCACAGCTCATCAAACTTATTGAACTCCCTCGTAAATATCAGAGATATACCGCTTACGATAAGTTGGCCATCAATGACATTCTCAAATTCATTTCTTCGGAAGCCCTTTAAGCGAAAACGCCCATCTTCAGTAAGTAGATATTCCAGAGAAACATTCCCTATCACCGGGTTTGATCCTTCTGAAGCTGCATTGCTGCCTTGCAGATCAACATCGCTGCCCACCCTCACGATCAGGCGATCATCAAGCAGTTTTTTTTGTGCGGCCACGTTTAGGGTGGTCCTGTCCTCAGGATTTGCCCCTTGGTAATCCGTATAGCTATCAAGTCCAAAATCAAGGGAAACCCCGGATTTTCCCAAAAGTTTATCAGAAAACGCATTGAGCTGATCAGAAATAGCATCATTAATGTTATCGCGAGCCACGGTGGCAATACCACCATTGGCTCCGTCACTTCCCGAATCAGGGAAAAACTTATTGAGCACCAGAAGTGAAAACACCTGCTTGTTGAGCTCATTTTCCTGCTGGTTGAGCTGCTGCACGCGCCCATAGACCTGCCCTCCTACCGCTCCCTGATCTTCTTTGGGCATATCAAGGTTAAAATCTATCTTGGGCTGCATCAGCTGGCCGCTTATATTGAGATAGACCAAAAACTCGAGTTCCTGCTTAAAACGTTGTTTCTGGGCAATATCTGCACCTGAGGTTGCCAACGCCATTAATGGGGATGCCGTAGTCTCCACCTCATAATAGGCCCGCACATCCATATCTGCATCCAGGGGATCGCCAGACCAGGTAACACGGCTTCCTTCTGCGATCTCAAAACGACGCTTCACCAGGTTATACAGACTCATCTCATAATGACCATCTTTGACTTCAAAAGCTCCCGATAGGGTTGTTCTACCATTCGGGTTCATTGTAAAGTCCAGATCGGCATCGCCCTGTATGGCAAAATTATCACCGGTCTCTTTATCCAAAATAATATTGAATTTTGCTTTCTGATCAACCTTTAGGCGTGCGTTGATGTCAAAACCGCTCAATGTATATGATTTTTCCTCAGTCTGATTGAGGATATTTTGAGGATTTTTGCGGTCAACAAATATTACCACCCCATCCCTTGATTCCACCCCAACCTGGGAGGTGGGGATAACGTAAGTAACATCAGTATTCTCACCTACATTTAAATCCATATCTAGCTTAGGTAGGTTAAGATCACCGGTAAGTTTTGCGTCGACGTCAAAATTTGCCTTGCCATAAACGAGGTCAAAATCCTCAGCCGTGGAGTTGAGCACCTGAAAATTATCCGCTTTGAACGAAAGGTCAAAGGTTGGGTTCAAAAAGCTTTCGGTACCTAAATTTCCATTCACTATGAATTTATTATTATCTACATCCTGAATGCTGAAATTGTCAAAATAGAGCCCTTTATTGTCCAGCTTCAAGGTTTCCTGCGCAAGTAGAAAATCAGCGTTTAATTTGGTTATTTTAACTTTTGCGTTAGTAAAGGTGATAGCTCCTTCATATTGCGGTTCAACTGTAGTTCCTACAATTTTAAGGTTACCCGTAAGGTTTCCGCTGCTCTCCTTCAGCTCACCGCCAGAAAAAGCCTCCAGCGTTTTCATTTCAACCTTGTTCAATGCTAAGTTTAAATCCAGTTTGGCTGCATCAGGGCTTGCTGCATAAGAACCTGTGAGATCAAGATCTGCAGCGCCTCCCTTAATACCCAAGTTGAGATCGTAACTGCTGCCATTTTCTGATTTCGCATTGAGTGAAAGGGTGCCCATATCAACCCCTGATACAGTAAATTTATTTATGTCTAAATCTGCAAGCAGCCCAGTTTTCCCCGAAGGGTTTTCAACGATAAACGTCCCGTTAAGGTCTCCATCGGCAAGATCCTCTTCTGGGTTGAGGTAGCTTAGCAAGGTAGAAAGCTTAAAACCATTAAATTCTACACCAATGTGTTTTTGCGTGACTCCCGGCATATCGTTGCGCACCGTAAGTTGCTGACTATTTCGCGACATCGTAAAATTTTCAAAACGCGTCAGCGCTTCGGCAAGAATGATTTTGTTGTCAGGATTAATGGTCCACGGCTCTCTATTTAAGATAAGACTATCAGGACTAAGTGCTATTTGCAGATCTTTGTCAACACGCCTGATCTGGGAGCTTATATGGATCAGGGTGGTATCCTTGTTAAAAGATGAAAATTCAAGGTTCAGCTTTTTGTTTGCAGCCTGGCCATCAATAATCGTTTTTTGTATAGCTAATGGCCCAGCGGTTAATTCGTTAAGACCAAACTGAAAATTAAGGTCGTTAGGATCAGAATCTACAGTAATGGCCAGGCTATCAATCTCATTATCATTATAATTGATATGCGGAGCATCAATGGCAGCTGTCAATTTTCGGATTTTTTCGTCAAAATCAACATTTATCTTTACTGTATCCAGCTGTTTCAGATTGGCCACAAGTACATTGCCTAATACTGGTGCATTGTTAATTCTTCCGCGCAAGCTTAATTTTACGGGATTTGTCACCGTATCAGTTCTGGGCACATCGCTTAGGTAAGTCTGTATATGTCTTTGCAGCGCACTGCTGAATGCTGCTGGATCTGCATTTGATTCCAGGTGAAGGTCTAACATGCGGTTAGTGACATCAAGTGAAGTGCTGTCTGGCCTTACAAAAGCCTTCATATCTACATCGCCTATAAGATAGGCCTGATTGTCATAAACAGCTACCGCATTTGTAATATTGGATTTTATGGTATAAGTATCTGCATTGCCTTTGTAGGTCCCGTTAAGCTTCAGCCCAGCTTTTACATTTCTCGAGGCTAAGCCAAGCGCTTGGAGATCGGCCCCTTTTAAATCCAGATCCACCTTAGCCAATGTAGCGACAGAATCCAGCTCAACATAAGTCTTAAGATCAATATCAATATTTTCATCTTTATAGGCCGAGGTCAGGTTGCCTTTACCATCTTTAATGTCTCCATTCAGTTTTAAGTCTTTGATCGCGTATCCGTTATAGCCAAAACTATCTACGGTGGCATCTATCGTGGCATCCAGATTATTTACGTCCTTACCTCTTCCTGAAGCATTAATATTCAGATCAAGTGCACCCAACTGTGAATTCTTTAATATTTTACCCAGTTGAAGCTCTGCCACGTTTACTGACCCATCAAAAGCAATCGCATTGCCAAAGGCTGCATTTATATCAGCATCAATACTGCCCTCATCGGTCTCTATATTAGCTATGGCATCCACATCTGCGGTTGATCCCTTCACGTTTGCGGTAAGGTGGATTGTTTTGGGGAGGTCAAGACCTGTATTCTGGCCGCCCATAAATTGATCCAGATCCCCTTTTGTGCTGGTAATGTTTATTTTCGGAAAATCGTAGCGCAGCTTAACTGGATCTGTCGCATTTGCCAGCCTTCCGTTTGCACTGATATGGGTCGTGCCCCAATTAAGACTAAGCACAGGAATATTAATAGCAGCCATTTTGCCGGAGGCAGAAATATTTCCTGTGACCGGTTTTTTGGCCAGGATGTTTAGGTTTTCATTTTTGGCGAGATCGGGCTGAAACCTGAATGCGTCACCCACATATAAACGCATTTCACCGATCGAGGCGGAAAGGGACGCGTTTTTAGGACGGTCAATGAGTTCTTGAACAGATGCATAATCAATGCTTAATTGCCCTTTTAATACGTTATCGTTTAACGCAAAGTCAAGATTTTCTAAATTGATATTTTGATCGCTGGCAGTAAGGTTTAAGGCAAACTGCTTTAAATGAATGCCGGAAGCTTCGGCAAAAGTGAATTGGCGCAGGTCAAGATTGGTTTTTTGCTTCTGGTAGGCAATATTTTGCGCCTGAATGCCAAAATCTTTAATATGTATTGCATCGGCATTAAAAACATTTTCGACAGGCCTGGCGCCGTTTACATAATATTCGATTTCATTACCAAAAAAGTCAATTTTATCCACCGCTACTTTAAAATCAGGCCATTCAAACGGTGGTGCGGTTGCAGTTGAATCTTTAACGGTATTCGCTTTTTCAGCTATTTGTGCCGTTTTTTGTGATTCAATCTTAAAATGGGAGTTGTTCAGCGCAAGGGAGTGGATATTGACCATGTTATTGGTGAGGTCTGCCCTGGGCATTTCTAGCTGGAATTGGTTGATCAGCACATTCGCCATTAGGCTATCGGGTACAGATAGATAAACAGCGCTCACGTTATCCAGTTTAAGATCGCCTATGCTCAAGGTAGGCAAGCTTACCGCTGAGGTATCCTGAACCTCAGTTGCTGAAGCCGAGGTTTTTTGTAGTGATGCTTTCGTTAAGGTATAAGAAGCCTTTGAGTTTTTAAGCGCAGCATTACCTACCTTAAAATCCATATTTTTAAGATCTGTTTTATCCATGTGGAGGTCAAGGGCGCCCAGATCGAGTTTGGCATCCATCCCCGTGACCTGATCATCATAGCTTAATTTAATATCAGAAAGGTTAAAGGTGCCCAGGTTCAGGTTGATACTTGAGGTATCTACTGGTTTGGTGGTCGTAGTATCCGCTTCCGCGAAAGCGTCGATTAAAAACTGATAATTAAAGCCTTTGACCGAGTCTTTGCGGTACACATGGGCACGCACCCCAGACCACTCCAGCTGATCGAGCGATATACCACTGCCCTTGATCAACGGCCATAGTGGCAAATCTGCCTCTAAATGCCGCGAATAGATAAGGGTATCGCCCTTTTTGTCCTCTAAATACAGATCATCCAGCTGGATATCGCCGGCAAAGGTTATGAAAAGCTTACCAACCTCAACGCGGGTTTTTGTCTTGCCCGAGACATAGGCTGTAACCTTATCTACAATAATGCCCTGTCCCCAGGGACTGCGGACAAAAAGAATGGTCAAAAGCAGTAGGATCAGAATGATCCCAAGAATCTTTCCTACAATTTTTAAGATTTTTATAAAACGCTTTTTACCCTTTTTCAATTGTGGATTTTGAAGTTTCCATCAGGAAAATTAAATATTCCGTTGCCACTTTTATGCTTTTAAAACAGGGCTAAAATAACGTTATTAACGCGCATCATAAGATATAGTTTACTAAAATGCTGTTATATTTTTATGAAAAAGGTAAAAGTTGAATTGAGTCTTTTTAGAAGAAAAATGACTCATCCCATCGGTACTTTGAATAAATCAAAATCAAAAAATTGGTTTTCTATTGAAAAATGCGTCGAATTTGGCCAATTTGAGATTGTAAAGGAAAGAAATGAACCGAAGGAAATTATTCTTTAACGATCACTAGATTCGCTTTTACTCCGGTCAAGAGGTTCCATTCGTTTGAGGAAACCACATTACCGGCATCATCATAGACGATAAATTGAGCAGTATTGGGACCCGAAGATCCCTGATTAAGCGCTTTAAACGAAATACGGTTAAAACCAGGTTTTAGATCAAGATTAAAACCAATGAATTCGGCACCCAAAAGAATCTCCGGCTGCACCACCTCATCATTGACCAAAATACTCACCCGGTCGCCATCAACATAAGAATAATCCCTGCAAACAATTTTCACAAATTTTGACCCAACCTTAAAAGTACCCAGGTCCTGATCATCCTGATGACCCGGCTGATCATCTTTTTTAGCAGGTTGCTGACGCTCGTTCATCATATCAGTATAACGCTGACCTGCATCTGCAAACTGTTCTTTTTTGAGCATATAAAAACTAGGCTTCTCTTCAGTAGAAAATTCAGGGGCTTTCATCTTTGGCATACCACTGAACTCATTGGATTTTGGCAAGCTGAATGAATTATCAGGTGAGGTGACCTCATTTTTGGTCGATAAGGAATCTTTAATCGCAGGTATTTTTAGCGATCCCCTCGAATTATCAATCTGTGAGTACCCTCTATTTCCAATAAATAGGAAAGCAAAAAGGAAACAGGGATATAAAAAAAATTTGAAGTTCATAGACCTGACGGATTGTAGGGGTAAAATTACTTATTTGCACCTTATTTGTATGGTTTTTTAACATCAAAACAGGTATTGCAGATGGCTTTCATTACTAAAGACAGAAATCATGCCACTTATGAAATAGATATTTACTTTATGGTTTAGATCAATTAAAATCACTATCTTACAATGTTATAAAAAATTATTATTATGAGAAATTCAACACAAATTTCGGCTAAATCATCGTACATCAGCATTTTTAACTGGAAGTTTACGATAACGTTATTGTTGGCCGTGCTCAGTACAGCCACAATTCCGGTTTTTGCTCAGGATACAACTTTTACCGAGTTTAAAGGTACTGTGCGAGATGCAATGACCAAAGATCCTATTGCTTTTGCCAGCCTTAGCCTAGAAGGAACTAATGTAGCCTCAGTAACAAATTCTGAAGGAGAATTTTCTTTAAAGGTTTCAAAAGAGAAAATGAAGGCAAAAGTAGAAATCAGTGCCGTAGGTTACAAAAAATTATTGGTAACGGTCTCCAACTTCAAGTCTAACAACACTATCATTGAGATTACCCCAAGGGCCACTGAGCTTAGTGAAGTAAATGTACAACGGCCCAAAGATGCACAGAGTCTGGTAAAATCAGTGTTTGCAAACCGAAGTGAAAATTATATCAATGCACAGTCGCAGATGACCGCTTTTTACAGGGAGACCATTAAAAAAAGAAGGACGAACGTATCGCTTGCTGAAGCGGTGGTCAATATTAAAAAACGCCCATACAGCAGTAATGGCAGGGATCTTGTAGATCTTTTTAAGGCGCGAAAGCTTACTAATTATGATAAATTGGATACTCTAGCGCTCAAGCTGCAAGGAGGACCTTTTAATGCACTTTATGCAGACGTAATCAAGTATCCTGAATTTTTTCTAACACCAGAAAGTATCCCTTTATATGAATTTACCTTTGGTCAGTCTACCTTGATCAATGATGACTTGGTCTATGTTGTGAATTTTAAGCAAAAGGCCACAGTGAAGGAACCACTGTATTACGGTAAATTGTTTATCAACGCAAATAGCCTTGCCCTGACTAATGCAGAGTATAGCCTAAATGTAGAAGATCGTAATCAGGCAAGTGCACTCTTTGTGAAGAAAAAACCCAATCGGGTAAAAGTATGGCCTACCGAAGCAAATTATCGTGTGGATTATCGTGAGAAAGACGGTAAGTGGTTTTATGGATATAGCAATATCCAACTGGAATTTGTAGTAAACTGGCGTAAACGGCTCTTTAATTCCCGCTATACCATTAACAGCGAAATGCTGGTTACTGACTGGGAACAAGAGAAAACACCCATCGCAGATAAGAATATGGAAAAATTCAAATCAAACACAGTGCTTGCTGATGAAGCCTCCGGATTTGCAGATCCAGATTTTTGGGGAGCTTACAATGTAATCGAACCGGAGAAATCAATAGAATCTGCCATCAGTAAGATAAAAAGGCAATTAAGAAGAGATAATAACTAATTGAATGACTAAGTAATCCTTTTGAAATGAACAAAAAACCACTCATAAACAGAGTGGTTTTTAATGTTTGCTTCAACCATGAAAACTTTATGCTTTGTCAATTATTTTTTTCGCTTAAAGCGAAAGATCAATTAGCGAATTCGTCGATAAGCAGCAATGCCAAAACCAATTCAATATTGCCACCCCTTTTATTGACTGACCTTTCAAAATCGGGAAATATCGACTAAAAGCACAAAGATTATAAGTCAGTTGTGAGATTATTTACGAAAAAATTTATTCATCGCGATAAAAGAAAAGGTATTTAAACCCCTAGCGGTTTCTTGTTGAGCGATAAATGCAGGTCAAGTATTTTCATAAATTCATCCATGCTATAAGGTTTAATAATAGTCCCATCCATTCCACAGGCCTTGATTTTACCTTCTATATACCCGGCATCAGCTGCAGTAAGAGCAAGAATGGGCATCTTGTGGCCCAGATCGCGGATGGCACTTGTAGTTTCAAAACCATTCATCCCAGGCATATTAATGTCCATTAGGATAAGGTCATATTCTTTTTTGTGTATCAATTTGAGTGCATCCTCACCACAGGTTGCTTCTGAAACCTCCGCATTTTTTTCGGCAAGGATCTTCTTAGTGACCATACGGTTAATTTTGTTGTCATCTACAATGAGTATAGAGGATCCGCTGACCCTATTGGCTGTATTCTTTTTCTTTATGCCCTGGCGCGAGCTCAGTTCAAAAACCTCGAGTAAAGTGGCCTCATCAAAATCTATACTAAAACTGAAAGTGGATCCCACGCCATCTTCACTTTGAAGATGTATAGTGGAGTCCATCCGTTCCAATATTTTTTTTACGATAGGCAATCCCAGCCCAGTCCCGCTATTTCCGGAGGGCTTAAAACCGCCTAATTGACTAAATTCATCAAAAACCGTTTTTTGAGATTCGGCATCCATCCCGATACCGTTATCTCGAACGCTAAAATAGATACGGTGCCTGCTTCCCTCCAGTTTTTTGCTTTTAAGGGTAATCCATATATCACCATTTTTGGTAAACTTGATAGCATTGCTCAGTAGGTTGAGCATGACCTGAGATAACCGTCTAGAATCTCCCAGCACATAGTTGGGCAGCGATTCGTCAAAGTGCGTATGTATTTTGCTATTTTGGCCTTTTTGATACTGATCTATCGAACTTATGATTTCGCGTACAAGCATTTTAAGATTAAGTGGACGCTCATTGAGTTTAAATGTATTGTTATCAAGCTTAGAGATATCCAAGAGATCGTTTATGATATCGAGCAAGTGACCAGCGCTGAACTGTAGCGAACTCAATTCCTCCCCATGGGTCTTTAAATTCTCACTTTTAGAAAGTAATGAAACAATCCCCGTGACACCGTAAAGGGGCGTACGCATCTCATGACTAAGCGTTGAGAAAAACATAGCCTTGGCTGTATTGCTTTTTTCAGCCATTTCTTTGGCCTGCTTAAGCTCAAGGTTATTTTTTTGCAAATCTTTAATAAGCTTTTTACGCGAGTATGTACTAAAAATGAGGTAACACATAAAGATAAAGAGAAGGATCAACAGCGCACCCAGCAGTAGCCCTTCGGTACTTTTACGTTTAAGGTTTTGATCTGCGAGTTCCTGCTTATATTCTGCCTCATTGCGCTGTCTTTTATATTCTTCCGCTCGGGCTCTTGCTTTCGCGGTAAGTAGGCTTTCTCGGGCTTCAATTTTTGCAGCCTGACGTTCAAAAAATTGCAGCTTTTTTTGAACTTCATACGCTTTTTGAAACTGCTTTACCTTATTTAAGCTGTTTGAATAACGGTCAAAAAATTCAAGTGCAAGGATTCTCATGCTATCTTTTACGATTCCTTCATAAGCCTGGTTATAGTAACTAAGCCCTGCTGTCTGGTTATTCTCATGCATGTAAAAATCTCCCCAGAGAATTTCCAAATAAATTCTGGGATCGTCATATTTTATATTTTCCTTGTTTATACTGCCTTCAGCTTCCCTTAGATAGACCGGCATATCCTTATAATTGCCCATATCACGAAAAAGCTGGGCAATATTGAGAGCAGGATTCAGAAAACGCCCATCTTGCAGTCCCCGAGCAAGGACCAGTGACTTTTTGAAATAATCCAGTGCTTTATTTTCCTGGCCCTTTTTATAGGTATAGAATGCGGCGAGGTTATTATATGCGGTAGTTAACAACGTGTCATTCTGAGCCTTTTTTGCGTAGACGAGCGCTTTTTTCGCATACAGAAGAGAGGGTACCGTGTCCCGCAGATCAATATAATTTATAGAAAGTTCATTATACGCATTAAAAAGATAGGCATTACAATTATCTGCTTCGGCCATCTCGATTAGATCTAATGATTTGGCTATAGATACATCATAAGCCCTGGCTTTTGAAGCTTGTTCGACTTGATTGAGCAAATCTTTTAGCAACTTATCACCACACGGATTGTTTTTGGCTTGACCATTAGCAATGCTAGAGAATAGCCCAAAAAGAACTATCATCAGAAATGCCTCGAATTTTTTAATATGATGTGGGGCTATAATAAAAATCATTATTGCTTAAACAAAAATCGCACAAATATAATATTTATACGATAAAAAGCACATTAAATAGGTGAAATATTCTAAATACTAAAAATTAGATATAAAATATTGTTAAATTTATATGCGGTTTGGGAGAGCTTTCTGATCAAATAAAAATATTAAATATTTAAAATTAAGTATTAATCAAGCGTCATTAAGGAGAAAAAACAATTCCAATGAAATTTCGATTAGATTCTTACGCTTTTTGAAACTAAATTAATCTGTTAAGGCCCCTTTCAATGATTTTATTCAATCCGGGATACATGTCAACTTATCTTAAATATTCTATTTTAAAGAATGACGCCACTTGATCTGGTACGGTTATATTTGTGCTAAAATTATAATATGTACGAAAGCATCCTATTACAGCCTACTTACATCCCCAGCATCCTGAACGCCTCTGCAATGGCACAGTGCGCCAGCATTATTTTTGAAGTTAAAGATAACTATAACAAACAAAGCCTGAGAAACAGAGCCTACATAGAGACCGCAAATGGAGAGCTTACCCTGACCATCCCAGTAAAGCATAAAAAGGGAGGTACTCATAAAAAGACTGCCATGGCGCGGATAGAAAATGATTTTAAGTGGCAAAGGCAGCATTGGTTATCTATCCAAATTGCCTACCGCTCCTCCCCTTTTTTTGAATTTTATGAAGATGATCTTAAAGCATTCTATGAGCAACCTTACGATAATCTCTTAGCATTTAATCTGGACTACAACCGCCTTTTACTTGACCTTCTTAAAATACAGTTGCCGGTGTCGAAAACAAATATCTATGAAAAACATCCCAAAATTAAAGATTTAAGACCTCTGGTGGACTCCAAAAGAAATTATAAAAATTTATTCTTGCCTCCCTACATACAGGTTTTTAAGAAAAGTGAAGCTATTGATCCGAAAACAGCTGTTATTGACTTATTATTCAGCGAAGGGCCCAATGCAGTAAACTATTTAAAAGCCGTGGATTTATCTCCTCTTAAGGAAATCTTGGGATAAGTAAGTTACAAAGCGTGTTGTTTTTTGAGCATGATAAGATTTTTTGACAAAATTCTATAAAACTCCTTGGCGTTAAAAGGTTTGGAAACAAAATCGTTGAATCCGCATAGCGTCAGCCTATCCTTGATCGGTCCAATTTCGGTGGCGGTAAGGGCTACAATAGGCGTTATTTTATCAAAGTCCCTAATTCTTTCTGCTGTTTCAAAACCATCCATTCCAGGCATATGAAGATCCAGCAATACAAGGTCAACGGGATGTCTTTTGATAATCTCGATGGCGTCTTTGCCGCCGGGAGCAAGACTTACTTGAATATTTTTTTGTTCCAAAAGCCTACTCGTTACCAGCCTGTTGACCTTGTTATCATCTACTACAAGTATATGAGCTCCTTTAAGCAACTCATTGAGACTATCATCCCAATGTTGTGGTTTGGCAGGAATCTCTCTTATTAATGGTGGATTCTCCGGGATGGGTAACTTAAGCTCAAAACTGAATTTAGTCCCCTTGTTGATCTCACTTTCAACCGTGATATCAGAATTTAGCTTTCTTAATATTTTTTTAACAATGGCAAGTCCCAAACCTGTGCCCATATTTTGTGCGCTATCCTCATTTTCTACCTGGTTAAACTCCTTAAAAATATATTCCAATTTATCATAAGGTATACCTACCCCCGTATCTCGAACTTCAAAAAGTATATTGTAAACATCATTTTTTCCTGAATCTCTACAGGTAAGGGTCAAATAAATATGTCCATTGTTAGTAAACTTTATGGCGTTACTCAACAAATTGATCAATACCTGCGCAATACGTCTACTGTCTCCCATTAAAAATTGGGGACAGGTGCCATTTTGTTCAAAATGAATCTTATTCGTGTTTTTTAAATGGGACCTTTCAAAAGATTTAATGATTTCCCACATAAGCTCGTCCAGTTCAAAAGGATGCTCATTGAATTCAAATGTCTTATCGTCTAACTTTGATAGTTCTAAAAGATCATTGATCACATCCAGCAAATGCTCTGCACTAAACCGTAATGAATTAAACTCTTCCTCAAAACTTCTTGAAGCCCCGGCAGACTGAAGCACATCTACCATACCGGTGACCCCGTAAAGTGGAGTGCGCATCTCATGGCTCACCGTTGAGAAAAATTCGGTTTTTGCCTTTACACTATCCTCTGCAGTCTCTTTGGCTTGAGTAAGTTCTACATTTTTCAGCCTTAGGTTTTTAACCAGCTTTTGGCGGCTGCGCATGCTTATAAATAAGTAGGTCAAAAACAGCAGAAGTACACCGGTAAGAACATACATAAGCGTGCTCTGGGTTTTTTTTCTCCCAAGTTCACGGTCAGCAAACTCTTCCCGCAGTTTGGCCTGGTTGCGCTGTCGTTTAAGTTCATCTGCACCAGCATCTGCCATCGCTTTTTGAAGCGTCAATTTCAGCAGATGGCGGTCGCGGTCATCTTTTATCCTCTGGTAGGCAACGCTAATGTGATAAGCTTCAGCAGATTTTCCTGTATTATTTAGAAACCAGGCGTACTTTGGGTAAAAATAAATCGCCATTTCCTGTGCGTTTTTATTTTTGATCATATTATAGGCGGTGGCCCAATATTCAGTAACGAGATTCTCACCCCCCGTATGGTCAAAATATTCGCCCCAAAGTATATTAAGCCTAATCTCCTCGTCGCTGACAGTGTTGAGCAACCCTGGTAGATTTGCCTCAGCCTCGCGTAAGTGGCGCGGCATAAGATCAACCGTATCCATATCATGATAGAGGCGGGCAAGATTGAGCGATGATGTTGCTATATGTTTCCTATAGCCCCGCCTCGCGGCTGCAAGGGCTGCTAGGTACATTTTTTCCGCTTCCTTTCGTCTTGCCCTATCCCGACTTAGCAGATCGCCAAGGTTATCATTGGCATTGACTATGAGTGTGTCATTACCGCTTTTCAATGCAAAATGAAGAGCTTTACGGGCATAATCTTCCACAAATGTACTGTCGTGCAAGTAAGTCTGATTTTGGCTCAATAACTGATAACCTTCAGAAATATAAGCATCTGCCTCGACCTGTCTCGATCGGCTTAAAAGATTTGACGCGCTGTAAATTGCCTCGTCATAACGCATTTGGGTGGTTTCCTCCTTAGCCTCGTGCAAAATGGAATCCAGCACTTTTTTATCGGTTGAATTTTGCCCAAAGGCTAAATATACCCCAAGGCAGAAATAGGTCATAAAACTTGCTATGAACCTTTTAGTATGGTAGGATGGGTTGGAAAATTGAAACATGTACCTGCACAATTATTTCAAATATAGACAAAATGCTTATTTAATCGACCAAAAAAATAGGTTTAAGATAACTTTTTTTTATAATATTTGGGAATCAATGCCTTGTATATCATTAGCGTGTAACGCTAAATACAATATTTTTATTCGAAAAAGAGAGGTTTTTAGAATTTTAGTTAATGAATTCTATGATTTTCATAAATTACTTTATTCCTAATACTTTTGCAGGTAATTTGAGCAACACATTGACCGTAAGTCAATTCGTCTACAGTTTTAAACAAAGAATATCACATCTAAATAGTAAAAGTGCTCAGATCCACAAAGGATTGTGAATTTATAGGTGCATTTTGGCCAAAACCGGGTAATGATCAGAGTATTCCTGCTTGAAGTTTTTGAAGTCTAACACATGGATTGAATCGTCACAGAGCAGAAAATCAATGCGAATAGGTATGAAATCAAATATAAAGGTACGCCCAAATCCTCTTCCGGCTTGCTCAAATGCATCGAGCTTCTCGCCCCTAATCTTTTTATAGGCATATGAGAAGGCTGTATTATTAAAATCACCACCCAGAATGATCCGATAGGGGCATTTTTTTTGATGTTTTAAAAAAATATTTACTTGGTCCTCCTGCTTACTGAAAGCGCTACCCAAACGACCTAAAAGTTTTTTTGAATTCTCCTCCCTTAATTCCCCTATTTGCGGTTCTAAAGACAGAGACTGCATATGCAGGTTATAAATGCGTAAGGTATCTTTTCCCTTAAGGATATCCACAAAAATACCGTTGTTCATACTATCGGGAAAATCTAGGGAGCCTTCGTTTATGATTTTAAATTTGGTATATATTGCAAGACCAAAACTGCTTGACCGCCTACCTTTTAATTTTACATACTTATCTGTAAATTTTCCCATGGGGAAATCCTTTGCCAGGGTATATTCCTGAAATAACATAATATCAGGATCTTCACGCTGTACCAGAGCCCTTATGCTATCGGGGAGATGTTTGGTACTGAGCGGCATATGTAAATTAAACAAGCGTACATTATAGCTCATGATCTTAAAAGATCCAGGTTCATCTTTTGAAGAACCAAAAAATTCGTATAAAGTGGGCTGTTGAAAAAATCCTATGATGAGCACAGTGGCAGAAAGCAGCAATTGCTTCTTAAGAAAAATGATCCAATACGCAAAAAATAAAAGATTAGAAATGATAAGCATAGGTAATACAAGGGTCAAAACCGAAATCTCGGGAAACACCTTGGGCGGTATATAAGGTAATAAGTAGCCAATTACCAAAAAGAACGAACAGATTACGTTCAGAACAAACACGATCTTATTAAAAAACCCAAGTGACCTCATTAGGAATCCTTTCCTGCTTTAAATAAAAAATCCTTTTCCGCTTTACTCAAGCTATCATAGCCGCTCTTGCTGATCTTATCCAATATCTCGTCGATCTGCCGTTGCTGTTCAATTTTTGACAGGCTCTTCTCGCCAGTCGCTCTATGGGCGGTAGCTGTGTTGCGATACACTGTTTTCATGGGTGCCGATTTTTTCTTTTTTTGGTTAAAGTAAGAGCTTATGCCTTCTACCATGCGGTCCCAGCCGGCACCTATATCGTTGCCCTTTGCCATCTGGCGGGCATAGATGAAACCAAATATAGCACCGCCCAGGTGGGCAAGCATCCCGCCAGAATTTGCTGAGGGGATTTGTAAAAGATCTGTCAACAGTACAAAAACTGCAATATGCCAAAGTTTTACATTGAAGAAAATGACACGCACTTCGGTATTGGGCGAATAGGCAGCGATAAAGATCATAATGGCGCGTACCGCCGCAGAGGCCCCGATTAAAGTGGCAACCCCTCTCACCTCTCGAAAAACAGGAAATATATTATAGGCAAGTACAAAAAATGCACCCCCTGCAATTGCACCCAGCAGATAAATGGTAAGAAACCTTTTTTCACTAAAAAGATTGAGCACAATGTTGCCAAACCAGTATAAGATGAACATATTTCCAAAAATATGCCAGAAACCACCATGTAAAAAAGCATACGTAAGCAAAGACCAAGGTTGAAGAATAAGCTCACTTAAAGATGCTGGTAGGCTAAACCAGTGCATCGCATAACCTGGATCTATCCTGAAGATAAAAGGAAAGATCAAAAAGCATAAAAACACAGCAATATTGATCAAGATGAGCTTGATCACGATATTGGCCGTCCTAAACTGATACTTCAAGTCGTTCATGGTCTTGCTAATGCCAGCGCGTATTGTTAAAACTGTTCCTCTTCCAGTACCAGATCATAATAAATCCAAAAAGGGCTCCACCCAGATGCGCAAAATTAGCAATATTCTGGCCGAAAAGTGAAATACCCGTAACTCCGGAAAAAAGATCCATAAGCAAGATTGCGGGTATAAAAAATTTGGCCTTTATAGGAATGGGCACGAAGATAAGAAACAATTCTACATTGGGAAACATCATACCAAATGCTACAAGAACACCATAAATAGCTCCAGATGCCCCAACTGCTGAAGAGGAATAAGCCTCAACCATACTTTGTATCTGATCGACCTGAAAAGCAGCGGGTATCGAGTATTGCTGCGCTCCAGAATATAGGCTATCAAAAGTTGATCGCATAAAACTTGAGATTTCCTGTGGAGTCCTCCCAATTTCCAAAAGTGCCTGGTAACCCTGATCATAATGCCATAACCCTACGAGTGTATGGATGAGTGCAGCCCCAAGGCCGGCGGCAAAATAAAAGAAGATAAATTTATTCTGGCCCAGCACGCGCTCTATGGGACTGCCAAAAGCCCAAAGTGCATACATATTAAAAAGTATATGGAAAATGCTGTTCTGATCATGCATGAACATGTGCGTCAAAGGCTGCCAATATTCAAAATTGGGGTTTTTGATAAACCACAGTGCAAAAAGATCCTGCGCCTGGGGGAATAAAAACTTGGTTCCCAACCAAAAAATCACATTAATGATCAAGAGTACTTTTACGGTGTCCGTGATTTTTCCCATTAAAAAGGGCTGTTTTTGTTCGGTTTTTTTCTTTTTAGAAAGCCGCCGAGGGTATTATGAATTAAATTTTCTATCCAGTTCATCCACCGTTATGGTAATGAACGTTCTTTTATTAAATGGCGAGAGGTTGGGCTCTCGGCAGGCAAAAAGGGTATTGATCAGGTGATCCCGGGAAGCACCATTAAGCGCTTCCCCATGGCGTACGGCCATACTTTTGGCCATGCTTTTGGCCAACACATCTGTCTGGCTAAAACCGGCATCGGGCACCTCGTGCTGCACATCGTCCAATAACTGCTCAAGAACGATACCCACCTCGCTCTCCTGAATACTCGATGGGACGCCCAAAACCTCAAGGATATCATCTTCCAGAATATTGAGCACAAATCCGGTATTTTCAAGAGATTCTTTAAGCCCGGCAAAAATAGCCAATTCTGTCGCGTTAAAATCCAATCGCAGGGGAAAAAGCAACTGCTGGCTTACAGATTCCTTTACTGTTATGTTTTTCAGGAGTTCCTCATATAAAATCCGCTGGTGAGCGCGGCGCTGGTCTATTATAAGCATGCCACTTTTAAGCGTGCTCACTACATATTTGTTATGCAGCTGATAAGAATTTGAAGATCCCATCTCACCAGTATCCATTCGTATGCCCACTCCGCTCACACGCTCTTCAAAGATATGCTCCTTGTTGCTCTCTGCCTCAATTTCTAGGTTGCTAAAAACAGTTTTACCGCCATCCCTGTGATTTTCAAGGACGGCATTTTCCCAACGCTCAGAGTGATCCTTCCCATACCTCATATTTCGAGTGTTAAGGCTACCTTGAGCATTAGATTTAAATGGGTTAAAATCGGGATCCACTTCCATTCTGGGCGCTTTTGCCCCTTTATTTTTATAGGAATAGGGCGTGTCAAAATTCGCATTGTGATCAAAATCCAGCACCGGTGCAATATTAAACTGCCCCAAGCTATGCTTTACCGCCGCCCTCAGCAAAGTGTAGACCGAGTGTTCATCTTCAAACTTGACCTCAGTCTTAGTGGGATGAATATTAATATCGATCGTTTTGGGACTTACTTGCATATAAATAAAATAACTCGCACGCGCCCTATCGGGGAGCAGGCCATCAAAGGCTGCAGAAACAGCATGATTGAGATATGCATGTTTAATAAAACGGTCGTTGACAAAAAAGAATTGCTCCCCCTTTGTTTTTTTTGAAAACTCAGGCTTTAAGATAAATCCATTAAAGGTTACAATCTCGGTCTCCTCATGCACCGGCACGAGTTTCTCATTGGTCTTGCCGCCAAAAACGCCCACAATGCGCTGGCGTTTATTGCTTACAGGAAGATTGAACATTTCCCCTTCATTATTGTACATTACAAAAGTAATGGACTCGTGAGCCAATGCCACCCTATGAAATTCGTCGATAATATGCCGTAACTCTACTGAGTCGCTCTTTAGAAAATTACGCCTTGCGGGGATATTAAAAAAAAGATTTTTAACGGCGATAGAGGTTCCCCTGGGAGTAGTAGTAACATCTTGAGATTGAAGCACGCTCCCTTCGATCTCAATGCAAGTGCCCAACTCTTCACCTTCGGGCCTGGTCTTAAGATCAATATGCGCTATGGCTGCGATAGAGGCTAGTGCTTCTCCCCTAAAACCTTTAGTGCTTAGGCTAAAAAGGTCATCTGCATTGGTGATTTTTGAAGTGGCGTGGCGCTCAAAACTAAGACGCGCATCAGTACCGCTCATGCCCTTACCATCATCAATAACCTGAATCAAGGTCTTACCGGCATTTTTAATGATCAGTTTGATCGTAGACGCACCGGCATCAACGGCATTTTCCAGAAGTTCCTTGACTACTGAGGCCGGTCGCTGTACCACCTCGCCCGCTGCGATCTGGTTGGCAACATGATCCGGTAAAAGCTTGATGATATCACTCATGTATTAGGAAGGGAAAAAAATGCTTAGGTCAAAATCAATTATAATCAGGAAAAGGAGAATCAGAACCCCAATGATGATCAGCGTAATTCGGTTGGCGCGTTTGTCTGGGTTGTGCTTAAAATCATCCCAAGCAGAGGTGAATTTACCCTTGAGTCCGCGACTTTCTAAAGTTGATTTCCGGTATTTATCAAATTTTGACTCTAGTTTAAAAGGACTCGTCCCGCCTGAATAGTGGCGCGGACTATAACTATATTTTTTGTTTTTTTTTGTTTTTAAAATTCCCATAGCGCTTAAATGTCAAATTTACGATAATTGCCGCGACCTATAAACCTGCGGTCAATTTTAATCTAAAAGTTCAAAAAGCGTTCCTTTTTTAAACTCAGAATGAATAATTCAGCATCTTTAACCTTTGGTTTTATTAAAAACCAGTTAGATTAAAATCCTTGCCGGGTGATATCAGAAAAGTGTAAAATATCGGCCTGGTAAAGAATAACTCCTTGACAAAATATTAGAAAAGAATGCTGTATTGAATAAGATTTCAGATTAAAATAATGCGTTTTTCTTACTATCGAGCCATTATTACTCATAGACCCATTTTACATATACTTAAAATCGCAATCTAATTCCTTTTTTATCCGCTTTCGCGAAAGCGGAGTGAAAAAGTTTAGATATCCAGATTATGTTAAAAGAATAATGGATTAACTCCGTCATTCTTAACCTATATTATCTTCAGGTAGTCGTAGGGAATGATCGCTTTCCTAAGTTAACGGCTGAGCGATTTAAAATGCAACAGAAAGTAAGTGATCAGAGTTAGCATTATCAAAAGCTCACCTTTTTGCAATATTTTGAGAACGGTGCAGCTTGCGCGAAAGCAGATATAGAAACACAAAGAGCGCACTTTACCGAAAAGCTATTGATTGCCCATGAAATATTTACACAAAATCAGAAGATAGTTGTAATCTATAATTAGCTGACTAGAAAATTGAAGTGAGAACTGATCAAAATCTTGCTTCTTTGCGCAGCTGCGCCATTTTAATCGCGGTAACTGCGGCCTCAACCCCCTTATTACCAAATTTTCCACCGCTTCTGTCAATGGCCTGCTGCATGGTATTATCAGTAAGTACACAGAAGATTACGGGGATATCATAGTGCAGATTCAGGTCTTTGATTCCCTGAGTCACCCCCTGGCAAACAAAGTCAAAATGTTTGGTCTGGCCCTGAATCACACTGCCCACAGCGATTACCGCATCGAGCATATCGTAGCTCTGCAGCATTTTTTTACAGCCATAAATTAATTCAAAACTACCGGGCACATTCCACCGAACAATATTTTCCTTTTGCACACCACAATCAATAAATGCATCAAATGCCCCTTGAAAAAGTCCTTGGGTAATCTCCCCGTTCCATTCGGAAACCACGATCCCAAACCGAAATTCCTTCGCATCTGGAACTGCATTCTTATCGTATACTGAAAGATCTGTGGTTGCCATTATTTAATACTACTTTTCTTCCGCATTGGCCATGCCCAGGTAAAGATCTACCTGACCGGCCTCTTTAGAATCGGGAAATTCTTTTTTGATCTTATTGAGTAGACTTACGGCTTTATCATTCTGTTTCAATTGCAGTGCAGTCATGCTGGCCTTCATCAAAAATCGAGGGCTGGTAAAGTCATTATCTCGCATTTCTGCCGCCTTTTCATAGTAATCAAGGGCTTGTTCCGGCTGTTCAAGCTGCATAAAAGCGTCTCCTATTGCACCCTTGGCCAAAGGTGCCAAAATAGCATCATCGCTGTTGAAAGTGTCGAGCTGGTCTATAGCCTCTTGGTATTTATTAGTGTTTAGATAGGCCATCCCAGCATAATAGTGCGCCAGGTTACCGGCTTTTGTGCTACCATAATTATCTATGATATCCAAAAAACCAAATTTGCCCTCACCACCGGTAAGAGATAGATTATACAGGGAATCCTTTTTAGCTGCCCCATTTACGGCATCATTAAAATAATCCTGAGCTTGAAACATTTCATTGGAGGCTTCCAATTCTTTGGGTCCCTGGATAAATTTCTTGTAACCCAGATAACCCAAAGTACCTACAATGATGATGCCCACTGCGATAAAGATCGCCATTTGGTTTTTTACCGCCCAGGCTTCAGTACGGTTTGCACCTTCATCCAGGCTCGAAAATACCCCGGCCGTTGTGCTTTTATCATCAGCAAAATCGTCCTCTGGCTTAAATTTGGGCTGCTTGCCCCCTCTTTTCTTATATGTGGCCATAATCTGTTTTTATAGGGCGCAAAAATAAAATTTTTATTCAACACCCATAAGGGATTGTTTTGTTATTTTTTTAACACGCCTATATCATCCATAAAATAATACAGAATCTGCGGTCAAAATAATGTATGTTAACCAGCAAGGTATTATCTTTTTCAAAAGCTCACTGGATTTTATAGCTCAAGTAGAAGTCAGAATATATGGAGGTCGTATTTTTGAACTTTCTAAAAGCACTACCATCCGGCACATCCAAATAGGAGCTGATACCAGCTTTTTTAAAAACCATTGCATACCATGATCCTCAAGGAACTGTCCCTTATAAATTACAAAAACTTTGATTCGCGATCTTTTGAATTGGATGCAAAGATCAATTGTTTTGTGGGCAATAATGGTGTGGGCAAGACCAATGTGCTCGACGCGGTGTATCACCTTTCCTTTGGCAAAAGCTATTTTAACCCCGTTACATCTCAAAATATCAACCACGATGCCGATTTTTTTGTTATAGAGGGGCACTATCAAAAATCCGGACGTGAAGAAAAAGTATTGGTCAGTGCAAAACGCGGACAGAAAAAAACGATCAAACGCAATGGCAAGGCCTACGAACGCCTTTCAGAACATATTGGTTTTCTGCCCCTGGTGATCATCTCACCCGCAGATCGTGATCTGATCATCGAGGGTAGCGAGACACGCCGCAAATTTATGGATGGCGTGATCTCCCAAAGCGATAAATCCTACCTCAGCGATTTGATGTCCTACAATAAGCTACTCTCGCAGCGTAACGCCCTACTGAAATATTTTGCAGCAAACCGCACATTTGATACTGATACCTTATCGGTTTATAATGAGCAGATGAGCGTTCTTGGGGCGAAGATATTTGAGAAACGCAGCCAATTTCTAGAACGTTTCCGGCCTATTTTTCAAGACCGTTATCAAGCAATTAGCGGGGGTCGCGAGCAGGTACGCCTTAAATATAAAAGTCAACTTAAAGATAAGCCCCTAGAGCAACTTTTCGCGGAAGCGATCTCCAAAGACCGCATGGTGCAATATACTACCGTAGGCACCCATAAGGATGATCTCAACCTGAAGATCGATGCACACCCGATCAAAAAATTTGGTTCACAAGGACAGCAAAAATCCTATCTGATCGCTTTAAAACTGGCCCAGTTTGATTTTATCAAGCAGCAGAGCGGTACGGTACCTCTTTTATTATTGGATGATATTTTTGATAAATTAGATGAAAACCGGGTGAGCCAGATAATTAATCTGGTAAACGATGAAAATTTTGGGCAGCTCTTTATCAGCGATACGCATGCAGAACGTACCGAAAATATTATCAAAAAAACCCACCAGAGTTATCAAATATTTAAATTATGAAGCCAGCATGCGCAATCATATTGATCTTTATATTGATCACCTTATCGGGTTGTTGCAACAATCCCCAAGCTCAGAAAGACAATCTTAACGGTTATTGGAAAATTCAAAATGCAGAGACGCCCTTTAAAAAACAAGTTAAGAACTATAAGTTTAGCGAGAATGTTGATTATATCAGTATAAAAAACGACACTGGTTACCGGGCAAAGGTTCTTCCTCGTTTTGACGGTACCGCCGTAAGTAACGGGGTGCGCGAGAAACTTAGCTTAAGCATTGAGCAGGATAGCTTGCGCATAAACTACAAAACCCCTTTTGCCTCTTGGCAGGAAACAGTATTAGAGGCAAATGGGAAGACGCTAAAGATCAAAAACCAGCGCGGTTTCATCTATACCTATACTAAATATGAACCTATAAATGTAACTCAATAATGGCTAAAAGAGATACAGATCCCAGATCAATGAAAGACGTTTTGGGCGATTTCGTCACCAAAAACAAACTGCAAAAAGGAATGGACAAGGTAAGCGTGGCTGACGCCTGGGCAGCTGTCATGGGCCCAGCGATCGCAAAATACACCACTCAGACTAAACTGGATGGTACCCGGCTGATCGTACAATTGAGCAGTTCTGTACTACGCGAAGAACTTAATTATGGGAATAAAAAAATAATAGCTAACTTAAATGAAGCCCTGGGCCGCGAGTTGATCGATAAGTTGATATTGCGATAGCGTTCTAGAGCATTTATGAGTTACATTTCAGTACTTCTGTAGAATAGAAAGTTTAAGTAGTATGGGTTATTTTTGAACAAATACTTAAAATCGTAATTTGTAGCCCATGAATTATTTGGCACACATCTATCTTTCAGGCGATGATGACATGGTCACTTTGGGAAATTTTATGGCTGATGGCATCAAGGGAAAGCAATACAATACATACCCATTAGCCATTCAAAAAGGGATTATCCTGCACCGCGCCATTGATACATTTACTGATGCCCACCCCATTGTAAGACGGAGTACAAAAAGGCTGCACGCAAAATATAGCCATTATAGCGGTGTGATCGTTGATATACTTTATGACCATTTTCTGGCCAAAAATTGGAAAGCCTATAGCAATGAACCGCTCGCCGAGTATGTAGCCGATTTTTACCAGTTGCTCCACGACAACTTTAATCTGCTTACTATCGGTATCCAAAAAATGACACCATACATGATCGCTGATAATTGGTTGTTGAGCTATGCAGAAATTGAAGGCATAGCCAAAGTGCTTTATAACATGAACCGGCGCACTAAAAATCAGAGCAAAATGGATGGGGCGGTTGAGGATCTCGAAAAATATTACAGCGAATTTGAAAATGAATTCACTTTATTTTTTGCTGAACTTCGGCTATTTTCAGAGGAACGTCTGCGAGAGATCCAATCTGGACTTTTTTGACATTTCACTTTAAATAAGATCCTAATATGCAAACCCCTAAGAAGCTATAAAACCTATGAGAAATTACTATTTATCCTATTTATTTGCCCTATTTATAGTATTTACCGCTTGCAAAGGCAAGCATTCACAACAGAAGCCAGAAGTACAGTTAGGCCTGGTTGCAGATAAAGCCATGGTGGTCTCAGCTCGTAAGGAAGCCTCTAAGATCGGTATCGAAATATTAAAAAAAGGTGGTAATGCCTTTGATGCCATGGTTGCCACAGAAATGGCACTTGCGGTTACTTACCCCTATGCAGGAAACCTGGGCGGTGGGGGTTTTATGGTCTATCGCAAGGCCAATGGTGAGACGGGCGCACTCGATTACCGCGAGAAGGCACCAATGGCCGCTACTAAAGATATGTACCTTGACCAGAACGGTGAGCCCGTGGATTCTCTAAGTCGGGAAAGTGCCTTGGCTACGGGCGTTCCCGGCACGATTGCCGGTATTTTCGCAGCACACGATAAACTGGGATCCATGCCGATGGACTCTATTCTAATGCCTGTGATCGCCCTTGCGAAAAAAGGATATGTCGTGACCCAAAACCAGCAGGAGCGATTTAAGGAATATGCTCCCCAATGGAAAAAGGGAAACAAACACCGTATTCTCTACGCTGGGCCTGGCCAGGATTCTACCGTATTCTGGAAGGCAAACGACACTATTAAAAATGTAAAACTTGCGGAGACGTTGCAACGTATTTCCGACACTGGTAGAAAAGAATTTTATGGTGGTAAAACAGGCCAAATTTTGGTTGATTTTGTTCAACAGCATGGGGGGATCATCACCTTGGAAGACCTCAAAAACTACGAGGCCAAATGGCGGGATCCTATCCAGTTTAAATACAAAGACCTCAACGTTATCAGCATGTCGCCACCCAGTAGTGGTGGGGTTTGCCTTGCCCAAATCATGGGCATGATCGCTCCGTATGACATTACCAAATATGGCCATAATTCCGCCAGGGCGATCCAGGTCATTACCGAGGCTGAACGTCGTGCCTATGCAGACCGTAGCTTCTTTTTGGGCGATCCAGATTTTGTGGATATTCCCGTCAGGGAAATGACCAGCGAATCTTATTTAAAGAAGCGTATGAATAATTTTAGCTTTGAGATGGCCACCCCGTCAAGCGAAATAGAGCATGGTAATATCCCAGGCCATGAGAGCATGGAAACCACCCACTACTCCATCGTAGATCAATATGGTAACGCAATAGCGGTAACCACTACTCTCAATGGCGCCTATGGCTCTAAATTTTACGTTGATGATCTAGGTTTTTTCCTCAATAATGAGATGGATGATTTTAGCGCCAAACCGGGATCACCCAACATGTTTGGCCTCATTGGTGCAGAGGCTAATAGCATTGCCCCGCAAAAAAGGATGTTGAGCTCCATGACGCCAACGATAGTTGAAAAAAACGGTAAACTTTGGATGAGTGTGGGCACTCCGGGCGGTTCTACCATTATCACCTCAGTACTCCAGACGATACTTAATGTAGAAGACTTTGGGATGGGCATGCAGGAGGCCGTAAACGCGCCCCGTTTTCACCATCAATGGATGCCCGATGTTGTTACCTTTGAGCCAGAAGGATTTAAACAATCTTTATTGGATAGCCTTACGGCGAAAGGGTATCACGTACAACAGGAAAACGCTGTTATCCTCGGTAAAGTAGATGGCATACGCGTACTGCCAAATGGTAAACTGGAAGGTGGTGCTGATAAACGTGGGGATGATACTGCAGTGGGCTTTTAAATTTCCCTCCCCTGATTAAGGAAACTCTCATTATAACTAAAAAAAGCCTTTCCATTTAGGAAAGGCTTTGTAATCTTCTAGCTGATCGGTTTTTTGGAAATCTAAGATTTAAAATGCACTTCTAAGTTAATGTCTGCATTGAGTAGTTTAGAAACGGGGCAGTTTTTCTTTGCTTTTTCCGCTAACTCGGTAAATTTCTTTTCATCAATACCCGAGACGTCACCGGTAAGATCAAGGTCAATGGTCGTAATCGCAGCATCCTCAAAAGTAACTTTGGCTTTGGTATCAAGACTGTTGATGGTATATCCCCCTTCAGTAAGGAAATCTGATAACTGCATGGTATAACAACCAGCATGTGCAGCCCCTATAAGTTCCTCAGGGTTGGTACCGGGATCATCTTTAAAACGGGTTTTAAACGCATATTTGGCTTTATTGAGCGCACCGCTGGCAGTGGTAAGATTACCCACACCTTCCTTGATCGTTCCTTCCCAATGTGCTGATGCATTTCTTGAAAATTTCATATAACTCTATTTTAGTTGATTAAAAATATGTTTAATGAAATTTACAGGTATTGTGGTTTGCAATCTCTCAAAAGGACGTTAATTGAGATAATCTTATGAAGGTTAGTTTTCTTTACAAGATGAAAAGATTGGTCTAATTGATTTTTCAATTACGACAATTTAAAATGAAAAGTTAATTATGGGTCTTAGGTTTTTACACAAGGAAGAGGGGTGGACCCACCTTCGTTAAATTCTAAATGATTTAAGTCGATTTTTTATGCTCTAGGGAAGGTTTTGATTTTATATTACCTGTTTTTAATTGCAATATTTAGAAACTACTCCAGAAAAGGTATTAAAAACCTTTCAGATTAGCTTTAAAACACCTTAATTCCATCTAAATATGTACTATTTACAGTTAGATCTGGAATCTCATCTGGTGGAATGGTCATCATATCCTTATTTAAGATAATAAAATCAGCCATTTTCCCAGTTTCTATGCTGCCCTTTTCGTTTTCTTCAAAATTGGCGTAAGCCGCCCAGATAGTCATACCGCGCAAGGCCTGCTCACGACTTAGTTTGTCTTGAGGTTGAAAGCCACCCACTGGATAATGTTTTAAATCCTTTCGCGCGACAGCAGCATAAAATGTATAGAATGGATTGACATTTTCCACTGGAAAATCTGTACCCAGAGCAACTTTTCCGGACTCATCCAAAAGTTTCTTATAAGCATATGCACCTTGCATACGCTTGGCCCCCAGGCGATCTTCGGCCCAATACATGTCGCTCGTGGCATGCGTGGGCTGTATACTGGGAAGAATATTTTCATTAAAATAATCAAAATCCTCTGCAGAGATCACCTGGGCATGCTCCACACGCCAACGTCGGTTCGCTTTGTTAGCCAGTGCCCTGGAATATGCCCTTAATACAACAGCATTGGCACTATCGCCTATGGCATGTGTATTCATCTGGTAATCACTGGCAGCAATGCGATCAGCAAGCGCATAAATGCTATCCGGGGCGGTGACCATTGCGCCATAGTGTCCCTTCCTATCTGTATAGGGCTGTTTAAGTGCGGCGCCACGCGATCCCAGTGCCCCATCGCCATAGACTTTTATCGCGCGTACGTTGAGCCTATCCGTTTTTAAAATTCCTTTTGACAGATAATAATCCAGATCTTCTGGTGTATTGCCCACCATGGCATAAATGCGCATTCTGAGGCTACCTGCAGTCTGCAGGCTATCTATAAGCTCAATGATCTCCCGCGGGATACCGGCCTCGTCAATGGTGGTAAGCCCATAACCAAAACAGATTTTTTCAGCGTCTTGCAGGGCTTTAATTTTTTGCTCTGTGGTAAACTGGGGCATGATCCTATTTACTTTATCCATGGCATTGTCAATGAGTACACCGGTTATTTTATTGTTGCTCTTGATAATCTCACCGCCCTCAACCTGAGTTTTCTCATCAATTTTTGCCTTATCCAGGGCAGCTTGATTAACAAGATAGGCATGGCCATCAACCCGCTGTAAAACAACCGGGGTTTCTGGAAACATGGAGTCTAATTTTGTTTTTGTTGGAAACTCCTTATCCGCCCAGTCATTCTGATCCCAGCCACGCCCGTAGATAAAGGAATGGCCTTTTTCTTTTTGAAAATCGGCTACACGGGTCAAAAGCTCATCAAAACTTTGGCTCCCCACTAGGTCAGCACTTTGCAGACTGGTGCCAAAACGGTAAAAATGGCAATGCGCATCTATTAATCCGGGATAGACGAATTTTCCTTTTGCATTTATTTTCCTTTTGGTGCGGTATTTGGCTAAAATTGTGGTGTCCTTCCCCACTTCAACAAACCTTCCATCCTTGACCGCAAAGGCTTCCGCTTTAGAAAAAATAGAGTCTACTGTATACACTGAGGCATTGGTGACGATCATATCCACTTCAGACCGATGGTCAGTGGATTGACAGGCACCAAGCATGAGAAAAAGAAGGACTGGAATCAGGTATTTCATTATAATTATTGGCTGGTTTGCCGCTAAACTACAAAAAACAGGGAGCCACTTATCTTTGATTAGCCCAATGACCCGTATATACGGTAATCTACATAGCCCCCTGGAAGTTATTTGTAAAAAAACCTCAGCGGGCAATGCTAAAAAATAAGCATTAGTCCGTGAGGTTTTTGTAGGATAATTTTTTTCGCTTTAAGCGAAAAAATTACCAGTCAAATTTATAAGTCGCTCCGATCAAGGCCTGAATGCCCTGCACCGGTGTGTTTAACCATTTATCATACGAGTTATCCAGTATATTATTGACACGCCCAAATGCCGAAAGCTGATCGTTGAAACGGTAGCCTAAGTGCGCATTGGCATCAAAATAACTGTCGAGGGTAATAATCTGTGGATCTGTTGTGACAAAGGGGCCGGTTACGTCCATCTCATCCTTACGCTCCCCTACTAAGAACAAGGTGGTCCCAGCATACCATTTTTCGCTGATCTGATAATCGGCAAAAAGAGAGGATTTATAAGTGGGCATATTCCAGGCTTCTGCGATATTATCAGTATTGTAGCTGAAAAACTCGCCGTTGAGGCGCAATTTTAGGTTTCCGGTTACATCAGCATTGATCTCCCCAAAAAAGGAAAGGGTACGCACATCATCAAAAACCACATTAAAGGAATTTCCGTACTGATAATTTTCGTTGCCCAAGTTTCCGTTCGTATCTTCATACCGCGGATTATTTTTAAAAAACGGATTGTTATTTTGGTTGATATAACTGCCACGGAGGTTGTAGCTAAGACTGGTCGATAATTTACCCTTGATGCCCAGATAGCCATTGTATTTTTCATCGGTGGGCGTCATATTCTCTATCGTGGGGGAGATAAACGGGTTTTCAAGTGCAAAATCACGGTAACTATTCTGCTGCAGTCCGCCCTCAAGACCACCATAAGCCGTTACAAAATCGCCCAGTAAACGGTAGGAAGCGCTTACATTAGGATAAAAATTCACATCTGTATTACTGTTTTCAGTATCCAGATCTGCTGCAACGGTAATCCCGAGATTTAAGGTGAGATCATCGCGTAAAACTTTTAGCGATGGAGATCCCGAGAGTACTAAATGACTATATTTAAGCTCTTGCGAATTGTTGTAATTGCGGTCAAAACTTCCGTTAACGTAGTCTGCTTTAAGCCCCAATTTTATCGTCTCATCAGTAATGGGAAATTCTATATTGGGCGCTATTACAGCGCGTATCTCACTAGAATTATAGCTGTCGCCAAAATAACGCACACTCGCCGTTGCCCCGTCAAAAAAGGAATCAAAAAGATCTACCGAAGCACTGAGCCCAGCACCGTAAAAAGAATGCTGAGGATCGATACCATCAAGAAGCATAGGTGAAGACATCGCCGTAAAATCATCAATGCCGTACCAATTGTAAAGCTGATGTTCAAGGTCTAGATCTGTACGGAAACTGGCATCACGGCCTTTGGAAGTATAATTAAAGTTTAAGTTGCTATCATAGAATTTATCATCAAGCACTGCATCTTTAATGCCTCCCTGCGAGGAGTTATGGTTAAGGTAAATCCCGAAATTCTGATCGCGGTCAATCTCAAAATTACTGTAAAATTCGGCCAGCGCGCTGGTATAGGTTCCAAAACCAAGGGTGGCGTAGTTGTCATACAGTTTTACCCTTTTGGCCTTTTTGACCTGCGCGGCCTCTCCCTTTGCCGGGGTAAATGTAGAAGCCACCGGGACTGAGAATATACCATAGGTCACTTTCTTTTTAGCAGTATTGGTAGAGTCTCCCAATTTTGGTGTGGCCTTGACCTTAAAAGCGTCACCTATTGAAGGCGTGTAGGGCTTGACCACATTAACGACCTCTGTACCCAGATTATCCTTATCCTGGGCGTAGATTTTTCCGGCAACGACCGTGAGAAAGGTCATTAATAAAAGGGGAATGCTATGTTTGATCTTCATGGATTTGGTTTCAGATTGAAAGTTTGAAATTTGAAGTTTCAAGTTGTTGGTCACATTAAACAGATAACATATAATGGATATAAGACTGATCCTACTAAGTAGTCCGCTGAAAAAGGCGGACGATACCTTGCAGATCAATTCTCTATCGAGGCGTTTGTTTTCGCTTCAGCAGCCTTGATCTTGGCCTGCTCCGTTTTCGCGGCTGCAACGACATCTGGATAATCAGTGAAATTTTTGATCACATTATCCAAAATGTAAGTTGCCTGGTAGGCGTCACCCAGGGCATAAAAATTCTTTGACATAAGTAGAAGTCCTTTGGCACCATATTCCTTATACCCGCTAAAATCTTTGGCCAGTTTCTGTACAGACTCGTTTGAGGCTTTATATTCCTTGTTTTTATTTTTGAAGTACGCGTCATAGTAATAGGCTTCTGCACCCAGCTCACCAGTGGCGATCTTTTTAACCTGTGCATAGGCCTCTTTTGCGCGGTTTTCATTATTGGTTTTCATAGCACTACGGGCGATAATGACCTGTGCGTCGCTCTTTACCTTATTGTCAATTTTGGTATTATCGAGTACTTTTTCGGCGTAAGCCACCGCATTTTCATATTGCTTTTGCTCATAATAGGATTTCATCAGATTGCTCTGCGCAAAAATCGTGTTCTGCTGTACATCTGATTCATTTTCCAATCTTTTGAGGATCGGGATGGCTTCAGAATAATTTTCCTGCCCCAGATAAACCTGTCCCAGACGAGCGAGCGCCTGCTCTGTAAATTCGCTGCGCTGTTTACTGAGCACATATTTATAATGCGGAATGGTCTGGTCAAACTGCTCTTCTTTGAAATATAATTGGCCCAAATAAAAATGAGCTTCCAGGGCACGCTGGCCATTGGGATAATCCTTAAGATATTCCTCAAATTGTTTTTTGGCGTTGTCACCTTTGTTTTCTACAAACTGTTTTTCCGCAGATGCATAGGCTGCATCATCAAGTTCAGAATCTTCAACTGAAATATAATCAAGGCTCTTTGCCCAAGTCCCGTACTCGTCCACGCGGCCCTGATCAATATAGATTAATTTTGCAGAAGCTACCGCCTGCACGCCTTCCGGTGTACCGGGAAAATCGGTCGCCACTTTTTTAAATAGGTCTAGCGCATCATTGCTACGGTTGGTATTATCGTAAATAAGGGCTTTTTTCAGTAAAGCCTTAGACACAAACTTGCTCTTGGGCACCTCGCGCACCAATCGATCATACGCTGCAACGCCCTGATCATTCTGTTGCATAGAGACATAGGTATTACCAAGCTCGTATAACGCATCATCGCGGTAACTGGAAGATGGGAAGCGGGAGGCAAAATCCTTGAGCCCCTCTATTTTTTGTGCTTTGCGATCCACAAAACCATAACAGATCGCCTTCTGAAAAGTGGCGTAATCCCTATCTGAACCGGGCACCTCAAGTGCCGAATTATACGCCTCCATCGCCGGCCAGTATTGACGGTCTATAAAATGGCTGTCGCCCATGCGTATGTAAGCGTCGCCTTTGCGCACATCATCAGCCGGGTTACTTTTCACGTATTTTTCAAAATAGGTAGCGGCCTGACCATATTCCTTCTTTTTAAAATAGGCGTAGGCAATATCATAAGATACGGTAGTATATTCATCAACATCTCGGGAGTCGGGGTTTTGTTCAAATTTTTTAAAATCTGTAATCGCAGCATCCATACGGTTCTGGTTATATTCCCCCTGAGCAATCCAGTATTGACCTCGAGCGGTAAACTCCGGTGTCTGCGGATCTTTGAGTGACTTCCTGAAACTGACCACCGCAGCATCATAATCTGCGTTGTTATATTCCTCAATGCCGCGGTAAAAGGCGACTTTTTGATAAGCAACTTTATCGGCAAATGCAGGATTGTTTTCCATAAGACCCATCGCCGCCTCATAATTTTTTGAGGAGATATAACTGTCTATCAATAAATTTTCAAGTTCTTGCTTAGCGGGCGAATTGGGATATGCTGCCAGATGACTGGTGATTGCCTTGGGAGCGGGTTCGTAAGGATTGCCAATTTCATAGCTTAATTTAGCGTAATTCAGGTCACTATCCTCCTTGATCTTAGGTACAAAATCCATCTCCGCAGCATTGCGGAAAGCGGTCAGCGCCTCCTGCTTGCGGCCGGTCTGCAGATAGGCATCGGCCAGGTGGTAATAGGCATTCTGTGCTACGGCATTCTTACCGTCAACGATCTTATTGAATTCGCTGATCGCATTCTCATAGTCGCCCTGTTTATAATAGGCGTAGCCCAGCTGGTAATAATCGGTATTGTTCCATTTACCCCGATCGCCCCTGTATTTCTTAAGGTAAGGCAGGGCCTCGGCATATTGATCGAGGTTAAAATAGCTCTCACCAATAATCTTGTTAAGTTCAGAAATCTCGTTGCGGTCTGCCGTGGGCAACTGCGCTTGGGCCTGCTTGATCGCCTCCTCAAAATTACCGGATTTAAAAGCAAGATCGGCTTTAAAATAAGCCAGCTCCTCCTTGTTGCCCTCCTCGGCCTCCACCTCTTCAAAGAGTTCTTTGGCCTGGTCATAATCATCTTTGCCGTAGGCGATAAAACCTTTATAATATTTGGCATCTGATGCATACGGGCTATCATCGGGAACCCGGTCAAAATAGGTCGTGGCCACTTCGGGATCACGGGTCTGAAAATGTACATAACCCATATTAAAATTGTACTTGTCCTGCTCTTTTCGGTTCAGGTTGCCTACCGCGACCTGCTCATACCAGCGCTTGGCTTTGCTATAGCTGCCGTTTTCAAAATAATAATCGGCTACATCTTTAAAGGCCGAATTCCGCTTGGTGCTCGTGGGGTATTGCTCTACAAAATCCTGCATCAGCTGGTCTGCTCCCTTTTGGTTAAGCCGCACGGCGGCATTGGCAATATAGTACGCACAGTCACCCTTTACCGTGGGATCTGTGCTGGATTGCTTAACCTCTTCAAAAAGGTTTTGTGCAGGGAGATATTGTTTATTGGCATACAGTGTCAGGGCTTTATTGTACTTGACCAACCCATTGGTGAATGCTGCCGATTGCTGCGCTTCCGCGAAAGCGAAACAAGTCAGAAACAGTATAAGGAAATAAGATCGACGGATCATAAAATTAAGTTTTGTTAGCGCTGTGGACAACTCATTGAGCTTTTGGCCTAAAGTTGCCTTCTTTAACAACGCTGCAAAAATGCGATAATTATGTTAAGGGTTAAATTGGTTTTTAAAGGCTTTAACAAACATAGCCGCGAATACCTCCCTAAAAAGCAACAGCCCAAAGATGATGGTCGTTTCTTAAAAATTCCTACTTTTGACCTGAAAACGAAATAATAAACCGTAATGTCTGCCATAGAAGTCCTAAAACTCACGGGTGCCTCCATCTATCAACGCGAAAACATGATCCTATCTGATGTGAGCATAACGATCAATAAGGGCGAATTTGTTTATCTTATCGGAAAGACCGGTTCGGGAAAAAGCAGCTTTATGAAAACGCTTTATGCAGATCTGCCTCTGCAACAGGGTCAGGGACGCATTGTAGACTTTGACCTCCCATCGCTAAAGCAAAAGCAAATCCCCTATCTGCGCAGAAAACTGGGTGTGGTCTTTCAGGATTTTAAACTTCTTAACGACCGCACGGTACGTGACAACTTACTTTTTGTGCTCAAGGCAACCGGCTGGAAGGACAAAAATGAGATCGAAAAGCGTATTGATTCTGTGCTTGATAAAGTGGATATGAAAACCAAAGGGTTTAAATATCCCTATCAGCTTTCTGGCGGCGAGCAGCAACGGGTTGCGATCGCCCGTGCCCTACTTAACGATCCTGAACTCATCCTTGCCGACGAGCCCACGGGAAACCTAGATCCGCAAACCTCTGTAGAAGTGATGGGCGTGCTTAAAGAGATTAACGACAACGGCAATACCATCCTTATGGCCACCCATGATTATGCCCTGTTGCTTAAATATCCTTCAAAAACGCTAAAATGTGATGGGAGCAAGATCTTTGAGGTGGTACAGAAAACGATTTGAATTTAGACTTAGTGATTTTAAGAAATGTGCGCAGTCTACAACCTACAACGTGTAAATTAATAACGCCCATTTGACATAGGTGGCTGAGTGAATTTCTGAAAGTAAATTATATCGAAGTCTACATATTTCTATTTTAAGGTCAGAATTAAAATAATCAATGAATTACGTTTCCATCAAAAAAATCGCATTTTCTGTCTTACCAAAGCGATTTTTATTGAGGTTTGAACCCTTTTTACGGAGTTTATTTTTGTTTCGCTTTCGCGGAAGCCAATATCGCTGCAACATTTGCGGTACTAATCTGAAAAAATTTGTGCATCTTGACGCTGGTGATCTGCTCTGCCCTTTTTGTGGAAGCCGATCGCGCACCCGGGCCCTTTTTCACCTCCTTGAAGACGGTAAACTCCTGTACGGGACCGTGCTACACTTTTCACCATTGCGCAGCCTTTACCGAAAACTCAGGGAAAATCCCGATATTTCCTATATTTCAACGGATTTTAGCGATGAGTTCCTGGCAGATCATCATTTGGACATCATAAATATAGCCTTAGCTAAACATGCGGTAGATCTTATTATATGCTTTCACATTCTGGAACATATTGATGATGATGTGAGAGCTATAAACGAACTTTCACGTATTTTGAAACCCAATGGGATCTGTCTTATCCAAACACCATTTAAAGAGGGCGAAACTTATGAAGACCCTTCTATTGTCACCGCGAAAGCTAGGCTAAAAGCATTTGGCCAGGAAGATCATGTGCGCGTTTACTCTATTGATGGCCTACGGAACCGCCTACTGCAAAATGGTTTTGATAAGGTAAAGGTTTTAAACATAGAAAACCTCACTTTAGGAATCCCAACACAGCGTATATTGCTGACCCAAAAAAGCGAATAGTGCTCTCGATCCTCATACCTACTTATAATTTTTCGGTCTATGAACTGGTAAAAGAAATGCACCACCAGGCGGAAAAATGTAGTATCAATTATGAGATCGTAGTGTATGACGACGCCTCTCCCCTGCCCATAGAATCAAATGAAGCGATCAATGCGATCCCTAATTGTTGCTATAAAATGTTAAAAAAGAACATTGGCCGCAGTTCCATACGCAACCTTTTGGCAAAAGATGCATCTTATGAGTATATATTGTTTCTGGATGCCGATACATACCCTATGAATAATAATTTTATCGCCTCATATATACCCTATATTAAAACGCAAGCCTCGGTGGTATATGGCGGTATCGCCTATCAACTGGAAGCCCCGGAAAAAAACAAAATCCTGCGCTGGAAGTACGGAAAATCGCGGGAGGCCCTTTCCGTTACTGAAAGAAAAAGAATGCCTTATTTACGGTTCTTGACGCTTAATTTCCTTATCAAAAAAGCTGTTTTTGAAAAAGTTCGTTTCAATGAGTCCATACCCAATTCTCGCCACGAGGACACGCTTTTTGGTCAGGATCTCAAGAAAAAAAAGATTGATGTAACGCATATCAATAACCCTGTACTCCATCATGGGCTTGAAAACAACGAAGAATTTCTTGAAAAATCATTAGCATCGGTCGCTGTCCTAATTGATTTTTTGCGGGAGAAACTCATCCAAGCAGAGGATGTAAAACTTACCAAATATGCCTGCCAGCTTGAGAAATCAGGCCTTAAACGGGTATTTTTAACTTTTTACTTCATTACAAAAAGCGGAATCAGGCGCAATCTGCTCTCAGAAAATCCGTCGTTACTGCTTTTTGACCTGTACCGTCTTGGCCATTTCGTTCAACTGAAAAATGAGGAACATGTTTAAATTTTCAGTAATTGTTACGGTTTATAATAAGGAAGCACATATTGCCAAAACCTTAAAAAGTGTTTTTGATCAGACCGTTAAAGATTTTGAGGTCATTGTGGTCAACGATGGCTCCACCGATAGAAGTTTACAGGTGCTAAAGCAATTTACTGACCCCCGTTTGCGTATTCTCGATCAGGAAAACCTGGGCGCTTCTGCAGCTCGCAACCGTGGGATTATGGAAGCTTCGGGGAAATTTATCGCCCTTTTGGACGGTGATGACTTCTGGATGCCGGGCTATCTTGAAGAAATTGAAAATCTACAGCAAAGCTTTCCGGGCTCCAAAGTTTTCGCGACAGCGGTCGAGATCGGGTCGCCCAACGGTTTTTTCCCATCGCAGTATTCCTTTAGGAACCCTAAGAATAAAGACCAACTCTTGCTGGATTATTTTGAGTCCAGTTATCAAAATACACTTTTGACCAGCAGCAGTATAGTAGTAAAACGGAAGGTTTTTGATAAAATAGGCCTTTTTGACGAAAGCATCAAAAGCGGTCAGGACACTGATATGTGGATACGCATTGGGTTAAAGTACCGCACCGCATTCAGCACTAAAATAAGGGTACGCTATAATTTTGTTTATGATAGCCTGGCGAACACCTCGAATTCACTTTGCCAAAAAATTGATCTTGAAAAATTCAGGGAAGAGGAAAAAAACAATCCCCAGCTCCAAAAATTTATCGATCTTAACCGGTATTCTTTTGCTATTAAAGCCAAATTATGGAATGATGAACCTGGTGCTGAACGCTTTCGCGAAAGCATTGATCCAAAAAACCTGAACCAAAGACAACGGTTTCTACTGAGACTTAACAGAACCTCACTTCGCCTCTTAATCAGGATCAAAGGTTACCTGGAAATTCTGGGGCTACGTTTAAGCGCCTTTAGAAGCTAAAAAAGCATCAAAATCACGGATATAATCCTCTTCGTCAAATTCGCCCGATGAGACCACCAGACATACCGCGCCAGACGAAAAATCATCGAGTTCCCGCCAGATTCCCGTGGGGATCAGCAGGCCTTCATCCGGTTTTTTGAGGGTGATGTGCTTCTTTTCGGTCCCATCGTGCAGAACGACGTTAAAGCTCCCGCTAAGGGCAACTAAAAAAGCCTGTTGTTCTTTATGGGAATGCCCGCCACGAAAAGAGCCGTTGGGCACATCAAACAGATAGTAGACCCGTTTTATGGCAAAAGGTACGGTATTCCGCTCAATAACGGCCAAATTCCCCCGCGGATCGGTTATTTTCGGGATTTTTATGAGGTGTATATCAGAAAGGGTATTTCTATTCATTTCCTACAATTAATTCCTGCCATTTTTTGGCGATTTTATCCGGTTTTAAGTGGTCCACGCTGGGTTTTGCATGGCGCTTCATTTTCGCGTAAAGCACTTTATCGGTAACCATCCGGTCAAAGGCTGCGGCCAATTTTGCAGGGTTATGGTTCTCGACCAGCAGGCCGTTTTCTTCGTTTGTGATAATTTCTTTGGGACCCGAGTGACAATCTACGCTCACCACAGGGACGCCCAGGGAGAGAGCCTCTATCAGAACCATGGGAAAGCCCTCATGCCTACTTGTAAGAGCCGTAAAGCGCGCACCTTTTATAATTGCGGCCGGATCGGTCACAAACTTTTGGAAAAGCACGTGATCTTTTAGGCCGGATTCGAGGACTTTCGCTCTGAGTAACGCCTCATCCGGACCTTCACCCATGAGCACCAATTTTATACCATTATTGGAAAGTATACTCCCGGCATAACCTTCCAATAATAAAGAATAATTTTTTGCCTTTTCATCAAAACGGCCATAGACTAATATATAAGGGTCTTTACCATTTAATGAAACACCATCACTCAAATGAGGCAATGGATAATAAATGACCGATATATTGTCAAATTCATACTTTTTTTCAACTGCCGTAGCAATCTCATTGGAAGCACAAACGATCTTTTTTGCTTTCCTATAGGAAGATGCTATCCAATCCCGTTTTGGAAAATATTTGTCAATTGCGAAATTATGCACAACGAAAATTATCTTTGATATATCATATAAAAACAGATAATACATGAGTTCTCTAAATGAACTGCTACGAGGCCTATTATCGATTATCAAATCAAAACGTTGTTTTTTCATTAAGCTTTTAAAATAAAGAAATCGCCTTATTTTTCCCAAATAACTATCATCGCTATCCTTTAATTCTCCCAGATTATGCAAAGTCCCACCATAATCGTAATCTATTCGATTTAGGATTGTAACAAGATGTACCTCATGTCCCAATACACTCAATAATTGCGAAAGCTGAGCGGTTGTACGCTCGGCACCGCCCCCACCAAGGCTTTGTACCACTATACAGATTTTCTTTTTATCGTTATCTTGCATACTATAATTTTGATCGATAAAGATACTACATGCGCATCTTACTCGTAGGCGAATACAGCAGGCTTCACAATTCCCTGAAAGAAGGCCTCCGCGCACTGGGCCATGAAGTCGTTATTGTGGGCCACGGGGACGGTTTTAAGGCTTTCCCGGTAGATATCCGTTTGGGACGGCGATTTGAACAGGGATTTGCCAAAAAATTTAAACTTGCCCTTCTGCGTCTATTGCATTGGGATATTTCAGAATCGGTGCTGCGCAGGGATTTTAAAAGGATTTCCCACCGATTGAAAGGGTTTGATGTGGTACAGCTCATCAATGAAAGTCCGTTCCAGACCAGCCCAAAACTGGAACTGGAGATCACGACCTTCCTTCACCAAAACAACAAAAAACTGTTCCTGCTCTCTTGCGGCACCGATTATACCAGCGTACATTTCGCCTACGCGAAAAAAATCAAACCCTCGATCTTTACCCCCTTTTTGGCCGGTAAAATCGGCGAAAAACAGCTGTTTTCGGCATTAAAATACCTAAAACCGGAATATAAACAACTTCACGATGCGCTCTTTAAAATGATCGATGGGGTTATTGCGACTGATCTGGATTATCACCTTCCGTTAAAGGGACATACCCAATACCTGGGGCTGATCCCAAACCCGGTCAACACGGATAAAATCAGGGCAATCCCTCTGGCCACGAGAGGAAAAACCGTCATTTTTCACGGGATCAACCGGATCAATTACTTTAAAAAAGGGAACGATCTTTTTGAGGCAGCGCTTCAAATCATGGCCAAGAAATACCCCGATCAGATTAAAATAATTACTGCCGAAAGCCTTCCCTATTCGGAATACATCCAGCAATACGACCGCGCGCATATTCTGCTTGACCAGAATTACGCGCAGGATCAAGGCTATAATGCGCTGGAAGCAATGGCCAAGGGAAAAGTGGTGTTTACAGGCGCCGGGAAAGCCTTTTGCGAACATTATGGCCTCGCACCCAATACGGTCGCGATCAACACAAAACGTACAGCGAAGGAGATCGCGGAAGACCTGGAACAGCTTGTCAAAAACCCGGAAAAAATCGCCGAAATCTCCAAAAATGCCAGACACTTTATTGAAGAGCAACATGATTATATGCGGGTTGCGGAAGAATATCTTAAAGCATGGAAGAAGCTTTTATAAGGTGCAGTTTAAAAAACCGTTTGAAGTAGGTTCAAAATGGTCTATTCCAACAGCATCAATAAAATCGTCAGGAGTAAATGTTTGTCTTGAAGCCCCCAAACTTCCTTGATCAATAGAGTTAGAGGTTTGTTTAGTTAATATTCCAATGTAACCAGTACGTTAACCAGAAGCGTTATGACCTTGAAATGAGGTTTTAACCTGTTTCTTCTAACTAATCCCCATCATAAGTGATCGTCCAGTTCAGGCTATCCAAATCTTTGAGCGTTAGATCATACCTTTTCAAAACGAGTTCATTTTCTTTGATGTAATCCCAGCCTTTAGTTTCTAAAGTTGGGCCATCAAAAATGTACACCATCATCGTATCCGATTCAATTTGAGTTGCATATATCGTTTCATAACACGTACCGAAAGACGGGAGTGCAGTTTCAGAGTTATTATTGCCTTGGCTTGACTGGTGTGCCAAAACTTTGGAATAACCGGAATTCAATGGATTTTGACTGGTTTTATAATCGTCTGTGTTGGGATACTGATAATTGCCTTTGACATATATCGCCTTGCCAGTATTATTCAGTACCGTAATTATTTTATGGCAGTCCGAGGTATTTTCAACATCACAGGAATTTAATAAAATTACCGTACTTAAAAATAGAATGATACTTTTCATAAATTTTAATCTTTTAAGTCCTGATTTTGGTTAAATAAAGATGGTGGTAGCACTAAAGCAAAATCATAAAATTTAAAATGGCTAATATTTTTTGACAGTGCCTTTTGATTGCTTTCTAAATAGAATCCATTATGATTTTATTTGACTTGATTACCTGAGAAAAATATTTAACACCAGTATACTTTATGTCTGTCAGTTCATAAAAAGAAATGGGTTTTTTAAAAAAACTTTTTTTTTCAATTACAAAATCTAAGAAACCATCTTCAGTTTCAATTATTGAAATTTTCTGCGATTTTAAGTGATTATAAAAAGTTAGATATTTTGAACCTCTATCACTTAAACTAAAATTTTCCCCTTTATATCCCTTTAGCCGTATAAATTCAAAATACCGATATACGTTCAAAAAAAAGTTTTCACCTGATGTTAGATTTAAGTTATTCATAATTCAAAATGTAGTAATTCTTAGTTAGAGCGTTTCTAAACTATTTTGAATTTAATCTTGATAGCTTTCCTGAAAATTTTGTATGGTTTTTTATTGAAGTTTAGTTTTAATCGCGGCCTCAAATAGTTCCGCTAGCTTTTTAAATTTTAATTTTTGCGTTGCATGCTTTGCATTAAAAACACGAGAATCTTTAAGAACTGAATATTTATTTTTTCTAAGTAAGTGGTTTCGCCATATAATTGCTTCAGTTACAAAAGAATCTTCCAATAATATTTCAATTGAAAAATTTGAGTTTCTTTGATTTATTAGAATTCTAGTTTCATAAGCGGCTTTAGTTATTTCATATGATTTGTTATAAGGCTTATTCGTAAAATCTAAATGATCAAAATTTTTCACACATAGTTCTAATATATTAGCTAAAAACTGACTTTTTTCTAATTGTTCCATAAAGCAAATCTTGATCTTCCAGTTAAATAAGAACTGAAGTTTGTTTTAATAGTAGGGTAATTTCTTATATAAATCATATCGGTTTCCATTCTATAATTAGGACTATAATTGTTATATCCTCCCATGCCTATATCAAAAACTTTATATCCATTATCCAATTTACCAGTTATCCAGTCATAGTTGAAATCTAAGCCTTCTTTTATGGTTGGATTTCGGTTTAAAAAGTGATTATCCCAATCTCCGGATATTGTTTCGATTTCCAAATTAACTAAGAGTGTCAAATCTTCAAAATTAATTTCTAGAGGATGCAAATCAAATTAAATTATGAGTATCAATGTAAGCTAAAGCCTTTTTAAGAAAAAAAACAAAATTCTCATCATTTATAAATCCAAAAGACAACTCGGACTTTATGGACAATTCTTTAGTTACCAGGTGTTGTTTAAATATTGATTTGACAATAAAAGATAAAATATTTTCTTTTTTGATAAATAGCACATCATAATTGGGTAGGAAAGTTATTCTTATGATCTTAGTTCCTATCTTATTCTCATAAGATACATATCCCCCATCCCTAGTATTTTCTACTATATTACTAATCCCAAAACCTCTTTTTTTAAGATAGTTGTCTGCGTGATTACGTATTAATCTTATGCGTTCTTTTTCCCACAAGTGATCTACCATGCTGAAAATCTTAGTCGATTACCAAAATACTCAAAAGTATTTACATTTATCATTCTCGAATAGTTATACATAGCAGGCATTTCGATTTTATTATAAAAAATACTGTAGCCACTTCTTCCAATATTATAAACAGGAGTATTAGTCCTTCTTACATTCCAAATCCAATCGCTATTAAACTTTAGAGCTTCTGGATTGGCCACATCTCTCATTAAATAACCATCCATTTCTTTGGGCCTAATATTTCAGTGTAACCAGTACATATAGCATCTTTGAGTATATGTACATGACCCAAGAAGACTAAAAGAGCAAAAACAAAGCGTAATGAAGCTAGTGATTTTATCATCTCAGATCAAATAGAGGTTTTCTAAAAATGAAAAGTACAATGCCCAAATAAAGTACATAACTAAAAAAATGCGCAATCCCGGCTCCCACAAAACCATAATGATCTATAAAAAATATACTGCTCCCGTAAATAATGGCAAGCGACAGCAAATTAGTTATGACAAAATACCAGAACATATTTTTGGCAATAAACTGATAAGCGATCGCTATAGATGCCACCCGGAAAAAATCCCCGGCCAGCTGCCACTTAAATATGGGCAACATGTACAAAAAATCGGTTGTAAAGATCAACTGTACCAGGTAGCTTTTTAGGAAAAATACCACGATGAGCCCCAAACCCAATAGTGGCATAATGGTTTTATAAAAATCAAATATTTGTTGCCGGAAACCCGCAGCGGTGCGCGCTGCCGCTAATTTTGGAAGTACATAAAGGGTCAAAACGGTAGTGGCGAACATGAGATAATAGTCTGATAAGCGCAGCATTGCGTCCCAATAACCGGCTTCGATCATGCCATCCACATTGATGATGTGCTGGCGGATGCCTATAAATATCCACGGCGTGAGCATAGCGGAAACCACGGTCATCCCGGTGTACGACATATATTTCTTAAGATACTTTGTTTTGAAAAATCGCGGCTTAATAAGCCGGAGACCTGTACTTTTATGGATCAAAGGCAACAGCGTGATCAGAATTGCCATTGCAGGGACCGTGGCAATGGCGATAAACGCCCCGACAATCTGATGGGTAATGATTAAACCTGCCGTTACCAGTAAGCTGAGGACATTGATCGCGATGTTTATAAATATGATGAGCTTGTATTTTCCATACCCGTTGATCACCGCGAGCAGAAAGGTATTGATGGCATATAGCGGGAGCGCCAGGGCCATTAATTTAAAGACGAAGATAAACCCGGTCATGTGTTTAAAGACCAGCCCGCTCCAGAATTCGGCACCGAAAAAGAGGATCCCGGAAACCAGCAAGGTGGTGCCCAAAATCAGGAAAAAAGAGGTCGAAAGCAGACGGGATAGCTCATATTTATCTTTTTTGAACTCCGCGGTATATTTTATCACGCCGTTTGAAATCCCCAACGTCCCAATACTCTGCACAGAGCCCATAAAATTGCGCAGGTCTCCCAAAAGGGCCATTCCCGGGGCTCCCAGGTAAATTGCCACCACTTTTGAGGTGATAAATCCCGCAACAATGCGTACGCCAATGGCAAGCGAATTAACCGAAGTGATCTTTAAAAGCACGTTATTTCCCATAAACTGGCGTATCCTTCTGATCATGAAAAACGGTTTATCACAGTGATGACCTGCTGCACATCTGCATCAGTCATCACCGGGCTAATGGGAAGGCTAACCAGTTGACTGGCCAATTCTTCAGCCACCGGGAAAAATAAAGAATTGTACGCGCTTAATGCCTTTTGCTTGTGTGGCGGAATGGGATAATGGATCAAAAAACCAATTTCTTCTTCTCCCAAATATTCCAGGAATTCCGCTCTATTTGAGCACCAGGACGGGAAAGATATGAAACACGTGATTTAAACTTTCTTCATAAACAGGCAACTTGATCAGGGAGTTATTCAATTCATAAAAATAGCGCTGAGCAATCTGCCGGCGTCTTTGATTATCGGCATCCAGTACTTTCAATTTTATGGAAAGAAAACCCGCCTGTAAGGGATCGAGGCGCGAGTTGAAACCCGCAAGATCGTTCTCATATTTTGAAGAAGCACCGTAGTTGCGTAGTTTTTTTACGGTTACCGCCAGTTTTTGATCTGTTGTAGTGACCGCTCCCCCATCGCCCAGCGCTCCCAAGTTTTTGGTAGGATAGAAACTGAACGCGGCTGCATCGCCCAAACTTCCTGCTTTTTTTCCGTTTAATTCCGCACCGTGTGCTTGAGCCGCATCTTCGATCAACAGGCATTTTTTTGCTTTCGCGAAAGCAGATAGCGCTTCCATAGGCCCTATCTCGCCATAAAGATGCGTTACGATGATCGCCTTGAGAGCCGGATCATCCAGTTCATTTAATTTTTTGATGTCAAAATTGAAGTGCTTTTTCTCCGCTTCGGCGAAAAGGGGAACGAGCCCCGCCTGTTTTACCGCAAGTGCGGTGGCGATATAGCTGTGGGCGCAGATCAGGACTTTATCTCCCACTTGCAACCTGCCCAAAACGATATAGGCTTCAAAAATCAACCGCAGTGCATCCAGGCCATTGCCCACACCCACACAAAGGGGAGCACCGCAATATGTTGCAAATTCCTTTTCAAATTGCGCTACCGCTGCGCCTAAAATATATTGACCGCTCTCTAAAAAAGTACTGAACCAATTGTTATATTGGTTCTTAAAACGCGCGTTGACCTTCTTTAAATCGAGAAAAGGAATCATAGTAAAACGTTATCGAGCATGTGGTGATTTTCGGTTTTAACGCTATACATTTTATAAACCAACGTACGCGCACCAAAACTTTCTTTCCAGTAATTGAGCCCAGAATTGAGGTTTTTGCCCTGATTTTCATTAGAGGTGCCAAAATCAAAATATTTCTTCCCCGCAAAAACCTGTTCTATTAAATGGTGGAAGAGAAAATCCAAACTGCCCAATTGTTGTTTAGCTGCATTGCCTGAAATATACTGGACATGGGCTACATTTTCTGATTCAAATAGTGTCGCGCCCGCCACTGTTTTAGCCTCTGAATCAATTACATTAAATTGCCTGATATTTTTAGGGAACAGTCGTGCCAGATGTTCTATTTCTTCTAAGGAATGAACTGGACTGGCATCGTGTTTTAAGCTCAGGTTAGGAATTAATATTTCATTCCAAAAATCCGAAAAATCGTCTGTTTCAATGATTTTTAGCTGGTTTTTTTCGGCTTTTTTCAGACCTTCAAGCCTGTTTTTTTGAATCGGAAGCCGATTGCCATAATCGATCACCGATGCAACTTCCACGCGCTCCGTTTTCGCGGAAGCGAGAAAAAGTAAATATTCCAATTCTTCAGCAGGCAGATTCGTTGTAAAGAGGAAGGAATGGGTTTAATAATTAGGTTTTTCACCTTATTTTCGGCCAAAAACGCCATAATTTTCTTAAAAATCGGTAAAATCTCCTTCATTTTCGCTTTCGCTGAAAGAACGAGTCCGCCATAGGTTAAGCCCTGATGAGAAAACAATGTTTCATCCACCTTGTTTGCAGCCAGGAGCGCAACTAATTTTTCACCTTCAAAAACCATCAAGCTATAATCCTCAAATCTATCGGCATGATATTCCATAAAATCCCGGTTAAAGAGGAACGTGGCATTTTTCGCGCCTCCCCGATGGTCAAGCGGGTAATCGACAAAGGCGTTCCATTCGGCTTTTCTGGAAGTCTCGTATTTTATGACGTTATAGTGCGGCAAGAAGTCTGATTTTATAATGGGAAAGTACGAAAATTCATTGAACCGCATCTGTGTCCTGATCAAGGAACATCGTTTATGAGCTTCATGCCAAAAAGTCGAAAATGGCGAGATCTCACAAGGTTTGTAAACTTATGAGATATTACCTGTTCCAAACTTTCCAAAGCTTTAACCTTCAAAAAAGATTCAATTGTAGCATCACAAAAAATCCCCGACAATTTTTGCCGGGGATTTATAATTTATTCAGCCTTTAATATCTGCTTTGGTTAACTAAATTATTTAACTCAATGCGTCATGCTGAACTTAATGCAGCCGCTCATTTAACGGCTATTCAAAAACCATTAAATGCGCTGCTTAAATAATTTTATTACGTTTCCTGTCATTTTCAGTAAGAAGGATCTTGCGCAAACGTAAATGATGCGGCGTAACCTCAACGTATTCATCTTTCTGAATATATTCCAGAGCTTCTTCCAGCGAGAATTTGATCGCGGGAACAATTTTGGCCTTATCATCAGCGCCAGAAGAGCGCACGTTAGATAGTTTTTTGGTCTTGGTTATATTAACGGTCATATCATCCTGACGGCTGTTTTCGCCAATAACCTGCCGAATTTTAGGATGGTCTAGGATCATATAATTTTATTACGTTTCCTGTCATTTTCAGTAAGAAGGATCTTGCGCAAACGTAAATGATGCGGCGTAACCTCAACGTATTCATCTTTCTGAATATATTCATAAATGTCTTCACCAGGATCCACGCCCTTCATAAAAAATTTTCCACGATCTTGCAGTTTATCTATAGAATATGGGATCGCCTGCCCTTTTTCCATAGAGACGAGCGAACCGTTATTTCTTCCAGGAATATCACCCTTAAGCGGCTGATATTCCTTAAAGCGGTGTGCCATTATAGCTTCTCCGGCTGTTGCAGTAAGCAATTGATTACGTAGCCCAATAATGCCCCGGGATGGTATTAAAAACTGGCAGACCATGCGGTCACCTTTTGCTTCCATACTCAGCATTTCACCCTTCCTGATACTCACCATTTCTACGGCTTTGCCGGAAACTGCATCGGGAAGATCAATGGTCAATTCTTCAATGGGCTCACATTTTACACCGTCAATTTCTTTAATAATTACCTGTGGCTGCCCTATTTGTAATTCATAACCCTCACGGCGCATCGTCTCGATCAATACCGAAAGGTGCAATACCCCACGGCCAAAGACCATAAACTTATCTGCACTATCAGTCTCCTCTACCCGAAGTGCAAGATTTTTCTCAAGTTCCTTCCATAAACGGTCCTTGATATGACGCGAAGTCACATATTTACCATCTTTGCCAAAAAAAGGCGAATCATTAATTGTAAAGAGCATGCTCATGGTAGGCTCATCGATCGCGATGGTCTTGAGCGCTTCAGGGTTTTCCCAATCTGCAACGGTATCGCCAATATCAAAGCCTTCAAGTCCCACCAAAGCACAAATATCACCGGCCTGAACCTCATCTACTTTTTTACGGCCTACGCCCTCAAAAGTATGCAGTTCTTTAATTTTTGATTTTTTAATGGACCCATCTCGTTTTACAAGCGAAATATTCATCCCTTCCTTTAAAATTCCTCGCTGAAGGCGACCTATTGCGATCCTTCCGGTAAAGGAAGAAAAATCGAGAGAGGTAATGAGCATTTGGGTTGTGCCCTCTTTGATCACCGGATCAGGGATATGCTCGATCACCATGTCAAGGAGCGGCTCAATATTGTCTGTAGGTTCCTGCCAGTCCTCGCTCATCCAATTGTGCTTTGCAGAACCATAAACGGTAGGGAAATCTAACTGCCACTCTTCGGCGCCAAGCTCAAACATCAGGTCAAAAACCTTCTCGTGTACCTCCTCAGGAGTACAGTTTTCTTTATCTACTTTATTGATGACCACACAGGGTTTCAGACCAAGGTTTATCGCTTTTTGAAGTACAAAACGCGTCTGTGGCATAGGCCCTTCAAAAGCATCTACGAGCAAGAGCACACCATCTGCCATGTTGAGCACGCGCTCAACCTCACCACCAAAATCGGCGTGACCTGGAGTGTCAATGATATTAATCTTGGTATCTTTATAGATTACCGAAACATTCTTTGAAGTAATGGTAATACCGCGCTCACGCTCCAGATCATTATTGTCGAGAATAAGATCACCTGTGTTTTCGTTATCACGAAAAAGATGACAATGGTACATAATCTTGTCCACAAGAGTTGTCTTTCCGTGGTCAACGTGCGCAATGATCGCTATATTTTTGATGTTCATAGGGATGCCCTGTTTTTAAGGGCGCAAAGATACGGGTATTTTATTGATTTAAGAAGTTGTTGGATAAAGAAGTTTTTGGCTATAAACCCAGGATCACGCCAAAAAAAAAATTCATTAAGTATTAATAATGAATATTTTAGGATAAAAAAGACCAAAAATTGACCATTGATGGCAGTTTTCAATTTTACTGATCATCAGCCGAGGGGCCATAACTTCCCGGCACAAAGATGTCGTTTAAGCGATAATAAACGCCCAGTTGCGCACGGTGGTGCGTAATCTGATCAAGGGTATGACGTATGGCTCCATATTTAGACCATTTCATATAAACCTGATCGCCCTGCCGGATGTCCCAACTGCCATCTAATTGTTCCGGACTCAGATTTTTAAGTGCATTTGCGCCTTTTTCATAATTTTCCTCCAGTTTTTGCAGAAGCTCACCCTCTGTTTTGAGATCGGGTTGTTGATAGGGATTTTCCGCAAAATCCATATATTCGGTATTAAGGATTACCTCTGGCCATGCAAAAATCTCTACGATGTGCGTAGCCAAAGATTTCAGGGCCATTGATTTCTTGTGCGGTTTCCAATCGTTCTTACCGTCGGGATAATGCTCCAAAAACTTTTTGGTGGTCCCGTGCTCTGATTTAAGCTCTTTTTGAAGTTCTTCAATAATGTTCATAAGGTGAAGGTTTTGGTTGAAAATGGGAACTAAGATAACCTTTTTTTATATGTGATTTTCAAGCGCAGAACATATCAGGATTTAGAAAAATCAAAGCAAATTCTGCGCGTGATTTGGTATCAATCTCCCGCTTCCAGTTCAAAGATCTCATTTACACTTTTTTCAAAAATCAATGCTAATTTAAGAGCCAGGACCGTGGATGGCACATAACGGTTTTTCTCAATAGAATTGATGGTCTGTCTCGATACGTTGATTTTCGTGGCGAGTTCCTCTTGGGTGATGTTCAGAATGGCACGCTCAACTTTTAGTGTATTCTTCATTATCGAGTAATCCTTAGCACATAATAAAACCCAATTTGTATAAAGAGCATAAACCAGATGATCACAAAAGTGTTGTATTCCTTATAAACGGCCCCCTTTGGCTCAAGCAAAAATGCAACGGCATAATCCACATACGGTTGAAAAATGGCGTAAAGTACCGTTATTACAAAAGCGAAAATATAAGATTTGGCGCGCTGCCTGAGGGTATATTCATCCTCGCTCTTTTCTTTGGTAACCGAAACGAGCAACATCGACAGCAGCAATAAACTCTTTAACACCTCTTTGATGAGCATTGCCTCCACTTTCATAAAATAAATAATGCCAAGGCCAGCAATTGATAAGGCGAGGGCAATAAAACCTATAGGCTTATAAGCATAAGGCAAAAACCGCAATTTTTCCAATTGATTGGACTCGCATTCTAAAATGTTCTGTGTTTTCATAATAATTATATTTGTAAAGTTTTTTTAACTTAATGACAAATATACTTTACATTTTTGAATTGGTCAAATTTAATTGAATTTCCTTATCATTTGATCATTTTTATTTTTGCAATGTAGATAGGCAAGCCTTTATCAATCGCAATTGAAGTACATCGTAAATTTCAAAATCCTATATTTACTTTCTTAAATCGATACTATGCAACTCAATCTTATTCCGAATTTAAAACATACAGAAGACAACAACTTTTTCTTACTGGCAGGACCCTGTGCCATTGAGGGTGAGGATATGGCGCTGCGCATCGCTGAAAAAGTGGTCGCCATAACCGATAAACTAAAAATACCTTACATTTTTAAAGGAAGTTTTAAAAAAGCCAACCGCAGCCGTGTGGACAGTTTTACAGGCATAGGCGACGAGAAGGCATTAAAGGTATTGAGAAAAGTATCTGAGACCTTCAAGGTGCCCACCGTGACCGATATTCATGAGAACAGCGATGCCGCGATGGCCGCAGCATACGTAGATGTACTCCAGATCCCCGCCTTCCTTGTTCGCCAGACCGATCTGGTGGAGGCTGCCGCTGCAACCGGTAAGGTGGTCAACCTTAAAAAAGGCCAGTTTATGAGCCCCGAGAGTATGAAGCACGCTGTCGCAAAAGTGACCGAAAACGGTAATGAGCAAGTGATGGTCACAGACCGCGGCACCATGTTTGGCTACCAGGATATGATCGTTGATTTTCGTGGGATCCCAACCCTGAAACAATTTGCGCCCACCGTACTTGATGTAACGCACTCCCTGCAACAGCCCAACCAGAGCAGTGGCGTGACCGGTGGCAGACCTGAGATGATAGGCACAATCGCCCGTGCCGGTATCGCTGCAGGCGTTGATGGTATTTTTATAGAGACCCATTTTGATCCAAAAAACGCGAAAAGCGATGGCGCCAATATGCTCGACCTTTCGTTGTTAGAAGGTCTATTGACCCGCCTGACCAGGATAAGGGAAGTGGTCAACACCTTTTGATCATATCATTCAGTGCGTTATCAGTTTTACAAAAACGGTATAAGTGATCAAGTACTTTGGTTTTATGATCTTTAAAAAATTGAAAACCTTATTATAGCAAGCCATTTAATTTTTCGCTTAAAGCGAAAACGATAGCGTTTAAAATATTTGGGTTTATCATATTTAATCCACTAATCATTGTTTTGTTTTACTTAAATTTATAGTTGTAAATCACCAATTATGAGAAAATTATATATACTATCATTCACACTTGCTACACTGATTGCCTGCAATACCAAAACTGAAAAAGGCGAAACATGGTCAAAAGATGGTAATCTATATCTAGCCACGGCGACACCGCAGCGCGGCCATGATCTGCGTTTACGCTATATGCCCAAAGATACCGCTGCCGCGGAAAATGGGCCGGAAGCCGTCTATTATATTATCGTAAACGATAGGACCTACGCGAGCGATCTTAATCTTAGCAAAGACGACTCAACCTATACAGAAACAGTCAAAATACCAGATAGTGCAACCGCTATTGCCTTTTCATTCAAAAACGGCGAAAAACTGGACAATAATGATAAACAAGGCTATGTTTTTGACCTGTATGATAAAGACGGCAAAGAGATTACCGGAAGTACATTAAGTGCACTGAATTTTAAATCGGGAATTGGGAGCTATGAGGCCGGGATCAAATTTAAACCTGATTCGGCAGCCGCAGCGCTGAAAAAAACATTAGCCGAAAATCCAGACAATAAAGCTGAATTCATTCCTGCTTATTATAGTTTTATCAACCGCGCCGATAAAGATTTGGCAAAAGATCTCTCGAATGAATACGTAGCGCAGTATAGCGGTAAAAGCAAACTGAGCCAAGAAGATTACAACAATCTCTCAGAATTTTATAGCTATAGCCGCAATAGGACGGCCTATGACTCCGTACGCAAGTTGGCCATAGAGGCCAATCCAAATGGCACTATAGCAAACGAAGAAAAGTACAGCAAACTGATACAGCTAAAAGATGTTGAGGAAAAAGAGCAGCAATTAGCGGAAATTAATGACACCGCCGCCAGCAAATCATCTTCCCGCAAATATCTCGAGCAACAGATCGCTCTAGGATACTTAGAAAAGGGAAATACCGAAAAGTTCAAAGAGTACGCTTCTAAAATTAAAAATAAGGCTATGCTTGCCAGCATGTATAACAATGCATCTTGGGAGATGGCACAGAAAGATAAGAATTTAGAGCTAGCAGCGGATCTCTCAAAGCAATCCCTTGATCTAGTAAAAGACTTAAAAAACAGTAAAGAAGGCAAACCGGCTTCCTGGGGCAACCGCCAGTATTCTGAACAACTGGATGCCAATACCCGTCAATACGCTGACACCTATGCCTATATTTTAAACAAACAAGGTAAAACTGATGATGCCATTACCTACCAAAAAGTTGCCGTTACTAAGGGGGAAAGCCCTGAAATGAACGAGCGCTATGTAGAATATTTAATGAAAGCCAAAGATTATGATGAAGCGCTGACAAAAGCAGCAAATTACATAGAAGAGAACACTGCTTCTGCGAAAACCAAAGAATACTACAAAGAAGCCTATGAAAAGAGCGGAAAGGAGATGGAACAGTTTGACAGTAGCATGGCCGATCTGGAAAAAACCGCCAAACAAAAAGCCCTCGCAGATCTTAAATCTGAAATGATAGATGAGGATGCACCTACATTTACCCTTAAAAATTTAAAAGGTGAAGAAGTAGCACTTGCCGACTTAAAGGGAAAAACAGTTGTGGTCGATTTTTGGGCGACATGGTGCGGACCCTGCAAAGCTTCTTTTCCCGGTATGCAGAAAGCGGTAGAAAAGTATCAGGATGATCCCAAGGTAGCCTTCTTATTTGTGGATACCTGGGAGAACATCGCGGATGAAAAAAGGATGAATGCCGTAAAGGAATTTATCTCTAAAAACAAATACAGCTTTAATGTGCTTATGGATAACCCTAAGGAAGAAGGAAGCCGTGAATATAATGTGGTAAGCGATTATGAAGTAGATGGCATCCCCACCAAATTTGTTATTGGCCCAGATGGTCACATCAAATTTAAAGAAGTAGGCTATGATGGTAACAATGATGCGTTGGTGCAAAAACTGGGCTTGATGATCGGCCTCGCTAGTTCATGATTTATTTTTCAAGAAAATTAGACAAACCTTCTAGATCTATAGAAGGTTTTTTTATATTTAAATTTTATGATCTTAACCGGATCCGACGCAATTCAAGCAGGTTTTTCATCAATATTTTATCATTTATTTCATTAAGGTTCTCATAACGTAGGGAGCGCATTGTCTTTCGGTTTTTGCCTGCGGTAAGAAGCCCCTCCACATCATGAAGCGCTGCACCGTGGGGCATACCCAGTTCAACAAATTTATTCCCAAGATTGAGGAAACAGAACATCATCTTGCCATCCAGATAGTAAAATGGTAGTCGCCACTTATACTTTAACTGCGCCTCTGGTATGGTGGCCTCGATAACGTACTGCAAATGTATCAGGATCGATCTATAGGGTTCTGGCGCTGAGTTGATATAATCTAAAGCTGGGTTCATTTTGAATAGTATTGCTGTTACATTTAATTTTTCTTCAAAAACACATTTATAATAAATGGTTGATTACAGAACCTAAAGTTAAGCCCAATTATAATCTACAGCAATAAATATAGCTCATCAAAAATTATTATTGAGATAAATTATTTCTTCCGCAAGCGTTATTCAAGAGATGAATAATCTTTAGACTTATTTTGATTGCCCTTCCTATCATGCTAGTTTGGGCATTAGCCAGATATTTTCACCCAACCAAAAAATATTTAATCAGTATTTTTAAAAACTGCCTTATTCTTTCCAAAAAAATTATTTACTTTGCATTTCAAAGTACTTTAAATGGAAGAACGTAATTATCTTAAAGACATAGCAGACATCAAACAAATGATGAGCCGCTCCTCAAGGTTTATTTCCCTGAGTGGCCTCTCGGGGATCTTGGCAGGAATTTATGCACTTCTGGGCGCCGCGGCGGCCTGGTTTCAGCTTGATGCCTACCGGCAGGGATATCCCGATTACCTCACTGCGGTAGCCGGCGGCGGAATCAATAGCTTAACGCGTAATCTGTTTCTGATCGCCGGGGCAGTTATCGTTGCATCCATTGTTACCGCTATCATCCTAACCACAAGAAAAGCCCGAAAAAATGATGAAAAGATCTGGGATTCGGTCAGCAAGAGATTGCTCCTGAGTTTTGCCATCCCGCTCGTGTCGGGAGGACTTTTTTGCCTGGCCATTTTACAGCGTGACATCACGGGGCTCATCGCCCCTGCAACGCTGCTTTTTTATGGCCTGGCACTGATTAATGCCAGTAAATATACACTGGGCGATATAAAATATCTGGGCATGGCCAACGTAGTTACCGGACTTATTGCGACTCAATTTGCCGGTTATGGTCTTTATTTCTGGGCCTTAGGTTTTGGTGTGTTCCATATTATTTATGGGTTTATCATGTATAATAAATACGATTAAGAAAGGAGCCGAAATTCCAAATATCATGGGAAATTGCCCAACCCCTTATAAGGACTATCAGTAATCAAAACAACACATTTCTCTTGTCTAACCTTATCAGTAATATCAACAAAGCATTTGACCACCGCGTACGTCTAGGGATCATGAGCATTCTAATGGTTAACGAATATGCTGATTTTAATATGCTCAAGGAATTGCTGGGCGCGACTGATGGAAACATTGCAAGCCATACAAAAGCCCTGGAAAAGGAAAAATACATACGCGTAGAAAAATCATTTATAAACAAAAAACCCAATACCCGATATATAGCCACATCAGCTGGTAAGGCAGCATTTACAAGTCATATTGAAGCTTTGGAAAAATTGATTAATCCCTCATAATTTTTTTATTTATTCACTTTGAAAAACAAAGTACTTTGCAAAAATATTTAACTATTAAAATCGAATTCTTATGAAAAACAATTCTACTGAAAAAACCGATACCACGGTCAACAAAATGGGCCAGTGGCTCAAAAAATCAGCCAGTGTGCGCTTATTTTTGATTGGCGTACTCACACTTTTATTGCTTATACCTTTATTTTTTGTACAGAACCTGATCCAGGAGCGTTCCACGCGACAGCGTGAAGTTATAGATGAAATAAATGGCAAATGGGGTGATGAGGTGCTTGTGCTTGGACCAGTCTTAAAAGTACCCTACACGGTCACCGCTAAGCGGACTATCACTGATCCAGCAACTAAAGATGTGCGTTTTGAAACATACGATGAGATTAAAACCTTATATATCCTGCCCAATAATCTTAACATAATGGCGCAGGTCAATCCACAAATAAAAACCCGCGGTATGTATCAGACTTCTGTATATACCGCCAGTATGCAATTTGCCGGTGAATTTCTGCTGCCTGATCTTACTCAAGAAGATATTGACCCTCAAAGTCTGCTGTGGGACAAAGCTAAGGTGGTCGTCAAGATGTCAAACCTTAAGGGCGTGCGCGAAAAGGCCGTGATCAATATCAACCAGAATGCTTACAATCTTCATTCAAGTTATGCTTCCAACACTAAGTTAAACAATGGCGCCATTCCGCTTAATACCCTAGAGAGTAATCCATTGCAGGGTAAGGATTCTATTATTAAAAAACCTATAAGTTTTAATCTGGATCTTGTGATGAACGGGAGCGCATATTTGCGTTTTATTCCCGTGGGAAAAATCACGACAGCTACTTTAAAATCCCCTTGGCTCACCAATAATTTCGTGGGGAATTACCTGCCTTATAACAGCGATAAAATGACACAAAATGGCGTAGAGGCCCACTGGAAAGTTTTGGGTATCAACCGGCCATTTCCTCAACTGTTTATCCAAAACCTTCCAGAATTAAGGGAATATTCTTTTGGGATCAACTTTATGGTAGCTGTAGATGAATATCAAAAAAGTGAGCGCACCGCAAAATATGGTTTCCTTGTCATCGGCCTGACCTTTTTGATCTTTTTTATCATCCAGACCATGAGCAACATAAACATCCATCCCTTCAACTACTTAATGATTGGCCTGGCCCTTATTATTTTTTACACGCTTCTGATCTCGCTTTCAGAGCACTTTGGCTTTTTGATCGCATATCTTCTCGCGGGAATTGCCGTCGTCGGGCTAATCACTTTATACGCTAAAGCCATCCTAAACCGAAAATTTGCTCTGTTTATCATGGCATCCCTCACAGCGCTCTACTCCTTTATATATGTAATTGTACAATTGGAAAATTATGCATTACTGGTAGGAAGCATTGGACTTTTTTGCATTCTGGCCATAATTATGTATATAAGCCGTAAGCTGGACTGGGGATCTTATTGATTTGCTAATATCATTTAAAAAATTGACTTTTAAAGCTTTAAAATCTTCTTATGAAAAAATTCCTCATATCAGAATATGATACTTTAAAACCCATATTCCTAACCTGCGCCCTCAGCATATTTCTGGTCTTTTTCCGTATGAAAATATCGCATGACCTGCATCATCTTTTCTTGATATGGAATCTGTTTTTGGCCTTTATGCCCCTGTGTTTTGCTTATCTCCTCCGGATGATGGTTGAAAAAGTAGGCCATAATAAGATAGGCGTCCTTGGCATTATTCCCTTCCTGGTTTTCCTGCCCAATGCGCCCTATATACTTACCGATTTCATTCACCTGACCTATTCGCCCAGAAAATGGTTTGGCTTTGACCTGCTTATGATCCTAAGTTTTGCAGTAAGCGGACTGTTCTGTGCGCTCCTCTCAATAAAAATGGTGTACGACCAATTTTTTGAGAAAAAAGGCGACAAATTTCGGCATTTTGCAGAAATACTGACTTTTATACTTTGCGGCTATGGCGTATATCTTGGGAGGTTCTGGAGATACAATAGTTGGCATTTAATCACGCATCCTTTTCGTCTGGTTACAGATTGCTTCGCGACCCTAATGCATCCCATTACACATCAGCAAGTATGGCTTTTTACCTTGGGATTTGGCGGCCTGCTTTATGTACTTAATTATTTTATCGTTCCACTTGATCGGCAAAAATTGACTATTCATGTACCGAAAAAATAACCGCGTAACCTATCTTTTGATCGCTAGCGTCCTACTAGCGGTCGAGGTTGTGATCGCCATGTTTGTGCAAGACCGGTTTATCAGGCCCTATCTAGGGGATTTCCTAGTTGTTATCATGCTTTACTGTTTTGTGCGGGCATTGCTAAACCCAAGTATTCCAGTGGCTTTACTCGCCGTGCTATTGTTCTCTTACATTATTGAATTGCTGCAACTTGTAAACCTGATCGGATTCTTTCGCCTTAGCGGAAACAAGATTGCCCATGTGGTTTTGGGAACGAGTTTTTCCTGGTTTGACCTTTTGGCCTATACTTTGGGCATTGGTTTTTCCGCTTCCGCGGAAGCGCTTCTTGCAGCTAAAAACAGCAGAAAATCAATTGAAAAATAGTCGATTTTATGAATTTTTACAGAACGCAGGAAATCTTACCAAAGCACTAGTATACCTTCTCAATGATAATTTGAAAAAATTTTGGAAGCCTCATTATGCGCAGACTCAAAACTCATGGTGCGTATGCCGGTATCCGCTTTATGGGAGGTAAAATAGGATAGCATTTTTTCTGTCGGCATATTCCCTGTGAGCTCGTCCTTGGCCATTGGGCAGCCGCCATAGCCTTGTATAGCCCCGTCAAAACGGCGACAACCCGCAAGATGGGCCGCATTTACCTTTTCATACCATTTCGCGGGAGTGGTGTGCAGGTGCGCACCAAACTCAATCTCAGGATATTTTGGGATTAGGTTTGAAAAAAGATAAGTGATCGTTTCCGCGTCAGATGTGCCAACCGTATCTGATAACGAAAGAATATTTATGCCCATTTCCACCAGTTTTTCAGTCCACTCCCCTACTATGGTCACATCCCAGGGATCGCCATAAGGATTTCCAAAACCCATGCTGATATAAGTGACTACCTGTTTATCATGTTTGTGCGCAAGGTCAAGGATTTCCTTCAAAATCTCAATAGATTCTGCGATGGTCTTATGGGTATTGCGCATCTGAAAATTTTCGGAGATACTAAACGGATAACCCAAATAATCAATAGCCTTATGCTTAACCGCATCCTCAGCCCCTCGCAAATTGGCAACAATGGCCAGCAATCGCGTCTCTGTGCGCGAAAGGTCAAGTTTTTCCAAAACCTGAGCGGTATCTACCATCTGTGGGATAGCCTTTGGGGACACAAAACTGCCAAAATCAAGCGTATCAAACCCACAGCGCAAAAGCGATTGTAAATACTGCGCTTTTGCTGCGGTAGGAATAAAGGTTTTTATACCCTGCATGGCATCGCGTGGGCATTCTACTATTTTAATACGATCTTGCATACATTTTTTTGCAATCCAAATATACGATAATGAAGGATGTTTAAGACCTTGAACTGGTGATCCAGATTGCCTAGAAAATAGAAGGGTATCCCAAAAACTGTTTATGTTCTTATTTTTTCTGTTTGGTTTTGATATTCCCTCCTTTTTGGTAAACTTGCAGGGAAGCTTACACCAGTCAAAACCTATCATTTGAACATTAATTAAATATTCTTTTAATTAAACTTTACTATAACCGTAGAATGCGAGTTGTCGGCGGCGCATATCTAACAATTGACAACTTCATAATTTTAACTACATTCATCTCATTTTTACACCTTAAATAATGACAAATTATATCGCTATACTGCGTGGGATCAATGTAGGTGGAAACAGAAAGCTTCTAATGGCCGACCTAAAAACAATCTGTAAGGGATTAGGATTTCAAAATATAAAGACATACATCCAGAGCGGGAACGTGATCTTTCATATCGAAGAGCAGGAACATAACAAACTGGCCACCACGCTGGAAATGGCAATTAAAAAAAATCATGGCTTTGATGTACCCGTTGTGGTGCGCACCCTGGCCGAATTAAAGAAAATCCAGGATCAAAATCCGTTTTTAAAAAACGCTGATACAAGCATTGATGAACTTCACCTTACTTTTTTAAGCGAAGACCCAAGTACGGAAAACCTGAAGAAGATTGAAACGTATAACTATACTCCAGATGAATTTAAAATCATTGGCCACAACGCTTTTATTAAAATCCCCGGCAAATACCACAAATCAAAACTGACCAATTCCTTTTTCGAAAAAAAACTTCAGGTAAAGGCGACAACCAGAAATTGGAAAACCGTTTTAAAACTGATGGAATTGGCAGAAAAGATATGATAAATACCTAAAGCATTTTAAATCTAGATTGATTGCGCTCCTTATACAAATGTCAGGTGCAAACGCTTAAGCCAATCTCTAATTTTTTAAATAGTTATGTGCACTGTATTCCTTTGAGGGAAGCCAAAACGATCTATAATTTATCTTTTAGATAGCTATTGATCCTCTTCACAATACCAGGGCCTTCATAAATAAAACCTGTGTAAACCTGCACAAGGGAAGCGCCCGCTTTCAATTTTTCTAATGCATCCTCTGGTGAATGTATTCCTCCCACACCAATAATCGGGAATGCTTTATTGCTCTTTTCTGACAAAAAACGAATCACCTCTGTAGATCTATTTTTAAGGGGCCTTCCGCTCATGCCACCAGTTTCTATTTGGTTGGGGCTTTTTAAGTTCGTACGCGTTATAGTGGTATTGGTCGCAATAACGCCGGCAATTTGCGTATCCCTAACAATATTGATAATATCCTCCAGTTGTAAATCGGTTAGGTCTGGCGCGATCTTAAGCAAGATGGGTTTAGGCGCGCCCTCCTTTTGCAAATTTTTCATCTGCAGCACGCTGAGGAGTTTAGTCAAAGGTTCCTTATCCTGCAACTGCCTAAGATTGGGCGTATTGGGCGAACTTACATTGACCACAAAATAATCTACATACGGGAACAGCGCATCAAAACAGTGCATATAATCTGCAATGGCCGCATCGTTTGGCGTGGTTTTATTTTTACCAATATTCCCGCCAATGAGAACCCTACTTTTATTATTGCGCAAACGCTTAACTGCTGCCTCAACCCCCTCATTATTAAAGCCCATCCTATTGATGATAGCTTCATCTTCCTTCAAGCGAAAAAGCCTTTTTTTAGGATTCCCGCTCTGTGGTTTTGGCGTAACCGTCCCGATCTCGATAAAAGCAAAACCAAAATGGGACAATTCCTCATAGAGTTTCGCATCCTTATCAAAACCAGCCGCCAGGCCGACGGGATTCTTAAATTTTAGCCCAAAAACGATCCGTGTTAATCTGGGATCCTCAACCGTAAAAAATTTTTGAATGCTTTTACCAAAACCAAATTTATTTGCCAAAGCAATGGCCCTGAAACTAAAGTGATGTACTCTTTCGGGATCAAATCTGAATAAAAGGGGTCGTATCAGGTGCTTGTACATCGCAGAAGGTTGGATCGCAAAAATAGTGCGCTTTCGCGGAAGCGTGAAGCGAAAAAGTAAATAAATGAGGTACCTCCTATTAAGAAGGATATAAAAATCGCCCAAGAAATGCAAAAAGCCCTGTAAAAGGGCTTTTTTCGTTCAAAAATTTCAAGTTTTTGATTACTTCAACTTGATATTCAACCGAGCAAAAAGATACCGGCCATCTGTGCCAAACTGTGTAGAGCGGCGGCTGTACCTAAACCTCCCATCAGACTGAAAAGAAGGGTCGGCCTCATCGGGATAGACATCCAGCAGATTATTGGCTCCTAACGTAAGGCGCAGGCTTTTGGAAAAATTGTAGCCCACACTCAGATCTGTCACCACTTTACCAGCGTAAATAGCGTCTATTGTAGGATCAATCGTATTGGTAGCTTCCTCTACCTCGCCAAAATAGGTATTGCGCAAAAAGACCGTCCAGGGTTGTCCTATCTGTAAACTGTTAGTAAGGCTTCCCTTGGTACGCGGCACTGCGGCCTCAATATAGATCTCGCTGGTACGGTCAATATAGGTATCAGCCTGACCGGCATCAACAACAGCGGGCGGTATATTGATATCTTCGATGGTGGTTTTAGAAAACGTCATTGACAGCGTGTTTGTAAGCGTGAGGTCAGCGCCCAGATCAATGGTATTATCTACCACGGCATCGATCCCCCGGGTACGAGTATCCAGCGAATTCACAAAAAAGGCGGCCTGCGTGGCATTTGCCTGCTGAAAATCCCGTAACAACTCTGGGTTATCGCCGGGTCCAAACTGTCCGGTAAGTACCACGCGATCGCTGATATCAATTAAATAGCCATCTACGGTAAGTGTTATGCGGGCATCAGGGATTTTTGCCGTAAAACCTACGGTATATCCTGTAGAGGTTTCTTCCTTTAAAGGATCGATCCCTAAAATACGGGCAACACGCGAGGTGTTTGAAAAGATGCCCACCTCTTGAGGTACGCCGTCCACGAAAAGCGTAGATGTGCTGTTATAATTTATCTGGTGCAGTGATGGTGCCCGAAAACCCGTCTGTATGGATCCTCGAATGTTGAGATTATCAGTGGCTTTTGCCAAAAAAGATGTTTTAAAGTTCAAGGTTCCTCCAAAATCGGAAAAATTCTCATAACGCAATGCACCCGTCAGGCGGAAACGCTGGGTTAAATCGGCTTCGAGATCAAGATACCCAGCGATGGAATTGCGGTAGGCATCCACCACATTACTTGGCGCAAAACCTGGGAATACCTGTATTCCTCCGGGCCTTGCCTCTCCCAAAAAATCTGTGGGTACCATAGAGTCAGGATCAGTAGGATCATCTACATTTCCCAAGGTGTTGTACTGCGCGTATGAAACCTCTTCCCCAGCATTGATTTGGTAATTTTCCACCCGATATTCCGCCCCAAAGGCCACATTGAAACCGGCAAGCGCATCCTCAAAAAAGCGGCTAATATCCAGATTTGATGTGTTTTCCTGATAACTGAAGCCACCGGCATCGGCCTCAAATGGGGTTGAATTCTGCAAGGAGGCATTGAGTGAATTGCTGATACGATAAGTAAAATCGTTAAGACCGGTTGTATTACTGAGATCCATATGCCACTCGCCCAATTGTCCTTTTAGACCCACAGCAATAGATTTATCCTTGATATTGGAGTTGATCTCCGGCAAGAATCCATTTATACGCGCGGGTGTATAAGCCCTGGCCTGATAAGGTAAGCGGTAAAATCCGGCGGCATTCCCATTTTTAAAACTGAGCCCGCCAAAGGAATAGAGTTTAAAATTTCCGTCAAGCGGAAGCTCTAAATTCCCAAAAAACTGTCCGCCGCGCAGTTCAGAATTGCCCACACGCATATTATAATCGCTGCGCACCTGATTTCTGGCGAGTAACTCTGCTTCAGTATTATCAAAATTGAGCGCCGTACGCAAGCCAGGTAAATCATTAGCTGCATTGACCTGAGCGAGCACATCTGCAGGCAATCCCGCATTCTGTGCAAAATTCTTGATCGCATTGACATCTGTCTCAAGGGCGAGCAGGTCAAAATTTTGATTATCGGCCACACGCTCAATGGAATTGAAGCCATTAAAGATCTGACCCGTAAATTCTTGCATTCTATTGGTTGCACCCCTGAAATTAAAATTCCCCGTGAAGTTTACAAAACCGCCCTTTTCGCCGATAGGCACCCCATAATTGGCGCCAATATTGATTTTTTCTCCATCTGGGCCATCACCGGGATTTTCACTGGTGAAGTTGGCGCCCGTTGTAACATCTAAACTAAGTTCATTGGTCGAACCTTTGAGCACGATATTGATTACCCCAGCTATGGCATCAGAGCCATATTGTGCTGCCGCGCCGTCCCGTAAAATCTCTATACGCTGAATGGCATTAGTAGGAATTACCGAGAGATCGGTACCCACGGAACCACGACCAAAAGTGCCATTTACATTGACCAGTGCTGTCTTGTGCCTACGCTTGCCGTTGATGAGTACGAGCACCTGATCTGGGCCCAATCCCCGTAATGATGCCGGTGCGATATGATCAGTACCATCAGAAATGGTCTGCGGATTAGAGCTAAAAGAAGGGGCGGCATAATTGAGGATTTCAGTCACGGTGATCTGTGGGGAGGTCTCGGCGATCTCGCTGACATCGAGCACATCAACGGGTACAGCCGAGTTGACCGCCGTTCGTGATGGGTTGCGTGTGCCAATAAGCACGACCTGATCAAGCGATACACCAGGTTGCATGGTAACATCGAGCACCGAACCAGAAACCCTAAGCTGCTGTGCCTCAAACCCCAGGTAAGAAAAAATAAGCACCGTGCCCTCAGCCGCTTCAATGCTATACTTACCATCGATATCAGTAATGGTACCGCGGTCAGAACCCTGCACCTGCACCGATACACCGGGAAGCGGCTGTGCAGTATCGTCAACCACCATACCGGTCACCATTTGTGCAAAACTTGTCGTAAAAGCCCCTAAACAAAAGAGGAGCATCATCATGTAATTTCTAATCATAGTCTTAATTTTGGATTAATGTTGGTTCAAAATAATTAAAGATATATTAATAATCGACCAAAATCTGTATTTATTGATATTTTATACAGAATATCGGCAAAATACAAGCATAATTATCAGTTAATGCCCCAAAAAACTAAATAATGATAGACCCAAAAAAACTTACCGAACGTTTTATCACTTATGTAACCATAGATACCCAGAGCGATCCCGAAAGCCAGACCACCCCAAGTACACAAAAGCAATGGGACCTTGCCCATCTTTTAAAAGATCAATTGAATCATCTTGGTCTTGCTGATGTGACCCTTGATGGAAATGGCTATGTTATGGCTACCCTACCGGGGAATATACTGCATGAAGTACCGGCAATAGGATTTATCTCCCATTATGACACTACTCCAGATTTTAGCGGAAAAAACGTCAATCCCCAAATCATCGAAAATTACAATGGGAAGGATATTACACTCAATGCGGAAAAAAACCTTGTGCTCAGCCCGGATGAATTTGGAGACCTGAAACAATATAAAGGGCAAACCCTTATCACGACCGATGGGACCACTTTACTTGGCGCAGATGACAAAGCGGGGATTACCGAAATTATGGAAGCGGTGCAATACCTGATTAATCATCCAGAGATTAAACATGGCCCCATTAAAATAGGTTTTACGCCTGACGAGGAAATAGGCCGAGGTGCTCATAAATTTGATGTGGCAAAATTTGGTGCTCGATGGGCCTACACTATGGATGGCAGCGAGATTGGTGAACTGGAGTACGAAAACTTCAACGCTGCCGCTGCTCGGGTGCGTTTTCAGGGTAAGAGCGTACACCCTGGCTACGCCAAAGACAAAATGGTAAACAGCCTGTACATCGCTCAGGATTTTATAAGTTCACTACCCCGTATGGAAACTCCGGAGCACACTAGCGACCGGGAAGGTTTTTTTCACCTCAGTGCAGTAAATGGCGATGTAGAGGAAACTACGTTAGATTATATCATTAGAGACCATGAGGCCGAACATTTCGCAGCGCGAAAAAAGGTAATGCAAAAGCTTACCGAAGAGATCAACTCACAATACGGTAGGCCGGTTGTTACTTTAACTATAAAGGATCAGTACCGTAACATGCGCGAGAAAGTAGAACCCGTAAAACATATCGTTGACCTGGCCGAAAAAGCTATGAACCAACTTGGCATAAAACCTATTATCAAACCCATACGCGGGGGTACTGATGGTTCTCAACTTTCATTTATGGGCCTTCCCTGCCCCAATATCTTTGCCGGTGGTCATAATTTTCACGGGCCTTATGAATATGTGCCGGTAGAAAGTATGGTCAAGGCCGCAGAAGTGATCATTAAAATATCAGAACTTGCAGCGATCCAAAAAATTAAATAAAAAGTTGGCTTAAAATCTCATTAATCCCCATTAGGTAGCACAAAATCGAAGGGTTGATCTCTCGGGGCCTTCAGAGTTCCATCCTTAAAAATAAGGGGAGCAACCTGTATGGAAGTCCTGTGATTTTCATAAAAAGAATTCCCTGGCTTAAGTTCGGTATGTTTATCACGGCCGGGATGCGTAAAATAAAAGACAAAGGCTTTATCCTTAAAAGCAAGTACGTCAGCATGTGCCCCAGTGGGCTTATCAAGAGGTCTATCTGATGCGGCATCCAGTATCAATCCCTGTTTTTCCCAGTGATTCAGATCATGTGAGCGGTATATGCGCAGGCCGTGCCACTCATCGGTGAGCATCCAGTAATATCCTTTAAAGTTAAAAACCTTAGGCCCTTCATGTGCGCCTCCGCCAATAGTGGGTTTATCCAAAGTCTTCCAGTTTTTGAGATCACTGGATTCTGACATCATGGTGAGGCCACCCAACTTTCCATCCTTATACCAGATGCGCCAGTTTCCATTTTTCATTTTAAAAAGCGTAGGGTCAATAACCTGATCTGATGAGAGCACCAGCGGTTCCTCATGTTTCCAATCCCATAGATTTTTGCTTGTAAAATGATGTATGGTTGATGCACCACCCCAGTGATTGCGAGCCCCTTTTATATAAGATACATACATGTGATAAGTGCCATGATCATAGACCACATCAGGTGCCCAAAAAGTATTCCAACCGCGCTCAAATTCCAGATCAAGATAGCCTCTAAAAATCCATGTCGCGCCTTGATCAGCCGTTGACGCAACGCCAATCTTATTGCCATAATAAGCCGAAACATCTACCGTTGGCATATTGGCCCTTCGGGTTGTGTAAAGCATCCACCACTGTTTCTCCTCGTGGTTCCAGACCATAACAGGGTCTGCAGCACCATCATAGATGGGGTCGTTGTACATGGGTGCGGGCGCATTGCGGATCGTATCTCTTTTTTGCGCTTTCGCGGAAGGAATAACGACGAGCATCAGCATAAATACCAAGAATACTTTTGCAAAATACTTCAGTGAAAAGATAAGTTTATTATGTTGCATTGAAATACGGTTTAAAAAAATCTGCCTCTTTATAAATTTTTAAAAAATAAAAGTCGGCATCCAAACTGTATTTTGGATACCGACTTTTCAAACACCGATTGGCTAATTTAAGTAGTTATTTTTGACTTAAAGATCTAATTTTTCCACAGGGGAAAATATAAGATCCTCAACACCTGCAATCTTAACGCCCACACGGGCATAAATATACGGTTTTGTATAATCATCAGGGATATTCACCGTAAGGTTCACGCTATTTAGGTCACTAAAATCGCCATTAGCCTGAGCGATGTTATAATCACCCTCATTAGAAACCAAGGCTGTCCGGTTAAGAAATAAAGTAACTGATTCCACATCCCTGCCATCAGCCCCGGTAAGTACTTTTTCTAAACCTATTGAAGCATTGATGGCATTTCCGTTTTTGCTGAACTGTGGGTTACGCACCATATAATAGGGCTGCACCTCAAGATCCATCTGTGTACTGCCGTCAAAGCTGACGAAGATCGTATCTGCCGGCGTTTTAAAAGGCCCCTGACCATCCAAGAACTTCACCTTAAAATCTCCGCTGGACAAACGCCCGCTAAAACTTCCGTCAAGATCGACCCACACATCAAAAGGGCCAGAATTGCCATAGCCCGGTTGAAACAGCTGGAACCGAACTTGATTGGCACCCACCCTGATGGGATCGCCATTGTAAGTTATATTGCCCGTAAAAAAAGCGTCAGGTTCCTCATAATTATCGATCTGACAGGAGCCCATTAAAAGCATCAGCCCCAGACCCAAAAATAAATAGTTCGCTTTCATAATTCTATATAATTTTTTCATTATTGATTAGGGTTTCTAACGAGTTGAGGATTATTGTTCAAGATATCCTGACCGATCTCAGAATAATAATTGCCCAATTGAAAGTTATCTGATCCTGTGACACGGCTTGGTTTTACCACTTTAAAAACCCACTCGCCATCATTGCTGCCACCGGGATTATAGATTTTATAGGGCCAGAATCCATAAACCTGCGTCTCCTTTTTAGTGGCCGCTCCTATATTCTGAGTTATTTCGGATTCACTTATGGGTGCACCGTTAAAAACCTTATCGGCAAGCCGCCAGCGCTTAAGATCAAAGAAATACAGACCTTCAAAGGCAAACTCTACATAACGCTCGTGCACGATACGATCAAAAGTTATATCAGAAGCAGTTAAGGGTACGGTAATTCCCGCCCTAGCGCGCACTTGGTTCATGTATTCTGCAGTCACTTGCGGTTGACCCAGCTCAAAAGCTGCCTCCGCGGCATTTAAAAGTACCTCTGCATAGCGATAGCGGATGAACCATACATCACTCTGCGTACCTATCTCTCCAGAACTGGGCTTGGGATCCAGATACTTGCGAATGTAAAAACCGGTCTGTGCGGTAAACTCAAGCCCATCTATAGGGCCATCAAAACCTACAACCTGAACCTGGCCATTAGAGCCCGGCAGTTCTTTGGTCTGGCCACGCTGGTCACCGCTGACGATGCTTCCATCACTAAGTTGTGTCCCTGCCCAAATATCGACCTGATTCCCTTTAAAGGAAGATCCGGGCACGACTACCGTACCCTGTAATCGGGCATCGCGTCCTTTAAATATACTATCGGGAGTAGGATAAACGATCAGATTTCCGGAAGCATCCCTATTGGGCAACGGCTTATATTGCCCATCCAAAGTCTCAAATTCCTGAACCAGATTCAACGAGGGGTTGATCCTTCCGCCCTGCTCTTCCTCTGCATTAAAGCGCGGTTGGTTACTTATAGTAAACCCGTGCACCTTGCCGCTCTGCAATTTAAAATCCTCTACAAAAATCGCTTCGGGATTACTCCCTTTGTCATAAAAGATACTCGCAAAATTGTCTGAAAGATCCGTAGGTTTTTTATTATAAAGTGAATAACTACCTGCGTTGCCATTAATGATCTCCTGAGCAGCGGTCAATGCTGTGGTGTAATATTCATTTGCCCTGCTGGCCGGGATACCCACTTCACCCCCTGGCAAAGAAACCTGTGGCGTAGTTGCCCCATACTTGGCGATCGATCCTGCATAAAGCGCTGCCCGGGCCTCCATAGCTAGTGCGGCACCTTTTGTGGCGCGTGATTTGAGTGTGGCATCATTGGGCAATACATCTTTTATTGCTTCGGCTTCCTGAATCACAAAATCATAAATGCCCGCTTCAGTCTCCCTGGGAAATTGCAGGTAGGTTGCATCCCCACTAAAATCATAGGTAAGGGATTCTAAGATTAAGGGCACGCCGCCCATTCTTTTGACCAGGGTAAAATAATAGGATGCCCTCAAGAACCGGCACTCAGCCATAAACCGTGCCTTTAAATCCTCATCAAGTTCTGTTGAGGCATCTAAGCGTTCGAGAAAAAGATTCATATCCCGTACATAGCCATAATCCCAGGTGCCCCAGGTGCCATAGCCCCATCCACCATCTTGAAAATGGCCATATTGACCGGCTTCAGACCAAAAGGCTACATTGAAATCTGCTAATGATGGCCAGTTTTTTACTGTACCAAAATCATTATATCTATTATAAAGGTCTGCAAGTATTGACAAAGTAAGGTCTGCATCATTAAAGGCCTCATCTGAAGGCACAATGCTCGTTGGTTCCTTATTTAAAAAATCAGTATCTGAGTTACAGCCCAAAACAACTAGAAAGAGCGAACTCATCAATATGTATATATATTTTTTCATCAGAATGGTTTTTAAAGGCTAAATGGAGATATTGACCCCGAGGTTAATGAATTTATTCTGTGGATACTGCAGGCCATTGTCATCATTGACCTCTGGATCTATACCATACTGAGATACATTGTCTATGGAAAACAAATTGTAACCGTTGACATAGATCCTAAATTTCTGAATGTTGATCTTATCAAGAAGAACCTTTGGCAAAGAATAGCCCAGCTCAATGGTCCTCGCCCTGAGATATTTTACATCATGTAGCCAGAATGTTGAATTTTTATTATAATTATTGTGGCCGCTGTCATTAAAGCGTAGCGGCGGAAACTTACCGGGAATCCATTCACTATTAGCGTCTAGCGGGTCTGCCCGGTGCCAACGATCTAAGAAAATTTTATTTAATGCGCCATCGTTTTGAAAAGCCCAGCGCTGTTCATAGTTTGCGTTCCATGAATAACCGGAAGCCCCTGAGAAATCCGCTGTAAGATCGATCCCCTTATAGGCCACATACATACTTAGGCCATAGTTGACCAGTGGATTATAATTATTATACCCGATAGGCTTCACATCATATCCATCGATCCTTCCGTCACCGTTGATATCTTCATAAATAAGATCGCCCGGAAGCATGGTTCTATTTCCCTGACCATCATTATTGATTGCATAATCATCGATTTCCTCTTGAGACTGAAATTGGCCAATGGCATTATAGCCCCAAAAAATAGTATTGTATCGATCCTCACCCGAGTTGCGGTAATAATCCCATGAGTTGTTAAATCTAGGCTTATAAGATGATAAGAATTTACTTCTCGATAAAGAAGCGTTGCCTGATACCTGATAAGTAACTTCACCTACTTTCCCATTATAGGATAGCGATCCTTCGATACCATATTGTGCATCGCTGTTCACATTCTCATCAGGAAGACTATAACCCAACTCGTTGGGAATTAAAATATCATATTTACTTCCTCTTAGTCCAGTTCTTTTTCGATAGAAATAATCAAAAGAGCCTGATAACTTATTATCAAACATATAAAAATCGGCACCTATATCGGTAATCTTACTTTTAAACCAAGACAAATTTCGAATAGGTATGCCTTTATCTCGACTAGGTATGATGGCTTCACCATTCAGAATTGCTGGATTACCTTGGTTATAATCATAACCGGATAAATAATCATATGGGCCAATATATCTTGGATCATTGATATCAGTTATACCTAAATTAACATTGTCATCTCCCAAAACTCCGTAAGAAGCTCTGATTTTCAAATTGTCGAGTACGGAGTCGTCACCCAAAATATTTTTCATAAAAGGTTCTTCAGTAATCCTCCATCCCGCAGAGGCAGAAGGAAAATAACCTACCCGTTGATCTGGAGCAAACTTCCACGAGGCGTCTCTCCTACCGGAAAGCTCCACATAATACTTATCTTTATAATTATAACTCAATCGCCCAATATACCCTATTCTTGCTTCTTCGTCATCATGGTCATTATAGGTATCCATATCTGCAAAATAGATTAGAGGAAGCGAGTTTGATTTTGGCACCGCATGGATAAAGGCCCCAAAATTTCTTGAATCCTGTCGCTCAACGATAAAAATCGCCTCCAGCGAATGATCTCCAAATTTGCGCTTATACTGCACCTGCCCCTGGGTGATATTGCGTATGATTTTTCTAGTTTCACGCTCTCTATATGGGTTAGAACTCCCCCCAGTCACGTTATAGGTGTCGGTTGTGGGATCATAGGTGTAGGCATCATAAGTATACTCATGAATATCACGGGTTTGATCTGCGATATAGTAGGAATAAAGCCCATTAACGCTTAGACCATCTACAAAAGGGATTTCATAAGAACCTGTAAAATTGAGCTGCAATACTCTCCAGTCTTCCCTATTATATCCACTAGTATTAAAATTATGCAGGGCAAAATTAGTATCGTTATGACCTATATCGTTTAAATAATCAGGGTTATCATTGGCATAGGGCCGCTCAAAAGGCCTGTTGCGCAGGATAGCAAAGCGTGGTGCAAAATAGTCGTCACCGCCCGGTACACCAGGGTTTTTTCTTGACTCAATACGTCCATTTATCTGTACACCCACTTTAAGGCGGTCTGTAATGTTTGCATCTACGTTGCTCTGTATATTGGTACGTTTAAATGTGAACTCGTTGCCCAATACTGATTTTTGGTCCAAATGAGTGGCCGATAGGTAATAATTGATATTTTCTGAACCCCCACTAGCGCTAAGACTAATGTTTGACAAGGGTGCATTGTTGTGGATGATAAAATCCCTCCAGTCAAAGGATTGATATCCGTATTCTGTACCTTCTTGATAACGGTCCAGTTCTTCCCGCGTGATATTTGTTGATCCAAACTGATTGATCTCAGCTCCGGCCTTTGCCAGCTGCCAAGTATAAGAGTCATTTACAGTCTCTGGGAAACGAGCCCAGTTTTGCCACCCAATATATGAGTTTATATTTATCGTGTTCCGCGATCCTTTCTTACCTCGCTTAGTGGTGACCACAACGACTCCATTTGCCGCACGCACGCCATAAATTGCAGCTGAGGCATCCTTGAGTACGGTAATACTGGCAATATCATTGGGCGATAAGTTATTAAACTGTCCCTCATCTTGTTGAATACCATCGATAACATATAAAGGAGTGCCAAAGTTACGTATTTGAACGGAGGCACTAGCCCCTGGGCGGCCGTCTGCCATCCTAAAGCTTACCCCAGGTATTTTACCGGCAAGACCAGAACTCACAGTTGAACCGCCGTGTACTTTTTCCAGTTCATCTGAGGTTACGGTTGAGATTGCACCCGTGATCGATTTCTTTTCCTGTGAGGTGTAGCCGGTTACAACTACCTCATCAAGTGCTGCCACATCCTCTTCCAATATCACATTGACCTCTGTCTGGCCGTCAACCGGCACTTCTTTGGTTTTAAAGCCCACATAACTGAATACTAAAATAGCATTAGGTTCTACTTTAATGGTATAATTGCCATCAAAATCAGTGGTTGTACCACGTGTGCTGCTTTTAACAAGAACATTGATAAACGGCAAAGGGCCGCTGTCTTCACCAGCAGAAGTTACATTACCAGTGACTTCTATCTGCTCCTGCCCATAGGTTATATGTATTCCTATAATAAAGAAGATGCTCAGTAAGAAAAACAATTTCTTCTTGAGCAATTTGTGTAAAATTTGTTTCATTGATTTTTCATTTTGGTTTAAGTGGTAATTTTAATGAGTATTAAGTTGGGAAATAATTGGAGATAAACTTTTAGAATGTTCTCAATCGATAGCGTCCCCACGCAAACGATATAAGAATTGCAACTAAAACGATATAATTAAATTAGAAATAAAAAAACCAATGTTTTAGTTGGCCTTTTCCGATGACGAATTTAAAATAAGAAATCTACAAAAGCCCGAAAATTCATAATTTTTTTAGGATAAAAAAGATCATTTCTTAACTAAAACCAAATAATATTTCTTTAGATTTTTATATTTCGGATTTACTCTAAAAAATAAAAAACCTGCCTCACAAAACATTCAAATTGATGCAGAAAATTCCTTCTATTTTTATCATATAACAAATGAATAATGAAGGAAAAAACCATCTTACAAAGCATAAAGTAGAATGACTTTTTTGCTGACTTATTCTGAATCTTACAGAGGCAGGTTATTTTTAGCAATCCAAGTATTGGCATTTATTGACAGGCTATTTATCACTACAATAAACGCAATACGCACCTAGTTACTTTTTTTGGATTCACCATTCAATTTTTTAATTAGGTCAACCTCATCTTGGCGGTAGGGCGTACCATCTTTACGGAATATATCATGAAACCATTCTGTGGGCTCCTCACCACTGGATATCGGGGTATCCCAGGCATAGATTGTATTGGTTTTCCCATTCACCAATCCCCAATTGATTGCACCTATGTTGTATTTTTTTAGCATGGGTAGCGTGTTTGCAAAACGACTGTTATTAGTACGCGCCATGTATTCTGTACAGACCATAGGACGATCGTGTGTCATGAGAAGTTCAATCACCCGTTGATGCCATTCAGGAGCCTCATAATCGTGATAATTAATAATATCAGAGTTTTGAGCCTGAAAAGTATTAAGATCGGTCAGATTCCATGCCCAGAGACCAGCTGTCAAGGGCTGCGATGGGTTTATCTCACGGGCCCAGCCAAAAACGGCCTTTAGCAGCGGCATACTCTCATTGCCCTTACCGTTATTGCCAGGCTCATTATACAAATCCCAAAAAAGTACACGGTCATCATTAGCGTGGGTTTTTATAATATCTTTGACATAAACTGCAAGCTCAGGGAAGTTTTTCGTCTCTTTAGAAGCGGGATAGCCAGGATCCTGTACCCATCCAGAATTATGAGTTCCCGTTTTTGGCTCTGGCTGCTTACCAACTTTTGGCTGGGCGTTCCAAACATCGTCAAAAATCACCAAGATGGTTTTGATCCCATGACTATCGGCAATGCTCAGGTATTTATCGAGCCGTTTTTTAAAACCTTCAGGATCCTCTTTATAGGCCAGGCTGTGCAGGTAAACACGCATGGCATTAAAACCAATGCCCTCTGCATAGCCGAGTTCGCGGTCTATAGTCTCTGGGTCAAAGGTGTCTTCCTGCCACATCTCAAGCTGGTTGATAGCAGTACTGGGGATAAAATCAGCACCTGTTATCCAATCGTGTTTGGCATACCAGGTTTTGGCCTTTTGTTTAGACCATCTTCCGTTGTTGTTATCGCTGGTGGTATTGTTAATCTTATTCTGGCTGAAGCCGAAAGGAATTATGGCCAAACAGGCCAGTGCAAGTAATAGGTTTTTCATTTTAAATATTGATTTATAGTTATTGTTTTGTTTTCTGATTGTTTTGTTTTCTGATTGTTTTTGATTTGAAAATTAAATATTCTGTCCAAAAGTAAGCAGATTACTGTCAGGGTCAAGTAAGGAAAATTCTTTTTGTCTCCAAGGTTTGATCTGTAAACGCCCATTAGGATGTATGGGTATTTTTTTGTCTAAAAGTTGTTGATAGAACGTTTCAATAGCATCTGTTCTGATATATACCTGGGCATAGTTTTGCTTCGGATCAAGGTTTTTGAATTCAAAAAAATGAATCTGAATACCCTCTTTCTGCACCATTAAGTAGCCCTCATGCTCCTCATTGCCAAATTCCTCAAATTCTAATTTATTGAGGTAATAATCTTTCGTAATGATCTTGTTGCGCATGGGCAACTTGGGATGGATATCTGTCAACATGGGTCAATAATTTATTTCTCCAACCGAAGTACGATTACCGAGAATGGGGGAACCTCAAGAGTAAGTTGTTTTTTGTTTATTTTGGCCTTGGTAAACGCCTGTGGTTCTATGGTGTGTGGCTTATCAAAGGAATTAAAGTCCTGCACGTGCGCGCTGTTCAGGATACGTCCCGAGACGTTTTTATATTTTTCAGCTAGATTTACACGTATAGATTGCTTATTATGAAGGTCGATATTGACCAAAGAGATGGTCATCACGCCAGTACTGTCCACAGAGGCAGAAGCGTTTACGGCCGGTAGTTTATCTCCGTTATGTTCATAATCTGAAGTTTTGATTTCCAGAGGGATCCGTTTACCATCCTGGTGCACCTTATACATTTCCATAACATGATACGTGGGTGTAAGCAACATTTTATCGCCCTGGGTCAAAATAACGGACTGCAAAACGTTTACGGCCTGCGCAAGGTTGGCCATACGTACCCGGTCTGCGTGGTTATTAAAAATATTAAGTGTCATACCCGCTATCATCGCATCACGCATGGTGTTCTGCTGATATAGAAAGCCGGGATTAGTATCGGGCATTACGTCATACCAGCCGCCCCATTCATCTACGACAAGGGCAATCTTTTTGTCTGGATCATATTTATCCATAATGGCGGAATGCTTAGTTACCAGTTCCTCCATTTGCCAGGCACGCTGCATGGTAGTAAAGTACTGATCCTCATCATAATCTATAGAAGAGCCTTTGTGACTCCAGTCGATCACAGCATAATGGTGCAGCGCCATACCCTGTACCATATTATGAGGTATGTCACGCATAAGTACTTCCGTCCAATGATAATCTGCATCGCTTGCGCCAGAGGCAATCCTGAAAATCCCTCTTTTTAGGCCGGTACCGCTCATAAAAGTGGCATATTTCCGGTAGATATTGGCATAGTATTCTGCGGTCATATTGCCGCCGCAACCCCAGGCCTCATTACCAATGCCCCAATAACGAACCCCCCAGGGTTCTTTATGCCCATTTTTGGTACGTAGATCAGACATTGGACTCTTGCCTGAAAAGTTTACATATTGTACCCAATCTGCAAGTTCCTGCACCTCACCGCTGCCCACGTTACCGGCAAGGTAGGGTTCTGCACCCAACAATTCACAAAGGCGCATAAAATCATGGGTACCAAAGCTGTTATCCTCGGTCACACCGCCCCAATTGGTATTTACGATCGTAGGCCTCTCTTCTTTGGGGCCAATACCATCCTTCCAGTGGTAAGTATCTGCAAAACAACCGCCCGGCCAGCGCAAAAGTGGGATCTGAAGTTTTTTTAGCGCATCGATGATATCTGTGCGCAAACCTTGGGTGTTAGGGATGGTATCGTTATTTTCACCTACGTAAAAGCCTCCATAAATGCAACGGCCCAAATGCTCAGCAAAATGGCCGTAAATATTTTTATTTATAGTTACAGGATTTGCTCCGGGCTCCAGCGTAATCTGCGTCTGTTGTGCTTTCGCGGAAGCGCAGGCGAAAATAATTAGCAAAAATAGAGGTAATTTTCTGAGCATAATGGATGGTTTTTAAGAAGGGCTCTGGCAATGTTGCTATTTAAGTGTAATAAATACCATTAAATAACATAAACAAATATATCCAAAACTTTCTGACTTCCATCGATTGCGAAAGAAATAAAGGATGTAAATCATGACATACATTCTCTCGTGAATTTATCTTCCTTGAATGGAAATAATTTTATCTATCACAACCTTTTTTTCATACGTACAGTTTGGGCCTGTAGTGACAGACAATGTCATGAACTGATAATTGCATCTTCCTTCAACTGGGCGCAAAAACTCAGCAACGAATTATAGTTCAGATCCCTGATAATTCCTTTGAATATCCGTTAAATATCATAATTTATAAATTATCGTCACCGTGAACTTGATTCAGGGGTCTCATCCCTTGCGGAATGGGATGCTGAATAAAGTTTAGCATGACGCTTTTAAACCAAAACAGCCAAGACGACTAAAAGTGGATATACAATAATGCCTCCCTCAATATGATAGAATATTTCCATTGGCAAAATTTTAGGTATGCATCTCATGCCTAGGCTGAAGCTCCTGCATGATTTCCGAAAATATTCGGTATGATCTCAACCTGTCATTGTGATCATATATATGGGAAGCGGCCATAAGTTCATCAACTTTTGTTTTTTTCAAAAATTCCCCGGTTTGCTCCTTAATGGTTTCTTTACTACCTACAAAAGCATACTTGAGCATTCTTTCAAAGGCTGGATTTGCTGCAATTTCTCTCAATTCTGGAGACATTTCGACTGGTTTTTGAAGATAATCAATCTGCCCGGTCATAACGCCGAGCATCATCCGGATTAAACTGGTAAACAATTTTTCTGCCTCCCGATCTGTTTCTGCTGCTAAAATATTGACGCAGGCGATCGTGTATGGCTCCTTTAAAGATTTAGACGGCTTAAATTCATTTCGATAGATCGAAAGTGCTTCAAATAATTGTGCAGGTGCAAAATGGCTGGCAAATGCATAGGGTAACCCTTTTTCTGCCGCAAGGTGGGCGCTGTCTGTACTTGAACCTAGTATATAGCGGGGCACATCAACCCCCTCGGCCACAATGGCCCTCACTTTTGAACTGCTGTTCTCCACCGAAAAATAACGCTCAATCTGATCAATCTCACCGGGAAAACCATAAACAGATCCCAACCTGTCACTGCGGATGGCGCGTGCAGTCTCCTGATCTGTTCCCGGTGCCCGGCCTAAACCAAGATCAATGCGGCCGGGATAAATGGTGCCCAGCGTACCGAACTGCTCTGATACAATAAGGGGAGAGTGATTGGGAAGCATGATGCCCCCAGAGCCCACACGTATCTTGTGAGTGCCGCCTGCAATATGCCCTATAAGAATAACTGTGGCAGCACTGGCAATACTTTTCATATTATGGTGCTCTGCCAGCCAAAAGCGGTGGTAGCCCATTTTTTCTGCCGCTTGGGCAAGATTTAAACTTTTTTTGAACGTCTCCCCCGCTGTACTTCCCTGTGCGATGCCGGCAAGTTCTAAAATGGAATATGGAATTTTATCTTTATCTCTTTTCATGACATAAGTTGTTGATCTATCTATGATTTCCTGAACCTATCAAAAAACCGTACCACATTTGTAGTATTTAAGCCCATAAACTTTCATAATTAAAGTATAACATCATTATGTACAAGCAAAAATCATTCGAAACTGTAAAAATTAACACGCATTTTTAAGATTCAATACAGGTAAAACCGCCCTAAATATCCTAATTTTAAATGACTTCAATAGTTCTCAAAATTCTGATCATAAATGCACTGACCTTCGTACTCATAATCCTTAAATAATTTATAAGAAAATGGATTATCTAAAAAGTCTTGATTTCATTTCAACTAAAACTTTTTTGATCACTTTTTTTCTGGTGGTGGCCATTATCTTTATGAGATACCTCATACTTTCAGGGATATATCATTTCATTTTTTTTCGTCTTTTCAGGAAACGGTTTAAAAAAAACATCTTAAATTCAAGAACACCCAGAAAATCACAGCTGCGTCGCGAGATAAAATCTTCGCTGTATAGTGCGGTAATTTTTGGGGCGGTAGGAGTATTCATCCTAATCCTTTGGCAATTGGGATATTCACAAATTTACCTTGATCTAATCGCTTTCCCAATATGGTATTTCCCGTTGAGCATCGCGGCTTTTCTTATGATACAGGACACTTATTATTATTGGCTACACCGCTGGATGCATCGCAGCCACTGGATGAGACGCTTTCACACGGAGCACCACAAAAGCCTTCATACAAGTGTGCTCACCTCGTTTTCCTTTCATCCGATGGAATCTCTATTTCAAGCACTAATGTTGCCCGCATTTATCTTGGTAATCCCCATAAGTTTTTATGCGCTGATGACCCTACTTGCCCTAATGACATTATCTGCCATCATCAACCATGCGGGAGTTGAAATTTACTCTCAAGGTATTGCACCCAACGGGTTTAGGAAACTTTTTATTGGTGCTACACATCATGACCTGCACCACAAGGACGCCCGGAAAAATTTTGGCCTGTATTTTACCTTTTGGGACCGCTGGATGAAAACCGAAGGGAACTACTGATCAGCAAGAATAAATTTATGATCTATAGGAATTTGAATCTTAGTTACGACTTCAGGCGCAGTACCCCTTTAGCTTATGATTAAGATTTTATAAATTCACTTATATCTTTATTGGAACCATAAAGTACGACAAGATCGCCCGGCTCCAGCAAAGTGGATGGTGTCACGACGGATTGTACATCAAGAATCCGCTTATGGTTACCGATTGCCGCCTTGACGCTGGGTTTTTTAACGGTGGTCAGTATCAGTAGATTATACTTTTCGCGAAAGCGAACCTCTTTAACTGTCTTGTTTTCGAAGCGTTTGGGCAGCGCGACCTCTACGATACTAAAATAACTGTTGAGCTCAAAAGAATCCTCAACCCCTTTAAAACACAGTTTTTTGGCCCAGCGCTCGGCCGTCTCCTCTTCTGGATGTACGATCTCATCAACGCCGATGGCCTGGAGCACATTTTCATGAATAGGGTTTATGGCACGGCTGATGATCCTTTTTACCCGATGGTTTTTCATGAGGGCTGTTGCCATAACATTAGCACCCTGGTCCTCACCTATGGCGATGATGACGATATCAGTATCTTTGAGTGGGAGGCCACCCACTGTGTTCTGATCAGTTGCATCAAGGCAGATGGTATGGGTAATCTTTTCTTTGAGGGCAGAAATTTTGTTCATGTTGATATCTACCCCTATGACCTCATGGCCCTGTGCGGTCAATTTTTCCGAAAGGGAAGCACCAAAGCTCCCCAAACCTATGATTATATATTTCAAGATGTTATGTTTTTAATACTTAACAAAAGATTGGAATGTAAAGACAAGTTAATGAAGGCTCGTCATCTTATCACCCAATTGTACTTCTATTTCTTAGATCGTCATACTTAATATTTGATTCATTAAACGCGACGTAATCTTCTAAATCCTAAATTTAATTGATCAAAATCTCTTCTGTGGGATATCGGTATTCGGTATATTTGGTTTTGTTGAAAAGGGCTATAAGAATAGTAAGCGCATTGACCCGGCCAATAAACATGACCAGGATAATAATCCACTTCCCCGCACTGCTGAGACCTGCGGTAATCCCTACACTCAGTCCAACGGTACTATAAGCTGAAAAGCACTCAAAAGCTATGCTCAAAAGAGTCTTTTCACTGTCAGATTTTGAAATCGCCAGTATGGCCAGACCAATGACCAATAGAGATAATGAAATAATGGCAAAAGCTCGGCGTACGGAAAGTTCGGCGATCTCACGCCGGTAAACCTCGATCCTACTCTTCCCTTTGGCTAAGCTCAAAAAATTAAGAGTGGCGATGGCAAAAGTACTCGTTTTGATCCCGCCACCGGTTGAGGCCGGTGAGGCACCAATCCACATGAGCAGTATGGTGACCATTAGCGTCGAAAAGTGCAGTGCACCCATATCTACATTGTTAAAGCCAGCAGTGCGCGGCGTTACGGCCTCAAAAAGAGCTCCCACCACCTTGCCGAATCCATGGTGCTCAGCAAGTGTGTTGCTGTATTCATTAAAATAAAAAATTATTGTACCGCCCACAATAAGACTAAAAGTGGTGATGAGAGTAATTCGCGAATTCAAATTAAGCACCCAGGGACGAGCCTGACGGGCAGTAGTAGAACGGAAAAAATAATACTTGAACTTATACTTTAAATATTTAAGCAGATTGATAACGATGGGAAAACCCAGACCTCCCAAAACAATGAGCAAAATTACGACAAGCTGCATAATATAGTTAAACCGAAATCCCTGTTCATATAAGCTATTGGACATCGTTGAAAAACCGGCATTGCAAAAAGCAGAAATTGAATGAAAAAGAGCAAAGAAGCAACGTTCAGAAAAATTGCTGAAAATATCTTTTGTAGTACTAAAAAATATAAAAACCGCCCCCAAAAATTCGATTGAAAATGTGATGATCAGAATGCGTTTTAAATTAGAAAACACCTCACCCATCTTTTGTGCGTTGGTCATATCGCCAAGAACCAGCTGATTTTCATAAGAAGACATGCCCTTAAAAAAATAACTGAACGAACTCGCAAAGGTGAGTATGCCCAGACCACCCAATTGAATCAGGACCAGGATGATGTTCTGACCAAATGGGGTAAAGTAGGTTCCCGTATCCACAACGATAAGACCAGTAACGCATACCGCACTTGTAGAGGTAAAAAGAGCATTCAGAAAACCCAGCCCATCATAAGTGGCCTTGGGCAGCATGAGCAACAATGCACCCATAAGAATAATACCTAAAAAACTAAGGATAAATAATTGCGCCGGGTTAAGGTAAGAGCGTTTATAATTAACCCGTTGTTCTGCAAACTCCCTTATAAAAGTAAGCAGGATTACTAACTTTAACCATGTATCGTCATATAGATAAGAAAGTTCTGCCCTATTGGAAAAAAAGTGGATAGCTATAATGTAAGCAATAACCACAATGCTCAGAGCGTCAAAAACGATAACGCGCGTGCTCAGAGTCTTTTGGTTGGCTAAATATCTGATGACTGTAGTAGAAATACCCGAAAGAAGCACCACGAGATAAAGAGCGTTGAGGATACGCTGTACAGAAGGAGACTGGTCAAACCCAAAATCGCCTACAAATGCAAGCAAACCCAAAATGCTCAGTATAAAAACAAAACGGTAAACAAGCTTTGAATTTAAACGGTCTAAAAGTCGTAGTCCCAAGGGGTGGTCTTTGATTTAAAAAATCGCTCAAAAATACCATTTTATCCCAGCAGTATCAAGCTTATTTAGTTTAAAATAAGCTCGTGGGCAAAATGATGACAAAAACTTGGATCATGAGGTCTCAGATTTAAATTTTTGCACCTCTCTGATTATCTAAGATGGTTACCCATTATTTTTAGGACAGATCTTTAAAAGGGATCGGAGACAACAGAGCAACTTCTGTTGTAAAAGCAAACAATTTTAATTATTAATTTCATTCGGTTCGCATTATTGCTTGAGCGAAAAACCGTTCAATCAGAATTAGCACTATTTACAAATTCAGGAATATTGTTTCTCAGTTTACCATAGAATTAGCAGAAAAAGGGATTGTTTTATGAGAAAATAGCTGCAGCCTAACAATTATGCTATAATTGGATATAACCATACTGAAAATCAGCGTGTAAATGTATAAAAATGGTTTTTTTTTAATAATTATAAAAGAAATTGAGACCAAATAAATAGGTATAAGCATTCCAATCATCGACTATCGGACTGAATTTTATTGCCAAAATATAAAAAATTATGATTTTTATTTTAATGAAAGTGCAGGTTTCTCCCGTTGAACTATTATATTTGTCACTTCATCTATAAAATAATAAAAAATGAACAAAAATTACGTTACCCCAAAAAAAACGCTACTTCATTCCGGCCTTTTGGTCTTGGGGATGTTGACGCTTGTGGGCTTTAAAGACCCCGGCCCCGGCGACAAAGTACAAGAGAAAGCAACCACCGCTGAAAAGACCGCTGAGTTGTTTCAAGTCAATGTAAACTTCCAGGACAAGGCCACTACTCCCCCTGCCGGTTATCTTAAAGATTATGGTAAAGCTTTTGGCTTCTCTTCAGCAACAACCCTTGAAACTGAATACGATTATGGTTGGAAACGTCTTTCAGACGACACGCCTTTTGATGTTTCAGAAGATGCAGCTGGAAATAAAACTGGTGTTGGCCGCAATAGAATTACAGCTACCTATGCCACTGCTTCTGAACAAGAAAAACTTGAAGGAACTTTAGTTCACTTTCAAGGAAACGATGTTTTTAATATTCAGGGCACCCGTGAATGGAAGCTTGAGCCACGGGGTAACGAAGTTTATTGGGAACTTGCTGTTCTTGAGGGAGACCATAACTATACTGTAGAAATAGGTCTTGGTGATAAGAATACTACTTATATTGATAGCCGTCACTCAGCAACTGTTGAGGGTTACACTATTCTAAGTGCCTTTAAGCCTACACCCGGACAGACTAAGACGGCAACAATGATCGTCAAAGTTACAGACGGAATGCTTACAGTTAAAGGAACAGGTGGCTTTAACAGCAAAATAGACTATATCAAAGTAACCGAAAACGTTGCTGAGGAGCCTACGACAACTGATGAAGTATTGTCTTTTACTCCAGCAGCATCTGAACTCAATATAAATCTGGGAGATAATGGTCCAGGTATGCTCACAACGACGCTTACTGGTACAGGTGCTACTGATATTGGTCTTGCCATCGATAATAATACTACTGTATTAGGCGGCTTAGAGGAAACAGGTGTTAATGACTGGATAAGCCTTCCAACTACTAATGTCGTTGGTGATTTTACTTTTCCGTTAACTGCTTCAACTATAGCTATTGATGGAAAAAAACCTACCCGTCAAAGTACCATTTATGCTACCGCTGCTGGTTTTAAACCTGCAAAATTTCAAGCCTCTCTATTAGTAGGTTGTACACCATTGAGTACGCTTGCCTGTGATCAATTGGTCAAGGCCATGCCGGTAAATATTACTTTTGATGGTTCTGAAGGCGGGCTTGAAGATGCCACTGGCAATTCAGTCGGCTTTACCCTTGCAGCCCCAATTACAGGAACAAGATTAAATGAGGATCCTGTAGCAACATACAATGCTGTCAATGGCTACGAACCCTCCAAATTAAATGTGGATCAAGGTATGCTTTCAATTACGGCAACTAAAGGTCTTGCATTAGGTGATCCAGATGTTGACAAGGCAAATGCCAACAAACAAGTTAATACTCTTGGAGTAGGTCTTACAGGAATTACCACCCCCATACAATTAGAAACTAAATTGATCGGAATTACTACTGGAACCGATGGTTTCCAGCAAACGGGACTTCACTTTAGCGTAAACCAGGACAATTATATCAAGCTAGTTGTAATAGGTGATAATATAGAACTGAGAAAAGAAGTTGACGGCGTTACTGCTGCCGGTGAAAAGAACACAGACAACATTATCGCTAAAAGTCTTGGGTTGATAGGTCAAGACGTTTCCCTAGCTCTTGTAATTGATCCAACAGCAATGACGGCAAAAGGTTTTTATGCTATAAATGATGGTGCGTATATAGCCATCGAGAAAGACGGTAAAACTGAACTGAGCTTACCTCAGGCTTTATTAGCTGGCCGCGAAGTATCTACTGATATAACAGGGGTAAGTCTAGCGGGTGTTTTTGCCTCTTATAACAAGGCAGATACTGATTTTGTAGCAGACTTCGATTACTTTAATGTAGTTGCAGCTAATCTTTCAATTGACTCAAATTCTCTGGATAGCACTAGTGATATTGTACTTTATCCCAATCCTGCAACATCAGAGATCAATGTGCAAATGGGACAGAATGTGGATGCTGTTAAAAACATCATCATCTATGATATCCAGGGAAGGGCGGTTTCTACCTTTGAACCCAGTACAGTAAGAAAAAGCAGTGGCTTTAAACTTCCTACTGCCAATCTGAAATCAGGTATCTATTTTGTACAATTGCAAAATGAAAATGGTGAAAATAAACAGGTGCGCTTTATCGCAAATAACTAATACCTGTTTATAAACATAAATAAAAGGAGGCCAAGTGGCCTCCTTTTTTTATTTGAAATAGAAAAATCTTCCCAGAATTCATTGATATAAGAACCAAGTCTTTCGCCCTCAGAATTGTTATTTAGCATAACAGAAACGCTTTCGCGAAAGCTTTACGTGCACAAATTATGTTTTTCTTTGCATCTCAAGTTTTGCAGTTAAGTTAAGCCGCTATTGCCTTTCGACTTTGATAGATTAAAACAAACCTACGATAAGCCGAAAATAAATACTGACCATTAATTAAAAATATTGGGCTAAAGACTTAAAACCTCACTTTAACCAGAACGATTTTTTACCTCTTAGCACCATTTTGTACAAAGTACTTAATAAAAAAATCCCTCTTCGGAAGGGATTTTCTATTCACATAAAACTTATCAAACTTTTTTTATCTCTTCTTCATTTTAAGCGTATATATATCTTTTCTACGGTCATTAAGGTTATGTACGCTGCCATATTGGTTGAGTTCCTTAAGAAGGTCAACATCTACATCAGCCACAAGTATCATTTCAGTATTAGGTGTGGCTTCGGCTTTTACCCCATTAGTAGGGAACTGAAAATCGCATGGCGTAAGGACCATACTTTGCGCAAACTGCATATCCATATTATGTACTTTTGGTATGTTGCCCACACTTCCGGCAATGGCAACATAACATTCATTTTCTACTGCCCTGGCCTGTGCACATAGCCTAACACGGCTGTAGCCATTTTGGGTATCGGTAAGGAAAGGTACAAAAAGGATATCCATTCCCTGATCTGCAAGTAACCTGCTCAGCTCAGGGAACTCAACATCATAACAGATTAGAATTCCAATCTTTCCGCAGTCTGTATTGAAAGTTTTGAGCACATTACCACCGGTCATCCCCCATACTTTGGCTTCGTCAGGAGTCACGTGCAGCTTGTAAAACTTTTCTACGGAACCATCTCTCTTACACAGGAATCCGACATTATAAAGGCTACCATCCTCAACAAGAGGCATGCTTCCCGTTATAATATTGATATTATAAGAGACTGAGAGTTCAGAAAATTTATCTCTGATCTGATCAGTATATTTAGCAAGTTCCCTTATAGCATCGGGCTCTGAAAGATGGTTGTAGGCCGCCATCAATGGTGCATTAAAAAATTCTGGAAAAAGAGCAAAATCTGACCTGTACCCCGAGATGGTGTCTATAAAATACTCAGCATGCTCAATGAGCTCTTCAAAATTTTTATAATTACGCATCTGCCATTGCACAAGACCTAGTCTAACAACAGTTTTGGTCGCTATTGGTTTTTTTTGTGGCTTTTGGTAATAAATATTGTCCCATTCTAAAAGCGCTGCATATTCTTTAGAGGCTTTATCACCCTCCAGATAATTGGTCATTATCCGCTTGACATGAAAGTCATTACTTAACTGAAAATCCAGTACGGGATCATTGATTTCGCGTATGCGCACCTTCTCAATATATTCTTTTGGAGAAAGTTTGGCCGCATATTGATGGTAATTGGGCAACCTACCGCCAAAGACAATGCGCTCTAGGTTAAGATTTTCACAGAGTTCTTTCCTATAATCATAAAGCCGGCGCCCGATGCGCATCCCACGGTAATCGTGGGCTATAAAAATATCAATTCCATACAGCACATTTCCCTTAAGGGTGTGCGTAGTGAATTTATAATCACCCGTTATCTGGGCATAGGTGTGGCTATCTGAAAACTTATCATAGTCTACAACAATTGAGAGTGCGCAACCAGCGATTTCTCCATTTACTTTGACCACCACCTGCCCATCTGGGAACGTGTTGATCAATTTTTGAAGTTCATTCTTGTACCAGTAAGGTTCAGGAATATTGGGATAGACCGCGATCATGATGGCCTTAAGCTCTTCATAATCCTTTATTTTTAGGTACTCAAGCTCTACCTTGTCTATTTTATCCTTGCTTTCTTCAGCCATCGGATAGGCCGGATGTTTTTTATTTACCGTCAAAATCGTTCATTTTTAAAAATTAAATCCAAAACCAAAGGAAAACCGCCATCCGTCATCCGAATCAAAAAGATTTATTGTTCCCTGAAGTGCGTCTGCGCTATTTACCCAAAGACCTACACCATATGAGTCATGCCAAACTTTGGAATCACCATTTTCGACAAATACCCTGCCAATATCATAACCGGCCAAAACACCTAATTGCAGGGGCAGCAAAGGCGTACGGAATGAATTGAAAGCGTAACGCAGATCACCAGAACCCGAAAGTGCTGTACCACCACTAAACCTGTTAAAGCGGTAACCACGCAACCCATTATCCTGACCCAGGGTTGCGGCCTGATAAAATTCGTAGTCTTCGCCAAACCTAAAGGCGGCCCGCGCAGTTGTCTTGAGCACAAGTTTTCTATTTCTACTGATTGCATTGTAGAAACCGAGACTGGGATCAAGATATGCAAAACGGCGGTCTGCACTCCCAAAATTTTGCGTTATTCCACCAGTGAGATCAAAATCCATACCTCGCGTGGGTACTAAGGGATTATCTGCACTGTGATATTCATATGTGGCTTCTAAGGTACCAAAAACCTTATGGGTATCCTGCTCAATAATATCTATATCATCCAGAATCCGACCATCGTTATCATCTACATCGATGCTCTGAAAAAGTGCACGCACCTTAAATGTACTGCCATAATCTGAATTTTTAAGCACCCCTGCTGATGCCTCAATACGGCTCATGCGTATCCTGTTGTAATTTTTGCCCAGTTCTTCATCAAAATTGGGCGTTTCATTACCCAAACCGAAAAAATTCTGTGAAAAAGTGGGTGTCGTATAACGACCGGTAAGGAGCAGATTCCAATCATTGAAAAGCCCAGCAAACTCACCTTCGTAATTGACATCAAGCCCTTGGGTCGCAAAAAAGAAACCCACCTTAAACCGGTGTTGCTGGCTAAAGGGGTTCTGCTGAAATCCGTTAACCGTATAAACATCCCGCAAGCCTAAACTTATACCATCGTCAGGATTATAACCTACAGCGGGGGTTATCAGGTTGTTCCTCAGGATTTGCTTGGTATAGTCATAGGTATTGTAATCATAAATATCAGTGAGTCTAAAATAAGCACCGCCCTTTTCCTTGATCGTATTGGGCAGACTCCTATTATCATATACCTTGATTTTATCGCCATTGGCGATTTTATAAATATCATTGTTCTGCCCCCCGATTATACGGGTAAATATCGGTTTTTTTCCATTTCCTTTCACCTCAAATACATCATCATCATCCAGACCATAAATCCAAAGCTCATGGGTATCTTTTGATAAAAAAGTTCGATCTACCATTAAATCTGCCTTTTGCCCACCTTTTATACGCCAAGTCTGTACACGGGTTGCATTATCTAACCGCGTGATCAGAAAATAATCATCTTTATCAGTACCTGTGATTGTTTGTAGATTTGAAAAGTAATCATAATATTTATTGGCTATATCCACAAGGTTATCTCGGCGCCCCCTTAAGTTTTTCTTGATCTCATCGATAGAGCTGGCATTGCGTACCTCGACAGGTAGGTCATTAAATGCCGCTGTGATGACGGCATCGCTAACGTGGTCTTTGATATAAGTGGCCTGCTCTATCCAATCTGCTCTGGTAGAATTCTGCAGCAGCGCCCGATCCAGTTTAATCCCAGCATTATTAAACCATTTTATATCCTTTAGCTTTTCGTCATATACCTGTAATTGTTTGGCTGCGCCAAATAGCGTTTTAGCTATATTAATAATTGTCCCATCAAAATTGGTGAATACCTGATCTCTATCTCTTGGTATGGGCTCATAAACATCCTTGCCATTCTGGTCTTTAAATTCTGCCCAGCGCCACTGGTCATTATGCCTGTCCCAGTCACCGATCAGCATGTCAAACATTCTTGCGCGTACGTAGGCTTTCTCATCTACCACGTTCTTCTCGTCACTCCGTATTTTATCAAGTATATCATCCATGCTCTCAACATCGTCCGGATAATTAAAAATAGCACCATTAAACTCCTTGGCAGGGCGCTCTTCGATCATGTAGAGTTCATCGCCATATTCGGCATTATATCTTTTCAGTGCCGGTTGTTTGGGCACATAATAAAGTTTAGGCAAGGTGTGCAAAACCCTCGCGGCATCGCTCAGTTTTGGTATCGCAAATGCACCATATGGTTGCGCGGAAGTATAAAAATCCTCGATCAAGGATTGTGGTAGCGTTCCCTTAAAATCTTCCTTAACCCCCTCCTTATCTTTCAGGATAACCTTTTGCAGATATGTAAGGGCACTTTTGCGCAGTGCCCGCATATTGTATTCCTTACCATCTTTAGTCTTTAATCTTAATGAGACGGTCTGGTGACCGCCCCCCGGCCTCACAACTTCCAGCCCGCCATACAGTGTATCAAGTAATGCCACGGGAGCTGTTACTTTTTTACCATAGACATCCCGGTAATGATCGCCCCAAAGGGATTTGAAAAGAGCGGACTTTTCGGTCTCCTCAAAATTATAAACCGAAGCGTGTACCATTTTTGGAAATCGTGTTGTCAGTGTATCAACATCATAATGCTTCTCTGGGCCATAAATGTTTTTTTCAAAAAGAAGTTTCGGATTGTTCGCCTCATCCGGTGCATAAAAGCGCACCTGCGAAGAGCCATCTTTAAATATATCGAGAACAGCAAAACCCTCATTTCCATAACCAAAAAGGCCGTCACCACCCAAGCTCACGTAGCTATTTTTGGACCCTGCACCTGATACGATCTGTTTTACACCTGCATGCTCAATATATTGCAGGGTATGCTCATGTCCAGAGACCAGGATCGCCCTATCCTGATCATCACCTATTAATACGGCAATGCGCTTCATGAGTGCATTGTACTTTTCGTTATAACGATCTTGTTTAGAGACCCCACCCTGGGTGCGCACTTCCGTAATTAAAGAGGCAAGTACAGGCACGGGTATTTTTTGCTGTCCTGGAAAGAGGTGCTTATCCAGATCAAATTTTCCGCCGTGCACACCATTGGTGTACATGGGGTGGTGCATGGCAATAACGATGGTCTTCTGTTGATTTTTTTTTATTTCGCCCTCGAGCTCCTCAAAAAATTTTTCCCGGGTTTTAATCTGGCACTTATCGTTAATCGTCGGGTTCTTATCCCAGTCCTCAAGATACCATTGTGTGTCTATAACAATCAAATGCACATTGTCATTAATATCATGACTCCATAAAGGGCATCCATCCTCAGGCTTCATTATTTTGGTACTGCCGGTCATCTCTTCCAGATAATCCTGCTCGCGCTTAAGCCCGGTAACCCCATCATTGTACCAGTCATGGTTACCAGGTATAAATATCACCCTACCACCACGCTCCTTAACAGCGTTATATTGAGCATCAAGCCTGTACTCTAATAAGGGACGGTCTTTGTCATCCTTTTTGGGCAGCCCCTCAGGATAGATATTGTCTCCCAAGAAAATCGTATAATCCCCTTTGCGCGCCTGTGATTTAAGATAGGTATTCAAAGACAAAAGCCCTGCTGTACTTTTACCCATTTCAGAATTACCAGCATCCCCCATCAAAATAAACCGCTTATCAATTTTTTTTCCATCTGGAAAATGATCCTGTACGACCCCCTTTTTATAAAGTGGAATTTGGTGCGAAGCACAGCTCGAAAACAACAAGATCAGGAATAAAATGAAAAGGTTATTTTTTGCCATTGGGAGTTGTTTGGGAATTGTTTGGGGATTTTTTTGTAATTTTCATCTATAATTTAAAGCTAAATGGCAGAGACAATAGAAAAGAAAACAATTCAGGAAACCGAAGCCACCGAACTTGAATCATTTGCTGAAAAATTTGTGCTTGGATTGTTTAAGGATGAACTTCCCAATACCTTCTTATACCACAACTTTAACCATACTTTAAGAGTGGTTAAAAGTACTAAAGAAATCATTCAAAATTCCGAAATTCATGTTAAACAGAAGGAGGCGCTGATCGTCGCTGCATGGCTCCATGACACGGGATACACCAAGCAATGGAAGGACCATGAAGAGGTAAGTGCACAAATTGCATCACAATTTTTAAAAGACCATAAGGTGGACGAGAAAACCGCTGAAATGGTCAAAGGACTTATCCTTGCAACCAAAATGAAGGTCGTACCAAAAAATGATCTGGAACGCATCATCAAAGATGCTGATGCATCACATTTTGCCAAAGATTATTTTAACGAAACGAGTGAATTTTTAAGACAGGAACTCAGGCTCAACGATATTAAGGACTTCTCCCCTCCCCAATGGCGCAAGGAAAATATAAAAATGTTTACCGAAAAACATAAGTTTTATACCGATTATGCCGCCAAAAACTGGAAAGCCCAAAAAGATGAAAATCTACTTTCCCTTTTAAAGAAAGAACAAAAAAAGAAGAAAAAATTCAAAAGAGAAGAGATAAAGGCAAAGCTAAAGGCCAAATACAAAGATCAAAGTGCTGATCGTGGAGTACAGACCCTTTACCGAACAACATTGCGCAATCACATTAAATTAAGTGATATAGCAGATACAAAGGCTAACATTCTACTTTCGGTAAATGCCATTATCATTTCTCTTGCGCTTTCTAATATCATCCCAAAACTGGACGCCCCAACAAATCGTTATCTCATGGCGCCTACACTCATACTAGTGCTTTTTAGTGTGGCCTCGATTATTCTTTCTATATTATCCACGCGCCCTAATGTGACCAGTGGGGAATTTACCCGTGAACAGGTGAAGAAAAAACAGGTGAACATCCTGTTTTTTGGCAACTTTCATAAAATGTCATACGACCAGTATCAATGGGCGATTAATGAGATTATATATGATAAGGATTATATTTATGAAGCTCTGACTAAAGACCTGTGGCTTCTGGGAGTGGTACTGAACAAAAAATATATGCTGCTTAGGAAAACCTATACTGTTTTTATGGCTGGCATTATTGTTTCGGTATTGGCATATATCGCAGCTTTCTGGTTAATCTAGTACTTCGATAAGGTCGTTATAGGTAAGGTTTCTTGTTGCGTCTTTTTGATCATACCCCTTAGAATATATAACATCTACACGTATGGCCTTGAGCCCGGTCACGCCCTGCACGTCTTCCATATTAAAATATTCAACCTCATCGCCCAGGTAGTTTTTATGCTGTAGGTATTTGATATAGCGGTCATACTCTACACGATCTTTTTCCTGTGAATAGATTATTGCAATCTTCCCTTTTTGGGTTATCCGCTCTGTACTACCCTTAATAAAGGCTTTGTCAATCCTTTTTTTAATGATCTCATAGCGCGCATTATACGTGCCATCAACATCAAAACGCTTCTCATCCATCCTATACCTGATTGAGAGGGTATTACTGAAGACTAGAATCAGCGATGCTGCATTGAGTTGTAGAGAAGCCTCCACCTGCTCATGGTAAAAGTGGTTTTCCATCTCGCACATCGTACAAAGCTGCCATAGGCGTAAATTGAAAAGATAAACGATATCAAAATCTTTACGCTGGGTAATAGATGCGCCTATATACATGTTATGGTCAACCCCATCTGTCTTATAACGCTCAAAATAATGGGGGAAAATCTTTTGGGCGCCCCGTTGTTTACTATCCAGAAAAGTGGATAATTTCTGATTGATGAGCATAACCATATCATCATACTTTTTTCTATGATTATAAATCAGCCCGGTATCAAGATATAGTGTACTCTCATAGTTTTCAACGGCATTTTTGATTTCGGGGCTTAGGTTTTTCAAATGTTCAAAAAGGGGATTTACTTCCTCCTGCAGAAGTCCGAAAACCTCAGATTCACTTGATGCAAGCAAATTTTCCTCAATTTCCTCTTTAAATTTTGTGATACGGAGGTTGATCTGTTCATAAATTGACATCAACGTTATCTCCAAGGCAGATTTCAAGATATTAGAAACCATCTTAAGCTGTATCAGTATATCTTTTTGAATGGCTGTATTACGCTCTTCAGAGGATCCTACAATATCGATCTGTCCATACAAAGGGTATACATTTTTAAAGGCAACATCTTTAAAAGCAGCAAATTGCCCGGCGTCCTGAGCCTCTATGTACCTCTTTGCCTCACGCTCAAAAACCCATAGCACGCTGGGATGTATACTTGTGCATTCGCTTTGGATGACAGCCTTGATCCTATTTTCAGTAAGGAATTGCTTACGCTCAATAGTCGATACAAGATAGGGGAGCACACCGTCCAGGCGTAATGCATTTATGCCATTAAGTTCATTTTTATGTGGAGACACGATCTCCAAAATGGCCAAAAGATGATTGTCTTTGGCAATGGGCGCTAGTATGCAGCTTTGTATCCCTTGGTTAAGAAGGTTTTCTGAAAGAAGATCATAATTGGTCTCTTTTGCATAGTGCTCAACATCTGGGATGATAAGGTAATTTTTATCCCTGATCAGCGATTTATAAGCCGATGGACATAGTAGGTTTTGACAATCCTTTCCCTCTTCTCCATCAAGAATATAGCTTTTTGCCAGATGTTTTTTCATATTAATGAAAAAATCCTTGCCATTGCTCAGCTCGGTCAGGCCCACTTTAATGTCAGGTAAATTGAAGATAGATCTGAAAATACCCTCGAATTTTAAATATTCTTTATTGGCATTGAGGTTAGTCGTAAATAGCAATGTACTTTTCAGCTTAGATATTGCGTCATCCATACTGACATCGGTCAATGTCATGAGAATCACACCCTTCATCAACCAGCTCTGGATGGGGAAGAACTTTTTCCAGAGGTCAACATCTTTTACATTCTTAATTAGGGTACCCATGATTTTAGGAGTAATCTGAACCGCTTTTTCGGTAGGCTCAAAAAAAACAAAATCTGCATTTATAAAAATCCGATAATGGCGGGTCAACCCATTTTTGCCCGGGATATCTGCATAAAGAGGCTTATTAAAATCCAGGTTATAGTGGTAATACGAATTTAAAATGATCATGCAGACTAGGATATAATTGGAGCTTTCCTCAAAATCCCTGATATTAAACTCAAAATTTGGGCCTGCATCTGCCAGAATTTTATCAAACCTTGAGGTAGTGTTGAGCAGCTGAGTATGGAAGGGAATACTCGCTGCTTTGATCTCGTTATGGGAAAGCGCGACGGAAAACAGACTATCAAGCAATGTGGCGATAGTTTCACGATATTCATCAAGCTTTTTGAAATCCTCAAAACCGCTTATAAGTTCGGGATATTGATCCGCATATTCAATTTGTTTAGTCAGATTATCCTTTACTATATCATTAAGCGTTCCTTTTTTACGCCTTTTTAGCTCCTCAACAATACGGTGTAGACTAAACGATATTCTTACGGGGAGATCTTCGGTGTTCATACAGTTTAATTTAATTAAATAAATTACTTAAAAAAAGACTTAGAACAGAAATACTGTGTTTGTTTTAACTTCTCGTTAAGATTAAAGCCGGCGCAAATTAGAGCGTGCAAACTTATGGAAAAACGTGGTGCTCAAAAGCACACAACTTTCCAAAATCCCGTATATTCGCGTCACAAAATAAACAAATAATGAAAACTTTATTAAATGCTTTGGCCCTTGCCCTTCTCATGACGTCGTGCGCGGGTGGCGATAATTACAAAATTGATGGTACCGCTGAAGGCGTAAAGGATGGAACCGCCGTTTATCTTCAGGAGATCAGTGATCAGAACCAGCTAAAAAATCTGGACACCACAAAGATCAAGGATGGTAAATTCAGTTTTGACCCTAAAGAGGTGAGCGCCTCAGACCTTAACCTACTAACCGTAGATGGCATACAGGGCAATGTTATTTTCGTATCAGAAAACGAGAATATTAAAGTTAAAGTAGATAAAGACAGTATTATTGCCTCGACCATAAACGGCGGAGACGAAAATGATTATTTCAAAACCTACTTTGACGAGGTCATGGGCTCTAACAAAGAGCGCCGCCGCATACAGCAACAAGGGATGGCCGCCATGCGCGAGCAAGATACCACTAAGGTAGAATCCATACGCAGCGAGATGCAGGACGTCAATGAGAACTCTAAGGCCAAGCGCCTAAAAATGGTTGAGGGGCATCCCGGATCTACTGTTTCGGTGATCATCCTTACCGATCTATTGGGCATGCGTCTTATTGATGCCAAAAAAGCCGAAGAAGAGTTTAATGGCCTTAACAAAGAGGTACAGGATTCTCCCAAAGGGAAAAAATTGAAAGAGATGATCGCCAAGGTCAAATCTAGCGAGATCGCAAATAAACTTCCCGAAGTAGGCAATAAAGCTCCCGATTTTACAGCACCTACTCCAGATGGGAAAGAACTCGCCCTTAGCGATGCTTTGGGTAAATATACCATTGTTGATTTTTGGGCAAGCTGGTGCAAGCCCTGCCGCATGGAAAACCCAAATGTGGTCAAACTTTATAAGAAATATCATGAGAAAGGCCTGAATATCATCAGTGTTTCCCTCGATAAACCGGATAGCAAAAAGGCCTGGACAGATGCCATCAAAAAGGATGACATGAACTGGTACCATGTTTCACATCTCAAATTCTGGCAGGAACCTATCGCCAGGCAATATGGCGTGACTGCTATTCCAGCAACTTATCTACTAGACCAAAATGGTGTGATCGTAGATAAAAACCTGCGTGGGGATGCCTTAGCTAAAAAGCTGGAATCCGTGCTGGGTCAGGGGTGATTTTAATATATTTTTCGGTCTACATAGGCTTTCTGTGCGTCATAAACTGAAAAGTGAAGTAGCCTGTTTAATAGGAAGATATTATAAAAACAAAAGTATGTATACATAAGGGTTTTTCGCTGCGGCGAAAAAAATCCTTCGTCATATATAAAAAAACCTCATTTTAATCAAAAAAATGAGGCTTTTTTATATGCTTGCAACAAATATATTAAGGATTATGATGCTTCCATGGAAGCCTTTACGCCTGCTGAAAGTCTTTTATACGTTCCATTCTCGAGTCGCTCTCTGATGGCAGAAAATGCATCCAGAGTCTCCTCAACATCTGTGAGGGTATGGGTCGCTGTGGGGATCATCCGAAGTAAGATGAGTCCTTTTGGGATTACAGGATACACGACAATAGAACAAAATACACCATGATTTTCACGAAGGTCCTTGACAAGTGCCATGGCCTCGGGGATACTTCCCTTCAGATAAACCGGTGTTACACAACTTTGCGTAGTACCTATGTCAAAACCTCGTTTTCTAAGTCCATTTTGTAGCGCGTTTACATTTTTCCAAAGTTTTTCACGCAGTTCGGGCATGCTGCGCAGCATATCCAAGCGTTTTAAAGCCCCAACGACAAGCTGCATCTGTAGGGATTTAGCAAACATCTGGGAACGTAAATTATATTTAAGGTAGTCTATGATCTCCTGGTCCGCGGCGATAAAGGCCCCTGTACTGGCCATTGATTTTGCAAACGTTGCAAAATAAACATCAATCTGGTCCTGCACGCCCTGCTCTTCCCCCGTTCCGGCGCCGGTTGATCCAAGGGTTCCAAATCCGTGAGCGTCATCCACAAAAAGACGAAAGTTATATTTTTCTTTTAGGGCGATAATCTCTTTGAGTTTTCCCTGCTCACCCCGCATTCCAAAAACTCCTTCCGAGATCAGTAGAATTCCACCACCGGTCTGTTCGGCCAATTTTGTAGCACGCTGTAGGTTTTTTTCGATACTTTCTACATCATTATGCTTGTAAGTAAAACGCTTGCCCATATGCAGGCGCACCCCGTCTATAATGCAGGCGTGGGCATCCATGTCGTAAACGATAATATCATCTTTGGCGACAAGTGCGTCAACAGTAGAGACCATACCCTGATAGCCGAAATTTAAAAGATAGGCAGCTTCTTTATGCACAAAATCTGCAAGTTCGTTCTGTAGCTGTTCGTGAAGATCAGTATGACCGCTCATCATACGTGCGCCCATTGGATAGGCTGAGCCATATTGAGCAGCTGCTTCGGCATCAATTTTCCGTATTTTGGGATTATCAGCCAAACCCAAATAATCGTTAATGCTCCAGGTGATTACTTCTTTGCCCTGAAATTTCATTCGATTTGAGATGGGACCCTCTAATTTAGGGAATACAAAATATCCTTCGGCCTGCTCGGCCCATTTACCTAAAGGGCCTTTATCCTTATAGATCTTATCAAATAAATCTTTCATATATTATTTTTCGCTAACGGCAAAATTAATAAAATTAATAGGGGAATTGTGCTAATTTAACAACAAAGCCAAAGTGCTTGTATATAATGATCACGAAAAGAAATTTATTTTATATATTCAATTGCCGCAGTTTTTTCTACATTTTTAAGGTCATAAAAACCTTGTGCCTCCATCCAGTCATCGCTGTACACTTTGCTCATGTACCTGCTGCCATGGTCGGGAAAAATGACCACAACCTTGCTATCAGTATCAAACTCTCCTTTTGCGCCTAGTTGTTTTATACCCTGCATTGCCGCCCCACTTGTATAGCCGGCAAATATCCCTTCTGTAAGAGCAATTTCTCTTGCGGTAAAGGCACTATCTTCATCGCTCACTTTCTCAAATTGGTCAATGACCTCAAAATCGGTCGCTGTGGGAATGAGGTTTTTACCAAGGCCCTCAATGCGGTAGGGATAGATTTCATTATTATCCAGCCTGCCGGTTTCATGATATTTTTTAAGCACGCTGCCATAGGCGTCAATACCCAAGATACGTATATCGGGATTTTTTTCCTTTAGAAAACGGCCTGTCCCAGAAATGGTACCACCGGTACCGCTACAGGCGATCAGATGAGTAAGTTTTCCTTCGGTCTGTTTCCAGATTTCTGGACCTGTAGATTTATAATGTGCCTCTGTATTGAGTGTGTTGAAGTATTGATTGATATAAATAGACCCTGGATGCTCCTTATGAAGGCGTTTTGCCACTTCATAATAACTGCGGGGATCATCAGGTTTTACATGAGCAGGACAGACGAAGACCTGAGCTCCCATGGTACGTAGGGAATCAATCTTATCTCTAGATGATTTTGAGCTAACGGCAAGAATACATTTATACCCTTTTATAATGCTTACCATCGCAATGCTAAATCCTGTATTGCCAGAGGTTGTCTCTATTATGGTATCACCCGCCTTTAGAATCCCCCGGGTTTCTGCATCTTCAATTATATGAAGGGCAATCCTGTCTTTCGCAGATTGACCGGGATTAAATGATTCTAGCTTCGCGAAATAAGATCCGGGAAGGTTTTGGGTAATTTTATTAAGACGAACAAGTGGGGAATTTCCTATGAGCCCCAATAAATTGTTGTGAACATTGAGATTTTCCTTCATCAAATCAAATTGGTTTTTTGCTTTAAATTTTGGAATGTTCCCCTACCGTGACCTAATAAGGTAAGCGTGAAAACATGCAAATTTAAGGGAAATTTATTTATTGGCGCTGTTCAGACTCCATATCTAATAAAAAAGCATAGTCTTTAGCGGTCTCTTTAAGTGCTTCAAAGCGACCTGAAGCACCACCGTGACCGGCATCCATATTAACGTTAAAAAGTATGATATTATTCCCGGTTTTCATCTCCCTCAATCGGGCTACCCATTTTGCCGGCTCCCAATATTGTACCTGGGAATCATGATAGCCAGTGGTCACAAATATATTGGGATAGTCCTGTTTTTTTACCTGATCATAGGGCGAGTAAGATTTTATATACGCATAATACTCAGGGTCATTGGGGTCGCCCCACTCGTCATATTCACCAGTTGTGAGCGGGATACTATCATCTAGCATCGTAGTTACCACATCAACAAAAGGAACCGCCGCAAGAACGCCTTTATAAAGCTGTGGTGCCAAATTTAGCACCACACCCATAAGTAGGCCGCCGGCACTTCCGCCGTAGGCGTAAAGATGATCTGCAGAAGTATATTGCTGATCGATCAAATATTTTGAACACGCTATAAAATCGGTAAAAGTGTTCTTTTTTTTGAGCAATTTACCGTTTTCATACCACGTACGTCCCATATATTCACCACCTCGAATATGTGCTATCGCGAAAACAAAACCACGGTCAAGCAAACTTAATCGTGTAATGGAAAATGATGGGTCTGTGGTGTGCCCATAACTCCCATATGCGTATTGCAAAAGTGGATTGCTGCCATCCAGTTGCAGCCCTTTTTTATAGATCACTGAGATCGGGACTTTTATGCCATCATCAGCAGTCGCCCAAATGCGCCTGGTTGTATAATCCTCTTTATCAAAAGTGCCGCCCAAGACCTCAGCTTCCTTTAAAATCTTTTTTTCTTTACTGCCCATATCAAATTCTACGACAGATGGAGGTGTATTGAGTGAATTATACGAATACCTTAGTTTTTGGGTGTCAAAATCCGGATTTATACTGGTATATACCGTATAGGTCTCATTGTCAAAAGGGAGATAATAGTCCGCACTGCCGTCCCAGCGCTTGATATTAATATGATTGAGCCCATCGCTGCGCTCGTCAACCACGAGGTAATCTTTAAAGATCTCAATATCCTCAAGAAGCGTCTTATCCCTGTGAGGAATAACATCCAGCCAGTTCTCCTGCCCAGTTGCCGTGGTAGGTGTCTTCATCAACTTAAAGTTGGTTGCCCTGTCCTTGTTGGTCACCAGATAAAAGTGATTGCCAAAATGGGAGACATCATATTCGAGACCACGCTCACGAGGCTGTACAACCTTAAACTCAAATCCATGGTCGTCAGCCTGTGCAAAACGTACCTCACTGGTTAAGGTGCTTCCGGATACAATCAGGATATATTCCTTAGATTTTGTCTTGGTCACACCGCAGGAAAAGGTCTCATCGGTTTCGGTATAGATCAGTTTATCTGCAGTGGCATCGGTTCCCAATACGTGCATATAAATCTTATCGCTGCGCAGCGTCTGGGGATCTTTCCGTGAATAAAAAATTGTCTTGTTATCATTGGCCCAAACTGCTCCGCCGGTAGTATTCTCAATTTTTTCGGGATAGATCTCGCCTGTTTTTAAATTTTTGATCTGTAGGACATATTGCCTTCGGCTCACCGTATCGACACCATAAACGGCAAGTTCTGTATTTTCTGATACCGAATATCCGGCCTGATTAAAATAAGCGTGCCCCTCAGCCATGTCGTTATTGTCAAACATCACCTCTTCGGGAGCTTCCAAAGTTTCTTTTTTGCGTGCGTATACCGGATAATTTTTCCCTTTTTCAAAGCGTGCGTAGTACCAATACCCGTTGTACTTATAGGGTACGGACTCATCATCTTCTTTGATGCGCGCCTTCATTTCCATGAAAAGGGCCTGTTGCAGAGGCTTGGTATGCGCGGTCATGGCCTCGTAATAGTTATTTTCGCGCTCCAGATAATCCAGTACATCGGGCGAATCCCGCTCGTTCATCCAGTAATAATCATCATTACGGATATCCTTATGCTTTTCAAGCAGTTTAGGAATTTTTTTGGCAACTGGAGGCAGGTGCGGTGCTATGTTGTAGTTTGTGGTTTTTGCTTTCATAAAGACTGCAAAAATACAGATTCTTAATGGGCAAATCGTAATTTATATGCCAAATCGATCCTATTGAAATCTGAGCTTTTCTGCTAAAAGCAAATATCAAAACAGCACAGCAATTCGATCAATCCAGCGCTTGTTCACCTGGATCTAAAACAGGTGAGCTTTAGGATTCCCAAATTTGTAACCGATCTTCTAAAATAGTTTTTTCGCAGATTAAAACACCGTTGATTTCTGGCGCTTTCAGACCATTTTTAAAGCATTTTTGACCAATAAAAACACAGGCTTCGTCCCACAATCCTGCATCTATAAAGCTTTGTAATGTTTTAGTCCCTCCTTCTACAATCACAGATTGTAAACCTTCTTTGTAAAGTAGTTCACAGATTTGATTAGGAAGGTTTTCATCAAATTTTACACTTACGTAGCGAATGTTTTTTGCATCAGTTTTGGGGTTTTCTGTAAGCACAACTGTTTCCGCTAAAGCGTTAAAAATCGAACTCTCTACAGGAATTTTTCCGCTACGGTCAAGTACAATTCGCTTTGGGTTTTTGCCTTTCCAGCTGCGGGAGGTCAGCTGGGGATCGTCTTCGATAACGGTAGTGGTACCCACCAGGATCGCGGCCTCTTCAGTTCGCCATTTGTGCACAAGCTGCCGGGAGTACGGATTAGTAATCCATACGGGCTCTCTTTTTTTTCTTTCAGCGAAAGTGGGGGCGACAAATCCATTTGCTGTCTCTGCCCACTTAAGAATGATGTAAGGTCGTTTTTTTTGATGAAAGCAGAAAAACCGTCTATTGAGAGCACGGCATTCTTTTTCCAAAATACCCACTGTTACCTCACAGCCGGCATTCATGAGCTTCTGGATACCGCGGCCTGCCACCTCTGCAAAAGGATCAACCGTGCCTACAACTACCTTTTTAATACCCTTTGCGATGATCAGATCGCTGCACGGTGGCGTTTTACCAAAATGACTGCACGGTTCAAGACTTACATACAAAGTCGCCTTTTTGAGCAGTTTATCGCCCATGCTCGCGGCAATCGCATTTACCTCAGCATGGGGCCCACCATAGGCACTTGTAAAACCCTCACCAATGATGCGATCGTTCACAACGAGCACCGCACCCACTGCAGGGTTGGGCATTGCTGATGGCAGCGCATTTTGTGCCAGTTGTAGGCAGCGCGACATATATTTTTCATGTATATTCACAGGCTTAAAAATAGGAAAGAAATGACGTTTTTAAGGTCTGATAAACGATTTTTGATCATAGCTCAATTTTAAACAAAAATCTGAGAATCATTAAATATGCTTTTATGCTCCATCTTAAAGTTCAAAATTCAGGATAACCACTAGTAATAAAAAATGATCAGACCCATACAACTTAAAGACAACCCAGAAACAGCGGCCATGATACGCTCGGTCTTGATCGAGATGCAAGTTCCCAAAGTAGGAACCGCCTACGCAGATAAAGCACTTGACTGTCTGTATGAAACTTACAACATTCCCCACGCTGAATACTTCATCATCGAGAAAAACAATAAAATCGTGGGGGGCGCTGGTATATCACAATTGGCCAATTATGATGGGCCAGTGTGCGAACTTCAGAAGATGTATCTTTTAACGGAAATACGTGGAAAGGGCCTCGGTGCACAAATGATGCATACCTGTCTTGATTTTGCAATAATTAATGGATTTAAACAAGTATATATTGAGACCATGCCCAATATGATCGCTGCACAAAAACTCTATACAAAAGCCGGTTTTTATTACATTGATGGGCCACTTGGCAATACCGGTCATTGTTCCTGCCCCGTGCACATGCTTAAGGACCTCTAAATTTTACAATGAAATTATCTGACTTTAAAAGTAACTTCGCCCTCGCTCTTAAAAATCTTTATGCTGAACCCGAGATTCTTACATTTTTCTATCGTCTGGTCGAATTTTATTTAGGTAAAAAGCGGATCGATATCTCTTTGAATAAAAGCCTTGAAATAAATAAAAACGAGCAAAAAAACCTCAAAAATGCCCAAAACAGGCTTAAAAACGGGGAACCTTTACAATATATTCTAGGCAGTTCCGAATTTTTCGGGCTGCATTTTGAGGTAGGTCCCGAGGTACTTATCCCCCGACCCGAAACCGAAGAACTTGTAGAATGGATTATAACCGATGAAAGAAATACCGATAAAAACGATGCGATTTCTATACTGGACATCGGCACAGGATCAGGCTGTATCGCGGTAGCCTTGGCTAAAAACCTTTCTAATGCCACTATTTATGCGGTTGATATTTCAGCATCGGCCTTAAAAATTGCTTCCAAAAATGCAGTAATTAATGCTGCTGCAGTTAATTTTGAGCAGGTTGATGTGCTACAATTGGAAACGCTTTCGCGAAAGCATGACCTTATTGTTTCAAATCCACCCTACGTACGCGAATCGGAAAAGCGGGCCATGCACGTCAATGTTTTGGATCATGAACCAGAAACCGCACTTTACGTGAAGAATAATGATGCGCTGCTATTTTATCGTAAAATTTCGGAACTTGCCTTCAACAATTTGAAACCGGGAGGAAAACTCTATTTTGAGATCAATCAATATCTTGAAAAGGAAACGCGTGATACAGTTGAAAAATCAGGTTTTAGTTATGTAGAAATAAGGCAGGACCTCTTTAAAAATCCCAGAATGTTGAGAGCGGTAAAAACTTAACGAACCATTTGATTATCCAGCCATTTTAATAAATGTTGACTATGAAAGCATTAACAACCATTGGCCTTTTGATCTTGAGCAATACTTTTATGATCATCGCCTGGTATGGTCACCTCAAATTTTCTGAAATAAAATGGTTCAGTAAATTGCCATTAATCGCTGTGATCTTAATAAGTTGGGGTATCGCCCTTTTTGAATATTTGTTTCAGGTGCCCGCCAATAAAATCGGTTATGATGAAAACGGTGGCCCCTTCTCACTAATTCAATTAAAGGTCATTCAGGAGGTGATTACCCTAAGCGTTTTTGCCGTTTTTACTCTGGTGGTCTTTAAGACCGAAACATTCAGGGTCAACCATATTATCGCTTTTGTATTTCTGATACTGGCGGTATATTTTATGTTTAAAAAATGAGCATTTAAGTTTAAAAAATAATATAAATGACAACTATAAAATCCATTTGCGTCTTCTGCGGAAGCAGTAGTGGCTCTGATAAGAAAATACTGGAGCAGGCCGAACTATTGGGCAAACGCCTTGCTGAAGAAGGAATTAGCTTAATCTATGGTGGCTCTAAACTTGGGATAATGGGTAAAGTCGCCGCAGGCGCTATACATGCGGGAGGAAAAACAGTTGGGATTATCCCTCAATTTTTAAAATTAAAAGAAGTGGTACATACTGGCCTTGACGAACTTGTAACCACAGAAAATATGCACCAGCGCAAAATGATCATGCAGGAGCGCAGTGAAGCTTTTATTACACTTCCAGGAGGTTTTGGCACGCTTGAGGAACTTTTTGAAATCATTACCTGGGCTCAACTGGGACTTCATCAAAAACCTATTGGTTTGCTCAACATCAATGGTTTTTATGATGATCTGATCGCTTTGTTAAAAAATATGGTCAATAAAGGCTTTTTACAACAAGATAATTTTGAACTCTTGCACGTGGATGACAATTTGGATCTTTTGCTAGAAAAAATGAAAGCTTTTAAATCTGAAGCTCTTGGCGCTAAGGATGCGATACGCAAGAAGATTTTGAAGCCAGAGCAAACGTAACGGTCCCAAGTCAAAATATCTTCAAAAAAGTTCCAATTAATTGCCCGATCATATACTTTATCAATGACCACCCAGGAAAAAATCACACACTTACGCGAAGAGCTCCAAGAGCACAACTACAACTATTATGTGCTGGACGCGCCAGAAATCTCAGATTATGATTTCGATAAAAAACTGGAAGAACTACAAAAACTGGAGGAAGCGCATCCAGAATTCCACGATCCCAATTCGCCAAGTCTGCGCGTGGGCGGTACGGTCACCAAAAATTTTGCGACCGTACGCCATGATTTCAGGATGTACTCGCTAGCGAACTCATACAGCAAAGAGGATTTAGAAGACTGGGAAAAAAGGATCAAAAAAACCATAAGCGATGAAGTGGAATATGTCTGCGAACTCAAGTATGACGGCGCTTCCATCAGCCTGACTTATGAGAATGGCGAACTGATACGAGCGGTAACCCGCGGCGATGGTGTACAGGGAGATGATGTGACGCATAACGTGCGAACGATCAGGTCTGTACCACTTAAATTAAAGGGTGATTATCCTAAAAAATTTGACATAAGAGGAGAAATTGTGCTTCCCTACGCCGGTTTTGCACAGATGAATGCCGAGCGCGTTGAAGCTGGTGAAGAACCTTACAGCAATCCGCGAAACACGGCCTCGGGAAGTCTAAAACTGCAGGATAGTGCAGAGGTCGCCCGGCGCCCGTTAGACTGCCTGCTCTATCACCTTACCGGAAACGATCTGGGCGTAGACACCCAATTTAAGAGTTTACAAAAAGCACGGGAATGGGGTTTTAAAGTACCAGATGCTGCCAAGTTGGTCAAAAACAATAGTGAGACATTCAAATTTCTGGAATATTGGGATAAGCACCGCCACGACCTGCCATATGAGACAGACGGTGTTGTGATCAAGATCAATAGCCTGCAACAGCAGGATGAACTGGGCTATACCGCCAAGTCCCCACGCTGGGCAATGGCCTATAAATTTAAGGCCGAACAGGTAAGCACAAGCCTAAAAAAAATTACGTATCAGGTAGGCCGCACTGGTGCCGTGACACCGGTAGCCAATCTTAAACCGGTACAGATCGCCGGCACAATTGTTAAACGGGCATCCCTACACAATGCAGATCAAATTGCCAAATTGGATGTACGCGAGGGGGATAGCGTTTATGTGGAAAAAGGTGGCGAGATCATTCCCAAAATTGTGGGTGTTGATTTTGAAAACGTGACCCAGATTCTAAACCTACACAATACATCACTGAATGTCCCGAATGTGGCACGCCATTGGTGCGTCAAGAGGGCGAGGCGCAACATTATTGCCCTAATGATCAAGGCTGCCCGCCCCAGATCATAGGCCGGATACAGCATTTTATCTCGCGTAAAGCGATGGATATTGATGGTCTGGGCGGTGAGACAGTCACACTTTTAGTCAACAATGGACTAATCAATAATTACGCTGATCTTTATAATTTGACTAAAGAAGAGATTCTCCCGCTAGATCGTATGGCGCATAAATCTGCCGAAAATCTGATCAAAGGGATCGCTGCTTCAAAAAATATCCCCTTTGAGCGTGTGCTCTTTGCTCTGGGCATACGCTATGTAGGCGAGACTGTCGCCAAAAAACTGGCGCGCCATTACAAGAATATAGCATCTTTATCTGAGGCAACCACAGAGCAATTGATCAATGTGGATGAGATTGGGGAGCGGATTGCTGCGAGCGTGGTTGATTTTTTTGGTCAGGGAAAAAATCAGGCGCTTGTAGAACAGTTGCGCGAAAAAGGCGTAAACCTTAGCATTTCAGAAGAAAAACTGGCTAGCCAGACAGATAGATTAGCGGGAATTACCTTCGTTGTTTCTGGCGTTTTTGATATGCCGCGCAATGAATTAAAGAAATTAATCGAGGATAATGGCGGGAAGGTTTCCAGCTCTATTTCCTCAAAAACCTCTTACGTTGTCGCAGGTGAAAATATGGGCCCAAGTAAGCTGCAAAAAGCGGAACAATTGGGAATCCCTATTATATCTGAGGATAATTTTCTGGAGATGGTGAAGTGAAAAAGTCAGACCTCACGGTTTCAAAAGCCTGTGAGGTCTCAACTTATTAGCAATTTTATTTAAACATATCCAAACCTGGAATATTTGGCATGCCTTCTTTCGCAACAGCGGCAAGTTCGGCGTCATAGTTATTTTTTGCCTGCTCAAGAGCTTTATTGAGCGTGAGTATCAAATAATCTTCCAGCTGTTCTTTGTCTTCTAGAAGTTCATCATCAATTCGGATGGCCTTTACTTTTCCAGCTACACTAATACTGGCCTCAAGAAGACCATCGCTGCTTTTTTCGTCGATGTACACAGTTTCAAGGCGCTGTTTGGTTGCTTCGGTTTTTTCCTGGACTTCTTTGATTTTTCCCATCATGCCCATCATATCATTCATCATAATCTTATTTTATTAATTAATTATCTTTTCAAATATAAATCATCTTAAACAACAGACCCTGTTTTCGCTTCAAGCGAAAAAACCACTGTCTTTATGGGATGCTGCTTAACGCAGCAGGTAAGCAAATCATCACTCATTTTCGCTTGCCTCAGAAAGATGCTGTATTTGCTCATCACTCAACCGAAGTTCCGCGGCCTGAAAGAAGGAATCCAGCTGACTCACTTTACTGGCACTGGCAATAGGCGCTGTGATGCCGGGCTGTGCCATAGTCCATGCAATGGCAACCGCGGCGGGTGAACTATTTTGGGCCTTTGCGATCTCTTTTAAAGCCTCAATTACTCTTTTCCCTTTGGCATCAAAAAAATCATTGACATGTTTTTCACGATCGGCACCTTTCGCATCTTCGCGATCTTCATACTTACCGGTTAAAAAGCCTGCTGCAAGTGTAAAATAACTGGTCACTGAGATGTTTTTTTCCATACAGAAACCTCGTACTGCCCCCTCAAATTTATCCCGTCTCATTAAGTTATATTCTGGCTGATAGACCTCATAACGGGGCAGATCGTTTTTTTCTGAATAATCAAGCGATTCCATTAAGCGTGGTAAAGAAAAATTGGACGCCCCAATGTATTTTATCTTACCAGCATCAATTAATTTCTTATAAGTATCTATGGTTTTTTCGACCGGGGTCTCCTCATCGTCTTTGTGGCTAAAATATACATCCACATAATCAGTCTGTAAGCGTTTAAGGCTGTCATCGATCTGCTTTTGGATATGATTTGGCGATAGATCAATGTGCCCCTGGCCCATATCCATGCCCACCTTGGTCGCAATGATTATTTTGTCTCGGTTACCACGGGCCTTCATCCACTCGCCGAGCACAGTCTCGCTCTCGCCGCCCTCATGGCCGTCTGCCCAGCGGGAATATACATTAGCTGTATCAACATAATTAAAGCCCTTTTCAAGCAGCGCATCCAGCAGTTTAAAAGATTCTTCTTTATCTGCTGTCCATCCCAGTACATTACCGCCAAAAGCGATGGGTGGTATCTCTAATTGGGTCTTGCCCAGATTTACTAAGTTCATCGTTTTAATTTTTGTTAAACTTACAATGACCTGAAACAATCGAGCTTCCTTTTAAGACTAAAATAGTGTTAATTTGAAAGAGCTTATTGAGATTTATTAATTTAATGTATTTTAGCCCAAGAATCCAACCAATATCCAAAACATGAAAAATCTACTTAGGGCATTCCTTGCATTTTGGGGAGCAAAAAAAATAGGCGGCGGCGGTTGTGGCTGCATAGGGACAATCGTAGTATTTGCGATTTTATACTGGCTTTTGGGCTATGTTTTTAAAGTGTTTTAATTAGGGCTTGAAAATATATAGCTAAAATAGATCCTTTTAGTTTTGAAATAGGCAAAGATTCAACGCTTGACTTTTTAATTCATTTTTGTTTGTTAACTCTGATCTTCGGTATTTTAAAAATCTAGGCTTTGCCTTATATTTTCAGCCACATTAATATAGAACTAGATTGGGGGCAAAACCTCATTCATAAACAGATAGAGAATACCTGATCTTTTTAAGAAATTCTACTTTTTTCTTTTCAAAGGCTGGCTGGTTGATCAGGAAATCCAGCTGTGCTATTTCCATCCTGATCTGCCGTGGGCTGTGCAGGAGGTTGAACGTCTCGTTAAACCGTGCACAGGTATCCTTAACAATTTGGTCTTCATCACCCTCATGTGTTAGGATCAGCAGGCACATACTCACCTCGGTCATTCCCAAAAGCACGGATATATCCATATCTTCAGGGTCTTTATCATCCAATTGTTGGTGAAATTCTCTTAAAAACACCAGCGGTTTTTTATCACTGAACTCCTTAAAAGCAAGGTTAATATCCAATTTCGCTTCACGCGATAAGAGATAACTGATAAAAATCACATTGGAAAATGCGTCAAGATATGGCCCATTATAAGGATCGCTTTTTATTGCATAGGCTTCTTTATAATATTGCAAAGCCTTATTGAGCAATTTGACGCGTCCGGTTTTTGTAGACTCAAAGCTGGATGCAAACTTATAAGCGTTGCCCACAATGCCCAGCCTTAATGTGGTTCTGCCTATTACGGCCAGTTTAGTAATCATGTCCAGCTCTTGCTGCCGCTCTGCCTCATCTCCTTTAGTGAGGTTTAAAGAGCGCAACAGGCAAAAATGTTCCAGTACTTTCACCGAAAAATTAGCATCCTCAAGTGTGAGTACTCCTTTAAAAGTATCTAGCGCCTCCTGGGGCATGTTAATCTCATCATAGACCAAGGCTTCTTTTTCACGTACGCGGCCATCTATCAGATTGTTGCGGCGAGCATTATCGAGAATTGCAGCAAGATCTGCTTTTACTTTTTCCGGTTTATAGGACGCGTGACGTATGTCTGAATATAGATTGTCAAGATCAGTATATACCTGGGAGTTCAGCACGTATTCGTGCTCCTCATCCTGCTCCCTTAAATGTTCGTGAAATTTAAAATGCTGGTCACCATAACACTGATAAGCTCCCCAGGTATTGGTGTAACGGTGTTCCTGAAAGCACTTTTTTCGCGCAAGCTGTACCGCATTGCCAAATTCGTAACCGGCGATCATCTTTTCATAAAATACCTTTGAGAATGTATCTGCTGCGCCATCATCTACCGCCCACCCGGTAACCACCAGCGCCTTGACACCCATTTCTATAAGCTGCGTGCCTACATTGGCGGCAAGCTTATAGCGGGCGCGATAATATTTTTGGTCTACAGCACTCATGGTACCGCTGTAACAGCAGTTGATAAACACAAAATCGGGTACATATCCCATCTGCTTGATCATGGCCGGGTCAATACAAATACCGCCGCCAATCGCGATGCCTATCTTGCCCACTTTGGGATCATAAATACCGTGGCCCGCAAAATGTACAATTTTATACTGATCAGTATATAGGGCCAGCATGATCTCTTCTGGTTCAGACTGAATATACGATTTAACGTTATATACATTATCTGTAAAGGTTCTTGCCACATATTCTGCCTCATGTTTTGCTGCAGGTAGCTGGGGTAGCCCCTCGGTGTTATAAAGGGGGTCGCCCACTACCAATACCTTATTTGTACCGGTGCCCAACTTTTGTAAAATTTCATAATCAGAGGTAAGTAACTGCCTGATCAATCCACTGTTTACCGCCGCAGGAGTCTCGTCTGCATCACAGTCGTGAAAAAGTTCCCACGGGAATTGCGCAGCCGGGCCATCTAACTTAAAGATAATATTGTTTTGGTTCCTGATGATATCCTTAAAGCGGTTTGGGATCAAAAGTTCAAAAAGGGTTTTGGAAAGGTCTTTGTCCCATTCTGATGACCGGGACATCTTATCCAGTAAAATGCCCACCTGATCCAGACCATTGTGCACCTGCTCTACATCTACACGGGCAAGGCCGCTGGAAGAACTATACTCCAACCCATCGATGGATGTTTCGGCATTAGTATCAGATGAATATGCCTGATCCGGATTTATACTTTTGTTAGTGTAATCATGAATGGACTTCACATTAAAAATATGCCACCAGTCGTCACGCTCATCCATAAAGGCACGTTGCTTTTTAGCGCCCTCTTTGCTTTCCACACCTTTCTTAAGATCAAAGCTGAAACGGTTGTCACTATTAAGAATTCTGCTCAGCGCCCAGTATGCCTGACTGGCCAAGCTCTCATAATAATTGATAAACTCAACCTCATTAATAGGCACGAGACCTTCTTGTTTCTTTTTTATAAAGCGGTTTGCATTACTCACACCCAGTAGGATCCCCTTAACCGAATCTTCCATCTGCAATTTGCCGTACCCGACGCCAATGGTTATGATTGACATCCCCTCAGCATATTTCTTTGCGCGCGCGAGGGTATAATTGTCCCGCATGAACATCGCGTATTTAAGTGTGGCCATTTCCACAGTTTTGGCCAGCAGGTAATGAGTAAGCTCCTGGGAATCACCCAGCCCACAGATAATCGCCCCGTGGGGATTGGTCTGTAGGTTAAAAAATACCTCACTCTCCCCGATTTTTCCGGGATAATAGCCCATATCGTGACGCTGTCTAATACGGCCGTTTAGATAACCATCTAAAGCCCGCTCTGCGCTGTACAAGCCATCATTATAAAAATGACCAACCATGACCGGGTAACTGGCAATCTTGACATCCCCATTGGTTACCCTAACATTTACAATTGTTTCCCGGTCCTCTTTTACAGCGATGCGGGGCCTAACGCCAAAAATAATATTCTGAACGGCATTTGTGTTGTATATGGGTTCGGGATCTTCGCGCAATTCTGTGATGATCTCACCAGAACGTGCAATGGGCGGTGTAGTAAGTAATTTGGTTGTTTTACCCTCGAGAAGTAATTCGGTAATGCCCTCAAAATTCTTTTCATCATCGGCCAGATCTCCATGAGAAGTCCTTGCAAAATAGAGCTGATCTTCCGGGATCCCCTGTGGTATTCCAGAAGCCCAGGTGACGCTGCTATCACCATTGGATGTAGCCAGATAGACCAGTTTCTTTTTCTTTAATAAAAACCGATCTTCTTTCCGGTAACCGAAAACGGTCTGCGCAGCTGCACCTGCAACGTAAAAGATATTGATGAAATCGTTTTTGTCCCTTCCTTTATTGAATTGGAGAACAGCATCGCGATATGTTGCGAAATTTGTTAAATCAGCCTCTTCAGGTACAATTATACTTCCTGCGCAATCATTTTTAAGAGCTGTCCAAAAAGCAGCATCGGCGTAAGATGATGTATCCGCTTTGGGCTCTTCTATGGGAAGCAGTTCCAGCATCCCTGGATATTTGGCAAAAACTGTCTGGAGCTCTTCTTTATTGTTCTTAAAATCAATCATTGCAAGTTGCTTCACACGATTACTGTGCCCTGTAAGCACCTGCATGATAAGGTGTGATCCCAGCCAGGGCGTGCCGAGCATTAAAAACCGGTTATGCTGGCGATTTATGAAATCTTTCCAGAAAACGGGCTCTGCAATCATAAACTGCCTTACCACAATACCGCCCATAGAATGGCCGATAATGTGTATGGGCTGGTTGTATTTTTCGGTATAAAGCTTGACTTTTTTGGCCAAAATCTTCGCAGCATCAGTGACGCTCAACCGCCAGTCAAATGCAAAGGTCACCACATCGTGGGTTGTACTCAAATGCAATGCAAGTTTGTCATAATAGTTCTCAATAACCCCGGAAGCGGTTACATTTTTTGCCGTAATATTGAGTTTATCCCTTATGGCGCCGCGGTTCATCTCCCTAAAATCGATCCACTGTGGTTCGCCGCCCGCATCCAGACCAGAACCCATGATTCCCGGTATGATGATCGCGATCTTTCTATTACCGGTTACGGTATCATAATTTACCGTTTTCATTGAGAAATGATCCAATACAATTCCTCGGGTTGCCGTTTCCGCACCGTGCCAGGTAAACTGGTTAACTTTGACCCCTTCCCTACCGATTACGGCCTGCATAATGGCGTCACAGCTATTTTTATTAATAAAATAATTAAAATGATTAGTATCCTTATCCTGGGATAAAAAACGGTTAAATCCTGCCAATCGCGCCACCCCATGATCCATCCGGTGTGAATCAACAACCAGGTCGTTGGCCTTTAGGTAAAACAGGTTGGCCATAATTACTTTGAGCGTATCAGTTATCTTGCCACCTACTTCAGCGTCACCTGCGATAACAAAAAGCGAACCTACTACCGCGCTGCGTGAATAATTGAGCATTTTTTGGAATGCAGAATCCGGCACCATACTACAGAGGCCAGGCATTGCACCTGGATCTGCACGGCAGTGTATAAGTTCCAGTAGAAACTCTTTGATCATCTCATAAAATATATTTGCGCCAGCCCCCAGGGCCAGGCCCAGAGCATTAAGCATCACATTAAAAAAATGATCCACCCGCTCAGACAAAATAGTGGTGCCACTTGCGGGTGAAGCCACGCGGATCACCTTGCCCACTTTTAGATTTTTGGTTTTTAACACCGTATTGATGGCGAGCATGATTTTATGGCCATCAGGATCTTCCTTTTTCATCATCTCCAGTTCTACCGTGCTGAAACCCGTGGTAGCATTGCGGTGGTCACATTTGGCCAGCACATCGGCCACGAGGCCACCACGAGAATGACTCATGATATCAATACTGACATCCTCAGAACAGGTGTTTAAAAAATCAAGCGCGTTCTGCAGCGGACTTACGGCGAGGGTATGGTGCTCCAAGGAGTAGATTCCGCCCGGATAATTTCTGACCAATTGATCGTAAATGGGATAACTGCCCGCCCTTAGCCCTCCAAAAGCACCATAGGTATTTGACATGGTGCCGTGTATGAGCAACAGCATTGTAGCGCTTTGTTTTTCAAGCTGTTTGACCCTTACGGGCTGAAATTGAGATCCCAACACATACAGACCGGGTATAGGGACCGCCTTTTTATCATAGGTTTCGGCCAGTTTCCGGGCGATGTTGCCGGTCAGTTTTTTAGTGGCTTTTGGCCGAAGTACGCTCAACATTTTGATGACCACCGTACCTGAAAATCCACTGCGCGTTTGAGCATTTGAAGTGAGCTGTGCCTCAAATATAAAATCGCCCCCAGAGCGTGCCAGTTTTTCAGGGCGGTTATAGATTTCAGGAATATCCTCTGCATTTCCTATCCATTGCGTTCCATCTGTAAAAGTAAAAACGATGATGTCATCGGTTTTATAATCAAGAACCACCTTTCTATTTTCAGACCTTGTTTTTTCAAGCACCACACACTTTACCAATTCAAAATCGGAAAAAACCGCAGTTGTGCCCTGATTTATATCCGGTTGTTCCTGTCCATAAACATAAGCCTTTGCCATAATCTTACTGTTTCACGTAAAAAATTGAACTTAAGAGGTTTAAAACTAGATATAAATTTCAGTTCTTACGGCTTATATACATGAATTAGGGGGAAAATCCCTTTTTAAATTGGGATTTTGGCAAAATTTATTTAAAAGAGATCCAGATCATTGGAACGGATGGAAGTAACACTCAGAAATTCCTGTTTTTCGGCTTAAACTGAAATATGAAAAGAATATTACCTTTGCCGAAACCACGGTTAAACTTCCAAAAAAGCCTTTATTGAATGAATGCAAACCGCAGCCTCAGAACGAAAGCCCTGATCTTTGATATGGATGGTACGATGATAGACAATATGATGGTTCACCACCATGCATGGCAGCGCAAGTTAAAATCGCTGGGGCTCGAGTTGAGCATTGAGCAGGTTAAACGAGATATCCATGGGGTCAATCATGAAATAATAAATAGGCTCTTTGGCGATAAATACACTGCGCGTGAAGGCGAACAGATCGCACGGGAAAAAGAGGCGGAGTACCGTGCACTATATATAGACAAAATAAAGCTTTTGCCCGGTCTCAAAAGTTTTTTACAACGGGCAAAAGCGGTTGGTGTGCCAATGGGGATCGGTACCGCTGCACCGGTAGAAAACATGGATTTTGTGCTTGACACACTCGGAATACGCGAGTATTTCGGCGCGCTGATCCATTCTGGCCAGGTCAAAAAAGGAAAACCTGATCCTGAAGTATTTAAAAAGGTGGCAGAACAGCTCAATATCCCTCTGACGGATTGTCTTATTTTTGAGGATAGCCCTACCGGAGCACAGGCCGCGGCAAACGGGAATACAAAAAGCATTATCCTGACCACAACACACCATAAAAAAGAGTTTGATGGGATAGATTCCATACAAGGATTTCTGGGGAATTTTAGCTCTTGCAGTATAGAACCTTGGGGAGATAGCGCTGCTTTTGACTTTAATTTCTAAGCTTTCGCGAAAGCGGAAAAACCTGTAACGGGACTTAAAATACCTGTGTATCATTTAAATATGCCATTCTACTAACTGTGTAGCGTAGAAGGGATGATCTTAAAAATTGCCTGTTTTATAGATAAGCAGGATTGATGTACATTTAAACCCTTGTAAAAACCGCCATTCAGGCCCATATATTTAACCCATTTAAATAATACCATGAAATATGTACTGCTTACCACATCTCTTGTGGCCTCCCTTTTATTGACCCGATGCGGCTCACAGATGAACCATAAGGACAAGCAGGTGGACATGACCACCGTAGACCCCGCCCCCTTTTCTAAAATGATCAAGGCAGATGAGCTCAAAAAAATGCTTTATACCTACGCATCAGATGATTTTGAAGGTCGAGAAACGGGGGAACCCGGGCAGAAAAAAGCGGTGAAATACATCCGGGATTTTTATATGGACCACGATATTCCCGCTGCGATGGACAGCACCTATTTTCAGACCGTACCAGCCAGTTTTTTTAAAGCTGGAAGTGGTATTAAAGCATCTGAAAACGTTGCGGCCTTTATTAAGGGAAGTACCAAGCCCAATGAGATCGTGGTGGTTTCGGCCCATCTTGACCATATAGGCATCAGCGCAGATGGCCAAATTAATAATGGGGCCGATGATGATGGTTCTGGTACAGTTGCCGTAATGCAAATTGCAGAATCGTTTAAAGAAGCTGTAGATAAAGGGTATCGCCCACAGCGCAGTATTCTTTTTCTGCATGTCACCGGAGAAGAAAAAGGCCTTTATGGATCTCGTTATTATGTAGAACATCCCATTTTTGATCTTGACAGCACTGTTGCTGACCTCAACATAGACATGATAGGCCGTCAGGATGAGGAGCATAAAAACAATGAAAATTATGTTTACCTGATAGGATCAGATATGCTGAGCCATGGTCTAAACCAGCTATCTGAAGCTGTAAATAAAAAATACATGCAGATGGACCTGGATTATAAATACGATGACCCTAACGACCCCAACCGCTTCTATTACCGGTCAGACCATTATAATTTTGCCAAAAACGGAGTGCCTATCATTTTCTATTTTAATGGTGTACACGCAGATTATCACAAACCCACAGACACCCCAGACAAAATCAATTATCCGCTGTTAGCAAAGCGTGCGCGTCTTGTATTTCTAACCGCCTGGCAAGTAGCCAACCAGGAAGAACGAATTATGGTAGATAAATAATTTTATTTTAAAAACTATAAAAACGGGATCTGTTCAATGGTAGCAGATCCCGTTTTTATATTAGCCTTCGTATTGACCTTTCGAAATATTAGCTCCAGGCTTTTTTATAAAACCGCAACCAGTTTTCTGAACAAATGTTTTGAATGTCTTCATCACTGTATCCCCTTTCTGCCAAAAGAATTGGCAACTTTTGTAAATCGGCTATTGTATCGATATCTTTAGGACTTTGCTCTTTCCCGAAGGCTCCATCCAGGTCTGATCCTATGCCGACATGAAGGCTGTTTCCCGCTAGTTGACACACATAATCTATATGATCCATGACATTTTTTAGAGAGATATTTTCTCCCTCAGGTGTAGATTTACCACGTATCCAATGTGGCGTTAACATCCAGGTATCCATAACCGCTCCTATTACGGCATCCCTATCAATCAACTCTTTTAATTGTTCATCAGAGAATTGCCTGTGATGCGGCACCAGCGCCCTGCAATTATTATGGCTTGCACAAACCGAACCCTTAAAATGTGCAAGTGCTTCCCAAAAACTATCGTCACAGAGGTGCGTGGTGTCCAGAATGATGTTTAAATTGTCCATTTCCCGTAATAATTCACGCCCTTTTTCTCCTATTCCACCTGTCGCGTCGGTTCCCTGTGCATAAACTCCCGGGCCATAATGCGCGGGGCCTATGGCACGCAAACCATCTGCATAGGCTTTTTCGAGATGGTGCATACTTAGTATGGAATCAGCGCCCTCAAGACTACGTATGAGACCCAGTGGAGTATCGACCGAATTATCTTCCCAGGCAGTCAAATGACCTTGAAGATCTTCGCTGTTTGTTATTTGTTTGATATGACCATTAAATTCCATAGCCTGATACCATGCCAGTTGGCCCTGTGTTTGCGCCCAAGCCTGTTCAGGCGAATTCCAGCTTGCTCCGGGGAGGTTTCCATTTCGCTTTGCATATCGAGCAATTTGTGTCCCCACTACCACGCCAATATTTCCCTCCCTTAAACTGGGGAAAGAGACCGTACCGCGCCCCCGGTCTGGTTTGTCAGTCATGCCCTCTTCCATTTTTCTTATATCTTCTACGGTGTAGGTGAGATCACGGTTCCATTCCAACGCGTTCATCGAGAGATCAAGATGCGCATCAAAAATGAATGGTTTTTCAGAAGGTTTTTTTAAATTCATAAGTAGTAGATTCGATTGCGGGCTTCTATAGTCCAAAAATCTGTTATTTTATGATTTTCAACGATACCTGCTTGATTGTGCAGGGCAACGGTGGGACAAATATGCCAGGGAAATCCATAAAGGATATCTCCAATATTCCAGTTTTCAGCTCGCTTTGTTATAATGACCAAATGCTCCTCACTGTGTACCTCGATGTCTGCATCAGGAATTTGCGGAAAATAGACTGGCGCATTTTTCATTTCTGAAGCTACCGCCTTATGGCCTAAATCCAGACAGAGTTTCTGCGCTCCAGGTTTGCTTATAACACGAGTGGCCACGGTAGCCGCAATTTCAAAAGGGATATCGGGGAAACCGGTTGCATAACCGTGATCCCATAGCAAGGTTGTACCCGGTGAAAGCGTTCGATCTTGAAATTGCGCATGTATGGGAAAGCTTATGCTTCCCCCACAGATGATTTCGGTGCCCTTAGTATGGGTTTTGTTCAGTAGTTCTTCAACTCCGCTAAATGCTTTAGCAACTGAGTTTTTTCGATCTGCAACCGCTTTATCATGAATATGCCCATCATAAATATGCCAACCTTTAAAATCAATTAATTCTGAAGCACTTACCTGCTCATAAAGCATTTGGGCTTCCTGTATGGGTATTCCCGTACGATGCATACCTGCATCAATATCTATAAAAACCTGTACCGCTTTACCTGCTTGTTTCCACAATTTGATCTGATCAGGATGATCAATCAGTACGGAGAATTGTATTTTAGGGTACTGCTTACAAAGTTCCAGGAATTTTATCTGCGCGGGTCCCACAAGCGGATAAGCCACTAAAATATCTTCAACATTCGCCTGGGCAAGCATTCTGGCTTCAGCCAATGTCGCACATTTAAATTTTTGAATACCCTCTTCCCGCTGCATAGCGACGATTTCGGGGCATTTATAAGTTTTAACATGGGGTCGCAGCCTGTTGGCAGCACCAGCAATCTGTATCATTCTTTTTATATTCCCGGCAAGACGCTGGGGATAGAAGAGCAATGCAGGGGTAAGCAATCTAGCGGTTGCATCAATTTCAAACCATTGTCTCATGTTCAATGCATTTCAAAGATTGCCTCGATCTCAACAGCAATATTTCCAGGCAATATCATTCCCACCGCGCTGCGCGCCCCTTTCCCATGATCTTCGCCCAGCAGTTCTACCATGAGCTCGCTAAACCCGTTGATTACTTTGGGCTGATCGTGAAAATCTGGTTGGCTGTTGACCATGCCCAAGGTTTTTACCAGACGTTTGATTTTTGCCAGATCCCCTATTTGCGCCTTAATTGTGGCGAGCATGGTGAGACCAACCTGTCTTGCTGCTAGATATCCCTCTTCAGTAGTTAAATCAGCACCTAATTTTCCTGTGATTAGTGAAGCATCATTTTTTACTGGGCCCTGCCCAGATATATAAAGCATTTTATCTACCTGTATTACAGGTTTATAAATCCCACCCAGCGGAGGCGCGGGAGGTAATTCTAAATTGAGTTCTTTGATTCGGTTTTTGATATTCATTATTGAATTATTATACAATTAGACTAAGCAACAAAACAACCCCAAGCCCTACGATGGAAACAGAAGTTTCCATTAGTGTCCAGGACATCAGGGTTTCTTTTATACTTACATTAAAATATTCTTTGAAGAGCCAGAAGCCACCATCGTTGATATGTGAAAAGGTGATGCTTCCCGCGCCTGTAGCCAAAACCAATAATTCTGGCGAGACGTTAGATGATGCCACCACCGGCATAATAATGCTGGCTGCCGTAAGGCCGGCCACCGTTGCCGACCCTACACATACACGTATCAATGCCGCAATGATCCAGGCCAGTAACAAAGGAGATAAATCCAAGCTACCCAGTAACTGGCCTATTTGCCCACTGATTTCCGTAGCTACCATTATCTGCTTAAAAGCACCTGCACCTGCAATGATGAGCAACACGCCAGCGATACCTGCGATGGACTCTGATAGGGCTTTAGTAACATCGCTGAGCTTACGGCCGGTACGTATTCCCAAAAAATAAATGGCTGCTAATACCGATATCAGCATCGCAATAGAAGGATTGCCTATAGAGGTAATTACGGCATTATTCGGAATAAAGGTATTCAAAAGGGAAGATCCGCCAATGAGCATAACGGGAAGTAAGGCAATGATAATACTGGTGGACATGGGAGGAACTGCAAAGCGCTCATCTCTTTCAACCACAAATTCTTTAAGTGGAGTGGGCCGTATGCGTTTCATAACTCCGGCAAGCAGGAATTTTGCAGTTAAAATCGCTGGAATACCCGCTATTATCCCATAAATCAAGGTAAGACCTAGATCTGCCCCATAGATTTCAGAAATGGCGGTAGGCGCAGGATGCGGTGGTAAAAAGCCATGCGTTACAGATAGCGATGCCAGCATGGGCAGGCCTACATAAAGTAAAGGAAGTTTAGTGGTAGTTGCAATTGTAATTACCAAGGGCACCAGGATGACAAAACCTACGGTATAAAACATAGGTATGCCCACTATAAAACCGGTTATGATCAAAGCGATTTGAATATTCTTAATACCAAATAAAGATACTAGACTATTCGTTATTTGATCTGCGGCACCACTGGTGGCTACAAGCTTTCCCAACATGGCACCAAACCCCAAGATTAAAACCAAAGAACTTAGTGTATTGCCAATACCGGCTTCAATGGCATCCATAGATTGGGCCATAGTAAGGCCGCCCGTAACCCCAACCAATAAACAAACTAGTACAAATGAAATAAATGTATCTAATTTAACAACGGCAACAAGGAGTACAAGTAAAACAATGCCGATGATAATGGGTAAAAAAACCATAAATACGTTGGGTATAGAAATATGTGAAAAATCGCTTTGCGCGAAAATTTTAAAAAAGCAGTAAGTTAATTATTAAAAGGTAAAATGGGAATAGTACTTACCTGGAATTTCAAATTATAAAAGCAAATGTGAAAATCTGATTTAGAAAGAATTTGCTGAAATTTCAATACAAAAAAAGCCCCTTCTAACGAAGGAGCTTTACGGGTGGAAGATCGGTCTCGAACCGACGACCTCCTGGACCACAACCAGGCGCTCTAACCAACTGAGCTACAACCACCATTTAACCGCATAAGGATTTACCAAAATATGCGGGTGCAAACTTAAGCCAAATGTCCAAGTCTGACAATAGTCAACAAACTTTTTTTATAACAAATCAAAAATGGAATCTACGGCAGGATAACGCTCTACTGTAAAGCCCTCCCCATATTCTGTGCCTATGAGCCGGCCAAGGTCACGGGCACGATAGCCTACGCTTTCTTTAAAGTTAAGGCTGCTTATGGGCGTGTTCCATTTATTATTCTTTTCATCAAAAAACTGCGATCTATAAGCCAAAACCGCCTCTTTTTTCTTATCCATAAAACCGGTCACATCAACCACAAAATCAGGTTTAAGGTTGTGCCACTGTATGTAATGATATACATTTTTAGGCCTCCATTTTTCCTGTTCCATGCCATCCATTTGTGTCTCAATCTTGACAAGGCCACTTAGGAAACAGGCCTCACTGGTAAGGGTACTCCCGCGGCCGTGATCAATATGCCTGTCGTTTATGGCATTACAAATAACAATTTCAGGTCTGTATTTTCTCAAGATCTGTATGATTTTAAGCTGTGATTCCCTGTCATTCCTAAAAAAACCATCTCCCAGATCCAGGTTTTCGCGTACCGAAACACCCAATATCTCTGCTGCAGTAGCCGCTTCCTGTGCTCGTGTCGCTGCAGATCCGCGCGTACCCAGTTCACCACGAGTTAAGTCCAGTAAGCCCACTTTTTTTCCGTTTGCGATCTCTTTAGCAAGCGTTGCCCCACAGGACAGTTCTATATCATCAGGGTGCGCCCCTACTGCTAATATATCTAATTTCATTTGATGTTTTTTAAGCTATACGTATTGATCCGCTTAGGATGAATATTGGTTAAAATACAGTATATCATTTTTTCAAATTTTTAGGTTTAAGATCTCAGCCCTTGATCAAATGTTGTTCCTGTATTGCCGCCAGGGCTTGCTCAAGATCAGCCTTGATATCCTCAAAATCCTCGATCCCAACCGAAAATCGAAGTAGCCCATCATTAATACCCTGGTTTTTACGTTCTTCAGCAGAAAGCAGTGCGTGCGAGGTTTTGGTAGGGGATAAAATTGTAGATTCGACGCCGGCCAGGCTCATACTACTTTTAATGAGTTGTAAAGCTTTCTGAAAAGCATCAGCATCAAGCGCATCCTTTAGTTCAAAAGAAAGCATCCCTCCATAACCATGCATTTGTTTTTTGGCCAGTTTATGATCGGGATGAGATTTTAGTCCTGGATAATAAACCTGTTTGATATTTTCGTTTTTTTCAAGCCATTTGGCCAGTTTTTTGGCATTTTTATTTTGGGCTTTTACCCTTAAAACCATTGTTTTTAAGCTGCGCTCAAGCATCCACACCATAAAATCTGCAAGACTCCCACCCAGATTTTTTGATTTATGCCAGATAACTTCCATATGCTTGTTTGTGCAGGCCACCGCCCCGGCGCAAATATCACTGTGACCGCCCATATATTTGGTCGCACTGTGAATTACAATGTCAATGCCGTGTGCAATTGGGTTTTGGTTTACAGGCGATGCAAATGTATTATCTATAATACTGATGATCTTTTTTTTCTGGGCAAGTTCGGCCACCATTTCAAGATCGGTAATGGTCATTAAAGGGTTAGATGGTGTCTCAATGTAGATGACTTTGGTATTTTTCTTAACCGCTTTCGCGAAAGCATCACCTGACAGATCTTTAGTAAAACTGTACTCAATGCCAAAGCGCTCAAACTCCTCGACCACAAGATTAAAAGTGCCCCCGTATAAGGTTTTCTGGAGCACAATATGGTCACCCGTTTTTAAAAATGAGAGCAGCACAGTACTTACGGCTGCCATACCACTGCCAAAGATCATACCGGCATCTGCACCCTCGAGCGCTGCAATTTTTTTTGACAGCATCTCTTGGTTAGGCGTATTAAAATAGCGCGGGTAACGCTTAACATCAACATCTTCAAATGCATAAGATGTTGACATGTATATCGGCGATATAGCGCCTTTGTACCGCTCATCAAGCACCTCTCCCACATGGGTACAGATGGTGTTTAGGCCCAATTTTTTATCCTGCATAACCGTGAATTTAGTACTGCAAATTACAAAATCAATCGCTTTTAGATTTTTGTTTTTTTAACTAAAAAAAGTTCATACTCAGTAATTTATTCGAAATCTTAAGTGATACTTAATAAACTATGTCCATTTTACCTTAAACCACCTTTCAAGAATGCGGGATTCGATCAAAAATAAAGTGTATTTTTAAACTTTGAGCAGAAATATGGAATCCAAAGTATCTTTTAAAAACTTCAGTCCTGAGGATTCTGCAGCCTTTAAAAGGCTAAATCTTGAATGGCTCGAGGAATTTTTTTACGTTGAAAATTATGACCGAAAGGTTCTGGACAATCCAAAAAAGTACATTCTGGATCCAGGAGGATATATCCTGACCGCTAAAGCTGATGAGAAAATACTGGGTGTTGCCGCACTTGTAAAAGTGGATGCCAGAACTTACGAACTTACAAAAATGGCAGTGAGCAAGATCTGGCGCGGAAAGAAAATAGGGCAACGACTCCTGGCTCACACGCTGGCTTTTGCACAAAAAAAGGGAGTGGAGCATCTTATACTATATTCAAACCGAAAATTAAAAAACGCTATATATATTTATGGTAAATTTGGTTTTAGGGAAATCCCATTAGAAAAAGAAAATCCTTATGAACGGGCCGATATCAAGATGATTTTTGAACCAACCAAAGCATAAGCCTAACCTTTTAAACCATTATTATGAAACCCACATTATATTTTATAGCCGTTGTACTACTTTTTTCCTCCTGTCAGGAAGGTAAAAAAAACTCGGAAAATACTGAAAACAAGTCTGCTATCACAAAAAGTGCCGAACGTAAAAAGGTGGATTTTGAGGTGACACCCATTGAGCACGCCAGCGCGGTCTTCAATCTGGACAGCATTGTATTTTACATCGATCCTGAAGGTGGCGCCGCCGCTTATGAGGGACAGCCCAAGCCAGACATTATTTTGGTAACTGATATACACGGGGATCATTTCAACAAAGAGACTCTTGAAGCGGTAACCGCGCCCAAAACAAAAATTATCGTCCCGCAGGCTGTTGCAGATTTATTGGACGGTGCGCTAAAAGAAAGGCTCACGATTCTAGCCAATGGCGCAACCAAGACTATAGGTGAGGTAAATATCAAAGCAATACCCATGTATAACCTGCGCGAAGAAGCTAAAAAATTTCATCCCAAAGGCCGCGGCAATGGGTATGTGATCAGTAAACAGGACTTTAAGGTCTATTTTTCTGGCGACACTGAAGATATCCCGGAGATGCGCAGCCTAAAAAATATCGATGTTGCCTTTGTATGTATGAACCTGCCCTATACTATGCCGGTAGATAGCGCCGTTGATGCAGTACTTGCTTTTAAACCCAAAGAGGTATATCCCTATCACTATCGTGGAGAGGATGGGCTTAGTAATGTGGCCAAATTTAAAACTTTGGTCAACCAGAAGGATCCAGATATCACAGTTACCCAATTAGATTGGTATCCCGATGACGATAATTAAGACAATTACGATTATTAAATTGAGCCAATTCCCGGTTTTCTATCATAAAGAATGTAAATTCTACCCAAACCTGACAGACATCTATTTTTTAGATAATCGTTTTTTTTACTTTTAAGAAATTAGGATAAAGCGCTAATGATGATTTTTTTAAGTAAACTATAAATATTATCAGAATTACGTTTCCATAAACTTAAACAAGTACCTATATGCAGCTACATTACCCTTTTGATCAAACAACCAAATTGATCAAGCGCTTACCATTTTTGACAGTAATCACCCTAACCATGTTGACCGGCTGTAAAAATAAGAATCCCGAAAAAGAGCCAGTTGCTGTAAAAACAGACCTGGCACCCATGCCATTTTATGTTGGCACCTACACCGATGGTGATAGTGAAGGTATTTATGAATATGAACTCTCAGGTGATGGTAAGCTTTCTAAAATAAGACTCGCTGCAAAGACATCTAATCCATCATATATTGATTTCAATATAGACAAAACCATTCTGCTTGCGGTCAGTGAAAATGATTCTGGCACAGTACAATCCTTTTCAATTCATCAGGATAGTCTGCATTTGATAAGTGAGCAGTCTTCGGGCGGTACTTATCCATGCTTTTTAAAAGCGAACGCAGCCGGCTTTATACTCACTGCAAATTACGGTAGCGGTGGCGTGGGACTGCTTCGATTGGACGATCAGGGAAAGTTATCTTACTTACTTGATGTTGATGAGCATTCTGGTAGAGGCCCTACTGACAGGCAGACGGGTCCACACGCGCATTCCGTTGCATTTTTACCAGACGACAATAAGATTCTTGAGGTCGATCTGGGCACAGACCAGCTCTGGTTCTCAATTCTGGATACTACCATAAATAGGCTCAAACCAGCCACTCCTCGTACCCTGGATATGCCCAAAGGATCAGGACCCCGTCATTATGCATTCCATCCCAAAAAAAAGATCGTATATATACTGGATGAGCTTGGCAGCAGTATCACAGCGGTAGATATGGCTCAGGACGATTTTAAGGTAATGAATACATACTCGACACTACCTAAGGAGTATACTGAGGATAACACGGGGGCGGAACTTGCGGTCACTAAAGACGGTAAGTTTCTTTATGCGTCTAACCGTGGACTCAATAGCATTGCAACTTTTAAAATAATGGAAGACGGAAGCCTTAATCTTGTAAAAAACACGCCCACCAAGGGCAAAATGCCACGAAATTTCAGTTTATCGCCCAATGAAGATTTTATGGTCGTAGCCAATCAGGATTCGAATTCGCTGGTCGCCTTTAAGAGAGATCAAGAAACTGGCTTGCTGACCTATACATCAGAGACAAAAGCACCAAAACCGGTCTGTGTGCTTTTTAAATAGAAAATCAGCCGGATTTTTGATAATAAGAAGAAGTTCTTTGGATTAAATTAAAAATTCAAAAAGATTGGGTTTATCGTTAAGGTATTCCCCGAAGAAATTACGGTCTTTCATGCGTTGAATGAGTGGCTCAAGATCATCCCTATTTTTAAGCTCTATCCCCACTACAGCAGGACCATCCTCACGACTTGTTTTTTTGGAATACTGAAAAAAGGTAATGTCATCCTCAGGCCCCATGATCTCAGCAACGAAATCCCTTAACGCTCCCGAGCGCTGCGGAAAACGAATGATAAAATAATGTTTGAGCCCTTGGTAAAGCAGCGCTCGCTCTTTAATCTCTGCCATCCGGGTAATGTCATTATTGCTCCCGCTGACCACACAGACTACATTTTTTCCCTTGATCTCATCAGCAAATTGATCAAGAACGGCAAGGGTGAGTGCTCCGGCAGGCTCTACCACAATCGCATCTTTATTATAAAGGTCTAGAATGGTCTGGCAGATTTTTCCTTCCGGAACGGTGACCATATCAGCAAGAAACTCTTGGCAGATCGCAAAATTACGGTCGCCCACACGTTGTACGGCCGCGCCATCCACAAATTTTTCGATCAGGGATAGTTTAGTATTTTCCCGGGCTATCATTGAGGTTTTCATTGAGGGTGCGCCTTCCGGTTCTACCCCTATCACTTTTGTTTTTGGAGAGAGCAAATGAAACATCGTGCTTACCCCTGAAGCAAGACCACCGCCACCTACGGGTACAAATACATAATCAATCTCAAGGTCGCTCTGTTCTATAATTTCAAGGCCTACAGTCGCCTGCCCCTCGATAATTTTTTCATCATCAAAAGGATGCACAAATATCTTTTCAAGTGTATCACATTCCTTTTTGGCGGCCTTATAGGCATCGTCAAAATTATCGCCGGTGAGCACGATTTCCGTGTAAGCACCACCAAACATCCTGACCTGTTCGATCTTCTGTTTTGGTGTTGGGGAAGGCATATAGATCGTGCCGTTTATTTTTAATTTCGCACAAGCGAAAGCGACTCCCTGTGCATGGTTTCCCGCACTGGCACAGATAATTCCCTTACTGCGATCTTCGTGGCTCAGCGCGTTAATCTTGTTGAAGGCGCCCCTTATTTTGTAAGAGCGCACCAGCTGAAGATCTTCTCTTTTAAGCAAAATATTAGCCTCAAACAGGTGCGAGTAGCTCATGCTGCTGAACAACGGCGTCTTAATCGCTACCTCTTTTAGAGTTTCAGCAGCCTGCCTTACCTGCCCTAAACTGGGATAATACGTGGATTTTGTTGTGCCCAAAAGAAGTTATCGTTTATTGATTTATTTATTCTTCAGTTATTTAGCTACCTTAGAATCTGTGAGACATTGCACCCAAAAGTAAAATGGAGAAACACAATCTATAACGCCGAGTTTATTATCTGGCGCCTATCAGATCATATGAATCTATTCACTTTTAATTTCTTTCATCGCGGTCATAGATTCCCTAAGCCATGCTCCCACTTCCTCTACGGGATGATTACGGATGGCATCATTGACCGCAATCAGTTCTTTATTATCCACCTGATTGCTGGTGGCAAAATCCTTTCCGATCACATCACTATCCACGTTGTTCATGAAATCCTTCAACAGAGGTTTTGCGGCATGGTCAAAAAGATAACAACCGTATTCAGCTGTATCAGAGATAATGCGGTTCATCTCAAATAATTTTTTACGGGCTATGGTATTGGCAATGAGCGGTGTCTCGTGGAGAGATTCATAATAAGCCGACTCCTCAATAATACCCGCATCGGTCATGGTCTCAAAAGCAAGCTCTACACCGGCTTTAACAAACGCGGCCATGAGCGTACCATGATCAAAATATTCCTGCTCGCTAATTTTTTCGCCCTGAGCTTCTGTTTTTTCAAAGGCAGTCTCGCCGGTTTCAGCACGCCATTTATGTAGGTTAGCATCATCATTGGCCCAATCTTCCATCATGGTTTTTGAGAAGTGACCGCTCATGATATCGTCCATATGCTTTTGAAATAGGGGGCGCAATATATCCTTTAGCTCTTCAGAAAACTGAAAGGCCTTTATCTTACTGGGATTATTGAGACGATCCATCATTGTAGTAATTCCACCATGCTTGAGGGCTTCTGTAATGGTCTCCCACCCATATTGAATCAACCGGGCTGCATATGGTGCCTCAATCCCTTTTTCGATCATTTTATCAAAACAGAGGATTGAGCCCGTCTGCAACATACCGCAGAGAATCGTCTGCTCGCCCATAAGGTCGCTCTTTACCTCAGCCACAAAAGAAGATTCTAAGACCCCGGCACGATCGCCGCCGGTTGCAACTACATAGGCTTTGGCCTGTTCAAAACCTTTTCCTTCAGGGTCATTTTCAGGATGCACCGCCATCAAGGTAGGGACACCAAAACCTCTTTTATATTCCTCCCGTACCTCAGATCCTGGGCATTTTGGCGCAACCATAATCACAGTAATGTCATCGCGCACCTGCATACCTTCCTCAACGATATTAAAGCCATGACTGTAGGAAAGTGTTGCCCCTTTTTTCATATTAGGCATGATGGCCTTGATAACTTGGGTATGTTGTTTATCTGGGGTCAGGTTACAGACCAGATCCGCTGTTGGTATCATCTCTTCATATGTACCTACTTTAAATCCATTATCAGTGGCATTTTTATAAGAGGTGCGCTTTTCTTTAATGGCACCCTCACGTAGACTATAACTGATATCGAGGCCAGAGTCACGCATATTGAGGCCCTGATTAAGGCCTTGGGCTCCACAGCCCACAATTACTACTTTTTTCCCTTTTAAGGCTCCTACCCCCTCGCCGAATTCTGCGGCTTCCATAAAGCGGCATTTACCCAATTGGGCAAGTTGTTCTCTTAGTGAAAGGGTATTAAAATAATTTTTCATTGTTTAGTTTGTTTTCCCCATTCCAGCTCTCCGCAAGGGAAAAAATCCAGTATGGAACATAATTTTAAATTTGGTTGAATTATTTATTTAAATTTTTATCGCCTTCGCGAAAGCATATTTATCAGCATTGATGAGGGTGTGTCAAGTTTACGATAGTTGTTTAATTATGCGTTTTAGGATTTAATGATCAGATTCAGCGAAAGAAATCGATGCTAAGATTAGCAGTTTCTGACCAAAAAGTACAAATCTCAAACTCCTCTTCTCATTCTGCAAACTCAGCGAGTAAGGTAGAAATCTTCATCTCATCCTTAGAGACAGACATACGGCCACTACGTGTAAACTGCATTATACCAAAGGCACTGAGCTCACGGTAAAGCATTTCGATTTCGCTACGACGGCCTGATTTTTCCAAAACAAAAAACTCGCGGTTAACCGTTACAATATTTGCATGACTATCCTTGATGATGTTTTGTATCTGGCGCTCCTCAAACAAAAGATCTGATTTTATCTTAAACAGGCAAGACTCTAGAAAAATGGTCTCCTCATCGGTATGGTAATAAGCTTTGATGACCTCAACTTGTTTTTCAAGCTGACCGATGATCTTTTTAATACGTTCTTCGGTAAGGTTTACCACCAGAGTAAAGCGTGAAACGCCTTCAATTTCTGACATGGAGGTATTCAGGCTTTCTATATTGATCTTCCTGCGTTGAAAAATCGCTGAAATACGGTTCAACAGTCCAATGTTGTTTTCCGTATAGATCGAGACGGTATAGGTTTGCTCTTTGCTCATAATTATTCCAATCTTATGTCTGAAACCGAAGCCCCACTTGGGATCATCGGGAATACATTATCTTCTTTTTCTACTCTTACCTCAAGGAAATAGGGCCCATCACACTGCATCATGGTCTCAATGGCCTGAGCCAAATCTTTACGTTCCGTGACCTTTTGGGCCTCTAGATGGTATCCTTTAGCAATAGCTACAAAATCGGGGTTAACCATTTCTGTAGAAGCGTAGCGCTTATCAAAGAAAAGCTGCTGCCATTGCCGTACCATACCCAGAAATTCGTTATTGAGCAAAACAATCTTTACAGGCACTTTGGTCTGAAATATGGTGCCCAGCTCCTGAATGGTCATTTGGTAACCCCCATCGCCGATGATCGCGACCACATCACGTTCTGGAGCCCCCATTTTGGCCCCAATGGCCGCGGGGAGTGCAAAACCCATCGTGCCCAGGCCACCAGAGGTGACATTGCTCAGGGTTTTATTAAATTTTGCGTACCTACAGGCGATCATCTGGTGCTGCCCCACATCTGAAACAATGACCGCATTGCCCTTAGAAACTTTATTGATGCCCTCAAGTACCTCACCCATGGTCAGCCCTTCTTTAGTGGGATGAATATCCTCTTTAATGATCTTATCAAATTCAATTTTGTACAGATCCTTAAACTTCTTATGCCACGCATGATGATTATTTTCATTTAAGTGGGGAAGGATTGCCGCAAGTGTTTCTTTACTATTGCCCATAACCGCAATATCCACGGTCACATTTTTATTGATTTCTGCGGGATCTATCTCAAAATGGATGATTTTTGCCTGTTTTGCATAGGTTTTTAAATTACCGGTCACGCGGTCGTCAAAGCGCATCCCAATAGCAATCAAGAGATCACACTCATTGGTTAGTAAATTGGGGGCATAATTGCCATGCATGCCCACCATGCCCACATTAAGTGGATGATCAGTAGGTATCGCGGAAACTCCCAAAATCGTCCACGCTGCGGGAATTCCTGTTTTTTCGACCATGGCTTTAAATTCCTCCTCGGCGCGTCCTAAAATCACGCCCTGGCCCCAGACGATCATAGGTTTTTTAGCCGTATTGATCATTTCGGCCGCAGCCTTAATGCTGTTTTCATCAACTACAGGAACAGGTTTATAGCTCCTTATGGCCGTGCATTTTTTATAGGCGAACTCAAATTCTTCAAACTGTGCATCTTTAGTAATATCAATAAGCACGGGTCCCGGTCTCCCACTTTTGGCGATATAAAAAGCCTTGGCCATAACTTCTGGGATCTCGCTGGCTTTGGTGATCTGGTAATTCCACTTTGGTCACTGGTGTAGAAATACCGATGATATCCGTTTCCTGAAAAGCGTCGCTGCCGAGCAAGGTTGAGGCTACCTGCCCCGTAATACATACCAGGGGCGTACTATCGATCTGGGCATCGGCAATACCTGTAATCAGATTCGTCGCCCCAGGACCTGATGTAGCTATGGCTACCCCTACCTTTCCCGTAACGCGTGCATAACCCTGTGCAGCATGGGTAGCGCCTTGCTCATGCCGGGTAAGGATGTGATTGAGTTCATCCTGGTATTTATAAAGTTCGTCATAAACAGGCATGATCGCTCCACCGGGATATCCATAGAGTGTTTCTACCCCTTCGGCAAGGAGGCATTTGATTATTGCCTCTTTGCCCGTTAATTTTTCGGTGGTCAGTACCTCTGTAGGCTCTAACTTAATGGTCTGTGTCGTCATAGCTTGATATTATTTCTCCCATCTATTCTATATTCTAAATCCTGGATTCAGACATTATGGATAAATGGTATATCGCTTTCGCGAAAACATTAAAAACTTCAAAATTCATCGGTTACACAACCCTGTGAGGCAGATGCAACTGTTTTTACATATTTATAGAGGATGCCACGTTCAAATTTTGGTTTGGGAGCTTTCCATTGCTCTATTCTTTCCTTGATCTCTTCTTCTGTAAGCTTGACATTGATCAGGTTTTGCTCAGCGTCAAGGGTAATAATATCACCATCTTTAACAAGGGCGATCATACCGCCTTCCTGCGCTTCTGGAACGATATGGCCCACTACAAAACCGTGAGTTCCGCCAGAAAACCGTCCATCGGTAATCAAGGCGACTTCCTTGCCTAGGCCTACGCCCATAATAGCTGCGGTGGGCTTCAACATTTCTGGCATACCGGGGCCACCTTTTGGGCCTTCATAGCGCACGACCACAACATCCCCTTTTTTTACCTTGCCGTCCCGTATACCATCATTTGCGGCGTATTCACCATCAAAAACCTTTGCAGGGCCGCTAAAATGCAGACCTTCTTTACCAGTGATTTTTGCAACACTCCCACCCTCGGCCATATTGCCGTAAAGAATGCGTATGTGGCCTGTTTCTTTAACGGGCTCAGCAGTGGTATGGATTACATCCTGACCATCCTTAAGATCATCAACATCTGCAAGATTCTCTGCAATGGTCTTTCCGGTAACGGTGAGGCAATCACCATGTAGCATACCTTCTTGTAGCATATACTTCATCACAGCCGGAATGCCGCCCACGTTATGCAGGTCTTCCATAAGATATTGCCCGCTGGGTTTAAGATCGGCAAGTAAAGGGGTTGTATCGCTTATACGCTGAAAATCATTTAAGTTAAATTCAATATTTGCTGCTTTGGCAATAGCCAGAAAGTGAAGCACGGCATTGGTAGATCCACCAAGTATTGTAACAAGGCGTACAGCGTTTTCGAGGGCTTTTGGCGTAACGATATCCGACGGCTTAATGTCATTTTCTACCAGGTATTTAAGGGATTTCCCCAAGCGCCTACATTCTTTTTCCTTATCGTTACTCACGGCGGGGTTGGAGGAATTGTAGGGTAGCGACATGCCAAGGGCCTCAATTGCCGAGGCCATTGTATTCGCCGTGTACATACCGCCGCAGGCGCCCGCCCCAGGACAGGCTTTGTGTATTACTTCCTGGTATTCACCTTCTTCCATAGTGCCGGCAACTTTGGATCCCCAAGCCTCAAAAACAGAGACCACATCCAGTTTTTTGCCGTTATGGCAACCAGGGGCGATCGTGCCACCATATACTAAAATAGAAGGTCTGTCAAGCCTGAGCATTGCCATTAATGCGCCGGGCATATTCTTATCGCAGCCCACTACAGTAACCAGCGCATCATAGCTCATGGCCTGTACCACAGTTTCCATCGAATCTGCGATGATATCTCGAGATGGGAGCGAATAGCGCATTCCCGGGGTACCCATACTGATACCATCGCTTACCCCAATGGTATTGAATATAAGACCTAAAAGACCAGAAGCGTCTATGCCTGTTTTTATGGTTGTAGCCAGATCATTGAGATGCATGTTGCAGGGGTTGCCTTGATATCCTGTGCTGCCAATGCCCACCATGGGTTTTTTGAGATCATCATCAGTTAATCCTATAGCATGAAGCATGGCCTGAGAGGCAGGTTGTGTAGGGTCTTGAGTGACCGCTTTACTGTATTTATTATAGTCCATAAAATAATTTGTACATCGAAAGTATAAAAGAAGATTGCAATCTTTAATTTTCAAAAATTGATGTTTTTGATTTCAAGAATAACATAAACAGAATAAATTATTGAAATTCAATATGTTAAATTACATTTTTTACTATAGTCAACTTTTTAAATTTGATCAAATTGCTCTTTTTTAGCGTATAAATTCAAAAACATAATCGGATAATCTATATAAAACAGTGAATTTTTAAATTATGTAATTGGCAGGTATTGAATCGAAATCATCCAGTAGGCCATTATCTTATTTTTTTGGCAAAACAAGGAGAAAAAGCGATAAATTCCGTGAGAATAAGCTGATTTTGCCAGGAAACAATAGGTGGACAATTACTTCTTCAGATAAGAATCTTTACATTTTCGACTTTATATTAAATAGAGTAGCACTGCCACCGTTGCAAAAACAAGAATATAATTAGAAAAAGTCTGTAAATAAATCGGATAGGTTTTCGCGAAAGCGAAAAAAGCATGAGTTCATAAGAAACAAGATAGTAATTGGCTATTTACAAAGAATAGGGCCGATTAACTATAATGAATACCCTATTAAATACTTTTAATATTTTAATTGGCATTGTTCACGATACCATGTTTCAGGGCATAGAGCACAAGACCTATACGGCTCCTTACCTCCAATTTTTTAAAAAGAGTATCTCTATAGTTATCAATTGTTTTAGGGCTCAAACACATGTCGCTGGCGATTTCTTTATAGGTTTTATCTGAGCATGCAAGCGTCATAAATTCAAGTTCACGGTCACTGAAGTTAATATCCTGATCACCGTTCTTTTTTTTGTTGACGCCCATGAGTAGTGCCTGGGTGACATGATCTGTGTAATAATGCCCCTTGGCAATTACTTCTTGCAGGGCGGTCTTTAGTGTATCGGGTGAATATCTTTGAGAAGATAACCTTTACAGCCTAGGCGGAGCATTTTGATAATAGTTTCCTCATCATCATCCATGGAGAGGGCTAAAACCTTAATCTCTGGATTGTTATCATTAATCCATGCCATGGTCTCAAACCCATTCATGACCGGCATATTGATATCCAGAAGCAAAAGATCAGGTTCTTTTTTAGCCATATCCAGTTTAGCGATCAGATCATTCCCGTTGCGGGCCATAAAAACAACCTGAAATTCATCAAAGCTATTGATCAGGCCCTGTAGGGACTGTGCAAAAAGTAAATGATCGTCAACGATACCAATATTGTGGGTAATCATAATTTTTGAAGTTGGAAGGAAATGTTAAGTTGTTAGTAACGACGAAGTTAAGGAATAAAATGATACAGATAAAAATACCTCTATTAAAATTTATCAAGGTATTTGTTCCGTGGGTTTTGGTAAACTTAGAAAAAGAGAGGTGCCCAATCCTGTTTCCGAAGAAATCAACAGGGACGCGCCCAATAATTTTGCCCTGGCATTCATGTTAAGCATCCCCGAACCCTGGATAATACTGTTGATGTTAAAACCTATGCCGTCATCATTGATCTCAATACTAAACATTTCCGGTTCATAAATGATATTTACGCGCAGATTCTCAGCTTTAGCATGTTTTACTACGTTTGACAAAAATTCCTGAATAATTCTAAACATAAGTATCGCGGTATTTTTATCAAACGACCACGGAGATCCCATAATTTTAAGCCGGGGCTTTAGAAAATTTAACCGCTCAAAACGGTCAAGTTCATTTTCGATTGATTCCACCAGACCTATATTAGAGACCACTTCATAATTAAGGCTTCTAGATAATGCCCTAACCTCTTGTAGCGACTCAGCTAAGAGTGCCTTAAGGTCCATCACACTGCCAAGATCACAATCTTCTTTTTTGATCATATTGAGCTGCATGACGGCAACGGAGAGCAGCTGGCCAATATTATCGTGCAACTCCCAGCTTATATTTTTGAGCGTATTTTCCTGAACCTCGATCGTTGTGTTTGAGACCTCCTCGATATACCGCTTCTCAGCGGCATTGCGCTCGAGAATAAACTTGATCTTGCGGCGCTGAAATACAGTGAAGAGCACGATGACCGTAATAAGAAGAATCAGCAGCACAGCGGCACTGGCAATGATCAGGATCAAGAGGTCTTCTGAGGTAATAATAGGATCGTCCTGTATGATCATTCTTTGGGTTTTTGAATTTTCTGACGCACCATATTGTCCTGTAGTTTAAGGTTGAGCACTATGAAAATTAAGAAAAAAAGAAGTAGGGCGACAAACAATATTGCCGATATGCACAATACCAACCATAGCAGTAGCTCATTATTCATGGGGTGCGAGTGGATGATCCATACTTCCCTTTTTGGCCTTTAAAAAAGCAATGGCAAAGCAAGTGTACTGGATACAGTTAATCATAAACAGCACCAAGCTTTTTATAAATAGTTTTTCACTATCCATAAAACGGTATGCCAGCTTAAACGGTAAATAGGTGATGCAGAAAACCAAAAGGCCAAATGACACCCAAAAATAAGAAGAGCGCGTTACATTAAGTATCACATCGCGATAGAGCATTTCAACAAAGTAAATAGATACCGTAACGGTTATAAAAAGCGTGCCAAGGGTAAAACTGTAGGTAAGAAAATCAAATACAAAATCCTGAAAGAATAGGAAATCAGCAATATAAAACGCACAAAAGAAACCTAAAAACGTAAATACAATGATTTTCTTTCGAATGGAAAAAAGCAACGACTGGTACCACCAGAGGAAAAAGGTAAACACCACAAGATAATAGAGGTTATAGATAATATAATTGGGTATTCCAAATATGGGATAAGATACGCCCGCAAAAAAATCTGAAAACGCAACATACCATAAAAAGAAAAGCACGTATTTAAGTTTAGAATTTTTAAAATCCCTATACTTAACGGTACCTATAATCGCTGCGATCAGCTCTAAATATTGGGAATATGAACCCAATTCTTCCATTAGCTTTTTTTTTATTATTCCACATATTCCTGCCCCATGTTCTAACCCGTTTTGTATATTTTCAATCTGCTTCGCACGACCAAAAACTGCATGTCCATCTACAATATCAATGAACGATCAATTCTGTGGGTAGGAAGCATGAGGAGGATTTCCTGGATGCCCCTCATTAAGCGGATAGAGCTCTTTGAGATCACCCCCGCCCGCTGCAGTGCTCATGGGAAGCATATTGCCCTCCTGTCCTACCGCCTTTTTTCCCGTCGGGACGATAAATACGGTGCCTAGGCCGACCTGCTTTGTGCCGTCCCTTACCGTATCTGAATATGCACCCTGATAGATGCGCAGCCCATCCAGCACGTAGTCCTTGTTTTTAGCTTCCTGTTTGGCGTAAGCAATATAAGCCTCAATATCTTTGAGCGACCACCAGCTGGAGCGGTTGTCCATAAATTTGGGCATAGCAGCCCTCCTTGTGCTAAGTGTATCCTTCTGTAAGCTGTCTGGTGTAGCAGAAGCCATTACCGCACGGCCCAGATAACGGTTGATCAGGTCATAGCGAGTTTTGGTATAGTTATCGTTCAACAGTATCGCCTGTTTCGGGCTAATAGCCCCTTCAGGTGGGCTGATGGTCCGCTTGTTACCTGTCTCACACGCGATAAGTAAAAAAGCTGCGCAAGATAAATAAAATAATGTTTTCATAAAACATAGGTTTAAATTTGTCATTGTGATCTAGTTTTGAATAAGTTGTAAGTCAAAATTACTTTAAATGGTCGTGTTAAAATGAATCTACTGTCAAAAAGGGGTAATTTCCCCTCAATAGTAAGGATATTACCTAAAGTTATTAGATATAGTAAAATCATAGAATTCATACGATGTAATTCATCGTCAATATTTAATTTTTCAACTAATAAATAAGTATTTCAACCCTTTAACATACTATATTTTAGAATATTAGCCTGTTTTCCTTAACTTAGATCATAAATTTGAGGATACTCTGAATAGTTACCTGCATAAAAATTGAAGGATCTATTTAAACTATAGTACATCAACCACTTTATCTAACCTATTAATAACCTAACTTATGACGCCTCGTAGAAGAAACGCAGAAATGGAGATGCCAGCATTCAATGAAGATCATATGGGAATGAGCGATGAAAGAAAAGTAGCTTATGGCCGTGATCATCTTACCAAACTTATCAAAAACGCCGAACAACTTGGTTATACCTTCGAATATGACGGCGAAAATTATCCGGAATATGTACATGATCTCTGGCTCACGCTTACTAAGACACCCATGTTAAAAGAGCATACTAAGACCATAGAGCATAAACTGGGCTATGGAGACACGATACAGCTTTTTAGTGATACCCTGCAGGACCTATATGCCACCGAATTTAAAGAGAGCTGATTTACCGGGGGCAATTTGAGAAAGGCGATTAATGCCAGTTTCGGTGAGTTGGAGCACGCGGGGATAACCGCCGCTAACCTGACAGTCCCGCATGAGTGCAATAAGCGTTCCTTCAGGTGTAAGCTGTACCGTACCTGGGAGCACAGGCGCCGTAAGTATGTTGCCCAATTCATTAGGGATTTTCTCGTAAAAAGCGATTGCCATACGATTGCCCGAGGGTAAAACGGTAAACGCCCCTGTAGCAATCTGGGATTGTTGTGCTTTTTTGAGGAGTTCGTATTCCGGCCCCGGCAGCACTTCTAAAGTACTATCACAATTACCGTTTTCGCGAAAGCGCACCTTAGATAGAGTTGCATGTTTTTTTTCAAAGCCATCCCTGAGTTCAAGCATATCTCCCTTTTTTATCCTACTGATTGCCGTGATACCCCCATACATACTTCTACTTCCTAAAACTTGAGGAACATTGAATCCACCCTTAAAGGCAATATACGCCCGAAAGCCTTTTTTCAACCCGCCAAACTCCAATAACGCCCCTGCTTTTGTGCCATACGCTTTATCATTCCCAATGGACCGGCCATCATATTTCAGATCAAATTCAGCCCCACAGACCGTGAAAATACACGCCGATTCAAACCTGATCTTGGGTCCCGTCATGGTGATTTCAAGTACTGCGCTATCTTCCGGATTATCGACTAACAGATTGGCTTTTCTTGCCGCGAGCGAATCCATCGCACCGCTCTGCGGCACACCATAAATAGCATATCCAAAACGCCCCATATCCTGTACACTGGTATAAAAACCTGGTGAAATAAATGTAATTTTAGGCATCTTCGGCTATTTTTTGAGGCTGATATCGGCCTTGTTCCACTTCCTGCTTTATGTGTTTATATTTCTCCAGGTTAATCGCAGTTAATCTGATTTTATCGCCTGCATTGATAGGACACACAGGATTTTTTGAAACATCAAAAAGAGATATTGGGCAGTTGCCAATAATCTGCCAGCCCGCAGGACTTTTTTTAGGATAAATTCCGGTCTGGTTACCAGCTATACCCACTGCCCCTTCTTCAACATGCCGTCTGGGCTGTGCTTTGCGCGGATAGTTCAGTTTATGGTCCATCCCACCCAAATAGGGGAAACCGGGAAGAAAGCCGATAAAATAAACTGTATAAACTGGTCCGGTATGCAAGTCAATGATTTCCTGTATACTTAGTTTTTTAGCTTCGGCCAAAAAATTCAGGTCCAGTCCAAAACCTGGGCTGTAACACACGGGAATTTTCCAGACCTCTGGCGTACCCCGCTGTGGTATGCTAGGTGAAAGCATTCCTACTTCCCCTCTAAAAAATGAATGCTCCAGAAGTTGCCTGTCTCTTTCCTGATCATTTAGGAAGCCGGCGTAGCGTACCAACAGTGAATTATAAGTGTTTGTAACCTCAACATTGGCGCCCAGCAGCTCTTGCACCCTTTCCTTAGCCTGCAGTAAAATTTGTAGATTTTCCGGTGATATTCCAAAATCCCACTGCAACAGAAGGCCACGGTCCCCCAATTTGGATATTTTTGGCTTTTTTAGGTTCACTGCTTTGGTTTTATGAGCCCTGCTTCGGTAAGGGTCTTATTTATATAATTTACCAATGCAACCGCACCGGGCGTATCACCGTGCAGACAGAGCGTCTCGGCTTTGGTGGGGATCTCAATATTATTAATACTCCGTATTTTTTGGTGTTGAACCATAAACAATATATGTTCAGCCAGTTTTTTAGGATCAGTGATCAGGGCGTTGGGTTCGGTTCTTGAAACCAGTGTGTGGTCTGCATTATAATTTCGGTCTGCAAAAACCTCATAGGTCACCCCTACTCTATTTTTGGCCATTTTGGCGATGATGGATGTGTAGGGGGCATACAATTTTACTTCTTTAAAACGCTCTTCCATTAGCCCAATAATCATTTCACCATAGGCTTTATCTACCGCGCATCGATTGTAAAGTGCTCCGTGCGGTTTTATATGGTGCAGATTGATCTCTTGACGCTCGCATTCCCTAGCTACCAGATTGATCTGCTGAATCAGGCTTTCCCGTAATAATGTGATGGGCATAGGTATGAATTGCCTGCCAAAGTTTTTCCGGTCGGGAAAGGAGGGGTGCGCACCTACTTTTACTTCATATTCTTTAGCCAGTGCGATCACTTGGGCCACAGTAGCGTAGCTACCTGCATGACCACCGCAGGCGATGCTACATGAGGTGATAAGCGGCATAAGCCCTGATTCATTGCCCACCCCCTCGCCGAGGTCGCAGTTGAGATCTATAAAATTGGTGTTAATCATTGGTGAAAATAGAATAGCGGATAGTAAATTTTAGGTTGCATTTTACTTTTTACTTCCGAAGAATAATGACCATTATCGCTCAAAAAATAGGGAAAGTTAAGCGGTTATTATAATCTTGGAAGGAATTTATTAAAATAGGAAACGACCTCAGCGATCGGTGGCAAAACCTGTTTTAAAAAAGAAAAAAAAATGATATTTCTAATCCCATTAAAGGTTTTAATCCTTATAGTTATGATATTCCGTTATGCTTATGTAATATCCATCAGGGTCCCGTATAGAGAATTCCATTTTGCCTGAGTTAGGATTTAAGCTGATGTCCTTTTCCACGGGATAATCCATTTTTTTTACATTCTTCAGAATACCCTGTAAATTATTCGTTTTGAAATAAAGAATCAATCCGTTTCCTGGAGTAGTATTGGGATTTTTCATTGTCGGGTGTTCGTGTGCGCCCCACTTATGCAGACAGATTAGAACTTCATTACTTTCATTTTCTAGTACAGCAAATTCATTACCGCCATGGGTTCTTGTACACTCAAATAGTGCCTCATACCATTGTGCACTCATATTCACATCCTTTACAGCTATTATCGGATCAATTTTTGTCATAAAAGTTTGGTTTGGTTGACTCAGTTGGATATTAAAACCATCTCCACAAAAATAATATATAATTGAAATGGAATATTATGCACAAGGTGGCGTATGGTACAATATTTTTCTAAGGTAATAATACTCGTTCAGCTTCGGATGAATTTCTCAAACAGACATACGAACGAAAACCCAAAGTAATTTTACAATACAGGTTTTTCTATCAAAAAGCTGCTCAAATCATACCCAGCACACTTAAAATTGTCCTACCGCCCAAAATAATGGTAATTAATAGGATGGCCAAGCTAATCACATTCTTAATGATCCCATTTTTATACACCCCCAGAATCGAAGATCTGTTAGCCAGCCAGATCAATATCCCAGCAATTATAGGAAGTAATAGTCCATTGGCGATTTGTGCAAATTTTATGACCTCAATAGGACTCAAACCCAAACTCGCAAAAAGTACGCCCGTGATCAATACAATCATCCAAGAAGCCCTGAATTTAAAAGAATGCATCCCGCCCGTGAAACCCAGGCAACCTTGCGCCACATAAGCGGCCGCCAGTGGTGCAGTGATTGCAGAGGTAAGTCCGGCAGCAAGCAGCCCCATGGCGATGAAATATTGTGCCCACGATCCAAAAAGTGGTTCTAAGCTTTTCGCCATTCCGGCAATACCATCTACCCCGTCCCCTTGGACTGCAGCGGCTGCGATCACGATGCACATCGACACAAAACCACCTAGAATGATGGCAATATAAGTATCGCGCCTGGCAGAAGGGAGATCGCTTTTGTCCTTCCATTTTTGATTGACCAAAGAGGCATGCAGAAATAAATTATAGGGCACCACAGTCGTCCCCACAAGCGCAATAACCGTCATTATATTTTTGGGGTCAGCGCTGGGCACTAAAGCATCCCTGATAATAAGGCTCCAATCTGGAGCGGTCATGATTGCGGTAACGATAAATGAAAGGCTCATCAATATCACGAGCGTCAACAGGATACGTTCCAATATCTTATAATTACCTATATACAATAAGATAAAAGCCACACCACCCAATACTATGCTCAGCTCGTTTATTCGAGTTCCCATGATTGAAAAAAAACCATTAATACCTAGCAGCTGAACGCCAAGCACGCCACCACCTATGTTACCGGCCTCGTAAGCCGCATTACCCAAAACGATCGCCAGTAAAACAAGGATGATTATTGCGCCACGCAAAACAGGATTTTTAAGTTCGCCCCGCAAAACCTCTGTAAGCCCTTTTCGGGTGACGAGGCCAATGCGTGCCGAAGTCTCCTGCAATACAACCGTGGCAAAGATACTCAGGGTTAGCGCCCATAGCAGCTCAAAACCAAATTGAAGCCCCGCCAACGTACAGACGGTAACAGTACCGGGCCCGATAAATGCGGCAGCCACCAATACGCCGGGCCCTATTTCCCTCAGCGGATTTTTCATAAAGCAACCTTACCTAAATTCACTTTCAAAAACATTAATATGACATTATAATTTCTGTACATCCTTGCTTTTTTTTGATTAAATATAGACAATTAATAGAAATGTAAAGTTGACCACAAAAGTCAGTTTATCATAAAAATCCCGTCCATAAGCTGGAATCTAAGCCTCAAAATCCGCATTTGGATCACTTTCGTGAAAACGATAACGAAGTAGTTTTCGCCGACAGGCTAAACAAATTTAAAACGTCTCATATTCTTCATGGGAATACGTAATTTTGAGAATGGATCTAGAATTGTAATTATGAGAAATGATAAACAAATGAACTGAAAACGATACATCCATATTATTGCATGAATATTAAATCCTAATAATAATCCGCTCAAACCAATGAACAAAGGAATTTATATCGCGACGCTTGAGCCCAACAGCGGCAAATCGATCATAACCCTTGGCTTGATGCGCACACTTTTGGGAAGGATTGCCAAAGTGGGCTATTACCGCCCCATTATTGATGATCACAAAACGGGCGCCCGGGATAATCACATCGCGACAGTACTTTCCCATTTTGAGATTGATTTGGCTTATAAAGATGCTTATGCTTTTACCAGGAGCCAGATCATAAAAAAACGTAATGCGGGACATGCAGGTGAGATTCTTGATAAGATTATAGATCAGTACAAAAATCTGGAAGAACGCTTTGACTTTGTACTTGTGGAAGGTTCAGATTTTACGGGCGAGGGGAGTGTTTTTGAATTTGATACTAATGTGCTTATCGCCAAAAATCTGGGTATTCCTACCATTGTCGTGGGCAGCGGGGCGGGCAAGCAAAAAGATGAATTATTGGGCAGCATGCAGATCGCCTACACCTCCTTTATTGAAAAAGATGTACAGGTCGTCGCCATGGTGGCCAATAAGGTGGAAGATATCCATTTAAAGGAAGCTGCCAGGGGGCTACGTAAATTTTTGCCGGAAAAGGTAGCTGTCTTTGCCATCCCGATGAACGAGAAGCTTTCGCATCCTACCATTAAGGAGATTGTGCAGGAACTGGATGGAAAAGTGCTTTTTGGCGAAGAATTTCTGGATAACCAGACCGGTAATTTTGGTGTGGGCGCCATGCAGCTGCGCAATTACCTCACACATTTAAAAACAGATAGCCTTGTGGTCACCCCCGGTGATCGTGCCGATATAATCCTGGGTGCACTACAGGCTAATATTTCCAGTAATTATCCGCGTATTTCAGGTATAATACTTACCGGAGGCCTCATTCCTGAGGAGCCTATCCTAAAGCTCATAAGGGGATTATCGCAGATCGTGCCTATCGTATCGGTAGATGATGGTACGTTTTCGGTGACCAATCGTGTAGGCGCGATCAAGTCGAAAATATATGCCGATAGCCACCAGAAGATCAAAAATTCCCTTATGCTTTTTGAGCAGCATATAAATCTAGATGACCTTGTGCAACGGCTGGTTATGTTACAACCCGGTGGGATCACACCGCGCATGTTTCAGTACGGTATCATGAAACGTGCTCAGAAAATAAAGAAACACATCGTTTTGCCCGAAGGCACAGACTCTCGAATCCTGCATGCCGCAGCCCGGCTTATCGACCTGGGGATCGTAGATATCACGCTGCTGGGCGAAAAGGAAAAAATTCAGGAAAAAATCAACAGCTCCGGTGCAACCTTGGATCTTAAAAAAGTGCAGGTGATCGACCCGGTACATTCCAAAAAATTTGAGGACTACGTGAGTACATTTTACGAGCTGCGCAAGCATAAAAACGTTAATATGGATATCGCCCGCGATTGGATGGCAGATGTTTCCTACTACGGCACGATGATGATTTATAAAGGCCACGCAGATGGTATGGTTTCCGGGGCCGCGCATACCACGCAACATACCATTAAACCCGCGCTACAGTTTATCAAGACCAAACCCGGCGTTTCCGTGGTCTCATCAGTGTTTTTTATGTGTCTACAGGATCGGGTCTCTGTCTTTGGCGATTGTGCGATCAACCCCAACCCTACTGCCGAAGAACTTGCCGAGATTGCTATTTCTTCTGCCGAGAGCAGTACAAATTTTGGGATCGATCCCAAGATTGCCATGCTCAGCTATTCATCTGGAAGTTCCGGTAAGGGTGCCGATGTAGACCGTGTGCGCTTGGCCACCGAAATCGTCAAACAAAAAAGACCAGACCTCAAAATTGAGGGGCCCATACAATACGATGCGGCAGTTGACCGCCAGATAGGTAAGAGTAAACTGCCCGATTCCCAAGTGGCCGGCCAGGCCAGCGTACTTATATTTCCAGACCTCAACACGGGCAATAATACCTATAAGGCCGTACAGCGTGAGACTGGGGCTCTGGCCATAGGCCCAATGTTGCAGGGGCTTAATAAACCGGTAAACGACCTGAGCCGCGGTTGTACCGTAGATGACATTTTTAATACAGTGATCATTACCGCGATACAGGCACAAGAATCCACCTAAGACTTAAAAGTGATGTATGAAATTGAGGACTTTGAATAAAGAAATCCAATTCTGATTTAAGGACAAATAATAAAATCATCACTTCGTTGGTTTTCATGTTTCCACCAAAAATTGAGCCTTAACATGTGAAATTAAAATTAAGCCCATTGAAGATAAACATAAAAACGATTACCGCATTAGAAGCTTATCCGGTACGGCATCCCGTGCTGCGCGCGGGCCAGGATCTGGCAAGTTGTAAAATGGAAGCCGATAACCTGCCCGGCACGTACCATTATGGTGTGTATTTAGGCAACAAACTAGCAGGTGTAGCCACTTTTATGGCAGATGTAAATGCCCATTTTGAAGGAAAACAATATCGACTGCGAGGAATGGCAGTACTGCCTGAACAACGCACCCTGGGGCTGGGACGCGCGCTGATAACCCACGGGGAAAGTTTACTTAAAAAACTGGATGTTGAAATACTCTGGTTTAACGCCCGTGTTGCCGCAGTTCCATTTTATAAAAAAATGGGCTTTACCGTCATAGGCACACCTTTTGAAATTGACCCCATAGGAACACACTATTTAATGTACAAAAAACTGAAATGATCAAGACAGCCTGGGCAACCGCCCTTATCCTCATAATCCCATTTTTCAACCCTATGAGCTACGCGCAGACTACGCACAAGATCTCGGATCAAGAACTTATAGGTAAGGGAAACCCAGATTTTATATCGCGCCACGGCTATACCCTGCTTCCCGAGGCAGCCACAGCTTTTGATAAAATGCGCGAGGCCGCAGCTAAAGAGGGCATTGATTTTCAGGTCGTCTCCAGTTACCGCAGTTATGCCCACCAAAACCGCATTTGGGAGCGAAAATATAAACGTTATACCGCCGATGGGCTGCCGCCAGCGCAAGCAATAAGCAAGATCATCGAGTACAGTACCATCCCGGGCACCTCGCGACACCATTGGGGCACTGACGTAGATATCGTTGACGCTTCCGCGAAAGCGAACGGAGACCTGCTCGTACCTTCAAAATTTCATGGCAATGGTCCCTTCTGCAAATTTAAATCGTGGATGGATAAAAATGCAGAAACCTACGGATTTTACCTCGTATATACCGATAATGCCAACAGAAAAGGCTTTAAATATGAACCCTGGCATTACAGTTATCGTGCCCTTTCCCTTGATTATTTAAAAGCTTATAAAATACTGGAAATCAAAAAGTTACTGCAAGAACAGACACTAATGGGCAGCGAAGCATTTTCTGACGATTTCATCAAAAAGTACCGCAGTGAAAATATTTTGGATATTAACCCTGAGTTGCTGCCCAAGGACTAACGCATTGAAGCAATGTATAAAAGGCAATCATATTTTTATTCAATTGTAGGTAGCTGTTATCTAAAACGTTATCGCCAATGCTGTGCAAAATCCTCGCAAAGCGGCCCATTTGTGCTTAACTTTACTAAAAATTTATAATGACCATGAACAAAAAAGTAATCTTAATGATTTTGGACGGCTGGGGGTTTGCCCCAGATAAAAATGTATCTGCAGTAGATAAAGCCGATACACCGTTTATCGATTCCCTATATAAAAAATACCCGCACGCGCAGTTACTCACGCATGGTGGCAATGTGGGGTTACCCGATGGGCAGATGGGCAACAGCGAGGTGGGCCATATGAATCTGGGCGCGGGCCGCATCGTCTATCAGAATTTGGCCAAGATTAACAAAGCTGTCAACGAGGGCACGCTCAAGGAGACCGATGCCGTAAAAAGCGCACTTGATTATGCCAAGGCAAACAATAAGGCGGTACACCTACTGGGCCTTGTGAGCAATGGCGGTGTACACAGCCATATCAATCATGTTAAAGGCCTTATCAAAGCCGCGCAGGATGATGGAGTTAAAGAGGTGTACCTACACGCCTTTACTGATGGCCGCGACGTTGACCCACAATCTGGTAAAGGCTTTATACAAGATATTGACGCTTTCGCGAAAGCGCACAATGCACAACTCGCCTCTGTGATAGGCCGCTATTATGCTATGGACAGGGACAAGCGCTGGGAACGCGTAAAATTGGCCTATGACCTGATCGTAAAGGGGCAGGGCAAAAAGACTGACGATATATTAAAAAGCATACAGCAAAGCTATGATAGCGATATCACAGATGAATTTATAAAACCGCTGGTGATCACCAAAAATGGAGCCCCCACGGCAACGGTTAAAAATGGGGATGTGGTCATCTTTTTCAACTTTAGGACTGACCGCGGCAGAGAGCTTACCCAGATGCTGTCCCAAGCTGATTTTGAAGAGCAGGATACCCAAAAGCTGGACCTGCATTACGTTACAATGACCAATTATGACCAAACCTTTAAAAATATTGGGGTGGTCTATAATAAGGAAAACCTTAAAGACACCCTGGGCGAAGTGCTGTCCAAAGCCGGCAAAAAACAGATACGCATCGCGGAGACTGAAAAATATCCCCATGTCACCTTTTTCTTTTCCGGTGGACGGGAAGACCCATTTGATGGAGAGACACGCTTGATGTGCCCATCTCCCAAAGTGGCCACTTACGACCTACAGCCAGAGATGAGCGCCCGTGACATACGCGATAAGATAATCCCCGAACTTGCGAAAGAAGAGGTGGATTTTGTATGCCTTAACTTTGCCAACCCGGATATGGTGGGCCATACAGGCGTCATGGAAGCGGCTATTAAGGCCTGCGAGACCGTAGATCAATGTGCAAAAGCCGTCACTGAGACCGCACTAGAGCATAAATACAGTACGATTATCATAGCAGACCACGGGAACTGCGAGACAATGATTAATGAAGATGGCTCGCCCAATACCGCACACACTACAAATCCTGTGCCTATTATCCTTGTAGATCCCGAGCTTCAAAAAATAAAAAATGGTATCCTGGGAGATGTGGCCCCTACCATCCTCAAATTGATGGGAGTGGAAAAACCAAAAACCATGGATAGAGAAGCACTGGTGTAAAACGCATTAGCTCATAAAACGACAGCCTTTTCTATCCAACTATTGTCGAATTGATGTCAAAAGACAAAATCTTTGGGATTTGGTACCTGGCTTTAAAATAGGGTACTTCGGAAAAGATTTATTTAAAAAATAAAGCAATAAATTAAACGGCAACATTTTTGATAAATAATGAAAAGAGTAATTAGAAAAACAAGAAAACAACACATTATGAAAACACTATGTATAGCATTGGCAGGTCTCTCGCTAGGTCTTATGAGCCTTAAAAATTCGCCCAAAATCAACGTTAACGCTCAAACACAAACGGCCAGCATTACCACACTAAATGCTGCAGATATGCTTGTAGGAAAGATTGAATGGTCCCAATTACAGGAAGGAGAATACGGTAAATGGTTTAACCCCAATTTTAAGGAGTATAAAGTGGATATGAAAAGTATCCCCAAGATCAAAAAATTGATGAAGGGTGTTGAGGTCACAACTTTTATGGGTACCTGGTGCCATGATAGCAAAAGGGAAGTGCCTCGGGTTTATAAAATAATGAAAGCTGCAGATGTGCCTGATCAAAATCTAAACCTTATCGCAGTGAGCTACGATAAGACCACACCAAAAGGACTTGAAAAAGGGATGGATATTGTGCGCGTACCTACGATTATCTTTAAGAAGGATGGTAAAGAATTGGGCCGCATTGTTGAGAACACGGTAGAATCTCTTGAAAAAGACATGCTTAAAATACTCAAAGGCGAAGATTATACCCCTCCCTATCTAAAGAAATGACAAGCAACGTAAATCTTATCGAGAAGCATCCACTTTTTAGTGGGTGCTTTTTTTTTGAAAATCCCGTTTTTTATTTAAAAAATAATACTCAAAAGTTTACAAATTGCTTTCCTTATCCTTTTCAGCGCAAGCGAAAAATTGATCATCCCGCAATATACTTTGCATAAACCCAAAAACTAACTATGACTATATACACCTATTATTAACCTCTACCCCTGCGGTCTTTACAAATTGAGTGCGTACACTTATAGAAACTCCAATAAAACGACAATTGAGCAAATGGTTCGGCTTTAAATTATACCATTATCCATTCAACTAATTAAAATAAACATATGGCATTGACCCATCATAATCCCAGATACCAGACTCGCAAAGAACTATCTCTTAAAATTTCCGCCCTAATCTGAATTTATAATTTAATTGTATATTTAAACTTTAACATCTTCATCTTCAATCATATTTCATAAATTATGGAACATATCAAACTGTTTAAATTTTCGGAGGATAGTTCAGAATATATTGGGATACAATTTAAATTTTCAAATAATTTAAAACAGAAAATCAAATCTTTAGCAGCGATAAGATGGAGCAAGGTTGAGCACTGCTATTGTTTGCCTCTGAGCAAATTTAAGCTGGAAGAAGTCTTTAAATATTTTAATGAAAAAGCTGTTTATGTTGATTATTCCCAAGTTCAACAGCGTACTGAACAAAGCTCCCTGAAGCGAAAAACCCAATCTAAAAGAACGAAAAAGGGAAGGACGCTCTCTGATATTCAAAAACAGCTGATATCTGAATACATAAACTATTTAAAAGGTATGCGTTTAAGCGAAAGTACGGTCAGAACCTATTTTACTTTCGTTGCCGATTTTATTTCGTACTGTCATAAAATTTCCACTACATCATTAAGCAATGAGCATGTAAGACTATTTGTCGAAAAACAGGTGCAAAGTAAAAATTATAGTGTAAGCACCCATAGACAACTGATAAGTGCCATCAAACATCTAGGGAGATTTTTATCAAATTCATTGATAGAAATCGAAGATTTGCCACGTCCATATAAATCTAGCTATCTACCCACCATACTGAGCAAAAATGAAATTATAGATCTTTTACGTTTTACTAAAAACTTAAAACATAGAACAATTTTGGCCTTAATCTATTCTTGTGGCCTCCGCGTAGGGGAAGTTATTACACTTAAGTTATATGATGTTGATATTGATCGCCAACAGCTCACTATTAAGCAATCAAAAAACAGGAAAGATCGTGTTATCGTTTTGGCCAAAAGTTTTATACCCTTATTCAAAAATTACTTCACCGCTTATCAACCTACGAAATATTTCATCGAAAATCCAAAAGGAGGGGTTTACAGTGCTGGAAGTATTCGTAGTTTTTTGAAAAAATCCTGCCAACAGGCGCATATAAATAAAAAAGTAACACCTCACACTTTAAGGCATTCATACGCCACTCATTTAATAGAAAACGGAGTAGGCCTGCGCTATGTACAGGAGTTATTGGGCCACTCAAAACCAGAAACGACCATGATCTATACCCATGTTGCTAAAAAAGATATTTTAAATATTGAAAGTCCGCTTGACACAACATTGAAATCACTTAGTCAAACGGATAAAGTTAAATCAAAACTTACTTTATCTAATAATATTGGCGGATAAACGTTAATAAATATAATTATATAACACGTTATGTAGCATTATAACAAACCAATGAACATAGATAAAAAATACCAAGTTTTTGTAAGTTCAACATATACTGACTTACTTGAAGAACGACAAGAAATTATGCACGCTCTTTTAGAATTGGATTGTATTCCAGCAGGTATGGAGTTATTTCCTGCGTCAAACGAGGACCAATGGAGCTTAATTAAGGGAGTAATTGATGATTGTGATTACTACATAGTAGTTATTGGTGGTAGATATGGCTCGCTTAGTTCAACTGGAGTTAGTTACACAGAAATGGAATATAGGTACGCCCTCGAAACTAATAAACCTGTTATCGGTTTCTTACATAAAGACCCAGAAGCTATTTCAAAAAAGCATTCGGAAAAGACCGAGGAAGGTCAAAAAAAGTTGAATGATTTTAGAAAATTAGTACAGAAAAAAATGTGCAAATTTTGGACGAGTCCTCAAGAATTAGGAAGTGTAGTTAGTAGGAGTTTAATAAGCTTACAACGAAAATTCCCTGGTACTGGTTGGGTTAGAGGAAATATGGTTCCAAGTAAAGATGCTTCTTTGGAGATATTGAGCCTAAAGAAAGAAATTGAAAACCTTCAAATAAAATTAAATGAAGCCCGAACTCAAGCACCTGAAGGAAGTCATCTTTTTGCTCAAGGTGAAGACACAATCAAGTTAAGATATGTATATAAATATGGTTTTCAAAAATATAATTCTGATGAGGCAAATGGAAAGCAAGAAGTAACTTGGAATGAAATATTTTATACAATTTCGCCGCTTATGATTGATGAACTTTCAAACGACAACTTACATTCGGCGATTAAAGGATTTTTATACCGTAAAGCAAAACCTTCACTCGATAAAGAGAAAAAATTAGAAGGCAAAAACTTATATGATTTTAGAATTAATAATGATGATTTTCAAACTATAAAAGTGCAATTAAAAGCACTAGGGCTTATGAATAAAAGCCATAAGTCCAGAAGTGTAAAAGACACTGGAACTTATTGGGCATTAACACCATACGGTGATGAAATGATGACAAAATTAAGAGCAATCAAAAAATAACGCTACATAACAAAGTATAAAAACAATAGGGCAATTAGTTGCTTAACCAATTGGTTCGGGCGTATTTTCGAGGTTGCCAAATTTTTAAATTTGGCTTATTGATAAAAAAAATTCAAAAATTCGGCCTGTGTTCAACCGAATAGTTTACGCTCATTTTCAGCCCTACTGTTCTTATACAGAGCCGTTGTCTACAATTTACCAAAACAATAAAACAAGACTATCCAAATGAATCATAATGCTCAACTGAATGCTGTATTAATATTTGAATACGCATTTAATCTTTTGGAAATTGAAATGAATAAAGGTTCACAAAGTATTGGAGTTCGAGAAAAAGTTTTGGAAATGATTAACGCGCTTCCCGAACAACTTAACAATCCAACAATTGAACAGTTATTAAGTCAAGTGCCAATAATAAAAGATAATGATAAACTAATGGTTTCTCAATTTGTGCCAGCTACTATGATTTTATCATTTTGCAATGAACTTGCTTTAAAATCATTAATTTATCAAACGAAAGGTATCGACCAACGAGGACATAAATTGAGTACACTGTTATCAAAATTAGATGACACGGATTTAGACAAAATCAAAGAAGATATTATGACAGAATTAAATCTCTCTGAATCGGATTTTGAAACTCAATTAAGTACGAATGATGACGGATTTATAAATTGGAGATATTTTTATGAAGGCGGACCAAGTGCAAATCTTTTGTTTTTGAAATCTATGTTTAAGTCGGTTAAAAACAAATTAGTCTGGGAATAAAACTGTAGACAACAACGTATAAAAATAATAGGGCAATGAGTGCTTAACTCAATGGTAATGGCGCTTTTGCGAAGTCGCCAAATTATTAAATTTGGCTTATTGATAACAAAAGATAATAAGAAAAATTTAAAAATTCGGCTTGTGTTCAACCGAATGGTAGTCGCCTTTTTTACGCCCTACTATTCTTATACACAACCGTTACCCACCATAAAAAATAAAAAATAGGCGCTTACTCTTGCGGCAGTAACGGTGCTTGACGCTTCATATACATTGTATATAAATCATAAATCACTTAAATTAAAATTGCCATTTGTTCAATATTCTCATTTTGCAATCTTTGCAATAAGTCATAAGTCTTGTCTTTATTTGGTTTCATTTTGCTACAATAAGGAGTTCCAATAAATAAAGAGCGTTTAGCTTTTATTATTCTTTGCATTCTTTGGTTTAAATCGTCAAACTTCGATTCTATTTCCATATAATAATCGTGAGCATCGTAGATAGTTTGTAGCTCATTTTCAGCTATGCAACTCATACTGTTTTATGTATTGGGCATCCATCATAACAAGGAAACCCACAATCCCCACCAGTTTGAACGCAAATAAATCTTTCGTCTGTCAATGCTTTTTTAAGTTCCATTACAGCTATTCCAGGAGATGCAGGAAATTCAAGATGCTTCATTGTATTATTAAAAGCATTTGTCATTCTAAAAACTTTATGTCTATACATTGAAATTATCTCTTTATCACGGTCTCGTATTTCATTTAATACAAGTAGAAAATCTTCCCATTCAGTCATTTCAAAACCAATTTTTAAAGCTTCTAAATCTTGTTTTTCATTTTTAGTCATAATTATTGTTTTTAGTTGTTTCAAGCAGTACGCAGTTTGGCTACGCCACGCCTATTTTTTATTTTTAACGGTTCATTTCATTGGGTAACACTGTATAAAAATAAGTGGTTAGCACTTTTTTAAGGTTATTGTTTAATTCTTTGTTTCTGTTTTATTTATGTACGGTATTTTTTCCTTCGGAAAAACCACCTATTCTTATACGTTTTCGTTGGGCATAATTTCGAACTGAACACTACATATGAAAATAATCAAAAAAATAAGACTACTAAATTTCAGAAAGTTCGAAACATTTGAAGTCAGTTTTGATAGTGAAATTAATCTTCTAATTGGAGATAATGAATCAGGAAAAAGTACTATTCTAACCGCGTTAGATTTAGTTATGAGAGGAAGTAGAAATAAAGTAGAAACCATTGGTTTAGATTCTTTATTTAATACCAAAGTTATTAATGAATTTCTTAATTCTGACAGAAATCTTAACAAATTACCCGAATTAAGAGTTGAGCTCTATTTAAATGAACAAAACAACGAAATAACTAATGGTCATAACAATCTCGATAAAAAACCTAATGATGGAATTAGATTAGTTTGTAAACCAAATGAAGAATATAGTGAATCTATAAAAGAGGTGCTAAAAAAAACAGAATGTTTATTCCCTTTCGAATATTACTCAATATCCTTCACAACATTTAATGACATACCGTATAATGGTTACAATAAACACTTAAAACATATATTAATAGACAACTCACTAACAAGTAATGAGTATGCTATGAAGGAATATGTAAAGGACATTTATAATAGTAAACTATTAAATACTTCCGAAAAATTTCAACACCAACACGAATACAGAAACCATAAAGAAGATTTTAAAAACAAGGCTTTTAAAGACATAAATGAACGGTTAGAGAACGATTATAAATTTGCAATTAAATCAAATTCTAAATCAAATGTCGAGAGTGATTTAATTATTTACGAAGGAGATATTTCGATTGACAATAAAGGAAAAGGAAAACAATCTATAATCAAAACATCACTTGCATTAAGTAAATCTGCAGAAGACTTTGATGCTGTTCTTTTAGAAGAACCTGAAAATCATTTGAGTCATACCAATATGAAAAATCTTATTCAAGAAGTTGTAAATTCAACAGGCAAGCAAATATTTGTTGCCACACATAGTGATTTAGTTAGTACTAGACTTGATTTAAGAAAGTCAATATTATTAAATAGTAGTTCTAAAAATAGAATTAAATTAGAAGATTTACCTGAGGATACCGCTAAATTTTTTATAAAAGCACCAGATAATAATATTTTAGAATTCATATTATCGGACAAAGTAATTCTTGTAGAAGGAGATGCTGAATTTATTTTACTTGAGGCACTCTATAAAAAGAAAACGAATAAGAGTCTAATTGAAAACAACATTCACGTTATTTCTGTTGGAGGAACAAGCTTTCCTAGATATCTAGACATAGCAAAACTTTTAGATATAAAAACAGCGGTAATAACGGATAATGATAAAAATTATAAGGAAAAAATAACAAATAGATACTCTAAATACAACATTGACAACATATCTATTTTTGCAGACAAAGATGAGAAACGATATACATTTGAAATCTGTATCTATGAAGATAACGTTGAAATTTGTGAAGAATTATTTTCATCTAGAAGAAAACTCTCTGTTCAAGAATATATGCTTAAAGATAAAGCAGAAGTAGCATTTCAATTATTAGAAAATAAATCTAATGATTTGAAAATTCCAGAATACATTGAAAAAGCATTTGAATGGATAAACAACTAATTTTAGCAGTAGCAGGTTCAGGGAAAACATATCACATAGTAAAAGAACTCGATTTAGAAAAAAGGTATCTTCTAGTAACTTATACTATTAGTGGCATTAGAAGTATTAAAAATGAAGTTATAAATCAATTCGGATATCTACCTAAGAACATTAAGATAAAAAATTATTTTTCGTTTTTATATTCATTCTGTTATAAACCATTCTTTGCTGATGAACATAACGTTAAAGGAATATCTTGGAATTACCCTAAAAGTTTTTTTGACACTTCATTTTTCACTAAAAACAACTACTTATATCACAACAGAATTTCAAAATTATTATTAGACAAAAATCATTTTCAAGAAGTCAAAGAAAGAGTTGAGAAATATTATGATTATGTTTTATTTGATGAAATACAAGATTTTGGAGGTAATGATTTTAATTTCTTACTAGAACTAGCTCAATCAAATGTAAATTTTCTTTTAGTAGGTGATTTTTTCCAACACACCTTTGATACGAGTAGAGATAGAAACACAAATCAATCTTTGCATAGTAGTTTAGATAAATTCAAAGAGCGATTTAAGTCATCAGGCTTTATTTTTGATGATACAACTTTAATTAAAAGTCGTAGATGTAGTAAAACTACTTGCGATTTCATTCAAAATAGAATAGGAATTGAAATAGAATCAAACGAAAATCGAATTACAGAATGTGAACTAATTGAAAATAAAGAAAACGTAAAAGAAATATTCGAAGATGATAATATTGTAAAACTTTTTCTAACAAGACATTATAATTATGAATGTCGTTCTGATAATTGGGGAGCTTGTAAAGGACTTGGTTTTGACAATGTTTGTATTATAATAAACGATGAACTTTTAAAAGAATTTAAATCAGGAGGTTTAATAAATTTCAAATCAAATATTACTCGGAATAAGTTTTACGTTGCTTGTTCAAGGACAAGGAATAATCTTTATTTTGTTCCTAATAAGATAATAAAGAAAATTAAATAAAAACTATGCCCAACACCGTGTATAATTAATGGCTAGTTCTCGCCTACTTACGAAAATCCTCGCGGATTTTCTATTTGTGATTTATTTGCTAAATTAGGTGCTTAAACACGCCACTAATCATACACAAACACGTTGCCAGTAATGCGAAAAAAAATTGCGGATAATTGATTATATTGCATAAAAAATAAAAAATGGGAAGTCTAACAATATCAAATAAAATATTGGACAAATATTTCGGGTATTTGAAAAATTTGGACAATAACGCCAAAAAAAACCTGATAATTAAATTAACCAAATCCATCGAAACCAAATCAAAAAAATCATTTGATATTAAATCGGTTTTTGGTGCTTGGGAAGATGAAAGAACTTCAGACGAAATTATGAGCGAAATCAAATCTTCGAGAGTTGAAAAGCTAAATACTGCGAATTTATAATGAAGTATTTATTGGACACGAACATCTGCATTCATATCTTTCGTGGTCAATTCAATTTGATTGAGAAATTTCAAAAATAAATCTTGAGGACTGCGCTATTTCAGAAATTACTTTGGCGGAATTGATATTTGGTGCGGAAAATAGTCCAAATCCAAAAAAGAATTATAAAATCATAGACACCTTTTCAGAACAAGTAAAAATTCTTCCAATTTTCAACTCAATTCCAACTTACGCAAAAGAAAAAGTGAGACTGCGAAAAAAGGGAGTAATGATTAGTGATTTTGACCTTTTAATCGGTTCAACCGCAATTGCTAACGAATTGATAATGATTACAGAAAATGTAAAAGAATTTGAACGGATTTCCAGTATCGAAATAGAAAATTGGGTGCAGAGATAAGCACTACTGGCAACACCGTATATAAGCAATGGCTTGGTCAGTCCCCACTTGGAAAATCCTGCGGATTTTCCAAAGCCAGTTTTTATTTGGAGAGGTTCGTGCTAAAACACGCCAAAGCTCATATACAAACACGTTGTGCAACATTTGAAAATGAAAACTTCGATATTAATCTTACTGATATTAATAACTTCTATCTGTTCTTGCCAAGAAAAATCAGACTTTCTCTCTGATTGTGAATGTGTAAAAACAGATTTAAAAAAAGGAATTGAAGTAGCCGACAATCTTGACAGATTCCAAGTAACTTTTCCAAATGAAAATTGGGAGCCGAATTTTCACACGGACGAATTTGGAAATGGAATTATTGGAGCTGTACTTGATGGAGAAAGTTTTAAATATTTTGGAGTTATGGAATTGACTAAAACTGAAAATTGGATGACGAAAAAAGAGCAACAAGCTGATATTGAGTCTAAATACAACGTTATCGAATCTGGATTAACCAAAATAAACGGAATAGAATCTTTATGGAATTTGGTTGACTTTAAAGATTATTCAATTCCATCTTTAACTTTGTATATAACGACTGAACATCCGACAGAAAATTTATTTTATACTTTAAATCTATCTGTAAGTAAAGACAAATATGGAAAAAAGGAACTTTGCGAATTAGAGAATCTAATTAGAGCTTTTAAAACGAACTAAAAACGTTGCACAACACCGGCTATAGTTCATTGCTGCGATAATCCTGACAGTTTATTTGGTCAACTTTACTATCTTTAAGTTTAGCGGAAAAGTCCTGCGGACGTTTTCCGCAACGAAACCATAGCCAAGACCGTTAGCTTTAATGCTGACAAACATTACGGATATAAATTAAAACAAAAAATTATGAACTATTTTTTAATGATTGGACCTTTTGGACTAAGTTTAATATTATTTTTTCTTCTGTCAACGATTATCGCTCTTATTGACATTGTAAAAAATGAATTTTCTGGAAATAACAAAATTGTATGGCTTTTAGTAGTTTTATTCGGGAACTTCTTAGGAGCCATTTTATATTTTATTATTGGAAGAAAACAGAAATTATCAGCAACGAATAAAACGAGTTAGACTTAAAAATATTACGTTGGATATCTTAGCTTGTTTACGCAATGAGGATTTGAAAAAGCAACATCGGAATTGCTGACTCTAACCTGAATTAAAAACGGCGGAAATTTATGTTACGCTAACTACGACAGAATTTTAATTAAATAACAATTTCGGAATTAAAAGGTGACAGAAAAATAAAAACGGAATGGATTATTATAAAGCGAATAAAAAGCACTAAAAGCTAACAATGTGTATAAGCAATGGCTTGTCCTCGCCTACTTGGAAAATCCTGCGGATTTTCCTCTGGCAAGTATCTGTTTGAAATTGTCCGTGACTTACCACGCCACTGCTCATACACTAACCGTTAGCAACAACTGTGAAAAAAATCCTGCTCATATTAATAATCGGAATCTCTAATTTGACTTTTGCTCAAATTGAAACAATAGTTAGAGGAAAAATAGTTGACGAAAAATTGACTTGCCTATTCGGAGTAAAAATTACAAATCTGAATAGCGGAACGGAATCTATATCTGACCAAAATGGACGATATGAAATAATTGCTTCAGAAAATGACACGCTGGAATTTCAAATGATTGGACTGACAACTGACAAAATAAAGATTGAAAAAGAGACTGAAACTCTTAATTTGATAATGATGGATAAAGATGTGAATTGTTTAGGAGCAATTTGGACAGAAAGACAATATAGAAAAGCATATCGAGAAATTGAGAAACGGCTAAAAAAATTATATAAGAAAGCGGAAAAACAGAATTTATGGACAAAAAATAATTGTTCTTAACTAAATATAAAATTATGAATAATCAAAAAATACATATTGATTTAAAAGATTTTGAAGGCAAAACAGTTTTAGAATTAAAAAGAGAAATTCAAAATCAATTAGGAAAAATCAGAATATTCTACAGTGCCAGTAATCCTATAAATCCAAATAGAACATTCGACTATTATCCATACGAATCATTTGACTTTTCGAACAACCATAATTCAGAAATAATAAAAGAAATTAAAATAGAATAAATAGCTGTTGCTAACAACGTGTATAGCTCATTGCGGCTGAATTCCTTAATCGGAATTCATTGCAATTTGCTATCTTTCGGTTACGGCGGAAAATCATAGTTGATTTTCCGCAACGAGCCATACACAAGCACGTTGGCAGTAATATAAAAAAACAAGATAAAATATAATAAATGGAAAAATTTCAACCACAGATATATAGAATTAATGACATTTTAAGTTGGTCCGAAAGAAAGGAATTAGTTCTTTCACCAAAGTTTCAAAGAAGAACTGTATGGAGTCCCAGAGGTAAGTCATATTTAATAGATTCAATTCTTAAAGGTTTTCCTCTTCCTCCATTTTTCATCAGAGAGAAAATATTAGTAAAAGAAAGAAAAACTATTAGAGAGGTTGTGGATGGTCAACAAAGATTGAGAACTATTTTAGAATTTATTGCAGATGGATTCAGCGTAATGAAAATTCACGATGAAGAAGTCGCAGGATTAAAATATTCTCAACTTTCGGAAGATTTGCAACAAATAATATTATCATATCCTCTTTCTGTTAACACACTTATTGGAACGGACGATTCAGCTGTCTTCGATATTTTTTCAAGATTAAACGCATACTCGGTTCCTCTAAATGACCAAGAAAAGCTTAATGCACTATTCGTTGGAGTATTTAAGCAATTTATAGATAAGCTTTCTAAATCTCAATTAATTTTTTGGGAAGAAAACAGAATAATATCAAAAACTCAAATTGCAAGAATGAAGGAAGTCGAATTCACGGCTGAATTAATTTGCGCAATGATATTTGGTCTTCAAAATGGCAAAAAAATAGTAAGGGATACATATAAGAAATTTGATGATGAATTTGAAAATTCTGAATTATTAGGTGACAGATTTGCTCAAACCCTCGAAGAATGCAAAATCATTTTAGATGATAACATTAAAGAATTTGAATTTAGAAGAATGCCATTATTCTATTCGCTATTTACTGCAATTTATGACCTCAAATATGGCTTGCTAGATTTTGATGATGCTAACCAAGGTAAAGAATTGGATTTAGAACAATTAGCTGAAGTTCAAACGGAACTTTATAAAATTAACTCGACAATCAATGGAGAAGAGGAATATGATGAATACGAGGCATTTAAAAACGCATCAAAAAGTAGTACTGATAAGATTACCAATAGAACTTATAGACATCAGTTATTAAGTGAAATTATTGAACCAATATATTCTCAAGTATGACCTTGCAGCAAGTCAAAGATTCTTTTTTAAATACTATAAATGAATCGAGAGATTTATATTCTCATTGTTTAAGTCCCGTAGGTTTACATACAGACAGTGGTGTTGAAGCAGCATTTTTGCAACTTCACAAGAATTGGGAAGTTTTTCTGGAAGAAACATTGGTTTGTTTATTAAATGGACAAATCGTCATTAGTGGTAATCCAGTAACGCCAAAACTAACTATTTCAGATAGAGAATTAGTTCGCAGTATATTATATCAAGATAAGAATTATATGGAATGGACAGATGAGACAATAATCAAAAAAAGATTTGAAAGGCATCTAAATATACCTAATCGAATTATTGACACTTTAAACACAATAAGTACAGAATTAAAAGATATTACAAAAATTAGAAATTTCATAGCTCACAGCTCCGGTACTGCTAAAACTAAATATGAAAATCTTGTTCAAGCTCGATTAGGTGGGAATCCAAGTACTGCAAGAGCAAGTTTTTTTTTGAAGGCAAATGACACAGCTGATACGAGTCAAACATTTTTTGAAAAATACATAGGCACTTTAGAAATTGCAGCAGAAAATATGATTGGAAATTAAAATACTACTGCCAACACAGTATATAAGCTATGGCTTGGTCTGTGCCTACTTGGAAAATCCTGCGGCTTTTCCAAAGCCAGTTTTTATTTGGAGAGGTTCGTTCCGAAACACGCCACAGCTCATATACAAAACCGTTGTGCGTAAGCTTTAAGAAAAATTCAACTTCAATAGAAAAATTTAAAAATTTGATCATAGATAAGAAGGTAATTCAAAGAACAAAAGAAACAGAATGGGATTTTGCTAATAGCATCCTATATAAAATGTGTAAAGAGAATTTTGAACACAAAGAAATTGACAAAATTGTTGGCAAAATAATGTTAATCGGACGAGTATATGCTGCTGCAATTGAGAGAAGAAAAAATAAATCTGAGGAAAATAATTATTTCTACATTGAGAAAGTCGCTCCGAAATTTAAAAATTCAGAATTAGATTCTCATTTAAAAAAATTGCAATTAATAGACTATTTGACAGAGAAAGATATTCCTGAAATTTTAAGTGTACACGGATATTTAACCAATTTGATAAAGGAGTTGACTGAACAAGATAAAAGATCATTTGCTTCAAAATATTTACATTTTCATCTACCTCATTTATTTTTTATTTATGATACTCGTGCAGTTGCGGCATTAAGAAAATCTAAAATAAAACTTTCTAAAGAGCATAAAGAACAAGTTAAACAGAACGGATACGATAAAGAATATGCATCATTTTTTTATAAATCCTATCAACAGAAAAGGATCTTTGAAAAAGAAAATAATAAGCCTATAGATATTAGACATTTTGACAACATCTTAATGGAAGCTATGAGTGGAGGATAACAAAGCCAACGCACAACAACGTATATCGCAAATAGGCGGTAAAATTTACAAGAAAATAATTATCTTCATCAACAAATAAAATCTCTAAACCGACAAATTCGCGTCCCTTACTCCGCCAACTTGCGTTATACGAGACCGTTAGCAACAACTGTGAAAAAAATCCTGCTCATATTAATAATCGGAATCTCTAATTTGACTTTTGCTCAAATTGAAACAATAGTTAGAGGAAAAATAGTTGACGAAAAATTGACTTGCCTATTCGGAGTAAAAATTACAAATCTGAATAGCGGAACGGAATCTATATCTGACCAAAATGGACGATATGAAATAATTGCTTCAGAAAATGACACGCTGGAATTTCAAATGATTGGACTGACAACTGACAAAATAAAGATTGAAAAAGAGACTGAAACTCTTAATTTGATAATGATGGATAAAGATGTGAATTGTTTAGGAGCAATTTGGACAGAAAGACAATATAGAAAAGCATATCGAGAAATTGAGAAACGGCTAAAAAAATTATATAAGAAAGCGGAAAAACAGAATTTATGGACAAAAAATAATTGTTCTTAACTAAATATAAAATTATGAATAATCAAAAAATACATATTGATTTAAAAGATTTTGAAGGCAAAACAGTTTTAGAATTAAAAAGAGAAATTCAAAATCAATTAGGAAAAATCAGAATATTCTACAGTGCCAGTAATCCTATAAATCCAAATAGAACATTCGACTATTATCCATACGAATCATTTGACTTTTCGAACAACCATAATTCAGAAATAATAAAAGAAATTAAAATAGAATAAATAGCTGTTGCTAACAACGTGTATAGCTCATTGCGGCTGAATTCCTTAATCGGAATTCATTGCAATTTGCTATCTTTCGGTTACGGCGGAAAATCATAGTTGATTTTCCGCAACGAGCCATACACAAGCACGTTGTATTTAATATTTAATAAAAAACCTGAAATCAATAAAATTTATGATAGAATTTTTCACAGACAACTATAAATGGTTGTTTAGCGGAGCTGGAATTATTGCTATAACATTCTTTGCTAAAAAGGTTTTTGGTACCCATAAAAAAAATGGAAAAGCAAAAACTTCAAAATATAGCAATAACAATACTGTAACTATCAATAACAATATTGGAAGTAATACTAAACAAGATTCAGATAAAACCGATGCTAGCTACACACCTGATTTAAAAGCCAAAACAAGAATTCTCTTTGTTGATGATGAGCACACAAAATATAGAATGCCTTCTATATTGAGAAAAACTGGTTGGAAAAACACAAAATCAATTAAGGATATTACAGACCTAGATGATTTAAAAGTAAAAGATGCAGATATAATTTTCGTAGATATAAACGGTGTAGGTAAAACTTTATTTGAAGATCAAGGTTTAGGTTTGGCTTCAGCATTAAAAAAAAGATATCCTGAAAAGAAAATTGTAATTTATTCAGCAGAGACAAAAGGAGATAGATTTCATCGAGCATTACGTGAAGTAGATGATTGCTTGTCCAAAGATGCTGAACCTTACCAATTTTCTAATTTAATCGAAACATTATGCAAATAAATCATTTTCTAATAACTGATGATAAAAATAATGAGATAGCTTCAAATTTAAAAAATGATTGTGAAAATTGTTACTCTGCGACAGAAAGACAAGGAACTTTGATGGACTGTCCTATTTACTACAAAAAAAGGAGAAATGGACGCATAGAAAATAATAAAGGAATTACATTTTTATGTTGTGCAACAACTAAGACTTCTAAGCTTTTCAAAGCCAAACTAGAGGCTTTTTCATATGCTAGTAAAGATTTAAAACTTCCTTTAGAAGTAATAGAAAACAAAGCGAAAATAAGCGAGCAAAAAAGAGTTAATCGTTTAGTACACAATTTAACCTCTATTAATGCTAAAAATATACAAGAAATTTATGACTTAGTACCTCAAGAAATCTTGGCATCCGATTTCAATAATCAAATTCAAGAAATAATTGACATAGTTACAAGATATCCAAAAGAAACAGCTATGATGTTTTTGAGAATTGCAAAACACAATATTCATATGAAATCAGAATTTTCTATATATAGAAAATTAGACCGTGCACAACCAACTCTTGAGTTTAGGAATCATCCTATTCATAAAGTTCTAATGAATGTTTTACATTCATTTTTTATTGATTTTTCCGATAAAGAAGTTTATGTAGAAGTTGGTGAGTGCAGAAGTACCATAAATTGTGATTATGAAACACTACAAGTAGCTCTATATCATTTGATAGAGAATGCTTCCAAGTATGTAAGACCAAAATCAAAAATAGAGATATCGTTTAATAATTATGATGAAAATCTAACTATGAATTTAAAAATGACCAGTTTATTTATAGAAGAGGAAGAGAATCAAAAAATTTTTATTGAAGGTTACTCTGGAAAAGAAGCAAAAAAAACATACAAAGATGGTGATGGAATTGGGATGTGGAGAATAAAGCAAATGTTAGAATTAAATAAGTTTAAAATAGAAGTTAAAGCTGGAACGCAAATTGAAAATTTAAATGGATTTAGATTTGCAGAAAATGAATTTATAATATCATTTTAGAAAAAATACTAACCACAACACCGTATAACAACAATTGCGGCTTTGTGTCCTGCGGACACAATCGCGCAAGCATAAAATTCGGTAATTTCAGCTATCTTAGTTTCTAACCAATCCGCAACTGATTGTTATACAAGACCGTTACCTAAAATGCCTCCGAAAAAAATCACGGCGGAATATAATTGACTTGGTTTCCCAATGAAAATTAAAATGGAATTTGAACTTTTTCGTTTCCAAGAAAATTAAAACGGACTGAATTGCACAACGGATAAAAAAGTGAAAAATCTTGCTTTTAAAAACAATTCAAGTCAATTGACAAAATTCAGGTTTGAAAAAAATGGATCTGAAAAGCATAACGTGGATTTAAAAGCTGGACGGAAAAAATTTTAAAAAGCATTGCTCGGGCTGAAAAGCAAAACGGATAAATTTAAAAAAAGTATTTCGCAGGATTTTTTTTGACTTTTCCAAAATTCTGTTCCTGAATAAAAGTTCAGGTTTAACAAATGGTCAAAGTCTATTTAAAATAGCAGAACGTTCCAAGCAGAACGTGTCGGCACGTTAGGTAACAGCGGCTATAATTCATTGCTGCGGAATTTTCTACCGAAAATTCCAGGATATTTGCTAAATTAGTTTCTAAAACGGAAAGAATCCTGCGGATTTTTCCGCAACGAAATCATAGCCAAACACGTTGTGTGCAATGCGCGTTCACAAATTATAATCCGTTGTCAAACAGATAATTAATCGTTTGCTGGAAACCAAATAATGCGGAGAAGTAAACCTGAAAAACCTTCCGGAAACATTAAAAGCGGCGGACTGGAAAAAAAACAAACTATGATCGCGTTTTAATGACTTTGCCCACAGCTTCCGACCAACAAAATAAAAACCTGAAAAATCGGTATAAAAGGTCAATAATCGACAAAAAAAGTACCAAAAACCAGTTTCTGCGGGCAAAAAACGCGGGGAATGATCCGTTTTCCCAATTAAAATACGAGCTTTAGATTTTGTGGCGAACTTCCAATAAACAAGCCTCTTGTGGAGAAATAAAAGCTGAGCAAGATTTACAACGAACTCAAAACCGTGAATTTGAATATCCGGCCCACTATCAAAAGCCGATTAAAAACTACATAAATCCAGATTTTGAACAGACAATAAAGCGTGCGGAAAAAAAGCACAGCACACAACAATGTATAAACGCAATGGCGCAAAAGTTTTTCAAATTTTGAGCTTTAAAAATTTGAAAAACCTAACTTTAAATAAATTCGGTAATTTCAGGCGCCACTGCGTTTATACTGAGCCGTTGCCATTAATTTGAGATGAAGTCATTTTAAGTAAAAAAACTTATTATGATTGGAAAGAAATACAAACAGAATTTAAAGATTATATGTCATCATTAGATTTTGAATCAACTGAAGATTTGATTGAATATTTAAGTTTTGACTACAAAATTTCCCCCGAAAACATAAAAACCCAAATTGATAGAATTAAAACTACAGAATTAGAGCAAATCGAAATTAATTTATGATATCAGACATAATTGAGATAAAAGCAAAACTGACTTTATATTCGACTGAAAATGGAGGAAGAAAAACAGGAATTAAAACAGGTTATCGCCCAAATCACGTATTTGAACATAAAAATGATGAATTTTTAAGCACATATATAGGACAAATTGACTTTGACAAAGAGTCAATAATGCCAAATGAAACAGCAAATGTATCTGTTAAATTTTTGAATCACGGAGATATTAAAAATCTACTTATTATAGGTCGAGTTTGGTGGATATACGAAGTGCCAAGAAAAATTGGAGAAGCGGAAATAATTGAAATAATAACCGAATAAAAACTAATGGCAACAACGTGTATAATTAATGGCTAGTTCTAGCCTACTTACGAAAATCCTCGCGGATTTTCTATTTGGTTTGTATTTGCTAAATTAGTTGCTTAAAATACGCCACAAATCATACACAAAACCGTTAGCTTTAATGCTGACAAACATTACGGATATAAATTAAAACAAAAAATTATGAACTATTTTTTAATGATTGGACCTTTTGGACTAAGTTTAATATTATTTTTTCTTCTGTCAACGATTATCGCTCTTATTGACATTGTAAAAAATGAATTTTCTGGAAATAACAAAATTGTATGGCTTTTAGTAGTTTTATTCGGGAACTTCTTAGGAGCCATTTTATATTTTATTATTGGAAGAAAACAGAAATTATCAGCAACGAATAAAACGAGTTAGACTTAAAAATATTACGTTGGATATCTTAGCTTGTTTACGCAATGAGGATTTGAAAAAGCAACATCGGAATTGCTGACTCTAACCTGAATTAAAAACGGCGGAAATTTATGTTACGCTAACTACGACAGAATTTTAATTAAATAACAATTTCGGAATTAAAAGGTGACAGAAAAATAAAAACGGAATGGATTATTATAAAGCGAATAAAAAGCACTAAAAGCTAACAATGTGTATAAGCAATGGCTTGTCCTCGCCTACTTGGAAAATCCTGCGGATTTTCCTCTGGCAAGTATCTGTTTGAAATTGTCCGTGACTTACCACGCCACTGCTCATACACTAACCGTTGTAGCCAATTTGAGAAAATGCCTCGTCCTAAAATAGGTTGACTAAAAATCAAACACCTTTAGCAATCTATGGAAACACAGAACAATGGCTCCTGCCGAAAAAAGAAGTACCAAAAAGTAAGTTTCGATTTGAAACTTTCGATCATCGAGGAAATTGCCAACGGACGGATTTCCGTAAATCATGCTTCAAACAAGTATCATATTTCCCGAAGCTCTATCGATTATTGGACTAAAAAATTGAGTAATTTTGAGAACAAATCCAAGGGTATGAGTAAGAATGATCAGATCAAAAAACTCAAAGAACGTATTGAGGAACTGGAGTTTGTTAAAGAATTCCAACAAGATGTCATTGCCGATTTTGAGAATATTACAGGGGAGCACCTCTCAAAAAAGTATTTGCCCGAAGCATTAGCAAAAGAGATAGAGAAAAAAAGAAAAAGCCTTTCAAAATAAAATGGCTCTATCAATGCCTCGGGGTAAGTAAACAGGCTTATTATAAAAGAATAAACGCAGATCGTACCAAAGAGAAAAAAGACGCTATTGTCCTGGCGCTGGTAGCCCAACAACGCAAGCTGCACCATAAAGCCGGAACAAGAAAACTGATCAGGTACATTAAAAATGGACTCATGGAAAATAACATCAAAATGGGCAGAGATGCGCTCTTTGACCTATTAAGGAGCTACGGCATGCTTGTCAAAAAAACTAAGCGATACCACATCACAACAGACTCAAAACATTTATTTCACAAATCACCCAATCTGATAAAAGATCTGGAAATTACCCATAGTGAACAGGTATTTGTTAGCGATATTACTTACATACAAACAGATCAGCAACATGCATACATGGCCTTGGTAACAGATGCCTACTCCAAGAAACTCATGGGATGGGCACTCGATGATAATATGAAGGCCACACTGGTAGTACAGGCGCTAAAAATGGCTATTAAAAACCGTACATTCAACCATAAAAACATCATCCATCATTCTGATAGGGGCATTCAATATTGCTGTCCGGAGTTCTCCGATTTTGCCAAAGAGAATGAATTCATATTAAGTACAACCCAACAGTATGACCCTTACGAAAACGCCGTGGCAGAAAGACTCAATGGAATACTCAAGTATGAATTTGGCCTCAAAAAGACAATTAAAAGCGTGGCCATTGCCCGCCAGATCATGAAACAGGCTACTAGAATATATAACGAGCAGCGACTTCATTGGAGCCTTGGACTGGAAACGCCTCAGGATATTCACAAAAAGTACAACACTATAAAGTACAAGTCATACAAAAAGAAAAAGGCCTAAGGAAAGTTGGCAACTTTTTTCAAAACCCAAAGGGATTTTTTTTGAAAAAATTGTCAATGTTCCGACGATAAAAACGATATTTATAAAGGAACTTTTTAATTCAAAAAAGGTCAACCTATTTCAGGACAAGACAAAAAATCCTGCTCATATTAATAATCGGAATCTCTAATTTGACTTTTGCTCAAATTGAAACAATAGTTAGAGGAAAAATAGTTGACGAAAAATTGACTTGCCTATTCGGAGTAAAAATTACAAATCTGAATAGCGGAACGGAATCTATATCTGACCAAAATGGACGATATGAAATAATTGCTTCAGAAAATGACACGCTGGAATTTCAAATGATTGGACTGACAACTGACAAAATAAAGATTGAAAAAGAGACTGAAACTCTTAATTTGATAATGATGGATAAAGATGTGAATTGTTTAGGAGCAATTTGGACAGAAAGACAATATAGAAAAGCATATCGAGAAATTGAGAAACGGCTAAAAAAATTATATAAGAAAGCGGAAAAACAGAATTTATGGACAAAAAATAATTGTTCTTAACTAAATATAAAATTATGAATAATCAAAAAATACATATTGATTTAAAAGATTTTGAAGGCAAAACAGTTTTAGAATTAAAAAGAGAAATTCAAAATCAATTAGGAAAAATCAGAATATTCTACAGTGCCAGTAATCCTATAAATCCAAATAGAACATTCGACTATTATCCATACGAATCATTTGACTTTTCGAACAACCATAATTCAGAAATAATAAAAGAAATTAAAATAGAATAAATAGCTGTTGCTAACAACGTGTATAGCTCATTGCGGCTGAATTCCTTAATCGGAATTCATTGCAATTTGCTATCTTTCGGTTACGGCGGAAAATCATAGTTGATTTTCCGCAACGAGCCATACACAAGCACGTTGTACAGCATTTGAAAAATTGTACTTTCCTGAAATAGGTTGACTAAAAATTAAACCTTTTAGCACTATACCTAATGAAAGAACAAAATGAACACTGTCGAAAAATTTCCTACAAAAAAGTAGGTTATGATCTTAAGCTGGTTATTATCGATCAAATCCAAAATGCACAGATCTCTATTAATTATGCATCCGATAAATATCAGGTTTCCAGAGCTTCTATTTACTACTGGTTGAAAAAATACAGTACTTTAGAACAAAAGAAACGAGGCATGAGCAAAAAAGATGAGATCAAAAAACTCAAAGAAAGAATCGAGGAACTGGAGTTTGTGAAAGACTTCCAACAAGACATTATTGCGGATATGGAACTTATTACCGGAGTTGATATGTCAAAAAAGTCATTGCCCAAAACATTAGCAGACGAGATCGAAAAAAAGAAGCAAAACCGTTTAAAAGAAAATGGTTGATTCAATGTTTTGGGGTTTCTAAACAAGCTTTTTACAAGCGGTTAAAATCTCATCAAACCAGGCAAGCAGAGCAACAAGTGATCATTCGGCTCATCAAAGAGTATCGGAGTCAGTACGGACTGCGTACCGGTGGAATTAAACTATATCAGGAGTTAAAGGCTGATATGGACAGACTCGGTATTAAAATAGGAAGGGATAAATTCTATCGAGTAATGCGAATGAATAACCTGCTCGTTCCTAAATTAAAGCGGTTCCATATCACAACCGATTCAAAACACCGATTCTTTAAATACAAAAACCTCGTAAAAGACAAAGTGCCCACCAGGCCTGAACAACTCTGGGTGAGCGATATCACCTATATTAAAACGCAGAACGGACACAGTTACCTGGCATTAGTAACAGACGCCTATTCTAAGCAAATTATGGGTTATAAATTAGCAAGCCATATGAAGACATCACTTTGCATCGAGGCCCTTAGAATGGCTATCAAAAATAGAAAATACAAGAATCAAAAACTCATTCATCATTCCGATCGTGGAATTCAATACTGCAACCCACTATACACCAGCTTTGCGGAGGAAAACAAAATAATATTAAGCATGACCCAGAAGTACGATCCATACGAGAACGCCGTGGCGGAGAGGGTCAACAGAACCCTTAAATATGAATATGATTTAAAACGAACTATAAAAAATACTAACTTAGCAAAGAAGATGGTCAAACGAGCTGTTGAGATTTACAACAACAAAAGACCTCATTTTAGTCTCAAACTGAACACCCCTAACTATGTTCATCTAAACAGAAATGTAGACTATCATTCCTACAAAAGGAACAAACAAAATTTAGAACTACTGACCATTTAAACTGTCGAAAATTCAATCAAAAATGGTCAACCTATTTCAGTATAATACAGAAACGCAATTTCTCAATCATATTTTTAATCCTTATTTGGAATTTATGTCTTTCTCAACATTCCGAACGATTTCTGGAACTTGTAAAAGACCTAGAGGAAATCAGTTGTAAATCGGACACTACTTATTATAAAAGCGGTAATATTAACTGGATAATTTGCTGGACAACCTATAAGTATAATTCAGAGGAATACTCAACTGGTACAGGGAGAATGATTCATTACTATAAAAGCGGTCAAATTGCAAGTGAAAGTTTCTTGGATAAGTACGGAAACATTTTGTCGTGGAATGCGTTTGACCGAAATGGAAACAAAACTAGAGAATCTGTAACAACGGAAATTGATTCGGACGCTAAAAACATAAATGAGTTTTTTGATTCTCCAGCGGATATAAAATTTAAGAGATACAACCGACTTTACAAATGTTCCGGTAAATTAGGTAATTGTTATCTATATAAAGAAGGACAAAGAGTTAACGGAAAGAAAAGCGGACTTTGGACAACCTATTTTGCCAACGGAGAAATTAAAAAAGAAAAAGAATATTAAAAACGTTGTACAACAATGTATAACCGCAATTACGGCGGATTCGACTACTTCCGAATCCACTCGGAATTGCTAACGTCAGTGCTTAACCGAAAATTAACGCATATTAACCCGTAACTGACGGTTATACGAGACCGTTGTACAGCATTTGAAAAATGACCGTAACTGATAAACATATACAAGCAGATTATAAAAATCGTATCAACAGAGTTTTTGAATTTATTGACGAAAACCTGCAGTCTGACTTATCTCTAAATACAGTTTCGGAAATCGCCTTTTTTTCGCCATTCCACTTTCATCGAATTTTTAAATTCATTACAGGAGAAACACTAAATGAATATATTACAAGACGAAGAATCGAAAAATCAGCATTAGATTTGTTGCACAAAAACATTTCGACAACCGAAATTGCCCATAAATTTGGTTATAGCGATAACTCTTCATTTTCAAGAACTTTTAAAAAGTATTTTGGAATAAGTCCGACCGAATTTAAAAAGCAAAATCCAAATCGACATAGCAAGATTCGTCAACTTAAAAGCAAGAACGGACAAGACTATCCCGACTATGAAAAATACATTTGCGTCATTAATAATCTTAAAAATTGGATAGAAATGAACGCAAAAATTGAAATCAAAGAAATGCCAAAAATGGATTTGGCTTACGTGTCAAGTATTGGTCCACAAAATCTTGAAAGTGCCTATGGAAAATTGATGCAATGGGCAACGCCAAAAGGATTAATGAACGAACAAACTAAAATGATAACAATTTATCACGACAGTTTTAAAGTAACAGAGGCCAATAAAGTCAGAATGAGTGCTTCAATCTTGTTAAACAAACCTGTAGAAACAGATGTAGAAATTGGACTGACTTCAATCGAACCAGGGAAATTTATAGTTGGTAGCTTCGAGATAGGTTTGAACGAATTTGAAAAATCGTGGACAGGACTATTTGTTTGGATGAACGAAAATGGGTATAAAAAAGCTGACAGAGAACCTTTTGAGATTTATCATAATAATTTTAATGAGCATCCTCAAAGAAAAGCTATTGTTGACTTTTGCATACCGATTGAATAAAAAAAACGCTGTACAACAACGTGTATAAGCAATAGCGGTTTGAGTGCTAACTCGAACCGTTTTTGTATAAATTAAAGTATATTGTAAACTGAAAAATGGTAGCCTAAAATCCGCTACTGCTCATACACAAAACCGTTGTACGCAATTAACGCAGATGCCTCGTCCTAAAATAGGTTGACTAAAAATCAAACACCTTTAGCAATCTATGGAAACACAGAACAATGGCTCCTGCCGAAAAAAGAAGTACCAAAAAGTAAGTTTCGATTTGAAACTTTCGATCATCGAGGAAATTGCCAACGGACGGATTTCCGTAAATCATGCTTCAAACAAGTATCATATTTCCCGAAGCTCTATCGATTATTGGACTAAAAAATTGAGTAATTTTGAGAACAAATCCAAGGGTATGAGTAAGAATGATCAGATCAAAAAACTCAAAGAACGTATTGAGGAACTGGAGTTTGTTAAAGAATTCCAACAAGATGTCATTGCCGATTTTGAGAATATTACAGGGGAGCACCTCTCAAAAAAGTATTTGCCCGAAGCATTAGCAAAAGAGATAGAGAAAAAAAGAAAAAGCCTTTCAAAATAAAATGGCTCTATCAATGCCTCGGGGTAAGTAAACAGGCTTATTATAAAAGAATAAACGCAGATCGTACCAAAGAGAAAAAAGACGCTATTGTCCTGGCGCTGGTAGCCCAACAACGCAAGCTGCACCATAAAGCCGGAACAAGAAAACTGATCAGGTACATTAAAAATGGACTCATGGAAAATAACATCAAAATGGGCAGAGATGCGCTCTTTGACCTATTAAGGAGCTACGGCATGCTTGTCAAAAAAACTAAGCGATACCACATCACAACAGACTCAAAACATTTATTTCACAAATCACCCAATCTGATAAAAGATCTGGAAATTACCCATAGTGAACAGGTATTTGTTAGCGATATTACTTACATACAAACAGATCAGCAACATGCATACATGGCCTTGGTAACAGATGCCTACTCCAAGAAACTCATGGGATGGGCACTCGATGATAATATGAAGGCCACACTGGTAGTACAGGCGCTAAAAATGGCTATTAAAAACCGTACATTCAACCATAAAAACATCATCCATCATTCTGATAGGGGCATTCAATATTGCTGTCCGGAGTTCTCCGATTTTGCCAAAGAGAATGAATTCATATTAAGTACAACCCAACAGTATGACCCTTACGAAAACGCCGTGGCAGAAAGACTCAATGGAATACTCAAGTATGAATTTGGCCTCAAAAAGACAATTAAAAGCGTGGCCATTGCCCGCCAGATCATGAAACAGGCTACTAGAATATATAACGAGCAGCGACTTCATTGGAGCCTTGGACTGGAAACGCCTCAGGATATTCACAAAAAGTACAACACTATAAAGTACAAGTCATACAAAAAGAAAAAGGCCTAAGGAAAGTTGGCAACTTTTTTCAAAACCCAAAGGGATTTTTTTTGAAAAAATTGTCAATGTTCCGACGATAAAAACGATATTTATAAAGGAACTTTTTAATTCAAAAAAGGTCAACCTATTTCAGGACAAGACAAAAACCTATGCTTAATAAAATTTTGCTTCTGATTTTGACAATCAGTTTGTTTTCTTGCCAATCTCAAACGGATGCAAATTATGCTGACAAACTGAAAAGTTGTTTATCAGATAAAGACGTGGAATTGCTAAACAAGGCTACTTCCCATTTCGAAAAACTATTATCTGAACACTATCAAAATACTGACAATAACGAAAATTTCATTAACTATCTTTCCGAATTAGGTTCAATACAAACTGAAAGAAATTTCACAGCGGATTTCTATCTAAATAGCAATTCTATTGAAATAGTTGACGAAATGGAAAAAAACGGGACATTCGGAAAAATATGGACTGAATTTATTGAGGATGGAGATGAAGAAGAAATACCAATTGTGGTTGCACCAGGCTATGAAGAGCCAGAAAAAGAAAAGATTGAACTCTATGTTTTAAACTCAAACGGATTATATTTAGAGTGTATAAACAAGGTTTCAAACAATAAAGGAATTAAAGAAATACTGAATTCTCAATCTAAATATGGCGATGTTGCACCAACAATAATTGCTGGAGCTATGAAAAACGAGATGAAAAAAACTGATTTTGACAGCGGACTAAATAAGACTATCATCGCAATTGAATTTTATTACGACATTGTGAATTTACTGAACAAAAACCCAAGGTAAACGAAAAAATACTGTGGGTAACAATGTATATAAAAAATAGCGCAAGTCTTTGCTAACACAAAGGTTTGGGCATTTTTGGAAAGTCGCAAAATTTTTAAATTTGACAAATTCCCAAAAATAAAATAGTAAAATTTAAAAATTCGGCTTGTGTTTAATCCGAAAAGTAACAGCTTATTTTCAGCGCTACTTTTCATATACGAGACGTTGTAAACAATATTTATATGAAGAAACTGCTTAAAATTCCTTGCATTATTATATTGATATTTTCTTCAAATATCAGTTTTTCTCAGTCAAAGCCAATAGCTAAAAAACATTTATCCACAGATTTCTACGACCTATATAAACCAGATACAACCGAAGCTGTTTTAGTACTCTTTGGGGGATATCCCGAAACTGCAAAAGATATTAAAAGAGAATTTGCTATAAATGAGTTTGCTAATGAAAAGAATGTAGCGGTTGTATATTTAAACTACAGCGGTAAATTATGGTTAGAAAACAAGGAAAAAATAGAATTAGCAGAATCGATTAATAAATTATTCAAATCAAACCAACTTCCAATCAACAAGACAATTTTTGGAGGTTTTTCTAGTGGAGGAAATATGGCTCTTCTAATTAGTGATTTTTTAATTGAAAACTCTAATACAATTAAACCAGAAGGTGTTTTTATTGTTGATTCTCCAATAGATTTAATAGCATTATATAATAGTGCAGAAAAAAATATTAAAAACAATTATTCTCAACCAGCAATTCAAGAATCAAAGTGGATAATTAAGACGTTAAACGAGAATTTTGGGGATCCTAAAAACAACTTAGACAAATATGAAAATTATTCAATTTTCACATCTAAAACCAAACACATAAATAATTTGAGAAATTTGAAAAATACCCGAATTCGATTTTATACAGAGCCGGATATTAAATGGTGGAAAGAAAAGAGAAAAGCCGATTATGATCAAATGAATGCATATTTTATTAAAAAACTTTCGCAAAATCTTAAAAATGCTGGATTTGATCATGTTGAATATATTCCCACAGAAAACAATGGTTATCGAGCGAATGGAGAAAGACATCCACATAGTTGGTCTATAGTGGATAAGGAAGATTTACTCCTATGGATATTAGAGGAATAAATACAGTTTACAACATCGGTTGATCGCCAATAAGCGGCACCGTTAGAAAGAAAATAATTAAATTGACCAACAACAAAATACTAAGCCGACAAATCCGTGTCCCCTACTCCGCCAACTGGCGATAACCGAGACCGTTGGCAAACATTAAAAAGCAGCGGTGAAATTAAAAAAAATCGTTATATTTGAATATGCAAATAGAAAGAACAAATAGCGAAATTCTTATCCGATTATCAGCAGGAACTAATTTAGTAGGATTACAGCGAATCTTAGATTATATAAAATTCAGAGAAATAGCTTCAAAAAGTAAAGCTTCACAAGAAGAAATCGACAAACTCGCAAATGAATCAAAATCAAGTTGGTGGGATAAAAATAAAAGTAAGTTTATCAAGTGATTATTATTGTCGATACTAATATAATTTTTAGTGGACTTTTAAACCCTAACGGTAAAATTGGTGATTTACTTTTAAACTCAACAGATTCATTTGACTTCTTCGCTCCTACTTTCATCTTAGACGAATTGAAAAATCATCATCATAAGCTGATTAAAATATCCAAACTTCCAAAAGATGAACTTGAATTCCTAAAAAGGATATTACTCAAAAAAATTGAACTAATTGACTTAGAAAATCTTTCAAACAAAAGTTGGGAAAAATCAATTGAATTAGTAAAAGATATTGATGAATTTGATGCTCCATTTATTGCTTTGAGTTTGGAATTAAAAGCTCCTCTTTGGACTGGAGATAAAAAATTGATGAACGGTTTAAAGAAAAAAGAATTTGATCTAATTTTAGATACAAATACAATTTCGAAAATCAGGGATAAAGAATAAAAAAACGTTTGCCAACACCGTATATAGCAAATAGCGGGGATTGGTGCTATAAGCTATGGCTAGGTCAGTCATCACTTGGAAATCCTGCGGATTTCCCAAGGTTAGTTTATATTTGGAGAGGTTCGTGCCAAAACACGCCACAGCTCATATACAAACACGTTAGGCGTAATACAAAGAAATATTTGAGTTTATTAAGTACCATTACAAGAGTTTTTACAAGTCGGGATATCTCAATCGAGATTGACCCTTTACTTTTAGTTCACTTAGATTGTGAAGATAAAGTTTCTACTAATAGAATTATTAGGATAAGTTTAAACCGACTTATTCTGAATATTGGAATTTTACAATCCAGACTATTCGCAACATCTAATAGACTTAAATGGTTTGATAAAGCTGAACTGATTGAAAAAATTTATGGGGACACCAATGAACTTAGAATTAAAATTACTGAAATTAGAGCCTTTAGAGGACCTGAAGATTTAACTACTATTTCTGAGGACTTTGGAGTTGGTATGTCAGTTTCAATAGCAGAAAAATTATTCAATATTAAACGTTCTACGGTAAAAAAAATTGATGGTACTGGAAAACGCCCAGATTGGAAATGCCAAACTCAAGATGACAGAATTTTGATTGTTGAGGCCAAGGGTTCAACGAGTAGTTACACTTCAAACCATCAAGAAATAAGGGCATTACAACAAAAAACAACTCAGAACGGAGATGTTCAAATTGCGTCACTAATATTATTAAATGAACACGAAATTAGTACTAATAGATTTCTAGACCCACCAATTGAAAGTGATGACAAGTCGCCAATTATGGAAAATCATATCTTAAGAGCAGGGCATTATGCGTCAGCATTCAGTTTTTTAGGGAACAGTAGACTAAGTAGATATTATTCTCAAATGAAAAAAAGATTGGAAGGAATGATTACGCCTTTTGAGCAAGATTTAAAAAATGCCACTTTTAGAGAATTGAGAACTAATGACCCAACAATTGAATTTAGGCAAAAAGAATTTGTAGGTTCATTTTACCAAGTTGAAGAGGACAAATACTTCTTTGTTGGAATTGATAAAAGACTGTTATCTTACTCTGGTTTTATACATTTTGAGGACTATGAAAGTGATATTACGGATTTGCAATATGGCAATAATTATATTCTTTACGAAGATGGTATATTACTCGTTGATATAAATGATATAAACCAATTTGATTTTATTATAGATAAATCGGAAATTAGGAATTATCAAGAAAAAATCACAGTTAGTGATATTGATGCTATGACAGAGATTTCCTTTGTTAAATACTTTATTTACTTATTAAAAGAGGTTGGATTTGAACAAATCGAAGAAGAAGTTTCCATAGGTGAATTAAGAGTAGATTTGGTAGGATACTACAACAATGAATATTATTTCTTTGAATTTAAAATTAATAAAAGGAAAAAAATATCAAATAGTTTATTCCTCCAGGTTAATAAGTATAGAGATAGAATTGAAAGAGGGAAATTCATTTTAGTAACAAATGCTGATATCGCTAAAATGGATTTTACACTACCAGATTTTACAATAATTGACAGAAATGGATTGAAAGATATTGCGAAGAACAAGTATAGACTAATAGAATTGATAAGTACTACGCCTAACAACGTATAAAATTAATTGCTAGTGCAAGCCTACTTACGAAAATCCTCGCGGATTTCTATTCGGTTTTTATTTGCTTAATTTCGTACTTAAATACGCAACTAATCTTATACAAACCGTTACCTGCAAGCTGAAAAAAAACTGCCTCGTCCTAAAATAGGTTGACTAAAAATCAAACACCTTTAGCAATCTATGGAAACACAGAACAATGGCTCCTGCCGAAAAAAGAAGTACCAAAAAGTAAGTTTCGATTTGAAACTTTCGATCATCGAGGAAATTGCCAACGGACGGATTTCCGTAAATCATGCTTCAAACAAGTATCATATTTCCCGAAGCTCTATCGATTATTGGACTAAAAAATTGAGTAATTTTGAGAACAAATCCAAGGGTATGAGTAAGAATGATCAGATCAAAAAACTCAAAGAACGTATTGAGGAACTGGAGTTTGTTAAAGAATTCCAACAAGATGTCATTGCCGATTTTGAGAATATTACAGGGGAGCACCTCTCAAAAAAGTATTTGCCCGAAGCATTAGCAAAAGAGATAGAGAAAAAAAGAAAAAGCCTTTCAAAATAAAATGGCTCTATCAATGCCTCGGGGTAAGTAAACAGGCTTATTATAAAAGAATAAACGCAGATCGTACCAAAGAGAAAAAAGACGCTATTGTCCTGGCGCTGGTAGCCCAACAACGCAAGCTGCACCATAAAGCCGGAACAAGAAAACTGATCAGGTACATTAAAAATGGACTCATGGAAAATAACATCAAAATGGGCAGAGATGCGCTCTTTGACCTATTAAGGAGCTACGGCATGCTTGTCAAAAAAACTAAGCGATACCACATCACAACAGACTCAAAACATTTATTTCACAAATCACCCAATCTGATAAAAGATCTGGAAATTACCCATAGTGAACAGGTATTTGTTAGCGATATTACTTACATACAAACAGATCAGCAACATGCATACATGGCCTTGGTAACAGATGCCTACTCCAAGAAACTCATGGGATGGGCACTCGATGATAATATGAAGGCCACACTGGTAGTACAGGCGCTAAAAATGGCTATTAAAAACCGTACATTCAACCATAAAAACATCATCCATCATTCTGATAGGGGCATTCAATATTGCTGTCCGGAGTTCTCCGATTTTGCCAAAGAGAATGAATTCATATTAAGTACAACCCAACAGTATGACCCTTACGAAAACGCCGTGGCAGAAAGACTCAATGGAATACTCAAGTATGAATTTGGCCTCAAAAAGACAATTAAAAGCGTGGCCATTGCCCGCCAGATCATGAAACAGGCTACTAGAATATATAACGAGCAGCGACTTCATTGGAGCCTTGGACTGGAAACGCCTCAGGATATTCACAAAAAGTACAACACTATAAAGTACAAGTCATACAAAAAGAAAAAGGCCTAAGGAAAGTTGGCAACTTTTTTCAAAACCCAAAGGGATTTTTTTTGAAAAAATTGTCAATGTTCCGACGATAAAAACGATATTTATAAAGGAACTTTTTAATTCAAAAAAGGTCAACCTATTTCAGGACAAGACATCTGAATTAGATACGGTTAAAGCCGACTTTCAAAAAGCGTACACGGACTTAAATTTCTTTCAAGGACCAATGCGCGGAGAAACTCTGAATTTTATGGACAATCGCTATCAATGGGTAGATTGTGAAGAACTATTCGAGATTGGCGGATTAACTGAATATTTAGCTCAGGTAAAACCGACTTTTGAAAAACTTGGACTGGAATTGAAATTTGAGAATGAACAAAGCGAACAAGACCAAAATAGTTGGAAACACACAATCGAACTCAACGGAATTGAATACACAGCATTTGACGGACAATTTTCCGACTTGGATTGGGGAATTGCCTATGTGAATTTTATAGAAATGTTGAACGCTGAATTAAGACGACAAAATTCGGACGAGCAGTTTTATCCAATAAATTGCGGAAATGAAGGAATGTTTGTCCTGCTAACACCAAAACAGTTGGACTTTGTAAATCGGAATTATCCTATTGATAATGAGCATCCAACAACAATGAATAATTGGAAAAGTAAAAATGGAATATAAAAAACTGCACACAACACTGGCTATAGTTCATTGCGGCGGAATTTCCTCAACTGAAATTCCTGAGTGTTTGCAATGTTCGGTTTACGGCGGAATAATTCTACCGAATCATTCCGCAACGAAACCATAGCCTAAACCGTTGTGTGCAATGCGCGTTCACAAATTATAATCCGTTGTCAAACAGATAATTAATAGTTTGCTAGAAACCAAATAATGCGGAGAAGTGAACTGAAAAACCTTCCAGAAACATTAAAAACCTCCCCAAATAACATAAAAATCGCGCCGGCGGACTTTTCCAGATCTGGGCGCGGCGGACTGAAAAAAAACAAAATATGATCGCGTTTTAATGACTTTGCCCACAGCTTCTGACCAACAAAATAAAAGCCTGAAAAATCGGTATAAAAGGTCAATAATCAACAAAAAAGTACCAAAACCAGTTTCTGCGGGCAAAAAAAGCGGAGAATCCGTTTTCCCAATTAAAATACGAGCTTTAGATTTTATGGCGAACCTCCAATAAACAAGCCTCTTGTGGAGAAATAAAAGCTGAGAAATATTTGCAGCGAACTCAAAACCTCGAATTTGAATATCAGTAGATTATCAAAAAGCTGAATAAAAACGACATAAATTCTGGTTTTAAACAAACAATAAAGCTTGCGGAAAAAAAGCAAAGCACACAACAATGTATAAACGCAATGGCGCAAAAAGTTTTTCAAATTTTGAGCTTTAAAAATTTGAAAACCCTAACTTTAAATAAAATTCGGTAATTTCAGACGCCACTGCGTTTATACTGAGCCGTTGGCAACAATTTGGAATTGATTCGTATTTGGTGTATATTTACATCAAATAATTGAATTATGGCAAGACAAAGTATATCATTCACAAAGCCAAACGATGAATGGCTAAAAACTCAGGTGGATAAAAAAGAGTACTCAAGTAAGAGTGAATTAGTAAATGACTTAATTAGACAAGCTCGAAAACAACAAATTGAAATTAATTGGATTCGCACTAAATTGGAGAAAGCCGAAAATAGCGGATTTACAAATGAAAGTAAAAATGAAATTTTAGCTCAATCAAAGTCTATGCTTAATGACTAAATATAGATTAAGCAATGAAGCGAAAAATGACTTGCTAAGGATTCATCATTACGGTGTGAAAAAATTTGGAATGACTCAAGCGGATAAATACTTTGAATCATTTTTTAAATATTTCGAAATCATTGCCCAAAGACCTTTTTCATTTGAATCTGTTGAATATATAAAAAAGGACTACAGACGCTGTGTTTGCGGTGTTGATAGCATTTATTTTAAAGTAAATGAGAATATTCCATTTATAACTTATAAATATTCCGGAACTGCTTATGTAATCACGGAACCACCGACAAAGAAAGAATTAAGAAAATATAAAAGAGAACGTAAAAAACGAAATAAAAAAACAAGAGATAACAAAGATCTGAGTTAAAAAACAAATCCTTTTAATTCAATTTGGATACAAATTTCTCATCATAGGGCAAACCGCTTTTTACGATTGCAAATGCCTGTTTCAACAGTTTGTTAGCCACCGCAATAAGAGCCAGTTTTTTGCTCTTTCCCTTTGCAACGATGCGTTCATATATCTCCCTACAGGCTTTGTTGTGCTTGCACGCCGAGAACGCGCAGAGGAAGAGAAGGTTCCTGAGTTTCTGGTTGCCAACCTTTGATATCCTGCTCTTGCCCCGCACGCTGCTTCCCGACTGCCTTATCGTGGGGGTAATTCCCACATAGCTGCACAATTGGCCCGCAGTCTCAAATTTGCCAAAGCCATCTGTTATAACAATGAGGAAGAGGGCTGTCTTGGTGCCAAGCCCCGGGATTCCCTTTAAAAGCGTAAGTTGGTGCTGTTGGTCCTGTTTTACCAACAACAGCAACCTTTCCTCCAGTGCCTTTACCTCCCTGTCCAAATGCTTGAGGTCGCGCTTGAGGGACTGATGGACAAACTTGGAGGGAACGCCCAAAGTTTCCTCACCGTGCAGCTTGTTCTTTGTGGCCGTGCGCTTCTTTAGGTAGCTGTCCAGCAACCGGAAGAGCTGCAGGCACTCGGCCTGTACATCCGTAAGGGCGGTATATGGGGGCACCTCATTTACCTTTGCATACTCACAGATTGCCCTGGCATCGCTCTTGTCCGTTTTCACCTTGGCCAGCTTCATCTGGATGAAACGCTTTACCGACAGGGGGTTTACTACCGACACCGCCACATTGCTTTTGTAAAGAAACTGTGCGAGCCTGTAATGGTAGTATCCCGTGGCCTCCATCACCACGAGCGAGCCCTGCGGGATCGCCTTTAAAAAGGAACCGAATCCTTGCGGGATATTGGCAAACTGGTGGTGGGCACCATCGGGGCACACCACATCAAAGACATCCTTACTGATGTCCACTCCGTAAATTTTGCTATATTTATTCATAGGAAAACAAATGACGAAAGGACGGTCTACTCTGGTTTCACCAACTTAAAAACGAGGTCAGGGCCTCAAAGATCTGAACGAAATTAAAGTAGAAAAGAGCGGGGATTATCAATGTTGACGGAATGAAAACTTCCAATGGCTATAGTAACCTTACTCCGCTCTTTTGTTCTTTCTGGTTAATACTTAAAATTAATTGATTCAAGAAAAATCAAACTTAAGATGCCTATAAGTAATTGCTTGTTCTCGCCTACTTCTGAAAATCCTCTCAGATTTTCAGTTTGGTACGTACTTGCAAAGTTAAGTGCTAACCCACGCAACTACTCATATCCGAGACCGTTACCTGCAAGCTGAAAAAATGTACTTTCCTGAAATAGGTTGACTAAAAATTAAACCTTTTAGCACTATACCTAATGAAAGAACAAAATGAACACTGTCGAAAAATTTCCTACAAAAAAGTAGGTTATGATCTTAAGCTGGTTATTATCGATCAAATCCAAAATGCACAGATCTCTATTAATTATGCATCCGATAAATATCAGGTTTCCAGAGCTTCTATTTACTACTGGTTGAAAAAATACAGTACTTTAGAACAAAAGAAACGAGGCATGAGCAAAAAAGATGAGATCAAAAAACTCAAAGAAAGAATCGAGGAACTGGAGTTTGTGAAAGACTTCCAACAAGACATTATTGCGGATATGGAACTTATTACCGGAGTTGATATGTCAAAAAAGTCATTGCCCAAAACATTAGCAGACGAGATCGAAAAAAAGAAGCAAAACCGTTTAAAAGAAAATGGTTGATTCAATGTTTTGGGGTTTCTAAACAAGCTTTTTACAAGCGGTTAAAATCTCATCAAACCAGGCAAGCAGAGCAACAAGTGATCATTCGGCTCATCAAAGAGTATCGGAGTCAGTACGGACTGCGTACCGGTGGAATTAAACTATATCAGGAGTTAAAGGCTGATATGGACAGACTCGGTATTAAAATAGGAAGGGATAAATTCTATCGAGTAATGCGAATGAATAACCTGCTCGTTCCTAAATTAAAGCGGTTCCATATCACAACCGATTCAAAACACCGATTCTTTAAATACAAAAACCTCGTAAAAGACAAAGTGCCCACCAGGCCTGAACAACTCTGGGTGAGCGATATCACCTATATTAAAACGCAGAACGGACACAGTTACCTGGCATTAGTAACAGACGCCTATTCTAAGCAAATTATGGGTTATAAATTAGCAAGCCATATGAAGACATCACTTTGCATCGAGGCCCTTAGAATGGCTATCAAAAATAGAAAATACAAGAATCAAAAACTCATTCATCATTCCGATCGTGGAATTCAATACTGCAACCCACTATACACCAGCTTTGCGGAGGAAAACAAAATAATATTAAGCATGACCCAGAAGTACGATCCATACGAGAACGCCGTGGCGGAGAGGGTCAACAGAACCCTTAAATATGAATATGATTTAAAACGAACTATAAAAAATACTAACTTAGCAAAGAAGATGGTCAAACGAGCTGTTGAGATTTACAACAACAAAAGACCTCATTTTAGTCTCAAACTGAACACCCCTAACTATGTTCATCTAAACAGAAATGTAGACTATCATTCCTACAAAAGGAACAAACAAAATTTAGAACTACTGACCATTTAAACTGTCGAAAATTCAATCAAAAATGGTCAACCTATTTCAGTATAATACAAATTCGTGAAATCAAGAAAATTAGAAGTTTAAATTGATAATTTTGTATCTTTGATAAAAAGCTAAGAAAATGGATTTACAAACAAGAAAACTGGAACTTATTCAAGAGTTTTTAAAGATTCAAAGTGAAGATGTTATTTCACGACTTGAAAAAATCCTTAGAAAAGAAAACAAAAATTTTGATAATGGTGATTTTAAACCAATGACAATTGAGGAATTTAATTCACGAATTGACAAATCTATGGAAGATTCAATAAATGGTCGATTAATAGAATCTAGCGAATTAAAAGCCAAGATGGATAAATGGAATTAAAATTATTTTGGACTGATTTTTCTCAAAAAGAACTAGAAAAAATTTATCAATACCATCGAGAAAAAGCAGGAATTCGAATAGCAAAAAAACTCGTTAACGGTATTTATAACGAAACTTTAAAATTACAAAGGCAACCGAAAATTGGACAAGCCGAAGAGCTTCTTAAAAATAGATGTCAAGGGTTTAGATATCTTGTCTATAAAAACTATAAAGTCATTTATTGGATTAACAAGGACGAGAACAGAATAGAAATAAATGATGTTTTTGATACTCGCCAAAACCCAATAAAAATAGAACGAAAAAAATAAAAGCCAGTTGCTAACACCGTATCCTATGAAAAGCAATAATCCACTTTTCCAAAGTTAATATTTAAATTTTAATTAGTTCATAATGATGATTTTGAGGTGTTGAATAGTTGATAACTCCGATAGGATTATCAATCATTCAATACCATATAACTTGCTCCGCATCCTATATGTGGTCCATCTTAAGTGGCCACCAGCATCTGTATGATTATAAGCTATAATAAGCCCGTTCACTTGCTATAAAATGTGATCCACTTCTTTAATTAAGGGTCATCTACGGTGTTTTGTGATCCGGGCTGTATCTACTTTTGGTTGAGCTTTGTTATCTAGTTTATGTTAAGCCACTACACCTATGACATAGGGCGTTTCTGTTTTAATTACTGCAAGGGTTCGACTCAATAGTTTTCTGGCTACCTTGACGATGATACTCTTTACGTTCTTTCCTTGATGTTTACGATAGTACGCCTGCATCACAGGGTCTGTCCTGATTGCCTGCCAGGAGGCCTCTATAAAATAGCTGCGTATCAAACGGTGTGCGCGAGGAGTTATACCGGTAGTACGTAAATTATCACCGCTCTGGTATATTCCAGGAGCCAATCCCACATAGCCCGAGAGCTGTTTTAAATCCCGAAAACGACGAAGATTTCCCAGCTCACATAAAATACCACAGGCAACTATACCCCCAATGCCGGGTATACTGCGCAAAAGCATATAATCCGTCTTATAATATATCTTGCAGAAGCTGCGTAGGCCCGTTGAAACATCACGAACCTCCTGATCGATGAAACGAAACATACGCATACGGCTATCAAGGGTGGCACGCGCAGGGCTATGGGAAAACTCAAGATTGTCTAACCAATCCCTAAAAGAATGGCTCCAATGACTGTTATCATATTCCTTGGGCAGGCTTACTCCCATATACAGCAGTTGTGATTTAATCAAACTCTTGATGCGGCGGTAATCCTTCACAAGATCATTGCGACGGCGAAAAAGACTGCGTAACTGCTCCCGTTGAATATCTGGAATGTGAATGCTATATAAGCGACCGTCCTTAAGCTCTCTGGCTATCAACTGGGCATCTATGCGATCGGTCTTGGTATGGCGCGCTTTGCCCCGTCTGTAAATGTCTGCCGGATTGACAACAAAAGACTTCCAACCATAACTCTCAAAACTACGGTGGGCATAATACCCGCAACATCCCGCTTCATAAGCCGTGGTAACCTTATAACCTGAATAGTGGCGTGAAACATAATCCCGTAACTTATCCGGATCAGGACCCATAGAAAAAGTCTTTCCACATGAAAGGTCTGTAGCGCAATGAATCTTCCAACTACTCTTGTGGATATCAATACCAATGTATAACTTCGGACAAGCAGTGTGTTCTAATTCCATATCTTAAATTTTTAGAGAACTTTAAAGATAGTGGACACGCTGCTTTTACATAGATGCTATAAACCATTGCTGGGTCTGTGCTCATCTGGAAAATTCGCTATATTTGGAAGTTCGCCAATTTTTGTTTTAGTCGTTTAGAACAAAAAAAGGTAAAACTCAAAAAACAAAAATTTGGCTTGTGTTTAGTGGAAAAATTCTTCCCTATTTGCCCGCTACTCCTCATATACAATCACGTTGTGTGTAATGCCGACAAAAAACTTCGACTGAAAATTGTTTCCTAAATAAGAAACTTTTATCTTTGTCAAAACAACCGATTGAATGAAGCAAAAATTTAAGGTTGAGTTGATGGACGAAGTCGATGAGTTTCTAAACAAGCTAAATGATAAAGCTCGAAAGAAAATCATTTATAACATAAGAAAAGCTCAAGTTGTAAACGACAGTGAACTTTTCAAAAAACTGAATGAGAACGTTTGGGAATTTAGAACACTTCACAGCAAAACCTATTACCGACTTTTCGCATTTTGGGACAAGACGGACAAAACCGAAACGGTAGTCATCTCAACTCACGGAATCGAAAAGAAAACGGGAAAAACACCGCCAAAGGAAATTGAAAAAACCGAGCGGATTATGAAACAATATTTTGACTCTAAAAAATAATAAAATGAGCAAAAAAGTATTAAAAACTAAAAGTTTGGACGAGATTACCGATAAATATATCGGAGAAATCGGAACACCAGAACGAGACGAGTTTGAAAATGAACTTCGACTTGACTTAATCGGACAAGCCATCAAACAAGCACGAAAAGAAAGAAAGTTGACACAAGCACAACTTGGCAAATTGGTTGGTGTTCAAAAAGCACAGATTTCTAAAATTGAAAATAATTTGACCGATGCAAGGTTTGCGACTATTTTAAAAGTGTTTCGAGCTTTGAATGCAAAGATTAATTTTAACGTGGAATTACTGAATCAAAATATGGATTTAGCTAGCTAAAAAAGCACTACATACAACAAAGATCTGAGTTAAAAAACAAATCCTTTTAATTCAATTTGGATACAAATTTCTCATCATAGGGCAAACCGCTTTTTACGATTGCAAATGCCTGTTTCAACAGTTTGTTAGCCACCGCAATAAGAGCCAGTTTTTTGCTCTTTCCCTTTGCAACGATGCGTTCATATATCTCCCTACAGGCTTTGTTGTGCTTGCACGCCGAGAACGCGCAGAGGAAGAGAAGGTTCCTGAGTTTCTGGTTGCCCACCTTTGATATCCTGCTCTTGCCCCGCACGCTGCTTCCCGACTGCTTTATCGTGGGGGTAATTCCCACATAGCTGCACAATTGGCCCGCAGTCTCAAATTTGCCAAAGCCATCTGTTATAACAATGAGGAAGAGGGCTGTCTTGGTGCCAAGCCCCGGGATGGATATTCTGGACTAAGCTGACCCCCATGAAAACTACCTTTTAGTTACCTGTCATTCCGGCGGATGCTGACCCCCTTATAAATTAAAAATGGCTGGCCGGTAAAATTATTCCGGAGCATACTGACCCCTCAGGGAATTAATTCCGGAGCATGTTGACCCCCCCAGCCTTTTGTATTGGTTTTGGTTTATTTGGTGGATACCATCAAAAGATAAGTAATGGCCGGAAAACCAAAACGAATGAGTCAAGTAAAGCAAATACTGCGTATGCACAAGCAGGGTAAGGGCATAAAAACCATAGCCAGAACCCTCTCGATCAGCAAGAACACTGTAAAGGGATATATTAAAAAGGCACGGGCAGCAACTCTCTCCATTGAAGCGCTGCTAAATTTGGAAGACCCGGTACTGGAAGGGAAATTATGGTCTGGAAACCCCGCCTACAAAGATCAGCGGTATGAAGAACTTAAAACCCAGCTTGAATACTACAGCAAAGAACTCAAAAAAGTAGGTGTTACCCGTCAACTACTCTGGGAAGAGTATAAGGCGGATAACCTCAATCCTTATAGTTATACACAGTTCTGCTGGCACCTTCAGCAATACCTTCGCAGCGGCAAACCCTCTATGGTATTAGAACATAAACCTGGGGATAAACTTTTTATTGACTATGCTGGCAAGCCTTTATCTTATATTGATAGGGCAACCGGGGAAGAGATCGAAGTTCAGGTATTTGTAGCCTGTCTGCCGTATTCCGATTACTGCTTTGCCCTGGCCGTACCCAGCCAGAAACTGGAGGATTTTATTTATGCACTTGGTCGTTGTTTAAAAGATCTTGGCAGGGTTCCCCAGACCCTGGTGCCCGATAACCTGAAATCGGCAGTGATAAAAACAAATCCTTATGAGCCGGAACTAAACCGTGCCCTGGAAGACTTTGCCAACCATTATGGCACTTCGGTTACCCCGGCACGCCCTGGAAAACCTAAGGATAAGTCTTTGGTTGAAAACCAGGTGAAGCTTATCTATAACCGGGTTTATGCCAAGCTGCGCAAGCTTACCTTCTTCGACCTTCCTTCTTTGAACCAGGCGATTGCACAAAAGGTCAGGGAGCATAACCAAACCCGATGCAACAAAAGGATTATTGCCGGGAAGAAAAATTCCTGTCCGATGAAAAACATACCCTGCAACCTTTAGCCGAGATAGCCTTCGAGATCAAATATTACAGGGAGCATAAAGTGCCCAAAAACAATCATATCTATATGGGAATGGACAAACACTATTATAGTGTGCCCTATACGTATATCGGGATGAAGGTCAAGGTGATCTACACCCGGTCGCTGGTAAGAATTTATCACAAAGCAGGCCTTATTGCCACACACCCCAGAAACCCCAAGAAAGGAGGTTATACCACCCGAAAGGAACACCTGTGTTCCCACCACCAATATTATAAAGAGCGCAGTTCCACCTATTACCTGCAACGCGGCTATAGCCATTCTGAGGAACTACACCGGTATATGGAGGCCCTGTTCAAACAGGATAAGTACCCTGAACAGCTTTACAAAACCTGTGATGGTATCCTGAACCTTTCACGAAAAACCAATAGGGAGGTTTTTATAAAAGCCTGTTGTATTGCCCTGGATCACGGTCAGTACTCCTATAAATTCTTAAAGCAGGTCCTGGAGAACCGAATGACCGATTATAAGGAAGAACCCCTGGTGAAACCCTTGCCAGCTCACGGGAATATCCGTGGGGCTTCTTCCTATAAATAAGTAACCATTAAAATCAAATATTAGATGAACACCATTGAAAACCAATTATCACAACTCCGCCTGGGCGGAATGCACCGTAGCTGGAAGGCTATGGTAGAAACCCGGCAACATCACCAGCTATCCCTGGGGGAAGGCCTGGAAGTGTTGTTACAGGCCGAAGCTGAAGAGCGTACACACCGGCGTTTTGAACGCTTGAAAAAAGGTGCCCAATTTAGGTACCAGGCTAGCGTAGAAGAATTAAACCTGGGAACCTCAAGAGGGATTAGTAAAGATCAAATTACAGAGCTGGTTACCGGGACCTATCTGGAAAAGGGAGAGTCAGTATTAATTACCGGGGCTACTGGCTGCGGCAAGAGCTTTCTTGCCTCGGCCTTGGGACACCAGGCCTGTGGACAGGGAAATAAGGTGCTATACTTCAATACCCAGAAATTGTCGATGAAGACCAAAATGACCCGTATTGATGGTAGCTTTTTGAAATTCTTCGATAAACTGGCAAAGGCACATCTGCTAATACTGGATGACTTTGGCCTGGCTCATCTGGACAAGAAGCAACAAATAGACCTGATGGAAATCATTGAGGACAGGCACGGAAAATCATCAACCATTATTGCCAGCCAATTACCGGTGGGAAGTTGGTACGATATAATCGGTGAAGCCACCATAGCCGATGCTATTTTAGACCGCTTGGTACACACCTCGCACCGAATAGAACTTAAGGGAGAAAGTCTGAGAAAAAAACTGTAAAATTGTCATTGAATTATCTTTTTTGACCAAAACCTTTAGAGGGGTCAGTATTAACGGAATATCCAGTCTACAGTACTGTAATCCTACCTATACTAACTTCGCGGAGGCCAATGGGATCAACATCAGTATGACCCAGCAATACGATCCTTATGAGAATGCTGTAGCAGAACGAATCAATGGAATATTAAAACAGGAATTTGGATTGGGTAAAACAATTGTGAGTCTAAAACTAGCTCAGAAAATGGTTAAAAAAGCAGTCAAAATCTACAATTCAAAACGAATGCATTACAGCCTGGAATTTAAAACACCAAACTTTGCTCACAGTAATCAAAATCATAATTACAGACAGTACAGAAAAATACCGATATTAGTAACTCAATAAAACAAAATAGTAACCAAAAATGGTCAACCTATTTCAGTATAAGACAAACATCAGGGAATAGAAAATAAAATACCTTATAATCGATATTTAAAACTAGAAAGAAAAGCTAGGTGAAAAATGAAAAATAGAACTTAATTTAGCAGCTAAGCTGTCCTAACAAATGGGGGTACTTCAATCAGGAATTAAAATTATAAAAATAGATTTTACAAGTAAAAAATTAGATTCTTATTGAATTACTGGGTTTGGATTTGCAACCATAACGTAACAAATTATCAAGCCAGAAGCCACAAATACTTTGAATTTGTGGTTTTTACTTATGAACAACAGCTTTTGCCCCAAATTTGAAAACGTGGGATAAAGAGCAGCTTGGTCAAAATTATACAAAGCCGATCGGCGTTCTTTAAAGTTTATAATCGTTTCCCAAAACTACCAGTCTTAAAAACTTCGCTCGTACATAATTCAGTAGTGTCATTTACAAATTATATTCATACACAAAATCGCTTAATATTTAGCCGAAATAAATTGGTCCAAAATCAATGAAAAACAAGCTAATTGCAAGACTTTCTAACTAAAATTAGAGAAAATCTCAGAATAAATTTTCGCTTAAGCGAACTAATAAATGGTGTATGCAATCGGGCATATTTATCCCCAATCTTTTCGTCAAAAATGCTGTTAGCATGATTTCTTCAATTCTTCCTTTAATAACAAATTAAAAATCGAATTCAGGAGGTTCAGGATTTTTATCGTTTGCACGAAAAAGAGAGTTGTACATTGATTGCTCCTATTATAAAAAAGCTGACGTAGTTAATATCGTATGAAGAGATCGATACATGGAAGGATAATTTTGCTCTTGCCAGTTAATCATATAATCGTATTTTTAGAATATGACAGCAATTGATCTGGAACAAGAGAACAAAGAACTGAAACGGCAGTATAAAGAGCTGTTGAGCATAAGCTACCGCACGCTTTCAGGTGATGATAAAAAGATGATACGCCAGGCTTTTGAGATCGCCGTTGATGCCCATAAAGATCAGCGCCGTAAATCTGGTGAGGCTTACGTTTTTCACCCACTTGCCGTAGCCCGCATTGTGGCCAGTGAGATTGGTATGGATGCAACGTCTATCGCAGCCGCGCTGTTACATGACGTGGTTGAGGATACCCCCTACACACTAGACGATATTGAGGGTATGTTTGGCCAGACGGTCGCACGCATCGTAGATGGTCTTACCAAGATCTCCAACCTCAAAAAACACCGCGATGTCTCCCTGCAGGCAGAAAATTTTAGAAAGATGTTGCTCACGATCAATGATGATGTGCGCGTGATCATTATCAAGATTGCAGACCGCCTGCACAACATGCAGACGATGGAATCCATGCGGCCGGATAAACAGATCAAGATCGCAAGTGAGACCCTTTATATTTATGCACCGCTGGCACACCGTATTGGGCTTTACAATATAAAAACAGAACTTGAAGATCTGGGCCTCAAATACACTGAGCCCGAAGTCTATAAGAGTATCGTCATTAAGATGAAGGATACCAAAGAGGAACAGGATGCCTATATCGCAGATTTCAGTCAGGTAATTCAGGACTCGCTGCACAAGGAAATCCAGAATTATGAGATAAAAGGACGACCCAAAAGTATTTTTAGCATACGCCGAAAAATGCAAAAGCAAAATATACCCTTTGAAGAGGTCTATGATAAGTTTGCCATACGCATCATCTATAATGCTAACCCGGAAAATGAAAAATTTCTTGCATGGAAGATCTACAGTATTGTCACCGATCACTTCAGGCCCAACCCTACCCGACTAAGGGATTGGATATCCTCCCCAAAGACCACAGGATATGAGGCGCTGCACATCACTGTGATGGGTCTGCGCGGCCGCTGGGTAGAGGTTCAGATACGCTCAGAGCGCATGAATGAGATCGCAGAAAAAGGCTATGCAGCCCATTATAAATATAAACAGGGCGACGATGGGGATAAAACACTTGATGAGTGGCTTAACCGTCTGCAGGATGCCTTGGAGAACCAAGAGACTAACGCGGTGGAATTTGTAGAACAATTCAAGCTTAACCTCTATAATAAAGAGATATTTGTATTTACCCCCCAAGGCGATCTCAAATCCTTGCCGAAGGGTGCAACACCGCTCGATTTTGCATTTAGTATCCATACGGAAATAGGTTTAAAAACCCGTGGCGCCCGTGTAAACGGCAAGCTTGTACCATTGAGTCATGAGCTTGCCAGTGGTGACCAGGTGGAGATCATCACCTCAGAGCATGCCAAACCCAATAATAATTGGCTGGATTATGCCACCACGGCCCGCGCACGGTCCAAGATCAAATCATCGCTTAAAGATGAGCGTAAAGATATTGCCGAGGAGGGCAAGGTAATACTGGCGCGCAAACTACGCTCTCAGAAAATAGCTCTTAATGAGAAGAGCGTCAATGAAATGGTGGTTTTCTTTAAATTAAAAACTAGTTTAGATTTGTTTTATCGGGTGGGCATTGGCACGATCGATAATAAAATGATCAAAGAATTTGCCTCATCCCGAAGCAACGCCTTCGTAAGTTACTTCAAGAATAAAATACGTAAGCCTCAGGTTGCAGAGCATGTTGACAAAGACGAGATCACTGAAAAATACGATATGCTTGTCTTTGGTAAAGATGAGCAAAAACTTGATTACACGCTCTCCACCTGTTGTAACCCCATACCTGGCGACAAAGTTTTTGGCTTTACCACTGTTAATGATGGGATTAAGGTACACAAGCAGAACTGCCCCAATGCAATATCGCTGCAGAGCAAATACTCTTACAGGATTCTTCAGGCAAAATGGGTGGATTCGTCAGCGCAGGACTTTAAGGCTGATATTGAGATAACGGGCATAGATACCCTGGGCCTTGTAAACCATGTGACCCGGGAGATATCTGAGCACATGCACGTCAATATGCGCAACCTCAACTTTACCACAAATGACGGGGTGTTTAAAGGGAATATCACGGTGATTGTCCAGAACAGCACCCATCTCGAAAAGCTCATTGAAAACCTTAAAAAGATCAATGGTATAGACAAAGTGATTAGACGTTAATGATTACCTTTACCACATATTATGGCAATTAAAGCAACTATAAATAAGGATCAGGAGGTCGTCAAGAACGTTTTTACAAAATTTCTTGAGGATCATGCACACCGCAAGACACCAGAGCGGTACGCGATCTTACAGGAAATCTATAACCACAACGACCATTTTGATATCGAGTCGCTGTATATCAGCATGAAAAACAAAAATTATCGCGTGAGCCGTGCGACCCTTTATAATACAATAGAGCTCCTGCTTGATTCTGGGTTGGTACGAAAGCACCAGTTTGGGCAGAACCAGGCGCAATATGAAAAGTCTTATTTTGACAAACAGCACGATCACGTCATCCTTACAGACACTGGAGAGGTCATTGAATTCTGTGACCCTCGCATCCAAGCCATAAAAACAACGATCGAGGAGGTTTTTGGAATTGAGATCAAAAAACATTCACTCTATTTTTACGGCAATCGCAAACCCTCCCATAATTCTAATAACTAAACAGTAAGCATAAATGGCAGTAGATTTACTTCTCGGGCTCCAATGGGGTGATGAGGGAAAAGGAAAAATAGTTGATGTCCTGACCAAGGATTATGATATTATCGCCCGTTTTCAGGGAGGTCCCAACGCTGGGCATACGCTAGAATTTGACGGTCACAAACACGTCCTGCACACTATCCCCTCCGGTATTTTTCATGAAAATGCGGTCAACCTTGTTGGCAATGGTGTGGTTATTGATCCTGTAATATTTAAGAAAGAGCTCGACAATCTAAAGAAGTTTAACCTTAACATTAGGAAAAAACTTTTTATTTCGCGTAAAGCACACCTTATACTACCCACCCACCGCTTGCTTGACGCTGCTTCTGAAGCCTCAAAGGGTAAGGCCAAAATTGGCTCTACACTTAAGGGTATTGGCCCGACTTATATGGATAAGACTGGCCGCAATGGCATACGCGTGGGCGATTTGGAACTTGCCGACTGGAAGGAGCGCTACAAGACTTTGCGAGAAAAGCATATTGCTATGATCGACTTTTATGACGCTAAGATCGAGTATAATCTCAAAGAACTCGAAACCGAATTTTTTACTGCTATTGAGGTTCTAAAAACATTAACTTTTATTGACTCTGAAGAGTATTTATACCAGGCCCAAAAAAGTGGGAAAAGTATTTTGGCCGAAGGCGCTCAGGGATCGTTGCTAGACATTGACTTTGGCACTTACCCCTATGTGACCTCTTCAACAACAACAGCTGCCGGGGCTTGTACAGGTCTTGGTGTTGCCCCTACGGACATTAAAGAAGTATATGGCATTTTTAAAGCATATACCACACGAGTAGGCTCGGGTCCTTTCCCAACAGAACTTTTTGACGAGGATGGCGAGACGATGGCACGCGTGGGCAATGAGTTTGGCGCCACTACTGGCAGGCCACGACGTTGCGGCTGGTTAGACCTTATAGCCCTTAAATATGCCGTACGTGTAAATGGTGTCACCCAATTGATGATGATGAAAGGGGATGTACTTTCTGGTTTTGAGACCATTAAAATATGTACTGCCTATAACTATAAGGGCAAGACTATAAATCATCTTCCATACAATATTGAGCCGGAGAATGTTTCCCCCATTTTTACAGAAATGAAAGGCTGGGCGGCAGATCTTACAGAAATGAGCGAGGCCTCCCAACTTCCTAAAAACCTAAATGCGTACATCAAATTTCTGGAAGGGGAACTGGAGGTACCCATCAAAATAGTATCAGTAGGTCCAGATAGGACACAGACTGTTTTTCGAGGTTAAAATTTGAGATATTGTTGTTCTTTTGCAGGTGGGTCTGCTCACCTGCAAAATATTTTAGAGTTTAGGGTTTCTCGTGAGTCATGATAATCTTTAATACTGCGTTTTAGAGAAAAGTACAACCGCGTCAAATGTTGTTTATAAGAGCATTATTCACTTTGTCAATTAAAAGTAGGACTCTTGGTTATTCAGCTTTCGCGAAAGCAACCAATTCCTATCACACGGGTTTACGCTCCTTATATAGCGATTTAATAATACCATCTGAAAGACCGATTTTAGGAACATGAATGCTCTTTGCACGGCTCCATTTCATAGCCGAAAGGTAAATGCGCGCAGCGGGGAGAATCACATCGGCCCGGTCTTCATTGAGTTCTAATTCTACGATACGCTCCTCATAGGTGTAAGACTGCATGTATTCATAAAACGTGACCAGATAGAAATAAGATAGTGGTTTGCCTTCCTTCTTTCCACTCATTTTGAATATTTTATTGATGTTCCCCCCAGAGCCGATCAGGTCTATTTTAGAAAAGCCCTTGGTTACAGTCTTGATCCATTGCTCGACCTCATCCCAGACAGCGTGGCCCACAAGCCCTTCCAAAATACGTACGGTACCCAGTTTAAACGATCTTGAAGCGACCATTGCTCCCTTACTATAAAAAGTAAACTCGGTACTCCCGCCGCCTACATCGACATAAAGATAACTGCGGTCTGAATCTATAAGTGATTGAAGGTCTGTAGTGGCGATGATGCTTGCCTCATCGTTACCGTCTATAATCTGGATATCAACGCCAGTTTTATCCTTAATTAGTAAAGCAATATCATTCCCGTTTTTTGCCTCGCGCATTGCTGATGTGGCACAAGCTTTATACTCCACAACCTTATGGGCTTGCATGAGCAGTTTAAACGCCTCCATAGTATCTGTCATGCGTAAAATATTACTTTTGGAGATGCGGTTGTTTTTAAAAACATCAGCCCCCAAGCGGATGGGTACACGCACTAGGGCCGATTTCCTAAAAAGGGGCTCCCGGCCTTCCACCTCTATAACATTGGCAACTAAAAGCCTTATCGCATTTGATCCTATATCTATAGCGGCATATTTACTTATCTGCATCGTGGGGATCGTCTAATTTATCTAAATAATAATCATAAGTAACATATTGTGATCGTAAAGGAGAGCCAGCGGTTTTTCGATAATGGTTGTCCTGCGCCTTATTGATGGCTCGGGCTTTTACATTATCAGCAAGGCAAATCATAAAAGTCTCTATAATTTCTCTTTTCACATCAGCGTCATAAATCGGGCAGGTAACCTCTACCCTATTGTCAAGATTGCGGGTCATCCAATCTGACGAGGAAATAAAAACTTGCTCCCCACCCGTTGCGCCAAAGATCATAACCCGTGGGTGCTCAAGATATCTATCTACAACACTTATTACGCTTATGTTTTCGCTAAGACCCTTGACCCCGGGGATTAGGCAACAGATACCTCGCACGATCATATCAATCTTGACCCCAGCTTGGCTTGCGGCATACAGCTTATCGATTATTGCGTAGTTGGACATACTATTTAGCTTAAGCCTAATGTACCCTTCCCCGCCGTTTTTGACTTTTGTAATCTCTGCCTGAATTAATTTGTAGAAACTCTTGCGGGCATAATGTGGTGAAATAATCAGATGCTTGTAAATATTGACCACATAATTGGTGTCAAAAAAATTAAACAACATATCCAGATCTCGCAGTATCTGCTTATTTGCCGTAAATAGGGTATAATCAGTATAAATACGCGCAGTATTGCCATTAAAGTTACCCGTACTAATCAATCCATAACGCTTTATAACGCTGCCCTCAAGCCGCTGAATGACACACACCTTGCTATGTACTTTTAAGCCGGGTACCCCAAAGATGACCTTCACTCCCTCATCTTGCATCTGGTTAGCATACATCATATTAGAGGCCTCGTCAAAACGCGCGCGCAGCTCGATCTGAACGGTAACTTCCTTACCGTTTTTTGCGGCATTGATAAGCGCGCTTGCGATATGACTGATCTTTGCGAGTCTATAAATGGTAATCTTAATCGTTTTTACCTTTGGATCAAGCGCGGCCTCTCTTAAAAATTTGATGATATATGCAAAAGTATGGTACGGGGTGTACTGCAATATATCCTTCTCTGCGATTTTTTTTAGGAGGCTATCATTAAGGGAAATACCTCTGATGGGAAGCGGTTTTTTTCTTTCATATAACAGATCTTCCCTTCCAAGACTTGGAAAATTCATATAATCCTTGCGGTTGTGATACCGCCCCCCGGGAATGATACTGTCCGTATTTTCTATTCCCAATTTTTTTAGCAGAAACTGCAATGTGCCCTTATCGATATCCTGATCATGCACAAAGCGCACTGGTTCAGCATCTTCGCGATCCTTAACGCTGCGCGAAAGCTTTTCAATAAAACTCTTGCCCAGATCAGATTCAATGTCAAGCTCTGCATCGCGGGTAATTTTGATCATATGGGCAGAGATAGAGTCATAATCAAAAAGATTGAACACCACATCCAGGTTAAAGCGTATTAAGTCGTCCAGAATCATGATATAATCCCTCTCTCCCAATTTTGGTAGGACCACAAAACGGTCAAGGCTACTGGGGATTTCAACAAGGGCATATACTGGCTTTTTCCTTCCCTTTTTTTCCATTTTAATGGTCAGATAAGCCTCAAGATCCTGAATGCGGGGCAGCTCAAAATCTGCATTTAGAACAATGGTCACAAGAGCTGGGCTTACTTTTTCCATAAAGAAGGTCTCAATAAACTCAACGTGCTGCGGGTGTGTGACCTCGTCCTCCTTGATAACATACAGATTTTCTGCCTCAAGTCGGGTATGTATGTCATCCAGTATATCAAGGCTTTCCGCTTGTTGATCGATTACGATATCGGTTATTTTTTCCAAGAGCTCATCAGCCGCGTAGACACCCAGCGCTTTTCGACCTCGTTTTCCAGCTTCCACAATACGCTTCACCGTGGCGTATCGTACCTTAAAAAATTCATCAAGATTGTTTGAAAAAATCCCTATAAAACGAAGTCGTTCTATTAAGGGTACGGTCTCATCTGCAGCTTCCTGTAAAACACGAGCATTAAACTGTAACCAGCTTATCTCCCTATTGACATACTTATCCTCGTCAGTATTTATTTCTCTGGTCGTACCTCTCATTTACTTTAATTGCTTAGGTTTAATGTAGTGCTGCGTGATCCCATCTTTAATGGCCGCCCACGTGTCTTGCTCAAAAGTGATCGCGGTAAAAGCAGCGGTTGACACATTATCGATCTTGCGGTCACCTAATTGGTTTACCACGCTTGTTATGGCATTATTGTGCCCAAAAACCATTAAAACATCTATATCATCCGCACAGGACCTAATGATGTTAGCCACCCTACTACCTTCAAATTCGTAAAGCTTGGGTTCAAGTTCTAACTGCTCCTGCGGAATGCCCAAGGACTGGAGATAAAGTATCGCTGTGGTTTTTGCGCGTATGGCATCACTGCTGATGATGCGGCCAGGAACCTTGATAAGGCTTTTTATATGCGCCGCAATTAAAGGAGCGTCCTTCATTCCGCGTTCATTTAATGGACGCTCGTGGTCATCAACATCAAATTCCCAAGAGGATTTGGCGTGCCGGATAAGATATAGGGTTTTCATAGTTGGTTTCTTAGATTTTCAGCGTATAGCTGTTGAAAAATAGGAAAATTATACTTAATTCCCATCCCTACGGAGCAAGCCTTTCCCTGGTCCAGATATCCCCTTCTCCCGTATATCTAATCCGATCGTGAAGGCGATTAGCACGTCCCTGCCAAAACTCCATTTCTTTAGGCCTGACCAGAAAACCACCCCAGTGACCAGGTTTTGGTACTTCTTTATCTTTATATTTATTTTCAAGATCCTTCAGGCGATCCTCTAGAAATTTACGACTGGGTATGACCTCACTCTGAGGTGATGCCAGAGCACCGAGCTGACTTCCTTGAGGCCTTGAATGAAAATAAGCCGTTGATTGATCTTCTGATACTTTTTCTGCAAGGCCTTTAATAATGACCTGACGTTCTAAATTGGGCCAAAAAAAGGAAAGGCAGATATGGGGATTATCCTGAATGGCCTGACCCTTATCACTTTTATAATTGGTATAAAAGGTAAAGCCCTTTTCGTCATAATTTTTTAAAAGTACGATCCGACTTTTGGGAAAACCATCAGCTCCCATTGTTGCGACCGTCATGGCGTTAACCTCATCGACCCCCTTAGTGACCTCTACTTCTTTGAACCAATGGGAAAACTGTTCCATAGGATTTTTACAGCTGCCCTTGATATCAAAAGTGTTCTTATCGTATGATTTTCTATAATTTCCTAAATTTTCTGACATTACCGAAATCTTTACTTGCAATTTACAAGAATCGGGGTAAAAATGTAAAAGCCCGGGAGCAAGTTTATGGATATTTTATAGGTGTTACCAGCGGAATTTCTTCAACAAAAAAAATAAAGAACACAGAAGACCAAGGAAACCTCATCAAGCATTGCAAAATAATATTGTAATCCTATTTAAAACTCAAACACCTTACCATCATCGGCCAGAAGCACATTATCAAATTCTTCTTTAGCCTCATTACCAAAAAGTGTTAGGTCGGGATAGCGCGTACTGTAATGGCCTAAAATCAGATTTTTCACCTCCGCCTCTTTCGCCAGTTTGCCAGCTTGCCGCGCCGTTGAATGGCCGGTAGGCTTAGCCAGATCAGCATGTTTATCTATAAAGGTAGACTCATGGTACATCGCGGTCACATGGTATAATTGGGGCACATTGCCCGGCAGGTAAACCGTATCACTACAGAAGGCATAGCTTTTTACGGGATCAGGATCTGTTGTCAGTTCAGCATTTGGGATGACGCGGCCATCATCCAAAGTGACATCTTTACCCGCAGCTATGCTTTGATAATAGACGACATCAATATTATACTTCTGTATTTCTTTAATATTTAAATGCCTGTCGCCCTGCTTTTCGCGAAAGAGAAATCCATTTGCATAAATACGGTGTTTGAGCGGTATGGTCTCTACCGTAACCATATCGTCCTCATAAATACGCATGGATGATTTAGAACTCAATTCATGAAAATGTAATGGATATTTTGTCCAACTTTTGGATAATTTTAATTGAATTGTAATCGCTTCCTTAATCCCTTCCGGGCCATAAACATGCAGCTCCTTTTCCCTATTGAGCAATCTATAGGTCGAAATAAGACCTACAAGTCCAAAAAAATGATCTCCATGCAGGTGGGAAATGAAAATGTGCTTGATCCTGGAAAACTTAATTTTATTGCGCCGTAGTTCAACCTGTGTGCCCTCTGCACAATCAATGAGGAAGAGGTGCTTTTTCATTTCTAAAACCTGGGAGGTGGGATTGGTAAAAGAGCGTGGTGTGGCGGCATAACAGCCCAATATGGTAAGCTTCATTCGTAGCGGTATGTTTTAGGACTTAATTTTAATGTAAGATAGGTATAAACTGCACATTCTTTAAAATCTTTGTGAGGTATTCGGTTAAATTTTAGCGTGCGATACGAAAGGGACAAAAAAGACCTTTTGGTTAAGATAAAATCTCTCATTTATCTAAGAAATTCTCCGTGAAAGCTATTAGCTAAAACCACCCCCATTTATTTTTTCCGTAGAATGATTTCAGTTTTTTTTAACAATTGAGCATGAAACGCAAAGCACTTGGTTTTTAGGAATACTTTGATGTTTCACAAAAGCCTCAAATTAACTTCGATAGTGCTATTACAGCCATGTGTGCTCAAATTTTTTGGATAAATAGAAATTTGTAACGTAAGCAATGCATGTTAAAGACAATCCCGATAATCTATAGAACCTTTTGGACTTAAGCAAGTATGTGCGCGATTTCCAAAAAATGGGTTTGCTAGGTTCAAAATAAAAGATTGGTGCACCTAAAAATGCTCAAGCTTTTCTTTAAAATCCAAGGTCCCGCTGAATTTCCTCAAGATCGATTACATCTTTGGCCTCCTCCAGCGTGGGTACGACCATGATCTCTTCAGGTATTTTATCCTGTTTCAGGGCTTTATTGACCAAAACAAACGATTTTTTCGATGCGCGCTGTTTATTTGAAAGTATCAAAAACGAAAGCAGATCAGGCAACAGCAAATCCTCATATTTTAGGATATCAATCACCAGATTGTCGTTTTTGTAGGCTTTGGGTACTATATATTCAAGATAGGATGCAAATGACTGTACATCATCTTTGTCATCGGCCAGGATGGTATAATTCTCTCTTTTATCTACTTGCATTGTGCTTGATCTTGGAGGCCAGGAGATAAATGACTGCCATCCTTATGGCGACCCCGTTTTCTACTTGATTTAAAATAATGGCCTGATCAGAGTCTGCTACATCGCTTGTCATCTCTACACCTCGGTTTATGGGGCCCGGGTGCATGATCGTGATACGCTTATCTAGCGCGTCCAGTAGCTCTTTGGTCAAACCGTATTGCTGGGTATATTCTCGCGTGCTGGGAAAATAACTGATGTCCATCCTTTCGTTCTGCACACGCAGCATATTGGCCACATCGCACCATTGCAGCGCTTTTTTCAAATTTAACTCAACACCTACTCCCAGAGATTCGATATGTGTTGGGATTAAGGTTTTTGGGCCACATACCTTGACTTCTGCGCCCAACATTTTGAGCGCAAAAATATTGGAGAGTGCCACCCGGCTGTGTAGGATGTCACCCACAATCACAACCTTTCTACCAGCGACAGCACCTAAAGCCTTTTTGATAGAGAATACATCCAGAAGGGCCTGCGTAGGATGCTCGTGAGCCCCATCACCCGCATTGACGATGCTGGCATTGATGTGCTTTGAAAGAAAAACGCCGGCCCCGGGGCTGGGGTGACGCATGACGACCATATCCACTTTCATAGATAGGATATTGTTAACCGTATCGATGAGTGTCTCTCCCTTTTTAACTGATGAGGCCGCAGCAGAAAAATTGATCACATCTGCGCTCAATCGCTTTTCGGCGAGCTCAAAACTTAATTTGGTACGGGTACTGTTTTCAAAGAAGAGGTTGGCGATGGTAATATCCCTGAGCGACGGTACCTTTTTAATAGGTCTATTGATGACCTCCTTAAACTGGTCTGCGGTCTCAAAGATCAGGTCAATATCGGCCCTGGTCAGATATTTTATACCTAGTAAGTGGTTGACACTTAGTTCGCTCATTTCTTATTGTTATGCTTTATTTTATCTGTTCGTTTCTATATTGGTGCTGTGGATGTGTTCCACTTACAGTGGGACGATCCCCCGCTCATAGGAAAGCACTGCAACTTTATCTTTAACGAAATATCTCATCCCTGTATCAACTATTAACTAAATAAACACCGTCTTCCCCATCATTTTCCTTCCAGCTCACCCTGACTTTTTCATCGGAAATCGCATCGACCTGACGCCCCCTATAATTGGGTTGTATGGGTAGGTGACGGCTGAACCTCCGGTCTATCAGAGTAAGAAGTTCTACTTCTCGCGGGCGGCCAAAGCTTTGTAACGCGGTAAGTGCCGCATTGATGCTGCGGCCGGTATAAAGGACATCATCAATAAAAACCACTTTTTTATCCTCAACAATAAAATCAATCTTGGTCTGATTAGCGCCCAGCGGTTTATCACCCCGTCTAAAATCATCCCTGAAAAAGGTGATATCGAGATAACCCATTTTAATATTTGGGATCTCGTAAGTTTCTGTCAGGAGCTTTTTAATACGTTCTGCCAGAAAAACACCTCGTGGCTGAAGACCTATAAGGGCCGTTTCAGAAAAATCCAGGTGATTCTCTATCAATTGACAGGCCAGGCGGTTGAGGATTATATTGACCTCTTTGCTATTGAGAAGTACTTTTTGGTTCATGGATAAAAGTGCGCTGTCAGTGATTGGGTAAAGTTAAGTAAATTTTTAATCGGCCTTTTGACTATCCTCTTTTTTTAAAATTAAACTGCCAACCACAGTCTTAGAACTTATTACTAGGGATAAGAAAATATCAGGATAAATACAGCTAAAAGAGCACTTCCCTATAACAAATCGGGACTTATACCACAAGTTTCCCATGCCCGTCATCATTTTTCATCCTTTAAAATCAATCCTGATCATCACCCTTTTTCCTGTAAAAATCAAGACTTAGAGGAAAAATAAGCAGGATAAAAAAATACCACCCGGTGACCAGACCTACGATTGTGATAAGAGCAGCCCATATCATTAACAGGGTATTTTTTGAAGGTTTTTGCATAGTTTTTAGGTCTTTTCAAACTGGCTCAAGCTTCTTACCGCTATTTAACCTGAAAACACCGCCGCAACATTTCATAAAGTTCGGGGTGCTTCTTTTCCATTTCATGTGGATTTTCAAAAAAATATTCTGCGGCCACGGCTAGAAATTCCGCCTCATTAGTACCACCATACTTTCTAATATCAGAAGCATTACCGTTTATGGCCTCCATTTCTTTATGGATCAATTTTAACCAGGGGATCACATAAGGGCTTTGGATCAGGCGCTCAGGGACTCCATCAGTTTTCCCGTCGGCCTTATCAATAAGATGCACAAATTCATGTACGGCGGTATTGTTTTTATGCGGTGCTTTTACAAAACCCTGACGCAGCGCTTTACGCGAAAGGATCATCTGTTTTTCAAACCTACCAGTGCCCACAAGACCGGAAAGCATTCGTTTTTTATCGTTTCCTTCAAACTCAAGTTCCGCATCAAAACGGTCGGGATATATCAAAATTCCGCTGAGATTGCGATAATGCCATTCCGGGAAGGCAAAAACCGGGATTACGGCACTAGCTGCAATGAGTACAGTGTCGAGCTCCTCTACCTCAATCTGCACGCCCTCTATATATACTTCACTTAAAAAACCCATCATACGTTGTCGAAAACGCTTCTTATCTTTTTTTGAAAGTGCTTTATAAAAGTGAACGTGCTGCAGTAAAATTGAATGCCAACTTTTGGGAAATGGGTTGGGCGCTTTCTTTTTATTGATCCAGAACGCATAAGCACCAAAAGCTACAAGCAGCGCAAATAGAATAAATATATAAACCATATATAGCTAGTATTAAATTGGCAATCCTATTTCAAAAAAAATCGCTTCCATTAGCTATAAAAAAAGCATTTTTGGGCCGATTTATCTGCTTTAAAGGATATTTAAAGATCTATAAAACATCAGTAGATTTACTCCTCTGCCGGAATCGTCATTCCGGCATTTCCCCATTTTTTGGCAATCTCCATAAAATTGATCTCAATGGCAGGTTCCTGCCGTTCCAGTACATCTTCTTGAAAAGCACGCTGCAGAATATCTTCGATCAGGTAATCTTCTTCAACATTGGCAGGGTCAAATTCTTCCTTGAGACTAATGTCAAACAGGCTTGCTGTGGTATTGAGCCAAAAGGCTTTCCAACCGCTACGGTATTCTTTAACTAGGTCAAAGGTGGTTATGCCAGTCTGACGATAGATGAGCTTGACCAAAATCTGGCCTTCGGTTCGCGATAGTTTTTTGAGGCGTTCGCCAAATTCATCTTGTACGTAACGCTGTATAACACGCATGTATCTGCGCCTTTGGCCATTCGTTTTCATACTGTCAAGACGCTGATTAAGAGCTACAAAACGGTCTGCGGCAAGTTTGGCATAAGGATACACTTTGCGTGTTTTATAGCGCAGGATCAGGTAACGGCGGCGGGCAGCTTTATCCTTAAACTTAAGATGGCCCAGCAAAACCACCTCATCAAGATAAACCGCTTTGGTGGGCACGGTATCACCTTTGATGATGTAATATTCAATTTCAGAAGAGTCCGTAGCCGTGCTGTCCCGCTCCGTTTTAGTAGGGTTCTGTGCCAAAAGGGATTCTGAGGCGAAAAGCATTATGAATAACAGTACTGACTTCAAGGCTAATTTTAATGGTGCTTTGTGCCAAAATTGTTCCAAAAGTAAGGAATACGGAATAACGTTTAAATTTTGGGATTAATATGATTACTTTCGTAAAAACGAAATCTTTATGTCAAAAAGCATTTTAAACAAAAAAGCACTTCATTTTCTAGAGGAATACCTCAACAATGCGTCTCCCACAGGTTATGAGTGGGACGGCCAAAAATTATGGATGGATTACCTGAGGCCTTACGTAGACGAATTTATCACTGATAATTACGGGACTGCTGTGGGCGTCATTAACCCCGAGGCTAAATATAAAGTAGTCATCGAAGGCCATGCAGATGAAATATCCTGGTACGTTAACTATATCACAGATAATGGCCTGATCTACGTAATACGCAATGGGGGTAGTGATCACCAGATCGCGCCTTCTAAAAGGGTCAACATCCATACAAAAAACGGGATCGTAAAGGGGGTTTTTGGATGGCCGGCCATCCATACACGCGATAAAGAGGAAGAGAAAGCCCCAAAACTGGAAAACATATTTATAGACATCGGGGCTCAGGATAAGGAAGAAGTTGAGAAAATGGGCGTTCATGTAGGTTGTGTAATCACTTATCCTGATACGTTTACCATACTTAATAAAAATAAGTTTGTGTGTCGCGCACTTGATAACAGGATGGGTGGTTTTATGGTTGCCGAAGTGGGGCGCATGCTCAAGGAAAATAAGAAAAAACTCGATTTTGGATTGTACATTGTCAATTCTGTACAGGAAGAGATCGGGCTTCGGGGCGCACAGATGATCACCGAAACGATTAAGCCCAATGCTGCCATTGTGACTGATGTGACCCACGACACCACCACACCCATGATCGAGAAAAAGATTAACGGCCATACCGAAATAGGTAAAGGACCGGTAATTACTTATGCTCCTGCCGTACAGCAGCGCTTCCGCGATCTGATAATTGAAGCTGCCGAGGCAAAAAAGATCCCTTTTCAACGGGCGGCAAGCAGCCGTGCCACGGGGACTGACACTGATGCTTTTGCATACAGCAATGGCGGCGTCCCATCTGCTCTTATAAGCCTGCCACTGCGCTACATGCATACTACCGTTGAGATGGTGCACCGTGACGACGTGGAGAATGTGATCAAACTTATCTATGAAAGTGTACTAAAAATAAAAGATGGGCAGAGTTTTAGTTATTTTGACGCAAAATCGAAATAAAATTTCTGATCAGAAGGGTAATTTGATGTAATCAGCACCTTAATCTCTAATGAAGGATAATATAAAATCCCGGAAGATAACCTTCCGGGATTTTGATTTTACTATAGCTTTGCTTCCGTTGAAATATCCCGGTCGTATATCTATTTATTACTCATTTTATCCATTTTCGCCTTCATATTACTATCTATCTTATCCTTTGGGATGAATTTTAATGCGGCAGAATTCATACAATAGCGCAGCCCGGTGGGTTCGGGACCATCGTTAAAAACATGGCCCAAATGTAAGCCAGTTGATTTTTCAACTATTTCATCGCGACTCATACCCAAACTTGTATCTTTTACCCAGACTACTGAACTATCATTTAAAGGTCTTGTAAAAGAAGGCCAGCCTGTACCGCTGTGAAACTTGTCTTTAGAACTAAAAAGTGGTTCTCCTGTGGCAGCGCTCACATAAATGCCCTCCTCGGTATTGTCAAAATAAGGGTTGTGAAATGGTGATTCAGTACCCTTTTTCACCATAATATTATATTGTTCTGGAGTTAATTTTTCTTTCCAGACCTCAGGTTTTTGATATTCGGGAAATTGCTTTTTCATTTTTTGGTCATTTGAGGCCATCGCGGTCTCATCTCCTGCCTTTCCATCTTTATTAGTCCTCTGATTTTGACAGGAAACCTGAGAAAAGGCAAGAAAGAGTACAAAAACTGGAATAATATATTTTTTACTTAAGCTGTTCATAATACTTTATTTAAGTTAACTTAGTAATAGTCGTATTTTTAGAACATAACTTATGAAGCGTTGAGGAATTTAATACATTTTTAACGCTCTGCTGCACTTAGGGTATTCAAGTCCTTATTCTTATCTGTATTTATTCGTTGCTCCAGTAATTTCACATTTTATTATTATAGATAATTGGATAACCCACTTATTTTTGAATCGCTATGACAATATCAAAAGATAAGCTGGATAAAATCCTACACAGTCCCGAAGCGGCCGCTACCTTTGCCGACCTGATTTACGTTACCGAAGAACACCTCACCATCGCCAGAAAAAGGGATAAAAATGGATTTAGTTACGACAATAATGGCAAACCCATCAAGACCCAGAAAATTCTAAAACGAATTAATAAACTCGTGATCCCACCTGCTTGGGAAGAAGTGCTCATCGCTGAGCCTCCCAATGGCCATCTACAGGCCGTGGGCCGCGATGAGAAGGCGCGCAAAGTCTATCTATACCACGAGAGTTGGAACCGGCTGCGCAATGAGACCAAATTTTTTAAGATGGCAGCTTTTGCCAATGTGCTCCCGCAGATCAGGCGGCAGGTGGATCAGGATCTTGATGCTGATGAGATGAACCAGCGCAAAGTGCTTGCCCTGGTGATTCGCCTAATGGAAGAAACGCATATACGTGTAGGTAACGCCAGTTATGCCAAACGCAATAAAACCTATGGTCTCTCCACACTGCGCACCAGGCATGTCAAGACTTCTAAAAGCAATATGCGCTTTAAATTTGTGGGTAAGAAAGGGGTGGAACATGATGTTCCTATCCTGGATAAAAAACTGATTCACCTTGTAAATCAATGCGAAGAAATTCCCGGCTGGGAACTCTTTCAGTTTTATGATGAAAACGGCAAGAAAGATTCTATAGATAGTGGGATGGTCAATGCGTATATACATGCTATTAGTGGTGATCTTTTTTCTGCCAAAGATTTTAGGACCTGGGGCGCAACCAAAATATTTTTTGAGATCTTACGGGAAATCGGATATGTCAAGGATGAAAAACAAAATAATAAAAACCTTATCACCGCTTTTGACGCTTCCGCGGAAGCGTTGGGTAATACGCGATCTGTGGTACGCGAATATTATGTACACCCATATATTGTTGAGGGTTATAAAACTGGAGACATTGTTCCATATTTTGAAAAAGTGGCAACCGTGAAGCAAAAAAAATCGGATTTACTCTCCCAAACTGAAAAGGTGATCAAAGAAATGTTGAGCAATTATGAGGTGGACTTTTGAGTAGTTGTGATGCACAAATCTGTGTTAAGCTATGAGATTTTTATTGATAATCGATATTAATCCTTTTTAGCCTGGAGCACCTTAACAAATTTAAATTAGAGCGCTAATTGATATTAATTGACCTTTATAATTATCTTCTTTATCAAGTTTAAATTTTAGCCATTCATTCTCCATTTTTAAAATTTCATACTCTATTCCTACCCGTTTCAGAAGGATAAAAAATGGGGCGAAATAGAAAATCCAGAACACTTAAAATGCTAATATTCTCTAAAACAAGGTGTTTAACATTTCATATTTCTGTATATTCAATATATGAAAACATACTACTCAACATTTAATTATTTATTAATGGCTAGTGTCTTGTTGTTCTTCATATCCTCCTGCGGTAATGATAAAGAGGATGATTATGTATGGAAAAGCGTCACGGTAACTGCAACAGCTTATAATAGCCTAAATAGTCAAACTAAAGAAGGGGACCCAGAAATAACAGCCTGGGGAGATCGCCTGACTGATGATGTAAAAAGCATCGCCGTCTCAAGAGATCTTATCCCGCTTGGGCTAAATCATGATACTCGTGTACGTATCGATAGTCTGCCGGGTACCTATATTGTTCTTGACAAAATGAACCGCCGCTGGAAAAAACGTATAGACATCCATTTGGGTAAGAGTGTACAAAAAGCCAAAGACTGGGGGCGCAGAAAAGTAGTGATTCATTATGCGGTCCATAAAGATAGTATCCCTAAAGCATTGGCAACCAATTGAGGAATTATAGTGAATTTTACGACCCTGATATTCAACAGACCAGCATTTTTATAAACATTTTATTTTAACATTAATACAATTTTAAGAGCAACTATTTGAGTATTTTCATTAGCTTAGCTGTATAACTTAACTAAAAATCAACAATTATGAGAAGTATTTTATGGTTAGTAGCGGTAATTTGTATTATCGTATGGCTATTAGGAATATTAGGCGTCATCCCAGGTATGGATACGGGTAATCTTATCTATGTTCTGCTTGTGATCGCTGTGATCATTATTTTATATAACATCATTTCAGGTCGCAGGCCATAAATCCCGTTATATATTTATTGAACTAAGAAAATTTGTAATATAAAATAGGTTGTTTCAACAACCTATTTTTTTATTTAATCGTCAAGGACTAGTAAATGTATTTCAATTTAAAATTTCTCCCAGCTTTTAAATTTTTAGCTAACCTTATGCGCATTCCTGATACTGGATTCACGCTGCACCAGTTCTGGGTTTAAAACAATGGTCTCCCCTTTAAAACTCTGATCATGTATGCTTTTGATCAGCTCTTCGCAGGCAATCTTTCCCATTTTAAAACCGGATTGGTCAATGGATGTAAGGGAAGGTTCTATAACCTCTGAAAGTGGATCATTGCTAAAACCTATTACTGCAAAATCCTGTGGTATCCTGCACCCTACGCTTTTAAGGTAGCGAATGGCTCCAAAGGCAACCTCGTCGTTTGCAGCAAAAAGGCCATCAATATCTAGCCATTTTTCGTAGAGTTTTTTCATAGCCTTATAGCCATCTTCTTTCATAAGATTAGAGCAAACAACGAGATTGTGATCGTAGGTGAGATTGTTATCCCTAAGCGCGTGTTTATATCCATTGAGTCTATTTTTATATATTTCCATAATCTGTGGGCCTGAAAAATGGGCGATTTTATGACAGCCGTTTTCAATAAGAGAGGTTGTGGCTTTGTACGCGCCTTTAAAATCATCCAGCACGACCGCAACGCTTTGCTCAAGACCGGCATAATGCCTATCAAAAAATACAAGTGGAGTCCCTATTTCCTGAAGGTATGCTAGATGCGCAGCATCATCAGTTTCTAGAGATATGGAAATTAATACCCCATCCACCCTATTGGAAATAAAGTTATTGAGGATTTTTTTTTCCCGTTTAAGCTGTTCGAGCGATTGCGAGATAATCACATTAAATCCTGCCTTAAAAGCGGCTTCCTCTATGCCAGCTATGGTTGTGGAAAAAAAATACCTTGATATCCGCGGGATGATCACTCCTATAGTATTGCTTTTGTTATGCCGAAGGTTTGAGGCTAAAAGATTGGGGAGATACCCCATTTCTTTAGCCTTTTTTAGAATTTTATCTTTGGTTTTTTGAGCAACCCTATCACTATTATTGAGCGCACGGGAGACGGTTGAACTATCAACTTGAAGCACTCGGGCGATCTCATGTATAGTGGCTTTTTTCTTAGGACCTTGTTCCATGCTTTGTGTTTATTTTAAAAAATTAACACTACGATAATTAACCGTTCCAAACCAAAAAAGCCAATGGGAATACCCCTTAGATTTTCCCGAGAGAACGATATTGCTGTATGCCAGTTCTTAAAACTAAAACATTGATTTTTTGGCTCGAATGCAATTCAAAATTAAATATTTTGACATTTATTTGTAAAACCTATGGCTACAAAGAGTCGAAAATGCTGTCTTAACAAACCATCGGTAATACTGATTGGAACGATTTTTCGGCAATATACCAAGAATACATAAATTCAAACCCAATTTTTATATTATTATCCAATCGATTGTACAATTTTTTGTTATTTTTGGCAGAGCATGAAGTTCAAACTTAAAAGACTATGCAATTGTATGAATAGCAAAACGATCGTTTTAACGGGTGCCGCCGGTGTACTTTGCAGCACACTTGCCATTGCGCTTGCCAAAGAGGGCCATAAAATAGCCATATTAGACCTTAAAAAAGAAGCGGCCGATGATGTAGCGAAGTCTATAAACGAGCAGGGGGGATTTGCGATTGGGCTCGAAGCTAATGTACTTCAAAAAGAATCTTTGCTCAAGGCGAAAAAAGAGATGAATGAACAACTTGGGCCTTGCGAAATCCTTATCAACGGCGCGGGGGGAAATCATCCAAAAGGTACCACTTCAAATACACATTTGATGGAAGAAGATCTTAAAAACCGTGTGGATGGATTTAAGTCTTTCTTTGACCTGGATAGCGATGGAGTGCAATTCGTATTCAACCTTAATTTTATAGGCACATTGCTTCCCACACAGGTATTTGCCCAGGATATGGTTGGGAGAAAGGGCTGTAGCATCTTAAACATCTCATCCATGAACGCATTTACGCCACTTACCAAAATACCGGCCTATAGTGGTGCAAAAGCGGCTGTGTCCAATTTTACACAATGGCTAGCTGTACATTTTGCGAAAGTGGGGATACGCGTGAATGCTCTTGCCCCAGGTTTTTTTCTTACAGACCAGAATCGGAGTTTATTAAATGATAAAAATGGCAATTTAACCACCCGTGGAAATACAATAATTGACCATACGCCTATGGGTCGTTTTGGAGAGCCAGAAGATTTGATAGGCACTACACTTTGGCTCTGTGGTGATGGCGCGTCATTTGTGACGGGGGTGGTCATCCCAATCGATGGTGGTTTTAGTGCTTTTAGTGGGGTGTAAGATACCCAGAAAGAATAGTATCAGAATAGATCAGTTTGAATGGCATATCTGTAATTAGGCATAAGATCAGTTTTTGTCATGTTGAATTTTTACGTGTTTTGAAGATTTCTTTGAAGTCTAAACTATGCGATAACTTATTAATTTTTTTAATTAGATGATGCAACAACTCGAACAAACCTGGCGCTGGTACGGCCCCAAAGACGGCGTATCGCTAGAGGATATAAAACAGGCGGGAGCAATGGGTATCGTGAATGCGCTGCACCATATTCCCAATGGTAAAGTCTGGCCCATCAAAGAGATTAAAAAAAGGAAAAAAAGGATCGAGGCTGCTGGCCTAACTTGGTCTGTAGTAGAGAGTGTTCCCATTCACGAAAGTATTAAAACCCAAAAAGGGAATTTTAATAAATACATTAAAAACTATCAAAAAACATTAAGCAACCTTGGTTCCTGTGGCATCGATACGGTCTGCTATAATTTTATGCCCGTTTTAGACTGGACGCGTACAGATCTGGATTATAAACTTAAGGATGGCTCCACAGCTCTTCGTTTTGATGCTGTTGCTTTTGCCGCTTTTGAGCTTTATCTTTTAAAGCGCCCAGGTGCAGAAAAAAACTATTCTGAAGAAGAAAAAGCTTCCGCGAAAGCTTATGCTGATAATTTGAGCAAAAGTCAAAAAAAAATACTTATCAATAACATAATCGCTGGCCTCCCAGGGGCTGAAGAGGGATATACGTTAAAAGAATTCAACAAAATATTAGCGACTTATGACCAAATTGGCGAGGTAGAACTGCAACGGCATCTTTTTCATTTTTTGGGCGAAATCATTCCATTTGCAGAAAAAGCGGGGATTAATATGTGCATTCATCCAGATGATCCCCCCTACCCTATTCTCGGGTTACCCCGGGTTGTAAGCACTGAGCAAGATATTAAAGCCCTGTATAATGCGGTAGATAGCCCCAACAATGGCCTTACCTTTTGTACAGGTTCCTTTGGTGTTAGACCAGACAATGACCTCGCCGGGATGGTAACCCGCCTGGGCCACCGCATCCATTTTATACATTTACGCAGTACACAGCGCGATGCCCAAGGTAACTTTCATGAAGCTGACCACCTGACTGGCGATGTAGATATGTATGAAGTTATGAAGGCTCTGGTCAGTGAACAGCAGCAAAGAGCAAAAACCGGTCGTAAGGATCTACGTATGCCATTTCGTCCCGACCACGGGCATAAAATGCTAGATGACCTAAAAAAAGAAACGAACCCCGGCTATTCAGCGATAGGGAGATTACGGGGACTGGCTGAACTTCGTGGCCTAGAAATGGGAATTCGGAAATCAATGGCCCAAAATCAGGAGATATAGAACCGTTATCAATTTTTTTCGTTGCCAAATACCATAACCAATGGGACTGAGAACTATACACTCACACTAGCTAATAAATTATGTCAACAACCTTTGAGACCAGATACGCTTCTTCACCCAAAACAGTAAAAAACTACAACACTTCGCAGCTTCGAGAGGAGTTCCTAATTGATAATCTAATGCGGGAGGGTGAGATCAACCTGATTTACACGCATTACGACCGCTACATAGCAGGTTCTGCTGTGCCCACCTCATCTTTAACACTTGAGACAATAGATCCGCTCAAGGCGGAATATTTTCTGGAACGCAGGGAAATGGGTATTATTAATGTAGGCCAGTCTGGTGAAGTAGTTGTGAATGGTACTTCCTACAAATTAGGGCACAAAGATGCACTTTACATCGGTATGGGAAACAAAGAGGTAATTTTTGAAAGTGTCGATGCAAAAAATCCCGCTCAATTCTATATAAATTCTGCCCCAGCGCATCAAAAATACCCCACTAAAAAAGTGAGTTTGGCTGAAGCCAACAAGCTCGAACTGGGCGCCCGAGAAACTGCAAACCACCGTACTGTAAATCAGATGATCATAGGGGGTATTGTAACCACCTGCCAGTTGCAAATGGGTATGACCGAACTCAAAAAAGGCAGTGTCTGGAATACCATGCCCGCCCATGTACATGACCGCAGAATGGAAGTTTATTTTTATCTAGACGTACCTAAAGATCAATCTGTCTGCCATTTTATGGGCCAGCCGCAAGAGACCCGTCATATCTGGATGCAGAACCATGAGGCTATTATCTCACCACCTTGGTCTATACACGCGGGATCAGGCACATCAAGCTACACATTTATCTGGGGCATGGCGGGAGAAAACCTGGATTATGGAGATATGGATGTTGCCAAAATAACAGAACTTCGATAATATGAGTCTTTCATTATTTGACCTTACCGGAAAAAATGCACTGGTAACAGGAAGCACCCACGGGCTTGGCATGGCAATGGCAAAAGGTTTGGGCAATGCCGGGGCTACAATCATCGTAAATGGGAATTCCTCACAGCAAAAAATTGATGTTGCGGTCAAAGAATATGAAGCTGAAGGGATCAGGGCAGTTGGCTACAAGTTTGACGTGTCTAACGAAGATGAAGTTATTGAAGCCATAAGTACCATACAGGCCGAAGTGGGCCCTATAGATATTTTGGTCAACAATGCCGGGATTATTAAAAGAACCCCCCTTGAACAGATGGAGGTGGCCGATTTTAAACAGGTCATTGATATCGATCTAGTGAGCCCGTTTATCGTTTCAAAACATGTCGTCAAAGGGATGATTTCTCGGAAGAAGGGAAAGATCATAAACATCTGTTCCATGATGAGTGAATTAGGTCGCAACACAGTGGGCGCCTATGCTGCGGCCAAAGGTGGACTCAAAATGCTTACAAAAAACATGGCTACTGAATGGGCCAAACATCATATACAGGTTAATGGCATAGGCCCGGGATATTTTGCCACCTCGCAGACAGCGCCTATCCGCGTAGATGGCAATCCCTTTAATGAGTTTATCATAAACAGGACACCTTCAGCAAGATGGGGGGATCCCGATGATCTGCAGGGTGCAGCCATTTTTTTGGCCTCTCAGGCAAGTGATTTTGTCAATGGCCATATTCTATATGTTGACGGTGGGATCTTAGCCACAATTGGAAAACCTGCAAATGAAGCTTAGTAGTTATATTATGAAAACAACCTACACCCTATTTTTGCTCGTTCTTCCGGTCACTTATTTTTCATGTAAAGAAAATGATCAAAAAAACCACTTGATCACGGTCTCTAATTCCCTTGATATAGACCGTAAATTTGAGACTGTTGAACTGTTCAAAAAGGATTTGAGCCTTAAAAATACAGACAGTCTCGAGCTTTTTTCGCTAGAAAATATCCAAACCGAAGAGATACTTACGACACAGGCAGTAGATAATGACGGCGATGGAAAGGCAGATGTGCTCTTGTTTCAACCGCATATAAAAGCCAATGGCGAGGCAACTTTTGAACTCGTCAAAGCTACCGCTTCGACTTCACAAAAAAATAAAGACTCCATACCTGACTGCTATTCCAGATTTGTCCCAGAGCGTACTGATGATTATGCCTGGGAGAACAACAGGGTAGCCTTTAGAACCTATGGGCCTAAAGCACAAAAGATGGTTGAGGATAGCGTGGCAGGAGGTACGCTCTCCAGTGGTATAGACGCCTGGCTCAAACGCGTAGAATATCCCATTATCAACAAATGGTACAAAAAAGATCTCTCTGGCGCGGGCTCTTACCACGTGGATACAGGGGAAGGCTATGACGGTTTTCATGTGGGCGCCAGCCGTGGTGTGGGCGGCACGGCCGTAAAAGTGGATTCAGTGTATTATACTTCAAAAAATTTCACTTCCTATAAAACCATTACCAACGGCCCTTTACGCACCAGTTTTTCGCTTACCTACGCAGATTGGAATGCTAACGGAAATACAATCACCGAAAAAATACTTATCTCTTTGGATAATGGGAGCAACTTATCCCGCTTTGAGATACATATTACGGGAACTGACACCCTATCGGCAGGAATAACGCTGCACGATCAAAAAGGCAGTGTAACCACCCATCCCGAAAAAGGTTACCTCAGTTATTGGGAGCCCCTAGACGATTCTGAATTGGGAATGGGAATCGTGACGACCGATGAGACAATGCAAAGTTTTCAGCATTATATCACCACAAAAACGGATGAAAGCAACCTGTATGCACAATTGAAAGTCTCAAGTGGAAAAACAGTCTATTACGCAGGTTTTGGATGGAAAAAGAGCGGTCAATTCGCCACAAAGGAAGACTGGAACACGTATCTCGATTTGTTTTCAAAAAAAATAAACAGTCCGTTAATGGCTGTGATCAAATAATGTAGCATGCACAAACCTCCTTATATGAAATTAAAATCCCTGCTTTTATTGGCTTGTACAATACTGGTCATCACCGCCTGCTCAAACGATGTAAAAGTAAGGACCCTACGCCTCGCTCATGGGCTTGACACCAAACATCCCGTACACAAAGCGATGGAGCTTTTAGGCAAAAGGCTTGAGGAAAAATCTGGAGGTAAGCTTAAAGTAAAAATCTATCCCAATGGACAATTGGGCGGGGAACGTGAATGCCTTGAGCTTCTGCAAATAGGTAGCCTTGATATCACAAAAGTTTCCGCAGCCGTTCTGGAAAATTTTATCCCGGAATATAAAATATTGAGCATACCCTATATTTTTCGCGATCGCGAACATGCTTTTGCTGTTTTTGATGGAAAAATAGGCGAAAAACTATTGCAGCAGGGCGATAAATTCAGATTGCGCGGCCTAACTTTCTATGATGCCGGTAGCCGAAATTTTTATACGAAAGAAAATCCAATAAATGCTCCCAGGGATCTGGAAGGTTTAAAAATACGTGTACAAAAAAGCAATATGGCCGTGGCTATGGTCAATGATTTGGGCGGCGCGCCCACACCTATTTCCTATGGTGAGCTTTACACGGCCCTGCAACAGGGTGTCGTGGACGGTGCTGAAAACAACCTCCCCAGTTTTTATACATCTAAGCATTATGAGATCTGTAAATACTTCAGCATGGATGCACACACTTTTGTGCCCGATGTTTTACTGATAAGCACAGATACCTGGGATAAACTTAGCGAGCAGGAACGAAAATGGCTCAGTGAGGCCGTACAGGAATCAACCCTTGAAGAGCGCAAACTTTGGGCGGCCTCAGAAAAAGAGTCCCTTAATGCGATTAAAAAAGCTGGCGTGGAAGTCATCTATCCAGATAAGACGCAATTTGAGGAAAAAACCGCCGATATCATAGATCAATTTAAGGACCAGCCAAAAATGATGCAGTTGATCAATAATATCAAGGCAGTAAAGTGAAAATTAGAATAAATAATTGTCTATAAACAGCGCAGCATATGCGATCTATAAATACTGACAACTACCACTTTCTACCGAAAAAACCGATTAAAAATTACAAAAAACAACTCCCATTTAAACAACGGTTCAGGAAAGATGACATTCAATTTACATCATCCATTTTCCTGACTTTGAAGTCTAACTGTTAACTCTTAAACCATTGAAGACAACTATCAATAAAACACTCGAGAAGATTCTCGTTGCCCTTTTGGCCATTATGCTCATCAGCGTGGTCTGGCAGGTATTTTCAAGATATGTACTGAAGGCACCTAGTACAATAACCGATGAAGTCTCCAGTTTTTCACTCATTTGGACCGGGCTTTTGGGCGCAGCCTATGCCACGGGCCAAAAGCTTCATCTGGCCATTGACCTTATTCCCGAGCATGCGGTTGCCAAAAATCGCAGTGTTTATGAAGGGATTGTTCACTTTTCAGTTTTCTTTTTTGCCTTCTGTGTGATGATCATTGGTGGGATACGGCTATGCTGGCTATCCTTTGTTTTTGAGCAGACCTCCGCCACCCTTGAGATTCCCATGTGGATTGTATATACAGTGGTACCGCTCTCAGGAATTTTAATCTGTTACTACAGCATAAACGCCCTTTTGGAAATCCGTAATCTCAAAAACCCCAGCCTATGAATTCAGTAGAAGTTGTCATCCTGGTTCTGAGTTTTTTGGTTTTTCTTGCATTACGCGTACCCATTGCCTATGCCATAGGCTTGGCCGCATTGTTCACGCTGATAAGTGCCATGCCCTTTTTGCCCTCTGTGACTACACTGGCGCAGCGCATGGCTACTTCTCTTGACAGTTTTACGCTTTCGGCAATTCCATTTTTTATATTGGCTGGCCAGATTATGAACCGCGGCGGGATTGCCCGGCGCCTTATCGCTTTCGCGAAAGCGATCGTGGGGCCATTACCGGGGGGCCTCGCATTCGTTAATATTATTTCATGCATGCTCTTTGGCGCAATCTCTGGCTCTGCTGTTGCTGCAGCGTCTGCAATTGGGGGAATTATGACTCCCGTGATGGAGCGCGATGGATATGACAAGGGCTTTAGTGCGGCCGTAAATATCACCAGTGCTACGACGGGCATGATCATTCCGCCAAGCAATATTTTGATTATTTATTCCTTGGCCAGCGGTGGGGTTTCCATCGCTGCACTTTTTGTGGCGGGCTATGTACCGGGAATATTGGTCGGGCTAGCATTGATGGTTGTTGCCGCTGTCTATTGCATCTTAAAAAAATATCCTACGGATAAGGCAGTAAAATTGAGTGAATTTATTAAGCGACTTATTGATGCGCTGCCCAGTTTACTGCTTTTGATAATCGTAATAGGCGGGATCGTTGCAGGTATTTTTACTGCAACCGAAGCTTCTGCGATCGCCGTAATCTACACCCTCATACTGGGTGCCATATACCGGGAAATTGGTTGGAGGGACCTCTCTCCCATTTTTTTGGAAACCGTTAAAACCTCAGTTATTGTTCTCTTGCTTATTGCTACATCCATCGCGATGTCCTGGGTAATGTCCTATGAAAATATACCGCAGGAAATCAGCAATAGCCTTTTGGCCATTAGCGACAATCCTATTGTTATACTCATTATTATTAACCTGATTCTCCTGTTTGTGGGCGTATTTATGGATATGACACCGGCAGTACTGATCTTCACGCCCATTTTTTTGCCTATTGTGACCAATATTGGGATAGATCCTGTGCATTTTGGCATTATCATGATTCTTAATCTTTGCATAGGCCTTTGTACGCCACCGGTTGGTTCTGTACTTTTTGTGGGCTGTAGTGTTGCGGGGCTCAGTATTCAAAAAGTGATACGGCCATTATTGCCCCTTTTTATAGCAATGATAGTTATCTTACTGCTCATCACTTATGTGCCAGAGCTTACGCTTTGGTTACCCAGACAGTTTGGTCTTTAGATCTCAGATTAATTGAGTTCAGACTTTATAATTTTTAAAGCTTATCAGTGTTACTGACTATTTTGTAAACCCATCTAAAAGCTTCATTACTTCCAGCCCATCATCTGCGGTACAGGGATTTTTGGCACGTCCCAAAAAGTACTCAACCGTGGTCTCGATCATGGGCTGTTGTACGTGTTTTGGATTCTCGAACTCAAAAACATCTTCCTTTCCATCTTTTAACAGTATGACTTTTGTGCCATAAAATGAAAACCGAATCATGCCCCGACTCCCATAAATGGTGCATTCGTCAAGTTTATCACCATCTGAAACGCTAAAACACCAAATCCCGCTGAACTGAACACCGCTTTTAAATGCAATGATCCCATTTACAATATCATCTGCCCCGTATTTTCTGTTTTGGCTGTTTGCAAAACCGTGATAGGCCGCTATTTCGCCAAATAAGTAATACATCATATCTAGCTGGTGTGGTGCCAAATCGTGAAAATAACCACCGCCGGAAATTTGAGGATTAAGGCGCCAATTATCTTCAGTATTTGCAATAATCCCCGAATCTGTAGGCTGTAGTAATTTGAGATCTACGAATCGAATATCCCCTATACTCTTTTGATCCAAAAGTTCTTTGACTTTTGAAAATGAGGGCAAACACCTGCGATAATGCGCTATAGTTATTTTTCCAAGAGTATTTTTAGAAGCATAAATTATCTCCCGAGCCTCAGCAGCAGATAGCGCCATTGGTTTTTCCAGATAAACATTTTTGCCTGCCTCTAGGGCTAGCACTGTATATTCTAAATGGGTTGATGGAGGAGTTGCTACGTAAATAGAATTGATCGTGGGATTTTCCAAAAGCTCTTGCGCATTATCATACCAGAATGGCACCTGATGTCTTTTCGCGAAAGCGGCTGCCTTCTTCCCATCACGGCGCATAACAGCAACGATTTCAGAATTCTTAATCTTTTGAAATGCAGGTCCACTTTTGACCTCAGCCACATCTCCACAGCCTATGATTCCCCAAGTAACGGTATGCATGGATATTTTTATTAACTCTGATATTTATGATCATTCTATTCAAAATTTAAATCGATCCCGCTTTCGCGAAAGCGGATTGCAACAGCTTAAAGCCAGACTAAAAATCAAAATAGTTTTTAGCATTATGATAACATACATCTGCGGCGATCTTGCCCAGCCACTTTTCATCAGATGGCAGTTCTCCGTTGTGAACATCTTTGCCGATCAGGTTACACAAAACGCGTCTGAAGTATTCGTGCCGCGGAAAGGAAAGAAAGCTTCTAGAGTCAGTCAACATCCCGATGAAGGTACTTAAGATACCAAGATTGCTCAGTGTATTGAGCTGGTCTTCCATACCTTCCTTCTGGTCATGGTACCACCAGGCCGAACCGTACTGCACTTTTCCACGCGTGCTGCCATCGTTAAAATTTCCCGCCATCGTCGCCATAACCTCATTATCGCCGGAATTTAGGTTGTAAAGTATGGTTTTGGGGAGTTCGTCTGCGCTATCAAGTATATCTAAAAATTTGCTCAAGGCTTGCGCCTGAGAAAAATCCCCAATCGAGTCAAAACCGGTATCAGGCCCCAGCGCACCCAATAAACGCGCATTATTGTTGCGTAGCGCACCGAGGTGGAATTGTTGTACCCATCCTTTTTTATGGTAGCATCTGCCCAGAAAGAGAAGCGTTTTCATTTTATAATACTGGATTTCCTGGGTATTTAGTGCTTTGCTATCCTTCAGCTTTCTAAAGATTGAATCGATATTTTGGGCGCTTTCATCAAATAGATATAATTGCTCCAAACCGTGATCAGCCAGGCGGCCACCATGTGTATGAAAATAATCGATACGATTTTCGAGCGCCTGCAATAGATCATTGTAACTCGTGATACTTAAGTTTGAGGCTTCTTCCAGATTTTCAATATACGAGATATACGCTTCGGTATTTTCTACAGCATAGGCCATATCCGGTCTAAAAGCTGGTAAAACCTTAATGCCCATCGGGTTTTTTCCAATAGATGTGTGATACTTCAAAGTATCGATGGGATCATCTGTGGTGCAGAGGGTTTGCACCTGCTGCTGCTTTAATAGGCCTATCGTGCTATGCGAATCCTCTCTAAGCATAGCAGATGTCTTATCGTAGACTGCCCCTGCATTTTCGGCAGATAAGAGTTCATCAATCTGAAAATAACGCTTCAGCTCGAGATGTGTCCAGTGATATAGCGGGTTGCGCACGGTATAAGGAACACTTTCAGCCCACTTAATGAATTTTTCCTTATCAGATGCACTTCCGGTAATAAAGTGTTCTTCAGCACCCAACGCCCGCATGGCGCGCCATTTATAGTGATCGCCAGCCAGCCAGACTTGCGTGATATTTTCAAAAATATGATTTGTAGCTATATTTTGAGGCGGCAGATGGTTATGATAATCTATGATAGGCAGATTTTTGACGTGCTCATGGTATAATCGTTTGGCAAATTCATTTTGCAGTAAAAAATCTTCGGTAATAAAGGTTTTCATGAAAGTTTTTGATTTCTTATTCTTTGGATGAGGGCCAAGGTTTCCCTTACGGTTTTTTCGAGTCCCTCATAGTCTTTTTTCGCCAGCATTTCTTTAGAGATCAGTTTAGAGCCCATACCCACACAGGTAACACCGGCATCAAACCACTCCCGAAGGTTTTCTTCTGCGGTGGTCACGCCACCGGTGGGCATGATATTCGTCCACGGTTGTGGACCCTTGATCGCCTTGACAAAACCAGCGCCGTAAATGGCCCCGGGAAACAATTTTACGATCTCACAGCCCAGTTCTTCTGCAGCATTGATTTCAGTTAACGTGCCGCAGCCGGGAGACCATAGTACTTTGCGACGATTGCACGCCCGTGCAATATCCTCCCGTAGGCTGGGCGTCACGATAAAATTAGCACCCAGCTGCATGTACAATGAGGCCGCACCAGCATCAGTGATTGATCCGACACCCATAGCCATTTCAGGCAGTTCGTCATGAACATAGTGTTTCAGCTCGGCAAAGACCTCATGTGCAAAATCACCACGTGCCGTAAATTCCATAAGTCTCGCGCCACCGTCATAACAGGCCTTCAATATTTTCTTGCCCACGCTGATTTCGGCATCATAAAATAAAGGGACAAGGCCTGTTTGCTGCATGAGGCCGGCAACTTCTATTCTGGTAAAGGTTGACATTTCTTATCAGTTATTTTTAAAGTTAATATTACCTCGCCACTTTTCCCGAAAGATCTCCAGTAGCCATTTTTTCCATTTCGGCCACACTGATCAGATTAAAATCCCCATCTATGGTATGCTTTAGGCAACAAGCTGCTACGGCCAGATCTAATGCGCGCTGCGGATTCTTTTTATCGGTGATCAGCGCGTAAATAAGAGCCCCCATAAAAGCATCCCCACTGCCCACGCGATCTACGACGTCGCTTACCTCACGGAGCGCCGTTTTAAAAATGGCACTGCCATCGTAGAGGATCCCACCGATCTTCTGATGGGAAGCACTTACCGAATACCTCAAGGTTGTCGCCATAAAATCAAGATGTGGACAGAAATTGGCCAATCGATTGTAAAATGTGGGCAGTGATTCTATATCCGTGTAATCAGGAGTGAACTGTTGATCGCCGAGCATGAAAAAAGCAGTATCCAAATCGCCCAAAACCACATTACTATAATGTAAGAGTTCTGGCATAATCTCGTTGGGCTGTTTACCATATTTCCATAATTTAGATCGGTAGTTCAGGTCTGCAGAAATGGTAAGACCCATCTCATGTGCGGTTTTTACCGCTTCCAGGCACACTGCTGCGGCATTCTGAGAGACGGCTGGTGTAACCCCACTCCAGTGGAACCAGGTTGCCCCATTAAAAACGGATTTCCAATCTATCATACCTGTTTCGATCTCAGAAAAGGCACTGTGAGCACGATCATAAACAACGTTGCTACTGCGCAACCCCGCACCGATCTCCAGGAAATAAAGCCCCAGACGTTCGCCCCCTTCTATGATATTTGAGGTGCCCACGCGGTTCCTTCGTATTTCGGCCAGAGAAGTATCGCCCAATTCATTTTTTGGCAAGCGAGTAACAAATTCTGTATCGATACCATAATTGGCAAGAGATACCGCAACATTGTATTCACCACCGCCATAATGTGCCCTAAACTCTTTAGCCTGTGAAAACCTCTGATGACCACTGGTGGAAAGCCGTAACATGATCTCGCCGAATGTGATTACTTTGCCCATGATTTTATGGAATCTTTTGAATTTTAATTTTAAAAAATTAAAGATAGATATTCTATGGGAAACGGGAGTATTGTTAGCGCTAAGCTTTAAACGAATTTTTTTATTCTGAATTCTTTGTACACCCTGCAAAATGGCGCATATTTTAAGGTTATAAACGGGATTAATGGATACCTTAGACAATACAATAAGTCATATAAACCTAAAGACAAATGATATTAAACATCTCAAGAGAAGTCTATAAAAAGCTATAATAGTTGACAATCGTTATTTAAGATTTTCCAAACTTCAGGAGCCATTAATATTATAAATTCAACATTTCATTTTACAACATCGTAGAAGCAGATTAAGTACCTTTGCAGCCTTGAAAAAGAAAATGGCAGAAACACAGGATTACATTGAGGTTTATGGTGCTCGAGAGCACAACCTTAAAGATATAGACGTTAAGATTCCACGTGAAAAACTGGTGGTGATCACTGGCCTTTCCGGTAGCGGGAAGAGTTCGCTGGCCTTTGATACAATTTATGCCGAGGGGCAGCGCAGGTATATCGAGACTTTTTCGGCATACGCAAGGCAATTTTTGGGAGGTTTAGAGCGGCCGGATGTAGATAAGATTGAAGGCCTTTCTCCTGTGATTGCCATCGAGCAGAAGACCACAAGTAAAAGTCCGCGATCTACCGTGGGCACGATCACCGAGATCTATGATTTTCTGCGCCTGCTTTATGCTCGGGCAAGTGACGCTTATAGTTATGTTACTGGCGAAAAAATGGTAAGCTACAGCGATGATCAGATCAAGCAACTCATCATTAGTGAGTTTAAAGATAAACGGATCAATATACTTGCCCCCGTTATACGAAGTCGAAAAGGGCATTACCGTGAACTTTTTGAACAGGTTGCCAAACAAGGTTTCGTCAAAGTGCGCGTAGATGGTGAGGTACGCGACATTACTAAGGGTAAGAAGGTAGATCGATATAAGACCCATGATATTGAGATCGTGATCGACCGACTTAAAGTTGATGATAGCACCGATCTAAGTAAACGCCTGCTTCAAACTATAAACACGGCCATGTACCGTGGCGAAGATGTGCTTATGGTACTAGACCAGGATACCGATGACGTACGCTATTTTAGCCGGAACTTAATGTGCCCAACTTCAGGAATCAGTTACCCCAATCCTGAGCCAAACAATTTCTCATTCAATTCCCCTAAGGGAGCCTGCCCCAAATGCAATGGCATCGGTAGGCTGCGGGTGGTCAATGAGAATAAAATCATCCCAGACCGAAAAAAATCGATCAAAAGTGGTGGATTAGCACCACATGGTCCCCAGAAAAAAAACTGGGTCTTCAAGCAACTGGAAATCATAGCACAGCGATTTGACTTTAAACTTAGCGACCCAATTGAGAAAATTCCAAAGGAAGCCCTTGATATGATCCTCTATGGTGGAAATGAGAAATTTACCCTCGAATCCAAATCCATGGGCGTAAATCGGGATTATAAGATCGATTTTGAAGGGGTAGCCAATTTTATTGAGACGACCTACCACAACAATGATTCTAGCAGCCTCAAACGCTGGGCCAAAGATTATATGGATAACATCACCTGCCCAGAATGCCACGGGGCACGCTTAAAACAGGAGTCGCTCTACTTTCGTATAAACGAAAAAAGCATCGCTGACCTGGCAATGATGGATATCCTGGAACTGGCTCAATGGTTTAAGGATCTTCCTTCCGCCTTAAGCGAAAAACAGACCGCCATCGCCACCGAAATTTTAAAGGAGATCAGTACCCGCATTCAGTTTTTAGTCGATGTGGGGCTTACCTATCTTTCGCTGAACCGTGGTTCCAAATCATTATCGGGTGGTGAGGCACAGCGCATCAGGCTTGCTACGCAGATCGGTTCACAGCTAGTGGGCGTACTGTACATACTAGACGAGCCCAGCATAGGCCTGCACCAGCGGGATAATGAACGATTGATCAACTCGCTGGAATCTCTGCGAGACCTGGGCAACAGTGTTATTGTTGTTGAGCATGATAAGGATATGATCCTGCGGGCCGACCACGTGATCGATATAGGCCCCAAGGCCGGTAAACATGGCGGGGAGGTCATCAGTGAAGGAACGCCCAAAGAGATTGAAAAACACTCCACCACGACTGCGCAGTACCTTAACGGAACCATGCAGATCGAAATTCCGCATGAGCGCAGGAAGGGCAATGGTAAAAAAATTGTACTGAAGGGTGCCACGGGTAACAACCTTAAAAAAGTAAACCTCACGCTTCCGCTGGGGCAGATGATCTTGATCACAGGTGTTTCTGGGAGCGGTAAATCCACTCTTATCAATGAGACGCTTTACCCGATTATGAATGCGCATTATTTTAATGGCGTTAAAGAACCCAAACCCTATAAAAGTATAAAGGGGCTGGATGAGTGCGATAAGGTGATCGATATCAACCAAACTCCCATTGGCCGCACCCCACGGTCTAATCCGGCAACTTATACCGGTGTTTTTAGTGAGATACGTAGCCTTTTTGCCAAAATACCAGAGTCGCTCATACGGGGTTATAAGCCCGGCCGCTTTAGTTTTAATGTAAAAGGTGGGCGCTGTGAGACTTGCCGTGGCGGTGGTCTTCGGGTTATCGAGATGAACTTCCTGCCCGATGTATATGTCGAGTGTGAGACTTGCCAGGGTAAACGCTTTAACCGCGAAACGCTGGAGATACGTTATAAGGGCAAATCTATCTCTGATGTATTGGAAATGACCATTAACGACGCGGTGGAATTCTTTGAGCATATCCCCAAAATACACCGTAAGCTGAAAACAATTAAAGATGTAGGCCTGGGATATATCACCTTGGGGCAGCCCTCTACGACCCTATCCGGCGGGGAGGCACAGCGTATAAAACTGGCAACTGAACTCTCTAAACGCGATACGGGCAATACTTTTTACATTCTCGACGAGCCTACGACGGGCCTTCATTTTGAAGATGTTAGGGTGCTTCTGGACGTTTTGAACCGGCTTGTGGACAAAGGCAACACCGTCTTGATCATCGAGCACAACATGGATGTGATCAAGGTTGCAGACCATATTATCGATATTGGTTATGAGGGCGGTAAAAATGGCGGCGAGATCGTGGCTACGGGAACTCCCGAAAAAGTCGCAATGGACAAAAAGAGTTATACAGCCGAATTTTTAAGAAAGGAACTTGCAGTCTCCTAAACCGTTCCGTTTTTCCTAAAACAAACTGAAAAAAGGCAAAATCTTACCAATTTACAATTAACATTTGTTCCAAAATATCGATGCCCTTTTCGTTTAGATATTGAATGTATGCGATTTCTTGCAACCTAAATAATGCAAAATAGTCTTTAGTCGATAAAACCCTTATCACTTTAATTTTTTCCCCTATAAAACGGGTGTTTTCCCCTATTTACTTGCTTACTAAATACTTATATCTTTCCGCTACCAACAAGATATAAAATGCGCCTGATCAATATAATACCAAAAATCCCCTCTACCCGTCATTTTATCGCCCTATTAATACTTAGCCTCTGCGCTTCCTGCTATTCGGTGCGGCTGGTGAGTACGATGGGCGCTCCTATGGGCGAGTTTAACGAGCGCGATGACTGGTACCGCGATAAGATGGTGGTAGAATTGGATACGGTCGTTTCGGCCGGAATCACGACTGACGAGCTGTCCATTAGGGTGCGGCGAGACCGCTGTGCCAGCGGAAAATTATTTTCAGTAGAATATCGCAATACTTTTGGCGGAAGCCTACTCTACCTTGCCACATTTGGTAATAAAAGAAAGGTAAGATTAAAATATGTCTGCATGAAACCAGAGCAATGAAACCCTATCCAGCCTTGCTTAAAGGGGATTTCCATTGGCCTTTCCCGCGCCAATGGAATGGGATAAAATAAAAACATGGCAACCACTACCACTTATAACAAAAAAAACTGGGATACGCTACATAAAAACGGCCCATTCCCCTTAAAAAAACTGCTGATCACAGAGCTGGAGGGCAGCACAACGCTCCCTGATCCCAGAGACCGGTACAATGATGCCACGGTCGAAATCCAACGGCTTTTACAAGAAAGCCTCAATACCGGCGAAGGATTTCGTGCATATGGATCGCGGTGGTCGTTGTCAAATATTGCGCACCACCCAGACCGCCTGCACTACAACAGCTATATGAACCTGCATTTACCCATTACAAAAGTCGACGTGCATGCAGATTCAGAGTATGATCCCAACAACTTGTTCTTTTTTGAGTGCGGCAATACCATTAAGGAAATCTCACAAATTCTGGGCAGTCATGGTAAATCGCTCAAAACTACCGGTGCCAGTAACGGTCAGACCATAGCGGGCTGTATCTCTACCGGAGTTCACGGATCAGCTCTCGACGTAGGTGCGGTGCAGGATTATGTAGTGGGCATCCATCTGCTCACCGGGCCCGATCCGTCAGATAGCGTTTATTTGGAGCGGGAAAGCAAGCCAGCGTTAAATGACGCTTTCGCGAAAGGGATCAAAACACGGATCATCAGAAAAGATGATCTCTATAATGCGGCCTTGGTCAGCCTGGGCAGTTTTGGGTTTATTCACGGGGTCGTACTAGAAGCTGAAGACCGTTTTTTGCTAAAGCGCTACGTCAAAAAAATTGATAAAAACCTCGCATTAAACCTCGCGGAGACGATGGATTTTGAAAACTCCAACTTTAAAATCGAGGGCGAAACCAATACGGCGGGAAAGCCTACAAGACCCTACCATTATAAGGTATTTATGAATCCCTATGCTGATGAGGCGAAGTATGTGGTGGAATTAATGTACAAAAAAAAGTACGAGACGCCCTATCCCGATCCATTTACGACCATTCAAAAATCGATTTACCGGGACCTGATCTATCTATTGATCAAGCTGAGTGAAAGTTTTCCAAAAAGCATCCCCTGGTTTATAAAGAAACTGGAAAAACAGATTCTCCCCGAAGTTGATGAGGAAACGATAGGTACACTTTATGAAACATTTTGGGATGCCCCTTATCAGGGTCCTGCCTTTGCCTGCTCAATTGGCGTAGAGTACAGAAATAGCGCAAGAGCCCTGGACGCCTTAGTACAAATGACCAAAAAAGAAGGCCCCATCCCTGGCATTTTTGCCATGCGCTTTGTAAAACAATCTCAAGCAACACTGGCATTTACCCAATTTCCCATCACCTGCATGATAGAAATAGATGGTGTGCTCTGGGATAAATCGAACCGCCTTATCAGCCTGGAGGAATACAGCAGGCTGATAATCGATGTACTTAGGAAAAATAGTATTGCCTTTACCATGCATTGGGGTAAAAACTCAGATTGGTCAACGCCCGGCCTAGTTTCTCATATGTATGGTGAAAAAGCCGAAAAATGGATCGAGCAGCGCGGTACATTGCTTTCTAAGGAAATGGCATCCCTGTTTTCCAATCCATTTTTAGAAAAAATTGGGCTGGCCCATTAACGGGAAAACTTACATCAATAAGCCTCAATCCCTAGAAAAAGTTATTGCGTTATAGTTCTCAAATGAAAACAGCCTACATTTGAAGCAGCATTCAAATAAGGCCTAATTATGAAACTTTACCAGTGCCAGAACTGTGGCAATCCTGTTTTTTTTGAAAACACAAGCTGTGAGCAATGCGGTTTTTTTTTGGGTTACGCTCCTAGAACGGATACGATGCTGGCAAGCAAAGACTGTAAAGATTTTAGGGATGCCTTATCCCAGGTTTCATTAGTGTCCTGTAAAAACCGTCAACATAAAGTTTGTAATTGGCTCGTCGACTCAAAAGAAGAAGGTGACTTTTGTGAGGCCTGCCAGCTCAACCACACCATCCCAAATCTAGGGCATAAAAAAAACCTGAAACGCTGGCGTAAGATCGAGGCCGCAAAGCACCGCTTAATTTACAGTCTCAACAGACTCAACCTACCCCTTAATTTTAGCTCTGAAACGGGAGCTATTGCCCTCAAATTTGATTTTCTTGCACCACAGGAAATCAAAGGCAAGATCACACCTGTGATGACCGGTCACCTCAACGGACTCATCACACTGAGTCTAGAGGAAGCTAGCCCCGTACACCGCGAGGCAATGAAAGCTAAGATGAAAGAGCGATATAGGACTTTATTGGGGCATTTTAGGCACGAGGTTGGCCATTTTTACTGGGAAGTGCTCATCAAACCAAACTCTAATCTATTGTCGGATTTTACAGAACTATTTGGAGATGCCAATCAGGATTATGCGGTTGCGCTGCAAAGGCATTATGAAAATGGACCACCAAATAACTGGCGTGACAATTTTATTACCAAATACGCCTCCAGCCACCCATGGGAAGATTGGGCAGAAACCTGGGCGCACTATCTGCATATTGTAGATACGCTGGAAACAGCTTATAGTTTTGGCGTTAAGATAGCTCCAAAGTTGAATAATATAAACCATATGACAACCCATATCCAGTCTGACCCTTATGCTATGATTAATTTTAATGAGATCATCGCGCAATATATTCCGCTTGCCTATGGATTAAATTCAATGAACCGAAGTATGGGAAAGCCCGATATTTATCCGTTTGTGCTCACAACAGTAGCCATACATAAACTGGCATTTGTACATTGTGCTATCCACCCTGGCGAGGTTTAGGGTCTCAAAAAAGTTTTCAAGATAAAACCGGATAAATAAGCCCAAAGAAATGCCGATAAATCAAATGTTTTAAAGATATTGAACCCTTAATTTTTTTCCGCATATAATGAACTATTACAGCCTAAACCAAAAATCACCCGAAGTAAGTTTTGAAGAAGCCGTGACGCGGGGCATTGCGCCCGATAAAGGCTTATACTTTCCGAAAAGTATCAGTCCGCTGCCCGATTCTTTTTTTGAAAATATAGAACAACTTTCAAACAATGAGATCGCATACCAGGCGATCAGGCAGTTTGTTGGAGAAAGCATTCCTGAAGATAAGCTGCGTGATATCATTGCCGATGTGCTGTCTTTTGATTTCCCCCTGGTTGAAATTGAGAAAAATGTAGCAACACTTGAACTTTTCCATGGCCCGACGATGGCCTTTAAAGATGTAGGGGCCCGTTTTATGGCCCATTGCCTGGGTTATTTCTCATCCAGAAAAGAAATACCGGAACCTGTAACCGTGCTAGTAGCCACCAGTGGAGATACCGGCGGTGCAGTCGCACGCGGTTTTTATAAAGTAAAAGGCGTTGATGTGGTCATCCTCTATCCTAGCGCAAAGGTAAGCAACGTACAGGAAAAACAATTGACAACACTGGGCAAAAACATCACTGCACTCGAAGTAGACGGCGTTTTTGACGATTGCCAGACGATGGTCAAAAGGGCCTTTGTAGATAGCGAAATCACCCAAAAAAGAAAACTTACCTCAGCTAACTCAATCAATGTAGCACGGTGGTTGCCACAGCTGTTTTATTTTCTTTTTGCCTATAAACAGGCCAAAAAACATAATAAACAAATCGTTTTTTCGGTACCCAGCGGTAATTTTGGCAATATTTGCGCCGGCCTGATAGCCCATCAGTTAGGTATGCCGGCACATCAATTTGTAGCTTCGGTCAATAGCAATAAAGTGGTCCCAGAATATCTAAAATCGGGTAAATACGCACCAAAACCTTCCGTAGCAACCATTAGCAACGCGATGGATGTGGGTGATCCCAGCAACTTTATAAGAATTCAAAAGCTTTTTAATAATGATCTTGCTGCGCTTTCGCGAAAGCTAACCTCATACTCTTTTACAGACAATGAGACCCGCCAGGCCCTTACTGATATTTATAAACGCACCCGCTATATTGCAGATCCGCATGGCGCTGTGGGCTACTTGGGTCTTAAAAAGTTTATGCGAAAAAACGAGGATATTTACGGCATTTTTCTGGAAACAGCGCATCCTGTTAAATTCCTGCCGGTAATGGATGGTCTTATAGATACCGAAATACAAATTCCCGAGCAGATCAAAATGGTACTGAATAAGCCCAAAGTCGCCACGAAAATAAAGGATTATGAAGGTTTCAAAAGATTTTTGCTTAAAAAATCTTCCTGATAATCCTGCTCAATAAAAACGCTCCGGTAAATCCTAACCCGACCAGACCAAGCGATTTTTTATGCTCTTCCAACTGATCGTAAATACTCAGATGAGCGGCACTGTCTTCAAAATCTCCGTGAATACCGCGATCTTCGTTGATAGGTTCCCAAAGGTTATTTGGGCGGTCAGGTTCTTCAGGTGTATCGGTGAGTTGACCATCAAAACCATTGATGGCCATATAGCGATCCAAATACTCCGGCAAAAACTTGTTGCCCCATACCGTTTTTAGGGTTGGTATGCCCACCATACGCTGCCGCTGAGGATGTTTAGCAAGATCTACAATCGCACGGGCGGCCACTTCAGGCTCATAAATCGCACCCATGGGTTTTGGTTTCCTGTCAAAGCGACTTTTAACCCATCCAAATTGGGTGGTATTCATCGCCGGCAGGTGTATTATGGAAAGTTCAATATTTATGTTATCGTGCAACAGCTCAGCGCGCAGGGATTCAAAAAAGCCCTGTATAGCATGCTTTGAGCCACAGTAGGCAGATTGCAGTGGTATACCACGGTAGGCCAGTGCAGAGCCTACGAGGATAATCCTCCCGCAATTACGGTTTTTCATACGCCTGAGTGCTGCCATAGTGCCAAAAACCTGCCCCAGATAAGTTACATCGGTCACCCGTTTATATTCGCCGGGCTCCATATCAACCACCCGGCTAAAAACGCTCACCATCGCATTATTTATCCAGACATCTATCGGGCCCAGTTCGCGCTCGGCAAAATCTGCTGCGGCCTCCATTTGTTCTTCATCAGAAACGTCTGCTGCATAGATCCAGGCTTCCCCACCATGCTCTTCCACATCTTTTTTTGCGCCCTCAAGGCCGGCCTTTCCGCGGGCGATCAGCAATATTTTAACTCCCTTTTTGGCAAATTGAATTGCTGTAGCGCGGCCTACACCGCCTGAAGCACCAGTTATTACAATTACTTTGGGTTTCATAGTGATTAGATTATTTGTTATTTCTTCTGATTTATATGAGTTGTTATGCTTTCACGAAACATGAAATATTGTTTTTGCAGCGAGCACGAGCATTAGATGCCCATCAGGCCAACTTTTAACGAGCATTAAAACCGTTTTCAAATCACATAACTATCTCCTCAAATTATGACATAAATGCGACAATAAAACAGCAGGTTGCCTTTAGCGCAATACTTTAATAGAAGCTTATGTTTTTGTACAGAAATTGTCTTAAAAAAATAGCGTTTCAAAACTGATTTAGGGTTCAGTCTGAAATAAAAATTTTAGTAGTTGAGCGTGTCCCCGCTAAAAGCGAAAGACAAAATCCCCCTGCCATAATCAAATATTTAAATACCTTTACAACCCTAAAAAAAAGCTTATGAAAGATATTGCACTTACAGAAGTACACAGGGCGCTGGGCGCTAAAATGGTTCCCTTTGCAGGGTATAACATGCCGGTACAATATGAGGGCGTTAAGGCTGAACACGAAACCGTGCGGTCAGGAGTCGGTGTTTTTGACGTATCACACATGGGAGAATTTCTGGTCACGGGTAAAGGCGCGCTTGACCTGCTGCAAGCGCTTTGTAGCAACGATATTTCTAAATTAAAAGTTGACGGTGCGCAATACAATTGCCTGCCCAATGAAAAAGGGGGGATCGTAGATGATCTGCTTGTTTACCGCATCCGCGAAAATGAATACATGCTTGTAGTGAATGCCTCAAATATTAAGAAGGACTGGGACTGGATCAATGCGCACAATACATTTGAGGCTGAGCTTAAGGACATTTCAGACAATCATTCCCTCTTGGCTATCCAGGGCCCCAAAGCTGTTGAGGCCATGCAATCCCTAACCGAAACCGATCTTTCGGCAATAAAATTCTATCATTTTGAGGTTGCTCCCTTTGCCGGAATCGATTATGTGATCATAAGCGCAACGGGCTATACGGGGAGTGGTGGTTTTGAGATCTATTGCCATAATGAGTATGCAAAGCAACTTTGGGAAAAAGTTATGGAAGCCGGAGAACCTTACGGTATAAAACCCATTGGCCTTGCCGCCCGTGATACCCTAAGGCTTGAGATGGGTTTTTGTCTCTACGGAAACGATATAACCGATACCACCTCCCCTATTGAGGCCAATCTGGGATGGATCACCAAATTCAACAAAGAATTTATCAATAGCCAAAATCTTAAGGCCGAAAAAGAAAATGGCCCCACAAGGAAGCTTGTAGGATTTGAGCTAGAAGGTAAGGGCATCCCCCGTCAGGGCTACAGTATCGTCGATGAAAATGATAGCGTGATCGGCGAGGTTACTTCTGGCACTATGTCCCCTTCTTTGAATAAAGGCATAGGCCTGGGATACGTTCCCCTTGAACTGTCATCACCGGGAAGTAAAATTTTTATTCAGGTACGCAAGAATGCCCTACCGGCCACCGTTGTAAAGTTACCGTTCTATAAGGGCCGACTTTAAAAAATGCTTTAAAGCTTTTAAAATCCAGAACTAGATTTTTGATTAAGAGGCACCGTTAATCAACATCGCCTTAGCTAATGATGTGGCCTTTAAAAAGGCTACAAAATGCAATCTTTGTTTTAACTTGAAAAAAAAGTTCGTTTTATCAACACGACACATAAAATATTGATCCTCGGTGCCAGCGGTTTTCTTGGCGGTGCGCTTTATAAAGAATTGTACCGCTATTATGACACCTATGGCACTTATCATACAGGTAAAATTTATTCTGACAACAAGCGTTTCGTACATTTTGATGTTGTGCAGGACAGTATTTATGAGATTCTGAACCGCATCAGGCCCACAATCGTAATCTCAACATTGCGCGGTAATTTTGATGGCCAGATGGATGCTCATGAAGATTTGGCCGATTATGCCGCGCGCACAGGAATCAAGGTGATTTTTATTTCGTCATCTAATGTTTTTGACGCATTTACCAATTATCCATCCTACGAGATGGATAAGACCTTTTCCGAAAGCCCTTACGGTAAGTTCAAGATACGCTGTGAAAACTTTTTTCTGCGCGGTCTGCCCGAAGAGCAATATGTGGTCGCAAGACTTCCCATGGTTTTTGGCCTTAACAGTCCACGGGTGCGCGAGCTGCGCTCACAGATCATGGATGGCAAAGAAGTAGAGGTTTTTCCGCATCTAATCATGAATACAACCACTGATAAAAAATTTTCGCAGCAGATCCACTTTATGATCAATCGCGACCGGACAGGGATTTTTCACCTGGGCAGCAATGACCTCATACACCACCAGGAATTTATCAACGAGGTCATCTATCAACTTGACCTTAAAGTAAAACCGCATTTTAAGCTGGTTTATACCTCAAACTTTGATCGCTATCTAGCAGTGCTGCCGCGAGACAATAAATTGCCTAAACACTTGGAGATAACCAATGAGGAGGTGGTTGCGGTATCGCAGGTATATTAAAATGGGGGGGCATCGAGACAGCAGTATTGAGACGATTTTATCCTGCCCTGGTAAGCAAAGATTGGGCCTTCATATTTATGATTTTTAACTTGCTGCCAATACCAAAATTTTTCCAAGTATACACTACATTGTTGATTCTCTAGAAAATTTTTAATGTGAAATACAATAAGCTCCTATCCTATTTTATTTTATTGGTGGTACAAATCATCATTATAAAGTTTTTGGCCCATCATTCACAACTAATAGAAACCTACTATTCCAACGGAATTTATCCCTACATCTCAAAAATGGAACGCTACCTTCTGGGCTGGATTCCATTTTCCGTAGGCGATATACTTTACGCTCTGGCCATCCTATTTCTTATTCTGGCAGTGGTAAAATTTTTCCGCAAAAAGGGCAAGAACTGGTTAAAATTAATTACCGAAGCTATAGTAATTATCAACATTGTATACTTTGCTTTTCATATACTCTGGGGGCTCAATTATTATCGGCTACCACTGCACAAGGCGCTTGGTATAGATAGCGATTACAATACGGAAGAACTCATCAGTTTAACACAAAGGCTGATCGTGCGTTCAAATGAACTTCATGAAAAGTTAGAGCCCAATGACTCTGCTGCAGTAGTCTTTCCATACACCATTCAAGAGATATTTGATAAGACGCCACAGGGCTACACGCAAATCGAAGACAGCTTCCCCAAACTGGATTATCCACCCAAAAGCATTAAAAACTCCATCTTTAGATACCCACTTTCCATCATGGGTTTCAGTGGTTACCTCAACCCAATTACCAATGAAGCGCAAGTCAATAGTTTGGTGAGCGGTCACAGGTGGCCTCAGATATGCTGCCACGAGGAAGCGCACCAACTAGGTTTTGCCAAAGAAAACGAAGCCAACTTTATAAGCGTTATGGCCACGACTAACAATAGCGATCCTTATTTTAAATATTCAGGTTACATATTTGCACTTCGCTATTGCCTGGGCGAAGTTTATAACCGAAACCCGGATGCCGGGGACCTATTAAGGGATCAAATAAGGCCAGGGATTTTTGCAAGTTATATGGAGTCGTATGCCTTTTGGGCAAGATTTAAAAACCCCCTGGCACCGTATATTGAGCAGTTTTATGGTGGTTATCTAAAGGCCAATAACCAACCCGATGGCATGATGAGCTACAACTATGTTGTCGCGCTGCTTGTCAATTATTTTAAGACTAAAAAGATGCTTCCTTAATAATGCTATCTTGTTTGAGCAAGCCGCGCTTTCGCGGAAGCGATAAATCCTAAATTTTTACGGATGAAATTTACGAGTATTTCAGTTGCAGGCACATAATTTGCTTTTTTCATTTTTTCATGAAAAGACTGCGTTAAAATAAAGCCATTCATTTGTTAAAAGATTTGCTTCTTCTATCTTTAGCTACTTAAATCAAAAACCAACGCGATTCTATGTTAAAAAAATTATTCCTCCTTGGGGGTTTTCTTTTCTTGGGCACCCTACTTCAGGCCCAAGATTACTTCCCTAAAAATGACGGGGTTATTGCCAGAAATGACAATTATACCGTGATTAAAAATGCCATCTTACATATATCTCCCACAGAGACGATCGATAATGGCATGCTCGTTTTCCGCAAAGGAAAGATAACGGCGGTTGGCAAATCTGTAGATGCTCCTACCAATGCCGTAACGATCGACTTAAAGGGCAAGCATGTTTACCCCTCATTTATTGAACTCTATTCCGATTTTGGCATTGATAAACCAAAAAGGGAGGGCAACGGCCGCAGTCAGGTATATGAGCCTACCCGTGAAGGCTATTACTGGAATGATCACATTAGGCCAGAGACCGATGCGCTGGACAAGTTCAAATATGACGATAAAGCTGCCAAAGAAATGCTCAAGGCAGGTTTTGGAATAGTACAGACCCACATGCCAGATGCCATTGCACAGGGCACCGGCCTTCTGGTCGCGCTCAATGAGCAGGGCGATAATGCTAACAGGCTGCTCAATGTAGAGAGTGCACAATTTTTTTCTTTTAATAAAAGTAACTTATCACAGCAGTCCTACCCTACCTCTATAATGGGGGCAACGGCATTGATCCGTCAGGTTTTTGTAGATGCCAAATGGTATGCCGGTGGCCATGAGCAGACCAAAGACCTTTCATTAGAAGCATTGAATAAAAACATGGATCTCCCACAGATCTTTAAGGGTGATGGGCTTTACGACGATCTGCGTATCGCAAATCTTTCTAAAGAGGTACAAGTGCCCTTTGTTATTGTGGGAGGCGGCGATGAATACCTACGCATGAACGAGGTAAAGGCGACCGGTGCCACCTATATCCTTCCCATTAATTTTACCGATGCCTATGATGTTGAAGATCCTTATCAGGCTGATTATGTCAGCCTGAAGCAAATGTTGGCCTGGGATCAGGAGCCCACTAATCCGGCACAGATGCAACAGGCGGGACTCACTTTTGCATTAAGTTCAGAAGGGCTTAAATCTCCAGACATGTTTATGGGCAAGCTTAAGACGGCTATTAAATATGGCCTTACCAAAGAAAAAGCCCTGGAGGCGCTCACGATTACACCCGCTGCACTTTTGGGGAAATCTGATGAACTGGGGACCTTAAAACTGGGCGCATGGGCCAATTTTCTGGTGACATCCGGACCTGTTTTTGACGATGATGTCATCCTTTATGAAAACTGGGTGCAGGGCAATAAATTTGAGATTAAAGACCAGAACATCAAAGACATTGATGGGAAGTATAATTTTTCCATTAAGGGAAGTTCATACACCATGGATATCTCAAAGTCAACCGAAAAACCCAAAGTAAGCATAAAACAGGGCAGCGAAAAACTGGGAGCCAAAATTGCCTATACCGATGGCTGGGTTATCGTTACTTTTACCGCACCCTACTCTAAAAAAAGAGAATTTATACGCTTAATTGCCCAAAACAAGGACAATATGCTCGTTGGCAAAGCCGTTGCACGCGACGGGAGCGAGGTTGCCTTTGATGCACAACGTAGTCCCAGCACAGCGGTAGCCGATACCGATACAAACGAAAAAAAGGAGGACGATAAGACTAAAAATGAAGGAACCCATGAAGTGCTACCGCTTACCTATCCCAATGAAGCTTTTGGTTCAGCTGAAAAACTTAAACCAGAGACCATACTTTTCAAGAATGCAACCGTCTGGACCGGGGAGGATTCCGTTGCCTTAAAAAACACCGATGTCCTCATAAGAGATGGGAAAATAGATAAAATAGGTAAAGACCTTTCTTCCAATAGGGCAAATGTAATTGATGCGACGGGTAAATATCTTACTGCTGGAATTATCGATGAGCATTCGCACATTGCCGCCTTTGATATAAATGAGGCAGGGCAAAATTCATCGGCAGAAGTGCGTATGCGCGATGCCGTAGATCCTGATGATATGGCCATTTACCGCGATCTTGCCGGTGGCGTTACAAGCATTCAGCTTCTTCATGGTTCGGCAAACCCAATTGGTGGGCAGTCTGCGATAATGAAGTTAAAATGGGGCACTTCTATCGATCAGATGGTCTTAAAGGATGTTAAGTTTATCAAATTTGCCCTGGGCGAAAATGTAAAACAATCCAACTGGCAGAGTGATAGCCGTTTCCCACAGACGCGTATGGGTGTTCAGCAGGTTTATACCGATTACTTTCAGCGCGCCAAAGAATACGGAGAGAAAAAGAAGAGCGGTGAACCCTATCGTAAAGATTACGAGATGGAAACTTTACTGGAAATCCTTAATGGGGAGCGCTTCATCACCTGTCACAGTTATGTACAGAGCGAGATCAATATGCTTATGAAGGTAGCCGATAGTTTTGGTTTTAAGATCAATACATTTACACATATTCTTGAAGGTTATAAGGTTGCAGATAAAATGGCAGAACATGGTGTGGCCGGTTCCACCTTCAGCGACTGGTGGGCTTACAAATATGAGGTAAACGATGCAATACCTTACAATGCGGCAATCATGCATAGCCAGGGAGTACTCACAGCCATTAACAGTGATGACGCTGAAATGTCCAGAAGACTTAACCAAGAAGCGGCAAAAACCATGAAATATGGCGGTGTACCAGAACTGGAAGCTTGGAATTTTGTTACACTTAATCCCGCTAAAATGCTTCATATTGATAATAGAACGGGTAGTATAAAAGTAGGTAAGGATGCTGATGTGGTACTCTGGTCCACAAACCCGATGTCAGTTAGCGCCGTTGCGGAAAAAACGATTATTGATGGCACTCTTTACTTTGATATCGAACGCGATAAAAAATTGCGTGAGCAGGTCAAGGAGAAGAAAAATGAGCTGGAAAATATGATGCTTGCCGCAAAAAACAAGGGCTTAAAGACACAGCCCGCAAAGAAGAAGGAAGATCAGCAGATGAATTGTGACACCGTAGAAACCATAGACTAAGATGAAAAACATACTATATATTACCGCGTTTTTAGTATTCACGAGCTTAGGACTTTCCGCTCAGCAAACGCCTGCTCCAAAACAAGAAGGCAAAATCATCCTAAAAGGTGGAACGGCACACATTGGCAATGGCAAGGTGATCAAAAACAGCGTGATCACCATTGAAAATGGTAAGATCACAGGCATATATGAGGCAAATACCGCCCCTACAGCAAGTGATGGCAAAACCATAGATGTTTCTGGCCAGCATATTTATCCTGGCTTTATCGCCCCTGACACTACGTTGGGCCTTGTCGAGATCAGTGCTGTACGCGCTACCGACGATGAGGACGAGATAGGAGAATATAACCCGAACGTTGAGGCCATTGTCGCCTATAATGCTGAATCAAAAGTGGTAGAAAGTATGCGTCCCAATGGGGTGCTCATCGCCCAGACGGTTCCCCAGGGCGGTACCATCAGTGGCACATCATCTGTGGTACAACTCGATGCATGGAATTGGGAGGACGCTGTTGTAAAACGCAGCGATGGTATTCACCTCAACTGGCCCAATAGCTTTAAGCGCGGCCGCTGGTGGCTGGGGGAAGAGCCTGGATACAAACCCAATGATGATTACAGTAAAGATGTTGCTAAGATCAAGGATTTTATCAAACAATCAAGGGCATATAACGCCGGGGGAAGTGATGTTAAAAACCTGCCCTACGCGGCGATGAACGAATTTTTAAAAGACAGTTCCAATCTCTATATACATGTAGATGGTGAAAAGGAAATTATGGATGTGCTCCAGTTTAAAAACGAAATGAAATTGGATAAGGTTGTTCTTGTAGGCGCGTACCGTGGTTATAAAGTCGCTGATGCCATTGCCAAGGCCAAAGTTCCCGTAATCCTGGCCCGTGTGCATGAACTTCCCGAAGCTGAGGACGATGACTATGACATTTCTTATAAAATGGCCAAAATTCTCGATGATGCCGGGGTACTGGTCGCTCTGGGAAATAGTGGCGAGTTCTGGCAGGCTAGAAATATCCCATTTTATGCGGGACAAATTACAGCAGAAGGTATGGGTTTCGAAAAAGCCCTTAGCCTGATAACCCAAAATCCCGCAAAAATCCTGGGCATCAGCGATACCATGGGCACACTGGAAGTTGGTAAGGATGCCACCCTTTTTGTAAGTACCGGCAACGCTTTAGAAATGAGTGGAAACAACCTTACCAAAGCAATGATCCAGGGTCGCGACATCAGCCTTGAAACCCACCAGACCGAACTCTGGAAACGCTATATGGAAAAATACAGCAGGTAAGTTATACACTAATTTTCAAATAGTAGCATTCAGGCGGATATCTCATAGGTTAGGAATACCATTTTTTAGCATTTTTAAAAAGGCTTTCAGCAATGAAAGCCTTTTTTACTTTCGAATAGTGTGGTCTATGTCAATCATCAAAAAAAGCTAGAAGTTAATTTTAAATTTTAGATGCCCGATTTCCATGAAATCTTTTATCACTGCATAAAAGCATCTACAAGATTTCGGCTCATGATCATAAAGCCTATATATAATTTGATACTTTTGGTCTTCCTACCAAAATCAAAACTGTGTCAATGAATACTAAAATTATTTGCTATAACCTTTATGACCCCCAGATTCTTGGACTCCCTGTTTTGCCCGAAGCCTATATTGTTGCCTTAAAAAATGAAAAACTGGGCTACTTAAAAAAAGTGGCCCAAACCGATACCCTGCGCAGTTTTAAAATTGACATTTCAGAAACACAGCATGCATTACTTCTGGATATCTGCAAAACTCTCAAACCCGCAGCACTGGAACAGCAGTTTAAACCCAAAAAAAGCCGTAAGAAACTAGATTTGACTGCTCTTTTAAAAGATATCAAAATCAAAAAATTGATTCTAAATTTTGTAACTCAAAAACTCAATACGTTTTATGAAATACTGACTCATAATCCCTACCACCTTTGCCTAGGCGCAGATCGCAATGACCCTTTTGAAAAGTATGAACTCACGGTGAGTGGTCAAGAACTCCAACCCTTACTTGAGTTTACCAAAACCGAAACCGGCATCGATTATGCCTTTGCGTTAAAAGATGAGGCAAAAACCATAATCCCAAAAGAGCACGATATTCTGATCCTCTTAAACGATCCTTCCTGGATTATTCTGGATCAAAGCCTCTACCGAATAGAAGGGCTCAACGCTAATAAACTGAAGCCATTTTTCAGCAAAGAAACAATTTCCATAAAGCAGAAAACGATAAAAACTTATATGAATAAGGTTATCATCCCTATCATTAAAAATGTAGATGTGACTGCTAATGGATTTGAAATCCTTATTCATTCTAAAATAACAGGTTATAGGCTGGAGACCGTTTATGATTTTGTTCAAAAATACTACGTTGCTAAAGTAGTTTTCGCTTACGGCGAAAGCCATTTTGACTATCATGCCAATAAATACACAGATTCCTCGGTTGCCTTGCACAATGAAAACGAAATCACAATCACACAAACTCAACGCGATCACGATGCCGAAAAGGAAATCATACACTTGCTGGTTTCAAAAGGACTCCGTACAAACGCAAACCTTTTGTTAGAAACGCAAAACAATGAAGATCCTTTTGCAATTGTTAATTGGCTGAAAACATGTATAAATGCACTAAAAAAGGAAGGTTTTAATATCAAAACTCCGCTGCTGAACGATAAAAATGCTTCAACCGCAATGCATTCCATTGCTCTTACAAACGAACTGAAAGGCGATTGGTTTGACATCCGCGGTACTGTGAAAATCGGGGAACGTGAAATCGCCTTTTCTGAATTCATAGATTACATAAAGCGCAGAGATCGTCTTTTTCCGCTTGACGGAAATCAGGTATTTATTATTCCCGGGGAATGGTTGAAACGCTACCAAAACCTTGCTGAATTTGCCGAAATCCATAGCAAAAGCATCAGGATAAATAAGAGCAATTATACGCTTTTGGAAAATGTAGTAGAAGTGCAAAATAAAATGTTATCTAAAACACAAGAGGTTGCCTATACTCCTTCCAGCAAGTTAAAAGCCACGTTACGCCCCTATCAACATGAGGGTGTTTCCTGGTTAATAAACCACTATCATAATGGCCTTGGCGCTTGCCTTGCCGACGACATGGGGCTGGGCAAAACCTTGCAGACCATCGCTGTGCTTGCTTACGCGAAAGACGAACTAATCCCAGAAAAAGATGGAGCTAAATGTGTACAGTTCGATCTTTTTTCCAGCCCGCTGCAGGCCAAAACTTTTCTCAAGGCGCTCACTGTACTGCCCGCCTCACTGATCTTCAACTGGGCCAACGAAATTAGAAAATTTGCTCCGTACCTTACGATTTTAAACTACACCGGGCCCAAACGCAAAGAGAATGCACCTAACCTTGCCGGTTACGATATCATTCTGACCACATATTCCACATTGCACAGGGATATCGAGCGATTAAAAAAGTTCAGTTTTAATTATCTGATTATCGATGAGAGCCAACAGATCAAGAACAAAGAATCAAAGATTTTTAAATCGATCAACAGTATCTGCGCAGGACACAAGTTATCACTGAGCGGAACGCCAATTGAAAATTCGCTTTCTGACCTCTGGTCGCAGATGCAGTTTATCAATCCCGGAATGCTTGGCAGTTTTAGCTTTTTCAAGGAAAAATATAAGAATCCGATCGAAAAAAATCAGGATGAGGATCGTGTCGCCGAACTCAAATCGCTTATAGATCCATTTATTTTGAGAAGGACGAAAGAGCAAGTGGCTCAAGACCTTCCGGAACTTTCAGAACAGATCCTTTACGCTGAATTGTTGCCCGATCAGCACAAGTTATACCAATCTCTAAAATCCGCCGCAAGAAATGATCTACTGGGCATTGATTTAGGCAAGCAGAATAAAATTCACATTATTAACATGCTGATGAAACTCCGCCAGGTTGCCAATCATCCTAAATTAATCGATGAAAATACATTAAAACCTTCCGGAAAATTCTATGATGTCACGGCATATTTGTCCACATTAATCAAGGCACGAAAGAAAGTATTGATTTTCAGTTCGTTTGTTTCACATCTTACTATTTACGAAAACTGGTGCGATAAGGAAAATATCAACTACGTTTCACTTACCGGGCAGACCAAAACAACGGATCGCGAGGCCATAATCAAGCGTTTTCAAAATAACGATAGCATTTCACTATTTTTTATTTCGCTAAAAGCAGGCGGAACCGGACTCAACCTAACCGCGGCGTCCTATGTCGTACTTCTGGATCCGTGGTGGAATCCTTTCGCCGAAAGGCAGGCCATTGCACGCGCTCATCGGATCGGTCAGAAAAGTAAGGTAATGGTTAGCAGGTTTATCACCAGGGACACGATTGAGGAAAAAATAATCAAACTTCAGGAGCAAAAGCAATTACTTTCGGACACAATTATTGATGTGGAAGCTGTACCGGAACTTTCAGAAAGTGATCTGATGCAGTTATTGGGGTGACCTTAAATGCAGGTTGAGCAAATGAAGGTATATCACTTTTTCCTTTCCAAAAGGACCTCTTCAATATTTTCAAGCCCAAAGCCTTTCGCCTTGAGCAAAATCAGGTAATGAAAAAGCAGATCTGCACTCTCGTTTAAGAAGAGTTCATCATTATCGTCCTTGGCCTCGATCACGGTTTCTACAGCCTCTTCGCCCACTTTTTGGGCTATTTTGTTGATGCCTTTTCTGAACAGGCTTGCCACATAACTTTCGTCATTCTCCTGATTGGCCATGCGGTCTGCGATCACCTGTTCCAATTCACTTAAAAACCCAAATTCCTGAACATTTTCTTCGCCCCAGCAGGTATCTGTCCCTTTATGACACGTAGGGCCCTGCGGATTTACGGTGATCAGTAACGTATCGTTATCGCAGTCGTTTTTAATAGAATCCAGCTCCAGAAAATTGCCGCTCTCCTCCCCTTTGGTCCACAGCCGTTTTTTGCTACGGCTGTAAAAAGTGACTTTTTTAAGTTCATTGGTCTTTAAAAAAGCCTCCTCATTCATGTAGCCCAGCATGAGCACATTTTTGGTCTTGGCATCTTGGATGATCGCGGGTACAAGGCCGTCGCTGTTATAGTGGATCTGCATTTTATTTAAGGAAAGATAGTTGATTATTTCAGATTTTTGAATCAAAAATATGCATTAAAAACCGATTTTAAAGCCTTACAGGTATATTCTCCATTTTCAGTTCCCACTTGAGGTCGGGAATATCAATTTCATGAAAATGGAAAACACTAGCAGCAAGAGCGGCATCTGCTTTTCCTTTGGTGAATGTATCCGCAAAATGCTGCATATTCCCCGCTCCGCCAGAAGCAATGATGGGAATGTTTAGGTTTTCGCTCAAGGCGGAAAGCGCTTCGTTAGCAAAGCCATTTTTAGTTCCGTCATGATCCATGGATGTAAACAAAATCTCCCCTGCGCCGCGCTCTTCCACTTCTTTGGCCCAGTCGAAAAGGTCGATTTCGGTCGGTACTTTTCCGCCTACCAGGTGCACGATCCATTTCCCGTTGATCTGCTTAGCATCTATCGCCACCACTACGCATTGGGATCCAAATTTTGCCGCAAGATCATTGATCAACTGCGGATTTTTAACAGCAGAGGAATTAATGGAGACCTTGTCAGCCCCATTGTGTAAAAGTATATCCACATCTTCTACCGAGGAAATGCCACCGCCCACAGTAAATGGGATATTGATTTTTTCTGCAACGCGCAGCACGAGATTGGCAAGCGTTTTACGCTTTTCTTCGGTTGCAGAAATATCCAGAAACACCAATTCATCAGCACCAGTTTCGGCATATTTGGCCGCCAGCTCCACTGGATCTCCCGCGTCGCGTAGATCAAGAAAATTGATCCCTTTTACCGTTCGGCCGTTTTTTATATCCAGACAGGGGATTATTCGTTTCGTTAGCATGGTCTTGTTTTCCTTTCCGCATAGGCGAAGATCTTTAAAATTTTTAAGTCAATCCTTTTTCTCATTTTCAAATTTTTCCTTCAAACCTCGCATTAAATACTGAAACTATTCGCTCAAAGATCTATTGGCACTTAGCTAAATCCCTGTCATCATAAAAGCCCATATCCTTATTTTTTAGCTGTTTTGTCCAAAAAATAATCTGTCCGGTGTGGTAACTGTAATGCTCTACCACATGTAGAACATTGGCAAGACCACTCAGTTTGTAGGCCTGCACCGGGCGTATGCGCAACAACTCATCTTCTTGCACCGCTCTGATGACCGTTTTGGCCTCCGCCAAAGTTTTGGAAAGCAATTGCATCAGTCCGTTTTTATCAAAGCCAGATTCAGCGGTAAATTCTGCATCGCGCTCGCGCGTATCTGTTTTATGGCCCAAAGATGCGGTAGTATATTGCCTGATATTGCCACACAGATGAAGAATCTGATTAGCCACACTATTACTGGACGTATTGGGTCTTTGCCAAATTTCCTGCTCGCTGAGCTGGCCAAGGCAAACTTCTATTTTACGGGTGTTTTCGTCCAGCCGGAAAATTGAGGTTGTTATGAATTCGTCACGTAATTTTTCTGCAGAAGTGCTCATAATCCCAGTATAAAATGTTCCAATTGCTTTAAGCTGATCCTGTTCTCATAAATAGCCTTACCTATGATCACACCCTCGCAGCCTATTTCGTCAAGTTTTGACAATTCATCATAATGGGAAATCCCACCAGAAGCGATTAATTTTAGCGCATTAGGGTAAGAATAATCATCTGTTTTTTGAATAATCTCCTTATATAAATCAAAGGCGGGCCCTTCTAACATGCCGTCTTTACTGATATCAGTACAGATGACATATTGAATTCCGTTTTCCTTATGTTTTTTTATGAAAGGGATCAGTTTTTCATTAGATTCTTCCTGCCAACCGGAAACAGCTATTTTTTTATCCTTAGCATCGGCACCTAAAATGATTTTTTCTGGGCCAAACTTCTGGATCCAACCTTTAAAAACTTCTGGGTTTTTTACAGCAATGCTACCTCCGGTAATCTGGTCTGCTCCGCTCTCAAAAGCGATCTGCAGATCTTCATCCGTTTTGAGTCCACCACCAAAATCAATTTTTAAATCGGTTTGTGAAGCGATCTTTTCCAAAACTTTATGATTGACGATATGTTTGCTTTTGGCTCCATCCAGATCAACGAGGTGCAGGTGCCCGATCCCATGCGCCTCAAAGCTTTTTGCAACTTCCAGTGGATTTTCATTATAGATCTTTTTCGTACCATAATCGCCTTTAGACAGCCGCACGCATTTACCCTCAATGATGTCTATAGCCGGTATTACGCGAATATCCCTAACCATCGAAGGGGAATCTGTATTCGTTTTATGATTCATGGTTTCTTACCTTTTCTGACATTTTTTTTAATTAAATTTTCAAAAAATTCTCCAGAATTTTTTCGCCTGCTTCAGCGCTTTTCTCCGGGTGAAACTGCACACCGTAAAAATTATCCTTTTGCAGGGCAGACGCATAGTCTATATTATAATTTGTGGTAGCGATGGTTTCGAGACATTTCTCGGCATAAAAACTATGCACGAGATACATAAAAGAATTATCCGGCACACCTTGAAATAAACGGCTTTTAAGGTCAAAAATCTCATTCCAGCCTATTTGCGGCACCTTTAGATCATAATCAAATTTCACAACATCCACATTAAAAATACTGAGTCCCGTAGTATTTCCCTCACTAGAATGCCGACACATGAGCTGCATGCCCAAGCAAATCCCCAAAACAGGTTGCTTCAACATCGGGATTACTTTGTCAAGACCCGTAGATCGTAGCTTCGCCATAGCGCTGCTTGCCTCACCTACCCCGGGAAAGATCACCCTTTCGGCAGCGCGTATTTCCTCGGCATCGTCAGAAAGCACCGCATCAACACCAAGACGTTTAAAAGCAAATTTTAAACTTTGGATATTCCCTGCTCCGTAATTTACAATGACCAAATTCTTCATAAAATTCCTTTCGTTGACGGAAGCACCATTTTTTCTGGATCCCGTTTTATGGCCATTTTTATCGCTTTCGCGAAAGCCTTAAAGATCGCCTCTATTTTGTGGTGCTCATTGGTGCCTTCTGCTTTAATATTCAGGTTTGCTCTGGCGCCATCTGTAAAGGATTTAAAAAAATGGTGGAACATTTCCGTTGGCATTTCACCTATTTTTTCCCGTTTAAAATCCGTTTCCCAGACCAGCCAGTTACGCCCACCAAAATCGATGGAAACCTGTGCCAGGCAATCGTCCATGGGCAGACAAAATCCATAGCGCTCCACGCCCAGTTTATTGCCCAGTGCCATTGCGAAAACTTCACCGAGTGCAATTGCCGTGTCCTCGATGGTATGGTGCTCATCGACCTCAAGATCACCATTCACCTTGATTTTTAAATCCATGGAACCATGCCGTGCCAACTGGTCGAGCATGTGGTCAAAAAAGGCCAGGCCGGTACTGATATCGCTTTCGCCTTTACCGTCAAGGTTGAGCTCTATCTGTATATCTGTTTCGTTTGTTTTTCTGACGATCGAGGCCGTCCTGTTCTCAAGTTTGAGAAACTCGTAGATCTTTTGCCAATCGTTCGTTTCGAGGGCAATAAAATTATCCAGAAGCTCACGATCAGTTGTCACTTCATCTTCACCCAGATGGTTGTGGTCATTGATAAAAATACCCTTTGCACCCAGGTTTTTGGCAAGTTCCATATCGGTGAGGCGATCGCCCAGAACATACGAATTTTTGAGGTCATAACCATTTTCAAAATACTTGGTCAGTAGCCCGGTTTTTGGTTTTCGCGTATTGGCGTTATCTTCGGGAAAAGTTCTGTCAATAAACACTTCATCAAAATTAACGCCCTCGCCTTCAAATATTTTTAAAATAAAATTATGTACTGGCCAAAAGGTTTCTTCTGGAAATGCTGTGGTACCCAGGCCATCCTGATTGGTAATCATGGCGAATTCATAGTCCATTTCTTTTGCAATTTTAGCCAGGTACATAAAAACTTTTGGATAAAAGACCAATTTATCAAAGGCATCCATCTGCTCATCAACCGGCTCTTTGATGAGCGTGCCGTCACGGTCTATGAAAAGGACGCGAATCCCCTTAGCATGCCTTTTCGGCAGAGAAGCTGAGTCTGTTTCCTTATGGGAATCTTTATTCATAACATTTCGATTTAAAATCAGTTTTTAATTGATGGGTCCGGATGCAGATCTATTAGAAATCCGCCGGAACAGCTGAAATACCTTGCAGGTTTCACAGACCTGTAATTCCTTTATTCCGGCAGCTTTCTTAAAACGGCGATCAATTTCTTATTTTCTTCTTCCGTACCTACGGTAAACCGCAGCGTGTTTTCACATAAAGCCTGACTGCTTCGGTTACGTACCACAATGCCTTTTTCGATCAACTGGTTATAGCGAAGATCAGCATTATCAACCCGAACCAGGATAAAATTAGCTTCAGATGGGTAAATTTTTTCAATAAAAACGATATGTTGTAAGGCATCTGCCAAAAGTTTTCGCTGCCGCAGAATTTGGTTAATCTCTTGTGAAACCGCATCTGCATGTAAAACCCGCTCCAAAGCGCGTTTTTGAGTAAGTTCGTTAACATTATAAGGCGGTTTGATCTTATTGAGCACAGCTATAATTTCCGCGGAAGCGTAACAAATCCCAAGCCGTATTCCCGCCATACCATAGGCTTTAGAAAGTGTTTGAGTAACGATCAGATTTGGGTACTCATGCAACTGGGCTGTCCAGCTTTCGCCCTGAGCAAAATCAATATAGGCTTCATCAATAACCACTAGGCCGTCAAAATCGGTCAAAAGTTTTAAAATAACGTCCTTTTTGAACCGATTTCCGGTTGGGTTATTGGGAGAACATAAAAATATGATTTTCGTATGGGTATCAATCTGATGAAAAACACCTTGAAGGTTAGGCTGAAACTGATCGTCCAGAACGACCTCAAGATTTGTTATATCATTGGTATGCGCCAAAACGCCGTACATTCCGTAGGTGGGCGGTAGGGTAATCACATTGTCCTGTCCCGGCTCACAAAAAGCGCGAAAGACCAGATCAAGCACCTCATCACTTCCATTTCCCAATAAAATCTGATCTACGGGTACTTTTTTTAAGGTGGAAAGATGTGTTTTTAACGTAACCTGATGTGGATCAGGATACCGGTTAACCCCCGTATTAAAAGGGTTTTCATTAGCATCCAGAAAGATCATGTCCTGTTCAAAATCAGTAAACTCGTCCCGAGCGGAAGAATAGGGTTCCATCGCCGCAACGTTGGGGCGGATAAGTGTGTTTATGCTAAAATTTTTCATTCCGGATTCATAATTAATTTCAGTAAAACCCTGAAGGAGGTTTTGCCTTTGTTCAAACCTACAAGAAGCCTTATTTTTCGACTACACTTTGCAGGTTTTTCAGACGTAGAGTCACCGCATTTTTATGCGCGTCCAGTCCCTCAGCGGCCGCCATCAATTCAATAGCGGGCCCGATGGTCTGTATTCCCTTTTCACTGACTTTCTGAAAGGTCATCTGTTTCATAAAACTATCAAGATTTACACCGCTATACTGTTTGGCATAACCGTTAGTGGGCAATGTATGATTGGTTCCCGAGGCATAATCCCCAGCACTTTCAGGGGTGTAATTGCCTATAAAAACAGATCCTGCATTCTCAATATGCTCCACAAAATAATCAGAGTTTTCGGTGCAGATTATAAAGTGCTCAGGGCCGTAATCGTTGATTAGGTTTAGCGCTTGTTTATCATCTTTTACCAAGATCAACTTACTATTAGCGATCGCCTGGGCTGCAATATCCTTACGCGGAAGCAATGGTATTTGCTCTTCAACTTCCCGCTCTACCGCATTTAAAAGTATTTCTGAAGTCGTCACCAAAATTACCTGACTGTCCTTACCGTGCTCCGCCTGGCTTAACAGATCTGATGCAACAAAGGCGGCGTTTGCGCTTTCATCAGCAACGACGAGCAGTTCTGAGGGGCCGGCAGGCATATCTATGGCAACGTTATATTTAGTCGCCATTTGTTTGGCCACAGTGACATATTGATTACCGGGACCAAATATTTTATAGGTTTTAGGAACGCGTTCTGTACCAAATGTCATTGCCGCAATGGCTTGAATGCCGCCAACTTTAAAGATTTGAGTAACTCCACAAAGTTGGGCGGTATAAAGAATAGCCGGATTCAAATTTCCGTTCTTGTCCGGTGGTGAGCAAAGTACAATCTCTTTGCAGCCAGCGATTCTGGCAGGCAATGCAAGCATTAAAATGGTGGAAAAAAGGGGGGCGGTGCCACCGGGAATGTACAGTCCCACTTTTTGTATGGGTCTTTTCTCTTGCCAACAAGTAACTCCTGGAGTGGTCTCTACCGTAATTTTTTCGGTGTGCTGTGCCCGGTGAAAGGTTTCTATGTTACTTTTTGCCAATTGAATCGCCGCTTTCAGATCGTCATTGAGACAGCCTTCCGCGGAAGCGATCTCTTCCTGACTCACGGAAAAATCAGCAATGTCAACCTCATCAAACTTGAGGGTACATTCACGGAGTGCTATATCTCCATTATTTCTTACCTTAAGAAAAATGTCTTTAACCAGCGGCTCAATAGCTGCGAAACTTTGTGTGGGCCGCGCGAGGATACTTTGCCAAAGGGATTCGTCTGGATATTTTATTTTTTGCATCTCCTTACAATTTTCTAAAGCACCATTTTCTCAATAGGGCAGACCAAAATACCCTGCGCACCGGCATTCTTGAGCTGATCAATCACTTCCCAAAACCGGTTTTTATCCACTACAGAATGTATACTGCTCCATCCCTTTTCTGCCAGGGGCAGCACGGTGGGACTCTTCATGCCTGGCAACAGGTTGATGATCTCATCTACTTTGTCATTGGGCGCGTTTAAAAGCACATATTTAAAGCCCCGACCTTTGAGGATCGCGCGAATACGGAAAAGCAGTTTTTGAAGGATGACTCTGCGACTTTCATCAATTTTTGGAGAAACGGCCAGCACGGCCTCAGAGGTGAGCATAACCTCAACCTCCTTGAGGTTATTCTTGAAAAGCGTGCTACCGCTGGAAACGATATCACAAATAGCATCGGCAAGGCCTATATTTGGTGCGATCTCCACAGATCCTGTAATGATATGCAAATCAGCCCTTACACCTTTTTTGGATAGAAAATCATTAACCGTATTAGGGTATGACGTTGCGATGCGCTTACCGTTAAAATCAGTGATCCCATTATATTTTGCGTTTTTTGGAACTGCAAGAGATACACGGCATTTAGAGAATCCCAGCTTTTGTGCGATCGTGATGTCCCCGCCTTTTTCTATGAGCACATTTTCGCCAATAATCGCGATATCAACCACACCATCTCTCAAATATTGAGGGATATCCCCATTGCGCAGGTAAAAAACCTCAAGGGGAAAATTGCCGGCACTTGCCCTGAGCTGATCCCGACCATTATCTATAGATATACCGCAATCCTTTAGTATCTGCAACGAATCTTCATTGAGTCTGCCCGATTTTTGGATTGCAATCCGTATTTTTTTTTCCTTAATTTTCATTTTTGAAACTTTGTAAAACAAAAACCCGTTTGATTGATTCAAACGGGCCTAAAGATTGTTGCTCTATATCAATACATCTTATCCCGCTAGAGCGTTAAGAGAATGCAGATGTATGGTATTGAATATTTTCATAGTTGCTAACAAAAATACTGATTTTAGCAGCTAAAGCGAAAACAATTTTAAATTTTTATATCTATGCAATTATTTAAATAGTAGAAATGTCAATAATGACCATATGAGAGCTTTTATAAATACCTCTTATTATTCTATTCCTGCGCAATTATCCACTTCAGAAAGCTCCCATTTAATCCCGTGGTGGCTTCAATCATAAATCTTTTAAAGTAACCCATTGTACTTCCTGACAAACCATTCTATCGCCAAGCTGGCTATTATAATAAAGAGCAAGAATTCAAAATTTATCAGAGATACTGACTTTGTCACCTTCTTTTGTACAGGAACATAGCGCGGGTCATTCAGCAGCTTATCTATAAGTTTATCCTGATTTTTCAATGTTGTGGCCATACCATTCGTTTGGACAGCAGTGGCCTGAATTTTTGGCCAATCGGCATTTTGTGCCTGACGTTCTACATCATATGGGATGATGGTAAAACTGCCGGAAGATTTAATATCTGTCCCCACCACCTGTATCGTAAAATCATAATCCCCAGGCTCAAGGGGATTTAAATTGACCTCATAACGGTTATTTTTCAGTATCAATGGAAGTTCTGTAAGAGCATTACCCTTTTTTTCCTTTACCTTCATTACTAGTTTGGCTTTAGGGTCAAACACATAATTTTTATCTACATATTGAGCACTGATAATACTCTGATCTGAGCCATAATAAAAAGAATCATAGTCAATGTGCAACTGGGAGCGCTTATTTCGCGAAGCCGCATACTGCACGAGCTTATCTATAAAATTATCGAAATTTTCAAAAGTGCCCGTATTCAAATACGACTGTGCGCGCCATTGCCAAATATCACGTGCTGCCAAAAGTACTTCTCTCCGACCATCAAGTTCGGTAACCGCGATTAGAGGATCTTGAGTAGGAACCCCAGCTATGTTTTTATATAACAGCACATCTTTATTTCCCCGCACCTGCAACGGACCAAAATTACTGACCACCGGTGGAAAATCGGAAAAATCGAGATTTTCGGTAAGAAAAGCCGAAAAATTGGGGTTTAACCGAGGTCTCACTACATCGCTCTGGCCAGTGGGTTCTGCATTAAATGTATTTTGATTTCGATTGAGAAAACCATAATCGGTATGATCGCCCAGAACGGTAAATCTATTGGCATTACTCTTTTTTAGCACATTATAAATTTTCGCGAAAGCAGAAGTGGGCTCAAAAAGAAGGAGCAGATCATAATCGCTCATGGTTGTCACGTCAAAATCATTGACGGAAATCAAGCTAACCTCCCTGAGGCGGTTGCTCTGAATGGCGTTTTTATAAGCACCAAGATCGGGGTGCATGTAGCTATAGATAATGGCAATTTTAGCTTTTTGATCAATCACCTCAACCGCAAAATTTCTAAGATTATTTACCTTATTTATTTCATCTTGTAGAGGTACGATTTTTGCGCTAAACTGATTGATACCCACCTTTTTTGCAGGAAGAAATACGGTGACAACCTTGCCGCCGCTGTTTTTGTTAAAATCCACCTGTTCAGAATGTATGATCCTATCGTTGGAGAGAATTTGAAGTTTGCTTTTCACGGCCAGGTCCCCCGTATATTTTAAGATCAATTCAACGGGGAATTTATTATCCAGATATGCATAGCGGTTTACATTTACCTGCTCAAGGCTCAGATCCTCGTAGCTCAGGGTGTCTCCTACGGCAAGTAGAAAAGTGGGAGCGTCAATCTGGGCAGCCTGAAAAGTATAATCCCGGCCAAGCGTGGCATTCCCGTCTGTAATAAGTAGCGGTACGTATGCTTTTTTATAAATAGAGGCAAAATTAGTTAGAGGACCCGAAATATCAGTACGTGTATCCTTAAAATCCAGACTATCCCCTTTTTTAAGGCTTTCACCAAAATGATAAAGATCGACATCAAAACGCTCCTTAATCGCGGGATCATCTGCAATTTTTAAAATTGAGGCCCTAACTTCTCCTTCCTGATCAAGATTTGCGATGGAAGCAGAGTTATCTACCGCAATGGCGAGGACAGGTTTTTCCGAAAAGAAAGAAATCCTGTTAATTTTAGGGTTTACCAAAATTAACAGAAGCGCAAACAAACTTAGAAATCGTAATATCGAAAAAAGGATTTTTAGCCTCTTGTCGATTCTGCTCTTATAAAAATATTGGAAAGCGGCGGCGCACAGTGCAATTATCCCAGCCAGGATAATTAAAAGTAGGGTGTGTGCAGCCATGAATCATGAATGGTTTTAAGTGAGCATCCCACCATCTACCTGGAGTACCTGTCCGGTAATGTATGCGCTGAGATCACTTGCTAGAAATACGCAGGCGTTTGCGATATCTTCTGGGGAGCCACCTCTTTTGAGCGGTATGGCATCACGCCAGCCCTCTACAGTCTTTTCGTCAAGTTTTGCGGTCATTTCAGTTTCTATGAATCCGGGGGCAACCACATTGGTGCGTATATTTCGCGAGCCCAGCTCAAGGGCCATTGATTTTGAAAAGCCGATGATCCCCGCCTTTGATGCTGCATAATTGGCCTGCCCCGCATTGCCCTTAATACCCACTACAGAACTCATATTGATAATACTACCGCTACGCTGTTTGAGCATGGTGCGCTGCACGGCCTTGGTCATATTGAATATTGACTTTAAGTTGACCTCGATCACCTTATCAAAATCAGTCTCGCTCATGCGCATGAGCAAATTATCTTTAGTAATACCCGCATTATTGATGAGTACATCAATTGAATCAAAATCTTCAAGTACTTTTTTTACAAATTCTTGGGAATCTTCAAAAGAGGCTGCATTAGATTGGTAGGCTTTTACTTTAACACCAGTTGCCTGCAACTCTTTTTCAAGCTCAGCGGCAGCAGCTGCAGATGAGCTATACGTAAATGCAATATTGGCACCGTGATCTGCAAATATGCTTGCTATACCACGACCTATACCACGGCTTGCACCAGTGATAATAACGTTTTTTCCGTCTAGGAGTTTCATGTTATAAGCTTTTCTTTAGTGATAAATCTGTCACTAAATCCTATGAAAGCATAGGATGTAAAGTATATTAATGACTAATTTTTTAAAATATTTTTTTCGCTTTAAGCGAAGATATGCTACTTCCTAAATATAAATAAATAGTCTTATTTGGGATGTGAGATAAGTTCAGAAAAAAAGCGGAACTATTAATCCGCTTTTTTAATGCCTTATTGCAGTTTATTTTCCTAAAACCTCAGCTACTTTTTTACCGATCTCGGCAGGTGAATCCACCACATGGATTCCGCATTCTTTCAGTATAGCCTTTTTAGCCTGTGCGGTATCATCGCTACCACCTACAATAGCCCCAGCGTGTCCCATCGTTCTTCCTGCGGGGGCGGTTTCTCCCGCAATAAAACCAATAACCGGTTTTTTGGTACCGTTTTTCTTGATCCAGCGTGCCGCGTCTGCTTCCAACTGGCCGCCTATCTCACCAATCATAACCACGGCTTCTGTTTCTGGATCATTAATCAGAAGCTCAACCGCTTCTTTAGTTGTAGTACCAATAATAGGATCACCACCAATACCAATAGCAGTGGTAATGCCCAAACCTTGTTTTACCACCTGATCTGCAGCTTCATAGGTTAGCGTTCCAGATTTGGATACAATGCCTACTTTACCTTTTTTAAAGACAAATCCTGGCATGATGCCTACCTTGGCCTCGCCAGGCGTGATCACCCCGGGGCAATTGGGACCGATCAATCTACAGGCTTTATCTTTTAAATAATTGGCCACTTTAATCATATCACCCACAGGTATTCCTTCTGTAATGGTAATGATTACCTTAATGCCTGCATTGGCAGCTTCCATAATGGCATCTGCAGCAAATGCTGGTGGCACGAATATAATAGAGACATCGGCCCCTGTTTTTTCTACAGCTTCTTGCACCGTATTGAATACGGGCTTATCAAGATGCTCCTGACCGCCCTTGCCGGGGGTAACACCACCTACGACCTGAGTCCCATATTCAATCATTTGACCGGCATGAAAAGTACCCTCGCTACCAGTAAAGCCCTGTACAATTATTTTTGAATCCTTATTGACTAATACGCTCATTTATCTATTAATTTTAAGTTGTAAAAATAACTGATCTACGGGGAAACCTAAAGTAAATTCAGGACTTTATCCGGCTGTGGGCATCCACATTTGCCGGGTCATCATCACTGGGCTGGCTGATCTGATAACCCTTGTAGAGTTTACCCTCCTTAAGTTCCCAAATGGCCATAAAATGTATGATAGCGACCTCCTCGCCAGGACTTTCAATAGTCTGCAAATAATACGTAAAGCGTATGCATACCTGATCGCCATCCTCTAAAACATGTGTAATAGAGGGTCTTAGTGATATGAAAGACCTCCCCATATCTGTAGACATTTTTGCAATGTCATTGTAGAAAAGTTTCGAAAATCCCGTAGATGCGTTCCAGTAAAGTTCTGCATCCGGGTGAAGATATTCTTCCAGGATCGCGGGGTCGTTTAAAAAATCTGAAGTATATAGGCCTTTGACGAGGTCTTTTGGAGACTTGCTCATTTCTTTTCTTTTGATTTTACACTAAGACCAGAGAGGCTGCGGATCGTTGCAAGTTCCCTGTATTTAATGCTTACTTCTTCCGCGGGGCTCCCGAAATAAGTTTTTCCTGCTGTTAGATTTTTACTCACCCCACTCTGTGCCAAAAGCACGGCACCCTTACCAATGACAGTATCGCTTTTTATGCCTACCTGGCCCCATATGGTAACATCATCTTCTATGACCACGCAACCAGCGATGCCCGTTTGCGCCGCAATGAGTACCTGTTCTCCAATAACGGTGTCATGCCCAATGTGTACCTGATTGTCAAGCTTGCTTCCCCGGCCAATTGTTGTATCGCCTGAAACACCTTTATCAATAGTACAGCATGCACCAATATCCACATCATCATGTATGATGACTCTCCCACTGGACTGCAGCTTATCAAAGCCCTCTTTCCTTTTCTTATAATAAAAGGCATCAGCTCCCAAAACTGTACCCGAATGTATGATGACGTTGTGACCTAACACTGTATTATCATAGATGGTAACATTGGGATGAATAAGACAATTATTTCCTATTTTAACATGGTTACCGATAAAACAATTGGGCTGTATAATGGTATCATTACCAATCCTTGCTGTAGGTGCAATGCTCGTCACGGCTTTTTGGAAAGGTCTGAAATATTGCGTCAGTATATTGAAATCCCTGAAGGGATCATCAGAGATCAGCAGCGCTTTTCCCGGCGGGCACGGCACTTTTTCATTGATTAAGATTACGGTTGCAGCGCTTCTTAAAGCCTTATCATAATATTTAGGATGATCAACGAAAACAATATCACCAGGTCCAACCACATGAATCTCATTCATACCAAGCACCGGAAAATCAGGATCACCCACCATTTCCGCAAAAATGATGTTGGATATCTGTTCTAAGGTGTATTGCTGGACAAATTTCATGATATATCGGAATAAGCATTCATTTTATCTTCATTTTGCCGAAAAATTAAATACCTGGTACTTTTTGAAATATAAATGATCAAAATGTGAACTGCAATGTAAAAAGAGATTTAGAATTTAAATAAAAATTATTCCTTGATTCTTTCTTTATAAGTTCCCTTTTCAGTTTCTACCTTAATTTTGTCGCCCTCATTGATAAATAGGGGAACTTGCACCTCTGCACCTGATTCTACAATGGCAGCTTTGGTTGAATTTGTAGCCGTATTGCCCTTAATTCCTGGCTCTGTGCTTGTAATCTCTAGAATGACGTGGGCTGGCATATCCACTGACAGCGGCAAGTTATCCTCTGTATTGATAGATACCTGCACTACCTCGCCCTCTTTAAGCAATCCCGGTTGATCGAGTGCGCTTTCCAGAAGACGTATCTGGGTATAATCTTCCGTATTCATAAAATGGTACCATTCTGCATCGTTATACAAATATTGATAGCCTTTAGTCTCCACACGTACATCTTCAATTTTATGCCCGGCCGAAAAGGTGTTATCGAGCACCTTCCCATTGGTCACACTTTTTAACTTCGTTCTCACAAAAGCGGGACCTTTTCCGGGTTTTACGTGCAGAAATTCTATAATCTTATAGATATCGTTATTGTAGTGAATGCACATTCCCTTCCTAATATCTGATGTTGTTGCCATTTTTTATTGTTTTGGAACACAAATGAATGTGTCTCTAATTATTAGATGTAAAATATCCCTTCATGATACCGCGTTGCGAATTTTTGATGAACTGTAATATTTCGTCGCGCTCCGGGGTAGCTTCCATTTCAGCCTCAATTATATTCAATGCCTGGGAATTATTATAATTTTTTTGATAGAGAATCCTATAGATGTCTTGAATTTCGCGTATTTTTTCGGTAGTATATCCCCTTCTCCTTAGGCCAATACTATTTATCCCAACGTAAGATAGTGGTTCCCGCCCAGCTTTGACATAAGGAGGAACATCTTTCCGCACCAGCGAACCACCAGTAACAAACGCATGGTTGCCGATGGTACAAAACTGTTGTACAGCTGCCATACCGGCCAGTACTACATATTCTCCCACATTGATATGGCCCGCTAGGGTACTATTATTTGAAAAAATGCAATTATCACCCACAAAACAGTCATGGGCAATATGACAATAGGCCATAATCCAGCAGTTTTTGCCAATTTGGGTCTTTTGACGGTCTGAGGTGCCGCGGTTTATGGTCACACATTCCCTAATGGTTGTATTATCGCCAATTATTGTTATGGTGTCCTCATTATCAAACTTTTTATCCTGGGGTATCGCAGATATCACCGCTCCCGGAAAAATATTGACATTCTTTCCTATGCGGGCGCCCTCCATAATGGTTACATTAGAACCTATCCAGCTCCCTTCGCCTATTTCCACATTATTATTGATTGTGGTGAAGGGTTCTATCACAACATTCTTGGCAATTTTGGCACCGGGATGTACGTAAGCCAGTGGTTGGTTCATCTTAATTTTTTTTCTTTAACAATTGTTTCCATCTTTCTTTACTTTGACAATCTGCGCCATAAGTTCCGCCTCTGAGACCACTTTTCCGTTTACATAAGCGTAGCCCTGCATGTGGCAGATCCCCCTCCTGATTGGCGACAACAGGGAGAGTTTAAATATAAGGGTATCTCCAGGAAGCACCTGCTGCTTGAATCTTACTTTGTCTATTTTCATAAAATAAGTAAGATAATTTTCGGGGTCTGGTACTGTGCTCAGTACAAGAATACCACCCGTCTGCGCCATTGCCTCTACCTGCAACACGCCTGGCATAACCGGTGCCCCGGGAAAATGTCCCACAAAAAACGGTTCGTTCATCGTGACGTTTTTAAGGCCAAGTACATGACTTTCAGAAAGTTCTAATATTTTATCCACGAGTAAAAAGGGCGGCCGGTGGGGCAGCATTTCCATAATGGCGTTGACATCCTTAAGCGGTGGTTTTGAAGGATCGAAAACCGGTACGTTGTTGCGACGCTCTGTACGGATGATTTTCTTGAGTTTTTTGGCAAATTGTGTGTTGACGTGGTGCCCGGGCTTATTGGCAATGACCTTCCCTTTTATCGCGGTTCCCACGAGAGCAAGATCGCCGATCACATCGAGTAATTTATGTCTTGCGGCCTCATTGGGGTGGTTAAGTGTAAGATTGTCGAGTATACCGTTCGGCTTGACCGAAATATTATCCTTATTGAAAGCAGAGCGCAACTTCTCCATGGTCTCTGGCGAAAGTTCCTTATCTACGTAAACAATGGCATTATTGAGATCACCTCCTTTAATGAGCCCGTGCTCGAGCAGCATTTCGATCTCATGCAGAAAACTGAAGGTACGTGAATCTGCTATGTCATCCTTGAACTGAGTTATGCTCTTAATACTCGCATTCTGCGTGCCCAACACCTTAGTCCCGAAATCGACCATAGTGGTTACCTGAAACTCATCAGCCGGCATAAGGATAATTTCGCTACCGGTATCTTCGTCCAGATAATTGATGACTTCGGTAACTTCATAGACCTCGCGGTAAGCCTCTTGCTCCACCACTCCCGCCTTCTCGAGCGCCTCAACAAAAAATTTGGCCGAACCATCCATAATGGGTGGCTCGGGGGCATTGAGTTCGATTAATATATTATCAATACCCAAGCCCACACAGGCTGCCAGAACATGCTCACTGGTTTGTATGCCCACACCCATTTTCTCGAGGTTAGTGCCCCGTTGGGTATTCACTACATAATCTGCATCTGCCTCAATTATGGGCTGGCCTTCAAGGTCAATGCGCTTAAAGCTGCGGCCAGCGTTTTCTTTAGCGGCTTTAAAGGTAAGGGTTACGCTTTTCCCCGTATGTAAACCAACGCCGGTAAGGGAGACCTCACCGGCGATGGTTTTCTGTTTCCCTTTTACTTTAGTTATCATGCGAATCTATTTTAGAGCTGTTACTAAGTTGTTTTACCAATTTAGGGAGGTTTTTAAAATGCACATAAGATTTATTGTAATCACTATAGCTAAAGGCTGGCGATCCTTGCACCACTTCATCATCTTTGAGGTTACGACCTATGCCCGATTGTGCCTGCACCCTTACCCGGTCACCTATCACAATATGGCCTACAATGCCTACCTGCCCCCCAATCTGGCAGTGCTTGCCTATTTTGGCAGAGCCTGCGATACCCGTTTGCGCGGCGATCACCGTATGCTCACCTACCTCGACATTATGGGCGATCTGTATCTGGTTGTCAAGTTTTGCTCCCTTGTGAATGATGGTTGATCCCAGCGTGGCTCGATCTATAGTCGTCCCAGCCCCTACATCTACATTATCCTCAATGATCACGTTCCCTATTTGGGGTACTTTGGCATATTCACCAGTATCTCCCGGGGAGTAACCAAAACCATCGGCACCCAGAATGGCACCGCTATGTATGCAGATATTATTGCCCAATATAGACTCTGAATAGATTTTGGCACCGGCAAATATGACACAATTATCGCCAATAACGACATTGTCGCCAATATATGCATGGGGATAAATCTTAACATCATTCCCTATTTTGACATTTTTGCCCACATAAGAAAATGCGCCCAAATAGATGTTTTTGCCATAAACAGCACTTTCTGAAATGTAAACCGGTTGCTCTACCCCCTCCTTGTTCAGCTTAACCTCATTATAATATTCCAGAAGCTTAGAGAATGACTTATAGGCATCGTCAACCCGGATGAGCGTAGTGTCAAAAGAATGTTCCGCGTGAAAGTCACGGCTCACGATTGTTACGCTCGCGGCCGTGGTGTATATGTAAGAGGTATATTTGGGGTTGGCCAAAAAGGTTAGCGAACCTTTGGACCCCTCCTCTATCTTGGAGAGTCTGAAAACTTCGGCATCGGCATCGCCTTCTACTGAACCTTCCAAAATCCCAGCGATTTGTGCAGCTGTAAATTTCATCACGACAAAAATAGAAAAAAAGCGCTAGAGCAGGTTTTAAAATTTGCAAATAGATAAATTGTTACGCCAAGATTTCTTTAAAATAATATAGCCCTGCTGATTCTTTATTCTTCAAAATAATAATGCTATGAATTCAAATTGTTTGCTTTCGCGGATGCGCAGCGCAGAAAATTAAATTCTGTAAACATATGTTGATGGCAACTACTACCTATTTTGGAAAGCACATAAAGTTTTTTACGATCACTTTAGTTAGCGGTTTAAGGCTAAGCTGGTCACTGGCCTTGATCACGTCAACAATTTTTCCCTTACGGGAAAGTATGCTAATCCCTTGCCGTGTTAATGTATACGCCTGATTTGTCATTGTACCCGTGAAGACAAAATACTGGGCTTCAGAAGCTGCAAGCTTATGCACATTCATAACTTCGGCAATTTTATCATTTATTAATTCTGGATCAAAGGGTTTTTTCTTGATCTTGATCTTCAAAAGCTGCCTGTTAATAAGCATGGCCGATAGCTCGCTCAAAACAAAATCAGGATAGTCACACCAGTCTTTCATTGCCATAATAATATCATAATCATCCAGAGAAGCAAAATGGTTAAGGGAAGCATCATCAAAATTCAATTTGGGCTCATCACGATTCAAAAAATAAGTGAGCGCACTGCTTGCGGGTAGAACCTTTCCATTAGAGGTCAGTTCTTTAGCCCGCTTGAGCACTCTTACGAGCAATTGTTCTGCCACAAGGCTGGTCTTATGTAAATAGACCTGCCAGTACATAAGCCGCCGTGCGACTAAAAATTTTTCTACGGTGTAGATACCTTTTTCCTCAACCACGAGTTGGCCATCCTTGACATGCAACATGGCGATGATACGGTCTGTATTGATATTACCCTCGGCCATACCGGTATAAAAGCTGTCTCGCTTAAGATAATCCGTACGGTCCATATCAAGCTGACCCGACACCAACTGCCCAAAGAACTTGCGGGGGTAGGAACCCTTGAACATTGCAATCGCCATGGTTAAACTTCCGTTAAACTCAATGTTGAGCAATTCCATAAAACGCAACGAGATCTGCTCATGGGATACACCTTCTACAATGCTGTTTTCCATAGCATGGGAAAAGGGCCCGTGGCCTATATCGTGCAGTAAAATAGCAATCTGCACAGCCTCCAGCTCCTCATCACTTATTGCTACACCCTTATTGCGAAGGGTTTCACAGGCCTTGCCCATGATATATAGGCAGCCCAGTGCATGGTGAAAACGAGTATGGTGCGCACCTGGATAGACCAAGTAAGAAAGGCCCATCTGCGAGATGCGCCTCAGCCGCTGAAAGTACCGATGCTCGATCAGGTCAAAAATCAGCCCATTTGGAATGGTAATAAACCCATATATAGGGTCGTTAATTATCGTAAGTTTGTGGGTGTTCTTCAACTGAAATGAATTAACAATAATGTCCCGGGCCACTTGGCAAATACAATTTTAGAGGGACAAAACAAAGATACATATATATGACAGCTATAAAAATATTATGGGTTGATGATGAGATCGATCTTTTAAAACCACACATTCTTTTTTTGGAAAAGAAAAATTATGATGTTACTACTTGCCAGAGCGGTACCGAGGCAATAGAACTGGTCGAGGAAAATAATTATGATATTGTTTTTCTTGACGAAAATATGCCGGGCCTCACAGGCTTGGAAACCCTTAATGAGATCAAGGCCAAAAGGGATACTCTACCAGTGATCATGATCACCAAAAGTGAAGAGGAACTTATTATGGAAGAGGCCATTGGTTCCAAAATCGCTGATTATCTGATAAAACCCGTGAATCCAAACCAGATTCTGCTCAGTTTAAAGAAAAACCTGGATACCAGCCGGCTGGTTTCAGAAAAAACCACGCTCAGCTATCAGCAGGAATTTAGAAAGATCGCGATGGATATGGCCCAGGTACGTACCTATCAGGAATGGGCAGAGTTGTACCAGAAACTGGTATTCTGGGAGCTAGAGCTGGAGAATATTGAAGATCAGAGTATGCAGGAGATTTTGGAATCGCAGAAAACAGAAGCAAATAATCAGTTTTTCAAATTTATCGAGCGTAATTACGAAGACTGGTTCGACGATCCTGACAAACCGGTCATGAGCCATACTCTTTTTAAAGAGCGCATCTTGCCTCAGCTAAAAAAAGAGGTGCCCACACTTTTAATCGTCATAGACAACCTGCGCTACGATCAATGGAAAGCCTTTGAGCCCATCATAAGCAACCATTACAAAAAGGATAGTGAGGAGACCTATTGCAGTATTCTGCCCACGGCAACCCAATACGCCAGGAACGCTATTTTCTCTGGACTAATGCCCAGCGATATGGAAAAACGTCATCCAGACCTTTGGCTCAACGATACTGATGAGGGTGGCAAAAACCTCAATGAGGATAAATTTCTTGCAGCCCAGCTTAAACGTTCAGGGCTTAATATCAATTGGGACTATCATAAGATCACAAATCTCCGCGCGGGAAAAAAACTTGTTGAGAATTTTAATGCCATAAAAAACAATGATCTTACCGTAATTGTCTATAATTTTGTGGATATGCTCAGCCATTCAAAAACAGAAATGGAAGTCATTAAAGAGCTGGCATCCAACGACAAATCCTATCGATCCCTCACAGAAAGCTGGTTTAAGAATTCGCCATTGCTTGAGATGATACAGAAGGCACAACAGATGGGACTTAAGTTGATTTTGACCACTGATCATGGCACCATTAATGTCAAAAACCCATCAAAGGTCATTGGTGACAAAAATACAAGCCTCAACCTGCGATATAAAACCGGAAGAAGTCTTACTTATGAAGATAAGGAGGTGTATGCGGCACCCGATCCAAAAAAAATACATTTACCTACGATCAATATGAGCAGCTCGTTCATCTTTGCTAAAGGAGATTTGTTTTTCGCCTACCCCAATAATTACAATCATTACGTGAGCTATTTCAGGAACACATATCAACATGGCGGAGTTTCGCTTGAAGAAATGATCATACCTTTTGTGGTGATGAGCCCTAGATAGATAAAAGTGGTATAATAATGAAAGTAATAACCGGAGCCCACTTTGGCAAATTATTTTGTTATGCAATTTCTATAAGGAAATAAGGATCAAGTTGTGTCCGCTTTTGCGAAAGCTAAGAACCTATGTAAAAGATGGAGTTTTTTAAAAGCCAAAATTGCTAATTGAAGGATATGGATGTCAGGTTTAAAAAAGAGCTGCATGCATACCCGAAATTCATGTTAGAAAAGTGAACAATGCATTCATTTTAAAAAAAGTGGCCTCTACCATAAATATGTCGCAATGCTCAAAAAGAAATACACATTAAACCAGATTGACCAAGTAGCTCAAGAAATAATTGACTATTGTACCTATTCCACCGTACTTTTTTATGGCGAAATGGGCGCGGGGAAAACTACACTGATCAAAAGCATCATAAAACAGTTGGGATGCACAGACAAAGTTACCAGCCCTACCTTTTCTATAGTCAATGAGTATCAATCAGTTGATGGAAAACCTATATTTCATTTTGATTTTTATCGGATAGAAAAGGAAGAAGAAATTTTTCAGATCGGTCTAGAGCATTACTTCAACAGTGAAGGATGGATTTTTATAGAGTGGCCAGATAATATTAACAGTTTTTTGCCTACAAAGGCACATTCAGCGAAAATCGCATCGGTCAACAACGAAACAAGAGAACTTATGGTTTCTTAATATTTGTTAAATTAATGTTAAACATAATATATTTAAAAAATCAGAGTGTAAGTTTTTTCTGCATAAGACATGTCAATATCTGAGTTTATATTAACTAATGAGCGATAATAGTAATTTTTGTAGTATTATTGCATATAAAATAAAGTTAAACCGGTTGTGGCTTTTAAATATATTTGCGCAAAATTAGGCAATGCATAGTCCTTGGTTATAAGGGGTTAACCTGTTGATATTTGTACCAACAAAAACAAACAGATATTAACTAACAAAACCCTTTATTATGAAAATCAAAGCTTTATTTTTCGGACTTTTGATCGCTGGTGCAACCGCTTTCTCTTATGTAAATACTCAAGATCAACATGCAGATCAACAAGCTTCAAAACAAATTGACAAAACAAGAATTAAAGTCCCTACTCGCGGGTAGTTTTATAGCGGCATTCTTGGTCGCTTCGCCATATCTTTTTTATTTATACAAAGGTTTTCCAGATGTTAAAGTCTGGAAAACCTCTTTTTTTGGACTTGATTTTACTTATAGCAGTAATTATTATGAAAGCGTCTATGTTCTTGCTTGGACCCTTTTTGCGAAAATTTTTCCTTTAATTTACCTCTTTATTTGGTTCTTTACTTGCAAGCACTGGTGGTATCACGCAATTTTAATCCCAATGGCGATGTACATTTTTCAAATTTATGGGACTCTTGATGACGATTTACGTTTTTCTGATTTTGGGGAAATTTATTTTTTAGCTCCTCTAATTTTGATAGCCATATTATTTATTTATGGAATAAGAACGCGGATTTTCGACCGTATTCACGGTGTAGATTATAGTGAACTTAAAAGAGTTAACTTTAAGGGGAAAATCAAAGAGGAAAACAAAAGAAAAGGAGTGTATATGGTTGGCACTGAATATTTAAATCAATACGCTAATGAGCCCAATGTCTCCTATAATAATATTGAAGTTGAAGATGAAGATGAGGATGACCACGAGCCACTCTATATGGGATAATACTCTTTTCCTTTAAAGCATTGCAGATTTTTTTAAAATATACGTAATTTGAGGGTTCATCAGTACATTTCCAATGAACCAGACCATCAGCCCATTTACTCGCGAAGAGTTACTGCCTCAAGAAGAAAAGCTTGAGATAGAGCATAAAAAAGGCGAACTTTTTATTGGCATTCCGCGAGAGGCTCACTTCCAGGAGAAACGTGTCTGCCTTACACCAGATGCCGTCAACGCCCTTACGGCAAATGGTCACCGTGTACTCATCGAGAGCGGCGCGGGAGAGGCCTCAAAATTTACCGATAGACATTATGCCGAAGCGGGTGGAGAAATCACATCAGATCCTGAGCGTGTATTCGCATGTCCTACCGTGCTGAAGGTAGAGCCCCCCTCCATCGAGGAACTCAAAATGATGAAGCCTCAATCAGCCCTTATATCGGCACTACAGCTCAAGACCCAATCTAAAGCTTATTTTGACACGCTTGCGGCCAAGCGCATCACCGCCATTGCCTTTGAGTTTATTAAAGATCTTGACGGAACGTACCCAGCCGTAAACGCCCTAAGCGAGATTGCCGGCACAGCCTCTGTGCTTCTGGCGGCAGAACTAATGAGTGCAAAAGGCCAGGGCAACGGACTTATGTTTGGAAATATAAGCGGGGTTCCGCCCATTGAGGTAGTCATTTTGGGAGCAGGCACTGTGGGAGAATTCGCGGCACGATCAGCGATGGGACTGGGCGCAAACGTCAAGGTGTTTGACAATTCTCTTACTAAACTACGCAAACTGCAGACCAATATAGGGCGCACTCTCTACACATCGACCATACAACCCAAAAATCTCCTCAAGGCGCTGCGTCGTTGCGATGTAGCTATTGGCGCGGTCAAGGGCAGGGAGCGTGCCCCCGTAGTGGTTTCTGAAAATATGGTGGAACACATGAAAAATGGTGCCGTGATCATTGATGTGAGCATCGATATGGGTGGTTGTTTTGAGACCAGCGAGGTTACATCACATGATGATCCCACGTTTATCAAACATGGTGTGCTACACTATTGTGTGCCTAATATCCCATCTCGATATGCGCGTACTTCCTCTCTATCTATAAGTAACATCTTCACCCCCTACCTCTTGGATATCGCAGAGCATGGAGGGCTAGAAAATAGCCTGCGAATGGATCGTGGTCTCAAAAGTGGTTTGTACTTTTACCGCGGGATTCTCACTAGTAAATCGGTCTCCGATTGGTTTGAATTACCTTATCGTGATATTAACCTGTTGTTTTTTTAATTAATAGCACATTGGGCTCAGATTTAATAATAAACATTCTGAATAAATCCAGTAATTTAAAGAAGGTGCATTCTTATTAATATGGAATGTGGCTAAATAATTTATAATCAAGTAAAAAACTGAGATTTCTTAAACGAGATTTTGTTGATTTTTGGTTGAAAAATGGGTTTTTTATGGCTGAACTTGCAATTAAAAAATAATAGTTATTCAGATAAAGTACATGCATAAGGAAAAATAAGTAGGTTAGTAATAGAGCAATGTTTCTATTCTGTTTTTTATCCTCTACCTTAAATTCTCAAACTTAAGATTTAATATTTCCAATTTAATTAAATGAAGGTTATACAACGATTTGGCTATTATATGGGGGGTTTTTCCGTAGGCCTCATCCTGCTTGCTTTTTTCTTAAAAGGTAGCGGAACAGAAATACCCTCTTGTGATTATATGCCCGAAGCCCGCGTACTTAAAAATATACGCAATAAAGGTTATGTCGTCGCTGCAAGTGCTGAGAAAAATATGCAGTCCATTAATGTAGATACTGTGCAGCTTAACTGGCTTCTAAAAGAGGGGGATGTGATTTTTGAGAAAAGTGATCCACGTCACAAACCCTGCGGATTGTTCTATATTCAATCTCCCGGAAGCGAAAAAAACCCGATTGGTATTGAGGTTACTAATTGTGAGGACAAGGCCACGATCACATTGGTTAAAAAGCTTTAGAGGATTTTTCTGCGTTTACGTTCCTGTTTTAAAAGAGAAAGTTCTCTGTTGGTCTGTCCAGCCACAGAAGTATTTTCTTCCGCACGGCGTATGAGGTAGGGCATCACATCTTTTACAGGACCAAAGGGCAGGTATTTGGCCACATTATACCCATCTGAAGCCATATTGTAACTTATGTGGTCACTCATTCCATATAATTGTCCAAACCAAACGCGGGAATCATTTTTATCTATCCCCTTTTGCAGCATAAGCTCCATAGCTAGATAATTGCTTTCTTCATTGTGCGTGCCAATAAATAAATCTATATCATCTAGATTTTCCAGAATATATGACATCACAGCATTAAAATGGGCATCAGTCTCAAATTTGTCTTTACAGATTGGTGAGGCATAGTTTTTCTCCTCTGCCCTTTTCCGTTCTTTTTCCATATAAGCTCCACGTACCACTTTAAGACCCAACTTATAACCTTGGCCCATTGCACGAGCATGTAGCTGTTTTACATACTCAAGGCGATCCCAACGGTAACACTGTACAGTATTGTAAACCACAGGTTTATTTTGATTAAAGTTCTGCATCATCTCTTCAGCCAACTGCGTCTGCCGCGTCCTGCATCCAGCTTTCCTCTGCATCGATCAGCAAGTGTATATTGCATTCCTTTGCCTTTTTGCAAATAGCATTAAAACGCCCCTTTACACGGGTCCATTCCTCTTTTTCTTTTGCGCTGAGCGCTTCGTTCTCCGTTATTTTTCGAAAAATCTCAAAACGGCCAATCCCCGTGGGTTTGAATACAGAAAAGGGCATTGATGGCTTACCTTTGGCAAAATCGATAATACTGAGCACACGCTCCATGGTCGCATCAAAAAGAGCCTCCTCTTCCTTTCCTTCAACCGAAAAATCCAAAATAGAGTGAACGCCCTTGCCATACATGTGCTTTATGGTACTTTTACAGTCCTCCTCGCTCACCCCACCGCAAAAGTGGTCAAATACTGTTGCGCGCACGAGGCCCTCGACGGGTAAGCTCGCATTGAGCGCAAATCGCGTAACTGCGGTACCTATGCGCACGAGGGGCTGCACAGAGATCATTTTAAATAAAAAGTAGGCCCGTTCCAGTTCACTGTCTGATTTTAGGGCAAAAGCGGTTTTGGTATCGTCAAAAATCTTGTTCTCTAGCATATTTTTTTAAAATTGTGGGCAAATATAATTAGAATAAAAGGGCGTTTTTATAAAAAGATATTAATTTCCCCTCCTCAAAACCCAAATTATGGAACCTATACAAGCCAAGGATTATCAGATAGTTTTTGAGAATGGCGGCATGGAGATGCTCAATCTGTTCCTTAAAGATGCAGCTTATAGTTCGATTTTTATCCTGGTTGATGCCAACACCCATGAGCACTGCCTGCCACGTTTTCTGGCTGATCTCGAGACTGGGGCAAACTTAGAGGTGGTTGAGATTGACGCCGGCGAGGAGTATAAGAATATTGAGACCTGCTCTGGGCTCTGGGCCGCCCTTTCTGAACTGGGAGCAGATCGAAAAAGCCTGATGATCAATCTGGGCGGTGGCGTTGTTACGGATATGGGCGGCTTTGTTGCGAGCACATTTAGGCGAGGTATAGATTATATAAATGTACCCACTACCCTGCTCGCGATGGTGGATGCATCAGTGGGCGGCAAGACCGGTGTTGACCTTGGGACGCTTAAAAATCAGGTGGGTGTACTTAGCAATCCTAAAATGGTACTTGTGGAACCTTATTATCTGGGCACGCTTCCGCGAAAAGAACTGCGCTCTGGATTTGCCGAAATGTTAAAACATGGCCTCATAAGTGATGAATCCTATTGGGATGCATTAATTGAAGGTGGATATGAAGATTTGGAAGATTTAGCCTTAAATATACGCCAGTCAATCGTCATAAAGAATGAGGTTGTCCTGGAAGATCCCACTGAACAAAACTATAGAAAAATACTAAATTTTGGCCATACCCTCGGCCATGCGATTGAGTCCCATTTTATGGATGCCGTTAGCCAAAAAAGACTTCTTCATGGGGAGGCGATCGCCATGGGCATGATCCTGGCGGGTTACCTCTCTACAGAAATTTGTGGGCTTAACCCTAAGAAAAGGGATAAAATCACCACAACTATTTTTAATTTTTATGATAAGGTACTTGTTACCGAAAAAGATATTAGTGCTATTATTAGTCTTTTGAAATTTGACAAAAAAAACAGTCACGGTCATATTTATTTTGTTCTCTTGGAGAAAATAGGGAAACCCATATTTGACCAAATGGCCACAAATGATTCAATTAATAATGCTTTTGATTATTACCTTAAATTTTGATTATAAAAAAATGAATCTCCCTTGCAGGTAAAATTTGTTTTTTTTTACTTTTGACCCGCAACTAAAAGAACCCCTTAAATTTGTAAAATGCGTAGAGTTATTGTTGATTTTAAGAAACTTACACCAGAAATACTTGCACTTCTGGTAGACAAATATCCGTATGGATATGATGACGATCATATTATATCCTTCAAAAATTCCAAAAATGAGCTCATAGAGGCAGTAGAGGTTCGTACTGAGGATACTATCTATCTAGTTAAGGTGAGCCAAAAACTGGAAACATCTATGGAGAAATTTGATGTGGACGATTATGACGACGACGATATGCATGATCCGATTAGTGAATTGCCCGTCAAGGATGAAGAGGTGGAAGTTGAGGAAGACGAGGAAGATGAAGAACCTATTGAACAATTACCAGAAGAAGAAACTGACGAGGATGATTGACAGCGTTTAATCACAAAATATTATAGGGTATTTTCAGTCTATTCACAGCAAAAAAAAACGCCGAAAAGATTTCGGCGTTTTTTTTATGGATTTACAGGTTCTCTCAGGATTTAAGATACAAGATTTTCACATAGAATATATTCACGGAAAGAATTTTAAATTCAAATCTTAACCTCTACCTCAGTTTCTATTTCAGCAAGGTATCGTTCCGCGTCAAGCGCAGCCATACATCCAGTTCCTGCTGCAGTGATCGCCTGCCTATAATCTTTGTCCTGCACATCTCCGCTAGCGAAAACCCCAGGTTTAGAGGTCTTGGTCGATTTGGGCTCAGTAATCAGGTAGCCGGTGTTATCCATTTTTAACTGACCTTTAAAAATATCGGTGTTCGGTTTATGGCCTATGGCGATAAAGAGACCGGTGATTTCTATATCCGTCTTTTCATTGGTTTCATTATTGATCATGCGCAGCCCTTCCACAACTTGCTCACCGAGCACATCGTCAACTTCGGTATTATAACAAACGGTAATGTTTTTACGGGAGTTTACCCGGTGCTGCATCGCTTTAGAAGCACGCATCTCATCCTTTCTTACGAGCATGGTTACGTGCTCACAGATATTTGCCAGATAGGTTGCCTCCTCTGCCGCAGTATCGCCACCGCCTACAATAGCTACTTTTTGATTTTTGTAAAAGAAACCATCGCACACTGCACATGCGGAAACCCCACCACCACGCAAGCGCTGCTCGCTGGGTATTCCCAAGTATTTAGCAGATGCTCCGGTAGATATAATAACTGATTCGGCCTCTAGATGCTTTTCATAATCTATAATGACTTTATGAACGCCACCCATCTCACTGCTGAGTTCAACAGTAGTTGCCATACCCATACGCACCTCAGTGCCAAAGCGCTCTGCCTGTTGCTGTAATTGCATCATCATGGTGGGTCCATCTACTCCCTCTGGGTAACCAGGGAAATTATCGACTTCGGTTGTGGTGGTCAACTGACCACCAGGCTCCATACCTGTATACATCACAGGTCTGAGGTCGGCGCGAGCTGCGTAAATGGCAGCTGTATATCCAGCAGGGCCAGAACCTATGATCAGACATTTAATTCGTTCTACTTCCATGCAATCATCAATTTTTGATTATCCACAAAAATAATTTAATTCATCAAGAACCCGGCATCTTTCAAATACCGATTTCAATAATCTCTTAAATAAGGTCTGCATTTAATGGATAACCTTACAAGCGTGACTTTACTCTGTTTCTTTCAATTAAAACTATTTTTCAAAATAGCCAGGCTCTAATTGTAGTAGAATTTCCTGGAAAAAAATTATAAAATGGGAAATAATCGTCAAAAGGTAAGACAACTGATCCTATCTGATTAGGATTATTTATGCTAAGAATGAAGAAGTCTAGTGGGTGCTATTCTACCCGTTTATAATTTTCTGATGAAAAACGATTGCCATCCCCATCTAGAGTAATTTGGCTATAGGTATCCTTTTGCAGCTGAAGTTCAAAGGTGAAGACCCGCAGGGTATCAATGATCTTCATCATTGAAGCCGAGCCATATTCCAATGTTTCTATCAATTGATCGGGCGTAGCGACATAAACACCATAACCAAACCATTCCACCGAATCTTTGGGAACAAAACGCGTCCACATAACTCTGTTTTTGGTAAACATTTTGAGCTGTCTATATCCCTCCGTGGTCTGCACTGTGTCTGAAACCTGATTGTTATCGTAATAATAAAAGCTGTCGAGCTCCCAGGTTCCCACAAGGGTTTCTCTATCTTGAATGATTGTGTCTTTCTGATCTTGATTAAAAAAAATCAACAATAGAAACAGTGGTAAAGCTATTAATTTCATGATTTTGATTTTAAATTAGTACAAGTTGAAATATTATATTAAAGTACAAAATTTTACTGAAATTAGTAAGTTTTAAATAAAAATGCCTCTAATACTGTTTTCTTTCAAAAATACAAGCATATTATTACGAATCTTAAATTTTAAAATATTTCGAAAAATAATATAGAAGAAGAAATGACCTTAAAATACAAGTCCTATAATTTTTATGGTTTTTCTTTTTAAAAAACAGTAAATACCTATATTTGCCGTCCCAAAGAAAATACGTTTTGGTCGTTATATTTCTTAATTAAGAAGAAAAGGGAAATTTAAAAACGAGAATTATTTGGGAATAACTTTCGTTGTGCTAAGGTTTTCCACTGGTTCAGAGAGTTTAAATTTTAGTATTGAGAAAAAATTCGGGTAGTAGCTTAGTCCGGTTAAAGTGCTGGTCTGGGGGACCAGAGATCGGAGGTTCGAATCCTCTCTACCCGACCAACCAAATTTCATATGGTCTTAAATCCTGTTAATCGACTGATTGATAGGGTTTTTTGTTTTCGGTTATTTTGGTTAATATCAAACAAATTATCCGCGAAAAAAAGACATAATATGTACGGATAGCGCAAGAAGTTTGAAACTTGGCATTACCCTTCCCCTTTTTAATAAAACCAATGTATTTAATGCTGGAATTAAAGTATTTGGCGCGGTTAATAAATTACTGATGGCAAGATGAGATATTAAAATCTCCTCATTAATTTAAACCTTAAGATCTGCAGCCTTCTTAGATCAGTTATCATGGCGTACTATAACCCAATACCCTAAACTCCAATCTATCTGTAGAAGGGTCCTGCCTAAAAGTGACCCAGCCGTCTACCGTTGACTTTCCCGGAAGATAGGGGAATTCCAGCCTGGCGGTTTCCTGGTCGTCACCTTTGCCCACCTTTATCTCAATAGAGACGTCCTCTGCAGTATTTGTACCTTTATTTTTTGCATTGATGTGCAATGCATAATGGCTTGCCTGTTTTATAATCGTGTCAGAAGACACTACTATATCGGGGGGGGCGTCCTGCACCATCGCCATGTTATAAACAAGTATGCCCATGGTAGCGGTTACCAAGATAATACCCACCGTCAAAATGGTATTCTCGAGCCAGTTTCTTTTCTGTTTTACATCCATAGTTAGGTCTGTAAAAGTAATCTTCCTGCAGAGGCTCCCAGTGCACCTGGAAAAGACAGTACGACTATTTCTGCTACTGCAGCATATAAAGAAAGACCATCAAGCCTTCCAAAAAACCATAACATAAAAGCTGAGGAGGCCAGCGCAACGGCATACATAATGACCGTTCCGGCTAAAATATCCGCCACGCCATGTGGCTCTGCAACGGATTGATCTGAACCTGTAAAATCACTGAAATACAATATAATACCGCCTAATCCCATTGAGAAAAGGACGATCAAGATCAAATTGATTGAGGCCGTGCCCAATGCGATCACCAAAACCTCCTCTGTAGGCGCCACATTTGAGGCGACCAGAATTGCACCGCAGAAGGCCATAGCCAGTTGAGCCCAAAAATTGACCTGATCCTTCTCATCTTTATCATTTTCTAGTTCTTGCCCTTCGCCATTGTTGCCCAATTGTGATTTACCTACGGAAATACCAATGGCCACGGTCAGGGATTCAACCACGATTTTTCCCATGACTTCCTGCCCAGACATCCCAAACTTCAAAAGACCAATAAGGTATAAAATAAAAGTAGTTAAAATAAAGGCCAGGCCCATTTCCTCCATCGATTCCAATATGCTTTCTGCGATGGTGTGATCACCGCGTAGCCCCACAAAGTGGTTATAGCCCAAAAGCAGGCCGATCCCCACGGCCAGATATATGGCAAGCCTTATTGGCCCCGCAAGAAATCCCATAGACCATAACTCCATAGTATAAAGCATGGGCAAGCTAAAAAGGAGTCCACCGCCCAGACCACGGCCGTACTCTTTTAAAGTTTGGGTTATGGATTCCATAAAAGCACTCCATTTACAGGTTAATAGAAAGAAACTAAATATAAGGAATTTCTTTAAGCAGCATTCCGAAATTTAAATCGGTTAACGGTCAGGTTTGAGATTAGGATTTATAACAAAAGTGTATTGTACCGTACATTAACCAAGAAATTTAATTCGTAAATAAATTTTTTGTTTTTATTATTTCCAGCGCCTAGTAAAATGCGATCAGCGCAGGCCAAACCATTCAACAACGCGTGCACTATACTATTTTGAGATTATAATTATTAATAAGATCACTCTAGGCACAGCAAGAATTCTTTGGCCAATCTTTTTTTTTATTTAGATTTCTTAATATGTATATTTTACAAAAAAATTCAATTCTTCTGAAAAACACGCACGTAATCCACTTGATATTCTTTGAGAAATTCAGTCTGCGCGGGATCGCCGCCATTTCCTCCTATTGCTAAATTTAAAAGGATATATTGCGGCTGGTGAAAGGGGTTGAAACCGTCTGGATTTTGCGTTATAGTCAGGTTAATTTCGTTGAGTAATTCATCGTCTAGATAAATTTTAATAGATTCTTCGGTCCAATCCATTTTCCAGATATGAAATTTACTTGGCCAATCGGGATCTTTGGTCAAAAATTCTGAAAACGGAATCTTTTTGCTATCCCAGATTACATATTCCGTTTTGCTTTTCCAGGCGGCATTCGCTAGAATAGAAGATTTGTTATTGACCAAATAGAATTCCATCACATCAATTTCCCCATTGAAGGGCCAAGGTTTGTCAATGCCCAGCGTCCAGATGGCCGGCCACATTCCGCGTGCGGTATCAATTTTGGCGCGAACTTCCAGAATTCCGTATTTAAAACTGTATTTATCACGGGGATTGATACTAGAAGAAGTATAATGTGCATATTTTCTATTCTTTTTCCAGTTTTTATTTTTGGTTACAAATTGATCGTTTTTTACCTTTTCCCGCCTACTTTTTATATGTAAAAGTCCGTTTTTTACAGACGCGTTTTTCTCTTGATACCATTGCAGTTCCTCATTGCGTACGAAACCATTTTCATACGACCAGTAATCGGGATTGGGTTTGCCGTTTTCATTAAATTCATCTGCCCAAGCGAGTTGATAACCTTCTGGAATGTTCAAATTTTCTTGACTCCATAAGAGGTTGTAATTCAAAATAATAATGGGAAAAAAGATATAAAAATTTTGGTTTTTCATATCAAACTTTAACTTGGTTTTCAGACATAATGCAGTTTTGTATCGCTGTCAAAAATGCTCAATTTTCGTCAACCTGAACTTGATTCAGGTTCGCATAAGCATAACGCATCAGTAATGTGATTCTGAAACAACCCCGATAACTATTGGGACAGAATGACGGATTCAAATGTTCAATTCCAGACCTCACAGGTTTTTAAAAACCTTGAGGTCTCCTAAAACCCGTCATTCTGAACTTGTTTCAGAATCACATCTTATCGGCATTCGAACAGGTGAGAACCTGAAACAATCCCAAAAGCTTTTGGGCCTGGAAGACGATAATTGAACGTTAGACAGTTTTTTTTGCAACCTACTCATCAGTCTTTTTTTCCATTTCCTCATAATATTTTTTCAATGTATAAAAAGCCTTCTTTTTATGCCCTTTATCATCGATCAATCCCTTCCGGTTCCAGCCTTCCTGATAATCGGGATTATTTCTTCTGGGGGAACGGAAATCGGCCAAAATCCAAGGCGACATTCCGCTGAAATTATCGGGCATACGCTCCATCATTTTAATGTTTTCTTCAAAATACCATTCCTGAAATTCCTCGCTCCAGCGGGTTTCTTTATCAGCGTGAAAACCTCCCTTTGCACCAGCTCCGGTTTCACTGAAAAACACGGGTTTATCATATGCAAATGCCCACTTGGAATTTTCCTTGGCACTCGGTAAATCGCCGTACCAGCCCAAATATTCGTTGACCGAAACAATATCGGTATAGGCGCCCAGCGGATCGTCAACATAATTTCTACCGCTGTTATAGCCCACTTCCAGCGCAGCGGAAATCAGGCGGGTATCGTCCATACTTTTTGCCTTTTCCACCAGGGTTTTCATAAACTTGGTACGCGTTTCGCTCACCGGCGTTTCATTCCCGACCGACCAAATGATGACCGAAGCTTTGTTGCGATCGCGAACAATCATCTCTTCCAATTGCTTTTCGGCTTTTTTGAGTACCTTTTCGTTACCAAATTCAATCGTCCAGTACACTGGGATTTCACTCCAGACCAGCACGCCGAGGGAATCTGCCATACGCGTCATATACTCATTATGTGGGTAATGCGCCAAACGCACCATATTAGCGTCGAGATCTTTTACCCAACCAAAAAGCTGTTTTGCATCGGCTTTGTTTTTTGCCCGTCGCATTTCCTGCGGAATTTCCTCATGAACGCTGATCCCCCGTAGAAAAATCTTTTCGCCATTTAATAGAATATTTTTCCCTTGCACTTCAATTTTTCGGAAACCTATTTTATCGGTCAGCGTGTTCCCTTCGTAGGTCAGGCGCACCTCATACAACTTTGGATTTTTTAGTGACCATAAATCAGTTTTTTTTGCATCGAAACTAAAATGGGTGGTTTCGCCATTTACATCAATGTTCTCCTTCACCTTTAATTCAGGGATTTCGATCGTTACCTCACCACTTGTTGCGCCATTCAGTTTAAAGCTTCCGGAAAATTGGTATTTGCGCTTTTTGATAGCATTTTTAATATCCTGCGCCTGATCTAAATGCAGGGCGTATTGCTGCACAAAGGTTTTTGGCGTCACGATCAGTTTTACATCGCGGGTGATCCCGCCATAATTCCACCAATCTGTATTTACCGTGGGCACCGCATCTTTATGGCGCTTATTATCCACTTTTACCACCAGATAATTGTCTTTCTCCTGAAGTAATCCCTTGGGAATTTCAAAATCAAAAGGTGTAAAACCACCTTGGTGCATCCCCAATTTTTTTCCGTTCAGATACACGTGTGCCTCATAATTGGCTGCGCCGAAATACAGGAAGGCGCGTTCGCCATTTTTTAATTGGGGCGCGTCAAAATCACGCTGGTACCAGACCGTACCTTCATAATATTTAAAAATAGCATCCTGTGAATTCCAGTCTCCCGGTACCTGGATCATGTAGGGGTCTTTATAGCCGTGCTCCTTCCTATCCGATTTATTTTTCATTACCGGTTTGTTCCAGTATGCAGCCGCATTATCTTCGTTCAGCTCGTGATACCGGTAATCATAAAAACCAGTTTCATAAGGATCTACGATATAATGCCAGGTTCCGTTTAAAGAAACCGTTTGCCTGTTTTGGGTATTTACAATCAGGTTTTCCTGGGCGGAAAGCTTTACCGCTAAAAAGATAATGAGTAATGGAATATATCTTTTTAACATCATTCGTATGGAATTATTGAATTAAAGAAATCGTGTATGAATAGGAATAGGCATTGTCTTCCAAACGATATTGCTCGTGTGGATAAGCGCCCCAACTGTTATCGCCGCCCAGTCCTCGCTGTTTAAAATCCACATGCAGAAATACCTTGTTCTGCACCTTAATATCTGTGGGATGGCGCTGCGCCTTTTGCTCGCCGGGATCAAGCTCTTCCGTGGAAATATTTAACGCGCTGAAGCCGAGTGGCTGTGCCCCAGTGATCTTAATTCCCTGACCGTTTTTATCTTTTAAGGTCAGCCATCTAACATCGGTTTTGTAACCGGCTTCCTGGGGACGGATGTACGTCCACGTGAACTGATTTTCAACGTTGTCCCGGTAATCACCCATGAAAGAGGATGTATTTCTGTCTGAATAATTTTCCCAAGGGCCACGGCCGTAATATTCTAGATCGTCATAATCCCCCGCAAGCACCATGCGCATTCCAAAACGGGGAATTTCCGGAAGGTCTTTATCGCTGTTTAAACTCGCAGTAACCTTAATAGTTCCGTTATTTTTAATCAAATAATTTACGGTATACGGTACATCTACGCCGGCCAATTGGTAGGTTACGGTAATAGGTAGTCCGTCGTTCCCTTTTTGCCCCACTTCCACATCTGTTACCTTAGAATCGTGCGTGGCGGTTTTCCAGACCTTTAATTTGGTGGGCATACCGTTGCCAAAATCGTTATCTGTGGGAGCGCGCCAAAAATAAGGCTGCGGAAATTTTGAAATCATTTCGGTTGTACTTCCCTTTAAATGATAACTTTGAAAAGTTCCCGATTCGGTGTTGAAGATTCCCTCAACATTTTCAGAAGAAAAATTGATCAACTTATCTTTTGTTTTCACAGAAAGTTTGGCCGAACTATTTCCGGCTTTCGCGGAAGCGGAAAAGAAGGAGTTTTTACTGATTTTAAACTCCTCCCGGGCGATTTCATAATGTGCGGGGATCAGTTCGCTTTTATTTTTGGTGTAGACAAAAACATCCAAAAAATATTCTTTATCCACCAATTCAGGAAGCTTTATGAATACCGATTTTGAGGTGTTAGGGGCGGCTTTTACTTCAAATTTTCCCGTTTTTACCGCTTTGCCGTTGGCCATTAATTTCCATTCAAAATCATAATTGCCCAGATTGGTAAAATTGAACCCGTTTTTGATTTTTATGGAATCGCCTTCCCTTTCAAATTTGATGTTCTGATATACTTTTTTGACTTCTTCCAGACCAGGATGCGGCACCCGGTCTGCAGTCACCAGGCCATTGGCATTAAAGTTCTGATCGTTTTGCAGGTCTTGTCCGCCAAGATCGCCTCCATACGCCCAGAATTCCCTGCCATCGGCCGTTTTTGCAAGCAGTCCCTGATCTACCCAGTCCCAGATAAAACCGCCCTGCATGTGCTTGCTACTGTTTATAATATCCCAGTATTCCTGAAAATTTCCACTACTGTTTCCCATAGCATGGGCGTACTCGCACATGATAAACGGGCGCGTTTTGGAATCATCCTGGGCATATTCTTTCATGTGTTTTATGCTGGGGTACATAGGCGCCACGATATCAGTATCCTCGTTTTCACCCGCTTGCTCAAATAGTACAAATCGCGTGGTATCCCGTTTTTTGATCCAGTCATAGCCTTTATGAAACACGGGGCCGTTTCCGGTCTCATTACCCATAGACCACACAATAATGGAAGGTCTGTTTTTATCACGCTCCAGCATACGCACCATGCGGTCAGTATAAGCATCGGCCCATTCCGGCAGATAGGCAGGATGTTTTGATTTATCAAAGGGAGCCTGAAATTCTGCACCCATCGCGTGGGTTTCTATATTGGCTTCATCTACAATATAAAAACCATATTCATCGGCAAGTTTATACAGCTCATACGCGTGCGGATAATGGCTCATCCTGATCGCATTGATGTTGTTCTGCTTCATCAATTCAAGATCCTTAACCATCATATCGTGATCGGGCACGTGGCCCTTATCCGGATGGTGCTCGTGCAGGTTGACCCCTTTTACGGTAATGGATTCACCATTGACCATAAGTTGGGCGTTTTTGATCTCCACTTCCCGAAAACCCGTTTTATCAGCAAGCGCGGCAACCGTATTTCCTTTATCATCCCGCAAACTCAGGGTATATGTATAAAGGCTTGGGACTTCTGCGCTCCATTTTTCCACATTTTTCAGTTCTTTCTGAAAATGGATTTGGCTTTCATTTTTCCCTGCCGATCTGGTCTCTGACCAAACTTCTTTCCCCTGTGGATCAGCAAGGCTGAATTTTACCGAAGGATTTTTAATTCGTCTTTTACCAAAGGATTTCAGGTTTACATTCACGCTCAGGTTTCCGTCTTTATAATCGTTAACCAATCCGCTGGTCAAAAAATAATCCCAGATCGTGGTTTTTGGGTTGGCCTGTAAGTACACATCGCGCTCTATACCGCTAAGACGCCAAAAATCCTGATCTTCCAGATAACTGCCATCATGCCATCTAAATACCTGTACGGCCAATAAGTTTTTCCCCTTTTGGAGTAAATCGGTAATATCAAATTCGGCCGGGGTTTTGGATGCTTTGGTCATACCCGCTTCTTTTCCGTTTACAAAAACCCGCGCATAGCCGGAAATGGAACCAAAATGAAGAATCACTTCCTTATCATCCCAATTTTCGGGCACCGTAAAATTAGTGCGGTACGATCCTACGGGATTATAAATATCTTCACTGCTTTTATGATTTTTATCGCTCATCTGCTCCCCTTGGGGCATATCCTTGTCACCGCTCTTTTCGGGATAACCGATGTACGGGGGATTTTTTGGGAAAGGATAGGTGATATTGGTATAAATGGGGATATCAAAACCTTCAATTTCCCAATTGGAAGGTACTTTTATATCGTCCCAATTTGCAATATCAAGGCCAACTTTATAGAAATCTTTGGGCCGTTCGCCGGGATGTTTTACGATCTGAAATTTCCAGGTTCCATTGAGGCTTTTATAAAGATCAGAATCTTCTGGTATATCCTTCAGTGCTTTTGAAGCTTCGGTAAAGAGCACAAAATCGCTGCGCCCGTCCAGTTTATTACGATCAATGACGGTTGGGTTTTCCCACTCGTTACGGCTTTGTTGTGCAAAAACGGCAGTTGTGATAATTAGCGTTAAACAGTAAAAAATGGTCTTTTTCATAGTACTTTTTGGATACTTTTTATAGGTTTTTATAGCGTTTTAAGGCTTCCACAAAATAATAATCACCGTAAGTGAGCGGCACGTCAATTTCGGTATTATTGGGCATATTGCCCACGGCGTGTTTCAGTAAAAAACCGCCCAATTTGCCGTCTTTTGCAAGATATTCTGGAGAAATCAGGGTTTTTAAGATAGTTTCGGCATTTTGAAAATAGGAAGTGGCTTTTTCGCCTTGAGCATACCCACCTAATTCTAAAAGCGCCGATGAAATGATCGCTGCGGCAGAGCTGTCCCGAAGCGCATCGGGAATGGTATCCGCATCAAAATCCCAATATGGGATTTTATCTTTTGGCAGATTTGGGTTATTTAAAATAAAATGGGCTATATGTTCCGCCTGATCAAGGTATTTTTGATCCCCAGTCTCACGGTACATTACCACATAACCGTACAGTCCCCACGCCTGACCACGCGCCCAAGATGACTCATCTACAAAGCCCTGATTGGTGATCTGCGCTTTTACCGCTCCGGTATTCTCATCATAGATCACCTCATGGTAAGAACTGAAATCTTCCCGGTAATGGTTTTTCATTGTGGTATTGGCGTGATTTACAGCAATATTATAGTACGTGCTATCTTTGCTATAGTTGGTGGCCCAGAATAGCAGTTCTAAATTCATCATATTATCGATGATCACGACTAAATCATCGTCTCCCGCGTTATTCCACGGGGCGCTGTCCCAAGAGCGAATCGCCTTTACCGTGTCGTTATAACGCGTGGCGAGCGACTTGGCGCTGTTCATTAATACTTCTTCATATTCGGGCTTTGGGTCTAGGCGATAAGCGTTGCCAAAACTGCAGTACATCATAAAACCCAGATCGTGCGTAGAGGTATTGTACTGTTCTTTTTTGAGTTCTTCAAGCATACGCTCGGCTTCCGTTTTTAAGGGTTTTTCACCGGTTTCCTCGTATAAATACAACAAGGTTCCGGGATAAAAACCGCTCGTCCACCAGCCGGAATTACTGGTTTCAAAACTGTTTTCTTTGGGATGGAATGTTTTAGGGAATTTTCCCTTTTCAAGACTATCGGCCATAATCAGGTATTCTTGCGCGCCGAGGTTAAAAACGGAATCAATTTTCTTATCTGAAATATTCCTTTGTACTTCCTTTGCTGTAGTATCTTTTTTTGCAACCTCAACCCCATTTCTATCCTTACAGGAAACTAATCCTGAAAAAACTACGGAAAGTATAATTAAATATAGGGATGCTTTACTGTTCATTGAATTACATTTTACATGATAGGTTGGTCCTAGAAACATCGAAACGACTCTAGGTCATTTTGAATGGAGTTTCAGAAAGGCCAGCGAATTTAATCGACAAGTTTTATCTTCAAAAGGAAGTATAAGATAAGGGTTTCTTCCACATTATTCCCCATTAAAATAGTGTACGAAAAATGAAATACACTTGTACCTCAACTACTCAATTTAAAAGCCTTGTTACCAAAACCTATTTGTTTGGCTCGACTTATTGAATTGGAATCCAGTGAAACTACATATCTTTTAAATATATACTTATTGGATGGTCTGAGCTTTGCCATTTTCTAATAAACCTACTTCACCTTTTCACATTCAAGCTGTGCAGCCGCAACTAGGATCTATGGTAATAGGCTTCGTTAGCATGTAGTTTATCCTTAAAATCCCTTACAGAGGTATGCTCATCGATCACCAAAAGTTCAATCCCGGTCATTTCGGCAAAATCTTCCATAAACTCGGTAGTGATGGCCTGACTGTAAACCGTGTGATGTGCAGCTCCTGCAAGTATCCAGGCATTTATACCCACATCCAGATTGGGCTTGGGATCCCATAAGGCCCGCGCTACGGGCAGATTGGGCAGATCAGCTTCTGGTATCACAGCCTCTACCTCGTTAACGATTAACCTAAACCGATTGCCTATATCTATTAAAGAAACATTGACTGCGGGGCCGGCCGGAGCATCAAAGACTAGTCTTACCGGATCTTCCTTTCCTCCAATGCCCAGCGGATGTACTTCGCAAGACGCTTTCGCGGAAGCGATACTGGGGCAGATCTCCAACATATGGGAACCCAGTACGTAAGACTTTTCTGAGGTGAAATGATAGGTATAATCTTCCATAAAAGAAGTGCCGCCTTCCAAACCATAACCCATTACCTTGATCGCCCTGAGCATCGCCGCGGTCTTCCAATCGCCCTCAGCGCCAAAGCCATAACCATCTGCCATGAGCCGTTGTGCGGCAATACCCGGTAGTTGCTTGATTTCACCCAGGTTTTCAAAAGTGTCGGTAAATGCCTTAAAACCGCCCTCATCCAGAAAAGCTCGTAAGCCTAGTTCGATACGTGCGGCATCGAGCAGAGATTCACGTTTTTCTCCAACTTCCATGAGGTTTTCGGCGATTTCATATTCCTTTTCATAGGTTTTTAAAAGGGCATCCAAGTCTTTTTGTTCCACCTGATTTATCTTCTCTACCACCGCTGCCGGCGAAAAACCATTTACCGTAAATCCAAAACGCATCTGTGCCTCCACCTTATCACCTTCAGTAACCGCAACTTCCCGCATGTTATCCCCAATACGGGCCACCTTGAGGTTTTGCAATTCATTATAGCCCAAAGCCACGCGGGTGAAAACACCCAATTTAACCTGTACACGATCACTTTGCCAATGACCCACTATTACTTTACGATTTTTTCCCATACGCGTCATCATAAACCCAAACTCACGGTCACCATGTGCTGACTGGTTTAGGTTCATAAAATCCATATCAATCTTGTCCCAGGGAATTTCTGCGTTAAACTGGGTATGCAGGTGGCAAAGTGGTTTTTTTATCAAGCTTAGGCCTTTGATCCACATTTTTGCGGGGGAAAAGGTATGCATCCATAATATAAGGCCGATACAGGCTTTGTTCCCATTGGCTTCCAGGCATAGATCGGTGATTTCGTCATGTGTGGTGGCCAGATCTTTGTAAACAATTTTTAAAGGTATGTGGGCCGACTCATTTAACCCCGCTGTCATCTCTTTGGCATGAGCCACGACCTGTTTTAGAGTTTCTTCACCATATAAATGTTGACTTCCGGTAACGAACCAGACCTCGTATCGTTTAATAGGATAATTCATAAATGTCTTACTATTTTATAGTTTCAAAATCTTAGGAGAAATAGATATAAATACCCAGTACGGCAGCACAGATAAAGATACCAGCGGGTTTTAGGTTTTTCCAAGGCGTAATATTAACCTGTTTGGTATACTCTTCCAGATAATCGGTCTCCCTGGGATAAAATTTGCTCACACCAAAGAGTATGCCCAGCACAAGTACAAAAATTATCCCCATAATATGCAAGAAGTTGGGAAAAGCATCTTTAGCGATAAAAGCCAATTGCGCAGGATCGGAAACACCAGAAAGCTCTGCTGCCGATACCGCCTGGCCCACAAGAATAGGTTTAATAACATACAATGTCACCAAATAGGTAACCACGGCAAAAACGATGGATATATTTGCCGCCTTGCCCGAGACCCGCTTAGAAAAATAACCTACCAAAACGATTGCCAAAATAGGCACGCTAAATGAACCATTCAATTCTTGTAAGTAGTTGAAAATTCCACCTTCCACACCATATAACAAGGGTGCAATGGCCATTGAAAAAACAGCCAGGAACATCCCGAAAGTTTTACCGGCGCGCACCACCTGTTTTTCGGAAGCATCGTGATTAAAATATTGTTTGTACAGATCCAGCCCAAAAAGCGTGACCGAACTGTTGAGCGCTGAGTTAAATGAACTCAGGATAGCGCCAAAAAGAACCGCAGCGAAAAAACCAACAAAAGCGGTGGGCAGCACTGCTTTGACAAGCATGGGATAGGCTTCATCAGCGTTAGAGAGATCACCGTTAAAAACCTGAAAAGCAATAACCCCGGGTAGGACAACGATGATGGGCCCTAATATTTTTATAAAAGCGGCCAGGCAAAGCCCTTTTTGACCTTCTGCGAGGTTCTTTGCGCCCAGTGCCCGCTGAATGATCGCCTGATTGGTACCCCAATAATAAAAGTTAACGATGAGCATCCCGGTAAATAGGGTCGTCCAGGGCACCGAAGAATTGGGGCCTCCCAGAATTTTGAATTTCTCGGGTAGATTTGTGGTCAGTACATGAAGACCGTCGAGCACGTTGCCATCACCGACGTACATCAATCCAAAAATGGGGATAAGAAGCCCGCCCACAATCAAGCCTATCGCGTTAATTGAATCTGAAACCGCAACGGCTTTAAGACCACCAAAAATCGCATAAATACTGCCTATAATCCCGATTCCCCAAACGGTTACCCAAAGCGCTACTTCGGGATCTAAACCCATACGTTCTGGCAGGTTAAACATCGTATTGATTGCCAGCGCACCTGAATAAAGCACGGTAGGAAGCATAGAAATCGCGTAAGCCATCAGAAAAAGGATGGACACAATCGTTTTCGTAAGTTTACCATAACGCTTTTCCAAAAATTGAGGAATAGTGGAAATACCGCCCTTTAAATACTTGGGCAATAATACGAATGCCGTAAAAACCATTGCAATCGCCGCTAGCACTTCATAGGCGGCGATGAGAATGCCCTCACTAAAGGCGATCCCATTGGTGCCCACAATCTGTTCCGTAGAAAGGTTGGTCAACAACAAGGATCCCGCGATTACCGGGCCGGTTAGGCTCCTGCCGCCCAGAAAATAGCCGTCTGAAGTTGTCTCGTCTGTTTTCCGCGAAGCGAAATAAGAAATTACCGCAACGAGCAAGGTAAACGCGGCAAAGGTAATAAGTCCCATAAACTGAAAAAATTAGTGATTAATGATGCGAGCGCTACTGGCCGTAATAAGCATTTTTACCATGTTTGCGCTCATAATGTTTTTTGATCAAAGAATCCTTTAAGCGTGGAGCATTGGGGTTGATCTGCAAGGTTAAATAGGCCATGCGTGCCACCTCTTCGAGCACTTTGCTGTTATAAACTGCCTTTACGGCACTTTCACCCCAGGCAAAAGGGCCATGATTACCCAGTAGAACCATTTGCACCTCCTCATAAGAGAGCTTTTTTCCCTTAAAACAATCTAAAATCTGAATACCGGTATTGTGCTCATAATTGCCCGAGATCAAACTGTCGTGCATGGGTGGCGCACAGGGAATGTCAGCAGTCAGATGATCAGCGTGCGTCGTTCCAAAAACCGGAATGTCCATCTGTGCCTGCGCCCATGCTACGGAATATGTGGCATGGGTGTGGGCAATACCCCCAATTTTAGGCCAGTTTTTATATAAATAGGCATGTGTTTTGGTATCTGATGAAGGCCTCATTGCACCGGCCAATACATTGTTTTCAAAATCAAGAATAACAATATCATGGGCTTTTAGTTGAGCATAGGCCACGCCACTGGGTTTAATGGCAAAAACATTCTTATCGCGGTCTGCAGCGCTTACATTGCCAAACGTGTATATCACGAGACCCAGCTTATCCAGCTGCATATTGGCTTCATAACATTCTTCCCGCAGCCTCTTATACATTTTTTCCATAGCGTTAGTGCATATTTTTTTGGCCTTCAGCAAACACGCTCAAGGATTCATAGTCCTTCATCCATTTCGCATAAGCGGAAACGGCCTCTGGATCTGGGTGGTATTCTGCTTCAAAATCGCTTCCCATTTTTTGGGCCGCTGTGATCACATCGGGATAAATACCGGCCGTGACAGCGGCATAAATGGTAGCTCCCAGGGCGGGGGCCTGATCTGAAGCGGCGACCTTTATAGGCATATTAAGCACGTTAGCCAAGGTCTGCATTACAAAAGGTGATTTACGTGCAACACCGCCTATACCGATCACCGTGCGGATCTCAACGCCCTCATCCTGAAAACGCTCCACTATTTTTTTGGCGCCAAAACAGATCGCATTGACCAGCGCCTTAAACATTTGGGGGGCGCGTGTGCCCAGGTTAAGATGGCTAAAGGCACTCTCGAGCCCCTGATCTGCATCTGGGGTACGGCGACCATTGATCCAGTCTAAAGCCGTGGGAATGCTTTTCTTCACTGGAATAGCTTGCGCGGCGTCAGATAGTTTTTTTATAAAATTGGATGTTATTTCGATTCGTAGTTCTTCTTTTTGCTTGCGCGAAAGCACATCAGATTGCATCACGAGCTTCTCAATAGGCCAATTCAGCACGTCTCTAAACCATGCCAAAAGATCCCCAAATGCGGATTGCCCCGCCTCAAGCCCAATCATGCCGGGGATGACCGAGCCATCTACCTGGCCACAGATACCTTTCACCGTTTTTCCAGCGAGCACGGAATCTGGTGTTACAATGATATCACAGGTCGATGTGCCCATGACGCGTACCAGAGCATGTTCCTCAATCTTAGCACCTACCGCACCTGCGTGCGCATCCATCGTGCCCACGGAGACCCAGGTTTCTTCAGTAAGACCAAGGGTTTTTGCCCATTGCCCATCTAATTTCCCGGCAGGTTCATTTGAGGTAAACGTCTCGGTATAGAGATCATCGCGCAGGTTTGCCAGGTAGGGATCCAGCTTTTCCAAAAAACCTTTCGCCGGAAGGCCACCCCATGACTGGTGCCACATTGCTTTATGACCTGCGGCACAGCGACTGTGCTTAAAGGTTTTAAGATTTTTGGCACCGGTGAGCAAAAAGGTCATCAGATCGCAATGTTCCATCCAGGTGTGGGCGGAACCTTTGACATTTTGATCTTCCCGCACAATGTGTAGGATTTTTGCCCAAAACCACTCTGAAGAATAAATTCCCCCTGAATACCGTGTAAAATCTACCCCGCCCCAGGTACGTGCCAATGTATTGATTTCATTGGCTTCCTCGATCGCGGTGTGGTCTTTCCAGAGCACGACCATGGCGTTAGGGTTCTGTTCAAAACCTTCTTTAAGCGCCAGCGGCATCCCGTCTTCAGCGACTGGCGTGGGCGATGAGCCCGTGGTATCAATGCATATAGCCTTAATCTCCTCTGGGCGGGCTTTGCTACGCGCAACAATGGTTTTTATGGTATGTTCAAGGCCTTCGATATGATCTAGAGGATGCTGTCTAAACTGGTTGATAGCTGCATCGCAGTACAGTTGCTCTTTCCATCGTGGATATTCAAAAACTTCATGATCCAGTTCATCACCATTAGCGGTGTCTATAAGTACCGCACGTACGGAATCTGTACCGTAGTCTAGCCCTATTACGTATTTACCCATAGAATCTCTAAATCTTTTGATAAAAATATAAAAATAAATGTAGTCGAAACATTTATATTTTACAATGTTCCATTATAATCTATGAAACAAATTGCTAACCTACTTCGCTTTTTTAATCCATATCTGGAATTGTGATGTAGCATGACTTTGCAATCGCACAGATGTATGACCTTTTTCTTATTGATTAAGATCAATTTTAATCACATTTACCGAATATCCTGGAAGTTTAAGGCTCGCTTTTGCGCCATGTACCTCGATTTTTTTCGCTTCGGGGCTAATATTTTGAGGGGTTTTAAACGAATTTCCTTCGGTAAGATCAGCGTTAGCCAAAAGCATCCATTGGCCCTCGCTATTCAATTTTTTCCCCTTAAAATTAAGCTTAACTTCTTGGGGATCCTTTGCGGTGTTAACCAGTTTTACAATTGCAGTTCCCGTTTTTGCATCAGTTACCGCCGTCGCATATAAATTGTGTTGTCCTGTAAGTGCCTTTCCCTGTGAAGTTATCGATACTAAATCTGTACCGCTATTAGTGGAAAATAATTTTTGCACTTGATAATTTGCCGTGCCGTAAGAATCCAGATTGTTAAACCAAATCAGATCTGGTGCCCACTGCCAGGCGTTGATATTAGCCATTAAAGGTGCATACGATGTCATGGTCACCACATCAGCATTGCGCTCCAGCCCGGTCATGAATGCAGCTTCAGAAAGTGCAGCTTCCCAGTTATTTTCTTTTGGGCCATCTTCCACACCCTTGGGGTGGGCCGCGTATTCGCCGGCAAATACTTTTGGCCCGTTCCGGTCATAATTGTCGTAGCGGGTTGCGTTTTCACGAAACCATTCCGGACTTTTATAATAATGCTCATCAATTATTTTTGCACCTAGTTGCGTCAATTCTTTAGTACCATAATCAAAAGATTCACCATTTGGGAATGGACCGCTTCCTGAAACAATTACAATATCGGGATATTTTTCACTGATTTTTTTATCGAAAACCTTATATCGGGCGATATACTCCGGGCCCCATTGCTCGTTGCCCACACCGATATATTTTATATTAAAAGGGGCAGGATGGCCCATATCTGCCCGCACTTTACCCCAGGGCGTATCTGTACCGCCATTAGCAAACTCAATAAGATCTAAGGCATCCTGCACATAGGGGTCAAGCTCCTCCATTGGGACAAGTTCACCCGTATTGAACTGGCAGGCAATACCACAACTTAAAATGGGCAAGGGTGTAGCACCTATATCTTCTGCAAGCTGAAAATATTCAAAAAAACCCAGGCCAAAAGACTGAAAATAATCAGGGGTGAGCTTATATGAAAATTCGGTATTCCAGCGGTTGATCAAGTTTACGCGGTCTGCAACGGGGCCAACGGTATTTTTCCATTGGTAGCGTTTGGCCAGAGTTCTGCCCTCAACAATACAACCGCCTGGAAAGCGTAAGAATCCAGGTTTTAAATCGGCAAGTAATTGCACCAGGTCTTTGCGTAGGCCATTTTTACGCCCTTTCCAAGTATCTTTGGGAAACAGGGAGATCATGTCAAGATCTATTTCTCCTGTTCCTTCAAAGGTTAATTTTAATTTACCCTTACTCACCATTCTGGTGGGCTTCAGTTGTGCGGTGTACGTTTTCCAATCTGTTGCATCAGGTGTTATGGCGGTTGCTGCAAGCACTTTGTTTAACGTATCCAAAAGTTCAATCTTTATCTTGCGGATGTCGCCGCCATTTTTTTTCGCTTTAAGCGAAAGCTTATATAGTTTTTCGGCTTTGAGACCCATACCACGAAAACCCTCGTTATAAAGCTCATAACCGGCTGGATTATTTACTGTGACCTTCAGGTAATTTTGATTGCCCGCATTTTCGTTATAATTGACTGGCTGAGCAAAACCGGAATCCTCGTTGAGTGAATGGCGGTCACTTTTGGGCTGCGACCAGCCCATAAACGGTTCGTCAAACTCGAAAGACCGGTTTTTTACAAGCTCTGCATAAAGCCCGCCATCTGCCGCAAAATTGATATCCTCAAAAAAAATCCCGTACATGGTGGGCTGTATCTTGGCGAGATTATTGGAAAGATTAACATCCAGATTGGTCTGTGCCCAACCTAAACCGGCCGTCAAAATAAAAATACTAGTGGTCAATCTTTGATAATAGTTGTTTTTCATTGGTGCCTTTTTTAAATCTATTTCTGGTAATCCAGCCAGACTTTCATTTTGCCCACCCCGCGATTGGACCACGCATAATAAGGTATTGCCTTAAAATTATTTGATTTTATCGTATTTACACCTTTAAGCAGATCATTTTCCATGATTACCTTAAAATCTTCGTTTTCTGAAATTTTTATTGCATCAAAGTTTCTTTTATTATCGATCTCCTCAATGGCGTACACGATTGGGCCATATTCCAACGACACTTTTCCCTGGTCTTCTTTCACCTTATCAGAAGCCTGCACTTCGTGCACTTCCATAGGGAAATTAATGGTAATTTGATCTGACGCGTTCCATTTTCGCGAAAGCGTTATATAGCCTTTTTCTACCTTAAAATCTTGATTTTTACCATTAACAGACAGCTTTATCGTTGATTGTGATTGTTTTACATACGCATATAAACCGCCTGGCAATACCTCGTCTCTCGCCCAGCCGGGCACACGCAGTTTTAATGCAAATTCTCCCGATTTCTCAGGGGTTACAGTCATTTTTACCATTCCGTCCCAAGGATAATTGGTTTCCTGGGTGAGTTTTATTTGGTTGTCATGTAAATCTACCGTTGCCTCATTGGATGCATACAGATTTACAAAAATGGCATCGTTACTTTTTGAGTAAATCAAACCAGGAATGGCGGGGATAAACCGCACCAGATTGGTAGGACAGCAGGAGCAATCAAACCAGTCTTTACGCGTACAGGCACCCTGGTTAAATTTATAAACCCCGTCAGATTCGAGCGCATTTGGATAGAAAAACCTGGTTCCGTCAAGTGACAGACCGGAAATCAAACCATTATATAAGGTGCGTTCAATGATATCAAAATACTTCACATCGCCAGTCAGGTTATGCAGGCGATGATTCCAATACACATCGCCAATGGCGGCACAGGTCTCATTGTATGCGGTAAGATTGGGTAGCTCATAATTTTTACCAAACGCCTCACCCTCGTGCTTTGCTCCTATCCCGCCAGTGATATACATTTTTTTTTCAACCAAATTATCCCAGAGGTCAAAAACGGCATCCTTATAATCATTATCGCCTTCTAAAGCGGCGATATCGGTCATTCCCGCATATACATACACCGCCCTTACGGCGTGGCCTTTCACCTCATCCTGGTCTATCAACGGAATGCTATCCTGTGAGTAAGAGCCATATAACTTGTGATTTTTGGGATTGCCGCGGTTATCTAAAAAGTATTTTGCCTGATCCAGGTATTTCTTTTCGTTGGTGATTTTATACAACTGAATCAAACCCGTCTCGATAATCTCATGGCCTGGAACGGCTTTTATTTCGCCCTGAGCGTCGCCAAAGGTTTTGCAGATTAAATCGGCATTTTTAAGGGCGATATCGAGAAAATTGCGTTTTCCGGTGGCTTTATAATGTACAGCGGCCGCCTCATACATGTGACCGGCATTGTACAGCTCATGGCTCATGCCTAAAGATTCCCAGCGTTTTCCTTCCACGACCTTTACCCAGGAGGCTGGAGGTTTAGCTGGGTTTATCGTGCGCCAAGTGGTGAGGTACCCATCCTTTTCCTGTCCTGTTTTAATAATTCCTATAAGAGAATCCAGCAAAATGCTTAATTGTTCATTAGGTGAACTTATAAGCGAATTAGAGGCTCCTTCGATGATTTTATATACATCTGAATCGTCAAAGGGCATCGCCCCTTTCACCGTTCCCTTCATCTCGCCACCCGCGATTAAAAAGTTATCCATGCGGCCCTCTTCCTCACACTTTTTAATGGCATAGCTGATGGTCTTTTCCTGCACGCGTTGTATGATGGGCAACCAGAAATCATCGGTCAGTTTTACATGCTGAATGTTAACCGGTGTAATCTTGTAACCTTCGGTTTTTTTTGTCTCTGAAGTATTCATGGCCATTCCTTGCGGTTTTTCCTTACAGGAAATTATTCCCAGGAGAATTAAAAGGAAAAGCGCTTTTACGGGTTGAGCAAGTTGTGTTTTCATCAGTTAACTACTTTATCTTCTATATTGGGCCAGCCTTGTTTATACTAGGCTAATTCGGATATTTTAAACTGTGGCGCACATTATTTTTTGCATCATACCCTCCTATTCTCATTAGGAGTGCGTAGGGATGAATGTTTCAAAAACCTTCTCAACGCTATCGTTTGAGAAGACAAGAAAATATATCGGGATTTATCGTAATTTCACTTAAGTGTAAATTATACATTTTAAATATACAAAAAAAGAGCAATCCTATGGTTATTTAACATGAATATGTAATTTTTTTTCACTCTTTTAGAATTTGTCAAAACCTCCCATTGAAAATTATGTTTTTCTATGAAAATTGATCACTTTTACATCTGTTCTGCGATTATCCAGCTTTATTTATGAAACACGATATACACATTACCGAGGTCAAAGTAAAGGACATTCGTTTTCCCACAAGCCAACTACTTGACGGCTCAGATGCCATGAATCCTGATCCTGATTACTCGGCCGCATATGTGATTTTAGAAACCAATACCGCTCTTGAGGGCCATGGCCTTACCTTTACGATAGGACGTGGTAACGAACTTTGTGTGGCTGCCATACATGCCTTATCGCCGCTGATACTCGGTAAAAAACTAGCAGATTTTACCGCTAATATGGGTGATTTCTGGAAAATGATCACAAGCGACAGCCAGCTGCGTTGGCTTGGGCCGGAAAAAGGGGTTATTCATTTGGCTACGGCCGCCATCGTTAACGCCGTATGGGATTTATATGCCAAAGCGGAAAATAAACCTTTATGGCGACTCCTGGCCGATATGGCACCAGAAGCCCTGGTATCCTGTGTGGATTTTACCTATATAACCGATGCCATAACGCCCGCCGAAGCGCTTAAAATTCTTAAAGAACAGGCTGCTACAAAACAAGAGCGCATCACCGAGTTGCAGGAGAAGGGTTACCCCGCGTATACTACCTCAGCCGGTTGGCTGGGGTACAGTGATATCAAAATGCGCCAGCTGTGCCGTGAGGCGAAAGCCGAAGGATTTAAGCACATGAAGATCAAAGTGGGCCGCGATCTGGATGATGATATGCGCAGGGCTGCTATCATCCGCGAAGAAATTGGTGATGAACTCAGATTAATGATGGATGCCAATCAAAAATGGGATGTGGATGAGGCTATTAAAAATATGCAGTCACTTAAAAAATTTAACCCCTTGTGGATTGAAGAACCTACGAGTCCCGATGATATTCTGGGGCATGCGACAATAGCAAATGCAGTGAATCCCATAAAAGTGGCCACTGGCGAACATTGTCACAACAGGGTCATGTTTAAACAGTTTATACAGGCGGGCGGCATGCAAATTTGCCAGATAGACAGCTGTAGATTGGGGGGTGTAAACGAAGTGCTGGCCGTATTGCTGATGGCTGCAAAATTTAAAATTCCAGTATGTCCACATGCTGGGGGTGTGGGTCTATGTGAATATGTACAGCATTTATCCATGATCGATTATATTGCGATAAGTGGTTCAAAAGAAGATCGCATCATAGAATATGTAGACCATCTCCATGAGCATTTTCATACTCCCGTAATTATTAAAAATGGTGCATACATGCCGCCTCAGGGCCTGGCTACAGCATCACTATTAAAGAAAAATCCCTGCGTGATTACCAGTATCCCGATGGTCAAATCTGGCAGGATATATTATCAGAAAAAAACCAGGTGTTGTGAGCAGTTTTCGTATTCTACTTTTACTTGTTTTAACAAGTTGCCAGACCATTTTTGCACAACAAAACGACTATGTGCCCACGCCTCAAAACCTTGAAGCGCGGGAGTGGTTTCAGGATGCTAAATTCGGTCTGTTTATTCACTGGGGCGTATACAGTATTCTGGGGGATGGCGAATGGGTCATGCAGCAGCAAAAAATTACGGAGGACCGCTATGAACTGCTCCCCACATTCTTTAATCCCAGTGATTTTGATGCTAAAGCAATCGTGGCTATGGCCAAAGATGCTGGAATGAAATACATTACCGTAACCACCAAACATCACGATGGTTTTGCCATGTACAACTCCCAGGTTTCCGATTATAATGTGGTAAAGGACACGCCATATGGCAAAGATGTGATCAGAATGCTGGAACAGGAATGCAAAAAAGCCGGGATCAAGCTTTTTGCGTATTACTCACAACTAGACTGGCACAACCCTGATTATTATCCAAGAGGGAAAACAGGCCATGATCTGGGAAGGCCACAAAGTGGAAACTGGCAGAGCTATCTGGATTATGAAAATGCGCAGATTAAAGAACTTGCAGAAAACTATGACATTGCAGGATTTTGGTTTGATGGTTATTGGGATCAAAACGACCTGAAAAAAGAAGGAAAACCGAATAAGGATTTTGATCTAGAAAAAACCTACAGTATTATTCATAAGGTGAATTCGGCATTATTGATTGGCAACAACCATCACCTCGCGCCTATTGCGGGAGAGGATTTTCAGATGTTTGAAAAAGACCTTCCCGGAAAAAACACCACCGGATTTAGTGAAGATAGTGAGATAGGCAGTTTACCTTTGGAAACCTGCGAAACCATAAACAATTCTTGGGGTTTCAACATACAGGATGACAGTGAGAAATCAATTAAGCAATTAATTCAATATCTGGTCAAGGCCGCCGGTAACAATGCCAACTTTCTACTTAACGTAGGCCCAATGCCCAATGGAAAAATTCAGCAAGAGCACAAAGACCGCTTAAAAGCTGTAGGCATTTGGCTACGCTCTAACGGTAAATCTATATATGGTACCCGTGGAGCAGCATTTCAGACTGAAAATATGGTGTCGACCCAAAAGGATCAAAAACTTTTTCTGCACATGTTGAACCCAAAACAAATCGCAGTAACAATACCCGGTTTTGATAAAAAAATTAAAAGCATGATTTATTTTGATTCCAAAAAAAAGGTCAACTACAACTTGACAAATGGTAAGCTTACCTTTAACCTTACCCCAGAAAACTGTAATCCCATTGACACGATCATAGAAATTAACCTGAACTAATTCAAAACCAATGGCAGCATTTCGATTAAATGGTAAAACAGCGCTAATTACAGGGGGCGCAAGTGGTATTGGCAAAGCGATCACCGCGGTTTTTGCCCAGCATGGAGCAGCGGTCTATATTCTTGATTTTAATAAGGATCATGGAGCGCGAGTAGTAAAAGAACTCCAGGAACAGGGATTTGAAGCCACATTTGCATTTTGTGATGTAGCTGATGAAAAGCAGGTAGGTGCACTTATAGATTCCATTGCCAAAAAGCATAAAATAGATATTCTGGTCAATAATGCCGGTGTGGCCCACATTGGCAATATTGAAAATACTACAGCAACTGACCTTGACCGCATTTATTCCATTAATGTAAAGGGCGTTTTTAACTGCGCCAAAGCGGTCGTCAAACATATGAAGGGCGTTGGCGGGGTTATACTCAATATGGCCTCCATTGCTTCATCGGTAGGAATATCAGACCGCTTTGCCTATTCCATGTCAAAAGGCGCTGTGCTTACGATGACCTATTCTATCGCCAAAGATTATGTAGCCGAAGGGATACGCTGCAACTGCATCTCACCCGCGCGGGTACATACCCCATTTGTTGACGGATTTATAGCCGAAAATTATCCTGATAATCAGGAGGAAATGTTCAAAAAACTCTCCCAAACCCAGCCTTTGGGCAGGATGGGCAAGCCTGAGGAAATTGCCAATTTAGCTCTTTACCTCGCTTCAGACGAAGCTTCCTTTATCACCGGGACCAACTTTCCAATAGATGGCGGATTTATTAAATTAAACGGATAACCCATTATAATAAATTATTCTTATGAAATTAATACGTTTCGGCGCAGCTGGAAATGAAAAACCAGGCCTACAACTGGATACAGAAAAACGCATCGATGTATCGGGGTTTGGCGAGGATTACACCGAAGATTTCTTTGCCACGAATGGCCTGGAGCGCCTAAAAATTTGGTTGGAAAAAGAAAAGAATAACTGTCCAGAAATTGCTACAGATATCCGTTTGGGACCACCCACCACACGACCATCAAAGTTGGTCTGTATAGGATTGAATTATGCCAAACATGCAGAGGAAACGGGCGCCCAACTTCCGGCTGAGCCCATATTGTTTTTTAAGGCCACTTCGGCGATTGTGGGTCCCAATGATGATGTAATCATACCCAAAAATAGTACAAAAACAGATTGGGAAGTAGAACTTGGCGTGGTCATCGGCAAAAAAACATCATATATAGAGGAAAAAAACGCTCTAGATCATATAGCTGGATATGTTTTGCACAATGATTACAGTGAGCGCGCTTTTCAGATCGAACGTGCCGGGCAATGGGTAAAAGGGAAAAGTTGCGACACTTTTGCCCCACTAGGTCCATTTATGGCAACAAAAGATGAGATTAAAGATCCGCATAACCTCAACCTCTGGCTCAAGGTAAATGGAGAAATGCTACAAAATAGCAATACCTCAGATTTTGTCTTCAATGTGCCTCAAGTGGTCAGTTATATCAGTCAATTTATGACCTTGCTACCGGGTGATATTATTTCTACCGGAACGCCTTTTGGTGTGGGTATGGGCTTTAAACCACCACGATACTTAAAGCCGGGAGATGTGGTAGAATTAGGGATTGATGGCCTGGGAAGCTCAAAACAAACAGCCGCAGCCTATGCTCACCCAAATAAAACGGCCTAAAGCCAAATTAGTGAAGAAATCACAAGTGTTTAGAAGTATGAATAGTGTTAGGCAACTAAATTTTAAGGTTTATTGCGCCTAATACTGATCCATTCAATCAGTTTTTGGGTCTAATTTGGTAGGTTTTTCCCGTTTTGGTTGAAAAACTGGTGATATATCCTATTTCAGTTTTAACTGATTTTGCATCAACACCAGCGACTTTTATAGGTTGAGCTGTTCTCAGCCTGGCCACACTGCCGCTGTTTGATTTTAATTGAACGCGGTTGAGTTTTCCTGATTTCCATTGTAGGTTTACCTCAAAATCGCCCTTTGCTTTAAGACCCTTGATCTCGCCAGCCTGCCAAGCCGCTGGTAATGCCGGTAGTAATTGAATCTCCCCTCCATAACTTTGTAAAAGTAATTGTGTCATGCCAGCGATGCCCCCAAAATTACCATCGATCTGAAAGGGTGGGTGTGCGTCAAAAAGATTGGCATAGGTCCCACCCCCGTCTGCATAATCGGTACCCGTCTGACCCGTTAAGTGCAGCAGGTTCCTCAACATTGTATAGGCATGGTCGCCATCCAGGAGGCGAGCCCAGAAATTGATCTTCCAGGCCAAGCTCCATCCCGTACCGCCATCTCCACGCAATTCAAGCGTTTTACGAGCCGCCTTCGCAAACTTTGGCGTGGTGTAAGGTGAAATCTCCTTTCCCGGAAACAACCCGAAAAGTTGTGATACATGCCGGTGATGGGGGTCTTCAGCTTCCCAATCCTTATACCATTCCTGAATATCTCCTTTTTTTCCTATTTGAAGTGGAAAAAGCTTTTCACGCTGCTGCTCAAGATCATCCCTAAAATCAGCATCTATTTGGAGCACTTCTGACGCTTCTATAAGATTGGTAAACAAATCCCAAATTATTGACATATCCATCGTGCTCGCAATGGAAATGGTCCCACGTTTCCCCTGGTCATCAATAAATGCATTTTCTGGCGACCCGGATGGCGCGGTGACCAGCTGCCCCTGATCATTCTCGACCAGCCAGTCTATACAGAATTGCGCAGCGCCCTTCATGATGGGATAGGCTGTTTTTCTCAAAAAATCAGTGTCCTGCGTGTACTGATAATGCCACCATAGATGCTGTGAGAGCCATGGTGAGCCCATGGGCCAGTTAGCCCACATGGGGTCGCCATCACCCAGGTTGCCCACAGGGTTTGTCAAGGCCCAGATATCACTGTTATGATGAAGAGCCCAGCCTTTTGCATGATAAAACTGTGTGGCCGTCACCTTCCCGGCAACCGATAATTCTTTAATAAAATCAATAAAAGGCATATGCATTTCAGAAAGATTCGTCATTTCTGCCGGCCAATAGTTCATCTGTGCATTGATGTTTGTGGTGTAGTTTGAACTCCACGGTGGGCGGACCTCTTTATTCCAAATACCCTGCAGATTGGCCGGGGTACCACCCGGCCGGGAACTTGAAATGAGCAAATACCGCCCAAACTGGTAATATAAGGTCTCGAGAGCAAGATCGCTACCACCTTTCGCGTAAGCTATAAGGCGCTCTAAGGTTGACTTATTTTCGATTTTATTCTTAACATTTTTAGGTTCATTAAGGTCAAAATCCACCCGGTTAAAGTATTGCTGATAATTTGCAACATGCCGTTTGAGCATGGATTCCCAGTTGTGTTTTTCAGCTTTTGCCAAATAATTTTCCACAAGCGCCCGCTCATCTTTACCATCGCGATCTGGGCATTTGTCATAACCGTTAAAACTGGTGGCAGCGGTAAGGTAAACCACGGCTTCTGAAGCATCTTTAATATGCAGGCCATCCTTATCTGTAAAAACGCTGCCATCACTCTCATGTACCTTTAACCTGAGGTCATAGCGCATGCCGTCACAACCTGTACTATCCTCAAAAATTATAGGTTCTTTAGCTGGAACATAATTTGGCTCTATATGCGCCGGTGCTTTACCCCGCATGGTAATTTCATTTTGAGAAATTGTATCATTTTTAAAGGGCAGGGGATTGCTGGTCTGTAGCAGAAGGCTAAGCGCTTTGGGCTCTGAAGCCTTAAATTTAATGGCAATTACCTGATCTGGGGCAGAAACGAAAAGCGTTCGTGAGTAGGTGACCCCATTTATCTTAAACGTTGTGGTTGCCAGCGCCTTGTTTAGATCAAGACTGCGCCGATAAAATGTGGGTTGTTCTTTGCCCAGATCCTGCTTGATCTTTAGATCACCCAGCGGAAGATAAGATTCTGAATAATAGCCCTGCATTTTTTTAGCATAGGCATTGGCTTTGTCATAATCTTCATCCTCAAAAAGGGCTTTGCGCGCCAATTGTAGGTTTTTATATGCACCGGGATTTACATTTTTCTTTACAGGCCCACCTCCCCAGTATGTTTCTTCATTAAGCTGGATGAGCTCTTCCCCTACCCCGCCAAAGATCATAGCGCCCAACCTGCCATTCCCTACAGGGAGCGCTTCCGTCCATGCTTTTGCGGGTTTTTTATACCATAGTTTTAATTCCTGCTGCGCACTGAGCGCGGGAACGATAAAAATAACTGTAAATAGAAATAAGGATGCTTTTATAGATGTTATTGATGATTTTGGATTCATTTTAAGTCCTTTTTGATCTATTTTTTAGTTGCTTTTAGCGAATTTTCACAAAGCAAAAATACGCTCCATTTCTACCCATTTTTCACCTGGCTCTGCCTCTGGAAGTGCCTGCTGAAAAGACCACATGAGCGTTTCCCATTCCTGCACTTTCGGGTTTTCGGCATCCATTTTTTTCTTTTTTTCTGGGTCAAAGGTCTCATCCACCTCCATAATCATAAACAAGCGATTGGTTAATAGATAAATTTCCATGTTTACCACGCCGGCACCTTTGATGCTACTGATCACTTCGGGCCATATCTTTTCCTTTAAATGGTATTCCCGATATTTGGCAATGAGCTCAGGTTTATCCTTGAGATCGCAGGTAAAACATAATCGTCGCATGCCCATGTTTTTTATAGGTGATGAAAGTAAAAAATCAATCTTTGGAAAGCAGTGCCCGGTCAAGATTTACGTAACCGCCATCTACGAGTATAAACTGTCCTGTAGTATGCGATGATTTATCCGAAAGTACAAACAGACAAGTGTCTGCAATCTCCTGCGGGGTGGTCATCCTATTGCCCAGTGGGATTTTGGCTTTAATTTCCTCAAGTTTTTGTTCGCCGTTATTGAGTGAGCTAATCCAATTTTCATACGCCGGGGTATAACTTTCAGAGATTATAAGTGCATTTGTGCGTATGCCATCATCCACAAGTTCTACCGCCCATTCTCTGGTAAGACCTAATATGCCACCCTTTGAAGCCGCATAGCCTGAGGTGCCGCCCTGCCCGGTCATCGCCACTTTTGAGCCTATATTGAGAATGTTGCCCTTATACTGCCGCAACAATGGAAGCGCATATTTAACCATCGCGAAACAGCTGACGAGATTTAATTTTAGGGAATCCATAAAGTCTTCAATTGAAGCATCAAGATTAACCCCATCATTAACCCCCACATTGTTGACAATTCCATCAATGCGCCCATAATAGGATTTAATATTCATTACCGCCTGCTCAATCTGATCGGGTTTGGTCATATCCGTTTTGATAAAAAGGGCGTCTACACCTTTTTGACGCAGCTCCTTCTCATAGTGAACGCCACGGTCATTTCTCCCTATGATCACGGGCAGCGCGCCTTCCCTGGCCAGGGTAAATACAATGGTCTGCCCTATGCTGCCGGCAAGGCCTTCCCCACCGGTAACCACTATCACTTTATCTTTTAGGTTTAAATCCATTTTTAGGTTAGATTATAGAATTTCTGTGCATTTTTATACCAAAATTGTTCTTGTTCATCTGTAGACAAACCTTCTGCAAAACGCTGGGCGAGCCCCAATATCTCACCATAATCACATGCCACGAGACACACCGGCCAATCTGAACCAAATAGTAGGCGCTGAGGCCCAAATACGTCGAGCACATAATTTATGTAAGGTTCAATCGTAGTATAGGACCACGTATCAAAGCCGGCTTCTGTTACCATTCCTGACAACTTGCAGTAAACATTTTCGCAGCGGCCAATGGCCTTTATAATATTAGCCCACCCTTTAAAAAAACCATCTTTAATATAAGGCTTGGCAAGATGATCAATTACAAATTTCTGATCTGGGAAAGCCTGGACAAATTCTAAAACAGCTCCCAGCTGATGTGGAAAAACCAGAATATCATAGGTATAATCATACCTCGCCAATTGCGCGATGCCGTCCATAAAAGGTTTTCGCAGTAAAAAATTGGGATCGTCTTCATTTTGAACAAGATGCCTAAATCCCTTGATTTTAGTATCAGCCGCGTACTCTTGCAAGCGCTCTTTAATATTCGGATTTTTAAAATCAAGCCAGCCTACAACCCCTTTGATAAAATCATTTTTACTGGCGAGACCGAGTAAAAATTCATTTTCAGCTTCAGACTGATCTGCCTGCACAGCAATACACCCTGTGATAGCATATTTATCATACTCACTTTTAAGCGTTTCAGGCAAAAAATCCCGACGTAGTAATTTTAAATCATCATCAATCCACGAGTGCGTTGTGGGACTATACTTCCAGAAATGCTGATGGGTGTCAATAATCATCCCTGTGTGGTCTTGTTTACTTAGCTTTTTTTTGAAGAAAGCATTTCCTAAAAATACAAAAACGAATAATGAAGATCGTGTTGACAATCCCATACTCTCAATTCCACGTGTATCTTCTACCAGCACAATTCAGAAAATAGGGTGCTCAAAGCTGACCTTCAATAACGGTTTTTTAAAACTATAAAAGTTCTGCCCCAATAGTATCGATTTAATAATTTATTTTTTCTCACGTTAATTTATCGTGCAGAAGACCATTCCTTTAGAAATTTGACAACTTATATCTCATTTTAAATACATGCTTTGCATACATTTATGCTGTAAAGGTTGTTTTTTCACTTATAGCCCCGATATATTTGCTGTTTTTGAAAATACGGATGGCCTTTTTCCCAATCAACTATATTTCACATGATAAACAGCTATACTAAAGAAGATAAAATACTTCTGGCGGTGGATTGCATAATTTTTGGTTTTGACAAAAATGAGTTGAAAATTTTACTCATCAAGCGTGATTTTGAGCCCGAAAAGGGGAAATTATCACTTATGGGCGGATTTTTAAAGCAATCAGAGCATCTTGATGAAGCGGCAAACCGCATCCTCTTTACCCTTACCGGGATTCAAAATGTATATATGGAACAGCTCTATACCTTTAGTAAAGTAAACCGGGATCCCGGCGAGCGCACATTGTCAACGGCCTATTATGCGCTCATCAATATAGAGGAGCATAATGAGAAACTCATACAGCAATTTTCGGCAAAATGGTATGGCATTGCCCAGGCTCCCCCACTTATATTTGACCATAATGAGATGGTAGATAAAGCCATTAAGCGCCTGAGACGCAGAGCTATAATTAAACCCATTGGTTTTGAACTACTGCCAGAAAAATTTACCATGCGCCAACTTCAAAAATTGTATGAGGCCATCCTTGGAGAAAAATTGGACAAGCGTAATTTCATCAATAAAATAAATGCTCTGGACGTGCTGGTGCGTTTGGATGAAAAAGATATGACTTCTTCCCGAAAAGGTTCCTTCCTACACAAGTTTGATCAGGAAAAATACAATGCCAAAATCGCAGAGGGGTTTTCGTTTAAACTCTAGCATGTAAGGATGATAACGAGTTCAATTTTAATAGGGTTAATTTATGTGAGGATACATTCTGCTAATTAGAATGTCCTGAATCTTGTCTCATATTCCACATTCATCTCAAGTTCGTTAAATCGGAATACCTTTCTTGAACACCACGATTAGAGGTGCATAGTCAACAACTGCTCGGCCTGTGCTTTTGAAATTTCGATAATGGTTCCGTGTTTCATTTTCAGGTTAGTGACCTTTCTTTCCCAGTTTTTAAGATCAGCACTTATATAGACATACATAAAATCGCTCTCAAAAGGATCCGTGTAAACGTGGTATTTCCCATTGATCTTTATGGCAGATTCCCCTTCATCTGCGGTAGAGGGAGTTATAGGTCCCACCTCCTTACCCCAGGGTCCTTCTGGTGTATTCCCTACGCGGTGAAAGATATTGGGTACACCTGTATTGTCATCCTGCTTGTAAAACAAAAGGTATTTTCGCGGACCATCTTTTAAGATAAAAGCATCGATAGGCCCTATATTTCCTGCCTTTCCCCCTGCGGGAAAACCATTCCGGAACAATATTGCAGGCTCGGTGAAATTTTTAAAATCTGTCGTAGTGGTATAATAGATCCTGCCCTCGCCATTCGGGGATGCCCATGGGCCAATGTTAGAGGACCAAAAAACCATATACCGTTTTTTGAGGTCATCAAAAAAAACCTCGGGTGCCCAGCAGTTTTCCATTTCCCTGATGTCTTTTCCTACGGGTATTGCACGCTGTATGTCCCAATGGATAAGGTCTGAAGAAGACGAGTAACCAATATCATTCCCTCCCCAACCGGTCGTCCAGACCAAACGGAATCGTCCATCGGGGCCTTGATAGACACTGGGGTCTCGCATCAACTTTTGAGAGCCTACTTTGGGCTTAATGATCGTTTTACCACCGTTGAGTTCCATCCAGTCCAACCCATTTGTACTCATGGCATAATACATCCCCTGTGCTTCATCTTTAAAATAGGAATACAGGTAAAAATGTTTGGCATTCAAGTCAATAGAATCATTCCTGATGGATGTGTATAATGGAATTTCTACATCAAATATCCCCTGGCTCATTAACGGCTTCCAATTTGTTTTATGATCCAAAAAGATCGCTGATGCAGCCATTAAAGAACTGCCGCAGAAACATATTAAGGAAAATAAAATGTCAATATTGCACTTATTCATACTATTTTTTCTGTTCGCTTCGTAAATAAAGCTGCCATAAATATTAAAAATTAAACATAAAGAGTTGAAAAATGGGATTTTATGGTTTAATCCATTTCTAATTTCAATAAAGATGAGGCATGTGGTTTTAATAGCCGTCCATACTGCTTCTTAAAAACACCCAAATCCATTTTTTCCCATAGATCCCTAACTTTCACTTTATCCTTTAGTCCAATATCTGCAAAATCAACGGACACTTTTTGATGTTTTTCTCCCAAATTAAAAAGTGCAATATACAGCGCTTTACTTCCCTGCTCCTTAGACGCCCATACCATTTTATCTTCGGTTTTATACACCTGACGTGGTTTCTCCGCATGCTGATTAACTGCAAGGACCTCATCATTGGCAAAAAGTTGATGTTCTATCTCTCGGTTTTCGGGAAGGTTTCCCCCTATCATAAGCGGTGAGCGGTAGATACTCCAGAAGGTCATGTGTGTATAAAGTTCGTCATCAGTAAAACGGCTATAGCGCTCAGGACCTACCGGGCCTTTTTTTGATATTTTTCCTATCTGAAGCATATCGCAATCTGGCCAATGTCCCTCTCCACCTGTACCTTGCCATTTTTTTGCATAATCAAACATGTTGAGCATAGCCTCCCAGTCATCCCAAAAATCATCCACCATTCTCCACATATTGGCAAATGTGGTAACATGCGATGCCTGATCTCTGGGCGTTTCGCCAGGAGAAAGGCTTAAGACTATAGTACCGCCACTATTTTTGATCGCTTTAGCATAGCCTTCAATTTCTTTGGTATGGTATGGCCGCGATATATCATCAACTTTGATAAAATCGACACCCCACTGTTTATAAAGGTCTAAAAGGGAATTTAGATATTCCTGCGTGCCCGGTTTATCCATATTCAAGCCATACATATGGTTGAGCCATTGACAGGTAGATGTGGTATCAGCGATCATATCTGCGGTGATCCCATCCGTTCCCCTAACAGGGGTTTTCAGCCAGACTGCCTGTCTCGGGATTCCGCGCATAAGGTGAATCCCAAACTTTAAACCCAAAGAATGTACATAATCTCCAAGAGGTTTAAATCCTTTTCCGGAAACTGCAGATGGAAATTTATTTACCTCGGGTAACAGCCTGCCCCATTCATCCATGGCTAAAAAAGGGATAAAAGAGCCATCCTGAAGACGCTTTTGATAAATATTCCCTATCCTGCTGCCACGCGGATTATTGTATGACCATAAAAAATCAACTACGATATACTGCCAGCCATATTCTTTTAAATTAGTGGCCATATAATCTGCATTTGCTTTTACCTCACTCTCAGTAACCGCCGACCCAAAACTGTTATAACTGTTCCAGCCCATGGGTGGTGTTTCCGCCACCTGTGCATAGCCCACATGCAGAAAGAAAACAAAGAATAGTAATATTAAATTCTTCAAGGCTTTCATCAATAGTTTTGATTACAAAAAGGATGTTTAAAATTTAATTTGCTGTACCCTATTTTTAAGCGGAATTTTATAGGTCCCCCTACTCTTTTCAAAATTCAAATTTATTTCTTTATTAATTTTGAGATAGGCATTTGGTGTATATTGGTCTTTCGGGTTCAGCAATAGGGTAACTTCTCCATTTATTTTATTATAGGAAATACTATGAAAAGTACCGGCATCCAACGTGAGCCATAATTTTTTGGGAGCTAGGAAAATCCTGTTTTTCGCTCCGGTGGTAATATCAACATTTACCCTATTTCCCTTCTGGGAAAGATTTCCGCCATAGGCGATCCAGCCCAGAGCTTTATCCTCTGCAATGTATGTCGCCGTATTCATGGCATAGCCAAAAAAACCGGGGCCATAGTCGCCTGAAAGATAATCAATTCTTAGTGTAGAAGGAAAAGAATGAAAAGCCGCCGGACCAAAACCATCTTGTGTAATATTTGAAATAGCCCCCATTGTCCCGCCATAACCTACTTTTAAAAGGTAAAAATCGTCTGGTGTGGCGCGGTATTGCTTAAGCACGGGGATGGCATTAATGCCAGAACCATAATGATGAATCTGGCGCTCTATGCGCGAAAGCTTCCCACCATAAAGAAAATCCCAATACCGCCTGGCATTGCCGTTATAGGCCCAGTGGGGCATTGTGGGCATATAAGCCAAAATCGCATCAATAGTCACCTTTGCCTTCTTATCAAAGCCAAAATACTGTGACCAGGTAAAAACTTCTTCCTGGCCCGTGGAATCCCAGGGCATCTCACTACCAAAAGGGTAATTTAACGTGCTCCAATGGTCTGCCCTTTTCTTCATTTTAGCTTCAAGATCCTCCGCCATTTCGGTTAAACCCTCTGCTTTTAAATTCCGGAGTAGCATAAGGAAAACACTACCTTCCATTTGGCCAAATTGAGAATAATAGGGCGCCATTTCGGGCATGGCAACTGCTGTGTGATACGCCTGTTTAAGATACCAGTCCCAAGGTTTATTTTCCACCAATCCCTTGTGGTAACGTGCCAATCTGTACATAACCCAATACGCTGCGGCTACCGGGGGATAATTGAATGAGCGTCCCACATCATCAGCTCCTTTTTTGTCCCATGCTGCCCAGGTTTTATAATTAATCGTGTCATTGTATGTACCCGGCGGCATTTTATCTGGGGCATAATAAAACAGGCTCTTTCTAACACCATATTTTTTTTCGCCAGAATCATATTGAATGCCTCCCCAGATCGTATTATCCACAAAATCTTCCAGTTTGGCCACTTCTTCCTTTTTGGGCAAAAGATATTCTTTCATGATTGCACCTATCCAGCTTCCATTGCCGGCTTCATCGCTTAGCCCTGCGATCCAGGCACGGCGATCCTGAGTGACTTGTTTTTTCGTTTCATAATCATAAGAAATCACCGAAGGGCTGCGGTGAAATGGATCATCCTTTTGATCAAACCATTGCGCTGTGGTCAAAAAATGGCCAAAATCAGTCAAAACCTCTGTTTCCGGCTTAATAACCTTATAGTTTATGGTCTGTTTTAGACCATCATTATAATTGATCGTAAGCCGCGCCCGTCCCCATTGCTCACCCTGAATCTGATATTTTTTGTACCCATTTTTATCAATCCTGCTATCGCTTAACTTCAGTGCTCCCCTAGGTTCTACCGAATAGGATTTTACATGCATCTTATATTTTAAAAACAATTGCCCTTTTACATCTTGCGGCAACACATAGCCGGGTATCCCTACGGCTACAGGTCTATCGTTTTTAACCAATGCATCAGGAATCTTTCTGATTTCGGGAGCCAGCACAAACTTTACTGAAAAATTTTTGGTTTCATCGGGTTTTAAGGTTACTGAGGTGGGCTCATTCCACTCAGAGACACCTTTCCATTCCTTTTCGGCGTAAGCCTTACTATAGGACATCCATTCATGAAAGCCCTCGAAAACGATGCTCCTCGGGGTAAGGTCATCCAAAAGTGGGCGATACGCCTCAAAAGGCATGTTTTCTTGGGGCAAAACCAGCAGGACAGGCCCATGACCACTTAGCCGCTTAACTTCAAGATAACCCGCATCTTGCCCAATATAGGGGTCAAAAAAAACATTTTGAGCATGGGTTTGATCCAAAGATTTTCCTTCTAAAATATTATTGAAGACCATCGGGATGCCCAAGGCTCCAATTTCAACTGGTTTTGATGACGTATTTTTAATTTCAAAACGCATCACCAGTGCACCCTGATCCACCGCATAATAACGTCTTACCTGGAGAGGAAGGCTTGCCGGCAATGTGTTTACTAGATCTGCGGCCGCTAAAATAGTATCATTTGCCTCTAGCGGTTTTATTTCGCCCCTACGCCAGGCTGTAGAATAGGATTTCCATTCTGCGTTACCTTGCCTTATCCGGAAATTAATATCTCCCAACTGGTACAAACTGTCCTTATCCCTTAGCTCGATGCGCTCTCCGGGTGTAAAATCAAAATCAGGCGCTGCATTGGGAGAAAGAGCGGCCACTGTTTGGGAGGCTTTGACCAATTTTAAGTTAAAAGAAGGGGATTTATAGGTTTCATAACCTTTCTCTAAACCCAAGGTGGATTTTTTACTTTGGATATGGCTCCAGTATTCTTGAGCGGACAGTTTAGTAACAAGAAACGATATAACAATCAAAAAGACTGAAAATCCTTTATTTTTCATAAAGTGTAATTTTAAAAACGCTCACCGATCTTACCTGTATTTTTAGTGTTACTCAAAATCCATCGAAAATTTCCATTGGGTTTTATAATCCTTATTAAAATCTTTTTCTTCCAGGAGTAATCTCAATGCCTCGATGGGCATGGCATTTTCGTGCATTACCCTATCATGAAATTGCTTCTCTGTCCATCCTTTTGCCAAAAGTTCTTTTTTTAGCGCATAAAGCTGAAGTCCGCCAAGCATATAGGCGATCTGATAGAGGGGCGGTGTACCTCCCGTAAAAGAACGGCGCACTTCTGCCTCAGCATTGGCATACTCATGGCCCACATCATTCACCAAAAGATCGATACATTCTTGCGCGGTCATGTTGCCCAACTGGTAATTGAGCGAGAAGATAATTCGCGCGCACCGGTGGATACGCCAGAAGAGCATTCCCATTTTTTGCTCTGGAGTCTGAGGGAATCCTTTGTTCCATAAGGTTATCTCCCAATAGAGCGACCAGCCCTCAATCCAAAAAGGGGTGTTAAACGCCCTGCGGTAGGTCTTGTGCCGCGCATTCATAAAAAACTCCAGGTTATGGCCCGGTAAGAGTTCATGCTGTACCGTGGGAAAAGAAAAATTAGGGTTATTACCGCGCATGCTCATCATTTTATCAGCTTGCGACATACCTTCAGTAGGATATGAAATACTGATCTCCCAGCCACCTGTAAAAAACGGATTGATCCTCTGCCTTTCTGGTGTCATCATGATCATGCCCCAAGTTTCCTTTGCCAGGTCAGGAATGGTAATCAGATCCCTTTTTTCAATAAAATCCAGCGAATGATTTAAAAGTCCATTAATGGTATCGGGCTGTTCGCCTGGCGGGACATAGGTATTTTTAACATGTTCTAACGCGGCACGCCAGTCCTCACCGTACCCCATCTCTTTAGAGGCTTTGATCATTTCTGCCTTGCACCATTCAAATTGTTTTTTGGCGCCGGCAATGAGTTCTTCTGGAGAATAAGGTATGAACTCAAATTCCAAATCTTTGATAAGCGCTTTGCGGCCTATAGGTTTGCCCACGATGCCGCTGCCATCATCCTTTACACTCTTTTCAGAATAATTTTTGGTCAAAAACTCCTTATAATCGGTCAATTTTGCATCCAAAACGGCATAGGGCTCCTTCATCCACCATGTAAACTGCGGATCGTAATCAAAATAGAAACCGTAGGCCTCCATTAGCCCCTGCTGCAATGATCCCACAATATTAGCGGCTTCATCGGCCTGCATCCAGTCGTCAAAAGGTTTTCCTTTCATCTCTTCCATGCGTTTATCAATCGCCTTCCCTGCCTCCGTAAAGGTTTTGGCAAGTGCTTGGGCATCTGGCCGTTTTCCTCTTCTCCGTTCCCGGATAAAGGTATAGATCGCTTCCGCGAAAGCGGTTACGTCAGCAACCTCTTTAAAATCTGCATAGTCCAGCTGCAGCTCGTAATCCTCTTTATCTACAAGGTTTTTGAGCAGGATATAATCTACCTTGCCATCCTGGTCCAAACCTCTAAAATCGATTGCCTTTACTTTATTTTTCCAGTTTTCATAAAAAGTGCTGAAACGTTCATAATATTCCTTTGACTCCCGTAGGGTATATGTGCCTTGAAGCGAGCGTTTATCGGCCTGATAGGTATTTATGGTATCAGTCAGATCGCTGGCATGGAGTTGAATTAAAGGAAAAATAGATAAGAAGAGAATCAGTAGCGGTTTTTTCATCAGTGGTTCTTTAATGTTGCTGTTTCGTTTTGATTATTTATTATCCCAGGTTGTACCCTTTGCAAACCAATCAGTCTGGCCTATTTCTGCAACATGGGGATTTCTTTCGATTTCATCAGCGGGATAGGGAAACCTTCTGGGGAAGGTGTTTTTATTGTATACGTTTTCGATCATATAATCAAAATCAAATTGGGGATAACCTGTCCTGATGTAGTCAAAATAGGCTTCCATGGTCCTATAGACCCCTGCCAGGTATTTTTGATTTATGACCAGCTCTTGTGCATCTTCCTCATTTGTGGGCATATCCATTGAAGGTTGTGCCAAATAGATCTCGATCTCGTCTACAGGAACCCCTATATATTCCATATCTGCCCTCGCACCATCTTTCATAGCAGCTTCGGCGAGATCCCATTGCCCTTTAAACACATAGGCTTCGGCCTTCAAAAAACGTGTCTCTGCATAGGTCATAATAAAATCGGGGTACGTTTTGCTGAAATATGAATATTTAAAATGACTGGGGATTTTACCGGGTTTTACGACAGCTCCATCCCTAAGTCCTACGAAACCATCGGGATCTTCTTCAGAAAAGGTAAACATTATAGACCTCCTGGGATCATTGTAAGCATTGCGCATATCGATCTGAAAATTGCCCGGTGTAAGGCCACGGCCACCCGAGTATGCCTCATTCATGTAGTTGTAGATAGGGCTCGCGTTTGCCAGTTCATCTAAGTGCTGCCAAGCACATATATCGTCATTAGAATCCATGCCGTTTTCTAAATAAGTAAGCACAAGATCTGCCTGGTCTGTTTTTGTCTTTCCTGGTGCATAGCTTAACCGCATTGCCTGCCTGGCTTTTAGGGAATAGGCAAGTTTGCTCCATTTTGAGATATCGCCATCATAGACATAATCATCAGAACCGGGAAGTAGCTGACCGGACTCTGAGGTTTTAAAAAGGCTAATGGCCTCATCCAGAAGTCCATTGCCATGTGCATAAAGTTCCTCCTGGGAAGCCAATTCTGGCTGTAGGTTCTCTAGCCCCATAAAAGCTTCTTCCAGTGGGGCTTTATCGTAAACATCTGCTATAAAAAACCAGTGCCATGCTGCGATTATACCGGCTATCCCCTGGTAGTAGCTGTTCCCGTTTTCTTGTGCCTTATCATAAAGTTCTACGGCATGTTTTAAAGAATACGCATAAGAATCCCAAGTTTCATTGCCAAAACCCGCACCTATATTCATTGAGGTAGGTGTAGTCCCCTCAAAGGATTCCCAGGATAGCCAGTCTGGAAGTCCGCCCCCATTGGGATTGTATCTACTGGTTTCTAAAGCCATCCATTCTGCCTCGACACCTATAAGCTCAATATTTTCGGTAATGGCAGGGCCATCGTTTATGCTATCGGGATCCTCATCTATATCCGTCCATTTGCTACAGCTTGTCACAAGAGAAGCTGTGATGAACAAAAACCCAATATTTTTTAATATTCTTTTCATTTTTTCAGGTATTAAAATTTCGCGGTAAGCGTGATGGAATAGGTTTGGGTAGCGGGCAGGCTATACACTTGATAGGCATTCCCGTTGGTTATGCCGTCAGAATTGATCTCTGGGTCCGGCCCCTCATAATCATCATTGAACTTTCTCCACAGATTCCTGCCTGAAAGGGCAATGTCAAAGTCCTGCATTCCCAGTTTAGCAATATATTTTGGAGGCACTTTATAGGATAACTGCACCTCCCTGAGTTTTATATAATCTTTGGGCATCACATTGTCCTCAAGCACCCGCTGTGCCACATCCTGCCAATAGAGGCTATACGTGGTGGGCTGAGGGGTCTCATTAGTCACCACCACCTGATTCGTGCCAAAATCGTAATGGCCCATGACCCCATCAAAGATGTACATGTTGTCATCGGGCCTGTTTTCCTGATGTTTGGCCATACCATAATAGGTCAGATAATGATCTGTCTCACTATATAAATAGCCTCCTTTACTTACATCTAATTGAGCCGAAAGCGAAAGGTTTTTGTAGGCTAAGGTCGTTCTGAAACTTCCGGTCCAATCTGGTGCGGTCTTCCCCAAAATCTGGTTCTGGGTATTGTCTGCAAGAGGTCGCCCAAATGAATCACCCGGCGTATCGTCAAGTACCAATCTGCCCTGATTGTCCCTTAGAAATCCTGTGCCATAAATCACGGGGTAAGGCTCACCGACCACCGCAGAGCCATAAGAGCCCACACTTATGGGTTCATTATTCAACCCCAATTGATCTACATTAGAATTGTCTTTTGCAAAATTCAGGGACAGGTCCCAGGCAAAATCATCGGTTTGTACCGGTGTCGCGGTAATGCCAAGCTCTACCCCTTTATGGGTAATACCACCAATGTTTACGGTACCATAGGTATATCCTGTGGAAGAAAGGAACTGCTCGCTTAAGATCTGGTTATCGCTCCAGTTATGGTAGTAAGAAAAATCTATACCCAACCGATTTTTAAGCAACTTCAACTCGGCACCCAGTTCCACCTCACTCTTAAACTCATTGGTAAGCCCGGGATTGGGCACTTTATCCGATGACAGATAACTTCGCTGGCCGTTAAATGGCCAGGTAACGCCCCTGCCCCCCGCTTCTACCAGAGCTATACTACGTGCATAAGAAGACGATGGCGCCCCTACCTTAGCATAACTCGCCCTGAGCTTTCCGAAAGTCAGGAAATCTGATTTGGGAAGCAGTTCGCTAAAAACAAATCCTAAACTGTGACTGGGATAGAAAAAACTGTCTGCCACACTTGAGGCCCAATCGTTCCTACCGGTAACAGTATAATATAAGAGGTTTTTATAGCCTATCACTGCCTGGCCAAAAATAGAATATGACCTAAAGGCATATTTATCATTATAAGAGGTATAATCACTGACGTTAGAAGTATTATAAATACCCGGTATTACCAGCCCATTCCCGGTAAAAACCGTCCTCCTGTATTTGTTTTCAACAATATTGTGGCCCGCCAGTACATTGATACTAAAATCGCCAAATCTATTGTCATAAGTCAAAGTCTCAGTGGACTCAATATCTCGCGAAAAATCTTCCTGTGTATTATACCCTCCTTCTATAGATGCGTAACCGCCCTTATTAAAGTAGCTTTCAAAATAGGTGCTTGAGGTACTAAAACCCGTCGTGGACCTAAATGTTAGGGTAGGAAGTATTTTATAATCTACGATAATAGTGGACGCAAATCGGTCCCGAATATTATTTTGCCTAGAGTTATCTAGCAACCAAAGCGCAGGGTCTCTTGCACCCCCTCTGTATGATCTCAAATTACCATCAGCATCGCGCACAGGGTAAGGATTCCACGTGTTGGGCTGTGCCATTATCGTATTCATAAATGAACTGTTGCTATTACTTTCTTCCAGTCTATTATTGTTCTGTATCGAATAAAGAACATTAGATGAAACCGTAAGTTTTGGAGTGAATTTAAAGCTGGTATTGGCAGTGATCGAGTTTCTATCAAATCCTATCGGTTCTAAAATCCCATTGTTCTGTAGATTGGAATAACTTACAAAATAAGTAGCCTTATCATTTCCACCAGAAGCACTTACACTGCTTTGATTCGTAAATCCGGTCTTGAAAATCTTCCACCTATCATAATAGATAGCGCCAGGCACATCGGCGATCCTGGGGCCCCAACTTTGGGAAGTGAACGATGTTTCCCCATCCACATATTCATATTCCTCGCCATTCCAAAATCCCTGTGACCATAACTTCTGGTGAGGAACTTCATAAATCTTATCAAAACTAGACGAATTGGAAACGGTTATCACCGGTTTTTGATCAAAACTACCTGATTTTGTTGTGATAAGAATAACCCCATTCCCCGCTTCGCTTCCATAAAGCGCAGAAGCCGCCGCACCTTTGAGAACGCTCAAACTTTCTATGGAATTAGGGTCAATATCTGCAAGACCGGAGACCCCGCTGCCGTTTGCAGCATCAAAAGGGATTCCGTTTACGACGAGTAAGGGCTGGTTGTTCCCTGTGATCGATGAGCCACCACGTATCACGATACGGGTACCACTACCCGGTTGACTAGACGGGCTAGAAATCTGCACCCCTGCCACTTTACCACTCAGGCCATTGACAAAGTTATTGGTCGCTTTTACCTGATTAATCTTGTCTCCTGCAACTTCGGCAGTAGCGTAGCCCAAGGCCTTTTTTTCACGTTTAATCCCTAGAGCGGTGACCACCACCTCATCCAACTGGGACACATCTTCTTGTAAGCTCATGTTAATAGAAGTCTGGTTATCCACCTTCATCTCCTTTTGGCTAAAGCCTACTGAAGAAAATACAAGAACATCAGATGGATTTGCATTGATGGCGTAATTTCCGTCAAAATCGGTCACAACGCCGTTAGTAGTGCCTTTAATGACTACATTAACACTTGGTATTGCTTGACCATTTGCGTCAGTTACTGTTCCGGTAATCTGCACCTCTTGTGCAAGGGCCTGGTTTAAGTTAAACAGAAGTACGATAAGTGCACAATGCTTAAACAGTCCATTTTTCAAATAGTTGTTCATTCGTAAGTTGGTCTTTAAAGTTGTTATGGTAAGACCAATTTATACATTATTATAATATTAACACAAGTCCCATTAAAAATGAGGTAATATCTTATCATCATCTAATAATATAGTATCAAAATCAATTTTATACTGCATTTTATTAATGAAAGAGTGTTACGATACCATTACTTGTTCTGGTTTTGCGAGGTATTGCTGGTGGCATAGATAAGAGCAGTATTCTCCTTTAAAATCTACTATGAATCAGAAATTTTCTCGATACAAGATTTTTATTAATAAACCCACAACAAATGAGCGCAGCGCACTCAAAGGGCCAAAGGAGATGACACCTGTAGAGAATAAGATGAAGCCAAAATAAGTGTACACTTTCGAACTTCGGTGTAATAAACAGATTTGCCTCAATAAGCAAAGAGCCCTATTTTAACTCAACATTCAGATAAACCGAATAGCGGTCATAACTTTCGTAGAAAGGTTTAAAGGACACCCCATCAATATTGAATTGTAATTTCTCTGGATCCCCATTAATGGATTTGCTTAAATCAGTGGCATCTAAAGTCACTTTACGCCACTCTTTTCTAGGTTCATCCTCTTGCGCTGCAAGTAATATAGGGCCGTAAAAAAGGCTGGCTATATTTTCCTGATCCATTACGGGATCGAGGTGAAATTGAAATGGCATTTTCAATTCAACGGTATCACCGTTTTTCCATTTCCGGTTTAAGGTAAGATAACTGCTAGGCTCCGCATTGACCTTTTGCTGCTTCCCGTTGATTTTCACAAAAAATCCTTTTGTTGCCCATTTGGGGACACGCACATTAAGATCAAATTTTCCATTCCCTTTAATGGTCAAACGTGTGTGGTCTTCATTGGGAAAATCAGTTTTTTGCTCTATCACTACATTGCGATCTTGCCAGTTTAGGGTTGATGGCACGTAAAGATTCACATATAGGGCATTATTATCTGCACTTCTAAAATAAATCGAATTTTGAAGTTTAGTACTGCTCTCCAGGGCCGTACCGTTACAGCACGTAAACCCGGTCATGTCACCATTGCTAAAGTGCTTGACTGAGCCTGGCCTAAGAGGTACATGATAGGTATTTGCTGGGCTATCCTCAGCTACAGAGGCTAAAATATCATTGTAAAGTCCCTGCTCATAATAATCCATAAGCTCAGCCCGCTGATCATATAGAAAAAGCGTCCTGGTCAATTTGAGCATATTATAGGTTGCGCAGGTCTCATTTTGACCCCCAGCGGAAAAACCATTTTCATAGAGCGTTGCCGGCTGACTTACGAAGCACTCTGCATTGGCGGGATTACTCGCCCCGGCAACTCCACCGATACTGTACATATAGTCGTTTTTGGTTTTATACCAAAAATTATCCGCTACACGATAATATTCCGGGGTATGGGAATCACGGTATATTTCGAGCGCACCCATAATCTGAGGGATATGTTGGTTGGCATGTAGGCCCCTGAAAGTATCTACATTTTTCGCCAATCCATTTGTGTGTCCGGCATCACCAAAAAAGACCTTAACATTATCAAACAGTTGCGCCCCTTTCAGATAACGGTGTTCACCGGTAATCCTGTACAAACGCGCCATCGCCTCGTTCATCCCGCCAAATTCCCCTGCGATATAGCGGTTCCACATGCTGATGAGCGTATCTTTAGGCACCTGGCTCAATCGGGCATAGACCCAATCGCCCATCCCCTCAGCTACTTTTAATGCTTTCTCATTACCGCTCACTTCATAGACATCCATCAGTCCGGCCAAAATTTTATGCAAGGTGTAATAAGGAGCCCATATCTGCGTTTTTTGCCCTCCATATTTGGCCCCGTTCTCGAGCATGATAAATTGATCTGGGGGATAAGCGCTTATAAAACCCTTACCCCAGTTCCAATAATCGTTGCGTATATTCTTTTCGCTCAAATCTGAATCATACTCTGATCTCCTGGGACCAATGGGTACGGCGGTCGGGTCTGAGACGTATTCACCGCCACTTCCCATCGGTTTTCCTGACAACTGAGACAAGGTGTATAGGGTATTGACCATATATTCCATTTTATCACCAAAATTTTTCTGTAGGGATTTGTCATAATCCGTGCTTGCATACGCCTGTGCAATGGCCGTAAGGTAATGCCCCGTTGCATGACCGCGCAATTTGGTTTCCTGTGAATCCCACACGCCTAATGGTTTTGCTCCCTCAGGTTGAGGTTGCCCAAAGGCATCACGGAACATATATAGGAAAGAATCAGGATTGGTCCGGGCCAAAGTGTTTATGAATTTATCCCTGTTTTCAATGAATTTTGTATTGTGCCCCTCGTTATCCCGGTTTAATGAAACCTGGTTTAGTTTAAAAGCCTCCAGGGTAAGTTTTGGCGCATCCTCTTCTTTAACCGCCTTAACGGTGACGGTAGCTTTAGGATGAAAATCTGTACCAGAAACATCGCCGGTAACCATATAAGTGCCGGGCGAACGTACCTGGTCATTATCTGTGGGCGCTGGCCAGAGCACCCTTACCCGCGCACCTTCTACCCCATCGTGATAAGTTCCTTTTAAATAACGTGGCAATCGTGGCAAATATCCTACGGAAGTGGTTACCGCGGTATCTGCAACACTTTTTAAATATTGATTATAAAGCTGTGGTATAGATGGGGAAAACTGGGGGAGTTGATCCCCTGATTCCTTTCTTTCATTGACTACCGACTCGCCGTCCTTTAATGCATTATGATAGATTACCGCGATCTGGCTTGCACTCAGCGGAATCCTATATATTCTAAAATCGTGCAATTTTGCATTCAGGTACGGGGCATTGGCTGAAAGCGGTTTCCCAATATAAAACAAGTTTTGTTTACCCGAATCCTTATCGAAAAGCTCTTTTAAATCCAGGACCACATTTTTTGTTTCACTTACCTGCTTTCCGTTAACATACGTACTCAATGATTTTGAAGGAATATCAATCACTACCGTCAGTAGATTCCATTGTTGGGCTTTAACGGCTTTGGAAACCGATTTATAATCCTTTTTGCCGTTGGTAGAAATTTGGGCTTGATAGCCCTTTTCAGCTTTGATCCCCACAGGTGCGAGAAAAAAATGGGTCGTAGCATTTTTACCAAAATCAAAAAACCGCTGTCCAGGTTCTTGAGAATCCATAAACACCCAGCCTGAGATGCTTAAGGATTCTAAATCTGTCAATGCACCTTCTGGAAGAGTTAGGTAAGTTTTGCTATCTGCCGGCAATGATAAAACTTTAGCAAACTGATTATCATTGATAAATTTTGCGTCATCCCCATTTATTTTGGCATCGAGATTATTGCGGGACCAGTCTTTTACATCTTCATTAAATAAATAACGTGCAATCAGTCCTGTCTCCCCAATCCCATCCAGCATCTGATCCCCGCTCTGGGCAAATGCCTTACAAGCATTTCCAAAACATAAAACCAGAGTAAATACAATATAAATTATGTGCCTATTCGTTCTCATCATTGCATTTTTTGATCATAAATTGTATTCCAGGCAGGTGGGTTTACATGTAGCAAATGCTGCACAAAAAAATCCCTTCGTTTACGTTCGCCAAAAACACCTCCCGATGTATGTGACATTCCCGGTAAAACGACCAGATCAAAATCTTTTCCGGCTTTTATCAACGCATCAGCAAACTGCATGGTCGATGCAGGGTCAACGTTATCATCTACTTCCCCCACCATAAGCAGAAGATCCCCTTCCAGCTGATCAGCATGTTCTGTATTTGAGCAGGCAGCGTATTGCGGTCCTATGGGATAGCCCATCCACTGCTCGTTCCACCACATTTTGTCCATCCGGTTGTCGTGACACCCGCAGGAGGCGACAGCCACTTTATAAAAATCATGGTTGAAGACCAGCGCGGCGCCCGCATTTTGCCCTCCGGCGGAAGTACCGCGAATTCCCACACGATCCAAATCCATATAAGGATATTTTTTCGCGGCAGCTTTAATCCAAAGTTTGCGGTCTGGGAAACCAGCATCCTTCAGATTTTTCCAGCAGACATCGTGAAAGGCCTTGGAGCGGTTTGAGGTGCCCATGCCATCTATCTGCACCATGATAAAACCAAGTTCTGCCATGGGAGTCATTGACCAATAATACGGGTGAAAATCCTTGGGTACAAATGAGTCCTGTGGCCCGGCATAAATATATTCGATGACGGGATATTTTTTATTGGGATCAAAATTTGTGGGTCGTACGATCATGCCATAAATATCGGTTTTTCCGTCCCGGCCCTTTGCCACAAAAGGTTCCGGCATTTGCCATTTTTCCGCATTTAAGGCAGAAATATCCGCTTTTTGAAGTTCCATGACCGGTTTCTTTTTACCGTATTCTTTGAGGAGGGTGACCGGCGGCATGTCAATACGGGAATACTGATCTACATAAAAACGATGATCTGGCGAAAAAGTGACCTTATGGTTTCCGTTTTCGGAAGTAAAACGGGTGAAATTTTTACCGTCAAAATCTATCCGGCAGTATTGGATAAAGTAAGGATCCATTCCCTTATCCATCCCGCTGGCCGTAAAATAAATCTGCCGATTTTTATCATCAACCTCCAGCACTTCCCGTAAAGGCCAATCTCCTTTGGTAATCTGGTTTTTTACAGTTCCGGTTTTGGAGTCATAAAGATAGAGATGGTTCCAGCCATCACGTTCCGAGGCCCAGATAATCTCCTCTTTCCCTTCTACATCATGCCGGTACTTTTTACCACTGTAATCTATAAAAGTAGGGCTGGTCTCGTCAATAATAGCCCTTACTTCACCATTTTCGGCATTGACCGAAAGGACACGGTACACCTGATGGCCTCGCTGGTTATATTCAAAAGTGAATGCGCTGCTATCATCGAGCCATTTAAAATTGTTAATACTGTACTGCTGGTCAAAAAGAGCTGTGGGCACCTCGATATTTTCTTTCGTGGCAACGATAAAAACCTGCGGACTCTTATAATCTACCTGATCTCCAGGCTTGAGGTAATTCCTGTTTTCCAGTTCAGGCTGTAATTGATCTTCCGGACTCGATTTTACAAAATAGACTTTGTGCTCTTCGTGCGGCCTCAGTTTGTAGGCCATGATCTTTTTACTGTCCGGTGACCACAGGATATGCGGTGAATAATAAAAACCTTTAGAACCATCGAAGCTTAACTGCGTTTCTTTTTTTGTGCCCTTCTCCTGTATATAAACGTTGTGATTTTTTATAAAAGCGGAAAAATCGCCGCTGGGTGATGGGACGGGGTCTGCAGATTTCTCATCATCACGATTTCCCCAGTAGCCGTTATTATCCTGCTTTTTCTGATCTAAAGCTTCCAGAACCTGTACCGAATAAGTATCCAGATTTCCCGTTATTTTAAGGGAGTCTGTGCTGAAGGTAATTTGGGAAAAGTCCTTATTATACTTGAGATCATTAATCTTAAGCGTATATGGTTTTACTTCTGTATCTAGCAGTTCTGATAACGCAACGGCAAGTTTTACCTGATCAAAAGCTGATTTTTGCTCTTTTTGACTGGGTTTTACCAAAAGATATTCCTCCCCCTTTGATGTATTGTTGACATACCAGAGGAGGCTATCGCCGATCCAGTGAAAAGATACCGGTGCATTGAACACCTTATCACGAAAAAGGCTATCTACCGCTTCTGCCCTCTTGTAATCGGTCAAAGTGCCTTGGGCCTGGGTTCTTGAAATGTTTAAAAAAGCTATAAAAAGGTTAAATAGAAGATAGGTAAGATGTTTTTTAAGTCGCATTCTGAAAAATATTAATGATCGCATTATTTCATATTCAAATGCCCTAATTGAAAACCCACTTATCTAGTGGGTTTTCGCTATCTTGTAGGAGTTTTTTCAGCCTAAAGGGAAAGCCTGCCAGATCTTCTCTCACTAAATGATATCAAAACCGCTCCACACTAAACGGATCCAGATTAACCGAAGTTCTTTTTCCAGAGATTACTTCTGAAATAAGCTTTCCAGTGATCGGGCCTAAACTCCACCCCATCATCGCATGGCCCGCAGCGACGCATAAATTATCGTATTTTGATGCCCTCCCAATAAACGGAAGCCCATCTGGTGACACAGGACGCAGTCCTGACACAGCAGCGTCCTTGTCCGCTTGAGTGATGGTTAGGCCTTCATAAAAGCTCTCTGCTCCCCTGGCAATGGCTTCCACCCTGTTTTTTCTCACGATCGTATTGTTGCCAGAAAACTCCATCGTCCCGGCAAATCGCGTAAAACTTTTCATGGGTGTTACGGCCATCCGCGCCTCTGTGAGTACAGCGGGAAGCGTAATGCCGGTGGCCTGATGTACATTCATGCTGTAGCCTTTGCCGCCCTGTATCGGGATGCGCAGGCCCAAGGATTTGGACAGTACAGACGTCCAGCTGCCCGCCGCCAGTACAAATTCATCGGCTTTCAGAGTATCAGATTCCGTTTTCACGGAAGTGATTTTTGTGCCTGTCTTTTCGAAACCCTTAATTTTTTCGTTTGTACGAAAGCTTACTCCGTTATTCTTTAACCAATCTATCAGATTTTCCATAAAGCGGTGGGGGGTGGTATGTGCATCGCACGTCCAATGTACGGCGCCCCTAACCTGATCGTTAAAAACCGGTTGAATCTCTTTTAATCGCTTTCGCGAAAGCGGAATCGCCTCAAGTCCCAAATCCTTCGCTTTTTCGGCCAGTTTGAGTTCATGGTCTTCATTTTTAGATGTTTTATAGACCATTAGGAGCCCCTTTTTCTCGTAATGAAATTCAAAATCCTCAGAAGCCAGCATTTCATCATAAAGATCTTTGCTCCTGAGGTTGATCTCGGTCAAAACCGGAATGGCCTTTCTCACCTTGGTCGCTGTTGCAGATTTTTTAAAATCCCAGGCCCATCTTAAAAATTCTACATCAAGACGTGGTTTTATATAAAATGGGCTCGCGCTATTAAACATCCATTTAAGGCCCTGCGTGATGACCCCGGGTTCCGCCAATGGTGTAAAATGGCTGGGCGTTAAATAACCGGCGTTGATGTAAGAAGCACCGGTCTTCATGTCACCTTGATCTACAACCGTGACTTTATGGCCTTCTTTCACAAGATAATATGCGGAACAAAGCCCCGATATCCCACCACCGATGATTATGATTTTTTTCAAAATGAGTTGAATAAAGTCCCTTTGCTCCCGAGGGGAAGCGTCCAGCGGATATTTTTATAATTATTTTAATTTTAAATATGTATTTTAAAGCGAACCTTCCACATTTTTTTTTAACTTCCTAATGCTCACTTTAGGGATTTAGGAGGATTTTACAGCACCTGAAAACCGTGTGCATACGGGTCGTCATCATCTATGATTATTGTATTATATCCTGTGATCTGTGCCCAGCCCTCAATGCTAGGGATGATCGCTTTTTTACCGTCTAGGGTAGTCTCTTCTTCAATCCGGCCTATAAACTTACTGCCTATGATACTCTCGTGAACGAATGGTTCGCCTTTTTTGAGTTTGCCTTGGGCATACCACTGGGCCATTCTTGCTGAAGTTCCCGTACCGCAAGGCGATCGGTCTATTGCCTTATCACCATAAAAAACGGCGTTACGTGCGGTAGAATTGGCATCCAGAACGGCACCAGACCATAAGATATGGCTCAGCCCATTAATGGTCGGGTCTTCCGGATGTATAAATTGATGTGTTGCATTTAGATTCTTACGCAGTTCGCGGCTCCAGGTAATCAACTGGCTCACCTGATAATGCTCTAAGCCATCATAATTTTCCTGAAGATCAACGATGGCGTAAAAGTTTCCGCCGTAGGCAATATCTACCCTTAATGCGCTGAGATCATCGCAATCCACAGCAAGATCAGTCGCATGTAGGTAAGATTTAATATTGGTGATCTTAACCGATTTTACCTTTTTACCCACTTGATGATAAGTAACGTTCACTAGCCCTGCCGGGGTTTCCAGCCGTAATTTGCCGGGTATTTTGGGAGCCACAAGCCCCTCCTCGATCATAACTGTAACAGTACCAATGGTGCCGTGACCACACATAGGAAGGCAACCACTGGTTTCAATAAAGAGTATGCCGGCGTCATTGTCAGGATTTGTGGGCGGAAATATTAGACTCCCGCTCATCATATCGTGACCGCGCGGCTCAAACATGAGCCCGCGCCTGATCCAGTCATGGTCTTTAAGAAATGCCTGCCGGATGGCGCTCATTGTGCTCCCGGTGATAAACGGCCCCCCACCGGCCACGACACGCACCGGATTACCGCAGGTGTGGGCATCAATACAGAAAAAGGTCTTTCTCGCCATTATCTTACATAACTTCTTGGGTCAGTTTGTCATTTATCGATCTGAAAATACCCAGTGGATTTTCATCCTTTAAGGCATTGGGCAGCATAGCGTTGGGCCAATCCTGAAACGAAACGGGACGTACCCATCTTTTTACCGCGGTCAAACCTACAGAGGTAAACTTACTATCAGTCGTTGCGGGAAAGGGGCCGCCATGAGTCATTGCTGCACAGACTTCTACACCTGTGGGTACGCTATTATAAATAAGACGCCCCACGCGGCCCTGAAGTGCCTGAACGGTATCACTAAATTCTTTCAACTCCTTTGGATCAACATTTAAAACCGTTCCTGTGAGTTGGCCTTCAAGCTTATTGATTACCGAGTTCAGCTCCTCTTTATCCTCACACTGTACCACCATCGAAAAGGGACCAAAGACCTCTTTATGAAGAGTTTGATTTTTGATGAAATCTGCTGCATCTACACAAACCAATTTATTTTGAGCATTGTTCTCACCTCCGCCCACGTCAGATTTTGATATTTCGCGAATGCAGTTCTGCGAAAGCATCTCATTCCATCCCTTATCATATTGTGCTTTGATATTGGGGTGCAACATACAGGAAGTGGCTGTTTTTTGAAGATTTTCACCCAATTTTTGAACAAAATTGTCCAAATTTTTACCCTTAATGCCCAAAATAAGACCAGGATTGGTACAGAATTGCCCGGCACCTGCGGTGATGGATCCCGCATAATTTTCTGCCCAGAAATCCGATTTTTGCTCAAGTGCGGAAGGTAAAGCCACCACGGGATTAACGCTTCCCATCTCTGCATACACTGGTATGGGGACTTCACGTCCCGCAGCCAGTTTATACAGGGCTGTACCGGCTTTAAAACTGCCCGTAAAGCCCACCGCACTTACCCTGGTATGCTGTACGAGCCACTGCCCAACCTCAATGCCACTACTGTTCAGATTAGAGAAAACACCATCGGGCATCCCAGTTTTTTTTGCCGCCCTTGTAATGGCAGAAGATACCATCTCCCCTGTGCCTGAATGCATGGGGTGCGATTTTACAATAACGGGGCAGCCCGCAGCCAGGGCACTAGCAGTATCACCACCAGCGGTAGAAAATGCAAAGGGAAAATTACTGGCACCGAAGACCACAACGGGCCCGATAGGCATAAGCATGCGTCGGATGTCAGGTTTTCCTTCTGTATTACTGATGATGGCATCCACCCAGTCACCGGCCTCAAGCATTTTCGCGAAAGCGCGCAACTGCCCCGTTGTACGTGCACATTCTCCTTTGGCCCTGCCTTCTGGGAGACCGGATTCTATCATGTACAGATCGGTAAGTTCACTGCCCAGGTTTTCGATCTCAGCGGCAATTGCGTTTAAAAAATCAGCCTTTTCACGATCTGATTTTGTTTTATAAGTATCAAAAGCTTTACTGGCCTTACCGACTGCACTGCTGACTTCCTCTTTTGTGGCTTCATAAAAATCGGTTTTGTTTTTCGTGTTATCCTTGGGATTTATAGTCTGGTAGGTCACCGATCCCGTTGCCGATAGTTCATTGCCTATTTGGTTTTTTCCTGTAATCAAGGTGTTTATTTTTTAGATTATGATGCCATTCTTATCGCTTTCCCGGGAAAAGGGGATGTACTAAAATTTTAATTATAAGTATTGTCTACGATTAAAACTATGATTCAATTTGAAATATTCAGGTTGTTGAAAGAACATTTAAGAGGTCAAAAGACAAATTTTCAAGCATAAAACTGCACTAAACTTCCTGTAAATTCTGGTATTCCGGAAGTTTTGGCCTTGACTGCATCGCACGGTCAATTATATCCTGGACACGCTCGCGCTCTTTCCCAGCAAGGGGTAACCGCGGTTTTCGCACATTTTCGGTACCTATTCCTGTAGCAACTTCTGCGAGTTTAATATTCTGTACCAACTGGGGCGAGAGGTCAAGGTCAAGTAGGGGCATAAACCAGCGGTGAATGGCCAACGCTTCTTTGATCTTGCCGGCCTTGACCAGCTTATAGATAGCCACAGTCTCAGCGGGATATGCATCACAAAGCCCCGCCACCCAGCCATCTGCACCGGCTACAAGGCTTTCAAAAGCAATTGTATCTACACCCGTTAGGATTTTGAGATCGTCGCCAAATCTGTTTTTGAGGTTGGTAACGTTGGTTACGACCCGGGTAGATTCTTTAACCGCCTTTATTGTATCTGTTTTAAGGAGTTCTTCAAACATATCGGGGGTGACTTCGATCTTATAGTCCACTGGGTTATTGTAGATCATGATGGGAAGTGAGGTACTCCTGGCGATATCCTTAAAATAGATCACTGTCTCCCTATCTGTCGCCTTATAACGCATGGGAGGTAAGAGCATTAAACCCTGTGCACCCAGCTCTTCTGCACGCTGGGCGACTTTGACAGCCTCTTTGGTAACCTGCTCAGCAATATTAATGATCACGGGGATCTTACCATTGACGATGTTGAGGGTATGTTTCACAAGATCATCTTTTTCCGCTGCAGAAAGGGTACTTGCCTCTCCCAAAGTCCCCCCAAGCACTACGCCATGAATACCGGCTTCAACCTGGGCTTTTATATTTTTTTCAAAATTTTCATAATCAAGTTCATCGTTGTCTTTAAACTTGGTGGTGACTGCGGGCATAACCCCTTCCCATTTTAGGCTCATATCATTTTGATTTTAAACAAAAATAAAATTATTAGGTAACGAAATAGCTGCATTTATTAGCCAAGACTTGTACTATATTAGCAGATATTATAATATTTAGTGATTAACTTAGTAATATTAACAAAACCAAATTTTGAAAGTCCTTCCCTTTAAAATACCAAAACCCGAAAAAGAGGCCCTGGTCTACCAGGAAGATCGTGAACGTATCTTTTATAACCAACTGCATCAGCACGAAGAGATTCAGATAAGCTATCTGCAAAATGGCAGAGGTTCATTGATCTTAGGGGATGCCATCACCGATTATAAAGAAGGTGATGTCCTGATCATTGGCGAGCATGTTCCGCATGTCTTTAAGAGCGATCCCAATGCCTCTTCAAAATCGGTAATGTTGACACTGTTTTTTGCCAAAAATTCCTTTGGAAAAGAATTCTTTAACCTGACCGATCTAAAAAACCTTAAGGACTTTTTTGAAGCCTCCCGATTTGGAATAAAATTAGTGGATAGCCAAAAACTGGTTTATAAAAAATTTAAAAAAGTCAGGGACCAAAACAGGATAAAACGCATCGCTTCCCTCCTTGAGATCCTTGATATCCTCATCCATGCAGAGAAAGCGCCCATTTCCTCTTTTGTTTACAAAAAAGCATATACAGAAAATGAAGGTAAAAGAATGAACGCCGTCTTTCAATATGCAATGGAACATTATAAGGAGCCCATCACGCTGGATGTCATCTCATCAAAAGCAAATATGAGCCGTAATGCCTTTTGTAGGTATTTTAAAAAGCGTACTAACAAGACCTTTTTTCAATTTCTTATCGAAATAAGGATTGAGCAAGCGTGCAAGATGCTCCTAAGGTCTGAAGAGCTTTCTGTCTCCAGTATTTCTGAATTGTGCGGCTTTCAAAATATTGCCAATTTTAACCGTAAATTCAAAAAGTTGAAGGGCCTAACACCAACGCAATATAGGACGCAGGGAGAATGATCTTTTGAAAATGAGTTAAGTACAGATTGCTATGAAGAAGGTTGAGAAATATGCCCTATTCAACTCTTTTGATCCAGAACCACCATAAGGATCCCATGTTTTGGGATTTCCTTTTTAAGATGATCGCCAGTCTCCCCATATCTTTATGGGCCCACACATCACGGATTGTACTCTAAAATCAAAATCTTTAAAAAACAAGGGTCAATTCGTTGTAATGATCCTGAATAACGGCCGATTTGGTCGGAATTGTGGCTTCAATTTGTTTATTAACTTCTTTCTTTTGTGCCTTTTTGAAGGAATTATCGAATCCGAAGATTTTGTGATTGCCGAAAATCATCGTGGGATTAATCTTTTTGACAAGGGTCTGATCAGAATAGCTGATGGAAAGTTCTAAGGAATCAGCGGTAACTACCCGAACAACAATTTTTCCATCTGGAGAAACGAGGCTTTGTTGCTGGCCAAACATATTCCCAAAAAAAATCAAAATGGAGAGTGTGGCAAAGAGTTTTTTCATAAAATGATTTTTTAAAGTTGGAGTTTAGCGATCCAAGACCTCGCAGGTTGCTATAACATGTAAGGTCCTGCCACTGCTATTTTATTTTTTGGGTTGCATATTATTGTGCTCCAAAAGGTAATTTGACATCAGCGTATAGAGATGCCTACGTGTATTTTCCCCTTCATAAATACCATGCGTACGGTTGGGATACGCCATCATCTGAAACTGCTTGTTATTACGTATCAGCGCGTTGACCAAAAATTCCATATTCTGGTAGTGCACATTATCATCACCGGTACCATGAATAAGGAGTAGGTTGCCCTCAAGTCCATTTGCATAAGTCGCGGGTGAACCTTCTACAAAATCCTTCATATTTTCCTGCGGAAGCCCCATATACCGCTCCTGATATACATTGTCATAAAATAATTGATTGGCAACGCCGGCCACGGCAATTCCCGTTTTATAAATTTTGGGATAGCGGAACATCAGGTTCTGCGTCATGGAGCCACCGCCGCTCCAGCCCCATACATTCACGCGATCTTTATCTAAAAAACTGAATTTTTTTAGCACCTGCTCTGCGGCAAGTGCCTGATCGCGCGTGTTCAACACCCCAATTTTTCGATAGATGGACTTTCGCCATTTACTCCCTTTGAGCGAGGGTGTGCCCCGGTTATCCATCTTAATGATCACAAATCCCTTTTGCGCCAGAAATATGTCATACAGTCCGATCCAGCTATCTACAGCTACCTGCCCCGCAGGTTCGCCATATACATTAAAGAGCACGGGATATTTTTTAGTCTCATCAAAATGTGGTGGATAAGTTATACGCCCATCTATGGGAATCCCTTCAGCAGTGGTTACCTTAAAAAAATCGGTTTTTGGTTCTTCAAGACCGGTCAATTTGTCCTTGAGTCCTTGATTATCCACAAGTGTGGCAATGGTCTTATGTTTAGGTAAATTCACCAGACGGGAAGTTCTTGGTGTATTTACATTTGAAAATTCATGAATGGCATATTTAGCATTGGGAGCTATATCATAAGTATTGATACCTGCGAAATCATCTGGGGTTATTTTGGTCAATTTTCCCTTTCCGTTCAGGGGAACGCTATACAGATAACGCTGGGTGGGATTATCAGGCGATGCACTAAAATAAAGATCTTTTTTTGAAATGGCATAAACTGAGGCCACATCATAATCCCCGGGAGTAAGCTCTGTTTTTTTACCGTCTTTTAAACTGATTTTAATCACATGCCTCCAATCGCCTTTTTCGCTCATCCGCAGAAAAGAAGTATTGTTATCAGTGAGCAATAAACTGTTCTGCCCCCAGGAATTTGAAGAAATATCTGGATAATTGATATCCACCCAGGTGTCTTCGCTCTCAGTATATACTTTCTTTAGCTTTTCTGTGGAGGGCTGATAGGTATATACATCCAGCGCGTTCTGTTTACGGTTGAGCTGCTGTATGAGCAAAAGGTCTTTATCTACCCATTGCATCGCAGGAAGGTAATGCTGTACGGGATCACCGGGAATGGGGATCCATGTCATTTTTTGAGATTGCAGATCAATCACTCCGACCTTTGCCGAGGAAGGGTTGTAGCCCACTTTTGGATATTGTAGCGGGACCGGCTGTGAGTATACAGAATCGGTATTATCCACCATGTAAAATGTGCCGATTTCAGAAGCGTTCAACTGCCAGAAAGCGATCTGATTAGCATCGGGGCTCCATCGAAAACCATCACGGTCGCCAAATTCTTCCTCATACACCCAGTCGAATGTTCCGTTGATTATATCGCCATTCCCATCTTTGGTCAACTGAACAACTTCGCCGGTATTAAAATTTTCCTTATAAATATTAAAATCCTGCACATAGGCCACAAACTTGTTATCCTGGGAAAATTTGGCAAACATCAAAGATGAGGAAGCAAAGTCTTTCCCGATCTGTGTTATTTTTTGGGTATCAAAATCGTACACCCAGTAATCACCCTTGGTATTAGAACGCCATACACGACTGGAATTTGTGAAGATCAAAACTTTTTTGCCGTCTGGCGAAAGGCTGAAATCCTCAATATTGATGGCCTTATCCTGACCTGCTGGGGTAAGTTGTACGGCAGATATATAAACGCTTTTCTCATTGCTCTTGCTGATGTACTTCATTAATTGATTCTGGCCATTTTCGCCGTGCTCAATGCTTATATAGGCATCGCCATCCTCAATCCATGATACAGGTGGCTGATAATCGCCATTAAACTCATAAGAATTGTAGATACGGTCTATGGTAAGAAGGGAATCTTTTACTTGCTGGGCACTTGCGGCCGTCGTTCCCAACACGAGGAAGGCGATTAAGAGATGAAGCGTTTTTTTCATGGATTACTGATTTAATTATTTGATTATTAAAGGGCTCAGGTATTCACCTTGTTTTTGAGCACGACTGGATATTCTTTATTAAATAAAAGCCTGTTTAATTTAAACGTTAACCCCGCGCATACAAATCTCACGGATTATTGGCCTTTCTTTACAGCTTCAATATCTTCTGCGGTCTTTGCCAAAGGATCCCCAAGGAGTTCATAACCGCCAGGACGAATGACAAAATCCTCTTCGATGCGTATCCCTCCAAAATCTTTATATTTTTCGATTTCGCTATAATTCAAGAAATCAGCGAATTTATTTTCGGCTTTCCAGGCGTCTATCAAAAAGGGATTGAAATAAATTCCGGGTTCTACAGTGATCACATTCGCAGCTTCCAGTTCTTTGCCCAGGCGTAGCGATTTTAGACCAAATGCCGTACTTTTTTTCAGATCATTTGTATAGCCCACATATTCCTCGCCAAGGTTTTCCATATCATGTACATCCATTCCCATCATATGGCCCAGCCCACACTGAAAAAACATGGTATGTGCCCCTTCTTCAACGGCCTCCTCGGCATCACCCTTAACCAGGTTGAGCGCCTTAAGTCCTTCAAAAAGTTTTCTGGAAGCCAATAGATGAACATCCTTGAACTTTATTCCCGGTTTTAGAGCCTTAATTGCTGAATTATGGGCATTTAAAACAATATCATAAACTTCTTTTTGCCTCTGGGTAAAATCCTGACCGGCACTAAAGGTACGGGTCATATCGCCAGCATATCCGGCTGCGGTTTCTGCACCGCAATCACAGAGCACCAGGTCTCCTTGTTGTATTATATCCTGCGAGGCATGATTATGTAGGTATTGTCCATTTTTGGTTAGAATAATCGGGAAAGAGATATTCCCACCGCCACCTATGGCGATGGCCTGTAACTCTCCCGCAATCTCCATTTCGGTACGACCGGGAAGTGCATTTCGCATGGCATGGCGATGCATCTCAGCGGTAAGGTTTACCGCCTTATGTAGTTCTACAAGCTCTTCTTCAGTTTTAAAATTGCGCTGTGCTACCACCGCTTTTAGCAGCGCAACCGATTTATTTTGCTCTACTTCATGTATGGGAATATGCAGTAAATCTGAAATTTCTATCTGGGTTTTTGAACGATATGGAGGCAAATAATGAACTTTCTGGCCTTTTTGAAGGGATTTTTTGAGGTATCCCGATAGTTCGCGCATCGGCCTTACGTTAGCAATGCCACCTTTATGTGCCAAGCTTTCCAGCTTTTCTGTAGCGCCCACCCAGACCATCTCTTCCGGCGTGGGATCATCTCCAAAAAGGATTTCCTCACCTGTTCCTGCATCTACGGTAAAATAAAGATGCGGTACGTGATTGACACCGGTATAATATAAAAAGGTCTTATCCTGATAAAACGGGTACCAGTTGGCCTCAAAGTTCATGCTGCTTTCTCCGTTACCGGGAAAAAGCATAAGCCCCTCCTTTATGATATTTTTTAGTTGTTTTCTTCGGTTTATATAAGTTTGATCGTTGATCATGGATTCGATTTAGCTATTTTAATTTTTAGTACTAAGTGGTTTTGGTATAAAACCAAAAATTTCAAAATATCTTCCTGATTACATTAAATATTCTTGCTGTTGATTTCCTCGTAGAAATCCAATGGAAATTTCAGATAACAGGCAACGTTCTTGCTAGAATAATGTAAGCAAAATCTACTCGCTCTTTGGGGCTTCTTTAACCAGGTTAACCTCGATATAATACATCTTTTCGATTCTGATGGGGTCAAAGAGATACTGTTCTTTCGGCGTGACCGCAATATGCCGCCACTGTTGGCTAGGAGTGATCTTCACCCTTTCGCCAGAGCCCACTAAGGTAAGGGGCAGATTAAAACCGTCAACACAATTAGACCATTTATAGAACATTTTTCCGTTTTCTCCATCTACATAAAGATCCAGTTGGGGGATTTGGGTCGTGTTTAGATATTGATAAAAAACCCGTGAATAGTCGTACCCCGCTTTCTCAGAAATATAATCCTGTATCTGTTTACTGCTCACCGTCTGATGGTAAAACGTAGTATTGAGCCCGGCCAGGATATTACGGAAAAGTTTGTCATTGTCAAGGCTATGGCGAATGCTGTGGATCATATTGCCGCCCTTGGGGTACATATCACCGCTACCTTCAGCGTTTACGCCATAGGGCGCGATGATGGGTTTATCGTTATGGATATCCCGGCGTGTGCCATAATTGTAGTCATTGGCAGCCTCCTCCCCATAATTGTAATCCACAAAAAGGGTCTCGCTATAATTGGTAAAACTCTCATGAATGTACATATCTGCCAGATCGTTACTGGTGATGTTATTACCGAACCATTCATGCCCACTCTCATGAATGATAATAAAATCAAAGGTCATCCCAAGCCCTGAATACGATAGGTCGCGCCCCCGGTAGCCGGGTTTAAAATAATTGCCATAGGCCACGGCGCTCTGGTGCTCCATCCCGGTATGCTCTGTTTCCACAAGCTTGTAGCCGTCTTCATAAAATGGATAGGGACCAAACCAGTATTCAAAGGCATTGAGCATATTATGAACCTGTTTTGGGAAGTAATCTTTGGCCTTTTTAAGGTTATAGTCCAGCACCCAGTAATTGAGATCAAGCTCCCCTTTAAGCCCCAAGTATTCCTCGCTAAAATTGACATAATTGCCTATGTAAGGGATGATCGTATAATTACTGATCGGGTTTACAACGCCCCATTTATAAGAGGTGGTACCATCGCTATTTTTTGTTTTGTCAAGCAATCTGCCATTGCCCACACCTACCAGATCATTGGGCACGATCATGGTAAGGGTAGCACCGTTATCAGGCTCATCGCTCTGGTGGTCTTTGTTGGGGTACCAGACTGAAGCGCCAAGGCCTTGGCAGGTGACCGTCATCCACGGGCGGCCCTTCTCGTCTTTGGTAAACGTCCAGCCACCATCCCATGGCGGCCGTTTGCCTATATGCGGATTTCCGCTGAAATAAACCAGAACATTGTGCGTACTATTGATTGCCTGTTTTTCGGTCTTTACATGAAAAACGGCGCCTTCACGTGTATAATCAAGTTTTTTAGAACCATCATAAATAATACTATCAATGGATAAAGGCTCCTGAAGATCAATCTGCATCACATTGGGGTGTGATTCCTGAATTACTTTATAAGTGATCTTATTGGATCCTGAGGTGTATTTTTTATCATAATCGGGTTTAATAGTGATATCATAATGCATGACGTCCCACCAGGCCCGCTCTGGAGTTATTGTACCCCTGAGGGTATCAGCATGGGTAAATGCTTTTTCATCCTGGGCATTGGCAACTTGAAAAACCAATACGAGAAGCAATAGATAAGCTGTTTTCATTCAGTAGAAAAATTAAATAAATATTGTAGTGCAAGAAAGAGAATTAATGAGGTTAGAACCCACATTTAATGACCTTCAAATTTGTAAATAATAAACGGGAAAAACAATTTTAAGGTAATATGGTATCAATGAAAGGTAATTTTAGGTAGAGGCCGTATATCTTTGCCATTATTTTCATGGGAATTCTGAAGATAAGGTTAGAGGGTATGCAAAAGAAATATTGAAAACAATTATTCTTGATGCCTTTGCAAACTAGGCTTGGCTAAGTTTATTTTTTAAGTGATTTTTCAGGTATTATTATGGCTTTAGAACGAGAAAAAACCGAATTTATACGCGCAGGATAATCAGTTACAACTGCTTGCAACTTGGGAAAAATCTTAGATTATTCCTTAAATTTTATAAAACAATCCCAGTTCACAAAACCAAAAAATGTTACAATGCGTTAAATTAGATGATTAATTAGATTTTTTCTTCAAAATTGCCCCAAATTTTAACGGTTTGCCCTTGCCCTACTATTGATTATGAAACATAAAAACTCCTACAATTTGAACTATTACATTCTACCTTTTTTCCTTGTTTTCTTCGTGATATTTTCCGCATCAGCGCAAAATAAAAACGACGGTGATGCCGTTTCCAAAGTCTTATACTTAACCGGGAATACCGGTTTTAAAGAGAATGAAAATACCCAGAAGGTTTTTAAACAAATCGTAAAGGCCTCTCAAGAGGATAAAAACGCCTCGCTAATCCTTATGGGGAATGTGACGCCAAATGGTGGATTTCCCAAGGAAAAGAATCAAAAACAGCGTAAAAAGGTAGAAGATTACCTGACCGAAAATTTACTGAATCCTTTGAAAGATTTTAACGGGCAACTGATTTTAAACCCCGGAAAAAACGAATGGAACGATGAGGCCGAAAAAAACATTGACGACCTGGAATCTTTTCTTCAGGACAATGCAAATGATCTAGAATTCTGGCCCAACAATGGCTGTGGAATTGAGCATGAATCCCTAAGCGATGATGTAGAATTGATCATGGTCGATTCGCAATGGTTTCTGGAAGATTGGGACAAGCAACCTTACATTAACCACAAATGTGATTTTAAGACCCGAGAAGAATTTTTTGCCGAATTCAAAGACAAAATCAAAGATGCGCAGGGAAAAACGGTGATCGTAGAGGTTTTTCACCCTATTATGAGCAAAACCAAACAGGGTTTCTTTGGGCAAATGGGCGGTTTTACGCCACAATCGTATTATAACACCACGATGGATGATCTGCGCGGCCGGTTAGAGACTATCGCCAGCGAGTTTGAAGATGTGATTTTTGTTTCGGGAAGAGACCGCAATATGCAGTTTTTAGAAGATGATGGCATACCGCAAATTATAAGCGGAACGGCAACCAACAACAAGGAAAAAGTCAAACGGAATAAAAAAGATGACGACTTTTTCACTTCTGTTAAAACGGGTTACGCTAAACTTACCGTGTACAAGAACGGAAGTTCAAAAGTAGATTTCTTCGGAATTACTTCAACAGGTGCCAAAAAAATATATTCCAAAGCAATTAAACGTGAACGTGCGAAAGCTGACGCGTTTGAATACCATAATAAAACTGATTTTAACGCCACATACAAAGCTTCCATTTACACTGAAAAAGAAACCGATAAAAGTGGTTTTTACAGCTGGTTTTGGGGCAAGCATTACCGCGATGTATACGGCAGAAAAGTAGAGGTCCCCGTACTGTTTATTGACACCTTACCCGGAAATCCCCAGGCTATTTCTGAAGGCGGTGGCCACCAGTCGCGCTCCCTGCGTATTAAAGATGACAATGATCATGAGTATACCTTGCGCGAAATTAAAAAAAGTGCTACGCGCTTTGTGCAGTCTAAAATAAAGGAGCATTATGTAAAAGATTATATGAAAAATACAGTGGTTGACCGCATTGTACAGGATTTTTACACCACCGCACAACCCTATGCGCAATATGCGCTGGGCGATTTGATGGATGATATCGATATTTATCATTCTAATTTAAAACTGTACTATCTTCCAAAACAAAAAAACCTCAACATCTTTAATGAGGATTACGGCGATAAATTATACATGCTTGAAGAACACGCGGGCGATGAAAACAAAGACATGAAAATCTTTGGAAAGCCCAACGATATTTTAAGCGCCGCAGATATGCTTCTGGAAATGCGTAAAAAAGGAATACAAGTTGATGAACCAACATTCATTCGCGCACGGCTTTTTGATATGCTGATCGGCGATTGGGACCGGCACGAAGATCAGTGGCGTTTTGCTGAGTTTATTCAGCCAGACAGCAGTAAAGTCTATAAGGCCATTCCGCGGGACCGCGATCAGGCTTTTCCTAAGTATGACGGGATTGCTATAGAATTGCTCAAATTGGCCTCGGTAGATTTTAGAGCGCTACAATCTTACAAAGGCCCAAATATAAGAAACTTAAAATGGCTCAATTTAGCGGGTTATACGCTCGATAAAGCTTTTATCAATAAAGCACATTGGGAAGACTGGAAGGCTCAGGCTAAGCGCATTCAGCAGGAATTATCAGATGAAAAAATAGCGTCTGCTTTTGCATCGCTCCCTCAGGATACCCAGGATGCGAGTATTAAAAATATCATTCAGAAATTAAAATTACGCCGGGATAATCTGGTAAATATTGCTGATGACTATTACCATTATTTTAAAAAATTTGAAACCCTTATTGGAACCGAAGATGACGATCATTTTTTAATCACCCGTAAACCAAAAGGCCTAACCCAAGTCCAGATTTCTGATAAAGAAGGAAAAAGCCTTTTTGATAATACTTACGATATAAAAGATACCAGGCAAATATGGATTTACGGGTTAGACGGTGACGATGAATTTAAAATTGTAGGTGATGGAGACAGTTACATCAACCTAAAAATTATGGGAGGTGAAGAACATGATATTTATGATTTTGAAAACACCCACAACGCCAAATTATATGATTATAAAAGCAAAAAAAATACGGTTAAAAATAGTGGTTCGCACAAATGGTTGGTAGATTCTTATGAGATCAATACCTACGATCCTAAAAAACGCGTATTAAACGAAAATACCATTCTACCAGCCATTGCTTTTGATCCAGATGCCGGTTTTCAGGCTGGAGTGGCCGATACGTACACGCATTACGGCCTTTCAAGAAATCCATTTACCTCTAAACATACTGTTACCGCCAAGTATTTTTCTGCAACGCAGGGATATTCGCTGGAATATTACGGTGAGTTTGCCAACATTTTTCACAACTGGAATTTTGGGATCGATGCATTATATACCAGTCCGAATTACAACATTAATTATTTTGGCTCCGGAAATGAGACCGCCTATGACGACGATGCCGTCTCGATGGATTATAACCGCGTAGGCATTAAACAATGGCACATTGCGCCTTCCTTAATTTGGAACAACGAAATAGGCTATAGCTTTTACATCAAACCATCTCTTGAGTCGTATGAAGTAGATTATGAGGCAGGCGAAGTTACCGGACAGTTTTTTGGGGGAGAAAATGCCGTGTTTGATAACCAATTATATGCAGGGGGAGAGATTGGTTTTCAGTATAAAAACAAAGCGGGTGCCATTGCTTTTATTCGCCGCGGAATGCAATTTGATTTAACGGCCGGTTACAAAACCAATATTGATGACAATAACAATAAATTTGGCTATGTGCAACCTAGCGTTTCCTTCGATTATCCGTTGCACGAAAGCGGAATTGCCGTTCTGGCCACCAAATTGAGCGGCCGCGCACTTATAGGCAATACTTACGAATTTTACCACGGCTCGACCGTTGGCGGAAATACGAGTTTGCGCGGTTTTAGAAACGAGCGTTTCAATGGTAAATATTCCTTTTACCAAAGTACCGATTTGCGCGTAGGTGTCACCCAATTCAGGACTAATTTTATTCCATTTAGATTGGGAGTGACCGCCGGTTTTGATTACGGACGTGTCTGGTCAGAAAACGACGATTCTAACAGGTGGCATAACGATTACGGCGGTTCTGTTTTTGTAAATGCATTTAAAGCCTTTACCGGTAATTTAGGATATTATCACAGTAATGAAGATGATCGAATAATCTTTACGTTGGGCTTTAAATTCTAAGAGCTAACTTATTTATCTCACAAAACGCTTTCTTTATATTTCCAGAATAAAGAAGGCGTTTTTAATACCGTTAAGGATGGTTTTAAAACCTAAAATATGTTGTTGAGAAAGGTCAGGCATAAACTTCACTTTTAGAACCATTTTAATTTTAAAGATCAGTCATTGACTATGTTTAAATAATTGATTTTTATATGTATTGTCCCGGTTTTCGTATCCATATTTCTCATTTTTTTCCGGTCAATTTGGGTGTCACTTCCCATGAAGTTAAGCGGTATTTTTAATCGCTCGATAGCAAAGGTTACTTTCATAAAATTGGGCAACACCGCTTTAGCATTGGCATAATCTGCCTGTACTGTATAGGTTCCCTGTTTTTTGGTTGTGATTTCAGAAATGGCGATCCGCATGGATTCGACATTTAAAAAAAGCGTGGCCAGTGCAAGTGAAGATCGCTCATCAGTAGGTATTACGTTGAGTACCTTCAGCGTTTTTCCACTGCGGACCTCAGTGCCGCGATCAACGGTTATAAATGAATATTTAAAGATTTCCGAAAGGGAAAAATCAAGCCCCCGCTTTGGTAAAAACACAAAATCGGAGCTGGAAAAATCTATGTTTTCTCCCTTTTTATAATGCATTTCTGCCCGTTTTGAAGGCATTTTTATAAAGGGAACGTCAATATTGAGTTCCAGACGTGCAGTAAATTCCTGTATGGCATCCATTTTTTGTTTTATCGTGAGCAAATCTTTATCAACCTGCTGTGCCCGTAATTCAAAACAGTTTAATACCAAAAGTGTACAGATCAGAAACCTTTTCATCCTATATCTTTCCTATTGAATAAAAAAATCCCCGCCCCTGCAGCGATTAAAATATAGCATAAAAGCAATATATTATTGATGATGATCCTTTTAATATTTAGTGTATAATCAAAAAAATGTTGCCACGTATTGGTAAGCTTCGGAAAAAATAAACCCTCATAGTTACCCAACCCGAGATCGATCTTAAGGAGCAGCGAACATAAAACCAAAAAAAGAGCTGAGGCGATCCAGGTTTTGGCAGGATCTTTAAACAGAATACCCAAAGTTACACTCACTGTGGTAAAAAAGGACATGCTCAATAATCCAGACGCAAATGCAAAACAAATTCGCTGAATAGCTTCTTGGGCAGGAAAAAAATTAAGGGTGTTTAAATAAACAACAAGATCCCCATTGCCAAATATACCATACGCCAGTATAAAAGTAGTGATCATCAAAATGGCCAGTACAAAAAGCGTATATATGAAGGCGGTGATATATTTTGCCGTAATAAGCTGCCATTTTTTAACCGATTGCAGCATTAAGGTCTGAAGGGTCCCATTTTTATACTCGTCAGTAATCAGGGATGAGGTCACGATCATCAAAATAAGGGGAAGGTTAAACCATAGCGAATTGAGCACGATGTAGATCAGCAGATTTCCATTTAAAAGATTACCGTTAAAATAAAAGGACTGCCGTAGATTATCCAGTAATAATTCTAAGATTGCCGCCCCTTGATAGTAAGCGGTTATCAAGATCAGCGATTCTATCACCCCTACCGCTGCCAGGGCATACCAGGTTTTTCCTTCGCGCCATAATTTATAGAGTTCTGCATGTAAAAGTTTTTTCATGGCCCAGAAGATTTTAAAAGCTGATCCAGCGTTATATGTGGGGTACATGCGGTAACCTTGTAATTTTTGTCAAGAAGGGCTTTCAGCAGTTGCGGAATGGTGGCACTATCACATTTTATGGTAGCCGTATTTTGTGCAGCCGTGATCAAATATGGTTTAATCTCCACTGCATTTGCTATACCCTCAGCGCTAAGCGTAAAGGTGGAAACATGAGTATTGATCAGTGCGCTTGTCTCCCCCTGATTGATGATTTTCCCCTCATCGATTATGTACAAATAATCGCAGCACCTGTAAAGTTCTGTCATGAGATGGGAGGAGATCAGGATGGCTATCCCCTGCAGGGCAAAATCACGTATGAGATTGATAAGTGCAGCAACGCCTATGGGATCAAGACCTGAGAACGGCTCATCAAGAATTAAAAAATCAGGGTCATTAAGCAGCGCGATGGCAATGCCCAGACGTTGTTTCATACCCATTGAAAAATTGCGTACTGGATCAGTACGCTCTGGCGGTAAACCCACGCGTAGCAGATAATGTTCTAAAGATTTTGGATCATTGGGTGCCCGTTGTACCTGTGCAAAAACCCGAAGATTTTGCCAGGCGTTGAGATACGTGTACAGGCCCACCTGCTCAATAATGGCGCCTATGGGTTTTCGGCGATCTGATCGTATGCTTACCTTACCGGAATCTGGCGTGACCAGACCACACAATATCTTAAATAAAGTGGTCTTACCGGCCCCGTTGCGGCCCAGCAATCCAGAGATTGTACCAGGTTTTAACACGATACTTACATCATCGAGCACTTTAATCTTCTTATACGCCTTACTCAGCGTGGTAGCCTGTAACATTAAGCCGTGATTTTTTCGAAGTGTCGATAATCAAATTTAGGTGTGTAGTATTTTTCTAAGAAAGTACGCGACCAGAAATATCGTTTAATTAAAAATAAGGGGTCTTCCACCATAAACTGTGGGGCAAAATGATACCATTTTACGCCAAGTTTTCTATAATATCGCCTTGCCTCTGCTTCTAAGCCCAATTCTTTTGCCGCTGTCATCAAAGCGATGCGTTGACATTTACTCCCTGCATAATGCGCCGCGATTTTTGGTGTAAAGCCATGCTGGAAAATATGATCCTTAATGCGTTTATAGTTCTGAAAACGGGACCAACCGTCCATTAACACCAAAAAGATATGCGAAAATGAAAAAAGGAGACACCACAACCAAAAGAGCTTATACACCAGATTTTCATTTTGATAGGCGTTTTGAAATTGCAGAAAATAATAAATAGTCTCCGCGATAAAAAGGAATAATGCACTGTACAGCAACTTGCCAACATTCCAATAAGAAATTGCGAGGCTGGGTTGTTTCGGCAAGTCACAAATACGCATCATAAACTGAAAAACTTGATAAAAGCTAATTTAAAAATAATTTCTAATTAGCAAAATCGCCGGCACCGTTAAGCCTTTTTGAAAAATATTTAAACCAATTCTTGGGCGAAACGGAATTTCACCTATAAACTTAAAGTTTTTCCACTAAAATTCCATTAATATAAAATCCCTGGGACTGCGGCGCGCTTATGGTCAGTTCATCTTTTACGTTAAGCGTAATCACCTTATCCATTTTTGTAAAAGTATCCAGTGCTCCAATAGTTACTGGTTTATCGTTGATTTTTAGGTCAAAACTTCCTTTTGAAGCGGTTTGGGAATTTGATTTTTTGCCCAATTCATATATTGAGGTTTTATCAGCTCCCAAATTAGCAAAAAAAAGCGTGAGCTTATATTGACCTTCAGGCAACTTATAATGTATTTGCTCGATGCGTGCCAGTGCAGACTGATATAGTGGATCCTCATCTGTATTCTTGATATTGGTGTTGCTGTTTACGGTTTTTGTCTCCCCTGTAATCTGTAAATTGGGCATGCTAGCCGCTGGAAACCATACCTGCCCCGACCGGTCTGTGAAGTAATCGCTCCTGCCAAAATTGATCGCAAGTGTTTTTGAGTCTTTAAGATTTGGTTTTTGCCAAAACATCTCAAGTCTGTCAAATGATTTTCCTGAAGTACCCCATACTTCAAGGATATTCTTACCGGGATTTAAGTTTATTTCTGCCGTTGCAATACCTTTTATTGGTGTAAAGGTGCCCATTTCTTTCCCATTGAGTTTTAAAACCACATCTGTATTCGTTATGATTTTAATATCTTTTTTGGGGTTTTCATTTATCAAAACCGGGGTTTCCCTGTAAATCCTGGCAAGGTTTTTTTTAGGATTAAGCATAGCTTTGTACCAGTAATAGATGTTCTTCGGGGAGCGGTCGTAATTTACAAGTCCCTTTTGATTAACATGTGGGATGGCATCGCCACGACCTTCAGAACCAAAATCGGCATAGGCCCATGCGGTCATTCCGATCACAAAATCGCGCGCTTTTCCCATTTCCAAATAGCCCTGATTGTAGGCTAACTGATATTCTTCGGTAAAGTCCATTTTTGTGGGATGATCGCTATGCAACCTATCGTCAGCCCCTACGCCAAATTCAGAGATGATAAGTGGTCTATCCGGGTATTTTTTGTGCTCACTGTCCAAAAATCTTCCCAGATCGGATATTTTACCACCATACCAGCCAAAATATAAGTTCCATCCCAAGACCATCGGGATATCGGCAATTCTGGTCTCATTATAAACATCGCTCTGATGAATCGCCATTGCAGTGATCCTGCTCGGTGTGAGTGCGCGTGTCTCCGCCTCCAGCTTTTTGGCCAGAGAAACAGTACGGCCTTTTATGTCTTGATTTCCGGCCTCATCTCCCTTCTTGAATCCTGCGCGCAGAAAGATCTCATTCATATAACCCACAAAAACCCACGACGGATTGTTATAGTGCTGCGCGATCGATTCTCGTTGCATATTTATGGCATTATGGCTATAAGAAGCATAGGCCAAACTGTCTTGAGGCACCCTATTGACCAGCGGGATTTCAGACCATAAAATGATGCCCAGACTGTCGGCTGCGCGGTAGATCGCCGGATCCTGTGGGTAATGCGCCAGACGCAGAATATTACTTCCCATCGCCTTGATGCTATCCATATCCTGCAGTTGTTTTTGTATGGGTACCGCATTGCCCAGCCCCTGCCAATCCTGATGCCGGTTGACGCCGATGAGTTTTAGGGACATGCTGTTGATTTTAAAACCTTTCGCGGAAGCGCTAATCGTCCTAAATCCCACTTTGTGCTCATAGTGATCCAAAAGCTTCCCATCACTATCTGCTAATTTTATATGCAATTGGTACAGATAGGGATCGTCTGGGGACCATTTTCTAAGATTTTTCACCATGGTTTTGAGAGCAAAAGTATCCTTCACTTTTTCCGCTTTGCGGAAGACCAATTTCCCGGTGGCGTCAAGCAGTTCGGTTTCCAGCTGTATCTTATCGTGGTGTGGATTTGCGATACCGGTTTCAACACTTAAGGTCCCAGAATCGCCATCGACAGACGCATCAATTTTTATGGCGTCAGTACCCCAGTTTTTGGCAAAATGAACCGGGTTTTCGGCCATGAGATAGACCATACGGTACATCCCCCCGTAAAAGGTAAAGTCAGCATCCAGTGGCGGTACCGCAGTATCGTGGGCATTATCCACCTCAACTTTAAGGCGGTTACCCCCTTGTTTTAAAGCTTTGGAAATATTGAGATCAAAAGCGGTATAACCACCTATGTGCTGCCCGACAAATTGATCATTGACCCACACTTTTGTAACCTGATTTGAGCCGTTAAAATGCAGGTAATACACTTTGGAAGAATCGGTGATGTTTATCTCGCGCGTATAAATCCCCTTCCCGCGCCAGTAGCCTGGGACATCGTCAAAGGCATCTTTAGCATTCCAGGTATGCGGAATGGCCACTGTCGTAATTTTGGTTTCTTTTTCTTTGTGAAAATTCCAATCGATCAGCGCCGTCTTTTGTGCATTAATCAACTGAAAAAAAAGAATAAATAGGATTAAAAAGTAGTTTTTCATAAGATTATAGGCATTTTCAAAATCCTATTTTTTAAAATTCCTCTTTGATCAATCACTTATTTGAAGCTTTCGTTTTCACGAAATAAAATGACTTGGGCCGCACCCTAAACCTGTTTGTCTTGGGATCAAAATCAAGCCGGATAATTCCCGTTTTTCTTGGGCTCACTTTATCGTCCGAAAAATGGGTGTGCAATACATAGTCCATTTCCCCTTTGGTATCAAAGAAAATATCCCCGTGACCTGTTCCCTTGTAATTGATTGTTTTGGTAGATATGATCGGGTTTTGGTCAGATTTTTTCCAGGGCCCCAGCGGTGATAAACTGGTGGCAAAACCTACGGCATAGTCGGGGTTTCTAAAATCATTTGTTGAATAAAACAACAAGTATTCATCGCCATTTTTAATAACCGTAGGACCTTCTGAAACCCTCCAGTCTGCATTGGCCGTGTCTTCCCAGGTGCCTTTTTCCGCCTCGATACAGGGTGTAAGGGTTTCCGATTTTATCGCGCTAAGGTCAGGTTGCATCTCTGCCACAAAAATCCGGTTGCCGTCCTGCAAACGCACGTGATAAAGGTATGCCTTACCGTCGTCGTCATAAAATATAAATGGGTCAATCTGCCTTACCGGCGCCTCCAGCGCTTTTCCGTTATTGACAAATGGCCCCAGCGGACTATCGCTCGTTGCGATAGCAATATGCTCATCTGCGGTGTAGGCCATAACAAATTTACCGTCGCGCTCAAAAATCTGAGGCGCCCAGAATCCTTTGGTTCCAAAGGCATCGCCTTTTTTTAGTGCAAAACCACTAGAAACGCCCACCGGACCTTCCCAATCTTTTAGATTTTTAGAACTATAGACCAGGAAACCTTGCCCTTTGATGCGATTATCGCCTTTAGTGCCATACAGATAATAAGTACCCTGATGCTGAAATATGGTGGGATCAGCCAGATAAATTTGATCATTCCCCAAATCCTGGGACATGGTTTTTTTCGCGAAAGCGATAAGAAGAAAGAAGCTTAAGAGGTATTTCATAACTTAATTTAAAGAGCCTCTATACATACCTTGAGGACCTTGGAAAGTTATAAAAAATAAAATATAGCACCGCTTATTTACCCGGTTTGAAACTGGAAGTTATTTGGTTGATCAGGACATCCGTTTAAAAATTTACGATAGGAGTAGTTATATGAAATTTCATAGTGTCATATCCAAAATCGTACAATAATGGCAATCAGATTTTTAACATTGTAATCACCTTTTCCACATCCCCTTGTGAAGTACCGTTGCCGCGATAAATAATCTTATTGTGCTGATCGAGTATAATTACCGTAGGGTATAATGTAATTTTTAAATTGTTTTTGATGTTTTTTTTCTGAAAATTCCCGTACTCTACATAGGCTTGAAACCAGTTCATAGCATTCTCATCGGTAAAGATTTTTACCCTTTCCGGATCTTTATCATAGGCTACACTGATGAAATTTACCTGATCTCCATATTTTTGATACATCTTTTTCAGATCGGGAAGGGCTTGTTTACAAGGGCCGCACCACGTGCCCCAAAAATCAATGAGTGTCATTTTCTTTTTGGGATCAACAAGCTGTGAGAGCATCTGTATTTTTCCGTTCAGGCCGGTGAGTTCTTGATCGGGCAAGGTCTGACCAAGAAGATGCCCCGTTTGTGAAATACCTTCCGACTTGAGTTTCCTCAGATGAATTTGGGTCATTTCTGTACCGATGCCCAGTTCATAAAAATTCCCTGCCAGCACAAGCGTATCCCCATCCTTAAACTCAAAATTCCTTTGAAAAACTATGTTATTCTTATCATAGGAAATGGAATCTGGTTTAATAACCGCAACTGCACCGCCACTATACCATCCCTGAATGGCAGCGTCATATTTAGTATGATTAACCTCAAAATCTCCTTTATAATAATCTTTCAGCTTGAGCATAAGGGTATACTCATTAAGACGTTTTCCTGCATTCTTATCTTCAAGTATGTAAATATGATCACTGTTAGAAAACGGATAAACCTGTATCTCGCGCCTAAAATCCTCTTTCCTGCCTTTGGCATAAATCTGATAATGCAGATCAAAGCTGGGAAGCGTATCAATAATAGCCGATCTATTATTATGGGAAGTCCTGAAATCTATGGGATATTCCATAACTTTATCATTGGCAAAATCCCCGTCATTGTCAGCATCAACAATAACAATTTGTTTACCACCCTTAAATCCAGAGATGGCGTTCGCCATAAACTTGAGCTTGGAATCATAGCCCACCGTATCCTTTAAACGGTCTTTAGCGGTATATTGTATGGCCTCTTTTAAACTCCTGTCCCCATTTTTGTAAGAGCGGTATGAAAATGCCGTATACTCTAAGAATTTAGATGTCAGCGAAAGGCTATCTAGATCCTGTGGAATGCCTTTATATCTTTTTACTAAAGTATCATGAAAGTTTCGGGAAAATTTTTCAATAGAATACATGGGAAAATCCCTATACCGATATTCATCAAAAGCATATTCCCCATCGTTTACCTTTTTAAGTGTTACAAATAAGGTTTGTGGATCATTTGGCGAGGTTTTTTGCGCATTACCTTCAAGGAAAGAAAAAAGGAAGACAATACCGAAAGTGCATGTAAATTTTAGCGACATCTTATTGAACTATCAAATTGTCGTAAAAGTTACTTAAAATAAGTTTTTTAAACCTGAAAAAATAATTTAATGCTCTTTAGCGAGGTAGCTGGCTTTTAGAAAGACAAAATCATGGATGGAAAGGCTAAACCTCTTTGAATTTTAATCAGGGATACTAAATCTCAAATCACCAAGCACAAAACCGCCCTGGTCAAAGACCACCCGTATTTTATTCTCCCCTTTTTCTAATGGGATTCCGGAAAGTGCAATGGTTTTATACTTGGGCTCGCTCCCAGTTTTGGGTAGATCCAGGGTTTTGCCCAGTTTTTTCCCGTTTTTTTCCAGATGAAGTATTCCCGTTTCTGAAGCGTTTGCATAGCGTAACGCCAGGGTATAGTTGCCTGCTTTTTCCGCATTGATAGTAAATTGCAGCCACTCCCCTTTTTTGATGTCAAAAACCGCATAGCCGTTACCCTTAGGATCAGCAGAGGTTGTGATATCCACACCATCATTGCGCAGGACATTGCCGGTGTTCCAGCGTTCTGAATTGCCAGTATCTGTCCTGTAATTTGCATAACTCGTATCGTTATAGGCGAAACCATTACTGCCCAGATCGTAATCTGTAGCGTAGATGGTGCCGGGTACGGTATTTTTAGCGTAAGCTAAGGTAGAATCTGTATGTACCTGCCTAAACATGGCGTCTATAACATCCCGTTTTACCGTTAGGTTTTGCATTTGATAATTGTTGGCAAGCTGCATCAGTGTCTGAAAAGCCTCGGTTTCTGAAGGTTTTTTGCCGTTTTTGTTCCAATAATCTAAGATTTTGCGATAGCCTGCATTTTCGGTGACCGAGGTGACACCGGCTATGTTTTCGATTTTTTTCATGGGCCAGAACGCCCAGCCAATGTTGTTTTTTTCCATTAGAGAAATGGCGTTTTTAAACCACACATTAGAGTTCTCACCGCTTTCTCCCAGCCAAATGGGAACATTATATTTTGTGCGATAATCCAGCATCTGCTGGATAGAGGCTTGCGTATTGTGATTCCAATATTTATGAAAGCTCAGGGCCAGATTATCGTCCCAAAGTGGAAAGATCCCCATATAATTGTTGCCCCAGCAGTTTCCCTCAATAAAAATCAAATGATTGTTATCAATCTCACGGATCCCTTTGGTAATATCGACCATTAGTTTGCGCAGTGGTGCATTAGAGGTCTCATCACACCCGTTTTTATTGGTTCCTGTGAAATTCCAGTTGGGTTCGTTAATAATATCGTAGGCACCTACCCAGGGCTCATCTTTATATCTGGTGGCTATTTTTTTCCAAAGGGCGACCATTTTATCGCGGTTAGCGGCACTTTCCCAAAGCGATGGTTTTGAATCGTCATAATCTGAAATATTGGAATCCTTTCCCTGACCGCCCGGTGCGGCATGCAGGTCTAAAATGAGGTACATCTTATTTTTAGCGCACCATTTCAGCACGCTATCGGTCATGGTAAACCCTTTCTCAAGCCAAGTATTATCGCCGTTTTTTTCATCCTCGATGGGTGGCGTATATAAATTATAATGCATGGGCAGCCGCACGGAGTTAAATCCCCAGGCGGCCAGCGAATCAATATCGCGCTCGGTCACGCCATTTTTAAGATAGGCATCATAAAAGGTACGGGTATTTTCCTTCCCGATGAGCTCGGTAATTTTTTGCTTGATCACGTGTTGTGGGCCTGCAGCAGGCGTGGTCTTGAGCATGTAGCCCTCCTGAACCATCCAGCCGCCCAACCCAAGGCCGCGCAGCAGCACATTTTGGCCTTGACCATCAAGGATTTTTTGACCGGAACGGTGCAGATAGCCCTGGGCAAAAGAAGCTTTTATCCCAATTAGAAAGAAAAAAACAATCGTTAATGCCTGGAATACTGATTTCATATCGGTCTAAAATAATAAGGTTATCAATGCTGTTATTCCCAAATATAGGTTCCCACAGCACCGGCCTCAAGCGCGCTCATGACCCATTTGCCTTTATATTTTATGTTGAAGGAAACTCCGGAATTTCCATCATTTTCCACCACAAGTACTTTTTTACCGTCGGGGCGAACAAAAGCCACATTTTGAAGGTTTCCGGAAATGTTGCTGCTTATTCTGGTAGCGCCGGCGGGTACAAATTTAGCAATCTGACCCACAACATAATAGCTTACGTTACGCTGAATACTCCCATCGCTGCTGATCGTAAGAGCGCCCTTGCAGACCGTACAGCCACCATCTGTATGCGGACCAAAAGAAGAATTGTTTGCGAGGTTCCACTCCAGCGCATTCTTGCTCCAGTTGCGCATGGAACCAATGATCACATTTTTAAGGTGCCATTTTAACGCTCCCGCAAAATCATCATTTGAGGAGACATATTGCTCCGTAAAATACACGTTTTTCTCGGGAAATGCCTCATGTACCGTGCCCATGGCGGCGATATCGCCAGCATAAAGGTGAAAGGCGGAACCATCAACATAAGGATATGCTCCAGCGTCGTTAAGAACGGTAATGGGATATTCTGGTTTGTCACAATTATGGTCGTAGGCAATGATTTTGGTACCCAAAATTGCATCTTTAAATGCCGGACCCAGGTTATTTTTGATAAAATCGGCCTGTTGTAGCGCGCTCATGTAAAGGCTGGGATTATTATCAGGATTGAGCGGCTCGTTCTGGGGCGTAAGGGCATCTATACTTATGCCTTCAGCGCTCATGCTTTGAATATATTTTACCAAATATTGCGCATACACTTCATAGTATTCAGGCAAAAGGCTACCACCCTTAAAATTTTTGTTGTCCTTCATCCATGTAGGTGGTGACCAGGGAGAGGCAAGAATCTTCAGTTCAGGATTGATGGTCAAAATCTCTTTCAATAATGAAATAACATCCTCATCCTTTGCCAGGCTGAACTCTGATAGTTCAGGATCGATTTCGCCTTCGGCCAAATCATCATAGCTAAAGGGTTCTTCATTGAGGTCTGATGCGCCTACACTGATACGCAGATAGCTTATGGAAATAGAATTATCGTCCTTTCCAAAAAGTTCTTGCAAAAGCTCTTGCTTTTTAGCAGGAGAAAGTCCGTCAATAACCGCAACGCTCCCACCGGTAAGGGTAAAACCAAAGCCATCAATGGTCTGGAATGTTTGAGAATCATCAACCTCAATGTTGGTAAAGTTGTTTGGGTTATTGCCAAAACCCAAAACCACATCCTGTTTTTCCAATTCTGCACTGCGATCGCCCTTGGTAAGCCAAAAATCCACATCATTGGTAGCCGCAGGCGGATTTGGATTTTCTGGAGGGGTTGTAGGCGTTTCTGCCTGGGTGGAAGATGATGAGCAGCCTATGGGCATCAATGCGGCAAAAAATAGCATCAATGTTGCCCATTGTATGTTCTTTTGATTTTTCATGTTTTTTATATTGTTTGATCTCATTATTGACTTACCATCAGTGTGTGAACTACTCCATGCCATAGAAAATCGCCTCAGCTACATCGAATTAAAAATGGCGCTCCTTACTAATAAATCAACGATTGTATTGCATGTGCCGGGATGTGGGCCACGGTTTTTTTAGTCCCCACAAAAAGATTGTAGGTAACTTCCTTACCGGTCTTGTTCATCACCACTGTGACCATTTTTCCATCTTTATTTTCAAAAGAAGTGCTTAAAAGATTACTCCTGCTTACCGCCGTACTCACCCGTTTTGCTCCTGGCCTGATGAATTTTGAAAAATGGCCCAGATAATAATAAGAGGGTGTATAGATCAGTTCGCCGGTATCGGTATTGGCATGCACGGGTGCAAAACAAAAATTGCCCACATGGTTGGGACCACCGTGCTGATCGAGCAGGATATTCCAGTCTGTCCAGGCGACTGTACCGTTGTTAAAATCGTGTATCATTGATGAACCATAACGTTCAGCATGAGGCCAGAACTGATATTGGGTCGCGTCAAACTTCTCATTGCAGCCTTCGGTAAACATCAGGTTTTTGGTGGGAAAGGATTCTTTGACCTTCTCCACATTGTCAAACATGGGGTCACCTCCCGCCCAAGTCTCATACCAGTGAAAACCCATGCCCCAAGCATATTTAGATGCCTCGGGATCAGAAAAAATGGTATTGGCCCGCTGGTTCATCAGGTCGCGGTTATGGTCCCAGACCACTATTTTTTTGTCCCCAAGACCCTCTTCTTTCATCATGGGCCCGAGATGGTTTTTAAGAAAGTCCCTTTCCGCGGCAGCGGTATAGATACAGGATTCCCAGGTCTGTTTGGCCATGGGCTCATTTTGTACGGTAATGCCCCAAATGGGCATGCCCTCCTTTTCATAGGCCTTAATAAATTTAGTATAGTACAAAGCCCAGGCATCAGCATATTGCGGGAGCAGCGTGCCACCCCCCAGCATGCTGCCATTGCTCTTCATAAACGCGGGCGGGCTCCACGGTGTGGCATACAGCAACATCTCATCCCCGGCCATCGCCATGGCTTTTTTAATTAGCGGGATACGGTATTTGCGGTCGTGATCAATAGTAAACGTTTTTAACGCCGTGTCCCCTTCCTTAACATAGGTGTAGCTTTCGCTGGAAAAATCACAACTGTGTATCGAGGTCCTCAATACGGAATAGCCTATCCCTTTTTCCTTATCAAAATAAGACTCCATGAATTTCTGCTTTCTGGCCTTATCGAGCGTCGCAAAAACCTCCGCACTTGCGTCGGTAATTGCTCCACCTATACCCATAAGGGTCTGAAAGGTCTTCTGTGGCTCTACAAAAACAGATATCTCAACTTCCGGGGGTTGTTCCGCTTCCGCGAAAGCAAGTGTGTCTGTTGCACTAAGGCGCAACTCCGTATTTTCGGCAGTGGTAAATACCATAACCCTTTTAAAATCTTTGCCGTTTGGCGCAAGAAACTGCTGTTTGCCCTGGGCAAAACCACACACGGAAATGAGGAGAAAAAGTATATAAAAAACGGTTTTTTTCATGGGTTTTAAGGGTAAAAGAGGAGGTTTTCTAAATAATTATACCATTCTGAAACTATCCAAACCACGTTCCATCAAAAAAAAATGGCAAGTGCCTTAGCCTTACTTAAACTAATCTTGAAATAACGCTGTACGCCTATTATTCAGCGCTGCCGCGCATCTCCACATTCGTCACGGTAATACCGGTTGCTCCCAAACTCTCTCCGCCGCTTTTGATCAGGAGATAGATGGTGCCAGACTGGGTAAAACTGACGACATTGCCAGAGCCTACGCAGCCGTATTTGGATAGTTTTGCATTGAAAGGATCATTCGCACAACCATCATAGGTACTTAGACCAATTAACCTACCGCCTGCGGTATAATCCTGGCCTTCTACTGGCTTTTCGGGCGAGGCATAGACCTCAAACCAGGTATTGACAGAACCACTTCCGGATACATTCATATCAATAGTATAATTCCTTCCCGCGATAACCTCTACGGGCTGATAAATTGCCTGTTGATTATAGCCGCCACCAATCACTGTAGCCCCTTTATCACTAAAGCTCCAGCTGGTACCAGAGTCGCTTATTTTGAGTACGGTCCATTGTGCCTGGTCTTCTGCTGTGGCAAAGGTGCCCCCTTTTACGATATTTCCCGCAACGGGATCAGATGTGGCCACGTTGATCTCCTGAGAGGTCATATTGGTCAGACCACCACGACCTACAGCAATATGGGATACCGTATAGGTTCCCGCATCGGGCAGGAAGATATTTTCGTTCATGGCGCCATTGTAAAAACCGTCGCCAATATCCCATCGAGATTTGAGCACGTTTGAGGTTTCAGCTTGCAATACAAACCTATTGGGCTGTCCATCTACCGGTGCCACTGTAAAATCTGCATTTACATTGGGATCTGAAAGCCCATTGCCGACGGTGACCTCATCAGGCTGGCAGGCGCTCATAAGACCACCTATTACAAGAACGGGTAAAAAATAGCTAAACCGGGAACTCTTTAATTTTTTCATCATGTTGAATATTTTAATTGTAACCTGGATTTTGTACGATCAAGGTGTTGTCCAACTCATTAAGCGGAATGGGCAGAATCTCATTCTTTCCGGCGGTAAAGCCGCGATCCTGAAGTGCTGTCGCTGCACGACCGGTTCTCACGAGGTCAAACCAGCGCTGCCCTTCACCTGCGAGTTCTTTTCTGCGCTCGAGCATTACCGCATCCATAGATACGGGAATGGATGGTAAACCTACCCGTGCACGTACCGCATCTAGAAGAGCCTGGGCCCTGGCACCGCTTGCACCCAATGCTTCGGCCTCCATAAGATAGGTATCTGCGAGGCGAATGATATAGATGTTCTGTGTGAAATTCTGCTCGACAGCGCCACCCAAATCAGAGCGATCTGCCTGCAGCGGCATAAACTTTTTCAAAAAGTATCCAGTATCCTGGTCTGCGGGGGTATACGTAATCTGTCCTGCATCCTGAAGTGCTTTAAGATCTGCAATGGTTACATCAAAACGGGGATCGCCCTTGAGCACATCATACAGTTGTTGGGTAACGGTATTAAAGCTCCACCCACCGGCATAGTCAGGAGCGGTAGATCCGGCAGTAAGGCTGTAGCCACGAGGGCCTACCATCTGACTCACCGTGTTTGCCTCATTCTGACCGCTGCCCCAGTTGTTATAATCCACATTTGCTTTATTGGTACTTGCAATCTCGATTATTCCCTCACTGTTAAAGCCCACATTGGCGCCAAAAAGATCAGCGAAATCATCAAGTAATTTATAGCCATATTCACTTGTGCCGCCCGGGGTACCATTAACCTCAGCAAGTTCTGCTGCTGCCTGGGCATTTTTACCCTCAAAAAGGTACACTTTACCCAAAATAGCCTGAACACTTCCTCTGGATAGCCTACCTCCGTTGGCATCCATATCGTCAATGGTCACAGGCAGATCTGGCATGGCTTCGGTCAGATCTTTTTCGATCTGGGCATAAACCTCTTCCGGAGCGGCCTGTTCTACGTTATAAATTTCACTGGTAACCAAAGGTTCTGTAAAAAGGGGCACATTGCCGAACATCCTGACGAGCTGAAAATAATAATATGCCCTTAACGCTTTCGCCTCAGCGACAAACCTGGTCTTGAGGGTAGCGTCCATATCAGTGTCGGGAAGTTTCTGCAGCAGAATATTCACTCTGGAGACCCCTTGGAAATAAGTATCCCAAAAACTGGAGGGTATGGTAGCGGCGTCGATGGAATAGTTATCAAAAGAGTGTATGCCAGTACCATCTGAAGGACCACCGCCACCGGCGAAGAAATCATCAGAACCAGCATTAAACATGGTGATCATGTTTTCAAAGGTATGTACCTCTTTACCCATGGGATCATAGGCTGCAACCAATGCCGAAAAAGCCTGCTCCTCATCTTTGTAGTAGTTATCGACCAGAAAACTCCCCTGTGGGTCAATGTCAACGTCTGCTTTTGAGCAAGAGGAGAACACAGTCGCCCCTATCAGAAACAGAAAAGGATAAAAAATTGATTTTAGTTTCATAATTACGTTTTTTTTAAAATTGTAAATTAACCCCTACAAGACCAGTTCTGGCCTGAGGATAATAGCCCCTGTCGATGCCTAATATATCGCCACCGATCTCAGGGTCATAACCGCTATATTTAGTAAATGTAAACAGGTTTTCCCCAGTTACATAGAGGCGAAGTTTAGATAAACCTACATGGTCTATCACCTCTTTGGGCAGGGAATATCCCAGCTGAATGATTTTAATCCTTACATAATCCCCATTTTCGAGGTAAAAATCAGATGGTTTTAAAAAGTTTCCATTTCCATCAGAGATTGATAGGCGTGGGTAAGCATTTGTACTGCCCTCACCCGTCCATCGTCCCAAGGCTGCTGTTTGATAATTGGCATTGGTGATGTCTAACCTTCTCAAGCCCTGAAAAATTTTATTGCCTGCAGCCCCCTGGGAAAAGACCGTAAGGTCGAAATTCTTATAATCTAGGTTTAGCGTAAGGCCAAAATTATATTTGGGAAGCGGGCTGCCCAAAAACTTTCTGTCATCAGCATTGATGCTACCGCTGTCATCAATATCAACAAACCTGAAATCTCCCGGTTGTGCATCTGGTTGAATCACCTGACCGGCAGAATTTACATACGAATCGATCTGTTGTTGATTTTGGAAAATTCCATCTGTTTTAAATCCATAAAAAGAGTTTACAGGCTGTCCCAGAGCCGTTCTTGTAATTGGGTAGCTGCTGGACTGGAAGGTAGCTCCACCTGAAAGATAATCAATGTCATCTCCCAGATAGGTCACTTCATTTTCTAGAAATGAGAAGTTACCGTTAGCAGAAATATTGAGGTCGCCCACTGAGGTATTATAGCCCAATTGCACATCAACTCCCCTATTGACCATATCGGCAACATTGGCTGCCGGTTGCCCTGTCGCACCGACATAACCGGGAATCCTGATATTTTGTAAAATACCTACGGTTTTTTTCTTATAATAATCAACGGTAAGACTTACATTCTGAAAAAAGCGGGCATCAAAGCCTAGGTTGGTCTGGCGGGTTTCCTCCCATTTAAGATCAGGGTTTGCCGGAGCGTCAGGGCTGAAGCCCACAGCAATATTAGTTGAGTTACCAAAGGTATAGTTCCTACCACCGCTTATCGTGGACAGGTAAAGAAAATTACCAATCGCATCGCTGCCCACTACACCATAGCCGCCGCGCAGTTTTAATTGATTTAGCACACTGCTCTCCTTCCAGAAATCCTCTTTGGTAGGCACCCAGCCCAGAGAAAACGAGGGAAAGTAGCCATATTTATGATTGGCACCAAACCTGGTAGAACCATCGCGGCGGATAATGCCGGTAAAAAGGTATTTTTCCTTAAAATCATAGGTAAGTCTAGAAAACAAAGAGGATACTTTATGGGGATCGCCGTGATACGCCGAGGCCTGAATTTGATCTTGCGTAACGTCAAAAAAGGCAGCATCATCTCTATTATTTACGGGGATATCGCTATACGTTACCGTAGATCCTTTGGAATCATTTTCACTATAAAAACCCTGACCCAACAGAATGCTAAAGTTATGCCCGTTAATCTTTTTGGCATAAGACAATGTATTCTCGGTATTCCACCCAAAACCCCTATTTGAACTTCTTGATATATTATTCTGTGATGTAATTGTAGAAGAGTTCAAATACGATACAGGGGTAAAACTCTCGTAGCCATAGTAAGCCAGTTTGCCACCTACGGTACTCCTCAGGTTGAGACCGGGTAGCAATTCCATATTTACATAAGCGTTGCCCACAAAATTATCGGCCCAGTCATAATTGCCCAGACGGGTCTGAATATAAGCCAACGGATTGGTCATTTCTTGACCCACGAGATTGGAAATACCGTAAGGGCTTCCGTTAGCATCCCTCAATATCCCAACATTGTTATAAGGTGGGGCATTGGCAACATTAGGATCAGTTACCACTAAGGGCGTTATGGGATCAAGATTGATCGCAGAACTGAGAGGGCCACCAAATTCGCTATTAGTATTCCCGATACCGATTGTTTTTTCATTAGAATAACCAATCGTCTCTCCAAAAGTGATAAAATCATTGATCTTATGGGTAGAATTTAAACGGATATTCTGACGTTTATAATTGGATATTGGCTTAGCAACAATACCCTCCTGGTTGAGATAACCAAAGGAAACATAAAAGGTAGAGATATCGTTACCACCACTAAGGCTAAGCTCGTGGTTTGTACGCTGGGCGCTATTATTAAAGATCACATCCTGCCAATCCGTGCCCTGGCCCAAGCTCGCTGGATCTGCAAATGGTGGTGCATATTCATCTGCGGGACCATTATAATCGTTGGCATATTTTTCGTTGTACAGCGTCGCGTATTGTGTAGCATCCAGAAGATCAAGTTTACGCGCTGGGCCTGATAATCCTGTATAGCCGTTATAGCTTACGGTGAGTTTCCCGGATTGTCCTTTCTTGGTGGTCACCAGAATCACACCTGCTGCTGCACGCGCACCGTAAATAGCTTGGGAAGCAGCATCTTTGAGCACTTCGATCGATTCAATATCAGACTGGTTAAGATAACCAATACCCCCAGCATCAACAATGACGCCATCTACAACCCAAAGAGGGTCGTTGTTCCCAAAACTGGTGATGCCACGTACCCTTATGGTAGAAGCGGCTCCCGGCTGGCCAGAATTTGCCGCGATGGTAAGACCAGAAGATCGGCCCTGGAGCGACTGCTCAATACGGTTGACAGGAAGGCTTTCCAGATCGCTTGCCTTCACACTGGAGATTGCACCAGTAACCACACTTTTTTTCTGAGTTCCATATCCCACTACAACAACTTCATCAAGCGCACTCACATCCTCCTGAAGTGTAATGTCAATTTGAGTACGATTTTTTACCGCTTGCTCAATCGTTGTATATCCCACATAACTAAAAACCAGGGTAGCATCGCTAGCAGCCTCGATGGAGTAGTTACCGTCAAAATCAGTCACAGTTCCTGTGGTTGTATTTTTGACCGAAACGGACGTTCCCGGAATGGGAGTACCATTTTGATCATTAACCGTTCCCTTAACACTGAGATCCTGAGCATAGGAAATCAGGCTGAAGAACAGGAACAAAAAACATAGAGCACGTAATTTGTGTATTTTCATCTAAATCAATTTAAGGTTGAAAAATCATTAATTCCGCACAATAGTACCCTATATTTTAAATACTCCTAAATTATACAACGCTACAAAAACACATCAATACCTGTTAACTATAATATTTAAACACATCAATTAATTTTATTAAATATTAAATGACAAAACTTTTTTTTATATAATATTGACATTAAGTCATTTAAATAAGTAAATGTAAGATTAAATCTTTTCAATGTTAATTTTAACCACTACAAGAAGTTTAGTACAACGTTTGAAATTAATTGTATATTCGCAAAAGCTTCTAAATTGATTTATAATAAAGACTTTTGCTTTCATCTAAATCCCTATATTTTTCACATTTATTGAATAAGAAAAAAGGATTGACCTTTTTGCGCTTACTTATTTTTTATTCGATCTCCTGTTGTTCCTATGCACAAATTAAAACAGTAGGCACTCCATATCTTAAAAATTACAGGAGAATTGACTATCACAGCGGAACCCAGAATTGGGATATCGATCAGGACGTCAACGGTAATGTATATTTCGCCAATAACAATGGGCTGTTACAATATGATGGGACAAGCTGGCGCAATTATACAATGAGCGGTTCTCAAGCGGTGCGCAGTGTTAAGGTTGATAATTCAACTGGGAGAATCTATGTGGGCGGCTATAACGAGTTTGGCTATTTCAAATCTAATATTAATGGGGCCCTTACCTACATATCTTTATCCAATACTCTAGATAAAGCCAAACAAAAGGATTTCGAATTTATTTGGAGAATACATATTCTAAAAAACACAGTAATCTTTCAATCCTTTGACGGCGCTTATCTTTTTAAGGATGGCGAACTGCATTTACTGGAAGCACCAGACCGTTTCCAGTTTTCGTTTATGATTGATCAGACGCTTTATTTTCAAGACATGGGTAAAGGCATTCTCGCCTATAAAAATGACACGCTGATCCCTTTGAAGGGTACAAAAGAATTCAATAATAAGGAAATTTGGGGCCTATTTGCATTGCCCGAAAATGCCCTGCTCATTGCAACGCTTAACAACGGGCTTTTTCTCTATGAAAACGGGAGTATCAAACCCTGGAAAACACCCGCCAATGATTTTGTAAAAAAGAATAGCGGTCTAGGTGGAGTATCCATTAATCAACGCTTTATTGTACTCAATACCGTACTCAACGGACTTATAATCTGTGATCCTAGCGGTGAAATCCTACAGCATATCAATCTCAACAAAGGTTTGCAGAACAATACATTATTGAAGTCATATGTGGATGATCAAAGTAACCTGTGGCTCGGGTTAGACAATGGGATCAGCTATGTTAATGAAAATTCGCCGACCAGCTTTCTGGGCTCCAGCTACAATCTGAGTACGGTGTATGCCTCTACCGTATATCACGGATCACTTTATGCGGCTACAAATCAAGGAGTATTTTACCATCCACTTTTTAAGGGAGCTACAGATAATGATTTTAAACTGGTACAGGAAACAAATGCACAGACGTGGAACATCCAGCAAATTGATGGCCAATTAGTAGCGGCGAGCAATAGGGGGGCTTTGGTCATTGAGGGAGGTAAAGTATCCAAAATTCTTGATACACAAGGTTATTTTGGCTTTAGGCAGGTAAAATCCCAGCCTAGCTACTGGGTGGGAAGCAACTATAATGGACTTTCTCTTTTTGAGAAAACAAATAATGGGCTGATATTCAGGAACCAGATTAAAGGATTTCAAAAATCATCAAACTCTTTTGCGATAGATCAGGATTTCCTCTGGTTGCTAAAGGATGGTATTCTGTACCAAATGAATTTTTCTAAAGACTTTAAAGATTTTATTAATATTCGGCAGAAAGAACTACAAAGGTCCAATAATCTATATGTAGATGGAATTCATGAAATAGATAGTATGCTCTATTTTAGATCGGGAAATCAATTCTATACCTTTTCAAAAGCCAGTGATACATTTCAAAAAGCAGAACGGCTTGATACGTTATTTAGTAAAAGTGAGGGCTTGAGCAACCTGATTGAGGATCGGTTGGGCAACCTCTGGTTCAGTGCAGAGGAAGCCTTGGGGGTCTTTATGAAAAATGACAATTACAGGGAGATTACCGCACCATTCCAATATCTTAAAGGCAATTTAGTAAACAATTACCTATCTATCAATGCGGTAAACCCACAAAACATTTATATCGGTTTTACCGATGGCCTTGCCCACTATAATCCCCTAACAAGCCACAAAACGGCTGTACGACCAAAAGTTTTTATCCGTAGTTTGAGTTATGGCAACCATATTTTTAAAATGGGTAATCCACAGCAGATCCCCTTTGAGGAAACCATTCCCTATAAACAGAATAATATCAAATTCACCTTTTCATCTCCCACTTTTCAGACTACCTCCCCTACCCAATATTCCTATTTGCTCAAACCCTTTAACAAACAATGGAGCAACTGGTCTGCAAATCCATTAAAAGAATATACAAACCTCAGGGAGGGTAATTATACGATGCAGGTACGGGCAAGATCTAATAATGGATCAATCTCCCATATAGAAAATCTGAATTTTGACATTGCACCGCCTTGGTACCGCAGCATTATGGCGTTCGTAGTGTATATGATCCTCTTTGCGCTCCTGATCTACCTTGTAGTCTTTTTTATTAAGATCAGGCTGCGCAGGGACCGCTATTATCAGACCATTGAGCAGCGAAAACTTTATCTGGAGAAAGAATCCAGAATACGCAGTGAACAGTATAAACTTGAAAAGGAAATTGAAAGGCTAAGAAGGGATAAGCTACAGACTAAATTGTTATCTAAAGATAAAGAACTGGTCAACAATTCCCTTCAGATCATCAATAAAAATAAAATACTCAATGAAATCATTAAAAAACTGAAAGACTTTGATACAAAATCCCTAAATGAAAATAATAAGCAAAAAATTAATAAGCTACAGCATCGCATTACTAAGGAACTGAACACTGATAAGAATTTTTCCAGCCTTGAAAATCACATTAAAAGTGTTCATTTTGAGTTCTTAAAACGTCTTAAGGAAAAACATCCTGATGTCACCCCCCGTGAACTTGACCTCTCCATATACCTGTTGCTCAACATGTCAACCAAAGAAATAGCCGAGATCATGAATATTTCTACCAAAGGTGTAGAACTCGCCAGGTACCGGTTGCGAAAAAAGTTAAAACTAAAACGGAAGCAGGGCCTGACCGGATTTATGATGAAAATTTAGAAATCCGTTTATCATTTGTCTGTCACGTAGGATTTCAAATGATATATAGACCCATCCTATTTTAGGCTCGTGGCCATATAAAGCTATTGTTTGGCCATACTGGAAATCCATTGATTTTTAACGCCCCAAGCTTTATTGGGTTTTGCCGAAGTCATTAAAAGCAACTCTCCGCCTTTGCGCAGCTCATCCTGGGTAAGCCAGTTGCGCTCGAGTGCCTTGCCGTTAAGTACCGCAGATTGTATATAAAAATGCGTTTTGTCATAGTTTTCAACTTTGATTCTGAATACTTTTCCATCAGGCCATTTTAACTGGACCTCCTTAAAAATAGGGGCGGTGAGGTAATAAATGGGATTGCCAATGTTTGCAGGGCTCAACCCCATGCTGCGCATCACAAACCAAGAGGACATCGTACCAGCGTCATCATCCATAGTGCGCAAGTAAGCCTTCGGCCGATTGTTGTAGATACGGCCCACGTAGGGATCAACGCCTTTACTGTTGTCGTTAAAGTAATTCTGCACTACAGTATCGAGCAGTATATTACCGTAGAGCTTTTGTGATTTCCAGGGCTCACTTGTAGCATTATAAAGTCCTGGCACCTGAAGATCAGGTTGATTGGCATGATTATAATCATCTTCTTTAAAAAAGCGGTCTAACTGATTGATAAAAGCATCCTCACCCCCGGCAAGTTGTTTGAGACCGGCAACGTCAAAGGGTACAAACCAGCGGTACTGCCAGATGGTACCCTGATACAGTCCACGGGCCTGCATACGATCAATATCGTTTTTAGTAAGGTCTGCAAAATCCTTCATCCAATATTTTTTATACTCTAGCGCCTGATCTCTAAATTTTTTTGCATGAACGGAATCACCAGTTATTTTCAGAATTTCTGACATTGCCCAACTATCGTAAGAAGATTCAAGAGCCTTATCAGGCGCTCCGTAATCCAAATGTGCGGCTTCGTTAAGTAGAGAATCCTTGATTGATTGAAGATCAATCTCATAGCCTTTTTTCCTGGCATCGAGTAAAACAACCATGGCGTGCTCGGTACGCACCGTGGGTGACGGTTCGTGCTGGGTGGCCCAATCATTTTTACCAAAACGGTATAGATTTGCAAGAGATTTGGCGATGTTGCCAAAATGTTGAGGATATATTAAAGAGAGCATGGGCAATTGCTCCCGGTAATTATCCCAAATCGCCCATCCATTGTATATGTCATGCTTGCTTTGCTGTACGGTCCCATCAATGGCGCAGTAGGTACCGTCTGGTTCTGAGATCAGATAAGGCGCCTGAAGGCCGCGGTATAAAAGCGAGTAAAAGAGATTTTCGCGATCTGTTTCCCCGTTCACCTCAACATGGCCCAAAAGATCGTTCCATTGCTGCTTTGTTTTTTCTTTGAGATTTTCAAGGGTAGTGTCCTCAAGTCTTTTTTTCGCGTAAGCGGTATCAACAGATGAAAAAGCAATACGCACTTCCATCGTATTGGTAATGTTATCGCCCATGGCGAAAAAAGCATGCTCCCCTTCTGGCTGTAAACTTGCCAGATTATTGATTTTTAGCGCATAATATATTCTATAAACCCCGCGGCTACAGGTGGTCTGCGTATCAACCCATCCTGTTATAAGACCATCTTCCACAGCGTGCTGCTCGGCCACAAAACGGTTTACGAAGGCATAGGAAGGTCAATGTACAAGCCTTTTTTTCCCTTGGGGAAACGGTATTTTTCGATCCCAAAATTATGGTCAACGCCCATCTGGGCCTCTATCCCATTTTGAAAACTAACCCGGTAAAAACCAGGGTGCCCTTCTTCTTTATCCTTGAGGAGTTCAGTATCCTTATTTTGATCCAGGATGGGTTTGATCAATATATTGCCACCGCTGCCTGTACAGCCCACACCCTCAATACGTGTATGTGTAAAACCCATAAATTCCTTAGCGTAATGCTCATAGCCTGTATGAATGTGAGGTCGGGTCTGTGGCCCAATACTCAACATGTTAAAGGGTGATGATGCCGATGGCGACATCTGGCCGTGATCGCCCGAAGTTCCCAGAAAAACATTAACCTTATGGGTCAGATCATTAGACGATTGTGCGGTAATCGTGAAGGAAAAAGCAAGAAATAGAAGGAAAAAGATCGATTTTATCATGGTTTAGAGCAGGTATCGTAAAACGTCTGCAAAGTTCCATGTTTTAAGAGGGAAAATAAAGAATTGTTCAATTTTTTAAGTGAAACAAGTTGCTGCGGCCTATCTCGCAAATTCAAACACCCTCAATTCCAACTCTCCTTCGTCCAATTCTTTTTTCAGTTCCATATTGTTTTTAAATGTCGCTTTGCGAATGTGATGCACCTCAATCGCCACTTCAAAAGCATCTAATTCAAAGCACCACGGGGAGACCGTAATCTTTCCGTTTTTGTAGGCGATAAAATGGGGCTTTTTAGCTATTCCCGCATTGATTTCCAATTTGCGACCTCCATCTGGAATTTGGCTCTGGCATAAAATCAACGAACATCGATCACAGAAGCGCAGTAATTCATAATACTCTGTGGTCTTTTCTTCTGATAAATTATATCGCCCTCTAAGAATTATCCGCAATTTTTGCTGTCTGTCAAAAAATGTTTTCGCTTTAACATCATCCTTTTTAAGATGACCGAAAAGGAAATCGATATGCATGGAAATGAGCAGCGCGATCCATCCTGATTTATTTACGGCCTGCGCCATAACACGCTCAGCGCGTTCCAAAATTTGGGCGGTAGTCTGACGATCCTCAGTAAAATCGAGCGGGTTTCCTACTGCATTAAGATAATTTTTTTCATCAAAATCAAGCTGGTGGTCATCATGCTCTACGATCGCTGTCAAGGTCTCCACCCAGCGTTCTGGGCGCAGGCTGTGCTTAAGCTGCTGTGAGATCTCCCCAGCCAGTAGCCCATGTGCGTAGTGGTAAATGAGTTCCCATCCTTGTTCTGTATTTCTTACGATCATTGTGATGAAAGATTGAGATGCAATTAATATCCCGAAATAGCGATCAGGTTTATGTTTTGAACGGGGACTGTGTGCATATGCTGAGGTATAGCTAAAAAAGTCGTCCATCCAGAGGCACTAAATTTCTCAAAACAAAGCGAAATGAAATTGTACCGAAACCATCGCTTTATTTATTTAAAAAAAACCTTTCCCTGCAAAATACAAAGAAAAGGCTTGCCATAATTTTAATGCTGCATATCAGCCAAAGGCGCTCTGAACAGCACCAGCATCTACGCGGTAATTGCTTCCGTTGACAAAGCTGGCACGCTCAGAACATAAAAAGCTAATTACTGAAGCTACCTCTTCGGGCTGGCCACGACGTTGCACCTCAAGGTGTGGTCTTTTGTTTTTCAGAAACCAGTCTACTGCTTCATCTACTGAAGAATTATGTTCATTGGCCAGATCTTCCATCATGGCGTTCGTCATGGGCGTCTCTATAAAAGCAGGCGATACGGTATTGGTCAGGATGCCGTGCTTGCCGTAGACACGCGAGAGGCACTTGGCAAAATTGATTATCGCTGCCTTACAGGCATTGTAAGGACTTTCTTCATCATAAGGCTGCATCGCGTTTTCTGAACCTATCATTATGATGCGCCCCCATTTTTTTTCAAGCATTTGCGGTATAAATGCCCGGGCTACGCGCACAGCACCCATCAGGTCAATCTGTATCGTCTCCATCCAATCATCATCTGAAAGGCTGAGAAATTCACCCGCTGCACCACGGGCACCGGCGGCGTTAACGAGAATATCAATCCCGCCATGCTCTTTTTTGATTGTTTCGGCCATTTTATTGACCGCTTTATCGTCAATTAGATCAGCGGTCATACCGATAATTTCTGCGTCCTTATGTGCCGATTTTAATTTATTTACAGCCTCATCAAGCTCTTTTTTATCGAGGTCACTCAAAATAAGTTTAACTCCCTCAGCTAAAAAAATTTTTGCTGTTTCCAAGCCAATTCCAGAGTCACCACCGGTAATGAGCGCTGTTTTTCCTTTAATTCCTAAATCCATGTTTTGGTTTTTAATTGATTTTTCTTTCGTGATAAGATTTTCTGGAATTTTAAGCCGTAAATTCTTACGGCATGCATATCAAAAAATCCAGACAATTTTTTCTAAAATTAAACACTAAATTATACTAGTGACCCAATTTATTAAAGTGTTAACGGTTAAAGATTTGTTTAAACTTTATAAGGCTATGGTTAAACGCTTCAAAAGATAGACGAACTGATAAATTTATGCCAAAAGGTGGTGTTTATGCCAGCCCGTTGCGCTTTCTTAATGGATAAATATCAATTTTGTGCGCGTTATCTATATATTGAAAGTTTAAATAATATCGTTTACACGAAAAAATTCCAACTTAAAAACATGTTATGCATACTTTAAATAAGAATTACCAAATCATCGGCAACGGAAAAAAGACCATTGTATTTGCACATTATTTTGGTGGCGATTCCGGTAGCTGGCAATGGCTTGTAAAACGCCTAAAGAAAATATACACCTGTGTACTGATCGACCTGCCGGGTTTTAACGATACTAAGCCACTGTCAAATAAATCCATCTTTGACTTTGCCAATTATATCAACAGCTGTATTACCGAACTTAAGCTTACCGATTATACCCTCTGTGGCCATAGTATGAGCGGTAAACTGGTGTTATATTCAGCGATATTGCTAAAGACCAACCGCCCCGAAAAACTGATACTCATTGCGCCCTCGCCACCCACTACAGAAGACATGCCGTTAAGCGAGAAAAAACGGATGCTCAATCATCCCAACCTTGACGAAGCGGTTAATACGGTGGAGAATGTAGCAGTAAAAAATTTGGGGAAAAAGCGTTTTGATTATGCCGTTCAATCACAGTTGAGGATTGAGGATACGACCTGGAACTGGTGGATCAACGAAGGCATGGACGAAACTATCACAGACCAAATCAGCGGACTCAACATCCCGTCCTATGTGATCTGCTCTAAAGAAGATCCCGCCATAAAAATAGATGCCATTTATAAGGAAGTGCTTCCCTATCTTAAGAATCCTTCAGTAATTATCATGAGCAATGTGGGACATCTCATACCCATGGAAACTCCGAAAAAGCTGGCTGAAGAAATCGAGAAAATTCTAAATGAAAAACTTAAAATCAATTGCGGTTAAAACAAAACAACGGTAATCACAGGATGGGATTAAAGGATAATTGCGAAACAATAATGTAATTAGAAGAACCAGCTTCGATTTTTAATACGCATAAAGGAGACAATAAGTTTATCAGCTGTCAAAGGTTCTGTTTACCTAAACAGGGAAATTATACATTTTTCAAAACCCTTAATTTATTTACAATGGGCACTAACAAATACAGTGTCCACCTAGTATAATTTACTACACTTCAAAATTTTATGATGTTTTTAGCAATGATAGTGGGAAGTTGGGCATGAAATTTTAGTAGTTTTACTTAATACGCTAACTAATAATTAAAATCCAAAGTTATGTTAAAATGGACTATCATTTTTATTATCGTGGCGATTGTCGCTGCAATTTTCGGTTTTGGTGGAATCTCTGAAGGAGCAGCCACTATAGCCAAAGTAATCTTTTTTATATTTATTGTACTCTTTATAATCTCCTTAATCATGGGAAGAAGAAAACTCTAAAAAAGATTGACTGCATATATATTAAAATAAAAGGCCTCAGGGCCTTTTATTATTTTTTGTAATCGCTGTACCTATAAAGGTTCAATGATTGATAGGGCCTTCATCCCAATTGATGATTTCATCCCGTAATTGATCTCTGGTCGTGCCGGTCTTCGCCGAAAGCTGATTGAACATATTTTCAAAACCCAGATGTCTATAATCCAAATCTTCATCTGTAAGATTGGGATATTTTTCCAAAAATCTATTTTTGAATACCTCCCAGTGTCCTTCTAATGTATCGGGTATAAATGGGGTCTTTTTAAATTTCATAAAAAAATTAAGTCAACCTATATTTCCTTAATCACGATCAATGGCTTCTGTTTGTACTTGAAATCAATTATTCTGAATTATAAATCTCTTAATACAAACGGCATAGATCAACTAGTTGTCAAAAAAGAAATTTTAGATTTAGCCATAGCATGCTAAACTTTATTTGAAAGTTTGCTGCAAGCGACGATAAATATAGTTCAGAATCAAAACAACATTTAATTACGATACATACCTTAACCAAAACAATCATTCCAGATTCAAATATGATCAGTAATCTCCACAACTTTTAACTCGATCAGATCAAAAATTGACATTTTTAATCAATTTGATGATCTTGGCTGCGGCCAAATCAAATAGTTGCTAAATCATCTTTACGGCCTAATAATTAATCAAGAGTTATGATTGATGCTCTGTAATATCTTTAATTCCGTTTAACATCTTCAAGAATCCAATCTTGTACGGTAAGATTTTCATGGTCTGTATGCAATACCGCTATATCTCCCGTGGTCTCAAAAACAACCGCTCTAATCTGAGAGCTCTGGATAACGTTAGCCTCACGCAGTTTTGAACGAAGATCTCCCAGAGTGACCCTGGCTTTTTTCATATTATCGGTGAGTATCCTATCCCCATCCATCAGTAAGATAGGCTTATTGTCAATCACCTTTTGTATTGGATTTATCAGCCTTAAGATAGACGTAAAAAGCTGTAAAAGATAAACCGCACCCAATGCGATAAGCCCCTCAGTTAGGGAAACCGAAGGCGTTAAGATTACCGAGGCAATAATGGAACCTATAGCAATGGTCATTGCAAAATCTACACTGGACATTTTAGAAAAACTACGTTTTCCCGATATGCGTGTGTAAAGGATAATTGCTAGATAAATCCCAATTGCGCATGCGCAGATAAGGAAGATCGATTCTGTAGTGGTATGAAATAATTTCGCCATCATTTATAAGATTTGGTTTATTTAATACTGAGATAACGTAGTGCGGCAACAATATTTATCATTTGGCGATGTATGTCAATGGCCAACCTTTTCAACAATAAAAAAAATTAATTCTATAGAATAATAATCATTGCAATCAAGCACTACACAATTAGTGATGTGGCCAAAACTAAAATATTATTTCATCAATCAATAGTATTATCACTGATAATTAAATTTGTTAATTTATTATTAAAAATTTGAAATTTGACTAAATGGAGTAAAGAGGATATTAAAAACGCACTTTCCTTATAAAACCACCATGTAATTTTAAATCCAACTAACGATAGACATCATGACAACCTTATTTATAGATGCCAAGCAATTTGCTGGTGTTGAGAATTCATTATGCAACTCTTTGGACGGTTATCTAAAAATAAATCCATTGGGAAATGAAATCATTTTAAATGGCATTAAAGGTGAAGGAAGGATCTTTTGTACAGATTGTGGCCTAGGCATCTCCCTTATCACATATGACGTTTTTTTTCATGAAGATATTAATATTGCCATCAACACTCTTGGTCTAAACCCGCTGTACTTTGTCTATGCCGAGCAAGGTAGTGTCAACATTCGGTTTAAGACTTCAGAAAAAAAGGAGTGCCTAGAGGATTTCCAATCTATGATTATCAGCTCCTCTAAAAAAGATTCTTTTGAATATCAATTTAAAAAAAGAGAGCATTATAAACTAATTATTGCTAGCGTAGATCGCGAAAAATATATAAAAAAGGCCGATTATTTCAACCACCGGGTAGATGTTATAAATTTAATGTTCAAAAATCCCGACCCCTTAAAAACATTGACTTTTACCTGTGGGCCAGACCTATCAATTGCTGATGTAAGTTCTCGTTATTGTGATGCGCTTTTAAAAGGCAGGTTGAGTCCTATAGAGATTATGGGTGCCGTACAATTATTTATTGGGCATATTCTCGGGCAATTTGAGCGAGAAGGTCAGGAACCCAACTTATTGGCAAACCTCACCGCTGATGACCTTGCCCACGTTCAGGAACTTGCAAAACAGATCAGGAATAACCCCGGGGCAGGATATAAAATTGAAAGCATGGCTGCCATGACTGGGCTCAACCCCTTAAAATTACAACACGCCTTTAAACATCTCTTTAATCGTACAGCTGCTGATTATATAAGGAATGTACGCCTCGAGATCGCAGAACACCTGCTTAGAAAAAACGATCAAAACGTCTCTGAGGTAGTTATGGCGGTGGGGTTGAATAGTAATAGTTATTTCTCTAAAATTTTTAAGGAAAAATACCATTGCTCACCAAAAGCATATCAAATAAGAATACAAAATGTAAAAAGATCTAAAGGTGCACTCACCATCGCTGGATAATTGTAAATCGTCATAAAGGAAGAACAAGATCATGAAGGTAGTACATATAACGACCCAACTTATAACCGAATTAAAGACACTTGCAGCATATCACGAAAAAAGTGCCGCTCTTTATGATCATTTAATTAAAAACAACAATGCTCCAACTTTTAGAAAATTTGTGGATAATCAATTCAAACTTCATAGACTTTTGAAGGAAGACCTTCTTCTAATTCTGCGTCAAATGGGCATAGATCATTCCGGAAAATATGAGCGCTATATAGACCAATTTGGCGAAAGGATCAAGCATCCAAAACCTTCAACTTTTTTGGTCTTCGCCAATAGCCATGACAAGGTTGATCTCTCCACATTTCGGAAAAACCTAAAACGTTATGATAGCGAACTGATACGTAATTATAAGAAAACACTGCAAATCAGACCCCTGTCCCTTCAAATAGAATCTACACTGTTAAGACACGTTGCAGCCTTATACACAGCGTTAGAATGGCTGGAAAATAATAAAGATCTAATTAAAAATCTCGATTTTAAAAAGTCGTACGATATCGTTACAGAAGATAAAAAAGGATATTTAGCGTATTAAATATAATTCAGCACACCTGCATTTTGTAACAATGTCGTAAGAGGTATCGGCCTCGTTTAGGCACTCGATAATAAATTTAACAGACGTGACAATTAATAAGAAGTACAAAATCGCTTTATCCCGAATGCATAATGGATTTTGGATACTTATATTTGCCATATTTAAACTGCTCCCCATACTTAAATTTTAATACATGAGGTCTGCACAAAACTTTCATGAATGATCAAAAACATCATATTCGACTTTGGAGATGTATTCATCAACCTTGATAAAAAAGCCCCTGAATTGGCCTTAAAAAAAATGGGCATCGATGCTCTTGAGAAAGATGTTCTAGACTGGCACAACCATTATGAAAAAGGCTTGATCAATAGTAAAAAACTCACCGATAATTATATTAAACGATTTCCTCAGCTAAATGCTATATCTTTTCAACAAGCGTGGAATAGTATTTTACTCGATTTTCCCCAAGAGCGCCTCGACTGGATCAGCGCTCTTGCCGCATCTAAAAAATACAGGCTCTTCCTGCTCAGTAATACTAATGCAATGCATATTAACCAGGTCATAAAAAATATGACCGCCATGCGCTATGAACTGTTCAGGGAATGTTTTGAGCATTTCTACCTCTCTTATGAGATCAAGCGTAGTAAACCTGATCCTGATATTTACAGTCATTTGCTTAAGGAGAACGGGTTGATCGCGACTGAGACACTTTTTATTGATGATATGCCAGCTAACACCAAAGCCGCAGCATCATTGGGCATCCATACCTGGAATCTCACCCCGGGCAAAGAAGATGTAACCCAACTTTTTAGAGTTAAAAAAGAGCTATTTTGATCTTTTTGGTGTTGAGCATTGTGGCCTCAACGCTGATTTATATTGTTTTTAAACTATTTTCCCTATATAAGGTTGATACATTACAGGCAATCATCATCAATTATTTTGTAGCCACCTGCGCAGGAATCATTGGGTATGGAGGCACAGTTAATGTTGCTGCTCTGCCCAACTTTGGATGGTTTATCGGAGCAGCGCTGCTGGGTGCACTCTTTATATTAATTTTTAACCTCATGGCCATTACCACACAGCGCAGTGGCCTTGCGGTAGTTTCTGTAGCTACCAAAATGAGCGTAGTGATTCCGGTAATGTTCGGTATTTGGTATTACGATGAAGCCGTAAGTACAATAAAAGCCTTGGGAATTCTCCTTGCCGTTGCCGCGGTATATTTAGCCTCTGCTAAAAATACCCAGGGATTAAAGGTAAAAAGGGAGCATATCATCTTACCCATACTCGTTTTTGTAGGGAGTGGCATTATTGATACCAGCATCAAATATCTGGAAGACGGTTACGTGTCCCAGACAGATGTACCGTTGTTTTCTTCAGTGACCTTTGCAACTGCCTTTATCATCGGGCTTGTTATCGCCACATTTCAGTTCATGCGTGGGCGATTGACCTTTGCGTTAAAAAATATTGTAGGTGGTTTTGCGCTGGGTATTCCCAATTATTTTTCGATCTATTTCCTGGTACGTGCCCTCCGGATAGATATCGAAAGCTCTACCATCTTTACACTCAATAATGCAAGCATCGTCCTGCTCTCTACGCTTTTGGGTATTGTTTTTTTTAAAGAAAAACTCATCCGTAAAAACTGGGTCGGCATAGCTATGGCGGTGGTGGGTATAATTTTGGTCAGCCTTTCGCTTTAAGTTCTCTTTAATATCATCGCACTATGTAAAACTCAGTAATTTTTTAAGTATTCATTTTTCGCACTAGCGAAAAAATTCACATTTTTATAGCGACCTCTTAGAATGTCCACTTTCTACCGAAGGTTTTATCTTTGCGCTTTTTACACCTGAATATTTAAAAAGCGGGCAGCATTTAAATCATGAAAAAATCGACCAGGCTTAAACTATTCATTGATAAAGGCATCCGATCTTCCATAGCATTTACCACTTTGGATTCATTGGCCCATAAAAACTACACGATTGACTGGTCCTATTTCGATATTTCAAAACCCGGAAGTGAGAAGATCAAGATCATCCAGATTTCTGACCTGCATATTGATCAGTTAAAACCATTTCATAGGGCAATCACCAAAAAAATCAACATTTTAAAACCAGATTTGATATTCTTTACCGGAGATTCGGTCAATGAGACTAAAAAAATAGATATTCTGGATTCATTTCTAAAATTGATCAACAAAAGCATAAAAAAATTTGCCGTTACCGGAAACTGGGAATATACCGGAAACGTGGATATTAATAGACTTAAAACCGTTTATGCCCGATATAACTGTGAATTGCTGATCAATGAGAATAGAAAGGTTACCCTAAAAAACCGGGATATAGCAATCATTGGGATGGATGATCTTAATGAAGGTCGCCCCAATCTCAAAAAAGCGGTCAAAAATATTCAAAAAGCAGACACCACCATCATGCTTTCCCATTGCCCAGAATACAGAGATCTTATTTACGAAGCCGCAGGAAATATTACTATTGACCTTATACTTTCTGGGCACACACACGGGGGGCAGGTCACGATTTTGGGATTTGCACCGCTCAAGCCGCGCGGTAGTGGAAAATATCTCAAAGGATGGTATAATGACGATGGTCCAAAAATGTATATTTCAAAAGGCTTGGGTACAACGCTTCTACCCTTTAGGATTGGGCCTTCGGCAGAGATGGTAGAGATTGAATTATAATATCAGCTTTGCCTATATTTGGCCGTTTCCTCGAAAACATGTTCCAAAATTTGCCGTTCCATTTCATCAAAATGGATATCCCTGCGCTGCATGACCAAACTTGCGGTCTCAAAAGCCTTATCCGTTCTATACGTGGTCATTCCCGCACTGCCGCCCCAACTGAAGGAGGGAATGAAATTGTGCGGAAAACCAGTTCCAAAAATATTGGCACTCACGCCCACTACCGTACCGGTGTTAAACATTGAGTTTATACCACATTTGCTATGATCGCCCATCATAAGGCCGCAAAACTGGCTGCCGGTATTTGCAAAACTTTCTGTAGCATAGTCCCAGAGGCGCACCTTGGCATAGTTATTTTTCAGGTTGCTATTGTTAGTATCAGCGCCCAGGTTGCACCATTCGCCAAGAACGCTGTTGCCCAGGTAACCGTCGTGTCCCTTGTTGGAGTATCCCATAATGACCGAATTAGTGATCTCCCCGCCCACTTTACAGAATGGACCAATAGTCGTAGGCCCATAAATCTTGGCACCGATCTTGACCACTGAAGATTCTCCCAGCGAAAAAGGTCCGCGTACCACAGCGTTTTCCATCACTTCGCTATCCTTTCCCAGATAAATTGGGCCATGCTCAGCATTGAGAATTGCAAAATTGACTATCGCCCCTTCCTCAATAAATATATTTTCAGGCTTGATGCATCGCGTTCCCTCGGGTATGAGCCCGGGCGCACGGTCTTTAGTCAACAAACTGAAATCTTCGGTCAGTGCCCGACCGTTTTTCGAAAAAATATCCCAGGTATTTTCGATCTTTAAGATAGCCCCTGGGTCGATCTGCTTGATTTTATAATTCTTAAAATCCGTATTTACCTGAGGATTTTTTACTTGATATGCAACACAGACCTGGTCTTCATAAAGAGCCTCGTCCTCTTTCAACTTATTTACAAGATCAACGAGACGTTCTGTGGGCAGGTAGCTGGCATTGATCATTATATTCTCTTCCTGGAGCACCATTGGGTATTTGGCCGAAAGATAAGCTTCGGTTAGCGTAGACGTAGTAGCGCCAAGATACTTTTCCCATTTTTCACGTATGGTCAAAATACCAATGCGAATGTCAGCTACTGGGCGCGTAAAAGTAAAGGGGAGAAGATGACCGCGTGCAGGCCCGTCATAAAGGATGTAGTTCATTTTATTTTATGCGGTTTTGGGGAGTTTATCGTCGAAAATAGGGCAATTTATCCTGATTTTCGCCCGCAATTTAAGATTATTAAAACACTTTGAGGCCATACCGATTTTATTTTCGCTCAAGCGAAATAAACTATTTACGACATAATTTTCCGGATGGGAACAAAGATGTCCTCTTCAGAATCGGGGTGCTCGGGACCATAAAATTTTGCTCCCAGCTTCTCAAAATGCGCCCGCTGATCCAATTCATAACCAGATTGGGGCAACCAGGTCCCATAAATATAATTTGATGTTTTTACAAAAGTCTTCACCGGTCCTTTATGCGTAAAGGTGGCATAGAGTCCGCCGGCAAGTATTTTCGGTTTCATGCCCTCTGGCCACATGATCCAGATCATTTACCTCAACGGCCGCCCAGCGCTCAAACTGAGTGTCTTCAGTAAAATCTTTAAGCTTTAGCCCCTCTGGATACACCTGAATGGAATAATATTCTGGCGCTGCCTTGTTTATAATTTCGTCCTGACGGGAAACAAATTTGCTCCACATTTTTTTTGTATCGTCAAAGGAAATGGCGGTCGTGATGCACATGCCCACGAGTTTACGTTCTTTAAGCGTTATTATTTTTGGATCCATAAAAGCAAAATACCATAAAATAGGTAATATTCAAATGGATAGGGGTGACTTTTTTAAAGCTTGACACACCTTCTACCTTACTACCGCAAAGTGCAATGACCTTAAGCATAACAATCCAGTTACCGGCCGTGACCAATTAAATAGTATTTGCGGTTTCATTGCCTGCTTTTAATGCATATTGTTTTTATCGCAGTCCTTAACTTTAGACCAAAAGCAAAAAAACGATGATCCTAAAAGATAGAAGGATACTAAAAGATAAAAGAGCAAATCCGCTCATTGGTGTCGCCCTGTTTTTAATAAGCATCATCTTATTTATACTTACCGCTTCTTTTGGTCTGGTCTATGGGATTTTATATAGCCTATATAAAAAGGGGCTACGCGGTATTAGCGAATATCTGCTTAAGATCGCAATCTCTGTTGACCAGTTGGGTAATGTGCTGATGCAGCACCTGCTCAACTTGCTCTGGCTAAAAAAAGGAGCTTACAAATTTGGCAATCGGGATGAGACCATCAGCAGCGCTATCGGAAGAAACAAAAAACTGGGTCTTTTAAGCGGTTTTGGTAGGTTAATCGATAATGTTTTGGACAAGATTGATCCTAACCATTCGCTAAACTCCATTGATTATTACATTGAGCCCACAGAGCAGATCATTGACAAAATCGCATGGATCTATATAAAAAAAGGGCGCATTTTGACCATTCGATCGCGTAATAAGTCGCAATATAGCCTTCCTAGCGGGCAACGTAATTTTGGTGAAAGCGACAGTGAAGCGCTTATGCGCGTGATTAAAGAAGAGCTAACAATTGACCTACTGATCGATACCCTAAAACCTGTAGGTATTTTTGAAGCAAAGACAGATGGAAGGGCAACCGGTATCCTGATCAGAAAGACATGTCACAACTGTGAGTTTAGAGAGGCGATTGCGCCCGGTCCAGAAATTGAAGAAGTGGTCTGGCTCAATTACACAGACCGGGAGATGGTTTCCCACGTTGATCAGCTCATTTTTGACTTCCTCAAGGAGAAAAATCTATTATTTTAAATAATATGATTTTATTAACCAATAGGCATCTATTTATTATCAACTTTGATGAAAATATTAAAGACCATATTATGAAAACCAGAACCGTGCTCAGCAAATTTTTTATGATCACAAGTGTGGCGCAAGTCGCATTCTACTCCTATATCCTTACCAAAAAAGTAAAAAAAGAGGGCAAAAAGAAAGTCGTGAAGGAATTAAAAAATAAGATTAAAAACCTACCTAGAAGCTTATAAAATTATTTGGCGTACGTCGCATCATTAACTTCTATCCAATATCCGTCAGGATCCTGTATATAAATCTGCCTCACATTGTCGGGCCTTGTGCTCATTTCTTTTTTAGTTGTGGGCCAGTTAGTATAAGGGACGCCCTTTTTATCCAGGAATTTCACATATCCATCAAGATCGTCTACAGCTACTGAGTAGTGCATCGCTACATCATTGTGCTTGATCGGCCTATCTTCTTTTATAAGATGTAACTGGTAATGCCCGCCCAGGGAAAACCATTTGCGGTCAACATTATCAATAGGAGATTTGATCTCCTTTAAAAACAGGACATTTTTATAAAAATCAGCACTTTTTGCAATATTACTGACCAGGAGGGCATCATGATCAAAAACAATATGAAAATCAGCTTTATCCTGTGCTTTGCAAGATTGCAAAAGACCAATAGTGAAAAATGCAACTACGCAAACATGAAAGGTGTATTTTTTAAACATTTTTAAGGGTTTTTATAAATTATTCTACGTTGAAAAGGTACGATAGAAATGTTAATTGACCCTACTTTTTTTTTATACGAGATAAAAAGTAGGGCAAATATTTCTTATCAAAATGAAGGTATTTTTCCCCAAGAACCATTTTTACCAGGTACAAGTTCAAATATTTTTGCCGCTTTTAGTCCTGGTTCACTGCGGTGTGAAATATAAACAACCGTCATGGTTGTGTGCTCCACAAGATCGTTTATCAGCCTAATTACCCAAAAGGCATGCTGCTCGTCAAGCCCTTCCAGCGGTTCATCAAGCAGCACAAGTGGAGGATTTTTGACAACTGCTCTTAAGATAAGTACGATGCGCTGCCCCCCTTCACTCAATTTACTGAAACGCTCCCCTTCCCGGCCCTTTAGCCCGGCAACCGACAACCATTGCATGGCGGTCTTATACTGTAAATCTGTAGGCTTAACATACAACCCGATGGAATCATAAAACCCAGAAAGCACCATGTCAACAGCTTTGTCATCGCTTTTAAACAGGTCAAGCACGGCCACTGAAAAATAACCGATCTTTTTTTTAATATCCCAAACACTCTCGCCGCTGCCTTTTTTCTTCCCAAAAAGATATACATCCTGCCCGTAACCCTTTACATTATCGCCTGTTATAAGCGCCAAGAGACTACTTTTACCAGAACCATTGGGCCCGATGAGCTGCCAAAACTCACTTGGCGATATCGTCCAGGATATGTTGCGAAGTACTCTTTTTTCGCCGTAGGCTAAAGAAATGTCTTCTAGCCTGATCAGCTCTTGGCCATCATAGCCAGTATGGGTCACTAAAGAAGAAAAATCGCTGGCTGTACGGGGATGGTCGGGAAGAGTATTTTCTTCAACCTGGGTCCAATTTCTCAAACCTTCGTCAACCTGATACCAAATATTGATGAAGTCTAGGATATCTGCGCTCCGGTTAGTCAATTGAACGAGCGAGACTTTCTGCTTTAGCTGTTTGAGCAATTCCTTTAACAGCTTACGTGAGTTAACATCCAGATGATCTAATGGATTATCCAATATCAAAAAATCCGGTTTTTGCTCAAGGCAATATTCCAGGAAAAGTTTTTTGCGTTCCCCAGAAGAAAATGATTTGAGTTTACGCTGCTGTACTCGGGCTACGGATATAAGATCATGCCGCTCCTCTTCTATCATGATTTCCTTGATCGCCCTGTCTGAAAAAACGATTCCATTTTTTTTTATAAAAGCCAATGGAAACGATGATTTCTCGCTCAATAAATTGTCAATCAGGTCATTTTTATTGATCTCATTACTAAGTAAAATGGCGCAATACTGTACTGCTGATAAAGATGATGGGTTGGGCAATTTAGGAGGGTTTTGAAGGTTTTTACAGTTCAAATTTATAAAAAAGCCTCCAATTCCAATTCCCGAAGTAGCTCTTCATACCTGGCAACTTCTGTTTGGGCAAAATGGAAAATATCAACTGTTCACTTAAAATTAATCCCTTTTATCGTTAAGGCCCAAGCGCTCTTTGAGTTTGGCCAGATCTTGGTCAGCATTTGCCATTGAGACATCTGCTGCTTTATTGATCGCTTCGTCAATCGATTTTGAGGCATTGGCAATATCGCCGTAAGCTTCTGTTAGCGCTTCTTCTTGGGCGACTTTCTCTTTCATTCGCTCTAACATGCCAACGGCGCCGCTGCTGTCAAGCTCAGCCATTTGCTTATTAAGGTTTTTGTTTGCATTGCTCAGCTTTACGCGGGCTTTAAGCGTTTTCAATTCATTTTCCCAATTACCGATGTTCGCTTTGATCGTCTGGATGTTCTTTTGAAGCTGTGCCACGTTATTGTCAAATTTGGCCGACTCCTCCTTGGCACAGGTAACCTGTTGCTCGGCGATTTCCTTCTGCACCAAAGCTTCTTTGGCAAGCAGATCAGCTTTGGCTGCGTCTATTTCTTTACTAAAGCCTTGCTTTAGGAGCATAATCGCATTGGTCTGATATTTTTCCGCTTTATTTTGAAAGTCTTCCTGGTCATTTTTTGCCCTGATGGCGAGCGCTTTGACCTGGGCAAGTGCTTCCAGGCTTTTGGCTAGATCCTGCTGCATATCACGGATGCCTTGCTCTGTTACTTTGATGGGGTCTTCCATCGGGTCTGTGGCCGCATTTGTTTCGGCTTGACCGATCTTAAATAAGCGTTTGAAGATATTCATAACATTATTATTTATTGGTCGCCCGACAGAAAAAAGAGGTGTGAGCGGTCTTTTTTTTTATTCTTTAATAAGCCTAAACACTCATTGTGTATTCTTCTGGGCAAATGTCTGGATTCCCTTCAATGGTCAAAGGGCTAGTATTTAGAAAACTCAATGATTTGCTCAGCATACTCGCTCATCAATAAGCTTAATGAATTTAAACTTCCTTCGAGTTCATTGATGTCCAAATTTTCAATTTGCAGGGTATCCCTAAAAATGACTTTGTCGCCGCTGTCATCGAGCACAAAAGCACCATGAATAATATCTCTATTTTTCTGCAGGAGGCTACGGAATATTTTTTCAGATTGATTATTGATCTTAAAAATAAACTGTTCCATGATCAGGATGGGCGGGGCCACACCCAGGATAAGATTGCGTATGCCCGCATTTTCCTTTTGTACAACGAGCACGCAATCCTGCACATTTTCCCGAGAGACATCAAAGTTAAGTTCAAGCAGAAAATCCCGGGTGATTTGATAATGGTTTTTCATTAATGAATAGTTTCCAGCCCTCGGAATTCCGAAACGCCTTTGTTAAAAATTCAAAAACCCAATAATACTAAAAATTGGGCTTTTGTAGGATGAAATCTACAGAGAATGTAGAATAAGAATAATGAGGATCGTTACCATGATTTGTGTTTTTTGATTAATAATTACGTTTTTTGATTACAACAGCCAATTACTTACCTGTCTCAATAAAGCTTAGTGAAAAATATTACTAAAACTATTAGCTCAATTCATCCCTATTAGCTAATATTGTTAGACGAATTTAAGCAAATAAATTGTATTTGCAAATAATATTAGCTAAATATGTCCCTTTTCGGAAAAAACATAAAGAAAATCAGGAGTGTAAAAAGTGTAAGTCAGCAAACTTTTGCTGAATTATTTGATCTAAAGCGCGGTACGTTAGGCGCTTATGAAGAAGGACGAAGTGAACCTAAAATTGAAACCCTAATTAAAATTGCTAATTATTTTAGCATACCCATAGATGATCTGCTTACCAAAGAGCTCACAGTAAACAAGCTTTTGCATTTTAAAGATGAGCTGGCTGTAGATCAGGAAGAATTATTAAGAGAGAAATTCGTTACCATTCCCTGTATTACTTCAAAAAACCAAAGCGAATACCTGCAGTTTTATGATAAGGATGCCTTTATTAAAAATATGGCCTGCCTACACTTGCCACTGGCAACGGAAAAGAACTTGAGGGCCTATACGGTAAATAGTCTTGAGATGAGCAATAATGACAGTGGGCTTTTCCCAAAAGATGTTGCCATAGGCGAATTTGTACCTAAAACAGATTATAAAAAACTGAACAATGGTGTGCTTGTACTGGCACTTGCCAGTGGGCAGCTGATCCTGCGCCGATTTTTTATGGCCAACAACTCAATGATTCTTAGAGCAGATCACAAGAAGATAGAAGATATAAAGATTGACCTTAAAGAGGTTAAAGAACTCTGGCGCATCCGTTATATTTTTTACCATCGCGTACCTGAGATGGTACATGGTATTGAAGAGAAACTGGATTTTCTGGAACGGGAACTGACGAAATTAAAAGGGAATATTTAATACTTTGCCAAACCCCGATAACAAAAAAAGCAGTGGATCGAAATCCGCTGCTTTTCTCTTTATTAAAAATTGAAATCTCTATTTCTTTTTCACCTCTGCGGGTTCATTCAGTTTACTACTGAGTTCCAATGATAGGGCTGATCGTTCAAATTTGAGTTTACCAGCACCGCTCTCCAAGATACAGGTACCATCATTATTGAGCTCTAAAATTTTACCGTGCAATCCACTTTTGGTCACTACACGATCACCGCGTTTAAGTTCTGCAGCAAATTTTTTCTCTTTCTTCTGCCGTTGCATCTGCGGTCTGATCATAAAAAGATAAACCACTAGTATCATCAGGGCAATGGGAAGAAATTGGGTCACTTTATCCATACTTAACTTTTAGCTGCTGCAGGTGCTGCAGGTTCTTTAGGGTTAACAAAAGCTTTTATTTTTACCTGTTCTGAGCCATTCTTGGTATTTGCTGTTACGGTGACAACTTTAGTCACTGCATTTCTACCGGTACCATTATATTTAACGAGCAGTTTTCCTGTTTCACCAGGTGCAACGGGCTTATCAGAATACTCTGGGATAGTACAGCCGCAAGAACTACGGGCGCTTACAATGACAAGTGGCGCATTGCCCGTATTTTTAAATTGAAAGACGTGCTCTACATTGGTGCCATAATCAATGGTACCAAAGTCGAAATCGGTCTCCTCAAATTTCATTACGGGAAAATCTTTGGAATTGGCATCTCGAGTTGCCGCCTTTTCCACATTTTCGCCTTTAACCATACTAGAGGCATCCCCTTTGTCTTTACAGGAGGTAAAACCAAGTGCAAGAACTGCCATAAGGGCAAATACTGATTTTTTCATAATTTTTAGATTTTAAAGGTGTAAAAATACAAATTTTTCATCATTCAACGAGTCCACGCCCCGCTTTGTTGAGCCTGCCTTCCTGACGGTATTTCTTCACCAGCCGGTCAAGGACCCCATTGATGAAAATACTGCTTTTGGGCGTACTGTACTCTTTGGCCAGCTCAAGATATTCATTAATGGTCACTTTAATGGGAATGGAAGAAAACAGCAAAAACTCACCTAAGGCCATCTTCAGGAGTACTTTGTCTAATATCGCTATACGATCCTGATCCCAATTGGGGGTATTACCCTCGATTTCATGGTTAAGCATGTCTTCATTTTGCATGCTGCGCCTAAGAAGATTTTTGGCAAACTGCTCATCCTCCTCATCCTTATATAATTTTGGCAACATGGTCCCTTCTGGAGAATTGGGCTTCAGCTTCTCTAGCCGCTTAACAATGGTAGTATTGATTACGGGAAGATCGTCAAGCCAGGTCAGGCGGTGATCTTCTAGATAATCATAAAGCTTTTCATTGGGTGCTATTATCTCTCCAAAAAATTTGACCACGAATTTCCGGTCTTCTTTAAAGGAGGATTCTGGATGTTCCATATAATCCTTATAGATTTCGCTGTCAAGCAATTCTTGAAAAATGATATTGACATATTCATTATCAAGCCGCCAGTTATTGAGCCTGCGTTTTTTAAGTCTTGCCTGTAACGCTTCGTTCTGTGCAAGTTTAATAAGAACCTGATTCTCTACAAATTTTTTATTAGGGTTGATATCCGCCTCTGTAGCCAGCATTTTCTGCTGTGATTTCTCAATGTATTCCTGCGCAAACGCGTGTACCTCAATAATGAGGTCGACCATGATAAGATAGAGGTCATACATTTGCGCCATACTGGAGGCTAAGAACTTTTCTTCTTTAACAACGTCTTGATAATCCGACTGATTCAAAGCGTAAAGCGTCTGCATAACCTTGATGCGAATATGCCTTCTGTTGAGCATAATGGTAAAGAACTTTGTGGTTGTTTATAAATTTGTGCCCTATGGAAAATTAAGCCCTGCAAAAATACATTTTTTGGATGCGCTAACGCCGCCTAAAAAAGAATTAATTATGCGCTTTAACATCTATTATTTTAAGGGTACAAACTCTTACCTTTGCAGCTTTTAAACGTTTCTTGTCCCTATTTTAGAATGCAAACCTCCCGTGATGAAAGAACTTAAGCACCTCAATAAATATTTTGCCAAATATAAGTGGAGGCTAACCATAGGTTTTTTTATAGTTGTTGCTGCGCGTATACTGGCCATCCTGACGCCAAAATTTTCTGGGGATATGGTAAAATATGTTGAGGATTACCTGAAAGATGGAGGTGACCTTTCCAGCCTAAAAAGCAATCTGCTCACCACGCTATTGCTCCTTCTGGGCGCAGCGCTCCTTTCTGCCTTTTTTACCTTTTTAATGAGACAGATGTTTATCGTAGTCTCTCGTTATATGGAGGCTGACCTTAAAAATGAAGTATATCACCAGTATCAGGCGCTTTCGCTTAATTTTTACAAAAAAAACCGAACTGGTGACCTGATGAATCGTATTAGCGAAGATGTGTCCAAAGTGCGCCTGTACCTAGGGCCTGCTATTATGTATGGGGTGACCACCTTTGTGCTTTTTGTTACGGTGATCCCCTACATGGTCTATACTGCGCCCATGCTCACCCTGTGGGTATTGATCCCGCTGCCCGTGCTCTCTATTGCGATCTATCAATTGAGCAAACTCATCCACAGGCGCAGCACCATTGTGCAGCAATACCTTTCCCATCTCAATACGTTTACCCAGGAATCCTTTAGTGGCATAGGTGTTATAAAGGCTTATGGTATTGAACCGCAGACTAACACAGGCTTCCAAGAGCTTAGCGAAGCTAGTAAAAACAAAAACCTCGACCTGGTGAAGGTACAGGCTTTTTTCATACCTCTAATGATCGCACTTATAGGTGCGAGTAATTTGCTGGTCATTTACGTGGGTGGTAAAGAATATATCAACGGCACGATCCCTGATCTGGGCGTGATCGTTGAGTTTTTAATGTACGTGAACATGCTTACCTGGCCCGTGGCCTCAGTGGGCTGGATCACCTCATTAGTGCAGCAGGCTGAAGCCTCCCAGAAGCGCATCAATGAATTCTTAAAAGAAGAGCCCGATATTAAAAACCATATGGAGGCCCATACCGAGATCAAGGGTGATGTGCAATTCAAAAATGTAAGTTTTACGTACGAAGATACCAATATCACCGCCCTTAAAAATATCTCATTTCAGGTAAAAAACGGCCAGACGCTGGCCATTATTGGGAAAACAGGCTCAGGTAAATCGACAATTCTTGAATTGTTGGGCCGTCTTTATGATGTGACCTCTGGCTCCCTGACTATTGATGGAACAGCCATTGACCAACTTAACCTCAACGATCTCAGAGAGGCCATTGGGTATGTACCCCAAGACAGCTTTCTGTTTAGTGATACCATTAAGGAAAATATCAAATTTGGGAATGCCGATGCCACCGACGAAGCCGTGGAAAAAGCAGCCCGCCTAGCCGTGGTTCACCAGAATATCGTAGACTTCAGCAAGGGTTATGACACCATACTCGGTGAACGGGGCATTACCCTTTCTGGGGGTCAGAAACAGCGTGTTTCGATAGCCCGCGCGATCATCAAGGATCCTCAGATACTTCTTTTTGATGACAGCCTTTCTGCCGTTGACACGGAAACGGAAGAACAAATTCTTAACCAGTTACAGACCTTGGCCAAAAGTAAAACAACCATAATTGTGAGTCACCGAATCTCCTCTGCCAAAAATGCCGACAAGATCATAATACTCGATGAGGGCAGGATTATTCAGGAAGGAAACCACGCTAAGCTTATTGCTGAAGAAGGATATTATCAGGAGCTTTATAGAAAGCAGCTTGACGAAAAAGAAATGGATTAAAATTTTGACCCCTTAATAATTTTTGCCATTTTTGACAAAGACAACTCACCAATAAAATTTTTAAAATGGGCTATAAGGAAAGGAATGGAAATGATGAAATTTTCTCTAAAGTATTAAAGGCCGGTCGGCGCACCTATTTTTTTGATGTAAGGGCTACGCGTGCCGAAGATTACTACCTCACCATCACCGAAAGCAAAAAATTCACCAATGATGATGGTTCATTCCATTACAAAAAACATAAAATTTATCTATATAAAGAAGATTTTCAAGGGTTTAGGGAGCTTTTGGAAGAAATGACAGATTACATTCTGGATGAAAAGGGTGAAGAGGTCATCAGTGACCGCCACCAGACCGATTATATCCCGCCCAGCGAGGTTGAAAAGAAAAATGAAGAGGCAGGGGAAGTTTCCGCGAAGACTTTTACTGATGTGAGTTTTGATGATATATGATCTAAAAACTTCATTTTAAAACATAAACCCACTGTTTTTAGCAGTGGGTTTTTTTATGTACGCTAAATCCAAGACAAATGGAAGCTTACGCAGAAATCATATTATCAAAATGATATTTTACTTAATGTTACAAATAGACCTCAAAAATAATAATTCCTCAATAAAAAAGGTTTTTATGCATTTTACATATGATAAAAACCATGTATTGATCCAAAAAACGTAAATTGGGACATCCAATATCAGCTGATGAAAAAAAGCCTGATAATTCAACTTTGGCCCCTTATTTATGAGAAAAAAAATTACCCTCCTGATCACATTCATGCTTACACTGACCTTTGCAACCGCCCAGATTGAGCCCCCTACCCTAGATTATTATCTCCCCCAGGATACCACCTATAATCCTGACATACCAACCCCACAGGAAATCTTGGGCTGGGTGCCGGGAACATGGCATGTAAGCCATGACAAACTGGTAAATTATATGTATCGCATCGCTGAGTCTTCAGATAGGATAAAGATTGAAAACCGCGGGAAGTCCTTTGAAGGCAGGCCCCTGTTGCTCCTCACAATCTCCTCCCCAGAAAACCTCGCAAACCTTGAAAATATAAAAAAACAACATATCGCATTGACCAAAAGCGGCTCAGCATCTTTAAATACGGCGACCATGCCCATTGTGACCTATCAGGGTATGAGCATACACGGCAATGAACCTAGCGGTGCAAATGCAGGCTTACTTGCCGCCTATTATCTCGCTGCTGCGAAAGGGCCAAAAATAGACAGCCTGTTGCATAATGTGGTCATACTTTTTGACCCCTCCTTTAATCCCGATGGCCTGCAGCGCTTTGCCTATTGGGCCAATACCAATAAAGCACAGAATATCAACCCCGACCCACAGGATAGAGAATATGACGAGATATGGCCCGGTGGAAGGACTAATCATTACTGGTTTGATATGAACCGCGACTGGCTGCCCGATCAGCTTCCGGAATCACGTGCACGGCTCAAAACTTTTCACGAGTGGTACCCCAATATATTGACAGACCATCATGAGATGGGCAGCAATAGCTCTTTTTTCTTCCAGCCCGGCATACAGAGCCGCACTCACCCCCTTACGCCCGCCTTAAATCAAGAACTTACCAAAGAAATAGGAAACTACCACGCCAAGGCTTTTGACAAACTGGGATCATTATATTATACTGAGGAAGATTATGACGATTTTTACTATGGAAAAGGCTCCACCTTCCCGGATATTAATGGGGGCATTGGCATCCTTTTTGAGCAAGCCAGTTCAAGAGGTCATGCACAAGAAACCGTGAATGGTATCCTTACATTTCCTTTTACCATCCGCAACCAGTTTACCGCTTTTCTTTCGACCTTAGAAGCAGCACAAAACCTACGGAAAAAGATATTAAATTATCAACGCGATTTTTTCGCGAATGCGCGAAAAGAAGCCGGTGGCGGGGCGTACGCCTTTGGCAGCAGCAATGACCCCATGAGGGCTTATTATCTTGCCGAGATACTCAAGCGCCAGAACGTCAAGGTTTATAAACCCAGCAAAACCTTTGACCTTAATGGAAGAGCGTTACATACCGATGACGCTTATATTGTCCCAAAGAATCAGATGCAGAGCAGGCTGCTTAAGGCCATGTTTGAGAAGCGCACCACTTTTACAGATAGTCTTTTTTATGATATTTCGGCCTGGAGTTTTCCACTGGCTTTCAATCTGGACTTTGATGATGATGCCCGCACAGACCTGGCCGGCGATGAGATCACACAACTAGACCCACCTTCAGTACCGCTCGTAAAGACAGGAAACTATGGCTATATGATCAATTGGGGCGATTACCTTGCGCCAGGTGTGCTCAATGCTGTTTTACAAAATGACCTGCGCGCAAAAGTTGCCATGCAGCCCTTTTCCCTTGAGGGAACAAATTATGATTATGGCAGTATTTTTATACCACTGCAAAATCAGGAAAAAAATACGGAAGAGATGCACTCCTTCCTTGATTCGCTCGCGCAACAATATCACGTGCGCATAACCGGGATCAACTCGGGGCTTACTAAGGGTATCGATATGGGCAGCAGGTTAATGGTTCCGGTCAAACCTGTGGAGGTAGCAATGGTTGTGGGCGAAGGTATAAGCTCATACGATGCTGGCGAGATCTGGCACCTTTTTGATACGCGTTACAATATAAAACTGACCAAGCTTGATACGCGTAATTTTGGAAGAACGGATCTGGAAAGGTATACTACTCTTATCCTACCTAACAGTTATGGCAGCGCTTTAAGCGAAAAAGACAGTGGTAAAATAAAAACTTGGTTGCGTAATGGTGGTACTTTAATCGCTTACAAAAACAGTGCACGATTTTTAAAGCAAAACAAATTTTTGGATATCACCTTGAAAAAGACCGAAAACCCGGCCAAAAACATCAGTTTTGAACAAAAAGATGATTTTAATGGAGCCCAGGTAATCGGCGGTGCAATTTTTAAGGCAGCCATTGACCGTTCCCATCCTGTGAATTTTGGTTATAATCTCAATGAAATTAACCTTTTTAGGGATACCACTATATTTGTGGAAAAAGATTCTTTAAGCTATGAAAACCCCATTACCTATACTGCTGACCCTTTAGCAGCAGGTTATATCAGTAAAATCAACCTTGCAGCCCTACAAGGGACAAGGCCCTTTGTACATCAAAATTTTGGGAGGGGTCATGTGATCCTATTTACTGATAATACCAATTTTAGAGCTTTTTGGTACGGTACGAACAAATTATTGATGAATGCAATCTTCTTTTCTGATGACATGTAAGGCAGCCACATTTCCTAAAGTAGCGCGTATCATGCAATTTCCTTAAATATCGAATTTATACATTATAATTAAATGTTATAGTATTGATAAAATACTTGCGAATGGCTTGCTTTAAAAGTTATATTTGGTAGTACATATTACTTTTTAAGAGAGGACTATCAATATATGTTCAAAATATTATTGAGGATATTATAATGTATTTTGCATTTATCAAAAATCAAGATTATACGTAGAAGATTCCTCCTATTCGCAGCCTGTTAATTTTTGTAAAGTAGTGATCGTTTTCAAAAAAGGCAGGTTTAAAATGTATAAATCGTAACACTTAACCAACTACTTACTATGATTCACCCGGATACGCAGATCCAATTTATAAGTGAAGAGATCGGTTTTGGCGTTGTCGCCACCAAACTGATACCTGCAGGAACTATCACTTGGGTTCTTGACAGTCTTGATCAAGAGTTTACACAGACTGAATTTGAAGCTATGGGGTCGGCCTATCAAGAAATACTTGACATATATTCCTACCGCAATAAAGAAGGCCATTATATACTCTGCTGGGACAACGGCCGCTTTGTAAACCACAGTTTTAACTCCAACTGTCTGACCACAGCCTACGATTTTGAGATTGCCATCCGTGATATCCAACCGGGAGAACAGCTTACTGATGATTATGGGTATCTAAATATCAGCGAACCCTTTGAGGGCATTGATGAAGGTACGGATCGTAAAGTGGTTTATCCAGATGATTTAAAAAACTTTCATGGAGAATGGGATGCTAAGCTTCTTAAGGTCTTCAATAAAATACCAGACTTAAAACAACCGCTGAAACATATCTTGGCCGATGGTCAATGGGAAACTGTTTTGAGGGTTAAAGCTGGTGAAGATCAAATGAAATCCATACTCGAGAACTTTTATGCTGAAAATGCATAAGGCTATTTTTAGAAAATATGCTTTCCGAAGTTTGTTGTATCAGAATTGTTGCGGGATTATATCTGGGGATTCTGCAAAGGGGAATCAGACTTAGCAAATGTGCAATCACTTTGGTTAAGCCCCGAAATCAAGCAATTGCTTTTAGGAATTATTGGCGACACTATCCCAGTAAGTGTGTAAGTTAAAAATAGCAGGTTTTGACTGTTTAAAGTCTGACCCTTTTTTCATAGAGCTTCAGGAACTGATTTAAGATTATGCCCCAGTTCCTGATGGGCATCGACCATTTTTTCGTGGTTTCCCTTACCGCCAAATATACGGATTTCATCACGGCATCGTCGGTCGGGAAGGACAGTTTGTTCTTGGTGTATTTCCTGATCTTGCCGTTCAGGTTCTCGATAAGGTTCGTGGTATAGATGATCTTTCGGATCTCGACCGGGAAGTCGTAGAAAGCTGTCAGCTCCCCCCAGTTGTCCCTCCAGCTCTTGATGGCGTAGGAATACTTGTCCTCCCATTTCTGGGCAAAATCGTCTAGGGCAGCCTCAGCGGCCTCTTGATTGGGGGCGTTGTAGATATGTTTCATATCTGCCGTAAAGGCCTTCTTGTCCTTCCAGACCACATACCTGCAGGCGTTGCGTATCTGGTGCACCACGCAGATCTGGGTGGTGGCCTGCGGGAACGCGTTGGCGATGGTGTCGGTGAACCCGTTCAGGTTGTCGGTGGCCGTTATCAGGATATCCTCGGTCCCACGGGCCTTTATATCGGTCAGCACGGACATCCAAAAGGCCGATGACTCGCTCTTCCCGAGCCATAGCCCCAGCACCTCCTTTTTTCCGTCCCTGCGCAGCCCCACGGCGATATATATATCGTCTTGTTGACCACCTTGGAGCCCTCCCTGACCTTGAAGACGACCCCGTCCATCCAGACGATCAGGTAGACCGGCTCGAGGGGACGGTTCTGCCAGGCCACCCTGTCGGCGTTCACCTTTTCGGTGATGCGCGAGATGGTGGAGGTCGAGACATCGAAGCCGTATACCTCGCCGATCTGCTCCTCGATATCACTGCCCGTCATGCCCTTGGCGTAGAGGGATATTATGACGTTCTCGATCCCGTCGACCATGTTTCCCCTTTTGGGGACCATTACGGGGTCGAAGGATGACCTGCGGTCCCTTGGCACGCGTATCTCCGACTCCCCGAAGGACGTCCGCACCTTTTTGGTCGAGTGGCCGTTCCTGGCGTTGGGGCCCGGGGATTTCTGGTTTCTCCCGTAGCCCAGGTGGCCGTCCAGCTCCCCCTCGAGCATCTTCTCGATGCCCCGTTTCTGCAGTTCCTTCAAGAAACCGTTGAGCTCGTCACCGGTCTTGAACTGCTTTAAAAATTCGTCGTTGAACAATTCTTCTTTCTTCATAATGTGTATAATTTAAAAAATTAACAAAGAATAGCGGGGCCATGGCCCCGCTATTCTTTGTTACACACTTTATGAGATAGTCCCTTATTGGCATTAGTTTTTATTCAACAAAATATTCGTTAAAGATTTCTTCAAAATTCAACTTGATATTTTTGTCGTCTGCAATAGAGAGTCGAAAACCACCTTTCAAAGATTGTTAAACAGGATTTTTTGTAATAAAACCTGATGAAAACAACTCCTTTTGTCCATTTCTCTTATTCTCATTCAATGTAAACACATCCTTTTCAATTCCGTATTCACATTTTAAGATTGGTTTATTAATTAATTTTCCGAGATTCTCATTTTCCTTAACCTCATAAACTTTTCATAAATCAGATTCGTTTTGTAAATCGTTCTAGTTAAGTTTTTGTTCAAGTTCAGAAAGTTTGTTGAGATTTATTTTTATATGGTCTCCATCAAAATCCCTCAAATTTCCTTAAACTTATCAAATTCGGCAAAAGTTATGAAAAAAGTCCACGGAAGATAATCTTCATTGTCTTTATTTTCATTGTAATCTACTTGATAAATTTCATCAACCGTTTTTCCTATGATCTGTTTATGAAGTTATTAGATTTCAATTTCGTGTTCGTTTTCTCAAATCAATGCCGCCTTTATAACATCTCTAAAATATCCCTCAAGCCCTTATCATAACCGTCAAGCGTCTCGGCAAGCACATTGATTTGCTCTTGGGCTTCTTTCCAGTTTTTTTGCTCTATGGCCTCGCGAACTCCCGGTAGGGTTTTTACGCCGTAACCGGTATAAAATCCCGGTGCATAAATACTATGTTTAAACCAGGGCCGTCTGGGAAGTCCCTTTTCTGTTATCAAAAGCTGCTCCATCGCCATTAGTTTTTTGTTGACCTCTGCCTTCTTTTCTTTCGAAAGGCTTTCGAGATCATCTGCGGTGTAACGATCCACGTCCGTTTTTAATTTTGCCAGGCTATTCTGCAAAGGTGCAAAATCTAGATAAGGAACGTCATTTTCGCTTTTCGGTTTAACAAATGGTTTTTGAGGATCTGCAGCAAGTTCAAAATCATTTTCGGCTACCATTTTATTATGCTTTTCGGTCTCCTTGCGCATTTTTTCGGTTTCCTGCACCACCTCATCCAGATAACCATTAACGGTAGTATACCAACCTTTAAATTCAAAGGGCAGCACATCAGCATTCGCAAGGCGCAGAGTGAGCCTTCCAGCAGTTTCGGCTAGCGCGATGGAATAGTCAAAACCAGGATCTTTAAAGCGTGTAAAATTGGGATAGGTGTCAAAAATGGTATGGTATTCCCCACCACTATTCTCACCGCCAAAACCTAAATTTAAGGATGCAATCCCCGTATGCTGGATAAATGGAGTATAATCTGAGCCCGAGCCCAAGGCAGAGAGTTTGAACTCCCCTTTTTCGCCCGCTACTTTTTCCGCAGCACTGCTGCGCGCGGCCACAGATACGTTGGTCTGCGGATCTTTTACATCTTCGGCCACCTGTTTTACCATTGCCTGTAAAGTATGTGAGCCTCCCACCCCAAGAAATCCACGGCCGCTACCATCTGTATTGATATAGGCTACGGCTTTGCTTTTCAGTTCATCCTGATGACCCTCTACCCATTCGGTAGAGCCTATGAGGCCGGGCTCTTCAGCATCCCACGCACAATAAACCAAAGTCCGTTTTGGTTTTTCGCCAGCTTTGGCAAGTTCGCTCACCGCTTTTGCTTCCGCCATGAGTGATATGAGTCCACTTATGGGATCAGAGGCGCCATGTACCCATGCATCATGATGGTTACCACGCATGACCCATTCATCCGGAAATTCAGAGCCTTTCATTTTTGCGATTACATCGTAAATGGGTTTGAGCTGCCAGTCAAATTCCAATTTTAAATGCACTTTTGCAGGCCCGGGGCCAATATGATAGGTAATGGGAAGACCGCCACTCCATGATTCCGGAGCTACGGCACCATCCAGAGCGGCCAGTAATGGTTGTGCATCTTCATAAGAAATTGGCAAAACCGGTATTTTAGTAATGGTTGGGGCATCTTTGCGGTCCAATCGTTTAGCGTCTTTGGTGGCTGCATGGCCTGGGGTAAGCACATCACCTGGATACAAAGGCATATCCATAACAGAGCCGCGCTGCACACCGGTCTTATTTTTATAGGGTCCCTTGGGATAAACGTCTCCTTTTACATAACCGTCGTCCTTGGGATCTGAATAGATAATACAGCCTATCGCACCTTTTTCTGCGGCAAGCTTGGGTTTAATACCGCGCCACGAGCCATAATATTTGGCAATGACGATTTTTCCCTTAACATCAATACCCATTTTTTCCAATTCCTTATAATCGTCTGGAACACCATAATTCACATAAACCAGTTCGGCCTGTACGTCACCGTCTCTTGAAAAGGCGTTATAACTAGGCAAAAGCAAATCCTTTTGAGCCGTATATTTATCGCCTTCTACCGGCACGGCCTCCAGTTTAGCTTTATAAGTTGTAGGTGCGGTGAGCTCAAGCACACGCGTTTTAGGATAAGGAAAAAGAATCTGATATTCAGATATTTCTGCATCATAGCCCCAAGATTTAAACTGCTTGAGAATCCACTCTGCATTTTTATGATCATAATCGCTTCCCGTATAATGCGGCTGTGCGGCAAGGCGCTGCATCCACGTATCTAGATCGTCTTTTGACAGTTTTTTGTCAAACTGACTTTCTAGGGCATATTGCTTTTTGGAATTCTGAGTGGTAAAACCATCAATGTTTTCTTGTTTTTCCTGTGCATGTAGCAAAAAAGTACCTAGCAAAAAGAGGACAAAAAGTAGTTTTGTAAGTGTCATAAGTTGGAATTTTAAATGAAGATAACAATATTCAATCAGGTTTTCTGCTTTTCGATAGAAATTACCAACTTCTTAATTACAGGGAAATTAATTGTGGTTTTGCAGTCTAATAGGCTAATATTTTAAGGAAATTAAAACAGTGATATAAGCGTTATTTTTAATCCGCTTTCGCGAAAGCGGGAAGGACAATCAGCCTCTGGGCGGGATCCAAATCGCAAATAGAAAATATACCGACCATGCAAAAATTACCATCCACTTTAGAAGTAGGATATGGTCAATAAATACTAATTTCGCCGCTTCAAAAAAAACAAGGATATGCCAGAAAGCCCACTTTCAAAAAAACAGGTCATCAACCATCTTAGCCAATTATTGACCAGAAAAATCACAGCCAACAAAGAGCAGATTGAGTCACTTAAAGAATCACGGGATAGTGATGGCAAAAACAGCGCAGGTGATAAATATGAGACCGGCGTAGAGATGATACAGCAGGAGATCGACCAGGCACAGCAACAGATCGACCAGTTTAAAAAACAGCTGGATGAAGTGCAGCGTGCCCAGGCCCAGAATGATGTAACAAGCATAGGCTTTGGCAATCTAGTCCTTACCGATCAAGGGCTGTATTTTTTGGCCATAGGTTTAGGTGAGGTCAAAATTGAGGATCAAAAATGCTATTGTATTTCCATGCAATCTCCTTTGGGCATGACTTTATTGGGAAGAAAAAAAGAGGATCTCGTTGTATTTAATACTATAAAGCACACGATAATCGATATTCTTTAATAAAATAAAGACGGCAGATCATAATTGATCAATGCAATACATAAGATTTAAGCCCGACATAAAATTAAATCGGGACATTTCTAAACTTTATTTTATCATGGTAGGTTGCTCAATTTTCTTTGTCCCAATCTATTTTCAAAATTCTGAAAGAAGAACCTTACATGACAAATAGAGGCCGCTCTCCCATCATCTTGTTCACCTTTAGTGCGATTTCCTTCAGTTTATTATCGTCTTTATAATGCGTTAACGCCTCATCAATAAATTCAACGATCTTTTGCATATCCTTTTCTTTGAGACCACGTGTCGTAACGGCAGATACACCTATGCGCATACCAGAGGTTACAAAGGGTGATCGCGTATCAAACGGCACCATGTTTTTATTGACCGTAATATCGGCCTTCCCAAGGGCATTTTCGGCATCTTTTCCTGAAATATCCTTGTTGCGCAGATCGATAAGCATCATATGGTTATCTGTTCCACCAGATATAATATCATAATCTTTACTGAGGAAGGCATCCGCCATTACCGCGGCATTTTTCTTAACCTGAATGATATAATGTAAAAATTCATCGGTAAGCGCTTCGCCGAAGGCGATGGCCTTTGCAGCTATAATGTGCTCGAGGGGACCTCCCTGATTGCCCGGAAAAATCGCACTATCGAGTAAGCTCGACATCATGCGCAGATCACCGTTCTTTAATTTTATACCAAAGGGGTTCTCAAAATCAGTACCCATAATGATCATTCCACCTCGTGGACCGCGCAATGTTTTGTGGGTTGTCGTAGTACAGACATGGCAGTGCGGCACGGGATCACCAATGACACCTTTGGCTATGAGACCAGCGGGATGCGCCATATCACAAAAAAGAATGGCATTAACCTTATCAGCAATTTCGCGGAAGCGCTTATAATCAATCTCCCTGCTGTATGCAGACGCACCGGCTATGATCATTTTAGGCTTCTCACGTAAAGCGAGCTCTTCTATTTTATCATAGTCCAGTAAACCGGTTTCTTTTTCCACTCCATAAAAAACAGGATTGTAGAGTCTTCCGCTAAAATTTACTGGCGAGCCGTGTGTAAGGTGGCCGCCATGGGCAAGGTCAAAACCTAGAAATTTATCCCCAGGCTTCATGCAAGCATGGAAAACGGCAGTATTGGCCTGCGATCCAGAATGCGGTTGCACGTTGGCATATTCGGCATTAAAGAGCTCTCTGGCGCGCGCTATCGCGATGGTCTCCACCTCATCTACGACCTCACAACCACCGTAGTACCGTTTACCGGGATAGCCCTCAGCATACTTGTTAGTCAGCACAGAACCCGCAGCTTCCATGACCTCTGGGCTCACAAAATTCTCGGAAGCAATCAATTCTAAACCATTTAGTTGACGCTTTTTTTCTTTCTCTATCAAATCAAAAATGAGGGTATCCCGCTCCATATATTAAAGTTTGTTAAATTAGGTTCAAAAATAGGGATAAGATGCGGTTAGTACCATTTAAATTCTATATTTGGAAACAACATTTACTAACAAATTATCAAAAAATTTATGCCTATCAAAACGAATGATCCCAAACGCAAGACCTGGTTGGAGACGTCTGAACACACAGACTTCCCCATACAGAACATTCCTTTTGGGGTATTCTTAACGCGCGACGATATCATCACGATAGGCACTCGCATTGGGGATTATGCCATTGACCTGGGAGCATTGCATCAACTGGGTTATTTTGAGGGCATCCCGCTCACTGACGATATTTTTTTACAAGACACCCTTAATGATTTTATAGCCGATGGCCGCAAGACATGGAGACTTGTGAGAGATCGTATCTCTACTATTTTTGAAGAGGGCAATGCAAAACTGCGCGATAATAAAAATCACCGTGACCGTGTCATCTTCTCAATGGATGAAATAGAAATGCAACTGCCCGTTCAGATTGGTGATTATACCGATTTCTATTCCAGCAAGGAGCATGCAACCAATGTGGGTAAAATTTTCCGTAAAGGGGAAGATGCTCTTATGCCCAATTGGATGCACCTACCTGTAGCCTACCATGGGCGAAGTAGCAGTATCATCCCCTCTGGAATTGCCATACATAGACCTCAAGGGCAAAAACTGCCCAACGGTGCTACAGAACCTATTTTTGGGCCTTCCCGCTCTGTAGATTTTGAGTTGGAGATGGCTTTTATCACCACAGATGCCAATGAGCTGGGTCAACCTATCCCTGTAAATGAAGCTGAAGATTACATTTTTGGCCTGGTACTTTTTAATGACTGGAGTGCCCGGGACATCCAACGGTGGGAATACGTACCATTAGGTCCATTTTTGGCAAAAAACTTTGCATCATCCATTTCCTGTTGGATCGTGACCCTTGACGCGCTTGAACCTTTTAGGACAGAAGGCCCAAAACCGGAAAAAGAGCTTATGCCCTACCTAAAATATAAAGGCAAAAAGAATTATGACATCAACTTAGAAGTGGGCATAAGACCCGAAGGTGGCCAAGAAACCATTGTGAGCAGATCTAACTTTAAATACCTATACTGGAACATGAGCCAGCAACTCGCGCACCATACCATCAGCGGCTGCCCGGTAAACTCTGGCGATATGATGGGCAGTGGCACAATCTCAGGGCCCTCTCCCAAATCATATGGATCTATGCTCGAACTGAGCTGGAAAGGCTCTAAACCCGTAAAATTAGAGGAAGGCGGAGACCGGAAATATATTGAAGACAATGATACGGTGACCATGCGAGGTCATTGTGCCAAGGAGGGTGCGGCAAGAATTGGTTTTGGGGAGGTCACTACTAAATTACTGCCGGTTTTTAAGACAAAAAAGTGATGCTCTCAAATTTTTAATCGATCTGCATTCTTCAAACTCAAAATATCCAATAAAAACCTGAAAAAAAAATCAATCTTTTTTCAGGTTTTTTGTCGTCTGGATAAAACTTTCGTCCTTCTAGCTCATCGGGATGGAATTTACCACCTGATCACCGCACTAGCCCAGGTAAATCCACTACCAAAAGCAGCAAGAACAACGAGATCACCCTCTTTAATTCTTCCATTCTCCCAGGCTTCGGTAAGGGCTATTGGGATCGAAGCGGCAGTGGTATTACCATATCGCTGTATATTATTATATAGTTGATCGTCTGTAAGCCCAAATTTCTTCTGTACAAATTGTGAGATACGCAAGTTGGCCTGATGCGGGATAAGCATATTGATATCACTGGCGGTGAGTCCATTTTTCTCAAGGCCTTCGTTTATTACTTCCGCAAAACGTATAACAGCATTTTTAAATACAAACTGGCCGTTCATATAAGGATAATAGGGAATATCCTCTTGTGGATCTTTCTCGATAAGCTCCGGCACCCACATTTCTGTGCTTGGGCCGCGAAGGGAAAGTTCAAGGGCATGCTTGCCCTCACTATGCAGATGTGTAGAAAGAATACCTTTATGATTATCCTCTTCACGCGTAAGCACCGCTGCCCCGGCACCATCCCCAAAGATGACCGAAACACTACGTCCACGTGTGCTAAAATCGAGTCCACCACTATGATTTTCGGCGCCTATCACAAGGATATTTTTATACATCCCAGTCTTGATAAACTGGTCTGCGGTAGAGAGCGCATAAACAAAGCCGCTACATTGGTTGCGCACATCAAGTGCCGGCACTGTATCCATATCTAGCATTTCCTGCACCTGCACACCACAACCTGGAAAATAATAATCAGGGCTCAAGGTGGCAAAAACAATCATATCAATTTCTTTAGCGGTGATTTTTGCCCGTTCTAAAGCAATTTTTGCGGCTTTTGCACCCATTGTTGCGGTACTATTACCGTCACCCTTTTTAATATGCCGCCGTTCCTTAATACCCGTACGTTCCTGTATCCAGGCGTCATTGGTATCCATAACTTTGGCCAGATCATCATTGGTGACCACATTTTCAGGTACATAAGCACCCAATCCTGATATTTTTGAATTGTACATAGTATTATAAATTCATAATTAAACCAAAAACACTGGTTTAAAAAAGTTGGGTAATATACCCATTCCCTCATTCTCAAAAGGCCGAAAACCCCTTATTTTATATGCACGCACAGTAAATTGCCTGAAGGTTTTATTGAAGTATTTTCACTAATTTCACCCACTTTTAATTCCTATTGCGTGCAGACAGATTTCAAAAGCATAGAACAGAAAAATGGTTGAGATTTTGGACCATTAATAAGAGAATAAAACCCGCATAAAAACTTGAACTTTACTTCAATCGCTACATTAGTTTTATGAAAATGCTAAAAAAATATATACTAATACTAATTCTAGGGGGCACAGCCAGTCTTCTCTTTTTCAGTTGCAAGGATCAGTCTGCAAAGACATCTGAGGAAGCCGGAACTGAAAAACCAGACACCCATCAAAATGTATTCTGCTTTAGGAAGGAATTTCCATTTAAGGAAGATGCCGGGACCAAAGATATTCTGACTATGGATTTAAATATAGAAGGAAACAAAGTTACTGGTCATTACGACTGGTTGCCCGCCATGAAGGACAAACGCGTTGGAACCATCGCAGGAATCAAAACGGGCGATAGCATCCACGGGGATTATATCTTTATGCAGGAGGGGATAAACGATACCGTAAAAATAAGCATCAGCCTCACCCAAAACCATGCGCTCATCAGTAGCGAACAGCCGGAGGTGGTGTTTGAGGCAGATCTTCCCCAAGTTGAATGTAAATAGAATAATTAGGGCGAATTAAAATTCTGAAAGGGGAAACCCAAGACGTCATGCAATCGACTCAAGGAATAAAATTTTTGGCATTGGTAAATCCCTTGTATTGTTTTCAACCCTGAATTTCTTACTTTTACAAGTCATAGACGAAAAAGAAAATCATGAAATTATCAAATATACGTATAGAGGTCATGCAGACCATTGAGAAATCCATGGATGAGTTGCTGAGCACCTACCTCAAGCCCATTGAGGAAAACTGGCAGCCGGCAGATCTATTGCCACAGAGTAACAGTCCTGAATTTGTAGAGGACATCAGGGAGATACAGGAACTTGCCCGCGAGATGGACTATGACCTCTTTACCGTATTGGTGGGAGATACCATTACCGAAGAGGCATTGCCTACCTACGAGTCTTGGCTCATGAGCGTACAGGGCATCGATCAGGAGAATGGAAATGGCTGGGCAAAATGGGTACGCGGCTGGACAGCAGAAGAAAACCGCCACGGCGATCTGCTCAACCGCTATCTTTATCTTTCAGGCCGCGTGAATATGCGTGAGATGGAAGTAAGCACCCAGTTTCTCATTAGCGATGGTTTTGATATCGGTACAGGTTTTGATCCGTATAAAAACTTTATTTACACCAGTTTTCAGGAATTGGCCACCAATGTTTCCCACCGTCGTGTGGGTTCGCTTTCGCGAAAAGCGGGCAATAAAAAACTTGCCAAAATCTGTAACACGATTGCTGGCGATGAGGCTCGTCATGCTACTGCCTATATGGAATTTGTAAGGCGGATATTTGAGATTGATCCCAGCGAGATGATGCTTGCCTTTGAGGACATGATGCGTAAAAAAATAGTGATGCCCGCCATGTTCTTACGCGAAAGCGGTATGGATATGGGTGAGCTTTGGTCACATTTTTCTGATGCCGCACAGCGCACCATGGTCTACACCACTCAGGATTATATCAATATTTTAAAATCGCTGCTTGCAGACTGGAAAATCGATAAGTTCCGGGATCTGAATGACTCTGCAGAAAAAGCCAGGGATTATCTTATGGCCCTTCCAGAAAGGCTCGAGCGCATATCCGGCCGTATTGCCATACCAGAACGCGAACTAAGTTTTAAATGGATCGCCACATAAAACTTAGCATCCGGCATTTAAGGTCATAGATCATTAGTTTTTATATCAAAATCCCAGATCATAGCGATTTGGGATTTTTTACGGCACTTTTCTAACGGTGCTGTAAACTGCCGTTGATCTTTTTCATCTCTTTTTTTATTCATGAAGATCGGCAACTTCCTTATTATAAATTCAAAATTCTACATTCCGAATTAATTAACCGTATCTTTGCGGCTTAATTATTTTTATGACATTTAAAGAATTAGGTCTTATAGACCCTATCCTCAACGCATTGAGCGACAAAGGATACACCCATCCAACACCCATACAGGAACAATCAATACCCATACTTTTAAACGGTAAAGATCTATTGGGATGTGCACAGACCGGCACAGGAAAAACGGCTGCCTTCACCATTCCCATTTTGCAACAGATCTATAATAATATAGGCGCAAAATCTGGCGGAAGAAAGATCAAGGCGCTAATTGTGACCCCCACCCGTGAACTAGCTATCCAGATCGATGATAATATCACCGAATACGGCAAGAATACCGGCATCAAAAACACCGTTATTTTCGGCGGGGTAAAACAGGGTTCCCAAGTTAAGGCACTTAAAAATGGCGTTGACATCCTGACCGCTACACCCGGCCGACTTCTCGATCTAATCAATCAGAAATATATTTCGCTAAGAGATATAGAATATTTTGTGCTTGATGAGGCAGACCAGATGCTCGACATGGGTTTTATACATGATATTAAAAAAATCATCAAACTGCTTCCGCAGCAGCGGCAGTCCCTGTTTTTTTCAGCAACTATGCCCCGGGCAATCGTTGACCTCTCCAAAAAAATCCTGGGCGATTTTGAGAGTGTGACCATAGCGCCAAAGCAAACCACCGCAGAGCGTGTGGATCAGGCGGTTTATTTTGTGGGCAAAAAGAGTAAAATCAAACTTTTAAAACACCTTATCGAGACAGAAAAGCCTGAATCCACCCTGGTTTTCTCTCGCACCAAACATGGTGCCAACAAGATCGTAAAACTGCTGGATCGCGGTGGCATTAATGCAGCGGCTATTCACGGAAATAAATCACAGACTGCCAGGCAAAAGGCCCTGGGTGCTTTCAAGGACGGGGATACCAAAGTACTTGTAGCAACAGACATCGCCGCCCGTGGTATTGATGTTTCCCAACTTTCTCTTGTAGTGCAGTACGACCTTCCCAATGTACCTGAGACCTACGTGCATCGAATAGGCCGTACCGGAAGGGCAAAAGCCAGTGGTACCGCCCTTGCTTTTTGCGATACTGACGAGAGGCCATACTTAAAGGATATTGAAAAACTGATCAAACAAAAGATTGATGTTGTTGCAGAACATCCGTTTTTAGTAGACGGGCCCGATGATCCATCAGAAAATGAAAACCGGCCAAAAAGGAGCAATCCCAATTCCCGGTCTAAAAACTCTGGGAGACCGCCACGCAAAAAGACTGCAGGTAATCCAAACAAGCGCTTCAACAGTAAACGCAGTCCACATAAAAACAGTACAAATAGACATAAATAAGAGAGATTGCAGTTTGTTAAAAGACCGCCCTTTGACCGAGGGCGGTCTTTTTTTTCGCTTAGAGCGAAATAAATCAAAACCTGACATTCCATTTTTTTGTTTTAGAAAATCTATTATGGAATCCCATGATATGCTTTTGAAAATAACTTAAAACAATCAGAAAAGGATTGCTGTTTGCGTATTTTAAAAATAAAGGGGTGAAAAAAACAATTTATTGAAGAACAAGCCTGACTTTTTAAAAAATTTATGGGCTATTTCTTTCCTTTAAATAGTACATTTAGGTTTTAAGAAAAGATTTTTTAAGACCTATACCAATCAAAGAATCCACTTTACCTATGCTCAAAAATTTTTACTTTTCTACTCTATTTGTTGTATTTACATGTCTTTCGGCGCAAGCTCAAAATGAAGATAAAAATGATGATCCTACCCGCTGGACACCTAATGACATCATCAACACAGAATATTTGGGGTCACCCATTTTTTCACCAGACGGCAATCTGGTAGTTTGGTCAAAACGAAAGGGTGATAAGGAGAAAGACAAGTTTGTTTCTGATCTTTATCTTACTCGCCTAAATGATAAAAAGGATGGCAAATTTAGAACTGTGCAGTTAACCTACGGTGATGATAACAATTATAGCCCCGTATTTGCAGCAAATAATGAAGACCTTTATTTCCTTTCCTCTCGAGACAAAGGTAAAAAACTTTGGAAACTGAGTATATATGGTGGCGAAGCCAAAGAGGTACACGAATTTAAAAATGGGATTTCATCGCTCATGCGAAAGGATAAAAACACGCTCGCCTTTCTCTCTGACGATGGCAAAACGCTGTATGAGTCTGAAGCAGATGATAAAAAAGACGACGTAGAGGTCATTGAGGATTCACTGCACTGGAAGCCCAATCATGTATATGCCTACAACCTTAAAGAAAAAACGATCACCCGACTCACAGACAATAAAAAAACAGTGACCGATTATAAACTCTCAAAAGATGGAAACTGGCTTTTTTATAAGATTCAGCGCAGCCTCAGTTATGGGGCCGATGCGCAGAAAGACCCTTATAATTACCTCAAAAACCTTAAAACCGGGGAACAGCAAAAAATATTGACCGATCTGGAATTCCCTATTGATAATGTACAGTTTACTGCAGATAATGCAGGGTTTTACTTCACCTCCAGCTTCTCTAATGACCCCAAATGGAACGGGGCCGGGATCGATGAGCTTTACTATTTTGACCTTTCTTCAAAAAAAAGCGCAAAAATACCTTTAGATTGGGATCTAGGTCTGGGCGGCGGTTTTGAAATTGCTGGCAATAATGTAATCGCCACCTTAGCCAATCGTGCCACCATGCGTTTAGCCTATTACTCCAAGAAAGGCAACAACTGGAAAAAATCAACCATTGATCTTGGCGAAAAAGATGATCATACTGAGGTTGAGGCCGTTTCAGAAGATGGCAGTAAAGTGATTCTCAACTATTCTACCGCCTCAAAACTGCCCACTTATTATATCGCCGATTTTAATAAGGGAAAAGTGGGTGATCTCGAGCAATTTGTAAGACTCAATAAAGACCTCAATAAAAAAACGATTACCAAAAGTGAAGTGATCACCTGGAAGGGATATAAAAATGAAGAAGTTACAGGCATCTTATATTATCCCGAGCATTATCAAGAAGGAAAAAAATATCCATTGATGCTCTCCATACATGGCGGGCCCTCTAGCCAGGATCTTGATACCTGGTCAGAACGGTGGAGCACATACCCAAATCTACTCGCACAAAAAGGTATGTTTATCCTAAAGCCCAATTACCATGGCTCGGCCAACCACGGCCTGGATTATGTAGAAAGTATACAGGGCAATTATTATGAGCCCGAGCTTGAGGATATCACAAAGGGTATTGACAAACTGGTCAAAGAGGGCAAAGTAGATAAGAACCAGATGGGTACTATGGGCTGGTCAAACGGCGCCATCCTTACAATCATGCTTACCGTAAAATATCCTAACATGTTTAAAGTTGCCGCATCTGGAGCAGGTGATGTGAACTGGACCTCAGATTTTGGCACTTGCCAGTTTGGGGTTAGTTTTGACGAACATTACTTTGGTGGTGCGCCCTGGGACGATAAAAATGGGAAGCCATACAATGAGAATTACTTGATAAAATCACCCATTTTTGAGATCGAAAAGATCAAAACGCCTACCATTATCTTTCACGGTAGTGAAGACCGCGCAGTACCCCGCGACCAGGGTTGGGAATTTTACCGGGGGCTGCAACAAGTGGGCAAGACGCCGGTTAAGTTTTTATGGTTTCCCGGGCAGCCGCATGGCTTGGGCAAAATCACGCACCAATTGCGTAAAATGAATGCGGAAATTACCTGGATCGACATGTATCTGCTGGATAAACCATCTACTAAAAATGAGGCTTTTAAGGAAGACAGTCCGCTGGGTCAGCTACTTACACTTCAAAAGGCTAAAACAGATAAGGGAGTTTTTGGGGTGATGGAAAACGGGGTGCTCATACCGGAGACGGTTACGCTAAAAAAAGATTCTATTGCCTTAGGACGTTTTGAAGTGACTAATGCCCAGTTTAAGTCCTATAAACCTAACTTTAGCTTTGAGGTAGGTCATGAGAATTATCCCGTGGTCACTGATATCGCTTCCGCGAAAGCTTACCTTAATTGGCTTAACACCAAAACTGGAAATACCTACCGTTTGCCCAATGCCAAAGAGGCAGAAGCCCTGCACAAAGTAGCAAGAAAGGCTGCAAAGGATCAAAACAACCTCAACCACTGGGCAGGTTATGACCTATCCATAACAGATGTGCCCGAATTCAAAAATAAATTAGATTCTCTAAAACTCTCCCTTATTCAACCTGTAGGAAAACAAAAACCAGCTAAAATAAACGACGCCGAAATCTACGATCTTGGTGGCAATGTTGCAGAATTTAGTCAAAACGGGATTTATGATTACAGTGCTTATGATTTTTACGATCCCTTTAATGATTCTCAGATAGAGAGCGATCATGTGGGGTTGAGAGTAGTTAAGGAATAAAGTTTTTAAACAGTATTTGAAGTTAAATGTTGGTTTTCAGGCGAAAGAAATCAAATTATTTAATCGATACTGGTTTTCTGATTTTTCGCTTAAGCGAAAAGTGGGCTCATATTTTTTTATGTAAAACATAAGAATTGTATCACACATTTTGGGTGAGACGGGTTTTGACCTTACCTGATCTATGGGAGTCTTTGCGCAAAGTGATCATGAATACGGTACCCTCTTCGACATTGCTTTTAATATCAATGTGCCCACCATACGCATCGGCCACCATTTTTACCAATGTTAAGCCTATGCCCCAGCTTTTATGCTGCCCGGCTTTATGCTGATTCCCCCTATCTAGAAAATTAAATATTTCCCGTTTTTTATCAGGATGTATGGGGTTGCCATAATTATGAACGCTTAATCGAACCGAATTATCTTTATCTTCAAATTTTATCGAAATAGGCTGATGTGTATCGCCATATTTAATGGCATTTGTAATTAGGTTTTCTAACAAGCGCCTAATGGAAACTGCATCAAATATCCCCAAAACCTGATGATCGGGTACTTCTAGCGTCAAGGCTACTGAGTAAATCTCTTTGGCTTCTAAAAAAACATTGCTGATCTCATTTACAATATCAATTTCTTCAAAATTGAAATTCATACCTTGGCCGGCTTTAATAGTAATCATGTCCAAAAGTTCTTCAACCAAGCCCAGCGATTTATTAATACCATTAAGAGACATAACCCTAAATTTCTCCAAACGCTTTTCATCAATATCCTTACCCATCATCTCTAGAGACAATCTTGATGTTGATAACGGATTTCTGATATCATGCGCCAATGTCCCCGTAAGCTTTTGCTGCATTTCCGCAATAGAATGTGAAAAAGAATCTACAGATTTAAGTATTGCAGTCTCTATGCTATATTTAATAAGATCATATGCATCTAACTGTTTAACCCCTTTTTCCCGAAGAACTTGAGTAATAACCTTGTGAAAGAAAATGTACTCATTTATTAGACCTTCAAGGGTATATTCTGCTGTTGTTGCACGATGCCTACCATGCTCAACACTACTTTCTACAATTTTTTTATAGCGCAGATCTTCATATGGATTATCCAAGGTTTTAAAATCCTCAAAAATACTGGCCAAGTCTTCAAGAATTATGGGTAAATGATCATAAAGTGCTATTTTAGTATTCATCCTAGAGGCTTTAATGTTCTCTCTAACACGTGTTTCCCAAAGACTTATGATCTGCTCACTATTTTGCCTGAGTATTCCAGCTACTTTTTCCATTATACATTTTATTGGGTAGAAGATTGTAGACTTTTAAACCAAGATTATAACAAGTTATTAATCGACATCTATTATCAATGCCAAACAATAAAATGACCTGCCTTTACACCCCTTAATTATAAAATTACGATTTAAATAAAAATATTTAAAAAAAAGTTAGATAGCCTATATCCCAAGATTATTGCCTCTTTTGAATTGTAATCTGACCTTATATGATTTTGCTGTAAAAGTTATGTTATATATAAATACTTATAATATTTATTCACTGACTCCTCCCAGCTAAAACGTGCTTTTTTGGCATTTTTGGATATCTTTTGCCAGGTTTTCTGATCATTGCTGAACGTGTTTAAAACCTCATCAAAAACGACCAGCATATCCTGCAGCGTACTCAAATAGGTATCAGATCCAAAACTAAAACCGGTAACCCCATGCCGCACAGTATCCTTTAAACCGCCGGTGCGATGCACCAGACAAGGCGTACCATTGCGCATAGCGAGCATCTGGCTAATGCCACAGGGCTCAAAAAGACTGGGCATAAAATAAAGATCTGTCTCGAGATAGATTGAGTCGATCACATCTTCACTCTGACCGTTGATAAAAAGAAAGTTATCCTGCTCATAACTCAATTGCCTGAGCAATTCTTCATATTCTGGAGCACCGGTACCCAATAGTAGAAACACACCCTGTACCTTACGCAGCTTTTCAAAAATGGCAATGAGTAGATCTGGGTTTCGCTTAAAGAAATAAAACTTTTGATCAGTAAGCCTTGCCACACTTGAGCATACAAATGCAGGGGGTTTATCCATAAAACGGGTAATTTTTTCGCCTGTATGGGCCAAAAAATCCGATTTATATTTTTTGGATTCCTGTTGCAGCCATTTAAATATAGCCTTTAAAGTATTTGGGTATAATTGACCTCTTTTTGCTTCGCGGAAATTTCTATAGTTTACACCGTTCAGGATGCCAAAAAGCCTTCCCTCATCATTGGCACGGTTCAGATCTTTCTCCAAACCTTCACCGCCTATAAATTCCGGCGGATTGCTTGGCAACAAAATGTCCTCTTTATAGGACGGCGACACGGTATGCACTGCATCTGCATAACGTATCCCCCAGGCCATAAGATTAACACAATCGAGATAACGCTCATCCTGCAGCCCCTCCCTATCAAATGGTATATTAGGGAACCAATGTACCAATGATGCATAATTATCTTCAAAAGGGCGGATACCCTGTATTGATAAATTATGTATGGTATAGATAAACTTAATATCCTTGAGCCTGGTAAAACTGTGGTGAAATGTTTTTAAAAAGAGCAGCGTACTTGTATGCCAATCATGCAGGTGCACAAAGTCAAGTCTACCAAAGGCATCATCCATAATTGCCTGTGCTACGGCCGTACAAAAGATAAAAAACTTTATGGTATCTGTAAAATATGGCTGCTCTACATCATGGTGGTACAGGTGCGCGATGCTGCCCGAGCGTATATCGGGGTGATGAATGACATAATGCGTAATATGATCAACTTTTCTCTTGGGCTTTACCCGGTACAATTGGGCAACATAATGAGAATCCTGAAGGTTAAAGGCCAAATCCCGCACAAATTCGCCCCCTATATGTAAACGGGAATAGGCAGGGACAACTATGTGCACATTGTCCCCATGGGCCGCAATCTGACGAGGTACATCCCTCACTACATCAGCCATCCCGCCGGCCTTACAATTTTCTAAGGCATCATTTTCGGCGGCAACAAATAAAAAATTAGGCATAAAATAAGAATGCTTTTTAAATTGAAGATTAGTATTTAACCACGAAGATTGACTGTTGTGAAATTATGGGTTTAAAGTGGCTTTTAATCTAAATAAATCACAAAAACAAATTATTAAAGAAGCCAGAAGATTCCATTTTTTCGACATTCAGATTAGATTTTGAGCAGCAGGTTAGGATCTGGACAATTGCCAAGATAATAAGAAAGATCCTTTGCACTGCTGACGCCAGGATAATCCCCTTCATATTCCGAAATATCAAGAATTAGCTGAAAATGCAGGTGTGGTGCATAGTCACCATTGACTTCAGTTTCTCCCAGACGGGCAAAAGCACTTCCTTTTGCGATATACATCCCGCGCTCAATCCCTATTAAAGACTCCCGGTCAAGGTGGCCGTAGAGCGAATAAAAAACCTGATCCCGGCAATGGTGCTCAAGAATGATACAGGGACCATAGTCCCCATAGTTCCTATTGTCGCGAAAACTGTGAACGGTAGCATCGAGTGGCGCCAAAACCTTGGTTCCCGCGGTGCACCAAAGATCGATCCCCAGATGGATATTTCTTTGAGAAACGGAGTCTATGGCTATAAAATGAGTGCTTCGGTCATAAATATCGCGGTGCTCTGCATAGCCTCCATAAGCCACTTTAGCAGCTTTTTTTTCCAGTTTTTGCTGAATGTACCCTGCTATCGCTTTCGCGGAAGCGGTATCTATCCCCTGAAGCTCCAGGTTATTGACAGAGAGGTCAAGCCTCATATAATCGCGAGCCGAAAAACCCCCGTCAAGTACGGGGGTAAAGGATGGAGTAAGCGCGTTTAAAAAAGTGGTGATTTCGGTTACTTTCATAACCCAAAAATAGCATTCTTAACCTTTTTAGTTAACCACTACATCGCTAAATTTAGAAGAAATTGTTATGGATTTGTCAGCCCCTTCTTTCTTATAAAAACCATTGACCATCTGGCTACCGTAGCCGCGCATGACCTTTGCATCCAGTTTTTTGGGAAAATTAAGGTTGCTCTGCACACCGTTATAGGCAAAATTATAAGCGGTTTCCGGCAGGCGCAGTACCAGATCGCTGTTTTCGAGGCTGATATTAATTGTATGAAAGTTACGCCCTATTTTGGGTATGGTGAGTTCTCCAAAACTTCCGCTTATGATGGCGGTATCACCCAACTCGTTGATAACAATATTACTTGCTCGTGAATTAAGGTTTATATGTTCTGCCTGGTTGATCACACAACTTTTTACATAACTGGTACGCAGGGTACCGTAGTTCCAGCTGTCTACATCTACTGGGCTATAAGCCACGGTAACATAGGTCTTGCTGCCATCTATAGTCTGAGCGATAAAGTTGCCGTGCGACAAGTTTATTTTAGCATCGCTTGCCTGACTGATCTTAATGTTACCATGACGCACATTAAGGTCAAGTTTTGCCGCTTTGGGCATACGTACAATGATCTTACGCTTAACACTGGGGCTTGATGGATTATTATCAGATGGGGTATTGCCAGCAGGCAAGGAAGTGCTGTAATGCACCTGTGCCCCTATAATATTACCATTGGCATCCCTGGTGACAGTTTTGCTAAAATTGCCATGTTGATTTGCTGCCAGTTGCTGTATATTTTGTGCAAACTGCTGGCTCCAGGCTTCCATGTTTTTGCCGAGAGAATTACCAAAATTTTGTCCCCAGGCCTGCATATTTTTACTAAAGGTGGCGCTCCAGGTATCCATATTTTCAAGCCATTGATCTACCTCTTTTACCGAGGCCTTTTTGCCGTATTTTTTATTTAGTATGGCTGTATATCCCTTTTTATCTTCCTTGTAAGCACTTGTGTCAAAATTAATATCCTTGCCAAAAGGTGACAGTGGCATTTCTTTAAGGCCTTGCAGAAAAGAACTATTGTTTGTCATTTTTGACTCGTTTTCCTGAGCCCACTGATCCATTACCTTTTGAAAATCATCCCCAAAACTTGATTCCATCTTTTTTTGATAAGCCTTCAGATATTTTTCACCTTCTTGTTTATAGGCATTATAATCAAATTTTACAGTCTTCATATTCTCATAATAAGCTTGTGGCAGGCGGTTACCGGCCATACTTTGCAGCATTGGGGCAATCATATTGTTCATAAGCGGCTGCACTGCGGCCATTGAAGAGGCCATCATCTCATTAAGGGTTCCCATTTGTGCATTACCTCCCACAATACCACCGGCAAAATTACTGCCGCTACTCCTAACGTCGATACGGCCACTGTTGCCTTGTACGGAGATCTGCCATGTATCCAATAATTGCTGGCGCTGTTCTTGATTAAGCCCCTCTGTTTCTAGCACGGCCTCTACCTCAACCTCATCCTTATTCCAGTCCTCAAAAACAAGGTCTGTATTTTGGGAATCTATAAAAACACCCACATCCGGAGTGGTATTATAACGCTCGTTGGCCTTGGCATCCTCGTCCTGCGCCAAGGCAATGGTCATCGCGCCGAGGATTAAAATGGCCGCACATTTTATCTTTTTAATGTCTATTTTCATTTTATTTCCGTTTATTTTAAACTCTATTAGAACCTGCTTCATTCTGCTGTCCCTGTTTGATCTCTTTCATTTTCTGTTTAAGTTTAAGAAGAAGATCAAGCCTAAGTTTTAAATTGTCTATCAGGGCGGTTACCGTCTGGTCATTGATCCCGATATCGACCAGGTCTTCATTAAGCTTCTTATATTCAGTATTGAGTTCTTCCATCTGTGACATGAATGTGTCTACCAGATCTTTATTGACGTCATTCACCTGCAGTTGTGCCAGCTCTAGATTGATACTTGCCAGGTAATAATCCTCTACTTTCTTAAATTGGGGGGAAAAATCGCTTAATTGTACATCAGGTTTTTCAACATCTGTTGCTGCTACTTTATTCGTGGTACTTTTAGTGGAATCTGCAGACCAGTTTTTAGTGAGTAGTATGCCGCTCGCAGTCAGCAGCACGATGAATACTGCAGCTATCTTGAGCCACATATAATTAGCAGGAGCTTTTTTTTCCGGCTTACCGAAATGGGCATTAAGTTTTGCTTCAAAACGTTTTTGATGCCCATCGGTCAACGTGCTTTTGGGAATACCCTTATCATTTCTAAAAAGCTCTCTAATATCCTGTGCCATGATATGCATATTTTAGTTTTTCCTGTAATTTTTTCTTGCCCCGGTGCACAAGCGTGCGTGAGGCAACCTCTGTAATATCAAGTATTTCTGATATTTCCTGGTGATCATAACCTTCTACCAGAAATAACATGACGGCATAGCGGTAACGCTCGGGCAGCTCATCAATGGCCTCCTTGATCTGATCCAGCGTGATGCCATCTTCAACTGACCAATCGTCAAACTCATCTACTTTACCCATCGTTTGCTCATTGATGGCCACAAGCTCGAGCTTTTTGGCCTTTAGCATATCTATGCTCCTGTTGATGACAATGCGTTTGAGCCATGCGCCAAAGGTGACCTCGCCATTATACTGATACATTTTGGCGAAAGCCTTTACGAAACCTTCCTGCATTGCCTCTTCCGCGTCATACGAATTCTTCAAAAATCGAAGGGCCACGTAATACATCCCATCGCAATATTTGCGGTACAGCTGCAGCTGTGCGCGCCGGTCGTTCTGTTTGCATCGCTCTAGAATCTCTGGTAATGACAAAATAATGGGCTGGTTAAGTGTTGATTTATAGTAAAGACCGTGTAGTTTTTACCTTGTTGCATAATTGTGAAAAAAAAATAGGTTCTTGGCGAAAAAATTACGGAGTGATGGATTGTTCTAACAATTATAAGAGTTTCCATCATATTTAAAGAGTCTCAAAATAGAATATCTCCCTTTTTCGCAGCAATCCAATTCCTTGAAGAATAAAGCCGCAATTTTATCGGGCGGGATGGGATTACGGTTTAATGTATCGTTCAATCAATAATCATCTATATGGTATTAAGTCGTGTATTATTTAAATTTGAGATCGCAAAGATTGAAACTTTAAGGCTAATAATGTTCCAAAAACAAATGTGAAAAAAAACCCGGCGCTTAAGGCCGGGTCTTTAATAATATAAGAATTATGGAAATAAGGTTTTTAGTTTACTGACATCGTTTTGGTAAAGGTGTGGTCACCCATTCTTGTTTCAATCATATAATTGCCATTTTGACCCTTACTGAAGTCGAAGGTTTTTTTGATCACGAGTTCGGTACCTGTTACAGATGCCACTTTTATACCGTTAGGATCATAAACATTAAAGTATACCTCTTTTTCCTCAGGATTGGTCATTGACATTCTAACAGACTTTCCTGAAACTTTAAAAGAGGGTTTAAAAATCATATCATTCTTACTGGTGATCATTTTAAGACCCCTGGCATCCTTGACGACCATAGAACTTTCAACTTTATAGGCATCCTCAACAAATATATAATACTTGCCATTGGGAAGTTCTTTAAGATTCAGGTTGCGGGTCTTTTGGTCAAACATGCCCTGATACATCACAGTGCCGTGAAAATCCTTGAGCGTCAGACTCGTTTCGGATGGCGCCTTCTCTAAAGTGATGGTGACCGTATTGTCATTGTTTGCAGAAACTTTAAGTTCTGTCTTTGCGTGTAGGTTAAGACTTAGTGCGATCGCTAGGGCAAAAACCGTCTTTTTGATTGCTGATTTCATAGGTGTTGTTTTTTTAGTAGTATTAATTTGAGTTAAATACGAAACAAATCTAGTCAGAACCTACACCTATAAAAAATGCCCTTTGAACGAATTTATGTGCTAAATTAACTTTATGGTTAATATTTAATGCCAAATTGTGAAAAATAAACATATTTGGGTTAATATTGCAACGTTGAGTATCACAATGCCTTTTTACCTTAGTAACATAAATGAAAATCATGAACACGAGTGCCCGCCCCACCTTAGAAAAAATAGAACCCGGTTTTGGCAGTTCATTCTCATACCGCCGCTACAATGCGGATAGGGAGAACAATGCCAAAAATTTCTGGCATTACCACCCCGAGCTTGAGCTGGTATATGTAAAGGGTGGTACCGGCAAGCGCCAGGTTGGTAGCCATGTTTCCTATTACCGCAATGGTGAACTCATACTGATAGGTGCTAACCTGCCACACTGTGGTTTTACAGATTCTCTGCAGGATCATGAGCAGGAAACTGTAATCCAGATGCTGCCCGGCTTTCTGGGCGACACCTTTTTTGAAATCCCAGAGATGAAAAGTATCCGCTCGCTGTTTGAGCGTGCCAAAATGGGCATTATATACCATGGCGAGGTAAAAAGGGAGATAGGTACCCAGATCGAGCGACTACAGGAGATGAATAGTTATGAGCGCCTGGTGGGCCTTTTAAAAATACTTAAACGTCTTGAGCGTGCAGACCGCTATACGGTGCTTAATGCACAGGGATTTATATTGGAGACAGAAATACAGGATAACAACCGCATCAATGTGATCTTTAACTTTGTCAAAGAAGAATTTAAACGCCAGATCGCTCTCGAGGAAATTGCAGAATTGGTCAATATGACCGTGCCGGCCTTTTGCCGTTATTTTAAAAAGATCACCGGTAAAACCTTCACGCAGTTTGTAAACGAGTACAGACTCACTCATGCCGCCAAGCTATTACACGAAAAGCCCATAAGTATTACCGATGTCTGTTTTGAGAGCGGCTTTAATAATTTTAGCCATTTCAACAAGCAATTTAAAAAGTTTACGGGCAAAACGCCATCCGTGTATCGCAATGAGCTCAAGTTTATCGTTACCTAGTTTATGACGATCTTTTATAAAGATGGGGCTCAAGGCGAAAAGCTTCCCGGTCCCGCGCATAAATCTTACTTTTATGAATATTATCTGAATATTGTCGTGGAAAGAAACTACATAATACACCTTGATTTTTCTCGTTTTGCGTTATTTTATCATCGTTTTTAAACAATTTTTTTTTAAGAATTAATGCAAATAGTTAACTCTAAATTATTTTAATTTAAAAATCCTGTTTGTTTTAAAGTTTAATTTTTATGAAAAAACTAGTATAAATCATAAAAAATCAGTACTTTAAGGTTGATTTTTAACAACTTAAATCACACCCCCCTGTGATCTAAAACTAACAACCATGGTACGCTTCAGTTTTCAAGAGGTATTCCTGATTGACTGTTATACAGACACGCACTGGGTACAGAAACAGGATACACACAATTATCTACAAATAGTCTTTATAGAAAGAGGAACGGGTATGCACATTGTCAACGGGATAGATCTGCCCTACAAGAAAAAAGACATCTTTCTTTTAACACAAAAAAATAAATATACTTTTAAGGAGGATGAGAATAGTGCTTTTTGGGTTTTTAGTTTTACAGATCTCATATTCTCAAGCCGTACGGCATTGCCAGACCGAGCACTCTGGCTGCGCAATATTGATTTTATTTTGCATTATCCCGAACTAAAACCTGGCCCCGCTATAGTATTTGATCAGGATCAGCGATTAATCTGGCAGGTACATGGGCTGATACGGGAAGAGTTGGAACAAATGCGGGAATATTACCGTGATATTACCGCAAATATGGTGAGTAGCATCCTTAGCATTATATCACGCAACATCAAAGGTGGCACTAACCCTACTGCAGAAGACACTAGTGAAGGAGCACTGAATATTGAGGATGTCCTTGCACACATTCATAAATACGCGCATGAGCCATCAAAAATGAAGATATCATCCTTGGCGCAAACGTTTAAGTTGACCAATAGTGCCCTTAGTGCACATTTTAAAAAGACGACCGGAAAATCTATCCATAATTACATCTTACGCTTCAAGCTCGATCTAGTGCAGCATAGACTTGAAAATAGCGAATTTACCGTGTCACAAATTGCCCATCAACTAGGCTTTACTGATGAGAGCCATCTAACACGTATTTTCAAAAAATACTTTAATACCACTCCAAAACAATATAGAAAGGCAGTTTAAGTGCTTTTTCATTAGATAATATTGTACTCAAAACTATAATAGTAATAATTGAGGTCAACCCTAAATAAGACGCTTAGCCAAAAAGCTCATTGAGTACCGCAGCCAGGCGTATGCCACCAATTTCTAATTGTTTGGTGATTATCCCAATATTGTCGTCAAGGTAATTGTAGCTTAATTTCTGTCCTGTTTTCGCAGAAGCGTAAACCGTATTGGCCAGTTTTCTACTCTCGTTGACCCAATCCATCAGTGTGCCTTGGCTGTACTTTTTATAATCCTCTTTTGACTTGATCCCAAAATTTGTCGCCAACTCACTATATGACATCCCGTAGCTCTCTATTATTTTTGTGTCCCAGACCGAGTGTAGATTTGTACCGCTGTCCCACCAGCGCACCTGTATATCATTACCGCCCTTATCCTCTGCCCGGCCGGCATGCAACGGCTGGTGCAGGTCACCCATAAGGTGTACTAACATCTTGAGGTAAAAAATCTTGTCTTTGCGGGAGGTATCGTCTGAAGTCAATCGCTCCTTGCAGGTCCTAATCCCCACGATGAGATCGCCGGCGGGATTCTTTTTAGCCTCTGCATAGGTTTTTCCGGGTGCGATATTAACGTAGTGCCAGGGGCTATACTTTCTCATTTTAGGGTCGCCCTTGATTTCATCGCCATAGGTAGAGACAGTCACAAGGGTTTCTTCACCCAATAATCTGGCTATATTTTTTTTGGCTTTCGCCGAAAGGTATGTCTCTGCAATAGCCGCTGTGGTACGGTGTCCCGTCCTGCCCCAATCGTCAGCACGGCAGATGCTTGTGGTAGATAGAAGCAAAAGAAAAATTATGGAAATACGCATGATGCAATTTGTTTTTGCAAAACTAGCACATCGCGTCCTTATTTCAGTTGGAGGCTGCTCTTAATTAATTTGGACGCTATATACGAACAATTTGGCATGCATTTGGCTTAATTCACCAAAGGAATCGCGCCTTAATTCTTAAATTTAAACGCTAAAAGTTATAACCTCATGTCGCAATATTCAAACAATAAAATGCCCTGTAAAGCCTTTATAATAAATATAAAATACAAAATCTCCTGATTATGAAGGTTTTTAAAGAAGTGCAGCGCTTTGACCAGTGGTGGCTGCGCGTTTTGTTGATTGCCGCGCTACTGGTAGCGCTAAATCCTCTAATTTTAAATTATGAGCGTACCATTGACTCAGGTTCAGAACTTACAAGTATCGCAACAAGTGTACTCATCATTGTGGCCATATTTGCTGCATTTTGGTTTCTCTTTAAACTAGAGACCCGTATTGATGAGCAGGGCATAACCTTTCGCTATCTCCCCTTCCACCGTAAACCTCGCCTTAAGGAATGGGAAAAGATCAAAAGCATTACCGTAAGGAAATACCACCCTATCCGTGAATATGGGGGCTGGGGTTACCGCATAGGGCTGCGCAAGAAAAGGGCGCTCAATGTCAAGGGTAATATGGGCATACAGATCGTATATAAAAATGGCCGCCAACTTTTGCTGGGTACTCAGCGCCCCAAAGAGGTTGAGGCAGTCTTAAAAACATATATGCAGACCTAAGCCATGCACAGTAAAAGTATTTTTTTTATCCTTCTTCTCGCTGTTGGCCTTACTGCAAGATCCCAGGATCAACCCAATGAACAAGATATCAGCATTAGTCCGTTGATAAACGGTACGCTGCTTTTGCCTTCTGGCGAAAGCGATACGTTGGCAATCATCATCCCCGATTCTGGACCTACAGACCGTAACGGAAATCAGCCCATGATGAAAAATAATGCTCTAAAATATCTGGCGGAAGGACTTAATGCACAAGGTATCGTCACTTTTAGATATGATAAACGGCTCCTCATGCTGATCAAAAACAGGAGCATTGATGAGAGGCGGATACGATTTGACGATTTTGTTAGCGACGCAAAAGAGGTGATTGATTATTTTAAAAAAAACGGGTATCATCATTTCATACTAGTGGGCCACAGTCAGGGAGCTCTCGTCGCCGAACTTGCCGCTGTGGATAATCCCGTCGATAAACTTGTGATCCTTGAGGGTGCAGGACAGCCCATTGATAAAATTATTATAGAACAACTCGCGCAACAGGCCCCTGGCCTTACCGACGATGCCAGGAAAGCCTTTGGCGATCTACGTAAGCGTGGAGAAGCCAAAGATTTTAGCCCAGGGCTCATGTCATTGCTGCGCCCGGATATTCAGCCATTTATGCTAAGCTGGATGAACTATGACCCCGCAGAAGAATTAAAAAAGTTGAATATCCCCATCTTGGTGATTTCAGGTACCAAAGATTTACAAATACCTGCCGGTGAGGCCCAATTATTGGTCAAGGCAAATCCGAAATCCCAGTTTATCGAGATCAAGGGTATGAATCATGTACTCAAAAAAATCAATGGAGACGATCTGGAGAACTCCAAGACTTACAGTGAGTCAACTATCCCCATTATGCCTGAGGTTGTAGAGCATATCTCTGCATTTATCAAAGAAAATGACCTTAACCGCTGATTTTTCGGTTTTATTGATCAAATTTTGGCAATATTATATTTTCTGACACCTCCACATTATGGAACAAGCTCAATCCCGAAGCATTAGTATTTTCCCAAAAATTTAAGCATCTTTGCGGGCTTCAAAACAACTTAAAAATGCTAAAAAACTGTATTACAATCTGCCTACTTTTTATCATCATAGGCTGTAATTCGAAAAACGATTTTACCCTTACGGGCAATGTAGTAGGTCTTAAGAAAGGCACTCTGTACCTGCAAAAAGTTGAAGATACAACGCTGATCAATATTGATAGTGTGACCATTGATGGCGATGCCCATTTTGTTTTTGAAACCCGATTAAAAGAGCCTCAGATCCTATATCTCAATTTGGAAAAAGTGGATCGTTCAGATTATGATGACCGTATAACCATCTTTGCAGAGCCTGGAGAGATGAACCTGTCCACCAGCCTTAAAAACTTTGAAGGACAGGCTGCGATCACAGGTTCAGCAAACCAGCTAAAACTTGATGAATACAAAAAAGTAATCCTGCGCTTTAATGATCAAAATCTTGACCTTATCAAAAAAAGCGTCATGGCTCAAAAAGAAGAAAAAGAGGATTCCCTGGAGGTTTATGACCAAAAACTACAACGCCTGATCAAGCGTAAATATCTTTATACCGTCAATTTTGCCATCAACAATAAAAACTTAGAGATTGCACCTTACCTCGCCGTTTCAGAGATATTTGATGCCAATGTAAAATACCTTGACACCATCTATAATTCTCTTGAGCCCAAGGTACGCCGTTCAAAATACGGTAAAACACTCAAAGATTTCATCAAAGAAAGAAAGGCAGAAAAGACCACTGCCGATTCTGCCCAAGTAATTGTAGAAAAGAAAAAAGATAGCCTATAGAGCGTTTACCCTTTCGATAAGCCCATTGGCTTTTTTCTCAAGTTCTTCCCGCACTCCCTTAAGATGTTTATTGCGGTGCTCGACGGTTTTATCATTTACCTTTTCGACAAGATCGTCAAAAGTGTCAATGGCGTCATCTGTGATTTTTTCAGACTCCGTATGACTTTCTTGTGGGTGCTCTGCTTCCCATACACTTACTGCGTCGAGAATATCGCCCAGCACATTATTGATATCCTTTTTAAGATCTTTTATACTTGCCATGACTGTTTATTTGTGTGTTTAGTTATACATTTTATTAACGAAAAAAATTACTGTTTAATGCGAAATAGATAGGGGTAAATTACCTGTCCCGTCTTTGTCCCCAAAAAATAAGCGGAACGTGCACAGATCAATAATCTATCTTTTATAAATCAAAAAAAAACTAAAATTCAAATTTCAATTCTTAAAGGGAAACCTCTAAAACCTCACATTCCGAAGTATTAAGAGTAACCTCCTCACAAATTGCCGGAATAAGTACACTCTGGCCAGCCAATAGCTCTTGCTTTTCACCCTTAAATGAATAGCTCAATGAACCGGATACAACTATAATTATGGTAAAAGAGTCCGTACGGCCTATTGGATAAGGCTTATCTTTGATTTCCAGCCAATCTGTTTTAAAATACGTATGGTGCTTTAAGGTCTCTACCGTATTTGGTTTTCTGTCATATTCCAATTTAAAATCCTGGGTATCTTCATAATCCAGTACCTCTAAGGATTCTTTAATGTGCAGCTCCCTCATATTACCATTATCGTCGGGGCGGTTATAATCATAAACGCGGTAGGTAATGTCTGACGTTTGCTGTATTTCGGCCAGCACAATTCCACCGCCAATGGCATGAATACGGCCAGCATTTAGAAAATAAGAGTCCCCAGGTTTTACCACATGGGTGTTCATGGCCTCCTCTACGGTATCATCGGCGATGTGTTTTTCAAATTTTTTTCGGGTCATTCCGGGTACAAAGCCTACCGTAAGTTCAGCACCGGGATCAGCCTGCATGATATACCACATCTCGGTTTTCCCTGTTCCAGTAGGTGAATTTGCATCGCTGGGATGCACCTGAATGGAAAGATCTTTGGCCGCATCGATAAATTTGATCAATAGCGGAAATTGTTTACCAAAACGCTCATAAACCTTTTTGCCCATAAGGCCTGCGGGGTCTAGGGTGAGAAGCTCTTTTAGGGTTTTTCCGGCAAGGTCACCGCTTTTTACAATGCTCTGCCCTTCTTCAAGGTCTGCGATCTCCCAGCTCTCACCAACTTTCGCGGATGCGTTATCACCCTTATGAAAATGCTCGTAGAGTTTATGCCCTCCCCAAACTTTTTCTTTAAGAATGGGTTGAAAGGTCAAAGGATACAATTTAGTTGTCATGTTTTAGGTTTTTTATAGTATTGAGTGCTTTTTGGGTGTGTCCTGACGATTTGATGTTATTATATTTCATAATTAGTTTGCCCATACTATCAAAAACAAAGGTTTCACGGCCTGGCAGAAAACCGAATAATCCGGCTTTTACTTGAAATTTTTTGCGTGTTTTGCCTTCGGTATCTGATAGCAGGATAAAAGGAAGTTTGTGTTTTAAGGCAAATCGGCCGTGTTTCTGTTCATTATCCCCGCTTATGCCGATAACCTCTGCGCCCAATTCCTGAAAATCTTGATAACTGTCACGAAAACTACAGGCCTCTTTGGTACAGCCCGGCGTAAAATCCTTTGGGTAAAAATAAATGACAAAAGGCTTTTTGCCTATTATATTTTCAATTTTAAAAACGCTTCCCTGCTGATCTTTGAGGTAGAAAATGGGAACGGAATCTCCTATGCTCAAACTCATAATTCCCCGGAATAGGTTACAAAATTACGCCGTGTCTCGTATAATGTGATCTCCAAATCAAATTTGGGATCCAATTTTTTTTTCAATTTGTTATAAATGACCACTGAAATATTTTCTGCCGTAGGATTCAGATTCTTAAATTCCGCAACATCAATATTAAGATTTTTATGGTCAAAGGGCTCCTCAATTTCGGCAGCGATGAGCTCCTTCACGATTTTAAGATCGATCACAAAGCCAGTTTTTTCGTCTATTTCTCCCGTAATGGCCACAACAAGCTCATAATTATGGCCGTGATAATTGGGATAACTGCATTTTCCAAAGATGGCATAATTCTGCTCGTCACTCCAATCCCTGTGGTATAAGCGGTGCGCGGCGTTAAAATGTGCTCGGCGTTTTACTGTTGCCTTCATACGGCGATATGAGCTTGAAATTTATCAAAAATAATCTTGAACCATTCCGTATATTTCTGTGGGTTACTTCTCATATCCTCGTGCAGTTTATCTATGGCAATCCATTTCCACTCTGCAACCTCGCTAGGATTAAGATTGGGGTCATCTTCATATTCGCCAAGGAGAATGTAATCATATTCATGTTCTGTTAGCCCATTTTCAAATGGGGCCTTATAAATAAAGGAGGTGGATTCTTTGAGGTTTGTGGTAAAGCCCATTTCTTCCTTCAGGCGGCGCATACCGGCTTGCACATTCGTTTCTTCAGGACGCTGATGGCTACAGCAGGTGTTGGTCCACAGGCCGGGAGAATGATATTTCCCAAGAGCCCTGCGCTGCAACATAAGTTCCTTTTTACTATTAAAAACAAACACCGAAAATGCACGGTGCAACAAGGCTTTCTCGTGTGCTTCCATCTTGGGCATGAGCCCCACTTGCCGGTCGTGCTCGTCAACAAGTATTACCAGTTCTTCGGTCATAACTTTTCTTTTTCAATGGTAAAGGTACAAATAGCAAGAGCTCAAAACAAAAGGAAAATCGGCCAGCAACCCCTTCAGTAATTATTTTATAAAAGATGTTTATTCCATTAAAAAGAAATGTTTCGCGGCAGCGAGCAACAAAGAATATTTTTATGATTAGGCGCTAATCGGAATATACTACAATGTCATTCTGAACTTGACTCAGAATCTCATAAAGCATTGAATTCTCAATATTTATAGAAGAGACTCTGAATCGAGTTTAGGGTGTCGGTACATTTAGACACATTCCGGACATTTAAATATTTTTTCAATGAAAATGAATAAATGTCTTAAATTTTTCGCTTGAAGCGAAAGGCTGTTTGCAGATGCTAAAGATTGAAATTCGCTCTATATTTTCCCTATCCATAACATTACCCCAGAGTTCTCAACGATATCGAATCACAATTCAAATTTTGTTACGATAATAAACTCGTAAAACCTCGGTGAGGTTAACCCGTTGTATTTAAAAGTTACGCCCACGCCTGATTAAAAATTTGAGTCCCACCAACGGGATTAAATGGTATATTTGCAGCCCTAAAAAATGAGCATGAACCTTCAGAAGGAAATCAAACGCAGACGTACCTTTGGCATTGTGTCACACCCCGATGCTGGAAAGACCACTCTTACCGAAAAACTGTTGCTTTTTGGCGGTGCCATACAGGAAGCAGGAGCGGTAAAATCAAACAAGATCAAAAAAGGGGCTACGAGCGACTTTATGGAAATCGAGCGGCAACGCGGAATTTCTGTGGCTACATCAGTGCTTGCCTTTGAGTATAAAGGAATTAAAATCAACATACTAGATACACCGGGCCACAAAGATTTTGCGGAGGATACTTTTAGGACGCTAACTGCGGTAGATAGTGTGATTGTAGTCATCGATGTAGCCAAAGGTGTCGAAGAACAGACCGAAAAGCTTGTCGAGGTCTGCCGGATGCGCAAAATACCCATGCTTGTTTTTATCAATAAATTGGACAGAGAGGGAAAAGATGCCTTTGAACTGCTTGACGAGATTGAGCAAAAACTTAACCTGACCGTTACACCATTGAGTTTTCCTATTGGAATGGGTTATGATTTTAAAGGTATTTATAATATCTGGGAAAAGAATATCAACCTTTTTAGCGGCGACAGTAGAAAAAACATTGAGGAAACTGTAGAGATCAACGACCTCAATGATGATTTTCTGGAAAAGGTAATCGGTGAAAAATTTGCTGAGGAACTGCGCGAAGATGTGGAGCTTGTTACGGGCGTTTACCCCAAGTTTGACCAAGAAGCGTATTTAAATGCCGAACAGCATCCCGTATTTTTCGGTTCTGCGCTAAATAATTTTGGTGTGCGTGAACTGCTGGATGCCTTTGTGACCATTGCGCCACCGCCAAGGCCCAAACAGAGCGAGGAACGATTAATAAACCCCAATGAAAAAGAATTTAGCGGTTTTGTGTTTAAAATTCATGCCAATATGGATCCACGACATCGCGATCGGCTGGCTTTTGTTAAGATCGTTTCTGGGATTTTTGAGCGAAATACTCCCTATTTACATGTACGCCACGATAAAAAGGTGAAATTCTCCAGCCCTAACGCTTTTTTTGCAGAACGCAAGGAAATTGTGGACATTTCTTACCCCGGTGATATTGTAGGACTTCACGATACGGGAAATTTTAAAATAGGTGACACCTTAACTGAAGGTGAAATCATTCACTATAAAGGTATCCCGTCTTTTTCACCAGAGCATTTTAGGTACATCAACAATGCCGACCCCATGAAGTCAAAACAACTGGATAAAGGTATTGACCAGTTAATGGACGAGGGCGTGGCCCAGTTATTTACTTTAGAACTCAACGGGCGCAAAGTCATTGGCACTGTGGGCGCCCTACAATATGAGGTAATTCAATATCGACTAGAACATGAATACGGAGCACAATGTACCTATGAGCCTCTTAATGTACATAAAGCCTGTTGGGTTGAGCCCGAGGATCCAAAAAGCGAGGAATTTTTAGAGTTTTTACGCGTAAAACAGCGGTTTTTGGCCAAAGATAAACGTGGTCAATTGGTCTTTTTTGCTGATTCATCCTTTACTTTACAAATGACCCAGCAGAAATATCCCCATGTAAAACTTCATTTTGTCTCAGAATATAAATAGATTAAGTCAAATCTCCTTTTATAAAAGCAATAAGTAAAAAAGCCGGACTCTTTATGGTAAGGTTTAAAAAAGTGGGCTGTTTTAGAAGAAGTTAAAGTTTAATTTCTCCAAATCTTAGTTTTCTTTTGGATTCCTTAAACCGGCAATTTTGAAATATTATAAAGTGTTTTAAAGACAAAACACGCAGAAACCCTTAAAAACCTAAACGTTTTTACTAGAAATCTTTTTTAGATCATCCCAAGCCGAATACCCATAGCCACTAGTTCCGAAGAAGATTTTGAACCCGTTTTGTGCAGCATATTTTGTCTATGATTATCTACGGTCTTTGTAGCAATATTTAACATTGAAGCAATCTGTTTACTGCCTTGGCCTTTAGTTATTAATTGTAAAATTTCCCTTTCCCGCAATGTCAATTTTGGGGACGGAAATTCATCTTTGGATAAGGTGTTCTTGTCCAAGCAGAAGAATTGTTGGCATATATGTTCCCTTTGGTTTAAAATATTCATCATTGGCTCCCCATGGCTTTTAATGTGAGAAATATCGGTAACCAATACCAATCCATAAACAATTTTGCCCTTTCTATTTAAAATTACCTCTGGGTATTGTACCATAATCCAATAATATTCCCCCAAACTGTGCATCATTCTAAAGAAAAGGGATATTTTAAGTTCACTTGTGACCTCAACAGTATATCTCACATATAATTCAGCACAGAATCTACTAAAAGCCAACACTTTGTTGAGATCTTCGGGGTGGGTAGCCTCGTTTAATTTAGTTTGATCCAGCGTTGAAAATTCCTTAAGCGCAAAAGGGGTAAGATATTCCACATCACCGCCTGAAGCACAGTGCCTCCCTTCTGGAAAATTTAGGATAAACCAAAAGTGGCGACCCACGGCCAATCTTTCAAAATTCTTGATTAGTGGGCGAAAATGACCCAAAGGATCTTTGCAATCGCTTTGACTTTTGTTCACCGCAAAGCCTGACCGTAAGGTTTTATAATCTATAGGGGTGAGTATTTTTATTTCGGTATGCATATCCAAAGAATTATAAAAAGTCTACTAACGTATGCATAAAATATTATCGCTCTGTAAATTAGGGAAAAATCCCTATATCTTTTGCATTTTTCTTGGTATACATTTAGGCAGACGATACAAATCCATTTACAGATCAAGGAAAACAAAGATGAAAACAACCACAAAGTTATCGCTGATATGCGCTCTCACGGTTAATGCACTGTAATTGTCCAAAGCCCAGAGAAAGTAGCAATAAAAAAACTTGCCCTACAAGAAACAAAAATGTATAGGGATCATAATATGGACGGCTGGAGAGCCCTATACAGCGAAGATGCAACATCAACCCGCTATTTTGTGGGAAATGGATTTTATCTGGAACTAAAGGGATAGGAAAAAATCGACTCAACCATGCAGGTTTATATGAACTATCCCTATAAGGAAGCAAGCATAAACAATAGCAATTATATATTGAAGTAGCTGACCAATTAGATTGGATAGTTTACGACCAGCGGATCGTGTTTGATAATGATTCGATAAGGCCAACGGGATCCAAGGAGTTCCGAACCTTCATAAAAACAGGGAATCATGGAAAATCAGTTCGGTCATGACCATAAACACCCCTTCCTACGGGCAAACGACTGATTCAGAAATCACAGAAAACCTATTTAACACAACCGGCTACAATTTCCTAACCGAAAACAAAGTCGATCAGGCGATAGAGGTCTTTAAGCTTAATGTAAAACTCTATCCCGAATTCTGGATCGTGTACGACAGTCTGGGCGAAGCATTTGCTGCGGCAGGGGACAAAGCGAAGGCCATTGAAAACTATCAAAAATCGATAGTACTAAACCCCGAAAATGGAAATGGGAAAGAATGGTTGGAAAAGTTGAAAGACTGAAAACACAGTAAAAATCTATAGAACAAATTACTAAAATCTAGAAAGATGAGAAATTACCCTAACAATTATTATCTATCTAATTGATTTTGATGTATTTAAAAAAATTTAATAAATCGTAGTAAGGGCCGGAGAAGAATATTTTCGGTTCAAGAACTCATTATTTTTTCACCATAAGAAATGACGTCTAACTTAATAATTACTCATTATGACCACCAACGACTTAGAATTATTTTCACAAAATGGAAATTTAGGCATTTCATACAGTGATTATCTATTCGCTTATAGAAAGGAAGTTAATAGAATTTTAAAACTTTCAAACAACAATCTTGAAACAGCCTGTAGGCATGCACTTAACAAATTAGTGGAAGAGACCATTATAACACAAGTCCAGGCAAAAACCCTTGAGGGATGTATTAAGGAAACTATTAAGGTTCGTCAAGGAAAAGCAGATATTCAAAAGACATTAATTTATTTACAGAACAATTCTTCCAAAGGATTAATTGAGCGTAAGGCCAATTATTTTAACCTGAGTATAATAAATTTATGTATTGGATTGGTAAGGGAAGTTGATGATTATGCTCATGCTAAAAGCGGTCAGTCCGAAATTACTTTAAAACAAATCATCGCTACCTTTCCCGGAGGCAGTGGTGCTGCTATCGTTGCCGGAGCTCTTGCCGGAGGTTTTATAGGGGGCAGCATTGGCGGACTTCCCGGAGCAATTTTGGGAGGTCTAATTGGTGGACTTATAGGAACCAGTAACGATATTGATGTAGTGGTACCCGATCCTCAAGGTGGTGGGGGTACTCCAACATAAATTTGAGAATCAGTAATGGCCTTATAAGGAGCATACATCAAAAATCTTGTCTTCCATTACCCAACTACAAACTAAATTTGATTATGCTAAGAGCAACAATTTTAGGATTTCAACTCCGTAGACAGACTAAAGCATTATTTCTTCTACGGAGTTACTCTATTTTCGGTCTGTTCTTATCGCAAAAATCAAAAATAGCAGACCAGCACTTTTTTATAGGTGTCTAAAAATATTTTGATTTATAGAATAATAAAGTAGGTGCCAAAACAAATAGCGTTGATGGTGGAAGGATAATGAATGATGTGGTTTACAAGCCAATTGAACTTAATGATTTAATTCTAAATCAGCCGATATCAAGAAAAATGGATTTCGGTTCTGGCGGTACAAAAATCGAAGTATCCTTCGAAGTGGAATTAATAGAGGTGTCAGGTGATGCAAACACTCCGATAATCATAGAGCATCGAGACTAATTGGCTATCTCATAAAGTGTATGGTATATAGTTCCAAAGATTTCCTTTTCATAAAAATTCAATAAGCACATAACTAAAAAAAGCGGAACTAAAAAATTCCGCCTTTTTTTTAATCAAGCCTGACCTGTGGGGCCAAAGTTTAAGGGAATGGGCTGTTTCTCATAATCCTTTATTTCGCCATGCGCCTGCTCAAAACGTTTTATATTTTCGTGCAATGCTTTGGCCAGCCGTTTGGCGTGTTGTGGTGTAAGGATAATCCTCGATTTTACTTTGCTTTTGGGCGTGCCAGGCATTATATTGATAAAATCTACCACAAATTCCGACACCGAATGGTTGATGATTGCAAGATTGGAATATTCACCTTGGGCAATTTTTTCATCCAACTCAATATTGATCTGGCCTTCTTTATTTTTTTGTTCGTCAGACATAATTTTAGAAATAAAAAAAGCGGCAACGATCTTAGACCGATGCCGCTTTTTGTTGCATATATTATTAATTAAAATTCACTTCCTCACGTGCAGCCTCAAGTTCTGCAAGTTCCTGTTTGTTGCCCACAATGATACTGTCATAAGCTCGCAAACCAGTACCAGCAGGAATCCTGTGACCTACGATCACATTTTCCTTCAGACCTTCAAGATCATCAACTTTGCCACTTACAGCAGCCTCATTCAATACCTTAGTAGTCTCTTGGAAAGAGGCTGCTGAGATAAATGATTTCGTCTGTAACGAAGCTCTTGTAATACCCTGAAGAACAGGTGTCGCTGTTGCGGCGATCACATCCCTTGCGGTAACAAGGGTTTTATCTTCTCTGCGCAGAATCGAATTCTCATCACGCAATTCACGTGGCGAAACAATCTGTCCCGCTTTCAAAGTTTCAGACTCACCGGCATCTTCGACTACCTTCATACCAAAAATTTGGTCATTTTCGGTTATGAAATCGTCTTTGTGAACGAGTTGATTCTCAAGAAATATAGTGTCGCCAGGATCACCAATGCGTACTTTACGCATCATTTGTCTCACGACCACTTCAAAATGCTTGTCATTGATCTTAACCCCTTGTAAACGGTAAACCTCCTGCACTTCATTTACAAGATATTGTTGTACCGCAGATGGGCCTTTGATCGCTAAAATATCCTCTGGCGTAACCGAACCATCTGAAAGTGGCATCCCGGCACGAACAAAGTCGTTTTCCTGTACCAAAATCTGATTGGAAAGCTTCACAAGGTATTTTTTGACATCACCTAATTTCGACTCCACAATGATCTCCCGGTTACCACGCTTGATTTTTCCGAAGGAAACAACTCCGTCAATTTCGCTTACAACAGCTGGATTAGATGGGTTACGTGCTTCAAACAATTCGGTCACTCGTGGAAGACCCCCGGTAATATCACCAGCCTTGGCCGATTTACGTGGTATTTTCACAAGAATTTTACCAATCTTGATCTTCTCTTCATTATCGACCATCAGGTGAGCGCCAACTGGAAGGTTGTACGAGCGTATGACCTCATCTTTTTTACCCATAATATGCAGGGTAGGAATCATACGTTTGTTACGTGATTCAGAAATAACTTTTTCTTGGAATCCTGTTTGCTCATCAGTTTCAACCTGATAGGTTAAGCCTTGCTCTACATTTTCATATTTGATCTTACCGGCAAATTCTGAAATGATCACACCATTATAGGGATCCCATTGACAAATAGTTTCACCTTTCTCTACCTTATCTCCATCTGTAGCAAAAAGTTGTGCTCCATAAGGAATATTATTGGTACTTAGCAAAATACCTGTTTTAGAATCAAATATTTTAGCCTCAGATGTTCGGGATATAACGATACTTGCAGTATTACCTTCGGTATCTTCTCCTTTTACAGTTTTGAGATCTTCTATTTCAAGACGACCGGTAAATTTAGCAATCACCTTGTTTTCTTCAGAAATGTTACCGGCAATACCACCTACGTGAAAAGTACGCAGGGTCAACTGAGTACCGGGCTCACCAATGGACTGTGCGGCAACCACTCCTACTGCTTCGCCCCGCTGTACCATTTTATTGGTTGCCAGGTTACGACCATAACATTTGGAGCATATTCCCTTTTTGGCCTCGCAGGTCAATGGGGAACGTACCTCTACGGAATCAATTGGCGCATTGCTTATGGCAGCTGCAATTTCCTCCGTAATTTCCTCTCCTGCATTGACGATAATTTCACTATCCAATGGATTTAAAATATCGTTCAGTGCTATGCGGCCTATGATACGTGCTTCAAGCGTCTCAACAATCTCCTCATTTTTTTTGAGGGCAGAAACCTCAACGCCACGCAGGGTGTCACAATCCTCGCTATTAACGATCACATCTTGGGAAACATCAACAAGACGGCGGGTTAGGTAACCAGCATCTGCCGTTTTAAGTGCCGTATCAGCAAGTCCTTTACGGGCACCGTGTGTTGATATAAAGTATTCCAGGATAGAAAGCCCTTCCTTAAAGTTGGAAAGAATGGGGTTTTCAATAATGGCCCCACCCCCATCGTTAGATTTTTTCGGCTTGGCCATAAGACCACGCATACCGGTCAACTGGCGTATTTGTTCTTTAGAACCCCTTGCACCAGAATCAAGCATCATATACACCGAGTTAAAGCCTTGTTGATCCTCGCGGATACGTTTCATGGCAAGTTCGGTCAAGGTAGCATTTGTGGAGGTCCACACATCAATAACTTGATTATAACGTTCTGTGTTGGTTATAAGACCCATGTTATAGCTGGCCATAATACCATCTACCTGCTCATTGGCCTCGTCAATCATTCCCTGTTTTTCTTGCGGAATAATAATATCACCTAAAGAGAAAGAAAGTCCGCCGCGGAAGGCAAAATTATAACCCAAGGTCTTAATACTATCTAAGAATTCAGCGGTACGCGGAACATTGGTCAGCTTAAGGATACGGGCAATAACATCACGAAGTGATTTTTTGGTAAGCACCTCATTAATATAACCCGCTTCAGGGGGAACGCTTTGGTTAAAAATAACGCGACCAACTGTTGTCTCAATGATCTGCGGTACAATCTCACCGACTTCGTTAAAATCATTAGCGCGTATTTTAATGTTAGCATTGATTTCCACAACCTTTTGGTTATAGGCAATAACAACTTCTTCAGCACTGTAGAATGTAATCCCCTCACCTTTAACTTTATAATCCCCAGTACTCTTGCGCGATTTGGTCATATAATAGAGACCCAAAACCATATCTTGTGAAGGTACGGTAATCGGCGCGCCATTTGCAGGGTTAAGAATATTGTTAGAAGCTAGCATTAGTAACTGAGCTTCCAGAATAGCCTCAGGACCTAAAGGAAGGTGTACGGCCATTTGGTCACCATCAAAGTCAGCATTAAAAGCTGTACATACTAATGGATGCAACTGAATTGCCTTACCTTCTATAAGTTTAGGCTGAAAAGCCTGAATACCCAAACGGTGAAGCGTTGGGGCACGGTTTAATAGTACAGGATGTCCTTTAAGAACATTCTCCAGGATGTCCCAAACTACTGGTTCTTTTTTATCAATTATTTTTTTGGCAGATTTTACCGTTTTTACAATTCCGCGCTCAATAAGCTTTCTAATAACGAATGGCTTATACAGTTCAGCGGCCATATCTTTAGGCAATCCACACTCATATAATTTAAGCTCAGGTCCAACAACAATAACTGACCTTGCCGAATAGTCTACCCGTTTACCCAATAGGTTTTGACGGAAGCGCCCTTGTTTTCCCTTAAGGGAATCAGAAAGCGATTTTAAAGGTCGGTTAGAATCGGTTTTTACCGCTGAGGATTTACGCGTATTGTCAAACAAAGAATCCACTGCTTCCTGCAACATCCTTTTTTCGTTACGCAAAATAACCTCTGGAGCTTTGATTTCCATCAAACGCTTCAGGCGGTTGTTACGTATAATCACACGACGATAAAGGTCGTTAAGATCTGATGTTGCAAAACGCCCACCATCTAGAGGAACTAGTGGTCGCAATTCTGGTGGAATTACAGGAATAACCTTCATGATCATCCATTCTGGAAGGTTTTCCCGATTTTTATTGGCATCACGAAGAGCTTCAACAACCTGAAGGCGTTTCAAAGCCTCAGTTTTGCGTTGTTTTGAGGTCTCATTGTTTGCCTTATGACGCAAGTCATAAGAAAGTTCATTAAGATCGATCCTCCTCAACAACTCTATAAGGCATTCTGCTCCCATTTTAGCGATAAACTTATTGGGGTCGCTATCGTCGAGGTACATGTTTTCCTGCGGAATGGATTCAAGAACATCAAGATATTCTTCTTCCGTTAGGAAATCCATTTTCTGCAATTCATCCCCTTCGGCATTCTTGGCGATACCGGGCTGAATTACGACATAGCGCTCATAATAAATAATCATATCGAGCTTTTTGGACGGAAGCCCAAGCAGGTAACCAATTTTGTTGGGTAAGCTTCTAAAATACCAGATATGGGCAACCGGTACCACAAGATTGATGTGGCCTACACGGTCACGGCGTACCTTCTTCTCAGTTACCTCAACACCACAGCGATCGCAGACGATACCTTTGTAACGAATCCTTTTATACTTGCCACAGGCACATTCATAATCCTTAACGGGACCAAAGATACGCTCACAGAACAAGCCATCACGCTCGGGTTTGTGGGTACGGTAATTTATTGTTTCAGGTTTTAGTACCTCACCGCGGGATTCAGCCAAAATCGCCTCTGGAGATGCAAGACCTATGGAGATTTTATCAAATCTCTTTACTGTGTTATTATCTATACTTCTTGCCATAATAGCTTATGTAGAAAATTTAATTAGTGTTTGCGACGTTTCCAAAACGTCATTAAGGAGGACTTTAGGATTCCCGCCGGAGCGGGAAGTCACTAATTATTATTCCTCCAAACGTATATCCAGTCCCAGACCTTTTAGCTCGTGCATCAATACATTGAATGACTCGGGCAGACCAGGTTCTGGCATTGGTTCACCTTTAACAATGCTCTCATAGGTTTTAGCCCTACCGATCACATCATCTGATTTTACCGTTAAAATTTCACGAAGGGTACTGGAAGCGCCATAAGCCTCAAGTGCCCATACCTCCATCTCTCCAAAACGCTGGCCACCAAATTGTGCTTTACCACCCAGCGGTTGTTGCGTGATTAAGGAATAAGGCCCTATAGAACGTGCGTGCATCTTATCATCAACCATATGGCCAAGTTTGAGCATATAGATCACACCCACCGTTGCAGGTTGATCAAAACGGTCTCCCGTACCACCATCATAAAGATAAGTATGGCCAAATCGTGGTATACCAGCTTTATCGGTAAGCTCATTGATCTGATCTAATGTTGCACCGTCAAAAATTGGGGTTGCATATTTCTGACCCAATTTTTGCCCTGCCCAGCCGAGTACGGTCTCATAAATCTGACCAATATTCATACGGGAAGGTACACCTAATGGATTAAGTACAATGTCAACTGGAGTGCCATCCTCAAGAAATGGCATATCCTCCTGGCGCACGATACGGGCAACGATACCTTTATTACCATGACGTCCCGCCATCTTATCACCTACTTTAAGTTTACGTTTTTTTGCTACATAAACTTTAGCCAACTTAATGATACCTGCAGGAAGCTCATCCCCGACTGAAATGGTAAATTTTTCACGTCGTAAGTTACCTTGAAGATCATTTTCTTTTATACGGTAATTGTGTAAAAGGTCAGCGATCAGTTCATTGGTATGAGAGTCAGTTGTCCAGGTACCTTGATTAAGATGGGTATAATCCTCAACCGCGTTAAGCATTTTTAAGGTGAATTTTTTACCTTTTGGAAGGATTTCTTCTCCAAGATCATTTTTAACACCCTGAGCGGTCTTGCCATTCACCATCTGAAAGAGCTTATCTACTAATACAGCGGTAAGTTCATCAAATTTAGTATCAAATTCTGTCTCCAAAGCAGCAATATCCTCTTTATCCTTGGCTCGCTTACGTTTATCTTTTATCGCTCTTGCGAAAAGTTTCTTATCAATAACCACACCACGTAGGGAAGGTGAGGCTTTAAGAGATGCATCTTTAACATCGCCTGCCTTATCACCAAAAATCGCCCGGAGCAGTTTTTCTTCCGGCGTGGGGTCAGACTCCCCTTTAGGAGTAATCTTACCAATAAGAATATCGCCTGGTTTTACCTCTGCGCCCACTCGAATCATACCAGTTTCATCAAGATCTTTTGTGGCCTCTTCGGAAACGTTGGGTATATCATTGGTCAATTCTTCGTTGCCCAATTTGGTATCCCTGACGTCAAGCGAATATTCATCTACATGGATGGAGGTGAAAATATCATCACGAACCACTTTTTCTGAAATCACGATGGCATCCTCGAAATTATACCCTTTCCAAGGCATAAAGGCAACCTTCATGTTTCGGCCAAGAGCCAACTCCCCATCCTCAGTCGCATAGCCCATACAAAGTACTTGACCTTTCTCAACTCTATCACCACGTCTTACAATAGGTTTTAGATTGATAGATGTACTTTGATTGGTCTTACGGAATTTGATAAGTTGATAAGTCTTATTATCATCATCAAAACTGACCATTCGCTCATCCTCTGTACGGTCGTATTTAATTGTGATCTCGTTGGCATCTACATAATCCACAACACCAGCACCTTCGGCATTGATCAGCACCCTTGAATCTGAAGCCACTTGGCGTTCAAGTCCAGTACCTACGATCGGGGCGTCAGCCCTCAATAACGGTACGGCTTGGCGCATCATGTTTGATCCCATCAGGGCACGGTTTGCATCATCATGCTCCAAAAATGGAATTAAAGAGGCAGATATAGAGGCAATTTGGTTTGGTGAAACGTCCGCATAATGCACTGAAATCGGTTCTACGACCGGAAAATCTCCTTCCATACGTGCAATTACACGTTCAGGCTCTATTTTACCTTTGTCGTCCATAGGATTATTAGCTTGTGCGATCAACATGCCTTCCTCTTCCTCAGCGCTCAGATACTGCGGTTCGGTTTTAAGATCGATGCTACCATCGGTAACTTTACGGTAAGGTGTTTCGATAAAGCCCATACTGTTCACCTTGGCATAAACTGCCAGAGAGGATATCAGACCAATATTTGGTCCTTCAGGAGTCTCAATAGGACACAAACGACCATAATGCGTATAATGTACGTCACGTACCTCAAATCCTGCACGTTCCCGAGAAAGACCACCAGGCCCAAGGGCTGAAAGACGACGCTTATGCGTGATCTCTGCCAACGGGTTGGTCTGATCCATAAACTGGGACAATTGATTTGTACCAAAAAAGGAATTGATCACTGAGGAAAGCGTCTTCGCATTGATAAGGTCAATTGGCGTAAAGACCTCGTTGTCACGTACATTCATTCGCTCACGGATCGTACGTGCCATACGGGCAAGACCTACGCCAAACTGTGAGGATAATTGCTCACCTACCGTACGCACACGTCGGTTTGAAAGGTGATCAATATCATCAATCTCAGCCTTAGAGTTTATTAGCTCTATCAGATATTTTACAATCGTAATGATATCTTCTTTGGTAAGAACCTGCTTATCCATACCGATATCAAGACCCAGTTTTTTGTTCATCCTGTAGCGGCCTACTTCGCCTAAGTTATAGCGCTGGTCACTAAAAAATAGTTTATCAATAATGCCACGTGCTGTTTCTTCATCAGGTGGCTCTGCGTTCCGCAATTGACGATATATATGTTCTACCGCCTCTTTTTCAGAGTTGGTAGGATCTTTTTGTAATGTGTTGTGAATAATCGCATAATCTGCGTGCTGATTATCCTCTTTGTGCAACAGGATAGTTTTCGCGCCAGCATCCAATATTTCATCAATGTGATCTTTCTCAAGGGTAGTATCCCTATCTAGAACAATCTCATTACGCTCAATAGAAACAACTTCACCAGTATCCTCATCCACAAAATCCTCGTGCCAAGTATTTAGTACACGTGCGGCAAGTTTACGACCAAGGTATTTCTTAAGACCAGTTTTTGAAACCTTCACCTCTTCAGCAAGGTCGAAAATTTCCAGGATATCCTTATCCCGTTCAAAACCTATAGCCCGAAATAATGTAGTAACGGGTAATTTTTTCTTTCGGTCAATGTAAGCATACATCACACTGTTAATATCAGTGGCAAACTCAATCCATGAGCCTTTGAAAGGAATTACCCGGGCAGAATAAAGTTTAGTTCCATTTGCATGGAAAGACTGTCCGAAGAAAACCCCGGGAGAACGGTGCAATTGGGATACAACTACGCGTTCTGCACCATTGATACAAAAAGTACCACTGGGTGTCATATAAGGTATAGTTCCCAAATACACATCCTGCACGATGGTTTCAAAATCCTCGTGCTCATCATCTGTGCAATATAATTTTAATCGCGCTTTTAATGGAACGCTATAAGTAAGACCGCGCTCTATACATTCCTGAATGGAATATCGGGGCGGATCTACGAAATAATCCAAAAATTCCAACACGAAATTGTTACGGGTGTCCGTAATCGGAAAATTTTCTAAAAATGTGTTGTACAGTCCTTCTTTTCCTCTTTCTTCTGACTTGGTCTCCAACTGGAAAAAATCCTGGAAGGATTTAATTTGGATATCCAAAAAATCCGGATAATCGGGGCGGTTGAGCACCGAGGAGAAATTCAGTCTTTCAGCTTGTTTTTCTTGCATCTTCAACGAACGGAATTAGGTTAAAATAAATTGAATGTCCTGGCTGGCAGGAGTTGCGATTATTATTTAGTTACATTAAAATGGGATCAATATCTTTATCCCAGAGCTACACTTTATGATTTCGTCTAAGCGAAAAAAACCTGATAAATAACGTTTTTATTCAGTTTAATAGCATTTTTCCTTAGACAGAATATAAACAATCGCGGGCAATAATAGTCGTAAAAAATAGATAAACCTTATATACGACAAATGGTTTAGGCCTATTTCGCCAAAGCGAAAAGACCTAAACCTTTGATATAGTATGCAGTAAGCTTACTTAAGCTCTACCTCTGCGCCAGCTTCTTCAAGTTGAGCTTTTATAGCTTCAGCTTCATCTTTAGCAATACCCTCTTTGATAGGGCTAGGTGCATTGTCAACAAGTGCTTTTGCATCTTTAAGACCTGCTCCAGTTAATTCTTTGACTAGTTTTACAACTGCCAGTTTAGAACCACCTGGTGCATTAAGGATTACATCAAACTCAGTTTGCTCTTCAGCGGCGTCTTCACCACCTCCAGCAGGACCTGCCATTGCAACAGCTGCTGCTGCTGGCTCAATGCCATATTCATCCTTCAAAATAGTTGCAAGTTCATTAACCTCTTTTACGGTCAAGTTTACCAATTGTTCTGCGAAATCTTTTAAATCTGCCATTTCTATCGTTTTTAAAAAAATTATTCTAGTTTATATTAATTACTGAGTGCGTACTTGATTAAGCTTCCCTTTCAGAAAGTGTTTTGACCAGGCCAGCGATGGTATTACCACCAGATTTAAGGGCACTGATCACGTTCTTAGCAGGCGATTGAAGAAGACCAACAATGTCACCTATAAGCTCTTCCCTTGATTTAACGTTGACGAGTGCATCTAGCTGGTCATCTCCTACATAAATGGCCTCCTCAATGAAGGCACCTTTAAGAAGTGGCTTATCGGATTTCTTGCGAAATTCCTTAATCACTTTAGCGGGAGCATTACCAGTCTCTGATAACATAATCGATGTATTGCCCTTTAAAATACTGGGCAGTTCGCCGAATTCTTTATCAGAACTCTCCATTGCCTTTGCCAGAAGTGTATTTTTAACAACAGCTAGCTTTATCCCAGCCTTGAAACAGGCTCTGCGTAACCTTGATGTAGCCTCGGCATTTAGCCCCGAAATATCGGCCAGGTAAATGTGTGGACTATCAGCAAGTTGAGCAGTGATATCTTCAATTGCTTTTGATTTTTCCTCTCTTGTCATGATTTACTTTTTACTGCTCCGCGAAGCGTTTAGAATCTACCTCTACACTAGGGCTCATAGTACTTGACATAAAAATACTTTTTATGTAAACACCCTTAGCGGCTACCGGTTTCAGCTTAACTAAAGTGGTGATGAGTTCCCTTGCGTTTGATGCGATTTTATCAGCATCAAAAGATGCCTTACCTATCGCAGCGTGCACAATACCAGTTTTATCAACCCTAAAGTCTATCTTACCAGCCTTGACATCAGCTACTGCCTTTGCGATATCCATGGTTACCGTACCTGTTTTGGGGTTCGGCATAAGCCCACGAGGTCCCAATACACGTCCTAAAGGACCTAACTTACCCATTACACTCGGCATTGTGATAATTACATCAACGTCTGTCCACCCACCTTTGATCTTTTCTAAATACTCATCGAGACCTACATAATCTGCGCCTGCCTCTTTAGCATCGGCCTCCTTATCAGGAGTAACCAGAGCAAGTACTTTTACATCCTTACCGGTACCGTGCGGTAATGTCACCACACCACGCACCATCTGGTTCGCTTTTCGCGGATCTACATTGAGCCGAACTGCCAGATCAACAGAAGGGTCAAAGTTGACCTTGCTTATTTCCTTTATCAGCGAAGAAGCTTCGGCTAATGAGTAGGTCTTACCCGACTCCACTTTAGCACGGATCTCCTTTTGCTTTTTTGTTACTTTTGCCATTATTGCTTGCTTTTGTGGTTGTTAAAAAGGAGCTTGTCCTTTAAGGGTTATTCCCATTGACCTAGCTGTACCAGCAACCATTTTCATAGCGCTATCAATTGTAAATGCGTTTAGATCTACCATTTTATCCTCTGCAATGGCTTTAACCTGATCCCAGGATACACTGGCAACCTTTTTACGATTGGGCTCTCCAGAACCGCTCTTTACTTTAGCTGCCTCCAATAACTGTACAGCTGCAGGGGGGGTCTTTATCACAAAGTCAAAGGACTTATCCCCATAGACAGTGATCACCACAGGAAGCACTTTACCACCTTTATCTTGGGTACGTGCATTGAACTGCTTACAGAACTCCATGATGTTAACACCGGCAGCACCTAAAGCTGGTCCAACGGGTGGGGATGGGTTTGCAGCACCTCCCTTAACCTGTAACTTAACAACCTTACTTATTTCTTTTGCCATTTTAAATGATTTAGTTTGATATGTCCCTTAGTGGAAGCAGAAGAACGATATCCCTATATATGTAACATTTGTATGTCTAAACTTTTTCTACTTGCATATAACTGAGCTCCAATGGTGTTTTTCTACCAAATATTTTAACCATGACCTCGAGTTTGCGTTTCTCTTCATTGATCTTTTCTACCGTACCATTAAATCCATTAAACGGTCCATCGATAACCTTGACAGTTTCTCCAACCACAAAGGGGATGGCGACATTATCTGCCTTAACAGAAAGCTCATCAACTTTGCCAAGCATACGGTTAACCTCTGATTTTCTAAGGGGTACGGGATCACCTCCCTTAGTCTCTCCTAAAAAACCTATAACACCATTGATCGATTTGATCATGTGGGTGACCTCACCGCCCAGATTTGCATGCACCATTATATAACCGGGAAAGTATACACGCTCTTTATTTACTTTTTTTCCATTGCGTATTTGCACAACCTTTTCGGTAGGCACAAGCACTTGCTCTATATAATCCTCAAGGTTAAATCGTGCAATCTCTTGGTCAATATATCCCTTCACTTTGTTCTCTTGACCGCTTACGGCCCGAACCACGTACCAGTCTTTATTGGTATTTGTCATAGCCATGTTTTTTAAGCTCCCACGAGTTGAAAATAGAATTTGATCGCCCTGCTAAAAACAGTATCGACACCCCAAATAGCTAGTGCAAAAATTATTGAGAAGACAGCCACAAGAACGGTCAACCGCTGAGCTTCAGCAAGCGGTGTCCACGTAACATGATTTTTCAGCTCATTATAGGACTCCCTAAGATAATTTACAAATCCAGCCATTTTATTCTATTATTACTTAGCGGTTTTTTGAAATAAAGACCCTATTCAAATTATAAAACAAGATCTTCCTATTATATTACGATAATTGATCACACTCTTGAGATTCAGAAACTTTGAGTTTACAAAGCCCTATTAATGACAGACTTTTCACCTCGTGCAATTTTATCATTTTAATTCTGCACGGGTTGAGAGGCTCGAACTCCCGACACCTGGTTTTGGAGACCAGTGCTCTACCAACTGAGCTAAACCCGTAACTTTAAGCTTACGCTTTCGACAATATCGAAAAAGCTTAAAATCTAATATCCTGACCCTTTGGGCAACATGCCCATATTAAGTCATTTATTAATAAAAGCTAAGGCGTCCTTAAGATGGACACCTTAACTTAAAAATACATTCAGACTTATTCCTGATTAGTCAAGAATTTCAGTTACCTGGCCTGCACCAACAGTTCTACCTCCTTCGCGGATAGCGAAACGAAGACCAACATTCATCGCAATAGGTTGAATAAGTTCTACGTTAATAGTAAGGTTATCACCTGGCATTACCATCTCAACCCCATCAGGCAACATAATGTTACCAGTTACGTCAGTAGTACGTACATAAAACTGTGGGCGGTAATTGTTATGGAATGGCGTATGACGACCACCTTCTTCTTTCTTAAGGATATAAACTTCCGCTTTAAATTTTTGGTGTGGTGTTACCGATCCTGGCTTGGTTATAACCATACCACGAGAAATCTGGGATTTTTCGATACCTCTCAAAAGGATACCTACGTTATCTCCAGCTTCACCCCTATCTAGTATTTTACGGAACATCTCAACACCTGTAATGGTAGATGTTAATTTACCAGCACCCATACCAATGATCTCTACAGGGTCACCAGTATTTGCAACACCGGTTTCTATACGACCAGTTGCAACGGTACCACGACCAGTAATTGAGAACACGTCCTCAACGGGCATAAGGAAAGCTTTATCTACATCACGCTGTGGCAGCTCGATCCAGTTATCTACAGCTTCCATAAGCTCTAGAACTTTATCAACCCATTTTTGCTCACCATTAAGGGCTCCCAAAGCAGAACCTTGAATCACAGGACCGTTATCACCGTCATACTCGTAAAAGCTCAAAAGGTCGCGAACCTCCATCTCAACAAGTTCAAGTAGCTCTTCATCATCTACCATATCCACTTTGTTCATAAATACAACAATGCGGGGGATACCTACCTGGCGGCCCAAAAGAATGTGCTCACGAGTTTGTGGCATGGGGCCATCAGTTGCAGCCACTACAAGAATAGCACCGTCCATCTGGGCAGCACCGGTAACCATGTTTTTCACGTAATCCGCGTGACCTGGACAGTCCACGTGTGCATAGTGACGATTCTCTGTCGCATACTCTACGTGTGAAGTGTTAATGGTAATCCCACGTTCTTTCTCTTCTGGTGCATTGTCAATCGAGTCAAAACTTCTTAATTCTGAAAGACCTGTGCTGGAAAGTACAGTGGTTATAGCCGCTGTCAATGTTGTTTTACCGTGATCTACGTGCCCTATGGTACCTATATTAAGGTGGGGCTTGGAACGATCAAATGTTGCCTTTGCCATGATTTAAATTTTAATCTTAGTTATTATTAGTGTTCAATTGTGAAAAAACGTCCCTAAACTTTAAAAACGCAAAAAACCAGGCATTTTTCAACACCTGTCAGTAGCAGGACTAAACTCCCACTTTTGAGCCAACGACGGGATTTGAACCCGTGGCCTCTTCCTTACCAAGGAAACGCTCTACCCCTGAGCTACGTCGGCTTAATATTTATATCGCTTTCGCGAAAGCGAACTGCCCCAAGGCTCCTATCCAGTTTTAAAAACTACATATTTTAAATAAAATATGCTCTTTGGTGAATAAGATTTCCGCCTGCGCGGAAATAAAACTTGAGCGGGAGACCGGGTTCGAACCGGCGACATTCAGCTTGGAAGGCTGACGCTCTACCAACTGAGCTACTCCCGCTTGTACAATCCTGAATTTAAAATCCAGAATTTAATGTGGGGAGAGCAGGATTCGAACCTGCGAAGTCGTAAAACAACAGAGTTACAGTCTGTCCTCGTTGGCCGCTTGAGTATCTCCCCAATTATTGATAAATCACACAATTTCAAATCTGATTTCTTAAAAATCAGGATGCATCCATTTACTAGCATCAAAACGTAAATTCCAGTATTTCTGAAGCTCAATCTAGAATCTTATCTCAACTTCACTCAAAGAAAGTATACCCCTCCAAGCCCCAGTCAAATACAAAGATCGAATCTGGTTAAAATTTTGCTTCCTCCCAGATTTGAGCCGATGAAGGGACTCGAACCCCCGACCCCGAGATTACAAATCACGTGCTCTAGCCAACTGAGCTACATCGGCTTTTTTATACTTTTTGAGCATAAAAAAGTCCGTTTTTTCTAACGGACTGCAAATGTAGATAATTTTTATTTCTAACAAAACTATTTGCAAATAATTTTCTGTTTCTGCGGCCCAAATTCTTTTTTGAAATCGTTCCAGGTAGGGCCTCAAAATATAAAATTACACTACCCAGACTGCAAGAATTATAATACTGCAAATCCCATCATAATCCTTTGCCATCAATCATCTTTCCTGTTGCGTGGGTGCGATTTCCCATAGACCTCTCTTAACCGCCCTATGCCAACATGTGTGTAAACCTGCGTCGCCGCTAGACTGGAATGCCCCAAAAGCTCCTTAACGGTATTCAGATCGGCCCCATTATTGAGCAAGTGTGTAGCAAAGCTATGACGCAGCAGATGGGGGCTTGTTTTTTTCTTTTCAGAAACGATCTTAAAATAGCTGTTTACCGTCTTGTAGATAAAAGAATCGTAGGTTTTTTTACCCTTATTCGTCAACAATATAAATGGAACCTGTGTATTGGGGAAAGCATCTTCATGCTTTTCCCTATATGCTAATAATGTGTATTTTAAAAAAGGGAGCATGGGGAGCACGCGCTCCTTATTTCCCTTGCCCAAAACCTTTAAAGTATTGCTACCCATGTTTAAGTCATCCCATTTTAAGTTGATCAGCTCGCTCCTTCGCATGCCAGTCCCATAAAATAGCTCAAGGATAAGGCGGTCTCGCAGCGTTTTAAAATCATCCCCGTTCAGGAGCAGTTGCACGTCCTCCATTTCTTTTTCAGAAAAGGGAATCTGTATCCTCTTTTTTGTTTTAAGCGCTTTATGTTTAGCCAGGGGTGAAGTTTTCACTGCCCCTATTTTCTGCATAAAAAGGAAATACCCCTTTAAGGAAACGGTCTTCCGATTTACGCTTCTGTTGGATAAATTTTGTTTTTCTATCAGGCGTACGATCCATGAACGGATGATTGGATAGTGAATTTCTGAGGGATTAAGTATTTGATATTCCGCTTCCGCGAATGCAAAAAATGATTCTATATCTGCCCTATAGGCGATGAGCGTATGTCGGCTTTGATGTTTCTCAAATTTGAGGTAATCAATAAAGGGTTCTATATCCAAAATGGGCGGTTTACTAATCAAATGTACGCCTTATCACAAAAAGCTGCCAAAATAGTATGAAAATCATAAAAAAATCCGCCTAAACTTTACGTTTAAACGGATTGTATGTTGAAAGAGGATTAGTCTCTCTGTTAAAACCCCATTGTCGAACAAGGTCGGCAAAGACGGATTTGTTTATCCGGATATAAAATCGGGATGAATTTGGTGATTTATCGCATAAGCAATTTGCTGTTGCAATAAAGTCTCCTTAAATATTCTCCTGGTCGCGAAGCCCTTGTATGTAAGAAGCTTTCTGTATCTCACGCCTTCTCTCTACAGAAGGTTTAGTGAAACTTTGGCGGTCACGCAGCCTGCGCATAGTGCCCGTCCTATCAAACTTCCTTTTAAAACGCTTAAGCGCCCTATCGATATTTTCTCCGTCTTTAACTGGTATAATTAACATAGTGGTACCTCCTTTCTTTTAATTCGTACTCCGTTCTGTGATTGAAGCTGCAAATATAGAGCAATCTAAAAAACTGGCAAGGGAAAATCTTATTTGTTATAGGCTATTATTTTGCCCTAACTATTTTACAGTCTTAACGCGCCGGCTTATACTCTTTTTTATCAATCACAATTTTTGCAATAATCTCCTTTAAAATTTCAGAGGTGCCGCCACCTATGGGCCCCAGCCTACTGTCCCGATACATCCTGGCCAGCGGATAATCTTCAATATAGCCGTAACCACCCAGCATTTGCAGGCAACTGTAGATCACCTCATCAGCCATTTTAGTAGATAGTAATTTAGACATACTCGCCTCTTTGACCACATATTCGCCGTCGTTCATATTTTTGGCAATGGCGTAATTAAAGGTTTTGCACATCTCGATCTCACTAGCCATTTCGGCAATTTTATGGCGCAGTGCCTGAAATTTGTTTATTTTTTTACCAAAGGCCGTACGCTCCTCCATATAGCCCAGTGCATATTCGAGCGCATATGCTGCCCTTGCGTGTGCATTAATACCCATTATGAGGCGCTCCAATGCAAAATGCTGCATGATATAAGGGAAACCCTGCCCCTCGTCTCCCATCCGGTTAGCTACGGGCACTTTTACGTCGGCAAAAGCAATTTCCCCCGTATCGGAGGCACGCCAGCCCAATTTATTAAGTTTAGTTGCACTGATGCCTTCCATCTCGCGGTCAAGTACAAATATGCTCATGCCCTTATTCCCAGCCTGCACGTCAGTCTTTGCAGCGACGATCAGGTAATCTGAATAAACACCATTGGTAATAAAGGTCTTGCTTCCGTTAAGAATATAGTGATCGCCATTCAGAATGGCTGTACTTCTCATCCCGGCTACATCAGAGCCTCCAAAGGGCTCGGTAATGCAAAGACAGCCTATTTTTTTACCAGCGATACTGGGCGCCAGGTAATCCTCCTTTATGCGCTCATCACCCTCTTTGTTTAGATGTGTCATGGCAAGATAGGCGTGTGCCCACATTGCAGCGGCAAAGCCTCCTGAATTGATCCTTTGCAATTCTTCAAGAAATATGACCGTATAAAATATATCGAGGTCCAGGCCACCATATTTCTCGGGATAATTAATACCAAAAAATCCCATTTCGCCAAATTTTTCCCAGATAAACCGGTCAATAATCCCAGTTTCTTCCCATTTATCAAGGTGCGGAACGACCTCTTTACTCAAAAAATCCCGTAAACTTTCCCTAAAGAGCTTATGCTCTTCGGTAAAATATGCATGTTTCATGTACTTATTTTTAGACTAAACTAACTTAAAATTGGCAGTGGTTGTTAGTTCAAAAAATGTCGCGGTTAAAGACCGTCCATTTTTTCTCTTTGGCTGGCGGACAAATATAATTTAATTCGGCCTAATTTATAAGCGGTGATCCCTTCTATTTTTAGAAGTTCATCAAGATCAGATATACCCTCGTGCAAGCTGCGGTAGCTAATAATCTCACGGGCCTGGTCAAAAGTGATATAGGCAACGGTAGAAAGGTCTGAGGCATTGGCAGTATTAACATCGATTTTTTTGATATCTGGCCTTGTCTTTACTGTAAAGTCATCCTTGATCTTAAAAACGGTAGCTGGCTTTAATCCATAAATATCAAAAAGCTGGTCATCCTCCAAAAAACCACCTAAACGGGTTCTGTAACTCACAATACGCACCGCAAGCTTTTGCGTCATGCCTTCTACGGTCATGAATTCTGCTTCAGTGATCTGATTGAGATCTTTCTTTTGAGCAAAAGTCTTTGCATTCTTATTGTAATAGGGATCGCCTTTTGGCTTAGGGTTGGTTACCCATTCGGGAAATTTAAAAAACGGTGACATTTTGTTGAGCAGGGAATCAGAAACGCCGGTAACTTTTTGAAAATCATTGGCAGAGTTTACCCATTTACCGCTTTCGCGAAAGCGCAGAAACCTATCAATTTGTTTCTCGGTCATGCCCAGGGTGTAGCCCTTGTAGTCTGTTATAAAATTGGGGTTAAACGGGAATACTTTTGGCTCATCTGCAAGGATTTTTTTCGCCTTGAGCGAATCGATACGTGCTTGAAAAAGTTGGATTTTAGCACTATTATCCTCCATTTCAGGTTCAAAATTCATAAAATATGAAAAACATATTCCTAAAACAATTAATGCCAATAAAAGAAAAATCCCACTTTGTTGCCTTTTATTGAGGAACAAGTGGGATTGTTTGAATGTTTTCAAAATCAGAGATTAACTAGCTGGTTTGGCCTTTTTGCTGTCTTTATCGATAACAGCGTCCATCCGGCCTATTTTTATGGCGTTAAGATAAGCTTTAAGCTCTTGACGCACTTTTGGCGAAAGCAGTATCAGCCCTATTATATTGGGGAATACCATCGCAAAGATCATCGCATCAGAAAATGCGAGCACTGCACCCAGACTGGAAGCAGCCCCGATGATCACAAAAATTAGAAAGAGCACTTTGTAAGTGGTATCAGAAGCTTTCCCTTTACCAAAAAGGAATTTCCAAGACTGGAGGCCATAATAGGACCAACTAATCATTGTGGATACAGCAAAAAGTACTACAGCAACCGCAAGTACAATAGAAAAATACGGAATCGCAGAGTCAAAAGCGACAGAGGTCAGGTCAACCCCATTGATGGGCTGATTGGTCGCATTGAGCATCACATTGCTATTGGCATCCAGATTACCATAGGTAAAAAGATTGTGCTTGGCATTTGTGATAATGATCACAATTGCAGTCATTGTACAGATGATGACGGTATCCACAAAAGGTCCCAGCAAAGCGGTGAGCCCCTCACTGGCGGGATAGCGTGTTTTTACTGCAGAGTGGGCGATTGATGCTGAGCCTACACCAGCCTCATTAGAAAAGGCCGCACGCTGAAAGCCTACGATCAGTACACCAACTACACCCCCAAAAGCAGCATTGGGATTCGTAGCGCCCTGCCAAATCTGTTTGATGGCAAAACCGATCATATCATAATTGATAAGTATAATTATAAGACCAGAAAGCACATATATAATGGCCATAAAAGGCACTACCCTTTCGGTAACAGAGCCTATCCTCTTGATCCCGCCGATAATGACCAGGCCAACAATTATTGCCATTAAAATACCTAGAAAAAGACCAGCGTTAGCGCTTTCCCATCCTGTAACCTGTATTAACTGCGCAGCTGCTTGATTGGCCTGAAGCATATTTCCACCACCAAAAGAACCACCAATGCACATAATTGCAAAAAATATTGCCAAAAACTTACCAAAACCGGCCATGCCCATTTCCTTAAGACCTTTAGAAAGGTAGTACATCGGGCCGCCGTAGGTCTTGCCATTCTCGTCAACTTCCCTGTATTTTACGCCAAGGGTACATTCGGTAAATTTAGATGCCATACCCAAAAGACCAGCTACGATCATCCAGACCGTAGCCCCCGGCCCGCCTATGGCAATGGCAACCGCCACACCGGCAATATTACCAAGGCCTACCGTGGCCGAGAGTGATGCCGTTAACGCCTGAAAGTGCGTGACCTCGCCCTGCACTTCGCCCGTAAGCTTAACGGTATCCTTGATTTTACCATCCTCAACGACGATTTCTTCATCTGCTGGAACGTAGTGGTCGAGTTCATCATACTTGCCACCGGCCGTCTTAATACAATCTTTTATGTACCTTAAATTAACCCCCTTAAAATATATTGTAAAAAAAGTAGCACCCAGAAGCAATATCAGAACGACAATGGGAAGATCTTTTCCGGCAATGTGTACGGGATAAAAAATGAGATCAACAATTGGTGTAGTGTACTTTTCAAAAGCAGCGTTGATCTTTTCACCCACACTTTGATTTTCCTGAGCAAATGTTAGCAATGGCAACATAAGGCCAATGCAGGACAGCATAAATTTCTTCATATTAATTTTGGATTATTTTAAGATGGAAGATGGCAAGATGCAAAAAAAATTAAGTTTTTTCAAAGGTATTCCCGTTAAAAATGGCAGACAACCTTTAAAAATAAGGCGGTTCTTTAGTTTATACAACCAAAAATTGTGAGAGCAAATTCCTAAATAGAAAAGCTTTTTAGATGAATATCAAACATTAAAAAATCTGTAGGGATATGTTATGCTAATAAATTCCCAATTCATTTTAATCTCAATCCACCCTATCTAAAGCACCCTTTTTTAACTTAATGGCTGCCAGATAACGGTCAAGTTGCTTTTTAACCACTGGAAATAGAAAGAATAGGCCCACCATATTTGGAAAGATCATTGCAAAAATCATGGCATCAGAAAAATCCCAGATCGATTTCATATTAGCTGCCGCCCCGATGATCACAAAAGTTAAGAATAGTAATTTATAGATCAAGTCTGCAGCTTTACCCCTTCCGAAAAGATATTTCCAGGATTGAAGGCCATAATAAGACCAACTGATCATAGTGGAGACCGCAAAGAGCACCACGGCGATGGTTAAAAAAACATTAGAAAAAGGGATATACGCCGCAAAAGCTTTAGAAGTAATTCCAGCACCTTCATAGGAAACTCCATCTATCAGCACCGCCCCAGAGCCGTCACCGCCATAATCAAAAATACCGCCAAGGTTAAAGATCACGATTACCAGTGCGGTCATGGTACAAATGACAACCGTATCAATAAACGGTTCCAATAGTGCAACGAGTCCTTCGCTTGCCGAATATTTGGTTTTTACAGCAGAGTGGGCTATAGAGGCCGAGCCAGCTCCTGCCTCGTTTGAAAATGCCGCTCGCTTAAAGCCTACCAGTACGACGCCAATAATGCTACCTACACCAATTGCCGTAGGTTTAAAAGCTTCTCTGAAAATTAAAGCGATCGCCTCTTCCAGAAGGTGCAGGTTTGAAAAAATGATATATACACAGGCTACCATATAAAAGAGGGCCATAAACGGCACTATTTTTTCAGTTACCGATGCGATACGTTTGATACCACCAATGATAATGATGCCTACCAGTAACGCGAGTACAACGCCAATCCAAAAACCAGCTCCCGTACTCTCGAGATTGAACAGTTCTTTGAGCACAATAGTGGCCTGATTGGACTGCGCGGCATTGCCACCACCAAACGATCCACCTATACAAAATACCGCAAACAGTACTGCAGCTATTTTTCCCAGCAATGGAAAACCCTTTTCCTTAAGACCTTTAGTCAAATAGTACATGGGGCCCCCATATACAGTTCCATCAGTACCCACATCGCGGTATTGAACACCCAGCGTACATTCCACAAATTTTGTGCTCATACCCAAAAGCCCACAAATGATCATCCAGAATGTCGCACCGGGACCGCCCAGGGCAATGGCAAGGGCAACACCGGCAATATTACCATTGCCCACTGTACCCGAGACCGCTGTGGCAAGCGCCTGAAAATGACTTACTTCACCTTCAGAACTTTCTTCACGTATGGTAACGGCAAGATTATCATCCAAATTTAGGTCATCTTCCAGCCCTTCAATGTGCGCAAGTATGTCCTTAACGTTATTCATATCCGTTCCCTGAGCAATGCCTTCATCGCCATATAAGACTGTCGCCCCATGATTTTCAATATCTTCATATTTGCCCCTTACCGTCTGTATAGCTTGAAAGAAATACCGGAAATTTGGGAAACCAAAATAAAGGGTAAAGAAGAGCGCGCTGAAGACCAGTAAGATTAATATAAATGGGGTATCAAAAACAGTAAAGAAAACCACTTTGGAAAAAAAGTTGGATATAGGGGAGAAAGCCTGATTAATCTGCTCATCAATACCAATCTCGGCACTTTCTTGGGCAAAAACCATAGCGGGCAGAAATAGGCCCAAAAACAAGGATAGCATTTTCTTCATTACAAATTAGCTGTATTATGTAAAACCATTGACAAACCCTTATCATTTTCACAAATTGATTAGGAATATGTAAACATAATACTAAATCGCAAATTCATTATGTAAATTTTCTATTTGTTCGGGCCGCCCTATCACAATAAGCTTGGAGCCTGTACTCAGCATGAGATTTGCTTCAGGATTTATGGTATAATTACCATCTGGGGATTTATAACCTATAATGCTACATCCAGTACGGTTGCGCAGGTCTATTTCCCGTATTGTCCTGTCCTTATGGTCGGGACAGACTGCTTGGTATGGTATTTCCCGAACGTTTGCGCTGCCTTCTGTAGATACCTGTAGATTGTCTAAAAACTCGAGGAGGTCAGGAGTTACGACCAGTGAAGCCATATGGTCGCCGCCTATTTTATCAGGCATGATCACATTGTTTGCCCCGGCAAATTTGAGTTTTTGATAGGTGGTTTCCGCGGATGCACGGCTTATAATTTTCATGGTAGCATTAATCTGCCGTGCGGAAAGTACAACGAAAAGATTATCTGAATCTTCTGGCAACGCGGAGATAAGCGTAGAGGCACGCTCAACCCCGGCCTGATGTAAAATCTCATCCTCATTGGCGTTACCAGTCACAAACAGAAGTTTTTCGCTGGAAAAACGCTCGGCAATCTGTTCATCTTTTTCAATGACTACAAAGGGCTGCCCGTAGCTCATCAACTTCTCGACCGCCTGTTTTCCGTTACGGCCGTAACCCACCACAATAACGTGGTTTGCAAGTTTATCCACTTTTTTTTGCACTTTTCTATGTTTTATAATTTCATAACTACTGCGGCTTACAATATATTCGGTAATTACCGAAATGGCAAAACCCAATGCTACCAGACTGGTAAGAATAAGCACCACCGCAAATATTTTGGCATGATCATTTAAGGGGGATACCTCACCAAAACCCACAGTACTAATGGTGATTATGGTCATATAGATAGAATCTACCCAGGAATAATGTGCAATAACCTTAAAACCCAAAATACCGATCACCAGCATGGAGACGACCAGAAATATAGCGATATAGATTTTAGACCTAAAAAATGAGAGCATAATCAGAGATCAAATACCGAAGAGCGCTTGGTATAAACCATATCTTTTATATGTAGCCAAAAGGCCATAAAAAGATAGAGCGCAAAACCGAGCCCCAAGGTTGCGAAAGATAGGTAAATAAAAGACAGCCTCACATTTTTGGCACGGATGCCCATACGGTCGGCCAGACGCGAGCAGACATAAAAACCGTTGCGCTCAAAATAATGCCGTATGTCGTAAATCATTTTCATATCGTAAATATTAAAATAAAGATTTTTGAGCTAGAATAGCACCGCTTTCTCTCTTAAAAAAGTAATTTTATGATACCAAAACCCTGATTGACCAAACTTATGCATTTCGATCTTGACTCTAGCAGTATTCTCGTCACCTTAACTGCTTTCGCGAAAGCGACCCAAGCGCAATTTACATACAGTTTCCCTACTTGACGGATAGAATTATTAATGTACTGGGCCATTGCCCATTTTTATTTGTGAATTGAAAATAGCAAGAGCACTTTATTGCTACCCGCAGGTTTGATCGTTCCTATTTCAAGCAGCCCAATTTTTGCTAAAAGATGGCGTGATCTAGTATTTACTGTTGATGTAATGGCCAAAATAGTGCTAAATTCCAATTCCATAAATCCGTAGTGCATCATTGCTTTGGCCGCCTCAAAGGTATAGCCATTGCCCTCAAATTCGGGCAGGGTGGCAAATCCTATGTCTGCATGTTCTAAGTAATCTCGTTTTACAAATCCACAGATACCGATAGGCGTTCCATTTTCCCGCAGGGTCACTTTATATAAACCGTATCCGTTGCTGTCATAAGATTTGATCAGACTTTCCCTGATGTAAGATTCCGCCTCATTCTGGCTCCTAACTCCCCTATCTCCAATAAATAAAATCCAGTTTGGGCTGTTCAGCAACGTTAAAAAAAAGGCAGAATCCTTTGTGGAGACTGTTGCAAGTATTAACCGTGGCGTTTCTAAAATTTTTGTCATGATTCAGCATACCCATTTCCGTATATAAATAACCTTAAAATTGTGCCTAAATTACTGCCCTGTTAATAAGATAATTTCCCACGCGACATTTGAGACATTGGTTTTTATCGCAATATTCGTTTTTAAGTTGAAGAACGCCTTGTGACATCAATGCGTTCTTTGGTATATCGCCCAGGGCATAAAACCGGTCTGTAATCTTATTTTTTTCAGGTGAAATTTGTGAGATCAGGTTTAAAATGGATTCCTGATCAGTCTTGTTAATAGTTCTATTATATGCAAATTTTATGGGGATAAGCGTATTGATCATTAGAAGGTCGATAAAATTTTTGGTCAGTATTTTTACTCTTTTCGGCTGTTCTTTGCCAAAATTAAAATGTGTATCCCAATAAGTACTGGCCTGAACGGAAAACAATTTGTAAAATCCCTCCACATCATTAATTCTGATCACCTCTGAAAATAACTGGACTTTGTGCTCATAGACCGCCGCTAGCTGCGATAACCGGATGGTAGGAAAGTTGACCGGCCGGAGCCTGAAAAAATGCATGGGCACCGCGACGGCGGACTTTAGACGATATTTCGTTTTCAAAAATTCAAAATCATTCTTTAATTTTTTGGGATGCTCTTCATCTGGCCCTTCGGGAAGCAACTGTGCCATACCCAAAAAAGTGGCCTCCAGACCTCCCGCAACGTTCGCTATTTTCCTAACCTTTTTGAATGGTAGTGTCTCCGCCAGGGCCTCAAAAGCGTCTCTATTGATCTTGGTGCCAAAATTTCGCGCAAGCATCCTAAAAAGTATCGCTTCCCAATCATTGTTATTTTCGATCAACAGTGTTTTGATTTGGGTAACCTTACGCTCAAGGCGTTCCAGATACAGCCGTTCAAGCCAATCAGTAACCAAACCGTGAGGAACCGATGCAAAATCCCGCTCACAGTTATTAAAACCTCGTTGCTGATTGTCAAATAAATTTTTATAGGAAATGATAAGCTGCGGTTTAATAAATTTTTTAAGGATCAAGGTAGGTATTGGTCTGTTGTTTTTTCCATAAATATCCATGTCATATTCCCAGACCACGTGCAGGATGGTGCTGTCGTAATGGCTATCATTCTCATGGCCGTGGGCGTACCAGTCTGACGCTTTGGAGTGCAGTTCTACATTGCCCGCCCAGAACTGGCCGGCAATTTTTAGTTGTGCGTTAAAAAAATCAGGGCCAGCAAGATGGTTGTGTATTCCTGTTTTAATAACCTCAATAGGTTCACCAGTAGCGGTTTTTAGGTCAAAAAGATCGAATTTTTTGTATTTCCATAAATAATGCAAAAAATCCTCTTTCATTTTAATTAAATTTTACTGCGTTGATTAAGTCTGCTTTAGGCCAGAGATTTTAAATATAAACTAATTTTGGGATTTTCTTAATACCGTGCATATATCTACTTTTTTAATTTTAGAAAAAAATAAATGATGACCAAATATACCCTCTGCACACTTCTTCTTACAACGATAGCCCTAACCTCTTGCGTGGATCGAAAGACCTCCAAAACCGACGAAAAGCAAAATGGTGAAGAAGTCGTTCGCCTTGAGGATAAAACCACGGGTAAGGTACCGGATAGCGATACCACCGACCCATCAATGAGCGAAGAAAACAAAAAAGAAATAGCAGATGCCAAAGGAGTGATCAACGATTATTATGATTCATTTAAGCGAAAGAGCCCACGTGATGCCTACGATATGTGGGCTCCCAAAAGTGTAGGTGACAATTATGCCGATTTTACTAAGAAAAATCCTAATTATGAAGAGATTACGGTAACTTATGAAAAAGGGGCAACTGCCCAAAAAATGGGTAAGGATTATCAGGTAACCATGCCCATACGCGTGAGCGCCACAAATAAAGACGGTGATGTTGTGAATTCCTCCGGTAAAGTCACGCTAATGAAAAAAGCAGGTGATGAAAACCCAGAATACAAGATTACCTCTATGGACCTGAAAGCAGAAGACAGTTAAGAAGCAGGGCTTCAACCAACGGAAAAGGGTATGGTTTTAAAGCCATGCCTTTTTTTATGGCCATTCAGTAATATTATAGATAAAAGAAGTCAGTAATACTTCAAAATGAAAAATGTTGCCAAAAATAAATTGGTCTGCAAGTATTGAATAGAAGCAAATAAAACCTTTTTTATCTTGTAATATCGCTTTATCGGCCTGGGCTTACTCTACAAATCCCATTTTTTTCATCCACTCCTCATTAAACATTTTGCCCACATAGCGACTACCGTGATCATGAAAAAGAATGACTACCACATCATCTTTAGTAAAATGTTCTTGAAGTTGTAAAAGCCCCTTTATCGCGGCCCCAGCAGAATTTCCCAAAAACATACCCTCTTCTTTGGCAAGCTTTTGGGTATAGATTGCAGCATCCTTATCGGTCACTTTGGTAAAGCCATCAATCAGGTCAAAATTTACGTTAAGAGGCAGTATATCTTCGCCAATACCTTCGGTCACGTAGGGATGGATTTCATTTTCGTCAAAAATACGCGTCTCATGGTATTTTTTGAATACTGACCCATAGGTATCAACACCCCAAACTTTTACCTTTGGATTTTTCATCTTAAGATAGCTAGCCACCCCAGAAACGGTACCACCCGTTCCTACTCCCACCACAAAATGCGTCACCTTACCATCAGTCTGCTCCCAGATCTCAGGACCTGTGGACTCAAAGTGCGCAATGCAATTATAAGGGTTGTCATATTGGTTTACGTAATAAGAATTGGGTGTTTCTTCTGAAAGACGTTTAGCTGTTGAGTAATAGGATCGTGGATCCTCAGCAGGAACGTCCGTGGGGCATACCACCACCGCACTGCCCACTGCTTTCAGAATATCCATCTTCTCCTTGCTCTGCTTATCAGACATGACACAAATCAGCTTATAGCCGCGTACGATGGCGACCAGCGCAAGTCCCATACCCGTATTACCGCTCGTCCCCTCGATGATAGTGCCACCGGGCTTTAATATTCCAGCCTCCTCTGCCGCGTCTATCATCTTGACAGCCATGCGATCCTTTACGGAATTGCCGGGGTTAAAAGTTTCATATTTGGCAAGTACCAGACAGGGAAGCTCTTTGGCCAGCGCATTGATCTTGACCAATGGGGTTTTACCTATCGTGCCCAATATATTTTCTGCGTAGTTCATGTTTTGAGTTAAGTCGCAAAGATACTTTTTGCGTTAGGTTTTGGCGAAAGCCTCCCTATTTATTTCTTCTGCAGCAAAAATTAACTAGCTATTGTATTTGGTTTGGCCCATTGACCCTTTTTTATTTTTCTTACCCAATAAACAATGGCCAGCGTGCCCAAAATGGACGGTGCTATCCAGAAAAAGAGCGTCCCCAGCTTAAGCCCGGTTACTATAAATGCTGTGATTGATGCAATGTAGGCTCCAACAATACGGCCTACATGATTAATCAGCCAGCCCGATCTAACTTGGTGAGGTTGGCGGTAAAACACAAAATCCCTCCAACTCAAAAAAAGCCCAATAGCTCCAAAAAAAGCAAACAATAATGCTTGATTCTCACCTTTTATGAGTTCATAAATGCCAAATCCTATCATAATCATCGAGAAAATAAGCATACATCCCGAGATCAGTTTATCCATAAGATCCGCCCTTTGTTTTCTTAACCTAGGTTTAAAGCTTAGCGCCCTGTTACCGGCAAGTACCATATAAATCGTAAAGATTGCAATGAGGAAAAGAAAGGTGTTTTCGTGACCCGGCATACAAGCTATTGGCATAGATATTAAAGAACTGATGATCATGCCTACGCTAAACCATTTACCCGCAAGGGTATGTACCTGGCCTCCCTTTTTGACCGCAAAACTCACCGTACCAGCCAGCAGCCCAATCCCGCCAAAAAAGGCGTGTACGTAAATCGCGATGATAATAATCTGCTCCATATCCTTTTAGTGTATGGATCAAAAATGAGGCTTAAATTCAATTTACGGAAATTAAATAAACTGAAATGCAAACATTTATGAATGAATTGCAGTAATTACAGACCGTAAGGTAATACAGACCGATCATTTACATATCTGCACCTGTTGATCACATTGATATTCCACGTTCTAACTTAGTCAAAATTGATCGTCTTGACCGGTGAGATTTTGGTAATAATATAAGAAGGAATCAGCAACATGGCCGCGCAGAGTAAAAAAGTACCCAGGTTAAGAAGCAGAATATAAAACCCATTGATGTAGACCGGGGCCTGACTTACATAGTAAGTCTCAGGATTAAGGGAAATAAACCCAAAGTATTTTTGCAACAGCAATAAACCTATACCGACCACATTGCCCCAAAATAGCCCAATGAGAATAAGGTAGAGTGCGTTGTACATAAAGATTTTGCGCAGGCTCCAGTTAGGGCTGCCCAGGGCCTTTAAGATGCCCACCATACGTGTGCGCTCTAAGATAAGCACCAGCAATGCCACAATCATATTGATCCCGGCCACAATAATCATAACTCCGATAATGAGAGCAATATTGAAGTCAAAAAGTGAAAGCCACTCAAAGATAGACCCATACTTTTGAGTGATGGTCATGGCATTAAGCAGGGAGCCAGTATGGGCATAAACCTCATTCCCGATTTTATCGATATTGTCAAAATTATTTACAAATACCTCAAAAGCCCCAACCTCATCATCATTCCATTTATTTAACTTCTGGACATGCCGAATGTCAGCAAACAAAAAGCGCTCATCAAAATCCTGAAAACCGGAATCATAAATACCCGTAATATCAAACCTTCGGCTCAAAAAACCACCATCTTCCTTTAAAAAATAGACGATGACCTTATCTCCATTTTTAAACCCCAGGCGATTGGCCAGGTATCGACTCAGCAGGATCTCGGTATTTAATTTTCCGGTGTAGTTTGGCAAACGCCCCTCTACCAAAAAATCGCTCATATACTTCCAATCGTAATCTGCGCCCACACCTTTTACAATCACTCCCTCAAAATCAGTCGCCGTGCGAATTACCCCAGCTTTCTGCGCGGTGGCCTGGACGTGGGTAACCTCGGGTACGGATTTAAAATCGGGGTAGAAGTCCTGATTTTTAGATATCGGGTTAAGCGTGACATCACTATCGTTGCCGTCAAAGTTTGAAATTATAATATCCCCATTAAAAGCAGAAACCTTTTCCCTGATCTTTTTCTGCAGCCCGACACCGGTGGCAATAGAGATGATCATCATGACCATACCCAGCACAATCGCAATAATGGCGATTTTAATTATAGGGGTTGAAGCCGTACTTTTATGCTTCCCGGAGCCGATAATGCGCCGTGCTATAAAATATTCAAAATTCAATCTTACAATGGCGTTTAAATTGCTCAAAAATACCCATTTTTTAATTCTCGCGGCCCTGTTTTCCTGCGGAACACCAAAGACAAATAAAGCGGCAGCTGCGAAAACCGGGGTACACAATACTAAAACCTACCAAAATAAGGAGAAAATTGGTCAAAATACAGACACAGGTTCCAAGGAAAAATTCATTGACACATCCAACCACAAGCCTGTAAAAGGGCAAAATCAGCTTATTTTAGCCGCAAATCGCACCGAAATCTACCTGCCACTTCTACGCGGTAAAAAAGTGGGGGTTGTGGGCAATCCGAGTACGTTAATCCTGAAAAAGACGTTGCCCTCTGGCGAAAGGGTTTATCTTCACCTCGTAGATTCTCTACTGACTCGTAACATCAATATTGTCAAGGTATATTCTCCTGAGCACGGCTTCCGGGGAATGGCGGATGCAGGCGAAAAGGTTAAGGACGGAAAAGATCCCAAAACGGGGCTGGATATTGTATCTCTTTACGGAAAAAATAAAAAACCGAAACCCGAGCAGTTAGCAGGAATTGATGTGCTCATTTTTGATATACAGGATGTTGGGGTGCGTTTTTACACTTACGTTGCCACGATGCACTATGTTATGGAAGCTGCCGCAGAAGCCAAAATCCCCGTAATCATTTTAGATCGCCCAGACCCCAATGGCAGCTATGTTGATGGGCCAATAATGGAAAAAAAATATACCGGATTTTTAGGTATGCACGCTGGTGTGCCCCTTGTGCATGGCATGACGATAGGGGAATATGCTAAAATGATCAATGGTGAAAAATGGCTCGATAATGGGATACAATGCGATCTTACCGTCATCCCGATGAAAAACTACACGCACGACATGCCCTATTCGCTGCCTGTGCGCCCCTCGCCCAATCTGCCTAATGACCGCTCCATCAATCTTTATCCTAGTCTTGGGCTTCTGGAAGGCACTACCATTAACGCCGGTAGGGGTACAGATATGCAGTTTCAGATATTGGGTTCTCCTTTTTTACCCAAATCCAAGTATCCTTTCACGTATGTACCAACGCCCAATTTTGGTTCAAAAGATCCCAAATTTAAAGGCGAGCGCTGTTATGGTTTAAACCTTCAGAGCGCCCCAATTCTTCACAAAGTGGATCTCTCCTGGATCATAAAGGCGTACCGCAATTATGAGAAAAAAGACGCATTTTTTAATACCAAAAATTTTTCCGCGCATGCGGGAACCGCCAAATTGCAGAGGCAGATTGAGACTGGGTTGACCATGCAGGAAATAAGGGAAAGCTGGAAGCCTGGCCTGGATGCGTTTAAAAAAATCAGGAATAAATATCTAATATATAACTAGATTTTTAGATTTAATACCCTGAAATTATTTGCCAAATAACCAAATATCAATGATTTATTATCACAGTTTTATTTATTAAAGCAATACTTGACATTTAATCAATAAAACTCGTGTACAAGGTATTATTCGCTAAGTTTAGACCCAGTATTTATTTCCAACACATTAACCAAATATAACTATGAAATTAAAATTAGCCATTACCTTATTATTTGTATTGTTCACCTCAACCCTACTTTTCGCGCAGCAAGAAAAGATTATCAATGGGATAATGGATGAAGAAAAAAATAACTCCCAATTAAAAGATCTGGCCCATGAACTTCTTGATGTTATAGGGCCCAGACTTGTGGGTACCCCGCAGATGAAACAGGCCAATGACTGGGCCGTGGCCAAATATAAAACCTGGGAAATCCCAGCCGAAAATCAGCAATGGGGTACCTGGCGAGGTTGGGAGCGCGGCATCACCCATATTGATATGGTAAGCCCAAGAACGGCAACACTACAGGGGCGCATACTAGCATGGAGCCCGGGAACGTCAAAAAAAGGGGTTACCGCAGAGGTCATCTTACTTCCACAGGCTAAAGATTCGATCGACTTTATTAATATTGCAGACCAGGTCAAAGGAAAATTTGTCCTGATTTCATCCTATCAACCCACTGGCCGTCCCGACGATAATTGGGAAGAATATGGCGCAGAAGGCTCTTTTGATCGTATAAAAAAGGAACGCGATAGTATAGACAAAGCTTGGGATGATCGCATCAAAAACACGGGGTATAGTTCCCGCACGCTTCCCGAAGCACTGGAAAAAGCGGGTGCCGCGGGAATCATAAGTTCGTATTGGTCAAAAGGTTTTGGGGCTAATAAAGTTTTTAGTGCGCGTACGCGAAAGATTCCAACTGTAGATATCGCTTTAGAAGATTATGGATTGTTGTACCGTCTGGCGGACTATGGTGATACGCCGAATATAAAATTGGAAGCAACGTCCAAAGAAAATGGCGAAGTGCCCGTATTCAATACGATAGCGGAAATTAAAGGCAGTGAAAAGCCTGATGAATATGTAATTTTATCCGCACATTTTGACAGTTGGGATGGTGCTACGGGTGCAACAGATAATGGGACGGGAACACTGGTCATGATGGAAGCGATGCGCATCCTAAAAAAGTTGTACCCCCATCCCAAACGCACCATTCTGGTGGGCCATTGGGGCAGTGAGGAAGAAGGGCTCAATGGTTCACGGGCCTTTGTAAAAGACCACCCCGAGATCGTCGCCGGCGTTCAGGCCGTATTTAATCAGGATAATGGTACTGGCCGCGTTGTGCGTATGTCAGGCAGTGGGTTTAGAGATGCTTATGCGTATTTAGGCCGATGGCTCTACGCAGTTCCAGAAAAAATAAGCAGCGGGATTGAAACCGATTTTCCCGGGACTCCAGCTCGAGGAGGTTCAGATTATGCCTCTTTTATTGCCGCTGGAGCTCCTGCTTTCAGTTTAAGTTCGCTCAGCTGGGATTATTGGAACTATACTTGGCACACCAATCTGGACACCTATGATAAAATTGTTTTTGACGATCTTAAAAATAATGTGATGCTAACCGCCATCTTGGCTTATATGGCAAGCGAAGATCCTGAAACAACTTCACGTGAAAAAAGTGTGCTTCCGATGAGCCAAAGAAACGGAGAGCAAATGGAATGGCCCGAACCACGGGATGCCACACGCCACGGAGGGCTAGAGGATTGAATGTAACGTCCATATATCAGTCAGTATTTTTAGGGGACGATTTTGAGTCCTAAAATCATTATTCAAAACCGTCCCTTTTCTAAAATTCTGAGTACTATTATTAACGACCGTTTTGGCGAACGTCCTTAACCTCATCCTGGCTTATAGGGCTTGCTTGATTGCCAAAGCTATTGCGCGCGTAGGTAAGTACATCCGCGATCTGGGAATCGTCAAGCGCGCTAAAAGAGGGCATAACGTTAGAATAGGTCTCCCCCTTCACCTCTAGATGCTGTTCTGACGAACCTTTTAAAATAAAAGATATCAAGCGCGTCTTGTCCCCTAAAATATAATCAGTGCCCTTTAACGGTGGATTGAGATTGGGAACCCCTCCACCGCTTTTTTGATGGCATACGGCGCAGTTTGTAGTATAGACAATTTGCCCCTTATCGATCTGACCTTGAAGGGCAGGATCAATTTTCTTTAGGGTCTTCTCAGTTTTCTTTTCTGGTTTTTCTTCGGAAACCACCTGGTCAGGCTTATTTATAGTTTCTTTTTTTGGGGTATCGGTACAGCCATAAACTGTCAAAATAAGCATGGTAATTGCAAGAAATGCACGAAAATTATTCATCTTTTCAATGATTTAATTTTAAAGGTTCAATTTTATTATTTATGGTTGTCACTATTTGATAAAAAACCTCACAGATGCTAACTATGAGGTCTTTTCTTACAGCTTATAATATATATATATATTCAGGATGCACTGCAAACGAAAATAGTATTTATCAGTGGTTCAAATCGTTATACGCTTGTGCTGAATTTTTCTCAGCGCCTTTATCGCTGTAAACGATTCTATAAATACTTCCACCCTGATCGTCAGAGACATAAAGCGATCCATCAGGACCCTGAGCAAGACCTACCGGTCGATGTGCGGCATCACCTGCTGATTCCACAGTTTCTGCACCTTTAAAACCATCTGCAAAAACCTCCCATTTTCCACTGGGCTTTCCATTTTCAAAAGGCACAAAAGCAACCATATATCCCTTTTGTTGCCCATTACGGTTCCATGATCCGTGAAAGGCTATAAATGCTCCGTTTTTATATTTATCAGGAAACATATCGCCAGTATAAAACAAGAGTCCATCTGGCGCCATATGCGCAGGAAATGCCATGATGGGATTCACGGCTTTTTCATCCCCACTTTTTTCACCATCACCACCGTATTCAGGGGCCTGGACGTACTTTTCTTTCTTGGGATCATAATATTGATAAGGCCATCCGGCATTGTCACCCTTTTTAAGTTCATACATGGTCTCTGCTGGCAGTTCTGAAGATTGCTCCTCTGTATAAAGATCAGGATACAGGCTGTGCAGCTGATCGCGGCCATGCATCATCACGTAAAGGCTATTTTCTTTTTTGTTCCAGTCTAGTCCTACCACATTTCTCAGGCCAGTGGCATAGTGCTCACCGTCACCATATGTTTGTTTAAGCTTATCGGCCTTAAACTGCCAGATTCCACCGGCAGAGTCCAGAATTGCACATGGGCGCATCCCAGGCGAGCCTTTGGTCCTATCCTTAACTTGACAATTATTTGAATACGCGCCGACATTGACATATATATTGCCAGCGTCATCAAAAGTGATTGATTTTGAATTGTGCTCACCACGGTCTAAAAGACCTGTAACAATCGTATCTGGCTGTTGCTTGTTGAGTGGTGTGCCATCATCACCCAGCTTATATCTGAAAATTACAGAATTTGAAGTCGCGTAGAGTTGATTATCATGAAGTGCGATGCCTGTACCCCCATAATCGCCAAAAGAGGTTTGCTGATCCATACGGCCATCACCATCAGTATCTTTTAAAATAACTATGCCCTTACCCCCTTTACCGTTATCTACCTTAGCGTAGAGCGTGCCTTTATCATTTACCACGATATGACGTACTTTGCCAAGGGTATCAGCAACTTTTAAAGCTCCAAAACCTTCCGGAAGCGTTAATTGTGCATTGTTATCATCTGCCTTTATAGCCATATCAACATTCTGGCCGTCATCCTGCTTTGCATCATTTTTACACGCAGATATGCTCAATGTGATCATTGTGAGGAGCGCCAGATTAAAATTAAATTTTGATATTAGAGTATTTTTCATAGACTATTAATTTCTTAGGTTAGAATTAAAGATAGTAAAATAAATACTTGACTTAAAGCCAAAACGCCACATTCACACAATATTAATATACAGTCATTACATCAATATTTTAAGGCGCAATGACATTTAACATCTCAATGACCACACATCTTAAGTCCGTAATATAATTTAAACATGTAAAAGATATCCGGTTTTGAATAATTTATCCCTATGCACGGTTGATTTTTAAAATTTCCCCTGTATCCAATAAATAAGGTTATAAACTAGTCACTACTCTCAAAGGTGAGTAAAAACCTGCTTTACGACCGAGAAAAACCCTTTTCCCATCAGGATTTTCACCCAAATTCCTATTAAAGTTTTGTGTTGATTTTTTGAAGGTGTAACTTTAAAGAGTTAAACTTCATTCATTTATTCTGTCATAATACCCCGATAACACTTCAATAAAAACCCAACGCTCATGGCAACATCATCCAACAAAAAAAATCAGGCAAAACAAGATCGTTATATCGTGCTTCTTGAGGATACCTCAGAAAAAAGCATTTCCCAGGCCGAAATAAGTTTAGAGAAAAAACTTATATCCTCAAAGGAATTGAGTTCGCAGGTAAGATCTGCAAGCATCATGAAGGAAAAAACCGGAATCATCTATAAAAACCTGGGCGTTGCCGTTGTAGACAATATTAGTGAGCAAAAACTCAGAGAACTCGAGAAAGCCTCCGGAAACCCCATAGTTTATTGGGAGAAAGAGCGTGAATATCATCCCGTCACCAGCCTGGACGACCTGGCCAAAATTAAAAAGACAGCCTCACTACTACAAAAACAGATCGATCAACTGGAAACTACCCTTAAGGATGGAAAACAGAAGGACGACGCCCTGGGCTGGGAAACGGCCACGTGGGGCATCAAGGCGATAAACCTGATGAAGGATGGATATACCGGCAAAGGTGTACTTATCGCATGTCTAGATACTGGTTTTTACCTACCTCATCCCGATTTTGAAGGCCGTAATATTACTGGTAAGTCGTTTATAGAAGGTGAGGATTGGGATTTTGATGGCAATGGCCACGGTACGCATATTGCCGGGACCGCCGCCGGAAACAGCAATAAGGAAACCGGCGAACGATATGGGGTAGCCGGAGGTGCAGATCTGCTCATTGGCAAAGTACTTTCAGATGCGGGAAGTGGCAGCACCAGTGGGATCATAGATGCGATTGATTGGGCAATCGAAAAAGGAGCTCGCATCGCCTCGATGTCACTTGGTTCTTCTGTGGGCGTGGGCGAGAAACCATCTCCGGTGTTTGAGCAGGTAGGCCGTAGGGCACTTGAGGCTAACTGTCTGCTTATTGCTGCTGCTGGTAATGACAGCCGCCGCCCAGGATCGGTACAACCTGTGGGAAGCCCTGCAGATGCAGAATCTATCATGGCTGTGGCGGCAGTAGATGAAGAATTGCAGGTAGCCTATTTCTCTAATGCCGGGATCAATATAGATACCGGTGGGCGGGTGGATATTTCAGGCCCTGGTGTCAATGTTTACAGTTCTTTTTCTAAAAACGCTGAGGATAACCTTTATGCCACCCTTAGCGGAACAAGCATGGCGACACCTCATGTTTCAGGTACTGCGGCTTTGTATGTAGAAGCGTTTCCAAATCTCTCGGCAGCTGAAATATGGCTCAAAATGGAAAAAAATGCAAAAGCTTTAGAGGGGCAAACGGCTCAGGATATTGGCAGCGGACTTGTACAGGCTCTCGCCAAAGCGAAAGAAAATATTGCTTAGGCTAAAAGCATCTCTCCATCATTAATAATGGCCTACACCAATAAAATAGTGTCAATTATGAAAAGTACTTTTCTAGCAACTGTAAATAAAGATTTTGAAGTAACCGAAGACTTTAAGCAACAACTGGAAAAAAAAGGAATTGAACTGCTTAATTATCATAAAAACCTCAATATTTTAAAATTAGCGTCTGATAAGGATATAAGTTCTCTGAAAATGCAACCCATTACCCATATAGAAAAAGATAAAGATATGAAGGCCCTGGAAGACAAAAGCAGTTCAGAATTGTCATAAACCGAATCCATTGACCCTTAAATTTTCAGAGTTTAATAATTGAGGTAGCAAAATAAATTAAAACCCCCAGTCAAATTATCGGAATGCGCTCCCGCATTTTTTCCACAATATTGAAAGCAGCCGGGCAAATCTCGACATTTTTTAAGGTAAGATTTGAGATTTTATGGAATTTCCTACGGTCTGTATGTGGGAATTCTACACAGGCCTTTGGTCGTACCTCATAAATTGAGCAATAGTTATCCGCACCCAGAAAGGGGCAGGGCAATTGCTGCAGCACATAATCCTGATCCTCATCAATCTTTAGGTAAGTGTCTATAAATGCAGCCTCCTTCATTTTAAAATGTTTGGAGATACGTTTTATGTCACGATCTGTAAATAATGGGCCGGTAGTCTTACAGCAGTTGGCGCAATTTAGGCAATCGGTCTGTGCGAATTCTTCATTGTGCAGTTGGCCCATTTGATAATCAAGGTCTTTGGGCGGTTTCCGTTTTAGTTTTTTAAAGTACGCGCTATGCTCCTTATGCTTATCTTTGGCCAGTAAGGGGAGGTTTTTGACAAGATCTTCCATACTGCAAAAGTAGTCAAAACATAAATTTTTCATCTATATGATGCGTACCGCTTTCGCGAAAGCATTGCAAGACAGCAAGGATCCGGATATCTTTGGTAAAGCACTATTGGATTATTTTAACGGGAATTATACCGAAAATATCACCGTACATTCATCGATTACCGAGGATGACGAAATCCCACTCCCCTATCTCTTTAGAAATTTTGATGAAATGCCAGTTCTAGAGCAAAAGGCCCTTCAGTTAGTCAAAGGAAAAATTCTTGATATCGGCGCCTGTGCCGGAAGCCATAGCCTGTATTTGCAGCGTAGAGATCTTGATGTGACTGCGCTAGATCAATCCTCAAATGCTGTAAAAGTCATCAAAAAAAGAGGGGTTTATAAAGCCGTTTGTGCACCGCTCCTGAATTTTAAATCAGAAAAATTTGACACTATATTACTGCTCATGAACGGCACTGGGATTTTTGAGCGCATGTCCAAAATAGATCATTATCTAAAGCATCTTAAAAGCCTTCTGCTACCAGATGGCCAGATCCTTATCGACAGTACAGATATTAATTATATGTTTGAAGAGGAAGATGGCAGTTATTGGGTAGACTTAAACCGCGATTACTATGGAGAGGTCATTTTTGAGATCAGTTATAAAAAACAGCAATCCAAACCTTTTGAGTGGCTCTATCTCGATTTTGCAACCTTGCGGGAATCGGCAGCCGAAAACGGTTTTAAGGCAGAAATTTTAGAAGAAAGGCCGAGTTTTGAATATCTGGCTCGGTTAACAATAAATTGATTTGAACTTGCCCTCAACGTACTGATGAATACTTTTAGCTATTTAAAAATTTCCATCGATTACAGCTATAGTACCTAAAAAACCTCGGTTAATACCGAGGTTTTTTTTATAATTAACCTTCATTAAGGATTATTTCCGGCCATTTTTCTGCTGTTCGGCCTGTTCCATCATTTCAGCCATTTTACGCTGAAAGCGGTTCTGCTTTTTAGGCTGTTTCTTTTTTAATTGTATCTGAGCATGTATCTTATCCTCATCTATGATGTAATTTTTGATTACAAGCATAATACCAATGGTAATAAGGTTTGAGGTGAGGTAATATAAACTTAGACCGCTCGCATAATTATTAAAGAAAATAAGCATAAAAACCGGCGAAAGGTACATTAGGAACTTCATATTGGGCATCCCCGGCTGGGCGTTCTGCTGCATAGTCTGGCCTGTAGTCATACGCATGTAAAAGAAGATCGCAATGGCAGCCAAAATTGGGAAAAGGCTAACGTGCTGCCCATAAAAGGGAATTTTAAACGGAAGTTCTGCTACCTTATCATAACTGGAAAGATCCTTCGCCCAAAGAAAACTTTTCTGCCGTAGGTCAAAAGCACTAGGGAAAAAAGTAAATAACGCATAAAAAACAGGAATCTGCAAAATACCCGGCAGACAACCTTTTAAGGGGCTCGCCCCTGCGGTCGTTTGTAATTTCATGGTTTCTTGCTGAATTTTCATCTTGTTATCCCCATATTTCTCCTTGATCTCATCAAGCTCAGGTTTGAGGACTTTCATTTTAGCCTGCGAAAGATACTGCTTGTACTGCACGGGTGATAGGGCAAGCTTCATAAGAACCGTAAGTGCGATCACTGCAATACCAGCCGGTAAAAAGCTGATCAAAAACCCAAAGATAGGAATGATGATATACTTATTGATCCAGCCAAATATTCCCCAGCCCAATGGCATCGCTTCATCAATACCCCTGTCATAATTGTTTAAAATCGTATAATCTGAAGGCCCATAATACAAGTTCATGGCATAGTTGAGTTCGCCATTTTTTGGCTTCAGCAACATATCAGCACCGTATTGTTTTGTGAAAACGGTATCTACCTCTTCATTTTCGACCAAGTCTTTGGAGGAAAATTTGACTTCATCAAAAGGTGTGTCGGTTAATAAGATAGAACTGAAAAAATGTTGTCTAAAGTTAAACCAGTCCACATTTTTCTCCACTTCGGTATCTTCACCGGTTGCTTTCAACTTATCGTTTCGATTGCCCTCATATTCATAAGTAAGGCGCGTGTATCTATTCTCGTATGTAATACTTTTGGCATTTCTATATCCCTTAAAATCGTAGTTGAGCCGCATGGGCTGTGAGGTGTTGATCACATTTTGTAAGCCTACGGTTTTGATACCAAAATCCATCATGTAATCTTTGGGCTTGATCTCGTATCGATATTCCAGATATTCATTGGGAGCGACCTTGAGTTTCATAGAGAGCACCTGATGATCTCCATTTTTAGTCAAAGTAGGTTCAAAATAAAGATTTTTGGTATTCAGCGTGCGGTTATCTGAAGTAGTGAAGGTAAGATTAAATCGCGCGTTTCCATTTTTAATGAGATACACAGGCAGAGAATCATAGGTCTTGTACGGTTTTAGCCGTGCTTCGGTGATAAAACCGCCTTTGTTGCTCACCTTGATCTCTAAGACCTCATTGCTTATCGTGGTAATGCTATCTTTAGCCGAAGGCAAAGTGGTAGAATAGGCAAACTTGCCCAAGCTTTCGCGAAAGCGTGCTTTTCCTACAGAATCCTTGGGTTCATCCAGTTGCTTCTCAGCATCTGTGTTTGCGAAAGCCGTCGTATCCTTATCCTGCGCTTGATTTTCGGTAGCCACTTGTTCCTCCTTAGCCTTTTTGGCATCCAGCTCCTCCTGTGTGGGCTGGTTTTGATAAAGCATAAACAATAAGATGCCCCCAATGAGGACAAAACCGATAATTGATTTAAAATCTAATTTTTTTTCTTCCATAATCTGTACAGCTTAAAGCTGAATATTCTCAATTCTTACTTATTTTATTGGCTCTGGATAATCCATATTACCTCATTAATAGCAATATCGGTAACCCAGAGAAAATCATTTTACCGCATTCAATAACGCGCCCATTTTAAGTCCTCATGCCACATTGGCGGAATCGTGGGACTGATTATATTTTACAGCAGCCTGCACAAAGGCAACAAAAAGCGGATGCGGGCTGGCCACGGTGCTTTTGTACTCGGGATGGTATTGCACACCCACAAACCAGGGGTGGGCCGGGAGCTCTATGATCTCTGCAAGCCCCGTATCTGGATTGGTGCCGGTAATGTGCATACCAGCCTTCTCCAATTGTTTTTTATATGCATTATTAAACTCATACCTGTGGCGGTGTCTCTCGCTTATGGTATCCTGGTCATAAACACGGTGCGCGATACTATCAGGCACCAGATTACAGTCCCAAGAGCCCAGGCGCATGGTACCGCCCATGTGTGTAATATCCTTCTGCTCCTGCATTAGGTCAATCACCGGCGCTGTGCTATCCGGCTGCATCTCTGTAGAATTTGCCTCCTTAATGCCTGCCACGTTGCGAGCGTACTCGATAACGGCCATCTGCATCCCGAGACAAATCCCCAAAAAAGGGATACTGTGCTCACGCGCATACTGTACAGCTTTGATCTTGCCCTCAATACCACGCTCGCCAAAACCCGGGGCAACCAGCAGACCATCCATTTTAGATACTTTGGTATCGATCACATTTTGGCTGATAAACTCGCTATGGATAGGCTCTACCCTTACGCGCACTTCATTTTCTGCACCGGCATGGATAAATGCCTCTAATATGGATTTATAAGAATCCTGTAGCTCAACGTATTTACCTATAAGCCCAATACGGATCTCGGCTTTCGGATTTTTATGCCTGCGCAGAAATTCGTTCCAACGGGTAAGTACCGGTTCTGTATCTTCAGAAAGTTTAAGTTTTTGCAATGTGATCGTATCAAGTCCCTCTTCAAGCATTAAATTGGGCACATCGTAGATTGTAGAGGCATCGATACTCTGTATGACCGCTTCCTTTTTGACATTACAGAAAAGAGCCAGTTTTTCCCGCAGGTCATCACTAAGCTCATGTTCTGTACGGCATACGAGTATATCGGCACGTATACCACTTTCCATCAAGGTCTTTACGCTGTGCTGGGTGGGTTTGGTTTTTAGTTCACCGGCGGCAGACAAGAAGGGAACCAAAGTTAAATGTATAACCAGGGCGTTGTCATCACCCAGTTCCCATTTAAGCTGACGCACCGATTCAATGTAAGGCAGCGATTCAATATCACCTACGGTGCCCCCTATTTCGGTAATGATTATATCATAATCACCACTGTTTCCCAGTATTTGAATACGCTCTTTGATTTCATTGGTAATATGGGGAATAACCTGCACCGTTTTACCCAGAAACTCACCTCGGCGTTCCTTCTCAATAACGCTCTGATAAATCCTGCCTGTAGTAACATTATTGGCCTGTGAAGTCTTAACGTTTAAAAAACGCTCGTAATGGCCCAGATCAAGATCAGTCTCGGCACCGTCATCGGTAACATAACACTCCCCATGTTCATAAGGATTAAGGGTACCGGGATCAACATTAATGTAGGGATCCAATTTCTGTATGGTTACTCGATAACCACGGGCCTGCAGGAGTTTTGCAAGAGAAGCAGCGATTATGCCCTTGCCCAATGAAGAAGAAACCCCGCCCGTAACGAAGATATACTTGGTGTCTGCCATTTTTTACGAATAAATTACGTTTACGGGGCGCAAAGTTAGGGATTAATGGGCAGACCCATTAAGGGATTATTAAGAATGTTAAGGTTTTTGTTTTAATGGTGGCCCAGGATAATCCCTCTTAATTTTGTAGATCAGATCCTCCAGCCCATTGACCTTGATTTCGTACATCTCCTGCATGAGGCGTCCCAATTTTCCGGTAGGAAAACCTTTTTGTCTAAACCAAGTATAATAATACTCTGGAATATCAACGAGATAACGGTCTTTATATTTACCGAACGGCATTTTATAATGAGCAAGTTCAATAAGGTTTTTTGGATTCAAATTGGAGACTTTTGAGTTTTTTCCTTCGGGAAAATATCAGATAAGTATAAAATCACATCGGATGAATAATAACATAACTTCGGCAAATAAAAAATATTGAAATCTCTTCCCAAAAAAAGTCAAGATAATTGTAGCGGTAATGGCGGAATCAACAAAGCTGGAAAACCCAAAAACGGGTAAAAAGGATAACCACGTGCGGCTTATAAAACCAAGCGCTACGCCTCCCACTTATTTCAATTCTCTAAAACCAATTTCCATTTATTTAATCTTTTTTTTAAAATTCTATTTACATTATCAAAAATTAACATAAGGATAAAATTATTATGTATATTTGATTTACTAACAACTTCTTAACCCAACATTATGAATAAAAAACTACGCTCTAGGTGTACCCACACCATAAGCAAAATTTCAACCCAAATTTTATTTTTGCTTTTAAGCGGCTTTTTCATTTCAGCCGCACAATCCCAAATCTCAGTGACTGGTACTGTAACTGCAGCAGCAGATGGCCTACCCTTACCAGGAGTCTCCATTATAGATGTTAACAATCCACAAGTAGGGGTTGTGACTGACTTTGATGGTAATTTTACAATAACCCTTGATAACGGGGACACCCAACTCAAATTCACCTATGTGGGTTTTAAGGAACAGGTCGTAGGCGTTAAAAACAATAACGAAATCGATGTCGTATTACAGGAAGATGTGGCCAGTCTTGATGAGGTGGTCGTTGTGGGTTATGGAACTCAGAAACGAGAGACGATCTCTGGAGCAGTATCCTCTGTACAGGGTGAGAAACTCGAGAAATCAGCATCAGTAAACCTCACCAATACTCTCTCAGGAAGAGTTTCGGGTCTTTTTGTTCAGCAGGCCAGTGCAGAACCTGGGTATGACAACGCCCAGATCAGGATTCGGGGTACTAATACCTATAATAATACAGGAGCCCTTGTAGTTGTTGATGGAATCCCAGACCGTGATGGTGGTCTGGCCCGTATAAATCCATCTGATATAGAAAGTATATCAGTGCTAAAAGATGCATCAGCAGCTATATACGGCGCCAGGGCCGCAAATGGTGTAATCCTGGTCACTACAAAGAGAGGTAGAACTGGAAAACCCAAGCTCACTTACCAAGGGAATCAGGGCTGGTCAAGACCCACACAAATACCTTCTTTGGCCAATGCACCCCAATATGCCGAAATGAGGAATGAACTGGAAGTATATAACCTCCCTGTGTCAGAATGGGCTGGTGCAACCGAAGCCTTTAAAACTACAGGAGTTTATACGCGCCCTGACGGTTCAACAAGAAATGCCATTTACACACCTGAAGATATAGAACTTTTTAGAAATGGCCAGGATCCCTATGGGCACCCAAATACCGATTGGTTTGGTGAAACATTTAAAAATTGGTCACCACAAGAGAAGCATACGCTACAATTGACCGGGGGCAGCGAGAACTTTCATTATTTTAGTTCCCTCGGGTACTTAAATCAGGACGCCTATTATAAAGATTCTGGAACTGGTTATAAGCAATATGACCTTCGTATCAATATAGATGCTGAACTTAATGAAAATATTAAAGTAAGTTTAGGAGTCTTGGGAAGGGAAGAATTTAGGTTTTTCCCCACTGTAGGCGCGGGGGATATTTTTAGGATGCTCACAAGAGGCAGACCTACTGAACCTGCATACTGGCCCAATGGCCTGCCTGGTCCTGATATAGAAAATGGCCAAAACCCTGTAGTTATTACCACAAATTCCACAGGTTATGATAATGATAAGAGAGATTTTTTTCAATCCAATGGAGTGCTAGATATTAACATACCGTGGATCAAAGGCTTATCCCTTAAGGGAACCGCAGCGATCGACAAAAGTTTTTATAACCAGAAAACATGGCGTATCCCTTGGTATCTGTACACTTGGGATGGAAGTACGCTGGGTGAGGATGGTCTTCCTCAATTAGTAAGAGGCCAAAGGGGACCAGCAGAGCCTAACTTAAACCAAGCGACAAGCAATACCCTAAATATTCTTTTGAGCACCACCGCTCAATATAAGCGCTCTTTTGGTGACCATAATTTATTGGTTTTGGCTGGTATTAGCCGAGAAACCACAGATTATTCAGGTTTTAGCGCGTACAGAAGATATTTCATATCGCAATCGATTGATGAGCTCTTTGCCGGGGGGGACCCTGAAAAAAATAATGGCGGTTATTCAGACAAAGCTGCCCGGTTAAACTATTTTGGGCGTGCGACCTACGATTATCAGGAGAAATATCTACTTGAATTCCTATGGAGATATGATGGGTCTTACCTTTTCCCTGAATCCTCTCGATATGGGTTTTTCCCAGGATTTACAGCTGGTTGGGTTATTACGAAAGAGAAGTTTTTTGAAGATAGCGCAAACGATAATATTCTCAATTTCTTGAAAATTAGAGGCTCCTGGGGGCAATTGGGGAATGACAAATTTAATGATGATGACTTCCCCCCAAACCAGTTTCTGCCAACGTATGGTTTTGGAACCTATGTTATCAATAATGAACTGGTTAAAACATTAAGGGAATCAAAAGTTCCAAACCCCTACATTACCTGGGAAAGAGCGACCAATATTGACGTGGGATTAGAAGCTCGGCTTTTTAAGAACAGGATGAATGTTGAGTTTGACCTTTTCCGTAATAAACGGTCCGATATCCTTACTCAGCCTAGCGCTTCTCTGCCGGCACTTTCAGGGATTACTCCACCACGACAAAATATCGGGAAGGTAGAAAACAAAGGGTTCGACTTTACACTAGGGTACAATGATAACTTTGGAGATTTTAATTTTGGGATTAGTATCAATGGAGGATATGCCAAAAATAAAGTCTTGTTTAATGACGAGGCAGAGGGTTCGCCAGAGTGGCAAAGAACTACGGGCCGGCCCATAGGCACCAACCTCGTTTACGGCTATAATGGTGTTTTTGCCACCCAGGCAGACATAGATGCTGAAACTATAGATTATTCTGCAATTGCCAATACACTCAGACCTGGCGATATGAAAATTCTTGATTATGATGGGGATGGAAAGATTACCCCGGATGACCGCTTTAGAACCGATAAGAATGCTGATCCTACCTTTCAAGGCGGGTTAAATTTAACGGCCAGTTACCAGAATTTTGATTTCAGCCTGCTGTTTCAGGGAGCCGCGGGGGGTGAGGTTTTCCTTAATTTTGATGAGGCCGGCACAATTGGCAACTATCCTCTTTTTATATATAATAATAGATGGACTGTTGACAATCCCAGCAGCACAGATCCCAGGATTACCAACCGCGCTGATCAATATTACAGTAATGGCAATACCTACTGGAGGCAAAATACCAATTATATACGGTTAAAAAACTTTGAGGTGGGTTACACACTTCCTGCAAAAATTCTGGAGCGGTTGAGTCTTTCCAATTTTAGGTTTTACATTAATGGGACCAACTCCTTTACCATAACCAAATCCCTCTTTGATCCTGAAGGTACTCAAGTAGCCGGAAGAGACTATCCCAATTCAACAATCGTAAGTTTAGGACTTTCCCTTTCTTTATAAAATAAAATTTAAATACTATGAAACAGATAAGACTATTATACATACTGGCCCTGACAATGATTGCCGTAATGACCAGTTGCAATGACGATTTTACCAGTATCACCCCCCTAAGTGAGGTTTCTGAAGAAAGCGTCTGGACAGATGAAGGGCTTGCCAATGCCGCAGTCACGGGCATTTACAACGGGCTGGGCGTAGGTGGTTTTGGAGAACAGATGCTCGCATCCCTCTCAGATAATGCCATTTTTACACATACCGGCAGGGGAATAAATACAATAATGGAATCCCGTGCAAATTCTGATGATACCGGCTGGATTGATGCAACTCACGATTGGAACACCATGTATTCATACATACGTTCTGCTAACATTGCCATTGAACAACTGAATGAGGATCTACTGGCCGATAAGAATCTAAAAGACCGGTTACTGGGGGAATCTTTGTTCTTAAGAGCCTATTATTATCAACAACTTGTCCGTTTTTATGGAGCGGTACCCATTGTAGAATCGCCTTTTGAACTCGATTCTGATTTTGACTTACCCAGGAATACCTTTGAAGAATGTATCAATTTTATCGTTGCAGATTGTGATACCGCTTATGCCCTACTTGATGGAAAAAATATGGATCCCGGAAGGACCAATGCCGCCACTGCACTTGCACTAAAGTCACGCATTCTTTTATATGCCGCAAGCGATCTTCATGATATTCCCACAGCATCGGCCAACTCTCAATTAATTTCCAGCTATGCTAATCCAGAACTGATAGGTTACACATCCGGAAGTCAGGAAGAACGATGGACAAAGGCAATGAATGCCGCCAAAGCTGCAATGGACTACGCTGGTACAGGTTATAAATTTGGACTTACAGTTCCCGTATCTCTTGATGAAGGTAGACAAAATTATTCTGATATTGCTCTGGCACGAAATGGTGGTGAGAGTGATCTTATCTGGGGAAGACAGTTTGTTCAGTCTAACGGAATTTCCCTTGGCCTGTATAACGGCCCCAATGGATATCACAACTGGGCAGGCAACACCCCGTTACAAAACCTGGTAGATGCTTATGGCATGAATGATGGTTCAGCATTTAACTGGGACGATCCTGAAGAAGCCGGCAATCCCTACGCAAATCGCGAACCACGCTTCTACGCCACTATTTTGTATGATGGCGCCGGCTGGAAACCCAGGCCCGCTGATGCCTCAGACCGAGATCCTGCAAATGAGATACAGACGGGACAGTACGACATCATGACCAGCGAAGGAAAGTCCACCCATTTTGGTCTGGACACCCGACAAAGCCCTATTGAAGATTGGAATGGGTCACGCACGGGATACTATGTAAAAAAATTTACAAATCCAGACGACGATTTTGTTGATCAAAATGATCTTCAGGTTATTCCCTGGCCATTTTTTAGATATACTGAACTTGTGCTCAACTATGTAGAAGCCGTTCTTGAAGTGGGCAACAATGAGGCAGAGGCAAAAACATGGCTCAATCAGATACGTTATAGAGCGGGTCTGCCGGCCGTCACCGCTACCGGATCTGAACTTATGGATATTTATAGGAATGAGCGCCGCCTTGAACTTGTGTATGAAGAGCACCGGTATCACGACACGAGACGCTGGATGATTGCCCCAAGCACATTGGGTGCACCAGCTGGTATTATACAGATAACGGGAACGCTAAAACCTGGGGCAAGTGTTAGCACATATCAATATGACAGAACTAAATATAACTATTCCTATGTGCGAGGCGTCATTGATCCCGGTTTTGAAAACCGCCTTTGGCTAGATAAAAGTTACTACACTCCCATTAGGAATAACGAAATAAAATCTGACCCTTCCCTTATTCAAAATCCGGGATACGAATAAATTTAATATCAATATAAATCGGCCCAGAATGTCAAGTACAAGTTTGTGCCGATTTTTTATTGCCTATGGTTTTGCAACGATGCCGTTAGCGTTATCCTTGCCACATATCCACTTATGCATATTTCGAATTATAGTAAGATGTTCTAAATGAAAAAAGACTATTTCTTGTCGATTATATTGGCCATTTTGATGATAGGGTGTCAAAAAGAAACAAAATACAGGCTTTCGGGTTTAGACCCCGAAGGTGAAATTTTGTTCACTAAATTAGATCAGGATCAGACTGGTCTTGATTTCTCCAATGAGCTTGTAGAAAATATCAAGTTCAATGGTCTTCAATATGAGTATTATTACAATGGGAGTGGCCTCGCCGTGGCAGATTTTAATAATGATGGTCTAAAAGATATATTTTTCGTCTCGGCAATGAACCACCACAAATTATTTTTAAATGAAGCGGATCTAAAATTTAAAGACGTAACACAAGCAAGTAAAATTAAAAGTGGCAAACATTTTTCGACCGGCGTTACCCTTGTAGATATAAACAATGATGGTTGGATGGATATCTATATTTCCAATTCTGGTAAATTTAAACTGGCTGAAAGCAGAAAAAATAAACTATACATTAATATGGGTGTTACCGGTGATGGCAACATCCCTACTTTTTCAGAACAGAGTGCAAAATATGGTCTAGACCTTTCTGATTGTTCCACACAGGCAGTATTTTTTGATTATGATCATGATGGGGATCTTGATATGTATCTGCTGAATCATTACCCTGCCTCCTATCCCAGTGATAAGACAATTGCACAATTAATGCAAACTGATGGTGGCGTTGCCGATGACAGGCTGATGCGCAATGACAACGGCCATTATACAGATATCAGCAAACAGGCAGGCATTATACAAAACCGAATGGAATATGGGCTTGGGGTATCTGTAGCCGATCTCAATAATGACGGGTGGCCAGACATTTATGTGTCTAATGACTATACTGGCAAGGACCATTTATACATGAATGCCAAAAATGGTACTTTCAAAGATGAAATTCTAAAGGCCACCGGCCATATATCTTTCTTTGCTATGGGCAATGATATTGCTGATATTAACAATGACGGGTGGCTTGATATGATGGCTGTGGATATGATGGGTGACACTAACTATGAGATCAAGACCAGCATGAGCGGCATGAATCCCAAAAGATTTAATCAGGCGGTAAATTTGGGCCTTCATCATCAATATATGTACAATACGCTTCAGTTGAATTCAGGAGTGTTGGGCAACAATAAGACACCCCAATTTTCAGAAATAGCTCAGATTGCGGGAGTGGCCAAGACAGACTGGAGCTGGGGTCCATTATTTTTTGATATGGATAATGATGGGCTTCAGGACCTTTTCGTGTCAAACGGTATAAAAAGAGATTTCCGAAACAATGATTTCGTCAATTATGTAAATAAAAAACAGGATTCCATCCGCGAAGCGCAAAAATTTGATGCTGAAAATTATATCACTGATCTTCTGGACAAAATGCCCACCCGTAAAAAAGAGAACTATTTCTTTAAAAATAATGGTGACCTGACCTTTACTAAAATGAATAAGGTTTGGGATCAGGATGGCACATTGACCAGTTCAAACGGCGCAGCCTATGCAGACCTGGATAACGACGGCGATCTCGATCTCGTAGTCAATAATATTGATGATCCCGCATTTATCTTAAAAAACAATGCTGTAGAGCTAGGCCTGGGTCATTACTTGGCAATTAAACTTAATGGAGCACAAGCAAACCGCGATGGCATTGGCGCGCGCGTTACCGTGATCTCAGGTAAAAAACACCAAATTCAGGAACTTTTTTTCACTCGCGGGTTTGTCTCAGCCAAGGGACGCGGACTTAATTTTGGACTGGGTAAAGATTCAATCGCCACAGTTGAAATACAATGGCCCGATGGCAACTATCAAACTTTTGAACATGTTGCAGCAGATCAGCTATTAACGCTCAACTATGACAAATCCCAAAAGGCAAAACCTTCTCAGGATCAAAGCGCTGAGCATCCTTTATTTGAAAAAACCACCAGCTCCGGTTTGGATTATCAACACACCGAAAATGAATTTGACGACTATAAAAGAGAAAGTCTATTGCCCCACAAGATGTCACAGGAGGGTCCTGCGCTTGCAGTGGGAGATATTAATGGTGACAGTTTGAAAGACCTTTATATTGGTGCAGCGTCCGGATTTTCAGGAAAAATTTACATTCAAAAGCAAAATGGGATTTTTGTTGAAAGCAATAACGTTATGCTGCAGCAGGCTGCAATTTTTGAAGATGTTGCCTCCCTTTTTTTTGATGCTGATGGCGATGGTGACTTAGACCTTTATGTGGTAAGCGGCGGAAATGAAAATAATGAAGGATCACCACTTTTAAGGGATAGACTTTATATCAATAATGGTAAAGGCGAGTTTAGCTATGCAAAAAGCGCATTGCCCAAGCTCGCGATCAGTGGTTCGTGCGTCAAGGTGGCCGACTATGATAATGATGGCGACCTTGACTTATTTATAGGGGCAAGGCAGGTTCCCGGTAAATATCCCGCTTCCGCGAAAAGTTATCTCTTACAGAACAATACTGACAATGGGACCATAAAATTTGATCTACCCACAGGAACCCTTAAAAATGAATGGGATGGTGCAGGAATGGTCACTGACGCTGTTTGGATAGATCTCAATAAAGATAGTTTCCCTGATTTGGTCATGGCGGGAGAATGGATGCCCATTAGGGTTTTTATTAATAATGCAGGAAAGGATTTCACCGAAAAAACCGAAGCATATGGGTTAAAGGATTCCAATGGCTGGTGGTTCAGTCTTGCCGTCGGTGATATTGATGGTGATGGTGATCTTGATTTGGTCGCCGGCAACCTGGGTCTGAATTTTAAATACCATGCCAGTCCTGATAGGCCATTTGAAGTTTACGCCTCAGATTTTGATTCTAACGGGACCAATGACATTGTTCTGGGATATTATGATGATAAAGAACTGTTCCCCCTACGTGGCCGACAGTGCTCCTCAGAGCAGATGCCTTTTATCAAAAAAAAATTCCCCACCTATGATGCTTTTGGCAAGGCGGCAATAACCGATATTTTTAATCAGGAGCAATTAGAAAATGCCATACATCTAAAAGCGAAAACTTTTGCATCCATATTATTAAAAAACGAAGGCAGTAATTTCAAAGTTGAAAAACTGCCCAATGAGGCACAATTATCCTCTATAAATACGATTCTTATCGATGATTTTGACGATGACGGAAACAATGATATTTTACTCGCAGGAAATCTCTATGGAGCAGAAGTTGAAACACCAAGGGCAGATGCCTCTCACGGCCTTTTACTAAAAGGGGACGGAAAAGGCAATTTTTTACCTCTTCCAGCCGAAAAAAGCGGCTTAAATCTCCGTGGTGAGGTGAAATCAGCCACATCGATTAAGATTAAAAATGTGCAGAGCATTGTTTTTGCAAAAAATCAGGATTCCTTGGAAATACTTGAAATCAGTAATGTAAAAAATCTTAAAAAGAACGTTGAGCTTACTCAAAATGAATAAATCACAATAAGCCTGATTTCTCAGTCGACTCTAAGTACCCTCCCATTTTATATTGACCAAAAATAAATATCTTTAAAAAAATTTAAAAACTGTGGTATAATCTTCCAAAAACGCCAAAATCCTTATTAATCGTTAAATACAACTACTCAATGACTATTAAATTCCACTTGAAAATTGTTATGCTATTTCTGCTCTTTTTAAGCCTTACCGCCTGCTCATCAAAAAAAGCTGATGACTGGCAACAACTCTTTAACGGCAAAGATCTTAAAGACTGGAAAATTAAGATCAGGGAACACCCATTGGGTGAAAATTTTGATAGTACATTCCGCGTTGTTAACGGTAACCTTCAGGTAAATTATGATCAGTATAATGATCATTTCAAAGAACGTTATGGCCATATTTTTTATAAAAAATCCTATTCTAATTATTTACTGGGTGTAGAGTATCGTTTTAAAGGCGATCAGATCAAAGATGGTCAGGGCTGGGCCTTCCGTAATAATGGCATTATGATCCATGGGCAGGAACCAGAAAGTATGGGCCTTGATCAGGATTATCCCAATTCTATTGAAGTACAATTATTGGGTGGGGACGATACGGGAGAACGCCATACCGCAAACGTCTGTACGCCGGGCACACAATATGAAAAAGACGGAGAGGTCATTACAACCCATTGTTCCAACTCCTCTTCCAAAACATACAATGGTGATCAATGGGTACGGGTAGACGTACTCGCGCTGGGAGATTCACTGATCGTACATTATGTAAACGGAAATGAGGTGCTACGTTATCAAAAACCCCAACTGGATCCTACGGATGGAAATGTAGAGGGCAAATTGCTTACTGGAGGCTCAATCTCCCTACAGAGTGAAAGCGCCCCAACCGAATTTAGAAAGGTGGAAATCATTGATCTTGAAAAGTATAAAAATAATCCCAAGAGATTACAGCAGATAGTAGATGAGCGGTTGGCCGATGTAAAACAGCACGTAAATAATTAATAGCATGAAAGTTAGCCTAGATAAACAAAAACTGCTGTTTTGTGCCCTAGTTTTAGCATTAATCACCAGCTGTAAAGACAAGGATGCCGATTACCAGGAACAAATGGATATTACTGAGCTTTCAGAGTTCTATCCACCTTTCACCACTCCTAAAGATACATTGCAGAGTAAGACGGAAGAAAGGGCGCTTGCAGAATTGAAGATTGATACTGTCGCAGGACCAGACCTAATCCCCAGCCCTGCATGTCTTGCAGTTGCCCCTACAGGGGAAATTTTCGTGGGTGTTGATAAGATAGGTTCTTTGGGAAAAGAGCCGGAAAAAGGCAGTATCATAAAACTTATAGACGAAGATCATGATGGAAAAGCAGATTCGCACAGCGTTTTTGCCCAGGTTGACAATCCACGAGGATTGCTTCCCATTGCAGATGAACTTTACATATTGCACACCACATTTTCAAAAGAAACCGGCCAGGCCAGTGGAATGGATCTTGTAAAATACGAGGATAAGAATCATGATGGCGTTGCAGATGGGGCTCCACAACCGCTTATAAAAAATATAAGTAATCCTGAAAACTTGAGAAAACAGGGAACTGATCACGCTACAAACGGTATCCGTATGGGCATTGATGGTTGGATTTATATTGCGGTGGGCGATTTCGGTTTTCATAATGCCACAGACCGGGCAGGTACCAAGTTGACCATGCTGGGTGGTGGGATCGTGCGCGTGCGCCCAGACGGCACTGAGATGGAAATCTATTCCCACGGTACACGTAACATTTATGACGTGGCCATTGATCCGTTCATGAATATTTTCACCCATGGCAACACCAATGACGGTGGGGGCTGGAACATCCGATTTCTACACCATATCCAGAGCGGTGAATATGGCTATCCCAGCCTTTTCAAAAATTTTACCGATGAAATCATTCCCGCTCTGGTTGATATGGGTGGTGGGTCTGGCACGGGCGGCTACTTTATGGATGATGATCGCTGGCCGGCACCGTATAACCATGTGCCCATGATGGCCGATTGGGGCCGTAGCGAACTTTTTATTCACAGAGTAGAACTGGATGGGGCAAGCTTTAAGCAAAAAGAGGAAAAATTCTTAAAAATTCCACAGATTACTGACCTTGACCTTGATGGTTCTGGGCGCTTGTACCTCTCTGCGTGGGATGGTGCTGGTTACACCGGCAGCGATACCAAAGGTTTTGTCATCCGTGTTGTGCCTAAGGGATGGGAATATCAGGCTTTTCCCGATTTACAGAAACTCTCCTTTGATAGTCTGGTGCCATTTTTAAAATCCAACAATGCGGTCAGTAGGTTTTCTGCTCAACGCGAAATGTTATCCAGATCAAATGAAAAAACAGCTCCTATAGCGCTCGATATTGCCGAAGACAAGAGTCTTCCTCTACGTGTTCGTGTGGCGGGAATCTATACTTATGCCCAGGCGACCTGTGGCGATGGGATCGATGCTTTGGAAAAACTCGCGCAACGCAGCGATGTAAGGGAATTTGCACTAAGAGCCCTTGCAGATCGTAAAACGTGTTTGGGCAATTTTCCTTTAAAACCTTTTATTAAGGCACTCAAAGATCCATCAGACCGGGTCAAAGCCGTAGCAATTGTTGGCCTGGGCAGGCTAGGCAATCCTGAAGCGGCCAATTATTTATTAAAAATTGATGTACCCGAAAACACAGATTTTGATCTTGACGATAAAGAGGGACCTCACGCCACTCCCAATGCTGCCATTATACCGGCACATCTCGCTGCTCAAAATTTGATTAAACTGCGTGCCGTTCAGCCATGTCTAAATGCCATAGGTTCAAAAAACACGAAACTTGCTCTATGGGCTTTGCGTTATATGCATACCCCCGAAGCCGTGAATGGGCTGATCAATGCTTATCAAAATACCGAAAACAAACAGTTAAAGAAAGATATCACATCCAGCCTTGCCCGTTTGTACAAGAAAGAAAAAGATTTTGATGGCACCACATGGTGGGGCACGCGACCAGATACGCACGGCCCTTACTATCAAGCGGTAACCTGGGAATCCTCAGAAAAAATTAAAAACTTTTTGCTGAATATTCAAAAAGACAATCCTCAAGATAGGACCTATTTTAATAATCTAAATACATTATTAAATATGGGTATTGAAGCTTTTGCCTATTTAAATGAACCAATAATTACCAATAAAAAGGGTCAGGATATTGACCTTGATGCCATTAAAAATAGAAAGGGTCAGGTAGGCAATGCATCTATTGAAGACGTGATCCGTGCGCTCTCCACTATTGAAGGTGATGCCTACCAGGGCAAAAACCTCTTTGAGCAACAGGGATGTATTGCCTGTCATAGTATAGCCAAAGGCGAAACCCTCAAAGGACCTTACATGGGGCAAATAGGTTCTATAATGAACCGTGTGCAGATCGCAGAAGCTATCTTAAAGCCAAATGCTTCTATTTCTCAAGGGTTTGCAACCGTTCTGATAACCACTAAGGATGATAAAAATCTAATGGGATTTGTAACCGCAGAATCAGCTGATCAACTTGAACTTCGGGATATTACGGGTAAAGTCACGACTATTAAGGTCAATACTATTTCAAAAAGAGAAAATCTCACAACCTCGATGATGCCTACCGGACTGGCCAATGGATTGAGCTATGAAGAATTTGCTTCGTTAGTCAATTATCTTTCCAAGCAGAAATAAAGGTAATTCTTATCGTCATGAGAGGTCATTAAAAAAATTATTTGGAATAAAATTTGCTTAAATTAAAAGTAATACTCAACTGAGTTCACACTATTTTCGTTAATTTAGACTTCTAAAAAATTATCTTTGATAAAAGACACAGCACAATACGAGTTCCCTTTTATTTAAAAAAATCACTATGAAAACCTCCCCAAGACTGGATCAGGCAATTACAAAATTATATGCCGCCTTTCACGGTGGCCAACTCAACCCAGAATGCTGCAAAAGCTGTGCAGTAGGTAATATTCTCGATAATACTGATACCTGGAAACATCTTACAGAGAGACATGGATCAATGATGTTGAGTTATATAGGCCATCTCAACGAAGGTTTTGGCAGACGTATCAATGGCTATTCTCCTCTTGAGTTGCTAAAGATCGAAGCCGAATTTTTAAAAGGTTGTGGATATGCACTTCCATTGATACGCCAGTCTAAAAGACCCAAAAACCCAACCGATAAAGAAGTTTTATTTAATGGACTTTGTGCCACAGTAGCCTTTTTATGTGAACTGGATGGCGTAGAAAATGTGATGGATTACTCTCGTTTGTTTGAATTTGAGGAGGAGAATCCCATCTATGAGCTGGATCTTCCTTTAGTATAACGCACAAAATTCAGCCAATTCTAATAAAAACGATTTTTTGTCAGGAAAATTCAAGATTCTTCACTAAAATCCATTGGGCATTTTTAAAATTATGCCCTTTTTTTTGCGTTCGCGAAAATGGATCAGGATCTAAATTACTTTCATAGCTATCTCAAATCTGTAAAAACGCCATCCTATAAATGTATGATTTATGAAAGTAACCCTTATTACCGGAGCTTCCAGTGGTATTGGCAAGGCTTTTTCCAGGCATTTTGCGGCAGAAAAGAAAAATGTATTTTTAGTAGCGCGTTCTGAAGATAAATTGAGATGGCTCTGCAATGAACTTTCGGAAAAACAGGGAATTAAAGCATATTATCTTGCTATTGATCTTGTTAAACCAAATGCAGATTACTTAGTTTTTGAAGAAACCAAAAAACTAGGGCTCGAGATCGAAGTTTTGATCAATAATGCAGGTATTGGCTCGGCCGGCTATTTTTCTGAACTGGAACTTCAGAGCGAACTGGATATGCTCTCTTTAAATATCCATGCCCTTGTTGCACTTACGCATCGTTTTCTGCCACAAATGCGGGAGCGCAATGACGGCATGATCATCAATGTTTCTTCTATGGCATGCTTTCAGCCCATACCCTATATGGCCTGCTATTCCGCATCAAAAACATTTGTGCGGTATTTTACAGAGGCAATCGCAGCAGAAAATCGTCCTTTTAACATCAAGATTATGGCACTTTGTCCCGGTGCTACCGATACTAATTTTTTTGAAGCAGCAAAACTTGGCGAGTCTAGTAAAAAAGCTATGGGCATAACTGAAATTCAAACTCCCGAAGAAGTTGTAGATACAGCAATTAAGGGAATTAGTAATGGAAAAGGGCTCACGATACCAGGCACCAAAAACAGGATAGGTGCCTACTTATCAAGAATACTGCCCAATAAACTTATCACCTTTACAATTGCAAAACGCTTCCGAGGAAAGTTTGAAGGAAAAAACTGATGTTTTAAGGTATTTAACGTCAATAAATTAATACCTATAAATCCCAAATAAACTCTATTTCTTTTTCCATATCGGGATGAAGACTTTGATATACGGGACAAGTCAGGGCCGTGTTTTCAAGAATTTTCCTGTCATTATCGGCAATATCTTTTGGTAGGTGCAACAGTACGTTGACTTTGGCGATTTTGCGTGGTGTGTCCTGCATGGTTTTCTGAACCTCTGCATAGCTGCCATCCATAAGAAGCTCTTTCTGTCCCGCTTTGATCCCCATTACGGTGAGCATGCAGCTTGCAAGTGCCGTCGCTACAGTATCAGTAGGGCTAAAAGCTTCTCCTTTACCATTATTGTCAACAGGTGCATCAGTTATAAAACTATTGCCCGATTGGATATGGGTACACTCCGTGCGCAGGTTTCCCTGATAGATTACTTTACTTGTCATAAGGCTAGTCTTTAAAAGTTTTTGCTTTTTCTATAACCTCGGTGGGTACCTCAACTTCTTGAAGCATGAGGTCTGGACCGTATTTTAGGATATAAACCGCATTATTATGATACCCTGCCTGAGAATCTTTTACATAATTGAATTTATTTTCCACATAATCAGTTTCTACGCCTGCATCTGCAGAAGCATAGAGATCGTCAGCACTCGCCAGGCGCAATAAAGTATCAAAAGTTAGATCAAATCCTCGTATGGCATAATTGCTGGGCTCAACACCATATTTTGCCTTATAGGAAGCAGAAAAACCAGTTTCCTGATCCTCTATGGAGCTCTGTTTATCTATCGAGGGGAATTCAAAGCCCAGGCGCATCAGGGTCATATTGCCTATGTCATCAGTGTCATAAGCACTTCCTTTGCGCGTGGTCATCAGGGTGATTTTGTTATCGTCAGTTAAGGTACTCATCCTGGTGATGGTATTGCTGATAAGCGGGACGTCATTGGTTTCCAGAATCACCCAGTTATCCTGTGTATCTGATAACTGTGAAGATATATCGTCTGCATTAAGATAATACCCACTGTCACTGGTTTTAGGCTCAACGAACTTGGCATTAGGATTTATATCCCTGATCTTTTGCTTTACTTTCTCATTTTTCGCGTCGGCGATCACAATAATATTCTTATCCGATCCACTCACTTTAATATATTCTAGCATATAGTCGCGTAAAAGATCATCAGTGGGGCGAGATTGAAAAATATTATCGCCCATTGCTACTTTTGGGGTAATGGGAGAGACTACCGGTATATGACTACTTCTCAAACTATTGCCAGCCTGTCTAACATTATCGCCCAACAAAGGCCCAATAACGGCATTTATTGCACTAAAATCATTATTTTTTAAGATGGCATCCACTTTGCCTGCATTGCTCGCATCGTCGCCACGTTGATACTGGGTATCATACACATGCAGATTAGTAGATATGCCGAGTGCCTTTGCAGAATCAACAGCCATGAGCGCTCCACTGTAGAAATCTAGTGCGATACGCGTCACGCCATTGGTTTTGATCAGTTCACGCCTGGTATCTATGGTGTCCGCCTCTTTGACCGACGCATTAAAGGGCAGGAGAAGCGCAACATTTTTGACCGAAAAATTGGTGAGTGACTGACTAAGGTCCACCTTTCCGCCTTTGGCCATTGATGCCCCAAGACCGTTAAGCCCCTTTGGAAGCTTCAGCACCATACCATTCTTAAGTCCATCTTGAAGCGCTGGGTTGAGTTTGAGCAGTTCATCTTCGGTCATGCCCCACCGGTGTGTCAGCGAATACATCGTCTCTTGTGGCTGAACTTCGTAAAAACCGAATTCAGATTCATCTACTTTGGCGTCGTCGGTATAATTTTTATCCGGAACATTGAGGATTGTGCCTATGGGCAGATTTTCTGGCAGGTCAGGGTTTAGGGCCTGCAATTCTGCAACGCTGATGCCATACATGCGGGCCAGGCCAAATACAGTTTCTTTGGGTTTGACCACATGTTTCCTATTGGTTTCTGCCGGTTTTTGCGCATCAACGGCAGCCTGGGTCTGCTTGGGAATCTTGATCTCCTCCCCAGTACGCAGTTCATTGGCATACAATTGGGTGTTGTAACGCTTAATAGATTCTTGGGTGACTTCATATTTTTTGGAAAGGCTGTAAAGCGTCTCTCCCTTTTTGACTGTATGTAGTTTGAAGTCCCCGTTGGCGCCTGCCTGTCCATCGGCCACGTTGGTGCCGTTTTCGTTTGCCTGCGAACCACCTGGAAGCACTAATACCAGACCGGGATAAATATTGCCGCGCGCCTCTGGATTAAGACGGTACAGTTCATAAACCGTGATATTGTACTTACTAGCGATTGAGGAAACCGTTTCCCCATCTTTCACCTTATGGCTCGCATAATTCTGCTGGCCGAGGCTCGCGCAGCTGAACATCATAAATACGCCCACAAAAAGCGCTATAACCGTTTTTATTGACATCGTTTTTTCAATTATATTATCGTTGGTACCTGTATTTTTTTCGCTTTTGCGAAAAGGGCTTCTGCGCATTGATTTTATTTAGAGGTTTAATTTCGTAAAATTCCATGACAATTTCAGCAAGGACAAGCTATTAACTCAATTTTGTACATTTTGCTTGCAGCAATAAACAATAAAGACCGGTCGTGAAATTCAAAAGTAGATTTCCTATAAGGCATCAAACGAATAGGTCAAAACCCGCCTTTAGCAACCTGTGAAAATAGTGCTCAAATTCTGCGAAAATAAAAATCCGATTTTTTAGGTTGAAACCCTGAACCTTAGACTGTTAATTTAAAAATACTCACTCCCATTCTATCGTTGCGGGAGGTTTTGAACTGATATCATAGACTACTCTATTAACGCCCTCCACCCTATTTATTATATCATTGGATGTTTTCTGAAGAAAAGCATACGGCAGATCCACCCAATCTGCGGTCATCCCATCTGTGCTTTCTACTGCTCGTAGCGCGACGCACTTCTCATAGGTGCGCTCGTCGCCCATTACCCCAACAGAATCTACCGGCAGTAACATGGCGCCGGCCTGCCAGACCTGGTCGTAGAGCCCCCAATCACGCAGGCCATTAATAAAAATCGCATCTACTTCCTGAAGGATTCGCACTTTTTCGGCAGTAATATCGCCAAGGATGCGTATCGCGAGACCAGGTCCCGGAAAGGGATGGCGGCCTAGTAATTTGGGATTCATATCCATACTTGCCCCCACCCTACGCACTTCATCCTTGAAGAGCATACGCAAAGGCTCTACCACTTTGAGTTTCATATAATCGGGAAGGCCTCCCACATTATGGTGTGATTTTATGGTAGCTGATGGCCCCCCTGTGGCTGAGACACTCTCAATCACATCGGGATATATCGTACCTTGTGCAAGCCAGTTTACATCTTGCACCCTATGGGCTTCATCATCAAAAACCTCAATAAAAACACGGCCTATAGTTTTCCTTTTTTCTTCAGGATCGCTCTTGCCGGCAAGTTGTCCCAAAAACCGGTCTACCGCATCAACGCCCTTTACATTAAGTCCCATACCCTCATATTGTGCAAGCACATCCTTAAACTCATTCTTGCGCAATAGGCCATTATTGACGAAAATACAATATAGATTTTTGCCTATCGCTTTGTGTAGCAACATCGCGGCTACTGAAGAATCTACCCCTCCCGAAAGGCCGAGTACCACTTTATCATTTTTTATTTGTTGTCTCAGCTCATCCACTGTTTTTTCCACAAAACTATCCGGTGTCCAGTCTTGTGCCACTCCGGCAATATCAACCAGAAAATTCTGTAAAATGCGCTTCCCGTCTGTGGTGTGATAAACCTCTGGATGAAACTGGATCGCGTAGGTATCCTCACCCTGCAAACGGTATGCTGCATTAAGCACATCATGAGTACTAGCTATGCGTACCGCCCCTTCCGGCAGGGTCTTTATCGTATCACTATGGCTCATCCAGACCTGCCCTCCTTCCTGCACACCGGCAAAAAAAGGCTCATCGGTCTTGATCATGGAGAGGTTAGCACGGCCATACTCTCTAGTGCTTGACCTCCCAACTTCGCCCCCATGAAAATGGGCTAGATATTGCGCACCATAACAGATGCCCAGTAAGGGTTTTCTACCCCGTATTTTACTAAGATCAGGATGTGGAGCATTTTTGGCTCTTACCGAAAAAGGTGATCCCGATAACACTACGGCCCGGTAAACACTAAGATCTTCAGGGCTTTTATTATAAGGTTTGATTTCGCAATAAATATTGAGCTCCCTAATCCTACGGGCGATTAGTTGCGTATATTGAGAACCAAAATCAAGTATAAGTACGGTATCCATCATGGCCGTAAAAATAAGATTTAAAATGCTTTTTGGCTTTCGCCAAAATGCTTAATTTTTATCCTTCTCCAATAGAGACCATAAAATGATTGGTTTTACAGACATGAGTGCTTTAAGAAGATAAAATGGAATATAAGAGCCATTATTTACATGGCCAAATGAATTGAATGCCAATTTTTCACGTGTCAATAAAAAATAAAAAATGAGCTCATTTCGTTTATAATTGGCACCTAATAGCTAATAAAATGTTTTTTTAACTTAGAATATTTGATATCAGTAAAATAACTTTATTAAATAACTAATAAAATGAATTGCTAGCAGTATTTAATACAATCAAAAGCAATTAATTGACGTAATTGAGTTAATTTTGAACTCAATAGAACTAATTTTTATATCATGTCTATTTCAGCACAGTTAAAAGCACTTCGGGAACAAGCAGGTCTTTCGCAAAAAAAGATTGCTATACAATTAGGTATCACTCAAGGAGCCTATTCCCTGATAGAAAACGGGCAAAATTCTATCACTACAGAACATCTGCTTAACCTGAGCAAACTATATAGTGTATCAACAGATCATATTTTGAAGGGCTCAAATGATACGGTGATCAAATCCACAAAAAATGGATTTATCCCCCTGATTAATATTGATGCACATGCCGGTTATGTAGAAAACAGAAGCAACAATGAATGGATGGGTACCCTACAGATGTATAAAATCCCTGGGTTTGATGCCCAAAATGGCCAAAAACTTTTTGAGGTTGAGGGAGACAGTATGATGCCCACCCTGTTGCAGAGTGATATCCTGATCACGCAAAGTGTTAGGGATTTTTCAGAGATTATGGATGGTGCCATCGCAGTGGTCGTCACAGCAAAATCTGTACTTGTTAAAAGAGTACGAAAAAAGCTAGACCACGGCAGCCTCGTTCTCATCAGTGATAATAAAAACTATGAGGATATTAACTTTCCGTTGAGTGATGTGGATGAAGTGCTTACCGTAAAGGGTAAAATCACCAGTTCTTTAAATGTAACTGATATTAATTTGGGGAATAAAATGAGCACAATGGAAAAGAACATTACAGAAATGCAGCACGATATGTCCCAAGTCTTGAATGCTCTTAATATTGAAGAGACAAAATAAACTATTCTATTTTGAATTTTATGTGCTTTTTTTCGGCCGAGCGAAAGAATATTTCCTTAACTGATGGCCGATTTTTCGAGATAGAAATTGTGAATAACAATTAATTCTATCGTACTAAAAGTGTTTTTAAACCAGACTTACATAAGCATTGATCTAATTTAACCTTCTCTTCTAAGCAAACTATTTAGGTAAAATATCAACCTTTTCAACACTTCCTAATTATTACCGTCAAAATAACAATTGTATCAGATAGATTCATTTTTAGGATCTGCCTCTTTATCCGGTCGTACGATCATACGCAGATCCTGATTTTGGGTAAGATATTCGAGGGACCAATTATAAAAGGTGCGGATGCGGTTACGGTAATTGATAAGTGAAAATAAATGGATGAGCGCCCATATAAACCAAGCAACAAAACCTTCAAAATGAAGTTTAATACTCGGGATATCTGCAACTGCCCTACTTCCACCTATGATTGCCATTGATCCTTTGTCATTATATTCAAATGGTATTGTAGCTTTGCCCTCTTCCATTTTTTTAAAGTTCTTAGCCAAATGTGCTCCTTGCTGGATGGCAACCTGGGCTAACTGCGGATGCCCTGCGGGGAAAGCAGGGTCAGCAAACTGTATACAGGAGTCCCCTATTGCATAAATATTGTAGGTTCCCTGTATCTTGTTTGTCTCATCCACCCTTAAGCGGTTACCCCTTTCGTAAGCATCCCGCGGGAGTCCGTTAAAAACATAACCCGTTACCCCTGTGGCCCAGATCAGGTTATGCGAATGGATAAAGGTACCGTCTTTAAAAAATACGCGTTCCCCATCAAAATCAACCACGCGGGTGTTCAACTGTACTTCAACCCCCATGTCCACAAGCGATTTTAGGGCATATTCTTGGCTTTTTTTGCTCATTGGTCCCAGTAGTTCGTCACCACCGTTGATCAGGTAGATTTTTGCACCCGATCCCGCCAGCTCCGGAAATTCCTTGCGTATGGTATTTTTACGAAGCTCTGCAAATATGCCAGAAACCTCTACCCCCGTAGGTCCGCCGCCCGCAATAACCATTGTAAGCCAAGGCAAACGCTCTTGCTTATCGGCAATACGGGAGGCTTTTTCAAGGCGCTGTAGGAGAATATTGCGCATTTGTAGAGCATTTTCTAAGGTTTTCATAGGAACTGCATGGCGCTCGAGCCGTTCTAAACCGAAAAAATTAGTATGTGTGCCCGTTGCCAAAATAAGATGGTCATAATCTAAAATGCCATGATCGGTGACGACGCAGTTTTTTTCAGGGAGAACCTCTTCAAATTCACCAAGAAAAAACCTAAAATTTTTCTGGCCCCTAAAAAGATTACGAAAAGGATAGGTAATGGAGGAAGCATCCAGATAGCCACTGGCTACCTGATATAGAAGTGGCGAAAAGTAGTTATAATTATTTTTATCTACGAGGGTCACCTGAAAATTATTGTACCCCACAAGCTCTTTGACTAAGTTGACGCCCGCAAATCCACCGCCAATAACCACTATTTTTTTTGGCATTTTATTGTTCCTTTTATTAAAGCTAAAAATTAGAAATTCCGCGGCAGACGTATTCTAAATTTGGGTTAAAGTATGACTGGGCACAAATCGATTATAAAAAGGAAAATCTAGACGTTAATATGGAAATACTTGAGACTATATAAAATAATGGTTAACATATATGGGCTGAACTGTATAAATATTGTCTCCTATTTACACGAGACTCAAGCACTATTACTGGGAAAGGCGGTCACTGATTTTTTCTTAATTAAGAAATTTTGAGAATGTGATCTACATGATCACGTGGCCAAAACTTCCTCGATCTCTCTGAGTTCCGACTCCGAAAATTGAAGATTATTAATGGCAGCTACGTTATCCTTGAGCTGCTGCACCTTGCTTACACCGACCAAAACTGAAGTTACGCGATCGTCTTTCAATAACCAGGCGATTGCCATTTGCGCCAGAGTCTGATTGCGATTTTGGGCAATGGTATTGAGTTTTTGCATTTTTTCGATCAACTCTTGGGTGATTTCAGATTTATTGAGATAAGTACCTTCTTTTCCAGCCCGTGAACTTTCAGGAATACCATTAAGATATTTATCTGTTAATTTACCCTGTGCAAGGGGCGAGAATACGATGCTGCCCATACCCAATTCGCCAAGTTTATCCATAAGGGCATCCTCAACCCAACGATCAAGCATACTGTAACGTGGCTGGTGGATTAAAAATGGGGTTTTGGTTTCTTTGAGCAGCGCGGCTGCCCTGGCCGTATCCTCAGCATTATAATTAGAAATGCCCACATAAAGCGCCTTTCCAGAACGCACGATCTGGTCTAGGGCACCCATAGTCTCTTCAAGTGGAGTCATTGGGTCTGGGCGGTGGTGGTAAAAAATATCAACGTAATCCAACCCCATGCGTTTTAAAGATTGATCTATACTTGAGATCAGGTACTTTCTTGATCCAAAATCACCGTAGGGACCCGGCCACATATCATATCCTGCCTTACTTGAGATTATAAGTTCATCACGCAGCGCCTTGAAATCGTATTTAAATATTCGACCAAAATTAGCCTCTGCACTTCCATAAGGCGGCCCATAATTGTTAGCCAGGTCAAAATGTGTGATACCCAGGTCAAAGGCATTGCGTAAGATCGTTCTTGCATTATCAAAAGAATCGTTGTTCCCGAAGTTGTGCCATAGTCCCAATGAAATTAACGGAAGATTTATACCGCTTCGGCCACAGCGCCTATACTGCATTTTATCATAACGATTTTCTGCGGGAACGTAAGTTTTGGTAATGTTCATATTGTTTTGTTTAGAAGATTTATTTGCTATTCACTAAAGAAGGTTTTTGCTAATAATCTGCTTTGATCAATAGCATAAATATACGACGGCAAGATGGTTTTTGCCGAAATTTAAATACTGCTGAAGTTTAGTGGTGCATGCTATTTCTTGGGAGCAGCATACTTACCCAAAAGCCAGAATAGCATAAAAACAGTGGTTTTGCAATAATTACTGTATAACCTGCTCTACCTTGGCGAGGAGATCATCCATCTCAAAAGGCTTTGAGATAAAATCTGAGGCCCCTGCATCTATACATACCTTTCTGGCATTATTAAGTGCAGACATCATGAGCACGGGGGTAGTAGCTACGGCCTCGGTTTGTCTTATTTCAATACAAACATCAGTACCATCTACCCCTGAGATCAGTTTGTCTAGCAGGACAAGGTCAATCTGGTTGCTGCGTATGTTTTCTGTAGTTTCTTCCGGTTTTTTAGAAAGTATGACTTCGTAGCCCTTAAATTCAAGGATATCCTGTATCATAAGGCCAAGGTTATGATCATCCTCAACAATTAAAATTTTGCTCATTGTAGTTTTTTGCGATACTTAATTATTTATAATCTTAACATTGCTTTAAAGTTATATCAAATAGTTAAACCACCGATACCCAATATCAAATAATCGACAATCTGCACAGTTATTGCAAACGCTGCAAAAAAGAGAGTTAGTGCCTGTGCAGTAACGAACTAGATAAAGCGTATTCCTACTCACAAACAATTACTTAAAATATTCGGTTGAAATCGGTTAATCAAAACTATGCATTTCCCAGAAGATGTTTTACTTTTTTAAGCAGTTCATCCCGCTCAAAAGGTTTGGCCAAAAAACCATCTGCGCCCGCCTCCATACATTTCATGCGGGATTCATCGAGCCCAGACATCATAAGTACCGGAATATTCGCGGTATGTGCATCAGATTTGAGTCTACGACACACATCACTGCCATCTACTTGCCGCATTAGTTTATCGAGCAGAACTAGTTGAGTACCATATTTTATAATATGTGCTTTGGCGAGCGTAGGGTTTTTCAAAAAGGCAACATCGTAGCCCTCATGCCCTAGGATGTACTGTAGCATCTCCCCCAATACTCCATCGTCATCAACCACCAATATTTTTTTCATTGTGTTGTTTAATCAATTGTAGGCAGGGTGAAGATAAATTCTGACCCTTCACCTATTTTACTCTTAACGTGTATCTTGCCCCCATGCCTTTCAATTATCTCCTGGGCAAGGTAAAGACCAATACCAAAACCGGCATAAGTTTCCTCATTCTCGCCACTTACGCGGTAAAAACGTTGGAAGATATAGCCTATGTCACTTTTAGCAATACCTATACCATGATCTTTTACGGCCACGGCTCCTTCACCCTCTTTGGTCTTATAAACGGCAACTTCAATATGCTTATCATCGGGTGAATATTTAATGGCATTTGTGATAAAATTGATCAGAACCTGACCTAGCCTATCCATATCACCATTGACCTTAAAATAATCCTTCTGAACGATACTAATTTGTGACTCTTTGCTTGAATATTTAATATCCTGAACATTATGTTCTACAAGTTCATTCATACTAAAAATCTCCTTCTGAAGATTCAGCTTGCCCTCCTCTACCCTCGATAAATCCAGCATTTCTGAAATAAGCCGGGTAAGCCTGGACACCTGATTGTTAATGCGCTCTAGCGAAGGTATTAGTGGTATACCTTGCAACTCTTCCGCTTTTTTTTCCTTTAGCATACTCAGGAGCAGCTGCGCATAGCCTTTGATCGAAGTTACGGGTGTTTTAAGCTCATGGCTCGCCATCTTAAGAAAATCTTCTTTTCGCTTATCTTCAAGTTTGATCTTGTGAATTTGGGTAGTAGCTGTAATCCACGATAAAATAGTACCCTGCTCATCCCTCATAGGTCTTGCTCGTACCAAATGCCATTTATAATCACCTGCAGCATCTTTTACCCTGGCTTCCAGCTCTACATCTTTACCTTTTGCAAAATAATCCTTAATGGCCGTTTTCACCTTTTCGTATTCATCTGGATGCGCTAATTCCTTAATTTTTAGACCACAAAATTCCGCCTCAGTAATACCCAAATAATCCCTCCAACTCTGGTTGCAGTAGAGGGCTTGCCCTTCGGCATTAGCAAGTGTAATCTTATCTGGAATAAGATCTGCCATATTCCGGAACTTCTCTTCGCTTTCCCTAAGCTGTCTGTGAAATTTTGCTTGTGGGGTAACAAGGTTTGCAATTACATCTACCCCTATGATCTTTCCATCAAGGTCGCGTTGTGGTTGATACAAAAAATCATAATAATCAGTCGTTATTTTGCCATTACGCTTATGCGTTGCTGGGACTTCATAAGCATGATAGGGTTGCCCACTTCTAAAAACATTTAATAAAAGATCGTCAAACCCCTGTCCCTTAAGTTCGGGCACGGCTTGCATCAATGGTTTCCCAATGGCACTTTCATCTTTTCCCCAAGTCTCTAATATCGCTGAATTCGCGATATCTATCTTAAAATCTTCTCCTTTTAAAATAGCGATCATTGATGGTGATGAATAAATAAATTCCTCAAACTCATGAACGCTATCCTTTATCTTTTGATTGAGTTTTGCCCTTGGGGTTACCTCATTAGCAATAATAGAAACGCCTATAATTGACCCTTCACGATTACGATGCGGCTGATAGACAAAATCATAGTAGGCCAATTTATTCTCTTGATCATGAGGTAAGGTTACCGGCGTCTCGTAACCAACATGATGCTTACCGCTTTCATAAACCTTTCTCAGAAGATCACCTAGCCCTTGTTCCTCTAGTTCTGGTGCAGCTTTAAGATATGGCTGCCCTATAATATTTCCTTTACCCAACTCATTGAGCAATGCCTGATTTGCACTTCGTACAACAAAATCCGGTCCTTCTAGTACTGCAATCATGTACGACGATGAACTAATGAGCTCATTATAACGCTGTATACTTTCCTCAAGTTCTAACCGCGTTTTTTTTCGTTCTGTAATATCGTCAATGCTAAGTAGAATCAGTTTTTTATCCTGATCTTCATTTTTGATCTGCCTTGCATTTAGCAACATGGTGCGCCTGCCTATCACTTCAAAATCATGAGTAACCTCATAATCATAAATGATTTCCCTCTCTGGAATGATATCCTCCAGCAATTTTCTAAGTTTGGGTATATCCCACTGATTATTGCCCAGTTCAAAGATTGATCGCCCCACAGTCTCCTTTTCGGTCACCTCAAAATTTGCATAAAAGGCACGGTTAGCGCTTTGAACCCTCATTTCGTTATTGAGTATGATCAGCGGCTCGCGCAAGGTTTTAATAATAGTTTCGGCATAATTACGCTCCTGTATAAGTTCTCCATTGAGTTCCAGAAGCTCTTGATTAGCAACGGTGATCTCTTCATTAGCGCTCTGCAGTTCCTCCTTACTCGTCTCAAGCTCTTCATTGAGCGTCTGCAGCTCCTCACTGCTGCTCATAAGTTCTTCGTTTGCACTCTGCAGTTCCTCATTGGCAACCTCTTGTTTCTCAACAATGGCCCTCATATCCTCACCTACCTGCACAAGTTCGCGCTCAAGCTGAAAAATCCTGCGATCCCGATTATCATATTCGACATGACCTTGCTCTGACTCTTTTATTTCGGCATTTTCCTGGTGCTCTTGCCGAAAAATCACAAGCACATGTCCACCATCTCCTTCTAATGGAATGGCCTCAAGATTGATGAAGGTGATATGTTCATTAAGATTTAAAGGAACCTCTGTCTTTGTGATTTTTTGCTGACTTTGGCGGGCCCGCTCTATAATATTGCGCAGTTCAAACCCTAATCCCGCTTTCGCAAGTTTGAGCAGATTGTGGCTGGGCCTTCCACTCTTCTGAACCAAATAATCCTGGGTGTTGCCCCTGTAGTGTACAATTTCTAAACGAGAATCTACCACAACGCCTGTGGGGGTGTAGTTTTCTAAGACTATAGCATCTACAATCTTTTCAAGATTAACAGCATTGCTTCCACTATTCTCATCAATTGTCTGCGTATCAGTCTTACCTCTCATGGTTTTTTGAATTGTGATTTTGGCTGGCACATCCTGTCGTTTGAAAAACCGGTGGGTTTTGTCCGAAATACTGAAAAGATCAGATGAAGCTGTATTTGCCTCCGATTTTCCCAGCCATAGCCAGCCATCCGGGCGTAAGCCGTAATGAAAATTAGTCTGTGCCTTTACTTTAAGCATATCCTCCATATAGATCATCACATTACGACAACTTATGAGATCCATATTACTAAAAGGGGGATCGCTTAAAAAGTTATGCTCTGCAAACAGGCAAATCCCCCTCATCTCCTTCTTAATCTGATATCCATCGGTGGTTTTTGTAAAAAACCGTCTGAGACGTTCGTTACTTAGTCCTCTTGTATCTGTTTGAGCATAAATTCCACCTCGGGCTTTCGTTAGGGATGGCTGGCTTATATCAGTTGCGATTATTTGAAGTCTGAGGTCTAAACTTTTTCTGCCTTCGTTCTGAGTTTCTTTCTTCTTGAGCAGCTCCATAAAACAAATGGCCATACTATAGGCTTCTTCGCCTGTACTACAGCCTGCTACCCAAATACGTATTAGATCACCCTTTGCCTTATTCGCAAGGATCTTTGGGAGAATAGTGCTACAGAGGTACTCAAAACTTTCATGATCCCTGAAAAATTCTGTCACGGGTATCAGTAGGTCATTATAGAGCACCTCCAGTTCCTTTTTATTATTTTTCAGGAAACCGTGGTATTCGCTTAATTTTTTGATATTATTAATAGACATTCTTCTTTCAATGCGCCTGCCTATTGTAGTCTTTTTATATTGGCCAAAATCCCTGCCCTTAAATTTGTGCAGGAGTTCCAGAATTTTTTTTAAAGTATTATCTCCCAAGTTGTTAATATCATCGTTTTCAGCCTCCTCATCCTTTTTGAAATCTGGATGCGTCATAGCCATTATTTTTGAGGGAATCATGGTAGGGCTTAAAATGTAATCAGCTGCACCGGCCTCCGCTGCGTTATGTGGCATATCTTTCCATTGAGCAGAAGCTTCGTCCTGGGCAAAGGTAATGCCTCCGTGCTTTTTTATCAGCTGTAGTCCCTTGGTGCCATCTGAAGCCGTTCCTGAAAGTATAACGCCTACAGCATACTTACCATGATGCTCGGCCAAAGATTTAAAAAAATGGTCTATTAGAATGGCCCCGTGCTGCTTTTCTTGGGGTAGGGCTTGTAATACAAATTTACCGCGCTCAATTGCCAGCAGTTTGTTGCTGGGCTGAACGTATATATAATTGGGTTGCGGCTCAAGGCCATCCGTAATTTCCACAACGGGAATTTTGGCCCATTTGCGCAGGAGACTGGGCAAAAGGCTGTGATGTGTTGGATCGAGGTGTTGAAGCATCACGTAAGCTAATCCAGCATTAGGCTCGACCTCTTTGATCAAAGAAATAAACGCATCCAGCCCCCCGGCAGATGCCCCCACTCCTACTATATAAAATCCTACGCTCGCCTGTTGGGATGTTGCTGTTGTTGTCGTTTTATCTGTTTTCAAGTATCGTAAATGCTAAGCGTTAAAAATATCTAATAGTATATCTTTTGCGGTGAATATTAACAACTAATGACCTCAGTAGTTAACAACCTGTTAAGTAAAGTCAAAAATTGTATTTCATTAATTAGTCCAGATTTTACATATGAGAAAGAACATCAATACATTTGAAATTAAAATTACCAATTCTCCCTTATAAAATCAGCTTACAGCCCATGAAAGTAGGTCGAATTTAGATTATTTTAATTACAAAAAATACGTGCTTCGAGGTTATTTAGAAATAGGAATATCCGATTTTCAATCATCCATGAATAGGAGTCTTATATCACTAATAATTATAATTAAGCTTAGGAAAATAATTACACGTATTAAGAAAGTCACTTTTAAATGTATGATTTTATGGATTGCTCTATGTCAATTTTGAACTAGGTGAACCCAAAATTGCTGCAGTAAATGTTAATTCAAAAATAGTTTCCGGAGTTTTAAGTCATACTTTAGTGTGGAATAATATATTTGGATAAGCTTGCAATAAGTAAGGGCCTATTCGTTTTTTTTGAAAGCTGGTATAAAAATGATTTAATATTTACTAAATAAACATAAATAGGTCCATACGTGTAGCAAAATTTGAGAGCGCGATCGCAATAAGACTGAGCTTTATCTAGGAAAATTAGCGATAAGCAGAAGACATTTTCACTTTTCGCCCTAGCCAGATTAAATAATTACCTATTTTTAGGACTTCTTATAGCATAGCATTTTTTGGTCTTTTAGTCTCTGCCTTTAAAAGGGTGTACCAAAGACACAAAATGCATATAAAAACCTCTCACCGCCTATGGTATTTTTAGATACACTCGACTACGCATTGATCTTTGGATTTTTAGGGATTATTTTGCTTGTGGGGATCTTATCCTCCCGAAAATCAGGCAAGGATTCCTCAGAATATTTTCTCTCCGGTAGGAGTATGCCCTGGTGGTTACTGGGCGTCTCTATGGTCGCCACCACCTTCTCAACTGATACACCTAATCTGGTCACCGATATCGTGCGTACTAATGGCGTTTCGGGCAACTGGGTCTGGTGGGCCTTCCTGATTACGGGCCTGCTGACCGTTTTTGTTTATGCCAAATTATGGCGTAAAAGCGCCGTTACAACAGATATTGAATTTTACGAAATACGCTACGGTGGGAAACCGGCCAAATTCCTTCGGGGCTTCCGCGCGGTCTATCTAGGTATTATTTTTAATGTGCTGGCCATGGCCGGGGTGACGCTGGCAGCCATTAAAATAGGCCAGGTGATGCTAGGCGTTTCCCCCATTTGGGTGGTGGTCATTGCTGGTACCATTACTATGGCTTTTAGTGCAATAGGCGGTTTTAAGGGCGTGGTTTATACAGATTTTCTCTTATTTTTTGTCGCCATGGGAGGTGCGATAGGTGCTGCGGTTTATCTCATAAACATTCCCGAAGTGGGCGGCGTGCAAAATCTGCTTACGCACAGCAATGTGGCAGATAAAATTTCTATCCTGCCCGATTTTAGCGATAAGGAAGCCCTGATCACAATTCTGATTATACCTCTTGCTGTGCAATGGTGGAGCTCGTGGTATCCCGGTGCAGAGCCTGGCGGGGGAGGTTATATCGCCCAGCGAATGCTCGCAGCAAAAAATGAAAATCACGCCATAGGTGCTACGTTTTTCTTCAATATTATGCACTACGCACTACGGCCTTGGCCCTGGATTCTAGTGGCGTTGGCTTCGCTTGTGGTCTTTCCTGATATGGCAAGCATTCAGCAGGCTTTCCCCAATATCGATCCAGGTAAACTTGGGCAGGATTTGGCTTATTCGGCGATGTTGACCAAACTTCCCACGGGATTGCTAGGCATCGTAATGGCCTCGTTATGCGCTGCCTATATCTCTACAATATCGACCCATCTCAATTGGGGATCCTCATATATCGTGAACGATTTTTATGTGCAGACAGTCAACAAAAAGGCAACAGATAAACAGCAGGTTATGATGGGCCGTATTTCTACCGTTCTGCTTATGGTGGTGAGCGCCCTGCTGGCCCTGGCCCTAAACAATGCGGTACAGCTTTTTAATATCATCATTATGTTTGGCGCAGGCACTGGGCTTATTTTTATCCTGCGCTGGTTCTGGTGGCGCATCAATGCCTGGAGCGAAATTTCAGCTATGTTTGCGTCTGGAATTATTTCGATCCTTTTCAATTTTTCGGAGCTGGGCAACTACTTTTTTGATGGGAGGGATATGATGACCGGTGAAATCACCGCGGGATTGATGCCGGGCTGGGCAAAATTTCCCATGATCGTGCTGGTGACTACCATTATATGGCTACTAGTTACATTCTTAACCCGGCCCGAGCGCAAAGAGGTACTCTATGCCTTTTATAAACGCATACAACCAGGCGGCCCAGGCTGGAAAAAGGTGATCAACGATGCCACCGCTGAGGATCGTCATATTGTAACCGATACCGCAAAATGGAGCGTGCCATCAGGAATTGCTGCAATGCTCTGCGGCTGCGTGCTCATCTATTCTTGTATGTTTGCAACGGGATACTGGATCTATGGCGATTATGCCTGGGCCATCCCAATGACAGTAATCGCACTTGTATTCGCGTTTCTATTAATTAGGTTGTGGAAAAGTATAAGGGTTAATGTGCTATAATTCAACTGGAGCAAACAAAACAAAACGACCCCAATTTTAAGATCACAGGCTAGGGTTTTTAATTAAATTGCCTCACTTTGTCCCTTCAATATTGGGTACTTGACCTATATAAATTGTGGGGACTCCCGTTAAGTCTTCAAAGCTTGCGCTACCCGCGAATGATTTATTTTTTAATGTGACTTTTATAGAGCTTATCAAATCTTGAGCATTGCGCTTTAAATCTTCATATTTTACATCTATATTACGTTCTGCAAATGATTTTTTGATTTTATCCAGTTCAATTTCAGTTGTTGTAGATTCTATTTTATCCAAAACACTTCCCTCCGGGATTTTATTAACGGGTATGGGATAACCACCAGATCTTACAAATACCGAATATCGTGTAGAACCATCAGGATTCTTCCCCTGCATGCGGTTTTGTACTGAATCCAACTCTTGCCGACGTTCTTGATCCTGTTGTTTTCGCTGTCGCGAAAGCTGGGCGCGTTCCTGTTCCCTTTCCTGCACTAGGGCCTGACGCTCCTTTTGAATCTCGTTGCGCTCCTGCTCCCTCACTTGTCGCTCCTCCTGACGCTGCCTTAGTCGTTCCTGTAGCTCGGTTTTTGCTGTATTATCAGTATAACTTGTGGAGGTAGCGTTTGAACTATGGCTTGAATTCTCTTTTTTATTATTATTTTTAGTATAACTGGAAATACCGAAAGTGCCGTCTTTATCCCTGAAAATAACTATGGGATTTATGGCTTTATCACTATTAATAGTGTATGAGGAGGTGTTACCTGTAAGCAGGTCAATATGGTTTAAATGGATACTTACCATATCTCCTTTCCGATTATACTTTAGATCCTTATAAATCAACTTTACCTCATATTTCTCTTTTAATTCATGCACTATAGCATTAATATCCGCCTTTGATGTATTGCTTTTTAATGTAAAATGATAAGGTTGCGTTTTTTTTTGATTATCAACTTGACTTGTTCCTAAACGCCCTTTACTTAAATGGTTTTGTCCTAAATTTTCCTGAGCACTATTCCTAGTAGTTTGCACCACAAATCCATTGAGGGTATCCCGCACATTGCTGTTTCTGTTACTGCGAGATTTTTCTTTATTAGAGGTGATAAAGTAAATATTATCTTTATTTAAAATGAATTTTTTGACCTCTTCATTTGATTTTTCATTGATCATCAAAGCTCGATTCTTTGTATAATTTAGGTAATATCTAAAATTACTGACCGAATCATCCCTGCTTTCTTTTTGATTGTTAAAACGAAGGATAAATCTTCCCTGACCCTTAAATTTTGTGTAAAATTCAAAATCTGTAATTAAGCCTTCTTTATTACGCGCTTTGACATTAATCCTAATCCTTGGATCAAGATTGAAATAATTTTCAAGGGCATTAATCTCATCAGGAGTAGACAAATTGCTGAAGTTGAGCGTGTCACTTTTTGCACCGATAGTAGAACTAGTAGTAGATTTTTTTTGGTTTTTCACCTTAACTTCCTCTTTCACATTAAACCCATAGATAAAAAGGGCCAAAAAGGGAAGGATAAAAAAGGTTCTGAATTTTTTGACTGGATTTGATTGATTTTTGTTGAGCATGATGATTCGTTTTTTAATGAATGATTGATAAAATGATTGTGTGAGCGCAGGGGTTTTTCCTGATGAGATCCTAACCAGGGCAAGCTGATATTCCCTTTTGGAAAGTCCAGACTGGTTTACCTGATAATCTGCCAGAAATTCCAGGTTCTGTTCTATCGCACGGGCATACAGCCAACTGAACGGGTTGAACCAAAATATGGCGCACATGAATCGCCCCAGCAATAGATCTACCGAATGATGCTGTAGCGCATGTTGCCGTTCATGGGCGAGGATCAGCTTTAATTCTTCGGTGCTGGCTGTATTGGGATCATACGCAATGGTATTAAAAAAAGAAAAAGGCGCGGACAAACCTTTAATCTCCAAATAACGCAACCCGCTTTGTGTAAATGAGGTGTGCTTCCGCAAAAAGTGCAACACCTTAAAAAAACTCAGCAAAAACCGAAATAAGAAAAAAAGGGCGCCCAACGTATATGCATAAAAAAAAAGTTGCCAATCAGTGATAAAGGGTTGGGCAGCAACGGCTGCGGATGCTGGTTGTGGGGCAAATGTAGTGGGCATCGCGATCTGCGTCATTTCAATAACCGGAGTAGCCTGCGGCTCCACATACACTGTTCTGGTCAAGACCATTAACGGCAAAAGCAGACTACTTAAAATACCGATCAGCAAAAAATATCTATTGAATACATAAAACGTCTCCCGCTCTAAAAAAACCTTATAAAAACAGAAGAAAATCGCCAGAATTAAGCTTGATTTCCCTAAAAAATATAGATTTTCCATGATCACTGCTTTTTATTTTCGATAGGCCAGAGATTTTTGAGCATCTATTCTACCTCGTTTTAAGACCGGACTGCAAAATGTACGTTTACAATTTATGAATTATTAAAAACCGTTGGTCTAAAATAGTTAAGCGTTTTCAATATTCAGGGATAATTGAAGAATGACTATTTTTAGTTATCAGTATCTCCCTTTTTAGTCGTAATATCTATGACCGCGTTTTTTCCATCTGCTTTTGTGCCGAAGGCATTAACGGCTTCCTTGTCCTTTATAACATCTATAGATCGGATAGTTTCCGGTTCTAAATTATTCATATAATCCCTGGTTTTTTCCTTCCCATCAACCAGGATAAGCGTACTATCCTTAACATCGTAAATTTGAGTTTTTGAATTTGGAGAATTGGAAACATTGATGTCACCTTTCTTTAATTCATCGCTTCTCTTTTGCAGATCTTTTTGCATTTGATCAAGTTTCAATTGGCGATGCTCCAATTGTTTTTGCATTTTCTTCAAATCTTCCCGTTGTTGAACAAGGTTATTCTCCCTTGCCTCCATTTCTGTTTTGCGCACTTCCATCTCCGTTTTTCTTGCCTTCATTTCAGTTTTACGGCCTTCCATAGCTGCTCTTCTGACTTCCATATTCTGATTCCTATCTGCTATAGTTGTCGTTGAGTGAGAATGTGAATCACTTTTATTATTCGTACTTGATATACTTTTTGTCTTGCTATGGGGTTTTGAAAACATATAACCCAGACCTTCATCTTCGTTCCTAAAGAGGATGATATCTTCAATGCCATCCGTATCACTCTGGCTTAAAGTGACTCGGGCATCTTTTGTCAGATCTTTCATTTTAAGCTGAATAGAAGTAATTAGCCCAGCATCATTGTAATGCAACCCGCTGTACTTCAAATCTACTTTGTAGTCCATTTTCATTTTTTTGGCAATAGCCTCAATTTCCTTTTTGGTAGAGTTCCTTTTAATAAAGTAACGGAAGGGTTTACCGGTATTATTGACAGCTTTTTCCTGAATAGCATTTGGTGAAGTCTGAATATTCTTGAAAACCACTACCTCACTAACATTGAAACTCCATAGAAAGATTGCCAAAATGGGCAGTAAAAGGACCACTTTAAATTTGTTTTGCGATTTTGATTTGATTTTGTTGAGCATAATGATCCGTTTTTTGATGAATGATTGATAAAATGATTGTGTAAGCGCAGGTGTTTTTACAGAGGAAACGCGCACGAGTGCAAGTTGATAGTCGCGTATTGGGAAACCGATTTCGGTTACTTTGGCATCAGCCAGATATTCTAGGTTCTGTTCCATGGCCCTTGCGTAAAACCAAGCAAAGGGACTAAACCAAAAAAGGGCGCAGAGTAACCGGCCCAGCAAAATATCAACTGAATGCAATTGTTTTGCGTGCTCCTGCTCATGGGCCAAAATAAGTTTCAATTCTTGTGGGCTGGCGTTATTAGCATTATAAGCTATCATATTAAAAAAGGAAAATGGCGCTGATAGCCCATTGATATTTAAATACCAAAAGCCGTTTTTTTTAATGCCTTTATGCTTTCGCGAAAAGCGTAAAATGCTGAACAAACTGTTTGCAAAACGACCTATAAAAAATAATGCCCCCAAGAGATATGCATATAAAACGCAATCCCAAAAAGAGGTGTTGGCTGATGTTTTTGCAACATCCACCATTGACATATTTCCCATTAAATTGTCAATAGGTAGTGCCTGCGGCTCCACATAAACTGTCTTGGTCAAGACCATTAACGGCAATAGTAGACTACTCAAAATACCGATCAGCAAAAAATATCTATTAAATACATAGAACGTCTCCCGCTCTAGAAAAACCTTATAAAAACAGAAGAAAATCGCCAGAATTAAGCTTGATTTCCCTAAAAAATATAGATTTTCCATGATTACTGCTTTTTGTTTTCGATAAGATCGAGGATTTCGCGCAGTTCTTTTGCTGTGATTTTTTCTTCTTTAGCAAAGAAAGAGACCATATTTTTATAGCTGCTGCCAAAAAACTTACGCGTGGCTTCATTCATAAATTTTCTGCTATAAGTTTCGCGCAGTATCAACGGGTAATATTGATGTGTTTTCCCAAAAGCCTTATGACCCACAAAACCTTTTTCCTCAAGGTTGCGAACCATGGTAGAAACTGTATTATAATGTAGCTTACCCCCTTCTACCTCGGCCTGGATCTCTTTTACAAATGCTTTTTCAAGCTGCCAAAGGGCGTGCATGATCTCTTCTTCTTTATTGGTCAGTTTTTCCATGTGCTCTGATTCAATACCAAACATAGAACTATTATTCTAGTTACACAACTATTTTTATAGTTTTTGTTGATTCCCTATTATTTTTCTTCTTTTCTCGCTGGAAGACTCAGAATAAAAACTTACAAGCCTACTTTCCTACTTCTTCTCCAAGTTCATCAATTTTCCCTTATTTTTACAAAAACCCTAGACTGCCCTTTGGATCTTTTAGAAAACTTCAGAATACTTGATATCATAGATATCCTGCTTGTGGCCATGCTGCTGTATTATTTATACAAGCTCGTCAAGGGAACGGTGGCCATCAACATATTTATTGGCATCTGCATCATCTGGATCATCTGGAAGATTACTCAACTGTTACAGATGGAAATGCTCAGCAGCATTCTTGGCCAGTTCATTGGGGCAGGTATGTTTGCGCTTATCGTGGTTTTTCAACAGGAAATAAGGAAATTCCTGCTACTTATTGGCTCGACCAAATTGGGAAGGCGCAGTGGCTTTCTAAAGCACATCAAGTTTTTACAGGATGATGAATCCCATATTTCCACTAAGCTTGAGGAGATCGTTCATGCCTGTGAGAGTATGGCCCTCACCAAGACTGGTGCTCTTATCGTAATCCAGCGGGCTACGGCGCTTGACTTTGTAACCTCTACCGGTGATACCATGAATATTGAAGTCAATAAACCTATACTGGAAAGTATTTTTTACAAAAACTCTACCCTGCACGACGGTGCTGTAGTTATTGAAGATAATAAGATCACGGCAACACGTGCCATATTACCAGTATCAAACATGCGCAACATCCCCTTGCGCTTTGGCCTGCGGCATCGTGCTGCAGTAGGTATTACTGAAAAGACCGATGCTCTCGCTCTGGTGGTCAGTGAAGAAACCGGACAAATAAGTTACCTTAAAGATGGTGATTTTGTACTATTTAAAAACAATACTGAGTTGCTGCAAATGCTCAAACATGATCTGAGCTGATCAACACAGTAATACTGATACAGCCTCAGAGGAAAGATTAGTAATACTTCTAAATCATTCAAAGGGATGGATAATTCAAGTCATTGAAATAGCTTAACGGGGTAATTAATAATTTCAGCGTAAAGCCTACTTATTTAGACAATTTCCTCCTCCATAAACTGGATCTCGTAAAGTCCACGGTAATGACCATCTTCTTTTTTAAGCAGTTCCTTGTGAGTACCGGTCTCAACGATCCTTCCCTGTTCCATCACAATGATCTTATCGGCCTTTTTGATGGTTGCAAGGCGGTGGGCGATCACAATGCTGGTGCGCCCCTTTGTAATTTTATTGATCGCCCGTTGTATAAGCATCTCACTATTGCTATCTACAGACGATGTAGCCTCGTCCAATACAAGTATACTGGGATTGCTCACGTATGCGCGTAAAAAGGCGATAAGCTGCCGCTGGCCGCTTGAGAGCATGGCGCCCCGCTCTTTCACATTATAATGATAGCCGTTGGGAAGGGATTTTATAAACTTATCCACACCAATGGCCTTTGCAGCTGCCTCAACCTCAGCTTCGGTAATTTTAGGGTCTTTGAGGGTAATATTATTAAGTATAGAATCTGCGAATAAGAATACATCCTGCAGTACCACGGCAATTTCCCTACGTAGCGATTCGATCTTAATTTCTTTGATATCGATCCCATCCATCTTGATGCAACCGCTGTCAATCTCATAAAATCGTCCCAGAAGGTTAATAATTGTAGATTTCCCCGCACCGGTCGCTCCCACAATCGCCACGGTCTCGCCCGGATTGACCTCTAAATCTATACCATGCAGGATCTCCTCCCCGGGGATATAACCAAAGTGAACCTTTTCAAAACTGATCGAGCCCGCGACCTCTCCTAGTTCTTTGGTGCCATTATCCTCTATCTTAGAATCGGTGTCCAAAACCCCAAATACCCTACCCGCGGCAACCATGCCCATCTGTAGCGTATTAAACTTATCGGCAATCTGCCGCAAGGGCGTAAAGAGCATTTGCGAAAATTGGATAAATGCGGTGATCATCCCAATCGTGATCACATCACTCTGAGCGGCCCGCAGCCCCCCATACCATACCAGCAAGCCTATCGTAATCGAGGTTGCCATCTCAGCAATTGGGAAAAAGATGCTGTTATACCATACGGTCCTGTTCCACGCCTTCATATGCTTTTTATTAATAGCGTCAAACTTGGAATGTTCTACCTTTTCACGAGAAAAAATCTGAACAATCTTCATGCCCGTCACCCGCTCCTGTACAAAACTGTTTAGGTTGGCGACCTGGGTACGTACTTCTTCAAATGCAGATTTCATCTTTTTTTGAAAAACACGCGTAGCGTAAAGGATAAAGGGCAGGATCGCAAATACGATGAGTGATAACTGCCAGCTTTTCCAAAGCATAACACCAATGATTACACCCATTTTGAGCAGATCGCTGATGATCATAAATAGGCCTTCGCTAAAAATACTTGAGATAGTCTCTATATCACTTACTGCACGGGTCACAAGTCTACCTACCGCAGATTTGTCATAATACTGCATCTTAAAGCGCAGCATGTGTGCAAAAAGCTTCACCCGGATATCACGAACCACACTCTGACCCAGCCAGTTGGCAAAATACATGAAAAAGAGTTGAAAAAGCGATTCCCCGAGGAGCACAGCGAGCATCAACCAGATATAATACATCAGGGAGCCCATATCTTTAGGAGTAATCCCCTTGTCTATAGACATCTCAAGAAACACTGGGCGCAGGACAGCAAAGACTGACATAAGGATCGCCGCGATCGCAACGAGATATACACGTACCCGGTAAGGCCCGGTATAAGTCATCAACCGTTTAAAAACCCCAAAATCAAATGCGTTCCCTTTATTATTTTCTGCCATCTGTATTGTAAATTGAATCTGGATAAGTCACCTGCGTCAGGTAGAGACCGTGTGCCGGCACCGATGGCCCAGCATATTTACGGTCTCTGCCCTCCAGTATTTTTTGCATGTCTAGAACTCCATCCCCGTCATGACCCATCTTTAAAAGGGTGCCTACCATAGCGCGCACCATATTTCGTAAAAACCGGTCTGCGCTTACGCGAAAAACATAACCGCAATCCTCCTGTTGCCATTCGGCCTGGGTCACTTCGCAAATATAGGTTTTAACGTCCGTTTTTGAACGGCTGAAACACTTAAAATCCTTTTTGCCCAACAGCATTTTTGCAGCCCCGTTCATGGCCTCAATATTCAATGGATTTTCCAACAAATAAGCCCTGTTTACCAAAAATGGATCTTTTTTTGGCGTAAGCCAATAAGCATAGCTGCGCGATAACGCATCAAAACGCGCATGAGCCTGAGGGTTTACTTTAAAAACGGAATTTACGGCAATGGATGGTGGCAAAAAACGGTTAAGCCTAAACACTAACTGCAGGCAAGCTTCCGGCTCATAATCGTCGTTAAGGTCAAAATGCGCAAATAACTGTTGGGCATGTACGCCGGCATCTGTACGCCCAGCCCCGCTCACGAGAATTTTTTCGCGCATAAGTTTAGACAGCGCGTTCTCCAGAACTTCCTGTACGGTAATTGCGTTCGGTTGGCGTTGCCAGCCGTAATAGGGCGTACCATCATAAGCAATCTCAATAAAATAGCGCAAGTGCAGAGTTGTGATTGATTACGCAAAGATACATCTTTGCAAAAAAATAGGCCAACTGTAGCTGCGATCAAGCCACCTGTAATGACAAAAATTTTGCTCTTAAGCGATACCCACGGTTATATAGACGATCATATACTCACACATGCCCAAAAGGCCGATGAGGTCTGGCATGCTGGCGACATAGGTGATCTGAAGGTAACCGAAGCCATTACGAGGGTCAAACCACTAAAGGCGGTGTTCGGTAATATAGATGACCATAACATCCGGAAAGAATTCCCTCTTAACAATCGATTTATGTGTGAGGGTGTTGATGTGTGGATCACACATATTGGCGGATATCCCGGTCGATATTCTCCCGCTATTCGGGAGGAGTTGAGGGCAGATCCGCCAAAATTGTTTATCTGCGGACATTCTCACATTCTCAAGGTCATACCAGACCGCAAACTCCGTCTTTTACACATGAACCCGGGTGCCATAGGCAAACACGGTTTTCATAAGGTGCGTACCATGCTTCGGTTTACCATTGATGGCGACAAGATCGATAACCTGGAGGTGATTGAGATGGAACGGTAATTTTTGATTTAGAATTAAAAAATTAAGCACTTGAACAAAAAGTTTCGGCACCGCTTAAACATACTTCTCTACTTAGTTTGGCATTACAATTCCTATCGGCGAGGGTTTTATTTCGCTTAAAGCGAAAAATAACGTATCCAATAATAATTTTATTGATTCACATCGTGTATGGTAAATAACTAGGAAGTCTTCTACACTATTCAAACATTCCCAACAACCTCTCTCGATCTGCAGTATTTTTGACAGTTTCCTTAATATCTTCGTGCAATGCATTCAGTTCCTGAATTACCGCCACCCTTTTAAGGCTTTCTATTTGCTCATCTTCAATAATAAATTGGAGGACCTCAATCAGGATAAAGCATACTGAACTGTCCTGTTTAGAATACAGGCGTATGGGTTGGATGAGCAGCCGCATCAGCTCATCAGCTGGAATGATGTTTTTTACAACAATACAGCAGTCCTTATTTCTACGTTCAGTGGTATAGGGTGGGAAATGCAAAAATTCTTTAATCAGCTGCCCTAATTTTACGATCACATCAATGGCGGTACCCGGATCATTGATACCGGGCGACATGGCCTTAACAGCGATTTCCATCAATTTGATCATCCCGCCAATACCTTTGTCGCTCTCATGGCGATCAGTTGAGGTGGTGATACAAAAAAGGAGGTTTTCACGCTCTTCTTTGGTCACCTTTCGTTTAATTTTTAAAATGGGCATCCCTTCCCAGATATGTCGGTTTACATAGGGCAGCACAAAAATCACATTATCCTGCTCCTCGATGCTATCCCTGAGCAGAGAAGTATCAAAACCCCTGAAATAACCGGTTTTTTCAGCTTTGATCACTAGCCAATTATCGGTTTCGATCTCGCTTATATAATCTTCAGAAGTACTCGCTTTCTCAATTTTATGGCTCAGGTAAGAATGACTGGAATGAAATATACGATCTATAATATTCTGGATCTGGATGGCCCGGGAAATACTGTTTATAAAATAGACAAAAATACCCGTACAGAGCACGCCCATTGCCGCAGCCAGCATAGAACTAAAGCCCAGCGAACTGGAATCGACCCCGTATGCACCCAGCGCAATCAGGATAATGATGCAGTATAATAACGTACCTATATAAATGCCCAAGATGATCTGGTGCCTTTTGTTTGATATTAGATCTGGCAATAACCTGGGCGAAAAATTAGATGAGGCCTGGTTAAGCACCACCATAACCATTGAGAAACTAAATACGGTGAGCGAGAGGATACCGCCTATTAATGTAGAAAGGATCGATTTAGCGGTATCATAATCCTGTATAAAAAGATAGGGTACATTTTCCTTTAGGGATTTTACAACCTCAAGCCCCTCTACGCGCATGCTCACGATGGCCAGAAACAAAAATCCCAAGCTAATGATCACAGGGTAGAATGCAATGCTGCGAAGTACATTCTCGTAAGAATTTTTAAAAAACTTAATGATAATTTTCATAGTGGGTAGATCGATCTTTGAATTACAGTATTAATTCTGAAAGTGATTAATCATTGATCTTGCTTTTTTTAAAAAAGCTGAGCACCAAAAGAAAAAGCACCGTAAAAATTGCGATTTTAGGTATAATATCGCCATATCTGCTGTAAAAAGTCAAATTTTCGTTTTTGTTCACACTACCTTTTAAAGTTCCACCAGTTGCATAATCAAGTTGTTTGGTAATGTCTCCCCGTTGATCAATAAAAGCTGAAATCCCGGTATTTGCGCTTCGCGCGACGTCCCGGCGGTTCTCAATAGCTCGCAGTCTCGCATAGCTCAGGTGCTGCTTATGCCCTTGCGTATCGCCCCACCATGCATCATTTGTGATAATGGCAAGAAAATCGGCCCCATTCTTAACATAACCAGTCACATAGTCGCCATATACCGATTCATAACATATAATTGGAGCCACTTTTGTACCGTCAGTTCCTGTAAAAATGCTTCTTTTTGTCTGTTTTGTCTTCATCATAACCGTCCCACCCAGATCGATCATTACATCGCCAAAAATGGGGCGCAGCAGATTTTGGTAAGGGAAGTTTTCTACACCCACCACCAGTTTGCTCTTGTGATAGATCTGGCTGGTATCGCTGCGGTTGAGCATCACGGCCGAGTTAAAAAAGTCCATCCATACGGAGTTTCCAGCGCGGTCCTTGCCCACAAAATTGCTAGTGGGGATGATTTCACTTTTATCAGTGTATGGGCGATAAAATTGGATTCCGAACATATAGTTCAAATCCGGATAATCCTTTAGGAATTCCTGCGCCTTACTCTTTTCGCGCGAGCGGTAAAAATTGCGCAGATCAGTCCCATACCCCTGGGCCAATACGGTTTCTGGTGCGATGAGAAAACGGGTTTGTGGGTCAAGGTCTTTTTTTGCCTCAGCAAATAAAAGGTCTGCGGTGCGCTCATTGGTCATATTATATTTTTCTGAGTATGGGTCAATATTTGGCTGCAGCAGCACAATAGGAACTGGATCTTTAGTTTCTGAATAATTGTAAAAAATGATCTGCGAAATGACAATTGGTATTGCGACCATTGCCAAAAAGCCTGCGAGACCTATAAATAGCCTTTTTGTGTTGCGGTACGTCATATAACGGCATACCGCGAGGTAGAGCACAATGTTGCACATCCAGACCCAGAGTGTCCCACCAAAAGTACCGGTATACTCATACCATTGCACCCAGCCCGTGTAAGTGGCAAACCCATTGCCCAGGTTGAGCCACGGCCACGAAAACTCCCAGTGCAGGTGCATCCATTCAAAAAGCATCCAGAGGGAAACCAGAAAAATAAGTGCCGGCAGGCGAGGCAAGCGCTTGGAAACCAAATAATAGAATTGCCAAACCATTGTCATTAAAAGTGAATTTGCCAGAACTGCAAACCACATCCCAAAACCCGTGGAAAAGTAGAGCCAATAGGTCGTAATGATATTAAATATAAAAAAAGTAAGGTAGGCAAAGCCAAAAATGCTCCAGCCCTTTTTTCGCTTTCGCGAAAGCGTAACCCCGCGTGTAGCAAAAAGCAGCGGTACAAAAGCGAAAAATAACAGCCCCGGCCAGCCATAAGTGGGCCAAGCCAGGGCGAGTAACAAACCAGAAAATAGAGCGAGCAAAAAATTCTTCATTGGTAATGGGGATTCAGGTCTTATTAATAGCTAAAGATAAGATTGTTGCCAAACGCCCACAAATTAAGGTCGCCCTAAGTAAAATGTAAAGTAAATACATCACTCCCGGCCAGCCTGTTAAACCTGTTTTAAATAAAAACCTGTAAATGCTTATTAAGCTTACATTCGTTAAAAAAAATCATGCGTATTTTGATCACAGGTGCCACTGGACTTATAGGCCACGAACTCGTAAAGCAATGTGCACAGCAAGAGATTGCAGTAAATTACCTGACTACAAATCCTGAAAATATAGAGCAAAAACCCGATTATCAAGGTTTTTTATGGGATCCAAAAAAAAAAGAGATCGATGTGGAATGTCTCGAGGGCGTGGAGGCCATCATCCACCTGGCGGGCGCAAGTGTGGCGAAGCGGTGGACAGATAAGCACAAGGAGGCCATTATCAATAGCCGTATTCAAACGGCCAACCTCCTGTTTGACACCTTAAAAAAAAATGAAAATGAAGTAAGCCATTTTATATCCGCCAGCGCTATTGGCGCTTATCCTGCTTCCCGTACAGCGCTTTACCATGAGGATTATCCCAATTATAGTCCAGATTTTTTGGGCCAGGTGGTAAAAGCCTGGGAAACCGAAGCAAACCATTTTAAAAAACTGAATGTGGCAGTCACCAAAATTAGGATCGGCGTGGTCCTTGCGGAAAATGGAGGCGCCCTGCCACAGCTCACTAAACCTATTAAAGGCTACGTAGGCGCTCCGCTTGGGAGCGGTAAACAATGGCAATCCTGGATACATCTAGAGGATCTTGCCGCAATATTCTTATACTGTCTGCAAAATGATCTTACCGGTGTCTATAATGCCGTAGCGCCAAATCCGGTAACTAATAAGACCTTAACAAAAGAAGTCGCCAGAGTACTTAAAAAGCCGCTATGGCTCCCCAATATCCCGCCTATTGCATTAAAAATAATGTTGGGTGAAATGGCAAATATGGTACTTGAAGGTCAAAAAGTAAGTTCAAAAAAAATAACTGATGCGCATTACAATTTCAAATTTCAGGAGTTGAAACCGGCTTTAAATGATCTTTTGGGTTAATTTAAGCTTAGCGCATTCTTAAACATTACATCTGTTTCTTTGCCACAATATCCAGCGTGAGGGTAATATCATCATTTATAAAATTATTCTTCAGTTTATCAAAGACTGTTTTTGAACCATAATTCACATGCCATTTTGTGCGGTCAATAACAAAGGGTTTACTCTTTAGCGTGAAGGTTTCTCCATCAGAGTTATACGTTGCGGGAAACTCAATATTTTTTTTATCCTCTTTTAATGTTAGGTTGCCCGCTATCATTTTTTTACCATTTTTGTCTGTTACCTTAGTAATTTCAAACGCTGCAGTAGGAAACTTGGTCACGTTAAAAAAATCATTTTCCTTTCCTTCTTCCGTACCCTTAAGGTGATCTTCCAGCTTTTGCTTTTGCTCACCTTTAAGATCTTCTACGCTAATGGAGGTCATATCGATTAGAAAACTGCCACTTATACTATCATCAAGCAATTTAACTATACCAGACTTTAACTTGATGGTGCCATGATGGGTAGTGCCCGGTTTTTTACCTTCCCATTTAATGGTAGAAGCACTTTGATCTACCATAAATTTAGAAGCTGTACTTAAATTGGCAGCGGGCTCTGGGTCACCGGCATCGGTCTTGTGCCCGTACCCCCTACAAGCAACCAAAACGGTCATGCAAATCATTAAAGAAAAAAAAGTTAAATATTTGATTTTCATATATTTATAATAATTGTTTTCGTATTAACCAAAAATAGCGGATTGCCTTATTTATGCTCTTAAAGAAACCATAAATTATAATCGGTGACATTTTGACATTTAAGAGTAAATGGCAGTACTTTTGCCCCCTGAATCAAAAATAGACATAATTATGACTGCAGATAAAAATAATAACGAAGATATATTTGAGGATCAAAACGATTATGGCGCGCAGGCCGAAGAGATCTTAGATCCAGAAACCGTGGAAGAGCCAACAGTTGATGAAGACCAGGATCAGGAAGAAACAAGTGATGAAGATGAAATAGCAACCTACAAAGCTGAGCTTGCTAAAGAAAAAGATAAGTTTTTGAGGCTTTTCGCCGAATTTGAAAACTATAAACGCCGCACAGCCAAAGAGCGGTCAGAGTTATTTAAGACCGCTGGGCAGGACGTTATGCAAAGTATGCTGCCCGTTTTGGACGATTTTGACCGTGCAACGGATGTTATCGCCAAGGCGAAAGATAAAAACCTGCTCAAAGGCGTTGAGCTTATTAATGGAAAATTAATAGAGACGCTAAAAGCGAAAGGGCTTGTGGAGATGACCGTAAAAAACGGTGATCCATTTGATGCAGAAATCCATGAGGCAATTACACAGATCCCGGCACCTAAAGATTCGCTCAAAGACAAAGTAGTTGATGTAGTAGAGAAAGGTTATAAATTAGGTGATAGGATCATCCGTTTCCCGAAAGTGGTTGTGGGCAAGTAATAAACCAAGATCACCAATAAGGCATTTTAAAATACCGAAATAAGATTTGATGAAAGACGATTTTTACGACATACTGGGAGTTTCCAAAAACGCTTCGGTGGCACAGATCAAAAAGGCCTACCGCAAAAAGGCTATCGAGTACCATCCCGATAAAAACCCTGGTGACGCCAAAGCAGAAGAAATGTTTAAGAAGGCTGCTGAAGCTTACGAAGTTTTAGGCAACGAGGATAAACGAGCCAAATATGACCGCTACGGCCATCAGGCCTTTGAAGGCGGCGGTTTTGGAGGCGGCGGCATGAATATGGATGATATTTTCAGCCAATTCGGTGATATTTTTGGCGGCGGTTTCTCCGGATTTGGAGGTGGTTTTGGCGGCGGTCAGAGACGCATGAAAGGCAGTAATCTGCGCATCCGTGTAAAACTTACCCTTGAAGAAATCGCTAATGGCGTCGAGAAAAAAATTAAGGTCAAGCGTAAAAAACAAGCTTCGGGAACCACATATAAAACCTGCTCAACCTGTCAGGGTCAGGGTCAGGTGATGCGCGTTACAAATACCATATTGGGCCGTATGCAAACAGCAACAACCTGCTCTACCTGTGGGGGTTCTGGCCAGGTCATTGATAAAAAACCGGCCGAAGCAGACGCTGAGGGCATGCTCACTCAAGAGGAGACCGTGAGCATAAAAATCCCCGCAGGAGTAGTTGAGGGCATGCAGCTAAAGGTTTCCGGAAAAGGTAATGATGCCCCTGGTAACGGAGTGCCCGGCGATCTGCTTGTGCTTATTGAAGAGGCAGATCACAGTTCGCTGAAAAGAGAGGGTGACAACCTGCACTATGATCTTTATATCAGCATCCCAGAAGCTATTTTGGGCACTAGTAAAGAGATTGACACCGTGACCGGAAAGGTACGCATCAAGATCGACGAGGGCACCCAGAGCGGAAGGATCTTAAGGCTGCGCGGTAAGGGTATCCCGTCAATAAACGGATATGGAAAAGGGGACCTGCTCGTACACGTAAATGTATGGACGCCGAAAGACCTCAACAAAGAGCAACATGATTTCTTTGAAAAAATGCTCACCAATGAGCATTTTGAGCCAAAGCCACAGCTTGAAGACAAATCATTTTTTGAAAAGGTGAAGGATATGTTTTCCTAAATTATGGACGCATTCATAAAATTTAAGTATATTTGAACCATCACTAATCACTAGTTGGTGATATTTTTCTTTTTCATAGCAATTTTTTTCCCATCCTTGGTACCTATCAAGGGTGGGTTTTTGCTTTAAAGGAATCTTTTTATTATTATTATAAGCCTTACCTAGGTGCATTTTTTAACCAATTGGCTAATAAAGGTTCTTTGCCTATATCCATTTCTCTTCGAGATCATTGGTTGAGTTAGTTCTTTAAAACAGATGGCTCTCGGAATTTAGGCTTGTTTTAAAAAAACTACGGTGCATAAAACTGGAAACCTTCCCCATATCGAAAAAACTATGCTCACTTCATCGATAATCCACATTTGAACTTTTCAAATTATCAGCTGTAAGTTTCTAAGAAAATAGGAGTGCGCTGCAATACTTTATGATTCGAATTTAAATAATACTTAAGGGCCTGCGTCCCTTAATGGTTTTCAATATCTTTACGGCTAATTTGATTTTTATGGAATACCTTCTTGCCGCAAACCATGTCTCCAAACGATTTGGCAAGTATACCGCCCTTGATGACCTTTCCATCGCCGTGCCAAAAGGCTGTGTCTTTGGCCTTCTAGGACCTAATGGCGCCGGCAAAACAACATTGATACGCATCATAAACCAGATCACGGTACCCGATGATGGCAACATATATCTGAGTGGCGAGCCCCTAGAGCAAAAACATATTATGAACATTGGTTATATGCCAGAAGAGCGTGGTCTCTATAAATCGATGAAGGTTGGCGAGCAAGTGCTCTATCTTGCACAGCTGAAAGGCATGACCAAGGCAGATGCCAAGGCACAGAGCGAATACTGGTTTTCGAGGCTAGGCGTATCAGGCTGGTGGGACAAAAAGATACAAGAGCTTTCTAAGGGGCAGGCCCAGAAAATACAGTTTATAGTTACCGTACTCCACAGGCCTAAGCTGCTGATTTTTGACGAGCCCTTCAGTGGTTTTGATCCCATTAATGCAAACCTGATTAAGGACGAAATTTTAAAATTGAGGGATGATGGTGCCACGGTCATTTTTTCTACCCACCGTATGGAATCGGTCGAGGAGATGTGCGACCACATTGCCCTAATGAACAAATCCAAAAAAATTCTTGACGGCAATCTCGCCGAAATCAAGAGAGATTATCGCTCAAACACATATGAAATAGGCCTAGAGACTCAAGATGACAGCCTTAGATCTCTTGAGCTGCTAAAGGTTGATCTATTAGAGGAAATGGCGCAAAGGTGGGAAGTGGCTCCGGCACATTTTAAATCAATTCACGATCATGACCTCAAGCTTACCGTAAAGATCCCTGAAGGACTTACCGCAAATGATCTTTTGAGATATCTAGCAGGTAAGGGCATGGTCAACCATTTTGTGGAGGTCATTCCCTCTGTGAATGAAATATTTATTAAAACCATAAGTGCAGATTAATGGGAGCATTGCGATTAATAGTCAAAAGGGAGTATAAAGCGCGAGTACGCAACAAGTCGTTTATAATAATGACATTCCTCAGCCCCATTATAGCTGTGGGCATGATTTTTCTGGTGATCTACCTCACCCAGGTAAACCAGGATTCGCAGCGCACTATTGTGGTTGTAGATAGCTCTGGAATGTTTTACAAAGAGTTTGACAACACAGCAGACGTTAAATTTGAGGATCTTTCGCCCCTTGGGCTTGACCAGGCCAAAAAGGCCGTCAGGGATAATGGCTATTTTGGGCTTCTTTACATCCCTAAAGAAGTTAAGGAGCAGCCCGGAACCGTTAAGTTTTTTGGTACTGAGGTGCCTGCCTTTTCAACACTCGATGCGATCGAAGAGCAGATAGAGAAAAAGATAACTGATGAGAAGCTCATGGATCGTGGTGTTGACCTTGATCTGCTGGATCAGTCCAAGACCACTGTATCGATAAATATCGAGAATTTTACTGGTGAGCGCACCTCTAAAGTATCTAACTGGATCAAGGCGGGCTTTGGTGGTGGTGCCGGTTACCTACTTATGATGTTCATCATTATTTATGGCAATATGGTCATGCGCAGCGTGATCGAAGAAAAGACTAACCGCATCATTGAGGTTATAATCTCGTCGGTAAAGCCGTTTAAGCTTATGATGGGAAAGATCATTGGCACTACCCTGGCCGGTATTACCCAGTTTACGATCTGGATTATCCTAGGCGCGTCCCTACTCCTACTTTTAGCCACTTTTATGGGGATAGATTTGGTAGGATCACATGTACCCATGGCAAATATGGGCGCCACGGATGCCGATAAAATACAGCTCATCCTGGTCGATATTCTAAAACTTCCGCTTTTACAGCTTGCCCTCTTTTTTGTCGTTTATTTCATAGGCGGCTATTTTCTCTACAGTTCAATCTATGCTGCTATAGGTGCGGCCGTAGATAGCGAGACCGATACCCAACAATTTATGCTGCCTATCATCATGCCACTCATGCTGGCGATCTATGTAGGCTTTTTTGCGGTGATTAACAACCCGCACGGTATTGTGGCCGTAGTCTTCTCCTATATACCCCTTACCTCGCCCATTGTAATGCTCATGAGAATACCGTTTGGAGTGCCATGGTGGGAGCTTACTTTATCTGTTGCAATTCTGGTGGCAAGCTTTATTTTTACTGTTTGGCTAGGCGCCAAAATTTACCGCGTAGGTATCTTGATGTATGGAAAGAAACCTACCTACAAAGAGCTTCTAAAATGGCTAAAGTATTGAATACATGGTTCAAAAGGTCAAAAAGGATATTCAGGAGGGTGCCGAAAAGGTTAAGGATGTCATAGAAGAAGATATCTGGTCAAGGATAAAGGATTTTCTGGATCTGGGTTATACTTTTTCTCACGGCAAAGAGCCAATTCATGTTACTATAGGAGGTATCCTTTTGGTCATTGTTGCCTTTTTGATCACCACTGCATTCCTGCGACTGGTGCGCCAGTTTATCACCCGTAAGATGGAACGGGAAGACGAGCTGAAATTCATTAGTATTTTCAAATTTGTACGTTATTTGACCTATGTGGCGGTGATTATTATCACGCTCAGTGCCACGGGTATAGATATTACTGTACTTATAACGGCATCTGCGGCCCTCTTTGTAGGTCTGGGCCTTGCGCTACAAGAGCTCTTTCAGGATATCATAGGTGGCATATCCATCATGCTTGACAAGTCTCTCTCTGTAGGTGATGTTATTGAACTTGACGATAAGGTATCAAGGGTTTTTGAGATAAAATTAAGAACAACGAGAGCTCTCACGCGAGACGACAAGATTATCATCATCCCCAACCATAAATTTATAAGTGATACCATTTATAACTATACACAGAATCACAAAACTACCCGGGAAGCGGTAAAAGTTGGTGTAGCCTATGGCAGTAATACCGAGTTAGTCAGAAATATTCTGATAGACTGTGCCGAACAGCAGAACGGGGTGCTCAAAAGCCCAAAACCCTTCGTACTTTTTGAGGATTTTGCGGATAGCTCGCTCCTTTTTGGAGTATATTTCTTTTTAAACGATAGCTTTGCAGACCCGCGTATTAAGAGCGAGATGCGCTTTAGGATAGATGCAGAGTTCCGGAAGAACGATATTACCATACCCTTCCCACAGCGCGATGTCCATTTTTATAAAACAGACAAATAAATTCTTTATGCAGAAATATTATTATCTACTCGTTTTATTTTTAATATCCGCCAGTGCTTTGCAGGCCCAAAGTACAGATGTTGCGAGAGTGGAATATACCGATATCCCGTTTTCAAAATCAAAAAACAGCATCAGCTATTTCCGTGCGCTTCTGCAGGTGCCTGTTTTTTTGGATAAAGAAAAAAATAACATTTTAGTTGCTGGCGTTGATTACCGCGACTATAATATCAATATTGAAGATCAGGTCCCTTTTGATGTCGACCAGGTGAGCTCTCTGCAACGCATAGATGCATATTTGGGCTATTTATTTAAAGTAGGTGCTGATTGGCGTGTAGGGATTAGGGCAGGTGTTAGAATCTCATCCACTTTTAACCAGGCCGCAAGTGGCGACGATTATATCTACACAGGCGGAGTGTATGCCATTAAGGATATGACAGATACAGAAGTAGGAAAACCCTACCGTTGGATTTTAGGCCTGGATTATACCACAACACCGGGCAGATGGTACCCCCTCCCGCTCGTTAATTATTTTAAGGAGTTTAAACCGAATTGGACGTATACTTTGGGCGTTCCCAAAACAAACATACGCCATTACCTAAACGACAATCATAAAGATGCCCTTCAGGCGTTTGTAACGTTGGATAACTTTTTCACAAACCTGCAACGACCCATCACCATAAATGGTCGAGACGCAGAGAATATCTCCATGACCATGGTATTGGGTGGTCTGGGCTATGAGCATTTTTTCACGAAGCATTTTCTATTTTATGGCTATGCCACACATTCGGTATATAATGACTTTCAACTGCGTAATAATGACAGGGATAAGATCTATACCATAAATGATCAAAATTCTTTTTATTTTAGAACGGGTTTACGATTTAAATTTTAAATATGCCAATCATATTAATTATTGAAGATGAGGCCGCCATACGACGGGTGCTCGTCAAAATCCTTACGGAAGAAAATAAAGACTATCAGGTTGAGGAGGCTGAAGATGGCCTTGAGGGCATGGAAAAAATAAAGGAGATCGATTATGATCTTGTACTCTGTGATATAAAAATGCCAAAAATGGATGGTGTCGAAGTGTTGGAGGCCACTAAAAAAATCAAGCCAGAAATCCCCATCGTTATGATATCAGGTCATGGCGATCTGGATACGGCTGTCAATACCATGCGACTGGGTGCCTTTGATTATATCTCAAAACCCCCAGACCTTAATAGGCTGCTCAACACGGTACGCAATGCACTGGACCGCAAAATTCTGGTGACCGAAAATACCCGTCTTAAGAAAAAAGTGAGCAAAAAATATGAGATGGTAGGTGACAGCGAGGCCATCGGCAATATTAAGAGCATTATAGAGAAGGTCGCTCCCACTGAAGCCCGTGTGCTCATTACCGGTGCTAATGGTACGGGCAAGGAGCTGGTGGCACATTGGCTGCATGAGAAGAGCGAGCGTGCCAAAGGGCCACTGGTGGAGGTAAACTGCGCCGCGATACCTTCAGAGCTGATAGAAAGTGAACTTTTTGGCCATATAAAAGGGGCATTTACTTCTGCGGTTAAGGACCGTGCGGGTAAGTTTGAGGCGGCCAATAAGGGCACTATTTTTCTTGATGAGATTGGCGATATGAGTCTTTCCGCGCAAGCGAAAGTACTGCGCGCCCTACAGGAAAACAAAGTATCACGCGTAGGCAGCGATAAAGATATTAAGGTAGATGTACGCGTGATCGCTGCAACTAACAAAAACCTTAAAACAGAAATTGAGGAAGGTAGATTTAGGGAAGACCTCTATCACCGATTGGCCGTGATCCTCATCAAGGTGCCCGCGCTAAATGACCGCAGGGAGGATATCCCGCTACTTATCAACCATTTCAGCATTAAGATTGCCCAGGAACAGGGAACAGCTCACAAAACCTTTACGGAAAAAGCGATCAAAAAATTACAGGAATACGATTGGACCGGAAATATACGGGAACTTCGCAATGTAGTGGAGCGCCTCATCATTTTGGGCGGAAGCGAAGTTTCTGAAGAAGACGTAAGCCTTTTTGCCAGTAAATAATGTGATTTTAACCCTTTTTTCGTCTAAAAGAAAAAGAATCTACTGACGAGTAAAAAAATCAAACAGTACATTTAAAAATTCACAACCCTCAAACTGCATCCCATGAAAGCAAAAGACTATAAGGTAACTGACCTCATCAAATTAGAGGACATAGCGACTGATGAAGATTTTGGAAAGGAGAGCAAACTCGAGGATGAGTTGGAAGAAGTGGGTAAAGACCTGGCCGATCTGCAGGACAAACTTTACGCCCATGACCGGTATGCCGTACTCATTTGCATTCAGGGTATGGATACTGCGGGCAAAGACAGCCTTATCCGTGAGGTATTCAAGGGATTTAACGCCCGCGGGGTCGTGGTGCACAGTTTTAAAGTACCCACTGAAGAAGAACTGGGACACGATTTTTTATGGAGGCATTATATTGCCTTACCAGAGAAAGGAAAATTCGGTATTTTTAACAGAACCCATTACGAAAATGTACTGGTAACCCGCGTACACCCTGAATACCTGCTCAAAGAAAATCTGCCCGGCATCCTTAAGGTTGATGACGTAAGCCCAGAATTTTGGGATATGCGCTTCCGGGCCATCAATAATTTTGAAAAGCACCTTGCAGAAAACGGAACGATTATTTTTAAATTTTTTCTGCACCTTTCCAAAAAGGAACAAAAGCACCGGCTGCTGCGCCGTCTGGATAAGGATGATAAAAATTGGAAATTCTCACCAGACGACCTTAAAGAACGTAAATTGTGGGATGATTACCGGCACTGCTATGAGGATGCGATCAACAATACGTCAAAACCTGAAGCGCCATGGTATATAATTCCCGCGGATGACAAGCCAACGGCACGCTTGATTCTGGCTCGGATACTGCTGGAAGAATTGAGTGAATATAAAGATATACATCACCCTAATCTTGACGATGATGCCAAATCGAAAATCGATGAGTACAAAAAAGAGCTCAAAACAGAAGATTAATCGTTATTCCTCCCTACCAGTTGCAGTTAAATACTTAGTGTTGTTAGTTTAAGGACTTGAATACAAACAAAGATATTGAGCACATTAAATATTAGAAAATGATAAAATACATTCTCTCCCTTCTATTCTTGTCTTTGATTACCATACCCAAAACCATTGCACAGCAAAGCAATGATTCTACCGAGATTAAGAAATTTTATGATCTTGAACTATTGAGTGGAAAAAGCTATGAATGGCTCGATACCCTTACCAATGGCATAGGTCCGCGATTAAGTGGTAGCCTGGGTGCTGAACGCGCTGTGCAATGGGGCAAGAAGGAACTGGAAAAATTAGGGCTCGATAAAGTCTGGCTACAGCCTGTTATGGTTCCCAAATGGACGCGCGGTCTACCCGAATATGCCTATATCCAAACCAGTGCCGGTAGCACTATTGATGTTCCCATCTGTGCCCTGGGTGGTTCAGTAGCAACGCCAAGCGGCGGTATCAAGGCACCCGTGATCGAAGTGCAGGGCATTGATGACCTGTCTTATTATGGGAAGGAGCAGCTTAAGGGCAAGATCGTTTTTTATAACCGCCCCATGCAGGCGGATCTCATTGATACCTTTAAAGCTTATGGTAACGCCGTTGACCAAAGGACCGCCGGTGCCCGGGAGGCAGCAAAGTATGGTGCCGTGGGTGTTATTGTACGCTCTATGAACCTACGTCAGGACGATTTACCACATGCCGGCAATATGTCATATAATAATCTCCCAGAGGATCAAAAAATACCTGCCGCTGCCATCAGCACAAACGGTGCAGACCTGCTAAGCAATAGCATCAAACTCGACAAGGGTACTACTTTTTATTTTCTAATGAATTGTAAGACTCATGCGGATGTACAATCGTACAATGTGATCGGCCAGATCACCGGCAGCGAGCAGCCCGATAAGTATATGGTCGTAGGCGGCCATCTGGATTCCTGGGACCTGGGTGATGGCGCACAGGACGACGGCGCCGGTATTGTGCAGAGTATGGAGGTGTTGCGCTTAATGAAAGCGGCCAACTACAAACCGAAACATAGCATTAGGGCTGTACTTTACATGAACGAAGAAAATGGCCTGCGCGGTGGGCTAAAATATGCTGAAAACGCCAAAATCAACAATGAAGATCATATTTTTGCCTTAGAAAGTGATTCTGGAGGCTTTACTCCTCGGGGTTTTTCCATTGATGGAAGCGATGCCAATTTTGAGCAGGTCCTTTCTTGGAAGCCTCTTTTTGCTCCCTACCTTATCCAATATTTCGGCCGTGGGGAAAGCGGTGCAGATGTCGGCCCACTTAAAAAGAAAAACGGCATTGTACTCGCCGGACTTAAGCCGGATCCTCAGCGATATTTTGATTATCACCATGCGGCAAATGATACTTTCGAGGCTGTAAATAAACGTGAACTAGAACTAGGGGCAGCGACCATGACCAGCTTGATTTATCTCTTTGACCAGCACGGGGTGAAGTAATTTTTTTGGATTATTGAACCATGAAAACTGCCATAAAATCATTCTCCCTGTTAAACTATCATTAAGCTAACGCCCAATTCCTATACTTCCCAGTATTTTTGAGGAAAACCCAAAAGTATAAAAACATGCCAATTATAGGTTCAATCATTAAAGGTATCATTGACCTTAGCGACACGTTTAATGGAGATAGAAATCCAGTAAAAGAACAGCGGGAAGTGCTATTGCACTTATTAAAAACAGCTAAAAATACCCAGTTCGGAAAACATTTTCATCTTGACCAACTAGTACAGGCCGATGATGTAGAGAAGGCTTTCGCGGAAGCGATACCTTATTTTGATTACAACAGCCTCAATGCTCAATGGTGGCATAAACTGCATGAGGGAGAAAGCAATGTAACCTGGCCTGGATCACCAGATTATTTCGCCTTGAGCTCTGGCACAACAGGCAAGGAAAGCAAGCGTATACCCGTCACAGCTGCAATGATAGATGCCATACGCGCTGCCGGTATCAAGCAAGTTGGTGCGCTAGCAAATTTTGACTTTGATCCCGATTTTTTTGAAAAAGAGATCATGATGCTCGGCAGCTCCACAAATTTATCCAAAGAAAACGGACACCTGGAGGGCGAGATCAGTGGGATCAGTGCAAGCCGGATCCCATTCTGGTTCCGGGGTTATTACAAGCCGGGCGAGGAGATCGCAAAAATAGCAGACTGGGATGAAAAGGTAGATCATATCGCCGAAAATGCCGGCCAATGGGATATTGGGGCCTTAAGCGGTATTCCCAGCTGGATGGAGCTCATGTTGCAAAAAGTGATCGAGCGTCACAACTTAAAAAATATTCATGACATATGGCCCAATCTACAGGTTTTTACCTCGGGTGGGGTGGCTTTTCCACCTTATGAAAAAAGCTTTAAAGCTTTACTAGGGAAACCTGTCACTGTAATCGATACTTACTTGGCCTCAGAAGGCTTTATGGCTTTTGGAACTCGCCCAGAAACCGATGCTATGCGCCTGGTAACCGATAATGGCATCTATTTTGAGTTCGTGCCCATGAACCCTGATTACATTAACGAGGATGGCTCTATTGTTCAGGATGCACCTGTTTTTACACTTGCCGAAGTAGAAGAGGGACAAGATTATATTTTGATAATTTCTACTGTATCTGGGGCTTGGCGTTATCTGATAGGTGATACCATCACGTTTACTGATGTTTCAAAAGCTGAGATTAAAATAACCGGCCGTACAAAATTTTTCCTTAATGTCGTAGGATCTCAATTGTCTGTCAATAAGATGAGTGATGCAGTGCAGGAACTAGAAGGGCATTTTGATATTAAAATTCCAGAATTTACCCTTTCGGCCAAAAGAAATCCGGATGATAACGATGAGTTTTATCATTATTGGTACCTCGGCACAGAGGCCAAAGTTGACGATAAACAACTCGCAGAAACCTTGGATGAAAGTTTAAAAGATGCCAACAAAAACTACAAAGTTGCCCGTAGTAAAGCGCTCAAGGGAGTAATTGTAAAGACTATAAACCCCGAAATCTTTTACGACTGGAATGCTGCTAACAAGAAAAAGGGCGGCCAGGTAAAAATGGAAAAGGTTATGGGAGAAGAAAAATTTAAGGAATGGGAAGAATTTGTAAAAAATGCTTCTTAATTGCCAAGAAAAAAGCTCCTCTAGTCGTTCAAATCATTTAAGAAATCCATCTTATTACCAAACTGGCATTGGACCGTTTTGAACTTATAAAGGCGCACAAATTAATTATTGTGTGACTTCAGACGCATAAACTTCACACCATTTCCTCCTTATGTTTCTCGATAAGGTGCATTATCTCCTCTGGTGAAAGGTATAACTTGCGCATCCGGGCCTTGTACCTTTCTGAAATATCGGCATGGTTTAATATAAAATCCTTGGTTTTCAATATATACCCCCCCATACCATGCGCTACTGCATAAGTATCTGCGGCACGTTCCACCTCCTGGATATGCCCACTGGAATAAAGATATTTGAGGCCAAAGAACAACATCCCAATCCCACTGCGGTCCCGATAGTCCATCACATGCCCAAGTTCATGCCCTAACCAGCCAATAAGCACATCAGAAGGCACATCAGTTATCTGAAAGGATTCCTGGTCTATTTTTACTTTTCTGCTTATCAGAATGATATATTCTCTGTGTTTTCTAGACTTAAAAAAACTCTTCCATTTGGGCTGAGCCTGCATGGTCGATTTTTTTATGTTCTTTTTAAACTTGAACACTATGGGTGTATTCTTTAATACAGGATAATGCGAAAGCGCGACATGTGCTTCTTTAGCGATTTCAGAAGGTATGCTTTTATGGGTAAATTTAAGGTCTTTCTTCATAGTATAATTTTCAGGAAATGCATAATGGGGTTTCCTGGTGTTGTATATGACTTCATTTATATTTTATTCTAATGTTGCACAAGCTTTTTAATACACTAGCCAGCTCATGTCATAATTTATTGAAATATCCACTGATCTGAGTTTATGCCTGTCTTCTCAATGCTAAGGAAATTTATGTGTATATTTTTAAAATCAGTTTTTCGATTTTTAGGCACAGAATTTATGAATTGATCCGGGTTTTTTCAGACATTTTTTGATACAAGTGGGTTTTCGCCTAAATGAAAATTTTTTAAGTGATCAAATGCGGTTAAATATACTAACCCCTACCAGTTATCCCTCTTAAGCCTCTGATAATTTTTGGAAACCTAAATCTTTATTGCTACGAAACATAGTTTTCATCAAGCATAACCATTCCCACCAAATGCAAAACCGTACTTTTGCACCCGCAAAAAATGAAAAGTGCAACTTAACGCTTATACACGTGAATTTAAAACCAACCTTAGGTTGGCTTATCCCATTATGCTGGGCAGCTGGGTCATGTACTCGTGGCACTGGCTGATAATGTAATGGTAGGCCGCCTGGGTGCAGCTCCTTTGGCAGCGGTTTCTCTGGGTAATTCCCTGGTTTTTATTGCGCTTTCGCTGGGTATCGGTTTCTCTTTTGCAATTACCCCGCTTATAGCGGAAAGTGATGGAGCAGGCGATGTAAAGGGTGGCCGCAACTATCTGCATCACGGTATAGTATTGTGTGCCATTAATGGCCTGCTCTTATTTTTGCTCCTTTTGGTTGCCAAACCTATCCTACATCATCTTGATCAGCCGGAAGAGGTCGTACGCCTTGCCATCCCATACATGGATATTGTAGCATTCTCTTTGATTCCGCTCATGATTTTTCAGGCGTTCAAACAATTTGCTGATGGGTTATCCAACACGCGTTATGCCATGTATGCGACAATACTGGCGAATGTGGTCAACGTTTTTTTTAATTTTTTACTCATTTATGGCTTCTGGATCTTTCCACGGTTAGAGCTCGTGGGCGCGGCTTATGGAACGCTGATCTCGCGCTTTTTTATGCTAGGGTTGCTGTATTATATCTTGAGCCGTAAGAAAAAGTTCAAACCTTATTTTGTATTCAAAAGGAAAAAAGCCTTTAAATGGTTGATTTTTAAGCGTATTTTGAACCTTGGCTTTCCCACCGCCCTGCAGATGCTTTTTGAAGTGACCTTATTTACATCCTGCGTTTTCCTTTCTGGAATTTTAGGCACTAATGCGCAGGCTGCCAATCAGATCGCACTCAACCTTGCGTCCATGACCTTCATGATCGCCGTAGGTCTTGGTGTCACGGCAACCATTAGGGTGGGTAATCAGAAAGGGCGTTTGGATTTTTTCAACATGCGGCGCATTGCTGCTTCGCTTTTCCTGCAGGTATTTTTAATTGAGGCCGTTTTTGCCCTGGGTTTTATATTGCTCAAGGATTATCTGCCCAATTTTTATATAGATAATCCCAAAGTAGTATTCCTTGCTTCACAACTACTCGTGGTTGCGGCACTTTTTCAATTGAGTGATGGGCTACAAGTTGTTATTTTAGGCGCTTTGCGCGGTTTACAGGATGTCAATATCCCCACAATAATATGTTTTATCGCTTACTGGCTTATCGGTTTTCCTGTAGCCTGGTATTTTGGCCAGGCTGAGATCATGGGCAGCCAGGGTATTTGGATCGGACTTTTTGCCGGGCTCAGCGCGTCTGCACTTATGCTCTATATCAGATTTCACTTTCTAAGCAAGAAATTGATCCGGCAGGCCAAAAAACTTGCTCCCCTGGTCTAAATAAATGCGTAGATTTTCTTTGAAGAAAATTATGGGCATATTTAATTCACATGTATTTCGCATTTAAATTCTGCTTTTCCTGGCATTTATATAACCTCTAGCTCAATGATCGTGAATTAATACCAAAAAAAAAGACCTGCAGAAATACCCTCTATCGATGGCACTCTGCAGGTCTTAAATTCCTTATTTTTCAATAAATCATGAATATTTTTTAAGCCTTTACCTCATATCTCCATCCAAAAGGATCTTCTGCAAGATTAGCCTGTATTTCCTTTAATTGTTTTTTCAGTCTGCTGGCATAGGAATTCTCTAGGTTTGGAAGGTCAAATTCTTCCTGTTTGTAACCAAAGCCCACAATGGGATTAATGGTGGCCGCAGTTCCGGCACCAAATATTTCCTTAAGTTCTCCCTTTTTCGCGGCTGCGATGATCTCGCTAACCTTAACAGGACGAATTTCAACATTGATCCCCTGTTGTTTGGCCAGGTCAATGATGCTTTTTCGTGTAACACCATCTAGTATACGGTCACTAATGGGGGCGGTGAGCAAAGTATCGTTTATACGAAAGAAAATATTCATCGTGCCAGCCTCTTCCAGATATTCATGGGTGCTGGCATCGGTCCAAATCACTTGCTGAAAGCCCTGATCCTTGGCGAGTTCGGTAGGATAGAATTGTGCAGCGTAATTGCCGGCCGCTTTGGCATAGCCCACTCCGCCATTTGCAGAGCGGCTATATTTCTCTGCAAATAACACCCTGACTTTACCTGCATAATACTTCTGCGCAGGCGCACAAATAATAACAAAACGGTAAGCATTTGATGGCGATGCGGAAACACCATTTTCAGTAGCGATCACAAATGGCCTGATGTACAAGCTGTTTTCAATCCCGGGTTTGATCCAGGCACTGTCCAGTTTAAGCAGTTCATTGAGTCCATCAAAAAAATACTCTTCTGGAAACGAGGGGATGGCCAGGCGTTCGGCCGATTTATTGATGCGTTTAAAGTTTTCATCAGGGCGGAACATCCAGATCCTACCATCCTTATCTTTATATGCCTTCATGCCCTCAAAAACGGCCTGCCCGTAATGGAAAACCTTTGAAGACGGATCAAAACTCATGGGCCCATAAGGGATAATTTCAGGCGTCTGCCAGCTTCCGCTTATATAATCACATACAAACATGTGATCAGTGAATACCGTGCCGAAGGAAAGATTTTCAAAATCTACCTGATCTATTTTAGACTGGTCTGTGCGCTTAATCGAGAATGTTTCGGTCATAACTAGAATTTTTCAACATACAAATTTATCACTTTCTAAAACCTTGGATAGCTTCAGAATGATTATTTTTATATACTTGATCAATATTAAATGACTGAAGATGAAAAATTCTGCCCTTTTCGTTTTATTTGCCCTTGCGCTTATTTCCTGTAAGGAAAAACTTCAGGAAAACGCGGACGCCTCTATGCCAGAACCAGTCGCTGAAGAAAAGGAAACCCTATACGGAGACGATTTTATGAACGTGACCACATTAAGCCCAGACCAGGTAGCTGATATTTATAGGAATTTAAAACCGGGCGATACAGTAAATGCAACCTTTAAGGCACCTGTAAAGGCTGTCTGCAAAGAGAAGGGCTGCTGGATGGAAGTAGAAGTGGGCGCTCAGGCTCCGGTAATGGTCACCTTTAAGGACTATTCCTTTTTTGTTCCCAAGGATATAGAAAACAAAGAGGTCACCGTTAACGGGAAGGCATTTATCGCTACCGTAGATGTTGCCGAACTACGCCACCGGGCCCGTGATGCGGGCAAGGATGACCATTTTATAGAGGCTATTGACAGTCCGGAACAGCGGCTTTCTTTTACCGCCACTGGCGTAAAAATCCCCGATTAATACTTATTTTTTGAAACGAAATATCGTACTTACCGCAGACGGCTCAACCACCATACAGATACCCGAATGGGCAGAGCAATACCATAGTATGCATGGCGCTGTGCATGAGGCAAGGCATGTATTTCTCCAGATGGGGATTGATTACTGGCTAGCAAAAAATACCGGGTCTCAAACATTATCTATTCTAGAGATCGGTTTTGGAACCGGCCTTAATGCCTTGCTGAGCCTGATACATCTTCAAGACCGCGACATACAGGCAATTTATGAAGGTGTGGAAAAATTTCCGGTATCGCTGGTAGAAGTTAACCAGCTCAATTACATAGATCAGCTTGACGCCACAAATCTTACGGCTATTTTTGATGAAATGCACAGCTCATCTTGGGAACAAACTATTCCACTTTCGCGAAATTTTACTTTGAAAAAAAGAAGACAGGACTTTTATGACATCGGTGATAAAAGCCAGCATGATGTGATCTTTTTTGATGCCTTTGGTGCCAGAGTACAGCCCGAGCTTTGGGAAGAACCCATCTTCCAAAAAATGTTTGATGCCCTTGAACCGGGCGGAATACTGGTTACCTATGCTGCAAAAGGGAGTGTACGCCGCGCGATGCAGGCCGTGGGCTTCATCGTAGAACGTCTTCCCGGCCCTCCCGGGAAAAGAGAGATGTTGAGAGGAAGCAAAATTTGCGTTTATATTTAACTTCTGAAAGCCTGTCACTTACTACCTTTCTAAATCCACAAAGCTCAAACTGGTAGTCCTTTATGAAAATCCAATCATTGTCCTCGATAATAGAGTACCGTGCTAAAAGTTTTTAAAATGATATTGAGATCAAGAAAAACATTGCGATGTTTTATATAATATAGATCATACTGAAGTTTTTCTAGAGCATCGTTTTCTGAACTGGCATAACGCCTGCGCACTTGAGCCCATCCCGTAAGTCCGGGTTTTATGGTATGGCGTGTCTCGTAGAAAGGAATTTTCTTCGAAAGGCTTTTTACAAATAATGGACGTTCCGGCCTCGGGCCTATAAGTCCCATCTCACCACGCAGGATATTAATGCATTGGGGCAACTCGTCCAGACGGCTATTGCGCAGGATCTTTCCAAATTTTGTGATGCGGTGGTCTCCTTTTTTACTCCATTGAACTCCGCTGGCCTCGGCATCTTTAATCATAGTCCGAAACTTAAAAATCCTAAAAACCTGTCCATTAAGACCCACCCGTTTTTGTGTATAAAATAAGGGGCCGCGGTTTGCAAGGATATTGCCAACCAGCACAAATGGCAGCACCAAAGCCGTAAATAGCAGACAAATGATCGCAAAAATCCCATTAAAACAGATCGTAATAAATAGATAAAAACGATTCTTATTACTCCGGCTAAAAGGAAAATATTTATAGAAATCCCTCTCTAACTGCTCTACGGGCAGTTTATGGGTTATCTCCTCATAGACCTGCGAATATTCTCTAATCGGAAAACCACGCTCTAACAAATTGATCAGCTGGGTGTAGAGCAACAGATTAATACCTGCTGCACTGGCGACTACAATTTCTGATATGGCGTAGCGTCGCACAGCATCCTGAAGCCGATCCAGATCAACGGCCTTCATATTCTTTTCAGCCGAATTTACGGGGTTTTCGTCAGTATTTACATAGCCCACCACGCGATAGTTGGGATCTGCGACATGCAGATTACCGGCGATCAGATTAATATCAAACGAGTCTCCCACCACGAGCACTCGTTTGTTAAAGCGTTGGGCCGCAAATAGCGTGATATATGCATAGCGCCATACCAAAAGCCCAATCACCATCGCTACAAAGAAAAAGATAATCTGCACCCTTTTTTCTGGCAATACCGGGGTCAAAAATGGGGTAAGCAAATAGAAAAGCACCGTTATTGACACGCTGAGCAGCACATTCTTGAGCGTTGCCTGAAAACTCGCCGCCTTCTGCAGATCGTAAAGTTCAAAAATGGTTGCAAAAATCAAAAAGTATAGGGCGAGCACAGGCGTCCAGTTCCAGTGTGCTCTACCAATGGTAAAGTAATCAACATCAAAAATCTCCCCAACCAACAGCAATGACCCAAACAGAAATACCAGATCAAAAAGCCTTAATAGGATTTTGCGCTCTGAAACCTCAAAATGTATCTTGGGCAATAGCGGCATTAGGTATTTACTTGTGTTCGCAAATGTAAATGTTTTTAGTTCAATAGCCCCAACCATAGATATTTGACCTTTTGCCAGTCAAAATGTTCTACCTTTTGCCTTGCATGTGCAGCTTGCTCAAAAGCCCTTTCAGGATTTTCGAGAAGCCAGCACAGGGCTTCAGCAAAAGCGACCTCGTTATTGGCATCCACTAACAACGCATCTTTCTTATTTTCAAGAAGATATGGAATACCGCCTACTGCGGTAGATACCACTGGAAGCCCTAGAGCCATTGCCTCAATTACACTTATGGGCATATTGTCAATATAAGTAGTGTTCAGAAAAATATCAAATCCAACGGCTCGTTCCCGCCAGGCCTTTTTTGAAAGTTTCCCTGTAAATTCTACTGGCAGCCCATTTTGTTCGGCATAGTCTTTACATACCGAAAGGCTACCATCCTTATCGGGACCTATCATGCATAAAGTGGCTTCAGGATAGCCTTTTAATAGCAGTTCAAGGGCTTTAAGTGCAAGCATAGGGTTATAGATAGAGGCAAAAGCGCGCACCCAGAGCAGCCGAGGATGTATTATATTTCTTTTCCTATAGGAATAATCGCTTATTTGAACATTGTTTGGGATATACTCCAGATTATCAAATCCAGCTAAGCGGAATTTCTGTAATAAAAATGCCGATGGGGCTACGTTGCAATATGCTTTCGCGAAAAGTGAGCTGGAAAGCTTTGGAGATTTTTTTAATCGTTTGGGAAGGTTTCCGCCCCTTAGCAGCGGTATATAAGGTGATTTCATTAATCGGCACAACCGCGCCACTGCACATGCGTACCAAAAATTCGAAGTGCTGTATGTATCTATAAGTACATAATCTGCACGTTTACCATACCACAACACAGAACCCAGCATATCCCCCATACGTAGCACCTTATTCTTATATGCAGACGCGTACCAAACCTTAAAGCCTTCTGCCTCAAGCAGGGGTCCCAACGTATCAATGGTCGTAGCCGAAAAGCCTTTATTGACCAATTTGTTGCCTATGTAAAGTAGGTTTTTTCTCATGTACAATATTTAATAAGGAAAGTGCATAAAGTAAAGCGGGCGCCGCGATACGCATCGAAGAGTGGTTAATGGTCAAGAACCAAAAACCGAAAAAAGCAAAAAACAAATAGTTTTTCCGGTTCTGCAAACGGAAAGAAAGCGGCACCAGGATAAGTAAAAACAGGGCAGCTACGCCAAACATCCCGTGTTCTGATAGCAACCTGCTCACTTCGTTATGAGAAGCCGCCAAAACCCCAAAGCGCTCCTCCCTGTACTCTCGCGTTTTGCCAACCCCAATACCCAAAACAGGGTTCTCCTTAAAAAAAGTAAGTTCATCGGTCACCAGTTCTTCCCTGCCCGTTGAGATATCTCCCTTAATACGCCCGGCAGCATCCTTATTGGCATAGCGCTTATCAATCAGACCCATTGTGCGTATAGAGCTGATAAACCAGACTACCAGCACTGCCCCGATGATCATTGCGACATAAGCGGTAATATTCGTCTTTTTCTGGCTGGGAACTCCCCTGAAATAAACTACCAAAAAGGCAATGCTTACCATCAAAGCAGTGATCACCCCGCCCCTTGAAAAGGTAATAATTGCCCTGTAAGTCAGGAACATTAGGAGGCCAAGGTTTAAACAAAAAATCAATTTATTTCTGGTGTTCACAAATAACTGTACGAATAGCACAAACATACCCAGACCCAGAACAGTTGCTACCTGATTGGGTCCAAAACCTCCTGAAAGGGCAAAATTAGATCCCGTACCCGTAAGTACATCGCGTGTGTCTGGCGTATAGAAAAAAAGATAAACAGCAAGGGTGACTGTAGGCATGAGCAGCGCCCAAAGTACGTAGTGCAACTGCACCCTGGTTATGCGACGGTCATAACAATATAATGCGGCGATGCCCAAACAGAATGGGCCACTAATATTAAAAACGATCGCTTTATAAATATTAGTCGTAAAATCAAGGGTACTGGCCGCGTAGATAACCCCGGGTATCAGCAGCAACAGATAGATCCAATAGGCAATAGACTTACGTGATGTTCCGGTATAAAACAATCCGATCAACAAGAAACTGATCACACAATATTTGCCAGTCTCATAAGGAATATTACTGGCAGTCATCCTAAAGATCACCTCACCGGCCGTCATGTAAGCAGCGGCTATCAACGTTTGGTTCTGCCGGTTACCGCTTTTAAGAACAACATATAAAAAATAGATCAACGCACAAAAAAAATACAGCGTGCCAAGAGGTTCATAAAGGTAGATCACGAAGGCTATGGCCCCATGAAGCCCCAATAACTGCACATAGGTCGCATTTGAAATCGATGAACTAACTTTCGCTAAGCGCCTCCTCATAAATTGATATGACCTGATTCAATATAGTTTTTTCTCCGAAAGAAGCCATGGTATACGACTGAAGTTTTAGTGCCCGTTCCCGGGCTGGAATGGGATTTTTTAAAATACTTAAAACGGCATCTGCAATAGCTTTTCCATTTCCTTTGTCAACTATTGTGGCGTGCCCATTGACTACCTCTTTGCACTGTCCCACATCCGTGGCTACGACAGGCAGACCAGCCTGAGCATATTCAAGCAAGGCAAGTGGTAAGCCTTCAGAATCGGAAGAAAGCACCCCTACATCAAATGTGTGCAGCAAAGCAGCTATGTTTGGGTTCATACCGTGATAAAAAACGCTTCCGCGAAATTGCAGTTTAGTGATATCCAAAATTATTTTGGAATACTCATCCATAAAATTGGTACCGAAAAGGTGTAAGGTTGCTTGCGGTTCTTTCCTTAAGATCATTGCAAAAGCGTCCAGTAAAAGCCCATGATTCTTCGGTGGACGTAAATTAGCAACACAAACAATCCTTTTTCCAGTAGCACCCTCCAACACTAAATTTTCTGATTTTGTATTTTTTGAGAGGATGAAGTTTTTAATATAAAAAACCTGCTTTGTGAAAAGCTCGTTCCTTGACCATTGGGCAAGATTTTCATTGACTGAAAAAATAGCTTCAAAAAAAAGGGAACAAATTTTTAAAATCCCTTTTTTTCTTGACATCAGCGCTTCGCTTTTGCCAGAATGATTATGCCAGATCAAAATCAGTTTAGGCAATGTAACTTTAACCAAAACGGCTATAAAATAGCTTGTTCCATGGGCCTGAACAATCTGAATTTTATTTTTCTTTAGGTAATCTCTCAGTTTGAACACAGCTTTAAGATCAAAAGTATTCTTTCGGCCCAAAAAAAGATGGCCCACTTCTGGAACCAGGAGTTCATAGAGCGGCCCTTCTTTTCTTGTAGTACATAAATAAGATCCCTCAATTCTTGTGGATAATGCATTGGCATAATTTACAGCCACTCTTTCGGCACCACCAGCATTCAATGTATCTATAAGTTGAAGAATCCGCATTAGAGAAGTTTTTTTATTTTATCTTCAAAACGCTTCAGTGTGTATTGCCGGGACCATATTTGGGCATTATGTGCTTTGTCGAGCAGTGCGTTTTTGATATTCAATTCGTTTATGAGCGTAGCACAATCTTCATCAAGATTGCCTTTTATCAAAATACCCCGTTCCCCGTTCCCCAGCATCCATGGTACGCATGAAATTCTTGTGACAATTGGGATTACACCCCACCACATTGCCTCGGCAACCACTTTAGGCCAACCTTCGGATTTGGAAGGAAGAAGCAAAAAATGACTGTGTTTATACGCTTTTTCAAGTGTTTTGGTATTTTGGTTACCATGAATAAAAATTGATTTTTCAAGTTCAGAATCGATTATTTTTTGCTCTAAATCTTCCCTAAGCGGCCCATCGCCATAAAAATGAAGTTCAGATGGAATATCATTATTGATAAGTTCTATAATAAGATCAAGTGCATAATCAGGTTGTTTCCCTTTAACAAGCGATCCCACAAATAAAAAGCGTATGGGGAGATCATATTTTCGATCGGGCACTTCAGTCTTATCCGCTTCGGTATATGTGGCGGTAAAAAAAGATTTTATGTTTTGAGACTGACTGGGCCATTCCCCATAAACCAAAACCTCCATGTTTTTGGTGATTTTTGTATTACTTAAAATCCATTTTTGAAGCCTATAACTCCATGGCTGTTTAGATTTTGGATCCCAATTACCTGCGTATTTTGCTGTTTTCGCCTTGCGCGGAAAAAAAATCTGGGCCATACATCCCAACAATCCAATATTGCCCGGGCAGCGCAAATGGATGTGGTCTGTCTGGGACATAGCCAAAAGTATTTTCATGAAAATATATGGGGCGAGCAAAAAGCCTCGCATGATCTGAAATGCAGTCTTTATGTTAATCGCTGGGATTCTTTTGAAAAGGATATTCTCTTTGGCATAAGCCATCGATAAACCTGCTTTCGATCTGGTTATTGGAGCGATTATGCTAACTTGATCGACATATTTAAGCCAAATGTTCATCTCACGTACATAGGGCCCATAAGCATACCACTTCCCTGTGGTATAACTATGTTCGGTATGTGTCACGATCAAAAACCTCAAGAGATTTTTGGTTTGTCAAACAAAAGGCTGAACCAGCCTACCGTGCGGCCCCAAGCCTCTTTTAAAGCTTCGTTTTTTTTGGATGTTGTGATGGCATTGCCGTAGCGTATAAGCGTTAATAAAAATGAGGTAGCATTCCATTTTATACGCGCTTTTATGGAAGGGTGTGGCCATCTTATACGCCATACATACCACCCATTGCGCACGACCATCTTGCCATATTTAAAAGCATCAGGCCGCCCAGATGCATCATGGTGGTGGGCACATGTCGCAGCGGTATGAACATAAAGTTTCCCTTTTTTGGAAAGACGCAGTGTAAAATCAGCATCCTCATAAAGGCCATACCCTTCAAAATAGGCTGAAAACCGCATCTCTTCAAAAACCGATTTTCTATAACTTGCAACCCCGCCCATAAACTGTTCTACCTCATAGATGAGGCCCGATGGTGGTAAAAAACCTACAGAACGGCCATGGCTAAATTCGGGCAAAAATCCTGGTGCACGATCAGGATCGAGACTAAATCTACGGCGCAGCTTAAATCGACTTCCATCCTTTCGGTAATATCCCTCAAATTCAAAATAATCTGTACTGGGAGCCTTCCCTTTTTGCCAGGCTATTTCATTGGTTATGTAACCGCCTATGCCCATAGCATCTGGACAGGCCTGATAAGCCATCTCCAGTTGCTTAAAGTAGTTTTGATCTAAAAGTATATCATCGTCCAGAAATGCAACAACCTCACTGCATTGATTGACGCGTACAATACCAAAATTACGCTGTCGCGTCAAGCCACGGTCTTCTTCAGGCACTTTAAAGTAGCTGAGGTTTTCAAACTTATGATTCTTAAAAACCTCTTCAGTTTGCGCATCTTCAGAACCGTCAACGATTAAGATCTGATCGGGATATTTAGTCTGGACCTTAACTGACCTCATAAGCATGAGAACTGCATCTGCTCTTCGATAAGTGCATATAATTAGGGTAAACTTCATGATTTTTGACCTAATAAAATCTCAGCCCAATTTTTACTTACTTTCCAACGTTTTTGCATCTTACGAAAATACGTGAAAGGATTTTTATTCTTCTGCTTACCGAAAAATTTTAAAAACAAAGTGGTTTTATATCCAAAAAGTTGAAATGGTGCATCATGCTTAAGATGCAACGCCATGATCGTGGGTGAGGGTTTGGGCTGAATTTTTTCGTTTTCCCAGGGAAATTCATATTTTTTTCTGAATCCACCCATTGGTGCCTTGAGATGGGTCAATCTTAAAAATGGATTATAAATCACATCTATACCCTTGTTGCGCAACTGCATTCCAAAATCTACATCCTCACCAAAACCGCCTTCAAAAGCCATATCAAACTGCAGGTCTTTTAAATGGCCCGCCTTTACAAAACTGCAACCGGATCCGAAAGTGTGCCATTGCAAGATTTTATTGATATGTTCCTCTTCCTCTTCACGTAAGCAACTTACAGTAAAGGCCTCTGCCAATTTTGTGTTTATAAAATTGTTTGTTCTCTCTAAAAAATCAATTGGAATACGTATATCGTCATCAGCAAAAAAGACCCAATCTGATTGTATATGGCTCAAGGCCAAATTACGCGCGTTGCAGGCTCCTGCCCTGCGGACGAAGCGATGGATAATCTCAAAGGGCCAGGTTTGGGTTTTTAAATAACCTAGACTGGATCTCGAATCTGGATAGGGATTTTGCTCAATGATGATTACCCGATCTGGCAACACTGTTTGCTCTTTAAGATCATGTAAAACCTGATGCAGATAATCTGCCCTACCAAGGGTGGGGATCAAAACATCTATTGTCTGCCTTGTTTTCTCCTCGTTTTGAAGGTGTAAATTTATATGCAGATTCGGTTGGATTGAACGTCTGAAAATCTTGAGCAAAAATAATAGGGGTAGTTTTTTTTGATAGATGAACTGCTGAAGGAAAAGCAAAAAAAGCCATTGTTTTTTAAAATGATCATTGACGAAATCATAAAGACGTTCTTCATTTTTTGCATAACGCAATGGCGGAAATTCCTTCGATTTACCAAACAGCTGAGGATCGCTATAACACAATAACCCAGCAGGCATTCCTATTTTTGCCATAGCGCTCAAGAAATAGTCCAGATTTTCATTCGTGTCTTCCAACCATTTAAAGGCAAGAAGTGTTCCTGCAGTCATACCTCCTAAATCACTACTCATCAACCAGGTCGGGTATTTTACGTCATTCTTGATCCTAATAAAAGGCGAGGGATCCACTAGGCCTATTTCGGCAGGGAGAAAAACCCTCCCAGAGCAGGCATAGGTCGCCAGTATCACAGGGTTTGTCAATACGTCATCCCACGCAATCTCCTTAAGCTTATTTTCATAACGAGCTTCACACCACGCGATCTTTTCTTCCGGATATCTTTCTGCCAGTTCAAAAAACGCTGGTATAGCGCTGCGATTTACACAGGTTACAGTAGCCCCAGCGCTATCATAAACCCGCCTGATCTGCCTGCCCCTATGATGTACGATTACAATCATGGAGCACCGATGCCATAATAAAAATCAAAATTTTGTTTGGCTACCTTTTCTGTAGAAAAATGATGCACCACTCGGTCACGTGCCGCAATACCAAATTTTTTGCGCATTTCAGCATTGTTGAGAAGACGCCATAACTTACAGGCAAATTCTGAGTGGTCTGTGGGTGTCACTGTATAGCCGGTCTGGCCGTCTATCATCACTTCCTGCGCCCAACCAATATTTGAAGTCAGCATCGCCTTTTCCATCGCCATAGACTCGAGCCATGTCATGGGCATGGCCTCTGCATGACTGGGCAATGTTATCACGGTGGCTTTTGCAATTTCCTCACGCACTTTTTCGTAATTTATCTTTCCTAAAAAATGCACTTTTTTTTTCGCTTTAAGCGAAAGCTTTTCTTGCATCAATGCCTGTGTCGACCTCCCAGTTTTGATATCTTTCACATCGGCGCCCGCGAGATAGAGCTGCGCCTCTGATCCATGGTCAAGTAGTCTATTGAAGGCATCCATAAGATCTAAAACTCCCTTCTTGCGGATCAGTGTTCCAAAATAAAGTATTCTGTTTTCTTCTTCTGCGGGTGGTACAGGTTGAAAATAATCGATATCAACTCCATTTGGGATGATAATGATGCGATTTTTAAGGTTAAAGATTCGTTTTGTTATTTCAGCCGTAAACTCACTTACCGAAATGAAATGATCCGCACTGCGCAGAGCGATTTTTTCCAGCCAGAAATTTTTAGTCTTCTGCGGTCTACCCTCCAGTTGACAAAAATAGGCGTCGGAACCGTGAAAACGTATGACTAGCGGACAATCAAAGCGCATAAAAGCGCTGATCCCGCTCCAGTCAGGCGCCTCAATGGCCCGGATGTCCTCCTTTCTAATTTGGGTATTGATATATCGCTGTACATGTTTCTTATAATAAAACCAACTTGCAAATTTATATTTCCTCTGCGCGATAAAATGAACAGTGATACCTTCATCATTCATTATCCTGTTTTCATTATGGCTCATGACAAAAACACTGACCTTCATATTTAATTTGAGAAGGCCGCGTGCAGCACTTTTTATACTTGTGGCAAGACCGCCATAAGCCTTTACGCTTTGATTGGGATATTCTGTAGTGAGAAAGGCGATGTGCATTTAGTAAATTTTCAGGATTTGCTCTATCCCCTCCCATATACGTTGGGAAGCTTTTTCTGGAGCAATGGGATTATTGATGAGACCAAGCCATTTTTGGGTATCGGGCACGGGATTGATCTCTTTATTTAATATAGCTTTTATCCCATCATAAACTTCGTCTTTTGTTCGGGCCCAAACCACAGTATCCTCTGACGGCATAGAGCGAAAATGAACATATTTATAGTTCTGCCCGATATTGCGTATACCCTTTTTTAATTGAGGCTGCTCATAATTTAAATACATACAGGGTGTACCGTGAATTGCAAAATCGAAGGCTGTTGAGGAACCTATGCTCACTACCATTAGGCTATGTACTGCAGTATTGACAAGCAATTGCCCATCGGCCTTTGTGGGCAGGATCTGGTCCCAGCTATCATTAAATGATTTCCAAAGTGGTGCGATAGGTTTTATAAGATGCTCATATTTCTTGAGCACATGGTCATAGCGAGGTCCAAAATAGGTGGGAACGCGCCTAAAGATTATACCCAGCTGCGCCCCCTTATTATTAAGGCGTTCTACTGCCTTTGCCAGATCCTCTAAATATTCCTCATCTAGCGGTGATGTGGTCTCATCATCACCGGTAAAGCAAATATATTCTTTGTTAATATCCAGACCCCAATGTTTAAAAAAAGTCGTTCGCGACTTTAAAAGTCTAGGATTGTAATGGTTTTCAAATTGGGGCGTCCCTGATATAATAATCTGATCCTCATTAATATATGGATAATACCTCAACAACTCATCGCGCATCAGCATGCTCCAGACAAAATAATAATCAGTCTCAAGCACCATGGTCGCTTTGGGCAGGTTATCCCAAGAAAAAATAAAGGTAGCCGTTGGGATACTCAGGTCTTGAGCGGCGAGTATGGGAGCAATTGCTTGTGTGGGACGCTGATTAGTACAGAACACAAGCGCTGGCATATTTTTTTTTAGTTGAGCTACGGCTTCATTGTATTTTTCGGTTTTGCGCTCAACGCTTTTTATCTCCTGCCTGATTTTAAAAAGCCCATTTTCTGAAGCATGACGACTGACCAAATAATCCACGTAAAGACTTTTAAACGCATTCTTTATATCGCTATAACGCTGCGGAAAATTATAGGTTGCATACACGGGATCATCAAGTTTTCTTTCCGCCAAAATCAGTTCGATACGTTTTCTTGCCCGGCTTAGAATTGTTGTTTTCCAATAAAGCGCCCTACCGTTTATTTTTATTTCATCCTTGCCCAAATCTTTAATTGCAAATGGGGTCAGATTCCAATAGATGATCTCATGCCCCCGTGCGGTTCCCAAATCTGCAAAATCAGATAGCACAAAATTGCGAAGGCCGACCCCGTCGGGAAGGAGTACAAAGATTTTATTATTATGGGATGACATCCAGAAACTGTTTTTGATGATCCACCTCCCAGAAATCTTCAGATTCGAGGCATTTTAAAAAAAGAGCTGCGCTCTCCCCGGTCCCGTAGGTAATAGAAGCAGAGTCGTATGTTTCAAAAGGGGTGTTCAGAGCCCTTAAAATATCGTTTTTTTTATAAGATGTGTGAATGATATGCTCATGTAGCGACCTGTTTTCCTGACGGGTACCCACATTTATGGATGGGATCCCATAATACGGCGCTTCTCGTATACCAGCGCTGGAGTTACCTATTATGAACTGTGCATTTTTTAATAAGGTTAAAAAATATTCAAACCGTATAGATGGAAACATTCTAAACCTTGAGTGCTCCCCAAATTCTCTAAATGCTTCGATAATCAAGGAAGATCCAAGGTCATTATTGGGGTAAATGACCACATAATTTTTATCATCTTCCAGTAATGCCCCTTTTAAAGCTTTCGCGAAAGCTCCCATATTATCGTACTCTGTGGTGACGGGATGGAACATAACTACCGCATACGCTTTAAAAGGGATGGCGTAATAATTCTTCACCTCATCAATTGAAGGCAGCCCCTTAGAAAACATAATATCGATATCTGGAGAACCAATGACCTTAATAGAATAGGGCAATTCACCCATCTGGATCAGCCGCCCGGCCGCTTGATCATTTGCAGCAAAATGAATGTGGCTCAGTTTTGAAACCGCGTGGCGTATGAGTTCATCTACAGTCCCCGAAATCTCCCCACCCTCAATATGAGCCACAAGTATATTATTTAACGATCCCACGATAGCACCGGCCAAAGCCTCAACGCGGTCACCGTGCACAACAATGAGGTCTGGGGCGATCTGACCTACAAATCCCGAAAAGCCCTCTATTGTTTTGGCAAGGGTGAGATCCATTGTGTTTTCTGAAGTGGCATTGTTAAAATTGCAAATATTTTGAAAACCACAGCGCTCAACCTCTATGCGTGTAAGACCATATTGTTCCAGCATATGCATCCCGGTGACAAAAACATAAGCCTCCAAATTTTTACTGTTTTCGGTGACCTGTATAAGGGATTTTACTTTTCCAAAATCAGCGCGAGTGCCCGTTAAAAAAACGATTTTTCTTTTATTCATCAACTGCGATATGGGATTCTTTTAACTGTATGCCGGCTTTAATGTCTTCACTGGCCACTCTGCCCAGAACCTCTTCATAATGTTCTGCCCTGATGCCCCCAGCCCCGGGTCTCTTTACCCAGATGTTTTTTTTCGTAAAAGCCCCCCCCTTTTTAACCGGGGAAATGGTACATATACTTGCAAAAGCAAAATCCATCGTAACCTGTTCCTCCGGGGCGGCTGTTTTTTTACCTCCACGCATGGAAGCCATAACTTTGCTGTCCCTGATAAGTTCACGACAGGCCCCCTCGTCCATTGAGCAAATGATATCTGGCCCTTTTCGACCTTTATGGTCTGTAAAATGGCGCTCAAGGATCGATGCCCCAAGGGCGACCGCACCTAGACAGGCTAGGTTATTCAATGTATGATCTGAAAGCCCAAAAACCTTACTGGGAAACGCATCGTGCAAGGCTATCATTGCACCAAAACGTACCAAATGAGGAGGCGTAGGATATAGATTTGTGGTATGTAACAGGGCCATTGGTACTCCCGCAGCATCAAAAATAGAAACCGCTTTTTTTACGCTCTCAATAGTATTCATGCCCGTACTCAAAATAACAGGCTTGCCAAAAGAAGCTATATGTTGCAATAATGGATAATTATTACATTCCCCGGAACCTATTTTATACGCAGGCACATCCATAGCCTGTAGACGGTCTGCGGCAGCACGGGAAAAAGGTGTGCTTATAAATAGCATCCCCTTTTGCTCCACATATGTTTTTAAAGCACGTTCATCAGCTTCATTGAGAGCACAGCGCTCCATGATCTCATAAATCGAAACATTGGCATTGCCCGGTATCACTTTTTTCGCGGCATCGCTCATCTCATCTTCCACAATGTGCGTCTGATGTTTGATCACCTCTGCCCCGGCCCGTTCTGCGGCATCTACCATAGCTTTTGCCACCTTGAGCGAGCCCTCATGGTTTATACCAATTTCTGCAATTACCAACGGATCAAAGTCCTGACCAATTTTCCTTCCTGCAATTTCAATAAATGGAAACATTACTACTTTAAGGATTTATAGGTTTTGTACATGCGAAGCTGATTTTTAAAAACTCGGTAACGGAGACCTATTTTTTTTAAAAATTCCATAGGAATCGCCCAAAACAGGTTTTTTAAAAATATGAGAAATGCCATAATGGGTGATAGTGGCGTAGTTCCCAAAATCAAATGATTTGCCAAGGTTTCATTGTACGATCTTTGCAACACCGCATTGGGCGACCGCTGTGCAAAATAGAAAAAAGTTTCCGGTATTTCAACGATTTCAAAACCCCGATCAATGGCTTCTTTTGACCACAGTTTATCCTCGCAAGCCATGATTTCCTCATCAAATCTTATTAAATCCCATACTTTTTTGTTTACATAACAGCAAGCTGCAGAAATACCTAAATGGACAGGATCAACCACTTTAAAATCTCTTTCGGCGGCCCCTTGATAATTTGCAGCACTATTGATAAATCTCGCAGCCGCAATCGCACGGCCTTCCATTAAAACCATCGATAGACTTTCAAAAAAAGAGGCGCCCACGGGTAGGCTGTGCGCGCTCAAAAGAATTATATGATCTGACGAAGCGGCCGCAATACCCAGATTGATGGCTCGCCCATAACTAAAATCGACGATGGATACAATTTTACAATCATATTCTATACCGAGTTGCCTACTGCCATCGTCAGACGCATTGTCAACGATTATGATCTCGTGTATATATTGCGCATAACATTTTTTTAAAACCTTGAGCACAAGTGAAAGTGTCTTTACTTCATTTTTCACCCTTATGACAAGACTGTATTTCATTTTGCTTTTGAGCTTTGATATATAAATTCGGCGTATTGTAAATCCGCTGAGGTATCGATGTCTATGGTCGCGTAAACATGATCCATTAAGTAGGCATAATTACTCTTAGAAACAACTTTTCCAGAATTGATAACCTGCGAACTGGTTATATACAAGAGACCGTTCTCATAATAAAGTGGCTGTATATCCTGTGATCTTTGTCCAAAATCATAATTTTCCGGCACAAATGTATTTTGTGCCAGTTTCCCAAATTTTTTATCCAGCGTACTTACAGTAAAAAGACAGTCCTTTTCGTAAGCTTCATATATCTTTAAACATTTGGGCAAAAGATCTGTTGGTCGCAACGGGTTTGTTGGCTGTAACAGAATCACATTATCCCATGGGCCACCCAATGTGTTCAAAACGTGTTTTAAAGCACTCGCGGTAGTTGCCGTATCTCCAGCCAATTCTTTTGGCCTTTTGATTCCTGTGACATCATATGCTTTAGCAAGATCTAAAATTGTATCACTATCTGAGGTGACCACGATGTCATCTGCCAGTTTTTTATGTATAAGGGCATATTCTATACTGTGGGCTATTAATGGCTTTCCGCCCAGCATCATCAAATTTTTACCGGGAAGACGCTTAGAACCGCCACGGGCAGGAATAATAATAATGGATTTAAGAGCTGGGCTTGATTTAATCATATTTTAGGGGCAAGGTTATTTAAGCATTCTCAACCATTTAGCAGGAAAACTTTCTTCCTTTATACCGAATATAAGTTCTTAATTTCTCTATCATATAGCTCCTTTTTTGCTTTGGGGTAGGATTAATATATATGAGTTTGCCGCCACCTGCCCAATTTGTAGCCAATGAGGTGGCCGGTCCCCATTCTGGATTTTTATAATTTGAGATGGTCTGGGCAAATACGCTTTTGGGAAAAAATTTTAAAAGTCTATCCTGTTGTAGTTTTCTATCCCCTTCAATATAAATAACACCGCGTTCAGCAATAATCTCCCTTATTTTATCCAATGAGTCGTCGCTACCATCTACAATCACAAAATCATATTTTATTTCTTTATTCAGATCTTTTAGCTCCGGATAAATTTTTAATTTACCAAAATTACCTTCTAGGTTTTTAGGCAGTTCATTTAAACAGAATTCATTGGCCTCCGTACCATGATATATGTAATCTGCGTTTTTAGCTTTTAGAAATTCGATGATAGAATAGGAGATGCTTCCAATTCCCAAACCAACTTCAAGAATCTTCTTAGGCCTGTTAAATGCGACCAAATCGAGTATTTTTTTTATGGCATATAAACTTGCGATATACTGATTGCCCTCTACATTTGCAAACTTTCTATAATAGGTCTCTGCCAGTTTTTGGTTTTTACTCATACTTAATATGGATAAAAGATCACTATACGATAATATAAATAAATATGCCGTATTAATGGCTGCTGATTAATCAGATTATTTTTTGATAAAAGGACAAAATCTGATATTGCATGAAGAAAACCCTATAGATCTACCACTCCTTTGTTTAACTTTTAAGTATACAATCTAAAAACTAACCAGATACCTTTTTTTTATCAAAAAAAATAAGATGTATCTCTCATTAAACCAGACTAATTAAGCAATATTGCTGGATTTATCCATGAAATGGCATAGATGTTATTTTATTATTTAAATATCAGATTCAATATTCTTTTAACCTTAAATAAAAAAACCTGCCATTGTACCCTTTTTGTAGTCACCCGCTTTTTGGGTGCGTAAGTGGATATGGAATAATTAAAATTAGGTTTATTATTCGTATAAGTCATTCCTACAAACTCACCCGGATTTCGTTCTATTGGAAATTCCTTTACTTTTTCATTATCATAATAAGTAAATTTACTATGGATCAGAACATCATTCTTTATTATTGGATAAATGACACGGGAAAGAAAAAATTGATCATCACCATATTGTGAGGTTTTCTTAAACCCCAGATAGATGCGCTTATATTTCTGAATTTCTGAATGGTTTATACATCCGAACATCCCTCCCATAATTTTTTGACCGTGCAGGGGATGATCCCTCATAATATGGAATTTTTTGCCGGAGCGTAACCATTCATCAACTGCTGACTTTTCCCTAATCGACAATCTGGAATCGACATCTCTGGATAGCATAATGGTATTTGCCTCAAACATAGGTTCAAACCTCCAGAACATTCCTGATATTCCATCATTCAACCCTTTACGTATGACCTCAGCACCGTTTTTGAGCAGTTCCCTTTCCATTTTTTCATCCACATCCGCGCCAAGATAAAACCTTGTTTTCCAATCTGGATAGATTGCTTTGGCCAACTTTACATTTTCCAGTGCGCCCTCTTGATACTTAATATTATTACCGTACAGACTAAAGGATATGATCTTGATAGCCATGAGTTAAATCTTAATTATTATACAAATACGCGAATAAAAATGAATGCTCATTATCTCACCTTTTAAATGATCCAGATCATAAATTAGCTTCTTAAAAAAATCATCCATATCCTGGCGAGAATTATCTAAGTTGACCTCCTGATTATACTGCATACCTGACCAATTACTACGCACATTATGGTCTGTATCAAGTTTAGAATAACTACAGCCCAAATCTTCGATAATATAAATTCCTCCACTTGCAAGTCTATTGTAGAAAAGATATTCAAAAGATTTTAAGATCATATGGTTAACGTGTGCGCCATCATCTAAGATCACATCAAAGTTTTTGATATTTTTAAATGAATTTTCCAAAAAATCTATGTCTGCCTGACTTCCAACCTCTATTTTAATATTCTTAGTTTCAAAGTTTTTACATCTAGGATCAATATCGATCCCTCTTACTTGCGCTTTACTAAAATATTTTTGCCATGTATTTAAGCTATACCCTTCTTTAACCCCTATTTCTAAAAAAGAAATCTCCTCATTTCTTATTGGGCTTAAGTACTTTTCATAAATATCCATATAAGTCTGACCGTTAAAAGTATGCATTCTATCTACTTTATCGGTGCCATAAAATGTAGCTATCTCTGCCAAAGATTGCGAACCTTTTTTTCCAAAAATTATTTTTATAGCATTCTTTCTATTTTTAAACCTCTTTATTTTTTTTCTCAATCTGGCAGAATTATTTTTTCCGATAAGGCTTTTTACTATTTTTTTCATAAATGAATTATTGGCAAGTTTGGATAATTATTAATATATCAGCCATTTAAAGGACATTTTTTAGGTTTGCACAAGGTTTTTTTGTTTAGTGCCATGGTAATCGGGATGCTATTAAATCACTCATTGCGTTCATAAGTCTTATCGGATATTCCCAATCTTTTGAACAATACTTTTTAAACTCTTTTCCCTCTCCTTTATTACAAAACCTTCCTCTTTAGCGCTTATAGAATTATAAACTACTATACATTTGTTTAAACGTGCCGTATATTCAAGAGCGGTCATGTTGTGAATCATATTAAACAGGGCCATTGGCGAATTTAAACGGGAATAATCTATAAAGCTATTTTCAGGGAAGAGGTCATAAATACCAGTTCCCTCAGCATAATAAATGGGCAAGCAATGGCTTGCTATACTGTCCCATATTTTTTCGGTCAAATAGTTTTTTGCAGCTGTATTCTCAAAACACAGATTAAATTGATAATCCCGTAATATTTCCTTTTTTCGGTTCACCCACTGCCCTACCCTACTATCTTCCTTTGAGATTCCAGCAGGCCATCCCTTTCCATAAATATGAAACATACCCCGCTCCTGGCCATAAAGTGCGATTTGGGTGCGTACTTTAATGAGGTCTACATCTTTTCCATTTACCATTACAGCCTTTGTGTCCAGACCGTTATAGCGCGTCATAAGTCCCACAACGGTTTTGTTTGGAATCTCATAATCATCCGAAAGAAATTCCAGCTTCTCATTGATCAATCCTCCATGGAAAGAAAGCGGGCTTACAAAAACGTCCCCGGTATATACGTTCATAATATGGCACTTTATAAGACCAAAAAGTTCTGACCGTACCGGTGTGGCATTTGTGTCAAATCTAGGTTCAAGTGTCCAGATAAGGTATTTTTTCCGATTCAGGAATTTTAAAAAATACGGTTTGAGCTTTTTGCTGTTTTGGGCCACCAGCAAATCGGCTTCTTGTATATTTTTTGTGATATGAATATGATGCGCGTTCAAGAATGGGATATCCATCTCATGAAACCCCGTAAACGGCGTATAGGCAAAACTGCCTGTCAAATAGATTTTTATTACTTGATTCATCAATCCGTCACCTGATCTTTACGGTATTATACGCTTCCTGCACCCTTTTTTTGATGTGCCCCCGCTCCAGACCGGGCACGATCACGTCCTTATTATTATGACCTGCGGCCGAACGGATCATATCGACATCATGTACCGCATTTACTATCAAATTTTTGATTTCCTGATCGTCATCATGATTTGAAATCAGCAATCCGTTGACTCCATGCTCAACGATTTCTTCCGTTGCCCCACCGGGATTACTCTGTATGGGGAACGCGCCCATAATTATGGCTTCCAAAAGTGAATTGGGCATACCATCAGAATTGCTGTTCCCTATGTAGATTAGGCTTTTACCCATGAGTTTTAATACTTCTTCATGCGGAAGTAGCCCATAGATTTTAATATCAAGGTTATCGCTTTCGCGAAAGCGTAGCACCTTAGGGTTTTCGGCGCCATATACAATAATCTGGTAGCTATTTAATTTACCGGCAATTTCCTCTAAAGCCTTTAAAACCGGGAGAGCCCGCCCTGATCGGTTTTGGTTGCCTTTCACCAAAATTGTTTTCCTAGCGGATAACGGCTCCGAAAAATTCTTCAAATAGTTTACATCATAACCGCCCCCACCCGGAAAAACCCCTAAAAATATTCCCTTAAAACCGTAATTAAGGGCCAACTTATGGTCGCGCTCGCAGTCTGTAAATAGATAATCTACACGCAGAAGCACCCTTTTGATCTCTATTAAATATTCCGGAATATTTTGATAATAATAAAGGTCACTGCCCCAGGCAGAGTAGATCCATTTAATCTGGGGGTTCTTTTGCATAATGCTTAAAATAGGCGCGCAGGATATATAGAGCACAAAACTGTGCACTACATCGGGATGGATTTCTTTTATCGCTTTCGCGAAAGCAATATCTACAGGAGTATCATATTTTTTAGAAAGTGCTTTATAGAACCAAGGCAGATATTTTTTTATAAATGTGCGCCCCCGTTTTTTTAGAAACCCCTTTTTCCAGCCGGTAATTTGATGCATCCATGACATAGAAGGAATGTAGCCCTGATCTAAAATATCAAACCAATATACCTCATGCCCACTATCGTGCAACTGCTGTGTCCAGCGGCGAAAGTGTATAGAATTCATGGAGACCATTAATAATTTCATCTTCGAGGAACATAAATTTTAAGCGTGATCTCTTCCTTTATACTATCATAACTATACCGATATGGACAATTTTTAAACTGGCCAATAAGTAATTCCAGCACCCGCTCATTACTTTCTTCAGGCTTGCAAAAAAGGGGCGTTTTTCTTCCTAGAATACCTTTTAATCTGATTTTTGGGGTGTTTTTTTGAGGATGGTGGTTGATTTTTATATAAATGCAGCTTTCCCTTAAATTTTGTAGTTGAAAACAAAGTGCAGTAATATCATCTTGGGTGTGGTACAATTCTATAATCAGATCTGGATCGTCAAGTTCTTCATAGTTTTTTTGATGGGGTAAAAGCCCCCATCCATCTACGCTATTATTTACCTTGATCGTACCCAATGCTTTTGCTAGGTTTAAATAGCGGGCGTTGATGCGCTCCAGCGTACCGTGATAAGCTTGGGTAGCATCTTTACTACGATAAGTCTTGGGGTGCCACTGGTGCAAAAACAGGAGTTCATCATTCTTAAAAATCACATTTGTACCCGCATTGCCCAGCCGCACGTGCACATCTGTATCTTCGCTGCCCCAACCGTGATAAAATTCATCATATCCATTGATCTCCACTAACTTTTGGGTGGGGAAAAGGGTCATACCAGTAGCTTCAAGATTAGTTACAAACTTGATCTGATAATCTGCAAAAGCGAGGTCTTTTTGTGTTTCCTCCCGGGTCAGAATACCTACTGAAAAATAAAACACCGCTTCGGGATCGAGCATTACCAAAATTTTTGAAACAAAAGCGGGATGGTAGATCATGTCCATATCAGCCACCATAAAAAAGGCTGTGCGGCATTGTTTCAGTACTATGTTAATTGCACGGCTCTTATTCCAGAGCTGCCCTTGCACAGGGCAGAAAATCGGTTTGATTTTTGGAAATTTCTTCAGCAGCTGTCTTAAATCTTTTTGATAAGATAAGTCACTGCCAAAATCAACCAAAAACACCTCAATTTCGGCAGTATTTTGATAGAAAAGGCTTTTAAGGCTACGCTCCACCACAGGCAACTCCCGATTACGGTTTGGTATGACCAAGGTTAGCTTTAAAGCATTATCCCCCATAGGTGATCTTTGAAGTATTTAGGTTAAGGATAACTTTTTTTAGATAGGTAGGGGATAAATATTCAACATGGGCATCTCTATCTGGCAGTTGCAACATTTGTTTATTTGCCCAGATGGTATAAAGTGCTTTAATATGACTAAAAATCGCTTCCTCATCATCTATCTCTGCCCAATAAGGATAATCTTCTCCTAATAGACGGCGCACTTCACTATAATATGGCCCCAATAATAATATAGGTTTTCCGCTCTTTATACAATGTGCAAATTTGCCCGGCAAAAATGGGCTCAATGGCCCTTTGGCCTCCAAAATAACATTTACAGACGCGGCCTGCTGCATCGCATACACTTTCGCGAAAGCTAGATAATCAGGGCTTGAGATAAGCTGCGGATGGTTTTTATGAATTTCTTCAAAAAAATCGTGAAAAATCGACCTTTTACCCACAAAAATCAGACGGGCATTTTTTTTTGCTTCAGGTACCTCACCCAAAAACCGGATAAATGCCCGGGCAAGCGCAATGGGTTTCCTGGCACTCATGAGGCTTCCCGCATGTAAGATATTAAAACATAAAGGATCAAAAAACTCGGGATATTCTTGGGTATCGATCAAACGCGAATCGATCTGATGTGGGATGATGACTAATTTTCCCTTTGCCGGTGGGTAGTAACTTTCCATCCATTCTGCCAGCAGTTTACTGGGATAGGCCAAATATTCTGCCTTTTTACAGACATCGAGAAAAAATTCCCGCTTTTGCTGATGGCCCGGCTCCACCCAATCATAGGGTCTGGGATAACTGTGCATAGGGAAGGGATCGTGCACATAGGCAATCCAGCGGCCATGCCATTTCGGAAGCTGCAAAAGTGCTTTGTGCGCCCGAAAACTTCCAGCGAAACTTAGGGTCAGAACAAAATCTGGATCAAATTTTTTTTCCTTTTTTAGAGAATTGGCAATGCTTCGTCCATCATTAAAAAAAGAAAGCGGAAAGCCCAAGCGCGACTCAAAAAAACGGTTGATATTGATATTTAAATGACGTTTGAGAAGCACCTGAACCTTACTGAAAATATAAACCAGATTGAATTTTTGCTCTTTAATCGCAACGGTCTCAATTCCATCTAGTTTTATAGGGCGGCGGGTATAGTGGTACACTTTTAATTCAAACCCCGCAGCGTGCAGATTATTTATCAGGGCAATTCTCCCCTTTGCGGCACTGCTGCTCTCAACGTCCAGACTCTCAACAACTACCAGTATTTTTTGGGATCTGGCGCTCATTTAAATATTTAAGTATAATGCACAGAGCACATTCACGATACGTCCTGCGGTATTTCCATCCCATTTTTCTATGGGTTTAGCCTGTTTCCATTGACCTTGTGCCAATTTTTTTATGGCCTCACCAAGTTTTTTAAAATCTCTTCCTATGAGCACATTGGTACCCTGCGTAACCGTTTCCGGCCGTTCTGTATTTTCGCGGAGCGTGAGACAGGGTATATTCATCACAGAAGCTTCCTCGGTTATGCCACCAGAATCCGTGATTATCCCCATGCTGTTTTTTACCAAGTAATTAAACTCTAAATATGCCAAAGGATTGACCACGATCAGATTTTTATTATTAATCGTTTTTAAAGCCTTTGCCAGTTGTGCAGCTGTACGCGGGTGTACCGGGAAAATGATTTTACACCTTTCGGCGAAAGCGAGCACGGCCTCCAGCATTTTTATAAACTGGGGCAGCTCGTCCACATTCTTGGGCCGGTGAAGGGTAAGTATGAGGTACTGCTTATTTTTCAGTTCAAATTTATCATAAAAATCAGGTTTTTTAAAATGGGGCATATAATGCAAAAGACTATCTATCATAACGTTGCCTACAAAATAGATAGAACTTTCAGGTATTCCCTGCTTTAATAGGTTTTCTGAAGCCAATGCAGAAGTGGTAAAAAAATGATCGGTAATACTGTCTGTGACCATCCTATTGATTTCTTCGGGCATCGTCCTATCGCCCGAGCGTATGCCCGCCTCTACATGGGCTACGGGAACATTCATTTTTTTTGCAGTAATGGCGCAGGCCATGGTGCTGTTAACATCGCCTACAACCAGCGTACAAGAGGGTTTGTTTTTATCAATAAACCTTTCATAGGCCCGCATGATCTTGCCGGTCTGCTCTGCTTGACTGCCGCTGCCTACTTTTAGGTTTACGTCTGGCTCCGGGATCTCGAGCTGCTCAAAAAAACTTTTACTCATTACTGCGTCATAATGTTGCCCGGTATGTACCAGCCTGAATCGAATGTCACAACCCTGCGCTTGTTTTGCCTGCAAAGCTTTAATTATAGGTGCTATCTTAACAAAATTGGGACGGGCACCTACGATAAGGTCTAAAGTCATGTTGACTGGGTTTTTCTATTTTTGCTAAAATGATACGACAAACAAAAATGCCTAATTTTAATTAACCTTAAACTCTGGTGGAATTGTATAATGATTACTAACAAATTGGTAAATGGACAAAAAAAAACAAACAAGATTTCTTATTGTTTCCCCGTCAAACCGCTGGGGCGGTGTAAATCTAGATGTGGGTTTTATAGCCAAATCATTGTTAGCTAAAAATCATAATGTATTTGTTTTAAGCACAGGTCGATACTTTGATGATTGTTCTTTATTCAATTTCATAAGTCCAGTACTTTATGAAAGTGTAGACCGGTATATTTATAGAAATAGTACTTACTTTAAAATATTTTTAAACCTTTTAAATAAAATAAAGCCGCTTGCAGTACCTGTGCATCACAGATTAAACAATAGGTATTTTAAAAAATATGGAAACATCCATTCTGAAAGAAAAAAAGTTCTAAAAAAATTTATCTCCAACGCTGACGAAATTATTATCTGTTCACAACTTACAGGTTCCTGGAACGAGGAAATAATCAAAGAAGCCACCTCGTTAAGAAAGAAAATACATTTACGCATTACCCAACAGATTAACGAGAGTGTTTTAAACGAAACCAATCTAATTTGGTTAAAAAAAATCTCCACATTTATACATCATTCTAAACGAAATCTGAAGATATTAAAACCTCTCATACCTTTAAAAAATCATGTAGTAATAGATCAGTGTGTGATGTGGGAATCAAAGTTTCTAGAGATTCCCTTACAAGAAAGTCCCATTCAGCAATTTTATTGTATCTGCAGGCTTGAAGCAACTAAAGGTTTAGAAAATGTTATTCTCACCTTTAATGAAATAAAGAAAAAAAATATAAGCCTTCATATTTACGGTGACGGATCATTAAAAAAATCCCTTCAAAAATTAGCTATAAATGACAATCGTATATTTTTTTACGGTGCAATCCCGTTACCGAAAATAGTAGAAGCGCACCAATCTCACGATTGTCTTATTATAAATTCTTCAATTGAAGGTGGCCCATATACCGCAATTGAGGCCATGGCTGCCGGTAAAGTTATTATCTCAACTCGCGTGGGGGCAATGGAAGAACGATTAGGTATTGATTATCCATATTTTGTAACTCAGGATTTAATTGCTTTAAAAGAAATGATTTTAAATTTAAGCCAGCTGAATCTAAAAAAAACAAATAAACTCAGTGCTGTTTTAAGAAATAAATATATTTCTAGGTATGGAGAAAAAAAAATAGCAGAAGCGTATCTCGATATTTTATTTAGCTGATGGCCTATTTTAAAAAGATATTAAGATACTTTATTATTAATTAAAAAAAATGATCTCAAAAAAAAAGCTCCTTTGCCAGTAAACATTAAAAACATAGATAATTTTATTATAGCCACAATTTTTAGCCTTTGATAAAAGTTGAAAATATTTTTTGTTTCATTTAAAAAAATGAAAAGCAAATTAACAAACTCTTTATCCATATTTTGGACTGCATAATTCAAGGATTTAAGGATTTTATTATAAATAAAAATTTTTACAGACAAGTCATAACATCCCAATATTATTTTTTTTCTTACTTCTAGGTACGATCTTTTATGTTGAATTGTGCCGCCCAAATGTTGACTGCTAATGGAGTAATTACCTCGTCTTAAATAAAATAGAATTTCTTCAATAATACTTATTTTGGGATTTTGATTTAGAAATTTAACATAGAAATCATAGTCTTGTGATTGTGTAAGCGATTCATCAAAAATTTTGAATGTATTGTTTAACAAAAAACTTTTTTTCCACAAACCACAACCCATTTGTATGAAAAATTTCTGTATTATTAAATCATTCAAAAAATCAGAAGATTCTAATTTATAAATTCTTGAAAAGAATTTTTTATTATCCTTAACTGTAAAAGACTGATATCTGCAAAGGCACAAATCGAGTTTTGGAAGCTTTTTAAAAACTGTTATTTGCTTTTCTAAATTTGACGCGAGCAATACATCATCACTGTCAAACCATTTTATAAAATCTCCATTAGATTTTTCAAAACCATAATTCCTACAGGCATTGGCACCCTTCGGCAAATTTTCAGGTCTCTTATAGTAAGAAAATCTTTGATCCGCTTTCGCGAAAGCGTTAACGACATCTCCTGTATTATCTGTGCTCCCATCATCTACAACGATACATTCCCAGTCTTGATAGGTTTGAGCAGCTATAGAATCCAAAGTCTCGCCGATCAAGTGGGCCCGGTTGTAGGTGGGGATGATTATTGAGATTTTTAGATTCATTATTACTGCATTCTATAAGGTGCCAAATCGTACTTGGTGTTGCCGGTCATCATACAATATCGCTTATAGTCAAGCTTATGGCCGCCATTTCTTTTATGCCACTCTTTGATGATCTGTTTTTCTTCTTCGCGCTCCGTATCATCCAAGAGCCACACTGTGTTTTCTGTGGATCTGCTCTCTAAAAAGGGGAAGGCACTAAACCGCGCAAATGGAGTGCTCCCGCCATAAGGCCCGTCTACTATAATCAGATCAAATTCCCTAACAGATTTAATAACCGCGTTTATAGCCTCAACGTTATACCAAAGTTCTTGATTTTCAAATAAAATTTCTTTTTCAGCCTTTACCACAGGGGCTAAAATAATGGTTACAAAATCTTGTAAATCGTAAGAAATAAGCTGTTTTTCTAACAATAACTTCCATTTTTCGTCAGATTCTACTGAATATATATGCGCATTTTGATTTTCTAACTTTAAAAACTGGGCCATATAAATTGTAGCTGCACCACTGCCAAATTCAATTATGGATTTTGGTTTATTAATTGAAATGATATTCAAACAATGTACAATGGCTTGAGGACTCAAGGACCAGGGAGTTTGTGGGATAAAATGACTTTCGGCAAATAAAGATTGCAGTTTTTGTGTCGCCCATAGTTGATTTTGACCATATTTGACCGCTTTTAAATCTTGTCGCAATGCTTTCAAAAATCTTTTTAATCGTTCAATCATTGTAAAAAACCTTAAAATCGGTTAAGATCTTGCTCTGATTTCTATGAACAGTCTGGGAAGTTTTGTAAAACAAGCCTTCTACCACTTCAAAATCAAAAGCGTTCTTGGCCCAATCAGCCAACTCTTTATTAGCCATTAAATAGGTTGTTGCTCTATAACTACCCACATTAAGTGGAAATTTCTCAAAATGGAAAATCACTGAATTGGCCTCCTCGTTTCTTGAGGTTTCGTCAAGTGATGTGCTCAACCACAAAAGGCGTTGACCAGAATGGTCATCTATTCTAAAATCGAGTTGTACATCCTGAAGGCTCAATCTGTATTTATTTTTTAAATTGAATTTTATCGAAACCGGCTTTCCCGTTATGGGAAGTTTACCCACATTATCGCGAAGAAATTCGACAGAATCGATCCGAACTCTCCCGTTCCCTGATCGTTCATCCTGATTGATAGATTTTAAATGAGAATGTGCATTTTTCTTACCATCACTGTTCAGATAGCTATCTACGACATCTTCAATGGTCCCAGTAACTTTTATATTTCCGTTTTCCAGAAGCATACCCCGGGTGCACAGACTCTGTACACTCGCCATATTATGACTCACAAAAAGCACCGTCCTCCCCTCACCCTGTGAGATATCCTGCATCTTACCAATGGCCTTTTTCTGAAATTCTGCATCTCCCACGGCCAATACCTCATCTACAACCAAAATCTCAGGCTCCAGATGCGCAGCCACCGCAAAAGCAAGACGTACGGTCATACCGCTGCTGTAGCGCTTAGTGGGTGTATCAATGTACATCTCACAGCCCGAAAAGGCTACAATCTCATCAAGCTTTGATTGTATCTCGGCCTTTGACATGCCGAGAATGGCACCATTGAGAAAAATATTTTCCCTTCCGGTAAGCTCTGGGTGAAAACCGGTGCCCACTTCCAAGAGACTTGCGATGCGTCCGCGTGATTTGATCACCCCGGTGGTGGGTGAAGTTACCCGTGACAATATTTTAAGCAATGTAGATTTGCCCGCCCCGTTCTTCCCGATGATCCCCAAGACCTCGCCGCGCTTAACCTCAAAATTGATGTCCCGCAATGCCCAAACGTATTCACTGCTCACCTGGGCACTCCGGTCATTAACCGCGCCCACTTTCAGGTAAGGATCATCCTTGCCGCGTACGGTATGCCACCACCGGTTCAGATCATGGCTAAAGGTTCCCGTACCCACAACACCCAGACGGTACTGCTTTGAGATATTTTCGGCTTTGAGGATAATATCCTTCATTCTTTAAAGGGGCATGAATTTAAAAGATCATCCTGAAGTTGTTTTATTCTTTCCGTTTTTGGCAATTGTTGTTCTTTGGTAACAGATTCAAAAATAGAATCTATCGCTTTCGCGGAAGCGATCAAGGCAAGATCTTCCAGCACGATCCCGTCATAAGGCTCAATACCCACAGATTTAAAATAGTCCTTAAATTTAATATCATCGCCAAAAAGGTTGTCTGAAAACTTGACCCACAACGCCGGAATTCCATAAGCATGCGCGACGATCAGACCGTGTAAAGACGAACTCAAAATACGCTCACAGGATAATAGCTGCATAGTGACCTGCTCGATATTATGGGTGCGCAAATCTATAAACGCATTGTTTTTTGGCAGATCGACCTTTTTTATAAAATCAATATCAGCATAATGCGGCACCCAGCCTAAAACACGTGTTTTTGTTATAGGTGGGGCAAAAAACCGGGGAAGTAACAGCCCGGGATCACCGTAGACTTCAGGACATTCAATATTTTGTTTTAAAAGCTGCTTACGAGTTTCTGGGCCACGCACAGCATGAAATTTAGCTGGAGCAACCTCCTGATCTTTGGTTATGATCCCGCTTCCCCAGACTTCGCTATTTTTTGTGGCATGCGCCAAAATACTACCTATGGCCAGATAATGTTTTTTTTTCTGAAACCATTTCATCTTTTTGGGGTGCACCCACTTCACTTTTTTGCCACTGATCCGTTCTACAAGATAACTACTCAGGAGATCACCATAATTTTCGGTTTCCCACCCTTGCAATTTCACATTGCTCCAATAAAAAAGACTTATACTTTTCATTTATTTATAACCTTGTACCTCACTCGTAAAAAGCTCATAAATAATTTTCATCGTCTTGATATAGCATATCAACTGCATATTATAGAGGAACCCCACGCCTTCGGCACCTTATCCCACACGGGAGAAGGCTGTATTATTTTATTTTAAAACCATCCTGATTCCCAAACAAAAGTCCGGGGTAGTCAGCCATGATATACAACTAGACCTTGCATTTTGGCAACATATTGCCTATCAAACTATACAGTGTCTATAAAACTCTTACCGGTCTTGTTAAAAACTACCAGCCCAAATAAAAACAATATTACACTGACCAGGGCACAGCCACCCAAAAGCCACCAATTGAAACTTCCCTCCCCCAGCGTGATATATCTAAAATCTTCAATGATTATAGCAATGGGGTTATATTCTACGACCCAGGCATAATGCGCCAAGGTTTTGCTGCTCCTTACTTCAGCAATGGGGTACATAACCGCAGAAATATACATGAGCAACGAGATGGCAAAGGTGATAAGTATTTTAAAATCCCTGTATTTTGTGGTCAATGCCGAAATTAACATCCCAAGACCCAATCCAAACAGAGCCATAATCAGGACCAAAACCGGTAAGAGCCATATTAAGCCACTAGGCTGCAGAGAGGCTCCCTTTAAAGTAAAATACCCATAAAAAAAAACGAAAATCAAAAGTTGAATACCCAATTTTACAAGGCTTGACATCGCCCGGGACAGAGGAACGATGACCCTTGGGAAATAGACTTTGGAAAAGAGGTTTGCGTTTGTGGTAAATGTATTTGAAGATTCGGTAAGGCACTCTTTAAAATAGTTCCATAACGTGATGCCGGCGAGGTTAAAAAGAAAAGGGGGCACTGTTCCCGTTGTGATCGATGCGATATTATTAAAGACCAGTGTAAAGACCACTGAGGTAAACAAGGGCTGAATAAAAAACCAAAGAGGGCCTAAGATGGTCTGTTTATAATTGGCCACAATATCCCGGCGCACAAAGAGCATGAGCAGGTCACGGTATCGCCAGATTTCCTTAAAGTCCAGCTCGATAAGCGGCTGCTTTGCATTGATCTCGTAAAGCCATCCCTCGTTTTTAATCTGCATGGCTAGTTTTTCTTTGTATTGTCTTTGCTTCGCTTTCTCAGCTTTCGCGCTAAGCGTTTACGCATAGACTGCGGCGCGCCCTCATGATAGCCTTCAGCATAATTGCCATATCCGTAACCATAGCCATAGCCAAATTTACCTTTGGCCCTAAAATAATTGAGCACAAAACTAATGTTCTTGACTTCGCCTTTTTTATATTTCTCGTTGATGCCAGACAGCATCCCTTTGGTAGTATAGTCTTGTCTAATCACGTAAAGTGTGGCATCTACATGCGGTTGCAGTTCAAGTGCATCGGTTACCAGGCCAATTGGGGGCGTGTCTAAAATTATATAATCATACTTTTCTTTCAATTCGTTCATCAGATCGATCATGGCATCGCTCATAAGCAGTTCTGCTGGGTTTGGCGGGACGGGGCCCGAAAAAATCACATCAAGATTGGGGATACTTGTCGTTTGCTTGATCTCTTCTGCAGATTTATCGCCAATAAGGTAATCTACCACACCCACATCATTTTTGAGGTTAAAATCACCAAAAATCTTCGGTTTACGAAGGTCAAGGCCCACCAAAACCGTTTTTCTTTCGCTCAAGGCGAAAACAGTGGCGAGATTGATCGAGCAAAAAGTCTTGCCCTCACCACTTACAGTAGACGTGACCATTACGGTTTTGGCACCCTTCAGCTTCTGACGGCGGTATATAAAATGGAGGCTACTACGCAAAGCACGAAAGGCTTCTGAAACCACCGAACGGGGACGTTCGATAACTTCCAGGTTACCCAGTAGATGGCTCTTGCCTATAGTGCCCAGAACCGGGATCGAGGACAGTTTTTTGAGCTCTTCTGGGTTATTGATCTTATTGTCAAAAAAAACGAGTAGAAAAACAATCATCAAGGGGACAGCACTGCCCCCTATTGCTGCCATCACATAATTGGTCTTGGTATTGGGGCCTACGGCTCCGCCACCTATATCTTTTGCATTGTCTATAACCTGAATATCAGAAACATTGGCAGATTTTATTATGCCCGCCTCGCTCCTTTTGGCCAGAAAGGTGCTGTAAGTGGTCTCACTAAGGTTATACTTCCGCTGTATACCCAATAGCTCCTGCTGCTCTGCCGGTAGTTTGCGCATCTGAGACTCTACCTTTCCTATGGAGCCGTTTACATCCCTCAACTGGCCGTTGAGGATCTGCTGTGATGAGGATATATTTTCCAGTAAAATTGTCTTAACCGAATTGATGCGCCGGTCTATATCCTCAAAAACGGGGTTGCCGGGCTTGGCCGTGTAGGTGAGCCTGCTGCGCTCTTCAGAAAGGGCGATGATGCTTGATACCTGCTGCGAAATGCTACCTTCCCCAATGCCTGTAAGCGAGGGTACGGGGATATCGGTCGAGTAATCCTTACGGGTACGGAGGTACGTGTCCAGATTAGCATAATATTGCATTTGCTGCTCTATCTGCTGCTTTTGGGTATCAAGTTCACTCACTTTGGTAATCATACTCTGCTCGTCGCCAGAGATCCCCACGCTGGTGTTCTGATCACGAAATTTATCGAGCTCCCGCTGTACGGTCTTGAGTTCAGCAGTCTTATCGGCCAGGCTGCTGTCAATAAATTTTATGGTTTTTGTAGCAAACAGATTTTTACGCTCCAGTTGATCCCGGCTCAGCACGCTTACCGAAGTGTTCAAGTAATCAACGATGCGATTTTTATTGGTGCCCGTCATGGTGAGCGTCAGCACACTTGATCCACTAGGGGTCTGCTCCACGTCAATATTCCGGTAATGACTTACGGTGTTGTCAAAATCATTGAACTTTACGATAAATTCTGCTCCGGGAGCGGCTTTTATGTCTGTGGGCAGTACCTTAAAATTAAAATAGGGCAGGTCAATGGGATCGCCCAGGGTATAGCTTTCGTGAAAGGGCTTTGCTGGCAGGGCCATACTTTTGGATTCCTTAGTGTTATAGTTCTGTAGTGTGCCCGTACCACCGCCAAAATCTACCGATAAGTCAAACCGTATACTATCCTTAAAGGTAAGTTTGATCTGTTTACCCAGCAATTGTGGACTGTTTTTATTCAGATCAAAGGTAAAAGGTGTATGACCATACACATCCAGAAGGTGATACTCGCCCTGTTGCAGATAGTCTAGGTAAAACTGAAGCGCATCAACAACCTTCTCGTTATGACTGCGCGACTTGAGCAGGATCAGCGCGGTCTGCACCTTATCAGTAGTGCCGCCCCAATTGAAGGTGAGGCTGGTATTGCTTGTAAAAAAGGGATTTTGGTCATCCTTAACCGTAACCATATTACTCAAGCGGTACACTGTCTGTTTGCGCACGTTGATATAATAAGCGATGTAAAAAGCGACCGCCAAAGAAATCAGGAAAAGTGGCCAATAGCTCAAAATTTTGATCAGAAATCCCCTGAAATCAAAAAAATTCTGTTGGTCCCTTATTTCAAAATCGTCTTCCATCTACAGCCTTATAAATAATAAAATGGCAGTGGTGAGCGCGGTAACCACCGTTAAAATTGTCGTGAATGATGAAAGCCCCGTCGTGCCTGTGCCCAATGCTTTCTGCGGAAGCGGGTTTACCAATATAAGATCATTGGGCTGCACAAAATAATAGGGAGAGCTCATGGCATCAATGCTCGTAAGATCTACATGGTGCACTTTCTGACCTCCCGGATATTGCCTAATTATCGCCACATTGGTACGATCGCCGGTGAGGGTAATATCCCCGCTGTTTGCAATGGCCTGCATGAGGGTAAGCTGTTCGGCGAGTTCAATCTTTACGCCTGGGGAACCCACCTCGCCATTAATGGTATATTTAATTCCCGCCAGTTTTACGGTGACAAAAATATTAGCTTCTTTAGTAAAATAATCGGCAAGCAGTTTTTGCTCAATATCCTCCCGTATCTCCTCAACCGTAAGGCCCAGCACAGGCACTTCCCCTAAGGTGGGTACCCGTATATTGCCATGCCTGTCTACCGCAAAACCGTCATAATAATAACCTTCATCAAGCGCATTTTGAGATGTGTTCTCCCCCCCGGAAGGTGTGGGGTTAAAAAGCTCCACCAGATTCTGGTCAAGAGCCTTGATTCTAATGCTCAAGACATCATTGACCTGCACCCGATAGGGAGGCTCTTGCCTATTTACCGTGATCAGACTATCTACACTGCTCTTCCCTTCCTGAAGATAGGTTAGGTCTCTTGTGGGGATACATGAATATATCGTGCACAGCACAAGGAGCAGGGCTATAAAAGTTGGGCTTCGCATAGCTTTAAGTACTAGGCGCAAATATAGGTTTTACCCGTTTAATGTGAAATTTTAAGCTATTTTTAACATAAAAATGCTCATTTTTCGTTTAAAATGTAAGTTTTAACCTACAATTTAATTTTATTAACACTAAGATTTATGAGAATTATAAAATAAACGGAAAATGCCCTTCCCTTTCACTAAGAAAACTACTTCATAAAAGTTAATAAGCTGTGAAAAAGATTTAGGCGCATTTTCGTATTTCATCAGATTTCTATCGATGCGCCTCTTTCTCAAACATCAAAATAAATCTTCCCCACCTCCGCAAAAATTCACTAATTTCGCGACCCATGAGCGCGATCAATTATGTATCGGTAGAGGATATTTCCAAAGCCTACGGAGAACGGATTTTGTTTGAAAACATGTCATTTGGCATCAATCAGGATCAAAAAATCGGTCTGGTGGCCAAAAATGGTACCGGCAAGACTTCATTGCTGGATATTCTTGCAGGTAAGGAACATCCCGATAGTGGCCAGGTGGTCTACCGAAAAGGCATCAAGCTTTCCTTCCTTGCCCAAGAACCTGATCTTGACGGAAATATGACCGTAGAACAGACTATTTTTGATAGTGATAACGAAACCCTCCAAGCTATTTCAACCTATGAAAAGGCTTTGGAAAACATGGAGGATACCGAAGCCTTTCAAAAAGCATTTGATAAAATGGAAGCGTTACAGGCCTGGGATTTTGAAACGCAATACAAGCAGATTCTTTTTCAGCTAAAACTGGATGAACTGGACCGAAAGGTTGAAAAACTCAGTGGCGGACAGAAAAAACGCCTTGCCTTGGCCAATATGCTCCTGCACAAACCAGACTTGATCATTCTGGACGAGCCCACAAACCACCTTGACCTAGAAATGATCGAGTGGCTAGAGTCTTTTTTTGCAAAGGAAAGCCTTACCATTTTTATGGTTACCCACGACCGCTATTTTCTGGAGCGTGTATGCAATGAAATTATCGAACTGGAAGATGGTAATTTATATAACTACAAGGGAAATTATTCTTATTATTTAGACAAGCGTGAGTCGCGCATCAGCGCGGAGGAAGCTGAGACCGGCAAGGCCAAGCAACTTTACAAAAAAGAATTAGACTGGATGCGCCGTCAGCCCAAAGCGCGCACCACAAAATCAAAGTCCCGCATCGATGACTTTCACGAGATAAAATCCCGGGCAAGCAAGCGCCGGCAAGAGCATGAGGTGGAGCTTGAGCTCAATATGGAGCGGCTGGGCAGTAAGATTGTAGAACTGCACAAAATAAGCAAAACCTTTAAGGATCGTGTAATCCTTGACCAGTTCAATTACATGTTCCAGCGTGGGGAGCGCATTGGGATCATCGGGAAAAACGGAACCGGCAAAACCACCTTTCTCAATATTCTAACGGGTCGCATGCAGGCAGATAGCGGTAAGGTTGTCATCGGTGAGACAATCCAATTTGGTTACTATACTCAAAAAGGAATCCAAATTAAACCGGGCCAAAAAGTAATCGATGTTATTCGCGAATTTGGGGATTATATCCCACTTAAAAAGGGAAGACAAATCTCTGCGCAGCAATTACTGGAACGCTTTCTCTTTGACCGAAAAAAGCAATATGACTTCGTCGAAAAGCTGAGTGGCGGTGAGCGTAAACGGCTATATCTATGTACCGTTCTTATACAAAACCCCAACTTTCTTATTCTGGATGAGCCTACCAATGATCTGGATATTGTAACCCTGAATGTACTTGAAAGTTTTCTCCTTGATTTCCCCGGTTGCCTACTCGTAGTCTCTCACGACCGTTACTTTATGGATAAAATCGTGGATCATTTATTTGTTTTCCGCGGAAGCGGCCAGGTTGAGGATTTCCCAGGTAATTATTCCGATTTTAGGGCTTATGATAACAGTACCGATGCTCAGGAAAATAGCCAGAAAGAGGCAAAAACCACATCGAAAACTCCAAAAGAGAATTGGAAAAAGCAAAATACCGGCCTCTCTTATAATGAGCAGAAGGAACACAACCGGCTGGAAAAAGAGATCGCAAATCTGGAAAAAGAAAAAGTAAAACAGGAAAGTGTATTCCTTGATCCCGATCTTTCTGGTGAGCAGATCAACGCGGCCTCTATTGAGTTACAGAAAATTGAGGACTCGATCGAGCAAAAAACAGAACGCTGGTTTGAACTGGGCATGAAGGCCAACTGAAAATTCCCTCGAGTCTCGAAAAAAGAGCCTAAGCTTAGTATAGGAAAAGGCTGCTGATTAAAGCCACCACAAATATTAAGGGAAAGAATTGAAATTTGGCTTTGGTAGCAAAAGAGGCTGTCACGGCATGACCAGCCGAAAAAAATTACCGTATAAACAAAGTGCTTTACCAAATCAAAAAATACTTCCATTACCTTCTAAATGCCACAAATCAACATGGTGTACATTCCCCTTTTGTTTTTGATTTTGTGACCAAATGCCTTTATGACAAGAAAAAATATCCCGAATATCAAAGGCTTGCAAACTACAGAAAATCATTGCTAGAAGACAAAAATAGTATCAAAATAGACGATTTTGGATCCGGTTCGCGGGTTTTTAACTCAAGTGAACGCAAGGTTTCAGCGATTGCCAAACATGCCGGTGCCAACGCAAAACGAATGCGCTTGCTATACCGGGTTGCACGATATTTTGAACCAAAGACCAGTTTGGAACTGGGAACTTCAGTAGGCCTGGCAACATGTTCTTTAGCTTTGGGCACCTCGGGCCATGTTGAAACCGTGGAAGGATGCTCCGCAACATTGACCGTGGCCAATGAAAAAATGACTGGTCATCATTTGGGCAACGTTACCTTCTTTCGCGAAAGCTTCAATAATTTTTTAGGAAAGATTATGGGTGAAAAGTATGATCTGATTTATTTTGATGGAAATCATAATAAAAAGGCCACTTTATCTTATTTTGAAGCGCTTTTGCCCACTGCCCATAACGATAGCATTTGGATTTTTGACGATATTTACTGGTCTGTATCTATGAGCGATGCCTGGGAGGAGATTAAAATGCACCCAAAAATCCGGGTAACAGTTGATTGTTTTTGGCTGGGATTTGTATTTTTCAGAAAGGAACAGGCAGTTCAACATTTTAAAATTCGCCTCTGATCTTGTAACATCAGCGGTGCAGGTCGTACTTATAGTGAAAACTTATTGTGGAATTTAGTAGAGCCTGAAAAAGAATAAGTATAATCACAATATGTATTCATCATTATACACCTATAAATATCAGGTTAAAAAATACATCACAATCAGCAATTCAAAACTATGGGCAGTCTGATAAAAATAAAGGATATCAAGAGGGATTTTGCCCTTGGTACGGAAATCGTACATGTGCTTAAGGGTATTGACCTTGAGATTACCAAAGGGGAATATGTGGCTTTTATGGGGCCATCCGGCTCTGGTAAATCTACATTGATGAACCTGCTGGGCTGCCTGGATACCGCAACCTCTGGCACCTATATTCTCAACGAAAAAGATGTAAGCCATCTCACTGATGACGAGCTTGCCGAAATACGTAATAAAGAGATCGGTTTTGTTTTCCAAACGTTTAACCTTTTACCCAGAACGACAGCCCTGGATAATGTGGCATTACCTATGGTCTATGCCGGATCTTCAAAAGCTGATCGACACGCCCGCGCTGAGGAGGTACTTACCGATGTGGGCCTTTCTGACCGGATGGATCACAAACCTAACCAGCTATCTGGAGGGCAACGACAGCGGGTTGCCGTGGGGCGTGCACTAGTGAATAAACCTTCCATTATTCTGGCCGATGAACCTACGGGAAATCTGGATTCCAAAACTTCGGTGGAGATCATGAAGCTTTTTGATGATATTCACGCTGCGGGAAATACCGTAATCCTTGTAACACATGAAGAAGATATTGCCGAACATGCACACAGGATCATCAGGCTAAGAGACGGGTTGATCGAAAGTGATGAAAGAAAGATTAAAAGTGCCGTGTTATGAGTTGAGAACGGGTACTGCATAAAGATCAAAATCCTCGGCCTCAGTAATTTTTACAGTTGTGTACTCCCCTGTCTTTAGATAATATTGACCTGCATCGATGAGGACCTCGTTATCTACATCCGGACTGTCAAATTCCGTACGGCCCACAAAATAATTGCCTTCCTTACGGTCTATCACAATGCGGAATTCCTTACCGATCTTTTCCTGGTTCAACTCCCAGCTGATCTGTGACTGAATGGCCATAATCTCGTTGGCACGTTCCATTTTTACTTCTTCGGGCACATCATCCTCTAGGGTGTAGGCGTGTGTATTTTCCTCATGGGAATAGGTAAAACAGCCCAATCGCTCAAATCGCATTTCCCTGACCCAATCGCGCAATAATTCAAAATCATCTTGTGTTTCACCTGGATAACCCACAATTAGTGTAGTGCGTATTGCCATAGCGGGAACCTTTTCGCGAAAGCGTTTTAAAAGGGCATTTGTTTTTTCATAAGTAGTACCGCGGCGCATGGATTTTAGCAATTTCGTAGAAATATGTTGAAGCGGTATGTCTATATAATTACAAACTTTGGGCTCTTCAAGCATGACATCCAGAACATCAATCGGGAAACCCGTAGGAAATGCGTAATGCAGCCGAATCCACTCGATACCCTCTACTTTTACAAGTTCGCGAAGCAGTTTTGCCAAAGCCCTTTCTTTATACAGGTCAAGCCCGTAATATGTGAGATCCTGCGCGATCAAAATAAGTTCTTTAATGCCGTTTGCTGCCAATTTTTCCGCTTCGGTGACCAGATTTTCTATGGGTGTGCTCTTATGACCACCGCGCATGAGTGGGATAGCACAAAAAGAACAGGGACGATCGCAGCCTTCGGCGATTTTGAGATAGGCATAATTTTTGGGAGTGGTGGTAAGCCGCTCGCCGATGAGTTCGTGTTTATAATCCGCACCCAAGGCTTTTAAAAGACCGGGAAGTTCGGTCGTGCCAAAATATTGGTCCACATTTGGGATTTCCTTTTGCAGGTCTGGTTTGTAGCGTTCAGAAAGGCAACCGGTAACGAATACTTTATCGACCAAACCTTCTTCTTTTTGCTGCACATATTCTAATATGGTATTAACCGATTCCTCTTTAGCATTGGCGATAAAACCACAGGTATTGATCACTACAACATTGCCATCCTGCTCATGCACCACCTCTTTGTTGTTTGCGCGCAGCTGCCCCATGAGTACCTCGCTGTCATAGACATTCTTAGAGCAACCCAGTGTAACTACGTTTATACGGTTCTTTTTAAGGGATTTGGTGCGCATTATGGCTTTTTTTTGAGGGCGCAAAGGTACGGAAAATAAAGCTTACCGAGAATGATGGTTTGTGGTAACATGAAACCGTAAAGGTTAATATTGATAATATATTTTTTAAAACCTAATACCCGCACCAACTTTAAGTTCATTCTTTAATAAAAGGTAAATATTCAATCCAGGATCCATTCTATTCGGTGTAAAATTATGGATGTACATAAGTTCAATTTTGAAGTTGAAAAAGAGACTTTTTAGGGGTTCCATGCCGATCTGTTCGTGAGAATGAAATTAAGCTACAGGTGCAGAATAAAACAAGTAAGGCTCAATTCACAGTTTTGTCTAAAAATATAATGAACTCAATTATAGATTTTTAAGATTTTACAAAACGATTAATGGCCAGGAATTTCACAAGTTGCATTAAAAAATAACTGGAATATTAAATCGGCTAGCTTTTAATCGAAACTGTCAGATTTATGGGGTAATAAAGCACAATCTCATCAGTTATAACCTTTTGGCACTTTTCGCATTTTTGAGAGCTGCTCAAACGCATAAGCCAGTTTAAGCAATCCTGCCTCAGATAACGTGGGCGCGATAAAAGTAAGACCCATGGGCCGGTTATTTTTAGTATAGCCCATAGGGACGGTGATCGCAGGATATTTCGCAACAGCGGCATACCCCGCCATATAATTATTGATCGATAGGACAGCATCCAACTTATTGTAACCCATAACAGAATCAAAAAATTTTATCCCGTTGCGATGCAAAGTATCCTTGATAGCGGCAAAGTCTTCTGATGTTGCACTATCCCTCATCACCCCATAAAATGACTTTTGACCATAGGGCATGCGCACCGCTGAATCTTTTTTATTATAGGCAATAATGGCAGCAACGTCTTTCAATTTTAAAGTTTTATCGCCCTGTGATTTTGTGTATTCGGGCAGGTCCTTTTGCATATCCAGATTTAATAAACGTGTAAAATTGGGCAGGTCAATTTTAGGACTTTCTATTTCCACGAGCGTTGCCCCGGCTGATTTAATTTTATTCACAGCTTCCGCATATAGGGTATCCTCTTCCATATATTTAGTATAGTAACCCAATCTTTTCCCTTTGAGAAATGCACCTGGAACATTGATTTTCTTTATTTCAGAAACATAATCAATGGTTTTGGCGTTCAATTTTTGGGAGACGGCGTCCGCTTTATCCATTCCCGTTAAGGCGTTCAGCATGATCGCGTTATCTACCACCGTGCGCGTCATGGGACCTGGGGTGTCAAGTGTACTGGAAATAGGCACAATACCCGTACGGCTCAAGAGGCCTACGGTAGGTTTAAGACCCACGACAGAATTTGCGCTCGAAGGCGAAAGGATGCTCCCCGAGGTTTCTGTGCCTATCGCGGCTACTGCAAAATTGGCGGCCATAGAGACCCCACTTCCCGAGCTGGAACCACCGGTATCAAGTGCTTTACGTCCATAAGGATTAAGCGTTTGACCACCTACAGCAGAGTATCCACTAGGGCAGTCACTACAGAAAAAATAAGCCCACTCGCTCAAGTTGGCCTTGCCCAAAATGAGCGCGCCGTTTGCCTTCAGTCGTTTTACGATAAAAGAATCACCGGCATTGTTATCTTTAAAAGCAACTGCTCCGGCGGTTGTGGGCATTCCCGCGGCATCCACGTTATCCTTTAATAATATTGGCATGCCGTAAATCGAGTATGGATCGATGTTTTTCGTGCCAGTCTCGTCTATTTTTTTGGCCTCATCCAAAATATCTGGGTTGATGGCAATCACCGCATTTAAAGAAAGATCATTCTCCCGATCATACTTTTTGATACGTGTGAGATAAAAAAGAACAAGATCCTCATGAGTGAGTTTCCCATTCATAATAGCCTGCTGAATCCGTGGGATTTCCATTTCGAAAACCAATGCTTTGACCCTGTCATAGTCTGCAGAAGAGAAATTTTTTAACGCTGCTGCGAAAGGGCTCCAAAGAGATTCATTATCAAGCACTTTTGAATCAAGCACTTTAAAATCTGTAAACGATTTAGTGGAATCTGTTACAGGTTTTTTATCTTCAGAAAGAGTATCAACTTGAATATTTTCTCTGTTTTTACAGGAAAAAATAGAAATAGTAAGAAGAAGTAGTATTAGTTTTTTCATAGGAAAGCGTTGATTGTAGCCTTGTTTACGTGACTAAAATACAAAAGGAACCCTTTAAAAAAACATATCACTTTTAAATTTGAAGGATTTTGATGAATTCTAAAAAACCGTACTTTTTTATGAGATATTCTATCTAAAAGCACATCATTTTGTTTTAGCGAATACCTTGAGCAAGAATTAAAATGTAATTACCTACCTATTAATACTATGTAGATTAAGCTCAAGGCTATAAATTCCCTCAAGATAATTAAAGAATTAGATTAAAAGAAAATTTTGAGATTAGCGAATTCCATTTTTGTGTACGCTTAAGAACGCGAGGAACCCACGGATTTGGGGATCGGATTTACTGATTTTTTATTTAAAGCTTTATAATATATTTCCTCATACATCGGTACAATATTGTGGATGTCAAATTTCTGGGCCTCTTGTCTTGCCTGCTTTTTAAATCGGGACAATGTCTTATCATCTTTTAAGATGGATATTGCATTTGCCGCCATCTCGTCAACATCACCTATGTCGCTAAGGTAACCCGAGACCCCCTGCACATTAACCTCACCAAGACCTCCGGCATTTGAGGAAATGACCGGGACACCGGCTGCCATAGCCTCTAAAGCGGCAAGGCCAAAACTTTCAGCCTTGGATGGCAATAGAAAAAGATCAGAAAAACACAGTATTTTATCAATCTCATGGCTATTGCCCAAAAAAGCGACCTTTTTACCAATGCCCAATTCGTCGCACAGGGCCTCTGCAGGTTCGCGTTCTGGCCCCTCTCCCACCATAAGAAGTTTTGCGGGCAGATGTTCCTGAATCTGGCTGAACACTTTGATCACATCCGGGATGCGCTTTACCTCCCTAAAATTACTGATATGGGTAATGATGCGTTCATCATCGTCTGCCATCAATTCGCGCTGGCAATCAGTAAAACCTTCGTTTACGCTCGATAAATCAATAAAATTAGGGATGACATTGATCTCCTCTTTGATATCAAAAAGCCGTAGCGTATCGTCCTTCAGACTTTGGGAGACTGAGGTGACCACATCACTTTTATTAATGCTAAAAGTCACTGCAGGTTTATAAAAAGGATGGTTGCCAACCAGCGTGATATCAGTACCGTGCAATGTGGTAACCATCGGGATCTTAATACCTTCCTGCTTTAGCATTTGTTTGGCCATAAAGCCAGCATAGGCATGTGGTATCGCATAATGTACATGCATAAGGTCAATCTTATAGGCCCGTATAATGTTTACCAGTTTACTGGAAAGCGCGAGCTCATAAGGCTGGTACAAAAACAGCGGATAATCTGGTACATTGACCTCGTGAAAGAAAATATTCTCATTGAGCAGGTCTAGGCGTACGGGCTGTTTATAAGTAATAAAATGTACCTCGTGCCCACGTTTAGAAAGGGCTATGCCAAGTTCAGTAGCGACGACTCCACTTCCGCCAAAAGTGGGGTAACAGACAATTGCGATTTTCATCTGGTAAAAATAGTGAATCCCACCCGTGTAAATGTACGGCCGGGGTGATTTATGACACATCCCAAAAATTTATTCTAGGCACTTTTTCGTCTTAACGAAAGAAGTATTCTTTATCCCATAGGTTCAAGGGCTGTAAGAAGATCAATAGTCTTCTCTGCGCTCCCGCCTCAATGCGATCACCGAAACCAGTACATAAAGTACTATAATAAGCGGCACGGCTAAGAACTGTAACCAAAAAAGCAGGATCAGCGCCAGCAAAAGAAAGCCGTACCGCAACTTATTGGCAACAATGCCCCATGTCTTGAATTTGAGGGCAAAAAGTGGAATCTCGGCATTGAGTAAGGTGCAACTGAGGGCGGTAAGGCCAAGAAGTACATAAGTGTTGTTTAGTAACGCTTCGGTAATACCGCTGGGCTGATATATTAATATGAGCGGCAGGCTGATGATCAGCAGCGCATTTGCCGGGGTTGGTAAGCCGATAAAGGATTCGCTCTGTCGCTCATCTACATTGAATTTGGCGAGGCGGTACGCCGAAGCCAGAGTGATCGCAAAACCCAAAAAAGGGACAAATGGTGCTGACTGCCAGTCAACATCACTCTGAAGCCAGTGCGTTTCATTACCCCAAGAATCTACATGGCTCAATAGCTGAAACATGATGATCCCAGGTACCGCACCACTGGTGATCACATCTGCCAGAGAATCCAACTGTAGCCCCACCTCACTTTGCGCATTGAGCATACGTGCAAAAAAACCGTCAAAAAAATCAAAAAATATCCCGGCAAGAACTGCGTAGGCCGCTGCTTCCAATTGATTATTGGCCGCAAAATAGACGCCCACCATACCCGAAAAAATATTCGCCAGGGTAAATGTATTGGGTATATAATCTTTTATTTTCATTTTAAAAGGTTTTTGTAAAAATAGCAAAGTATGTGCGCAGTTTTCTATTAATGCAATATTCAAGTTAAAATAAAGTTTTTATTATGCATGTAATTGGGCATATTTGCCCTTTAAAATCAGCGCGGTTGAAGCCATTTTACACGATTGTAGTCCTTCTCTTCATTTCGCTGAGCGCGCATGCCCAAGTGGTGCGTAAATATTCCAACGAATTTCTGAACATAGGTGTTGACGCGGCTGCGCTGGGCATGGCCAATGCCGTGGTGGCCGGTACCGGGGATGTAAATTCAGGGTATTGGAACCCTTCTGGACTGGTCAATATCGAAGACAATGAACTGGGCTTAATGCACGCCGCCTATTTTGCCAATATCGCCCTATACGATTATGCGGCTTTTGCCATGCCTCTTGATGATGACAGTTCTGTAGGGATATCACTAATCCGTTTTGGCGTAGATGATATCCTCAATACCACTCAACTCATCGATGCAAATGGAACCATAGATTATAACCGCATCAGCCTGTTCTCAACGGCAGATTATGCGATGACTTTTTCATACGCTAGGCATTTGCCCCTAGAGGGGCTGGACCTGGGTGCAAATGCTAAAGTAATCAGGCGCATCATCGGTGATTTTGCAAGTTCGTGGGGTTTTGGTCTCGATTTTGGGCTACAGTACCACACTAGTGATTGGAGTTTTGGTGCAATGGCCAGGGATATTACCACCTCTGTGAACACCTGGAGCATTGATGAAGAGCAATTTGCTACGATTAGCGGTGCCGTGGCAGGGCAAAATCAGGATCTCCCGGAAACCACAGAGGTAACTCTTCCCAAACTGCAACTGGGTGCTGCACGCAGCTGGCTCATCCATTACGATTATTCAATTAAGGCCGAAGTAGATCTGCTGATGCGCTTTGCACAAACCAATGATATTATAAGTACACGCAGTTTAAGCGCCAGCCCTGCCCTGGGTTTTGAGTTTGGATACACCGGGCTGGTATTCCTGCGTGCCGGTGTGGGTAATTTTCAGAACCTCACCCAACTAGATGGCAGTGAGCGGGTGGGATTTCAGCCCAATATAGGTGTCGGTTTTCAGTACCGGGGCATTCATATTGATTATGCCCTAACGGACATCGGTGACCAGAGCGCTGCGATCTATAGCAACATTTTTTCGGTAAAACTAGATTGGGAGCTGTTCAGGTGATTTTTGGTATTATAACCTTTAGGCAAGATTAAGCACGAAAAAGGCTGTCGTACTGGACTCGCTCTAGATTTACCACCCAAATATTCTTACAGGATTCAAAGTCGCCCTTTCCTTCAAATGTTGACCCATTAACCTGAATCATGAATCCTTAACCTCAAGTCTGTCATCTATTTTGTATTTCGTTTCTGTTAATTGTTGTTTTTTTTATTTTAAACCTGCATCTTGCAACATCCAACGTGCATTATTAAAATTCCAATCTTCAACCTGAAGGCAATAAATCTGAACCCCAAAAACCTTATTTTCGCACCGTATGGAATTTTCTTCAAAACTTCTGGAGTCTGCCGTCTATGAGATGTCACAGCTTCCAGGTATAGGCAGGCGAACTGCGTTGCGCCTTGTACTGCACCTCTTACGTCAGCCAGAGGCCCAGGCGCGGCAACTCACCGAAGCACTTACAAAACTTTGCACTGAAATCAAATTCTGTATAAACTGCCATAATATTTCAGACATGGCCCTTTGCGAAATCTGTGCAAACCCTAATCGGGATGCCTCCATCGTATGTGTGGTCGAGGATGTACGCGATGTTATGGCCATTGAAAATACCAGCCAATACCGCGGTCATTACCATGTGCTGGGAGGTAAAATCTCACCCCTTGATGGGATCGGGCCGCAGGATTTGCATATCGGCTCACTGGTGGATAAGGTAAAGGCAGGTAAAGTAGAAGAGGTTATTCTTGCCCTGAGTTCTACTATGGAAGGGGATACGACCAATTTTTATATCTTTCGCCAGATTGAGGGACTAAACGTTAGGACCTCTACTATTGCGCGGGGCATCGCCGTGGGTGATGAGCTTGAATATGCTGATGAGGTTACCCTGGGCCGTAGCATCTTAAACCGGATCCCTTTTGAAAATTCTTTAAAAAATTGAGCCTGCAACTTTCGGTCATTATATTGAACTATAACGTCTGTCATTACCTGGAGCTGTGCCTGAGCTCGGTAAAAAGGGCAACCTGTGGGCTGGATGCTGAGATCATCGTGATCGATAATGCTTCAACAGATGGGAGCCTGAGCATGCTCGAGCAAAATTTTCCAGAAGTAGATGTCATTGCAAACCAAAAAAACCTGGGTTTTGCGAGGGCAAATAACCAAGGCGTGCGAAAGGCCTTAGGGAAATACATTTGCATTCTGAACCCTGATACCATGTTGCCCGAGGATTGTTTTGTAGAGCTGGTGGCTTTCGCCGAAAGGCAGAAAAAAATGGGTGCTATAGGCACTCGGCTTGTAGATGGAAGCGGTCATTTTCTCCCAGAGAGCAAGCGCAATCTGCCTACACCGCCCGTGGCACTCGCCAAAATGCTTGGAAGCAATAAAGGATATTACAACCAAAATCTGAATCCGCATGAGAATGGTGCGACTCCCATTTTAGTTGGCGCATTTATGTTTTTAAAAAAAGAGACATACTGCGCCCTGGGCGGATTTGACGAAGATTATTTTATGTATGGTGAAGATATTGACCTGTCCTACCGCTTGCAAAAGCAAGGCTTCACAAACTTTTATTTTGGCTCGTTACCCGTGGTTCACTTTAAGGGGGAAAGCACCTTGAGGGACAAGACCTACGCCAAACATTTTTATGGCGCAATGTCGATTTTTTATAAAAAACATTTCGAAAAAAATGTTGGACAGCGGCTGCTCGTCAATTCTCTACTCGTCGCGGCCAAGAATTTTAAGCTACTGGTTTCGGAAAAAGAGGAAAGCAACGCAGACGTACTCCCGTGGATGCTCTATGGCAGCGATCCCATTTTTAGCGAAATGGCCCGGTACCATTTTGGCGAAAGCCTGCACATATGCCAGGAGCCCAATGGATGTGAAAAGGAGGTAAAGAAAAACAAGGTCCTTTTTGATGCAGGGTCATGCAGCTTTAAAATGATCATAAATATGATGGCAGCCCTAAATAACCGTGGAAATAAATTCTATATCCGCCCTCCCGATTGTAATTTTATCCTCGGCAGCAACCAAAGCACGCGTCGTGGAAGCGTACAAATATTGGAGGAATTGAAAAATTAGCACTATAATCGTCTTATTTTGGTTAATTTCGCAAAATATATTTATTTAAAAGGTTCTTAATAATAATATGGCAAAGTTTGAGCTCAAATTACCAAAAATGGGAGAAAGTGTTGCAGAGGCAACACTCACCGCATGGCTGAAGGAAGTCGGGGATAACATTGAACTCGACGAGCCTGTCGTAGAGATCGCAACAGATAAGGTAGACAGCGAGGTACCCAGCGAAGTCGAGGGGAAATTACTTGAAAAGCGCTATGATGTGGATGATGTCATCCAGGTAGGTGAGGTAATTGCGATCATAGAGATCAATGATGATGGCAACGCGCATGCACAGGATGAAGAAGAGGTTACCACGAAAGAAGTTGAGGAGGACGAAACGCCACAAACTGAACCAGAATTTAACGAGAAAGAACCCGTTACCGAATCTCTAAGAGAGATCGAAAACTCAATGGATACGGCTACAAGTACTGCTGCGGCACCAAATATAACCAATGACGGCGACCGGTTTTATTCACCTCTTGTCAAAAGTATTGCCCAACAAGAAAATATAGATCAACAGGAGCTTGATTCCCTTAATGGCTCCGGGCAAGATGGCCGGGTGACCAAAAGCGATATTCTCACTTACGTTGAAAACCGAAAAGGCCAAAACACCAGAAAACCCGTAGCGACCTCAACCGGAATTAAACAACAAGATCAGAACAATACTTCAAAATCCACAACGCAAAAATCACCGGTTACCGTAAATGGTGGCGACGAGATTATCCAGATGACCCGTATGGGCAAGATGATTGCCAGCCATATGATTGCCTCTGCACAGACGGCCGCCCATGTACAATCGTTCATCGAGGTGGATGTTACTAAAATCTGGAACTGGCGTAACGCTGTAAAGGATAAATTTTTGAAGCGGGAGGGCGAGAAAATAACTTTTACACCCATTTTTATGGAAGCAGTCGCCCAGGCGCTAAGGGATTTCCCCTTGATTAATATTCAGTTTGATGGTGACCAAGTGATCAAAAAGAAAAATATAAATCTGGGTATGGCGGCAGCACTGCCCGATGGCAATCTTATTGTGCCGGTGATAAAAAATGCAGATCAGCTCAACCTTGTGGGCATGACGAAAGCGGTTAATGATCTGGCCAAGCGCGCCCGCAATGGGAAGTTAAAACCTGACGATACGCAAGGCGGCACGTATACGGTGACCAATGTAGGAACCTTTGGCAGTGTGATGGGCACACCGCTCATCAATCAACCACAAGTTGGGATTCTGGCACTGGGCGCTATACGAAAAGTACCCGCCGTAATAGAGACTCCACAAGGTGATTTTATAGGAATCAGGCACAAAATGTTTTTATCGCATTCCTACGATCACCGTGTGGTCAATGGCGCCCTGGGTGGTCAGTTTGTGCAGCGGGTCGCACAGTATCTCGAAGATTGGGATGAGAATCAGGAGATTTAAAATAAACTGATAGACCAATTTTAAGATCAGAGAGATAACTAGGCTTATTAAAAGTCTATCCGGCAGATCTATCCAGTTTTCTTATGGAAATATCCGTTTTTGCTCTTGATAGGCAACTTCTTTAAGGGTCTTAAATTTTGCAAAAAAAGCAAGCAAAATATTTAAAATAATAGAGATGAACTGACCTATTTGATCTTATGATAGCTCTAAAGCAATTACGAATTAATATCCCTGATAAAATTTTGCAAAAGGATAAGCGCTGGTAATTTTTCTTTCGCATTCTCCTCAGGATAGGCAAAAACCAGATCAGGATCAAACGATCTATATCCCACCGCATAGGCCAGAGAAGATTCATTTAGGGCCTCAAACGCCATACTCCATGATCCAAAATAACGCCGCGGGGAATAATCTTCTGCTACAAGCAGAATATCGTGATGTCTTGAATCTCTGCCTATTTGTTTATAGACCGCATCGACTTCAGGCCCAGGCCCTTCCATAAATTGTATAAAAGTTCCCGCAATATGCACTAATATGCCCGTGATGTTAGCACGTTCGTTATGCTTTCTAGCTTTCTTTAAAAGTTCTCTAAGCGCTACATCAGTCATTTGATGCGACTGTTTACTGATATAAGCGATATGTTTGAAGCGTTCTGCCAACAGTCAGTTTTCGGTCAAAAATATAATTTTATTTTTTTCCATTTTAGTTATAACATTCAATTATTAAGCGGAGAGATGTTTTTTGGTCAAAAGGTCAAGCTTAGGGTTTATTTAAAACTTAAATAGTACTTTTGTGCCGTAAATCTGAAAAACTATGCAACTCAACCTGATTAGGCCCCTTTGTTTCTTTGATCTGGAGACCACCGGCATCAATGTTGCCAAAGACCGGATCGTTGAAATTTCTATCCTAAAGGTGCATCCAGGGGGCAAGGAAGAGCGATTTACCTGGCTGGTCAATCCCACGATACCCATACCTGCAGAGACCACGGCCGTACATGGGATCAAGGATGCAGATGTTGTCGACAAACCCACATTTAAAGAGCTGGCAAGCGAAATTTACAGCATTATCAAAGATTCTGATCTTGCAGGATATAATTCGAACAGGTTTGATATCCCGCTGCTTGCCGAAGAACTTTTACGTGCGGGAGTTGATTTTGACATGAAAAACAAAAACGCTATCGATGTGCAGACCATCTTTCATAAAATGGAACAGCGCACCCTCGAGGCCGCGTTAAAATTTTATTGTAACCAAACGCTTGAGAATGCGCATAGTGCAGAAGCTGACACCATCGCAACCTACGAGGTGCTCAAGGCTCAACTTGACCGTTATGAAGATCTGGAGAATAACATGAAGGAACTTGCAGATTTCAGTTCCCGAAAAAAATTGGCAGATTTTGCCGGTTTTATCGCTTTTAATAAGAAAAATGAAGAGGTTTTTTCCTTTGGGAAACATAAAGGTAAAAAAGTTGAAGATGTGCTGGAGCAGGAACCCGGCTATTTTGGGTGGATTCAGAATGCAGATTTTCCGCTGTATACTAAAAAGGTACTTACAGGGATTAAACTGCGTAAACTCAACACCAAAGTCTAATTGAATCCTGTATTAAGTATAGTGATTTATCAATTATGACCGAAGAATTATATGCTTTCGCGAAAGCGACCCACAAAGTTTAGAATGAAAAGTTTGAATCAAAACAGATTACCATATATCACCTTATAATTAAGATTAATTAGTAGTGAAACTCATTTGTATAGGCCAAAATTACAGCGAGCACATTAAAGAGCTCAACGGAAACCCTACGCCGGAGCCTATGTTTTTCCTAAAGCCAGATTCTGCAATATTATTGAGCCAGCAGCCTTTTGTGATCCCAGAGTTTTCTAAAGAGATACATTATGAGGTGGAGGTACTGGTAAAGATCAAAAAGCTGGGCAAGTATATAGATCCCAAATTTGCGCATACCTATTATGATGAGGTGGGATTGGGTATCGATTTTACGGCCCGCGATCTGCAGCGTGAATGCAAGGCAAAAGGCCTGCCGTGGGAAAGGGCAAAAGCTTTTGACGGAGCGGCTGTCATCGGTAAATGGATCAAAAAGAAAGAACTGGAAAATCTTGAAAATTTGGATTTTTACCTTGAAAAAAATGACGAGGTCGTACAACGCGGCAACACAGCAGCGATGATCTATACTATAGACACCCTGATCGCCCATGTCTCACAATATATGACTTTAAAAATAGGCGACATCTTATTTACAGGAACTCCCAGCGGGGTAGGTCCCGTTGCAATCAATGATAAACTAAAAGGATTTTTATCAGGCAGGCCCATGTTTGCCATTAACATTAAATAAATATGCCCACTCATTACGACCTTTATGCTTTAGAAGACATGTCCGGCGGGGACAAGGAGTTTATGAAAACCGTGGTAGCTGCCTTTCTTGAGGAGATACCCCCAGACCTCAACAGCATGCACACCGCCATCGAGAATGATAATCACCGGATGGCCTATCAGTTTGCGCACAAGATGAAGCCCAACCTTGAGATGTTTGGTATTGATCTTATACGTGAGATCTCAGCGATGGAGCGTTGGTCGGACTCAAACAAACCCACCTCAGCAATACGGCCACAACTGGACACCATTACCACCATGATCAATGATGCCATTACCGAAATGAAAAAAGACTGGAAGATGTAATGCGGGCACACATCATTACCATAGGCGATGAGATTCTTATAGGCCAAATCACTGATACCAACTCCCCCTTTATAGCCAAGGAACTTGATGGTATAGGTATCGAGGTCTCGCAGATATCATCTATTGCAGATGATAAACAGCAGATTTTGGACAGTCTCGCTTTCGCGAAAGCGAACGTACCCCTCGTACTGATCACGGGAGGTCTGGGCCCTACAAAAGATGATTTGACTAAGCATACGTTCTGCGAGTTCTTCAACGATACCCTTATCGAAAATCCTGAAGTTCTGCTTAATGTAGAGCGTCTTTTCAAGAATTATGTAAAGAGGCCCATGCTCCCTTCAAATAAAACACAGGCCTTGGTGCCGAGCCAGGCAACGGTACTGATGAACCGTTTTGGCACGGCCCCCGGCATGTGGATGGAAAAAGACGGAACGGTTTTTATAGCTATGCCGGGTGTACCTTATGAGATGAAAGCTCTTATGCAGAATGAGGTGATACCACGCGTGCGTGACCGGTTTAAAAGACCTTTTATCCTTCATAAAACCATCCAGACCTATGGCCGGGGTGAGAGCGAGATCGCTGATACCATCGAGGATTGGGAAAACAAACTTCCCGCCGGTATAAAACTGGCCTATCTACCATCGTTGGGCAAGGTTAGGTTGCGCCTCTCTACCAAAGGGGATAACTTCCAGAAACTGGAAGATGCCCTCAATACCCAGATCCTGACATTAAAGGATTTAATAGGTGATATCATTGTGGGATATGATGACAGCGAACCTTTAGAGGTGGTTCTTGGCAGGCTTTTAAAAGAAAAGAAAATGACAATCGCTCTTGCCGAAAGCTGTACTGGTGGCCAAATAGCGGGTACGCTTACAGCCATTCCCGGTGCTTCTGCCTATTTTAAGGGCGGAATGGTCACATATGCCACAGCGTCTAAGATAGATGTTTTGGGTTTAGACCCAGCTGTTATCCAGAAAGATTCTGTGGTGAGTGAAGGGGTCGCCATAGCCATGGCCCAAAAGGTAAGAGATATGTTTCATAGCGATTACGCCATCTCTACCACGGGCAATGCCGGTCCCACTACAGGGGATTCAGCTGCTGAAGTGGGGACTGTTTTTATAGGAGTCGCCACCCCGACAGCAGTCTATGCCAAAAAATTCATGATGGGCAACCACCGCGAGCGGGTGATTACCAAAACCGTAAACAAGGCGATGGAAATGCTTCAAAAAGAGCTTTTAAACATCAATAATTCATAAGGTGGACTGAATATGCCTGAAGAAAAGTGTTATTTATATATTTTGCTGGAGAAAAATGGTTAACCCTTGAAAAAACTACTCAAAAATCTCTTGTTTTTGGCAAACTCTTAAAAACCCAAAATAGCCCAATCTCCTATTCTTAAGTAATCACTTTATCTAACCGCCGCAGTCAACAATTGTATCGTTCCTGCATCTGCATCAATAGTTGCCTCGATACCATTGGGAATGGTATCATTCTCGGCAATATGACCGATCATCGCGCCTGAAAATGCCGGGATGCCCAGCGGCTTGATGTAATGGTCTATGACCTCTTCAAGCGTTAGAGAACCATAGCCGCTTCCGCCGGGTTCACAACCACTGCATTTACCAAATACAAATCCCCTGATCTCTTTAAAAATTCCCGCAAGATAAATTTGCGATAACATACGATCAATGGCATAGATCTCCTCGCCCACGTCTTCCAGATAAAGTATTTTGTCTTTCCAGCCCGTCGGGAAGTAGGTCGAACCCATGATCGCCGTAAATACGGAAAGATTACCGCCCAACAGCCGGCCAGTGGCTTTGCCGGGAGCAATAGTTCTGATACGGTTTTTGGTCTCTACAAGCTGTTTTTCATCGATTTCAGAGGGATTTTCATACAAGACTTTTTCTTTTTTAAATAAAAGATCTTTAAAAATAGATCGACTAAAGGAATTCCAGGAAGAAACCGCCACGGGACCATGAAAGGTGACAAGCCCGGTCATTTTAAAAATGGCCAGATGTATGGCGGTAATATCACTATATCCCATAAAAATCTTTGGGTTTTCCCTTATCGCTTCATAATCTAGCTTATCCAGAATACGGGCAGAACCAGAGCCACCACGCAGCGCGATAATGGCCTGTACAGAGCGGTCATTAAACATTGCGTTGAGATCGCTCGCCCGTTCTTCATCAGTACCAGCTAGGTGGCCATTACGGGCATTTACATATTTTCCCATTTTAACTTTAAGACCCATCGCCTCCATATTCTCTTGTGCAATGGCGTAGGGTTCGGTCTCAAAAATAGCGCTGGCAGGACTCACGATCCCTATAGTGTCGCCCACTTTTAGGCCCTGCGGAATGATCGTTTTGGCTGCGCGTGTAGCGTTTTGATCTTCTATGCTTTCGCTTAAAGCGAAAGGGGTCATGGGTAATGCAAAGCCTCCCACCGCCAAATTCCTGATAAAATTCCTTCGCTGCATATAAATTGATTTTAATTATTTTATAGGTATAAATCTCAATAATTCTCCATTACCTGCTTAAGTATTTTTCCCATACCACCTTTCAATTCTTTGCTCGGCACGGTGTAATTACTGTTCATAAAACTGAAAATAAATATTTTACCGCTTTTGGCCTTTAAAAATCCGCTTAGGCTATAATTATTGCTCAGGGATCCTGTTTTTGCAAAAATGTAAGGACTGTCAGCCTCAAAATAGTGTCGTAGCGTACCGGTTTTTCCGCCTTTTGGCAAGAAAGAAAACAATTTTTCATAGGAAACTTTATCTTTTATCTTTTCTAAAAGCCTGACCATGGTGCGCGGGGTAAAAAGATTATAGCGCGAGAGCCCAGAACCATCTACCCAAATAGGTTTATCGGGCAGGTCTTTCAGAAAATGCTGTTGCATATAATCAATGGCGATCGAGGTTTTTAGCGTATCCGAAATCTTATCAGCTGCAAGTAGTAGGATTTGTTCGGCTAAAAAATTATCGCTTACCGTAAGCATTCTTTTGTACAAACTATCAGTAGCTATGCTGAACAAAATACGTGCTTGAGTGAAAGATGGCGGGACTTTATGGATAATTTTGATCCTTTTATTGAGCGTATCGCCCAAGAGTTGCACGAAAACCTCTGGTGAATACTTGATGGGTACTTCCTGATAAAAAGAGGTGTCACGCATCATTTTGGAAACTTCAAACTCATTTGTGGATCTATTTCTGAGAATCTGCTTTGATTTTCCCACCTCAACGGAATCTGGTATTAAATTTCTTTGAAAATAAGTGGGATATGCTTGAGGTATCGCTGAGCGCGCTGGTTGTGTAAAGGTAACCCGGTTAGCATAAATAGGAAAAGCGCCCCGCTCAACGGAATAATAGTCATTATAGTCATCCCACGACCATCCTGGTCCAAAATACGTTTCCTGATAACTGGGCGGTAAATAAAAAAGCTGCTCTTTTCTGTGTTCCAAAAAATGCAGAACTTTGGATTCCGGCAGATCTGGATTGAGGAGTGAAGGATCTCCCGTACCCTGTATGATCATGCTGTCACGCGCAGTATAATACTTGAGCCCGGGTACAGAGTCGCCCAATATCATAAGCCCCGTATAGAAGGTAAAAAGTTTTGTATTGGAGGCAGGCGTAAAATAATGATCGTCATTTTTGGTATATATCATTTTATGCGCTACTGGATCATAAATGGCCAAACCGGCGAAACCTTGTGCAAATTCGGGGGCATTGGTAAAAATATCAGTAATATGCCTATTTGCTCTTTTGACCGGTGCACAGGAAAAAAACAGTGTCAGGCCTACGATGGAGAGGAATGCCCCTATGGATTTTTTCATAAAATAAAATTAGGTAATCCATGGTTTCTGCACGTAATAATTTGAAAAAATAAGGCAGATTCTCCACCCTTCAAAATAAATAGTTTTTCATTTGCCCGAATTGCTGAAGTTATGTAAATTTGCAGCCTGTTTTCAGTAACATATTTATAAAATTAGCATCATGTCAAGAGTTTGTGAGCTTACGGGCAAAAAAGCAATGGTGGGGAACAATGTTTCTCACGCGATGAATAGGACAAAACGTAAATTTAATGCCAATCTGGTAAAAAAACGTTTTTATATCCCCGAGGAAGATCGGTGGATTACCCTTAAAGTTTCTACATCCGCTCTCAAAAATATCAACAAGAAAGGGATTGCCGCCGTTTTAAAAGAAGCGCGCGCCAATGGTTTTCTTAAAAAATAATAACCCATTAAAGTAAACGATCATGGCAAAGAAAGGCAATAGGGTTCAGGTGATCTTAGAATGTACCGAGCATAAAGATTCTGGTATGCCAGGAACCTCCCGGTATATCACCACAAAAAATAAAAAGAACACGCCAGACAGGTTAGAGTTAAAAAAATTTAACCCCATCCTGAAAAAAATGACTGTTCATAAAGAGATAAAATAGAGCTTTCCGCTTTATGCGGAAGGATAAACTGAGATTTCCCCTGCGCGGAAATAAATACACACAGACATGGCAAAGAAATCAGTAGCATCATTACAGACCGGGTCAAAACGTTTGACCAAAGCTATTAAAATGGTTAAGTCGCCCAAAACGGGGGCCTACACTTTTGTAGAGACCATCACGACTCCAGAAAGCGTAAACGACTTTCTTAAAAAGGAATAATCCTTTTTTGAAGTTGATTGTATTTGCCATTACGCATTTTGCGTAATGGCTTTTTGTATTTTATAGGCTTTTGCTCACGATGCTGGGCAAAAGCAATATCTTTGCGAAGCTAACCAACTGTACACTAAATCATCATGGGTTTTTTAAATAAAATATTTTCAAAGGATAAGAAGGAGTCGCTAGACAAAGGTCTTGAAAAGACCAGCACCAATTTTATGTCCAAATTGGGCAAAGCGGTCGCGGGAAAATCCAAGGTAGATGATGAGGTCCTTGATGATCTGGAAGGTGTGCTCGTATCGAGTGATGTTGGCGTGGCCACCACCATTAAGATCATCAGCCGAATTGAAGAGCGTGTTGCGCGCGATAAGTACCTGGGCACAGCAGAGCTCAATGAAATTCTGCGTGAAGAGATTGCCGGCTTAATGAGGGAGACCGGTAGCGGTGAAGCTGCAGATTTTAGCGCTCCTGAAAAAAAACCTTATGTAATTATGGTTGTAGGCGTCAATGGCGTGGGTAAAACTACTACAATCGGAAAACTGGCCCACCAGTTTAAGAAAAAAGGGCTTAAAGTCGTGTTGGGTGCCGCAGATACCTTTAGAGCGGCAGCCATTGATCAGCTGCAGATCTGGGCAGACCGTGTTGAAGTGCCCATCATCAAGCAGCAGATGGGCAGTGATCCCGCCTCAGTAGCCTTTGACACTGTGAGTAGTGCGGTCAAGATGGATGCAGATGTCGTGATTATAGACACCGCCGGGCGCTTGCATAATAAGGTCAACCTGATGAATGAGCTTACCAAAATTAAGCGTGTAATGCAAAAAGTCATAGAGGATGCACCCGATGAGGTACTGCTTGTCTTGGATGGTTCAACCGGACAAAATGCCTTCGAACAGGCCAAACAATTCACAGCCGCAACAAAAGTAACCTCCCTTGCCGTGACCAAACTAGATGGCACCGCAAAAGGAGGAGTAGTCATCGGTATTAGCGATCAGTTTCAGATCCCCGTAAAATATATCGGTGTGGGCGAAGGCATTGATGACCTGCAGGTCTTTAATAAATATGAGTTTGTTGACTCGTTTTTTAAGTAAATAAAATCCCAAATATGGAAGTTGCATAGCAACGCGCCTTATTTGGCTAGTTGAATTTATCCCGATGTATATCGGGATCCTATCAATATGGAAACTCCAGATTTTAAAACTGAAAAGCAGGGCACAAATCCAGTTGGTGAACCTTCCTTGTCGGCAGGCAGTTTTATCCTGAACTTGTCGGGATTTCAACTCGGCAGGAAGCTCTTAATTTTGAAATTCCTAGACTTTGGCAGTAAGTTAAACGCTTCCTTTACCCTTTTAAAACTGATACCTTAAACTTAGTGCTATATCAAGGTCAAGACCATTAATGTAGTCGCTGGAGCCTATCTCCGGCCTAAAATCTACCGCGGCCAAAAGCGGAAAATCAAAATTATATTCCAGGCCGATATTTCCCGCAGCGAAGATCAAAAACTGATTTCCGTCTCTGTATTTTGCATTCTCATACCGTGAATCATAAGTAGCGCTGCCCAAACCACCGCCTACACCGGCATACCAGTTAAAGCCACCATCCAGATTCCATACCCATTGATACAGACCGGTTAATTTTACTGCCGTAATATGATTATCACCCCTCCAGCCTAGATCCGCCTCAAGCCTACGGTTGCCCCCCAGACCATTTTGATAGGAAACCTCTGCCCCAAACCCATTGTTCCCGCCAAAACGCAGTCCCAAAGCGTTATCGGCAATTTCCTGAGCCTTTAAATTTGGTAGAAATAAAACTGCAAAAAAGAATGTCAATAAGAATTTTTTCATGTTAATTTATTAAGTGATTTAAGTATGAATTATATAGATACTACATTTAAAAAACTGCTTGTGCTACCTTTTTTTGCAACCTCTATAGGCAGAATCGTACCTTTGAACCATGAACGCCGAACTAGCTGAAAAATTACAATTATCCCTTCCTGATTTTAGTGGGGAGATCCATACCGACCCGCTTCACAAAACCCTTTATGCCACTGACGCGTCGGTTTACCGCAGGATCCCCCTAGGTGTTGCCTTCCCAAAAAATGAGGCTGACATTAAAATTCTGATTGATTTTGCCCGCAATAACAAAACCTCGCTTATCCCCCGTACCGCAGGCACTTCACTAGCTGGTCAATGTGTGGGTGAAGGCCTTGTGGTTGATGTTTCCAAACATTTTACGCAAATCATTTCACTTGATAAAAAAAATAAAACCGTCACCGTACAGCCCGGCGTGATTCGCGATGACCTTAACCGGTATCTTAAGCCATACGGACTGTTTTTTGGCCCGAACACCTCAACCTCAAACCGCTGCATGATGGGCGGTATGGTAGGCAATAATTCTTCGGGCACGACCTCAATTAAATATGGTTCTACACGTGATAAACTCGTGGCGCTCGAGGTCATTTTGAGCAATGGCAGCAAGGCGAAATTTGAGACTACCGATACTACGATCTTTTCGCTGAAGCGGAAACAGAACGATTTTGAAGGAAAACTTTACGATAGTATTTCATCAGAGCTCAAGGCGAAAGGTGTTATGGACGAAATTAATTCCTCTTTTCCAAAACCCGAAATACATCGAAGAAATACCGGTTATGCGCTGGATATTTTGATTGACAATGCCGTTTTTAAGGTAGATAATACCAATAATTTTAATTTTTGTAACCTGCTTGCGGGTAGCGAGGGCACCCTCGCCTTTACCACGGCGATCACACTACAATTAGACGACCTACCTCCGCCTGAAGCTGTAATGGTCGCCGCTCATTTTGATAGTATCGCAAATTGCCTTCGGGCTGTTGTTCCTGCTATGGAGCACGACCTCTACACTTGTGAGATGATGGATAAGGTCATCCTGGACTGCACGCTTAATAACCGCGAGCAACAGAAAAATAGGTTTTTTATACAGGGGGATCCCAAGGCGATCTTGATGCTGGAAGTACGCGACGAAACGAAAGCCGGAGCTCTGGCCAATGCCGAAAAATTAATCGAGTCTATCGCAGCAAGTGGTTTCAGTTATGCTTTCCCTCCACTTTACGGCGTGCAGATTGACCAGGCTATGGAGCTGCGTAAGGCTGGTTTGGGACTTCTGGGCAATATGGTGGGTGACCGTAAGGCTGTGGCCTGTATCGAAGATACCGCTGTCGCGCTTGAAGATCTTTCAGACTATATCTCTGAGTTTTCTGCCCTGATGGAGGATTATCATCAAGATGCCGTGTATTATGCACACGCGGGTGCGGGCGAACTTCATCTGCGCCCCATTCTCAACCTCAAAAAAAATCAGGATGTTGCCCTATTTAGAAAGATAACCACTGATGTTGCCCATCTCGTTAAAAAATACCGTGGTAGCATGAGCGGCGAGCATGGTGATGGTATTGTGCGTGCGGAATTTATACCGCTTATGGTAGGTGAGAAAAATTATGCGCTAATGGGCAGGATCAAAAAACTTTTTGATCCGCAGGGCATTTTTAACCCTGGCAAGATCATAAACCCTTACCCGATGGACAGCGAACTTCGCTATGAAATAGAAAGGAAAGAACCTAAGATCAAGACCAAAATGAATTTTGCCGATTCGGAAGGCATACTCCGTGCCACCGAAAAATGCAACGGCAGCGGTGATTGCCGCAAACCGGCAGAAGCTGGCGGTACTATGTGCCCCAGTTATCGTGTGACCCGGGATGAGAAGGATTCTACACGCGGTCGTGCCAATGCACTGAGGGAATTTTTGACAACTTCAGGACAAAAAAACCGCTTTAACAATAAAGAGCTAAAAGAAGTATTTGACCTTTGTTTAAGCTGTAAAGCCTGCGCTAGTGAGTGCCCCAGTAATGTAGATGTGGCTACCTTAAAATCAGAATTTGAATATCAGTATAAAAAGGAAAACGGCAGCTCGCTACGCACGCGATCCTTTGCACATAATGCACGCCTTAATAGAGCAACATCGGTTTTGCCCAGTCTTACCAATGCTTTTTATGACAATAAATTGAGTTCAAAATGGCTCAAAAAACTGTTGCACTTTGCTCCGGAACGGAGTTTTCCGCCAGTTGCGAAGAAAACATTGAGGCAGATTTATAAAAAATATCGCCCCTTAAACCCAAAAAATCCTATAAAAACAGTCTATTTATTCATAGATGAATTCACCAATTATATGGATTCTGCGATAGGTAAAGATGCCATCGAACTGCTTTTTGGACTCAATTATGCCGTAAAAACCATTAATCACCCAGAGAGTGGACGGTCGTTTATTTCAAAAGGCTTTTTAAAGGAGGCCCAAAAAGTGGCCAAAAAAAACATTGCCCTCTTTAAGGAAATTATATCCGAAGAACAACCACTAATTGGCATAGAACCTTCGGCAATTTTGGGATTCCGCGATGAATATGAACGGTTGGTTGACGATACCGCAGCTGCCAAAGTGCTTGCTAAAAACACCTATACCATCGAAGAATTTCTGGCAGCTGAGACCAGGATCGGTAATATAACTTCGGCTTCCTTTTCAACGGAAGCGAGAAAGATAAAGATACATGGTCATTGCCATCAGAAAGCACTCTCCTCAATAGAGCATACCTTCCATATCCTCAACCTTCCCAAAAATTATACACCCACGATCATCCCCTCTGGCTGCTGCGGTATGGCAGGATCTTTTGGATATGAAGAGGAGCACTATGAACTGAGCATGCAGGTGGGTGAGCAAACGCTCTTCCCTGCCGTAAGGAAGGCCGCCGCTGATGTGGTCATTGCTGCGGCCGGTACAAGCTGCCGCCATCAGATCAAAGATGGTACGGGACGGGAAGCCCTACACCCGGTAACTGTCTTAAGGAGGGCGCTATTGCCTCAGTAGGCAGTTTCCCGTTTATGTTTGCGGTAGCGGTTTAGCACGATCAAATTTTAAGACCAACATTTTTCTTTCAGCCTTCAAAACGAAGCTTTTTTTTTGAAATAAAATTATTGGGTATGGTATTTAAAACCTTTCCAAATCTTCCAGCATATTTCTATAGTCCAGTTGTAAATCCTCGTGCAGCTTATCGATTTTCTTTTGGATGGAAGTAATCTCGCGGTCATACATTTTCTGCAAGATTGTACGTTTAATTGAGGGGTGTATTTCGGCGAGTTTCTGGCAGAAATAAATAAGTAGCGTAATTTCGGTATCCTTGTTTTTAGAATACCGGGTATACTTTTTAACCAGCCGTAAAATTTTACGCACCCCTTTTTTCTTTTGGTAAAACCTGCGGTCATTAATATCCTCAAATTGCAGGTCTATCTCCTTCTTGATGGTTTCGACATAGCCTGGTTCATAACTGGATTCAAAGAGCAGGTAGGTCAGGAGCTCTTTATTCTCCAGTTTAAACCTAGCGAGTTTAAGGCAAAGTTCCTGCAGTTCTTCACGGCTCAGCTCCCGCAGTTCCCTTTTTATATTCGTTAGTTTTTCAGCTTTCATATTCCCATAAAATTGTAAGTAAAGATAGCGGTACCGCTTTAGCGAAAGCTATATTCTTAGGGTAAATGTAGCTTTTGGCATTGCTCCGTGTGGGAGCTAAACGCAAAAGCCCCGCAGTTGGCATACCGCGGGGCTTACGCACTAATAAACTAAGATAGTAGGTCTATCGCAACCGATCAACAGATTTTACAAGATCCTCGTCCCGCTTGACCGCCTTGTTGGCCAAAGCGATAAAAACGATAGAAATGAGCGGGATCAGCATCCCAATACCCTTCTCTGGAACCGCCGTCCCTCCGGATAAGATTTGCGACCGATAAATCAATACACCTAGTAAAATAAAGTTTAATATTATAATGAGCCGCCCGAGGACGAACTGTAATTTTCTGTTATTAAATAAAAAAATGGTAATCAGTGACAGCAGGGCACTTCCTAAAAAGAAACCCAAATAAAGCAACTGATCCTGCGCCCAAACCAAATTACCTGCCTCGTCTGCATACAAAGGCATCAAAAATATAAGCCCCGCAGATGCGAGGGCGGCCAAAAAAAAATAGATACTTTGAATACGCTGCAGCATAAACTTTTTAAGTTTTGCGCAAAAATAACAGTTTCTTTCGTACCTAAGGCAAATAATATGGAAATATTGTTGTATTATTGCATCAAATATTTATAACCATCTCTAAGTTGGTTATTTACTTGCCCAAAAATTTATTAAGATCTTCTCTCAAGATTTTTGCCAGCATTTATTATAAAATCACAGCAATCTTATTTTCAATTAATGTTTGATATTTCAGAATTAAAAGCCAAAAAGCTACCTGAACTCCAGGATATAGCTAAAGGTCTTAGCATACCCAAATTTAAGACCATTAAAAAACTCGATCTCATTTACAAGATACTGGACCAACAGGCCAAAAACCCAAAAGCGGTTGCTGAAGTGGCGCAGGATTCTTCAGAAACGTCACCTAAAAATAATGAACAGGCCAATAAGCCTGTCGACAAGCCCGCACCTAAAAAACGTGGACCAAAAAAAGGAAGCACGCGCAAGCCCAAGACGCAGGACGGCGCCCCCGCCCCAGTCAAAAAAGAAGATGTACAATCAAATCAGGATAAAGACTCTTCAAATGATAAATCCAATAAGGGTAGAACCCAAAAGGATAATATCAAGGATAAAAAGGACAGCAGCAGCAAGGATAACAAGCAAAAAAACACTCGCTCTCGCAAGGATAACGCTACCAACAATAACCGCAATCAAAGAAATTCTGGGAACAACAATAACAGAAATAACAACAACAATAATAACCACAACAATCAGAATAGCGGCAATAAGGACAGCCGAAACCGCTATCGGGAGCCCGACTATGAATTTGATGGGATCATAGAGAGTGAGGGTGTTCTGGATATTATGCAGGATGGTTATGGATTTTTGCGCTCATCAGATTACAATTACCTTTCCTCTCCCGATGATATTTATGTCTCACAGTCACAAATAAGGCTTTTTGGCCTAAAAACCGGTGATACCGTTCTTGGGGTAATACGGCCACCGAAGGAGGGTGAAAAATATTTCCCACTTATAAAAGTAAACAAGATAAACGGGCTTGATCCCAATGTAGTGCGCGATCGGGTATCGTTTGAACATCTGACACCACTTTTTCCTCGAGAAAAATTTAATATCGCTGATCGTCAAAGCACCATTTCCACCCGTGTGATGGATATGTTTGCACCTATTGGAAAAGGCCAGCGGGGCATGATCGTTTCCCAGCCCAAAACAGGTAAAACTATGCTTCTCAAGGATGTTGCCAATGCAATCGCTGCAAACCATCCCGAAGTCTACCAGATGATCTTGCTAATCGATGAGCGCCCTGAAGAGGTGACTGATATGCAGCGCAATGTAAAGGGCGAGGTAGTGGCCTCTACTTTTGACAAAGAGGCGCACGAGCATGTACGTGTGGCCAATATAGTTCTGGAAAAAGCAAAACGCCTGGTGGAATGTGGTCACGATGTGGTAATACTGCTCGACTCGATCACACGTCTTGCAAGGGCGTATAATACCGTACAGCCTGCTTCAGGTAAAATATTGAGCGGGGGTGTGGATGCCAATGCACTACACAAGCCCAAACGTTTCTTTGGTGCAGCACGAAATATAGAAAATGGTGGCTCCCTTACCATCCTAGCGACTGCACTTACAGAAACCGGATCAAAAATGGACGAGGTTATCTTTGAAGAATTTAAAGGTACCGGTAATATGGAACTGCAGCTTGACCGTAAGATCGCAAACCGAAGAATCTTCCCGGCCATTGACCTTACTTCTTCAAGTACGCGCCGAGACGATCTACTATTGGGTGAAAATGTCATACAACGCATGTGGGTCATGCGCAAATATCTGGCTGATATGAATCCCGTAGAAGCTATGGAATTTATGAACGACCGCATCAAACAGACCAAAAACAACGAAGAGTTTTTGGTGTCAATGAACGGCTAATATCATATAGCATATTATTCAAAAACAGCCCGCTACATGCGGGCCGTTTTTATACACAATCTTTTCCACTTTAAAATAATCCAAACTCTTAAATATTAAATTCATCCCCCATTCTTGAGTACGAGCTTCGTGAATCTATAAAATGATAAACAAGGTTTTATCACTAAAAAAACAAGGATTTTTGTAGAAATTTAAGGGTATAAGTATGTTCAAAATGGCCCAATAAAGTTAGACTCAATTTACTTTAACGGTAATTTTTGCTTCACTTAACACGGAGAGTTGTAGACTAATTTCTTTATAGCCAACAGTTCAAAAATAATCGTACAAAAAAAACCCGCATCGGTCAGATGCAGGTTCAAAGATATTTTATTTGTACTATATAATTATAACGTAGCGATATGCTTAGCCAATTTTGACTTGAGATTAGCCGCTTTATTATTATGAATCACATTATTTTTAGCCAACTTATCGATCATAGATACCACAGACGGATATAGCGTGTCTGCTTCTTTCTTATCAGCCTCGCGCAATTTTTTCATTGCATTACGGGCAGTCCTGCTCTGATAGCGGTTGCGCAGACGGTTTTTTTCGCTGCTTCTTATTCTTTTTAAAGCTGACTTATGATTTGCCATTTTTTTAATTATGAATTTAAATTCCGAAAATTATCGGAAGCGTTCAGATTATTGTTCATTCAGTTAGCACTATTGCATTCTGAATTAAAAAGTAGCCCGTAGGGGAATCGAACCCCTCTTACCAGGATGAAAACCTGGCGTCCTAACCGATAGACGAACGGGCCAAGATGTCAATATCTCTCGCATTTGATAACCTGCCTTTAAGCTCTGAATTAATAAATCAGTTTTCGGTCAAATGCGGATGCAAAAATACAACTATTTCTGAATGCTGCAAGATTAAGCAAAACTTTTTTTACACGTCTATAAACAACGGTTTAAACGAGCCATCAATCTACGCAATTCAAAAATAAAAATAGGATTTAAATTAAAACTCACTTAATAAGCTTTTGCGAATAAAACCCTTTGTTTAGCAGGTTTTCCGCTGTAGACACAGGTGCCGTCCTCTTCTTTTGAGCTTAATGGAATACATCGTATAGTAGCCTTGGTCTCTTGCTTAATCCGCTCTTCAGTGGCGGTGGTACCATCCCAAAAGGCACTTATAAAACCACCTTTTTTCTCGAGTACTTCTTTAAACTCATCATACGAGGATACTTCTGATATGTGATCCTCTCGGTATTTTTTTGCCTTTTCAAAAAGGTTCTGCTGCATCTCTCGCAGCAGCTCCTGAATGCGATCAACTACATTTTCCTTAGATACGGTCTCTTTGGTCAGTGTATCCCTTCTGGCGAGTTCTACAGTGCGCTTCTCGAGATCCCTTGGACCAATAGCAATGCGCAAAGGGACCCCTTTAAGCTCGTACTCGTTGAATTTCCATCCGGGCTTGAATGTGTCACGGTCATCATACTTTACCGAAACGCCGTGCAAACGAAGTTCGCGAACAATCTCACTGGCAATCTGAGAGATGGACTCCAACTGTTCTTCGCCTCGGTAAATGGGCACAATCACCACTTGAATGGGCGCAAGATTAGGAGGTAAAACAAGTCCATTATCATCGCTGTGCGTCATGACCAGTGCACCCATTAAGCGGGTTGACACTCCCCACGATGTTGCCCAAACATATTCCTGCGTACCTTCCTGGGTAGCGAATTTTACATCAAAAGCTTTGGCAAAATTCTGGCCAAGGAAGTGAGATGTCCCCGCTTGCAATGCCTTCCCATCCTGCATCAGTGCTTCGATACAATAAGTCTCAATAGCCCCCGCGAAGCGTTCGCTTTCCGTTTTGGTGCCTTTGATCACAGGAATAGCCATAAAATTCTCAGCAAAATCCGCATAGACGTTCATCATCTGCTTTGCCTCTTGCAAAGCCTCCTGCTCAGTGGTATGGGCAGTATGACCTTCCTGCCAAAGAAATTCTGAAGTGCGCAAAAATAAGCGGGTACGCATCTCCCAGCGAACGACATTTGCCCATTGATTGATCAACAAGGGCAAGTCTCGATAGGACTGAACCCACTTTCTATACGTATCCCAGATGATGGTTTCTGAGGTTGGGCGTACAATAAGCTCCTCTTCCAGTTTTGCTTCGGGATCTACAATAATGCCGCCCTCATCGTCATTTTTTAGTCGGTAATGAGTGACAACGGCGCATTCTTTAGCAAAACCATCCACATGGCTGGCCTCTTTGCTAAAGTAACTTTTTGGTATAAATAAGGGGAAATAGGCATTCTGATGACCGGTTTCCTTAAACATACGGTCAAGTTCAGCCTGCATTTTTTCCCATATCGCATAGCCATAAGGTTTAATGACCATACAGCCCCTGACCCCTGAATTTTCGGCAAGATCAGCCTTCAGCACCAGTTCATTGTACCATTTGGAGTAATCCTCTTCTCGTGTTGTTAAGTTCTTTCCCATAAATAAGCTATTGGCACAACTATTGAGTTATATTTAGTATATTGTTTTATTCTTGTTAAACTGACTTTCCTTTTAAGAGGCTTTAGTAAATTTAATGAGAGCAAAACTACTTAAATTTACACGCTACAACAATAAAATATATAAGGATATGAAAAGGATAATTCTACAGAAAAACATGCTTGGCAGGGTGGCCCTTGTAATTTTGGGGTCAATAGCCATGGTTTCTTGTGGGTCTTTTGAATATGCCTCCTATAATGATGGAATATATGGGAGGAGTACACAAATCACCCAAGAGCAGCAACAACAGCCCACCAATGAACAATCGGGCTATTACTCATCTTATTTTAATCAGGGGGCCGATCAGATACAACAAGCCAATGACCAGGAAGACATCTTTACCGATGTGGATTCTTACTCATCTACCGACGAATATGATGAAAATGCAACTCTTCAGGATTCTAGTATGACTTATGGAGGGCAACCCGCATGGGGAGCAACCTGGGACAGGACGGTCGTTAACGTTTATGACTCCTCATTAGGATTTGGTGGTTGGAACTATTCCCCATATTTCTATGGCGGCTGGGCCAATCCTTATTATGGTTATGGATACGGGTATGGTTATGGTTATGGCTATAGACCCTTTTACGGAAATTTATATTGGGGATACTCCCCTTATTTTTACGGAGGCTTTGGCTATCCTTACGGTGGTTATGCCTACGGTGGATATTATGGATACAATCATTATGGCTACGGCAATGGTTATAATTATAGACAATCTTACGCCTATAGCAGAACGGCACGCACCCAAGGGAAAATCACCCGAAGTAATGCTCAGGGCAATGCAAATAGTTCTGCAATAAGTAGGAGAGCATCCACAAACTCTACCGCAAGTTCAGGTTATACACGTACCCGTAGAACCTATAGCAGAAATAATGTAGGCGTAGATCCTACATCCAGAAGTTCAAGGAATACTAGAAGCGCGGGAACAACTATTAGCCGGGGAAATGACAGCCGTTCATCGATCTACGATAGCAGAAGTGTGCAGAGAAGGACAACGACTACAAGTGGAAATTCCTACACCCCAAATACCCGTAGTACACCCACACGCTCCTATACGCCCAGTACGAGAAGCAGTACTCCAAGTGTATCAAGAAGCACAAGCACCCGAAGTTCCGGATCTGTATCTCGTAGTTCTGGATCTGTATCTCGTAGTTCCAGTGGTTCAGTTTCCAGAAGCAGCGGCGGAGCAAGCCGTAGCAGAGGTGGTGGTCATTAATCAGCCCAATAAAACAGATTACCTTACGGAATGCAGCTTAAATCAATGAAATTCTAAACAACCCCGCTGCAAGGTGGGGTTGTTTAATTAAAAAACTTTTGCCGTTTTTCTTTTAAAATCACAAAAAACAAATCAAAATAAAATCTCCCCTAATGAAATTAATATATAGCAGTATTGTCCTTTTATTATTGCCCTTTGCCAACCTTAATGCACAAAATGTGATGGATGCCGTACGTTATTCGCGACAGGATATTACCGGTACGGCTCGCTATAAAGGTGTAAGCGGTGCTTTTGGAGCCCTTGGCGGTGATTTATCTGCCATCAATAACAACCCGGCAAGCTCAGCAGTTTTTAGCGAAAGCAGTGCTTCGGTTACGGCCGCCGTAGATGCATATGATAATGACACCCGTTATTTTGATGGGATTACCAGCACAGATGATTCTGACCTCAATTTTAATCAGTTGGGAGGAGTTTTTGTTTTAAATAATAACAACGACACTTCACCATGGCGCAAGATTTCCTTTGCCCTTAATTATGACCGCACGGCAGACTACGACAATCAATACATTGCATCGGGGATCAGCAATACCTCCATAGATTCATATTTTTTAGGAAATGCGCAAGGATTTAGGTTGGGCGACCTGCGGCTTCAGGGCTCCGAAAATATCACGAGTGCCTATCAAAATATTGGCAATGCCTTGGGCTATCAAGCGCAACAGGGATTTTTAGGTTTTCAGGGCTTTATTTTGGAACCTACTAATGATAATCCGGATAATACACAATACTTCTCGGCCATTGCACCTGGAGAGTTCGATCAGGAATTTAATAACACAACCAATGGTTATTCCAGCAAGCTTACTTTAAATGCCGCTACCCAATTCGGTGACCGCTTATATTTTGGGCTGAATCTCAATTCTCACTATATAGATTATACACAGCATACGGTATTGTTTGAAGACAATGCAAACGCCAATAGCGCAGTAACCAGTGTAATTTTCAGAAACAACCTGAGTACACTTGGCAATGGCTTTAGTTTTCAGGTAGGCGGCATTTATAAAGCTTCACCAAGTTGGAGAATAGGTGCTACTTATGACAGCCCCACCTGGTATGCCATGGATGACGAGGTTAGCCAGGTGCTTATAACAGATGGTGCTAATCGCACCGCCACTGTTGCGCCCAACGTCACGACGGTGTTTGACACCTATAACTTTCATACTCCGGGTAAAGTAACGGGAAGCATTGCCTATATTTTTGAGAATATTGGCTTTTTGAGCTTTGATTATGGCTATCAGGATTTTTCGTCTATAAAATTTAAATCCAATAGTATTTACGACTTCAGTTTTCAGAATAGTGCGATAGGCGATCAGTTACAGGCTGCATCCAGTTATCGCCTGGGTGGCGAATACCGGGCAAAACAGTTTAGTTTTAGGGGCGGCTACCGCTTTGAAGAAAGTCCATATAAAGATGGCTCAACCGTTGGCGACCTAACTGGTTTTTCACTTGGATTGGGGTATAGTTTTGGGGCTACACGCCTTGACGTGGCATATGCTCGGGATTCACAAAGTCTTAATCCCCGTCTTTATGACGGTGCCTTTACTAATAGGACGGATATTGACCACAAAAACAATACGTTTTTGGCTACATTAAGTTTTAGGCTATAAGTGCAAGGTAAAGTCAGCATTTATGTAAAGTGCTTTACCCCTGCCTCTATCAAGTATACACATAAACGGTTCCAGACTATTTTTTTAAATAAAGAGAATTCAAAATAGATCTGCAGAGTCAGGTTTTGCATTTGTAGCGACAAATAAAAACAAAACGGTTTAATGACGTATCTTTGTAGGTCTTAAGCCTGGTTTACCATTCAATAGATATTATGAGTCCAAATACAGATAATTCAATTTTAGAAGAGATAGAGACCGTGGGTGATAATCATTTTTCTACGACTGCTCAAACGCCCATGCGAGAGGATGCTTTCGCCTTGAGCGATAAAGAAAAGATCGAGCGTATCAAGGAAGACGTGGCCCATATTATGGAAACACTTGGCCTTGACCTTAATGATGACAGTTTAAAAGGCACTCCAAACCGTGTTGCCAAAATGTTTGTCAATGAGATCTTTAGCGGCCTCCACCCCGACCGCAAGCCCAAAGCTTCCACATTTGGTAATAATTATAGATATGGCGAGATGCTGGTGGAAAAAAATATCACAGTTTACTCCACCTGCGAGCACCATTTATTACCTATAGTGGGCCGCGCCCATGTTGCTTATATCAGTAGTGGCAACGTGGTGGGCCTTTCAAAAATAAACAGGATCGTTGATTATTATGCCAAAAGGCCACAAGTGCAGGAGCGCCTTACCATACAGATCGTACAGGAGCTTCAGCAGGCTTTGGGCACTCAAGATGTTGCATGTATAATCGATGCAAAGCACCTCTGTGTGAATAGTCGTGGCATTCGCGATATCGAGAGTAGCACCGTAACCAGTGAATTTGGTGGTAAATTTAAGCAAAAGGAAGTGCGCAGGGAGTTTCTTGACTATATACAAATGGAAACCCCTTTTTAAAACCTATCCATCGCCACGGTTCTACATTGCTCTTCTTCTTTTGAGTATTTTTAGCCTTTTCCAAACCACATGATTTCCCATGTCTGCATTGTACCATAATCAAAAATTATTTATTTATAATTCCCTTACGGGGAAAAAAGAGGCTTTTGAGGCTATTCTGGAGGGCAATGTAGGCATGTATGTTTGTGGTCCCACGGTTTACAGCAATGTACATTTGGGCAATGTGAGGACATTTATGTCATTCGATATCATTTTCAGATATCTTAAACATCTAGGCTATAAAGTGCGCTATGTGCGTAATATTACCGATGCCGGCCACCTAGAGGATGATGCCGATCAGGGCGAAGACAAGATTGCAAAAAAAGCCCGCCTGGAGCAGATAGAGCCCATGGAGGTGGTACAGCAATACACAATCGATTTTCACAATATCCTCGAAAAATTCAACTGTCTTCCTCCCAGTATCGAGCCTACAGCAACTGGCCATATCATTGAACAGATCGAGATCATCAAGGAGATTCTGGACAATGGTTTTGCATATGAGAAAAACGGGTCTGTTTATTTTGATGTGCTCAAGTTTAACGAGCATCACGACTATGGTAGGCTGAGCGGCCGAAAAATTGAAGATATGATCGCCAATACCCGTGAACTCACCGCCCAGACCGAAAAGAAAAATCCGCAGGATTTTGCCCTCTGGAAAAAGGCTGAACCCCAGCATATCATGCGCTGGCCGTCACCATGGGGCGAGGGGTTCCCTGGATGGCATTTAGAATGTACGGCAATGAGCACAAAATATCTTGGCGACCATTTTGACATTCATGGTGGTGGGATGGATCTTAAATTTCCTCATCACGAGTGTGAGATTGCGCAAAGCGAAGCCTCAACTGGTCAAAATCCGGTAAATTATTGGCTACATGCAAATATGCTTACCCTCAACGGAAAAAAAATGTCTAAAAGCACCGGAAATTACATCAATCCCGGGCAGATTTTTACGGGTGAAAATGAGTTTTTAAGCAAAGCTTATCCCCCCTCTGTTGCGCGATTTTTTATAATGCAGGCGCATTACCGCAGCGTGCTCGATTTTAGCGATGAAGCTTTGAGCGGTGCCGAAAAAGGTTTTTACAGGTTAATGGAAGCCGTGGACATCTTGAAAACTTTAAAAGCTTCCGCGAAAAGCACACTTGATATCTCTGCCTGGCGCGAAAGCTGTTATGCCGCCATGAACGATGATTTTAATACGCCAATATTGATTGCTCAACTGTTTGAAGCGGTTAAATATATTCATCAGATCAAAGAAGGCAAAGCAAGTCTTGCCGAAACCGACCTCAACCACTTTAGGGAGACCCTAAACGTTTTCGTCACTGATATACTCGCGATTGAAGACAATAGCACAGGCTCTGCGGCTAATACCCAGCTCCTTTCCGGAACGATCGAGCTGCTCATCAAACTGCGTAAGGAAGCCAGGGCAAACAAGGATTTTAAGACCAGCGATGCCATCCGCGATGAACTTATTGCCATGGGTATACAACTTAAGGACGGGCGTGAGGGCACCACCTATACCTTGATCTAATGACTGCCAAGCAACTCATAAATTACCCATTTATTTTTTTGATACGCCTATACCAGCGGGCGATCTCCCCTCTTCTACCCTCTTCCTGCAGATTTACCCCTACGTGCTCGCAATACAGTGTCGAGGCACTGCAACAGTATGGACTTTTAAAAGGGAGTTGGCTGGCCATAAAACGCATTGGTCGCTGCAATCCGTGGGGAGGTTCCGGTTATGATCCCGTTCCACCCCGATAATGGAACATACCAAGATATTTCCGGGTAAAAACGCTTAAAAACTTGATGCTTTCATATCTTTACCCCATTAATCCTCTATCTATGCTTGCACTCAAAATGACCTGGAATCCATCTACAGGATTTGATCTTGGCTTTTTTACAATCCATTACTACAGTCTTATGTTTGTCATTGCCTTTATGTTGGGCTGGTACCTCATGCGTTGGATCTACCGGCGAGAGGGTGTAGATGACGAAAAACTGGATCCACTTTTTATCTATTCAGTGCTTGCGATATTGATCGGTGCGAGGCTGGGGCATGTCTTTTTTTACCAGACCGAGCTTTTATGGGAGGATCCGCTGTCGGTAATCCTTCCTTTCCGGTTTGTACCGGATATTGAATATACCGGTTTTCAAGGGCTGGCGAGCCACGGTGCGGCCATTGGGATGATTTTTGCCATGTGGCTCTATAACCGTAAAGTATTAAAGAAAAGTGTGCTCTGGCTGCTTGATCGTGTGATTCTGCCCGTGACCCTTGGTGGTATTTTCGTAAGGATCGGTAATTTTTTCAATTCAGAAATTGTGGGTAAAGTTACAGAGACCAGCAACCTTGGTGTTAAGTTTGTGCAGGATCAGTACAACAAATATGAGGTACAGCGTATTACGGGCATCAAAGATGTACATAAAGCTTATCGGGCTCTTACAGACGATCCAAAATTCAGTGATTACATTGCCGCCATCCCTTACCGTTACCCTGGCCAACTAATGGAATCCTTTTGTTATGTGATTGTTTTTCTAATTTTAATACTCGTCTATTGGAAAACGGACCTGCGAAAAAAAGAGGGTTTCATTTTTGGGCTCTTTATGGTGCTGCTGTGGTCTGTCCGCTTTGTGATCGAATTCTTTAAGAGAGCGCAGGTAGAAGGCCGTGAACATTGGATACTTGACATGAATACCGGTCAATTATTGAGTATCCCGCTCATTTTATTGGGTATATTTCTTATGATACGCGCGTATTATCAGAAAAATGAAATCGTTTATTGAGCTATGAAAAATCTTCTTGTCATCTTAATCTTAATATTGGCAGGCCTGGTAGGATGCAAAAATGCTGATTCTGATAATGGGCTTACGGGCGCGAATACTGTTTCTTTTAAAAAAGAGGGCGAACTCAGCATTCGGAAATCTGATAGTACAACTATAAAACTGGATATTGAAATCGCCGATAACGAATATGAAACAGAGACCGGCCTCATGTACCGCGATCAAATGAAGGAAGATAGAGGGATGCTTTTTATTTTTGACTCAGCACAGTTAAAAAATTTCTATATGAAAAATACCGAGATTCCCCTCGATATCCTCTATATAACCCCAAATAAAAAAATTGCAACCATCGTCAAAAATGCTGTCCCTTTTGATGAATCCAGTCTGTCCTCACAAGTACCGGTGCAATATGTACTTGAGATTAACGGTGGCATGGCTGACAAGTGGGGGCTTGCGAAAGGAGATCAGGTTCGGTGGACTAAGAAATAAGTTTCCCATTCTACACAAAGTTAATTTAGGTTCTCGGTGATGATTTTTCAAATTATCTTTAAATAAATCCTTTCTGAATATTGGCTTTCTCAAAGGATCTGAAGCAATCATTTCGGCCCACATCTTAATCCTATAAACTTCAATACCGTTAATAAGTCCCTTATTTTAACGAGAAGTATCTAGACAACCATTGATAATCTATAATATAATACACCCCATACGTAGTTGCTCAATGAAATCAGCTTCAATTATAAGATTACCTTTCTGAAGTTTAAAAACAAGCTAAAATTAACAACCCCAAAGATTTCTAAGCGAATTAAATCGGTGCAAATTCATATCATAATAACACCTGATTATTTAAGGTCTATTATACTGGTTTGATGTCAGGAGACAATTATTTGCCAATTCAAAAACAGTTAAAATATTAAGTGCCAATTCAGCATGAAATATAAAGCCCACATTTACATATGGGCTTTATAAATACTATTTTATTGATTGCGCGGTAAAATCAATTTACCGTTTCAACTTCTTGGCTTCCTTTAACTTTATATTTGATACCTTTTTTCTTAATGGTATCAAACATAATTGGCGTAGCGATAAATATTGAAGAGTAAGTACCTACCACAATACCCACTATCAATGCAAACATAAATCCTTTAATACTGGCTCCGCCAAAGAAAAATATGGCTACCAATACAATCAGTGTGGTCATGGATGTATTCAAAGTACGGGTTATCGTACTGTTGATCGCCTGGTTGATAATAGTGCCCATCCTACGGGTTTTATCATGCTCATTGAGGTATTCTCTAATACGGTCAAAAACAATCACAGTATCATTGAGCGAGTACCCTATAACCGTGAGAATCGCCGCTATAAATGATTGATCGATCTCCATATTGAAGGGAAGAAACTTATAAGTAAGAGAGAAGATACCCAAAACGATCAGGACATCGTGGAAAACGGCCAATACGGCACCAAGTGAAAACTGCCATTTCTGGAATCGCAAGAGGATGTAAAGGAAAACTACCACAAGAGATCCCAAAACCGCCCAAACTGATTCTTTTTTAATATCATCGGCAATCGTTGGTCCTACTTTATTATATTGTAAAATACCAATCTTTTTATTTCCAGAACCTTTTACAAATTGCTGATAACTTAAATCAGCAGGTAAATAAGATTTTAATGCGGTATACATCTTCTGTTGTATCTCATCATCAACGGCAGAAGATTCGTCATCAATCTTATATTTAGTGGTTACCTTTAACTGGTTTGATTCACCATATTCTTTCGCCAGAGCACTACCAAAAACCTCTATAAGCGAGTTCTCGACTTTGGTGGCATTTACGGGATGCTCAAAACGTACCTGATAGTTACGCCCTCCCACAAAATCCACCCCTTGATCAAGGCCGTTTCCGAAAATAAGGGAAGCTAGGCCGATCACGATGAGGGTACCACTTATAATATAAGAAATCCTACGTTTTTTGAGGAAATCTACATTGAAATTCTCAAATAGGTGCCGTGTGGCAACCGTTGAAAACATCAACGCTTTATTATTTTTACCATAACCATCAATAAATAGACGTGTAATAAAGATCGCTGTAAAAAGTGACGTTCCTATACCGATCATCAATGTAGTTGCAAAACCCTGGATGGGTCCCGTACCAAACAAAAACAGGATCAAAGCGGTCAAAAAGGTAGTTATATTGGCATCCAGAATAGAGGATAGGGCATTGCTAAATCCGTCACTAATGGCATCGCGCTGCGATTTACCCTTAGCAAGCTCTTCTTTGATGCGCTCAAAAATAAGTACGTTTGCATCAACTGACATACCAATGGTTAACACGATACCAGCGATACCGGGGAGGGTGAGCACCGCGCCCAGACCTGCCAAGATGCCAAAAATGTAGAGAATATTTACCGCCAAGGCAACATCTGCAAAAAGACCAGCCTTACCATAATAGAACCCCATCCATACAAGTACAAGGATTAGGGCTATAACAAAAGAGATTAGACCACTATTGATGGCCTCCTGACCTAAAGATGGCCCAACTACATCATAGCTAATTATTTTAGCGGAGGCAGGTAATTTACCTGCCTTTAAGACATTGGCAAGATCCTGGGCTTTGTTAACTGTAAAATTTCCGGAAATTTCAGTGGCTCCACCAGATATTTCCTGTTTAGCAGTCGCTGCGGAATATACAATATCATCAAGCACAATAGCAATAGCATTGCCATCCTGCGCTACCTCGCGGGTAAGCTTTGCCCATTGGCTAGGCCCTTGACCCTCAAAATCGATCCCAACTGAAGGAAGGCCGGCCTGTGTATATTGTTGTCTCGAATCTGCCACAATATCTCCCTGCATAGCTGGTTCGCCTGCACGGTTTGACTCCAATGCATAAAGAGGGACGATTTTTGACTTCTCATCTTCTGGGATTCCCCATCGGAATTTAGTGAAGCGTAATTTTAGGGGCCGCATCCTGATGATCTCCGGCATGGTCAGGTAACGGTCAACTGCCGCAGTATCTTCAACTGAGGCATAGCCCAATACAGATACTTGGGGATATTGCTGTATGGAAGGATTGAGCTGAAGAAGGTTAAATAGTGGATTGTTGACTTCAGTAGGTGCAGCGGTATCCTTTTCGTTGGCCAACAATTGCTCGATGGCCTGATCTGATTTACTGGTACTGTCAGTCCTTTGATCCGCTTTTTCAGTAGGCTTGACAATATCCTTCAACGTATTATTGGCGTTGAACAGATACTCTACAACATCTCCTGCAAAATGGGTTTTATAAAACTCAAGTTGTGCGGTACTTTCCAGCTGAAATTTAACCCGCTCAATATCAGTTGCACCGGGAAGCTCTATAAGTATACGCGATGGGTTGTCAAGACGCTGAATATTGGGTTGGGTAACACCAAACTTATCGATACGGTTACGCAGTACCTCAAATGCTGAACTTAAGGATTCATCAACTTCATTGCGAATGATGGGCTCAACTTCAGAATTGGTCATATTAAAATTGACCTTATCTCCCAATGTAGTGTTTGCGAAAAGATCAGGCGAAGCGAGCTTATTGTCACCGGGAATATTCTCAAAAGCATCGAAGAAGTCCTGTAAGTAACTTTGCTGGCTATTTTTCTGTTTTTCGGCAGCTTGTTGAAGCGCCTTATTAAATGCCGGATCCTGGCTGTTATTACTTAAGCCCCGCAGAATATCAGCAACAGAGATTTCCAGGATGGCATCCATACCACCTTTAAGGTCAAGACCTTTATTAAGTTCTTTTGATTTCGCATCATTATATGTGATACCAAGTGCGATCGGTTCGTCACCTATCGAGTCTAAGTATCTGCTTTGGACCTCTCCCCTACGGTCAACGTAATTTTCAGTGGAAGTAGGTATTTTATTGTCTGCGAAAGCTTCCGCTTTAGATTCTGCGCTATTGGTGAAATAGGTAAAAGAGAGTTGGTACAAACTCACCAATCCAAATAAAATCGCAAATACTCTTATGAGCCCTTTGTTCTGCATTATTCCGTATTAATTGATTAATTCTCACCTTACTGACCAAGGCAATTTTTAAAACGTGCAAATATAGGGTTTCAATGCAATATTGCCAATACTTAATAGATAGGATTTCTTTAACATTTGTTGAAAATAGAAAAGACCGCGTTCAACGGTCTTTTGTATTCTCAATAACAGATTTTTAGGATACGTTAGCTAATATCGGGTAAAGCTAGAAAAGATAATTTTTTCAATAGTTGCTATTATACTTCTAGTAAACCGTTAGTCTTTTTGACGGCTTCCGCACTTTCAGCCATTTTGCTTTTTTCGGCATCATTAAGTTCTAAGTCTACAATTTTTTCGATCCCATTTTTTCCCAAAATCACTGGTACACCTATGGATATATCATCAAGTCCGTACTCACCAGAAAGAAGGGTCGAGCAGGGAAACATCTTTTTTTGGTCGCAGGCAATCGCCTGTACAAGTCCAGATACTGCAGCTCCTGGTGCATACCAGGCAGAAGTTCCCAAGAGTTTTGTCAAAGTTGCACCCCCCACTTTAGTGTCTTCGCTTACCTGCTCCAGGCGAGCATTATCCAAAAACTCAGAAACAGGAACGCTGTTGCGCGTAGCCATTCGCGTCAGTGGAATCATACCTGTATCGCTATGGCCGCCCAACACCATGCCATCTACATCAGAAATAGGACATTCCAATGCCTGGGCAAGTCGATATTTAAAACGTGCACTGTCCAGTGCGCCACCCATACCTATAATTCTGTTTTTTGAAAGTCCCGTAGTTTTGTGAACGAGGTAAGCCATTGTGTCCATTGGGTTACTTACTACAATGATAATCACTTCTGGGGAATGTTTTACTAGGTTTGCCGCTACTTCCTTCACGATACCAGCATTGATACCTATAAGTTCTTCGCGCGTCATACCAGGTTTACGTGGAATTCCGCTGGTTATAACCGCTACCTGGCTATCGGCAGTTTTTGAGTAGTCGCCTGTGGTTCCCGTGACCCGCGTATCAAAGGCGTTTAATGATGCGGTCTGCATAAGATCCATTGCCTTACCCTCGGCCACTCCTTCTTTAATATCCAAAAGGACAACCTCTGACGCAAAATTCTTAATAGCAATGTACTCAGCGCAACTCGCGCCAACTGCCCCTGCTCCTACTACGGTAACTTTCATATTAATATCTATTTTTTATTAGTATTTGTTTTGAAACGGAATAAGGCTCAATGCCTCATTACAAGTACAAAAATAAAATTTCTTTAACAGTTTTGTGTGAAGTAAACTTTAAAGTTGACGGGAAATCTGCTTATAGTTGCAAGAAGCAGAAGCGAATTGATACCAAATAAAAAACCTGTTTATATTTAAACAGGTTTTGACGATCAATAATAATTAACATTATGTCCTGATCTGCGTAATTAACATTTTGTAATTCGTACTCAATATTAGGTGTCTATATTTGCATAGACCGCGTTCTTCTCAATAAATTCTCGGCGTGGTGGAACATCCTCGCCCATGAGCATAGAAAAAATTCTATCAGCCTCTGTACCACTATCAATGCCCACTTGGCGCAGTGTCCTGAATTCTGGATTCATGGTGGTGTCCCATAATTGCTCTGCATTCATCTCACCCAGACCCTTATAGCGCTGTATTCCTGCACCACCGCCCATATCGGCATTATATTCATCACGGTCTTTATCGTTCCATGCGTAGCGCATTTTCTTTCCTTTTTTGATCAGGTAAAGCGGTGGAGTGGCAATGTAAATATGGCCATTCTCCAAAAGTTCGCGCATATATCTGAAGAAAAAAGTAAGGATCAGCGTAGCAATATGGCTCCCATCAACATCGGCATCACACATGATAACGATTTTATGATAGCGCAGTTTGGAAAGGTTGAGTGCCTTACTGTCCTCTTCTGTACCAATGGTTACGCCCAGAGCGGTAAATATATTTTTGATCTCCTCGTTCTCAAATACGCGGTGGCGCATGGCCTTCTCTACGTTGAGGATTTTTCCCCTTAGGGGCAAAATAGCCTGAAAATTACGATCGCGCCCTTGTTTTGCGGTTCCTCCCGCAGAGTCACCCTCAACGAGGAACACTTCACAAACAGCAGGATCCGTCTCAGAGCAATCTGATAGTTTCCCTGGCAGACCGCCGATGCTCATGACCGTTTTACGCTGTACCATTTCACGCGCCTTCTTGGCCGCATGTCTTGCCTGTGCTGCAAGGATCACCTTTTGTACGATGGTCTTGGCATCATCGGGATGTTCCTCAAGGTAGATCTCAAGCATTTCAGATACTGCCTGCGATACTGCAGAGGTCACCTCCCGATTGCCCAGTTTTGTCTTCGTTTGCCCTTCAAACTGGGGTTCGGCAACCTTTACTGAAATGATTGCGGTAAGCCCTTCCCTAAAGTCATCACCTGTAATGTCAAATTTCAACTTATCCAGCATTCCGGAGGCATCCGCATATTTTTTGAGGGAGCCTGTAAGACCTCTTCTAAAACCCGCGAGGTGCGTACCGCCCTCATGTGTATTTATGTTGTTTACGTAAGAGTGCAGGTTTTCGGCATAGCTGTCGTTATAGATCATGGCGACCTCAACGGGTATATCGTTCTTTTCACCCTCCATGGAAATCACTTCACCTATAATGGGCTGACGGTTACCATCTAAAAAGCGTACAAATTCTTTAAGACCTTCATCAGAATGAAAGGTTTCTGTAGGGAATTCGCCTTTATCATCAGCATGGCGCAAATCCTGAAGCGTAATCGTGATTCCCTTATTAAGGTAAGAAAGCTCGCGCATACGGCTCGCCAACGTGTCATAATTATATTCTGTGGTCTGTTGAAAAATAGTGGAATCTGGCTTAAAAGTGACCACAGTACCCTTCTTATCCGTCTCTCCGATCGATTTTACGGGATAAAGTGTTTTGCCAAGCTCATATTCCTGTTCCCATATCGTACCATTCCTGTACACCGTAGCGCGCAAATGCTGTGATAGCGCGTTGACCACACTTACCCCAACACCATGCAGACCACCGGAAACCTTGTAAGAATCTTTATCAAACTTGCCCCCCGCACCTATTTTGGTCATGACGACCTCCAGCGCGGAAACACCTTCTTTTTTATGGAGGTCTACGGGAATACCGCGACCATTATCTTCAACACTTATACTATTATCTTCATTGATGATTACCTTGATAGAGTCACAATAACCACCCATCGCTTCATCAATAGAATTATCGACAACCTCATAAACCAAATGGTGCAGGCCACGTGTGCCCACATCGCCAATATACATTGATGGACGCATGCGCACATGTTCCATCCCCTCTAACGCTTGGATACTGTCTGCGGAATATAGCTTCTTATTCGCCTCTTCGCTCATATGCTGTAAATAAATTAAAATAAAAGTCTACGGATTATTCCGAAAACACTCTATTGTCAAACAAAAACTTGATTATCAAATATTTAAATCATCAAAAAGATATAATTTCTGACAACAAGCAAATATAAAGAAAGGCACCCCTTAACCGAAGCGAAAGCCCTGTAGATCGCAATAAGTTATCAACATATTATAAAGAATGAATCCGATAAAAGGTTCTGTTTTTTCGCTTAAAGCGAAATAAAAAACGCTCCGTTGCCAGAGCGTTCAGGTTTTTAACATTATTTAAATAATAAAGCTTAAGCCTTTACATAGGCGTCAGTATGCACGTTAGCAATGGCACGCCCACTCGGGTCATTCATATTTTTGAAAGCGGCGTCCCACTCCAGTGCAATCTTGGTACTACAGGCGACGGATGCCTCCTGGGGGACACAAAGTGCTGCGGCATCACTGGGGAAGTGCTCTTCAAAAATACTTCGATAATAAAATTCCTCTTTGTTCTGCGGGGTCTGTATAGGAAATTTATAATGGGCATTTGCCAGCATCTCGTCGCTCACGCTGTCGTTTACCATTTCTTTTAGGGTATCGATCCAGCTATACCCCACACCATCTGAAAACTGCTCCTTTTGACGCCAGGCTACTTCTTGGGGAAGGTAATCCTCAAAAGCTTTGCGGATCACCCATTTTTCCATACGCTCCCCGTTAATCATCTTGTCCTGTGGGTTGATGCTCATTGCAACATCCATAAATTCCTTATCAAGAAAGGGAACGCGCCCTTCTATGCCCCACGCTGCAAGGGATTTATTGGCCCGTAAACAGTCATACATGTGCAATTTACTAAGCTTGCGCACCGTTTCTTCATGAAATTCCTGCGCATTCGGGGCTTTGTGAAAATAGAGATAGCCACCAAAAATCTCATCGGCCCCTTCACCAGAAAGCACCATTTTTACACCCATTGATTTAATAACCCGGGCCATCAGATACATTGGGGTACTGGCGCGTATGGTCGTGATATCGTAAGTCTCAAGATTGTAGATAACATCCTTTATCGCATCAAGACCTTCCTGGATTGTAAACTTGATCTCGTGGTGTACTGTCCCGATCTTATCGGCGACCTTTCGTGCAGCGGCAAGATCTGGTGAACCTTCCAATCCTACAGAGAAAGAATGGAGTTGTGGCCACCAGGCAGCAGAGGTATCGTCAGATTCTACCCTCTTTTCTGCATATTTTTTCGCAATAGCGGAAGTGATCGAAGAATCCAACCCGCCAGAGAGCAGCACGCCATAAGGCACGTCAGACATTAACTGGCGGTGTACAGCAGCTTCTAATGCTTCTTTGACCTTCTGGATACTGGTTTCATTATCTTTCACATTTTCATAATCCATCCAGTCGCGCTCGTACCAACGCGTCAGTTTACCATCTCCACTGTAGAGATAGTGTCCCGGGGGGAAAAGCTCGATTTTGGTACATGTACCCTCCAGGGCCTTAAGTTCAGAGGCCACATAAAATGTTCCATTCTTATCCCAGCCCATGTATAAAGGGATAATTCCCATATGATCACGCGCGACCAAATACTCATCCTTTTCTGTATCGTATAATGAAAAGGCAAAAATACCATTGAGCTCATCGATGAATGCAGGGCCTTTTTCCTGGTAAAGTGCAAGGATCACCTCACAATCAGATTCAGTTTTAAATTGATATTTCCCCTCAAATTGTTTGCGCAGTTGCCTATGGTTATAGATCTCGCCATTTGCAGCAAGGATCAGTTTACCATCAGGGCTTATCAAAGGCTGCTTTCCCGAGGCGGGATCAACAATACTCAACCGCTCATGAGCAAGGATCGCTTTGTCATCGCTGTAGATCCCATTCCAGTCTGGACCACGATGACGCACTTTTTTTGACATTTCTAAAATCTGGGGGCGCAGATCTTCTGATTTCTGCTTAAGCTCATAGGCGCATACAATTCCGCACATAGTTTATAATTTTTTAGTTTCCGCGGCAGCGGAAATATTTGCAATGAATTCTAAGTTATTTTATAATATAGGCCAAAGATGCTCTTATTCTTTTATTATTTAAATAAAAATAGGAAAAATACTTACAATTTATAATTAAAAACCAGAAATAACCATTAAAAATCAACCGTTATGGTCTGATATAGATTTAAAAATTTTCATTTATCAATCCAGTGGTTTTATGTATATGTTAACACACTAAGTCACATCACAATGTACCTTTGCCTCAACACCTATTTTATAAATCAAAAACAAAAATAATAATGAAAACATTAGTAATATCGGGGCTTTTGCTGGCATTTATGGCCATCACACCCGCACGTGCGCAAAAATTTGCAGATATGGACAAGAGTCCTTTAGACATTGCCATGCTGAGGGGCCAGGACAAGGCGCCATTAGTGCGCGTCATCTACAGCAGGCCTGCAATGCACGAGCGTAAAATATTTGGTACCGAAAAAGACAGCAGTCTCGTACCTTATGATAAAGTGTGGCGTACTGGAGCCAATGAATCTACTGAAATCAAATTATATAAGGATATGATGATCGGCGACAAAAAAGTGGAAGCCGGCACCTATACACTCTTCACAATCCCCGGTGAGAAAGAATGGACGGTCATACTCAATAAAGATAATGACACTTGGGGTGCTTTTGGTTATAAAGAGGAACGCGATCAGGTTAGGATTAAAACCCCTGCGCGTAAAACTTCAGCATCCATAGAGGATTTTTCTATTGTATTTGAGCCTGAAGATGGTGGTGGTTCAGATATGCTAATGGGATGGGATGATACTTATGTGAAAGTGCCTTTTGCTGAAGCGGAAATGTAGATTTGTAATTAAAATCCGATATTTTACATTATTTATAAATAAAATGGTTTTCGATACTATCGGAAACCATTTTTATTTTTAATAAGCAATGTTTAATACATAAATATCAGCTTCTCGGATCTCTACTGTACTGTATTCTTTTTCAGGCCTACCTAGACTTTTCAGGATCATAATCCATAAAAATATTGATCCATATATTACGTGAAATCCGCATGATGACCGGAAAAAGAATAACAAGCGACCCGATTATGGCCCAAAAAGAACCTATAAGTTCTGCACCCAGAAATATATGAGCAATTATAAAGGCCGCCACCGCAATCGCAATACCAACACCGTAACTCACATACATCGCCCCATAAAAAAAGGAAGGTTCTATTTTAAATTTCTGACCGCAATGAGGACAGCGCTCATGCATTTTAAGAGTCTGCCCCAGATGGTAGGGATTTTTATTGAGATACATGTTGCCCACATGACACACCGGGCAGGTGCCCGTGAAAATACTGTATAGTTTCTTTCCTTTTAAGAGATTGCGCATAGCATTGATTTACTGAACAAATTTAGGCATCTTTGCAAAAAAAATTGGGCAGCCTCATACTTAATGATATATAAACTGCATTTATTGATATAATTTACCTTTATGCTTAACGTACATAATCTTTCAGTCTCCTTTCAGGGCGAGTATTTATTTAATGACGTCACCTTCAGGTTGGGCGACGGCGACCGTGTAGGCCTAGTGGGCAAAAATGGCGCTGGTAAATCTACCATGCTTCGCATTATCTCCGGTGAGCAGGAATATGACACGGGCCAGATCGCCACCGATAAAGATATGAAAATGGGCTTCCTCAAGCAGGATATCGACTTTGTGGAAGGCCGCACTGTATTGGAAGAATCATATCAGGCCTTTGAGGTCATCAAGGAACTTGAGGCTAAATTAGACTATATTAACACCCAGCTAGCCGAGCGTACCGATTATGAGAGCACCGGCTATCATGACCTCATGGTAGATCTCAATGATGTGCAGCACCAGTATGAGATACATGGCGGGTACAACTATCAGGGCGAGACTGAACGTATCCTCATGGGACTGGGCTTTACGAGGAATGATTTTAACCGGTTGACAGATACTTTTTCAGGCGGGTGGCGCATGCGTATTGAACTGGCAAAACTGTTATTGCAGAGTAATGACGTACTCCTGCTGGATGAGCCCACAAACCACCTTGATATTGAAAGTATTATCTGGCTGGAGGGTTTTCTACGGAATTATACCGGTGCCGTTGTGATCGTTTCTCATGATAAAATGTTCCTTGACAATGTAACAAACAGGACAATAGAGATTTCCCTGGGCCGTATATATGATTATCCCAAACCCTATTCAAAATATTTGGTGCTCCGGGAGGAAATGCGCGGCCAGCAGATGGCCGCTCAAAAAAACCAACAAAAAGAGATAGAGCAGACCGAAAAACTTATTGAAAAGTTTCGGGCAAAAGCCTCAAAGGCCACCATGGCGCAATCGCTTATAAAAAAGCTGAACAGGATGGATGTTATAGAAGTTGACGAGGACGATAACAGCGTGATGAGCCTAAATTTCCCCGTTTCGGTGGTGCCGGGTAAAGTGGTGATCGAGGCGGATAATGTTTCAAAAAGTTATGGGGACAAAAAAGTTTTAAAAAACATTGATCTGCTTATAGAACGCAATTCCAAAACCGCTTTTGTAGGGCAGAATGGTCAGGGTAAATCCACGCTGGCCAAAATTATCGTAGATGAGATCGATCATGGCGGAAGACTAAGATTAGGGCACAACGTACAGATTGGCTATTTCGCACAAAATCAAGCCGAGTATCTGGATGGCGAAAAAACCGTGCTTGATACCATGATTGATGCCGCAAACGAGAAGAACCGCAGCCGGGTACGGGATATTTTGGGTTCGTTTCTTTTTCGCGGTGATGACGTTGAGAAATATGTACGTGTACTTTCCGGTGGAGAGCGCAACCGGCTTGCGCTAGCCAAATTAATGCTGCAGCCGTTTAACGTACTGGTCATGGATGAGCCTACAAACCACCTTGACATCAAGTCCAAAAATGTGCTAAAAGATGCACTAAAACGCTTTGAAGGCACGCTTTTACTGGTATCTCACGACCGTGATTTCTTGCAGGGGCTTACGAGCACTGTGTATGAATTCAAAGATCACCAGATCAAGGAATATCTGGGGGATATTGATTTTTATCTAGAGCAACGGGCCGTTGAAAATCTGCGCGATATTGAAAAAAGGGAACCTAAAAAATCAAAGGCTGCCGAAAAAAATAGCGACTCAAAAAGCAGTTTTAAAAATCAGAAAAAACAAAAAACCCTCAACAACAAACTGAGCAATATTGAGGCAGAGGTTAACAAATTAGAACGCGAAATCAAAAAAATTGACGAGGCTATGGCCAGTGATTATGAAAAAACCATCGCTCAAAAAGACTTTTTTGACAAATACAACAGCAAAAAGAAACGTCTGGAAACCCTAATGGAAAATTGGGGGGAAGTCTCAATGGAACTCGAACAATATGCCTAAAATCCCACGCTGATGCTCGAACATTTTTTTTCTTGCCCTTATTGCTGGGAAGAAATTTCCATGCTACTCGATCCCTCCGTATCCAATACCTATATAGAAGATTGTGAGGTATGCTGTAACCCTATTGAAATCACGGTTGATTTTCAAGGCGGTGAACTTATTGGCTTTAGAGCAGAGAATATCGAGCAGTAGGAAATATTTCAGGTTTATTTTTACATTTTTAAGCTGACTTTAATGCAAACAAATTGAAAGCAGTTTTGATTTATATTTTTCAAATGCACTTCTATCCCCATCTATTTTTCCTATTTTAACTACATGGGTAAACTTTTAAACACAATGCAAAAACAGGTCACCAACGCGGTGGTTATGGTGCGGCCGGCAGCCTTTAGGATGAACGAGCAAACCGCCGTAAACAACTATTTTCAAGAAGATCTTAAGCTTAAGAATGAAGAAATCAATCGTAAGGCCCAGCGAGAATTTGATGCTTTCGCGAAAGCCCTTACGACTGCCGGAATACGCGTGCTCGCGCTAGATGATGATATGAGACTGAACACCCCAGATTCCATTTTCCCCAATAATTGGGTATCTACACATGAGAACGGTGATGTTGCGGTCTATCCCATGTATGCCGAAAACCGAAGAAAAGAACGCCGCGAGGAATTTTTTACCAAAATTGAAGATGCTGGTTATTTGATAAAAAACATCATTGATTATACTGATGCCGAGGAAGAGGGGATCTTTCTCGAAGGTACAGGCAGCATTGTGCTTGACCGGCCTTACGAAAAAGCCTATTGCGCATTATCACCCCGGGCTGACGAAGATCTCTTCATAGAGTTCTGCGAAGATTTTCATTATTTTCCAGTTATTTTTACCGCTTGGCAAACTGTTGATGGAAAGAGGCTTCCCATCTATCACACCAATGTGATGATGTGTGTTGCAGAGCAGTTTTGCATCATCTGTTTAGACACAATTGACGATAAAAAAGAGTTACAACAGGTGATAAACCACTTAAAAGAAAGTGGGAAGGAGATCATCCCTATTAGCGAAGAGCAGATGGCTCATTTTGCAGGCAATATGCTACAATTGCGTAATGATCACGGTAAAGATTATCTGGTTATGAGCCTGGCCGCACACAAAAGTTTAAATCAAAGCCAGCTAGATAAAATATCAAACTACTGCGATATTTTGAGCAGCGATCTAGAAACCATAGAGACCTGTGGCGGCGGTAGTGCACGATGTATGATGGCCGAGATTTTTTTGCCCAAAGGTTAACTATTGCCCTCTCATGAACTTGGTGTCAAAAACCTAATTAAAATCTCCGCTCCTTTTAAAAGTATCATAAATGGGCAGATAGCTATCGGTCGCCAATTCTTCTGCTTTGTGAATTCCTATTCCTGTGCAGATACTGTCATTGTTAACTTCAAAAGCAATACCGGCATTAGTATCATATAGGGAATAGGTGGCACCATCATCGGTAAAAGTCCCAAGCTTTACAAGTTTGAAATTTCTCTGTATCTGTCTATATTGACTTCCTACCTTCAGTCCATTCTTGGTCACAAAAACGGTAGCATTGGTCCTTGCCGCCAGGAGGCCACGTTTTCCATCAATATTACCGTTGTTATGTGTAGAGGTAAAAATAGAAAGAATGGCATTTCTGCCATTGATATCCCTGCTTTTAAGCGCGAAGGTCTGTGATGATTTGCCCATAGCGCTATCTTGATGTAAGGGTTCACCCAAAGAATCTTTTAAAACTACGGCAACCTCCTTACCCAGTTCAAGGGTGCCCAAACGCTCTCCTGGTATAATGGTAAGGGATGTTTTTTGATCAGACCCCTGTGCGCTAGACGAGTCCTTTTTATCTGTTGTCTGCACCGTTTCTGAGGCATTACCATTTCGATTTTCTTTACAGCCCGTTAGCAATAGCAATAGTAGGCTGATACAAACTACATTTTTCATTATACATAAATTTAGCGTTCAGAACAATAAAGATACAAATTTCAAAAAGTGAATTTACATACGAAAAATGAGTATTGTAACCCTCTAATTTGTGTTGGCGATAAAATGAACGTATTAGCCAAATACATAACTCTCAATGATTTTTATCAGTTACTCCTTTAACGATCAGCAAATGGTTCAGATAGCTGCTTTTATCCGGGATCACAAATAAGGAATACAATTTTTCAGGTTCGGCATCCAGCGTTGTACTGTTGAGTTGTTGGTCGCTGGAATTGAGCATTAACTTTACGCTGGTCTGGCCCGTACCCAGGGTTTTGGTTTTGGAAAAAGCAGGATAATCAATAGCGCTAAAACTCACACCTTCTTTACCAGATTGCCAGATCACCGCCTTTACAGGCTCAACACCGGGTGCTACATGAACTATGCGTATTTTTGAATTATCTTTTGCACTGGTAAAATAATCATCCATAATTCTAAGCTGGGGCAGATAAGAATTTAGCGTATTGGCTGCGGCACCCTCTACGATACGGTGCAGTTTTGTATTGGTTGAGCTTTGATTTGCCTTTTGGCCTTGAATGGGTATACCATAGAGACAGAATGTATATATCCCACCTGTACCCAGACCTATTTTTTTTTGTAAGATTTCGTTACCGTCGCTTTTGATGCTTAACGTATAAGTTCCGGCAGGAAATTTTTGATATTTAGTGATTGTTGCGTAGTCAAGGACTGCGTTGTAGATTTCGGTACCTTTTCGCGAAAGCGAAATATGAGCCTGATCACTACCCAATAAAAATTGGCCCCAGCGTAACTGTGCAGCATTTTGATCCGTGCTATTGTTTTGGCTACAGCCAAAACACACTAGCGATAGGATGGTTAAGCCTATAAGATAAAAAGTTTTCATTTCATCAGAAATTATTTTAAGAAAAATAGCCATTGATTAACCGAATCATGGCGTTGCCGCTTCGGTCTAAGCATCTGTACCAGTATCAGCCGCCTTGGATTTATTTAGTAAAAAAGGCCTTCCCAAAATAATTAGCAGCACCACAAGAACAAGCGCACCCAGGGAAATGGGCTTTGAGATGATCAGCCGGAACAGCAGGGCCACGCCATTAATGATCGCAATGGCGATGCCACACGCGGGTAGCCAGCGCATTTTATCAGATTCCCGGTAGGCCAGCCAGTTTACAATGCCAAACGTACAGAGAAAGACCAAACTTGCCGCCTCTACCAGCGAACTCAATGAACCTAGCACAGCGAGCGCGCCCGCCATTAGGCCCAGCAAAACGATGGAACGGTCTGGCACATCATTATCATTGGTGTGATTGAACCAATCTGGGAGCTCACTTTTCTGCGCTATACTCTTAGAAAGGTTTGCCGTTGAAAAAAGTGTGGAATTGATCGCTGCCGCAGTTGCAAATCCGGCCGCAACGGTCATGACTACTACCCCGGTAAAGCCAAAAGCCTTTTGCATGGTAATGGAGAGCGCGATCTCTTTATAACTTATCAACGATGCCGCACCGCCCACCATAGTTGCCCCAAGCCCCACTATAATATAGAGTATGACCACAAAGACCACGGCGCTGAGGAGCACTGGCATAAAGGTCTTCTCAGCGTTTTTGATGCGAGAATATTCATAGCTTAACAACTGAAAACCCTCATAAGCCATAAAAATTACCGCACCCCCAATAAAGCCAGACCACATGGGGCGCGGCTCAACACCAGCGATAAGCTGTGTGCTGTCCCATTGGGTCAGGCCATAAACACCCAGGGCAAGGAGGACCACTAGGTTTACGCTTACGATAGTGATCTCCACTTTAGTGAGTTTGCCTACTCCGGCCAGGTTAAGCAGCACAAGGGCCGTAACAATGCCAGCCGCCAGTAAACGGATAAGTAGTGGTCCCCCATTAAAGGCAAAGGAAACATAATGCCCAAATGCATAGGCATATACTGAGATGGTAAGCACATAACCTATGATCAACAACCAGCTCAGGCTACCGGCAATAGTGTCATCGCCCACTTTTTCCAAAAAGGCAAAAGCCCCACCGCCTTCATTAAATTTATTGGCCAAAAACACATAGCTATAGGCCGAAGTTATTGCCAGCAGACCGGTAAAAAGGAAGGCAAGCCACGTCCACTGGGCGGAAACCGCGACCACGACACCAAGTACGGTATAAATACCGCCGCCCACCATACCACCTGCTGCCAGTGCCCAAACCGAAATAGCGTCTAGTTTACTGGAGTTGTTGCTCATGTTAGATTTTTAATTGTAGGTGATTTACACACAAAACTATTAAATACCACACATTTTGAAGAGCTTTCGCACTAGCATAATCCAATAAGCTTGCAAAACCGTCAAAAGTTGATGCTATCCTAACAATTAAGGAAATTATGCGAAAGCCACATTGCCAATCTCAAATCTGGAGTAAAAATTAAAAAATGCCTCCAATTACAATAATTACAGTTTTCTTATCCAAATATTCCTAAACTGCGTTGTATTGCCATGATCCTGCAATGCGAGTACATCATCACCATGAGCTTCGGGATAGTTGTGCAGCCCGATGTAAAGGGTAAGACCATGAATGGTAGCATTGTTCTGTACTAGCACCCCATTGAGAAAAACAGTGATGGTAGCTGGGGTATCAATAAGCCCACTGTCCTTGAAGCGCGGTGCGCGGTAAACTACATCATAAACATTCCATTCCTTTGGGCCTCGCATAGGGTTGGCCAGTGGTGGATGGTCTTTGTATATACTGCCGGCCTGGCCATTGCTGTAGGTACGGTTATGGTATGAGTCAAGAACCTGAAGCTCATAACGGTTCTGGAAAAAGACGCCGCTGTTACCACGACCCTGTCCGGAGCCCTTTGCATCGTCTGGCGCACTAAACTCAAGATGCAACTGGATATCTCCAAATTTCATTTTGGTCTGAATCGTACCAGAATTGGGGACCACCTGCAAATAATCGTTATCTACGATCTTCCAGGGAGCAGGTTTTGTAGTATCCTTCTGGCTCACCCACTGGTCAAGATTTTTACCGTCAAAAAGGATAATGGCATCAGAAGGCGCATCGCCGGGCTTCTCACCGGGCTCGACCACGGGAACTTCCGGAGTCCAGATCTCAGTCATTTCCGGTTTCATGGGCATGGGCGAAACCTCTGGCGGGATATCTGGATCACTGTGTTGTGCATAGGTTTGTAATACTGCGAAGAACATGGCTGCGCTGAGGAGAAATTTTATTGATTTCATGAAGATTTTGGTTAAAATTGATAATATGATCTAAAAGTACAAATTGACCGGGTTATTGTCATACCTATTGCTTTCCTTTTTTTATTAAAAAATTTAAAAGCTCAAGGCGAAAGAAATTCTGGAGAGATTGTATTGGAACCTTTTCAATTTATCTTTGGTTACAATTAGCAAAACCACTGGTGATTAGCATTTAAAAAATAGCTTTTCAAAGCATTTCCCTAAGAATTCTATTGTTTTACTAATCATCATAATAAATCGGCCTGGCCTATTGGTAAATTATTCAAAAGCCATAAATCAGCAATATGGAAATATAACCAAAGCCATTTACTGCTTCTTCTAAAGCGATCTTCAATCAATCTGTAATTCTGTATATAGATTTTCATTCTGGGCAAAGGCTTATTCTAGTTAGAACAGCGTATAACCCACCAGAAGTGATAAACTCTTATAATCTGAAGTGTAGCTGGAGTAATTGCTCAAAATCTCACGGTTGAGCCCATAACGCAGCTCGAGGCTATATTTATCCATAAACTTGTAGCCTACCCCCAGGGCTAAATTACTTCTGGACTGTATTTGCAGATCAGTACCATATTCAAAATCTATAGTAGATTTAAAAGCAAAGTCAAAAACATAAGAAGCATTTATAAAAATTTTTGAATTTGGGTTCAAAAACATATAATATCTCAGTCCTATGGGTAGCTCAATGGATTTATAATCAATCTTTGCCTCCCCATCGCCTATTGTTTTTTCTGAGCTGTAATATTGATAGGTGGGTTCTGCCATCATTGCCCATTTGTTTTTATTAAAAGGCAATATATATTCGGCTTCCAGGCCTACTTTGAGGCTCGTTTTGGCATCCAGTTTTGTCTCCGTGATCTCACCATAGTCAGAGAAACGCTGAATATCAAGATTGGTATAATTAAGCCCAATCCTTATATTAAGATTAAAAAGGTCCTGCTTTTTCTTTTTCTCGTACTGTGTAAACTCAGCATTGCTACATTCATTATACTTTACAAAAATACGCTCAAGGTCCTTATTTTTATAAGACAGGTTTTCGATAGTACCTTCTGTAATTGAGGAACATTTGAGGTCATTAAGTAATTGCTGCTTGTACCGCTCGTTTTTGGCTATCCCCTTATTATCCTTCACGAGATAGGTCTTATAGATCAGCGGCTTGATAGAATCGCCGCCTATCCGGTAAAAAAATCTGGAAAGGTTTCCGCTTACATAGCGATACAAGCTGGCTTTACCTTCCACAAGACATTTTAAAAAAAGTTGCTCCTCTACAAACTTGGGATTTCGATCCTTGTCCATAGTACTTAATGAACTGCTGGATTTGTCAATCTTAACGTTTGCCCTTCTATATTTTAACTTACCGGGCAAGCCAAATTCCTGCGCGTACGTTTTGGTAAATGTGGTTGATTCACCATCGGGTTGGGCTTTAAAATCAAACTCGGTAGGATTGTTTTTCCAGTCAAGGTTTTTTATCTGGCCTTTTATTTTTTGACCTGTATTATCAATATAATAACCTTGTTCGTAAGAGATTTGGGCAATGATGGCATGTAAAGGAAGTAGAATAAGGGTAAAAATAAATAAGAAGCGTTTCATGAAATTTACTTTAATAATCCCCAGCTGATATCTGGATGGCTCTGATTTAGGTTGATCAATATTTCGCGCAAGATACAGAAACCAGAAAAGTTTGTTTTGAAAAGTATAATCTAAATGTAGAAATTAAGATCTCCATATACCGCATTTTCAACCCTAGTTTCTTGCAAAATGGGAATTAAGCTCAAGGCGAAAGCAGTACAGTTTTACGAATTATGAAGAATAAAATCAGAAATTAAGACAAAAAAATTGAATATCCGTAATTAGGCATATAGTGGGTTTTCGTCATGCTTAACTTGTTTCAGCATCGCACTCATATCTTCCAAATGTAGCTCAAACTTTAGTAAAGCAATACTTAAGCTACTAGTGTGACCCTGAAATAAATTCAGGGTGAGGCTAGTTATGATACTTTAAGGATAATCAACAAAAAAGCTACAAAATAGCCGCAAAAGCTCAATTTTCAACTAAAAACTGAACTTTGTTATCGTATCAAAAGTTAATGCTTATTTCTCTAAAAACCTAAAAATTAAATATTTATATGCCTACTAGTTAAAAAAACGGATAAAAAAAAGGGTTTTTTTCCGTGTTTAAGACTTTTTCCGCCACTCCCACAAATCCATCACCCAGAGAACGGCCATCAGCACCAGCAGCAGGCTCAACGGAAGCGAAGTGATAATGAGCAATTTCTGTACGGCGGTCAGCACATCGCTGTCCACCCTTGCCTGCCCCAACAGCACGATCCCCACCGAAAAAACCATAAGGACGATGCCCCATGCCCAGCGGTGGCCACGCCCGGGCTCATCGTGTTTGTCAGTAAAAAGACTCAGAACATAAATGGCACTATCTACCGAAGTGACCAAAAAACTGATCAGTAGCACAATAACCACACTATTGACCAATCCCTGCAACGGGTAATTTTCCAAAAACTTAAATATGGAGGTGAACACATTTTCGAATTCGCCATGATAATGCCCAAGATTTTCGATTACCGCAAAAGCAGATTGGCCAAAAGTACTGAACCAAAAAAAGGTGCCCAAAGATGGAATCAACAGTACACCGATTATGATTTCGCGCAAGCGTCGCCCCCGTGAGATGCGTGCGATAAAAATGCCCGTAAAAGGTGCCCAGGCGAGCCAAAAAGCCCAGTAATAATATGTCCAATCGGTCAGGAAATCGACGCCTGGATCATACTTTCCCAGCGCAAGGCTCATGGGGATAAAATCGATGATATATCGGTAAAAAGCGGTAAAAAAACTACCTAAAACCTCCAAAATATCGCTCTGTACAAAGACAAAAGAGAGCAGCGCAACGGTGAGATAAATATTTGCCGTTGAGATGTTTTTTATACCTTTTTCCACCCCGCTCAGCGCAGACCAGAGTGCGAGTGCCCCAATCAGGATCACAAGTGCGATAATCACGCCAGCTCCCAGACCTGTGTGTAATAAATGGTTAAGACCGCCTTTAATTTGCGAGGCACCCAATCCCACTGCGGCTACAAGGCCAAAAACTGTGGTGAGGATCGTAAGGACGTCTACGCTTTTAAAAAAAAATCTGGCCGAGTTGTTTTCGCTATTTTTAAAAAGCCGGGCAAAACCGCTGCTGGTGACCACGGGAAGCTTTCGTTTAAAAACCGCATAACCTATGGGCAGGGCAAAAAGGGCATAAAAGGCCCAAGCGGTAAATCCCCATTGGTAAAAAGTGAACTCGAGGGCGACTGTCTCCGCGGCAGCGTCAATGGCCAGGGGCGGGTGCTGTTGCATAAATACGGGCTCTTGCACGGCCCGTAATAAGATACCAGCACCCATCCCCGCGCTATACAGCATCGAGATCCATGCTAGGCGTGAAAAAGCGGGTTTTTCATGAGGCTGGCCCAGTTTGTACTTCCCCCAAGGGGAAATGGCGACGGCAAGCAGCAAAAGCACACATCCCAGGCCAAGAGCAAGATAGAACTGCCCAAAATAAGAACGCACCCAGAGTGAAGCCTGCTCAATGGCGCTATAACTCGCCTCAGTATAAAAATAAAAGAAAAAAGAGCAGACCAATAAAATGGCGATGGGAATACCCAATAATGGGCCCGGTCTAAAGCTGTTAAGTCTTTTCCTGAAGTGTCTGATGGGTTTTGGGCACATAGTTGGCAATATTACGTATCATGCCGCCAAAAATAAAATAATGAAAGGGTAACATGCTGTACCAGTATAATCTCCCCTTAAGGCCTTTGGGCCTAAAAGTGGCGGTCTGGTGCAGTATATTATCTTCATCGATCTCCCAATCGAGCCAGGCTTCACCGGGAACCTTCATTTCGGCAAAAAGAAGCAGGCGGCGCTCTTCTCTATCGGCTAGGAGGACCCGCCAGAAATCGAGTGCATCGCCATCAGCAATACGATGCGGATCAGTACGCCCTCGGCGCAGCCCTACCCCACCGATCATCTTATCCATATAGCCGCGTATCTTCCAAAGCAGGTTTGCATAATACCAACCGCGTGCCCCACCGATTGACCATATATTCTCCAAGGCCTGCTCCGGATTTTCGAGTTTTATGGTTTTTTTGTCCTTTAAACAGCCAAAACCGGGCACTTGGACATATTTTTTGAGATCACTTCGAAAACGGCCGCTAACCATACTATCCTTCCAACTTGAGACCACCTGGTTCTGCTCAATACGCTCAAAAGCCATCCGAATAGCATCTGCATAACTTATGGGCTCAATATGTAGCATTTCCTGCAAACGTGTATCTTTGGTAATGACCTCAATACGCATACTATCTACTAGATTGAGGGCCAGTTTATAAGACGTAGAAGTGACAAAATAGAGCCAGTAAGAGGAAATTTGGGGGCTCATGACAGGCACGGTGACAATATTGAGCGAAAGTCCGCGTATCCGGGAATATTCCTTCATCATTTCGCGATAGCTCAAAACATCAGGACCGCCGATATCAAAGGATTCATTATAAGTATCCTCGCGGCCCAGCACATCCGTGAGATACTGCATCACGTTGCGGATGGCGATGGGTTGGCAGCGCGTCTGCACCCATTTTGGGGTGATCATCACTGGGAGTTTCTCACAGAGATCGCGTATGATCTCAAAAGAAGAGCTACCAGAACCTACGATTATCGCAGCCCTGAGCACCGTGAGGTTATAATCCCCTTGATAAAGCGTTTTCTCCACATTTTTGCGCGACCAGAGGTGCTTGCTCAAATTTTCCTCATTCACAATCCCGCTCAGGTAAATGACCTGTTTACACTGGGTGCTATTCAAATAACTATTAAAATTCTTAGCTGATGCTTCCTCCTTCTCGTCAAAGTCTGAAGTTGAAGAGGTCATACTGTGTATCAGGTAATAGGCTGCATCAATGTCTTCAGGCAACTTGCCGGGTTTGGGCTCTTCCAAAAAATCGATCTCTACGATCTCGATTTTCTGTTTAACATCCTTTGCGACAGAAAGGCGGTTGCGGTCGCGCACGGTACAAACGACTTTATGCCCCAATTCAAGTAATTGGGGCAGCAATCGCATACCTATATACCCATTTGCTCCTGTGATCAATATTTTCATAGCAATGGAAAGATAGGGATAAGTTTATGTAACTGTTTCTAAAGCAATGCTAAAAAAATCCTAGGTCCACAACGGAAGAATTTTAAAGTGAAAAAAATCCTACTAGCAATTAATGTGCAAAAGATGAAATATTGTATCAGGTTCATAAGAGCATTCTAACCAGATCAAGTCCTCCACAGCATTTACACTGGTCCCTGCGGTAGATGATCTGCCTTGTAATCCATGACTTTTTTCATAAAACTGTGCGTTGCCTTATCCTTAGCCCGTGCCCTTATCTTTATAAAATAATGATCCCGGTAGATGCTGTATTCTTCTGCCCTGCCCTTATAAAGGTTTAGTTTGTAGTAAGGAATAACCAGCACGTAAGACTCCAAAAGCGACCGGAAACCCACTAAAATCCCCTTGGGCCTCATCTCAATATTGCAAGTATTGACATAACTATCCAGAATGAGCAGGTTATTGATCTCAATACTCGTAGTGGTGATAAACAATTTTGAAGAGCCGATTCCTTTCATTTTTAAGCGTTCGCGCAGCGTAAATGGCGGGCCAACGGCATCTGTAATCTTATTTGTGACTACAGGATTGTTGTAAGAAACATTCAGCAACATTTTTTGTTTTAAAGATAAGGGAATTATTAGATGTGGGACAATGAGACAATAGAGAAGAGAGGATATAAAGACGTTAAGCACTTCCGGATCACATCAACACCAACATTTTAATTGGATGTCCATTGCCCCGCGCGTAAAATTTTAGGGAAACCATTTAAAGAGTGGGCTCCCATATTTGTTTTTTCTGTCCTCCATTTTTCTGAATCCCGTAAGTTATAATTTCTAACACTTAACTGGTAAATCCTATCTTTGCACCCTTGATCGAAAATATAAAAAATGAGCGTAGAAAATACCATAGCACAGGCGGTAAAGGACGCGGTGCGGTCCATATATGAAAAAGAACTGCAAACCGTGGAAATCCAGCCTACACGCAAGGATTTTGAAGGAGATGTGACCGTTATGGTTTTCCCGATGCTGCGCACCATAAAAGGAAATCCAGCCGTAATCAGTGAGCAGATCGGGGCATATCTAAAAGAAAACATACCCGAAATCTCAGATTTTAATGTGGTCAAGGGCTTTTTAAACCTGGTAGTTTCAGATCAATATTATCTTGATTTTTTTGACGAAATCAAAACTGATCAAAATTACGGTCAAAAACCTGCCGAAGGAAAAGCCGTTATGGTTGAATATTCCTCACCCAACACCAATAAACCTCTGCATCTGGGGCATGTGCGCAACAACCTTCTGGGCTACGCTGTCGCGGAAATTGTCAAAGCGTCTGGAAAAAAAGTGTATAAAACCCAAATTATCAACGATCGCGGTATTCATATCTGCAAGAGTATGCTGGCATGGCAAAAATTTGGTCATGGGGAAACCCCAGAATCTACTGGGATGAAAGGCGATAAGCTGGTGGGCGATTTCTATGTGAAATTTGATAAGGCTTATAAAGAAGAGCAATCATACCTTGTGGCTCAGGGAAAAACCAAAGAAGAAGCCGAAAAGCAGGCCCCATTGATCTTGGAAGCCCAGGGTATGCTGCGCAAATGGGAAGCCGGCGACCCAGAAACAGTTGCACTCTGGAAAATGATGAATCACTGGGTTTATGATGGGTTTGAAGAAACCTATAAAGCCCTGGGCGTAGATTTTGACGCATATTATTATGAGAGTGACACCTATTTATTGGGAAAAGATCTGATAGAAAATGGTATCGAAAAGGGCGTTTTTTACCGTAAAGATGATGGTTCCGTTTGGTGCGACCTTACCGCCGATGGCCTTGATGAAAAGATCGTGCTGCGCAGCGATGGCACCGCCGTTTATATGACCCAGGATCTGGGCACCGCCGTACAGCGCGTGAAAGATAATCCCGATGTAGGCGGTATGATCTATACCGTGGGCAACGAGCAGGATTACCACTTTAAAGTACTTTTTCTCATTCTCAAAAAACTGGGCTTTATTTGGGCAGAACATCTTTATCATTTAAGCTACGGCATGGTAGATCTCCCCAGCGGAAAGATGAAAAGCCGCGAAGGTACCGTGGTAGATGCCGATGATCTGATGACAGAAATGACAGATACGGCAGAAAAAATCGCCACAGAACTTGGGAAACTAGAGGGTTTTAGTGCACGTGAAAAAACACAGCTTTACAAAACCATAGGCCTGGGGGCGCTCAAATATTACATCCTTAAGGTTGATCCCAAAAAACGCATTCTGTTTGACCCAGCGGAGTCAGTGGATTTTCAGGGAAATACAGGACCATTTATTCAATATACCTACGCCCGTATACAGTCTATTTTGCGCAAGGCGGAAATGATGAAGATCACTGAGGATTTTAGTAGCTCAACTTTGGAACCCAAGGAGAAAGAGCTGCTCAAAATGCTTAAAATGTACCCAGAAACCATTCAGCTTGCCGCTGCAAATTACAGTCCGGCGCTGATCGCCAATTACACGTACGACCTGGTTAAAGAATTTAATTCCTTTTACCAGCAGATCCCCATTTTAGGAGCTGACACTGAGGATTTGGTGGTTTTTAGGGTAGCCCTTTCCAAAAAAACGGCCGAAGTAATCGCATCGGCATTCAGACTTTTAGGCATCGATGTGCCAGAGCAGATGTAGGTTTTATTAAAATGCCATTCTTACTTTGCAAACACATTGTTTTCGCTTTAAGCGAAAGTATTCAAACCTACGATTTTAGGATGCTATCCTAAAGATTAGATTATGTACCGAAAACAGACTTCCTCTTAATACGCCAATAACTCCACAAATCAAAAATCGCTTTTTACCTACAGAATCCCTAAATTTGGGCTTTTGTAAAAAGACTCAAAATTATGTTTGATAGTTTAAGTGACAAGCTGGATAAAGCCATGCACGTGCTCAAAGGGCACGGGCAGATTACTGAGGTCAATGTGGCCGAAACCCTTAAAGAGGTACGCCGTGCCCTGGTGGATGCCGATGTGAACTATAAAATCGCCAAGGATTTTACCACTACAGTCAAAGAGCGCGCCCTTGGCCAAAATGTGCTCACCGCCCTAAAACCAGGGCAGATGATGGTAAAACTTGTCAAGGATGAGCTTACTAGTCTGATGGGCGGCGATGCCGAGGGGATCAACCTTTCCGGCAACCCTAGTGTGATCTTGATGTCTGGGTTACAGGGTTCTGGTAAGACCACATTTTCAGGGAAACTGGCCCAATATCTTAAAACTAAAAAGACCAAAAAACCACTTCTTGTAGCTTGTGACATCTACCGTCCTGCAGCGATAGACCAGCTGCATGTTGTGGGCGAGCAGATCAATGTAGAGGTTTATTCTGAAAGGGAAAACAAAGACCCGGTCGCAATCTCCAAAGCTGCCATTGCACATGCCAAACAAAATGGCCACAATGTTGTGATCATCGATACCGCCGGCCGCCTGGCCGTGGATGAAAAGATGATGAACGAAATCGCTGAAATCCATAAAGCGATCCAGCCACAGGAAACTCTTTTTGTGGTGGACAGTATGACTGGTCAGGATGCGGTAAATACAGCCAAAACCTTTAATGACACCCTCAATTTTGACGGTGTCGTGCTCACCAAATTGGATGGTGATACCCGAGGTGGTGCGGCGCTCTCCATAAAATCAGTGGTCAATAAACCGATTAAATTTATTGGGACTGGGGAAAAGATGGAGGCCATTGATGTATTTTATCCTTCCCGTATGGCAGACCGCATCCTCGGGATGGGTGACGTCGTATCGCTAGTAGAACGTGCTCAGGAACAGTTTGACGAGGAGGAAGCACGCAAATTGCAGAAAAAGATCGCCAAAAATCAATTTGGTTTTGATGACTTTCTCAAACAGATCCACCAGATCAAAAAAATGGGAAATATGAAGGATCTCATCGGGATGATCCCGGGTGCCGGCAAAGCACTCAAGGGACTTGATATTGACGATGACGCCTTTAAAGGTATTGAAGCAATTATACACAGCATGACCCCTGCTGAACGTACCGATCCCAAAATCATCAACAGTAGCCGTAAAAAACGTATCAGTAAAGGCTCTGGCACCAGCGTACAGGAGGTTAACCAACTGCTGAAACAATTTAACCAAATGGGAAAAATGATGAAAATGATGCAAGGTGGCGGTGGAAGGCAAATGATGCAAATGATGAACAATATGCGTTAGGCCCGTTAAGCCTATGTAGTTAACTATAAACCGTAGCGCATTAGACCCTACGATTGTTTACAAAAACCATATTTTATCCAAACCCATAAACGGTGATGCCAATGGTCATTTTAGACGGAAGAAAAATAAGCAGTGCTATTAAAGACGAGATTACTGAAGAGGTTAATAAAATGAAGGAACGTGGTGAGAAGGTACCACACCTCGCCGCTGTAATCGTGGGTAATGATGGTGCAAGCCTAACCTATGTAAATAGTAAGGTCAAAGCCTGTAAGCGTGTAGGTTTTGAATCCAGCCTGGTACGCATGCCCAGTACCAGCAGTGAATTTGAACTGATCAAAAAAATTGAGACGCTCAATCAGGACGACACTATTGACGGGTTTATCGTACAACTGCCGCTACCCCCTCAAATCGATACGCAAAAAATACTGCTTGCCGTAAATCCAGAAAAAGATGTAGATGGTTTTCACCCAACCAATTTTGGGAAGATGTCACTGGATATGAGTACGTTTATACCTGCTACACCCTTTGGTATCCTAGAGCTTTTAGAACGTTATGATATTCCTACTAAGGGCAAGCACACCGTGGTCATAGGCCGCAGCCACATCGTGGGCAGGCCCATGAGTATTCTCATGGGACGCAGCGGTTTTCCCGGCAATTCTACCGTAACCCTTACTCATGAGTTCACTAAAAACATCACACAGATCACTTCACAGGCAGATATTGTGATTATCGCTGTGGGCATTCCGAATTTTTTAAAGGTAGAAATGATCAAGGATGACGCCGTAGTTATCGATGTGGGCATTACACGGGTCCCTGACGAAAATGAAGAGCGTGGGTATTATCTTGCAGGTGATGTTGACTTTGAAAACGTAAGCAAACGGGCAAGTTATATTACACCTGTACCGGGTGGCGTAGGGCCGATGACGATTGCCATGTTATTAAAGAATACACTATTAGCGCGGGAACGGCATCGGGCGGCGTTAAAATAACCCCTACTACAATAAATGCCTTGCAGAAAGGGCCGCACCAATAATGCCTGCATGATTACGGGTTTTTGCAGCCTTAATGGGCACATCTACCTTAAGATATTTAATATATTCCTCAAGATTTTTACTGGCACCCCCGCCTATGATAATAAGTTCTGGCTGACAGATGGTAGTTACCAATTGCAAGAATTTATTAAAGCGTTTGCCCCATTTCTTAAAACTCATATCATTGTCCAGCCGTACCTTACGGGATGCATACTGCTCAATGATCATTTTCTTTTTATAGCGCATTTGGCCAAGTTCAAAATTTGGGATGAGCTCTCCGTTAAAAAACACCCCACTCCCGATACCTGTGCCCACAGTAACGGTTAGTACAAGGCCATCAACACCACGGCCTACCCCAAAGGTCATTTCAGCGAGGCCAGCTGCATCTGCATCATTAATTACTGCGACGGGCAAACCTATGTGCTGTGCAATCATATCGTCAACCTGCAGGCCTTCCCAACTAGCATCCAGATTGCCATGTGCCAAGGCCTTCCCCTTATGCAATGTTGTAGGAAAACCCACTCCCACAGGACCCTTCCAGTCCCACTCCCGCACCACCTCGCCAATAGTCTTAATCATAGCCTTGGGCTCGCGTGGGATTGGTGTGGGTAACCGAAAACGCTCGCCCATATAATCTTCTTTTTCCAGATCAACGGGCACACCCTTAATTCCTGATCCGCCAACATCTATTCCTAACAACTGCATAATTTTGAATTATTTTCGGCAAAAAAGCCTGAACTTTTAATGGCCTGTTCTAAAGTTTTTCAAAAGTAACGCTTTAAAATAATTTAAGGCAAAGGAGCACTACAGCAAAGACCAAAATTAGATAAATAAGCCAATACGGCTTTAAGGAAAGTGGATTTCTCCCAAAAAAGGCCACGGTAACTTTAAACATAAAAGAACGGTGTTTGGCAATCCAGTTGTAAGCATGATCACTGATCCATCTAAATACCGGGGATTTTAGATACCAGGCGTGCCATGGATATCCTTTTTTTGCATAATCATAACTTCTGTAGGCTGAATCAGGGCCACTGTATACGCGACCGTCCGGTTCAATGATACGGCTGGCTTTTTTAAATTCCTTGAGCGGTATATCTGGAAAATCTACAGAAGCATCCTGAAAAGTAAGGTAATCTAAGGTATCGCCCGTCATATTGTGCCAACGGGTCACCCAATATTTGCAAAAACCGCATTGCCCATCCCATATGAGGACTCCTTTGTGCAGGGGCGGATATTGCGTTTTGTAGATTTTGCCAAACATTGCTAAGGGCTTTCTGGGTTTATTTCAACCCTTCCTTTGCCGTATTCGTTTTTATAAATCCTGATAATGAGCAGAAAAAGGCTTATTAAGAGTGGGCCGAAAATCAGGCCTATAAACCCAAATAATGGCACACCTACCACAACGCCTATGAGCGTTACCAGCGGATGCACACTCGCCAAGCGCTCCAGCACATAAAGGCGGATCACATTATCAGTCGAGCCGACCACAACCACCCCATAAATCCCTATACCAATCGCCTGCCCAATATCGCCCGCGGAATACATTAAAATGACTACGGGAAGTATACCGATGAGCGTGCCCACGAATGGGATCATTGATCCTATGGTTGTAATAACAAACCAGAAAAACGGATCTGGCACCCCAAAGATAAAGAAGCCTATAAGGGCGATAATACCCTGCGCTAAAGCAACCAACGGAATTCCCAAAGCATTTGAGCGTACCATAGCCACACTCTCAGTACCTATATCCTCTATATTTTCGTTATTAAGTGGGATGTATTCATAGAGGCTCTTGGTCATCTGTTTACGGTAGACAAGCATATAATACAGTAAAAAATACATGATGCCTATGGCTATAAATGCGTTAAAGGTGCCTCCGGCAAGAGATTGCAAGCGCGTAGAAAGCCATTGTGTGATGGACTGCGTATCAATGGTATCGCTGATATTATAACCTAGTGACGCTTCCCAGGAAGAGATCGTGCCTTTAACAGCCTGAACAACCTTTTCAGAATTGTTTACCGCTTTACTGATCTTTGAGGTAAGCATTAATACGATAAGACCTATGGGCACCAAAATAACTATAAAAGACATGACCATTAATAAAGTCGCGGCCCATGTCCTCCCCCAACCTCTATCGGCAAGTTTTTCCATCCACTTCCTAAGGAGAACAAATAAAGTTACGGCACCTAAAACCCCTGTTAAATAAGGGATAATCTCCCTAAAGATCAATACTGAAAGAAATAGGATTATGATCAAAAGGAAAAGTTGGCGTATAAGCCTGGGTTTAAGTGCTGTCATCAGTGGGCGAAAAGTTGATTCATATCTTTAAAACTTTTAAATTCGAGGGCATTGCCACAGGGATCATAAAAAAACATAGTGGCCTGCTCCCCTACTTTACCCTTAAAGCGTATGTAAGGCTCGATCTCAAAACTGATGTTTTTTGCAGCAAGCGCTTTCGCAAAAGCGTGAAAAGTATCCCATTCAAGCACAACGCCAAAATGGGGTACGGGCACTGATTTACCATCTACCGGATTATGGTGTTGACTAGAATTTTTATCCTTGGGTTTATAGTGAATAACAAGCTGATGGCCAAAGAAGTCAAAATCTACCCATTGCTCGCTGCTCCTCCCCTCATTCAATTCAAGGGTATCCCTATAAAATCGGCGCGCAGCGTCCAGGTTATCTACGGGTATGGCGAGATGAAACGGGTCTGGCATAATGTAATGGTTAGCGTATATGAATTTTTTAAATAGTTATAAATACAGCAAATAGCTAAAACGTAAGCCGGTACGGGTATAAGACTTGCAATGCGTCAATTATTCCTTAAAGCCGCTATAAGTTCCTTTTTGCTCATTTTTGAGCGGCCTGGAATACCTACTTTCTTAGCCTCATGATAGATATCTTCTTTGCTCCGATCTTCATATTTACCTGCCTCGCCCCCTTTTTTGCCAGCATCAGGAGTATTGGCGATGCGTGCCGCCTTTTGCTCACTATACCCTTTATCCCTCAAGGCGTCATACTGCTTTTCATTTTTTATACTGGGCCGTTTACTCTTTGCCATGGTAAGCTAATTTGGTTTATTAAAAATAGCCAGAAAGCCATAATCTGCATTAAGCGTTAACACTGTTTTATTAAGATTAAAACTTCTGAAACCTAATTTTTCTGGTTTTTTCCCGGGCTGCAGATTTTAATGCTTCATGCGTTAAGACCATCTTAATTATTTGGCTTTTTACAGGCCTGTTTTATCTGCAGGAACACCCGAACTGTGCGCTACGGTATTCTGAAGTTCTTCTAGTTCGACGGGTGTCAATGATCTATATTTACCAATGGGCATGTCAAGATTGATGTTCATAATACGAATGCGCTGTAGGGACACAACCCGATAATCCAGATATTCGCACATGCGTCTGATCTGCCGGTTCAGCCCCTGGGTAAGGACAATTCTAAAGCGGTAATCACTTATTTTTTCTACAGTACATTTACGCGTAACGGTATCCAGTATGGGAACACCGGCAGCCATTTCTGCTATAAATCTATGGCTTATAGGTTTTTCTACCTGTACGATATACTCTTTATCGTGATTGTTACGGGCGCGGAGGATCTTATTGACAATATCACCATCATTAGTCAGTAAAATTAATCCCTGACTGGCCTTGTCGAGCCGGCCCACCGGAAAAATGCGTGAGGGATAATTGATATAATCAATAATGTTATCCTTCTCTACACGCGTATCTGTAGTACATACAATGCCTACGGGTTTATTAAAGGCAAGATAGACAGGTTTTTCCTGTTTATCTTTTATTTTCTTTCCATCCAGCCTGATATCCTCTTCACCAGTAACTTTAGTTCCCATTTCCGGTACGCTACCGTTAAGGGTAATACGCCCGGCCTCGATGTACTTATCAGCTTTGCGGCGCGAGCAGAATCCTATCTCGCTCAGGTATTTATTGAGGCGGGTACGTTGGGGCTGGGTCATGGTTTTTGGGTTCTTAAGAATGGTTCATCTTCTTTAAGGAAATCAATGATCATATCATTTACATCCTCCCCATAGAGTGAGTGGTCGAGCCCGTCAGTCATGATCAGGCGGGAGTTTTTCCAGTTTTCATAAATGTTTTTTGACCCGCTGGGCCGGGTGATGCGATCGTTTTTGTCGTGAATGATCAAGGCGGGTACATTTATCGCTTTCGCGAAAGCGGAACTTGAAAAATCCTTTTTATCAAAACCAAAACGTTTTATAAAATAATTGTTGAGTGCCTTCATCCCACGACTGCTCAGGCCTATAATTTTTTGATAATCTTTAAGAATATCCTCTAACTTGTCCGGTGCTCCTAGAATCACCATTTTTTCAACATCATCTAAGGGGTTCTTATACTGATTGTAGATGGCCGTCATGGCGCCGATGGAATGAGCAATAATGTAATGGGGCCTGTATTTCTCACGCACCATTCTCAGCGCCTCCTCATAAATGGGAACATACAGCCGATTGCCGGTGCTATGCCCATGGGCCGGGGCGTCTAAGGCATAAATGTCATAACCTGCCGAAATCAACCTGTTGACCATCGCCTTAAAGCGATGGGTATGGCTCTCCCACCCATGCACAAGTAAAATCCGCTTACCATCCCCAGGCCAATGGTAAACCTGTATCTCTATGTTTTTGAGGTTCAGTTTTTCCGTACGAGCAGGATCCAGAAAAGAGCTGTGGTGATCACCCACTCTACCACGGCGGGGCTTACTGAACACCGCAAAGGCCTTTCTGGCAGCAGCTTTTGGATTAATCCATGCCAGTAGGTTTATGTAGTTCCCTATCGCCTTCGGAAGTAAACGTTTAAGACTTTCGCGCATAAAAACCTCTTGATCAAGAGGTTCAAATATACTCTTTAATGGCCGGAAAATGGGATGTTTCCGGTGGCTTATTTAGTATCTGCCCTGTATTTTAGCAAGGAGATACCAGCGAAAAAAAACACAATTCCCAAGATGGCAAGGGCCCAGGGACTTATACCTACTGAAAGACTTTTAAAAATACCCAAAATTCCAACAACAAGGGTTATGGCACCACCTATGGTCATGATGAGCCCTAATATTTTAATCATTTTATAAAGCTTTGGTTGCGGCCTAAATGTATTGAAAATACATGTTGCCCCTCTACTATTAACTAGATTTTAGCGTTACCACTATATCCGTTCAGAAATCACTACCAGCCGATCATAAAATATTTGATCTTGGCCTTGTCGGGAATCTGGGCCTTCTCAATCTTTAGGTCATTGTCAAACCGCAGACTACCCGGGAGTTCTTTTTTATCAATGACAAAATAGGCATTGATCTCATTTACAAAGACTACGACACTGCTCAGCAAAGTCTCAACTTTTGAAATGGTATACGCATCCTTGATATCCTTAAATGTACTGTTGATATTGATCCCCTCTGCTGTTTTGTACCTTGGATCAAGGATTTGCACGTTCTGGATATTAGCGGTATCATTTGCGGTGGTAGTGGTAATCTTTAAAAGCGGCGCCCCTTTCTTTTCAAAAACTTCAATGGTATTTACAGCCTGATCCATCTGTGAGGATTTGTTATCCGCAATACTATCTTTTTCAAAAAGAGACTTAATCTCCTTGGTTTTTGTGGATTTTTTGAGCGGGCCTATTTGATCTGCGCTTACGCGAAAAGGCTCCTCATTTTGGCAGGAAGTGAAAAAAAGGGAAAATAAAACGGCCGTAATCAGAAATCTATACATAAAATGAGGCAAACTTTTGAAATTATTATTTATTTGAAGAAGGGCAAAACTAATTAAAATCTATTAAAATTTGGGAAGGTCGCCTCTTTAAAAGAACGTGTTGCACATCTATGTGCTGATATATTCAATTTGGTAAACCAGAAATTAAATTAAAAAAACAGTTATTTTTCCATTGGGCAAGCTTTGGCCAAAATATTAGTTATTCATTTCCCTATCTAAGTATTAAAATTCAGATAACATAAAGCCTTCTACCAGCGGCGTGGAGATAGCCATTTTTAAGTATTATTTCATCATTTTCCCTAGAATTCCCAATACCCCACGTATTACGGTAGCACTGGTAAGCACCTTGAGAATGGCCTTTTGAGTGGTTCCCATCTCTCCTGATGACCTGCTGGCGGTTTTACGTGTCTCTTTACGCTCCTGAATTGCTTTATCCTTGACCTCTTGGGTTGCTGCTACCGTTATTTTTTTATTGAGCATTTCATAAGCGCTTTCCCGGTCAATGCTTTCGTTATATTTCTGCACCAGGGAGGAATTTTTAATGAGTTCGCTGAGCTCCTCCGGCGTCAGGATATCCATGCGCGACATGGGGGCGCGCACCATGGTTGCCGCAAGCGGTGTAGGGCGTCCTTTTTCATCTAGCGCAGAAATAAGTGCTTCCCCAATGCCCAATGAGGTGAGTACTCCAGTGGTATCGTAAAATTCGGATATCGGGTAGTTTTCTGCGGTAAGCTTGATCGCCTTTCGGTCTTTCGCCGTAAAGGCGCGGAGGGCATGCTGAATCTTTAGTCCCAATTGACCCAGCACACCTTCGGGAATATCGGTTGGGTTTTGGGTTACAAAATAAAGCCCTACCCCTTTAGAGCGGATTAGCTTTACAATGCTTTCGATTTGATCGTGTAATGCTTTGGAAGCCTGGTCAAAAATAAGATGCGCTTCATCAATAAATAAGACCAGTTCAGGCTCGCCGCTATCTCCCTGTTCCGGGAAAGTGCTATAAATTTCGGCCAAGAGGCTCAACATAAAAGTCGAAAACAACTTGGGTCGGTCCTGAATGTCGGTCAGGCGGAGAATATTGATATGTCCCTTACCATTTTGGTCAAGCCGAAGGAGATCTTGCACATCAAAACTTTTTTCACCAAAGAAAAGATCAGCGCCCTGCTGTTCCAGTTCTACGATCTTGCGCAATACCGACCCGGTGGAAGCGGTTGAAATACGGCCATATTGTGCCTCCATTTCTTCACGCCCTTCAGCGGTTGAGAATTGCAGCACCTTTTTAAAATCCTTAAGATCAAGAAGGGGTAACTGCTTGTCATCACAATATTTAAAAAGAATGGAAATGATGCCCGCCTGGGTATCTGTCACATCAAGTATGCGCGAGAATAAGACTGGGCCAAACTCGCTCACCGTGGCCCGTAGCCGTACTCCATCTTGATCAGAAAGACTTAATACCTCTACGGGAAAGCCCTTTGGCGCAAAAGGGAGTCCTATTTTTTGCTGTCTTTCGCCAATTTTTGGGTTGTTTTCGCCCGCTTTTGCCAGACCGCTCAGATCACCCTTTACATCCATTAGCAGCACGGGAATTCCTTTCTCTGAAAGGTTTTCGGCGAGAACCTGCAATGTTTTGGTCTTTCCTGTACCCGTTGCCCCTGCTATAAGGCCGTGCCGGTTTAGGGTTTTTAAGGGCACATTGACAAAAGTATCAGTCAGTGTCTCCCCATCAAGCATCGCTGCGCCCAGGGTAATATAATCACCGCCAAAAGTGTTCCCGGTGATGATCTTGTTTTTAAAATCTTCGGTTTTTGCCATCTGTTAGATATTTCTTCAAATGTAGCAATAGCAAAGAAGCTAAAGAAAATTTTTTAGGATTAACACTTCAGTTTGGGCCTACTATTGCATCTTGCTTACTCCGATATTAAAAAACCGAGCGTCAAGACTGCTTTGATCAGTGTTGAGCACATACTTCAATTCCAATATATCCCCCACCTTAAAAGGAAGCATCAGGATACCGCTTGTACCAAAATATTTGTTGATCTGACCGCTTTTGTTGGGTTCTGAAGGAATATCTACAAAGCCGCGTTTAAGGTATTTTATTAGATTTCCGTTAATAAATGCGGCAATTATATATTTATGGGATCCCGGCTGCAGGTTTTGGATCGAAAACGAAGCAGATACCAGATAAGCCCCATTCCTTTTAATCTTTATTTTGCCGTTGGATATTACTTCAAAAACAGATGTATCAGTATAAAGGGAATTAGATGCCGTAAGGGGGAAATTGGAATAAATATCTTCTTCGGCAATGGTGAAAATTCCATTTGACCGATTGAGAACCATCGTAGAATTGGTATAATTGGTCCATCCCCCATTGGTTCTTACAAATAAAGAATTATTGGTCGTATTATAGACCACTGCACCCTCAAGCGGGGTAGGTATCCCTTCCATCTGTGTATCTGTCATACGGGGTGGGATAAAAGCACCTGTTGTACTTTCGATCTCAAAAACAGAACCATCATCTGGAGTAAGTGTGCCTATGGCGACTTGAGCCAGCACCGTAGCAGAGTAAAGTAAAAAGACTGTAACCAATAAAACCGAAGGTCTCATATTAATTCAAAAATTGATTTGGGAATACGAAAATACTAAGAAATACGAAATTATTGATAAAGATCAAGCGCTATTCCTGTTTAGGCCAATCATTTTTCGGCTTAATATTGATTAACTTTGCCGGCTTATGACCAAAGAAGCATTAAAAAACAGGGTTGAACTTGGTGAACTTTTACCGCTCATGGAAGAGTTTTACACCATTCAGGGCGAAGGGCACCATACCGGTAAAGCGGCTTATTTTATCCGCTTGGGCGGCTGCGATGTGGGCTGCCATTGGTGCGATGTAAAAGAAAGTTGGGATGCTGCCATCCACCCGCCGACCGAGGCCAAAACCATTGTCGAAAACGCAAAAAAATATAGCGATACCGTAGTGGTCACCGGTGGCGAGCCGCTCATGTGGGATATGACGCACCTCACCAATCTACTTAAAGAGCAGGGCTTACAGATTCATATCGAGACCTCTGGGGCTTATGAATTTACGGGACAATGGGATTGGATCTGTCTTTCACCTAAAAAATTGAAATCTCCAGTACCTGAGATTTACCCCATTGCAGATGAGCTCAAAGTAATCGTTTACAACAAATCCGATTTCGCTTTCGCGGAAGCGCATGCAGAAAAAGTAGGTAAATCCTGTGAACTTTATCTGCAGCCAGAATGGAGCGTGCGTGAAAAAATAACGCCCCAAATCGTTGAATACGTTATGAACAATCCTAAATGGAAAATCAGTCTACAAACGCATAAATACCTCAATATCCCCTAGAATAACTGCTAAAACATGATATTTGAGAAAGGATAAAATCTAGTTTTCAACCTTTAATTTTTTTTTAAACCTTATTATATCCACTTCTACAGGAAGTGTTGCGCCGCTTTCAAGATGAGCATACAGCATTTGCGCCAAATAAGGTGACATCATAATTCCCCGTGTACCCAGACCATTTAGGAGTGAAAGATTTGGATAATGGGGATGTGTACCCAAAAGCGGCCTGCGATCACCCGTTGTGGGGCGCAACCCGGATTCCTGAGCCACAACTTCAAAATCACAGGTGATCACCTTATTGAGTTTTTCCAAAATTTCGGTGCGTGCAGCTCCAGTGGTTTCCGCTTCTTTATCCTTCCAGTTAAAGGTTGCACCTACTTTAAAAAGGTTTTTGCCTAAGGGGATAATAAAAAAATGGGACTTGACCGCTGCATCCTCTTCAAGTGCCGCCGCCCTGATTGTAATATATTCACCCTTATTACCCACTAGGGGAAGCCGGTTGAAAAATGGGTTGTTCTTCATGCCATAGCCTTCGGCGAAAACGATATGCCCTACCTTAATATTTTGATAAACAGCGTAACCATTCTCAAAATGAATCTCATCATGCAGAAATTCTTTAGAAAGTAATTTGTGGTCTGTGGCCAATTTATCTCTGTATAGATCGAGCAAAAGGGGGACATTTACCCAACCTGATTCCTTAACCCTGCCATAGTGAAAGGACGCCCGAATACCAGGTTTATCCCTTTTAACGATTTGGGTTTCCATAAAACGCGCAAGTTGTTTCCCATCTGAAGCGCTGTACCAATTATTCTGATCTTCAATAGAGGAAAATACCCGCAAGACCGGAAGCCGCCTGCTTATTTGTTGGCCCAGTTTTGCAGATAAGCTTTCATAATAGGATGGCACTAAGGCCATAGATTCTTCCACTCTCCAAGGCAATGTGTAGCGCTTTAAAATTACAGGGTTGTACATCCCGCCTGAAACACGGCTTGCCCCGGGACTTCCCCCATCAACCACCACGAAGGACTTATTGTGCTTTTCCAATTCCTCACAAAACGCAATGCCGGCCAGCCCCAGTCCCACGACTATATAATCTACTTCTTTCATACCATAAAAATAACCCATAAAAAAACGCCTTCAGGATAGAAGGCGTTTCTTAACAATAAATCTTCAATAGAGCGTTAATAATTCCACATATCGCTTTCCCTATTCCTTATCTCATCTTTAAGTCGCTGTGATTCCAGCAACTGCATCATAGAATTATCTGTCATATAATCTTTAATAGCACGGTCTCCCTGAATATTATCCACTTGGTAGATCATACCCTCAAACCTTCTAGAGTTTAAGAGGTGGTCATAGGTCAACCACTGGGCAGAATTTTCCGGATTAAAGACTTTCGCATCATGCAAAATCTGGCGGGCACTGGGAAACCAGACCCAAAACAATTCTACAAGTGCGGGCTCGTCACTATCAATAAAGTTCACATCAGGAGCAACGGGAGCAATACCCAATAACCTATATTTAAGCTCTCCCTGGCGTTTATCAAAATACCAGTAGCCACGTATATGGTACTGCTTAATATCCGCTGCACCTATATCCCGGCGATCTATATATTGTGGATCTAACTGCTCGCCGGCATTGATCTGCTCAATACCCAAATCTGTAGTATCCACCTTTGACATGGCTGCAGATATATCAGAGAGCTCCATTTTACGCGTAAAATAAGAATCTGAATAAATATCGATCTTACCCTCTTTAGCAGCAGTCACCAGCACATCGTACAATGAGCGCCTATCTGTACCAATATTATTAGTATCAATGGGATAATAAAGCGGAAAATTAACACGCTCATCAAGATCTACAACCTCCCATACATTTTTTCCCCAGAGCACATCCCGATTATCTACGTATCCATAGGGCAAAGGCTTATCATGATCAAGCACTTTTTGCTCCTCAGTCTGCACATACATCTCATCTGGACTGGATGCGTTTAAAATATTATTCTGGGCAAAAACCGCTACGCCAATAAGGGCAAAACAGATCGTCAAGGTAAAACGCTTAATGCTCATGCTGTTAATTTTTAATTAGTAAGTTCTATAAATACACTGGAAACCTTCTTCAATTTATAGGAGTTGTTTCCGGCAATTTCTGCATTGATATCAAATATCTGTATCGTTTCGCCCCTGGCGGCTTGATTTAAAAGTGCTGCGGCCTGTGAGTTTAATTTATGCCCACTTACGGCTACCGTAGGTTTTCCAGGCACTTTAATTTTAAAACCTGTGACACGTAAATCTAGATCAAAGTCAAAATCTGGTAGACTTGCACCTATATCTGCAATCTTTAACGTGTTGCGCTGCATTTTTATTATATCAGATTCTCCACGTACGGTTCCCACAGGACTGGGGATATCTTTAATACGAAACTGTTTTGAATCGCTCACTTTTGAACCATCTGGCAAAGTACCAGAAACATTGATCGACACCTCTCGCCCGCTACCCGGGATCATCACATAACTGCTGCCGCTGGAACGTCTAAGACCCGTAGCACTAGCCGAAACATTATTATCTGCCACTCCCGCAAAACTGATGGTCATCGGGTTTGAAACCCCACGATAAACCACATTCATCTTATCTGCCGAAATGGTGGCCGAATTTGGACGGTTAATAACGGCATATTCGCTTTTTATCGGGATAGATTTTGATTCTCCATCTTCGGTATAAACGAGTTGTCCATTAATTTTTTGAGTACCAACATTACCCGCAGGGAAATCAAGCATTACTTGCCCTGCAGTAAGTTTATCAACATTTTTGCCATTAATAACCACTTTATCAAAATTCAATGAATTATCAAAGCGCCCTAACACCACCTTTCCCTTAAAGCGCTCTCCAGAGAAAAAAGCAGTTTTTTCAGGGATTACAATAGCCTCATAATTACTTAAAGAAACATCTTTACTCAATTGACCCTGTAATAAAGTGGTATAGACATCAGCTTCTGCCGCCTTGACATCGTTTTGAATCTGGGTGAATCTGGTAAGAGAGGCAGCTAATGGAAAGCCTTCAAAGTTATAGCGTATCCAGCTAATATCCTTGCCCTCATTGTTTTGCACAGGCCGGGTGTTAAATGTTTCCTGAACCTGCTTATTAACTCCACTAAATTCTGGTCCCAATGCATCTGTCATACCTTTTTTATAGGTAGTAATCGCATTCAGAAAAGCATCTCCAGCTTTAGTGTTTTTATCTCCATTAAACCATTTTTCATCCAGTTTGGTGGATTGATCCAACTTGGTATAATCAGAAGTATCCACATCCTTTGTGAGTTCTGATTTAAGCGAAGCTAGTTCCTGATAAAATTTATTGGATACAATTTTCACCTGTGCCGCTTTAGAAACGAGCGGTTTATATTTTTCCGGTTGTTCGTCGGCCTTAGCTTCTAGCCCTTGCATGGCCAACTGATTGTCGGTGGTCAGGCGCTGGTTAGACACAGTGAATTTATCATTAAAAATCTCAAATGCGCTAAGAATCTCTTTATCTGCGGACATCGCAATCATTGCGAGGAACACGAGATACATGAGATTGATCATTTTCTGTCTTGCGGATAGTTTTCCTCCTCCTGCCATAGTATGTAGTTTTCTGCTGAATAATACGGGTTACGTTTATTCGCAGGAGTTAGCGTTTGTTCATTGCCGTGAGCATACCGCCGTACACGCCATTAAGGGAAGAAAGGTTTGTGGCAAGACTCTCCATCTGATCTTTGAGCAGACCAGCATTATTGACCACCTCATTATTTATAGCAGCCTGTCTTCCAGCAGTTTCTACCTGTACTTTATACAATCCGTTCAAAGATTCCATCTGTGCTGCGGCCAGAGCCATCTCTTCGCTATAGCGCTGGGTAGAAGTCATTGCTTCTGCGGTAGGCGCAATACCCTTGGCAGCACCTTCAAAACCACGGATGCTTGTACCCAAACTCTCCATGAGCTGTGCGTCAATTTTGGCTTCCTTAAGCATATTATCCAATTTTTTGGATAACAGTCCATCGGCTTCTACTATTTCTTCCTTAACCGCTTTCTTACCGGGTGTACCGCCAGCCAATTCGGGATAAACAAGTGACCAGTCCAGATCACTTTGTTGACGCTCAAAGGCAGAATATGCAAATACGAGAGCCTCAACGATCATACCTATGGTAAGTATCAAACCACCACCTTTTACGTGTTGAATTTTAAATAATGCCCCTACGATAACAATCGCCGCGCCCATTCCATAAATGAAATTGGTGATTGATAATTTTCCTTTTGTTTGTGCCATTTTTTCTTTAGTGAATTAAGTTATCAAGTGATTAGGTTAAGTAAATAAATATATATTTGGGAAAATATAATTTTTTTAATGCGATCAATTTCGGCGCATGCTTACGTCTTTATCCACGCCCAGATAATCCTGAACTGTTCTAAAGCCGATGTAACTTCTTGCAGAATCTGCATATTCATAATCGCGTGTGCTTACCTGTAGAAAATAAGCAACATCCTTCCATGAGCCACCGCGTATAACCTTACGTTGGTTCTCCGGATCGGAAACATTGGGGTTCATTGTTGAGACGTAATCATACGCATTAGGGTCGTAAGAGGATTCCACCCACTCTGAAACATTCCCGGCCATATTGTAAAGGTCAAAATCATTGGGATTATAAGAATCTGCCTCAACCGTATATAATGCCTGATCTGCTGCATAATCGCCACGTAAGGGTTTAAAGTTTGCCATAAAACAGCCCCTATCATTCTTGGCATAAGGCCCGCCCCAGGGATAGGTGGCTCCCTGCAGGCCACCTCTAGCGGCATATTCCCACTCAGCCTCACTGGGCAATCTGAAACGGTTTACCTGCTCCTGACCACGGCTCTTTTTATAAGCATTTTTATAAAGCGTCCTCCAATTACAAAAAGCCCTGGCCTGCTCCCAGCTAACTCCTACTACGGGGTAGTCGTCATAAGCACTATGCCAGAAGTAATCATTGTGCATGGGCTCATTGTAAGAATAGGTAAAATCTTTGATCCACACCGTGGTATCAGGGTATATTTTAGTAGTTTCTGTATGTATAAAATCGCTGCGCTTACCGTTTTTTTGACGTGCGGCACGCTCTACGTCAAGATAGGTATATTTGAATTTCAGCTTATCCACATCTATGGTGCGCTGCCCGTTATAAGCTTCTGCAAGAGGGATATACAGGCTATCCATCACTTCTACATAATATTGATCTGGGTAATCCTGTGGGTCTTTGATAAGATCAATCCTTTTATTCAATTTTCGCCCCGCGTAATCGTCATTTAGACTATAATAATTATCGTACATATATTTGTCATAAGGGCTCATCTCTTCAGGATCAGTGTCCATAAAAGCATATTCCCCTATACCTCCATCTCCTGGAGTTTCTCCCAGATCCTCGGCAAGAATGGCCAACTTGGTCCGTATTATGGAATCTTTCACCCAGTCTACAAACTGTCTATATTCTGCATTGGTGATTTCTGTCTCGTCCATATAAAAGGAGCGTACGGTCACAGTTTTGGTGGGTGCGTCTTCAGTAGCTGCAATATCATCATCACTTTTTCCCATGATAAAAGCACCACCGGAAACCAAGGTCATTCCATAAGGTTTTTCGGGGTTCCATTTTTTGCCCTTAGCCCCTACAAGCTCGCCGCGGTCGCTGCGGCCGCAGCTGGTCAACAAGCCTATCATCGCAATAAATGCAATATACTTCTTCATAGGTAGGTAATTAGTTAAGTTCTGAAATTTGAGGGCGTAAACCTATTTATAAAAAAATTAATAAGCAATTTTTTAATTATAAAAAGCCCTACGGTCTCTGAGCGTTCAATTATTAAATTTCGTTTTTGCGCCTGGCCTTGTACCAGCGCTCCGGGATTTCCTGATTACAGGCATTCACATAATCCTGGTGCGTGCAAGGTAATAACGTGTGCCTTTTTAATTTAGTATTGATATTTTGCAAAAACGGGATCTCGATCCACCAGCGTCCTGTTTTATCACTTTTGTAAAAACTGAGCTCTTCCTCTCCCACCGGTACGGTATAATGTATGAAAGCCTTTCTCCTTTCGCTAAGCCGCTCATCTACCCTGAAGTTCACACCTTCCATAAAATACCAGATCATCTGTGCGATCAGGGCATTTGCCGAAGGGTTTTCCCTGTCATATATATATTCAAAAAGACCGAAAGCTTTAACACGGTCGCTGAGGCCGGCATATCGGGAGATCGCGCATATTTCCCTTCCGTTGAATCCATTGGGCATTTTTGGGTGCATCTGCCCCAGGCTTTCTGCCTGGATAGCACGTAGATCAATAGAGACCAGATCAGCATCACGCAACACTGGTTCTACAGCTTTCATATCCGCCGTTACAGACCCAAGGCGAAAAGAATCAAAATAAAGCTTGATCATAAGATCAATCTCGTCCTGACTGTTTAGGTAGGTCTGATAACCCAGATTGGAATAATTAAACAAATTGTAGGGTTTATCCACGATAATCCTGCCCACATAGGAGGTATTGCTTAAGGGTTTTGTACTATCGCCCAGGTCAAACCTACTGTCTACATTGACAATATTGACCATCTGCTCCAACTTATCAAAAGCGCGATAAACTGCATAGGTGAGATCCTGTGTTCCCCCTAGAAAAAGGGGGATCGTATGCTGCTTGATAAGCTCTTCGGTGATTTGCCTTACGGCGAAATAGGTATCCTCAATCGTTTCGCCCGCATCAAGGTCGCCCAGATCTGCAAGGTTTAGGTGCCAATTACCCGGAAAAAGTTCGTATAATGACTTGCGCACGGCCGAAAAATCCCACTTTTCGGGAGGTTTATCCAGGGCACCCCTATTTTCGCGCAAGCCGATCAGTGCAATATTAATCCCCTCGAGATCAGGCAGGCCCTCTTGGGCGGTGTGCACCCTCATAATACTGCCAAGGGATTTCTTATCCAAAAGCTCAATACGGGCCACAACGGCATCGCTTACCGGATGTAGGTCGTCAAAGGGCATGTCTTACTTCTTTTTTGAGGTTGCTTTTTTAGTTTTGGACGTTTTGGTTGAAGCCTTTTTTTTAGTCGTGGCCTTCTTTTTCGTCGCTTTTTTCTTGGGTGCTTTCTTGGCCAGTATATCTTTTACTTCTTCCAGCGTAAGCGCTTTTGCATCAACGGTCTTTGGGAGTTCTACCTTGGTCTTGCCCTTGATCACATTGCTCCTGCCCCAGCGTGCTTTTTCTACGCGTATGCCTTCATCTTTAAAATCATGTATGACTTTATCGATCTCCTTTTGCTTTTTATCCTCGATAAGCTGTACAATATCTTCATCAGAAAGGTTGTCAAAGTCATACTTTTTATTGACATTGATAAACATGCCATTCCATTTAATAAAGGGACCAAAACGGCCAACACCCTTTTGCACAGGTTTATCTTCATAATGGTAAATAGGTGCATCTGCCTTCTGCTTCTCCTTAATATATATAATGGCTTCTTCGCGCTCCACATCAAGTGGATTTTTACCCTTGGGAAGTGAGATATATTTATCGCCAAATTTCACATAAGGCCCATAACGGCCATTATTGACCTCAACGGGCTTATCCTCATAATCTCCCAGACTTTTTGGCAATTTAAAGAGATCCATCGCTTCCTCAAAGGTTAGGGTCTCCAGTTGCTGATCAGGTGCCAGACCTGCAAACTGAGGCTTTTCTTCATCTTCGACACTCCCTATTTGCACCATGGGACCATATTTACCCAAACGTACACTCACAGGTTTTCCTGTTTTTGGGTCTTTGCCCAAAATACGCTCGCCTACTTCACGATCTGCATTTTCCGCAACGTATTTTACCTGGGGATGAAAATCTTTATAGAAATTTTTCATCATTTTAGTCCACTCTTCATTCCCTCCGGCGATCTCGTCAAAATCCTGTTCTACCTTTGCGGTAAAATTATAGTCGAGTATATTTTCAAAATGGTTAACCAGAAAATCATTGACAACCATTCCTACATCTGTAGGTACAAGTTTACCCTTATCAGAACCTACTTTTTCGGTCAATTTTTTGTCTTTAATTGTACCTTTTTTCAGCGTAAGCTGCACATAGTTGCGTTCTGTACCATCTACATTGCCTTTTTCAACATACTTTCGGTTCTGTATTGTGGTAATGGTAGGCGCATAGGTAGAAGGTCTGCCAATGCCTAATTCTTCCAGCTTTTTAACCAGTGAGGCTTCGGTATAACGGTAAGGGGCACGGGTAAAACGCTCAGTAGCGGTGATCCAGCGATTATCTAGTTTTTCGCCCTTTTTTAATGGAGGTAGTATGCCGCTTTCTTCTGCATCTTCATCATCGGTACCTTCAAGATATACTTTAAGGAAACCTTCAAATTTGATCACCTCCCCGTTTGCTGTAAAATTAGTAGGATGGTTTGACGAAGCGATCTGCACATTGGTACGCTCTAGCTTGGCCTCACTCATCTGTGAGGCGATTGCGCGCTTCCAGATCAGGTCATACAGGCGGGACTGATCCCGGTCTATATTAACGCTGTGCTTGTTAAAATCTGTGGGGCGTATGGCTTCATGGGCTTCCTGAGCCCCCTTGCTCTTCCCTTTATAGTTGCGTGCCTTATGAAAGTCTTTACCATAGGCTAAAATAATCTCTTCTTTAGCGGCATCCTTGGCATCCTGCGAAAGGTTTACGCTATCTGTTCTCATATAGGTGATAAGACCGGCCTCATAAAGCCGTTGAGCCAAAGTCATAGTCTTACTTACCGAAAAATAGAGTTTTCGGGAAGCTTCCTGCTGCAGTGTGGAAGTGGTAAAGGGCGGTGCTGGATTTTTCTTTGCGGGTTTAGTGGTTAGGGAATCTACCTTAAAAGTAGCCTTGGCATTAGCCTTTAGCAATTCTTGCGCTTCCTTAAGATTATCAAGGTTTTTAGGGATTTTAGCCTTGAGTGTTTTTCCATCCCCATTAGCAAATTCAGCATCAACCCTAAAAAAATCTTCAGCGTTAAACGCCTGTATTTCCCGCTCACGCTCTACGATGAGCCTTACAGAAACTGACTGCACCCTTCCTGCGGATAGCCCACCCTTGACCTTGCGCCAGAGTACTGGGGAAATCTCATATCCCACAAGCCTATCGAGTACCCGGCGCGCCTGCTGAGCGTTCACAAGGTTATAATCTATTTTCCGCGGGTTTTCGATGGCCCTGAGGATCGCTTTTTTAGTTATCTCTGAAAAAACGATACGCTTGGTCTTTTTTTCATCCAGTTTGAGCTCTTCGGCCAAATGCCAAGCAATGGCCTCCCCTTCACGATCTTCATCACTTGCAAGCCAGACAATGTCAGATTTGTCAGCAAGATCGCGCAGTTTTTTGACCACGGCTTTTTTATCGCTGTTTACTTTATATTTTGGTTCAAAATTGCCCTCTACATTAACACCCAGTTCCTTCTTTGGCAGATCTGCAATATGGCCGTAACTGCTTTCTACCTTATAGTCTTTGCCCAAAAACTTCTCGATGGTTTTTGCTTTTGCCGGGGACTCAACGATAACTAGATTTTTTGCCATAGTACTTATATTTGGTTGCCAAAGTATCGATTTATTGTGGATAACAGAGGCCTTTTCTTCCAACTTTGGAGGTGCAAAAGTATAGCAAAATTTTATCATCGATAAATAGGGGTCGATTTCGGATGAAAAAAACTATGCTAAAAGCTGGATTATTGTGAGGATTTATATGGGTTATAAAGCAAAAAGAAATACTTTACAATTGTATGCGCGGCCTGATTTTTATTAAAGCGGTTGTAAGATTAAAAATATGGCCAACACGTAAGACCCCTATGACATATTGATATTTATATACCGATTACAGTTAAGCTAGCTGCAGAAACGAGGATTCAGAACTTCCCAAAAACGGCCGTCACAAGTAAATAATCGCTAATGAGGTAATATATGCCTGAGCAGCCCATAGACGAATGTTCCCAAAAGTGCCCCACCAATGACGACGAATATGGAATAAAACCCTGCACCTGCAAGCACATACATAGGCCCTGGGCATGCCCCGGCCAATGCCCATCCCAAACCGAAAATGATCCCACCTAAAAAGTATCGGATCACACCTTTTTTTTTCGGTCTCAAGCGCATTTCCCCGTTATTGAAAGTTTTCATCTTTTTACGTTTTATAACCTGAACACCGCTAATTCCCACTAAGAGTGCCGAGCCGATGATACCATACATATGAAATGATCCAAACTCGAACATCTCATAAATCCTGAACCAAGAGGCTGCCTCGGATTTGTACATTACGATCCCGAAAAAAACACCAATTATTAAATATGTCAAGTATCTCATCTATCCAAATATTAAAGGGTATAACCAATGAATCATTATCAAACCACCTAGAAAAAAACCTAAGACGGCTATTAAAGAGGGTAACTGCAAGTTACTTAGACCGGAAATTGCGTGACCAGAGGTGCAACCACCAGCATAGCGTGCCCCAAAACCCACCAAAAATCCTCCTAGAATTAAAATTCCCAAGATAAAGGGGTCAGTGAGTTTATCAGGACCGAACAGCTCTGGGGGCAGATAGGCTTTGCCGGCGCTTTTAATACCATAATCCTGAACAAGCTGATGGGCAACTTTAGGATTGATATCCACAATATTGTCAGACATATAGTGAGAGGCCAAAAAACCGCCTATTACCGCTCCTAAAACCACTATAAGATTCCAGCGCTCTTTTTTCCAGTCAATCTTAAAAAAATCTGCGGCATTCCCTGCACCTCCCATAGCGCAAAGCGTTCTTAAGTTGGATGACATCCCAAATTCCTTTCCCAGAAATAAAAGGACAAACATCGTTAAAGCTATCAAAGGGCCTGCAACATACCAAGGCCAAGATTCATAAATCCAATTCATAGTGCTAGGTTAATTTATAAGTCAAATAATTTTATGCCATTGCCCAGATCAAAAACTGGGGTCGCCAGTTGCGCAGAAAGGATACTACTACCGACGGCACTGCGATATCCACCGGCACAATGTACCACAATGGGCTTATCAGTCGGTATTTGCCCGCTTGAATAACGTAAGGTATCTAGCGGGTGATTTAAAGCTTTTTCAAAGATTTTATCCTCAGCTACTTCACTGCTGTTACGCACATCCACAATAGTATACTTGTCGGGGCTTTCTTTAAAATCACTCAGATCCAGTAGGTTCATTTTTATCAAATTTTCTTTGGAAAGAGTAAGTATTGCCTTCAACTGTTTTTCGTAACCAATTTTTGCAACGCGGTGCAGTACCGTTTCCAGGTCTTGAGGACTGTTGATGACCATACTAAATTTTTCATCAGATGCTACGATTGTGCCCAACCAAGTTTCAAATTTAGAATTTTCAGAGGCGATCTGGATATTGATACTTCCTTTCAAATGTCCTTTTTTAAACTCGGCTTCTTTCCGCACATCTATAATTAGACCTTCGGCGGGAGCGTTCATTTTAAAGGGTACTTGCGCCATACTTTTACGAAGGTGTGGCGCACCCTTTTTATTCAAATCCACATTATAACCAAAGTAGGATGGAATAAAGGGCTGGCTGTCTAACAGGGTTTGAATAAATACATCCCTATTCTGTTCTTTAAATGCCCAATTGCCCATACGCTCGTTACCCAATGTACTGCTGGCCGCATCGCTCATACTTTTCCCGCAAAGGGATCCCGCACCGTGGGCGGGATAGATAATAGCATCGTCTGGAATGTTGGTGAATTTATGTTGTATGGTTCCATACATCATTCCGGCAAGTTCCTGCCGCTTCGCTTTCATTTTACCTGCTTTTTCCCGAAGGTCTGGCCGGCCTACATCGCCTATGAATAAAGTGTCACCTGTAAATAATATAGTGTCATCATCCTCTTTGGCAATTATGGTAATGCTATCGGGCGAGTGGCCCGGAGTATTAATTGCGCTTAAAGTTGCCCCGCCTATCCTGATGCTGTCGCCATCATCAAAAGCTTGATGGGGATACTCAGCGCCCACTTTTATACTGTTATAAATAGTGGCTCCTGTTTCTTCGTGAATCTGGAGGTGTGCGCTTACGAAATCAGCATGGGGGTGTGTTTCTATTACGGCCATAATCGTAGCGTTTTCCGCTTTCGCGAAAGCGTAATACGGCATCGGATCGCGTTTCGGATCAATAATGACCATCGCGCCGTCGCTTACCAGCGCATAAGAATAATGGGATAAAGGTTGGTATTCAAATTGTTTGATTTTCATGGAAATGAATTTATCGTTTGTAATTTTCTTTAAAATATTTTAAAACTATAATGATGCCTGACTGTTTTTAATGCAAAAGTTCATTGACAAGGATATAGATAGCCATTATCAGCACAAACCAACCAAAGCCTCTTTTCAGTTTGTTTCCATTAATGAAATTGTTGAGCCAGATTCCTATAAAAACGCCAATAATCGCAATGGCAGTAAAGGACAATAAAAATTGCCAATCAATATCAAAATGACCCATATCTCCCAAGAACCCTAATAATGAATTTATTGCCATTATGAAAAGAGAAGTGCCTACCGCCTTTTTCATCGACAGTCCTGCCAGCAGAACTAAGATTGGAATGATAATAAAACCACCTCCCGCACCTACCAAACCTGTGATCAAACCTGTAAAAAGGCCTAAGACGATTAATATGGGAAAAGTGGTATTCCCCTTTCCCACAGTCACATTTTTAAGACTAGCTTTAGAATTAAGGATCATCGTAGCAGCTGCAGTTAACATTAGTAGTGCAAAGAAGATCATTATCGCAATTTCTTTAGTCAAGATAAAATTGCCTACGGTTAAAATATTTTCGGGAATTGCCGGAACTAAATATTTTCTTGTGCTGAATACGGATATTACAGCAGGTAAAGCAAAAGGTAAAGCAGTTTTAAAACTTACTTGGCCCATCTGCAGATTTTTACCCGAACCCACTAGTGAAACCCCGCCAACCACAAAAAGGGAATAAGCAGTGGCCGTGACCGGATTAATGTTCAGAAGATAAACCAGCACGGGTACCGTAAGTATAGAACCCCCGCCACCGGTAAGACCAAGAACAAGCCCAATGATAAGTGCCCCAACGTATCCTAGAATCTGAATGACCTCCATCTAATTTTATTTTCCACAAATGTAGAGGCACAATATAAGTAAGACAGTAACTTTTGTTACATAGAAGATCCCGACCCATCAATAAACCGGATATTGTTCCGATTAAGCTCTATGACCCCTAAATTTTCAAGTTTTTTCAGAAGTCTGGAAACTACAACACGGGAGGTATGAAGCTCATAAGCGATTTCCTGGTGCGTACTGCGAATGCTGTCCCCCTGGGCTACCTTCAACTTTTCTCTTAAATAATTGAGCAGGCGTTCATCCATCTTTAAAAATGCGATCGTATCAATAGTCTGCAGCATTTCCATCAAACGCTTATGGTAACTTTCAAAAACAAAATCACGCCATGTCCTATACTTGATAGTCCATTGCTCCATATTTTGTACGGGTATCATAATCAACAGAGTGTCTGTTTCTGCAATGGCCCTAACCTCACTTTTTGTGCGACCCATACAACAAGCCATGGTCATGGCGCAGGTATCGCCCGCTTCTAAAAAATAAAGCAGGAGTTCGTCACCCTCCTTATCAACCCTTAAAATCTTGACTGCTCCAGAGATAATTAAGGGCATCCCATTGATAAACTGCCCTATTTCCATCAATTTTGAACCTTCCGGAATTTCTTTTACCACTCCTAAATGGTCAATTTCTGATAAGAGGTTTGGCTCAAAAAGGTGGCCATAAAAACGGTGAAGTTCTTCGATCATTAGTAATGATTTAGTGAAAGCGTTTATTATTTGAGCATTAAATTTTGACCTTGATCAAATCTTAAATGAATGTAGGATCTGCTTCTCATTTTTTATAAATTCAATAGTGAGAAATATATTGCTCATTCTATCAAATTACAACAAAACAATATTCTATATATAAATAAGTTTTGTAACCCCTTTTTGCAAAAAACTGAAATATTTTATTTTTGCGGCGCTCTATCCTTAAAAAAAATCATAATTAAATCTTATAATGAAATTGTACAGGATTATAGACTTTGCTTTAATTTTCACAATAGGTCAAGCAACCTGACGACGATCGAGTATCACCTTAAGAATTCATAATTCCCTTCTGCCAGTTTGTCACCACAACCTTCTGTTGTATCTTTGCGCACTAATTTTAGAATTACCAAAGCTGATGGAGAAGATCATTGACGAAAGCAGACAAGGAGAAACACTCGTATTAGAAGGAAAAACAACCGGCAACAAAAAACTTTTTATAGAAAGTTATGGTTGCCAGATGAATTTCAGCGACAGCGAGATTGTAGCCTCTATCCTGGCAGATCAAGGTTTTGGCACCACCCAGCAGCTTGAACAGGCAGACCTTGTATTGGTCAATACCTGCTCTATACGCGACAAGGCAGAGCAAACCGTTCGAAAACGTCTCGAAAAATATAATGCGGTAAAAAAAATCAATCCAAATATGAAAGTAGGCGTGCTGGGCTGTATGGCAGAGCGTCTAAAAAGTAAATTCCTTGAGGAAGAAAAAATCGTTGACCTTGTCGTAGGCCCTGATGCCTATAAGGACCTGCCAAACCTTATCCAGGAAGTTGAGGAGGGGCGAGAGGCAATCAATGTGATCCTATCCAAAGAGGAAACCTATGGTGACATCTCGCCCGTACGCCTGCAGAGCAATGGCGTTTCTGCCTTTGTGAGTATTACCCGGGGCTGTGACAATATGTGTACTTTCTGCGTGGTACCCTTTACCCGTGGTCGGGAGCGTAGCCGAGATCCGCAGAGTATAGTAGAAGAGGCCAATGACCTTGCGGCAAAAGGCTTTAAGGAAATAACCCTGTTGGGCCAGAATGTTGACAGTTATCTGTGGTACGGTGGCGGACTCAAGAAGGATTTCGCGAAAGCGGGCCCAATGCAGCAGGCCACAGCTGTCGATTTTTCGGGGCTTTTGGAAAAAGTGGCTTTGGCGCAGCCCAGGATGCGCATCCGGTTTTCCACCTCTAACCCACAGGATATGACGCTGGATGTCATCAGGACAATGGCCAAATACCCCAACATTTGTAAATACATCCACCTGCCCGTACAGAGCGGCAGCGATCGTATTCTTAAGGAAATGAACCGCCTGCACACACGGCAGGAATACATGAAGCTCATAGACAACATCCGCGAGATCATGCCCGATTGCGCGATCTCTCAAGATATGATCGCCGGTTTCCCCACAGAAACCGAACAGGATCACCAGGATACACTCAGCTTAATGGATTATGTGAAATACGATTTTGGGTTCATGTTCGCTTACAGCGAAAGGCCCGGCACCATGGCCGCTCGAAAACTCGAAGACGATGTGCCCCTTGCGGTCAAAAAACGCCGCCTTGCAGAAATAATCGCGCTGCAATTGGAGCATTCTTACCACAATACCCAAAAAATGGTGGGCAAAACGGTAGAAATACTCATTGAGAAAGAATCCAAAAAAAGCAGCACCGAGTGGAGCGGAAGAAATTCACAGAACATAGTTGCCGTTTTCCCAAAAGAGCACTATAAAGTAGGTGATTTTGTCATGGTCAAAATCAACGGTTGCACCAAATCAACCTTATTGGGGGAGGCCGTGGGATATTCCGCCCAGTCCTCACAAGGGGAGCTTCGTACTCGGGCCGAAGCTCACTAGCACCCGAAGGTTACCTGTACTTTGACTAAAAAAACAACTAAAATAATTTTTTACAGAAAATTTCATGAATACATATAATTCTCAATGTAAGTCGAACATAAATTCCCCCTTCGGGGATTAGGGGAATGGAAAGTGTACAAGCTACAAAACAGCGCTTTGGTATCATCGGCGATGACCCTAAGCTAAACCGATCTGTCGAAAAGGCCATCCAGGTGGCACCTACAGACATTTCTGTATTGGTAACCGGCGAGAGCGGCGTGGGGAAAGAAAGTATTCCGCGCATTATTCATTCACTTTCGCACCGCAAGCACAATAAATACATCGCCGTAAACTGTGGCGCAATTCCAGAAGGTACCATTGACAGTGAACTTTTTGGCCATGAGAAAGGCTCGTTTACCGGAGCAAGCGCTACGCGCAGTGGGTATTTTGAAGAAGCGGATGGCGGCACCATATTTTTGGATGAAGTAGGAGAACTGCCGCTGCCCACACAGGTACGACTGCTGAGGGTTTTAGAAAATGGAGAGTTCCTGAAAGTGGGATCTTCAAAATCCCAAAAAACCGATGTGCGCATCGTTGCGGCCACTAATGTCAATATGTTTGAGGCCATCCAGAAAGAAAAATTCCGGGAAGACCTTTATTATAGGCTCAGCACGGTAGAGATCCATTTACCACCCTTACGGGACCGTAAAAATGACATTCACCTCTTATTTAGGAAATTCGCTTCAGACTTTGCCAATAAATACAAAATGCCCACTTTGCGCTTGGATGAGCCTGCCGTGCAGCTGCTATTAAAATACCGTTGGGGCGGAAACATCCGTCAATTGCGCAATATCGCTGAGCAAATATCGGTTTTGGAACAGAACAGGAGTATCGGTGCAGATAAACTGCGCAGTTATCTTCCCGATACCGGCAGCAACCTACCGGCCGTGGTCAAATCTAAAACCAGTGAAGGGGATTTTAGCAGTGAGCGCGAGATCCTGTACAAGGTGCTTTTTGATATGAAAAGCGACCTTAACGACCTCAAAAAGCTCACCCTAAAGCTAATGGAAAATGGTAATAGTGACGAGGTTCAAAAAGATAATCAGTCCCTGATCAAAAAAATTTACCAGGAAGACGAGAGCGACGCTTATGAAAGTGCCGAGGACATTACTGAAGTACTGCATATTACAGAAAAAGCGAGCCAGCCCGAAGAAAAACAGAATAAATATGATTTTGTTGAAGATATTGAGGAGGAAGAAACGCTCTCACTACATGAAAAAGAGCTCGAACTGATCAAAAAATCGCTGGAGCGCCATGATGGTAAACGCAAAATGGCCGCTAAGGAACTGGGCATCAGTGAGCGTACTCTATATAGAAAAATTAAGCAGTACGATCTGTAAGTGCCCTATTTCAAAGGGGACAACAAGGAACTTAAGAGGAAATTGAAATTCGTTAGCTGTCGCGGAAGCGACAAATAAGAAAATCAATGTTTTAACCGTTAAAACATCAAAGAACAATACTATTGAAGAAATTTAAGATCATTTGCGGTTTGTGCAGCCTGCTGCTCTTTACCGGGTGCAAGTTCTATTCATTTACCGGAAGTAGTATTCCGGAAGGCGTAGAGACCTTTCAGGTCAATCGTTTTCAGAATAATGCACAGCTCATCAAACCCGGGCTGGATAGGGATTTTCAGTTTGCTTTGCAAGATCTTATACAGAACCAGACTAGCCTGAGCCTTGTCAATAACGGCGGGGATCTGGTGTATGAGGGGGAGATCGTTGATTATTATATCGCACCGCAGACCGCTACCTCTCAAAATGTCGCGGCTCAAAACCGTCTTACCATTACGGTAAATGTCCGGTTTATCAATACCAAGAGTGAAGATGGCAAGAACGATTTTGAAAAGCGGTTCACTTTTTTTGCAGACCGTCCCGGCACGCAACAATTAATAGGTTCTGACCTGGATGATGCCGTGACTGAAATCTTTGACCGCATTACCCAGGATATTTTTAATGAATCACTGGCCAAATGGTAATCCATGAATAAGCAGGAATTTACAGATCTTCTTGAGCAGCCCAGCGGGATGACCCCTGAGCATACCCGGGAAATCAAAGCAATACTGGGCAAGTATCCTTACCTGCAGGCCGCCCATGCCCTATATTTAAAAGGCCTTAAAAACCAAAACAGCCCCCTGTATAACCAAGAGTTAAAAAATACTGCGGCAAGGACTCAGGACCGGAGCATACTTTTTGATTTCATTACTTCAAAAGAATTTCGCCAAAAGGACATAGGCCAAAGAATAAGGCAGCGTGAAGAATTGCTACATGATATTGAAGTGCATGATGCCTATGATATCACTCAACAGGTTGAGGAAGAAGAACTGCATAAGGCTCACGCCGTACTTGATCCTGATTTTTTTACTCCAAAAGAACGAAAACCTCTAGATTGGCCCGAAGATCCAAATCTAGAACAAGGCAGACCTTTGGAATTTACAGATAGTGAGACCCACTCGTTTACCGAATGGCTTAAAATCACCTCTTTTGACCCCATTGACAGAACACAGGATATCAGTACTCAGGAACGGAAGGAGCCTACGGATCCCAAGCGAAGCAGGAAGACCAAACTCATTGACCGGTTTATCGCCTCAAACCCCAAGATCAAAGTAAAGCCCAATGAAGATACCAAAAAAATAATGGTAGATGATAAAAATATACCTACCGAAAGCTTAATGACAGAGACTTTGGCTAGGGTTTATGTTGAGCAGAAAAACTATAAAAAGGCCAAGCAGGCATTTAAAATTTTAAGTTTGAAATATCCGGAAAAAAGTGGTTTCTTTGCAGACCAAATTCGCGCCATAGAACAATTGCAGGAAAATAAAAGTTAATAAAACCATGTTTTTAATATTTTTAGTACTTATCGTAATCGTAGCATTTTTACTGATCGTGGTGATCATGGTTCAGAATCCTCAAGGAGGCGGGCTATCATCGTCTTTTGGTGGTGGCGGTCAACAAGTGGGAGGTGTCAAAAAAACCTCAGACTTTCTGGATAAAAGTACGTGGGGGCTGGCAACCTTGCTGCTCGTACTTATCCTGATTTCAAATGTTACCATATTTGGTGAGGGCTCGGCATCAGAATCTAAAGTCATCAACGATACAGATGTACAAAACATTGTTCCCAAGCAGGACATTGCCCCACAGAGTAAGGCACCTGCAACACAAGATGACACTCAGCAAGACAACTAAGAACGTCAATTAATCGATAAATGAAAAGACCGCAAAAATGTGGTCTTTTTTTTGCCTTTTTGTCAGCCCAGACCCGATGGCATAATTTCTGCCAAGTCTGAAGTATCAATAAAAATTTGTTCAACATATAAAAACGTATAAAACAATGGGAGTAAACATTAAACCTCTTTCAGACCGCGTTTTGATCGAGCCAATGGCGGCAGAGACCAAGACAGCATCAGGGATCTATATCCCCGACACCGCAAAAGAAAAGCCCCAGAGGGGAAAGGTGATCGCAGTAGGAAAAGGAACCAAAAAACATGAAATGACCGTTAAAAATGGAGATACCGTGCTTTATGGCAAATATGCCGGTACAGAACTTAAACTTGACGGTTCAGACTATCTTATCATGCGTGAAGATGACATCCTCGCCATCGTATAAGAGAAGGTCAATTACTTGTGACTGAATAAAATTTAATAACTAATCAAGAGATTTCCGCCTTCGCGGAAATGAAACAAAAATAACAATGGCAAAAGACATAAAATTTGACATTGCGGCACGCAATGGCATAAAGCGCGGTGTAGATGCACTCGCAAACGCAGTTAAAGTAACCTTAGGTCCCAAAGGCCGAAATGTGATCATTAGCAAATCCTTTGGCGCGCCACAGGTGACCAAAGATGGGGTGACTGTTGCAAAAGAGATTGAACTTAAGGATGCAATTGAAAATATGGGCGCCCAAATGGTTAAAGAGGTGGCGTCAAAAACCAATGATCTTGCCGGTGACGGTACCACTACGGCTACAGTACTTGCTCAGGCCATCGTACATGAAGGCCTCAAAAACGTTGCCGCTGGTGCAAACCCGATGGATCTTAAACGCGGTATTGATAAAGCCGTAGAAGCAATAACCAAAGATCTTGAAAGGCAGACGGTAGAAGTAGGAAATTCTTCTGAAAAAATTAAACAAGTTGCTTCCATCTCTGCTAATAATGACGAAGTGATCGGGGAACTGATCGCTGAAGCATTTGGAAAAGTAGGTAAAGAAGGTGTAATTACCGTAGAAGAGGCTAAAGGAACTGAAACTTACGTTGATGTGGTAGAAGGTATGCAGTTTGACCGCGGTTACCTCTCCCCTTATTTCGTGACCGATAGCGAAAAAATGCAGACCGAACTGGAGAATCCATATATCCTTCTTTTCGATAAGAAAATCTCTTCCATGAAAGATTTGCTTCCAGTACTTGAGCCCGTTGCTCAGTCCGGAAAACCGCTATTGATCATTGCAGAAGATGTAGATGGTGAAGCTCTTGCTACATTAGTAGTCAATAAATTGCGGGGAGCACTCAAAATAGCGGCAGTTAAGGCTCCAGGTTTTGGCGACCGCAGAAAAGCAATGCTTGAGGATATCGCTATACTTACCGGAGGTACCGTAATCAGTGAAGAGCGTGGATTTACGTTAGAAAATACGACTATTGATATGTTGGGTACGGCAGAAACCGTGACCATAGATAAAGATACTACCACACTTGTAAATGGTGCTGGTGCAAAAGATGATATTAAAGGCCGTGTAGCACAGATCAAAGCTCAAATTGAGACCACAACCAGCGATTATGATCGTGAAAAATTACAGGAACGCCTTGCCAAATTGGCCGGTGGTGTTGCCGTACTTTATGTGGGTGCCGCCTCTGAAGTTGAAATGAAGGAGAAAAAAGACCGTGTGGATGATGCACTTCACGCTACGCGAGCAGCGGTTGAAGAAGGTATCGTTGCCGGTGGTGGTGTAGCTTTTGTACGCGCCAGAAAAGTGCTTGAAGATATCAAGACAGAAAATAGAGACGAAAGTACTGGAGTTCAGATAGTTCATAAAGCTATCGAATCACCACTTCGTATCATTGTTTCCAATGCAGGCGGAGAAGGTTCTGTTGTTATCGCTAAGGTAATTGATGGCAAAGACAACTATGGTTATGATGCAAAATCAGAAACCTATGTTGATATGCTTAAAGCTGGAATTATCGATCCTAAAAAAGTAACCCGTATCGCTTTGGAAAACGCTGCATCTGTCGCAGGAATGATCCTGACTACAGAATGTGCGCTCACAGATATCCCTGAAGAGGATAAAGGTGGCGGTGGCGCAATGCCCGGAGGAATGGGCGGTGGCATGCCAGGGATGATGTAAGTCAAACCGAATAATTAAGTAGATTTAGCTCCTTAATAAAAGGAGCCTATTAAAACCACTTCATTAATTTGAAGTGGTTTTTTTATTGGGTATTTATTGGAAAAGCCATCTAATATTATTGTCTCGAGCTAAAAGTCAAGGTGACAATAATTTGAAAATTATCCTAGGCCATAGATATTCAAATAAACCTAATGGATTTTAGAGATTTTTGGCCCAATTAAGTTGATTTTAATTGGAAATCAAAATAATGACGCCATATCTGGAATAAATAAGGGCAAAAATGTCTTGAAATAGATAAAATTGAAAAGACTAATTTCTTAAAATACGACTATTAAAAAATAGGATTTAAGCCATATTAACGCTTAGTTTTCAAACCTGCAATTTCACTTTCTATTCTTGTATTAATGTCAATTTTAGCCTGTGTGAAAACACATATTGCTGTTTTGTATTCTCTCGCATATGGATTTGTTATCGAATCAGCCAAAACCGCCGATTCAAAATATGGGCTGGTTTCTTCAAACTCGCTATCTCTTTCTTTATAATCTTTAACCCTAATGAGATTGATATATTGTTTCTCAAGATTAAACCAGTTGATATAATCTGCATTAAAAGAAACTGCCTTTAAACCTTTTGTAGTATAATAATTTATCGCCCCAGCTTGACCATAATTATCACAAAGAATAAGGGTTTGGCTTGAGTTGGGTATTGTAATATAAATAGAGTCTACTTTTCTTGCCAGTTCTTTCCACCCAAGCATATCAGCATAATCCTGAGGTAGCAGATGGTCCTTGCCATCTTCCCAACGCAACAGTCCCAACTTTTTATACTTATCAGAATGCTCAACGATATATTCCGGACTTTTATTTGGGAATGCAATATTGAAAATTGGGATGAAAATTAATACCGGAACTGCAATAGCTACTGGTTGTAAATATTTCTTCCGTCCCTCCTTTAACATATTAGCGAGAAAAACTGAACCAAATGAAATATAAATAGGATAAAGCCCTATTGCGTAGTAATCTTTAGCTTTAAAGAAAATAAAAATGATCAGGGTAAAGAAAAATGCCCAAAAGAATGATCTGTATTTTTTGAAAGGTTTGTAAAATAACAACGCATATAATGCCGAAATAATGACGAATAAAGAACCAATAAAAAACAGGAATTGTGATTTTATAAAGTCAACACGATCAACATTTACCAATTGTGTGGCCGCCAGCTCGTTTAAATGATGAATTATGGGAAAATTATGGTTGTATTGCCATAAAAGGTTAGGCGCAATGAGCAATAATGCCAAGAGTGCAGCAATGTAAAATTTCTTTTGAACGAAAACTGTGCGTTGCCTGCTCAGTAAAATTGAGGGCACCAATCCCAATACCAAAAAAACGATATTGTACTTATTTAGAAATCCCAGGGCCAATATTAAAGCCGCCACAAAAAGCCATTTTACATTTTGAGTATTGAAGTATTTAATAATTATGAAGTAAAAAAGAGTCCAACTTAACACATCAAAAGAATTAGGCTGATAAAGAATGTTAAGTCTTAACAGAACAGAAAACAAAACACAAGTTGCCCCCAAAACCAGTGCAAATAAATTTCCTTGTAGTTCCTCTATTGCTTTCCAAACAACGAGAATAGTCAGAGCACCAAATAAGCACGGGAAGAATTTAATCCAAAAAACGGAATTGCCCAGAAGATAAATAATTTTAGAAATCCAGGAAATAAATGGTGGGACAGATAAATATCCCCAAGCCAAATGATGACCCAAATCGAGATGAAGATATTCGTCCCGTTGTAAATCGTACTCAGGATTTATAAGTGAGTACTGAAATAAAAACTTGAAAATTATAAAACCCGCTAAAATCCATATCTTCTTTGTCATTGAATTCTGAAGGTTCATTAACATTACCTATATACTCATTTTTAGGCATTGGAATTTTTCATTCTTGAGTTTACAAACGTACCTTTATTGAAAATCCTCTTGGTTTATCAAAAGTGAGCCAGAAAAAGTAAAAAATTATAGCTTTCTTAAAATATGGATTTTATTCTATTTTTTTAAATCTACTTGCAATTCCGTCATAGTTATTATCCGAAATTTGAAGTATCTGGTTTTTATCTATATTCACAATTCCATTTTTAACAAATCCCACAGCTTGTTGGTCAGTCGTTTCAAGTGTAATATATCTTTCCATTTGGCCAGAATAAATTGATTCTTTCATAGTCAGTATATAATTTCCGCTAGATGTTTCATTACCCTTTTCGGTTATTAAAAAGGTATAATCGGCTTTTAGAGTCAAATAGATCGTTTTTTTAGTAGTTGTGGGTGTTTCATGAATGTCTCCATTTATTCCACCATCAGTTGAAGTCCAATTCCATTTTCCAATCAAATCTGAACTTGTCATCCTACGATCATCACCAGCGTTACACGACATAACTCCTAAAGTAACCATTAAAATGTATATGATTTTTTTCATAATCACACTTTTTAGTTAGATGCAAAAATTTCGTTTTAGTTGCGTTAAATTCTTGAATTTGGAAGGAAAGGTCAAAAATATGCCTACCGCGATTTGATATGAAACATAAGTTGAAAACACATGGTCTTTATTTCGCTAAGGCCGAACTAGTATATTTTGTTTCTAAATATTTTTTATCTTCAGTTGTGAGATAAAAAATACATGACTTGCCAAAAATATCGAAATTTCCATTTTAGAGATGACTTCCCCCTGATCAGAAAATTTTAGATTAAAGTTCCTAAACTAGTCGTCTACAAGCTTCATTGCGCTCTCCGGATAGCGCGGACCAGTGTTAGCGTATTTTGAAAGGATATTTTCTATCTTTTCTATATCTCCACTACCCAGCTCAACATCTACAGCGTCAGCATTCTTTTCAAGATATTTTCTTTTTTTGGTTCCAGCAATCGGTACAATATTTTCGCCTTGAGCGAGAATCCAAGCAAGGGCGAGTTGTGAGGTAGAGATCCCCTTTTCTTCCGCCACTCCTTTAACTGCGCGGGCGAGGTTTAGATTATTTTCAAGATGTTCTCCTTTAAAACGCGGAAGATCCTTGCGGGCATCATCCTTTTTAATGTTGCGTATACTCTCTAAATTATCGGTCAACAGTCCACGGCTTAAAGGTGAAAAGGGTACAAAACTAATATTCATTTTTCTTAATGCCGGGAGGATTTCACGTTCTACATCCCGCGTGAGCAATGAATATTCACTCTGTAATGCAGAGATGGGATGCACCTCATTTGCTTTTTTTATGGTTTGGGCTGAAGCTTCTGAAAGCCCCAAGAACCTTACTTTCCCCTGTTTAACCAAATCGGCCATAGCACCCACCGTCTCTTCGATGGGAACGTTTGGATCCACGCGGTGTGCGTAATAAAGGTCAATATGATCTACGTTTAATCGTTTTAAGCTTTTTTCTACCGCCTGGTACATCCATTCGGGGGAACCATCAAACTTTGCACTAAAATGTTTTGCCCCCGGATCTTCCCTAAAACCAAATTTGGTTGCCAAAAAAACCTTGTCGCGATTTTCATTTAACGTTTTTGAGATAAGTTTTTCGTTATCACCACGCCCGTAAAAATCTGCGGTGTCCCAGAAGTTAATCCCTAAATCTATCGCCCGGTGCAACGTAGCGATACTCTCTTTATCATCGCGCTCCCCGTAAGCCTGCGACATACCCATGCAGCCCAAGCCGATTGCAGATAATTTTTCTTCGGTATTTCCCAGTTTTCTATATTTCATAACTTCATCATTTATACCCTTAAAATTAAGGAATGACAGGAAAGAAATGACCTTTTAAACTCTTTTTTCCTCACCATAAATGAGCTAAATCAACTAAACTTTTGTTAAGAAAGTAATATTTGAAATCCCTTTTTTTCAGGAAGATAAGGCGCATCAGATCTCGGCAATAAGTTTACGTTAAAAACTCTTTTAGAAAGATATCTTATCATCGTATATATCAACAAAAGATTTTCTAGGCTTAGAGTTTCACGATTTTAATTTTCTTCGGCAATTGCTCTTTTGGGATACCTACGACGTACATATGAGTATTTCAATTCAAATTTGCCCTTTATTTCATAATTCAGAAATGAATATTGGCTTACAAAGAGTCTTTAACTATTCTTTCTGCTTTTATGCTTCAGCATTTTTCCGACGATAAGCTCAAAATCGGCTTTATTGATTTTAACGAAACCTGACATCAGATGCATTCCCCATTTTTTTCGGTTGGTTATCAATTGAAGATCATCCAGAAGTGGGCGTATTTCTACCTCATCAACCTTATAAAAATTTATCTTTCTACGCCAAGGCTTAAAGTCTTCATTAACGGTCACTTGATAGGGCTTGTCATCCTCCACCTGGCCGCAGGCAGTAAATTTCTGATAGGCTTTTCCATTTTCATAGGTGTCTTTAGACGAATAATAAATTATCCAATCGCCTTTTTCCAGTTTGTCCAGCTGGGTTCTTTTTCCGTGGCCCGCCTGTGCAAATTTTTCTTTCACTCCAGTTGCCATGTGATCTTTAGATGCTACGATAATATAGTAGTTCATATGGTATATGGGGTATTAGACATAAATAAGTTTTATCAGGCTACATTAAATCCATATCAATTATTAGCCCGATGTTTATGCATCCGACTCTGCCCAGGGATCATAAGAACCAAAACTCCATATATAGCCTTCGGGATCGCGGCAGGTATAGCCACGGCCGCCATAATCTTCATCTTGAATATCCCGTAAAATTTCCGCACCAGCGGCAACCGCTTTTTTGTAGTGCTCATCTATTTGCTCCACTATAATATATGCAGTTTGCGTATTTATACCGTCCAATTGTTTTGGGGTACGCGTAAGTTTACCAAATATATTATCATTCTCAGACCCCAGCATGATCATGGCGTTTCCCAGCCTAAGTTGTGCGTGGGCAATTTTGCCATTTTCTCCGGGAACAACCAAATTTTCTTGAAACCCAAAAGCTCCGCACAGCCATTTAATCGCTGTGGGCGCGTCTTGATAACGCATGCTCGGGATAATAGATGCTTTGTTTTTCATTTGTTAATATAATTTTTTAGCGATGATCAATCCTCTTGAATTACCGAAAATATATTCCCAGCCGGATCTTTAAACCAGGCGATCAATGGGCCTTCGTTATGCGCGATCCCTTTGGCATCAGTACCTAACGTATCATACTGCTCGAATATGATCCCTTTGTCGCGCAGTGTATCTACTGTTTTTTCAATATCTGTAACCGGGAAGTTGAGCACGGTAAAAGTTGCGGGCGTATGATCAGATTTTGGATAAACCAAAATAACGGTGCCACCCTCAAGATGTAGCTCGATCAATCCCATGGGATTATCCTTTACGTTCAGTCCTAAAATATCCTGATAAAAGGTTTTTGCCCTTTTAATATCATCTACTGAAAACCCACTGAAAGCTTTAGATTGCTGTAACATGTTATATCATTTAAATATTGATTTTACCGTACCCGGAACCTTAGAATCTTAGCAATTAATGGCAGCGGTAAGGAATCATCAGAGGCCCACTGAAAGAACCTTTACTTTACCTTACTTTACTTTATTTTATTTTAATCCCTATTTTGGTCGATTTTTATTTTTGATTCTGTGTACGTCTTAAATTTATCCAGGATCGTCTGCCAACCTTGTTTTTGCATTTCAACAGGATTTTCGTTTTCGGGTTCAAAGATTTCCGTGATTGTGACCGCATGATCCTCAGTTTTAAAATCTATGCTTACTTTACGGTCATCATCCAGGGCATAAGCCAGATGTTCTTTAGGCTTGACCGCGGTATAATTTCCTCCAAAATCAAAGCCGACGCTTCCATCTTTAGCCTCCATACGATATACAAAACGCCCACCTTCCTTCAGGTTGTTTTCCGCTTTTGGCGTATGCCAGTCGTCTGAAGCTGCATTCCATTGTGTTATGTGTTCAGGTTCTGTCCAGAATTGCCAAACTTTGGCAATAGGGGCCTGTACAGTTTTTTTAATGGTAATGGTATCTTTCATAGTGTCATGGTGTTTAAGTTAAATGTGATCATAAATTTTATGGTAATATATATAGGAAACCATTAAAATACCCAGAACAATCAGTGGAAAAATAGCGTTGAAACCGAAACCATCTACCGCCCAATGACTGATACAGGCAAACAAAAAATCAAAAGTAAACCCAGCGTAGGCCCACTCTTTCAAACGTTTTGGTACTTGCGGAATTATTAATGCCAGTACGCCCAAAATTTTAAATACCACCAGGGCATTGCCAAAGTACAAAGGATAACCCAAGTGACGTATACCATCTCTTGCAAGGTCGCTCTGGGAGGTGAGTGCTGGCATTACCCCTTCAAAAAGAAAAATGATGACCGTTGTCGTCCAGAAAATGATTTTGTTTTTTTTCATAATTATGATTTGCTATAAGTTACCATCCAATTTACCCCAAATTTATCAGAAAAACTCCCGTAATAATCTCCCCAAAACTGATCTTCAAGGGGCATTTGGATATCTCCATTTTGAGAAAGCCCTGCGAAAATGCGATCTGCTTCATCCCTGCTATCGGTATGTAAGCATATATAATTATTATTGCCCTTGTCTAATCGATGGCCCGCTGAAGGTAACGTGTCTGAAGCCATTAAGATCGTATCATTACCAATGGGCAGAGCGATATGCATCACCCGGTTTTTTTCATCGTCTGGTAATTTTTCTGTACCAGGGGCATCGCTCATTTTCATATTCATTTTAAAATCACCGCCAAAAACAGATCGATAAAATTTGAATGCTTCTTCGGCCTCGCCGTCAAAGTTGAGATAAGGATTTACTTTCATTGAATTAGGTTTTAATGAATGGATTAAATCTTAAATATTATACTTCTGATAGTTCCTTTATTCTCTGGAGGGCCTTGGGCATTTTATCGCTAAAAAATTCTTCAAACTCGGGAAAGATGTCCACTGCGACTTCAAGATCAGTTTTCCCATTATTATTCTGTAAAGTATAAATCTCCATGGCCCCGCTCCAGTTTTTCATCTCCTTTTCACCTTTGATAATATCTCCCAGATGTTTAAAGGCCATTATATAAGGTTTATCTTTTTTATCGATCACACTATACATTCCGTTGCCATCAGGGGCAAGAAATTCTATAGCGCTTCCTTCCTGCCAGTCGCTTTTAGCATAGGAACCTGGCATAAAAATCGCCGCCCATAACCGATAGGTCTCATCATTCCATAGCACATCCCAGACTTTTTCTGGCATGGCATGTATTGTTGTTTTAAAATTTGTACGTCGCATCTTTTATCCTTTTTTTAATGACATATAAAAAACATTCCATTTGTGGCCATCAGGATCTGAGAAACCACAACCGTACCAACCTTCCTGAATTACCGTCTGCGGCTCGCTGAACACTGTACCACCTGCCTTTTTAACACTCACCGCCCATTGATCTACCTCTTCCCTACTATCTGCCGAGAGGGTAAACATAACCTCATTTCCGTTATTTAAATTGGAAACCGGGCCCCCAATAGATTCTTTAAACTGATCACTTCCCCTGGAAAAGAAGTGCACCACAAAGTCATCTTCACCAACCTTAAAACTAGCGAGTTCAGAATTATTATGCTTCCCTTCATTAGATTTAAATCCCAACTCATTATAGAATTTTCTGGTTTTTTCTACATCTTCTACCGAAAGGTTTGCCCATATTTTTTTTGTTTTCATCTTTTGTTGAAATTTTACTGAATTGGCGTATTGATTTGATGTCCTTAAAATGTAAAATCCTTTCGTAGAATTTCATATCCTAAAAGACCTTTAAAGAAAACCTCCTGATGTGGGTGGCACTGCGCATGTCTAAGCATTTTCCAAAGTTTTTATATCCAGTTTTTTCATCTGCAACATGGCTTTCATCACCGCTTCGGTTTTTTGGGGATCTGTATTGTTCAACAATTTGGGAAGCACTTTGGGAACGATTTGCCAGGACACACCAAATTTGTCTTTTAACCAGCCGCACTGTTCTGCAGAAGCATCATCAGAAAGTTTGCCCCAGTAAAAATCTACCTCATCCTGTGTATCACAATTTACGATAAAAGAGACCGCTTCATTAAATTTAAAATCGTGGTCTTGGGCACTATCCATCGCCACAAATTTTTGACCGTTAAGGCTAAAATCGGCATACATCAGCGTTCCCACTTTATTGGGTTCTTGACCTTTCTCATAACGTGCCATATCTCCTTTTTTTGAGTTTTTGAATAGCTGGGTGTAAAAATCAATGGCCTCTTCTGCCCTACCCGCCTGTTTACCTACAAAAAGCATGGAAGGGACAATTTTCTGCTCATTACCATCTGGTGAAAGCATAAGTTGCCAGGACACTCCATATTTATCCTGTACCCAGCCATACAGCTCACTAAAAGGATATTTATCTAAGGTCATTAAAGCAGAACCACCATCAGACAATTTTTCCCAGAAACGCTCAACCTCTTCCCTGGTCTTGCTATACACAAAAAAGGATATAGACGGATTGATCTTAAAATCTGGGCCACCATTAAGCGCGATAAATTGCTGCCCCTCGAGCCAAAACTGAACGACCATGACATCCCCCTCCGGCTTGCCGTGTATTTCCTGGCCTTCATTCCCATAAAAGTTGGTCATGCCCGTGGTAGCATTTTTGAATACCGACGTATAGAAACGGGCCGCCTCTTTCCCCTGAGTATCAAACCAGAGGTTATAACTTATTTTCGGGACGATAGCGGTTTTAGATGATGTAGACATAATTTTGAATAGTTTTGGTTGAACTTATGTTTTAAATACAATACAAATGCGTCATAATAAGGAGCTTTTTAATGTTTTTCACCCCATTTTTTGATTAGAGCGATTTGACCCAGATGATAAATATCATGCTGCACGATACCGGCAAGCAGAAAATAAAAGGTATAATCCCTTCCCGAAACTTTTTCATCAAAAAAAGCATCACTTAAAGTCGATAACATAATGATGATTTGGTGCTGTGTTTCTTTGAGTTTATTGAGCAGACTATCCCACTCTGCCTGAGAACTTATATGCACATCAGTCCAATCATTTTCATCATTTTGAAGTATGTCAAACGTTTTATCACCCTGCATTTTTTTAATGGCAAAAATCCGCCAGTTGATCATATGCTGTACAATTGCTGCAATAGAATTAAAATTAGGTAAAGGCTTGAAGTTAACAACCCTAAAATCTAGTTCTACAAGTTTTTTAAAGACCGAATCACCGTACCAAGGTTCACCTGCAAAGGAATCCTTAAAATCAACAATCAATTTTTCGCTGCGTGTGATCATAGAGTAATCTTAGATTTGCCAATATATTTTTAAGCTGATGTATATGTCGCTGCGTATGCACGATATTAAACCCTATCCATTCAAGACGGGTAAATGGGCCATATTCAGGAATGCAGAAATCAAGGCATGTTTTGGACAGCTCCTGGTTAATGATCACTGTGCGTTGCTGGTCTATACGCCTTTTTAACTTATCGAGCAATTCTTGTTTGTCAATGGGCTCTTCGGTAGGTAGTACTTCCTTGGGTGATTCCATTTTAATGGAAAAATCCAGAAATTGCTTACGCACTTCTTCCAGTTTTTGATCCGGTGGGCGCTCTGTTTCTTCTACAGCTCCACAAAGTATAACTATAACGTTATAGGACTTGTACAAATGATCGCCCAATTGGCCAGCCGTCCAACTGTTTTTAAAAGGAATACTATTTAATTCTATATCGCTCAAAGGCGAAAGCAGTTCCAGTACCTCTTGAGTGGTAACATCAAAATTATTTAAGACCTCCACATTCATAATCGCACTTTTTAATTTAATATTAAGGATATACCTTATTTTTAATAACTCAAAGATACCGGCAATTTTGAAGTATTAGAGGGTGTATTTCCGTCAATCTCACGGGTTAATTGCGACAATTACTTTACCTATTTTGGTTAACTAAAAATAGTAAAATGACTGATTTACAAATTATAACGATATATTAAATTTTAAATCGCCTGTTATGAAACACGTTTCCATCCTTATCCCAAAAGGGCACACCAGCATGGTAAACATTGGGGGAACTCACCAGATGCTCAATTGGGTAAATACCTATCATCAAGAGTTGGGCAGGGACCCTGTTTTTAAGGTTCAGCTGGTAGGGCTTGAAAAGCAAACGGAACAATCCCATGGCCTTTTTACCGTAAACCCGGAAGTATTGATCTATGATATTGATAAGACAGATCTTATCATCATCCCCGCCATACATGATGATCTGGAAAAAAACCTGGAACGTAATTCAGCATTTCTCCCCTGGCTCATTTCTCAATATAACGGTGGTGCTGAGATCGTAAGCCTGTGCGTGGCATCATTTTTTCTCGCATCTACGGGCCTTCTTGACGGCAAACAATGCTCAACACACTGGCAGTTTGCCCATGAGTTTAGAAAACTATTCCCCAGGGCGATCCTGATGGATGATAAGATCGTAACCGAAGCGGATGGCATATATACCAGCGGGGGTGCCTACTCCTTTACAAACCTGATCCTTTACCTGATAGAAAAATATGCAGGTCGAGAAACGGCCGTGATGGCGGCAAAGGGATTTATGATCGATATTGACCGGATCAGCCAGTCGCCCTTTATGATCTTCTCTGGACAGAAATCACATAAAGATCAGGCGGTGCTGTTAGCACAAGATTATATTGAGCGTAATTTTCGGGAGAAGATAACACTGGACGAACTCTGTAAAAAAATGGCTTTAAGCCGCCGTACTTTTGAACGCAGATTTAAAAAAGCGACCGCAAATACCGTTAAGGAATACCATCAGCGCGTGCGTATAGAAGCGGCAAAAAAAGAACTGGAGCAAGAGCGTACAACCGTAAATGAAGTTATGTACGCTGTAGGTTATGCTGATGCGAAAGCCTTTCGCGATATATTTAAAAAAATCACCAGTATGACTCCTATGGATTATTTAAAAAAATACGGCAGGGAGATACCCGCTTGAAGAAAAATTTAGATCATAAAATTTATACATATTTTTATGACCATATTTTATCATTTATGAAAAAAACGATCTTCTTCTGTTTCCTTGTATGCGCAACCACAATCTTAAATGCACAGCAAATTAAAATCAATCTTGCCTCATCCTTAAAAAGAATGGGCAATATTCAGGATCTCCCAGCATACAGAGATCGTACTAAAGAATTTCAGGTTTCATCCTATGATACCACAGGTGGAAATGACGACGGTTTTAGTGGAAAATATTCGTACCTGCGCAAAACGCCCGATAGCTGTCTGGTGATCTTTGATGTAAAAGGAAAAGGGATCATCAATAGGATATGGACACCCACCCCTACGCAGGATACCCTTGATTTTTATCTACATGGCAGTAATAAACCCTCCTATTCCATTAAGTTTTCAGAGTTGTTTTCAGGCGGTATTTCCCCATTTGACGCACCACTTTCCGGTAATGAACTCGGAGGCTATTACTCCTATGTGCCCATACCTTATGATAAGGGCTGCAAAATTGTTTTCCGAGGAAAGAAATTACAGTTCTATCAGATTCAGTACAGATCTGTTCCAAATTCTTATATTGTAGATGCTTTTTCGCAGCAAGATGTGCAAGATTCTGGTGAAGTCCTGAAAGATTTAAAATCCGCTTGGGAAAAGGTTTCTGATCCCACTTTTGATAAAGAGATAAAAACAGATACCGTTCTTAAACCGGGTGAGGCCATTACTGTTGCCCAGATAAATACTGGTGGTCGTATCGAGGGTATTAAAATTTATAATGCCGCTGCTTTTGAAGGTATTCATAAAAAAATCGATCTCCGCATAACTTGGGATGGGGAGCAGGAACCGGCCATATATGCACCTGTTTCAGACTTTTTTGGTTATGCTTTTGGCAGGAGTTCCATGCAGGGGCTTTTATTGGGAAGTAAGGATAATATTGATTATTGTTTTTTCCCGATGCCCTTTGATAAAAGCGCCAAGGTCGAACTTATTTATCGCTCTTCAAAACATCCAGAAGATGACCGCCCGATCAAGCTGCGCACGGCAGTGCTTTTATCCAAAAAACCACGAGATGTAACAAAGGAGGGTAGGTTTTACGCCTTTTGGAACAGTGATGTCAATGCTGCAATAGGTAAATCCCATATTTTTTTAGAAGGAAAAGGAAAAGGCCACTACGTAGGGACGATTTTACAAGCACAGGGACTAGACCCTGGGATGACCCTTTTTTTTGAGGGGGATGATGTCACGAGCATTGATGGCGCGATGAGGATGCACGGTACCGGCTCTGAAGATTATTTTAACGGCGGCTGGTATGCCCTTTTAGACCGCTGGGATGGTATGGCAAGTTTGCCTTTACATGGTGCTCTTGATTATTCCCTACCCTTCTCGAGAACTGGTGGCTACCGCTTTTTTATCCTTGATAAAATACCTTTTGAAACAGAGATCAGTCATACCATAGAGCACGGGCCCGAAAATAATAATATGCCCGTTGATTATACCTCCATCGCTTTATATTATGCACAGGAACGCGTGACTAACAAACAAAAAGCTCCTACAAATGAGCTAACCACTGTATATATACCCAAAACATTCATGGTATATCCGCAATTGATGCGCTACAGTTTTTTAGGCGATGCTGAAGTCAATAGAAATTCCATACAGTCTACTAGCGGTGCTCTGGTAAGGATTGATCTCAACGAAATTCCCAACGGGGATTATGATTTATATGCCGATACAGAAAAATCTCCCGATGGGGCAACAACAAGTCTCTGGCAAAGACAGAACCTTGTGAGTCAACCTATTTCCTTTTATAACGAAAAAAAGAGTAGCGAAAATAAATTGTTCTTAGCTCCAATCACCATTGACGATTTTAAAAAAAGCATCACATTTAAGTTTAAAGAAGATAAGGATAAATCAAAAATCACAATTAACCGTTTGATCCTTATCAAAAAGTGAATTATATCCCTTTTTATTTTATCTCCTGTTCAACAGCACCACAATCCAGCATTTTACTCCCAAAATAAGGATTGTAGATCTGTTTTACATTGCTGATCCAGTGGCCGCCCTTTCCGTTAAAAGCCATTGGGCAATATTGGTAATATAGTTTCCCTGAAGATATCGAGCCGTCTAGCATTTTTTTAACCGCATCAGTAATAGCGGGTAGTTGTTCGCGCTGCTTATTAATATCATCTGAACCCGTGATCGCCTCAAGGCTTTCCGTGAGGGATTGATCAGTGCTGCTTTTTGCTTCAATTGCTTTTTCCAAGCTTTTTCCGGCGATTTTCGCAGCTTTAGTGTTAGTATTTACTAAAGCGTTCTTTAGTTGAGTATAGCTATCGTAAATCCTGGCTACAGTTGTGTCTTTGATCTGCGCCGTCCTTTTGGTAGGGGTGATGCTTTCGGGATTAACCTCATGGGTTTCGTTTTCCACGCTTACCACTTCCTGCTTTTGATTTCTTTCGCCGCAGGCAAAACACATAAGGATGAGGGTAGATATTAGAAGCTTTTTCATCATTTTGTAATTTTTGTCAAATTTACAAAGCCCTATGATCTTCCCGTCCTTTTTTGGTAATAAAATGCCGGTAGTAATAAAATGATAAAGACTGGTTGAATGAGCAATCTGCGTACATAAAATAGTCTCAGATAATGCTCTGGATCAAAATCAGCGATCAAAATGGCATACAGTACCATTAAGATCAAAAAAGCACTTCCATAGAACAAAAATGAAAATTTAAGTATCGATGTTTCCAGAAAAATCAGATAAAGCAGGAGCAGCGACAGTAAGGTATTGAGCCAATACCTGAATGCGGCCGATAGGAAAAAGTGAAATTGATGTATCGCGGGCAGCTCTTCTCCATTTAAATATCCAAGATCAAAATAGGCGAGTAATGGGTCATAAAATAAATACCTCTCAAGGTACCGCACGGCTGCCAGCGTAATAAAAAGCAAAACAATGAGCGTAAACCGCAGTACCTTATTCATGCGCTTTTCATTTTAAACCTGCTCACCCAAAAAACCCAGAGCAAAAACACAAATCCATAAATGACTGCAGGGAAAGCGATCTCGTGCAGAAAATTGGTAAACTGAGGGTAATGATAGAGCGAAAGTGCAAGAAAGGAAATACGCAGTACATTAATCACATAAACCGCCACTGCTCCTGCCAACATAAATAGCAGGGTTTTTACCCATCCGTTAAAAAATGAAAGTACAAACGAACAGAACAAAATGATCACGCTCATCCCGTTACAACCTTCTACTACACGGATCAGAAAATGCCCATTGACCATCAGTTTTACGGATGCCTCCCCGGGAAAGGGTGCAATCTGTGTAGAATAGCCCAAAAAATTGATCACGCCGGCACTCTGTACGGCCACTGCGTGCGTAATGTAATCCGGATAGAAAATGGGTGATGAGGCCTGTTTTATATACCATCCATAAACGAGCGAAAGTATAAAATAGGTGCCCAAAAAGGTAAGGATAAACTGGAGTACAGCCTTATATTTGCGGATGAGTTTAAACAAATTCAGATTTCTTTTGATAAATAAATATCCCGGCGCCATTCATTGAGAGAAGGCAGTATAAAAGATAGCGTGTCAGTAAAATAGGCTGAGTACAATTCATAATTTAAAGACCTAAGCGCATTGGGATTCATTTAAGGATCAGCAGCAAAGTACTTCCTGAACCACATTCATCATTGACATATATAACAAATTTCACTAAAAATACATTAAATATGGATTTTGAAACCATAAAACCGGAAATATCAAGGATATTGGAAGATAAAAGTCTCACCGTGGCCACGCGTCTCGAGCAGGTGTGCCATGCACTTCGCGATACCTTTGCGCATTATGACTGGGTAGGATTTTATTTTAAAAATGGTGACCGCCCTGAACTTAAACTTATGAGCTACGCAGGAGCGCCCACAGACCATACTATAATCCCATTTGGGAAAGGCATCTGCGGGCAGGTTGCCATCTCCAACAAGAATTTTGTGGTTCCTGATGTTGCCGCACAGGACAATTATATAGCCTGCAGCATCAGCGTCAAGTCTGAAATCGTGATCCCGCTGTTCATCGATGGTGAAAATGTGGGCCAGATTGATATAGACTCTGATAAAAGAGATCCGTTTACAGAAGCAGATGAACGATTTTTGGAATGGGTTAACAAGAAGGTTGCAGCGATTTTGGATTAAGGAATTGGATCAACAGCGAATACCAAACCGTAACAGGAGGTAATGCCTGCGCAAAGCCTTTACGAACTATCACAGTATCCATTAATTCTGGAGAAATTCTGTTTGTGAAACGGTGGCGGCAGGAAATATTTGTATAATACCCGCTCCTACCCTATTTTTATAGCTTGTTCTGTCAGAAACATGAACAAGGAAAACCGATTAAACCAACAATAAAAACCATGAGAAAGAAAATCGTAGCCGGAAACTGGAAGATGAACTGCGGTCTGGACGAGGCGCAGAACCTGATTTCGGGTATCAAAAAAATACCTAAAACCTCAAACGCTGAAGTGGTCATAGCACCCTCCTTTACTAACTTATACAGTGCATTTGAGGCCGTGCGCGATACTGATATCCATATTGCAGCCCAGAATATGCACGAGGCGGAATCTGGTGCTTATACCGGTGAAATCTCTGCGCAAATGCTGAAAAGCGTGGGAGTAAATACTGTGATATTGGGGCACAGCGAGCGGCGCGCTCTATTTGGTGAAGACGAGAATCTGCTCACCGAAAAAGTGAACACAGCCCTGAAGCACGGCCTACGCATCATCTTCTGTTTTGGTGAGCAACTTAAGGATCGCAATTATGGCGAGCATCATGAGGTAGTATGCAAACAGATCTCCAATACCCTTTTTCACCTTGATGCTGCGGCTTGGAAGAATATTGTTTTGGCCTATGAGCCCGTTTGGGCAATAGGCACTGGCGAGACCGCAACGCCAGACCAGGCGCAGGATATGCACGAGTACATACGCTGTGAGGTCAGCGATGAATATAGTGAGGAAATGGCAAACGACCTCAGCATTTTGTACGGCGGTAGCGTAAAACCAGGTAATGCAAAAGAAATTTTTTCCAAAAAGGATGTTGATGGTGGTCTCATAGGCGGCGCCTCCCTTAAAGCGGAAGATTTTATGGCCATTGTCAACGCTATTTAAACCGCGATAAGCAGATAATATTATACTGAACAGGCATATTAGCGTCCATTTCTATATGGAAATTAGTCGATATTCTCTGAAATTGGTGAGGTTTTTACCATTAAGTTGAAGCCAAGGGTGAGCTCAGTTGGGTTAACAGTAGATGCTGCCAAAATCCCCAGTTGGCTAAAAGAAATCATTTAATCAAAGTGCACGTTATGGCGCAGGCCTATACCGCTTACATTTTTACCGTTGTCCCAGCCATACCAGGCACTGAAATTCTACTCGCACAACTGGGCGAACTTGCTTTTGAGAGTTTTGAAGAAACCAATACTGGCCTAAAAGCCTATATCCCTGCGCATGCTGATCACGAGGATTTATTAAGAAATATTCAACTTTTTGAGAATCCAGAATTTAATATTGAGTTTATTAAGGAGACTATAGAAACCATTAACTGGAACGAGGCCTGGGAGAAAAACTTTGACCCCATTGAGGTCAATGGAGAATGCAGGGTTCGCGCCCCCTTCCACCCTAAACAAGATGAAAAGTATGATATTGTGATCACGCCCAAAATGTCTTTTGGCACTGGTCACCACGAGACCACCTATTTAATGATCAGGCATCTATTAAAGGCATCGGTTAAAGGTAAGATTGTTCTGGATATGGGTTCCGGCACCGGGGTACTTGCCATACTTGCCTCAATGCGGGGTGCAACCCAGGTAGATGCTATTGACATTGATGGCTGGTGCTATGAGAATGCAATGGAAAATGCAGAACAGAATGCCATAAATAATATGCATGTAATGCATGGAACCTCTAGTCTGCTGGAGGGAAAAAGTTATGACCTCATCCTCGCCAATATTAATAAAAACGTGCTACTGACGGATATTCCCGCGTACGCGAAATGTCTCAATGACAAGGGATCGCTTTATTTAAGTGGCTTTTATACAGAGGATATACCGGACATTACAGCAGTGTGCAATACACACGGATTAAATTTTATTATGAATTTTGAAAAAAATAACTGGGTAGCCTGTAAATTTGCAAAGAATTAAAGTTTAAAATGCACTATAATGAGTACAAGAGAAAAAATTTTCGAAGAAACAGATGTACTTACCAAAGAGGATAAGGACAATGAGATCGTAGTGTACAATGATGATGTTAACACTTTTGATCATGTAATCCACAGCCTGATCGCCGCCTGCGACCATACGCCCATACAGGCAGAACAATGTTCATTAATCGTGCATTATAAAGGCAAATGCACCGTAAAGACTGGCAGTTATCAGGATTTGGAACCGCGCTGCTCCAAACTGCTGGAAGAAGGATTGAGTGCAGAAATTATTTAGCATTAGATCATACCAATTTGGGCTATTGGAAAAATTATTTTTTTGGAATGGCCTTTTTTAATTTTTAATATTTGTCAGGATTATTTTTATAACTATATTTGCACCCGCTTAAACGGAAGCTTCCGGTGTCCTTTTAAGCGATAGTAATACTTCCGCTAATCGCAGAAGTTTATAATTTAAGGCCTTGTGGCGCAACTGAATAGCGCACCTGATTACGGCTCAGGAGGTTCCAGGTTTGAATCCTGGCAAGGTCACTTACAGTAGAAAATCCATCAGCTTTTTTGGCTGATGGATTTTTTTGTTTTGAAGCACCTTATATTTTCAAGCTCATACAGTCTTATCGGCAGTATGCGGCATCTTCAAGAAATACAGTCTTGGTGGCGTCACTCTTTTAAAAATCTGTCCAAAAAAATAAGTTCTATTTTTAGGTCAATATCGAGATATTTTAAAGCTTCTAAAATCAATCTCAAAAGGAATTTTATTAGGTAATAGTTGAGTGTGCCATTTTATGCAGCTACAGAAAATTCCGGAGTTGCTACATCCATTTGAAAGTCACCCCCATACGATGTCCTGGTAAGGATGGTCTTGTTTACAAAACTATAGTTAAACCAGATTTGTGCCAACCTGCCCGGGATTTCCAGCGCATCTTTCATCCCTAATTTTGAATCATCTACGTGAACCCAGCGCATCAGAGGCTGCTCAAAAATCGTGTTCATGACCTGATCTTTGCCAAAATAGTTCTTAAGCCGCAAAAAAATCTCTACATCAAACAGCCATTTGCTCACAAAGGCTTCCTTGTAGACCACTGGTACAATTTCTCTTTTAAATACTTTTGCGCCGCACTGTGTATCCCTTATGGGCAAACCCAATATTAAAAGTATAAACTGCTTTACAAATTGGGAGAAGACACCCCTAAAAAAATTGCGTTCGATTGTGCCACCACCCGTATTTCTAGAGCCAAAAACTACCAGTTTATTATCCCGTTTTAAGGTGGTGACCAGATCTTTAAAATCCCTAAAATCGGTAGAGAGGTCTGCATCTACAAAACCGATGTGGGAGATGTTTGACATACTATATAAAAATCGTGCCCCTGCCCTTACGGCTGTTGCCTTTCCTGAATTTTTCTTTACATCTACAATGCTGATGGCCCTCGGGGCGCGATCCTTCATTGCATTTAGCACAGCAAGTGTATTGTCTTTGCTGCCATCATTAACAAAACATAAATGATAATCGTGATTTTCATTTATAAAAGAGATAAATGCTTCTTGGTTTAAACGCTTTTCCTCGTTGTAACATGGTATGATAATTCCTGTTTTCATGATATGGGGTTTAAGATATTTATGACTTACAGGACAAACATACTCGGTTAAAAAGTCTATTTTTATCGGTCTTCGACAGATGACGGATTGGTATAGACAGATACCGTTCATCGACAGATAGACCATTTATCGAAAAAATTATCTTTAAAAGGTGGTCGTGATGACTATCTTTTGCGCCCCAAAAAATGAAGGCAACCCGTACAAATAAATATCTGGTGACCGCTGTACTCTTGGGAATCATCTTCCACGGTACGGCGATGTTCTTTACATTAGAGCGCACTTATGACGCACTGATTCATTTATTTTTTGCAAATCATTATGCAACCAGCTGGTTTGAGCCCTGGAACTATAGCTGGTATACGGGCTTTACGGTGATGGGTTACCCTCCCTTAGTACATCAAAGTATAGCCGCACTCTCTTATGTGGGCGGTCTCAAATTCGGCCTATTTACGGTCGCACTCATAGGTGTAGTACTCTTTATAACAGGGGTGTATCGTTTTGCGCAAGTGCTTATACCGGACAAAAAAGTAGCCGGATATGCCGCATTATTGGCCGTTTTTTCCTCCTCTTTTGTAGAAACCCTGCATATTTTTGGGCAGCTGCCAAGTATTATTGGTATTTCCATATTAATGCATGCCCTCCCCGAGATTTATCTTTGGCTCAAGACAGCCCGTAAAAAAAATCTCTTTAAGGCCCTCGCCTTACTTGCGGTCACGGTAACCTCGCACCATGTTACCCCTATATTTGGTATGGTGTTCTTTATTTTTCCGCTCATTGGCATGGTCGTGATGGATGCTGCCCGGGAGCAGGTAAAAAGCTATAAGAGGGTGACATTTTACGCTTTCGCGAAAGCGTTATGGGGCCACCTTAGGCGCATCATCGTGTTTGGGGCCTCTTCACTGGCCCTCATCGTGCTTTGCATACTCCCTTACTGGATCAATACCAAAAACAATCCCATAACCCAAGTGCCCATTCCCCATGGCTCTAGGGATAATTTTCTGGAAGTCACTTCATCTGGACTGGTGTTTTTTGTAATCCCATGGGGGATGCTCCTGTTGCTGCTGCCCTATTTTATGTACCGCTATTACAGCAAGCGGCTACTTTTTTTCGGGATCTCGTTTACCCTGTTGCTTATTTTGGGGACCGGTGGCACCACCCCTATCCCCTTAAAAATATTGGGCAAAAATGCCTTTAACATACTTACGCTTGACCGTTTTACATTGTGGGCCACAATTATGGCCCTGCCCGCTTTTGGAGAGTTTTGTTACCGGTTTGTCGAAGGGGATTATAAAGCGTTTTTACAGGAAAAATGGGGTATACTGGTGCATCGCGCTTCTGGGGGATTTCTGGCAGGGCTTTTTATTTTTATAGCAATTTTTACCATAACCTTGGGCAAATTTAGACCCAGCCAACCGGCAACGATAAATATGTTGCCCATTGTTAATTTTTTAAATGAAGATGAACATTTTAAATGGCGATACCTGCCTTTGGGCTTTGGGGACCAGATGGCGTGGCTCTCGGCACAGACCCGGGCAACCACGGTAGATGGCGATTACCACTCGGCGCGCAGATTACCAGAACTTACCTCCCGAGCCGTAGAGCGGCTTGAGAATTCAAAATATCGGGGTATTGAGGGAATTGGCTCGCTGCAGCAATTTTTGACCGTGCCCGAAAAATACCATCTTAAATATGTATTTTCTAATGATAAGTTTTATGACCCCTTGCTCTATTTTACGGGATGGCACAGGCTAAGCTTGCTTGAAAATGGTATTATGGTGTGGGAAAAGGCAGGCATTGCCCCGTTGCCCAGTATACTGCCCAAAGAAGATGTCGCCCTGTTTCAAAAATTAATATGGGGCATCGTCCCTTTTGCGACCGTACTTATTGCCCTACTGTTACATCTTAGGTCTATGTGGGCACGCTCCTTTAAAAATGGCCGTGAGGAGATACCGCTGTATTTTAGGTTTACCCCATTTAGAAAAAAGATTCCCAGATTACTTTATCATATTTCAATAGTATGGGCAAGTATGCTACTATTGATTATTTCTTATGGCTTTTACCTCTTCTACCTTAAAAATACCTCACAAATCAGCCCCAAAAACGTGATTATTGCCTATTATGATGCCCTTGACTTTAAGGAATTTCAAAGAGCGCACTCCTACATAAATCCCGAAAGCGGCAAAAGCATATCTCAATTCATGTTGGAAATATCTGTTACCGATGGCCTTTTAAGTTCATATGCAAAATTAGATAGTATTGCCGTTTCCATACAAAAACATACTGACTCCACAGCACTGGGCTTTGTAGCCACTAATTGGATTACGCCTCTTAAGGCCATAACCACATTTGATACCCTCGAGGTTCATAAAGAGCAGGGTAAATGGTATATCGTACCCAAGCCAATAGATGTAGATATTGCGCCAGATCAACTCATTATAGAAAGCAATACCGCTTATTATAATCACGGCAAACGTAAGATAACCTCTGAGCAAACCTATCACGAGGATGTATTAAAACAACCTGTGGTAGAGGTACTTTCTGCAACCTTGGTAAAGATTGATACTACGTATGCCATTGTGGGCGAAATTCAAAACGTAGATAACATACCCGCAGATATTTCGGTAACCGGAGCGCTGTATACTCCTCAAAATAAGGAATTGGCCCGTTTTAACGCAAAAGATGTGATCAAGCACAAATTATTGCCCAAAGAAACCACGCCCTACCGAATTAACTTTGAAAATATCGCCTGGCTTAAAGAGAATGAAAAAAAGCCCAAAACCTATGATCCCGATTCCTTTACGGCCATTGAGCTTGATGAAGTACCTGCAAATTTTGAAATTCAGGTTAATGCCAACGTCGCCACCACAGATCTGTATCAGGCAGTCTCCCCATCGCAGCTCTATCAGCATAAGGATTACGCAAATGGATATTTATTTAACCCCAATACCCAGGCGGCGACCATACCCCAGGTTTTGATCAGTTATTATAATGGCTTCAAGGAGTTGCTGTGGGTAGATGCGGTATACATTGATGAGAGCGTACGCCAGCAACATAAACAGTCTTTTTCCATAAAATTGAAAAAGGGTGCGCTGCCCGAGATTGTAACTTCTGGCCTTTACAATGTATCTGTAAATGGGCTTCCCAATGAGAGTATCTCCCAAAAAATTGTACCTCAGCGCAATAGGGATGGTTTTGAAGAAAGTTTTATCCCCGTTCGCAATAAACCTTACCGGTTTATCACCATTACGACCAACTCATACATTGGCAATCCACGATGAGAACAGCAATAAAAAACATAGTCGATCTCCGCGTGCTGGGTATATTATTGATTATATCCCTATGCGGTTTTAATGAACAAAGTCTTTCGCAAGCTCCCCAAAAAAATGTACTTAAACTAAAATTGCCAAGGGATCAAATGGTCTCTGCCTTAGGAATAGCACTTCCCTTTGCTGAATATAAAACCAATGATGTAGAGGATGTTTACCTACTGGTTTCTGGAACCTATAATACAAGCCTGATCGAGCCAGAAAAATATGAAGGGGCGTTTAAGATAAACCTACCACCGCAGATCACGAGCCGCGCCGGTGTGGTAGCGTGGCGCTTGATACAGAATGAACAAACGGTTCAGCACGGCAGCTTCCGGTTGTTGCCAGATACCCTGGCAATGGGCAAAATCGAGAATTATTTAGGGCCCCGCAGTATTACGGCCAATGATCGGGATTATACCATGCTTGTGAGTATCCCCACAGATACGCTAGACAATTTTTTGCCAGACCACACCGCTATCTCCCTAAACAGCCAGTTTAACCAAAATATTAATAAAACCACCGTCCGCTTAAAACATAACTTTGCTTGGCAGCGCATTCCAGCCCCATTAAAGACCGGGAGAATAAGCACCGGAAGCACATTGGGCAAAATCGCATCAAAAGAATTGATAGCAGATGTTTTTCCCGATCTCCCACAGGATTTTAATATTACCGCCCAGGCCCACCATTATTATGCTGACGGTAACGAGCTCATCACTTTTAAAACATCCCAGATCACCGATGCACACGGCAATATAATGACCGATGGGACACTCGTCACCTTCTTTATGACCAACGAGCATGGCCGGTACTGGGAGGTCAACGCAAATACCATAAACGGCTACGCTTTCGCGAAAGCGTTACACCCCGAGCAGCCCACCACATGGAAGGTGGAAGCTGCGATAAAGGGTATGGCAAAAACCTCCCCAATCATGGTAAAATTCAGCCCTATTATAGACAAAATCCCCCTTTTTATCAACTCTGCCCGTAGCCTTACAGTGGGACCGCTCACCAGTTATTTAGGGCAGCTCGTACAGGATGGTATACACGTTCAGATAGTTATCAAAGGAAAGTCCCACTCCATTTATACCCATGACGGGGCAGCCAGCCTAGCGCTTCCTCAAGATCAATTTCCTCCGGGAACGTATAAAGTGGGCGTAAGTACATTAGGGTTAAAAACATCAAAAGAGATCATACTCCGGTGAAAAAAGGCAAAACCCTATACCGAATATCAATTATTGCTGCATTTGTGCTCATAAATGCGGGCGTCCTCTATGGAATAAGCCAGATAATGGCCTACCTCAATACAGGTGCAGACCGTTCTAAAATGCTTCATCTAGATCTGCTAAGAACGGCCTATTATGTCCCAGAGGTTACATGGCAGTCTATAGATAATCCGGGAAGACCGCTAGAAAAAGCCAATCAAAAAAAAATAGAAAAAGATTATATTGATGCCTGGTACGTAAAAAACCAGGCTTTTAACACGGGTGATGATGCCGGTATTTATGACCATTATACAAAAAGTGCCCGGGCAAAACTCAAAATGCTCCTTGCCCTCAATAAAGCAAAAGGTATCACGATTGCCGCCACCACCCTTAACCATAACCTCACTTTAGAATTTTACAGCGCTGATGGCACGATAGCGGTGCTCACCGATAAAAATGTAATGGGTACTGAACAGATCTTTAAAGAGAAAAAGTTTATCTATGAGCGGCATTTTAACGACACTTACAGGGTCATACTTTTACTTGAGGATGGCTTCTGGCGCATACGCCATTTAGAAAAAACAGCTATAGCCAAAGAAGTACGCACCCAACACAAAATCCCCTTAAAACCCAAGCCGGTAGAAGGCATTAATTACTACCCGCAAAATAGCCCTTGGGATACCTTTGGGAAAAATTTTAATCCCGCTATAATTGCAAAAGATTTTAAAATCATCAAAGACCTGAGGTTAAATACCATACGCATTTTTATAGGCTATGATGATTTTGGTCAAGGCCAGGTTGATCCCCTAAAACTTCAGAAATTAATTAGGCTTCTGGATGAGGCCCAGCACGCAGGCCTAAAAGTTATGATTACCCTTTTTGATTTTTATGGTGACTATGATATAGGGAACTGGACCCTGACCAACAAACATCTCACAACTATTGTTGAGGCGTTAAAAGAGCATCCTGCGCTCAGTGCCTGGGATATTAAGAATGAACCTAACCTTGATTTTAAAAGCAGGGGTAAGCGCAAAGTGGTCTCCTGGCTCAAGCAGACGCTCATACAATTAAAAAAGATTGATCCTAAACATCCCGTTAGCATAGGATGGTCTTCGCCAGAAACTGCACTTATTCTAAAAGATCAGGTTGATTTTATCTCCTATCACTATTACAAAGACTTAAAAAACCTTCATCAAATTCACCAAAACCTTGTTGCAGCTACAGAAAAACCGGTCGTACTTCAAGAAATTGGGCTTTCGAGCTATCGGGGTATATGGAATCCTTTTGGGAATACCGAACAAGATCAGGCACAGTTTTATGCCGATTTTTTTAAAATACAAAAGAGAGATAGTATAAACTATCTCTCTTGGACACTCTATGATTTTAGCGAAATACCCAATCAAGTGGCGGGTAAATTGCCGTGGCGTAAGACTAAACAGGCCTATTTTGGACTTATAAATACACTTGGGGTGAAAGACGAAGCCTATGCCATCACAAAAAATAGGTGATCATGCTGCCCGCCGTAGCTCAATTTCCGGTTGTGGCAGTATCGATGCAAACGCATCAAGGTACATACCCGTAATCTGGGACATGGGCAAAGCTTTTGCAGCCTCATAGTTAGCCCTGGCGATTGAGTTTCTATAATTTTCATGAATGACAAACTTAGCGATGGCATTGGCTAGGCTCGTTGCGTTTTCAGGTTCAAAAAACTCGCCCCTATAACCTTCTTCCTGAACTAAAATACTTAGATCGCCCAGATCTGGCATAACCACAGCCTTACCGTAGCTACCCGCCTGGTGAAGTACACCAGAACTTCCGGTGGTCGAGGTGTAGGGGAAAACCACCATCGCACTTTGTGTAAAGATCGTGGCTACATCTTCTTCTGCCACATAACCGGTAAAGGTAAGATTGTGCACATGAGCATAGCGTTGTTTAACCGCCTCCAGATAGCCGGGCGTGTTCGGGTTGTCTGTCCCTGCAATAACGATCTCAAGGTCACGCCCCGTGTGATCGCGCACCTTCTCTACGGCTTCTATCAAAACTTCTACTTTTTTGTAGGTGCCAAATTTTCCGAAGGTCATGATCTTGAGCGGTCCCGCCGGGAGCTCATAACTGGGTTCCTTAGGCACCTCAAAAGTACCGTGCGGAATAAGTAGGCAGTTTGTGGCATTGTATTTTTGCTCAAGTATGGTTTTATATTTACTTATGGTCAGGGCGACCTTATCTGCCTTTAAAACCACACGGGTAAGCATTTCACCTATAAAATTAAAAATCCTTTTCTTAAATCTATTACTTGTAAACCCTGCGTTGTCAAGATCTACTGCCTCCATAATGTTATGAAGCAGCACAATGGTTTGTATCTTCATAAGTTTGGTGATCCATGGGGAAAACAGCCCTAGGGCAGCAGGGATTTTTTTATCCCCAAACTTCATAAATTGGAGGTTGTACAACACCGCATCTGGCTGGGTAGCCTTAATGGCTTTTGCAATAGAAATCACATTGCCAAAGGCGTTAAATTTCCAGCAGGGCCTTATGGTGATTTTACATCCATTTTCGCTAAAATCGATATCGGCTTCATTAGCCTTTACATCGGTTAAAAGTATGATCTCAGAGACTTCCTGATGTTGACGGAAATGCTTTACCAGATAGTAAGCATACTCGTTGAGGGTTACTTTACTGGGCGGGTATGCGGTGACAATGGCAAGTTTCATAATAATATATTTTTGGGGTTTATCTTAATGATGTTATTTATTTTTAAGCTGCCTGGTAAAAATTTGCAGGGTTGTTGATTTCAGCAAAGAGCTGCTTTACCTTAGGTTCTGTAAAACCATAATAGATCAATTGCTGATCCTCGTTAAGAGTGGTTTTTAGACCTTCTAACATGTTTTTTACAAGCTCGTGATTACTGGTTAATTCACAGAGATTTACAATCAACTGGTCATTTATTCTAAAAGATGCTTTGATAAATCCGTATACTTCCCGGATATGTGTGGTTGCCACTTCACCTTTTAAGCAGATGACACCGTCTATGTTTTTGATTTTAAAGGCCATAATTGTTTGATTTAAATACATTATTGTTTTTAGTTATTCAAAGATGCTAACATTTATCCGGCGATCTGGCTTAAAACGATGGGTAGAAATAATCTGTAGACGAATGGTAGATAAGAGCCGATCAACCTTTTTTGGCATTAAACTGTAGGGCTGCAAAATAGAGTACCTGTGCCGCCAGCAACGCACCCATAGCCACAACCTGTGCCAGGACCACCTGATATAGACTTTCGTGAAAACGCATGATCAGTACTACCTGCAATGTCCCAAAAATAGCAGCAATAAGAATAGGCCTGTAATGATCAAGCGATAAAAAGTAATAGGCAAAGATGTTAGACAGGGCAAAAAAAGAGGTAGCCAGTGCGTACCAACCCAGTAAGGGGGCAATTAAAATATACTCCTCGCCAAAGAGCATCCTGACCGCTAAGTTGGGAAACAGAAAGGTAAAGCCTACGACCGCGCCTGCAAATACGCATATATACCCTACATATTTTAAAAGTACGGGCACCGTATCCAAACCTTTTTTGCGCAGGTCTACAACGGTGGGCAAAAGCAGCATTACCAGCATCCAGGTCACAAAATAAACCACCCGGCCTATAAGTGCCAGTGAGGCATATAGCCCCGCATCATACGACGGAAAATAATGTTTTACCAAAAGGATATCACTGTTGTTGCACATGATCTGGGTAAGCTCATAACAGGCCGTAAGTATAAAAAAACGGAGCACAATCCTTTTGTCCCGTGTGGGCATGGCTGTTTTTAGACCCTTTTTAAGGTTTATTTTTTTTAAAGGATAAAGACCGACTATAAAAGAGATCCCTATGGCACTGGAGACTGCAAGGGAAGAGGTAATGTTAAAAAGATACAGGAATATAAAGGTAAGCCCCAGCCTAGATAACATCTCAAGCTGGTAGGTTATCGACAGGGCTATAAAAGATTTGCCCCCCTGCAGGTTCCCCCGGTTTACGCTCATGATAAAATAAAGGGGGATCAACAGGCCAAATAGCGTAAACATGACATGAGATTCCGTTTTAAAAAATCCCTGAAGCCCTTTTGCAAAAACCACGATCGCACCACCCAATACAATCCCAAAACCGGTGGCATACCGGTACGCGGTATTTACAAAAACCTCCTGTTGCTTCTCACTAAACTCTACGGTATACTTTGCCACGGCAAGCTGAAAGGTCATGGCCACAAAAGACAGTATGAGCAGTAAGGTGATAAGGATCGCCGCATCTGCAAAAGCCCGCGGCCCCAAAACCCGGCCCAAAACCAAGTTATACATATAATTGCCCCCGTTAACGATAAAGGCACTTAACATAAATACCTGTTCTGGGCTAAGGGTTTTTTTTATTTTCTGTACAGCTAAAATCATATTATTTTATTTAAGAAGTGATTAGTTTAATGACGGGCCTATCTATTTTTTTATGTACCACCCGCAGGGTATTTGCAGTGGCCATGATCCTGCTGTTGTGTACAATCCTTAAGGTTCCTGTGGTATTGATCAAAGTGAGCTGCATAATTTATCGTTTTGTTTCTGGCACAAATATGAAAACATTATTAGGCCAGCAGGTCACTCTTTCGATGAATCGAAAATTGGTGTAGATGAGCGGTATCGACTCTTCTTTAAGCTCGCTTTCGCGAAATTTTACCCCAAAGCATTTAATAAAGAATGGTGAAAAGCATTTAAAACCTGTCGATTTTCTTACAAAATCGGCCATTTTTTGGGGTTAATCGGCCAAAATTTGACGTTTATTCTTCCTATTTCACCACCAAACGACAATAAGTATCGGTCAATGGTAATTTTCTTCAGATTAAAACGGAGAGCCACGCCCCTACCTTGCAAGTGTAAAAACAAGGAACATGAAAAAAATAATTCTTTTGATCGTATTGTTTATCGGCAGCATCAGCGTTGGGCAGGATATGAATGCCGGTTTTAAATTATTGGAAAATGGCGAGTACCTTAAGGCCAAAACATATTTTGGCGACGTACTTACCCAATATCCAGATAACAAAACCGCCAGACTTTGCTATGGCCGTGCTTTGGGGCTTAGCGGAAGTACAGAGATGGCCCAGAGCCTCTTCATCGATCTAAAAGCAGACTACCCACAGGATTTTGAAGTAGCGCTCAACTATGCAGAATCCCTTTTATGGGCCCATAATTTTATCCAGGCCAAAAAGGTTTATAAAAACCTCATCGCCCAAGATAGTACAAGCTTTTCAGCAGTATTGGGATATGCCAATACCTTATCTAACCTTATGGAATATGACACTGCCCTCGCACAGGTAAACAGGGCACTTATCCTACAGCCTAAAAATGCAAATGCACTCATCTCCAGAAAGTACATGCGACTGGGCAAAGCCGCCCAACTCAATAGCGATACATCTTATGACGCTGCCCTAGCTTTACTTATACAAAATCTAGAGGATTTTCCTAAAGATGCAGATACCCAAAATTCTTTGGCCAATGTATATATCGCACAAAAAAATTATACCCAGGCAGATAAAACCTATCAACAGCTCACCGATACCGTAAGCGTTCTTATAGGGCGATCCCTCGTGGCCCATTTAATGAAAAAGGACAAAAAAGCGCTCGATTATGCCGAAAAAGCAACGATTTATGCTAAAAAGCATCCTAAAAAAATCCTTACGGCAAAAGAGCGTTACCTACAGGCATTGATCTGGAACGGCCAATATAAAAAAGCGCGCACCCTCCTGGCGACGGTCAATGACCACTATAAAAACAACAAGCGAGTGGGCGCCCTTGCGGCCACTTTGGGCATGTACACAGGTAAATTTAGCCAAAGTATTAAAGCCTATAAAGCCATTTTAGCCCAAGACAGTACTTCCTTTGACGGAAATCTGGGTATTGCAAACGCCTATCGTGCTCAGGGCAACCTTGATAAGGCTTACGCTTTCGCGAAAAGGACACTTACCTTTCATCCCGGGCAAAAAGATGCCAAAACCTTGATAAAAACCATTGAGGCCACCCTGGCCCCTGTCGTGGAGACTCAGGGTGCCTATACTAGGGATAACGGTAACAACAAGGCCTATGCAGCCGGTATATATGCAACGATCCCTTTTTCTGAACGCTTGCGCACCAGCTTTAACTATACCTACAGGACCACCGAAAATAAGACCACCAAAACTATGGCCTACAATACTGAGGTAAGCCTGGGCGCACAGTACCGCGTGCTCAACAACACATGGGTAGAGGGCGCATTGGGATTTGTAAAAGCACACGCAGATGTAAATGATTATACAGATGTAAACGGATCTGTATTTGTAAAATCAAGGCCCTTACCGCTGCAATATCTAGAAGTAGGCTATAGCCGGGCGCTGCAAAACTTTAATGCGGCTCTTATCGATGAGAAGATCTTTATGAACAACTACTCTCTAAACTATAATATGGGCACCAATATTAACTTGGGTTGGTATACCGGCCTCATGCACACCCAGCAGACAGATGGCAACTCCCGCAACCTGCTGTTTACCTCGCTGTATTATACCTTTACCAAATCGCCCGCACTTAAGGGCGGTCTCAATTATCAATACCTCAGCTTTAAAAATCAGGTGCCCACGCTATATTTTAGCCCGGCGCGCTATCAGGCGGCCGAACTATTTTTAGATCTTACGGGTACCGCCGGCCAGTGGAGCTATGCCGCCAATGCCGCAGCCGGATATCAATTTGTAGAACAAGATGATGCCACTACCCTATTTAGGCTCGAGGCGAAATTAAAATATGCCCTCACCAACCGTTTTGAAATGGGCGCCTATGCCAAGTACAGCAACATTGCTTCTGCGACCGCAGCCGGTTTTGAGTTTACCGAAGTGGGCCTACGTTTAAGATGGCAGGTACTTAATCGCCCTATGTTTAAATTATAATAACCTGATCAGAAGAAATCTTTTTATTTAGTACAGATTTCTTTTCCGCCTATTGTAAATTTATTTAGTAATACTTTTATCATTTTTAGCAGTCAGCCAGCATGGCAATTGCAAATATCAGGCACGGGCTTTTACTGTATTGTAATCCAATCTGCTTTAATATCCTTGTTTTTTAGTGCTGATGGAAATTCTAGTTCAGGATAGTCTCCAACCGTTTTTTCGTCAGTCATAAATATAAATTCCCAATTATTAACTGTGTCAGAAATGTATTCCCATCCATTCATTAAATCTTGATTTACTTTTACATTGGGATACTTTTCTGAAATCTGCTTCACAGTCGAATTGGGATTAAGTCCATTAATTGTTCTCAATTGAGGGGAAACCGCAATGATTAACAAAATAGTATCTGAGTTAAGTTTCGGAATTATACCAAATGCTAAAATGTTATGATCATAATATAAATAGGCTGGACTGCCACCGCCATAGGCAAAACTTGTTGCTTGACCCACTTCTTTTTTAAATCCTTTAAACTTTTGTTCCGCTTCTGAAATATTCATGCCGATTTTATTATCTCCTAATTGTCCTTTCTTTATTGTAAATACTTGGTAATCGGAGGTCAAAACTTCTGAAAGTACATCAGTTTTTAATTTAGGTTTTTTATGTGTAGGTTGATCAGTGCTATACTTCTTGTCAACAGATTGGTTACAAGCTAAAATCACTGCCATTAGTAATAAATAAGTTTATCGTTGTTCCATTTTTTTAACTTCTAATATTTGATATTTAATGGTTTTTTTGTGTCCACTCCAGTAGCCATTTTTCCTTATAAATATATGTTTTGTCAAAATTTTCGGTTTTGCTTCGTTCAATTTGATTATAGTAAACCATTCTATAAGCTACCATCATTTGGGATTAAATCAATATTTTTTGTGCAAATCCATTAAATTTGATAAAAGTTAAGAGTATTAAAATCAGTTTTTAATCAATTTCAGATGGTTTTTCAAATGTTTGAAAACATTATTTTATAAGTTCGATCTCTCCTTTCGCAGCATTTTAAAGTATTTCCAATAAATATTTTCAGTTTGTGGGTCCATTCATAAATTATTTCAAATAATTTTTGAATATCCGTAATTAGGCATAAAGTGGGTTTTCGTCAGGCTGAACTTGTTTCAGCATCGCACTCATATCTTCCAAATGTAGCTCAAACTGTAGTAAAGCAATACTTAAGCTACTAGTGTGACCCTGAAATAAATCCAGGGTGACGCTAGTTATGATACTTTAAGATTAATCAAAATAATTTTATCCAATTTACATACGCTACATTAAAATAATCCCATGAATCATCTTCATAATAAGGTAGCTTCCGTTTTGAGTTTTATTTAATCCATTTTACATCTTATAAAACTGTTTTCCTTCATAATTGTGTCCTAAAAGATTTTACTCCGCAGGTAATCTAAATTATAAGCGAAACAAATAATCTAAATGTCTTTGAAATAATTATCAATTTAAAATTTCATTACGTTTTTCCATAAAAGAAGCCATTACCGCCCCGGTAATGGCTTCAACATCAACAATAAACCAACCAATTATCGTATCAGAAAACTGCCTTGAAAGGTCTGTAAAGTTGTATCTGTGATGACATATTTATAAACCCCGCTCTTTAACTGGGGTGACCGGTACTGTACCTGTAGACCTTCCCGGGCAGCGAGCTTTTGTACATCTACCGTCCGCCCCAGCATATCGATGACCCTGATCGTAACTTCTGTAGAGGGGTTTACCAGATTTATGGTCGTAACCCCCTTAAAAGGGTTGGGATAATTGATCAAAGTGGTCTTTTTAGCGGCTGCAAACGATGTAACGGCAAGTGTATTCTGTTTAAATTTTAGATCCATAATCCCCATTTTAAAAGGCTTAAAGTTTAAGTAATCCCCACTTATGGAAAATACCACAGATCGTAACTTCTCAATCTTGGGCTGCTGCCCTTTGCTGTTTGTAAAATCAGTAAAAGTTATGGCAATGGGGCTCATGGTGCTGTGCGGGGGGATTGTATATTTCCAGCGGTCCTCCCAGTCAATTTCCTCATCTGTAATCAGGATAACCTCAACCGGAAGTGAATTTTGAACCCTAAATGAAATTTGCTCATAATCCTTTACCGGTACTACCTGATCGCCTGCTCTTAAATGTCTAAAAAGGTTTAGGGTCTCCTTTATGCTTCCCTGTAGGCTAGGATTGCGCTCAACGGCATAGGCATCACCGGCAGTTGCAGTCATGATATTTTCAATCTTAAAATTGTTTACGGCAACTTTATCCTGTAAATAATCCAGTCCCCAGGGTCCATCGGCCAGATACAGGGCATCGATCTGGGTATTTTGATCGGGAGAGATCGAAAAGCCTATATCAAATATGCTGCCCGTACGTATTGCAATAGTCTGTTCCAGATCCCCCGTGAGTGCCAGCGTCTCTTGATAGGCTGTTGTACCTGCCACTTCGGTCTCTTTTAAATTGCCCCTAAAAATCATGGAGTGGCTCCCAGATTTGTTTATGACCTTAAGGAAGATCTGGCCGTTATTATAATATCCCGATTTTACAAATAATGGGGGTACAACATTATCGGGTTTTTTACTGTTTAATTTTTTTGAGGTTTTAAAGGTATCTATGATGTGGTTTGCGATATGAAATACCTGAGAATAGGATCCTCCCCATATCTGAAAATTGTTGTAATCTCCGGAAGGGTAGCGGTCAATGTTCCAAAAACTGAAAAGTTCATTGGATTTCTCCCCAAGCTTGATCGAAAAGCTTACCGTATACTCAATATCGCCATTACTGCGCTTGATTTTTGAGCTCAACAATTGATGACCGCGCACCGTAACGGTACGTACGTCTTCTAACGACGAACTGTTTAAACGATCGCATATTGCCTTTGCATGATCATAAACTGATCCTTTTGTAGCGGTGGCGAGTACTGCCGAAACACGCTGCTCCCTATCATAATAATCTACGGCAACCACTTGGGTGGCATTGGTAATCCCTAGCAGATCTGTAGGGGTGGCATATTGGGGGACCTCGCTCCCATACTTGCCCGTGGTGGGTAAAAATGCATCTAACGTTCCCGAAAACGACGATTTTTTATTAAAAAATGACGGCTGCATTCTCCTCTTTGACATTTTATTGTTCTCCTTTAATCTTTTCAGATTGCGACGCGCGATGAGCCCGGCAAGATTTCCATTGCTTTCGAGGCCACCATCATTACCCGATGAGGTGCGGCTTGCACCCGGGTCGGGGTCAGATAGATTGGTTGTCTTTATAGCCTGGTACGGGTTTGCGGTAATGTAAAAAATAGCGTCGTTAAAGTCCTGATCACAAGAAGCGTAATCCCTGCGTATATCTTCAAAACCCAAGATGATGCGCTCATGGGCCGGGTCATTTAGCAATACATTATGTTGCCTTAGGGCCGTGTCATTTTCAGGATTATAACTTTCGTTGGAAAATAATTGCCAATTGCCGGATGTAACCTGATTGTTTTGATACCCGTTTGCCAAAAGTACCCAGCCTATGCCCGTCCCGGGGGGAAATGTTCCTATGTGCACTTTGTCCCCGGGTATGAGGCCGCCCCCGCTACCAGATGCAGAGACATTGGGAAAGATAATGGTAATATCTTCCGCCTGTGGCTTTTTAGGGCTTATGGCATTATAATCATAGGTATAAAAACCCAGTACATTTTTATAACCTGCGCCTTCGGTTACAAAAGTCACCCAAACATCTGCGGCTTCTTCTAAAAAAATATCGGTGTCAAAGCCTGAGGATAAATATTGCGGATTATAATCTGGTACGGGATAACTTTCGGGAAGCGCATTGTTAATGGTATCCATAAAGGTACTTGTGACAATGTCGCCCACCTCCTCAAGATAATCTGGGGTGCCGTCTGCATTAAAGGTCCCCAGATATTGATAGCCCTGGGCCATCGAGCTGCTTATCGCAAATAGTGTAATTAAGAGAAGTATTTTTTTCATGACTTATTGTTTATATAAGCCAAATCTAGGAAGATCTACTCCCCTCTTATTTTAAAAACGCTTGGCAGCGTTTAAGTGTAGATGAGTGGTAAAAAAAAGACGATAAGCAAAAAAGGGAACTATAAAAGGTTGAGACGTTTCATTAATTCGGGCCTATTAGATCGGCTAATTGGGATCACCTCTCTGGCAATAAGCACACTGTTATCCTCAATATCTATAATCTTCTTAATATTTATGATATAAGAGCGGTGTACTTTCAGAAATAAGCTCTCGGGCAGTTTTTCCTCAATTTTTTTAAGGGTAGAGTGCACCGTATAATTTTTATCTTCGGTCTTGATCAGGATATAATCCCCTTTGGCCTCGATGAGAGAGATCTTATCAAACTCAATTTTAATGAGCCTGCGATCTATATTTACGTACATTTCCTTATCTGTGCCGCCCGTAGTATCATTTTCTTTTGAAGTGGAGGGTTTTTCAGCGTACTGAGGGGTTTTAAAGTTCTTTACTTTTTGTACGGCCTTTATAAAACGCGGAAGCGTGATGGGCTTCACGAGATAATCTACGATACAATCAAACTCAAAAGCCTCAATGGCAAAGTTTTTATCTGAGGTGGTAAGTACAATTTTGGGTGGGTTTTTTAAGGTTTCGATAAAATCGAAACCTGTGAAATCTGGCATATGAATGTCTAAAAAAATGAGGTCAATGTCATTTTTATTGAGAAATTTCATGGCCTGAAGGGCATTGGGAAACTCTTCGATCACTTGAAGTTCATCAACCTGATTGCACAAATGAGACACGATCATTCTTGCTGCGGCTTCATCATCTACTATAATACAATTCAAAATTTGAGGCTTTTGTCTTTAGGGGCAATTTACATATTATAAATCATTTACAAAATGGGATAAAACCTGTAACATTTCATCAAATCTCCCCTGGGAGGCATTTTTCTGGTTTTTCAGTTCATTTTCATAAGCTATTGCCCACTCATAACCTTTGTTCAGGCCTACTATGCCCAGTTTATGCTTGATCTTATGTACGTTTTCGGCCGCTTTCGCGAAAGCGCAATCTTTCATATTGCGCTGGTATTCTGTAATTTCATTGGGCAGTTCCTTTTTGAGTACGAGGATGAGCTTTTTTTCAAAAGCGGCATCACCACCCGCAAGTTCTTTGATATAGCTAAGATTGGGCTGCTCCATCATTATGTATTGGGTAGTGTAAAGTAAAATGTAGTGCCTTTTCCTTCTTCGCTGTCCAGCCATATCCTCCCGTTATAATAGCTTACGATTTTTTTTACGATCGATAACCCGATGCCCGTACCCAGTGAATCGTGTTCCAACTTTTGAAATACCTGAAAAATCTTATTAAAATAGGCCGGGTTTATCCCTTTACCATTATCTCTGATCTCAAACTGGTAACCATTGTCAAGGGCCCGGGAAATAACATCGATACGGCCTTTGGGCTTATCTATATTTCCCGCTGCATTATCTATCAGGTTTTGAAATAATTGCTGTATCTTAAAATGATCTGCGGTAATGGTGGGCAATTTATGTACATAAATCTTTGTAGCGGGCGGTATATGGAGTAGGTCAACTGTTTCGTTTACAAGCGTATTAAGATCTATACGCTGCTCAGTACCTGCATCTTTAGCTATTGAAGAGTAGCTCAAGATACCTGATATAAGTGCATCCATCTTCTCAAGGTGGGCAACGATTAAATCTATTTGAGCCTTACCTTCTTTGCCCAAAGCTTCTTCATAATCTTCTTTTAACCAGCTCACTAAGGCTTCTATACTGCGCAAGGGTGATTTTAGGTCGTGCGAGACAATATGCGCATAATCATTGAGTTCTTGATTTTGTACCGCAAGCTCATCCAGTAAGCGCTCTTGGTTCTTGTTTACGTTGATCAACTGTTCTGCTTGTTGACTGATGTAATCTGCAAGTTTTATTTCGGCCAGGGCATTGTGCGCCTCACTGGTTTCTTGAGATTCTTCAAAGGGTTGTGCCGCATTGATAACAGTTTGTAACCTGTTGAGCAATGCCTGTTGCTGTTCGGTCTCTTCACGCAATAGTCTATTGGCCTCAAAAAGTTCATCAGAACTTATTTTCATCGCACGCTGGTTCATGCTGAACTGCTCATCCAGATTGTCGTAAGAATCGTTAATTGCATTTAAAAAATTGTTTATATCCTTTCTTTCCCTTAAATCTTCGGGAAGGTATTTGCGTATTTGCCTTTTTAACAATGGGTTCATTACTCGCTTATTAAAGTGATCGTCATGGTCTGGTTGTGCAATTTTGTGCTGCGCTCCCCATAAAAAGGGGCGATCTCACCATAGGAGTACATACCACAGATCACCACGTCGTTACCTATTACATCCATAACTTCTTCCACTTCTTCTTCTATACGTTGATTAAGCACCAGTTTACGGCCTATACAACTGATGAGCAGTGCGAGCTGGGGTTTATGGCCACGACCTTCCATGGCGCGTATGGCAGCGGTTTCTGAAGCTGCGGCAATGCTGTCCATATTTGTCATCATCAATTGTACTGTGGCCTGCTCTGGCACATCCCCGGCCAGGATCATAGAATTTTGCTTTTCGTCTATATTTAATATAGTGCGCACTAAAGATTGCTTATTTTCTTTGGTCTTGACATTAAGTGGATAAATAAGTGCAGCTCCCGGCAAATCTTTTGCCTTGTCCCCCAGATAGGTTTTATAAAGGTCAAGCGCCGGTTTGCCATCTATCTCATAAAGTATATTGCCCTTTGACCTCGTTACTAACCGCTCTGGGCCAAAGGGGGTCCATCCTCCATAAATGGAAAATGAAACTTCAAAACTTTCCCCATAAAAACCTATTACTACAATCTCTCCTTCTTTAGGTGCTTCATTATAGGAGGCCAATGTTTTCTCAAACCTATCATCATCACCACAGAGGCCACCCGTGATCAAAGTGTGTGGTAATGCATTTTGCATGCCCTTGGTAAGTGCCGAGCCGTTTACAGAACTACCTTCAGAAATTACAAAAACATGCGCGAGACCTTCTCTGGTAAGTTTATTTACCACTTGGGCACCGGCCCTTTCGCTATCCTTATCTGCATCATTAATATTAATGGTCTTAACCTCAAAGGTGGCGTGCTCAAATTCTATGGCCGTTACGGTAATGTGCTCATTATTTACAACCCCGGCCACCAGCTCACCACAGGATGACCCAAAAACAAGATGACCCGTGGGGAAAAGTTCACGGAGTTCTTTATAGATGGAAGACTCTTCTAAAAGGAACCTGTTTCCAAAAATAAGGACTAGAGGATTCTTCAGGTCAATATCCTCATTTAGGTATTCCCAGTTTCCTGCCTTCTTTTTTTGTAACTGTACAGTCTTCATAAAATTATTTTGCTAGGGTAAAGTAAAAAGTGGTGCCAGCCCCTATCCTGCTTTCAAGCCAGATCTTACCTTTATACAGATCAACTATTTTTTTTACAATGGAAAGCCCGATTCCCGTTGAATCCTTGCGCTTGTTGAGGGACTGAAAAATCTTAAAGATCTTTTCGTGATATTCTTCAGCGATACCTATACCATTGTCCCTCACCAAAAAGGTATATTCATTTTCGCCATTTTTAAAATCTATCTCAACAATCCCCGGCTGTTTGTCACAATAACGTATCGCATTGCTTATCAAATTTTGAAAAAGTTGCTGTATCTTTATCTTATCTGCCGTGATTACCGGCAGCTTTTTCTTTATCGTTAAATCAATATGTTCTGGGATATACAAAAGTGTCTTTATATCCATCATCACCTCGTTGAGATCTACTTTTTCAGAAACTGAATTATCTGCACTCACGCTAGAGTACTCTAAAACATCAGCGATAAGCCGCTCCATTTTTTCTAAGGTGGCGTCTATCATATTGAGATTTTCTGCAGTTTCTGGGGTGAGATTTTCTTTGTTGTCCTCCCGTATCCAGTTTATAAGGGCATTAATGCTGCGCAGGGGCGATTTTAAATCATGCGAGACGATATGGGCATATTCCTGCAGTTCATCATTGCTTTTTTCTAGCTTTTTAAGCAGGTTTTCTTTCTGAATCTCCAGATTTTTAAGCTTTGTAATATCCAGGTGTATACCTATAGATCCGGTAACCTGGCCATTAAGGTTATAATTGGGTGCACCGCTGATCAACCAATGCCTCAGCTTGCCATTTTTAGTACGGGCCTTTACTTCATAGGAGTTTGATTTTCCGTTTAAACGGGTTGTATTCTCTTTTACCAGTTTGCTTTGATCATCTTTTACTATTAAGACCTCCTTACCCTTCTTACCTATGAGTTCGGCTTCAGTATATCCAGACATTTCCTGAAGGCTGTGGTTTACCATCAGGATCTCATCTTCATTGTTAACCTCTATGAGGCCTAAGTTCATATTAGCTATGATACTGCTATATTTCTCCCGCTCGGCCTCAATGCTTTCCCTAAATCTTCTGCGCAAGGTCACGTCTCTGTAGGTCCATAAATGCCCTTTATAAACGCCATCTTCATAAATGGGTATAAAATCTCGCTCTAATATGCGACCATCTTTTAATTGCAGTTCATCTGAAAGTGCTTGCGTTTTTTTATGGATAAGTTCATCGATCCTGCTTACAAAATCCTTTGGATTTTTAAAGAAGCCTTTGCTCTGGTCAGCAGCCTGGCTACAATTTTGCCCAATAAGCTGTTCTGGCGAGGCCGGGATATTAAACAGATCACAAAAGCGCTTATTGGTAATGACTATATCCCTGTTTTCATCTTCTAACAGCACGCCACTCTCTAAGTTTAAAATAAGAGTAGACAATCTATTTTGTGAATCTATAAGTTGCTGTGCGGCTGCCTTTTCCTGAGTAATATCCCGCACGATTCCCTGAGCAGCAATTACGTTATCATTACTGTCATACACTAAACTTGCATTGATATGTACGAGGCGTATGCTCCCGTTTGCGATAATTATTTTTATTTCAAAATCTGTAACCGCACCATTCCCGATCAGGTCCTGAAATCCCTTTTTTACCTTTTCCCTTTCTTCGGGATGAACCAGGTTTGACAAATTGATATGATCCTCAAGCGTGTATCCCAAAAGCTTTTCAGCGGCTTCGTTCATTTTAATGACATCTGCCTTGAGGTTCTTCACAACGTAGGCATCTACAATATTTTCAAAAACACCCTTAAGTTCTAAAGCTGTCTTTTTGACCAGATGTTCAAGCTTTTGATTTGTGTTTTTTAGTTCTTCAGACTTTAGGTACAGTTCCCGGGACTTTTCTTCAAGTATGTGCTCAGCTTGCTTTCTAGCTGCTTTTTCGCGTGCAAGCGCCCGCTCATACATTTTTATCTTATCCTCGCTCATGGGTATGTATGGTGAATTTTACTTCAGTGCCATTCTTTTTTATTTTTTCTACTAAGATAGTGGCTTTAGTATTAAAATGCTCAAAGGTTTTGTTCATCAGTCCTTTTCCGAAGGAATGCATGGCCCTGCTGGACCTATAGAGCAGGACAAGGCTGTTATCGGTTTTCTCTAAAACGCTAAATGTAGGGAGTTCGGCATCGGGATAAATCTTTTTTACCTCTACATGTATGTGGTTTTCTATTGAAGAAAGCATACTTATGGGATCACTGTATTGTTTAAGAAATTGTGGGTAGCTTTCTTGTACAACGCCAAAGAAATGCTCGCCATAGGCCAGCAGAAGGTCATCAATGGCAATACCCGTCTCCTTGCTCAAATTGTTGAGCAGGCTTACCATTTCGGCAAAACTATAGGTCCCAATCGCGGTATAAACACCTTGGGAAGGAAGCTCAGATTGAGTGAGTAGGGTATCTACCATTTCAAAACCAAATTTGATTTCGACCAGATCTAAAAACTCAGTAAAAACAATACCTTTCATTAAGCTTTTATTAATTCATTCATACTCCAATAATTAAGGGCCAAGGCTATTTTTTTTACATATTCCTCGTATTTGAGCGGTTTTATGATATACCCGGCAACACCTGCGTCATAACAGGCCAAAACATCTTTTCTGTTATTTGAGGTGGTCAAGATAATTGTGGGCAAAAACCGTAGGACGTGATCTTCTTTTACTATTTTTAAAAATTCGAGTCCATTGATCTTGGGCATATTAAGATCTAAAAATATTATATCGGGAAGATGTTCGTTATTTTTGAGAATTAATAATGCTTCCTCACCGTTTTTAGCCTCAATAAGTTCATGATCTAAAGCAAGCTTATTGATGGCCCTTTTTAGTTTCATCACTTCAATGGTATCGTCTTCTATGAGAAGAATATTTAATTTTGCTGTTCCCAAAATTTATAAATTAAGCTGATTTAATAATCCAAATATCTTTATATATATTCTACTAAATAAATTACTTAGACCAAATAGTAATTTAGTATAGACCGATGGCAATAAAGTGTCGATGAGCGGAAGTGTTTTTTACTACAGTTGCCAGTATTGCCCAAATCCCCCAAATATATATGATCCATTTTTAGGTTGAGGTCAAATGGATGAAATAGAGCCATATAATTACTACTGCTACTTTTATTTTTGGGCGGACTTTCCTTTTTCACGAACTGTTGAAGGGGCATATACTCTACAGATCAACTATAAGTTTTTCTCGTAGGCTTTTCCCCACAGACAGTAAACTGTTTTTTTAAAGAAAGCAGTTTTTTTATCCGGATTGGTACAATATCGGGGCTTAAGAGATGGGTATAAAACGGAAATCCTTGATTCAGACCCTTAGGATACGCTTGCCACACAGGCAAAAATTATAACTCGATCTTGGATGATCCTCTGATTTATTTACATACAAACTAAAAAAACCTCCGATTTTATCTCTAATACCGGAGGTTTTTATAAAGACCTACTAAAAAAAAACTTTAAGTTAATTATTTATAAAGTCAATTGTACCATATTTAAAAAAGGATAACTGATTTTCTTCGGGAAATATTGAGCATGATCTTTCCCATACATCCTGAAAATAGTACTGGAATTCATTCAAAAGTACACCTCCTCAAAAATGGACTCAGTCAGTATAATTATAAAACTAAATATAAAAGTATATGCTACAGTCTGTAAAGCCATACGGTTTAATTCTTAAATCACTTCGGTAACCCCAGGGGTTGGTATGGGGTATTTTCCTTCAGCATTAGGCACACTGGGTGGGGTTGAACTCCATGTAACTTCTGGGGACATGAGTAATTTTTCAGATTTTATAGCGTCGTCCCAATTGATCATTTCGCCTGAATACGTCGCCATTCTTCCCATAATTGCCGTCATTGTACTTTTAGCCCCATACTCTGCATTGTTGATCACCTCATTATTCCTGATTGAGGAAAAGAGACGATCATGTTCTACTTGATAAGGATTGGGATCATTTTGATTGCTATACTCAAAAATAGGTTTACCATCCAGATCTGTTATGGTAGCCGCCCCGGCGTCATTCATTTCTATTCTTCCCTTTGAACCCTGGAAGGTTTCCCCAACTTTAGACCACGTATCCGGCTGGTGACGGCACTGGCTGGCAATTACAGCTCCACTAGGATAGGTAAACTCAACAAAGTGATGATCAAAAATTTCCCCATGATCCGGACCGGTGCGTACCTGTCGCCCACCCATGCCTTGTGCGGAGACGGGGTACTCCCCAAGAAACCAATTGGCCACGTCAATATTATGAATGTGCTGTTCTAGAATATGGTCACCACAAAGCCAGGTGAAATAATACCAGTTGCGCATTTGATATTCCATCTCAGTCTGCTCTGGCGTTCTTGGCCGTACCCATACCCCTGCACTATTCCAGTACACCTGTCCAGAGATAATCTTGCCGGCAGCCCCTTCCTTGATCTTTTCTAAGACGGCCAGATAGTTATTTTGGTAATGACGCTGTAGTCCCACCACCACATTAAGTTTTTTATCCTTAGCCACTTTTGCCATTTCGAGCACTTTTCTAATACCGGGGGCATCAGTAGCTACAGGTTTTTCCATAAAAATATGCTTGCCTGCATTCACCGCATATTCAAAATGATAGGGCCTAAATCCAGGTGGAGTAGCAAGGATGACCACATCAGCAAGATCGATTGCCTTCTTGTAGGCATCCAGACCTACAAACTTGTTCTTGTCCTGTACATTGATCTTAGTGGTTCCCTCAAATTCTTTTTTAAGGTTGCCCAGACTGTCATTCAATCTATCTTCAAAGGCATCGGCCATGGCTACAAGTTCAATATTTTCATCGGCTTTTAATGCCTGGTTTGTTGCTCCTGAGCCGCGGCCTCCACAGCCTACAACTGCGAGTTTTAGCTTTTTATCGTTAAACACATTTGCCATTGCTCCCATTTCGAAGGTAGGTAACATCATCCCTGCCGTAAAAAGAGCGGTACTTTTACAGAAATCCCTGCGAGCTGCATTAGAAGGGGTTTTGATTGGTTTTGTAGTTTTTGTCATTGTATATATATTTGGTTATAGTTTTTCGGTTTGCCAATACTGTTCGAATTTTTCCTTTTCAGGAGGGTTTTTTGGTCTGACGATCCTAAAACCCACAAATGGGGAATCCGTATTCCACCATTTGCTTTTGGGAAATTGTGGATCGCGCATTTTCCAATTTTTGGTAGAGGCGGTGCGGGCTGCGCTTCGCAAATCAACAGCATCATTCTTAAACGAGCCCCCGCGCACACTTACGGGAAATTCTTTGAGGACGGTCTGCAACGGATTTTCGGAAAGTCCATTCTCTGTCTTGTAGATGGCCGGCAGGTATTGATCCAACGTCCATTCTGCCACATTACCGTACATGTCATATAAACCCCACGGATTCGGTTTTTTCTGCCCCACTTTATGGTATGAACCATCACTATTCTCATAAAACCAGGCATATTGATTTAACAAGCCGTTATCGTCTCCAAAACTAAATGCGGTGGTTGTGCCGGCACGGGCCGCATATTCCCATTCGGCCTCTGTGGGCAATCTATAGAAATGACCTGTTTTGGCAGAAAGCCATTCACAAAAACGCGATGCCGCCAACTGCGTGACATTGCCCACAGGTAGTCCATCACCCGTACCCATTCCCAGGCTCATATCAACGTAAGGTATCGTAGCTCCTGCAACGGCATCAACTTTTTTGACAACTTCACCGTCCTTTGATTGAGAAGTATTATCATCAATATTTCTGTTGATAAACTGCATGTAAATCTCCCAGGTTATCTCATACTTTGACATATAAAAAGCATCCATTTTCACTTGGTGTGCGGGTTGCTCATCAATCTTCGCCCATTCAGAATCTTGAGGACTCCCCATACTAAAGGTTCCTTCAGAAATGGGCACCATATCAATGGTATGATTTGATCCGGTAATTTCCTGTTGATATTCTTTAAAGGCTTTATCTTGTGAAAAAGCCTGCGTAAGGTTTAAAAAAATGAATACTGATAGTGCAAAGTATTTAAGAATGGACTTTTTAAATATCATCATTTGGGCATTAAAATAGTAATACTTCATTTTTAGAGCTCAGTAAGTTCCAGTTTCCTGAATTCAACTTCAGATCCTTCCGCCTGTAGGGCGATATGCCCTTCTTTCGCAGTAGCGTTAAAACCAGCGTTAACCAGATCTCCGTTTTCCCAGACCTTGATACTGTCTGCCTTACATTCAATAATCATGGTATTCCATTCACCCAGAGGTTTTTCTGAATCATCCGTGAGGTTTTTTATTCTGCGTTCCTTGCCCTCGGTTATGCCCCAATCTGCTTTTGGTCCGCGCCGCGTCTCCATATCCGGGACGGTCACATCTTCTACAATGCACCAGAAATCCCCTGCATTTTCATGCTCCATCTGTACTTCAATCGATTTCGGAAACATCTTATACAAAGCCCTGGGAGTCGAGGCATGCACAAGTACACCGCAGTTACCGGGTTTACCGGGAAAGCGATATTCAACTTCAAGTTTATAATTTTTATAAACACTGTCGGTAATCAGGTGTCCCCGGGGATCACCCAAACTGACTAGCATACCATCCCTTACAATAAAGGGGTTTGAGGCTGTGGAATCCGTATCCATATCGGGCACATCAACGTGCCATCCGGCAAGATCTTTACCATTGAAAAGGGAATATGTTTTAGGAGACGTTAAAAACTGTGGGCAAATAAACAAAAAAAAGAGTAGTGTTGGTTTCATGGTTTAATTGATTCTAAGGTTAGTTTTTTTACCTATAATTTATCTAAAAATAATTTTGAATTTAATCAATTATTAATTATTAGGTAGTCTAAATATTAATATTTTAATTGACAGTCAATTATTTGGTAGAATCCTTATAATATTATTAATTCCTAGCGCGGGTTTAAATTATTCTCTGCGGGTGCTCGCTTCAATCCCATCTTCCAAAGCACGTAATAATCCTAAAGGATCATCGGTTTTGCAGGAAAAAGCTATTAAATTTGACTAAACTAAAAGCAGTGGTCTTGATTTAAAGTTTTAAATACCTTTTAATAAAACCAAAAAATGATAACAGAACCGAGAAAATGATCTAACCATGAAAAAAATTATATCTACCAAAAATGCCCCAGAACCTTTAGGCCCTTATAATCAAGCCATAATGGCTGGTGACACCTTATATATAAGTGGGCAAATCCCCATGAACCCAAAAACTGGCGAACTTATCAAGGGAACTATTGCCGAAGAAACCAAAATGGTCATGAAAAATCTGGAAGCCATACTGAAGGAGTGCGGGTTAACCTTTGAGGCCGTAGTCAAAAGTTCAATCTTCTTGAGCGATATGGGCAATTTCACGGAAGTGAATACAGAGTATGCTTCGTATTTTAATGAAAAAACCGCTCCTGCAAGAGAAACGGTTGAAGTGGCAAACTTGCCAAAATATGTAAATATTGAGATCTCTATGATCGCAGTAAAATGAGCTGATTATTTATTTATAGATTATAAAATATCCCGATAATGAATACTTAATTTTTGACCATCATATAGCTTTTGTGGTAATTCACAAGGCCCTCAATAGGCCGTTTTAATACTTTACCGATTTTGAGGTCATATTCTTTGAGCAAAACCTTAAGTTCATCTTGAAGGTAAAAAGCGATAGATCCCACAAAATGTACAGGGATTTCGCGCGCATTTTTAAACTGAAGGATCTGATGCTCTATAAATAATTTAAGCCCTTTTTTTATTAATTTTTGACAATATTCATGCTCCTTGTTAGTAATTAAGAACTTGGCAAACTGTGCAAGATAGGTATTGGGATTGGGCATCTTGTACAGGTGATTCTTGATACTTTCTGCCGTAAGGTCAAACTGTTTGGCAAATTCATAGGCCAGTTCTTTAGGAATTTTATTAAAATGGAAATCCCTCAATAACTGCCTCCCGTAATAATTGCCACTGCCATCATCCATTAAGATATAACCCAAGGATGTGACCTTCTGCTCAATGTTTTCACCGTCATACAGACTGCAATTGGATCCCGTGCCAATAATACATACGATACCGGGTTCTGTCTTACGGGTGGTTGCATAAAGTGCAGCATACGTATCTTCACGAATATCAAGGGTTTCTGCTTTATCAAAAAAGTCTTTAAAAACACCGCGCATCAGCTCTTTGGGCTTTTCTGTACCACAACCTGCACCATAAAAATATACATGGGCAACCTCATGGCGGTGCTTGTAGAGTTCATAGTTGTTTATAATACGCTCGGTCAGTATTTCTGCTGAGAGTACTTGAGGGTTCAATCCGAATGTTTGTGTCTGAAAAAGTTCTTCACCTTCCTGATTGAGCGCAATCCAATCCGTTTTTGTAGAGCCGCTGTCAACTATTAATATCATGAGACTTTATTTTAATTAGAAATAACCCTTTTTAGCAATGCTAAAAAGGGTTTTTGTTTGAGGGATATCCCGAAATCATAAATTATGCACATGTTCCGCGAGGTCAACAAGCTTGTTTGAGAAGCCGGCCTCATTATCATACCAAGACACGATCTTAAAGAACTTGCTGTTAAGCTCAATACCTGCCCCAGCATCAAATATACTCGTGCGTGGATCGCCAACAAAATCCATAGATACCACATCTTCTTCGGTATAGCCCAAAACTCCTTTTAAGTCACCTTCTTCAGAAGCTTTTTTGAACGTCTTTTTAATATCCTCATAGCTGGTCTCCTTTTGCAGTCTTACCGTAAGGTCAACCACAGATACATCTACAGTGGGTACCCTAAAGGCCATCCCAGTGAGTTTTCCTTCAAGAGCGGGTATCACTTTGGTTACTGCCACGGCGGCACCAGTGCTTGCGGGAATGATATTGACCATTGCAGAGCGGCCGCCCCTCCAGTCTTTCTTAGATGGACCGTCAACGGTCATTTGCGTAGCTGTTGTGGCATGAACTGTGGTCATCAGTGCCTCATCGATACCATAGGCATCATTGAGCACTTTAGCCAGTGGCGCAAGACAATTGGTGGTACAGGATGCATTAGAGACGATTTTCTGATCAGCTTTAATCTCCTTATGATTAACCCCCATTACGAACATTGGGATATCACTGCATGGTGCAGAAATAACGACTTTTTTCGCGCCAGCATCAAGGTGATATTTGGCGGTGTCCATGGTTTTAAAGATACCGGTACATTCTGCCACGACATCAACTCCAACTTCATCCCATTTAAGGTTTTTAGGATCCTTTTCTGCAGTGATTCTTACAGTTTTTCCGTTTACGACCAGATGGCCGTCTTCAACTTCTACAGTACCGTCAAAATTACCATGTACTGAATCATATTTTAAAAGGTAGGCCAGGTGGTCAACGTCAAGAAGGTCGTTGATCGCCACAACATCAACATTATCACGCTTAACGGTGGTACGAAAAACGAGTCTTCCTATCCGGCCAAAACCATTTATTCCTATTTTCAAATTTGCCATTGTATTTATTTTAAATGTTAGTAATTGTTATGTGGTCATGATCTGCGACACACGTATAAGTTCTTTATTAAGTTTAGAGCCGCCTTTGATAGCCAATTCTAGAGGGTAAAGCACCATTTTATCGTTTTGGGTACCTACCATATAATTACATTCTCCTGCCATGAGCGATTCCACGGCCTTTACACCCATACGGCTGGCCAGCACACGGTCTGCACATGAGGGCGAGCCACCACGCTGCATGTGGCCCAGTACTGCCACGCGCACATCATAGCCTTCAAGGTTAGTATCTACATAATCCTTGAGTTCAAAAACGTTCTTGCCTGTCTTGTCACCTTCTGCGACAACGACCAGACTAGAGGTCTTACCACTTTCCTTACTCCTTCTCAAGGAATCTACAAGGCGTTCGAGGCCCACCGTTTCTTCTGGCATAAGAATCTCTTCAGCACCAGCGCCCAGACCGGCATTAAGGGCAATATGACCTACATCTCGGCCCATTACCTCAATAAAAAAGAGGCGGTTGTGGCTACTGGCGGTATCGCGTATCTTATCGATGGCCTCTACTGCAGTATTGAGCGCAGTATCATAGCCCAAGGTCTGGTCTGTACCTAGAATATCATTGTCTATCGTTCCGGGAATCCCTATACAGGGAAAGTCAAATTCCCGGTAAAACACGAGGCCTCCGGTAAAAGTACCGTCACCACCTATGAGAACCAGTGCATCTACACCCTCCTCCTTCAAATGATTATAAGCTTTCCTTCGACCCTCTTCGGTCATAAATTCTTTAGAGCGTGCCGATTTTAATATGGTACCACCGCGATTAATAATATCACGTACACTACGGGCGTCCATTGGATGAAAATCCCCCGCGATCATACCCTCATATCCTCTGTAAATACCTACACATTCCAGATGGTGATAGGCACAAGTGCGCACGACGGCCCTTACGGCCGCATTCATTCCAGGAGAGTCCCCCCCGGAGGTGAGCACCCCTATTTTGTTTATCTTTTTATTCATTTAATTCTTCACTGAAACGTAAAAATAGGAATTGAAACCAAATTTTGATAAACTTTGAGAATGAATTTATAGGATGTTCCAAATTCAATCGTTATCGTTAACAACTTATTTTTTACCGATGCTTTATTTGCTAAAAATGCAACCTGAAAGGATCAAATTAGGATATTAAAAATAATAGTTGTAAGAATTTATGAAAAATGAAACTATATTCTTAATTGTCATTTTGGGTGCCTTCATAAGGCATTTCTGAATCTGGCGGAATATATGGGGAACCGCCGTTCTGTTCAACCGCTTTTCCCTTTCCATTTAGAATCTTTTGAAAAAGCTCTTTTACGGTACTGAAATCCACCGAATAGGTAAGGCCTACACCTTGTGTATATCCCTCGCGCTGCCCAAAGAACTGAATATCATCCTGACGGTTAAAGACCGTGGCCCTCAGGGTACCATCCTCATTCAGAAGAAAGTTGACCTCAACGTCACCTACGACCACTGATTCGCTGACGCCACCTACGGGCACACCCACCTTCCCATTGATCAAAATAGATTTAGAAATTTGTGTAGAAACGGTAAAGCCAAACCTGCCCGAAGATTGCAGGTCTGGTGAACGGTCGCCCTGTACATAATCCAGCCCCACGGTAAACTTACCATCCTTGTCAGACAGTATATCGTTAAAAATTCCCGATGCCGTTTCGATCAGATTACCTGCAACCACAGATTGTGTATCGAGCGCATTCTGACTATAAAAAGAACCCTGAGAAACCAGAGAGAATGCCTGCAGTTCCCTGGTGGCCCGGTCGTTTAACCTGTATTCTAACTCTGAGGTCACAATGGAGGTGGTACTGGGAAATTTAAAGTCAAAGGTGAAATCGGGATGCTCTAGTTCACCATTGAGGTTAATGATAACATTAACCGGTATTTTTTTATTGATCGATGGGTTCTCTAATAATACAGAAGGGTTGGCCTGGGTCTTGTAAACTGCACTGATATCAAGCAGCGCACGTGAAGGACTGCCATCCCAGCTTATTTTTCCTTCGGGCAAGATGTCGAATTGTTTCTGCACAACACCCCCGTATTTAAAGTTATAGACCCCCTCGTAGGGCGTAAAGTCGCCAAACATGTTAAACTTGCCGTTGGTATTGATCTGTATCAACAAATATCCCGCCCCCCTACCGCGCAGTGTGCTTCCATTTACCTGATCTACAACAATTTCAACTTCGGCATCACGCGTCACCTCAAGATCAAAATTAAGTTCCAGGCCTTTGATATCTTCGATCACCACTTCCTCACCGTTAAGGCGCGCCGCTTTTTCTTCAGGACTTAAAAAATAGATCACACTGTTATCCCCAAAGGATTCCGTATCACTGAGCGGTATTTTAAAGGTGGTCCCCTTTTGAGTTTTGGCCGTAACATCGATCACCAGCTCATCAGTAGGTCCTTTTATTTTAGCGTCTCCACTTATAAATGCGGTACCATAATAGAGGGAAAAATCATCAGGTTTGGTGTCAAGTACGGCCATGCGCTCTGTACTGACATCAAGATTAAGCTCCCAAGCCTCAAAAAAGTTATGGGATATGGTACCCTTGAGAAGACCTTTTGTTTTGTACTTGGTGTCTTTTAGGCCCACATTTAGAAAACGGAACTGTTTTCCGCTAAGGGCAACCCTAGCAGTGCCTTCCAGATCATAATCCGTATTAAGGTAAGGCACGCGCAGTCCTGCCCCCTTTAACTGCAACTCCCCGTTTATATCAGGATTTTTATAATTGCCCACCACCTTTGCCCTGCCACTTGCTGCTCCTCTTATATCACTGAGAACTACTCCACCCAATGGGCTAAATGCGGCCATGTTGAGCTTTCTCAACTGTACATCCAGGTCAATATTTGGACTTTCCCTAGACACATTGATCTCCCCCTTTGCCGTCATTGATTCAATATTAGCGTTGACCAGTTTACTGTCTATACTATAATTGGTTAGGCTCTCATTCCCTTTCACCGATAGGTCAAGATCACCCAAATAGACGTTGTTGACATGCAATGAATCAATGGTCATCCCACTGTCAGGATAATAGGCACCATCCTTCTGCAGGAGGTTAAGGTTACCGTTTACAAGGCCCTTTAATTTCAGGCTGTCAATATATGGCGCAATATGAGAAAGGCGCACATTGTCAAACTGGGTTTTGATATCCTTGTAAGTCGAATCCTTGAGTGCCCCTGCAAGACTGATGCGCTCATCAGCATGGGACATAACAAGCTCCTCTATATCTACATCTTGAAAATTGTTATTAAAAACGACCCTATTTTTATCATTATTTACTGCATTAATGAGCCATTTATTACCTTTAAAAGTTATCGCAGATTTCTTAAACCCAACGACTGACTTGTTCTGGGCATTTATAGTGTGGTAAAAGTTAAGGTCATATTTATCTGCATTACGCGGCCCTCCCGTAAATTCACTGCGCATAAACAAGGTATCCTTTAAGGTAACATTGATCAGGTTAAAATTAGAAACACCATACAGGCCACTGCCTATACTATCTGCCTCTATAAATGTATTAAACAGTTCATTTTTGTTATCGACCCTTAAGTTGATCTTTTTGGCTAAAAAACCAAAGGCTTTAATCTGTGGGGATTTAAAGGTCAGTTTAAAATCAGAATTGTTAGAGACCACACTACCACGGATAAAAGTGCCGGGCTCAAGCTCAATATCGGGAACAAAAACCTCCACAATCTTACTGTTGATCTGCAGATTAAAATCCATAAATTGATCTTTGGTGATCTTTGATGGCTTATAATTGGTATATAGGCTGCCCAATGCGTTTCTAAACAGGGGCACCACATCGCCTACCCTAAAATTGCCGTTGATCTCACCTGAAATGATATCTGGAGAATTGATATCTATCGTCCTAATATTGTCTTTAAAAGAGGAAGATATCTTAAAATCGTCAAACGAATAGAGATCATTGGCGTTCTGAAAACTGGCCGCGCCAAATTTGACGGTCCCCGCAACATCATCAATATTTGTACCCACCATATCTATGGCGACCTTCCCTTTTAATACTGCAGTTGAGTCCTTTAAAAAATGGAGTTTGGCAAGGTCGAGATAATCTATTTCGGCAATAAAATCATAGGTATTAAGCGCTTTGCTTACATCTATTAGCCCATTAAAATAAAAACTTGCGTTGGGATCATCTATCTGTACCTGCCCGTCAAATACAGGATTTTGCAGATTGCCCGCTACGCTAAGTTTTCGATAATTATACCCATTATAGACCACTTTACTTATAGCCCCGCTTACGCGGGTATTAAGTTTTTCCTGGTTAAAACCGGAGCCGTCAACATTTAGGTTAAAGGAGATCTTGCCCAGTTTTTTAACGTTAAGTAGTTCTCCCAGGTCAAAATCAACAGCTTTAAGATCCCCGGTATATTTAGCTGATTCAATATCCCGGGTATCGTTCATCTTGAGATCGGTCACCAGAGCACCCAGCCCCGTGCTTACATTGGTCTTGGCATAAATTGAATTTTCGGTTACGGTAATCCTACCATCCAGATCGACCAGGCCCAGGCGCATAATTTCTTTAGGCAGGCTTTTTCCCAAACTTTTCGGCAATAGACTTACAAGATCAAAATAATTGCTCTGTAGCCGCTGTAGGTCCCCATTGATCCTAAAGTTGCCGTTTTCACGAAAAAGATTCTCTAAGCGGATCACTCCAGCAATCTTGCTATTGCCCAAGCCCCGCATGTTAAACCTAGACAAGGTAAAATCATTCAATGTGCCGTGCATCAGGCCTTTAAAATCCAATTTTTTATTTGAGCCAAAACCATCGTAAAAAGACTGGAGGTCTGAAGTATTTAGGGAGGCTTCCGTAAAATCAAAATCAAAGACCACCTTGTTGACAAAATCTGAAAAAGCATCATTGCTGATATCCAGGTTTACCGTCCCGGCAATCTGAGAATTTTCACTCTCGAGCAAAAGATTTTGAAGGCTTATAAGATCTGGGTCATAATGAAAATCAGCAGCCAGCCCCCTAATTTTATATCCCCGTTCGGCGTCAAGCTCCAGATTATTCATATGGGCATTTACCGTCTCATCATTGAGCACAAAATTATCGGCATTCAGTTTAAGATTTTTAAAATCCAGTACATCAGGGCTGTCCAGATCTTCATTCTGAAATCTAAAATGCCCATCGCTGACCTCAATATGGCCTGCTGCAATATATGCAGGTTTCTCTTGTTTTTGGCCGGTATTAAAGCTGTGTGAAAACACATAAAGGTTGTCGTTGGGTTCCCCCTTATACCTTTTGATAAAAAAACTTCCCTGCTCTATATGTACCGCGCCCAGGTTCATTGTACCACTTATAAGCTCCCTAATGCTCAGGATGCTCGTTTCCACCACATGGGCGGCGATAAGGGTGTCCTTATGATGATCCCGGATGAGCACCTCCTTTAAGGCGACCTGGCCGTTATATTTTATACGTACCTTGTCTACAGCGATCGCGGTGCCGTAGGTATCATTGATCGAGGTGGTTACTTTTTTGGCAATATAAGTCTGTACCGCCGGAATGGAAAAGAAGATGACAAGGAATACAAAAAGCCCTATCAAAATAAATAGGCTACGCCTGAATATTTTCCTGAATTTTCTGATACGTTTATAAGTTTTAAATTTGTGCGGTACAGCTGCAAAAGTACATTAACAATCCCTATGCCCTTAATTCAAATGCCCGAAAAAAGCACTTATATCCTAGCCATTGAATCCTCTTGTGACGACACTGCCGCTGCCGTAATGTGCAACGATAAGACCCTGTCAAATGTTGTGGCCGGGCAGGCGGTACACAAAAAGTATGGTGGCGTGGTCCCCGAGCTCGCCTCCAGAGCACACCAGCAGCACATTGTACCCGTAGTGTACGAGGCTTTACAGGCTGCAGGAATAAAAAAAGAGGCGCTGCACGCGATCGCTTTTACGAGTGGCCCAGGGCTTATGGGATCCTTGCTGGTGGGCACTTCTTTTGCCAAATCGCTGGCCATGGGCCTTGACATCCCACTCATAGATGTTAACCATATGCAGGCACATATTCTTGCTCATTTTATAGATGAGCCGCATTATAAGAAACCTGAGTTTCCATTTCTGGCACTTACGATTTCCGGGGGGCATACGCAAATTGTACGCGTGGATGATCATTTAAAAATGACCGTCTTGGGCCAAACGCTTGATGATGCCGTGGGTGAGGCGTTTGATAAAAGTGCAAAAATACTCGGAATGCCTTACCCCGGTGGCCCGCTTGTGGATAAATACGCGCAGTTGGGCAACCCCAAAGCCTTCAAATTTACGAAACCGAAGGTTGGCGGGCTGGATTTCAGCTTTAGCGGACTCAAAACCGCAATCCTTTATTTTTATCAGGCCGAAATTGCAAAAGACCCCGAATTTGTGGCAAAAAACCGCAACGATATTTGTGCCTCTATCCAATTTACCATCGTTAATATCTTGATTGATAAAATGAAAAAAGCCGTTAAACAAACTGGAATTCGCCGAATGGCCATTGGCGGCGGCGTGTCAGCAAACAGCGGTATACGCAAAGCATTAGAACAGGCAGAAGATCAATATGGCTGGCAAACCTTTGTGCCCAAGTTTGAATACACCACTGACAATGCGGCAATGATCGGTATCGTGGGCTATCTAAAATACATACAGCCTGACTTTCATAGAACCAGTTACACTGAAAATAATACCGTGGCCAAGGCGCGGTTAAGTTTATAAGCATGCAACTTTTTTACCATCCAGACCTCAGCCCCAATATGACCGAAACGGCCTTACCCAAGGACGAAAGCAAACATATCGTAAAAGTGCTGCGGAAAAAAGAAGGCGATGTTTTAGATCTCACCGATGGAAAAGGTTTTTTTTATAAAGCCGCAATAAAAACTGCCTCACCCAAAAAATGTGTCGTCACAATAATTGATGTTCATCAGGAAAAGCCCTTGCCCTACCAGTTGCTCATGGCCGTAGCTCCTACAAAGACTAACGACCGCTTTGAGTTTTTTCTGGAAAAGGCCACCGAAATCGGAATGACCGAAATCACTCCCGTGATCTGTAGCCATAGCGAGCGTAAGACTGTTAAGAATGAGCGCTATGAGCGCATACTGCAAAGTGCTATGAAGCAATCTTTGAAGGCGTTTTTACCCAAACTTAATAATCCCCAAACTTTTGAAGAGTTTATAGAAGTAAATCACGAAAACTATGATCAGCTTTTTATCGCCCATTGCGCCGAGGACGATAAATTTTCTTTAAAAGAGCTTTTAAAACCAAATAAAAATACCCTGATTCTTATAGGCCCAGAAGGTGATTTCTCTCCCAGTGAAATCCAGTTAGCACTCAACAAGCGTTTTGTGCCGGTAACTTTGGGTGATACGCGTCTGCGCACCGAGACGGCAGCCATTGTGGCGGTGCACAGTGTAGCTTTTGTAAATGCAAAATGAGACATTTTGCACTCAAATACTTACAAATTAAGGATGAGAAATCTGTCTTCTTAAAAATTACAGTTCAATTCCTGATCAACACCCCTTTTTAGAAAATCCAAAAACTTCGAAAATCTGGTAAAAAACCTGATTTTAGACGATTTAAACTTGTAGTATGTTACTTTTGAATATTAGGCCATTATTTTGACCAATAACTCCTTAAGCAGATCGCCTTGTGATAGATTATAAGCCCCTACTCCTTTACTCTTTAAATCGGCATCGCGCAAAAGTTGGATGACCTGGCTCACCTTACGCATGGGATAATTTTGGGCGGCCCCCACATATTCACTCACAAAATAAGGGCTTACACTCATTGCTTTAGCAACAGAATTTTTATCTTTATTTGGAAGGCCGTGGTAGATCATCAGATTTTGAAAAAAACCAAAAAGCAGTGCGATAGTAACGACCATGGGGTTATCTTTTGGGTTTTGTGAAAAGTAATTGATAATACGATGTGACTTCAGTACATTTTTTGCCCCAATGGCTCTGCGTAGTTCAAAATTATTAAAATCCTTGCTTATACCGATATTCTCCTCAACAGCTGCCGGAGTGATGATGCTACCCTTTGGCATAATGATGCTAAGTTTTTCCAATTCGTTGTTGATCTTACCCAGGTCGGTACCCAGGAATTCCGTAAGCATATGCGCCGCCTTGGGCTCTATTTGGTAACCTTTGTGGCTCATTAGCCTCCTGATCCAATCGCCCACTTGATTTTCGTAGAGTTTTTTGCTCTCGAAAACAACTCCGCTTTGGGCAATGTTTTTATAGACCTTTTTCCGCTTGTCCAGTTTTTTGTATTTGTAGCAAAATACAAGCACCGTCGTAGGCTGCGGATTTTCAGAATAAACCAACAGCTCATTCTTTTTGCCTTTTAGATCGGCCAAAATTTCCCGGGAAAGGGATTGCGCTTCTTTAACAATGACAACCTGACGTTCGGCCATCATGGGGTATCTTTTGGCTTGGGATACCACCTCATCTAGCTTGACATCGCGGCCATAAAATACAGTTTGGTTAAAATCCTTTTCCTCGGGGGCAAGCAACTCCTTTTCGATATAACCGCTCACAAGGTCTATGAAATAGGGCTCATCCCCCATCAAAAAATAAATGGGTTTTATATTTCCTTTTTGGAGGTCTTGTATGATTCGGTTTGCTTCTTCCAAATGATGAAAAGGGTTTTAAAGTTTTAGGCGTAAACTTAAGATTTCTAAATATTAGCTTACCATCGTAATCAACTCCCGCTTCGGGAGTCGACGGGCATTCATTACCTTTGCCCTATGCAGGTATTAAATTTTCCGCAATGCGCACTGCGCGTCAAAAATAGTGAAAATAAGGCCTTTCTTTTTGATGTGGTACGCAAAAAATTTGTGCGTGCCACCCCGGAAGAATGGGTGCGACAGCATGTATTGCATTACCTGCACCAAAAGTTGGGATACCCACTTAGCCTTATAAATGTCGAGAAAAAAATAGCAATCAATGGCATGATAAAACGTTATGATCTCATCATCTTTAACCCAGATGGCAGCATCCACCTTATGGTAGAGTGCAAAGCGCCAAAAATCATGATCGCCCAGGATACTTTTGACCAGATTGCCAGATATAACCTCGAGCTTAGGGCAACATACCTAATGGTTACTAACGGCCTGGACCATTATTACTGCACTATGGATTATAATGAGAAAAAATATCGTTTTTTGAAAGAAATCCCAGCCTATAAAAATTCATGAAGGTAGCTATTGTCATCCTTAACTATAATGGCCGCAAGCTTCTGGCCAGATTTTTACCTTCTGTCATAGCGCATAGTGCCGCCCTGGCCACAATTTATGTAGCCGATAATGCATCTACAGACGATTCCATCGCATTTTTATCCGAAAAATTTCCAGATGTTAAGCTCATCAGAAATTCAGAAAATGGGGGCTATGCGAAAGGTTACAACGATGCACTCAAACACATTAGTGAAGAACTCGTTGTCCTGATGAACAGTGACATTGAAACTACTGCCGGCTGGCTCGCACCTATTATTGCCCAATTTGAAACTGAAGAAAACCTTGCTGCCGCACAGCCCAAAATACTGGATTTTAAACGCCCCGAATATTTTGAATACGCCGGTGCAGCGGGCGGATTTATCGACGCTCTGGCTTACCCCTATTGCCGCGGGCGTATTTTTGATGTGCTCGAGCGGGATACCGGGCAGTATAATGACATTAAGAATATTTTCTGGGCCTCTGGCGCATGTATGGTGGTGAGGCTACACTGTTTTCGGCAAGCCGGGGGTTTTGAGGAATTCTATTTTGCGCATCAGGAAGAGATCGACCTGTGCTGGAGGTTAAAAAATCTTGGTCTTGATATAAAATACATAGGTGGCAGCAGCGTTTACCATGTGGGCGGAGCGACTTTAGCGACCAGTCACCCACGAAAAACCTTTCTTAATTTTAGAAATTCGCTCTGTAATCTGCTCAAAAACATCCCTGGTAAAAAGGCATATGTTCTTATTTTTTTCAGATTATGTTTCGACGGTATCGCTGCGGTTCGGTTTTTGTTTCAAAATAAACCCCAACATTTTTTTGCGGTCATCAGGGCGCACTTTAATTTTTATTGTAACTTATCGGCCTTGAGGAAAACACGCACTAGAGCGGCAGATTGTAAAGTGTATTACAATGTGAAATCCATTATTTTCAAACATTTCATCTTAGGAAAAAAAAATTACCAAGAACTTTAAAAAAAGCACCATAAAATAGTGTTAACAAAATTTTAGGAATGCTTTTTTTTATATTTTTGAACCTTTAACATAAAAATTGAAATAGACCAAATTATGAGAAAATTATTTATCGCTGCCTCAGCTTTGATCATGCTGAGCTCCTGCGTATCCTCTAAGAAGTATGCCGCTCTTGAGGCCAAGCAAAAAGAGACTCAGGACGAGCTCAATTCTGCAACTGTAAAATTAAACTCTTGCTTGAAGGAAAAAGACAATGTGACCAAAACATTGCGTGATCAAATCGCCGACCTTAGGCAGACAAACAGAGACCTTATTGACACCCAGGGCAACCTTACCACATTGTCAACCAAAGGAGCAGAAAACCTAGAACGCTCTTTGGAATCTATGAAGGAAAAAGATCTACAGATCAAAGCTTTTAGGGATGCCCTAAACAAAAAGGATTCCGTTACGCTTGCACTTGTTACCAGCCTTAAGGGAGCAATCGGCAATATGGATGATGAGGATATAGAGATTAATGTTGAGAAAGGTGTTGTCTTCGTTTCAATATCCGATAAGCTTTTGTTCAACAGTGGCCGATGGGATGTGACGAATCGTGCCAAAGAGGTTTTGGGCAAAGTAGCCAAAGTGGTAAAAAATCAACCTGATATCGAGTTTATGGTAGAAGGTCATACTGATGATCAGCCCATCAAGACTTCTGTTATTGAGGATAATTGGGACCTTAGTGTAAAACGAGCGACTTCTGTAGTACGCATCCTGCAGAACGATTTTAACGTTCCTCCAGAGCGTATGGTTGCTGCCGGTAGAAGTTACTATGTACCTGTAGCAAGCAATGATACTGCTGAAGGACGTGCCAAAAATAGGAGGACCCGCATTGTTGTGCTTCCTAAATTGGATCAGTTTTATAAAATGATCGAAGATGGCATGCCAAAAGCACCAGGCCAGAACTAAGATTAAAATAATTTTAAATATAAAAGGCCCGGTCAAGATGACCGGGCCTTTTGGTTTTGTAAATCTTAGAGAAAACCTTTTAATAATAGATTAAATATAGGTTTATAAGTTACCCACTAACCTCCACATAAATTTTTATTTTAATAGTTTTTATGGAAATTCTAAGGGAAGATTAACCCAATCGGAATCATTGTGTACGATCAAGGTGCAAAAATTCCATTTCGGCGTATTAGCTAAAATCTTTTTTTTAAAAAAAGAAGATGCGTATTTTTCGCGAAAAGCTTTAACCTTATGAATATTAGCATTTTGAGATCTCACACTGTCTATAAAACCTCCGTTCGCTCTATAAACAAATATTTAGCCCTCAACTTAGTATAGTTTATTTTATTATTTAAAACACTGACAAATAATAAATTGAGTCGTAAAAACCACAATTTACCAGCAGTTTTTACTTTGAAACAATAAAATTAAATAGTGAGGGCACCTTTACCTTCTCTCAAAACTATGGGTTCTTTTTCTGTTAGATCAATCACCGTAGAAGGAGTATTGTCACCATAACCTCCATCAACGACAGCATCGATCAGCTTGTTCCATTTTTCTAGGATTAGCTCGGGATCTGTAGTATATTCGATAACCTCGTCTTCATCATAGATTGATGTTGACACAATGGGATTACCCAGTTCACGCACAATGGCACGGGCAATATTGTTCGCAGGGACGCGGATACCCACGGTTTTTTTCTTTTTAAACACAGTGGGCAGGTTGTTGTTTCCTTTGAGAACAAAAGTATAGGGGCCGGGGAGCGCGCGCTTAAGCATTTTAAAAGTCGCACTGTCCACAGGCCGCGTATAATCTGCTAACTTACTAAGGTCTTCACAAATAAATGAGAAATTAGCTTTCTCCAGATCTACACCTTTTAGCTGGGCCACACGTTCAAGTGCTCTATTATTGGTGATGTCGCAGCCCAAGCCATATACCGTATCAGTAGGATAGATGATCACACCGCCATCACGCAATATTGCGGCGATCCGTTTAATCTCCTTGGGGCTGGGATTGTCCTCGTAAACCTTGATGAATTCAGCCATACATTATGTGTTTTATTCCTATTATATTATTCTAAGAAATCCTATTTCTTACTGCCCCTGTAATTAGTCAATGCGCTCCACTTCGCTCTCAAGTTTAAGCACATAACCACCATCTTCCTGCTCAATGTAAAGGGCCTTATTGCCTTCCTCACCATTTCTCGTTATTTCGCTCCCTTCAATGGTGCGGGTAACTTTTTTTGCAAAGATAGATTTAACCTTGCCCTGAGCTGTACCATTACCCCATTTCCATTTTACTTTAGTTCCTTCTTTGATCATAACGCTGATTTTTCAATAAAAATAGAATTTGATCATTGAGTAGTAAACTGTACTAACAGAAGATTAACTATAAAATTAGGCCATTTTCTACATATAATTTAGCGATTTTTGACTTAAATTAAAGATATATCCGCACTCTAACCAAATTCTAAGAATAATCAATTCATATTACTTTTCTCTCGTTGAAACGAAAAAATCACCCTTAGCTTATAAGCCTTAATGCTAATAAAACATAAACAAAAGAAATTATAAGCTCAATTTTTTTGACTGGCTCAATAATTGATTAAACTAAGATACCTTAAATCAATTAAATATAAATCAGATGAAAAAATTTACTTCTTTAGTTATTACCCTGATTTTCGCATACACCGTACTTAGCGGTTTTACGCCAGTTAGAGAAAACTCCTTACAAATTGGAAATACAGAATGGAAACTTCAATCAGCGGTTATCGCCAATGAATCCTACGGTTCTAAATCGAAATTTGAGCTTGACATCATAAGCGACAATGAGGCGGTCGACAAAGCTAAAACCTTTGTTTATTTTTCAATAACTGGCACTGCCAGCACAACACTCGCTGATGGGAGTTATCAATTATCTGATGATAAGCTAGACAACCGCAAACCATTTCAATTTAGTGGCTCTGTACAATTGAATGGCAATATGGTAAAGATCAAAAACGGGACTTTTTCAATTGAAAATACCAGAGGATCAGCAATTATCCATTTTATTTTGAAATTAGAAAATGGTGATGTCGCCAATGGCTCATATTCAGGTAAGATATCCTTTATTGACCGCAGTACCAATTATGACTGATTATTTTTTGGATTCACGATTAAAGTTGAAAAATTCTGTTGTCAAGCTCCTCAAGGAGCATTTTAGCTATTTTTCTAGGTCATCGTAAAAAAATGATACTTCTAAAAGAGAGGACGATTTTTAAAAAGCCTTACTTTTTTGAAGCCCAATTCTTTAATTGCTCAAGCTCTCTTTTTATACGGCCTTCCCAATACTTTTCCTGGTTCTTATTTTGAGAATGCAAGGTTTCCAAATCAAATTGAGCCTGCATGTCAAGTCGTTGCTTTTCAACACTTTTGTACAACGAATCGATCTGTCTATGTGAATGAGATGAAAATTCAAATTGATCGATCATTTTTCGCAGCAATCGGGCGTGTATTTCGCTTATGGCGAAATGACAACGCTCATGGCGAAGCAGGTTTTCAGTGACAAATTCTGGTTTGTACCAAGATAGTTTCGGATAAAAAAAGGCGGTAACCTCAACAGAATTCTTTATCAAAAAACCATGCGAATCGACCATAAAAGTTTGACTGATCCCCGTGTTGACCAGCGCCGCATATGGACTTACCCTGTCTGGCCTACCTTTCAAATCCTTCCATTGAAATTCTGGTTTTTCCGAATATGAAAAACGTACTGTGTCAGCATGAAAAATTATGGCAAAAGCTAAAATGAAGAAAAAAGTGCGCACGATCAAGTTTTGTGCTTTTTCTTTTTGGCAGCGGGAAATAATACGTTGTTAAGAATCAATCGATACCCTGGGCTGTTGGGGTGTAATGCAAGTTCGGTCTTGGGATCGCCCACGCGGTGCTGATAATCTTCAGGATCGTGACCTCCGTAAAAGGTAAAAAAACCCTTACCCTTGATCCCATGAATATACCTAGCCTCACCATTGGTTTTGTTCTCTCCTAAAACGAGCACGGTAGCCTTGATCTCATCAGGATCAAAAGACGTCGTCTGCCCCATAAAACCTTTTATGAGCGCAGTATGGTTCTGGCATAGCATAGCTGGCACAGGATCCCATTTTGCCGAGAAATCCTTTAGCGAAAAATAATCGGTTTCCTTGGGAATGCGCCTTTTTTCAGTCATATCGATACTGCTGAATTCATAGCGGTTTGGGTCGCGTTCCAGCTTAAAATTGGTAAAGGCAAACGTGTTGTCGTAATTAATTTTGGCCTGGTAATTCGGTTCAGAAGGATCACCATCAAACATGGGCTCACAAATATCAACACCCGCTGCCGCAAGGGCAATGTCAAAACTATCAGTCGCGCTGCACATGGCAAACATAAAGCCGCCCCCGATCACATAATCCCTTATTTTTTCGGCAACAGCCAATTTTTCCTGAGAAACTTTTTTAAAGCCAAGTTCATGTGCAAGTTTTTCGGCGTCTGTTTTCTCCTGAATGTACCACGGCGCAGCGCGGTAACTGCCATAGAACTTCCCGTACTGCCCTGTGAAATCCTCATGGTGCAAATGCAACCAATCATATAAGACAAGCTGATCACCCAAAACCTCCTTGTCGTAAATTTTAGTATAGGGAATCTCGGCATAGCTAAGTACCATAGTTACCGCATCATCCCAGGGAACGGATCCTTTAGGGGTATAAACGGCAATTTTGGGAGCTTTTTCAAGGACAACTGCCTCCATATTCTGCGACGGACTACTGATGAGGCTGAGAATTTCATCTGTTTTGGCATCGCTCAGCACCTCAAAGTTGACGCCCCGTATCTTACATTCATTTTGAATGGCCTGGGTATCGGGCAGTAAAAACGATCCCCCGCGATAATTGAGCAGCCATTTGGCCTTTTGCGCATTGGCCAAAACCCAGTAGGTAATGCCGTATGCTTTTAAATGTTCTTTCTGGCCTTCGGCATCCATGGGAATAAGCACGTAGGAGGCAAAGGTTTGAAATGATAGAAAAAAGGCGAGCAGAAGCAACCCAAATTTTTGGATAGCGTGCACTCTTTTTGCTGAAAACCGTTCTTTATAATTCATGACCGGTAAGATAACGAAAGAAGAGGCAATGGGATTATCACATGGTTAATAAAATTAGTCCATTAATCAATTTTAGTTCCATAATACGAGCTTAAAACCAGGATTTCAGAAATGTTCATTAAACCTTGTACGAGCCAAAGCAAAAACTATCCCCATGGACTAAAAAATTGAAGCATCGCGGAAATTAACCCGTTAATTTGGATTATCAACAAAAACACTGGTCAAACCAAATTCTTATTCCTGCTTCCTAAATTGAATCTACTTTTGGTTTTTTTTAGAAAGGAACGCCATCATCATCTTCGTCACCGTCATTCATTGAGCTGCCAAAAGCCTGATCTGTACTTGGTAAATTATGAGGTTGTTTAAAAGTGTCGTCGTTAGCTGCCGCATTCTGGTTCATTGCAGACTCAAACTGATAAGGCGTACTAAAATCGTCAAGATTATCAAATTTACCCAAATGCCCGATGAATTTAAGCCTAATGTTGTCGAGCCCACCATTACGGTGCTTGGCCACTATAAACTCGGCCTGACCATCTGTTGGGCTGCGCTCCTCATCGTCCCACTCGTCGATTTTATAATATTCTGGGCGGTAAATAAAACTTACAATATCTGCATCCTGCTCAATAGCTCCAGATTCCCTAAGGTCAGAAAGTAAAGGCCGCTTACTTCCGCCACGGGTTTCAACCGCGCGTGACAGTTGCGAAAGCGCAATCACGGGTACATCGAGCTCTTTGGCCAAGGCCTTAAGATTACGTGAGATCATTGAGATTTCCTGCTCGCGGTTACCGTTTTTCTGGCTCCCACCCGCAGTCATGAGCTGTAGGTAATCAATCACGACCATCTTAATGCCATGTTGTGAAGCCAGACGGCGCGCTTTTGCCCGCAGGTCAAAAATAGAAAGTGAGGGTGTATCGTCAATAAAAAGGGGAGCCTTTTCCAAAGCTGAAACTTTGTGGTTAAGCTGCTCCCACTCATGCTTTTCCAGTTTGCCTGTACGCAATTTTTCTGATGAGAGCCCGGTCTCTGAAGAAATCAAACGTGTTATGAGCTGTACCGAAGCCATTTCTAATGAAAAGAAAGCTACAGGTATTCCCTGTCCTACAGCAATGTTGCGGGCCATCGAGAGCGTCAGGGCCGTCTTACCCATACCGGGGCGGGCGGCCACGATTATCAGATCGCTGGGTTGCCATCCCGAGGTTAACTTATCAAGCCTGTCAAATCCTGATGGGATACCCGAAAGCCCTTCTTTATTAGAAATTTCCTCAATTTTCTTTTTGGCTTGAATTACCAGGCTTTGGGCGGTCTCGCTGCTTCGTTTAATATTTCCCTGAGTAACTTCATAAAGCCTACTCTCCGCATGATCAAGGAGGTCAAAAACGTCTGTGGTCTCATCGTAGGCCTCCTCAATAATTTCATTGGAAATTTTAATAAGGCTGCGCTGAATATATTTCTGTAAAATAATGCGGGCATGGTACTCAATATGTGCAGAAGAGGACACTTTTTGGGTTAGCTGAATCAAATAATAATCGCCGCCAGCCTTGTCCAGTTTGGCCATTTGGCGCAACTGTTCAGAAACGGTTAATAAGTCAATGGGCTCCCCATTTTCAAAAAGGGTGCGTATGGCGTCATAAATATGCTGGTGCGACTCCTTATAGAAGACCTCTGGATTCAGAATATCTATAATCTCATCCACCCCTTTTTTATCAATCATCATTGCTCCAAGTACAACCTCTTCTAAATCAATGGCTTGAGGGGGTATTTTCCCTTTTTCTAAAGCGATCACCGGATTAGATTTTAAAGAGTATGCGGGCTTGGGCTTGATTTGTTCCATAAAGCGAATGTAAAGAAATCGTTAAGGATATTGTCAAAAACCGGGCTTTGGGTTATTCACCACAAGTTAACAATCCACCTGTTAAAAACTTAATATTATTGTTGATAAGCGCAAAAAAAATCCCGGGTCGCCAAACCCGGAATTCTATAAAAAGCGGCTTCGCTTGATTTTATCCTTTAAACACTCCCATGTCGCTGTATTTTTCCATCCTTTTTTCCACAAGTTCGGCTGGGGATAAGTTTTTCAGTTCTTTATATGCCTTATTGATCTCTTTCCTAACAATGGAAAAAGTTTCTTGTCGGTTGCTGTGCGCGCCTCCCAGAGGTTCTTTGACGATATGGTCAATGAGCTTCTGTTTTTTCATATCTGTAGCGGTAAGTTTAAGTGCTTCTGCGGCTTTTTCCTTAAACTCCCAACTGCGCCATAATATTGAGGAGCAGGATTCTGGTGAGATCACAGAGTACCAGGTATTCTCAAGCATAAGCACTTTATCGCCCACACCGATGCCCAATGCGCCGCCACTGGCGCCCTCACCTATAATTACCACAATGATGGGCACTTTAAGTTTGGTCATCTCATAAATGTTACGGGCGATAGCCTCTCCCTGCCCCCGCTCCTCAGCCTCAAGACCGGGATAAGCACCAGGGGTATCAATTAAACTGATCACGGGGATGCCAAATTTCTCAGCACTTTTCATCAGGCGAAGTGCCTTGCGATAACCCTCTGGATTTGCCATACCAAAATTACGGTACTGCCGGGTTTTGGTATTATAGCCCTTTTGCTGGCCAATAAACATAAAACTCTGGTCGTCAATCTTGCCAAGACCACCTATTAAAGCCTTGTCATCCCTCACATTGCGGTCGCCATGCAATTCCAGAAAGGTATCGCCACAAAGTGCGGAGATATAATCCAGGGTATAGGGCCGGTTTGGGTGGCGGGACAACTGCACTTTTTGCCAGGCCGTGAGGTTTTGATAAATGTCTTTTTTAGTGTCGGCAAGCTTTTTTTCAATCTGCTTACAGGTATTTGTAACGTCCACATCGCTCTCCTGCCCGATGGCAGAGCATTTCTCCAACTGCTCCTCAAGCTCTTTGATGGGTTGTTCAAAATCCAGATATTCCATGTAGGGAAAATTTTAGTGTGGGGGCAAATATACGGGATTTAAGGGATAGATATGAGGGGTTAGATGTGAGATTTTTGGAAGCGGGCCGTGACCATGTTAGCGTTGTATTGTGAAATTTAAAAATTGTGCCCTTATGCTCTAATTTCCTAAGCAATAACGTCTCGTGACGAAAAAGTTTGTGGTCAATAAAATAAGACCAAAGCACTATATATTTTCACTTGAGCGGAACCTGCGACTGACCGGCATTGGTTCAGAAACCCATTATTATTGAGAATTCGACCGCGGTGTGTTCTTGGATTCAGCAAGTAAACGACCGGGGTTTTGCAGAGATTCTCTTCGGATTTTTAGGCGTTTTTCCCGATTTTTGAGTATGCCATTTAGAATTACGGTGTTGAGGATCAATAGCGCACCTATATAAAAGCCTGGTTTCATCTGCTCCTCCCGACCCAAGATCACATAGGCTAACAAAATGCCGTAAACGGGCTCCATATTTGTAGTCAGCATCACGGTATAAGGTGTGAGATGCTTCATGAGTTTTACCGAAGCAATAAATGCGAAAGCCGTACAGACCGTGGCCAAAATGGTGATATACACCCAATCCATCGCCGGTATCTCAAAAAATGAGGCATTAAAACCAGAAGTAATCAAAAGATAGGCACTGATTAATAGCATGCCAGCGCCCAGCTCATAAAAAGAGATTACCGAAGGCCGGTAAACCTGCGCAAATTTCCCATTGATAAGCGTAAAAACTGCGGACAGAAAAGCCGAAACAAGGGCCACCAGAATACCGGTCATGAAGCGAGTTTCCACCTTAAAAATAAGGTAAAGACCAGTAATAACGATCAGCCCAAAAAGGAGCTCGTACCAGACGAATTTGCGCTTATAAAAAATGGGCTCAAGAATAGAAGTGAAGAACGCCCCCGTGCTCATAATGGCCAAAGTAATGGACACGTTACTAATCTTAATTGAGCCAAAAAAAGTTAACCAGTGCATCGCAATGACCACCCCGGCAATACACATCCCGATCACCGCTCTTTTTTTCGCCTTGAGCGATATACGCTTTATTTTTAGATAGCCAAAAATAACCAGGGAGGCCAGCAGCATCCGGTACCACACCAGTTGTACAGCCCCCACGGTAATTAGCGCACCCAGCACGGCCGTAAAGCCCCAGATAAAAACTACACCATGGAATTTCAACAGGGGCCCACCAATGCCCTGACTGCTGGCAGCCTTATCTTTTAGCACGGTTAAGCAGAATTATGGCCAATGCCCCAAAAAGTATATTGGGGAACCAAACGGCCAGGATGGGCGAAAAATCAGACTGCTCGGAAATGGTCGTAAAAACTTTATCAAAAAATATAAATATAAACGCCAATGAGATACCCAGCGCCAGGTTTATACCCATACCGCCCCGGCGCTTTATAGCCGAAACGGCTACGGCGATAATGGTAAGTATAAAAGCGCTTACCGGCAGGCTATACCTTTTGAAGAGCACCACTTCATATCGATTAATGTTTGATGAACCACGTCTTTTTTCCTTATCGATAAAGGTGCGCAAAGCTGGCGTGGTCAGGGTCTCTGCAATATATTTTACCGGTGTGAGATCCTCCAGGTCAAAATTAAACGTGGTATCAAGACGTATCTGGGAGCTCAATATATCGCCATCCTTGCCTACGATCCGCTTTTTATAACCGGTAAGGGAATAGGTACTGTCAGCAGGTTTAAATATAATACTGCGCGCCTCAAGCTTGTATTTAAGTGTATTGCCCTCAAAATGTTCAAGCGTAAAATTATTACCCAAGTTCTGCGAGGGGTTAAAGCGGCTCACATATATATAATCGTTATCGCTGATCTGGCGATAGACATTCTGGGTCTCCCGGTCCTGCTTATTATTGCTGAGATACTGGTAAATAAACTCATTAAAGCCACGGCTGGCGTTTGGTGCAAGATACGTTCCCATAATATATGCTCCTATGCATACGATCGTTGCCCCTATTAAATATGGGCGCAGGAAGCGGTAAAAAGAAACCCCACTGCTCAAAAAAGCGATCACCTCAGTATTATTTGCAAGTTTAGACGTAAACCAAATCACAGAAAGAAACAAAAACAGTGGAAAGAGCAGGTTTGCAAAATAGATCGTAAAATTGAGATAGTATTTTGCAACCTCCCAAAAAGGAACTTCATTGGCTAGGATCTTATCGATTTTTTCGGCCATGTTGATGGTGATGCCTATGGGGATAAATAGGAGCAACATCATGGTAAATGTGCCCAGGTAGCGTTTAAGTATGTACCAGTCTAGGATTTTCAATGAAAATTGCTATTTAAGGATTCCGGTTTAATGTTCATAGTTTCAGGCTGCATTCCTACTACGAAATGATGTATTAATTATTGGTATGAAAATAATGGTTTTGGGTATTTCTGTAAAGCATTGTGCTTAATAGATTATATAAGTTTGATCCAAAAATTGCTAAGTCCCAAATCTGGAGTCACAACTTATTATTCATTTTTTTTATCATTTTTTCTTTCCAGGGCCTAAAATCCCCAGCTATAATATGTTTTCTCGCCTCACGTACCAACCACATATAAAAACCCAGATTATGTATCGTCCCTATCTGTTTTGCCAAAAGTTCATTGGCTTTAAAAAGATGGCGCACATAAGCCCTGCTATATTCCTTGTCAACCCAGGTTGTGCCATTGGGGTCTAGCGGTGAGAAATCAGTCTCCCATTTTTTGTTCTGTATATTGAGGCGGCCTTCAGCCGTAAATAGCGTTCCATTACGGCCGTTGCGTGTGGGCATCACACAGTCAAACATATCGATGCCCAATGCGATATTTTCCAATATATTTACCGGGGTTCCCACCCCCATAAGATAACGCGGTTTGTCAGCCGGGAGTATGCTCGTTACAGTTTCGGTCATTGCGTACATCTCCTCGGCAGGCTCCCCTACTGAAAGTCCACCTATGGCATTACCCGCGGCACCGGCATTTGCGATGTATTCTGCAGATTGTATGCGCAGATCTTTATAGCAACTTCCCTGAACGATGGGGAAAAGGGCTTGCTCATAACCATACTTATATGGTGTTTTCTCGAGATGGGCAATGCACCGGTCAAGCCACCTGTGGGTCATCTTCATGGAGCGCTGGGCATAGTCATAATCGCATGGATAGGGCGTACACTCATCAAATGCCATAATAATATCCGCCCCAATACTGCGCTGAATCTCCATTACATTTTCTGGGGTAAAAAAATGGGTTGAACCATCAATATGCGATTTAAACTTAACCCCTTCTTCCTTAATTTTTCGGTTTGCGGATAGGGAATACACCTGGTAACCGCCACTATCGGTAAGAATATTTCGGTCCCAGTTCATAAACTTATGCAGGCCATTGGCAGCTTCTAAAACCTGTGTTTGAGGCCGTAAGAACAAATGATAAGTATTGCCCAAGATGATATCAAGGTCAACATCCTCCCGCAGTTCGCGCTGGTGTACGCCCTTGACACTACCTACGGTTCCCACTGGCATAAAAATGGGGGTCTCAATAACGCCATGGGCTGTGGTGATCACACCGGCGCGAGCACTGGTCGCCGGGTCTTTACTTTTAAGTTCAAATTGCATGGACAGTTTTAGAGGGCGCAAAGGTAGGATTATTTGGGGAATGCGACTTTAGACCACAAAGTGAATTTACTTTAGAATAACTGATAACCAATAAAACCTGCCACGTACTGCGATTTCTGTTCTTTTAGTGGAGCTATTTACAGGTAAAAGACACATTACGCTTTCGCGAAAGCGTAACAATTGTGATAAATGAGCATCTTTAATCAAAGTAATAATTGCAATGGGAAAAACGTTTTCCAATTTTAAGACCAGATAAGAGAATCAATAGTTGGCACGGAAAATGCCTCTCTCTTAAAAACCAATTTTAAACAAGGTACATTGATGTACCGCTTAAACTGAAATCTTATGAAATACCAATTTCTAATGCTAAGCCTATTTTTTGCCTCAATGACCTACGCCCAGAGCGGTTCGGGATTTGGTATTAAGGGAGGCCTTAACTACAACAGCAATGGCGATGTAACCAATTCTGCGGGTGAGGTACTCGCTCATCCAGATGGAAATGCCGGTTTTCACCTTGGGGTTTTTGGTAAGCTGGGCAATACCCTTTTTATCAAGCCCGAACTGGTTTACACCAATACTAAAAGCACCTATAAAGGGAATACTTTTAACAACAGGGATGATTTTAAAATGCAGAAACTAGACCTTCCCGTATTGGTAGGCTATCAAATTATCGGACCACTCAATGTTTTTGCGGGACCTGCTTTTCAATATATTTTAAATACAGATTTTGAAGATGTTACCCTGGGTGATGTTCAGAATGATTTTACGGTGGGACTCAATTTTGGAGTAGGCCTCAATCTGGGTTCGCTGGGGCTTGATCTCCGGTATGAGCGTGGTTTCACGAAAAACGAAGCCAATTTTATCGATTCAAATATAGTAGACCTTAACAATGGCCGCATCGATACCCGGCCCGAACAGGTAATATTGAGCCTTTCGGTGAAGCTATAGGCTTCCATAATAAAATGCAAAAAAAACGTCCCGATAAAACCGGGACGTTTTCTATTTCGCAACAGCGCTAAATCTAAAAGTTTTTATCCAGATAATCTGGTATGCCATCATCATTAGAATCCGGTATGCTGATGATGCCCCCGCTACTGTTTAATCGCAGTTCATCTCTAGTGGGCCTTCCGTCACCATCGTCATCATCATCCAGGTAATTGGGTACGCCATCCCCATCTGTATCTATATAAACTATAGCGCCATCCTCTTTAATTTCGATTTCTACACTGGTGGGCACACCGTCATTATCATCATCAACATCAACAAAATTTACCAGCCCATCACCATCTGTATCATCATCCTTTAATGTATTGTTTCCGTTGAGGTCCTCAACAATGTTAGGTACACCATCCTGATCATTATCAGTATTGGAGACCGCATTATAGACATAAAACTGAAAAACCAGACTGGAGTAGGCCGGGATATTGGCTTGCGTATTGTTAAAATAACCAAGACCGGAAGGGATAAAAACAGCCCCTATACCGTAATCATTGCTAAAGGCCAATGTCCCATCGTCATTTTGAGAAACCTGTGAAGCCCCCTTAAAATAATTAGCGCCGTTATCAAAACCGAAGATTGTTCCCTGCACGGCACCTATATTGACATTAAAATTACCTCCCAGGTCAAACCAGACCGGGTTTATGGTCTCGTCAAAACGATCTTTTACGCCCAGCACATTGCCCCGATAGTTTAAGAAGATAGAATCTGCATAGGTAGCCTGTTTACCCTCGCCTTTGCGGACTACTAGGGTATAAAGCTTGTAATTTACATCTTCAAAAGTATAGTCGGCAACCTTTACCGAATCAATCAGCGGTATCTTATCTTTGTTATCCCCACTGATGGTATCAAAACGTATTTTATAATCAAAATCTGCTGAGGGATCAGCAAATTCGTCATAGTTATAGAAATGCGTGGTAAGATATGCCATGATATTATCATCACTCTCCGCCTGTACCTCACCACGGTCGCGTGGCGGGGTTACTTCTACTGATGTATTATCATCCTTTTTACAAGAGTTTAGCGCAAGCAATGCAACCAGCGCACAAAAACCTATTTTTATACTTTTCATCATACTTCTGTTAAGTCGCGCAAGATACAAATTTGAGTTATTTTTGTCCCTACGGCTTTTTTTGATTATCCTTAAATTATTGATCTGCTTAAAAACGCCCAAAACCCTTGCAATTATGCGCATCGATAAATATTTATGGCACATCCGCTATTTTAAGACACGTTCCATCGCCACACGGGCCTGTGGTAAAGGACAGGTAAAAATAGGCGGTGTTGCAGTCAAGGCATCGCGCGACGTATATCCCACTGATGTGATCGAGGTACGCAAAAACCAGATCGATTACCGCATTGAGGTGACCGATCTGCCCAACAGCCGTGTGGGGGCCAAACTGGTAGGGCTTTACTGCAACGACATCACCCCTAAGGAAAACCTTGAAAAACTGGACCTACTCAAGCATTCTAAGGATTATTACCGTAAAAAAGGCACGGGACGGCCCACTAAAAAGGATCGTCGCGATCTCGACGATTTTTACGAAAATGATGATTTTTTTGACGATGATGACTGAAGATAATTATTGGGAAAACCGCTACAAAAACGAGGCTACGGATTGGGATTTAGGCGAAATATCACCCCCACTGAAAGCTTATTTTGATCAAATTCCGGATTTTAAAAAAAACATGAAAATCCTGATCCCCGGTGCCGGTTATGGGCATGAGGCTGTCTATTTATGGCAAAATGGATTTACTAGTGTCACGGTACTCGATCTCTCAAAGACCGCTTTGGCGAAAGTAAAACAGGACCATCCAGGCTTTCCGGAATCATGGCTCGCCCTCCAGAATATCTTTGATCATGAGGGCAGCTACGATCTCATCGTCGAGCAAACTTTTTTCTGTGCCCTCAATCCTGAATTAAGGTTAGCTTACGCCAAAAAAATGAAGTCCTTACTCAAGACGGGTGGGAAGCTTGTAGGCCTGTTTTTTAACCGAAATTTTGATCACGCCGGCCCTCCTTTCGGCGCAGACCTGAATGCTTACATACAGCTTTTTTCACCTCTTTTTAATATCCATATTTTGGAAAGCTGTCATAATTCTATTAAAGCAAGGCAGGACAGCGAACTCTTTTTTATCTTTGAAAAATGAGCCGGACGATAAATCCGCCTATTTTCCCTCTTAAACTTTGATCATGCAGACCATACTTTCCCACGAGGACATCAAAAACAAAATAAGGCGCATCGCTCATCAAATTAATGAGAGCAACGCAAACGAGACCGAAATTATCCTCGCGGGAATCGCCCAGAACGGTTATGTGATCGCGGGCAGGCTCAAAGAGGTCATCGAGCAGATCTCTGATATTAAATGTGTGTTGTGCAAGGTCTCTATGAACAAGAGCAAACCATTGGGCACGGTAAAAGCTTCGCTAAAACCAGACGATTATAAGGATAAATCGATTGTGCTCGTAGATGATGTGCTCAACTCGGGAACCACATTGATCTATGGGGTAAAATTCTTTCTGGATGTCCCATTAAAGAAATTTAAAACTGCCGTACTGGTAAACCGCAACCACAAAAAATTTCCCGTTAAGGCTGATTTTAAGGGCATATCCCTAAGCACTTCGCTCAACGAGAGCGTTAAAGTACGTTTTACTGCCAGGGGTGACACTGCCTTTTTAGAATAATCGGGCGATGAGTTCGTGCACAAGTTCCAACTCAGACTTCCCATCTACCGCTATTTTTATATCAGCACGGTTGTAATAAAAACTACGTTCAAAAAGATGTTTTCTTACGAATTCACCCAATTTTTCTGGTGTGTCCTGATGCCTTAAAAGTGGCCGGTGCATCCTTGCCTGCCATAGGCGGGCGGTAAGTTCTGCAACCGGAACGTTAAAATACACACTCTGGGCGTCAGCATGTACTATACGATCCATATTATCACCGTAACAGGGCGTGCCCCCACCCAAGCTTACAACGCGGTTATCACTATTATTCAATATCTCGATGAGGTATTGTTGTTCTAATTTTCTAAAGAAAACTTCCCCCTTTTGATCAAAAATCTGACTAATGCTCTTGCGCTGTTTTTCCTCTATATATTCATCAAAATCGACGAAACCATAGCCCAATTCTTTGCTTAATAATCGTCCTACTGTCGATTTTCCGCTTCCCATATAACCCAATAAAATGATCAACATATCCTTTATTTATTGATTTGCAAGGGCGTAAACACCCATAATATTCTCATGGCAAAAATATCCAAAAACGTTTTGAATAATAAATTAAATGACTGTATATTTGCAGCCGCATTCAGCGAAAGACTTGGTAGCTCAGTTGGTAGAGCATCTCCCTTTTAAGGAGAGGGTCCTGGGTTCGAGCCCCAGCCAAGTCACCAGAAGGGAAACCATCTAAAACCAAAACCTTGCTAATCTTATGATCAGCAGGGTTTTGTGGTTTTTGAGCTTTCATTTTATTTGATATGATTTGATATAAAAGGTTCACATTTGGCAAACAAAAAGGCTTTAACAAATGTGTTGACCGAATTGTTAAATAAATTAACAATTCCGTAGTTGATTTGACTTTCGTCAAAATTAGTATTAATCCTATATGCCAAATAGCATGTAGCTAAGACAACAACTATGCAAACTCCCTCCACTTTCTCCATTCTTTTTTGGATTAACACATCGCGTGCTAAAGGCAATATGGCCAGATTATATCTGAGGATTACATTAGATGGCAAGCGGGCAAACATTAGCCTAAACCATAGGATTGATCTTGATCTCTGGGATCATAACCTTAAAAAAATGATTGGTAGAAGCCGACACGCCCAAACAATCAATCATTACCTACAAGACGTTAGTTCTGATGTTTTTAAAGCATATCGCGATTTAAAGTCCGAAAAGAAAAATGTTACGGCCGAACATATTAAATGTAGATTTCTTGGCAAGGATCAAAAAAACCATTCCCTGCAGGGATTAATCGACTATTACAATGAAAAAATGGTTGATAAACTCGCTAAAAAGACTTTGGGCCATTATAAAACCAGTCAGAAATATCTTCTAAAATATATTAGGAGTGAATATAAAGCCTCTGATATAAACCTGAGGGATCTAGACTATAGTTTTGTAATCAGCTTTGAAAGTTTTCTAAGGGCATACAAGCCCCGTCACTATCAGAGCCAAATAGGCAATAATGCGGTAATGAAACACATCCAGCGACTACGCTGTATGATTAAAATGGCCTATCATATGGAGTGGGTTGAGAAAGACCCATTTATCAAGTTCAGACCCAAACTTGAAAAAAGGCAAAGAGAATTTCTTACAAAAGCAGAATTACAGAGGATCGAAGTCTTGAATCTGGAACTTGAAAGGCTCTGCGTTGTCCGGGATTTATTTGTGTTCAGCTGTTATACGGGGATTTCGTATGTTGATGTAATGGCGTTGTCAAAAAAGCATATTATAACGGGTGTTGATGGAAAACCATGGATATCTGCTAAAAGGAACAAAAACGGCAATCCTTTTGAAATCCCATTATTATCAAAAGCACTGGAGCTCATTGAACAATATAAAGACCATCCAAGAGCAAATTATGATCGAAGGTTGCTCCCAAAAATATCAAACCAAAAACTGAATAGCTATTTGAAAGAAATTGCCGACCTGAGCAGGATCAACAAAAACCTCACCTTCCATATGGCGCGGCACACATTTGCCACTACCGTAACCCTCAGTAATGGTGTTCCTCTGGAAACGGTATCCAAACTTTTGGGGCATACCAAGCTGGCCACAACACAAATCTACGCCAGGGTCATTGAGCAAAAAGTGAGCGCGGATATGGAAGACTTGAGAAAAAAATTGAAACCGGAAAAATCAGATACAGGATCCCGGAGATCTAACTTGATAATTATAAGGTGATTTTTTCATGAATTACATGATCAGCAGGTATAATCCGATTATACTTTTTCATCAAACCAAAAGCTAAATAGTAATTAGAGGTAATTCCTGTTCTCTGTGGCATTATAAAGTTACTATAAGCATATTGCATGCAATGCACCCATAAAAGTCTGAAATCGCTAAACAAAATTAGGAAATACACAAAATTCAATATCAATAGTTCGGAATGTTTTTAAAATGTTCCCCTTCGCATAGCCATAGTCCATTAAGTTCCGCCTACTGATTAAATTTCTATAAAAACTTGGCAAAACTCATTTGGACTTCTCAAAAATAATCGCGGTTCGCTGTAACCTTTTCTAATTTTCTGACTATATAGTAGTGAACACCCCTTAAAAAATTCCATTTGGAGGCAATAACCGACGAAGAACTTATGCACCAGGTCGCGGAAGGCGAGTTGGATAAGTTGAAGGTCCTCTTCGGGAGACACCATGTGCACCTGTTCAACTTTCTGCATAGAATGACCGGCGAACGTATGCTTAGCGAGGACCTTGCCCAAGAGGTGTTCTATAAGATTATGAAGTACAGGACAACCTATGCAAAGGGAAGATTTGTTGCCTGGATGTTCACCATTGCGAGGAACAGCCTTAAAACATACTACGGCCGAAATAAGAGACGCTTTGAAAGCATTGAAGAACAAAATGTAAAAGTAATCGGCATGAAAAAGGAAGAACTCGAGGATTATTCGCAGCTGCAGAGCGCACTGAACAAACTGGAAACCGCTGATAGGGAAATATTGATCCTAAACCACCTGCAGGAGATAAAATATGACGAATTGGCGGAAATAATGGGCAGCACGCCTGGTGCCGTAAAGACAAGGGTATGTAGGGCCCTGGGTGTGCCACTTCATTTGGTGAACTAAATTTCAATTCCTTTATGGGTCGATTAGAAGTGTACTCCGGCGCCCAATTCATCCTTAACTTTATTGATTTCAATTCCTTTATGGGTCGATTAGAAGCACGCTTACAAAAGCCATTGAGATAACGGCCAAAAAATTTCAATTCCTTTATGGGTCGATTAGAAGCCTTCGTAGCCCTTCCCTTCGTGGGGATCTGCTCGATTTCAATTCCTTTATGGGTCGATTAGAAGTCCACGAAGTTGTTATGGGGTTTTTTACGATTATTTATTTCAATTCCTTTATGGGTCGATTAGAAGGCTTTATCAGGACGGAGTGCAGGTGGCTGAAGGCGCATTTCAATTCCTTTATGGGTCGATTAGAAGGGAAATCAAAAAAGAAATATTAACCTATATGATTATATTTCAATTCCTTTATGGGTCGATTAGAAGATGTGAACTTTGATGCCACGTCAATAGACGCGACCGAATTTCAATTCCTTTATGGGTCGATTAGAAGCGTAATTATTTGAGGCTATTGCCATGTTACCAGCAAATTTCAATTCCTTTATGGGTCGATTAGAAGTGGAAAGCTCCTTAAACCGTGCAAGAAGTGTTTTTTCATTTCAATTCCTTTATGGGTCGATTAGAAGACACATGAAGGCCGCCGTAAAATCCGCCTCCATAATATTTCAATTCCTTTATGGGTCGATTAGAAGCGTGGGTTTCGTAATTACAATGCTTCTTGTACGCCTATTTCAATTCCTTTATGGGTCGATTAGAAGTCTCCCACACGCCCGTCAGGCTCGTGGCGCTGCACTATTTCAATTCCTTTATGGGTCGATTAGAAGGCCTCAAAAGTAAGCAAAACAAAATCAGTAATGTATATTTCAATTCCTTTATGGGTCGATTAGAAGCGTAATTATTTGAGGCTATTGCCATATTGCCGGCAAATTTCAATTCCTTTATGGGTCGATTAGAAGAAAGTAATCCATTGTTTTTGCCCCGTCCCAATCGCATTTCAATTCCTTTATGGGTCGATTAGAAGTGGATGATTGGTTTGCGAACCAGGCCGATAAGGGCGATTTCAATTCCTTTATGGGTCGATGAGAAGCTATTCTTTCTGTACATATCGCGCCAGTTGCTCCCATTTCAATTCCTTTATGGGTCGATTAGAAGCATTCCAGGCCAAGCTGTGTCGATTTTGCCTTTGCAATTTCAATTCCTTTATGGGTCGATTAAAAGCCACAAGGGTGCAATATTTGCCGCGCTGCTCAAAATTTCAATTCCTTTATGGGTCGATTAGAAGCAGCAAATCTCTATGCACTAAAATCCGAGATACCCGATTTCAATTCCTTTATGGGTCGATTAGAAGTTGCGTAGATGTCTATGCTGGCCCCCTCCAATAAAAATTTCAATTCCTTTATGGGTCGATTAGAAGAATTTTGATTTTGCCCGGTATGCGGAAAACGTCCAAATTTCAATTCCTTTATGGGTCGATTAGAAGTTTTGACGCATTGTTGGGCTGCACGTGCAGCACGGATTTCAATTCCTTTATGGGTCGATTAGAAGTATAAATGATAGCGACAATACGGCAACCATTAGCAAATTTCAATTCCTTTATGGGTCGATTAGAAGCAGAAAGTACTACACACCAAATAACATTATCATAAAATTTCAATTCCTTTATGGGTCGATTAGAAGCGAGGGGAAGTGGTCGAAGTTCATAGAGCCTTTGATATTTCAATTCCTTTATGGGTCGATTAGAAGGATAGCGGCCGGGCGGTATCACACGATATTATTGAATTTCAATTCCTTTATGGGTCGATTAGAAGTAAAAGCGTTGCCTGGCTGTCTTTTCCTCCTGATAATTTCAATTCCTTTATGGGTCGATTAGAAGCCGCCAAGCACTACGGAGGTCATTAATGACTATAATATTTCAATTCCTTTATGGGTCGATTAGAAGGGTGTTGGGTTTATATTAACGTTGTAGTTAACCCTGATTTCAATTCCTTTATGGGTCGATTAGAAGACGGCCAGGGAGACGCTGGCCAGTTCATTTATGAATTTCAATTCCTTTATGGGTCGATTAGAAGACACATCACCGCTTGCTATCGCGTCCTGAAGGTCTTATTTCAATTCCTTTATGGGTCGATTAGAAGACCTGATTACCTGTAGACTTAAGGCCCTGCTCCACCATTTCAATTCCTTTATGGGTCGATTAGAAGTTTCGAAAGACCCCGTTTTAAAAGACCATCAGACCCAATTTCAATTCCTTTATGGGTCGATTAGAAGAGGTCTTCCAATGTTGAAAAAACTTCGTTCAACTGGATTTCAATTCCTTTATGGGTCGATTAGAAGGGGAAATAACCGTGCACAAAGACTTAAAGCAGCTACATTTCAATTCCTTTATGGGTCGATTAGAAGTTAAGCCTTTTGCACTTTCAGCGATGCCCGACCCCTATTTCAATTCCTTTATGGGTCGATTAGAAGATATTTGATGCCCTTCGAAATATCCGTTATAACGATATTTCAATTCCTTTATGGGTCGATTAGAAGTTGATGATGCGCAGGTACACATAAGCGAAACCCCTGATTTCAATTCCTTTATGGGTCGATTAGAAGGCGAACTATTTGCAGTAGGAACCAATGCCGTGAAAAGATTTCAATTCCTTTATGGGTCGATTAGAAGACGTTACCGCAGAGCAATTGCCCAATACCGCATTAAATTTCAATTCCTTTATGGGTCGATTAGAAGGATATTCGTTATAGGTATTCCAAGTATATCTATTGCATTTCAATTCCTTTATGGGTCGATTAGAAGCTGAAATTGCGCCCGTTGCAATATCCGCAAAGGCCAATTTCAATTCCTTTATGGGTCGATTAGAAGAGGCTATCTGGGCCGCACCCAACACCCCTGCTACGAATTTCAATTCCTTTATGGGTCGATTAGAAGAGAAAGTAATCCATTGTTTTTGCCCCGTCCCAGTCGCATTTCAATTCCTTTATGGGTCGATTAGAAGTTGCCAAATATATCCGCAAATGACATTAAAAGTTTGATTTCAATTCCTTTATGGGTCGATTAGAAGTCGGTTTGTGCACTATCCGGTGCATTGCTGCCGAATTTCAATTCCTTTATGGGTCGATTAGAAGCTGATCAGGTAGACAAGGAAGCTAAAATATTGACCTATTTCAATTCCTTTATGGGTCGATTAGAAGGAGACGGTAACCCTTCTCATTTGGACTATGACAAAAATTTCAATTCCTTTATGGGTCGATTAGAAGCCGCTTCGCCTATACGGGATTTAGTGTGAACGCTCAATTTCAATTCCTTTATGGGTCGATTAGAAGATCTTTAAACTCTTTGAAAAATGATCTAAAGAATTATTTCAATTCCTTTATGGGTCGATTAGAAGCACCCCTAACCAGTATACCGGGTATAAAGTGACCTTATTTCAATTCCTTTATGGGTCGATTAGAAGACCGGACTATACCGGAACCGCATCTGAGTTTTACGAATTTCAATTCCTTTATGGGTCGATTAGAAGATAAATCCCCAAGTTAGAACCATCCAAACTCCATTATTTCAATTCCTTTATGGGTCGATTAGAAGGATGTTGGGCGTGGGCGTACCACAATCTACTTCACACATTTCAATTCCTTTATGGGTCGATTAGAAGAGCATACTTGCATCGTCGAAGGTCAACAATTTTCTCATTTCAATTCCTTTATGGGTCGATTAGAAGGTGGCGCTCCGTCACCGGTGGTCATCTGGTAAGAACATTTCAATTCCTTTATGGGTCGATTAGAAGTTAATAGTTTTACGATAAGCCCATCAAAACTTTGATATTTCAATTCCTTTATGGGTCGATTAGAAGAATAAGGCCGCGTATGATATGATTTCCGATATATAATTTCAATTCCTTTATGGGTCGATTAGAAGAGTTGATCGGATCTTGTGCGGTTCTTTTCATTGGTATTTCAATTCCTTTATGGGTCGATTAGAAGGTATAGAATTTTTCACGGCTGCCGAGGTGCTTAATAGATTTCAATTCCTTTATGGGTCGATTAGAAGCTTTACCGCAAGAGGGGTTCATTTTATCGGAGATTAATTTCAATTCCTTTATGGGTCGATTAGAAGTTTAACGCGCGCGCCACTAATTCCGCGCGCATGCCTTATTTCAATTCCTTTATGGGTCGATTAGAAGTTGCATCCAGCATTTTATCATAACCTTCTTTGGAAAATTTCAATTCCTTTATGGGTCGATTAGAAGGAAGTGCCTGGGTATCGCTGATCTTTCCGCTTACGAATTTCAATTCCTTTATGGGTCGATTAGAAGAATCATGACAATCACGCAACGATCAGCAGCCAGTCATTTCAATTCCTTTATGGGTCGATTAGAAGACATTACCAATATCGACCGCATTCCTTTGCCCTGCTTATTTCAATTCCTTTATGGGTCGATTAGAAGAGGTCGCTTTGTCTTTTTCAAGCGTTGAGCTCCCCGTATTTCAATTCCTTTATGGGTCGATTAGAAGAAACCCTAATAAATACTTTTTTGGCTGCCTTACCGTATTTCAATTCCTTTATGGGTCGATTAGAAGCACTCCAACCAGGTAGGCTAATTGCCGTGCATTGTAATTTCAATTCCTTTATGGGTCGATTAGAAGGATTTGATAATTAATTTCTTTTTCTGTTTCATTCCTATTTCAATTCCTTTATGGGTCGATTAGAAGACATCATGATGATCGAGAATTACCCGAACATCCGCAATTTCAATTCCTTTATGGGTCGATTAGAAGGCCCGATCCTGTCCGCTCTTGGGGATATTCCAAACTGATTTCAATTCCTTTATGGGTCGATTAGAAGCCCGCGGCCAAACAAGTTCTTTGGATTGGTAAGGCAATTTCAATTCCTTTATGGGTCGATTAGAAGGCCATTTAGGGCGCGCACAGCAGTTGGGTCGATCCAATTTCAATTCCTTTATGGGTCGATTAGAAGAATTGTACTCCTTATCGGCAAAAGCTGAAAACCCTTATTTCAATTCCTTTATGGGTCGATTAGAAGTCTCAAACCTTGCTTTTTGAAGGTCTTTATTTTTCATTTCAATTCCTTTATGGGTCGATTAGAAGCTTTTAACTCTCTAATTGTTACGAAATTATTATTGTAATTTCAATTCCTTTATGGGTCGATTAGAAGACAAAAAGTCTGTCCTTATTTACCATAATGGCGAAATTTCAATTCCTTTATGGGTCGATTAGAAGCATTACTGCAAAAATGCAGGGGTAGAGATCAGGACAATTTCAATTCCTTTATGGGTCGATTAGAAGTCACATCGTTTCTTGCATCTTGAATTGCCCAACCTGATTTCAATTCCTTTATGGGTCGATTAGAAGGCAGCCCTGCCCGCTGTACATCTGTATTACCGTGTCGATTTCAATTCCTTTATGGGTCGATTAGAAGAGATACTCGTTATAGGTGTTCCAAGTATATCTATTGCATTTCAATTCCTTTATGGGTCGATTAGAAGTACACCGGTTTGCGCATAGTGTATAAAATCACGCGATTTCAATTCCTTTATGGGTCGATTAGAAGCAAAATCAGGATATGTGGAACCCAGATGCCGATCTATTTCAATTCCTTTATGGGTCGATTAGAAGCCGTTGATTTCAAAAATACAACGACCTGATTATTGGGTATTTATAAATGATAAAAGCGCAAATATATATCAAAAATAGCGTCAATGCCCAATAATACGATTTATCAGGGGTTTCGACAACTGTACACAATGCTGATTATTAATTATTTATATTTCAAAATGTCAAAGAACATTACTTTTTGGCCCTCAATCTTTAGGTTGGACGCTTACAACAGGTTATCCAGCCCATTTTTTTCCTTTCCTACCACTTCTTTTTCCAACCATGCTTCTTGACGACTTTTAAAAATAATCAAACTATCGGTTTTTTCATCCATAATCAATTTAGCTTCCAGCACTAGTTCCTTTAGTTTGACTTCGGTAATCGCCCCTTCAAAAACACTGTTTTGGATCCAGTTCAAATATTGGCGGCACAGTTTCAGCATTTTGCCCACTCTTTTTGTATCCATATCATAGACCAATATTATATACATATTACCACCATGCTTTAAAGGGTTTATATTCTTGCATTCCCATCAGGTGCTTTACCAGTTTATAGCATTCCAGCCGTACCAGCCTTTTGTAACTGATACTTTTATCCAGCGAACGGTGCTTGATGGTGTCGCTCAATTTTTCGTCCCAGGCCCGCATAACTGTCTTTCGTCCCGATTCTTTGAGCAGGCAACTGTTCAGTTTTTGGTCGAAATCGCTCTTTTGGACCATTTTTTTGTTGAGCAACGAAAAAATGAGCCTGTCCGCTAACAAGGGTTTAAAAACCTCGGCAAGATCTAAGGCCAATGAATATCTTCTAAAACCGGGTTCGTGCAAAAAACTGATGGTCGGGTTCAGCTGGGTATGGTAGATCTGGTCTAGGCACGCAGTATAACAGATCATGTTCACGAATGATATCATGGCATTGACCTCGTTATTGGGTGGTTGTTTGGTGCGATTGTTCATTTCAAAGTTGTTGATGATCTCGCCAAAACCACTATAATAAGCCATTCGGATGTTGCCTTCGATGCCCATAAGTTCGTCTACTGCGGTAGTATGCTCCACAGATTTTGTCAGCTCTTCTATTTGCTGTATCTGACGGGAAAGGTCCCTATCACGTTTGGCATAGTATTTTAAATTTTTGAGCATGTTAAAGGCCGCTCCCTGGATAAACCGCCGAGCAATGGTCATTCTCTTATTATGGGAACTGTAATGTGCCACTTGGTTTACGATGACCTTACCGCTCAACAGATAGTCCTTGGGCATAAAGCTCCCCGTGTAGTGCTCGTAATAATCGAAGAAATGGATTCCTATCTGGTGCTTTCCCAAAAAATTGTAAAGGGCACTGTTAGTATCCAAAGAACCAAAGCAAAACAAATTCTTTACGCCCTCCACAGGAAGATACTTTGGCCGTCCCTCAACCCCGTCTGAATCTACGGGAATAAACTTAAGGGTATTGTCCTTTCTTGAGAGCCTTCCAGGATTGAAAAGATAATAACTTTTTTTCATAGCTCGTCGATATAGCAAAGTTCATAATAGGAGCATTTTTTACAGATCTTGGCATTGATGACGGGCGGACATGTCTGTTGCCCCATCAATTGCTGTATTGCCCCTACTGTTTCTTCGAGAAACGCGATGTCCGGTTCGGTCAGGAAAACTTCGGAGGTTTTCCGCAAGAGGGGATATTCGATATGTCCCGTAACGCCCGCAACCCCGTTTAAAAGGAACAGCCAGATGTAGAACTTGACCTGCCATTTATGTGCCTCTTCCACTGACTTACCCCTTTTGGTCTCGTGGATGACCTTTTCCTTGGCATCGTAGAAGTCTATTTTACCTGTGAGTTGCGTTCCCTGCCATTCGGCGGATAATGCTATCTCAGTATATTTGTTTGCGCGTTGGGGATAGCTTGTTTCGTGGATCAGCTTTCCATCATAAACCGTATCAGAGGTATGCTCCATCTGTATATTGTTCGCGAACAGCCATAGTTTTCTAGGGCAAACAATCTGATAATTGATGTGGGTAGCGATGATGTTCATAAGCACACTTCTTTCAATATAAAAAACCAAAAAGCCATAGGGGCAATTTGCTAATGGGGAATTCTGTATCGTCGGCCACTACGAAGGCGTTTTGGGAATCCTTTATCTGTTTGTTTGATTTATCCCGCCCGCCGACCTCAAACGTAAAGGTTGAATCAACCAAAAAATCTCCTTTTTTTGGGTAGGCTATGTTGTGTCCCACCGCAAGCTGGGATGCAAAAAAAGTTTCTCTCAGGTTTCCTATGTTCGGATTCGAGGAAGAAAAAACGAACGCAAGATTGGGATTGTCCAAATAAATCTTTTCAGGTTTTTGCAAGGTGGCAATGCTTATACCCGAAGGGTACAATAGCCTTATCAGTTGGGCCTGTTCCAAATAATGCAGGTACAGCACCACCGAATTTCTATGGATCGTGCTCTTGCTGGCTATGGAACTGATATTGGGCTGAAACGGTACATTGGCGGCCACCACGTTCAACAATTGCAACATTTTTTTTGCATTGCGGATGTCAAACCCCTTGATCTCAGCCATATCATACTCCACGATCAACCGCACCAATTGCTGTAACCGGGTGGCGTAGCCCGCTGTATCTTCCAATGAAAAAGGGTAATAACCGTACTGCAAATACTCCGTAAAATGTGCCAAAGGGCGAAAATCTGGTGAAAATCGTTTCTTCCATTCCTGGTCGGGCGACAGTATTTCCGGCAGCGCAATGGCTTTGGCGTCGTATAGGTCGTTAAAGACCAAATACTCCCTATACGATAGCCCATAAAGCTGGTACATGAGCATTCTACGGCTTAGGTCGCCTTCCTCGCGGGATATATCGATAATAGAGGAGCCGGTGAACACCATGTTCAGCGTGGGATAAAAATCGTACAGGTTCTTGATCTGCACCGACCAGTTATCATATTTGTGCACTTCGTCCAGAAAAAGATGGGTGCCCCCTTGGCGGTAAAATTGCTCCGCAGTTTCCACAAGACTGTTCGTTGTAAAATAAAAATCGTCCAGCGACCAATACGTGGCCTGCTTCGCCGGTAGCTGCAACGATTTTAACCGTTGCAGCAATAGGGTGGTCTTCCCCGTACCGCGTGCGCCCTTAATGCCGATCAAGCGATTTTTCCAGGCGATCTCGGCATAGAGGTAGCGCTGTTTCTCTAGCGAAACATTTTGTACCTGTTGAGCTGACTTTTCGAGCAATTGCTCCATATTGCATATTTAAATGTGCAATTTAAGGTATTTTTTGCATTTTATAATATGCATCCTTACTGTTTTTACATGTTGGTAGAAAGTTTGAATTTCAAATTGCTCTAAAGAAGAGTATCTTCTTTGAAGAATCTTTTTTGATCATAATTCTTTTGAAGTCCTAGATGTTCGGAATATTTTTTTTTCAGCACATAAAAATCGATTTGGAGAGGTTCATAGGTGTTTTGACCTCCTACGAAAATAACTTCCTTTTCCAATGCTCCATCCCTAATCCATTGTGCAAATCGATTCTTTCGTATTTGTACCTTCAACAATTCTGCTCCAATAAAATCAAATTCTTCCAAAAGTCTCTTGTACTCTAATTCACAATCCACTGGAACAACCTTTATTCCATCAAACTGCTTGTAGAAATCTGTTTCTCGATCATTCGAATGTTCAAATGGAATTAGATTATTTTCTATAGAAAAAGTAAGAGCATTATATGTCATTTGAAACTCATCTTTATCTTTTTCATCAAAATCAGGATAAACCTTATCAATAAATTTTTGAAGCCTTTTTTCTTTGATAAGCCCTGCATATTCCTTTATAATCTCTTCAAATACTCCAAGCGTTCTATCAATTGAGCCTTGACCATAAATATATTCATCCACTTCATTCCTATTCCTGAAAACGACGCAATCGCAAATTTTCTTTTCTCTTTTTCGGTTCACTCGACCAAAGCGTTGAATGAGTGCATCTAGCGGTGCTGGTTCAGTATATATTATGTCATAATCTATGTCCAGACTTACTTCAATGGCTTGAGTACCAATCAATAATTGAGGTTCCGCCAAAGACAGTTGTTTTTCTTTGTCATTTCTATCTCTTCCATTAAACCCCCCGTGAATAAGTAATGGAAAGAATTTATCCAATTCTATGAAAGTAAGTTGTGCTTGCTCTATTGTATTACAAACAATTAGAACCTTTTTGCCTTCTTTTAAATCATTAAAGATCAGGTCGTAATTATCGCTCAGCAGCCCGTTTTTAAGCACAACTCGATGTCTGTCAAAAGATTCATATAGTTCTTGATTCGCCGTGATTTCCTGAAAATTACCAATAGCTTCTTGCAGATGTTTTTTTAGAAATGTTGGCAGGGTCGCTGTCATTATAAAAATCGACGCCTGCATTTTTTCGGTTAAAAATTTCAGCAGTACTACTATTTGGGCAAATACACTAGCGTCATACGCATGTATTTCATCAAAGATGAAATAGCCTCCAGTCCATTCAAAAATTCCTTTTTCAAACCCTTTAAGTCCAAAAATATGTTTTAAGAGTTGAAACGGAGTCAAAATTTTCAAAGGGGTTCCAATGGTTTTAAATTGCTCCCTAACTCTCGCAATTTCCTCCTTTCTATTTAGCCTAGAACTTTCATCTTGAAAGTAGTCGTATAGAAAAGCTGTCAGTTTTCCATGAAGCATTCCTACATTATTTTCTCCAAGACCCTCACTAGCCGAGCTCAACCTTCTAAACATAGCATTTATGGAAGCAGTAAACGGCAAAACGTAAAAAACTCTGCCTTGCCCATTTTCGTTTATCTGTTTCTTCAACCATAGAAATGCTGTTTCGGTCTTTCCAGAACCAGTTGGGGCGGTCAGTATCACATTACCTGTTTGATTTGAAGAGGTTTTTTGATGAGAATAAAAATCTTTGTCTTTAGTTAAAAGCTCTTGTCTTTTTTTATACAAGAAAGAAAACGAGGATTCTTTAATATGTGAGAGTTTTTTAATATAGGCCGAGCCAAGATGGTCACAATGTTTCAAGGCGCCGAATAAAAGTAATGTGGTAAAGTAATTTTTAATATCCCCATCTTCTTGTTCACCTCTATATTTCCGAAAAATTTTTCCTGGATTTTCCACTAAGAGATTATCAATATCAAATTCACGATATTCGGCTAGTATTTTAAATACTTTTTCGGTATCGACTTTTTTGAATTCATCCTCAAATTCATTGGAATCTTTCGGATAATTTGGGGCTATATGCTTAGACCTCAAATCTGAAAAAGTTTTATGGTGACCAGCTATGATCCTTTTTAAAAGGTTTTCTTCATCACTATTCAATGAAAGAGTAGAGACAAATGGAAGGGAGAACAACTCATGTCTTTGGCCTTTCCAATCATTGTTTCTATTACCACATAAGACTTTTTGAAATTCAGAATGGCCCTTCCCCAAATCATGGCAAATAATGGCAAGATGAAGCAAATCCCAAAATCTATTCGTTGTAAGCGATAACACTTTCGGAAATGCATATTTTAAATGCCTAAGAATTCTTAGACAATCTTCGATATGCTCTTTTAGTGTAGTTTGAGGGTCAGATTTTGCTAACAAATCATTCATAGTCGGCAGTATCCATTTCGTGAAAATAAATATCTACACCGCCTTTTACCTGAGAATCATCTCGGTAAGCACTAAGTCTACTTTTTGCATTCCGGGATTTGAAGTCGATGACCGAAAATGCTTCTGTACCTAAATTCAATCTTGGAAGTGTATTGGAGAAGTATTTAGGAAGAGCCTGAATTTTTCCTGGCAACATATTTCCTTTAAAAGGAACTAATTGTCCTTTTATTTTTTCCGCTCGTTCTATTTTTTCAAGATCGATTTTTTGAATCCTTTCAATAGTAGCCAAATCGTTGGAACGGCCCAACAGGATATCATAATAGGGATTCCGCAAGTAATTGACTAAATCCTCATCCTCTAAATATATTGACAACTCGTTATCGAACAAAAATTCACGCTGCATTACATTGGATTTTGCTTTATTACTCGGCAATCCTTTACTTGTGGACGTGATTTGATAAATAGTTTCCAAATCTATTTCCTTAGCCCCGTATTTAAAAAAATATCCGATTCTAATCTTTTTATGTGGCAAATATTTTCCGGCTGCTGCATTTATCAAGCCAAGAACAGTACTTAAAGGAGGCACTTCCAAAGTTGGTTGAATACCGCTTATCAAATTAGGATAACGAAAACTAGCGGTCCAAGATGTGATGTCAATTCTAAAAATTTCCATTTAAGACATTTGTTTCGTCAATTGTTGGCAATAGCTATCTATGGCATCGTTTACCGACGAGTATTTAACCTTATCGTTACCATCTGCCAATTTTTGAATTGCTTCACTATCCTCTTTGTCCAAAAATCCACTTCTAGCACCTATGAAAATCTTTCCTTCAAATTGATTTACATAATCTTTGAGCACTTCTTCCAATCCGGCAATATTCAGAACAAAGTTCTGATTATATGCACCACTGTTAACTGCGACATGGGAAAAAGGGTGATTTCCGGTTGTCATTGTGGAGAGGATAATGAATTTCGGCGTTACGTCTGCCATATTATCGGTCTGCATGGCACCTCCCGAAATAAACTTTAAAGCTTTAACAGCATCTGTAGCTCTTTTTTCTCTTGTGTTGGTAGCCATACGAACCAATTGTTGCGGGTCACCATTTGCTTTCTTAACATATTCATCATTGATTTCTGTCGCTCCATTTTCTAGCGCTTCTTGCTTCAGGGATTCAGTCAAATTCTTAAATCCCGTTTTATTATATGTAGCAAAGGTTCCTACCTGCTCTAGATCTAGGGCAAACATACCTTTCATAATGGTGCTATACTCTTCTTTTGTGTAGGGAACTGCATCACCTTCTTGGCGGGACATACTTGACCAATTTTCTTCTGTTGTCGTTGCTGTCACAGCTACCAAGGCAGAGTTTTTCAGTGGAGAAACACGTGTAACGGTTACATTTTCCATCTTAGGATTTCCCTTCTTATCTTTTACCACCTCTCCGTTTTCATCGATTACCTCGCCCTTTGCGGCTTTCATATAGCCAAAAAGGTCATCATCAGGATACTGAATCGGATCAGCGGAAGTAAATGCAATTTTTTTATCCCTCGTAATAGGAGAAAGGTTCCAGTTAAAATTTCGTTGTAGCGTATCTCTCCACCAATACCTCCAGGCCTGTCCGGAGACGTAGACATACTTCCTACCATTTTTTGAGATTTTTTTTGTAGCCACACCATTTTCCAGATTGGTACTGGTACTTTTGCCAGCATTATTTAGTGCGGCCACATCAACATCGATTAAAACAAATCCTTGTGTTTTTAAGTTTTTCATTTGACTGGTGTTTTAGTTTTTTGATTCAGTAATAGTTTCGGTCTCGTCCCCAAAGAAAATATCATATTCGTGCATTTTTTGATATAAGGCAATTAATAACAAATCTCTTATTTCTTTTGCCGAAGCTCCATCAGGAAAAAGATAGTTAACGTAGTCTTTTAATGTAACCAAAGCCTCAGTATTTTTACTCAAGTGATTGTCTTGAACAAGTTTCAAAATAAAACGTCGTATATCTGCAACCCTCTCAGCGCGATTTAGAACACCTATTCTTTTTCTTAGTTTCTCCTCATCGCTGATTATGTAATCGGCTAGGGCTTCAATTTTATCCAAGGTCTTGTTGTCCATATTTTTTAAATGATTTTGATAAAGTCTGACTATTTTAAAGTTAAAAGGATTTTTCTTGTTCCAATTTAAGATGGCCGGTAAAATACTTTTTGCTAAAAGCAAGTCCTGATAAATCCAGTTAATCCAAGTTTTGTATTGGTCATATTCGATGAGCGTGTTTTTCTTTTCAGAGTAGAATTTTTCATTGCTGCTATGGTAACTGGCATCCTTGTGCTTTGAATTATAATAATGATTACGCACGAATTTTTTCCAGTCTGGGTATATATCACGGTGCAATACTTTTCGGTAAAACGAAAACAGCGGAGAAGAAAAATTATACATAACTACTTCTGGCGATGCTCCAAAATTGGTGAAATGGTAAAGATCAATTTCCACGTCTGCATCCTCCATGACATCTTCAAATCTATCGGTCAAACAACTATGGACAAAATCGAACAAGGCTGAGGCAGGATTATTGAATTCAGACCGAAGTATGCCTTCCGATCCCCTGGAACCAACACTGCCGACATTAGCAATTACATTTTTTCTCACAAATCTTTTACAAATTTGTTCTGAATTGCTAGACAGTATTGCTACTTTATCACTTAGTTGTTGAGCTCCAAATGGCACAAAAAACATTCTGATCAAAACTTCTTTGGAAAGCATAACCCCATTTTGGAAAGAATGATGAAAGTTAATGAATGTTCCCGAGCCTGATAAAATATGATTATCCCTACCCCCAAAAAAGAGTTTTGTTTTTTCACCTAGAATACGACAATGACCCATCTCATAGGGTTCGGTTTCTTCCAATAGACCCTTATAATATTTGAGTGCTTCATCTATCTTCCGCTGCCCTTTAAAGGCAGCCTGAGTGATTTTGGAGTTTAAGAAGAAAGCATGGAGATTGGCATCCCAGCGATTAACATAAACTTTCGCCACATATTCAATTAAATCTAAAATATTTTTATTCTTATGCTCTGGTATTTTCCATAATTGCTCAATAGCATAACCCCCAGTATCCGCAAAAGGATCTCCTGTAATTTTTACTAGATTATTAATCTCTACTTCCTTATTCATCAATCAAAATATAAACTTGGTTTATCAATATTGCAAAGCATCTAATGAACTCTTTTGCTTTTCAAAAACGATATTTTAAACACCCACATCCCAAACTGTTGTATATCCCGCACCCGGAATTATAAAGCACTTCTAACGCCTGTTCCGGTCCGCCGGCTAAAATCTCAAAATTATAATAGCCCTTGATCTTGGTCTGTGCTTTGGTGTTTGCCTTGACCACGATGAGCCTCGATTTCGGTTTTTCTTTATTGAAAACCGGTTCGATACTCATGCTGTCTTTTTCCATCATGCTCATTTCTAGCCCGGCCGCCCTGCATTTCTCCTTCCAATTATAAAGCATTGCGCTGTCCCAATTCCGATGTTCGGGGGATAAAAATTCGTAGTTGCCGTCATTGTCCTTCTTGCCACAGATAATCATGGACAGCAGTTCAAAATTGACTTTGCTATTCATTTCCCCAGAGTCCCTTAATCCCGGCTGGGCTTCTACCTGTTCCACCAAAAAGGTTGCCCTGCTTTTTTGGTCGGCGATGTCGATCTCACGGTTCATAAAAAGCCCCTTGATAAAATGCTGTGCGGCTTCGGGCAAATGAAAGGAAACAATGAGTTCAGGATTAGAATGTATTTGCATGCGATCGCCCAGACGCTTAAAACCGGCTTCTAAATTGGAAAAAGTAAACAGTTTAAAACGTTTAAGGCCACCGTTGACCTTGAAGCCCTCGGTATGGAGAAATTCGCTGTACTCATAATCAGCCTGCGACAGCACTTTATAGATCACCGCACTCAGGGGATACTGGTAGTTGATGGGTATTGTGGGCTTTGGTTTTTTGGGAACAAGGCTCAGTTTAAAGCGCATGAAATAGGTTGTGTCGGAATGATTTTAAATTTTTTCTCCTAATTAATTCTTAAAAATATGAAAATTTTTAAAAGAATGATGGCTTTTAATGATAAAAACATGAAAATATCAGTTTTCAATCGAGATTTTAAAGTATATTTCAATAATTATTTTTAGGCATATTCACCTCAAAATCCTATACTTTTTGACCTGGAGAGCTTAATATTTGTTATTATGGACTACAAAAAAGAATAAGACATCTGTCTTGTAGATAAGGGCTTTATCGAACTGAATTCAACACAAAGCCGGCTTTATCGTGGAGTACAATGAAATCTTCAAAGCCGATTTTAAGCACAGTGAACTGTGCTGATCCCAATTACGAGTCGTTATTATTTCCAGGCTTTACCTAAACCAGAGGACAGCGACCAACTTTAAATAAATCGCCATAGCACGTTAAGAGGTTTAAGGCTATAAAAATCAGCTGATCAGCATCAATGAAGTGAAAAAAGTAAGTCGGCAGCAAGTATTGACACCATCACGCAGAACAATGAGCAACTAAAATCGGTCAAAGAACTGCTAGAAGTCTATAGGAAGAAGATCATATAAACAAAAAGCTCGATGCCGTTGTAGCGTTATAGGAAACCTACAAAACGGGCATTTATACTTTTCTGCCGATATTGAAATCGACTACCGCAAAAGACTATATCGCCTTTATAAAGAATTAAAAATCTGGATCAATTTAAAGAAAGCAAGCTGGACAAAATTGGTCACTGAAGCAACCGCGATTATGAACTTGTTATGATAGACAAAAAAATTGAAAATAGTTAAATCAAGTTTCAGTCTATTTCCCGATGTTTTTTAAAGAAAATTCGAAATTGTAAAACTCTTTAGGATGAATACCTAATCCCTTAGCAATTGGAAGAAGTGTCGTTATTTTTGGCTCATTTTCATCCGCTAAAATTCTATAAATAGCCTTACTTTCAATATTACCTATAGAAGCTATAGTAGTTATATCATGTTCACTATTATTTATTAATCGTTTTAGATTATTTGCAAATTTATTACGATATTCTCTTCTCCATTCGTCCATATCAAACGAATATCCTACGAAAGCAGAAAAAATAATTGTCAAGTTTGACAATACAAGAAAATTTTTATTATATTTGGTTCATAATTATATATTTGCGAAACTTCTTAAAGTAACATATTAGAAGCATTCGCTTTGAATCTCGGATCGAAAACTGGTAATTTATGGAACGAGATGATAAGTGTAATTGCTCACGACCCGGGCGTGGGCTTACTTATTGTTCCAAGGTATACCAGTACCCCGATCCAATAAGTTAAGCTATCACGCCCTTTTTGTATTCAGGTCGTAGTATTTCTTCAGATTCAAAGCCCAGTTTCCTTCAAGGAGCTTTGTAAAAACATCCTCATTAATTCTATAACCGGCCATAACGGCCAATTTGCGCTAATACGCGAAACAGGAAAACCTGCTTTACGGGGAGCAGGCAAAACTTAAAACAGTCCCGTGGGTACGGTCTGTCCTTGATCCGGCAGGCCGTAATTGGGTGGGTATGCCTCTTTATCAAATTAGGTAGCAGCGAGGCTGGGCACGGTAATCATTAGCATTACCGTGCAACATGAATAATTAGCCATAAAAGATTGCAGATGAAAAAAGAAAAATGATCAGCCCGCTAGCGCGGGATTTAAGCAAAAAAGCCTTCCCTTGAGATTGGCGTCGCACCGGGAAGGCTTATGCTTAAATAAAACCAATGTTTTATCTAAATAACACTTCAAAATTATGAAAAATAATTACGGGAGCGCCTTCTTTTTGTTCCTATGTTTCCTACTTTTTATTCCCTTTATCACCTGTGGCCCTTATGCATATGCAGCACCCTATGCCCCGCCGGATCGGTTGCATACTGATAATTGCATAAGTCTACTTCAGCAACAGGTGCGGGGTACGGTGCGCGATCCCGCCGGGGAGCCCCTGCCCGGTGTCATCGTGCAGGTTAAAACAAGTACTCGCGGCACTAGTACAGATCTTGACGGCAACTATGAGATCTCAGCCTCGCCAGATGATACCCTAGTATTTTCCTCTGTGGGCAGCGATACCCGGGAAGTCCCCGTTAACGGCAGAAATGTGGTCAATGTCCTGTTAAGTGAACGCGCCACCGCCCTAGATGCGGTGACCATCAATGCGGGTTATTACCGCACTACCCAAAGGGAACGTACGGGCAACATCGCCAAGGTCAGCGCTGAAGAGATTGGGGACCAGCCGGTCATCAGCCCCCTGGAGGCGCTACAGGGGCGTATGGCAGGAGTCGAAGTCGTACAGCAGAGTGGGATCCCGGGGGCCGCCCCCAGCATTTACATCCGGGGCCGGAACAGCCTGCGTAACGGCCTGGGCGACAATGGGAACCTCCCGCTCTATATCATAGACGGGGTGACCATAAATTCAAGCCCACTTCTTAGCCTGAACCAGTTTACCTCGGGCACGGGCACCGATCCCCTAAGTGCCCTGAACCCAAACGACATAGCAAGTATCGAGGTGCTCAAAGATGCCGATGCCACTGCCATCTATGGTTCGCGGGGTGCCAACGGGGTCATCCTGATCACCACCAAGACCGCGATGGGTTCGGCACAAAAGACCAAGGTCAATGTGCAGTTGTACGGGGGGATCAGCCGGGTCGCCCATTTTGTGGACCTGCTGGACACGCGAGAATACCTGGCCCTGCGCCGACAAGCGTTTGAAAATGAAGGAGCTACCCCTACCGAGAGCAACTCCCCCGACCTCCTACTCTGGGACCAGGACCGATATACGGACTGGCAGAGAAAGCTATTTGGCGGCACGGCCCAGGTGACCAATATGAATCTAGACGTCTCCGGGGGAAGCGAGACCACGAGTTTTAGGCTTGGGGGTTCCTATCAGAAAGAGGGTAGTGTATTCCCCGGGGATTATGCATTCGAAAAGAAAACGGTGAGCCTAAACCTGAACCATCATACCGTGGACGAAAGGTTCCGCATGAGCCTCACCGCAAATTACGGGATCACAGATAACGATCTTTTCAGCAGCAACAGTTTTGTAAGAAATGCGTTTTCCCTGCCTCCCAACGCCCCCGCTATCTATAATCCCGACGGAAGCCTGAACTGGGAGAACTCGACCTGGGACAATCCCTTGGCACTGCTGGAGCGGGATGGCAGAACAGAAAGCCAAAATCTTGTTTCCAACCTGGGCCTCCAGTACCGTCTAATGGAAGGTCTTGTGCTCAAGGCAAACCTGGGCTACACCTATCTGGACAGTAAGGAACGGATCAAGATCCCCGTAGAAAGTTATGACCCTGCACTGCGGGACCGCATTTCACCCAATTCCCAACATGCCCTTATCAAACGGAAATCCTGGATCGCCGAACCTCAGCTTACCTATAAGGAATCATGGGGCGATCATCATCTGGATGCGCTCGTGGGGGCCACGTTCCAGGTGAACAAGAGCAGCACCCTGCGGATGACCGGGAGGGGCTATTCCAACAGCCATTTTATAGGTAACCTAGGGGCAGCTGATGCCGTTTCGGTCAACGAGGACCGCGAAATTGCCTATAAATACAATGCGGTTTTCGCCCGGATTGGTTACAACTGGGCGCGAACCTATTTTGTAAACCTCACGGGCAGAAGGGACGGCTCTTCACGTTTTGGCCCCGATAACCGTTTTGCAAACTTTGGGGCCATTGGGGCGGGCTGGATCTTTAGCCGGGAGAACTTCACAAAGAACGCCTTTTCCTGGCTCAGCTTCGGAAAGCTAAGGGGGAGTTACGGCCTCACCGGGAATGATCAGATCGGGGACTATAGGTACCTTGATACTTATGAGGCCACCCCAGGCCCTGGCGGCCTTTACCCCACCCATCTCACAAACCCCGATTTTTCCTGGGAGACCAACAGAAAATTGGAGGCCGCCTTGGAACTGGGCTTTCTAAGAGATCGGGTCAACCTGAACCTGAGCTGGTACCGGAATCGCTCTTCCAACCAGCTGGTGGGCTATCCCCTACCCGCCCTGACCGGATTTACCACCGTAGAGGCCAACCTGCCAGCCACGGTAGAGAACACCGGTTGGGAAATAGAGCTTTCCTCGCGCATCATAGAGAGCGGAGGGTTTAGCTGGAGGAGCTCGGTAAACGTGAGCCTACCTTCCAACAAACTGATCCGGTTTGACAACATCGAGCAGAGCAGCTACGCCAACTCCTACAGGGTGGGCAAATCGCTGAACATAGCAACCCTCTATCAGTTTGACGGTGTGGATCCCGTGACCGGTTTTTACCGGGTAATAGATGCGGACGATAATGGTAGTTATGATTTTAAAGACCGTACCGTTACCATAGATCTGGGAAGGACTTATTTTGGCGGATTGGGCAACCGGTTGAGCTATAACAACCTCACCTTGAATTTTCTCTTCGAATTCGTAAAACAAAAGGGGAAAAAATTCTTTAACGGGGTGCCGGGCTTTATGGCGAATACGGTTAATAGGGCAAACCTTGACAGGAATATTCCCGCAGATGGGCAAAGGCCCACACAATCAATCACCGGCTTTATAGCTTACAGCAATGCCTACTCCAGCAACTTCGGTATCACCAATACATCCTTTGTACGATTAAAGACCCTATCGCTAGGCTACAGTCTTCCAAAATGGGTGCTTGAAAAACTCCGGTTATCAAACGTAGAGTTCTTCCTCCATGGCCAAAACCTGTTGACATTCACGGATTATAGGGGGCTGGACCCTCAAAACCCCGGTGTTGGTGAACTTCCCGCCCTCCAGAGCACAACAGTGGGCGTTCGTCTTAATTTATAAACATCAACAAATCATGAGAATCAAACATCTTCTTTTTTTTTCCTCCCTCCTCTTAGTATCAACCGCCCTACACTCCTGCGAGGATTTTGTAGCGGTCGATACGCCAGACTATAAACTGGACAGTCAGTCGGTATATGATAATGACCACTCTGCCGAAAGCGCCCTCAACGGGCTGTTCAACCAGTTGTTCAACACCAGTTTTTCTGGCGGGGGCGCACAATCGGTCAGCTATCTGACCGGTCTTTCCGCCGACAACTATACCCTCACGTCAACAACGCAGGATATCAATGAGTTTTATCGAAACAAAATCTCCCCTGACAATAATTACAACTTAAGCTTATGGTCAGGTGCCTACAATATCATCTACCAGGCCAATGCACTTCTAAAGGGCGTTTCGGGCAACAGCCGGCTATCGACACCTACCATAGACAGGATTGCGGGGAGCAGCCGGTTCGTGAGGGCTTTTACTTATTTCTATCTGGTCAATCTATATGGTGATGTGCCCCTGCTCTTAGGTAAGGACTACCAGGAGAATGCCACCGCAGCTAATACCAAAAGCGCCTTGATCAATAACCAGATCATCGATGACCTGGAGATGGCCGCCAGGTTATTGCAGGAAGACTATCCGGATGGCGACCGGACCCGGCCAAACCGTTTTGCCGCCTTGGCATTACTGGCAAGGGTACACCTTTTTTTGGGAAACTGGGAACAGGCGCTGGCGTATAGTTCTCAGGTCATTGCGTCCTCTAAATATCAAATCCCGGTCGATCCCGATATGGTTTTCCTGGCCAATAGCAGCGAGGCCATTTGGCAGATCTCACCCGTTGGCTGGGGAAACAGTTTTACCCACACCAGGGATGGTAACCTTTTGATAAAAACTCCTACGACAAGTACACCCGTAGCAATGTCCCAAAAATTTTTGAATACGTTCGATGATCCCAAGGACAAGCGTCTTAATGACTGGGTGAGCACTTTCGTCGAGGAAGGGGACAGCTTATATTTTCCGTATAAGTATAAGATACAGTACGATGCCTCGGGAGGTGATATCAAAGAATATTCTATGGTACTCCGGTTGGCGGAACAATACCTGATCAGAGCGGAAGCGAACGCCAGAATAAATGATCTCAATGCAGCGGTCAACGATATCAACACGATTCGTTTCCGCGCGGGGATTCATCCCATAACAGAGTTGCCAACAGATCTAACCCAAAATAAACTGTTAACGATCATATTAAATGAACGCCGCAGGGAACTTTTTTCCGAATGGGGGCACCGCTGGTTCGATCTGCAGCGGTTTGACCTTTCCCCCACTTTGAAGGACAAAGAAAATTCCGAATGGGCACCCACATCAAACCGCTTCCCAATTCCCTCCAGTGAACGGATGAAAAACCCCAACCTTAAGCAAAACCCCGGTTACTAAAACAAACCCAAAAACTATGAAAGATCTTTTTTACGTACTGCTGTTGATATTAATACCAAACCTTATTCAGGCGCAGGAAATTCTGGAAAATCAAATAAAGGAAGAACCCAATTCCGCAATCAGGACAGGCCGCTTGGCAAATGGTTTTAACTATTTCATCAAACCCATTCCCAACGATATGGGAAAGATAAAAATGAATCTTATTGTGAAAGCGGGGGCCAACGAAGAAGATAAAGACCAAGAGAATTTAGCGCACCTTTTAGAGCATATGGCCGCTAATTATACTGAAAATTTCCCCGCACTGAGGCAAGATCCCGACTTCTTCGCCCAGCTGGAAATGAAACCAAGGGATCTAATGGCCAAAACGGGCGGCAACAGTACACAATATAAATTTCAATATCCCCAGCAAATGCCCACCGCGCTGGATACGGCGCTAAAGCTATACCATGATATCGCTTCAAACAAAGTGCTCTTCAAGGAAGATGCGGTACAGGGGGAACGAAAGGCCCTTTTTCAGGAGATCATGCAAGGTGGGGGTCCAGGTGCCGGATATACTGAAAATAAAATATATTACCTGTTGACCGGCTGCAATAATGTAACCGAACCGCAAAAGCTGAAAACCTCCTTAATGTCCTCCTCTACTACTGCGTTAAAACGCTTTTACCAGGACTGGTACCGGCCGGATCTTATGTCCCTTACAGTAGTAGGCAACGTAAAGGATGTAGATCAGGTGGAAAGGAAGATCCGCAATACGTTCAGCAACCTTAAAGTGCCCGCTCAAAAACGAAATCTTAAGAGGTGCGGTTTAAACTATAGTAAGAGTCCTGGACATTTTATTGTGATCAAGGACCCACAAACCAAGGGAAAGAGCAGAATATCCGAAACCGAATGGCAATTTTATTTTCGCAATGACAATCTGTATTTCAAAAATTATTCGACCGTAGAGAACAGGATGGTATGGGACCTGCTCACCGATATGGTGTACACCCGGCTGAAACAGGATCTGCTGAACTACAACAAAGATTATAAAACGGTTTTTTACACCAATTCGGACTTACCTGCGGAACGGTTGTATCTGTGGGTTACAGATAATAATGAAGACGTTTTGAAAGGGGCCTTTCGCACCTTGGCAGGGATAGCGAAATATGGTTTTGAAAAAGGGGAACTTGAATCTGCAGTGCTTAAAAAAATAGAAATCCTGAAAAATAAGGATTATTCCTCTTCGGGTCTGTGGTCGGATATGTTACTGAATTTTGTTTTAGGGCAGGAAAAGCTACCCGGTACAGACAACTACCAAACCATCGATTTTTTTAAAGATATGAACCTTAAAAAGATCAATGAACTGGTAAAAAAAATTTCTTGGAAACCGGATGATATCGCCCTGATACTTTCGCATAAAGCAACTAAGTGGAACTTTACCAAATCCGGTATCCGAGATTGGATCAATGATGGGCTGGATCATCCAAAGCCCTACAAACCATTTAAAGCCCCGCAGCAATTGATCCCCAATAATGAGCTGGCAAAACTGACCAGGACCAAAATTGCCAATAAAGATTTTGGCAATCTGAACGAAGATATCATTGAATTGAATAATGGACTCAGGGTCATCTTAAAATATCAAATGCCCGACAAAGGGAGATTCAGGAACAAGATTGTCGTACATGGTTTTAGCCCGTTTGGAGCCTCTTGTTTTGGTTCTTCCAATGGAAATGTCATGCTTGCTCCATTGGTTGTCCGAAATGCGGGCCTTGGCAGCTTTAACAAATTTCAGATCGATGCATTCTTACATGATTCCAGTCTCCCTTTTGGGATAAGGGATTACATCACCGAAAGGGAAACCGGCCTAAATGCAGAAGTAGCCCCTGAGGATCTTGAAACCCTATTACAGTTGATCTATCTTTCCTTTACGGCCCCCAGGTACGATCCCGAAGCCTTTAAGGACTGGAAAATGGAGGAATTTTTACGTTTGCAGAAGAACACCACGGTCGACAATGAGGATTTTGTTGACTTTACCAATGCAGAAACAGGAAAGGTAAGCATACCGCTGGGGACAAAGCGTTATCGGCAAAGCCTAAAAATGGATTACGAAGACAGTTTCGATAAATACAAAAAACTGCATTCCGAGGCCCGCAACTTTACCTTTATCTTTACCGGGAATTTCAAAAAAAACGCCGTACTCCCCTTGATTAAGAAATATTTGGGCAACCTTCCCAATAGGATTGGTCCGAAAAATTGCCTTAAAACTGATAAGGTACCCAAAAAATTTGTGAACAAGGCCCACGATGCCCGCTTCACCTTCGATCACCATTTAGAGAACGCATTCCTCTCTATCCAATTCAAAACTCCACTTACCAATCGGGGCTATATGGAGGAAGTACGGTTGGAATTTTTAAAACGTGCCCTAAACCTCAAGCTAAAGAAACTTCGTTACGAAAAAAAACTGGGAGTTTACATTTTTACCGCAATTGGATCCATCGACCGGGACCACATTACCAAAACGATGCAGGTATACCTGCAGGCAAGTCCAGCTGATTTTCAAGAGGTTTTGCAAACATGCAACGACATTTTTGATGACCTTAGAAACGGATTGGTCTCAAAAGAGTTTCTGAAAACCGTTAAGGAGTCAGCATTTCTCCCCAAATGGATCGGGGAATTTAGTCAAACCAATAAATATGTGTCGAGAAGACTCTATGCGCATTACAGGTATGACAAAACTTTTACAGAATCGGAAGCGGTTCTAAACTTTATGAAAAATTTCAGTAAGGAGGATTTGCGGAAAACGGCCATAGCTTATCTAAAGGACAATTATAAATGGGTGTTGACCGGACTTTCAAAGCAATAGTTCATTGGTAAAATATAAAAAAAGCCCCGAAAATAAATCGGGGCTTCTGGGAGCGTCCTGATTAATCCTCGATTATGTAGGCTTCTTCAGTGCCATTCTGTTTCTCAACCTGCAAGCTGGCATCGGTATACACCTGGTGCACCGTATTAGGGTCGTCTGTAAACCTAACTTTGCAAAGTTGATTTGAAGTGGAAGTACAGGTTTCATTTTGAAGTTGATAGGGAACTCCGTCCCTTTCCACCCATCCTGGACTTTGGACTTCTGCTGTTTTAGCGATGGCCAAACCAGCGGCAAGAACGAATGCCATTACAGGCATTATTGATCTTAGATTTTTCATAATTTAAAAATTTTAATATAATACATGCCTACTCTCTTCTCATCAGGTTTTCGGCTTCCCCTGCATCATCGCGCAATAATATTTTAATTTTTTAAGGGTCACTTTCCGTCTTTCTTAACCAGATAGATCGCAACTACGTTCAGGAGTGTTGTAACAAAATTGAACATCAGGTGCTGCTGCCAGGTGAAATTGTTGATCACCCCTCCACAGGAGCATGGGAGGGATTCGCTGAACAATAAAATCCCTAGAACATAAAGGGTGAATGCCAACATTAGGATCAGTGCACCGTACAATCCCAATATATGGCCACCGGGAAACGCCAAAAGTAAGGCGACCATAAGTTCCGCAATGGGCACCATCCAGGATAGGCAGGTTGAGATATATGGATGACCAAATATCGGACTGTTCCTTAGATCATTATAAAACTTTTCATGGCCCACCAGTTTACTTAGCGCAGCATACACAAAAAGTATGATCAAGAGATAACGGACAATTATAGGTATATAAATTTTCCACCGCACTGGGATTTCCTTTTAGTTCCGGTATAAAATTGGGGAACAAAACTTGGTTTTAAAGGATAATAATTTGCTTGTGAAGGATTTACATTCAAAAAGTGCTATTTGACTTCAAAATCTATTGCGCTTCTTCTTGAAATACGAGGGCTTTTTGCCGTATTTGGTCTTGAATGCCTTTGAGAAATGACTATAATTTCGAAAACCATATTTTTTTGCAACAATTTTCAGGGATGCGGGAGTGTTCCCGATCATCAGTTTTGACATTTCGAGGCGTTTTTCCAAATGAAATTTAAAAATTGTGGTATTGTAGAGCTCTTTGAACCCTTTTTTAAGCTTGAATTCGTTCAGATTGAACTGTCTGGCCATGACGGGAATCGGAGGAAGGGACTGGTGCAGGTTCAAAAGAATATATTGATGCACTTTTCTGACCCTTAGAATATCGGTCTGGTACTGCAGGGTCCTGAACGCACCCGGGGGATTTAGGTCCACGATCTGGTCGGCGCTATTGGAAGGTTCTACGGCACCGTGCCTTTCAATGATGGGGAGGCCTCGAAAAAAGCAGCAGATTCCATCGGGGGTCTTGAACAGATGGCAATAGCCCCAGCATTCCATAATTGTTCCATTTCTGGCAATAAAGGCGACCAGTAGCCGGATTGGCGAAAATGTTTGTTGTTCCCCAGAATCGACCTCCAATTGTTTCCGGAAATAGTTTGCGGATTGCCCATTGATGAATTCTGCTATGGGCCTTCCCAGAAGTTCTGCATAAGAATATTTCAATAGGTCCAAAAACCGGGAATTAGCACCGGCTACTTTTAATTCTGTATCCAGCATGAACACATAGGGATCGGCCAAATCCTTTTCTCCAAAGGAGCCCGGATGGACAAAAAAACCGCTCAGCTCCTCCGCCAGCAGGTTCAGCATAAGGCCCAGCTTTTCAATATGATCCTGAGTGCCCGCGGCCCGGAACCGATGGGCGAAATTCCCCATGGCAAGCTCCAGGATCATATTCTGGAGTTCTTCATAACGTAGTTCCCCGTTCGTTGTCATTTGATATAAGGGGTCAAAAATTCAAGCGCCTCCTCCCTGGAGGTACACAGTTTTGTAGGGACCACCGGCTGGTCGACCCTTACAAAGAAATGGGTCAGATCGTCGGTGATGGAACTTGTCACATAGGCTACGGCGAGAGTCAAAATCGATCCCTGGAGGGCAAGATACCTCCGCGCGTCCAGATCCGGAAAATTCAATTCCCTGATATCACATAATATTGGGTATGGAATCTCTCCTTGCACCTTTAACCGGTCCGCGACTATCCTTTTCGCAATCTGGATATTAAAATTTGGAATGTGCAAATAGGTAAAATAAAGGACGCCGCCGTCGATCTCGATCTGGGCATAGGGCGTTTTTAGAAAATCCATAGGTAGCAGTTATTGATTTTTCAAATGGTTTATAGTGAGCCTCATTGTAAATAGCTCAATTTGATCCGTTTTGAACGAAGTTAATGGGAACTTTTCAAAAAAAGTTGACTTTTACGGATAAAAACTTTGCCATTAGGGATTTATGTAGGACTGAATAAGCATAATGCTGTAAATGCCTTAAAATATTTTCTAGCTTCAGACCTCTTTATATAATTAATTAAAATTTTAAGGCCATGGCAAAAATTACGCATAACCATTTTCTTGATACCGTTGATCAGGTCTTTACCTATGCAAAAGAGATGAAGATTCTTCATCTTAGGGCCGAAGGATCTTACTTCGATGGAAGGTTCATCAAGATAGAGGGTGAAAAGCTGTTCCATTTCGGTACCACAGGGTATCTGGGACTCGAACAGGATGGCCGATTGAAAATGGCGGCCTGTGACGCCATCAATAAATATGGTACCCAGTTCCCACTATCCAAATCCTACATTGCCCATCCCTTGTACGAAGAGCTGGAAGACCTGCTGAAGGAGTTGTACGGCCGGGAGGTTATCGTCGCCAAAAATGCGACCTTGGCCCATATGGCCGCATTACCGGTCCTGGTCGGAGATGGCGACACTGTTATCCTGGACCATCAGGTGCACTGGAGTGTGCAGGATGCCGCAAAGCGTCTGCAGCTGCGAGGCGTAACTATTGAACTGGTGCGCCACAACCAGATGGACAAATTAGAAGAGAAAATCAGAAAAGCGGGCTCAAAATCAGATAAGATCTGGTATATGGGCGATGGGGTATATTCCATGTACGGGGATTACGCCCCCATTGATAGTCTTCGGGAACTGGCTCAAAAATACAAGCAGCTCCACCTCTACTTTGACGATGTTCATGGCATGAGCTGGTCTGGAGAGAACGGGCGCGGTTATGTCTATGACAAGCTTTATGGGATGATCGAAAAATGTGTGGTCATCGGGACTTTGAGCAAAACCTTTGGTGCCAACGGCTCCATTATCGTTTGCGGAAATACGGAACAACATCGGAAAATAAAGAATTTTGGCGGATCCCTGACCTTTTCCGCACAATTGGATCCGGCTTCCGTGGGTGCCGCAATCGCTTCTGCAAAGATTCACCTGTCTCCTGAAATCAAGGAAATGCAGGATCAACTTCAGGAAAAAATTCAATACTTCAATAGCCTGTTGACCGAATATGAACTGCCAATCGTTGAAAAGAACGATTCCCCGGTTTTTTTCCTGGCTACCGGGATACCTGAAACCGGCTACCGACTTACCAGCGAACTGCTCAAAGCGGGCTTTTATGTAAATATGGGTCTTTTTCCGGCAGTACCTTCAAAAAATACCGGTCTTCGCATAACCCTTTCACGGCATAATAAAAAAGAGGACATACAAGGATTAGCGGCAGCACTCAAAACACTATATCCTAAAGTGATGGGTGCTACGGGAAACGATTTTGACAAACTCAGCCGTTCATTTAAAAAGCGCTTTGCACAAACAGGAAAACCTGTGCAAAACCAGGAAACGCTTAAGGTTGAGATGTATCAAAGTATTAAAGATCTTAAGCCCGAATCCTGGAACCTTCATTTTGAAGGTCAGGGGATACTGGATTGGAACGGATGGAACTTCGTTGAGAAAGTTTTTAGTCAAAATCAGCTGCCGGAGAACCATTGGAGGTTTTTTTATTTCAGGATGACCGATAATAAGGGGAACCTGATCCTTTTGGGAGCCTTCACGCTCTGCCTGTGGAAGGATGACCTCTTGTCCCCTGTTGATGTATCTAAGCAAATCGAGAAGGAACGGCTTTTAGACCCCTATTATCTCACCTCAAATGTGTTGAGCCTGGGATCGCTGTTTTCGGATGGGATGCCCTTATATGTTGATAAGGATCATTCCGAACATGAGCAAGCACTCAGTATATTGATAAACAAACTTGACGCACTAGCGGATAAATACCGAGCCCCTAAGCTTATCTTCAGGGATTTCCCCTATTCCAAGGACTGGGACAGAACCTTTAACAAAAATGGTTTTATTCCGATAGAAATACCGGAGACAGCTTTAGTGGAAGACCTTTCGTGGGATGGGGAAAAGGAATTTCTCAACAGGCTTTCCGCACGTTCAAGAAAGCACTTTAAAAAAGATATAAAACCCTATCAGGAAATGGTGCAGGTCAAGATTCGGTCCACTGTTGAACATAAAGAACTGATCCGTTTCTATGAGCTTTACAAAAATGTGAAAGGGCAGAATCTAGGGCTCAATACCTTTGCATATCCCAAAGAACTTTTTAAAGAAATGAACAATTCCAGCCAATGGGAATTTATATACATCGAAAACCTTGACAAAACAGAGACCAAAATCCTTGGGGTGATGTTCTGTTACAAAAACGGTAGGCATACCTATGTCCCGAGCCTCATCGGCATGGACTATGACCTTAGCAAGGACTACCAGATTTATAGGCAATTATTGTACGAGAGCATCAAACGCGCAAACCAACTCAATTTTCGAAGGGTTGATTTTGGGATAAGTGCCAATTTTGAGAAAAAGAAACTTGGGGCAAAACTTTATAAAAGGCGTGCCTACGTGCGCAGTGAGAACAATTTTATTGCCGAGGTCCTGGAAACACAACGGAAAAATTAAAGGTCCTTCCATGAAAAGCGCAGAAATGATCATAAGGAACTTTAGGGTGAACATACAAAAACTGGACGCCAGGAAATTAGATCCATTAAAACATGCCCTGCAGGGTATCGGTATATGTAACAAATCGCTATCGTTGTTAAAGGTGTGGGTGGAAAAAAATGATTTTGAATCCATACCCTTGGAAATCTATTTTTTTAAAAACATCAAATCCGTGCCGATGAGCCATCTAATCTATTTTACGGAGATGCGCACCTGTCAGCTTCAGATGCCAAAAGCCGGTATTCAATATCAGGTCGGCTTCCTTGAAAAGGAGCTTAAAAAGATCAATAAGTTCTTTTACAGGAATTCAGACTTTGTCCATTACCTGGAACTGGGATATACCTATCTCGACCACCAATATTTCTCCCGGACCAAAAACCCGGAATATCCGGTCACCCCCTTGGCCAATTACTACCAGTTCCCAGAATTTTCCACAACCCACGATATGCTGTTGTGTAAGGTCAGGGCGATGAACAAACTTATCCATTACATACGCGGGGTATTGGAGGAACTGAGGCCCGGAAAAAATCTTTCCCGTCAGCAAAAACAACATAAGGTACTGGTGTGGACGGGTACCAAGACCGCCCTGATCGAGCTGATCTATGCACTCTACTCCGACGAGATACTCAATCATGGCGCCGCCGATCTAAAGACCATTACCTCCGGGTTTGAGGATTTCTTCAACATCAAACTCGATCAAATCTACAAAACCTATTCCGAGATAAAAGAACGGCGTGGCAGCCGTACCAAATTCCTGGATGAACTGACCGTTCACCTGCAATATAAAATGGATCAGGAAGACCGGTGAAAAACCGAATTACGAGGCGTATGGGGACAGCTGCATTACCAAAAATAGATTTTAATTAAGAGGCATTCAAAAGGCTCAAACCCTAAAGTTTGGGCCTTTTTGGTTCCAAACAAGAGAGTGTTAAACTTTCTCATAACTATGATTGTTATTGGGATTGAAGTCCATTAATACACATCAAATTTGTGAAACGAAAGTCAAATCGTGTCAGGGGCCACCAACAAAAAAGCTTAACTGTTCGGTGGCCTTTTTATTTAACTTAAAAACCGTTTCATCATGCCAACAAGTATCATTACCACAGACGATCTCCGGGAGTTTAAATTGGAGCTGCTCCAAGAGATCAAAGAACTTCTTACTAAGCAAGCTACCGGGCAAATAAAAAAATACCTCAAATCCTCCGAGGTGATGGAACAGCTCCAGATAAGCCCCGGCACCCTCCAAAACCTCCGCATCAACGGAACGCTTCCCTATACCAAGATAGGTGGCATCATCTTTTACGATTCCGAAGAGATTCAGAACGTGATGATCGAAAACCGGGTACACCATACTTTTTAAGACTATTGGTCATGAATTATATCAAGCTTTTGAATGCGGCCTTTGAGGAATTCTTCTTTGATGACCGCCTGAACCCTACACACGTAAGCCTTTATATGGCCTTGTTTCAGGAATGGAACAGCAGCAGGTTTGCCAACGAAATGTATGTGAACAGCCGTGAACTTATGCGGGTGGCAAAGATTGGATCGAAAACCACCTACCACCGTTGCATTACTGACCTCCACAAGTGGGAGTATCTATCGTATTACCCTTCCAAAAACCCTTTCAAGGGAAGCAAAATCAAGATGTCCATTATCGGGACAGGTGATGGACCAGATATGGAACAATACAATCCCGAATTGGAACAACTTGCGGAACGGTGTGATCCCCCATCTGAACCAGTAGTGTACCGGCACAGTCCCACCAATGGACAAGAAGTATACCCGTATGATCCCATGAGTGTACAAGCACTGGTACCTACTATAAACAATACCAAACAAAAAAACATTAATAAACGACCAAAGGACAGGCGGGCCGTTTTGGATTTTTTTAATGAAAAAGAATTTAATGCCAATGAAGGAAAAAAATTCTTCGCGCATTATGAAAACACCAATTGGGAAACAGGCGATGGGAAGCCAATTCGGGATTGGCGGGCTTTAGCGGTGAGCTGGATGGACCGGGCCGAATTATTTGCCGAAGAAAACCAACCAGAAAAAAAGGGGTGCTCCCGCCCGGTGGACCAACGAGATAGGGACAACCTAAGAACAACCAAATCCAAAGACTATGGACAACCCCTCTAAGATAATCGAAGGCGGGGTGGAATATTCCCTGGGAAAGTTTGACGGGGAACGTGTGCTCTACGATTTCCCAAAAATCCTGATCTACTTGAACACCAAGGGCAAATTGCTCTTCGGCAAAAAGTTCAAGATCCATGAGGGGGACAAGGGGATTTTGATGCAACTCTGTTCCTACTTTATCCGCGACAGGGGATTCTGCAAAAAGCACCAGATCGATATTGACAAGGGGATTCTCCTATCCGGACCCGTGGGATGCGGGAAGACCAGTCTGATGAAACTGCTGCGCCACCTTGTGCCCCTGCAACGGCCCTACGAGGTGATTCCGTGTCGAAATGTAACGTTTGGTTTCAACCATTTGGGATACAAGACCATTGAGGATTTCGGGAATACCAGATTCTTCTGTTTCGACGATCTTGGGATTGAGCCTACAGGCAGGCATTATGGCAAAGATTGCAATGTGATGGGAGAGGTACTGCTCTCCCGTTATGAACTCTTCATCCAGACCAAGGGGAAGATAAAAACCCACGCCACCACCAACCTCAATGCTGAGGAGCTGGAGGAGCGCTATGGAAATCGTGTCCGTAGCCGAATGCGGGAACTTTTTAATTTAGTTGCGTTTGATGAGCGAGCTGGGGATAAGAGGAAATGATAATGCACCTTTCAAAAAATACCGTTTTTATACCTGCGAAATATTAATAATTTGTAGCTTATATAGACCAAAAATAAAGAACGGCTACCTATAATTATCTGGAAGTATATTTGAACAAGATATAGGTATATCAAGAGCACTGGTATTCATTTTCTCCGAGGATAACATTTGTGCAAATTCAGCCTCTTAGGTAGATACTGCTCTGCAAGAGCTTTTCCCGCCCCGTCTTGATACACTAGGTATATTGAGCTGGTTCAGATTAAATAGGCTTTTATCAAATCCTTCTTTTAAGGTTGAGGGAGCGGTTTAAAAATTTTTGAACGAAAGGGCCGGTAAGTCAGAAAGTGAAGAAAAATTCCATTCTTTATCCTTTAGAGTACAGCATACCCCCATTATCGAAAAGCAGCTCAAAATTGGTCTAAAATGCCGGGAATATATTGACATATTGGCCTTGCAATAGGTTCTGTATTCATAAGAAACCATTTAATTCCAAGGTTATGATAAAAACATACTTTAGGTTGGTAAAATTGCTGGGTACCAAATCAAGGGCGTTACACCCTTCGAAAAGGGTCGGGAGCCGTATAATCTTTTTATACGATTAAAAAGAACAAACCGGATATATAAATTCTCATGTAATATTACAGTGCTTATGTAGCATTACCGGTAAAAATCCACCTACACATAATACATTCATTGCCAATTAAGAAGTAATGGATAACCGATCAGGAATTCATAAATGACTTTCAGGAAATTTTACACCCGAATTTAGCTTACGACAAAGTATTCCATTCCGTATGGTTAATTGTCAAATACGGGAAAGGTCCTGAGTTTATTTCGATTTTTTCCGGTAAATCATTTCCCTAAATAATTTGACAACAATTCCTTTCATGCTTTTAACTACTTCATAAAACAGTTCCCTCATAATTAAGCCTTTAAATTATGTCCCCCGTTGGAATGATCTTACTATCAACCGAAAGTTCATCACGCTAACAAAACGATCTCCTGATGTAGTGGCCAACAGTTTAGTTTTTGGCAATAAAGTATCCTTTTACTGAGCAAAAAAGCAAAACTGACGTCTTTGAGCAAATTTTCCTAACAAGATTCTCGGGTTATCAACAACCCGCTTACCAATTTCAATAATATATGATATCATTTGACACTAAACTAACAGAAATAAATTCACAAATTATTTTATTCACAAATATTTGATTTTCAAATATTTGAATTCAAATATATGTACTTTTCTTTTAATGAAAATGAATGAAAATTTAAACTGTTCCATTATGAAAAAATCAGCCTATTTTGCCGGGCTCCTTTTTTTGGGCTCGACATCAATGTTTGCCCAGATCGGTGGTATCGAAACCTCAGTTAACGATGTGTCCGATACCATCAGGGCCATTTTCCCAATCATCCTTGGAGTGATTTTCCTTATTGGCTTTCTGTTCAACGCCGGGCATTTCTTCGGCGAGAATGCCGACCTTAAAAAGGGGATCACCCGTGTATTAGTATTCGTGCTGATTGCCGGGGCTGTCGTGGGTATATTCACCTACCTGATCGGGATCGTGGTCTAATGAACCCTGATCTGGGATATTCCAAATTCATCCAATATGAAAAAATTTGAGATCTATAAAAACATCAGGAAGCGGGCCGTAATTTTTGGTCTGCCCATATTTCTATTTGCGGTAATGATGATTTCCATACTCGCTTCGCTATTCGTCATCATTTTTTCCTTCAACTTAGGAATCGCCGTTGGTATCTTATTGTTTAATTCAGGCCTTTACATTGCTTTGATACGCTTAACGGGCAATCCGCAACTTTTCCAGATATCAAGAACGTACCCAAAAATCATCAGCAACAAACGCAACTCGGGAATTGATTATGAACAAGATTAACCTTTCGGCATACCAACCCATCGCGGATATCCGGAACCATATCCTCTTTGCCAACAACGGCAATGTTATCCTCTGCTACAAAGGGAATTTGCCTGAAATCTACGCCCTCTCCGAAAAGGATTTTGAAGATATGCACGGTGCCTGGTTTCAGGCTCTAAAGTCATTGCCCGTTGGGACTGTTGTGCATAAACAGGATGTTTATCTTAAAAAATCATACACCTCTGATCAACTCCGCAATAAAACCTTTTTGGAAAAAGCGACCCACGACCATTTTAAAGGGCGTGAATATATAGAGCACTGTTGCTTCCTATTCTTTATCCTGACCAAGAACAAAGCGCTTAACAGCCCCAAATATGTCAACCCCTTCCGAAAGGTTTCCAAAAGTATAATTCGGGAAGTCGATGACACGCTACAACGCTTTATTGGTTCTGTAGGGGATTCTGTCTCTTTTATCAACAATAGCCGTAAAATGGGATTTATTCCGCTTGAGGCAAAAGGAATTGAGCAACTGACCAATGCGTACTTTAATGGCTTCAATGAAGATTTTGACACCGATATTTTACTGGACAAAAAAAATGTCAATATCGGCGAAAATTATTTTGATGCCCTATCCATCAATAGCGAACTGTGCTTTGGCGAAAGGGTACAGAGCAGCAAGACCAATGAAAAATTTACATCCGACGATTTTGTGTTTCATCAAGGGTTTATTGATGGGCTGGGGTTAACGCTTAAAGAAAACCACATTATCAACCAGATAATCTATCTGGATGACAAACAAAAGTGGCGCAAGCTGCTGGACAAGAAAGTGGAGGAACTCAACAAGAGCTCCAATTTCGGTTCCCAGAACAAAGTGGTACTTGGAAAGATCCGGCACATCCTTGACCGGATCAATGCCGATGACAGTGCGCGAATCATCCGTGGCCATCTCAATATTGTGTATTGGGATAAGAACCCTGCCAATCTTGGCCGAATAGGTTCCAAAATAAAAGCCGAATTTAAGGAACTGGATATCATACCCTATTATCCCGGGGGCGAAGAACGAAAGAATTATATTTTGAACAGTTACTGCTGTTTTTCCTCCAATTTCTCCAATGGCGATCTGTATGTGACCGATCTGAAGCACGCCCTCTGCCTCTTCATCAATAACTCCAATTACAAGTCCGATCCCACCGGGATCATATTCAATGACCGGGAGCATAACATTCCGGTGCTCAAAGATGTTTGGGACGAGCAAAAAAAGCGCATCAAGGCACGGAACTTTGCCATTTTTGCCCCAACGGGTGAAGGGAAATCTTTCTTGGCCAACAATATCCTGCGTCAATATTTTGATAGGGGGGTGCGCTTGGTCATTATTGATTTGGGTGGCTCGTATACCAAATTTGCCAAGCTTTACCCAGATCAGTACACCGTACTCCGCTACGAGAGCGGAAAAAACCTGGGCATCAATCCATTTTACATCAGCGGTACCAAAGACCTGACCCCGGAACGCCTGGAGGATCTGTCGGTATTTCTCTTTGAACTGTTTGCTTCTGATTTAAAGGTTAGCAAAACGCAATCGGTGGCCGTGAAAAAGATTCTGCGCCATTATTATTACAAGGTATCTGAAAATCACTCGCTGGATGGGTTTTACAACTTTATTGAAAGCAATCAAAGAGATCTTTTAAGGCAACTTAAAATACACCCCGACTACTTCAACGTTAACAGCTTTTTGCACGTAATGTCTGAATATGTTGGCGATGGTCTATATAGTTTCCTTTTTGAAGTCAGCGAAGACCAGACTTATAAGATCGAGGATAAACGTCTTATTGTATTTGAACTGGACGAAGTAAAGGACAATAAAGAAATCCTCTCCGTAATGCTGAAGCTGATCAAATCTGCAATCCAACGGACCATTTGGAAAAACAGAGCCGAAAAAGGAATTATCCTGTTCGATGAGTTTGCCAAGCAACTGAAGTTCGATAACGTATTGGAAAGCGTGGAGTTTTATTACCAAGCCATCCGGAAACAGAATGGTGCAATCGGCATCATTTTGCAATCCATCAATCAACTTCCCAACAATTCAACTTCTGCCAGCATTCTAGAAAACACACAGGTCATTTACAGTCTGAATAATGAGAAAGGCTATGTTGAGCTGGTCAAAAGGCTCAACCTTTCCAGTCACGATCTAAACCAATTAAAATCTATCAAAAACAACCTTTTCGGGCCACGAAAATACACCGAAATGTTTATTAAAATCGGTAAGGAAAGCAACATTTTCCGGCTTGAAGTTCCCAAAGAAGTTTATGCAGCTTATCTAACGGATGGAAAGGAAAACGAAGAAATTATGAAGTGCTACGATCGGCATGGGGATATGGAAAAGGCAATCACGGAATTCATTTCTAAAAATTAATATCATGAAATCAAAAATTGTAATGTTCGCTTTGGCAATGCTGTTCAGCTTCAACATGAAAGCCCAGGGGATGCCCGTCTATGACAACACCAATTTTATAAGCCTGGTCAAATCTCTCGTGGAATCCGCGAAACAGACCGCCCAGCTGATCAAAACGGCGGAGTTCCTAAAACAGCAGAAGGAGAACTTGGAGAAGGTCAATAATGTGGTTCGCCAATTGAGGGCGGTGCGGGAGATCGGGCGCAATAACACCCGTCTGATCCAGGTCATGAAGAAGGACCTTAGGGACATATTGGACTCCCCGTACATAAAACCGGAGGAGGTCCAGCGGGTGACCGAATCCTTCAATTCCCTTGTGGAGAGTTCCCTCGAAACAATGGATTTTATCGATCAGATACTCTCCAGCGATTACCTGAAGATGAGTGATTCCGACCGCGCGGAAATCCTTAAGGAAAAGGAGGAACAATCTAAGGAAATGGTGTCCGAGATCCGGCTGAGGACACGACGCTACCGGGACATCATCTCTTTCCGAAAAATGCAGGACAGAGTCAATAACCGTGAAATGGCATACTGATCATGATAGCAGCACTTAGCTTGGGCATGGGCCTGGAATATGTGAACACCGTTTTCCAGACCATTAAGGATAGTGGTTTCTCGCAATATACCATTACGGGGATGAAAACGCTTGCGGTACTCTTTTTCCTTATCAATATTCTGAAGAAGTATTATGAGGGGGCCGCACTTAGGGACGGTTACACCTGGGGGCTCCGCCCAACGGACTTGATAAGGAATTTTGCGGTGGTCCTTGTGGTAATCTTCTCCACACAGATACTGGGTTTTTTTGACGGGGTCCTTGTAGCCATTGAAGGACAGTACCGGAACACCGCCCCTGCCCTATTGCCCCTGCAGATGCAGGATATTCCCATAGAAGAGGACGTGAGTATCATAAAGGCCGCACAGGCAGCAATGTCATTGCTTTACGAGGCCTTGGTCACCCCCCTATTTGGATTTAAACTCTTCGCCTTTATAACAAGCACAATACTATGGCTCCTCGACCTGTTCATTTACCCGCTCTTTCTGTCCGAGCGTTTTTTCCTACTTGGCATCATGCAGGCTTTTTTCCCCTTGGTGCTAAGTTTGGCAGTATTCGAGAAATTCCGTTCGTTGGCCTACAACTTTTTTAAAATGTACGCTGCGGTCTATATGCTTGTCCCAGCATTTTTTTTGGTCAACATATTTGTAAATGCGCTATATACCGAGATTAACACCAATTTTTGGCAGCACCTCTTCGGCTCGGATGTGGGTAGCGGATTTTTTGCGCCTGCTGTTCAATTGGGGTCGGTAGGGTTCATCGTCTTTCTGAAGTTTAAACTCTATAAGCGAGCCACCTCTTTCACCCTAAAACTATTCACCGCTTAAAATCGCTCCCATGAAGACACCGTATAAAAATATTTACGCAGTCCTTCGCATTAATAGACTTATTGTTCTGGCCGTAGTGATCTGTTCCATCCTGTCGAGTTCCCTTTCCTTATGGATGGTTTTTGACATCAATAAAAAGGCTCTGAGCAGCGCATTTGCTATCAATACGGATGGTAGCGTCATCCCCTTAAAACTTATTTCCCAAAAAGAGAATATGAAGGTCGAGGCCTTGGCCCATCTCGAACTTTTCCACAATTATTTCTACAATATTGACGCGGGGAACTATGAAAAGAACTTGGAGAAAGCCCTTTGGCTGGGCAACAGCTCCGTGGACGACCTTTACAGGCAAAAAAAGGCCGATGGCGTCTATAACCGTCTGTTACAGTATTCCCTGGTTCAAAAAGTGTTGAGCATTAATTCCCGGATCGAGGAAATGGAAGGGTCCTACCGTTTCAAGACGGTTACCGTATTTGAGATCAACCGCGGGTCGGTTACGGACCGGTACGAACTGGTTTCCACGGGAAAGCTCATTTCCGTAGACCGGAATTTTCCCCACAATCCCCACGGACTCCTGATAACCGACTATTTTGAAAATTCCCTAAAGAAACTGAACACAGAAAACCCATAATTATGAAGATCAAAAAGAACAAAATAGTTTTTACCTCCGTACTGGCCGTGATCCTCCTCTTCATAACCACCTACTCCGTGATGTTGATGGACGGCGGTGCGAAGGACGGTGGGAATATTAAGGAAACCCAAGTTCCCAAATTGGAAGAGGGGCAGAAACAGTACGATTCCAAACTCGACGCGATCAATGATCTGCAGGAAGTGCGCGAGAGCAACGCACCGAGCATCTATAATGAAAAACTAATTGACTCCCTGGGCCATTACGATCCCGATCTGCCCATTCAGGAAAAAGAGCATACCGTAGACAGTCTCTATGCGGCCCAAAGGTTTGGCCATGAGGAAAGGTCAAACTCTAAAGGAAACTCACCACAGGGCCATGTGGCCAAACAAAAAAAAGGCGACCCCTTGGAAATAGGGCGGAAAAGAAAGTTGGAGGCCAAAGAAATGGGACTGGAGCACCAACTGTTCTTTACCTCTGCACCCGCCCAAAACCAGCCCCTTGCCATTCGCGATTCAACTATATATGCCGTTGTTGACGGCGATCAGGTCGTCAAGGTCCATTCGCGGTTGCGGATGCGTTTGAACCAAGATTTAATCCTCAATGATTTACGCATACCAAAAAACACACCGGTCTACGGCTTTGTTGATCTTGCGCCCAACCGCGTCCTTATAGATATTGAAAACATTGATCACCATCCCGTTGATTTGAAGGCCTTCGACCTTCAGGACGGTAGCGAGGGCATCTATGTCGAGAACGGCTTTAGGGAAGAGGCCGCCAATGAACTTGTGGGTGATATTGTGGAGGATATCAATATCCCAAGCGTTCCACAGGTCGCCGGATTAACCAAGATATTTCAGCGAAATAATCGGAACGTAAAGGTTACCGTACTAAACAATTATACACTCATTTTAAAACATGAACTATGAAAATGTATATAACGATCACAATGTTAGTATTGACCGCTGCTCTCTCGAGCGCCAAAGAACCGATCAGCCTTGATACGATCTATGCCAACGATCAAAAAAATGTTGCCCTGTTCTTCCCGAAGCCCATCCGTCAGGCAATAACCGGGGCCAATAACTTCGTCTTCACCTACAACCGGGAAAAAGCGCAGTATTTCGGACTGTTGCAGGCCGAGCCCGGAAAGGAGAGCAACTTGCTGGTTATCACCGAGGATGGTTCGGTTTTTTCGTATATTGTAAAGTATAGAGTCCATTTGACCGAACTGAACTTTTTTATGCCACAATCAAATAGCATTGGCAATGAGAGGCCGGTAGTCAAAGGTTTGACAAGCGTTAAAAAAACACCGGGCCTTTTCGAACCGAGCGATCCGGTCCTAGCCAGAAGAGAACACTATCGCCAGCAATGTTCAGAACTGCTCGATAGCCACCAGAAAATAGGCCGGATCAAAAAGGGGGAAAAGCGCATCGTTATGAGCGTTGAAAATATCGTCTTCCAGGGGGAAGCACTCTATTTCGTAATAAAGATCGAAAACCGGTCCACTTTGGATTACGATATAAACTTCCTCAATTTTATGATATGGACCAGAAAAAAGGGAAAGAAAAAATCCATGCAGAACCTTTATCAAGATCCTTTGCTCAGGTACCATATGCCCTCGAAAGTCGAGGCAGGTACTTCGGAAAGATTTGTCTATGTAATGCCGAAATTTTCCATAGATAGTGACCGCAGGGCCGTTCTCAAGCTCAACGAGAAAAGCGGTGAAAGAGACCTGGAACTGAAGATTTCCCACAGAAAAATAAATAATCCCAATTGACAGCGCATGAAACGAGCCTTTATTTATCCCCTGATCCTTCTTTTTCTCGCCTGTACGGAAAGTCAAGGGCTTTCCCCGGCGGAGACCTCCAAAAAGGTCATCGAAAGTTTTTACAATAAGGAGAATAAGACTTTAAGACAGTACACGACCCAAGAAGGTTATGATGGCCTTATATTGGTACAGAACCTAATAACCAGGGGGAAATCCGGAAATTCCGACTTTAAGGTACTCCAAAAAACTAAAAACGATTCAATAGCTTGGATTAAGTTCCGTACGTCTTACGAAAAAGAACCGGAATTGTTCAAGCTTTTAAAAAAGGAAGGGCAATGGAAGGTCACCCAGCAAGAGGCCAGGGAAAAGGGGCCTTTTTAAAAAGACCACATTTTCTGGATGATCGTTTGCTCTATCGAGTGTATGCTTTCTCTTAACTACAGCGAGTTTTCCCTTTGTAATAATGCTTCCAAATCGTCTGTAAAATCGGGATTCTGTGCCTTTGCTTTCAAATTTTTCCGGAACTTCTTTTGAAGGGTTTTCCATCAGATGAGCCAGTTTTATCGACAACATTATTCTTGATCTTTTAGTCCTATTCTTCAATTCATCAAATGAAATGATATACTGTTGCGAGGAAAGTAATTTATTGATATATTCTAACACCGCGATCTCAGTAATTATTTGAGCATTACCCTCTATGAACCTAAAAATAAATAAGAACTATACCAACTAAACAGATTATATAAAAATCCCCCTCGCCTCTTTATAAACCCGTTCAAAATTAGCCTCTAAATCAGCTTGGGAATACTGCTTTGACTCTTCGGGAAGCTGCCTTTGAATCTTAGACAGCTTAAACTGCACCTTCTTATCCTTCCCATCCGCATAGGTGATAAACTCCCCCTGTTTCAACCGGAAAAATTCATCCGCCCTGATCTTTGGTATTTCCCGTTCCCCTGTAGTTATCCGCGTGTCAAAATCAAGGTTATGGCCACGGCTTATGCTTGTCGTCGGATTTTTAACGATCTCAAAAAACCGTTCATAATATTTGGCGGTGTCCGGGTCGTTGACCTTTCCAAAGAACTGGTAGGACAGGTTACTCAATATGGCCTTGCTCGCCTTATCGCCGTACATCATATCGTTCTGTATCTTGTCCTGCATGACATAGATCGTTGCAATATCATAACTCCGCAGTGTTGCGGGAATCCGGTGCATGTTCAACAGGCGTATGGTCGGTGCCTCCTCCATTAAAAGAAATGAGGGCATGGAATTTCTTACGCTCATCTGCTTGGTTATCGTGTGGATGATGGTGGCGATGACCGGCGAATAGGAGGTTTCGAATTTGGGGTTGTTCACCACGGAAATCACCGCCGGGTTATCCTCGTGATTGATATTGAGCGGAACTTCGTCTGCGGAAAGTGCCATAAATATCCTTTGCGTGCTGATCCGTTTTAGCGCATTGGCCAAGGTACTTTTCACCCCAGCGGTCTGCCGGTCGGAATCTTTTCCGCTTATAAATGCATCCGCCATTGCCCTCGATGTGGTGTTCGTTTCCAGAAAGGCCACTAGGCTGTCGGTGTCCAGATGTTGATAAACAGCAATCAGGTGCGGCAGGGTACAGTATTGGGGATAGGAGGTCTTCAGTTTCCAGATGAGCCCGCCGATCAAGCCCTCGGCGGCATCGTTGAAGAATTTGGTCGTACCGCTCACCCCGGACTCCCGCTGCTCCAAAAGGTTTTCGATCAGCACGCGCGAGACCTCGTTCACGCTTTCCTCACTTTCCAGATAGCGCGGCGCAATGGGGTTGACCCGGTGGGTGATCCGGTCAAATGAGATTACCCTAAACGGGATCTCCCCGTTTGCAAACAATGGATAGGCCATTTCGGTAAGCTCAAAATCCTTATAGTCGTGGATCACCCCACAGAAACCCTGTTTTTGGAAGTGCCTCAAAAAACTATAGACCACACTTTCGGTCTTCCCGCTCCCCGCGGACCCGATGATCGATGCGCCGCGTTTGGTGTTATCGATCTTGAAGTCCCCCTTGCTCGTTTTAAAGGCGACCCTGTATTTATCGTCAACGTTGACCGGTACGTCCGCCCTGTGTAGAAAAACATAAAATACGGTATTGACCAGCAACAGGGGACATGCGATAAAGAGCAGCCCTTCTACCCATAAATCCGGAAAATATAGGTAATGGATAAGACCGGCCAAAACAACCGTATTGATGGCAAAGGCATATTTGATGATCCGGTAAGCGCCATAAAATAGCAGGCTGGTCAGACCAAGAATTAGCGCAATGATATAAGGGTCGGTGATCTGCATGATTTTCTGTTTTAAATTCCTATGGAGCTTGATTTGACGGCGATGTCGACCCCCTTGCGCAGTTTATGGAAGATCTTTAAGGCAAGCTGTGCCTTGTTGACGGGGATGTTCGGCATGATCGGTATCCCCGCCCGTTTCATCATTTTGAAGGCCACGGCCCTTTCATTGGTGGGGAGTTTCATTAGGGAGGCAAAGTATAGCTTGGGGTTTTTGATGAACTGCTTCCGCGCCCTGTAGGTTTCCGCAAAGTTCCGCTTATAACCAAAGGTTTTGTCAAAGGTCTTTTCTGCCCGGTCAAAAAATTTATCCCTGTCAAAGCCCCGTTTAACTTGCTTCCCCCTCATCTCGACATCGGAAGCTTTGTATTTGCTCCCGGGCGAAAGACTGAACGAATTGGAAGCATCTTTCCGGCTCACGATAATGTGGATATGGCTTTGGCTTCCGGCCTTGGGCATCCCTTGTACGATCCGTTTGCCATCCAGTTGGTGTGGCGCTTGGCGTTCCAGTTTTACGATTTCTTTTTCTCGTTTCCCAACACTTCCTTCCATCAAACCGTTTTCAATACTTCGGATTTCATTTTTAAGCTGCAATATTTTGGTGGCAAAGGGTTGGTTTTCCTTGATCTGTTTGTCCGTTCCCTTAAAGGTTCGTTGGTGCTCGATTTTTGCATAGTATTTAATATCATCGATGGTCACGGGTCGCACATTGATTTCCCGATTGAACGATTGCACATAATCCTTCATCAGCTCACGGGTGTACTTCTTTAAATCTTGGCTACTGTTCTGTAACCGGTTCAATTCGTATTTGGAAGGGCTGACGGTAATGGAATAAAATTTCGGCTCTTTCTTTTTCAGTTTGGCACCGTTTCCATCAATATCTTTTACCACTTTTTCGGCTGAAATTTCATCGCCATATTGATTGAAAAAGTGCTCCATATCCTCCTGCTCCAGACCTTGATTTTCCTTTTCGAGATAGCCCACAAAATCCGCCGAACTTTGGGAATAATTCCCTCCCAATTTTTGAGGTGTGATCGTGATGTACATAGCATAAATAATTACGGTTCTTTACTAGGGTTTCGACTTTCTTGGAAACCTGCCTCGCCAGCAGGCAGGTGTACTTTTTTCTTTTCCTCTACATATTTCTTCTCCAAGATCAAATTTCTCTTTTTGGGTTCTTCGGTCTGAAAAAGGGATTCGATCATTGCCACGGTGGGTTTGGTCTGGGTCTTTTCCATATCCCTCATAATGGCGATCACCGCATTGATCCGTTTCTTTAAATTGGCCTCGATCGTCCTTCCGGTCGGGCCCAGTCTTTCCCTTGGCGAGATTTCGTTGTAGAAGAAAAAATCGAGCATCACCGTCATTGCCTCGGTGTGCGATTTAAAGTGTGTTCTTGAAAATTGCTGGAAACGCTTGGCGGTTTCCTTTTTGAACCTGATGCCGATAAATGAGTCCATAATTCGCCGATTTGTCGCAAATCCGTCCCTAAAAATGGGCGCTTACAGGGCATTTGTCGCAAATTGTAGAAATCTAAATAATCGGCTAATTTTTAAATAATTAAAAATCAGATGATTAACGAGTAAAAGGAGTGCTTAACATCGCATCGCGTGTTACCCTCTTGCTACTCCCCTTAGTTTTGCGAACACACTTTATTTAGGGATTATTTATATGTTAGTGAGTATCTGTAATTGTTAACTTTCTATCGGGGAATAGCCCCCATAATAATAAACTGTGACCAAACTGATGGGGGCGAATTATACGCTACTCAAAGCTTTGGGCTTATACTTTATTTGATAAAAGCCCCTGTCAGTTATCTCCAGAACGGCATCAGATGGAAATTCAGGTTTTTAGGCCTATTATCAGGGGTTCGATGGTTATCTGGATACTGGTCATTTATCTAAAATCCTATCTATTATGAACAGACAGAACTTCTACTACTTTATCGGTATCGACATATCGAAAAAGTTCTTTGACGTTGCCATCATTGAAAATGAGAGGACTTCCTCTTATGTTTTCGAGAACACCAAAAAAGGCACCAATGCCTTTATCAGGCTCCTCAAAAATCAGAAAATACCTTTGGACAACACGCTGATATGCATGGAACATACCGGTGTATACGGAAAGCTCATTATTACCAAGCTCGCTGAAAAACAGGCCTGCTTCTGTGTCGAGATGCCCATACGGATCACCAAGAGCATAGGGTTGCTCAGGGGCAAAAATGACAGGGTCGATGCCAGGCGCATTGCCCAATATGCCGCCAAAAATCATGAAGAGCTTGAGCTTTACAGACCTATGCCCGAGATACTTGAACAGGTTAAGATACTTCTTAAGATCAGAAGAAAATTGGTGAATACCAGAGCGGATCTCAACAAATATCCCAACGAACTTGAACTGTTTTCCCCAAAGCTCGGAAAGCTTGCCAAAAAGAACCTTAAAAAGATCAATAAAAGCCTTTGTGATGAAATTGACCGCATTGAGGCTGAGATCAAAAAACTGATCCTTTCTGACGATAAACTTAACAAGACCATGGGACTGGTGACCTCTGTGACTGGAATTGGACAGATAACCGCACTTCATTTCACGGTATTCACGAACTTCTTTACCAGGTACGACAATCCTAAACAACTGGCCTGTTATTGTGGTGTGGTACCATTTGAATATACCTCTGGATCTTCGATAAACCGAAAATCCAGAATTCATCCGATGGCAAACAGAACGCTCAAAAAACACCTTCATATGGGTGCCCTGGCCGCTATCAACCACGATCCCGATATCAAAGCTTACTTTGAAAGGAAAGTCGAAGAGGGAAAGAATAAAATGCTTATCATAAATAACGTTAGGAACAAGCTTGTCCATAGGATCTGTGCCGTCATTAAAAGACAGCAACCCTATGTCAAAAATGTAGCCTAAATATTTTTGCATTTTTTCTTGGTTTTAACATGGAAATCTTTTCGTCCCGTCCGGCGGGACAAAAATTTCGTACAATTTGGCTAAAAAGCCAATTGCCAATTTCAGGGAAAAGATTTCCCGTTATGTGATTTTTCGATGGGCAGGGTTATCGGCGAAAGTCAAAAATTGGATACCCCTGCGTAAAATTGAATGCTGAATTTTAGTGAAATAAAGATAAGGCTTTTTGTTGAAATGGATATGTGTTAACAATAAAACCTTTGAAAATTCAAAGGTTTTTCCGTTCCTTTTTGACGAATCTTAACTATTAAACACATCGGTATAACTGTACAGATTCCCTAGTGCTTCCTCCTTGATCACGATTCTAAATAAGTGCGTTTTTCCTCTACATATTTTTGGATCATTTGACCAAATGTATTGGTCGCGTCTTTTTTGCAATCTCCCAAAAGGCACTTTTTGGCCTCCCCCGTTCGGGTCTGAAAAATCCATTGGATCACAATAAGAAAGATTTATAAAAACCCGTTATCCGCAAAGCTATAAAAGGCTCCATTGGGCGCAAGGATCAGATGGTCCAAAAGTCTGACATCGAAAAATCCGGCCGCCCTTTTGATCTTTTCCGTCAGCTGGATATCCGCTTGGCTAGGCTTCATTAGGCCACTGGGATGGTTGTGCGCCAGGATCAGGGCAACCGAAAGGGATTTTAGGGCCACCGCGAAGAGGATGCGCAGGTCGACCAATGTGCCCGTTATCCCACCTTGGGAAACCTGGTAGATCCCTTTGACCTTGTTCCCATTGTTCATCAGCACAATCTTAAAACATTCCTGAAGGCCAATGGTGCCCTTGTCCCAATGATCGTAGACCAATTTTGCAGCACTCTTTGAACCGCTGACCTTTTTCCATTCCCTGGCCTTTATGTCCCCTTGGTAAGTGATCTTTATTTCGTTAAGTTGTGTTCTCATTATTGGTAGTGTTAAGTGTTATGAATAGTGAAAAAAGAGGGCGCTAACTTTCCACAGTGCACCCTCTTATCAGTTAATACTCCCCTGGCAGCATCAACGTGCCGTTCACAAAGAACAACCGCAGTTCGTCCAGTGGGAAATCCGTCACCTCATAGCGGTGGGTCTCAAAAATGTTTCCGTTTCCATCGCTGTAGGCTATTTCAGCCTCATGTCCTACCGTGCCTTTTTTTGCAATGGGGAGCCGTTTAAAGTCAATCGTGATAAAATAGCTTTTGCGCATTAGACTTTTGGCGATCACGGATACATCCGTGATGAGCCAATAGGCATCCGCGGCTGTGGCCAGATATTTCATGCCCTCGGTGTACCTCGTATTGATGAGCGGGAAACTATAGACGGTTTCCGATCCGCTGAACTGTTGTAGGTTCTTTTTTATTTCGTTATCTTGTAAGTTCATTGCTTGGTAATTTAAAGTGATTAAAAAAAGAGGGCGCGACTTTGACGGTACGCCCTCTTGATAGTTAGGTTAATCGACTGAATTAGTACCGTTCTTGGCCCCCATCAAAAGGATCTCGTTGGCCTCGACCTCGGTCACATACCGTTTGACGCCTTCCTTGTCCGTGTAGCTTCGGGACTTGAGCTTTCCGCCCAACCCGATCTCTTTGCCCTTTCCGGCATACTTCTCGATGATCTCCGCTGTTTTGCCCCAGGCGGTCACGGTGTGCCATTCGGTGCTCTGCACTTTCTCTCCCTTGTCGTTTTTGTAGAACTCATTGGTGGCGAGTGAAAGGCGGGCAACCTTTTTACCGCTTTCAAGGTTGGTGATCTGTGGCTCTTGGCCAACGTTTCCGATCAACTGCACATGATTTTTTAAAGTACTCATAATAAAAGATTTAAAAATTAATTAAAATGCTATCTGAACCATTCAGATAGTTTACGTTTATATTTTTCTGAAGTGATTTACTTATTATATCCAGAGCGTTTTCCCTTTTTTTGTTTTTTTAGTCCCGCTTCCTTTTTGATGTTTTTGTAAGATTTCATAAGATTCGATTTAGATTTACTTCCCATAGAGCCGTCCGCTGTTACCTTTTTTTGTTGCTGATACATTTTCAATATTTGGAATTAATAAGGAGTTATAAAAGGGAGGCACGACCGGTTATGCACTCCGTTTAACTTCCGAATGTTGGTATTTTGCTCACAAAAAAACGGTAGAGACAGCGGCGGTGCGGGAGTATTTCTAAATGCCTTTTGTGAAGTACAGAAACATGGGAAGCGGGGCTAAATGATAAAATGGAACTCCTATTAAGCGGACTTAACTTTAAAGATGTAGATTGGGAATGAAGTGTTCCTGACTCCCGACCTATTGGGGATTCAAGCAGGGTTAACGTAATGGAAATCGGAATCTTTAGAGTTGTGTCCAAGACCCTTGTAGGAAAGCGCTGCCGCCCGGAATACAGCTTTTCGCGAAATGGAGCGGCAATGTGCTGACCATCTTATGAAAACGTATTATCCTCTTGAGGTAGGATTTAAAGCGGACTTGACTTCAAAGGTGTAGATGGGAATGGAGTTGTGACCAAGGCCTTTGTAATGAAGCGCTTTTATCACTATATTCTTTTTTGAGGTTTTTTTTAAAAAATGTAAAATTTTGAAATCTCTCGTATCTAAATGAAAAGATGCTTGACTAAAATTCACTATTTATTAATAATGACGGAAACGAAAAAACAGATTTCAATAAATGGTTTTTGAAGAGGTCTATACTAAATATTGGCAAAAAGTTTTTCGCTTGTGTATGGGCTATATAAATGATCACGATGCGGCCAAAGATATAACCCAGGAGACCTTTATTAAGATTTGGAAGGGGTTGCCAAATTTTAGAAACGAATCCTCTCTTGGGACTTGGGTATACAGGATTGCAACAAATACTTGTCTTCGACAAATCCAGAAAAACAGTAAGATGCCTAAGGCAGGATTACCTTATAATATTCAAGAAGCTGAACAAATAAATATTGAGGATGAAGTACGTTTTTTATATCAATGTGTTTCTGATCTTCCCAAAATAGAACGTATTATAATATCGCTGGAACTTGAGGATATCGACCAAAAGGAAATAGCAAAAATAGTGGGTATTTCAGAAGGGAACGTCAGGGTAAAAATCCATAGGATAAAGGAAAAACTAACCCGAAAATTTAAGAATTATGAACGCTGATATTGATCTTAAAAAATTATGGTCCAAACAAAAAGCTGAAATTCCTGATGTGGAAGAACTTTTTAAAAAAGCAAATCGATTTAAAAAAAATCATCTTTTTAAACTCATAGGGATCAATATTCTATTTCTAGCAATTTCAATTTCAATTGCCCTTATCTGGTTCTATTATCAACCAGAATTATTGACCACCAAAATTGGTATTGTATTGGTGATTATCGCTATGCTTGTATATATAGCAGCTTATAACACAACTGTTCCTTTGTTGGTTGGATCTAGAAGTTTGAATATTAGTGTTAAAGCATATTTGAAACAACTTTTAAAACTAAAAGAAAAGCAGTTGTTTCAACAAACAAAAATTCTGAATGTTTATTTTATACTTCTTTCCCTGGGGATCATTCTTTATTTGATAGAATATGTTTCAAAAATGGATATAACTTTTGCTATTCTGTCCTATGGAGTAACACTTCTTTGGATAGCAATAAACTGGTTTTATTTTCGTCCCAAATTAATTAAAAAACAACGGACCAAAATGAATAAACTTATCAATGAATTTAAGGAAATAGATAAACAACTTATTACTTAAAAAAATGATTGCACTTATGAAAAACTTAAGACCACTTATATTAATGATGGCATTTTTTTCAATTCACGGATATTGCCAAGAAAAGCCGTTAAGCCCAGAAAATAATTTGGTCGATATGAGTTTGATAAGAAACGACACTTCAAAAATGGCTTGGTATATCCTACAGGATACCACAAAAATAGAAATTGGGACAGTGGTAACGGAAGTTAAGAAAAGAAATGACAAGCTCTTCATAACTTCAATAATTGATTTAAAACAATCAGCCACCAACTGGGTGGACAGTACAATTGTAAAATTAAAAACCTTAAAGCCCATATATCATTCGTCTTTTAACCCGCAAAGGAATATGATCTTGAAATTCGGGGAAGTGGTCACTGGTTACTACCTTGATAAAAAAACCAACACAAAAACAGATATATCTGAAAGGACCACAAGATCATATTTTGATAGTAACTTTTATCCCCAGCTGATACGATGGCTTCCTTTAAATGAAGGATATTCAAAAACCATATCAATTTTCGATTATAATCCCAATGCTAAAATCGGGACCCTTTCTGCTACTGTTCAAAAGGTGGAAAAGGGTTCAATGGAATTCAAAGGAAGAAGAAAATCTATTTGGAAAGTTTCCGTTACTGACGATATTTCGAATAACAAGGCAATAAGCACCTATTATATTGATCAAAAAACAAGGAAGATTTTAAGGCAGGAAATTGATATGCAAGGTCGAAAAATGACAATGGAATCAGTCGAATAATATGAAAATCGTTAACAAATAGCATAAAATATAAGATGCGAGCTTTTTTCTTAAAACAATCGATTTACTAAGTTTACCCAAATAAACATATTTTGAACACAAAAATTTTAATGATTGCAAGCTCCATATTCTTAGGGATATGTGGGATCGTACTAACATTTTTCCCAAAAGAAATATTAGGTTATTTGAACACGGATAGTAACCAAATTCTAGTCTTGATACTACAAATTCTGGGTTCACTCTATTTAGGCAATGGAATTTTAAACTGGATGACAAAACATAATTTAATGGGAGGGATTTATAGTCGGCCTCTTGTAATAGGAAATTTAATACATTTTTTGGTTAGCTTTTTTGCGATTATAAAAGTGGCTTTCAGTATTAAAAATCATTTCGAAGTTATTTTTTCCCTAATGGTAATCTATTTTATTTTTACCGTATGTTTCGGATTTATATTTATGAAAAGTCCCAATATGTCAAAACTATAAATTAAGTATTATTACAAATATTATATTCCGCAGGAGGCAATAAATTGAAGTCCAAGGCCTTTACAAGAAGGCTTTTGTCGGAAATGCGGCATTTAGCGATCCCGATGGTTATCGGGAGGAGCTGCAATGTGCTTATCGGCTTATGAAAACACATTATCCTCTTTAAGTATGATTTAAAGCGGACTTAACTTTAAAGCTGTAGCCGGGAATGGAGTTTGTCCGCTTCCCGTCTTTTTTCGGGAATAAGCGGGCAAGTGGAATGGAAATCGGAAACTTTAGAGTTGTGTCCAAGACCTTTGTAATGAAGCGCTTTGCCCGGAATGGAACTTTTTCTATGGAATGGAGCGGCAATGGGCTGGAACGGGAGGTTCGGGAATTTAGGGTCTTATCGAAAGGTTGGATCGGAGCAGGATCCCCGCGTTAGCCGACCGGGATGATGCCCTTTTAGGGCCTGTTCATCGCGCAGGGCAACGGAGCGATAACCGAAGCGAACGCGGAGTACGGAGGGTGGCGTTAAAACGCCCAAATAAAAATACTTGACACCAGAATTTTAGGGATCAACAACTGTGGGAGTACTCAATTCTAATTATCTAATAAAGAAGCTAATAAGTAATTTACAGTCTCAAAATCACGCTAAAGCTATTGCGGATGCCCTTAGTACTATCGTGGATTTTCTTCGCGGTGGCGATGATACCGTGATGGACAAGGAACTGCTCCAAAAGGTGAGGGATATCGAGAGCTTTACCGAAGAGGAACGCAAAAAAATCTATGACCTGCTCGATATGGCCATTAGCTACCACAAGACCAAAAAGGCTTATTCCAAAGCATAAAAAAACCACCCGGAGGTGGTTTCATTCTACGCTGAATAGGATAACTGATTTTAGTCAATATTTCCATTAATTTCAAAAACATTCCCATCTTGATTTAATATCAAGTTTGATATTACCCATGCATTATTACTTTTTGTGTCAAACAAATAGTATTCAGTTCCGACTTCAGATGAACTAAACTGAGGTTTTAGCGAAACAAGCTGCTCTATTTTACCTCCAATATAATACTTTAAGATTAGAGACTCTTCATCATAATGGTTAGGATCTTGCTTTATTACAATATCATTTTTGTTCTGATGATTGTTTCCTACATAAAGGGTTTGACTGGTACGTTTATCATACACTAAAGCTTTAAATTGATCTGAAGCCATTGGTAAGTTATTTTTCCACGAAAAAATATAAACCAAATCATCACCTATACTTTTATCTAGTTTTTTGAAAATAATCTTAGATGGATTAAATCCTTTGTGTGATAAAATAATACTCTTGTTCTCAGTTTTTCTATGCCTCTCCTTTATATCTAAAATAGTTTTATAGTTGGAGGCACTACAACTGACTAAGAATAATATCCATATAATGTGTAACACTTTCTTCATCTTTTCTTTTTACTGCTGAAAATCTTATTTATTATCTTTCTAGTTGTAGGCGTCATGTCGTAAGACCTACTAAATGGGCCTTTCGTACCTTTGCCTATTAATCTGGTAGCCTCGACTTTACCTCCATCCGATGTAGGTGAGTAGTGTGTCCGTAATGGCAATCCTTGTTCTGCTCTCAAAAAGTTTTCGACCATTGAGGCATAAACTTCACTATTATTTATGTCCTTTGGTAGTCCATTAGAAGAACTTTTTCCCACCCACGTATCTGACAATACCGTCCGGTCTACTGATTGAGAAACGAAACTATGTGCAACTTCATGAAAAAGTGTAACATAAAAAGCTGAACTTTTATTCCCCGATGTAGTTGGCGTAATCACACTTTGGTTAAAATCTGTAAAAATCGTTGCTCCATTAGTAGTTGTGGCATTTTTACCAGAAGAAGCTCCTTTCAAGTTATTCTGCTGAATACCAACGTTGATATCATCATTAGAAAATAGATTCAAAAATTGAGCACCAAAAGAGTTTTGATCTCCATCAACTATACCATTTAGGGCATCTAAAATCTTACCCGCATAACTATCACTTTCAACATTTGCCTCAACGTCCCATTTTTGAGTTTCTTCATTTTTAGTATAATATTTGCCATTATTATATCTGTAGGTATTATCTCCATCAATAACATCGATCCATTGTCCGTCAGGATCGATAAAATAAATTGGATTGTTCATTGCGTAGTTGTACGGTGACCATCGACGACCATTTTCAGCCAATGGATCAACATTCATCCACCTGCCTAAACTTGCATCATAATTTCTCCAACCATAATCAAGCCAATTTAAACCTAACTCTTCTTGTTTCTCCTTTCCATTATAGGTATATGGATATTCAGTACCGTTCACGACATTATTGTACCCTTTATGTTCAAGTCCAAAAGGATAGTAGTTCCTCTCCTGGACAATCTCCGTGGTGTTCGGGTCATCTGTGACCGTTATATGGCCATCCCCGTCCCTGTCCCTATAACTGAGCCTGATGTTCCCCAAGTGGTCTTTGTACTGATAAACGTATTTGAAGCCCAGGGTGACATCACCGCCATCTATGGGCTCGGCATAGCCCTCATCGGTATTGAAGAACTGCAGTTCACCGTCCTTATAAATGTAATTGCCCGCGTACTGTGTCACGTTATTAGGTGATGTCTTTTCAAGTTTTGTGCCATCGGCACCGTAAATATAGGAAATCGTCCCGGTACCGTCACCTTTGTCCACAGTAATATCTATTTGGGTGGGCAGGTCCAGGTGGTTGTAGGTGGCCCCACCGGTCATGACCCCCTTGTTGGCCATCCGTGACATGTTCCCGTTGGCGTCGTGGTAGAAGTCGTCCGCACCGGTGTAGCCGTCCCGGAAGCCTTCGCTGCCGGCAGCGTCGTCCACAGACCGGAGCCTGTTGGAGGTCCCGCCGTCCCAGTAGGTATAGGAGAGCTGGTCGATCACCGTGCCGCCCGCCCCCTGACGGGTAAGGCTCTCAATATTCCCGTTTTTGTCGTATGCTCCCACGCCCATGTCGTAGCCGGTCTCCAGGTCGAAGGTGCCGGTGGTCCTTATGCCATAGTCGGCATTTTTGATGCGGTTCAGGGCATCGTAGCGGTAGGCATAGCCGCGTGTCTGCCCTCCGGGGACATCGTTGGCCGTCCTCCAGAGGGTCTCGCTGATGTTCCCGTTGTAGAGCGGTCCGGTGGTGGATGCACCCATCTGCGGGTGGTTGTAACTGATCCCAAAGGCAAAGAGGTCGTCCCCCAGGGCCCCGGGGTCGTTGATCTTCCTGAGCCACCCGCGCACGTTGTAGGTGTAGTCCACGCGCTGCAGGGGCGCGGCAGCGGTGTTGCCCACATTCTTGGCCGTGAGCTGCCCGAGTTCATCGTACACGTTTTCCGCGATCAGTTCCGGAGCTGCCCCATTGATCGACTGGGTATGGCCCAGCTGCCTGCCCATATGGTCGTAGGTATAACCATCGACGAGCGTGATGTCCCCCTGACCGCCCTTTTTGTGGACAGAGGTCGTCTCGATCACCCGCCCGTCAAAGCCCAAAAGGCTCTGGGTGACATCGTCCGTCTCCAGGTAGGTGTTGATGCTCCTGGTCCAGATGGCGCGGCCCTTTTTGTCGTAGCCGGTCACCGTGGTGATCCAGTCGTCCGTGCCCAGTACCCTGACCCGGCCCACCGTGGGGAGCCCCTGCGTCCTTGCCGTGATGTGCTCTCCATAAACGGTCTCCGTTGGCACGGTGATGCCGGCCTGCCCCTGGGGGGGCAGGTAGGTGTCGTAGTAATTGATGGTATATACCCCGGCGACGTGGATGGGCTTGGCGATGTTGTCGTAATAGATGCTCGAGCCCGCCAGGGGGGCATCGCTGGTTTTGCGGTCCACCCAGTTCACCGTGGTGGATTCTCTGTCAAGAACATCCTGCAGATAGACCCTGGTGGCGGTGGAGCTGGAGAACCCCGTATATGCCACGCGCCCATGGACGTCATATTTGGTGAAGAGCCATTTGCCGGCGGCCTTCAGGTTGGGGTCCCTGGTCATAACGGGCCGGTCAAGTTTGTCGTAGACGATCTCCTCCCAATTCTGCTGGTCCCCCCTGCCGGGGACCTTCTTCTCGATAAGGCGGTTGCGCCCGTCGTAGCGGTACTGGTAGCAGAGGTCCTCCAGCTCCAGTGCGGACACCCCATCGGAGGTGTCCACCTTGGGCGGGAGCACATAGGTCAGGTTGCCGTAGTCGTCGTACACGTAGTAGGTGTCGTGGGGCGCGCCCATGTCATAGGTGCGCTTGAGGACCACCCGCCCCTGCTTGTCGGTGAACTCCTCGGCCGTATGGTCCTTCGGGTGTGCCTGGCCAGGTGCCCAGTTCTCGTCCCTCGTGACGGTCCTGTAGAGCTCCCAAGGGCCGTAATACCCCAAGGAATCCGCCAGCGTAGGCCGGTAGGTGTCCGCGGTGTCCACTTCTGCCTCGAAGAGGCGCACCTCGTACTGTTCATTGGTCCCATAGCCCGTCTTTATAGTATGGTCGGCGTCAGAGCTTTTGTCCACCGCCCAGTCGCTGCCCGGGGCTCCCTGCTCCAGCACGCGGTTTAATGGGGAGGCCTCAAAATGTTTTTCGGAGTACGGGTTTACCAGAGCCCCGAAGTCGTCCGTGTACACGGTGGAATAATAGCCCGCGACGGCCATGGGCATGTCCGCGGTCCGCAGGCTGCCCGTCACGCCATCATCCACGGGTAGCGGCAGGTACTCCCTGTCCATACGCCCGAAGCCGTCGTACCCTATTGGGGTGACCAGATCGTTCACTCCCGGGGTCGCTCGTATGGCGGTCTGCTGCATCGGCCGGCCCAGGCCGTCAAAATAGGTGACCTGCTCAACGACATCCGAGCTGGAATCTATATCCCCGGGGCTTCCCATCCCGTTGCGGTAGGTGCGGGCGAACACGTAGTTCGCGTCGGAGAGGGCTGCCGGGCGGTAGCCCCCCCCGCTGCCAGGTGCGTCGAATACAAGCTCGTCGACGGCGATGTCACCGCCCATATTGACATCGATCCTGGCGGCGAGCCTCAGGCGGAGGCTGCCCCCATCGTACCCCGAAAGGTCAACGGACGCCTGGTTCCAGTCCAAACCCTGATCACCTGATTTATACCAGACCTCCCTCCAGTTGGCACCGCCGTCATCGCTGGCCAGCAGATAGAGTACCCCCAGGGAGTACCCGTGCATGTGGTAGCTGAAGCTCAGGGCCGCACCCGAGGAATTGGACAGGTCATAGCAGGGGGAGTCCATCATGGTCGTTTCATTGCCGTGGCCGTCGGCCTCGGCATATGCATACCCCGACCCCCCAAAGGGCGCGGCCGGGCCCGTACCGGCGGTCGGGGTGGTGCCGCCCGTAAAGGCAAGATCAAAATCGTCCTCGCCCGACTGGGCCCAGACCAAGGGGGCCGAATCAAGGTCCTCCCCCTGCGGGAACTGCGCCACCCCCCCGCTGCAGCCGGGGTGGGGGCCGGAGCTGTCGGTGAAGGTAAGGGATAGCTCATCGCCCCCCAGAACGGAACCGCTGCCGAAGGTGCCACTGTAATAGTTCACCGTTACCGTTACCGGGCCGGTCCCCGGGTACCACGGGAAATACCCAACCGGAAGGCTATAGGTATCCCCCCCGATGGAAAAGGGTGCCGAGTTCTCCGTGCGGGAGCGGTCGGTGCCCGTGGAGAAACCTACGCTGCCCACATCCCCCGGGGGCACGGCCTTGACCGTTATGTCATGGCCGACCTGGGCCAGATCGATGGACTCCCCGCCCTGGAGGCTCCTTATAATGTGCCCATCCCCGGCATCCACCAGGGCATAGGCCCCATAGTTTGGGGAGGGCGGTCTGATGAACTCCAGGTGCAGGACCTCCGTTCCCAATAGGGTCCCCGAACCGCCGGAACCGCTGTAGTAGCGAACCTCGACGGTCGTAGCACCAAGACCGGGGTACCAGCCCGTGAATGTTGGATTGGCGCCGCCGCTGTCCCCAAGTATGCTGTAGGGGGCCACCCCCTCCGTGCGGTCTATCCCGCCCGGGGCGATGAAGCGTACACTGCCCACGCTGACCGGCGGTACCGCAACCAGGCCCAGGGATGTCCCCGTCAGGCTTACGTCCACCTGGGCGCCATCGGCAACGTCCTGAAGGTACTCACCACCGCTGGTGTAGAGCCGGTAGGTTCCGTAGCCAGTCTGGGCGAGGGCACCGGAAAGGGTGAAAAGGGTCAGTAGTAAGGTCAGGGCGTACACTGCCCTGTTGGGAATTCCTGTATTGTTCATGACTTGGGGTCTTTTACGTTATTTATTGGTCGGGCCGTTTGTCACTGCCCCTGTCCGGCATAATGGTACTTGTTCTCGCTCAGAAGCTTCCCCTCCGCGTCGCGGACCGCCTCCAGGCGGCCGAAACCATCGTACTCATAGGTGGTGGTCTGCCCCCGGGGGTCCGTGATGCTCGTCACACCAACAAGGGGCTCGTAGGTGTAGGTCGTGATCATGGCATTATTGAATACGGGGTCACCGCGAAGGCCATCTATGTCGTCGAGGTTATCCTCTCCGTAGTCCGACAGCGAGCCCCCGCCAAGGGCCGATGCCACATCGGAGGCCTCCGCGTTCTCGATCTTGGCCACGGGGTACTGACCATTATACCCCCAGATGTAGCACGTGTGCGGGCCCTCCGCCTTCGAGACCTCCAGGGGGTTGCCATATGAATCGTAGGAGTGGTAGATAATACGGGATTCAAACTCGTTCTGGCCAAGAACATAAGAATCTTTTAATGTTTCAATACTACTAGGAAGCACAAGACTCCCCCAAATTGCATAATCTGTTTTCGTTGATTTTAGTTCTTTTTTGACACCCTCATTTTTTAAGAAAGAGGTGGTCTTTACAGGAGTTGCAATTTGATTATTTATTAATAATTTTTCTTCAGCCACAGTTAAACTGGATAAGTATTGCGGGTAATCATAAGCATAGGAATATATTTTTTTATCGTTACTCGATCTCATATTCTCAGTAATTAAAGAAAAATATGGTTCTAATCCATATTCAAATGTTTTTTTTGTCGTAATTGTATCAGGAAAATATTCATGTACAATCGATGATGACAATCTTTTTTTAAAAATATAATTCCGATATTGAGCAATGGAAATATTGGATATGTCATCATCATAGACCGGTAAATTGCCGAAATCGAAATTTTTCCTGAAGACTGTACTTGTATTGTAATCACTTAATTTGACATCATAATTATTCACCTCTTTCTTTATTTTCACTAGTTGATTTTCTACAGTTTTGTAGTAATTTATTGAATCAAGTTGACCATAATATAGATCGGAACTGTTAGACCTTGGAACACCAAAAATCTTTGGCTCCCGAAGATAATTAGGTGCCGGGTCATAAATATTGTGAAAATATTTTTCAGTAAATCCATTATCTATATCATTTGATAAGGACTCCTGCGAAATTACATCATAATAGACACCTTGTTTTCGGTTGGAATAAAGGGAGTTAAGAGTACCCGAAGAAAAATAATAACTATTGCTTTCAGTTAAATATTTGAAATCTTCGTCCGAACAAACCCTAGTATAATTATAAAATTGTGAAAACTGTGGATCAAATATTTTGGTTAAACTCGTGTTCGCTGAACCTTTATCAGAAACTGGATTGTAATAAAAAAAATGGTCATTATCAATTTTATCTGCATCATGATCGACGATTCTTTTAACACGCGCACCACCACCATAAATAACCTTTTCAACTGATTCAAAACGCCGGTTATATGTTAAGTTAATGCCACCTGAAATTTGATTATCCAGCGAACTAACAGTAAAAATTACTTCATACACCTTCCCTTCATCGGTACATAGAGGATTTTGGATGTGATAGGTTGCATTATTACATTTATAAGATGGATCAGTTTCAACGTACTCGCCCTGAGACCGAGTAAAAGATCTGACAGATCTATCTTCGGTAAGGTTTCGAATCGAAACCACATATCTGTCATGGATCTCATCAGGTTGACTATTCTCACAGACCAAAGCACTCGTGGCATTTGCACTGTAGAGTATTGGCGATCCATTTGAGATAAAAGTAAAAGGATCGCTGGTAAACACTGAGGTCCCCGTCCCACAGGGTTTGTCCACATGAATAGAATGCTTATCGAAGACTTCGCTTTGTACATAACCTATATCAGAATTTGCCTCATATTCAATAGAAGTAAATCCTCCTGTAGGATAATTTATTTTAGTCAAAAGACCATAATCTACAGTGCTTGGATTTACATCCTGATTAGCACCAATAAAGCTGCTTGCATTCTTTTTAGCTACAGCGTAGGCTTGGCTATCTCTAGGATCTGGAAATGGAACGCTATTATTTGAATTATTAAAAAATCCAAATATATCCCGATTGTAACTGAGTCGGCAAGGCAACTCATCTTTATTATTATATTCGAAACTGAATGTTTGTGGATCTACGTGGTTTTTATTAGATCTTATAATTTTAGATAAATAATATCTATATCTTAATGATTCTTCGTTAGCAAGAATGGGATCTTTATGGCTTTCAGAATATGTAGAATCGTATGAAAAGTCAATATATTCTAAATCCACATCCCTTCCAACCTTAATTACCTTGTCAAGGTAAAGACCATTTGATGAAATAACGTCGCTTCTATTACCAGCGTATTGAAATTTAATCTTGCCATTTGAACTGGAAATTTCCGAAATGACACGCGAATCTAAAAAACTATAAGAGATACATTTATTGTGACTCACATCGTATGGAACTACTTGCCCGCCAGAACTTTTACAACGTTCCAACAAGTTTAATGTATTGGATAAAGAAGTTGCATAATGCATTGAATTATCTTGATAATGAAAATCCAAATGGTTATTTTGGGGCGAAATGATCTTAGACAGATACCAAGCAGTTACCATACTTTGCCTAGAATCACTGGCACACGATGTTGAAGAAAGATTACTTTCTAAATATTCAGAGGATCCACCGAAAATATACTTAAATCCGTTTTCATCTGTCAGCACAAAATTATTGGTATTGGGATTTCTTGTAATTTTTAAATATTTATCGCTATTAATATTTATGTTCAAATTTTCATCAAAGTAAAAATTGCCAGAAATGCCATTCACATTGAAGGAAAACCAGTCTGGCTCTGTATCCAAATCGGTATTTTCAGAATTAGCCGCATCTTTGATTTTATTATATTCAGAATTTGTATCTATAGATTCAGGATACCAGCGTTCCTGGACGGTCTCATCGGGTTCGTCCCTCACAATTCTAGAAATTACTCCACCTGCATTTAATGTCCAACCCATACCCGTGACAGGTGATAAGGCATCAACATTCACCCCATTTCCAAAATAATCCAGGGACGTTGCGACATTAATATCCCCTTCTCGAATATTAAAAAGAGGTATTGAATAGCTAAAACCTCCTGTACTTCCATTTTGAGGTATATTTCCATAATTGGAAAAATTGAAAGCCTCAGGTGATGGTGGTACGATCTGTGGTAAACTCACACTATTTTGAGAAAAAATGGGAGAACAGCAGAACAAAAAGCCAATAATTATAGATCTAAACATTTTGAATCATTTAAAAATAATATTCAGTATTGTAAGTCAAAATTTTTAAATAGAGTTTATGTTTTTTAGTAAAACATTTAGGAAAAGAACTCAATAAATAATACGGCCAAAAGAAGAAATATATTTTATTAAACACAAAAACTGTTACTCCAAATTCATAAATCAAGACTAAATGATCCTAAAAAAATGTATTTCGTCGATCATCCTATGACTTCGCTCAGCCCAAACATAGGTAGGTACATAGCTATAAGAATAACCCCAACGATCACGGCAACAATCATAATAATGATGGGTTCTAGTGCAGTGGAGAACATTTTTGCCTGTTGGGTGACCTGCTGATTATAGAGTTCGTTGAGGCGTTTGAAAACGAATTCGGTCTGATTGGTTTCCTCCGAGACTTGGACGAGTGAAGCCATTTTTTGGTCAAATATATCCTCGTTAGCCATACTCGCGCTAAGGCTCTTCCCCCCTAGGATCATTTCCTCCACCCGTCCAATAGCCTCCTGAATGGGATAAAAACGTATCATTTTTTTGACCAGCCCGAGGCTTTTGAGTACGGGTACCTTGGCACTTACCAAAAGGGAAATGGCCTGGGTAAACTGCGCCATGTAGGTATTTCGGATAAAATTGCCCAGATAGGGCACTTTGATCAGGACCCTGTCCCTTTCCCTGCGGTACCAGTCTTTTCCTACATACAGTTTTCGGGAAAGCAACAGTCCCAAAAAGATCAAAAAAGCAAGCAGCCCATAGTTTTCGATAGCTTGGGAGATGGACAGGATCAGGCGTGTGATCGCAGGAAGCTCCACATTGTTCTGCCTAAAGATCTCTTGGAACATGGGCACGATGAACTGTAGCATAAAGATGACCGAGAGGGCGGCAACCACCAGGACGATGACCGGATAGGTGAGGGCGCTGATGAGATTGCGCCGCTGCTCATTGCGGCGGTTGTAATAATCGCCCAAGGCCTGGGTCACCCGGTCTAAAGTCCCCGTTTCTTCACCAATCTTTAGGGAATAATACTCATACTCCGTAAATTCTTTCAGCCCAACTACAGCTTCCGAAAAATCCTTCCCTTTATCTATATCCTCCACAAGCCTCGATAATAGGGCCTGCTCCTTTTTCTTTTTTTGGCTATCCGCCAAGAGCGCCAGGGCATTGATCAGCCGTACCCCGGCTTTCAGCAATAGGCTCAACTCCACATAAAAGGCCTCTTTCACCTTGGGGCCAAAAGACTTTTTGAAAACAACGATATCACGTTTCATAAAACCCTCCAGATTGCCCTTGGAAGCTTTCTGTCGTGGCCTTTCGGCATGTTGAATTTTGATCCCCATATTATTCGTTCAGATAATAAGCCGCCGCGTTTGTCCGAAAGACAAAATATTTCGATTTATCCCCCAATTGAACGGCATCCACTTTGCCCTGCCGGACATTTTTCCCTTCCCCGAAATAGGTGATCTTGCCGATTGGGGGGAAGGTATCCTTGCCCTTGATGATCCTATCCTTGTAAATAAAATAGGATACTTTCCGGTCTGGGTTTATAAACTGTAATTTTTGACCGTTTTTAATTACCGAAGCCCTGATCTGTTCAAAGGAGTGGAAATCGATCCAAAGCGAGGTGAAGAGCTTGTCCTTTTCTACCGCTTCCGTATAGTTCTGGCTGATGGTACCGGTCTGTCTGCGGACGAGGTTCAGAACTGCGAAGACCAGGGCGACCACGATGGTGGTAATGACCATGACCACGATCATCTCGCTCAGGGTAAAGGCCGGAATTTTCTTTTTATTTGGCATAGTACCGTGTTAATTCCAGGCTGCGTTTGCCCGACATCCTTTCTGCCCTTAACCAGAGTATTTTATCATCATTTTTAGAAAGGCGGTCGATGGTAATTTCCCAATATTGGAAATCTTCTTCATAAGGTAGTTCCATGGTATTGTTGAGCCACCGGTATTCCAGTTCATTGAGCCTGTTTTCAATGGCAGTGGTGTCACCACTGAGATTGTTCCTAAAAGCAGTGTTGATCACGAGACTGGATACGGCGAAGATCACCAAGATCAGTACCGTGGCCACTATGGTTTCCAATAGCGTGGATGCGCCTATCTTTTTCAGTACAGCCATTGCGCAACACCTTTTAGTTTTTTATCGAAAGGGGAGCCATCAAAGGCAGCCGGGATATCCCTTGCATTGATGGCCGCATTGTAGAGGTGGTTGCGGTACACCGATCCAAATGCCCGGGCCACAAAGGCTTTTGTATAAACAGTACCGGAAACCCTGCCTTTCAGCTCCAGATTTTGATCACAATAGATCTCACCGATAACTTCGGAACCGATATCCACAACTATTTCAGGTTCAAAATTAGCATTGGCCCTTTCGCCCAAAAAATAAAGGCAGCCTTTGACCTGTGCGTTTTTTTGAAGGATCAACTGGTTGAATTCCTTTTCCCCACCCCCGTTCGGTTTGATGCGCAGGCTCTGGCTTGGCAACACAACAAGTGCGCAGGGATAGTCGAGCTGTACACCCTCACCAATGCTGATGCTTTTTGAGGCAAATGCCTGAAGGTTGCCCCTAAAGCCGGATTTGATCTCGATTTCAGGGGCTACAAGCAGCACTTTATCCAGTTTTGAACTGCTGGACACTGTGATTTTTTCGGCTGATTTTATGATGATGTTCCCTCCGAAATCTAGGCCTTCGAGATAGATCGGGGCGCGGTCATAAAGCCATTTCGTATCGTTTTTAAAAGAGTTGTAAAATGAGAATTCTTTGGTGTCGATCAGATCGCCCTGCGATGATGGGACTTTATCCTGAATCAAATACTTCAGGTTATTATAGAATCCGCTTGGGAGGTCAAATTTTTCCTTTTCCTGTTTGATCAGTTTTCCATGGATAAGTTGCTTGCCGCGATAGTAGGCACTGCCCATACTTCCGGCCTTGATCCCGTATTCGGATACTCGCGCATCTCCTGTAAGCTGAGTATTGCCGACTACTACGAGCGGCGCATAGGTATTGGCCAGAATGAGGGACGGCCGCTCCCCTTCGGCGTACCTGCCCCCCAGAAGTGCGTTCCGTTCAAATTGGTATGCTTTGGCCTTTGCCGTTGACGTTACCCATTCATAGGCGCCCCAGTATCTGGAGGTGACGGTCAGTTCTTGATATTCTTTAAGGTCGGGGCGGTCAATGGTTACCGTACGGTTTAAATAATCCCCCGATACCGCATACTGTATCCCTTCTTCCGATAGCCTAATGGTTTCCCGAAGTAAACGCCCCTGATTTTTAAAGGTCTGCCCGGTATGCATAAAGAGGAAAAAGGCCGAAAGGATCAGGGCGATCAGCACTCCTATAAAAATGGTCAACTGTAGGGCGCCGGCAGGTATCTTATGTTTTGATCCGCTTTGGCTCATTTGGTATAATTTTTACGCTTGCCCTTATAACGGACCGTTATGCCGGAGGCGTCTCCTTTTACGAGGTCAATTTCCTGATAGGACTCACCTCTGGACATCAAAATTTCTTGCCCGTTGACGGAAAGGGCATAGATTCTATCTCCACCATCGCTATCGCTTACCACCCCCTTGTATATGATCTGGGGAAACACGATGGAATCCCTCTTAGGTTGCCGCTTTTGCCTGCTCGACGTTGCTTTGGACTGACTGGGAGGCAGCTTGCCCGAAAAAGGGTCACGGTAGTTGTTTATGATGCTAAAGGTATCGCGCGGTTTGTATGCCTTTGGGTCAAAGCGCGTCGTTAGGTTTAGTACCGGCTCTTCCTCTTCATCCGGGTTGAATGCGGAAAAAACCTGAACCCCAACGATCACCCAGACAATAAGCACCACAAGTGCGAGTCCGTATGTTTTTGCCTTGCCCTTTAATAAATTCATTCTAGCTCCAGTTTTATGAACCGCGAGGTATAGACCGTACTCTGGGTACCGTTTTCGGCGCGGACCTCCCATTTATAGTCCCCAGTATCGGTAAACGTATAATTGAAAACAGTTTCGGTGGTGGTTGTTTTCGTAAGTACCTGATTGTCTGTTGTGTTGGTGATTCTGATCCGGTACAGATTTGCGGCATCCAGTCTTTCCCAGGCAAACCCGACATCTGGGTCTTTGCAGGTGGCATTGTTGGCAGGCCTTGTCAAGGTCACGGACCGACCGGTCAGGGAGCCCTGTTGTGTTACCCTGAACCTGCGGGTAGTATATCCTGTTTCTGAAATAGCATTTACCCCCTTTACCCGCCATTCGTAATCCCCTTCACCCAAGGTATATCCCCCGGCCGAATTCGTATATACCGTTTCATTGACCATAATCTCGTTCGGGTTTTGGAAATCTGGGGTGGCGATCTGTACCGTGTAGGAGGTGGCCCCATCTAGGGCGGTCCAATCCAAAGCTACCTTTTCCGATTTAAGAACCGCGTAATCTGCGGGGGCCAAAAGGTCAATGATCCCGTTCGAAATATCCATTTCCATCTGCACGGTAAAGTTCCCTAGGGTGAATACAGTTTCCGAAGCTGTGTTTTTCGCCCTTACCCTCCACGAATAGCTTCCTGCCGATAGGTTCAGGGTCTTATTCGTCGTTTCATTCAGTTCCTCATCCAGTAAAAGCTGTCTGGTATTATCAAAATCGGGTGTGGCCAGTTGTAGGATGTAGGAGTTTGCATTGTCGAGCGCCTCCCAGCTTAATTTGACCTCCCCTTCTGCTAGCACTGTGTTTTCGGCAGGTGCAAGGAGGTTCACCGTTTTACCTGATATGTTGTTTTCGTCAGAACGGTTTACCACAAAGGCGTTTTTGGTATATGGGGTGCGGTACAGCGCATTTTCCCCGCGTATGCGCCATTCGTAGGGGCCGTTTTCCAAATTTAGGGATACCGTTGTACCCTTTACCGTAGTGTCCTTGACCACCAAAGTGGCCTGATCGAAATTGGGCCGTGCGACCTGAACCTGATAGCCCGTTGCCCCATCAAGGGATTCCCAGTCCAACTTTACCTCCTGTCCCGTTGATTCCGTACCATCGGCAGGGCTTATAGTAGTTATTTCCTGCTCACTTATATCCTTTATACTGCTGCTGTCCACAGAGAATGCAGCGGTCGTAAATGCGGTCTCGTAGGCGCTGTTCCTTGCCTGTATCCGCCATTCGTAAACGGCAGGATCAAGGTCGATTAGTATATTATGACGGCCATTCTGTATCGAATCTACGGTAAGGGTATCCAATAAGATCTGATCTGCCCGTTGGAAATTTGGGGTTGCCACCTGTATATGATAGCCCTCGGCATAATCCACGGCCTCCCAGCTAAGGTTGACATTGGTCTGGTTTACTGTGGCCCCATCCCTGGGGGCAGTTATTACAACCTTCTCTGCGGAGAGGTCATCGACGCTGATGATCTCCTCACAGGAAATCGTGCACAATACAAAAGATACGATAAAGGCTGTTTCCTTTTTCATCCTTAAAATTTAAAGTACTTTTCGTTCATGTTGAGTTTTGAAGCCCTGCGCTCCAGGTTACCGCTGCATCCCGCATTTGGGCTCCGCAGCCCCATAATCTCCGGTTTGCTGTATTTATCAAGTCCCCAACAGAATCCGGAAACCTCATAAGAAAGGGTCACGGTCTCCGAAAAGGGTATATTGATCTTGTCATTGGAAACCACTACTTGAAGGTAAGGCACACCATCCTTGCCAGAGACCAAAAACAGGGCCTCGGCCTTTTTGAGCTGCCCGATGCGTTCTTGGGACATTACAAGGTCTAGCCCGGTGAGGATAACACTTTCGGTATTGGTCTTTGTATTGTTTCTTAACGGAAGGTTGGTGGCATTGTTGATCGACTCGATGACGCGCGTTTTATCCATGAGCTGGAGGGTTGCGTATTCCGGCTTTTGGGGGAGGCTATCCACATAATTCACCGAATATGGCAGTTCGCGCTGCCCCTTAAAACGTTTATAGGCTTTAAGGTCGCTTTTCCTAAAAGGTCTTAGGGTTACCCGCAAGCGTACCTTGTCGAAGAACCTCAACGTGCCAAAAACAGCAAGTTCATTCTCCGTCAGTGTGTTTGTGCGGTTGCCCACCATGCCCAGTTCTAGGGAAGCGGTTTTAGGGTTAGCGGTCAGTCTTTGAACAGGCCGGCAACCGACTATCATGAACAGAATAGAAATAATCAAAGTAGTCTTAATCTTACACATTTATATAATTTATTGGCGTAAAGAACGCTAAAATTAGGTTAATGTGCAATGTTATCAAGTTTAAATTGCTAAATATTCGTTAACTGTAAATTTGAGAACAAAGCTTTTATATACTTGTTTGCAAAAGAGGAAGGCTGCCTCGTGAGGATTTAGGAACTAATGCCGGAACTTCTGGTGCTGTAATTGGAAGATATGAACGTGATGATATTGTACCGTCTGTTGAGAACGCCAACAAGATTGCACAGATTTTAGGTGTTTCCCTCGATTATCTAATGTCTGAAGATGACAGTTTAGAGGTTGTGGATATTGATATGCTCAACCGTATGAAAGAGATTCAGCGACTTTCTGAAGATGACAAGACTACTCAGGATTATTGATGCCTTTATTCGTGATACCAAGACCAAAAAAAGGCGTATGCTTAAAAAACCTCCACTTGGTGTTTTTTTAATTGAAACTTACTCTCAATATCCGTTTAGAAACGAAATAACTTATCAATAAAATCAAAGGATAAGCTATTAAAATATAATTCCCGTTGCTCTTCATACTGGTTAATATTGTAACGATAATTGATTGTCCTGCTACTAAAAATGAAATTAATTCAACGCTTAATATTAAGACTACAATTATTATATAAGACTTTACTATGTTTAATTTTATTAGCAAAGCAAAGAGTATATAAGGAATGATAGCCAAACCATATAGAAGCAAGCTCCCATAAAAATTAAAGCTAAATAATTCCCAATCTTCTATCTTGGGCAATACTATGAACACCAAGTAATTAACAATTAAAAAAAGTACAACACCTAACGCATAAGTTAGTATTCCAAGACCGAATAATTTCTTTCTATTTTCCATCAATTAAAAATTACAAAGGTTCTTGTTTCCATTTCGCCTGTTCCAACTACATTTCCATTTTCGTCAAGTTTACCTTTTTCAGCCTCTCCAACGAAAATTTTGTAGGAAGTATTGTTACCATAATTTTATCTCGGGCACTTAGATAATTTCCTATAACACCCGTCTGGTCTCCTAAAACACTAAATGTACTTACATCTTCTCTTAACCTCACTTCAGTTTCAAATACAGCACTATTTTGGTCTGTAGAACCACCACTACCCGCAACATAGTCAAAAGTGAACAAATCAGTATATGAATTTCCACCTAATGTGCCAACAAGATCATTTACATATTGTAAATATAATTCGGGTCTATTTGCTATTTTGTCTGGTGCGTGTCCTTGTAACGCGTGTCCAATCCCATTAGGGTACATTTTCCATTACTTTTAGAATGAGCATAACTGTCGCCGAGCCTATGTAATGCATATCCTCGTTGCTGTGCATCGCCTGCTCTACCAAACATTCCTCTTGACGTTGCTCTTTCATCAACAGCATTCCCACCTGTTAAGGCGTGCCAATCTCTTTGATTTCTTGGATACATCCAAGTATTGGTTGATAATAATACATCTCCACGAGCTGACATTACGTGGTCTGGTTCTTCTGCCCAATAAGCGATACTTCCAGAATCGCTTCTACCTGAAACCATACCAGCCAAGTAAACAGTCCAATAATGACCATCTCTTTCGTAAAGACCATCTGGATCAACAAACTTTAAAGGATTATTGTAGGCGTATCTAAATGGTGTCCAAGAATAGTTTTTATCAGCCATTGGATCTATATTCATCCACCTGCCCAGATCTGGGCTATAGTTCCTCGCCCCAAAGTCGTAGGTGTTCAGGCCCAACTCCTGCGAGAGCTCCTTGCCATTGTAACCGTAGGGATACTCGCTCTCCTGTGAACTGAGCCTCTTTTGTTCCAGCCCAAAAGGGTAGTAGTCCTTTACATCCACCACTTTAAGGGCGGTTTGCGTGACCGAGAGGTTGTCGAGGTGGCAGGTGCTGAAGGTGCCGTTGTCCGCCCCATCGCCCTTCTCGATGACGACCCTGATCTTATCTGAGGCCGGGGTCATGGCCGTCTGGAAGCGCCCGGTCTGCACCGAATAGAAGATGTCGCGCTCATCAAAGGGCTCCCAACCGCCGTTCTTGTACTCCGCAATGGAGACGTGCACCTGGCCCATCCCCCCCTTGTCGAAATCGAAGGAGACCTCCACGGGCTCGCCGGGCGTCACGTCCACGTCCTTGAAACTGGTAAAATAGACCCTGCGTATGGCGATGTCGAGCCGCCCCCCGCTGTTGGACACCGAGACCTCGTTGGCCTGCGTATGCCAGTCCCCGGTGGTGCCCTCGAACTCCTGCTGGAACCTTGTTGAGTTCAGCGGATCCTCCCTGTAGGCCAGGCGTATGTTGCCAAGGTGGTCCTTGTACTGGTAATAGTAGTCGAACCCAAGGCCGTAGTCGCCCCCGTTCTTTGGCTCTACGTAGCCCTCCGGCTGGTCAAAGTATTTCAAAGAGCCGTTCTCGTAGATGTGGCCGCCCGCATATTGCGTAACCTTGTTCGGCGCGGTCTTTTCGAGCTTTGTGCCATTGGTAAATATAGGAAATTTCCCCTTCCACTTTTCATGATGGAACAGCTGGAACTAATACTGGAACTGGATGAGGAAGAGCGCTCTATGATCTTTAAAATGATAGATTTCTTACTGACCACAAAGAAGTTCAAGGATTTCTTCTCTAAAAATATGGCTTCACTTTAGGGCATAAAAAAACCACCTCTTTAAAGGTGGTTTTACTTATTTCTATTTTACATATCATTATTGTTTATGATGCTTAAAGGTGAATTTTTCCTTTTCTCTATAAGCCTTTTCTATATCTAACAAATTCCCAATATAAAAAGACCTTGCCGGTTGTTGAACCGATAATAATTCTTTCGTTTTAGGGTCAAAATTTTTGACTACTCCCAAGGCATCTTCAGCAAAAGCAAATATTTTCGTCTTATCCAAAATTTTAGCTAATGAATCGGGTTCTTGAACTACAACAAAAGGAATTTCAGTTCTATCGCCGTTTTTGTCCACATAAAAGAATTGATGGTTTTGCACTCCATAGTTCGGCCCAAATTGTGTTTTTAAAACACCGCTTTCTGGGATTCTATAAATCCGTTTGCCACCTTCATAATCTTTAGGTTCTCCATCTTTTTGATTAAAAATAATCAAAACAGGACCTACGTACCCTTCTGGGATTAAACGAACCGTATCTTCTGCCGTTTGTTGTGCACAGCTATTATAGACACAGATTAAAAGGACAAAATATTTTAGTTTTTTTAGTATGTTCATCTTATTTCTAAATATTATTTTGATTAAACGCTTTTACACCAGTATTGATGGGTTACTGCAATCACCAGCCTGTCGAACAAATGGTTACCGAAATATCTCCTGTTAAGTTTATAGCAGAATTCATTAAGGTAATTTTGCAAATATTTGCCTTCGATTTTATGGTAAATGCCCAGCAATGTTCGTTTTGCATTGCTTATAGCCACGTGTACCCATTTTAAGGTATCCTTTGTTGTTTCCCTGTTTGATTTTTCACTGACGTGCATTTCCACATAATCGGCAATATCAACGTAACTGGTGCTCCTATCACTGAATACAATGCTTTTATCTTCAAGGGTGTTTGATACTAGTTCGTTGACTTCTTCTTTTTTGTGCGACTCCAATACCTTCATTTTGAAGTACCGCACGTGGTTATCCTTTTTACCCGTTTTTGGGTTTTCCAGCTTTGTTGATTCCGCCATTACCGCTACATTGGATTGGCGTTGACTCCCACGCCCGCGCTTTAACTGTTGGTGTTCATGCTCCTTGGTTGCCTGTTCAAAATAACCTTCGTCGAACTCGATCATTCCTTCAAGCCCATAGCAGTCGTCCCGTTTGCCCATCGCACCACGGATCCTGTGCATGAGCGACCATACCGTTTGATAGCGGGAATGTCCCAGCTGGCGCTGAAGTTCGGTGGCAGATAAGCCCTTTTTGGTGAAGCTCATAAAGGCCATGGCCAAATACCAGGTCCGGATGGGCAGGTTGGAATTTTCCATTACCGTACCGCTACGAAGCGAGGTCCTGAAATCGCATTTCGCACATTGCCAGGCCCATTTGGCCTTAAGCCAGTAATGCTTTTTGCCCCGGCACCGTTTGCATACAATGCCTTCCTTTTCTCGGGCTTTGCACATATGATCACGGCAGGACTTTTCATCGGGGAATTGTTCTACGAATTTTAGGATGGTCATAAATTGTACTTTTCCTATAAACTAACAAAAATTATTTACTGGTGCAATTACGTAGGATCATATATTATTTGTCTCCAAACAATTGGTTGTAATAATCTCTGTATTTCTTCTTGAACTTTTCAACGCTCATTGGACCACTGGAATTTTTGTTCCACTCTTCAATAGAAATGGTTTTATCCCCGACTTTGACGCCTGTAAATATGCCGTTCTTATCGGTAAGGATTCCCATATTGATATTCATCATCGGTTCGTTCTTATCATCTCTTAATGTCCACGTTGGGCCAATAATTTCACCAGCTTGTGTAGCGAATATTCCTAAAAAAACAGAGTTGCCATTTGCATCGCTTACATATGCCTCTGCATCAGGAAACTTATCACCACTTATTTGACCCGTAATAGATAGGAGCTGATTTCCTCCATCAAGATCAGATACGTTTATATCTAAATTAGTGTGAACATCTATATCCCAAGTTGGACCACCATCGTACGGAAGGACATTTCCTTGTCCTAATGCACCAGCGGGTAATACAGCATCATTATTACCATACATATGTGTATTCAGGTTATTACCTGAAGAATAATTATCTAAATAAGCATCAGAGTATGCCCAAGCACCGTAACTACTTGAAGAAAATGCTCCTCTAGCTTCGTGTGAAAAAGCGCCAGTATCCGTTTCATAATTCGAGATTTGATGTAATCTTGATGTTACGTTAGAACTTGTACTAAACCCTCTATCGTCTCCTTTCCAAGCGTAGAAAGGACCAAAACTCTTAAATGGCGCAAAACTTCTAACGTGTATGACAATCGGAAACATCCCGTCGGGGTCAACAAAAAGAACTGGATTGTTAAAGGCGTAATTGTAAGGCGAGTTGCTTCGCATTTTATCAGCCAAAGGGTCAAGATTCATCCACCTTCCCAAAGCTGCATCGTAGTTCCTTGCCCCGAAATCATAGGTGTCCAGACCAAGTTCCTCTGATAGCTCCTTGCCGTTAAAGCCATACGGGTGGTCCGCATCCTGCCCGCCGTTGTAGCCCTGTTGCTCCAGCCCAAATGGGTAATAATTTACGCGTTTTTTTTCTCCGGACGCCCTTTTTTCAGAGTGTACTAACTCCAAAAAAGAAAAATTTTGATATGATAGTTTAGGGCATCCCATTGAGTTTATAAATAAAACATTATTTCTCACTTGGAAGAAGCCCCGCAGGGTAAGCCCAGATTATTGCCCAAAAGCAACAAACCCCTGTCCTTGCCCTGCTTCTTTACAGCCGCACAATGCTTTAGCCCCAATGTTCCCTGCAACACTTTATTTGAGGTTTAATGATTGCTTTTTTAATGGTAAAAAAGAGTTGCTAAACGGGAACGGGCAAAAGCATTTCCCCTAAGCTATGTTTACATAATTGGGCATTATGGCAGCATTCCCTTGATTCCTGCGCCATAATACAACTATGTAAAATAGCCGACTTGGCCGACGCTCACAGCAGAACAAGGATTGAAGTTTTCGTTATTGATTGTAAAGATTGTGGAGACTGAACGCCCTGCGGTTGTCTCATTCCGCTGAACGATGCACCCCTAACGCTTTACCCTATCGCACATCGCCCAGCGGAACGTTTTATCCTGGTGTTAATCCCAGTTCTTTGAAGATACTCATACTTTCATCGATGGTATGGTCAATAACCTCTTTGTCCATACAACCTGATAACCCACCGGCCAACTCATCCAGCTTCTTTTTATTATGCTGGTTTTCTTCTGTAAAATAAACCTCGTTTTCTACCTTTCGTAAAGCCTGTGCCACGTTTCCACTTACAGTCGCAGCTGCCGACCTGTATTCGTACTCCCAATCATCCATTGACCGGGTGGGCAATTTCTTTTCCACAGCATTGTGAGCCCTTTCCAGTTTTCGGTAAATATCCGCCTCGGCTTTTCCGCCAGCTCCACCACGTCCACAGTTATAAGCCATTCTTACAAGGTATTCATAAAGCATTGCATCCATAATTGTTGTTTTAGTAGCACAAAAATAGAGGAACTTTAAAGCTTTAACAAGGCGATTTTTGGGCAGGGGTACGTTTTTAAAAGGCGAAGATTTACAAGTCCCATCCCTGGTGTTGGCAGGTTCACTATTCAATCTTCGGCTTTTAAAAATGATAGGCTAAGCGCCGATTGAGCGCCACACAAGGATATTTTTTCTTACACTAACAATTTTCCAGTTGAACCCCTTTGCAGATTTCTTTGAGCATTTCACAGGGGTTGGCATCAATGGCCAGGGCTATCAGGTATAGCTCGGTAACCCTTAAATTGGTACGGGGATTATTGGACAGGTCGCTTAACCTGGTAGTATTGATTCCGGTCTTTCTTGCCACATCGGATCTATTGACAGACCTCTTTGATAAGTATAACCCTAATTCAGTCATTTTATCTTGTTTTCGGGATATAAAGTTACCTATCAGGTTAATTTATTCCGAAAAAAAGAACGTTTGTTATTATTTTTATCTGTTTTTAAGTACATTTATTCCTTATTTAAGAATTATTATTCTGATATAAGGAATTTTATAATGTGTGTATCACTTAAAAAACAGTCAAAATGGAACAAAATATTATTATCCCGGAGAACATTAGCGACACTAAAACACTCAAAGAGATCATATCTAGGGTATTAAAAATGGTAGGTGTCGAGCGTATTTATTTTAATGAAGGAACCGCGGAGCACAGGTTCAAGTACAGGCTGATAATTATTATCAAGACCATTTCAAAAAATCAAACCGCCCAACTGGCTCCAATGATTGAAGAACTGTTTGCGGAGTACCCCGGATATTACCACCGTTTTTTCCCGTTGTCATATGTAGATCAGGAAACCAATAACGGCAACTTATTTTTCCTAAACAATTGCCTGGATAAAAACCTGATTTACAAAGACCCGGAGTCGGATCCATTTTGGGTTCACGAAAAAATAGATTTCGATACCCTCATTAAAAAGGCCAAGGCTTATTTTTCAAAGGATATGGATAAAATCAGGTCGTTCCAACAAGGAGCAAACTTCTTTAAAAATGACAAGAACTATGCACAGGCAGCCTTTATGCTCCACCAGACTATTGAGCTTTCATTTAGGACCTTAGAGTATTTCCTGATTGGTAAAAGTAAAATATGTCACCGTATCACCGATCATCAAGCCTATATGAAAGAAGCTTTTACCAACTACGGGGAGCTATTTCTCACAATCTTGCCCAAGGATAAAGAACTCTTGCCTTTATTGGACAAGACTTATTCACACGCCAGATATTGCCAGACCTTTCAGATATCAAAAGAACAGGTTAGCCACTTAGAGTTTAAGGCAGGCCGTATCATCAAGGAAGCTGAAAAATGTTTTGACCAGGAACTTTTGAAGAGTGAGGAGCTATTTAAAGCGCTTGATCCCGATGGTTTCAAAAAGAGCAACCAAACGCTGGAACCTGAACTGACAGCAAACGCTGCGACCATAAAACTCAAAGAGATAAAAGAACTGACCGCGGACAACTTTAGGCAATTGTCCCCAATTGTTCCCGGCAAGGCCATAGGTTACTATATGAACCACATCTACGCACACGATTATCTAAGCGTATTCAGTACCTTAAAATCTCTTATCAATGTGGCTATACTCGCTTTAGACGACGAGGAAGATTATACAAAAAACATTAAAGACCCTATGGGTGATGTTAGTGGCGTGCTGGAATTTGCCAAAAACCTGATCCCTTTTGAAGAGGCATCCTACCTGGATAAAATGCGGGAGCTGTTGATGTCTGATAAAAAAGATTCCTAAAATATATTTCTAAGTTCCTCTACTCTTTAAGCGCAAAGGCTTCAGCGGCTATTTTACATAATGGCGTTATAGGCCGGCACGGGGTTTCTTTAGGAGTTCCGGGCTTGTTTCCCGCGCCTATAACTACCCGTTATGTAAATATAGCTTGGGGCGGTTTTTATGGCGGATTTTTTGTCCTGGGAGTGGGCAGCGGCTCTTTGCTTTTTTGTGGTACCGCTCTTTATCAATAGGCAATTTCGAACAAAACAAGCAATGTGCCGCGTGAGGGTCGGCTACAAAAAATGTGACGTAAAAACCGCAGAAGGGATGGCGAGCGGAGCAAAACAAAAGACAGGGGGTTTTTACTTTTCGTAAAAAACTGGGTTGTGTTTTGTGGGGTTTATTCAGCAGCTCTTTTAAAATTAGCTCGCATTCCAATAACACAGCTTCATCATTACAATCTAATATAAATTGTATGATTTCCAGCTTCCTTTTAGCCATTTCTAATTCGCTCATTCGCCTTTCTTTTTTTCCGGATCCTGCCAGGTATTGAATACGGAGTATACGATTATCTTTTTCCTTGTAATTTCATAAATAATCAGGAACGGAAAACGTTTTATAAATGCTTCCCGGTACGGTTTACGCTTTTGTGGAAAGTGTTTTGGATGGGTGGTTATCCTATCAAAATAAGTATCTAAATGTTCTAAAAATTCTTCGCCCAGCCCGGTACGTTTTTCTTCATAATAAAGATACGCTTCGATGATTTCCAGATTGGCTTCATCTTTGACCTCTAAACTATATGCCATTGCCTAACTCGCGTTTCTTGCATTCTCTTTGACCTGCTCCCAGGTAAAAGATTTGCTTTCCCCTTTTAAATGGGCTTCCCTGCGTTTATCGATCATTTGATATTGCTCCTCACTTAAGGTGAGTTCCTGCTCATCATTCTGATAAGTTTCAGCTAAGGCCTTCATCATTTTTAAGAGCCTTACATCTGCCGTGTTCACATAATCCTTGACGGTATTTCTTAAATCGATAGTTGCCATAATAACTTCTTTTTTCTTATCGTAAAGATACAATTTATGCTCCATAGTTGTTAGGTTATGAGATGGGATGGAAGTTGTTGACCATTTCGTGAAGGTTCTCCAGGTCGTCCTGTAAATACCTTTCGGTAGAACTGATGTAACGGTGGCCGGCCAGGTACTGCACTTTTCGTAAGTTGTACTGGCCAAGCCAGTTGGTAATCACAGAAGCCCTGACCTGCTTTACATTCTCTATTTTCTGATTGTACTTTTTTAGTTTTCTGGTGATTTGGTAGGTGATGATATTGAACCGGGTGTTAATGGGGAAGAGTTGCTCGGTATAATTTTGCATCCGATCTTGCAACACTGGCCGTACTTCGCTTACATACTCCATACATTCCATTATTTGCCAGGGTTTGAGTTCCAGCTCCCGGGCATTGCTACGTTTGGCACCGGGGACATAGATCTTGCCTTTGTTCAGTTGCAGATGTTCTATTTGAAGGTTGCCCAGGTCGGTAGTGTTCAAGCCCTGATAGACCAGCAGTCCGATGATTACCTTTGCCCGTTTAAGGGTATACTTATGGTATGGCTCCTGGTAGTTGTCTGTTTCAAAACTGTAATACAAATCTTCGAGTTCGTCAGTGTCAAGCAAGTTGTAATAGATGGTTCTTTTGATGCCTTTGATCGTTATATTCCCGATGGGATTATCCAGCCTGCAGGCTTCATCTATCAGATAATCAAAATAGATTTTTACACTGCGTAACCGGTGGTTGATTGTCTTTTTGGTCGTTCCCTTTCGGGTAAGGTATTTAATGTACTTCAGGCATTTTTTATAATCAATTTCAATGGGCGTAGTACTGTTGCGGTTGCACCATTTTATAAAGTTCTGCGTTTCCTTTGTATGCAGGTTTACGGTCGATGGGCTGTAATTTTGTTGTTCCAGATACGCTTTAAAATTCTTCATAATGATCTGTTTTTTCTTGCCTGTCGAGGCTCTCGACTAAGTGCGTGTAGATTTGGGTACTTTCCAGTGAACTATGACCCAAAAAGGTTTTAATGCTCTCTAAAGGCACTTCCCGTTGTAACAGGTGCGTGGCTATCGAGTGCCGTAAAATGTGAAGGGTGATCTTCTTATCCATAATGGTTTTATTTTCCGTGGTGGCTACAATCGCTTTTAACCGGTTGCTAAAAGTTGTGCCTAACATTCGGGTTCCGTGGTGGTTGATAAACAAGGCTTCGCTTTCTTTGGCCTGGTAAAATTCAGGACGAGCTTCGTAGATATAATCTTCCAGTATTTTGGCATTCCTGCGGTTGATCGGCACGTACCTTTCTTTGTAATTCTTTCCCTTTCTAACAAATACCCGTTCCTTATCAAAGAGGATATCGCTGATGTCAAGGTGTACCGCTTCATTTCTGCGAAGCCCGCAACTGTAAAGCACCGTTAAAATCGCCCTGTCCCGTAACCTGAACCTCCGGTCGCTATGGCTATAGCTCGTTGCCCGGAACAACTCCTTTATTTCTTCCTGGGTGAGGATGTTTATTTTCTCATCCGTTGGGTCGGTCTCGCTTTTCAGGTGGACATTGAAGCCGTCGTAATTGTGGTTTTGCAGATATTCCCGGAACTTTTTAAGTGCCTGTTGGTGCTTGTTGAGATAGCTTTTGCTCAAACTCCCGCTGCGCCTTTCGTTGGCTCTTTCTTTGAGCTCCTTATAATAGTCCTTTATCGTTCTGGGAGTTATTTGCGTTAGTGTTTTTATATGTTGCTGTTCTGCATAGTAAAAAAACTCTTGCAGGTGGTTTGGCAGGTAATAGACCGTACTTTCTGCATAACCTAGGATGTCCAGCCATTCCCGGTAATTGGCAACGAACATCTTAAATACTTCATTCTGTAGCTTTAATTTCTTCATCCCGTGACCTTTTTTGGGTTTTTGTTGCGGTTTCTTGCAATTGACTGGTTGACTTCGGTTTAACCTCGCAAAAGCGCCCTTGCGGGTAACTTGCGGCCTTACGGGGTCAAGAGCCTCGACAGGTAGTTATTCAGGGCATTGTCTATCTGCGCTTTAAGATTGGTATATTCATCAATGTCAACCACTTCAAAACAGTAACTTTTGGTCTTTGCCTTTTTAACCCTTCGGATATAATCCTCTGACAGCAGTTGGTTGTTGTAGTTCCTGAGCGTGCTTTCCTTTATGCGCAGGTTCCTGCGGATTTCGGCATTGGTAAAGGTGGTCTGGTTGTTCTCTTTTAGATAGTGTTTCAGGCGTTCCAAATGATTTCTGCAGGCACCGTTTATGGTATCGCTTTTACGTAGCAGCACATCTATGATCAGTTCGTTGGCTTCCCGTATATCCTCTATGGTGGTCTCGATGTATTCCTCCCCGGTCTGCCCGTCATATTTTTTTTGTCTTTGCCACTGTTTGTAAAAGGTGATCGCTTCAATGAACTGTAAATAATGGCTGTTGGTCCTTCTTGGTTTAAAGACCGATTTGGGCAGTTGCAGATGTTCGGCAAAGGGATTGATGACCTTGATTGGTTTCAATACCCATTGTACGTTTTTCAGCAATTCCCTGGCTCTGTGTTCCTGTTCTACATTGACTTTCCCTGCACTAATCAAGTGCTGATAGTCCATTATTTTTTGGTCCTGCTCCTCGCTCTCGTCGATGTAGAGCAAAAAGCTCCTGTTGCTGTTGTCCTCGTAGATGCTCTCTTGGGTGGTACAGCCCGCAACGCTTACGGGACCTTCTACCGTTAAATGTATCGTCCGCGTTGTTCCCTTACTGTCCTTGTGGACGACCGTTTTGGTGATGCGCTTTTTGGATGCAGTTCCCGCAACGGGTAGAGCACGCTTTCCGCTCCGTCCAGATCTTCTATCAATATCAGTTTGTGCTGTAGTTCCGTGCGGTTGAAGTAGTAAAAGGCATTTGCGGACAGTACCGTGATCTCAACCTTATCCTCCTCCGGTATCAGTTCTGCTACCTTGCTCTGTAAATGGGTCTTTCCCACACCGGAACTGCCCAAGCTGATGCAATGCAATGGATTATTTGTTTTGCGGGAAGTGAAGATTAAAAACATTGTTTGCCTGTTGTTTTCCTCTCCGATTACACCTGCTTTTCCAATAAGTTCGTTTGTACGGATGAGTAGATTGGGTTTCTTTAAAAATGTAATTGCTTGCTTTTCCTCTGTTCCTGTGAGTTCCTTAAAATAGGGTTGGTGCTGTTGCTCATATTCTTCAATCAGTAAAAAACGGTAGTTCTCCAGTTCCTTGGTCAAGTCCTGCAAGGTTCTACGCGCTACGCTCGTCCCTATTTCCAACCGTTCTGCAATCTTACGGGTAAACTTTTCGACCTGGTTATCGTTGTACAGGTCGATATTGTGGCGTAGGATATTATGCGTTTTGGGTTTCTGTATGCTTATCGTTACCCGCAGGCTTTCCAGTTTATTGGTCTTTAGACCTCCGAGAATGTGGATTTCAAGGTGTTTCGTGGTGTACTCGTAGTTGTTCGGGTTGGAAGTATTGAGCATTACAAATATTTATTAGTACTTATTGGTGACAAAACTAATAAATAGGTTCTAATAAAACAACATTCATAGAGCTTGTTTAATACCAATAAGTAACTTACATTTGCTCAAAACCTCTATAACAGGTTATATACAGTACTTTTTTATGACTTTTGGTGAACGTATTCTATCGATAAGAAAGAGGCTTAAATGGTCTCAGGACGAACTTGCAAAAAAGGTGGGGACTTCTGCGCCCATTATCGGGCGTTACGAGCGTAACGAGATCAAGCCCAATATCGATACCGCTAAAGCGATTGCGGATGCCCTGGGCGTAACCGTGGATTTTCTACTGGGCAGCGATGATACCGTAATAGACAAGGAACTGCTCCAAAAGGTGAGGGATATTGAGAGCTTTACCGAAGAGGAACGCAAAAAAATCTATGATCTGCTCGATATGGCCATTAGCTACCACAAGACCAAAAAGGCTTATTTCAAGGCATAAAAAAACCACCTCCTGGTGGTTTTTTATACAATCAATTTCTATTTCTTATGTTGTAATTTGGATGATTTGTTTTTGTAGTTTATGTATAAGATATAAATAGTCAAAATCAAAATATATACGGAATTAACTAAAATCATCCATCTAAAGGAAGTGTAATCCATATCTATTGCTTTATATATACCATTTAAACTTTTTTTGGTATGACTATAAGGAATTTCATTAACAATGTACTTCTTATCAAGCAAATTATTAATAACACTTTGAACATTCACATAGATTACAGATATAGTAATTAAGATAAATAAAATAGTTTTGGCTTTTTTCATTTATCATCTTTTTTATAATTGTTAGTAACATCAATAACTCCTGAATTAGAATCTTTAGTTGCATCATTCAGTTGTTTGCTTAAGTCAGCAGGCGATATAGACATTATATTCATATTTACGGTAGCATTACCACTTGATAATTTAGGACTACTTACCGTTGTCTTATAACTTACAGGTTTGTTCCCATTACCGGATTCAACTGCATCTAAAGATTTTGTAGTACAATTACACGATGTCAATTTATAACTATCTATTACGTGCGCACGATCATCTCCTGCATACGTACCTTGTTCTGGTGTTTCTGATGACTTATTAAACTCTGTTTCCAAATTTGATTGGACTTGACTTTCATCCACACTAGTAAGTTCAAAAACTTGAGCATCATAATCATTAACATATTTTCCTATTTCAGCTCTTGCATCATCTCCTGTTAATTTTACCATTACTCCTGGTCCGTTGTTCAAAGGCGAATGTATGCTCCCTGAGCTAGCATCTGTATTTGCCCATCTGCCATAAGTATATACTGTTTGATTCTTACCGCTTCCCACGGAAACAAAAGTATGACCAAAATTTCCTTTTACAGCATTTCCTTCTTCTACAATTAATCTAGCTTCAAGCCCTTCTAATTCCCAAGCATCAATCACCCTGTTTTCAGAGAAGTTATAAACCCCGTTATGATAATAATCCTCTGCCAACGGATCGACCTGCCAAAACCTTCCAATAGCCGGGTCGCTGATCCGGTATTCCCATTCGTGGATGTTCAGCCCAAGATCCTCCGTCCATTCCTGTCCTTGATACTGTTTATAGTTATTTTCGGTACCGATAATGGTGGAGTTGTACCCTTTATGTTCAAGTCCGAAGGGGTAATAATTCCGTTCCTGCACGATCTCACATTTGGGGCGGGTGCCCTTCCGCTCTATCTTCAGGTCGTCGAACCATGCGGTGACCTCCGCCCCGGGGGTGCCGTTGTAAAAGCCCACCCTGAGGTTGATCCGGTCTATGGTGGGCGGTACCCGCACCGTTTTTTGCACATGGACCCATTGATCCTTTGTATAGACCTTTTCGGAGTAGTCGGTCAGGGTAAAGTAATCCGTTTCGGTGTCCTCGTTCATAAAGAAAAAGATCGTTCCGCTCGATGCGCTGCCGCTCCCGGTACTGCTGATGTACATCCAGCCCGAGAAGGTGTATTCCACAGGCTCCACGTTGTGGATATCGATCCAGGTATTGCTGTGGGCGTAATAGCTGCCTTCGGCATCCGTGCGCAGCCTCCCCGAGGTGCTTCCGGATTTCCCAAAGGTATTGACCACGGTGCCCGAGTAACCGTACTTTGCCCCGTTGCTGTCCCATCCCGCGCTCGATCCCAGGTCATCGCTGAACACCGTTTCCCGGGCCACCTCGGTCTGGTTCCCGCTCTTGTAGGACAGGCGCACGTTGCCCAAGTGGTCGGTGTAGTTGTAGACGTACCTGTAGATGCCGCCCGTCTTCTCCACATAGCCCTCCGGCTGGTTGAACAATTTTAGGGTGTTGTCCAAGTCTCCAACCTTTTCATAGATGTAATTCCCTGCGTACTGGGTCACTTTGTCCGGTGCTGTTTTTTCAAGTTTTGCCCCTGTGGCACTGTAAATATAGGAAATTTCCCAGTTTGTCTTTTAAAATGGAACAGCTCAACCTAATGCTGGAACTGGATGAGGAAGAACGCCCTATGATTTTTAAGATGATAGATTCCTTCCTTATCAAAAAGAAGTTCAAGGATTTCTTTAATAAAAACGTGGCGGTGCTGTAATTAAGAAAGCCCTGCATTTCTGCAAGGCTTCTGATTATTTTGTTTACTGTATTGGTGATAAAGTCACACAGAAGGTAAAAAGCTTAGCTATTTCAATAGTTTTTTAGTAATAAAAATAGTTATATCCTGGCTGTTTCTTAAGATTTTCAAATTGTTTAGTTGTAACTTTTTCTAACACAATACTTCCGTTGTTCTGTGATTCATTGAATGAACCATACTGATGATATAAATAAGCTATGCCATTTTTCCATATAACAAGGGCTGAAAAATACTCAATACCACCTTCATTTACTACATAACCAGTTGTTGGTATAGAGTCTAACGAAACTAAACCATTGAAAATTAAATATTTATCTTCTTTATGGATTATTGTAAGATGTTCCTCTTGATTTTCAAAAGTAACCACTTTTCTATCCTGTTCTTTAGAGCAGCTAAAAAACATTAATAAAATTCCTGTTATTATTAATTTTATGTATTTCATTAATCAAACCAATTAGAGTTTCTCATACCAGCTTGAATACCTAAGGCAGATTGCCTATCCTCACCATAATTAGGCGATTGTAAAAGACCTTTATTGCCACCAGACAAGCGTATAATCAAATCTGATCCAATTGAAAACAATGTACCTTTAGCTGTATTATTTCCAGCATTATATGCACCGTAACCGTACATAATATCACGATTAGAAAACATACTATTATCAGCTTTTGCCCCAGCCGCAAAGTTTCCAGCATCTCTTGCTGATGCATAAACCCCTTTTGTTATTTGAGAACCGTTATAAATACCACCTGTCAAACCTTCCTCAACTGCATCAAGTTTAATATCAAAATCACCACCAGAACGTGCGTTTATTCCATAATGACCTATACCATAATAATCATCTAAAACAGATTGAACTTTGTCTTGTGCCCAAGTACTGGAAAAATCTATCTTACCTGTATGCACTATATTACCTTTTTCTAACTCTGACCCATCGACGAATGAAAATGTATGAAGTGTTTCTCCTTTCTTGTTTCCGCCAGCGGAAGTATTAGTCATTGAATGATTTTTATCAATATCTGCTTTTGTAGTTCCGTTACTATGAGTATAAACACCTAAATCTCCATCATCATAAACAGCTAAAACATTTCCATCTTCATCTGTATGAGTTGAAGGTGGCACCGCCATTCTTCCATCAGGATCAATGTAAAAGATAGGATTATTATTAAATGCAGAATAAGGCCGCATCGTGGTTTCAGCCAACGGGTCAACAGCAACAAATCTTGCGATTGCAGGATCATAATGTCTATACTTGAACTCAAGCATATTGTAACCAAGCTCTTTTGAGATTTCCTGACCTTGGTACGTCTTGTAGTTGTTTTCGCTGCCGTTCACAACATTATTATAGCCCTTGTGTTCAAGCCCGAAGGGGTAGTAGTTTTTCTCATCGAGGATTTCGGTAGAGGCATTGATACTCCCGTTATTGTCAAGGTCTGTGTAGGACAGTAACGTTGCCCAAGTGGTTCTTATATTGATAGACGTAATCAAAGCCAATGCAGTAAAAGTGGAAACGAGCAATTATTTATAATCAAATGGAACCTTATTCTTCATTCTATAATAACTACTGTCGCTTCTAGATAGGTATTGATATAATAATTCCGAATCTACGATACCACGATGCCCTATAAAACTTATAGCACTATCTTTTTTATTTACCATTACTGTCACCAGATCATCTTCATTAAACATCAAATTAGATTTTCTTTCTACTCCAATTTGGGGTTTAGTCAAATCTAAATCATATATATAATAAATATCTCCTTTTTCATTTGAATTAAATAAACTCTTTTTAAAACGAACAATTTTTTTTAAAACTATACCTTGAACCTTTATATAATCATCCTCTTTGTATGTTTCGAAATCAGAAGACTTCCGCATTTCATCACTTTTGTGCATTTGTTTACAACAGAGCAAGGACAATGAGGTTAAAAAAACAATAATTAAAATTTTTATTTTCATATTTAATTTCTTAATCCAGCTTTTATTGCTCTAAAATCCATACCCATGAATATCATATAATTTCCCCTTCCCATAAATTTACCCCTATAAAGGTGGCTGTATTGTTGTCTAAACTGTAGCCAACTCATGTTTTTAAGTGAGGAGATATTATTTATCGAAGCTCCACTAATACGGCTAGCAAAATTTTGACCTGATGTCAAAACACCACGATTACTTCTAGTTCCTAGATACCTAGGATTAACGGATCTTGAAATGCCAACTGGACCACCGCTAACCGACCCCATCATATTCATGAAACTATTAACAGTAAGCAATTTTGCAGTTGTATGTCCTCCAACATAATTTATATAATTCTTGGCAGTTATGGGCTGGTAAGTGCCTTGCTTCTCCCAACTTAAAAGTAATCTTGATATAGGATCATTTGTCCCATCGGCCAAAATCTTATTTCTCATCTCATAATCCTCACGAGTATATAAATAGTTGGTTGTACCATTATAATACGCTATTTCATTTTTCATTTTATGAACGGAATAATCAGTAATTTTTCCATTTTTCACAAGAGCTGTTGAAAGTGGGAGACCCTCATTATATCCGCCCTCTCTTTCGAAAAAAGCGATATCTTCTTTTATAAAATTGGTTATACCTTTACTGGAAACATCAGTTTCCTCCCTTTGAATATAGCCCAACAGTCGTGCTATTTCGTCCTTGTCGGTCGTCCTGTAGCCACCGTTGACTGTCTCCCAAAGACCCGTTGGATCAGAAAAGAATATCGGGTTATTGAACCCAAAACGATAGGGAGTGTAGTCCATTGCATCCTCGGTCATCTCATCAATGACATTAAAACGCCCTATTGCTGGGTCATATTGACGGAAGGTCATCTCCATTACATCTAGACCCAAGCTTTTGTTCAACTCTTGACCATTGAAGGTCATAAAGTTATTTTCACTTCCGTTGACCATATTATTATACCCTTTATGTTCAAGCCCAAAAGGATAATAATCCTTCACGTCCACCACCTTGAGAGCCGTCTGCGTCACCGAGAGGTTGTCGATGTGGCAGGTGGTGAAGGTGCCGTTGTCCGGCCCACCGCCCTTCTCGATGATGACCCTGATCTTATCTGAGGCCGGGGTCATGGCTGTCTGGAAGCGCCCGGTCTGCACCGAATAAAAAATGTCCCGCTCGTTAAAGGGCTCCCAACCGCCGTTCTTGTACTCCGCAATGGAGACGTGCACCTGGTCCATGTCCCCCTTGTCGAAGTCGAAGGCGACCTCCACGGGCTCCCCGGGCGTCACGTCCACGTCCTCAAAACTGGCAAAATAGACCCTGCGTATGGCGATGTCAAGCCGCCCCCCGCTGTTGGACACCGAGACCTCGTTGGCCTGCGTGTACCAGTCCCCGGTGGTGCCCTCAAACTCCTGCTGGAACCTGGTGGAGCGCAAAGGGTCATCCCTGTAGGCCAGGCGTATGTTGTCAAGGTGGTCCTTGTACTGGTAATAGTAGTCGAACCCAAGGCCGTAGTCGCCCCCGTTCTTTGGCTCTACGTAGCCCTCCGGCTGGTCAAAGTATTTCAAAGAGCCGTTCTCGTAGATGTGGCCGCCCGCATATTGCGTAACCTTGTTCGGCGCGGTCTTTTCGAGCTTTGTGCCATTGGCAGCGTAAATATAGGAAATTTCCCCGTTATTCCCATTTCCGTTTATGGTCACCTTTGTGGGCAGGTTCAGGTGGTTGTACCCGATGGCGGTGATGCCCTTGTTGTCGTCGCGGGTCATGTTGCCGTTATCGTCATAACCGTACTCCGTGGGCAGGTCTGCCCCGTCGATGAACCCGTAACCGGTATCACCACCTATGATCTCATCGGCCCACTGGAGCCTGTTGCTCTTGTTGTCTGTCTCATATCCATAGCTGATATTGTCCATCTGCCCATAGTCGGCGGGGTCGCTGCCCGGCTGGTCCACAATGGCGCCCCGGCGGTTCATGCGCCTGATGTTCCCGTTCTTATCATATATGGCCCAGATGCTGTAATTATCGGCAGTGGTCAGCCCATCCCCCTTGCGGCTATAGGCCGTCTTGAGCCTGTTGAGGGCATCGTATTCGTAGGCATATCCGCGTAGGGCTTCATCACCCACGGCCGTTTTCCAAAGAGTCTGTGAAATGTTACCGTTATAGAGCGGTATGGCCGTACTGTGATCGCCGCGTAGAGGTGCATTATAGTTGACCCCAAAGGCGAAGAGGTCGTTGCCCAAAACATCGGGATCGTTGATCCCGGTTAGCCAGCCCCGCACATTGTAGCTAAAGTCCACCGACTGCAGCCCGCCGCCGCCGGCCGTGCCGCCCACGGCCTTGCTCTCCAGTTGGCCCAGGGCGTCGTAGTCGTTGTTGGCAATCAGCTCCGCACCCTGATCGTTGATCTTTTGGGTTTGTTTTAACGGCCTGCCCATATGGTCGTAGGTATAGGTGTCCTCGGTCACAATGGGTTCGTGCCCCTGTTTCAGGTGCGTAATCCTTGACCTTAGTACCCTACCGGTAAAATCAAGCTCATATTCGGTCAGGTCCTCGCTGTTCAGGTAATCGTTGACGGTCCTGACCCAGACCGCCCTGCCCTTATCATCGTATGCGGTCGTGGTGGTTATCCATTTTGCCGGGATAACGCCCAGCACCCGTACGCGGGATACGGTGGGCAGCCCCGTTGTCATATTGGATATATCCACATCATAGCTGTTAAGGTCCGGGATGGTGGCCTTGCCGGCCGCGCCGGCGGGAAGGTAGGTGTCGTAGTAGTTTATGGTGTAGATCTCGGCCATCCCGGTCGGCTTTGCCGAATTGTCGTAGTAGATCGGCACGCCGGTATAATTGGAGTTTGACGGCGTGCGGTTGACGCTCTGCTGGGCGGCGGTATCATCTTTGAACAAATCCTGCAAATCGGCTCTGGTGATGGGGCTGGTCTCGTGAATACCGGTATAGGCAACGCGTCCGTGGGCATCGTATTTGGTGAAGAGCCACTTATCCTTTGTTTCGTCGGAGTTGGACATTAACAGGTTCGCGTCCTGGGTCATTATCGGATGGTCAAGTTTGTCGTATACAATGTATTCCCAGCCCTTGCCGGGGAGCTTCTTCTCGATCAGGCGGTTGCGGCCATCATACTTGTACCTATAGCATAGGTTGTCCAGTTCGTCGGCGCCAACCCCATCATCTGTGTCCACGAGTGGTGGAATCACAAAGGTCAGGTTGCCGAAATCGTCGTAAACATAATACGTATCGTGGGCCACCTCATTTTCATAGGTACGCTTGAGCACTACCCGTCCCTGCTTATCGGTGAACTCTTCGGCCGTACCATCCCTCATCCCCGGGCTACCATCGTGGTTCTCGTCACGGGTCGTGTTCTTGTATAGCTCCCCTTCCACGTAATGGGCCGTTCCGCCTTCCAGATAGGGCATTTCGGTGTCCCCGCCCGTGAACCCCACCCTGTAGAGCAGTACTTCATCCGGGCCGTTCGCCCCGTGGCCAAAGGTGACCAGCCCGCGGTCGTCACCGTTGTTCAGGGCCCAGTCAGTGCCGGGGGAGGCCTGCTGGATCACGCGGTTGAGCGGGGAGGCCTCAAACTTTTTCTCTCTATAGGGATTGTCTATGGTATTGAAGTCCGCTGGGAATGCGGCCTTATAATAACCGGCCACTTCCGCGGCGATATCCCCACCCCTAAAGCTGCCATATTCACCGTCCTCGACCGGCACGGGAAGGTACTCCCGGGCCTGCCTGCCATAACCGTCATAGCCTATGTGGGTCACCAGATCGGAAGGCTCCGTTGAGGAGATCAGGTCGGCCATTCCCCGCTCCGTACCGTCCAACCGGCGGAAGCTCGGATCCCAGAAATACTGTCGGGTGGCCACATCGGTAGAGTAGTAAAGGTAGCTGCGCAGTTTGGTGCGCTTGGTATCCGCACGCCAGCGGTAGTCCGTACCTGCCCTGACCCTGTTGCCATTGATGTCAAAGACCCCGCTCAAACCGGAGTCCCCGCCGGTATAGCCCTCGGGGTGCACTATGCCGACCATTAGGTACCAGTCGCCCAATGCCGGTAATGATCCTGACCAGAAATAGGGGTTGCTTTTAGGGCTCCCGTCCAGGTTCTCCACGTATTCCGTGCCATGGTAGGCATATCCATTGGAAAGGCTGCCCGTTCGCTTGACCCATACCGCGTAGCGGTATGCCTTGGAGCGGTCCACCGGGAAGGTCCGGCTGTTCCAGCCCCCATCGGCATCCCGGGCGGCATCGCCGCCGCAGGCCCAAAGTACCGACTGGTTCCCATAGGGGTCGGTGCCCATCACCCGGTTGTTCTCGGTATCGGAGCCGTTTGCTTTATAAAACTCGGCAGAGCCGCTTCCCAGCGTCCAGGAATCCATGCTGATCAGGTTGGGGTGCGGCTGGCCACCGGCACGGATGGCGACCTGCTGTTTGGGACGACCTAGGCCGTCAAAGTAGGTGACCTGTTCTATCATGTCCTCATTGCCGGCAGATCTGTCCGGGGAAATCGTCATGGGAACTTGGTAGGTACGGGTGTAGATGTAATTATTGCCACTTATACTAGTATTTTGGATAACGCTTGTGTCGCATTCGTTAGTAGGATCATCATAATCGGGGCAGTTGTCAGAGCTGTTTGCCACATAATTGCTTGGTCTGTTGCACTGTGGCATACTTGGACTGTTGGGATCACCCAGACCGTCACCATCAAGGTCAGAATACCAAATTGTATCGGGGTTTATGTCAACATTTGAGTCAGCGCAATCCCCATTTTTATTGGCATATCCATCTGGCTGCAAACTTTGATATCTTGTATTACCGGAAACCCCAAAGCCATCACCATCGTTATCGAAATACCAAGTTTGTGGGGGGATGTTTGTGATCAATGCATTGCTGTCGTCAATGTCATTATTGTTTGCGACGTAACCATTAGGGTACTGAAAACAAGTCGTTTGTTTATTTGTGGCACTTCCCTGGCCATCACCATCCGCATCACGATACCAAGTAGACGGCCCTCCAACATTGAAATTATTATCATCGCAATCCCCGGTATTATATACATAACCGGAAGGCGGATAACTTGCCCAGATTGTCGCAGTTCCCCCTATGCCATCCCCATCATTATCGCGATACCAATAGCGATTGCCCTGCTGGGAATAACTTACAGTAGTAAAAGCGAAAAACGCAATCAATATAATATATGTCTTATCCATGCTATCCATTTTTTATTAATTGTGTTGAATCGTTACGAATTTGTAATCATAATCCTTTATAAGATTGTTTTTTGCGTCACGTACTTCTTTAACACGATTAAATTCGTCATATATATATGTGAGCTTGTCCACCCGAGGATCAGTAATTGTCTTGATACCAACTAGTGGCATATAGGTATAAGTAGTTATCATAGCGTCTTTCATGGAACTGTGCGTTCGCAATGTGATCTCCTGATTATCGGATAGGCTTGAGAAACCAAGGTCAAAATTTTCTCCAAATTCAGGAAGGGATTCAATTATATCATATGTGGCATTTTCCACTTTTGCCACAATGTACATGTTGTTATATCCCCAGATATAACTTATTGGGGTACCATTTTCAAGCCTCACTTGGCGCAATGTGCCGTTTGGGCCATACTCCTCATACCTGATTTTCGATTTATAGGGATTGGAGGTTGAAGGGATCCCTTTAACGGATTCAACAGAGATGGGCAATGTTACAAACTGCGTGGATTTATTTTGAGCATACTTTGTCACCTGTGCACCCAAGAGTCGTGTATTCTGGAACGTCTCGGTCTTAATAGGGGTGGCAATCCTGTTCTTGTCCCTTAACTCCTGCATGAATGGAAGGTCATCCACTTCATCATCATTTGGATAATAAATTTTTGACAGTCTTTCCTCATTATTTTCCAGTTTGGACAAAGTCTGCGTTAGATAATGTGTATCTCTGTCATAATAGTTTGTCTTATCACTTGTTACTGTATAATCTAAAAATTCCTTACTGGTAATTTTTTTTACGACGGATTCCATCGTGTTGTAAACAGGGGTGTTGTACAAGTAATAGGTGGTATGATCACTGCCAAAAGGATGATTTGGATCCCCCACGGTCGAAATATCCGGATAATAAACCGGCATGAACTTTGCGCTGTACAGATTATCAAATTTACCCGTAAGTCCTATGTAATCATAAAGGTTTTCTCGCAGCATCTTTCCAACGCCGTTAAAAACCCTCTCTGTATTCATGCTGCCATTGATATAGCCAAAGCTGTTTTTAGGCATTATTCCAGCTATATAAGTATTTGTGGTACAGACATCTTGCGGATAATGGCCAGAAATCCCATTAGTGTTATATATAGGCCGGCACCAGCTCATTTTATGATATCGATTTGATAGATTGATAAATTCCTTTTCGGTCCAACCATTAGAGTTCCCATTGCCATCAACAATTTTTTCCTTCACATAGGAATACCCAATATGGCTGCCCTTTGCGGAAGGAATCGTGCGAAGCGCATTTGTGGACTGTAACTTAAGGGGGGAAGATGCACCCCAATTTCTTGGATCAAAAGTTGTAAAACCATAAGGTTTTGTAAAGTAGATCAGCTCATCCATGAGCATACCTGAGGTTTCCGTATTTCCAAGCGCATTGGTGCGGTCATACTCAAACATTTTTTTTGTGCTCAGGGCTCCCTTTTCATCATAATTGGAGATTGAATTAATTCTTGCACCCCCAATTTCAAAAGTTTCATAATATTTGGAAAGGTCAATATCCCCATTATTTTTGGGAACATAAATTTTATAATCTTCATCAACGACCTGTATTGCCGGGGTCGTACAGTTGGATGATGGATTTGGTCCACTGCACGCCGGATCATACGGAAGCGGTTTGGTGATGATCTTATAATCACCGGGAGCAAGGATCAACTCCTTGGCAATGGTATTAGTGGCACCACCACTCTGGCTGGGGGCGGAACCGTAGGTAAAGAGAACTTCTTCTTTGCCAGAATTGATATTTGAAACCACTCGAAGGGGCTGGTTGCTAAAGTAGGTATTACTGCACCCCGTATGGCATTTTAGGGTAGAGTTCACTTTGAGGAGCGTAGGCTGGGTAACTGTAAATTCTTGATTATTATATACAGCTACTTCCACTAAATCCTCTTCATCAGTTGGTTCGCGAATATGGTCGTAAAGCAGATAATTTGGATCTTTGGCTTTTTTGAGATATTGATATGTGAATCTATATTTTTCCTCATCTACTAAACTGGTCCATTTAATATTTCCATCAGGGCGATAAGAACTGATGGAATAGGGCTGGGTCACTTCTACCCTAGCCTGATGTGGCTCATACCTAAAATCGGTATGACCTCCTGTAGGATATATAACCTTATTCAAAAGCCCTATTTTGCCGTACCCGAAATTGCTCCCTCGGTTTGCCCCATTATACTCCATAAATACGTGGTTGCCCTCTTCACCACCCTCGCCTGCATAGCTTTGGGTCACAAATCGACCAATGCTGGGTATTCTCTTTAAATTGTTTGCACCATTATAAAAACCCCAGAAATCAATATCGTTCGTATTTTTGATGGGAAGTGAGTTAGGTAGGATATATTCAAAATTGTATTTTTTTTCATTGACATCCACATAATCCAATTTTAGACGTAGATAGCGTTCCTTATCAGCAAAATTTACTTTATCCTGGTTAAAATAAGAATATCCAAATCCTATATTCTTTACCTCATTTTCTTCGAAGTCTTTGACCACTATTGCACTTAATTTCAAGTATGGCTTCGTCTGCTGTATTGATCGGTCGATATAAATCTCACTCTGAGATGTCACAAATCTGGAAAAGGTGTTAGGACCCACCAGACCTGCGAGTGCCTGTGCATTGAACAAGTCACTTCTACCGGTAAGCTCAAAATCTATTTCGCCAAAATCCCCGTAGATTTTATCCAGATATTGGTTTTCTATGACGGTGGTGGTTGCGTGATAGGTTTCAGAAAGTATTGGAACACCATAATCATCTTGGGCAAATGAATTATCCTGAATTTCAACATACTGGCTGTAATCGGGAAAGCTGAAATGCATACCCGCTCTGTAATCGAAATGCAACACCCTAGAATTTGGAGACACGATGCTATCTAAAAGCCAGTTCGTTATTACGCTCTCATTGGCTTTAGTTAAATCTTCAAAAATAGATTGTAAAGCAAAAGATTCATCACTTGGTTTAGCTGCCACAGTAGATGAACTTGTTGGTATAGAGCTAAAGGAGGTGTTGATTTCTTTGGAACCAAAATGATATTGAAATCCCTGATCGTCCACAATATTAAAAGAGAGATCTGTTAAATCGAAGTTGATTTTGACATTGTTATTGTTAAGTACATCAGCAATAATAGTATTGACACCATATTTTTTTTTCCTTAGATGAAATTTATAATTTTTCCCGAACAATGATACTTCGAAAAGATCGGCTTCCATGTCTATGGGGATATTGTTACTGCCAGTACCATCTCCAAAACTTGCATGTACATCTACGATGTCATCATAATCCATATAAGGTGCGACCCCTTCCGGTGTCTGTACATTGTAATTATTATAAATGTACCCTCTTGAGGAATAATCATCCAGGTCATCCGAGCCATTGATGGTCCTGGAAATTGCAAAATATGAAGAAAGGTTCCAGTTGAGGCCTACCCAACCGGCATCTTGTGATGCCCTTACCCCTCGTGAATCGTATGAAAGAATTAATGGTATCCTAATTCCATCAAAATCCAATTCGTGCAATGGTATTGAAATGTCTACAGTGCCATTATAGGGGGTTGCATTAAAATTACCATATGCCCCTAAATTTGAGACTTCGGGACTCGAAGTCATTTCTTGCACAAGCTTGTTGGGATTAAAGTCATTTTTATTGTCTTGAGCAGATAATGGGATACAGACGAGAATAATTAAGCCCAAAAAAAAGTAGTACGTTTTCATAAAATAATTAAGTGTTATGTAGGTGGATTAATTGCCTCTGTTTTTTAATAAAATAGTTGAATGTCTTGGTTTATTATCTATATGGGCATTTCTGCCCTATTGTTATAAAATTTTAAAGTACAATCGCTCCCGATTGTGCTAAGCTCAATTCGGTAATTAATGAGCATGTTTATAGTCCTCGTTTGAACGCCAATCATTATTCCTTTGAATAAGGTTTTTCTTATATTGAAATAACCATTTTGATTTCAACAAATACGTAAAAATAATCAGGACTCGAAATAATACTTATTACTTAAAAGAATCAAAAAACAATAGTCTAAATTCATAAATTTAGACAACTAAAATTTTAATTTATTTTTAAGTTTTTGAATTTCAATAAATTATTAAAATCAGCTTTTATTTAGCCCTACATAAACTATGTATTGGATTTCCTTTTTTTTCTTAAAACACGAAGGTATTCCTTCGGATAAACCCCCATTTTTTCCTTAAAAAGCTTTGAGAATTTTTCAGGATTGCTAAAACCGTACTCTGCACTTATGGCACTTATGGTGTAGCTATGAATTGATTTTTCCATGGGCAGGCTACTTATTGCATAATTGATTTTAAGCTCATTCATATAGGTAGTGAAACTGCTCTCTTTTTTATCATTTATTATTTTGGATAGGTAACTCGTATTTGTATTTAAATGATCTGACACCTCCTTTAATTTATGGAACTTGATAAAAGACAGATTCTTTTCAAAAAGTTCGAGTTTGTCCATGATCTCTTGGATTTTGGATTCAGAGATCCCCATATTCCTGACATTGGTTTCATTCATAATTTCAACCTTATCCGCAACCATCATTTTCTCTGGATTGGCATTCAGATTTTTAAAGGGATAGAAGTAGTGCTTCGAAGGCATCCACGCATAATTTCCATAATCCTTTCGGCCTACGAAAATACAAAGTAGGCATACCGACGTGGCCAATGACCCGATGGCCAATAATGGCCAATGACCTTTCGACCCGTTCTCTGCCAATGGGTTTGCATCGGCAAATAGATAATGCCCTTCGGAAAAATTTTTGGGATTAAGAGCAGTCTCATAATTTCTAAACCTTCTGTTTACGATCCGACTAACGAAACATAATTTTTTGGCTGTTTTCATTTGTCCATTATAATCTCTTTGGGAACCGTACAACTGTATGAGTGATCTGTACATGTCCGGCGAATCCGGTAAAACGATATGGCTCGATTCAAAAATGGAATCTGCCATTTTAAATAGTTTTACCGCTCGGCTTTCTCTGCCCCTGTCCGCTAACATTATTCCCAACATTAGATGATGGGACAGTAGATTGGTATTTGAAATCCCCTCAAAGCCTACATTTTCGAGAATGGCAATGGCCTTATCAAAATCCTTCTCGCCATAATATATATTGGCTTCTATTATTTTTAACACTTCGGCATTTGTGGATTCTGCTCCTTTTGAGCAATATACCCGGGCAAGCCCCAAATACACTTTTGCAGAATTAAAGTCCTTGTTTTTCGAATATGCTCTTGATAAAATACCATAGGCAACACCTAAATTTCGCTCTTTATAGTTGACATCTTCAATTCCTTTGATCATTTCGATCGTTTCTTGGATATACTTAAGGTTTTCCCTGGAATTCCCCCAAAGGCCACGCATTTCCGAAATGGAGAACCGGACCGCCAATATCTGTTCCATATCTCTCGCTAGGGGGAGCAGCTTTTCCGCCTCCACAAAATTCTGCAGGGCCATTTCATCCTTTCCCAACTTATAAGCTTCCTGTGCTCTGAGCAGGTATGCCATTATGGCATTATCTCCATTCCTAAATAACTGGGCTGGTTTTTGGTCAATGGCATTCATATCGTCAAATGCTATCCTCAATTCTTGAGAACTTTTAAACACTGGATAACAACAATTTAAATCAAGAAAATTACTTCCTGTTTTTACTTTGTACTGGGATGCCGCTGATGGCCAATTTGGGCTGTCCGATTCAAAAATTTCATCACAGGTATCAGCAGGTATTTCCTTCAGAACATCGATTGTGGAACCTGCTGATCCTGATTGGGGAAGAAATGCGGCAAGAGGGGCAATGATAAAAACATGTAGGTATAAAATAGTTTTGTACATATCAACTTGTTAAAATAAACCTAATTTGGGGAGGTCAAATATACTTTAAAATACCAATCCCAAAAATATTAATTTTTTTAAAGCATTAATAAATAGGACATATAGCAATTTATTCCTTCGAAATCAATTCGTTAAATCTTGCTTAAGATAAAAATAATTTAATTTATAAGATAGTTAAAATACTATAAATATCGATTAAATACATTTTTCTATTGTAGTATCCGTTTGGATTTTTATATTTGGGCACTTTTTCAGGGGCACAAAGCTTATTTCACCCTGAAATTTTAAACCCCATATCATGAACCTAACCCTATCGCGTAAGAAGGTAAATGCCTTCAACCTGAACGAGATGCTTTTCACCCTCGCCATAATCGGGATCCTTTTGTTACTCGCCCTCCCAAAACTGCTTCCCCTTATATCGAAGGCAAAGAGCGTGGAAGCGCAGATCCAGCTCAAATACATCTACAACCTGCAGACGCAGTATTTTTATCTGAACTCCAAATACGCCTCCGATTTTGAGACTATGGATTTTGAGGCGCCGAAAACCGTAAAGGAGAACGGATCCTCCAATTATATTTATGAAATAATCAATTCGACCAATTCGGATTTTAAAGTGCGGGCAACCGCGATAACCGATTTTGATAGGGACGGTATCCTAAACGAATGGGAGATCGATCAAAATGGAAACCCCAAACAAACCGTAAAAGATTAATGCTCCTTCTTATCAAAACCATCCTGTTTACCGGCCTGCTCCTCATTTTTATTCAAGATCATAGGGAGCGTAAGGTGTACTGGCTTCTATTTCCCATGATCGGGATTGCATTTGCCCTACTTCATTTTTTTGCCGCTGGAAGTTATCAATGGATGATCCATGTGACGGTCAATTTGTTGCTTATCCTCATGATCCTGCTCCTGCTGGTTGCTTATGCCACATTTGTGCTTAAAAAACCTTTTTTTGAAACCTTCGGCGCGGGGGATCTGTTGATGTTCATCGCCCTGGCATTTTCCTTCGCATCTGTAACTTTTCTTGTCCTCCTTTCCTGTTCACTTCTGTTCAGTACAGTGCTTTATATTTTGATTCAAAAAAGGGGCAAATCGGATACCGTTCCCTTGGCGGGCAATATTTCCCTTTTTTTTATGGGAGTACTTGCGTCCTCTTGGACCGGCTTGTACGATAACCTATACCTAATGTGATGGCAACTACCGTTCAAAAACATCAGATACCCGTTGAGCTCCGGCAATTGATCAATGCGGAGGATGCGCACCATTACCGGGCCGTCCCATGCGCCAAAACCCCTACCGGATATACCTTCAAAACGGACCACCAGGACATTGCTACCCTGCAGAATGAGCTACGGGTCATTTTGAACCTACCCATTGAGCTCGAAAACGAAACCAGCGATGCAATCGATAACCTGCTATCGGGCAATTATAGGGTTCATAAATCCGGAGCGGCATCCTCGATCGGTTACTCCCAGGATTTTTTGGAAAAAATCATCCTTACCTCCCAGTCCATAGGCAGCAGCGATATCCATTTTGAGCCCTATGAGGACCGGTGCCGTATCCGTTACAGGCTGGACGGGAAACTGACCGAACAGTTCTATATCCCCATTGATGAATATCCTGTGATCATCAATAAAATCAAAAATAAGGCCTCTCTCGATATTTCACAGAACAGGCTGCCCCAGGATGGGCGGATTACCATGCGTGCCGGCCGATCCGAATTTGACATCCGGGTATCCACCTTGCGCACCTTGCACGGGGAGAGCATCGTGCTCCGTATCCTGAACAAGGATTCCAGTGACCTTGACCTTTCCGATCTAGGGTTTACTGAGGAAGAGCTGTCCATTTACAAAGAATCGGTCAAAAACCCGCATGGGATCGTGTTGATCTCGGGGCCTACGGGATCGGGGAAGACAACCACCCTTTATGCCACGCTCAAATCCCTGAACAGCACGGCCACAAAAATCTTGACCATCGAAGACCCGATCGAATATACGCTCAACGGCGTCAATCAGGTTCAATTGAGGGAGGATATCGGCCTGGACTTCCCAAGCGCGATGCGCACATTCTTGAGGCAGGACCCCGATGTGATCATGGTAGGGGAGATCAGGGATGTCAAAACGGCAAATATGGCCATCCGTGCAGCCCTGACCGGGCACCTTGTGCTCTCGACGATCCACACGAACTCGGCCTGGGCGACCATCTCGCGGCTTCTGGATATGGGGGTGCCGCCGTTCTTGATCGCAAGTACGCTGAACATAAGCGTGGCGCAGCGCCTCGTCAGGAAGCTTTGTGCATCCTGTAAGGAAAGTAGGGCCGTAAATTCGGATCAATTCCCCAAGGATTTCAGAATCCCCAACGACCTGTACCACCATTTTGTGGCGGTAGGCTGCAATGCTTGCCACCACACGGGATACACGGGAAGGAAGGCGATCTATGAAATCCTGCCCATCTCAAAGGAACTGCAGAAGGACATCAAAAATGAAGTGAGGGAAATAGATGGCTATCTGGATAAAAACAGGATTATCCAATTAAAAGACCACGCCCTGAACCTAATTAAAAATGGGACGACCTCAATAGATGAGGTGTTCTCCATGCTTGTCAACTAAACCTATGAAAAACCTATTTATATCTTTATTCCTTCTTTTTTTTGGTCTGCTGCAAGCGCAGGAGTACGATTCCCGTATCTCGACCATTGAAAATCAGTTGGACAACCTATCCATTGAACTGCCCGGCCTTTCCGAAACCATAAACGTTGATCTACAGAATACGACCCTTCCCAATTTTTTGGTGGCCATCTCAAAGGTCCACAAGATCAACCTGACCATTTCCCCAGAGCTTTCGCAGATCAACATCGTCAACAACTTCAACAATGTTGCCGTTTCAGATGTTCTTCTCTATTTGTGCAAGGAATACGACCTGAAAATCGATTTTACCGGAAATATCCTAGCTGTCAAAAAATTCGTCCATGAAATCCCCGAACCGGATAAACGGGTGATCCCGATATCCTACAATCCCAACCGGGAATCGATATCGCTCGATCTGAAGAACGACCTGCTCTATGATGCCTTTAAAAGGATTACTGCCCTGTCGGGAAAAAACCTGGTCTATTCGCAGGGGCTGGAAAACGAAAGGCTGACCGTTTTTATACAGGAAATGCCCTTTGATGCGGCCATGGACAAACTGGCCTTTTCAAACAACCTGACCTTTAGGAAGACCCATGATAATTTTTATGTTTTTGAAAAAGACGGATCGTATCTCGAAAATACCGAAAACGAAAATGCACAGAACAACCGCGCACAAAGGCCCCGCAGGCCAAGAAAATCGAATTTCTACTTTAAGGTGCTGGATACGGTGACAAGGACGCTCGCCGTTGATTTTGAGAACACCCCCATAGAAAGCGTGGTCTATGATATAGGGAACGAACTGAACCTGGACATATTTATCGCAAGCCCCTTGAGCGAGGCCGGGACGGCAACGGTAAAGTCATCAAACATCACTTTTGATGCCCTGCTTTCCCTGATCTTTTCGGGCATGCAGACTGCTGCCGGCAATTCCCCAACCTCGGACAATCAAAATCAAAACCCTTCACAGTCCAACAACGCACAATTTCCACAAGGGGATCAGCACTTTTCCTATAAGATCATTGATGACACCTATTATTTTGGGCTTACCGATCAGCTTTCCATCAGGTCGGTTGAGATCGTGCCCCTGATGCACCGTTCCATTGAGCTACTGAACGATCCCGTACGCACGGGCAGGACGGCCGGCCGTACCGTGGGCTTCGACAACAATTACTCCACTCTTGGCACAAGTACCAATACCCCCAACCAGAGTTACAATACCAACGGATCCCGTTTTCAGGATAACGGTCGAAACAACAGGGATAGGGAGACCAAGGATTTTCTGGATATTATTCCCGAAGAAATAAAACAGGGGCTCGACATCCGCGTGGATATGGAGATGAACAGTTTTTTTGTGAGCGGCCCCAATAAGGGCGTACACCGCTTCAAAGAATTTATCAAAGACATAGACAAGCCCATCCCGGTCATCCTCATCGAGGTCATGATTTTGGAGATTTCCCGCAATGCCACCCTTGAGGCCGGCGTAACCTGGGGCATCGGTGCGGAGCCGACCACAACCAAGGGTTCGATCTTTCCCAGCACCGATATCGACCTGGGCGCAAAAACGGTAAACCGGATCTTGGGAAGAATAGATGGCAGTAGTTTTTTTAACATTGGTCAGGTCATACCTAACTTTTTTGCGAACATAAAGGCTCAGGAGACCAATGGGAACTTTAAAATACGCTCCTCGCCGCGCATTGCGACCCTTAATGGGCATAGGGCCTATTTTTCCAACGGGCAGACCAGTTATTATGCCGTCACCAACCAGACGTTTATAGGCTCCCAGAACCCCGCAACCTCAGAGATCACCAACTATCAGCCCATTGATGCAGAGCTTTCGCTGGACGTTCGCCCACTTGTATCAGGGGATGGCCAGGTCACCTTGGACATGAAGGTCATCCAGTCCAACTTCAACGGGGAACGTATTGCGGCCAATGCACCGCCGGGGCTCAATTCACGGGAATTTACCTCCATCGTAAAGGCCAACAACAATGATATCATCGTGCTCGGTGGCCTTGAGGGAAGGGTAAAGGATGACTCGGGTACCGGTGTCCCCTTTTTGGCGCGTATTCCCGTGATCAAATGGCTGTTTAGCAAAAGGCGCCGGGAGGATTCAAAATCAAAACTGACCGTACTGATCAAACCCACGATCATTTATTAAACCAGGAACGGGAAAAACAAAGATCATGTTTGATAATATAAGCAATACCATCAAAGAGGGCAGTTTGTTCTACGGACTTGAATTACGTGGCCCGGCAACTGAACCCGAGTACCTGCTGGTCTTGGTAAGGCGTAAGGGGGATGAGATCGATCTGGTATCCAAAAATACATTTAACGGTCTTGAAGAGGCCTGCAAATCCATCCCCAAGGTCAGTCCGCTGTTCCTGATCCTGAACACCGATCAGGTGGTCTCCAAGGAAAAGATCTGGGATTCAGGAAAGGGGGGTGCGAAAATAAACGAACTGTTCCCCGCTATAAATACCGATGACTTTTATTGGGAACTTTTGAATACCGAAACCGGCATCTGTGCCGCCATCTGCAGAAAGGAGATCATTCAGGGGATGATGGCCACATTAAAGCAGCACAAGGTTTTTGTGCCCGCATGGGGCCTTGGCGGCCTGAGTATTGAATATCTACCCGAAGAATTGCAACTATCTTATAAAAATAACGGTTTCGAAGAAGGCCTTTTGCACTTTGGGGACATTGGGATGGAACGCAAATACCTTCCCGCATTCTCCGCAGCTTATAGCCTTGCAGGGAATTCCCGCCCGTCAATCACCAATTATGATGGGGATCAGGCCGAAAACCGGGCAGCATACCGTGGGCACCGCTTTTTTAAATTGGGGCTGGGTACGGCGGTGGCCCTGGTCCTTGTTTCCCTTTTGGTCAATTTCCTGTTCTTTAACTATTATTTTAACGAGGTCAGTACGTTGCAGGGCCAGACCCAGGTCAACGGGAACCAGAAGAAAACCTTGGTCAAGCTATCCCAAGAGGTGGGCCGTAAAGAAAAAATGGTCAATGATGTGATCAGGTCATCTTCCTCCAGGGCCTCCTTCTATATGGACTGGATCGCATCGGGCGTCCCAAAAAATATTTTACTCCAAAGCCTGACCTATCAACCGGTGACCAAAAGGATCAAAACGGACAGTCCCATCCTATTTAAGGAGGACAGAATAACTGTGTTAGGCGACTACAATGATAATCTTGCCCTATCCACATGGATCGCTGAACTGGAAAATTTAGGCTTTGTCGAGCAGGTGACCATCGCCAATCTCGAAAAGGATAAAGGCGATACGTCAAAGTTTGAACTCGATGTCTCTTTAAAATCCCCGAAACTATGAGCATTGCCCTAAAGAACAAATTATTGATCGCCTCATTTATCTTAGCGGTCATTGTATGTTATCAGTTGGCCTTTGCCGAAACCTTAAAGGTGAAGGGGCAGTACAATAAACTCGAAATGGAGCAGCTCCTCTTTGAGAACCTGCCCCAGCGGAAGCTTTTGCTGCAGCAACGCGAAAAGCGGTACGATTCCCTATTGCAGGCCTATCAGGTTTCCGGGACATCGCTCCAGAACAACCTGCTGAAGACCATAGACCGCTTTGCAAAGATCAACGGCCTTAAACTGGTCAAGTTTGAGGAGCCGCACAGGGTACGGGAGGGGGATCTTGTCATCACCAACTATCTTTTTAGCGTTTCCGGGGATTATAGTGCCATCTTAGCGCTCATATATCAGCTGGAGCAGAAAGCGAATTTTGGCAGGATCGTGAACCTAGAATTTGAAAATATCACGGATTTTAGGACACGTAAAACCGAGCTAAATGCTCATGTGATTATTGAGGTAGTGAATTGATGCGACATAATTAAAAACAATTTTCAGAAAAGTGCGGTCAAATTCACGATGCCATATTCTGGTACTAGTACCGCAACCTTACTTTGTAAATGTGTTTTCCCAACTCCGGAACTGGGTCTGTAAATTAAACTCTGTCTGATATTTCAATTCCCCTGGGGCTAGCCCCAGGGGAATTGCCGTTTGTGTCCAGTGGTATCCGGTCTCCAAATTTAATATAAAATTGCTGAATCGTAGGCTCCAATTATGCAAGGGAGCGGTCCATTCCTTCTCGATGTTCCTTGTGGCCAGGTAGACCAGCTTGAGTAGTGACATATCATTTGTAAATGCTCCTTTGGTCTTGGTAACCTTCCGAATCTGGCGATGGAAGCCCTCTACGGCATTGGTGGTATAAATAATCTTCCTAATGGGCTGGGTATACTCAAAATACTGGGAGAGCTTTTCCCCGTTACGCTGCCAACTTTCAATAACTACAGGATATTTACTGCCCCATTTCCCTCCCAGGTTCAACAGCTCATCTTCTGCTACATCTTTGGTCACGGCTCTGTACACTTTCTTCAGATCTTTCATAAATTCCCTCTGATTCTTCGAGGCTATATATTTGAGTGAATTGCGTATTTGGTGCACGATACAGAGCTGCACCTGGGCCTTTGGGTATACGCTCAAGATGGCCTGGGTAAAGCCCTTAAGGTTATCTGTACAGGCAATCAGGATATCCTGCAGTCCACGGTTATGAAGGTCGGTCAATACCTGTAGCCAAAAATTGGCACCTTCACTCTCGGATATATACATGCCCAGGATTTCCTTTCTTCCTTCCTTTGTAATGCCCAGGATGTTATAGAGCGCTTTGTGGGTGATCTTTCCCTCTCCCTTAACCTTGTAATGCATCGCATCAAGCCAAACAATACAGTAAAGAGGCTCTAAGGGACGACTTTGCCAGGCTTTGATATCAGGAATGATCCGATCGGTGATCTGGCTTAAAACTGTATGGGAAATATCGGTATCGTACATTTCCTTGATATGCCCGGAAATGTCACGGTAGCATCCCAAGTCCATAAAAACCGATGATTTTTTCTGAAAGGTTATTCGCCAGGATCGTCTGTCGTTTTTTGACCAGTTCCGGCTGGAAGCTGCTTTGACGGTCTTCGGAGGGTTCAATATCAAAGGAGCCAAAGCCACTTTTGAGCTTTTTATTTCCCTTGCCGTTACGCTTGTTCCCTTTGGAGCGTTCCTCACTATCCAAATGGGAGTCCATCTCTGCTTGAAGGGCCTTCTCAATAACGTTCTTTAGCATTGGTGAAAAAGCACCGTCTGCACCAAAAAGGCTCTTGCCGGAGATAAACTGGTCAAGCACCTTCTTCTCAAATTCTTGTTGTTCTTTTGTTGTCATAGTTCTGTATGAATGAAATTAATAAATAATTCAATTCATACAGAGTTTATTTTACACCCTCGGCTTCGGCTTTCGTACCATTCTCATAGTGCATCACAAAATCGATAACATCCATACTCTTGCCGTGCGTTTTGCAGTTGGAACTAAAACAGTAAGCCGTTTGGGTTTTGTAATAGACTTGGAAGCTCTGTATCTTATCCTCGTGGAACGGGCAGTTTAAACGGCTCTGTTTCTCTGTTTTCAGCCCTTAATAGTGCAGTACCATCGCCATTGTGAGCTTCTGTTTTATGTCGGCTATTTCCATATCAAAAATATTTTGAAAAAATTTAATCTATCATTTCCGATACAAAAGTAGCGTCCGATTTAAACAATCAAGCGTTTGTGATTTTGATACAGCAAATAAGTGTTGTAAATTTATCCAAGCACTACTTTTAGTGCTGTAAATACAGCGTTTACGATATGACTTTTGGTGAGAACGTGGCTACAGCCCGAAAAAAGAAAAAGCTATCTCAAAGTGATTTGGCTAAAAAAGTGGGAACTATTGCGGTTACCATCGGAAGATATGAGCGCAACAAGATTAGGCCGTCCATCGATATCGCGACCAAGATTGCGGACGCGCGCTCGATGTCTCTTTGGATTATTTGGTGGGCAACACGGACACGGTTTTGGAAAAGGATTTACTGAAGAAGATAACCGATATCCAAAAGCTTTCGGAAGACAAGCGAAACGTTATAATTGGACTGCTGGACTCTTTTCTAAAGCAGACGAAGCTCCAGAGCATTATGTAAAATAGCCCTGCGTTGCTGCAAGGCCTTTTGTCATTGCTTTACAAATTTAGGCATAGATGAATACTGATTATCTATTTGCGGCTTTAATATCTCTTCAATAAACATATTAGAAAACAAACTTGACCTGGAATTGATGCTGTCAATTTCACGATAAATCTCAGCCCTGTTTTTTATATGTGCTTTCATTAAATAAAGCTCCATAAACGCTATTGAGTCACGCATATCCTTTTTAAAGATTTCTTGTCTTTCGTTAATGTTTTTTCTTATAAAATTATCGCCCTTAAGTTTTTCTCCTTTTTTGTAAAACGCATATGCATTTACCAGATTTATTAGATAAATTCTATTTCGGGAGTCAATACCTTCTGTTGTTTCAAACAAATCTAGCAACTCATCGTATCTGCCAGTAATAAAATATATTGGATAGATTAAATCAATATTCTTGTCATTTAGTGAGTGATTTTGAAGTAGTTGCCGTCAGATAATTTAGTGTAGCTGCTATCCAAGTAAACAGTATTGCCACTTAAATTATATTCAAGCACCCATTTTTCAATCTTGGACTCCAACTCACTCTGGGATGGTTCAGGATGCTTTGACTGTTTAAAGTTACAGCTCGACAAGTTTAAGGCCAAAAATAACGTGATAAGTGCTTTGAACTTCATACTTATTGGTTATTTAAATCAAATGAAACTCTAAGATTTGTGGTATTCCCAAAGCCTGTTACATTACCTAATACCGTTGGTAATTTTGCAAATACACCATCTTTTGGATCAGCGTATAGGCCCTTAAAAGAAACATTAAAGTTTAATTCTGAACCTGATGAAATTGTTTCAGCCGATATAAAAGAATCAAAAGAAAGGGTAGGCACATCTCCACCAGGAAGAAAAGTAGGCGTCTCAAAATTAGATGCCGTCATAGCTTCGCCATTTAATGTCATACTTTTAAAACTTAATGACAAGTCAATACCTGGATAGGCACCATAAATATCTCCAGTCACTGTAGCGGAAACGTCAAGACCATTAAAAGTTTTTCCCTCTAGCGCCCCTGTTTCAGAGTTATAGCTTTCTGTAACATTGGCTTGAAGCCCAACCTGCATTTTTGATTTAGTAGTAATGTGATTAACAGCATATCCTTTTGCAGAATATTTATTATCAAATGTTGATGAGGAAAGTGAGCTTAATTGTGTGTTAGGTTCAGTAGAATATGTTTGAGAGTTGGCCAAATCTTGGACGATTGAGTGATTACTTGCTCCTACATAGCGATAACCCTCAGGTGTGCTACTCGCACCGGTAACATCATTTTGCCACTCATAAGTAGAAGTTGCAAGATTTTTATCCAATCAACTGGTGCGCGACCATCAGGGTCAACGTATCGTAAAGGATTGTTCATCTTAAAGTTATACGGACTCCAAGACGGGAACTCCTCCGCTAATGGATCGACATTCATCCAGCGCCCAATCCATGGTTCGTAGTTCCTAGCCCCAAAATCCAAGGTGGAGAGGCCGAGATGATTGCTCTCTTCCTTACCGTTATAACCATAGGGGTGGTAGTCATCGTTGACGTCCGTATTATACCCCTCATGGATTCCGCCGAAGGGATAGTAGTTCTTCTCGTCAAGGATTTCGGTCGATGGGTCGATGACCCCGGTTGAATCGGTATCCGAGTAGGACAGGCCTATGTCCCCCAGGTGGTCTTTGTACTGATAAACGTATTTGAAGCCCAGGGTGACATCACTGCCATCTATGGGCTCGGCATACCCCTCATCGGTATTGAAGAACTGCAGGGCTCCATCCCTGTAGATGTAGCCCCCGGCATACTGTGTGGTATCCGTGCCCGTCGTTCCGTTCACTATCTTTTCGAGTTTTGTGCCATCGGCACCGTAAATATAGTGAATCGTTCCGGTACCATCACCCTTGTCCACAGTAATATCTATTTGGGTGGGCAGGTCCAGGTGGTTATAGGTGACCCCACCGATCATGACCCCCTTGTTGGCCATCCGTGACATGTTCCCGTTGGCATCGTGGTAGTAGTCGTCCGTCCCGGTGTAGCCGTCGCGGAAGCCCCCGCTGCCGGCAGCGTCGTCCACAGACCGGAGCCTGTTGGAGGTCCCGCCGTCCCAGTAGGTATAGGAGAGCTGGTCGATGACCGTGCCGCCCGCCCCCTGACGGGTAAGGCTCTCAATATTCCCGTTTTTGTCGTATGCTCCCACGCCCATGTCGTAGCCGGTGTTCAGGTCGAAGGTGCCGGTGGTCCTTATGCCATAGTCGGCATTTTTGATGCGGTTCAGGGCATCGTAGCGGTAGGCATAGCCGCGTGTCTGCCCTCCGGGGACATCGTTGGCCGTCCTCCAGAGGGTCTCGCTGATGTTCCCGTTGTAGAGCGGTCCGGTGGTGGATGCACCCATGTGCGGGTGGTTGTAACTGATCCCAAAGGCAAAGAGGTCGTCCCCCAGGAAGGCCGGGTCGTTGACTTTCTTGAGCCATTTGTTCGCTTTGCTTGATGCCTTTATATGTGATACCATAACCGAAAAGACATACACATAAAAACCACAACTTTTCGGGTGTGGTTTTTGAAATATAGATTAAAAGGGGAAATCACTTATTTTGATTAATCTCGGTGGACCGCCCCCTTGCAGATGACTCTCCAAAAATACCTTTACATATTTATCATTTGTATTTTCATCAATATAATAGATAAGCCAGTTCTTGCTGTCATCTTTTACTTTTTTGAGTGATTCCGCCTTTTCATTAGCATCTTTCCCGTAATAATATTCTTTATTGCTTCCCATAACTAAAATATAATTTTTGTGTTCAAGTTTTTCAAATCGGGTAATTCTAAATTTGGCAGGGTAAATTCCCTTGCTCCTCCAAGTGTTCTACCCCCACCTATAAAACCCGGGTTATTTCTAAACACCGGTGATGAAAGACCAGTACTAGGTGTGTCAAATTCCAATACCTGAAACGGACCTTTCAATAAATTCCCGCCCTCGTCTAATAGTGTTAAACGTTTTGCAATACCTTCTGATGTCGTTATTCCTTTTAAATCACTTGCTGCAGTAACAAAAGCGTCAGAAACTCCTGGTGCTCCCAAAGTTTGTGAGTCTGCAAAGGCGGCATTTCTTATCCTTGCCAATCTGGTAGGTACAGAATTTGAAGCCTTGCTAATAGTACCCAATTTGCCAAGTTTGCGGTAACGGCCAAAGCACCTGCAATGTTTTCGTAGGTTTCCACATTTGTGGCCAGATTCTTCACATCCTGCCCAAATTCTGCCGCCGATGTATTGGTCGCATAACCGGAAATTCCCGTGGCAGTGGCAGTTGCATCACTGCCAAGTTTGTTGAGGCTTCCTTGGCCGGACTGGTCTGCCCTGTCCAAATCTCCCGCATAATCGAATACATCTATTCCCCCATTGACAATACTTAATCCGGCATTTGCTGCAAATGTACCTACTTTTGCCGCAACAGATTTGTTTTCATAGTTCAACCTATCAAATTTGTTGAGTGTGATTTCAAGTCCTTCAAGTTCATTGTACTTTATAACCTTGTTCTCCGCAAAGGAATAGGTGGAATTGTGCACATATTTATCAGCCAGGGGGTCGATGGATACAAAGTGCCCTATGGCCGGATCCTGCATCCTATACTTGAACTGCAACCAGTTCAAGCCAAACTCGTTCTGCCGCTCCTGATTCTGATAATCGTACTTATGGAGACTACTACCTATAGGGTTGACCGTGTTATTATATCCCTTATGGGCCAATCCAAAAGGGTAAAAATGCGATTCCTTGATGATTTCCGTACTTGGGTCAATGGAACCGTTTCCATCTGAATCACCGTACATCAAACGGATGATGTCCAACTGGTCAGTATAGTAATATACATAGCCATAAGTACCGTTGTTCTTAGGATAGGAATAGCCATCCTCATAGTTTTTGATAAACTCCAAATTCCCGTTGACGTACTGGAAGGCACCCGCATAATCGGTGATCGCGATGTTGCCGTTTTCATTCACGGTCTTCTGGACTTTTATCCCATCTGCCGTATAGGTGTATTCTATCTTCTTAGTCTCAGAGTTGTCAAACTTTATCTCTGTGGGCAGGTCCAGATGGTTATAGGTGATGCCGTTGGTCATGACCCCTTTGTTGGCGATCCGTATCATATTGCCGTTGGCATCATGGTAATAGTCGTCCGTACCGGTATAACCTTCCCGGAAGCCCCCGCTGCCGGCACCGTCGCCCACGGACCGGAGCCTGTTGGACACCCCGTTGTCCCAGCAGGTATAGGAGAGCTGGTCGATGGGGGGCCGCCCGCCCCCTTGCGGGTAAGGCCCATGATGTTCCCATTTTTATCATTAGCCCCCACGCTCATATCATACCTGGTGCTCAGGTCAAAGAGGCGTACTGCAATAAAAAACCGCCTTGATCGGCGGTTTACATCATTCCTTAATTGGTTTTTTTGACATTTTCAACTTGTCCTTTATGAAATTTACTAATTCCTGTTCATAATAATAGTGTTTACCTCCATATCGAATAATATCTCCGTGGGATTGAGTAAATACAACTGAAAAGTAATCAGCAATATCTTCATTCTCTTTAAGAATATCAACTTGTATGTATCCATAATTAACATTAATTTGAATTGAATCACTTTTATCATTTATAAGGTTATTTATTTTTTTTTTAATGTAGCGAACATTTTCCTCATTTGAAATAATAACAGGATCTTGAATACCACCAAAATAATATGAGGCAACATTTTTCAATCTTAATTTATTAATTTTATAAATCGATTTTTCTTTTTCTTTGCAACCAATGATTGTGAAAAATAAAGCACATATAATAATTAATATATATTTTCTCATCATTTATTTTCTGTAATCTCTGTTATTAAAGTTGAATTTGCCAAGTATCCTCTAATTGGAAGACCGACGGAGCCAGAGACAGTCTTAGAATACCCTACGTATGGAATGGGATTTTTGCTGGTTACATCTATACCCGCGAAACCACTTGCTCCAACACTAAGAGGAGCATTCCCGAGACTACCCGATAAGTCGATTCCAATTTCTTTGCCTTCTAACGTATTTTTGTTAAATGTATTTACGTTCCCATTGCTAAAATAATTATCTGCGCCAATTGTTAGAGAGCCTTCTAACCCAATGTTTTTAGTAGTTGATTCGTACAAAAATGCATTACCTTTTTCAGGACCATTAAAAAAAGCCACAACATTTTTCACAACAACTTCACCATAACCCGCTGTAACTGATGCGGTGACACTTAGTCCAAATGCATCAGCCTTAGGGTCTATGTGTTGTCCGTTTATCTCTATTGGTTTCTCCGCACCTGTAATTCCATCTATCAATGGTGCACTGGCAACATCTAAGTCTAAATCAACAGTTGCTTCTATTTCTGTCCTCACTACCGCAATTGGAACATATTCGCCGTTACTTGCTTTAGACCTCGCCCTGATAATAATATCCTCAGGTGCCATCCCATCAGGGTCAATAAAAAATATTGGGTTGTCAAAAGTATAATTATAGGGTGAGTGCCTCCTCATTTTCTCAGCCAATGAGTCGAGATTCATCCATCGCCCGAGCCACGGGTCGTAATTTCTCGCTCCAAAATCTAAAGTGCCTAGTCCAATCTCGTTGTTCTCCTCTTTGCTGTTATAACCGTAAGGGTGGTAGGTACCGTTGACGTCGGTATTATACCCCTCATGGATGCCGCCGAAGGGATAGTAGTTCTTCTCGTCGAATATCTCGTTGTCCTCCGGCTTGATTTCCCCGTCGTCATCGGTGTCCGAGTATATGAGCCTCACGTTGCCCAAGTGGTCGGTATAATTATAGACATAATCGAATCCGAGGGCAATATTAGTAGGATCTATGGGTTCGACATACCCCTCTTGGGTATTGAAGAACTTCGGCTAGTCGTTCTCATAGATATAATTACCGTCTTGTCTTTTTTTTAAAGAACCTACCTGGGTGACCTGCTTTTCGAACTTGGTTCCATCGACAAAGTAAATATAGAAAAATGTTATGTTGTCACTAAAGAAGCTTGGGCTAATACAAGAAATCGACGGGGATAGTCGTTCTAAAATTTCCAAGATAATTGTCCCACTTCTTACAAAGAAAATACTCAAGAACTTTTTCAACAATAATTTGGCTCGTTTTAGGACACAAAGAGAAACCGCCTAAGGTGGTTCTATATTTAAAATGCCTATTCAATTATATTTATCTCATCCTTGAAAAAAATAGATTGCTTTGTCTTCACAATCCCTTTTTTTTCATATCCTTCATTTGTAACGTAATTTATCTTCCAAAAAGTATATTTCTCGCTAGGCCCAAAAAAACCAGGGACTAAAATTTTAGGCTTTTTAATATTTGCATATTTCCTAACCTCTTCATCACTCATCTTTTGCAAAAAAATTAATCGTTTATCTTTAGTATTCAATTCTTTTTTAATGCTAGACATCAACATATTTATATGTTTCTGTTTGTTAAGGATCCAATCTAGTTGTTTGAAGGAAAAAAAAAGTATTGGCAATCCCAACAGTATTAAAAAAATAATTGCTATATAAAATTCCATTATTTATCGTAAAACTTTAAGGATGACACAATCGGTTCAAAAAGCATAAAATAATCATTGTATTCATTATAAACAGAATTAACTGTTAATGTATAGACCTTATTCATGTTTTTACGCCCATAGATAGATTGGAAAACAAGGTGATCTAAACCTTCGTAATTTATTTTATACTTTCTTTGATAGACTTCATCAAAATTAGTTATATAAAGTTTTTTCACCTCTAATTCACTTATATCTTGATTTAACAAAAGAGATTTGTTATCTGCTTTAATTATTCCTGATATTGAAGTTTCATATGTTGACACCACTATATTGACGTTAGCGGCTTCAATATTGTTTTTGTCGTATACCGCCAACAGAGAAAGTTTTTTGTTCTCAATAATACTCCAATAATTAGGCAGGTAAATTACATAGCCATCAATTTCGTCTTCAACAATTTTCCAATTACAATTTTCGAAATCTTTAAATTTCCATAATCCAATTGGATTTCCATTTTTAAAATTCCCTTCTGCTTTTACATCATCCTTTCTAAAATATTTCCATCGCCCTTGCTTACTTAATCTATCATTGTAACCCGTCATAGAAAAACCATCGTTACTGAAATATTTTACAGATTTAAAGCCATTATAAGTATTACAACTATCGACATAAACAAAATACTCCTTCAAGCTACGTTCATCTTTAAGAACGTAATTGCAAGTTTTTGAACATTGCATTAGATAAATGATAACTGCTATGATAAAAATTAATAATGAAGCAATTATGTAGATCTTAATTTTGTTTCTTGTTTTCAACATTTAAAAATATTCCTCCTTCTGCCTCACCGATAATTAAGGCTCCTGCCCTTATTCCAGTTCCTAGGCCTACTGAAACTTTATCGGATCGATTATTTGACGTTGCTTTTGTGGACAACAAAAGTAAATTTCCTTCTGATGAATATTGTCGACTATAATTTCCGTTCTCATTTTTTGTCGATATTAACTCAGTTCTTAAACCTCCCAAAGCACTAATACCTGCTCGGTTTATTATAGTATTATCCGTATTAACATTAAAATTGGCTTTAACCCCATCTAAAAGCTTAAATTCTATTTTGCTATCTACACTTAGTAATTGCTGTGAAACAGTTCCCATTTCAACATCACCAACTCCTTCAACTCCTAAAGCAAATTGAGGCCCAAAGGAAAATCTTGCATTTCCTTCAATTGTTATGCTAGTATTTTCATTAATTGTTTCAGAAGCATTTATACCCGAAGAAATGAGTCTGTCACCACTACGTCGGCTCAATTCAGAATTGGATCTTTGACCCATCGAATGAATATCGTCCTTTATTTTTCCAATACCTAGTAATTCACTAACAAAAGTGAAAAAGCCACCACCAGAATTATTCCTTTGCTCAGTCAATTCTGGCATAGGCCCAATTTCTAATCCTTCAAGCTCAACACCCATCCCCATCTTGTTCTCTTGGAAAGCATAAGTGGAATTATAAACATAATCTTCGGCCAACGGGTCAACCTGCCAAAAACGTCCGATTGCCGGGTCGCTCATCCGGTACTTCCACTCATGAGTATTGAGACCCAGATCCTCGGTATATTCCTGACCCTGGTACTGTCTGTAATTATTGGTTATCCCATACTGATCCGAATTATACCCCTCGTGCAAAAGCCCAAAGGGATAGTAGTTCCGCTCCTTCAAAATCTCTGTGGTATATGGGTCGTTCGTGACCTCTATCTGCCCATCGCCGTCCCTGTCCCCATAGCTCAACCTCACGTTGCCCCAGATGTCGGTGTAATTATAGACATAACCGAACCCAAGGGTGATGTCCTCCCCGTTTATGGGTTCGACATAGCCCTCTTCGGTATTGAAGAAGTTAAGCATGCCGTCCTCATAGATATAATTTCCCGCGTACTGTGTCACGTTGTTGGGTGATGTCTTTTCGAGTTTTGTTCCATCGGCACCGTAAATATAGTGAATCGTCCCCGTACCGTCTCCCCTGTCCTGTGTGATTTTCACCTCTGTGGGCAGGTCCAGATGGTTGTAGGTTATCCCACCGGTCATGATCCCCTTGTTGGCGATCCGTGTCATGTTGCCGTTGGCATCATGGTAATAGTCGTCCACCCCGGTATAACCGTCCCGGAAACCCGCGCTGCCGGCACCGTCGCCCACGGCCCGCAGCCTGTTGGACACTCCGTCGTCCCAGTAGGTGTAGGAGAGCTGGTCGATGACCGTGCCTCCCGCCCCCTGACGGGTCAGGCTTGTAATGTTCCCGTTCCCGTCGTAGGCGCCCACGCCCATGTCATACCCGGTGCTCAGGTCGAAGGCGCCGGTTGTCCGTATCCCGTAGTCGGCATTTTTGATCCTGTTCAGGGCATCGTAGGAATAGGCATAACCTCTCGTTTGTCCCCCGGGTACATCGTTAACCGTCCTCCAGCGTGTCTCGCTGATGTTGCCGTTGTAGAGGGGTCCGGTGGTGGATGCACCCATCTGCGGGTGGTTGTAACTGATCCCAAAGGCAAAGAGGTCGTCCCCCAGGGCCCCGGGGTCGTTGATCTTCCTGAGCCACCCGCGCACGTTGTAGGTGTAGTCCACGCGCTGCAGGGGCGCGGCAGCGGTGTTGCCCACATTCTTGGCCGTGAGCTGCCCGAGTTCATCGTACACGTTTTCCGCGATCAGTTCCGGAGCTGCCCCATTGATCGACTGGGTATGGCCCAGCTGCCTGCCCATATGGTCGTAGGTATAACCATCGACGAGCGTGATGTCCCCCTGACCGCCCTTTTTGTGGACAGAGGTCGTCTCGATCACCCGCCCGTCAAAGCCCAAAAGGCTCTGGGTGACATCGTCCGTCTCCAGGTAGGTGTTGATGCTCCTGGTCCAGATGGCGCGGCCCTTTTTGTCGTAGCCGGTCACCGTGGTGATCCAGTCGTCCGTGCCCAGTACCCTGACCCGGCCCACCGTGGGGAGCCCCTGCGTCCTTGCCGTGATGTGCTCTCCATAAACGGTCTCCGTTGGCACGGTGATGCCGGCCTGCCCCTGGGGGGGCAGGTAGGTGTCGTAGTAATTGATGGTATATACCCCGGCGACGTGGATGGGCTTGGCGATGTTGTCGTAATAGATGCTCGAGCCCGCCAGGGGGGCATCGCTGGTTTTGCGGTCCACCCAGTTCACCGTGGTGGATTCTCTGTCAAGAACATCCTGCAGATAGACCCTGGTGGCGGTGGAGCTGGAGAACCCCGTATATGCCACGCGCCCATGGACGTCATATTTGGTGAAGAGCCATTTGCCGGCGGCCTTCAGGTTGGGGTCCCTGGTCATAACGGGCCGGTCAAGTTTGTCGTAGACGATCTCCTCCCAATTCTGCTGGTCCCCCCTGCCGGGGACCTTCTTCTCGATAAGGCGGTTGCGCCCGTCGTAGCGGTACTGGTAGCAGAGGTCCTCCAGCTCCAGTGCGGACACCCCATCGGAGGTGTCCACCTTGGGCGGGAGCACATAGGTCAGGTTGCCGTAGTCGTCGTACACGTAGTAGGTGTCGTGGGGCGCGCCCATGTCATAGGTGCGCTTGAGGACCACCCGCCCCTGCTTGTCGGTGAACTCCTCGGCCGTATGGTCCTTCGGGTGTGCCTGGCCAGGTGCCCAGTTCTCGTCCTTTGTGACCGTTTTATAGAGCTCCTGCTCTGGATAGTAAGTTGAACCGCCTTCAACAAGTAACGGTAATGAGGTATTCCCATTTGTGAAACTTACCTCATAGTTCCTTACCTCACCCTCTATATTGGAATCATAAACTATGTCAACCTCATGGTCACCTCCCAATCGCCAGTCATATCCTGGAGCTGCAGTTTTTTCGATTTTGTTGAGGGGGGATCCGTCATATTCTCTTTGGCTGTAGGGATTTGCATCGAAGAAACTTGGGAGATCAAACTCATCTCCATAAACCTCATGAAATTTATAATATATTTTGGTTTCGGTCTCTGCTGATGACCAATATGATCCCCTATCGTGATATTCGTTGCCTGGTAATGATAACCAATCCTTATCTTTTCTTCCAAATCCGTCATATGTAATGGGAGTATAGATATCCCACTTGGAGCCCGAAGCTTGCAGGTCTACCTTTTGCTCTGGTCTCCCCAGGCCGTCAAAATAGGTGACCTGCTCAACGACATCCGAGCTGGAATCTATATCCCCGGGGCTTCCCATCCCGTTGCGGTAGGTGCGGGCGAACACGTAGTTCGCGTCGGAGAGGGCTGCCGGGCGGTAGCCCCCCCCGCTGCCAGGTGCGTCGAATACAAGCTCGTCGACGGCGATGTCACCGCCCATATTGACATCGATCCTGGCGGCGAGCCTCAGGCGGAGGCTGCCCCCATCGTACCCCGAAAGGTCAACGGACGCCTGGTTCCAGTCCAAACCCTGATCACCTGATTTATACCAGACCTCCCTCCAGTTGGCACCGCCGTCATCGCTGGCCAGCAGATAGAGTACCCCCAGGGAGTACCCGTGCATGTGGTAGCTGAAGCTCAGGGCCGCACCCGAGGAATTGGACAGGTCATAGCAGGGGGAGTCCATCATGGTCGTTTCATTGCCGTGGCCGTCGGCCTCGGCATATGCATACCCCGACCCCCCAAAGGGCGCGGCCGGGCCCGTACCGGCGGTCGGGGTGGTGCCGCCCGTAAAGGCAAGATCAAAATCGTCCTCGCCCGACTGGGCCCAGACCAAGGGGGCCGAATCAAGGTCCTCCCCCTGCGGGAACTGCGCCACCCCCCCGCTGCAGCCGGGGTGGGGGCCGGAGCTGTCGGTGAAGGTAAGGGATAGCTCATCGCCCCCCAGAACGGAACCGCTGCCGAAGGTGCCACTGTAATAGTTCACCGTTACCGTTACCGGGCCGGTCCCCGGGTACCACGGGAAATACCCAACCGGAAGGCTATAGGTATCCCCCCCGATGGAAAAGGGTGCCGAGTTCTCCGTGCGGGAGCGGTCGGTGCCCGTGGAGAAACCTACGCTGCCCACATCCCCCGGGGGCACGGCCTTGACCGTTATGTCATGGCCGACCTGGGCCAGATCGATGGACTCCCCGCCCTGGAGGCTCCTTATAATGTGCCCATCCCCGGCATCCACCAGGGCATAGGCCCCATAGTTTGGGGAGGGCGGTCTGATGAACTCCAGGTGCAGGACCTCCGTTCCCAATAGGGTCCCCGAACCGCCGGAACCGCTGTAGTAGCGAACCTCGACGGTCGTAGCACCAAGACCGGGGTACCAGCCCGTGAATGTTGGATTGGCGCCGCCGCTGTCCCCAAGTATGCTGTAGGGGGCCACCCCCTCCGTGCGGTCTATCCCGCCCGGGGCGATGAAGCGTACACTGCCCACGCTGACCGGCGGTACCGCAACCAGGCCCAGGGATGTCCCCGTCAGGCTTACGTCCACCTGGGCGCCATCGGCAACGTCCTGAAGGTACTCACCACCGCTGGTGTAGAGCCGGTAGGTTCCGTAGCCAGTCTGGGCGAGGGCACCGGAAAGGGTGAAAAGGGTCAGTAGTAAGGTCAGGGCGTACACTGCCCTGTTGGGAATTCCTGTATTGTTCATGACTTGGGGTCTTTTACGTTATTTATTGGTCGGGCCGTTTGTCACTGCCCCTGTCCGGCATAATGGTACTTGTTCTCGCTCAGAAGCTTCCCCTCCGCGTCGCGGACCGCCTCCAGGCGGCCGAAACCATCGTACTCATAGGTGGTGGTCTGCCCCCGGGGGTCCGTGATGCTCGTCACACCAACAAGGGGCTCGTAGGTGTAGGTCGTGATCATGGCATTATTGAATACGGGGTCACCGCGAAGGCCATCTATGTCGTCGAGGTTATCCTCTCCGTAGTCCGACAGCGAGCCCCCGCCAAGGGCCGATGCCACATCGGAGGCCTCCGCGTTCTCGATCTTGGCCACGGGGTACTGACCATTATACCCCCAGATGTAGCAGGTGTGCGGGCCATCGGCCTTTGAGACCTCCAGGGGGTTGCCGTGGCCATCGTAGGAATCAAATTCTACAGCCGTCACATATGAGAGTAAGCCCTTTCTATTCTTAACAAATTCTGGAGCCAAGATGCCATTAGGCCAATTTTTATAGGTTGTTTCCGATGTATTTAGAAGTGATCCCTCCTCATATGTCTTATTTTCGATGACCTTTCCAACTATATTTTGGTCAACCATTGTATTCAGGACACTGTTGCCAGAATAGTCAAAGGGATATTTCATCTCTGAAAGGATTGTCTTCTTCCTGCTATTTTTTTTCTCGATTGTCGAAGTCATAAAATGATCATTATAATCATATTCCGTCGTATCAATTACTGATATTTCGTTAAAATTATCTGTCGTAACCTTTCTATAAAGTAGTTTAATACCAGTGTGTATATCATAACGTAGATGATCTACATTGGCACGACTTCCCATAATGTCATTGTATCTATTGAGATCCGGATTACAAAGATTATAGGGGGTTTCAGTATATGGAAAATACCGTTGGTATGCCTCTAACACAGGAATAGTATCTATATATGCTGTATAATAATCATAATCCTCTTCTCTTACCGCATTATTTGAGTTGTTGTAAACAATCATTCTTTCAAGGGATGATCTATTCCATTCATCCCTATAATTATATTGAAGTGTAGTATAGGGGACTCTGACGTTGTTTAACCCTCCAATCAAATATTCGTATTTGCTATAACCATTAAAATCTACAATACTGTCATTCTGGTCAAGAATAGCAGTATATTCTCTAACCTCGGGATAAAGTACGGCTGCACCTCCTGAAAAATATTGATTTGTAAAGGGTGTGGAGTTAACAGTTGCTATGACTCTGTCTGTATCACTTGCATCATTGGTCACGGTAAAGTTTACAAAATCTGATTTATTAGGGAAATATTTTACCTCTCCGTAACCATTTTCCCCAATGCCATATTTATAGACTTTAGATTTTACAGACGATCCATTAGCCTTATCAGTAATCTTCTTTATTCTAAAACCGCCAGCAACCAGAATATCATTTGTCAAATATCTCTTGAAACGGTTTCTTTCAAAAACAAATTCCCTAGTACCCCCGGTGGGATAAGTTATCTTTTTCAGTAGGGGAGGCATGGAAAAATCCATATTAAAACCATCGAATACTTTAAATTTTTGCCAGCCCAATTCTACATTCATATACACGTAGCCGTCCCCCTGAGAGTTGCCCCCACGTGCCTTGATACGATAATTCATTTCAGGAAATGAGGGATATCCAGGATCGTATGGAAAACCCCATATATCTGATCCCAATCCCATGGCAAGCGGTATAGTTCGGGCAGAATTTCCGGAATACTCCAAGTCGTATTCATTGATATTAATATTTTCTTTATCATAAAATGCAACGTTATCTAGCGTATACCTATTCCTTTCAACACCATTAACGATATTTGAGAAATTTCCATAAGAGCTGCTAGATGTAAGATTTCCGTAACTAAACCTGACTTGCTTCTGTAGAGTATAATTTGAGGAATTAGTCTTTTGATATAAAGTAAGTTTAGATAATCTATTATCGCTGTCGTAGACGAAGGTCACCTTTCCATCGGCAAACCGTATCTCCTTTAATAAACGTTCTTCAATTTCATTCTGTTTTAAAACATTTGGATCATCAAGTGGTTCACTATTGGGATTGGCCTGTGGATCGCCACCATTGACCAATGGATCGGCGGGGGCAGGTGGGTTAAGAGAATTGTCATAAACTTCTTCACAGTAGTCAATTAATCTTGGCTTATTACCATTGGAACTGCTATAGGGCCCTATTTGTGCAAATTCTTGTTCGTCGTTTGGAGGGGATGTAGCTATATCTGGTTTAAGATATTTCCAACCAATAGAAACGGTATTATTATTGCACTGTGAAGAATATATATGCATAGATTCTTGTATAGAGGCCGATAAATCCTCTAGGACATTATAACTATTTATTTGTTCAGTGATAATTTTATATTGATTTACAAAACTCAATATTGTGTGTCCAATGGGTGCGTAGTAGTCAAACTCAATCTTATCTGAGCCATTATAATTAGTCATTTTTGTCAACTTCCAACTATTCGTCTCTGTAAAATTTGTAGTTTCGATAATAGGGTTACCATTATCATCCTTACCAAAATCATATACAGTTCCATCAGTATCAGTAATCTGAAAATGATTTATATCCAGTCTTTTAATTTTTACTGGCTCATAGGGAATTGTTGAAAATTCGTTATCAGCATTATATAGGAATTTCCCACTTTTGTTTAAAAGAGAATAGTAAAAATCATCTGGCTGATAATCAGATCCACCCTGAGCTATCTGTGCGAGCGATACACAGTCATTGGTATAACTAAAATTACTCCCAGGAAAATATCCTGTGTAATCGCGTAATCCATGAACCGATGTAGTAATACCGAGATCTGGCGTCAATGTCCAGCCAAGTCCAACAGGTCCTGTGAATTCGGATGCCTTAACCTTTCCTACATGATATGATAAAGTAAATGGTATTTTACCCATTTTCGTGTCGATATCAAAAAGAGGGATAGAAATATTTGGGACACCGGTACTATAATCAATAGGATAATCTACATAGGTAGCAATAGATGAGGAAGTAGGTGAAACCGGAGTATAGTCATAGTTAGATTGAGGGTTGTTGTTTTGCGCAGAGGTGATTGACGTATGGCAAATAATCCACCCAAAAATCAAAAATAAATTTACTCTTTTCATTATAAGGAATATTAGGAATTAAAATCGATTTTGAAATAAATAAAATATGACATCAGATTTTTAATATTTATACTCCAAAAGAACGTAAAAAATCAACATAATAAATTATTTATTACTCCAAATTCATAAATAAAGAGTAATATATCCTTAAAAACGGCATTTTAACGATTAATTCATAATTATATCTAAAGACTATAATTTAAAAATTCTGTTATACTGGATTTCTGCTTGAAAGATTTAATATCTCTTTTTCCACTTTAGGTACAACTTTAACCACCTACTTGATTATAAAATATTGAGTTTAGAATTAAAAAAGTTGTTAGATCACAATTATTAGCACATAAGGATTTTGCAGAGCCAATCCAAATAAACAATGTATGAGATATTGTAATAGATATTTCCCAAAACCATCGAGCTTGATGATAAATAATTATAGATGTGTGTCTAAATAGTGATTTGGGGGCCACTGTATTTAGGTTAGTGCACGCTATATGGATAAGTTTGGTATAAACAAGAAAAAAGTTGAAAGCGAGTATAGGCCAAGTATTTTCGATCCAGAAAAAGGAAACACCTATTGCTTCAAATAAACATCAAAAATTACCAAAAAGAACAACACTGTTTCAATAAATAATTTTAAAGCGACATTTATGGTGGGACTAATTTACATATAGAGTAGTAAATAATCCTCGGGGCAAGCCCACGAGGCATTAAAATGATTTCAACTGATGATTGCTTTTCAATGTTTTGTATTCTTTTTCCATTCCCTTTTCCTCGACATATTTAGCAATGACCTTCTCGGTTCCATGCTGACCGACCGTGTTCACGGAGTAACCCTTTCCCCAAAACTCCCCACCCCAGAGTTGCCTTTTCACTTTGGGACATCTCTTGAAAACTTCCCGGGCTATGATGCTCTTTACCATTGTGACAATCTTCGTTACGCTGTACGACGGAACGCCCTGAATAAAAAAATGAACATGATCCTTGTCCGCACCAACTTCCAGGAACCGAACCTCGTATCGTTTTTCGATTTGCCCGCACGTCTCCGTTAAAACCTTGTCGACCGAATCGGTGATCACCACCCTACGGTATTTCGCACTACTGACCAAATGGTATAAAAGCACCGTTACACTATGACTCTTATGTATAAATTTGCTATTCTGTGACATCGAGTCACAAAATACCAATAATAAACGAGGCAAGCCTCGGGGAATTAAACCCAGCAGAGATTAAAATAAGATTGATAAGGTAAAAAAAGATCAATATCTCAACAAAAGATTTATCACAGAAAAATGAGTGGGACTGAACACGAGAATCACGAAACTAAACTATATAATATTCATTGTCCAAAGCACCTACAAAGGTTTAATACCCTTAAAGTTAGCCTTGAATTTTTCCATAAGCTGCCCTGCAGCCTCCCGATATGATCCTTCTGACTCCCAAATGACTGATTGATCCATTATTTCAGCTGCCACTCCTGGGCATCTCAGGGGATAGGACAATCCCAAGATTTCATCCTTTTGAAATTCAATTTGTCCTTCCTCAAAGACTCCGGCATGCACGGCTTCCACTAGGGCCCGTGTATTTTTAAGCGCTATACGTCTACCAGTACCGTAGGGCCCACCAATCCAGCCTGTATTAATCAACCATACATTGGCATCCCCTCGTTTTATTTTATCGATGAGCATCTCGGCATACCGGATTGGATGCAATGGCATAAAGGGAGCACCAAAACATGCCGAGAATGAAGGTTCTGGACTTACAACCCCATGCTCGGTTCCGGCTACCTTGGAGGTATAGCCATTCAGGAAATAATACGATGCCTGCTCAGGGGTCAAACGGGATATAGGGGGAAGCACGCCAAAGGCATCAGCGGACAGAAAGAATATATTTTTTACCATGCCATCGTTTACCAAGGCATCCTTACCCCTGATATGCGTAATGGGATAGCTAACCCGTGTATTTCTGGTAAGCGAATCATCGGTAAAATCCACCATTCCTCCTTTGGATACCACTACATTCTCCAAAAGGGCACCGGGGCTTATAGCATGAAAGATTTCGGACTCGCTGTCCCTGGAAATATCAATGACCTTGGCATAGCAGCCCCCCTCAAAGTTAAAAATGGTATTGTCCGGTGTCCAACCGTGTTCGTCATCACCAATCAGTGTACGTTTTCCATCTGTGGAAAGTGTGGTTTTCCCTGTTCCGGAGAGTCCAAAAAAGATGGCAATATCACCATTTGCACCCAGATTTGCCGAGCAGTGCATGGGAAGTACGTTTTTTTCGATCGGCATCAGGTAATTGAGCACGGAGAATATGCCCTTCTTAATCTCTCCGGTATACCCCGTTCCACCTATAATAATGATCTTTCGTGTAAAGTTGATAATGGAAAAGTTTTTCCTTGAGGTGCCATCCCATTCTGGTAAGGCATCAAAACCAGGGGCATTCAGGACCAACCAATCTTCTTGGAAATCCTGAAGATCCTTTTTTTTGGGAGGTAGGAACATATTATGCACAAATAGGTTTGCCCATGGGGTTTCATTGATGACCCTGATCTTCATTCTATAATCTTCATCGCTACACGCATAGGCATCCCTTACGAACACCTCTTTTGACGATAGGTAGCCGGCCACCCGTGCATAGAGCCTATCAAATTTTTTAGTGTCAAAGGGGATATTGATCTTGCCCCAGTCTATATTATCCCTGGTCCGGTCATCTATAACAATGTACCTATCCTTGGGCGCCCTTCCCGTAAATCTCCCTGTTTGTATGGCGAGCACCCCATCATCCGTTAGGGTGCCTTCCCCACGTTTCAGGGTAAGGGATTGTAGCTCACCGGGGGTCAATTGATAGTGTATACCCTTACTATCAATACCGTATCGCTTCAGTGAAATGGTTTTGCGTTCAACTGCTGTAGTGTTCATAGTGTATAGAATTTGCTGATTGATTTTGGCCCAAGCCTAAAAATTTGAATGAATTCTAGTTTGATATTCCTGATAAAGAAGCTCCTCCACCTTATCCACCAGCCCCTTAGAACCACATATAAATGGGGTACGCTGATGAAGTTGTAGAGGGTTTAGTTCCATTATGCGCAGATACCCATTGCTGCATTTACCCCCTGCTTGCTCGGTAATAAAAGCCATGGGGTTGCATTCATATAGTAACCTCAACTTGCCCATTGGCGCCATGGTACCTTCAGGGTATAAAAAAATGCCCCCAAGAAGCATATTGCGATGAAAATCGGCAACAAGTGAGCCGGTGTATCTAGAGGAATAAGGTCTACCGCTTTGTGGCTCTTCCTCCTGCAACCATTTTATGAAGCGTTTTATACCCAGGTTAAAATAGATATAGTTCCCTTCGTTAATAGAATAGTACAGGTCCTGTTTTGGAAATTTGATCTTGGGATGTGAAAGAAGAAAGGATCCAATTCCCGGATCGTAGGTGAAGCCATTGACCCCGTTACCGGTTGTATAAACGAGCATGGTGGAGGTGCCATAGATGACATAACCAGCGGCCACTTGGTTGATCCCAGGCTGCAAAAAATCCTTAAGTTCAATGGGTCCCCCTTCTTGGGATAACCTTTTATAGATGGAAAAGATGGAGCCCACGCATATATTAACATCAATATTTGAGGAACCATCCAGCGGGTCGATGAGCACTATATACTTTGCATGTTCATTGATCTCCTCCCCAAATGCCAGGTAATCCTCCATCTCTTCGGATGCCACCCCGCAAACCTCCCCCCTGCTCCTCAGGGTTTCAATAAAGACCTGGTTGGCCATCAAATCCAGTCGCGCCTGTTGCTCTCCCTGAATATTCTCTTCATCAAGCTTACCTCGGATTGCGGACAGTCCTGCCCGGTTAATTTCACAGTGAACAAATTTGGCCGCGAGACGGATCGAACTCAGAAGTGCGGAAAGCTCACCTTTGGCATAAGGAAAATCCTTTCGATTTTTTATGATGAACTCCCCAAGGGTCTTAGTACTTTTCATGATTTACAACTTACTACATCGTTTTCGCTACAAATGTAATACTTTACGAATTATATAACCGTAGATATATATTCTAAAGTTTTATTAAATATTTTTTAATATAAACCCTTATAAATTGTGTATTCTTTAAAATAATGTATTATTTGATAATAGCAGGTTTTGTTAAGGGGCAGAATTCGAACATATTATTTAAAATTGGTCTTAATGTTCCTATCTATTATGAAAAACAAAGTTTTTTGATTGAAGCTTTATCGTTTTTATCGCAGCTCTACTGTTAAGAACGCATAAAAATAAATGGTATAGATTTAAAAAATATATAAATCCCGAAAAACTAAAAACAACTAATTTTGGTCAGCGGCAGCACAATTATTATAATAGAATCCGCGAAAATCCGTTTTTAAATTAATATTAAATATTGATCAGGGATTTTGGTTCATGAAAAAACTTGATTCGATAAGCATTATTATCAGAACGTAAAATTGCTTATCTTGTGCTTGATGAATCCGAATCAAACTATTTTCGATCAAATTTAGGTTCACAATCGGTCAACAACAATCAGCAAGAAATTGTCAACCCCTATGAATACAGGGTTTACAAACTAGGGTTCGAGCCCCAGCCAAGTCACCAGAAGGGAAACCATCTAAAACCAAAACCTTGCTAATCCTAAGATCAGCAAGGTTTTTTGATTTTACTCCTTCAGTCACTATTCAGATTTTAAAACATACAATTTGGGATGTTGATCAAAAAGCTTTTTACAGGAAGCTGAACAGAAATGATATTCTTTCCCCTCATAAACTGTATAATATTTTGAATTTTTCCCGGTGATGCTCATTCCGCAGACAACATCGGTAGTTTCTGCGTTCTTTATTTGCATTGACGGATTTTCTTTTTCTTTCGCTTGCTCCATTAGGTCTCCATTGACGATAAGGCCATCTTTTGGATCCCAATGTTCATATTCCATTATGGAAGTAACGAATAATGCTGTTTTGAGTCCTTTTAAGATTTCCACCACGTGTAGAGCGCCATCTATACCAGCGGAAACACCAGCTGAAGTAACAATTTTTCCGTCTTGAACAAAACGCCCATCGTGCAAATAATTTACCTTCGGATTTAATTTTTGCAAGGTATCAATTGCGCCTAAATGCGAGGTAGCCTTTTTACCATCTAAAAGTCCGGATTTAGATAAAAATAAAGCCCCAGTACAAACGGATATGCTAATTTCAGTTTTCTCATTGACCTGTTTAATCCATTTGATCACCTGCTTATTTGCAACGGAATCCAAGACCTCAAGATGACCTCCCGGCAAAACCAAAATATCGGGTTGTGGTGCATCCTCTATTGTATAATCAGCCTCAAGTTTTAACCGGTTGTTTTGGGTTGCAATATTTTTTCCTGCGGAAGAAACTGTGTACACCTGAAAGCCTTTTGCATCATTGAATACTTCCATCGGACCAGAAAAATCCAGCAGTTCAACCCCGGGAAAGACCAAAATAGCCACTTTGGTTTTTATGGAATTGTCCTCGTTCATTTTCATTGAATGACCCATTTGAGAGATTTTCTTTTCCGTTTCCGGTTTATCCTTCTTTTCTCTGCGTCCACATCCGGTGGCAAGGAGTATCGGCAGAATGAAAAGATAGGAGAACTTTTGTACCTTGTAAAAGAAAGGCGTGAAAACACATCTATAATTGACTTTATTGTTTGATTTTTTCATTGGTTTATTATTTATAAGAAAAACAAATTGAATATCCCTAATATGTCATAATACATATCGTAACTCTGAACGTGATTCAGGGTCTCATCTTAAAAGTTTTGAATTTCAAATATGTATGAGATTCCGGATCAAGTCTGGAATGACGCAAATTTCAATTATCACAGACAACGGATGATCAACAAACCGAACTCTACTTTTTAAAAAGAATTCGATTTTCTTTGTTTATAAAATGTTAGATTGTTAAAAATCGTAGCTCAACGTTGCACCATACATCCTTGGCTGGTTTAAGAGAAATACATTTCGTGCATACGTTCTATACTTAATATCACCCAGGTTTCTGCCCCACACCGCAAATTCTAAATTCTTGTAGTGCGCTCCTAAACGCCCGTTATAAACATTATAGGGCGATTGTCGCAGGGCATTATCAAAGTCAAAGTAATATGCGCCGGAATAGCGGTGCTCGCCCCTTATAAATGCCTCAAATTCTTTACCGAATTCTTTGGTGTACTGTACTGCGGTAAACGAGGCAAATTCAGGATTATATAAAGGTTTATTACCAGAAAAGTCTCTGTTTTCCCCACCAGAAAAGACAATAATCTTATCATATTCTGCATTGCTCACGCTCGCACTCCATTGTATTTGCAGCCCTTTCAGGGCCAAGGCATTAAGCTCTAACTCCGCCCCCAGGTTATTCATATTTCCGGTATTGCGGGTCAGCGGAAGGGTCTCTTCAACAACGGTGATCTGCTGATCCTTTTGCTGTAAATAAAAACCGGTTAGATTCAGCCTTAATTTATCTTGAAAAAAGGTGTTTTTTAACCCAATTTCATAATTATCTGAAGTTTCTGGGTCGTAAGCGACATCAGCCTGTGTAGGGGCGTTTGTATTTAAACCGCCGGCCCTAAAGCCTCGAGCGTACTGCGCATAGACCATCACGTCTGGCGTGATTTGGTACTTCAGATTAAATTTTGGCGTAAAAGCATTAAAAGAACCTTCAAAATCTACAAAACCGGTATCATTGGTAAAACTGCCATTGGGATTGCGCGTTCTTTGCCGCTGTGAAAGCTTCCTGTTTTCAGTATTGTAGCGCAGTCCTGCCGTTACCGATAATTCTTCCGTTAAGGCATAGCTTGCCTGCCCGTAGAAGGAAAGTCCTTTGTTATCAAAGCGGCTGTCCCTCAAGGCACTTGTCTCCCCGGCGTCAGAATTTGTGATAGTCCCATTGGTATTTGTTCCGTCAGGAGCGATCCAGGCATAGGTGCCCAGCGTCCATTCAAATTTTGATTCAGTGCCTTGAGGCGAAGAAAGACGCAACTCCTGCGTAAAAGTGCTGATGTCAAAGTCGTTTTGGGCTTTTCTCAAATCAGCCCCCGTAAAATCAACATCTAAAAATCCGGGAAAACCACGCTGATAATTTTGGAAACCGGATATGCTGTTAAAATCGAAACGCTTACCTCGATAACTGGCTTTGAGTGCCAGGTTTTTATTCTTCCGTAATTCCGTGTTGTCCTGGTTTCGCGCTACTTTATAAGGATTTGCAAATAAAAGACTATCAGAAGTAACCCATGGATAGCTCCCCTTATCCTCATTTCGCTCAAAGCGTGCATTTAGGTCAAAATCCCATTTTGCGGAAGCAATATATTTAACATTGATTCCACCGGCTATGCTCTGTGGTCGATCAAAATCATGATCGGTAAGTGTATTCGTATACACCCCGCTGTGCTGATTAAAAGTCCCGGAAACATTGACAAAAAGTTTGTCCTTAATGATCGGGGTACTGTAATTGGCCTCATAGCGCTGTTGCCCATAATTACCAAAACCAACCGTAACCGAACCATTGGCTTTATTGGTGGGCTGCCTGGTAACAATATTGATCACACCGCCAAAAGCATTGCGCCCATATAAAGTACCCTGAGGCCCGCGCAGCACCTCAATACGATCTACATTATTAAAGGTTAATGGTACAGAAAAAGATTCAAATTGATAAATTCCGTCTACATAAGTAGCAACGGCAGGCTGCGAATGCAAGCCCATTACACCACGGATGTTGACAAAAAGAGAGCTTGTGCTGCCACCGTGCTCTACCATATTCAGGCTGGGCGCCAGTGCGGTCAAATCGCTATATGACCATACACGACCCTCTTTTAGTTCTTCGGCATCGAGTACCGAGACCGCTGCAGGTACGCGCTGAAGTTGGTCTTCCCTGCGCTCGGCACTGACGACGACTTCACCCAGGGATTCAGATTTTTCCTTTAGGATGATCTGTATTTTGGTTTGACGCGAGGCTGCTACTACAACCGTTTTAACTTGGGTCGCATATCCCATTGCACTGACTGATAGCTGATATTTCCCTTCATTCAGCTCAATTGCAAATCTCCCCTGGTCATCTGATTGGGTTCCTTTCGCAGCATTCAGGACTTTTATATTGGCAAAAGCGACATTTTCTCCCTTACCGGATTTTACAATCCCAGCAATGGATTGGCCATAGCCGGTGATGCTAAAGGCCAAAGCCAAAAGCATTATTATTTTTTGATACATGAAATTTTAGTTTTAGACATAGGTACTATGAGCCTATTGAAAAATGGCTCTTTAGAACGAAATAATAGGTCTTAAACTTTGGGAGGGGGAACTGGAACATTCAAAAAACGGGTCTGTTGATCATTACATATCGCCCAGTTTGAACATTCCCTTGGCTCTAAGAATGGAAAGGAATACGTATAGGCATATTCCTGGAAATAAACCGGATAAAATGCCTCGATCAACTGGAGTGACCTGGCATTGTCTTTTTTTGGGGCTCCCATGGCCAGCTCTTTCATCAAGTGGCATTTGCCATTGCACTGCATTTCTGGCTTATCCTTATTTACACAATATTTGGCAGTAATATAGTCTATATTGAGCTCGTAGTAAGCAAAATAACTCAATTGATAAAGGGGTCTGGCAGAAAAACTGATAAGGATTAATATGAGTGCGATTTTCTTCAAAGACCACCTTATTTAAAAGAACAAAGTTAACTGCTGAACAACAATACAATCGAAATATGCAGATTAATTTTAGAGAAATTTTTATGCTTTAAGAAGTTTAAGTTTTGCTAACATTTAGAGCATTCGTTTCCTCAAATTAAGCTTCTTTTGTCAAACTTCTTACGAACTCCTTCGGTTTCCTTGAATTTCCAGTTATAGAGATGCACGCTTCAATTTTTATGTTTTTGAGCTACAAAACCCTTTTTTAAAGGGCAATGTAAAATTTAGTTGTCTTTTAGTTTTCCAGTCATAATACGAAGAAAAACTCCAAAGACCTCAGGTGAAAAATTGAAGATACTGCTAGTTAGGCCTTGTTTTAAAAGCGCAATATCAATTGTGTGAAGAAAACATCGTTAAAATCGCGTGAAATCGTATTATTCAAGGTAATTATAGTCCTAATTTTAAGAAAAACTAATCCCTATGCGCTCAATCTGGAACGGCTCAATAAGTTTTGGCCTTGTCTCAATTCCCATTAAAATGTATTCCGGTTCTGAAGACCGCAAACTAGATCTGGATATGCTTGACAGTCATGATCACGAGCGCATACGCTATAAACGCGTCAATGAAAAAACAGGTGACGAAGTTGCCTGGAAGGATATTGTAAAAGGCTATAAACGGGATGATGGCTATGTGATTCTGGAAAATGAAGATTTTGAACAGGCCAATATGAAAAAGAGCAAGACCATTGATATTGAAGAATTTATTGAGGAAGAAGATGTAAGCGATGTCCTTTTTAAAACACCCTACTTTTTAGAACCCCAAAAAGAAGGAGGAAAATCCTATAACCTGCTGCGTGATGCGTTAAAAAAAACCGGTAAACTGGGCGTAGCCACTTTTGTGATGCGTCAAAAGGAGCACTTGAGCCTTATAGGTGTTTATAAAAATGCGCTGGTGCTGCATGTGATCCGTTTTGATGATGAGATCAGAAACCCTTCAGATTTAAAATTGCCGGGTACCAAAGTTTCCAAAAAAGAGGTGGATATGGCCCTTTCGCTCATTGAGCAGTACACCACAAAATTTGAACCGGCCAAATATAAAGATGTTTACAACGACCAGCTTTTAAAGATTATTAAGGACAAAGCCTCAGGCAAAAAACGAAAAGCGTCAGATGATGTAGACACTACTCCAACCCCTGCTAAAGACCTCATGAGCCGCCTGAAAGACAGTCTGGAAAAAAAGAAAAAAGCAAAGGCTTCCTAAACAATCATCATGGGACTTGAGGAATACAACGCCAAGCGGAAATTTAATTCCACCTCAGAACCACAGGGCAAACACGATGCCAACGATCAAAAACGTTTTGTGGTGCAGCGCCACGACGCGCGTAAATTGCATTATGATCTAAGACTGGAAATGGACGGTGTATTAAAGAGTTGGGCGGTTCCTAAAGGCCCTTCCATGAATCCCCATGATAAGCGCCTGGCTATTAATACCGAAGATCATCCCGTAAAATACCTGGATTTTGAAGGCCACATCCCAAAGGGCAATTATGGCGCCGGAGATATGAAAATCTGGGATCATGGCACTTATAGCGTTCTGCCTGAAGACAAGGAAGGACTAAAACAAATGGCCCGCGGTGATCTTAAAATTAGATTTTCTGGAGAAAAGCTCAAAGGCGATTTTGCTTTGGTAAAAATGAAAAGCGCCAAAGAGAAAAAACAATGGTTACTCATTAAGAAGAAAGACCACTTTGCAACTGACCTTGCTTATGACCCCGAGGTCTTTACCGACTCTCACAAACCTTCTAAGGCCAGAAAATCCAAAAAGTTGGACAGTACCCAAGTGGTCAAACCCATGCTTGCCACACAAACCGATACAATTTTTAACGACCCCAACTGGATCTATGAAATCAAATGGGACGGTTATCGCATACTCGCACATATTACAGATGGCCGAGTAACCCTATTTTCCAGAAATGGAAATGACTATTCAGAGGTGTACCCGCTCCTCAAAAATGAACTGAGTGAAGTGGTACAAGACGTGATTCTGGACGGCGAAGTGGTCGTAGTCAATCAGGAAGGCGTACCAAATTTTCAGGCATTGCAACATTATGATTCCCGCACTACGCCCGGTGAACTGCGCTATTACGTTTTTGACATGCTCTTTTTAAACGGTCACGAGATGACAGACCTGCCGCTTTTGGACAGAAAAAGCCTTATTCCCGAAGTCATAGAGGGGTTTGATCATGTGCTGTTTTGCGATCATGTAGAAGGAATGGGGAAAACTTTTTACGAGCGCGCCATAGATGCCGGGCTGGAAGGTGTGATTGCCAAAAAAAAAGACAGTACCTACGCGCCAGGTTATCGTACAGAAGATTGGCTTAAAATTAAAGCGGTGCAGAGTGAAGAAGCGCTCATTTGCGGTTACACGGATTCTGCAAATGGCGGATCGCTGTTCGGATCTCTTATTCTGGGGCGTTATGAAGACGATAAGTTAGTTTACATAGGAAATTGCGGGTCGGGCTATAATAACGAGGAGCAGCAACGCCTTCTTGAGATTTTTCAACCATTAGAAATCGAAGAGCGTCCGTTTACAAAGAAAATAAATCTCAAGGGCAGAAATCCGCACTGGCTAAAACCCGAACTGATCTGCGAGGTAAAATTTTCAGAATGGACCACCAACGGAATCATGCGCCATCCCATTTATAAAGGCATGCGGAAAGATAAAAATCCTAGGGAAATCCAGCCCCAGGAAACAATAAGCAGTAGTAATAGCAACAAAAATAATAACCAAAAGACGAAAAGCGGCAGTACAGGCACAAACAGTCTGGAGCTTGACGGCGTTCAGGTAGAAATATCAAATCTGGAAAAAGTGTACTGGCCAGAATCCGGCTTAAAAAAATACGATCTTATAGATTACTACCTCGCAACGGCCGAAACCATATTGCCCTATTTGAAAGACCGCCCGCAAAACCTGCACCGTCACCCCGATGGCATCAAGACGGAAGGTTTTTACCAAAAAGACAATGAAAACCTCCCAGAATGGATAGAAACAGTGGTTTTACACTCAAAATCGGCCAAAAAAGATATAAATTATCTGCTATGCCAGGATGAAGCCACCCTGCTCTATCTCGCAAATCTGGGCTGTATAGAACTTAATCCCTGGAGTTCCAGGACGAAAACTTTAGATAATCCAGACTATACGGTTATCGATCTAGACCCATCGCCAAAAAACAGCTTTGAAGAAGTTATCGAGGTTGCGCAGGGGATTAAAGAAATTCTAGATGAATCTCAGGTTGAAGGTTATTGCAAAACTTCCGGATCGCGCGGACTGCACGTGTACATTCCACTTGCGGGAAAATATACCTACGAGGAAGCGCGAGATTTCACAAAACTACTCTGTTATTTTGCCCACGAGAAAATGCCTAAAGTCACTACGATGGAGCGGAAAATCAAGGATAGAAATGGGAAAATCTACCTGGATTACTTGCAAAACCGGCGCGCGCAAACGCTGGCTTCGGCTTATTGTGTAAGGCCCAAACCATACGCACCCGTTTCTGCCCCGCTGCTCTGGGAAGAGGTTAAAACAGGTCTGAAGATTAAGGAGTTCACCCTGAAAACCATGCCGGCCAGAATTAAAGAGAAAGGCGATATTTTTAAACCTGTTCTTGAAGATGGTATTGATATGAGCGCTGCCCTTGATAGGCTGGAAAATCAAGCTTGATTAAACCTGATTAATTTTCATCATCCTTCCCAAAATTTATAGATTTTTCTCCAATAAATTATATAAATTTTGAGATTTAGACCGTATTATTTCTAATAATAATAGAGTAATTTCCATTAAATATAAACAAGTTCCCTTTACTACTATTCGGTATTGCTGTTTTACAATAAAAAACCCGCCTTATTATGAAAAACACTACGTTGTTATTTGCATTTCTATTTCTTTTCGCTGTTGGCTACTCCCAACAAAAAAAAGACAGTATTCTTTCTGAAACCATTTCGGCCCATATTTTTAAACCGGCCACTGTACCTCCCACCGATGCACTTATAAACGGACTCAAAAAACCACAGGGCTTTGAGGTTAAAAAATTTGCCGGCGATCTGGGGAGACCACGTATGATGGCGCTTGGCCCCAATGGCGAGGTGTATGTAACCAGCCGCGAGGAAGGCTATGTGATGCTACTAAAAGATGAAGATGGTGACGGAATAGCAGAAAAACAGCAGAAGCTACTAACCAAAGAAAATGCACATGGCATTACCGTTAAAAACGGAATGCTTTACCTCATCACGGTAAATGATGTCTATAAAGCCAAAATCAATCCTGATGGTACATTGAGAGAACTGCAGCAGATCGTAAAAGATTTACCAGACGGCGGCCAGCACAACAACCGCACCCTGGCTTTTGGACCAGACAGTATGCTTTATATTTCAGTGGGCAGTACCTGTAACGCTTGTGATGAAACCCGTGATGAAAATGCCACAATTATCCGGGTGGACAGTACCGGGAGCGGGCGAGCTATTTTTGCTAAAGGATTGCGCAATACCATAGGTTTTGACTGGGATCCCAACACACAGGCACTCTATGGCCTGGACCATGGGATCGACTGGCTGGGCGATGAGATCCAGATGGAAGAACTCAACCTCATTGAGGAGAACGGCAATTACGGGTGGCCATATATCTATGGCAAAAGCAAATATAACAAGGCCGATGAGCCTCCCAAAATGACCTATCCTGAATATGCCGCAATGTGCAAAGAACCGGTGATGCAACTGACCGCACATGCGGCTCCCCTTGATTTTAAATTTTATAAAGGGGCGATGTTTCCTTCGGAATATAAAAACAGTGCTCTTGTAAGCCTTCACGGTTCCTGGAATCGGGAAAAGCCCTCTGGCTATAAATTGATATGGATACGCTATAAAAACGGAAAACCGGTATCTCAAGAAGATTTTGTAACCGGCTTTTTGACCAGCAATAACAAAGAAATCTTTGGAAGACCCGTTGGTCTGTTAGAATTAAAAGATGGCTCTGTGCTGGTAAGCGATGATGAAAATGGCAATATTTACAGGATAAGTTATATGGAATAAATACCAATGATATCGAGGATCAGCAATAGTTAAGATTAAAAAAATTAATCGAGTTGCGACGCAGACATTTTGTTTTTCATAATGAAATCGTTTTATTGATTTGAAATTATTGTAATTTGAAAACTAATTTCAAATGGATGCCAAAAATAGTTGTAGTTGCCCTCATTTTCTTACTGATTTGTTGCGCCCCACCCACTCCAAAAGAGAAGGGAAAGCAACTTTTCAATAATTATTGCGCAAGTTGTCATATAGCTCCTTCTATTAATGATCTACCCAAAAATATTTGGGAAAAAAATATACTTCCAGAAATGGGAGCTCGATTGGGAATTCTTGACTCTGGTTATAATCCCTACAAGAGGCTTACTTTTATGGAAAAGAACCTTATAGAAATGGCGCATGTATATCCAGAAGAGCCCATCATCTCCCAAGAAGACTGGCAATTGCTAAAAGAGTATGTGCTAGCTTTGGCACCCGATTCCCTGGTAAATCAATACCCAATCCCCACTGCATCAGCGCTTACACAATTCACTCCGGAACCCATGTCAATAGATAGTCTACCGGGTTCAAACATAACCTTTATGCACTACGAAGAATCCTCTCAAAAACTCAATCTGGGCGATGCTCGTGGGCAGGTATATTCATACGATTTAGTTAAAAGAGGGAAAGTACCCCTTGTACGGGTTGCTAACAATGTGGTGGATTTTACCGAAAAAAATGGGGTACAATATAGCACAAGTATTGGCCAGTTAAGACCTTCAGAACTGGCCTCTGGCCGAATTTTTATCAGCGCCAATGATAAAATCACCCGCTTGCCACAAGAACTGCACAGGCCTGTACATAGCCTCGTTGTAGATCTGAACAATGATGGAAATGACGAATTGGTAGTAAGTGAATTTGGATATTTTACAGGCGATCTGGCACTGCTTACAAAAACGGAAAACGGAGCATATAAAAAATCGATATTACTGGGACAATCAGGAGCCAATAAGGTCATGGCTAAGGATATGGATGGAGACGGAAAACTGGATTTGATCGCACAGACAGCCCAGGGCGACGAGGGGATCACCATTCTTTATCAACAGCCCAATTCAGAATTTAGGGCAGAGAAGGTAATCAGGGTAAGCCCGTTATACGGTAGCAGCTGGTTTGAACTCGTAGATTATGACGGGGATGGTGATGACGATATTGTTACGGTAAACGGTGACAACGCAGACTATTCTAAATTGCTAAAACCATATCATGGTCTCCGTATCTATATCAATGATGGTGAAAATCACTTTAAAGAAACCTATTTTTATGCAATGCACGGGGCTACCAGGCTAGTGGCTAATGATTTCGATAAAGATGGCGATATCGATTTTGGTATTCTATCTACGTTTCCAGATTATGAAAAACACCCGGAAGGCACGTTTGTATATTTAGAAAATAAAGATGCCAAAAAGTACAGCTTTAAACCGTATACTTTTAAAGATTCTCAGATGGGTCAATGGTTTCTGATGGATGCCGCCGATGTAGATCAGGACGGGGACACAGATATTATGCTAAGTTCTTTTACCAATAATTTTACAAAAATTCCGGATTCGCTCTCAAAGTTATGGTATGATAATAATGTGGATGTCATGGTACTGAAAAACAAACTGAAAAACTAAAATGGAAAGAAATTTGGACCAGGATTAAATTTTAAATGAACCTATACCATACGTATGAACAATCGCTCGGTTTAAGGCTTCATGAAAGGATTATTGACTATTTCTTACTATACTGCTCACAAATACAGTCACTGGTTTTCTCAGAATATAGATTCCCGTAGTTCACCTCATCGGTAGCTTTGGGTTCTATCTGCCCCACGATGTAATATTGAGCATTTATTTGATCGTCTCTTCTAAAACGTGCTGCCACGGGAATCGCGTGCCAGTGATTAGAGACGACAAAAAGGGAATCCCCGGGTTTAATAATTAAATCTCCCTCGTTGTCTTTTAAATTTCTAGAATAGCAATAGTTCTGAAAAGTACTCTGCGAGCGCTCTTCTTTATATATAAGGCTCTGTGGCACCCCCTTTTTATTCAGTATATCGCTCATTTCGGTGGCCTCGCAGATACCGGAATTATGGGCATCGCATCCCCCGGAAACAATTATGTAATCTAAATTGGGCTTAGATTTATAAAGTCTATAGCCTGTGGCGACCCGCTCTTGCAAAGTGGGCATATTGGCAGAACCCAATATTAAAATCCCTTTGCGATGCGCTGTTTTCTGGGCAGTTGCAAACAGGCTTACAAAAAATAAAATCGTCAGCACGACTAATTTTCCTTTCATGATTTTTATATTAAAATGATGCGCATCCCCAATATGCTTACAGTTATCCATTTTCGATATAAAATTACCCGATTTGCGAGGTTTTTCGCCAGTTTTCTTTAATAAATTCCAGCACAAAAAGCAATAGAAAAATTTATTTTTTTATCAATGAGATAAACTCATCCTTAATGCCATCGCAAATAATAACCGAATTATGTGTGCAGTTTTTAATGGAAATTGGGTCAAAAGTGCTAATCGTAATTTTTGAAGGCTTGAATTCTTTGCCCTGTAGATGGGTAAACATGTTTAAAGCAGCCTTAGAAGTCGCATAGGCGGGCAGGCAGTAACCCGAATAACAAAAGCCTTCATCTTTCATCTTATTGATATCCCCCAGCGCACTGCTAATGTTTATGATACTGGGATCGTCGCTTTTTTCAAGCAAAGGTTTCAATAGTTGAATTATTTGTATAACCGAAAAAAGATTGACCTCATAAAGTTCCCGCACCTCATCAATATCAATCTGTTCTATTTTTTGGCCAAAGCCATTCACGATTTCCGCATTGTTGATCAGCAGATCCAGTTTACCATAAGACGTTGCTATGTGTTTCTGTAAAGAGATAAGGCTCTCTCGGGACTTAAAATCAACCTCAAACAATTTATAATCAGATAGATTGTTCTCCTCTCCAGACAGTTTTTCATAACTCTCCTTACTTGCCGCCAGGATTACCTCATAGTTATATTTTATGAGGATATTGGCAAATGTCCTTCCCAGTCCATTTCCCCCAGCTTCGGTTACAACAGCAACTCTCTTCTCTTTCATGACAATCTTTTAATCAGTATACAAACTTAGTACATGCTATTCCAAAAAAATAACCATTTTAATTACACAAATGACACAAATAGTGACTTTAAAATACATGATTCTTAAACGCTTTATTCCTTACGGCGAAATTGATTCGGCGTTGTCCCACTCAATTTCTTGAAAAATCGCGTGAAATGAGTAGGCTCCTGAAAATTGAGCCTGTATGCAATCTCCGCAATATCCAGCCCAGAATACTTCAATAAGCTCTTGCTCTCTACCAGCAACCTTTCATGAATAACATCCTTTGCACTTTTACCGGTCAATTTTTTAACCGTTGTCGTGAGATAATTTGGGGTGATGTTAAGTTCATCAGCATAATCACTGACATTTTTGGTATCTACATACATCTTGTCAACCAAGGCTTCAAACCTGTTTGCAATGACCTGTGATCGCGTAAGATGGTTTTCAGTAATTTTATGGCGCTCATGGATTGCCTTACAAAAATAGAGTAATGATCCCAGCATGCCTTCAAGCATCTTCTCTTGGTAAGGATGCGGGTTGTTAAATACAGAATGCATGCGCTGCAGGTCAAAGAAAAGCGACTCGTGCTCCTCTGCCGTAAGCATCATCATACTATTTTCAGTAATTTTGAGAAAGGGGAAATCCTCAGCCAGATTGGGAAATGTATTTAACAGGAACTCTTTGCCAAACATCACCTCCATCCCCGCCATTTTCTCATCCCGCACCCATGAAAATACCTGCCCTGGCACAACAAACAAAAGCGGGAAATCCCCCAGCTTGAGCCAATCTGTATTTAGGTTTAACTTGCTATTTCCAGTATTTGTCAATAGCACAATCTGATAAAAACCCTGGCGATATGGTGGCATGCACCTCCTCGCCGAAGGTTCTAAATCTTCAACGGGGAAAACATCAAAATGTGGAATATGGCTCCTGTGAGGAAAATCAATGGCCTCATGAAAGTCATTTGGGTTTTCAAAAACCGGAATATCCGTGTTGCTCATAAATATTTTGGCGGGTCTATAAAGCTAAGTCTAGGTGCGTTTAATCAAACTGCCTTACAAAATTAGTTTTTTATTATTCTTTGGCCTCTTTTATATGCATCCTATCAAACTTATTGGCCAACTCTTCTTCCTGAATTATTTCCCAGCCACCACCTAAGGCCTTATAAATGGCGATAAGTGATGTAGCAGAGGAGATTTCGCTTAAAGCGAGTGCATTTTCAGCCTGCAATAATGAATTGTCTGCATTGAGATAATCTATAAAATTATCAAGCCCGGCATTAAAACGTTGCTTTGCAAAATCAGCAGCGTCTGCACTGGCTCCAGAAGACACTCGAAGAATTTCTCTTCTCTTAAGCTCATTGGTATAATTGCTCAGCGAAGTCTTGATTTCTTCAAGTGCCTGCAGCACGGTCTTTTCATACTGGTTAAGCGCAGCGATGGTTAAGGCGTCATCCCTTTTGATCTGCTGTTTTACACGCCCCAGGTTAAAAGCCGCCCAACTGATGCTGGGGATAAGGCTCCACGTAAAAGATTCTTTTTTGCCAAAATTTGCAAAATCTACTGCCGAAAATCCAATAGAACCTCCAAATTCTATTTTAGGGTAAAGCTCTGCCACCGAAATATTATAGGCGGCAATCCTTACCTGCAACGCAGCTTCGGCCTGGCGAACATCTGGCCGGCGACGCAACAGCTCCTTTATATTTCCCAATGCCACCGTAGCTGGTAAACTGGGCAAGGGTTGCTTATTGATTATCTCATCATCCAGATTGCCCGGCACTTCGCCTATCAATACACTTAGACTGTTTTTTAAAGCTTCAATCCTGGCCTCCAGCGGTGGGATACTGGCACGTGTGCTCTCCAGCTGGGCCAGCGCTCTAGAAACATCCAGGCTATTGCTTGTACCGGCATCAGATAATTTTACCGTAAGGTTATAGGTCTCGTCCTGCCCTTCTAGATTTCGCTTAGCGATATCCAGTAAATATTGAGTGCCACGCAGCTCCATATAATTATTGGCCACTTCTGCAAAAATGCTCACATAAACGCCGTGCATATCTGCCAGTGCCAGATTACTGTTTGCATAAGCGCCTTTGATCCTATTGGTCACCCTACCAAAAAGATCAACTTCCCAAAAGGCATCAAATCCTGCATTATACGTACTATATGTAGGGTTACTGCCCTGCACAAAGACGTTTTCGCCCAGGCGTGTGCGGGTATAATTTCCATTTGCGGTAACCGTGGGAATCCTGTCTAATCTGTTTTCTTTTAAAAAGGCCCGTGACGCTTTATAATTTGCTATTGCAGAATTAATATCAAGGTTATGCCTCCGGGCTTTTGCAATAAGGCTGTCAAGAATGGGGTCGTTGAATTCTGACCACCATTCTTTTGTAATCGCCGCTTCGGTAAATGCTTCAAGTGAGAGTTCTTTTTTAAGAAAATGCTCATCCGCAATACCATCATCCCGTACCTCATAATCTCGTTTTGTAATTCCACAGGAAGTGAGGATTAAGGCTATAAATGTTATAATAATCGAATTTTTCATTACTTTTTTATTGATTTTGAGTATGCTGATTTTCTCCAATGCTTTGTGGTGCTTCAGGGTTCTTTGATGTCCATTTTCTTCCCAGGTAATAAAATACCGGAGTGAGAAAAATCCCAAAAATCGTTACTCCCAGCATCCCGCTAAATACCGCGATACCCAGTGAAACCCGCAGTTCTGCACCTGCTCCCGTGGCAAGCGCCAGTGGAACCACCCCCAGGATAAATGCCATCGCGGTCATTAGAATAGGTCTTAACCTCAACTTAGAGGCTTCAATCACTGCTGTTTTTAAATCCGCGCCCTGATCTTCAAGCTGTTTTGCAAATTCTACTATTAAAATCGCATTTTTACTCGCAAGACCTACAAGTACGACGAGACCTATCTGCACCATGATATTGTTATCCAGACCAGCAAGGTCAACCCCCAGCATCGCAGAAAGTAGCACCATTGGAACGATAAAAATCACGGCCAGCGGCAAAACTAAACTCTCAAATTGTGCTGCCAGCAAAAGGAATACAAATACAACCGCCAGTAGGAACGCGATTCCTGCCGTATTTCCGGCTGCTCTTTCCTGATAGGCAATCTCCGTCCATTGAAATGATATGCCTTGCGGTAAAATTTCTTTGGCCAGTTCCTCCATTCTATCCAGCGCCTCACCCGAACTGTAACCAGGCGCAAAATCGCCATTTAATGAAGCGGAAGGATACAGATTAAACCTGGGAATCCTGGAAGGTCCGGCAATATCTTTTTGATTCGAAACCGTTCCCAGCGGAACCATATCCCCACTTTTATTGCGTACCCGAATTCTTGAAATGTCATCTGGCGTCAACCTATTGGGCGCATCAGCCTGTGCTGTAACCTGAAAGGTCCTTCCCAAGTAATTGAATTCATTAACAAATGCCGAACCCATATAAATCTCCAGTGACTGGAAAATTTCACCTACATCAATACCCAGTTTTTCAGCCTTCACGCGGTCAATATCCAGGAATAATTGTGGTGTTTGATTATTAAAAAAACTAAACACGTTACTTAAAATAGGATCTTGATTTGCTGCCATTGCCAGCTCGTTTGTGGCCTTGAGCAGTTCATCTGTGCCCAGGTTAGCCCTGTCCTGAACCATCATCCTAAATCCTCCCGCATTACCTATTCCCCTTACTGATGGTGGTGGGATAACGAGGACAATCGCATCGTCTATCTGTGAAAATTTTGCCCTTACCGTTCCCAGAAGTTCTTCATAATCCAGGCCTTTTTCATTTCTTAAATCAAAATCTTCCAACGTTAGAAAAACTGCAGCAGCGTTAGAAGCATTGGTAAATGACGCGGCATCAAAGCCCGTAAAGGAAACCGCATTATCAATACCATCAATGTCTAATCCTATATCAAGGACCTTGCGAATAACCTTATCAGTTCTTGAAAGCGAAGATCCCGGGGGTAATTGTACAATGGTGATAAAATATTGCTGGTCCATTGCCGGGATAAATCCCTGGGGAACCCTGTTGAATTCAAATCCCGTAATGGCAATCAAACCAAAATAAACCACCAGAACCATCACACCGGTTCGCACTAACTTTTGAACGGTCTTACCGTAGCGCTCAGAAAGTGTCTCCATAAATCCATCAAATGCATTTCCTATATATGCAAAGGGTTTCAAAAGCATGGGTGTTTTCTTTGTGCTTGATTTTTCTTCATGCTTCATCAGCAGGGCTGCCATCGCCGGACTCAACGTAAGCGATACAAATACCGAGATAGCTGTAGCCACAGCAATCGTCATCCCAAATTGTTTATAGAACTGCCCTGAAATTCCATCTAAGAATGCAGTAGGAATAAATACGGCAATCAGCACCAGCCCGATGGCTACCAGTGCGCCTCCCACTTCGTCCATAGTCTTGAATGCGGCTTCTTTTGGCGAAAGCCCTTTTGCGAGATAACGCTCCATGTTTTCTACCACGACAATGGCATCATCTACCACGATACCTATGGCCAGCACTAATCCAAATAAGGTTAAGTTATTTAACGAAAAACCTATGGCCTGCATGACTGCAAAAGTACCTATGAGGGAAACCGGGATCGCCAGAATAGGAATAATGGCTGCCCGCCAAGATTGAAGAAATAACAATATTACCAGCACCACCAGAATGATGGCCTCAAAAATGGTGTGATATACCTCATCAACCGATTTCTGGATGAATTCCGTGGGGTTGTAGGCGATTTTATACTTCAGGTCTTTGGGGAAGTTCTTTGAAAGTTCTTCCATTTTTTCCTGAATTTGAGATGCTGTCTCCAGGGCATTCCCTCCAGGTTGTTGAAAAATGGGCATCGCAATCGCTGGGTCCTTGCCCAAATAGCCTTTTGTGGCATAGTTTTGTGCTCCCAGTTCAACCCGGCCTACATCTTTGAGCCTTACAATCCTGCCATCTTCGCTAGATTTTATGATTACATTTTCAAATTGCTCTGTACTTACCAGTTTACCTTGTGTCTGGATATTCACCTCAAATGCTGATTGACTTCCTGAAGGTAATGTGTTTAAGGTACCACTGGCAATCTGAACATTTTGCGCCCTCAACGCGGCAACAACTTCGCCAGCGGTAATGTCAAGCGTTGCGATCTTATCTGGATTAAGCCAGATACGCATCGCATACTCGGCTGCGCCAAAAATCTGGATATCCCCAACTCCTTTTATACGCGCAAGCTCATCCTTAAGTTGAAGCACGGCATAGTTTCCCATGTAAATCTGGTCATAGGTCTGGTTAGGTGAATACATATTGACCACCATCAACATATCTGGTGATATTTTTTTGGTAGTAATACCCAGCCGTTTTACAGATTCTGGCAAACGGGGTTCTGCAATGGCAACCCTGTTCTGTACCTGAACCTGAGCTTTGTCAAGGTCAGTGCCCAGTTTAAAAGCCACTTGTAATACGACTCGCCCATCAGCAGAAGATTGCGAAGTCATATAGATCATGTCTTCCACTCCATTAATTTCCTTTTCCATAGGGGCGGCAACGCTCTCAGAAAGTGTTTGTGCATTTGCACCGGGATAGATGGCTACAACCTCAATGGTAGGCGGTGCCACATCAGGAAATTGAGAAATGGGCAGTGAGACATACGCCAGTGCACCTACGATTAAGATAAGTACGCTAAGCACTGCGGCAAATATGGGCCTCTTTATAAATATATGACTAAACTTCATTGGTGTGTTTATAATTTGAAAATAAGAATCCCGTTACCTTCTCTAAACCGATTTTATAACCCGGTCTAGAAAAGGTTTAAGGAAAATTTCTTTAATTCTAAGTTGTACTAAATGCTTCTGGAATTAATCAGCATGGGCAACGGTAGTCAGGTTGTTTGTTTCTTCTTCAATTGCAGCCTGGGTGGGATTTACCACCATTCCTGGTCTAATTTTTTGAATGTTATTGACAATGACCTTATCTTCTGGTAAAAGACCATCCCTTACAATTCTTAGCCCATTAGCATGTAAAGGACCTAGGGTAACGGTCTTGCTTATAACCTTGTTGTCTTTATCCACAACATACACAAAACGCAAGGATTGATTTGTACCTATTATTTCATCAGGAATCATCAAGGCTTCGTGCTCAGCACTTCCTAAAAGTCTGGCTTTACCGAACATTCCCGGTTCAAGCAGGTGATCTTTATTTTCAAGTACCGCCCTGCTTTCAATCGTACCAGAGTTGTTGTCAATTTCATTATCCACAAAATCCATTTTGGCCTCGTGCACAAATTCCTTTTCGTCAAGCAATTGAATGAAAACTGGTATTCCCTCTTTACGTACTTCGCCGCGCTTGCCATTTCTGGCCAGTCGTACATATTTTAGATAATCAGATTCGCTTCCCGAAAAGTAAAAATGAATGGGACTGGTCGCTACAATCGTGGTAAGCAACGTGGCGTTTGAATTTCCGCCATCAATAAGGTTACCGGCATTGATCTTGTCGCGACTTACAAGACCGGAGATAGGGGCCTTAACCTCAGTAAATTCAAGGTTGAGCTTCGCATTGTCTACTTTGGCCTGAGCCAAATTAATGCTGGCATGAGCATGCACAAGCACCTGCTTTCTACGGTCATATTCTTCTTTGGATACCGCCCCACTTTCCCTAAGCTCCTCTACCCGATCAAAGTTATCCTGAGCCGTTTTTAGCGATGCGACGATCTGCGCATAATTTGCGTTTGCTTCATCGAGCGCGATTTTAAATGGCCTTTTATCAATCACAAAAAGGGTTTGCCCTTTTTTTACATGCTGACCATCAGTGAAGTTAACGCTCTCAAGAAATCCGCTAACGCGAGCGCGGACTTCCACGCGGTTGCTGGCTTCAAACCTTCCTGTGTATTCATCCCATTCGGTAATTTTTTCATAAATGGGAAAGGCTGTTTCCACAGGCATCGCTGTGGGTTGACTTTCCGCTTCTTTGGTATCAACATTATTAATCGTTGTAAAGGCAAGGACGACCAGCGAGGCAATCACCAATCCTATTATGCCTATGTACGTTTTTCTTTTAGAATTTAAATTGAGTGTCATCTTTGGTGTGTTTTGAGTATTGATTTTCTAGTGCAAATGTATTTGTGAGATAGTCTTTTATTTTAACCAGAATGTGCGCATAAATGACCAAAATCTTAAATATGCTCAATTCTTTCTCCCTGCTCATTAAGATTTTACCTTATAAGGAACCAAAGGCTTTGTCGAGGTCATCAAGATATCCACTGAGTGTGTTTCTTCTAAAGGTGTAATAAAGGCTGGAGAGGGTATCGCTATTTATTGTAGAAATATGGTTCAGGTTCCTTTCAATAAAATATGCCCTAAACTCTTTAACACTATCAGATCTTCTCGCTGCCCTTTTTAGAATTTTAAGAAGATGGGTCTGCATTATTGCAGTAGTATCCAGAATAAACTCCTTTTTTGAATCCCTTGATTTCCTTAACTCAGAGCGATAGTTGAAATCTTCGTCATAAGCTATATGATTTACATAGTTCTGAAATTCATTTTTAGAATATGCCAGATGTATAGTATCCAGTTCCTCTCTTGTTTCCTGAGCGGTAAGGGTAAATGGATTGATGCTTAACAGCGAAAAAACCACGAACCCGATTATTTTTAGGTTTAGAATTTTCATAGTTTAATGGATTTTAGTAGTACTTCAGTTTGATGGAACAAAGCTAAGTTGCTAACAACCAGCAGCACTAACCAAAACTATGGGTGAAATGACCAAAATCTAATATTGAAGACAAAAGCGCATTGGAAAAAGAAATCTTCCAAATTATCTAGAAGATTTACAATTAAAGAATGTTGGGTTTTTAACTGTGATTTGGACTTGGGTCGTAGGATTCTCGTTCACTTGGTTTATCTTGATGAAGGCTAAAAATCAAATCTAACAATACTATAACTGGGAAAACAAACCCGCGTTTTGTGAATGGAAAGCATAAAAACACCCCCCTTATATCCCGATTTTTGAGATCTAAGAAGGGTATTTACTTCTACTTATTAGGACTATTTTAATTGGAGAGGATCTACATTTTTACTGTAATCACCTACTATAGATTGATATGCCTTAAAAAGCTCTTTAACTTTCGCGGGTTCACGCTCTGCGAGATTATGTTGTTGCCCAACATCTTTCTTGATGTTGTACAATTGAAAATCATCATTATTTCCCGATTCAATATTTACCTGCTCAAAAAGTTTTGGTCCCTTATATGGAGGGATTAGTATATAATTGCCTTGTCTAAAAGCAGTTCTCCCACTGGCTTCCACGACCAGTTGATCTCTGCCACGATCCTTTTTTCCCATAAAAACATCTAGAATATTCTTACTATCAGTTTCATCTGTTTCGGCTTTAGCCCCAATTAAATTCTTCAAAGAATTCAAAATATCCATTTGAGAGACCAGCGCATTACTAACCTTAGGCTTTATTGTCCCCATCCAGTACACTGCAAAAGGCACTTTAGTACCTGCCTCAAACAAACTGTACTTGCCACCTCTTAAATTCCCCCATGGTTTATGACTCCCTAATTTTTCTACAGCATCATCATCATACCCATCGTTAAGCACAGGCCCATTGTCGCTAGAAAAAATAATCAAGGTATTTTCCAGTAAATGGTGCTGTTTAAGGGTTTTCATTAATTCCCCAACGCACCAGTCAGCTTCCAGGATAACATCGCCTCTTGCCCCCATGCCCGATTTTCCCTCAAACTTAGCCGAAGGGGTTCTGGGCACATGAGGTTGCTGAAGTGCATAATAGAGAAAAAATGGTCGCTCGGCATTTTCTTTGATATAACTTTTAGCATGATTTAAAAAGTTTTCGGCCATCTCTTCGTCCTTCCACTTTGCAGCTTTACCGCCCTTCATAAAGCCTATTCTGGGAATTCCATTTACTATTGAATTGTTATGACCATGGTGCCATTTTAACTTTAAAAGTTCTGGATTATCCAAACCTGTAGGTTCTCCTTCAAAATTTTTCTCATAATTTACTTCTATAGGATCAGCGGGGTCCAGGTTTGCAACCATGCCATCTTCAATATAAACCGTGGGTACCCTATCCTGCGTTGCGGCCATAATATAACTGTAGTCAAAACCCACCTCATTAGGCCCTGGCTTTATTTTATCATTCCAATTTACATTTCCGGTACCCAAGCCTAAATGCCACTTTCCCACAATACCGGTACTGTAGCCTTCGCTTTTAAGAAGTTTTGGTATGGTTATTTGGGTGGTATCTATCAAAAGTGGGGCGGTTCCCGGTAAAATTTTTGCATCCTTATTTTTCCAGGGATAGACCCCTGTCAATAATGCATAACGGCTGGGCGTGCAGGTTGCTGATGAGGCATATCCATTTATGAATTTTACGCCCCCATTTATAATCGAATCAATATGGGGCGTTTTAATCTGGGTTGCACCATAGGAACTCAGGTCTCCATATCCTAAATCATCTGCGTATATAATGATGATATTTGGATTGTTTTTATTCAGCTTATTTTTACTGGCATCGCTTCGATTAGCACATCCAACTAAAGAATATAATATTAATAGGACTAGGATTTTATGACTATCTACAATATCCTTCATATGTAATTGTTCATTTCTGATTTAAACGCTACGCAAAGCTCTTTAAATTATACTGCTAGTCAGTAAAAAACCCATATTATTAGCTCATCTGGACTTAGCAAAAGGTCATATTTCCAATAATTTTATAATCAGATTATTACGAGACACTTAATCAAATTCTGCATGAGCCTGTAATACTAGGATTATTACGAATACACCATTAATAATTCATAAATATAGGTTTTTGGAGTACCATCTACTATAAATACCTTTCAAAAACGATGATTATCGTATTTAAAAATCCAAGAAATACTGCAAGAAAATGATCTAATTAGGTGGTAAGAAATTTAGGTATACAAATGGTCAGTATTAATATCAAGACATATTTAAACCTAATAAGCATAGCATTGAGAGATTAAGGTTCGTCCCTCAGCCATTCAGCAGCGGAAAAACCATCTTTAACTAAAATGACTAATTGCATGAATTAATAATCCTATACTTAAAGATTGAATTATAAAACCACTCCACATGTCTAATTCAGATCATTTTTCATCCCTAATACCCTTCATTCTGGGTTAACGAAGGATTGCTGTTAAGTTCCTGTTGTGGTATGGGCAAAAGCACCTGATAATCCTTTGCATTTTTTCCGCGGTCCCGAGCGCGGGATATAAAAACGCCATTCCTTATCAGATCTTCCCTTCGCTTTCCTTCAGAATAAAATTCCCAGCCACGTTCAGCAAGGATCAGGCTATTAAAATTTTCTTCATTTCCGGCTTCGGCTATTGAATATCCCTCAAGATTAGACCGTTTTCTAACCTGATTTACCAAATCTATAGCTTCTTGTGTAGGCCCACCATTAACATGGTTAAGCGCTTCGGCGCGTGAGAGCAGAATGTCAGCATATCTAATAATAATTTGGTCATTGCCCGTATCATTTTGCAGTGCATTCTGATCAAAGAATTTTAAAGATCTACTATCATCAGGGTTATCCCTCAGATTTACCATCTGCCCGTTCATCTTTTCATAGACCTGTACGATGGCCTGAAGACGGGCATCATTGGGATCAAAGGAATCTACAAATGCATCTTGCAGCCTATATTGCGTCGCCCAGTTTTTCATTTGGCCATTTACAAAAACAAATTCCGGGATATTGGGCGCTCTTTTAAACCCTGGGGGCAGGGCACCATTTTGAAACCAGCTGCTATCGGGGCCTTCCTGATTTATTGAAGGCCAGGCCACGATCATTTCCCTGTTCTCCTCATTTTCTATAAAAAACAATTCCCTATAGGTGGGGTAAAGTTCGTAATAATTCAGATCCATTAACTGCTTTGCGGTATTGGCGGCCTTCTGCCATTGTTTTGTATTGAGGTAAAACTTCGTCAAAACACCTAGTGCCTGCCCTTTATTGGCCCTGCCAAAATATTCCTCCTGACCGGGTGCGGGTAGGTCTGCCACGATATCGGTGAGTTCGGTCTCTACAAATGTCTTGATCTCCTCATCGCTTGCCCTAGGCAGCGCCCCCTCCTGGGTGCTGTTGATCCGTAAGGGTATTGCGCCAAAGTAACTGTAGAGCGACGCATACTCAAAGGCCCTTAAATATCTCGCTTCCGCTGAAATCTCCTTTTCAAAATCAGGATCAAAATCCCCAGCTTCCAAGCTTTCTAAAACGATATTCGCATCCCTGATGGTAAAATAGGACTGGTTCCATATATATTGAACGCGCCCGCTGGAAGCATCTACCGTAAAATTGATAAACTGAATAAGGTCTCTGTTCTCATTTCCACCCGTATTGTAGGCCATATCAGTGGAAACTTCATTTTCCATAATCACATCTTTCCATAAATCACCGCGATTATTGGTATTATAGGCCGAAAAAAGGACCGCCTTGACCCCATCTGCACTCGAGGCAATATTTTCTGAGGCGAATCGATCTGTGGGCAACGTCTCAAGATCTTTCTCACATCCTAAAAACAATAGAGCTGTCGCTACTAGCAGAAATTGCGGAAGTTTATATAATTTTTTCATGTTTAAATTATTTTTCTTTCAAGAAGCATTTAAAAAGGATCACAACGTCCTTCGAAATTAAGTTCTTGAAAATTAGTTAAAACTAAATACAACCTTAACAAAATCAATAATATGCATCTATTAAAATTACGATAATTCAGAAAAACTATCTTTATTTTAATACCCTTCATTCTGGGTTAATGATGGATTACTGTTAAGTTCCTGTTGAGGTATTGGGAAAAGCACCTGATAATCCTTTGCATTTTTCCCGCGGTCCCGAGCGCGGGATATAAAAACGCCATTCCTTATCAGATCTTCCCGGCGTAAAGCTTCGCTGTAAAACTCCCAACCTCTTTCCTTAAGGATAAGATCGTTAAAGTTAGACTCACTGCCAGCCTGGGCCATCGTATATCCAGCTAGGTTGGATCTTTTGCGCACCATATTCACAAGATCTACCGATTCTTGCGTGGGCCCACCATTAATATGGTTAAGCGCTTCGGCGCGTGAGAGCAGAATATCAGCATATCTTACAACTATCTGATCATTGCCCGCATCATTTTGCAGTGCATTCTGATCAAAGAATTTCATGGGCCTACTATCATCAGGGTTATCCCTCAGATTCACCATCTGCCCGTTCATCTTTTCATAGACCTGTACGATGGCCTGAAGACGGGCATCATTGGGATCAAAGGAATCTACAAAAGAATCAAGTAATCGATACTGGGTGGCAAAGTTTTTCATTTGGCCATTTACAAAAACAAATTCCGGGATATTGGGCGCTCTTTTATATCCTGGGGGCAGAGCGCCACATTGATACCAGCTGCTATCTGGGCCTGCCTGATTTATTGAAGGCCAGGCCACGATCATTTCCCTGTTCTCCTCATTTTCTATAAAAAACAATTCCCTGTAGGTGGGGTAAAGTTCGTAATAATTCAGATCCATTAACTGCTTTGCGGTATTGGCGGCCTTCTGCCATTGTTTTGTATTGAGGTAAAACTTCGTCAAAACACCTAGTGCCTGGCCCTTATTGGCCCTGCCAAAATATTCCTCCTGACCGGGTGCGGGTAGGTCTGCCACGATATCGGTGAGTTCGGTCTCTACAAATGTCTTGATCTCCTCATCGCTTGCCCTAGGCAGCGCCCCCTCCTGGGTGCTGTTGATCCGTAAGGGTATTGCGCCAAAGTAATTGTAGAGCGACGCATACTCAAAGGCCCTTAAATATCTCGCTTCCGCTGAAATCTCCTTTTCAAAATCAGGATCAAAATCCCCAGCTTCCAAGCTTTCTAAAACGATATTCGCATCCCTGATGGTAAAATAGGACTGGTTCCATAAATATTGAATGAGATTACTGGAAGCATCTATTGTAAAATTAATAAACGGGGTAAGGTCTCTATTGGCATTACCGCCAGAATTGAATGCAATATCCGTACAAACCTCGTTTAGCATGGTTCCATTATTCCATGAATCACCGCGATTATTGGTATTATAGGCCGAAAAAAGGACCGCCTTGACCCCATCTGCACTCGAGGCAATATTTTCTGAGGCGAATCGATCTGTGGGCAATGTCTCAAGATCCTTTTCACATGCTGTAAGCAACAATAGGGATGATGCAATTAAAATACCCGGTAATTTATATATATATTTCATTGATAATTCATTTAAATAGATTTCACTTGGGTATCATTAAAAACTGACATTAAGCCCTACTAAATAGGTTCTTGAGAAAGGATATGTATTATTATCAATCCTCAAGATATCGCTGCCGGCTGAATTTGCTGCAGGATCAGCCCCCGAATAATCAGTAATTGTAAAAAGGTTTTGACCGGTAACATAGAGATTGAGTCTGCTTAAAAAGGAAATTTTCTCTACTGGAATATCGTAAGCGAGTTTTGCTGATTGAAGTCTTATATAAGAAGCATCTTCAACAGTTTTTGTGTTGACCAGACGTTGCCCCTGCGCATTGGGGTTAACAAATGATGGATATTCATTAGTAGGGTTTTGGGGTGTCCATCTATTGAGATATGGTTCAGCAAATTTATTTCGGCGAAAGCTAATGGGAAAATAAGTATCCACCAGATTGTTGTTAAGAACTGACACCCCGTGAACTCCTTGAAGATAGAAGTTTAATGATAAACCTTTATATTGCAACGTATTGGTGACGCCCCAGTTATAATCGGGAAATGGCTTACCAATTATTGCACGGTCATCAGCGTTTATCGTTCCATTATTATCAATATCCCTATATTTCAGATCACCCGGTGAGACGCCAACATCTGTGGTAGAAAAATCGTCTCCTTCCTGCCATACCCCTTCTACGATATACCCGTAGTAAGAATTTAAGGGCTCCCCAGGACGTATAATACTTACACCACTGGTAAATCCTGACCCCCCGGTTATAATCTCATCAGAAGAACCAATGTTGAGTACTTCATTTTTTATTGTGGTAAAATTGGCCACAACGTCCCATGAAAAATTGGGTGTTTTGATGATTTTACCTGTGATCGAAACTTCGAGTCCGTAATTCTTCATACTGCCCACATTCGTTGTAATACCTGTAAAGCCAGTATTGGGTGGCAAAGGCTCTCTAAGAAGCAGGTCTGAGGTCTTGCGGTTGTAGTAGTCTACTGTACCTGAAATTCTATTTGTTAAAAGGGCAAAATCAACACCTACATCCAACTGATTTGCAGACTCCCATTTTAGATCTGGATTAGGAGCTGTATTCCCTGGATTTATAGTGGTATATTGATTATTGCCAAAGACCGCATTACCACCTGTATCAAAGGTGGAAATGTAGAGATAGTTGGCAATATTAGCATTCCCTATCACCCCATAGCTCCCCCTTATTTTTAGTTCGGAAAATGTACTGTTATCTTTTAAGAAATCTTCCTCATGAATTTTCCAGGCAAGAGCTCCAGAGGGGAAGTAGCCGAACCTGTTATTAGGTCCAAACCTGGAAGATCCATCAGCTCTTAAAGAAGCTGTCAACAAGTATTTATTATTTAATGAATAATTAACCCGCCCCAAGAATGATCCAAATTTGGCCGCCTGGCTACCACTGCCTATATTATTTAAGGTGGGATCGCCGCTACCTATGCCATCCGTTCTTAGGTCAGGTAGCACATATCCCCTACCATCGCCGTTAAAGGAAGTCGACCCAAACCGCTCATAGGTACTCCCCAAAACGGCATTAATATTATCGTCGCCTATATCTTTATTAAAATTAAGGGTACCCTCGACAAGGAAGTAATCCCTGCGTTGCGTAATGATTGATGCCAATCCCCCAAAAGCACTTCCCGTAAGGGTATAAGGCTCTACAAATACATCTCTGCGACCATTGGTTACATCAGCCCCCAATTTTATTTTTGCAGATAATGAAGGTATAATGAAATATTCGCCGAAAATATCCCCATAGGTCCTAAAATCATTGGAATAGGCATTTTCGCCATTTAGCAATGCCAATGGACTATCCATCGGTAAAAGGAACTCCGACCTATTATAATCTCCATTTTCATCGTAAGGCGTCACTGTAGGATCATAATTGATCGCTGTATAAATTGCCCCTGCTTCCGCATTGATACCGGTACCATTAGATGCATAATCGTTATAAATGTATGACGTGTTAAGGTTAATACCAAAAGCGTATTTTTTATCCTCCTTTACACTCAAGTTAACCCTAGCATTATATCTGCGTATTCCGGAGTTTTTTACAACACCAGCTTGATCAAAATAATTTAGCGAGGCGAAATAGCTTACTTTATCCGTCCCTCCAGAAAATCCTAGATTATGGTTTTGAATAAGTGCATTGCGGTACAATTCATCCTGCCAGTTAGTCCCATTACCCTGAATTTCAGTAACACGTTCTCCTTCACTTCCTCCCCCATCATCAATGATGTTATTGAGCACCCGCATATAGTCCTGTGCATTTAAAAGATCAAGCTTATTAGCGACAGTCTGTATACCGGTATAGGTATCATAGGTCACTTTCAGATTTCCACTCTTACCTGATTTAGTGGTAATAAGGACAACCCCGTTAGATCCACGTGAACCATAAATCGCTGTTGAGGAAGCATCTTTTAAGATCTCGATTGAAGCAATATCTTCGGGATTAAGGCTATTGAGTGGATTTCTTGCATTCTGGCCGCCCACAAAACCAGCTCCCCCACTACCTGCAACGACACCGTTATTTACAGGTACACCATCAATTACATAAAGAGGGTCATTGCCTGCTGTGATGGAACTTGCCCCTCTAATATTTACGGCCATCGCACTACCGGGCTCACCGCTCTTTTGATAAATATCCACACCCGCAGCGCGCCCCTGAAGGGCTTGTTGCACTGAGACATTTCCCCCACTGGTCAATTCATCTGCCTGAATAGATGATACCGATCCCGTCAGGTCACTTTTCTTTACGGTTCCATAGCCAATTACCACAACCTCATCAAGAGATTGCTCACTTCCCTTTAGGGTCACATCAATTGTAGATTGCCCGTTCACTGCGATTTCCTGTGAAGTGAAACCTACATAACTGAATACTAAAACGGCATTTTCTTTGTCGATATCGATGTCGTATTCACCATCAAAATTTGTTTGGGTTCCAGTTGATGTACCCTTTATTAAGATATTAACTCCGGGCAATGGCATCCCCTCGCCTGAGGTAACTGTTCCATGTACTTGGGTTGTTTGGCTAAATGCCGTAATACTTAACAAACCTATACCCAGGAACAGTAGATTTTTCATTACCCCTTTGTAATAGAATTTAATTTTTCTCATGTGTGTGGTTTTAATATCGATGTTAGAATAAAGTTTGAGGAATTTTTCAAAAATAATTTTTATGATAGTCGCAAACACTAAGCGCATATAAGTGTTGCACAGGGTATTACAATGTAAATCAGGTTCATAAAAAAGATTTACTAAGTATATTTACGCCTGAAATCTTTCTGGAATGTAAATTAAAATCAATACCATTTTTAATGCTGGTATGCGTAATATTTAGCCATTAATATCAACTCCATTTAAAAGGCGTATTGTTTAAATATTTAATCTATAAGGGTTATTGTATCAATGTAAAACCTGGATATTTTATACAATAATCCCTTCATCCCGATGAATTATCAAGGAACATCAGAAGCATTTTTTAATTTAATTCTTAGTGCTGTATGGTGCGAGATAGTTTAAAGAATCCCGTTTAAATCCATATTTACGGGCCCTATTGGGGTGGGGTAATGGCAGGGGATCTTCAGTTCTCAATTCCCAAACCATTAAATCTTCTAGTAATTCTTGCTTCTTTGCCAAATAGTGCTCATCATCATACAAATTTTGAATAGCCGCTGGATCCTTGCTGAGATTATACAGTTCCCCTTTTCCCTGCATATCGTAAACGAGTTTCCAATCGCCTTTTCGCAACATTCTTAAACGCCCACTTTGAGTCCAAGTATTGAGTTCATCTGCTTGTTGCTTACCCCTGGTTATGGTTCCGTCATCATCGTATGGACTGTATTCTTCAAAATTATCATAGCGGATACCTCCATAACCTTCCTGCACTTCCACACTTGAAAATTCATCTTTAGGGTATGTTTTACCTTGCAACAGCGGCCATAGACTTCTACCCTGAACACCATCAGGCATATCGGCACCCACTATATCGCAAATGGTGGGCATAATATCCACATTGCTCACATGAGCATCATGAGGGAGTTTATTACCAGTTATACCCGGGCCGTGCCATATCATGGGAATATTGGTGAGGGCTTCCGCCACACCGGCCCCTTTTTTAATCAATCCATATTCTCCAACATAATCACCATGGTCAGCTACGAATACAAAAATCGTATTGTCATAAACCCCCTTTTGTTTCAGATGATTTACCAGATCTTTTATCTGATCATCTATTAAACGCAGCATCCCATAGTAATTACTGCGAATGCGCGGTATCTGTTTTTCATAGTCTCCATATCCCATTTCAAGGATTTGCTGTAATAACTCATAGGGGGTTCCTTTTTTAGACAGTGACTCTATTCCTGCATCTACAGGAGGAAGGGATTCTGGAGGAAACATGGAGTAATACGGTTCAGAGACCTGATAGGGATTGTGGGGTTCAGGTATTGAAACATATAGGAAGAAAGGAGATTTTTGTTGTGACATTTCATCTACCCAGCCCTCAGCGCTTTTTACAATCTGAGCAGGCATCTGAAGGTTTGGTGGAAAAGGTGCCGGATCTTTATGCATATAAAAGTTGGTGCTTTTTAGATATTTATTAAAGTCCTTTTCCTTTTGAGTTTTTGGATCTCCTGAACCTAAATGATTGTAATCTTTCCAAAAATCAAAATCTTTAGGTTTTAAATAGGTATGATTCTTGCCAATGAGGGCAGTTTTATATCCTTGGGACTTAACCACATCAAACACATCCTTTGTGAAAAAGGCGTCCTGTAGATTCATATTACTGTTTACCCGTGTAGCACTGGGAAATCTTCCCGTAATCATCGAGGTACGACTGGGCACACAAGCAGGCATTGCACAATACGCTTTATCAAACCAGGTACCCGTTTTGGCAAGACTATCCAAAAAAGGAGTTGTATTGAGTGCAAAACCTTCGCGCTGACTAGCATCAGCTCGAAACTGATCACATATGATCAATACGATATTCGGCTTGCTCTTATTAGCAGAAGTGGTTTGTGCATAGGTTGACGCAGTGAACAAAACGAAAACCATCATTAAGACATATTTCACTCTAAAGCATGTATCCATCATTTTTATCCAGTTTATAAAATTTTAAAACTATTTGTCCGCTTTCGCCTTTCGTTTGGGAAGCACATTATGTGTTTCGGCCCAATCTTGCCAGACACTGTCAAGCATTGTGACCTTTTCGGGATACTTATCGGCCAGATCGTTAAGTTCTGTGTGATCCTTACTCAAATCATATAAGTGCCATTTATTATCCTTATTTCCTGATTTCTGAACCAGTTTCCAGTCTCCCTGGCGGGCATATTTTGCCCCAAAATGCTCATTAAAAAGCATTTCATGCCCCTCGCGTTCTTCTCCCTTAAATATGGGTGCCAAACTTTTTCCCTGTAAAGGAACTATTTCATTTCCTTCGTACGTAGTGGGATATTCAGCTCCTGCAATATCTACTGCGGTTGCCATAAAATCCATAACATGACCTACTTGTTTTGTCAAGCTTCCCTTTTTTGCAGTGATACCCTTTGGCCAAAAGGCAATCATTGGTGTATGCACACCACCCTCATACGACTCTGATTTCCAAAAACGATAGGGTGTATTTGCCACGTTTGACCACCGTTGACCAATAGACGAATAGGTAGTCTCAGGTCCCGGCATTGCCTGCTTATCTGTTGCATATACAATTTCCTGACCATCGCGGGTTTCACTAGGTCTATCAAAGCCAGGTCCATAAGCAGCAGCATTTTCAGCACTAGCCCCATTGTCACTTAGAAATACAATAAGGGTATTCTCTAATTCACCTGCTTCTTTTAGCGCATCGATAATTCTACCTATTCCCTGATCCATACGGTCAACCATCGCGGCATGCACGGCCATGGCACGAGCATCCCATTCTTTTGTTGGGTTCTGCTCCCAGGTCAGGTCATCATTCCATCGGGGTGAAAGTTTTGAGGATGACGAATCAATAATTCCCATTTTAATCATCCTTTTATATCGCGCTTCGCGAATTGATTCCCATCCTTCCTTATACGTGTCCTTATATTTTTCAATGGTTTCTTCCGGAGCCATCAGAGGCCAGTGAGGTGCGGTTTCTGCAACATAAAGAAAGAAAGGTGCTTTTTCCCTGCTTAAATCCTTGATATAAGCCGCCGCTGTATCATTAATAGCATCTGTGTGGTAATAGTCTTTAGGAACTTCGGTTACAGGTTCGGTACCATCTACTAAACTAAAGGGATCAAAATAATCTACAACCCCCCAGATATTTCCATAATATTTTTCAAAACCACGATTCACCGGATATTGCTCTATTGGAGAAAATTTTGGGTGCTGCTCATGATGATCCAGCCATGACAACTGTTTTTCAGGAGTAGGTTGTACAACGGTGTTTGATACGTGCCATTTTCCAGACATGGCAGTGTGATATCCTGCTGCTTTTAAAACTTCGGCCATGGTTACCGCATTTTTTGTGATATGACCACGGTAGCCAGGTAAATGACGATCTGTTGTCATCTCCCCAATTCCCGCTTCGTGGTTATAGAGTCCCGTAAGCAGCGAAGCTCTACTTGGGCAGCATCTTGAAGTATTATAGAATTGAGTAAACCTCAACCCATTGTTAGCGAGATAATCAATATTTGGGGTATGAATTTCGCCACCGTAGGATCCTAAATCTGAGAACCCAAGATCATCTGCCAGGATCACAACAATGTTTGGTCGCTCATCTTTGTCAGGGGCGTTTTGTTGCTTTTTTTTGGCAGAATTGCAGCTACTTACTAATAGTGCCACAAAAAAATAGCGAATGAATATGTTTGAAATAAGATTACTCATGGGTGTATTAATTTAATTTTTGGTTAGTTTTTTTATGCTTAATTCATGATTTTTGTTTCCCTACTTTCCTTAATACGTTTTTTTTGAAACCATTGTGAATTGTCAAAATTGTCATTTTTAACCGGCACCATTGCCTTATTTGACTTCAACCAACTATTTAGGGAATCTAACAATACCTGTTTTTTATCAGGTTGTATTTTTGAAAGGTCATTTTTTTCACCAGGGTCATTTTCAATATTATATAATTCAGTTCTTTCGCCAACCACTAATTTTCCATAAGGTTTTAAACGCTTGGGCAGGTATCCTTTTGTATCCAGATAATCACCATAGTAGTGAATAAGTTTATAATCTCCCATCCTGATTGAACTACTGGGAGTTTGACCATAATCATCAATATACTGGGGACGATGCCAAAATATAGCTTCTCTATCCAAGGGTCCTTTTTGGGTTAATAAAGGCACCAGACTAACACCATCTAAAAGTTTAGATTTTGGAACAGAAGCCGAAGAGATCTCTTTAAAAGTCGGGAACATATCTACCATGATAACCGTAGTGTTAGATACGGTTCTGGCCGGTATATGGCCAGGCCATTTCATTAATAGCGGCACGCGCACCCCGCCCTCATATAAGGTTCCTTTAGCACCGCGCAGGGGTAGATTATTCCAGGCCCTATTTAGAGCACCGTTGTCCGACATAAAAACAACTAATGTATTTTTAGCGAGATCTTCACTATCCAGTTTATTTAATATCTTACCAAAACTGTTGTCCAGATGTTGCACCATGGCCAAATAATCAGCTGTGGGTCTCTCCCTGGCGTCTCCAAAAGGTTCCGTTGACCTCGGGAAACCTCTTTCAACAAATTTATTGACCAAAGAGTCCGGAGCTCCTATGGGTGTATGCGGAGCAAAAAAAGGCAAGTATGCAAAAAAGGGCTTGTTATTATCTCTTTGTTTTAAAAATTCAAAAAAATCACTAACGATTTCGGAATTGCCTTTATCCTTATCTATCTGACTCCAATCCTTATCCTTTGCATCCCCAATAAAATTTACAAAGCCATAAGGTTTAAAATATTTGTCGCCCCGGTTTTTCTTAAGGTCAGCAACCCGATAACTGTCTCCCACGTTCCATTTTCCACTTATCATTGTTTCATATCCTGCATCATACAGCATATTTGCTACCGTATAATTGTCATCAGGCAATTTGTTAGGATGTTTTTTTGGAGTAACAAGAGGGGCATAAGGATAATCTGTCCCTGCACCCTGTTCTGTAATCCCGGTGTGCGCATCATATTGACCAGAAAGAAATTCGGCGCGGGAAGGAGTGCACATCGAGGGAACATGCGCGTCAGTAAACCGCATCCCCTCGTCTGCCATTCTATCAATGTTAGGTGTATCAATCAATAGATCTCCATAAGAACTTGGAGTATTCCATCCCATGTCATCAACCAAAACAAATAATATATTCGGTCTTGCCTCAGTATCACCAGCCTTTAGTTGCTGTGAAAAACCCAATACCGGGCGAAACAAACAAAGACAAAAAATCAAAATATTGAAATTTAGAATATAATTAGATCTCATAATCAATTAATAAATTACATCTCCGCCTACAATTACAGTGCATCTCACGGAATTTCATTTTTCTTATTTATAAATAATCACATTTTACCCGGTTTTAATTCTTAAACCTCTCGTGTTTGGTCTTAGGTGAATTATCCCTCCACATAAGCAATTTGCTTTTCATTTTTTTTACGATGCCATCATTTTCCTGGGCAACGTCGTGATCTTCCTTAGGATCTTTGATAATATTATATAGCTCAATATCACTACCATCATAATTCATTAACAACTTCCATTCTCCCTCTCTTATGGCTAAATTTGGACTGTGGTCACGCCCTTTTGGAAAGCGATATGCGGATTTATCACCGTGACTGCCATATTCCCAGTACATCGTTTTCTCCCTTTGTTTTGGATGATTAAGCCACACTTCTTTTTTATCAGTACCATCAAAAGAAAAGCGTGCCGGCATGGCACTTCCGGTAATTGAGGCCAGCGTGGGAAAGATATCTAAATTTGAAATTACTGACGTAGTATCTACCTTATTGGAGGCTACATGCCCGGGCCAACGGACGATAAAGGGCAGCGCCGTCCCACCCTCGTATAAGGATAATTTTGATCCTCTTTTATGACCTGAACGTCTTCCTTCAAAAGAGGGCAATGGGCCGTTATCGCTTGTGAAAATTACTATCGTATTATCGGCTAAGCCTAATTTTTTTAACCCATCCATTAATCTTCCGATTTGTCGGTCATATTCTTGTAAAACCAACTTAAAATTCTCTTCACTTTCATAAGTCCCTTTTTTTCCCTGTTTTTCTTTATTGGGAACCCAAGGGGTATGCATATCGTCTGGCCAAAGGTTAACGAAGGTTGGTTTACCCTTATGGCGCTTCATAAAATCAAGGGTCTTATCAACAAAATAGCTTGTTCTCTCCCATCTTTTTATACTGTCCCTGGGAGACCAAATCCAATCTGTAGCTGTCAAAAGGGGATCAGGATCTGGGCTTTCATACGTACTGGAGTGTTCATCAAATCCATAAGCTGAAAAAGCGGGGGCAAAATATACATCGCGACCGCCACCCATGTGCCATTTACCAAAATGACCGGTCACATAGCCCGCCTTTTCTTTTAAAGTACGTGCTATACTGGGCGCTACAGGATCTAGGTAGGGAGCCTGGTCTGCTGCCCTATTCCCATGCATATTCTGTTCAAAAGTATATATGTTCCACTTAGATGGCTCCATTCCCGTCAACATGGCCACTCGAGATGGGGAACATATGGGAGCTGCCACATAATAATTTGTAAAGCGAGTTCCCTCCTTTGCCAACTTGTCCAAATTTGGGGTCTGATAAGGCCCCCCATTAACTGAAAGATCTGAATAGCCCATATCATCAGTTAGAATGATAATGATATTTGGCTTATCCTGTTTTTGGGCCTTTACACTTAAATAAGTCAGCCCGAGAAAAAGAAAAAGAAATAATCTCATGTTATTATTCATGTTCTATTTTTTTTAAAAAATTAATTGATAATTAATAGCCTGGGTTCTGCTCAATTAAGGTATTTGCGTCAATCTCTGTTTGAGGAATTGGAAAAAGTTTATGTTTTTCCTGAGCATCCTTACCTCTAGCCTGTGCGTTTGAAATATATTTATCCATTCTTAACATATCCCTTCTTCGCTTGCCCTCGCTCCAAAATTCCCATCTCCTTTCGTCAAGAATATGATCCCGAAGTTTTTCTTTAGAAGAATAGTCTGAAATAACAATATCCTCTATTTCAGCCCTGTTCCTAATTTCATTAATTAAATCAATGGACTCCTGGTTAGGACCATTAAGCTCATTGAGGGCTTCGGCTCGAGCTAAAAGAATATCTGCAAAACGTACAAAGGGGAAATCATTTCCATGAAATACACCTTGCGTTGCCGGATCTGGTGGAAATTTCATAGCCCTGGTATTATCTGGAGTATCCAGCAGGTTGACCTCATCACCATTTGACTTTATATAGCGCGTCAAAATTCTATCCCGTCTTCTATCTCCCTCTTCAAAAGAATTATAAAATTCATCATAAAGCCTATATTGAGAGGCAAAGTTGGACCATGTAGTATTAACTACGCCATTAAGACCACCATCAATGCCTTCATAAAAATCTGGTGGAAAATTAGTAGGCACAAGGTTATTCCCATTATTGGTATTAGGTGCTAAGGCTTTAACAAGGATAAACTCAGAATTTCTTTCATTTTCCAAAGCGAAAAGATCAAAGGCCGAGGGAACGAGTGCAAAATTTCCACGATCCATGATTTCCTTCGCCATATCAGCACATTTTTGCCATTGTTTTGTGTTTAAATACCATTTGGTAAGCAGCGCACGGGCCCCATCACTATGCACTCTCCCATAATTAGGTTCATTTCCGGGTTCCGGCAAAACAGGTATCACCGCAAGCATTTCGCTTTCCATAAAAGTACTAAATTCTTCTTCGCTTGCTCTTGCAAGTTCTCGAGGGTCCGTAAGACTGGTTCTAATGGGCATCGTGCCAAATTGGTTCCATAAGGAATAATAAGCCCATACCCTTAAAAATCTTACTTCAGCACTTAACTGGTTACGGGTATCGTCTGAAATTTCAGTGACATTCTCAATGTTATCCAAAACGGTATTTGCATCGCGTATCGCATTCCAGTATGGAGACCAATCAAATGCTTCCAGAGAATTATTTGAATCCCAAAAGAAAGCAATTAAACTGGATGCCGTTCCATTTTCACCCCCCCCTGTTTGCCACATTTCATCAGAGGTCATCTCCTCACGCTTAACAATATCGCGAATGTTGTTAGCCCCTGCCAATTGGGAATATGCGTCAGCGATTACACTTTTTATACCCAACTCTGTGGAGAGTAAATTATCAGCCTGTAATTGTGAAATATTTTCTTCTTCAAGAATATCTTCACAGCCAGTTAAACTTAGTGTTATAGCCAATATCTGTACGAGCAGAATTATTTTTCTAAAGTTTTTCATTTTATAAATTATAAATTCAATCTAAGACCTATAGTATATGTTCTTGAAGTAGGATAGGTGTTAAAATCAACACGTAAACTAGCATTGCCATTAGGATTGATCGATGGGTCTATCCCATCATAATCAGTTAGGATAAAAAGATTGTCGGCTGAAATGTAAATCTGACCCGAGGGAAACCAATCTACGGAATCAGGAATATTATAGGTCAGCCTAATATTCTTTAGCTTAGTATAGGAAGCATCCTGAACTGTTTTAGAGTTCACCGTTTTTCGCCCCTGCGAAAGCGGATTTACAAATGAAGGATACTCATTAGTAGGATTTTCCGGGGTCCACCTGTTGAGATATGGTTCAGCAAATTTATTTCTTCTGAAATTGATGGGGAAATAGCTATCAATTAGATTACCATTCAGCATTTGTGCCCCTTCTACACCTTCGAAATAAACATACAGCTCAAAATTCTTATAGCTAAAGGTATTGCCCATTGACCATTGAAAATCCGGAAATGAATTACCCAGTATTATTCTATCATCACCATTTATATAACCGTCACCATTTTGATCAACATACTTTAAATTACCGGGTTCTACATTTTCACTAGTGGTAGTATAATCATCATCCTCTTGCCATACACCAGCGACCTCCCACCCATAAAATGAATTTAAAGGTTCTCCCGGTCTAATGATACCCACCTGATCCACATGTAAAAAACCACTACCTGAGTCAATCTCAGGAATAGGGCCAAGATCAACCACTTTATTCTTCAAGGTTGTAAGGGTCAAATTTGTTGACCATTTAAAATCCGGGCCGACAATATTTTTTGAACTCACAAAAAAGTCTAATCCTGAATTTTTTATTTCACCAATATTGGTCAATATGCTTCCAAAACCAGTAGACTGCGGGACGGGTAAATTAAGAAGCATATCTGTGGTTGTTTTTGAATAATAATCAATGCCACCACTAATTCTATTTTTGAACAAACCGAAATCCAGTCCAACATCAATCTGCTCAGTCTGCTCCCATTTTAAGTCTGGATTTGGCAATCTTGAGGGTGCCGTTGTGGTTATGAGCTGATCATCCCATATAGCGGGAGATCCTCCCGAATATGTAGTTTGATATGCAAAATCCCCGATTTCCTGATTACCGGTCAATCCCCAACTTGTTCTTAATTTCAGAAAATTAATCTTCTTTAGATCAGCCATAAAATCTTCTTCTGAAATTTTCCAAGCAACTGCAGCCGAAGGGAATGTTCCATATTTATTATTTTCACCAAATCTTGAAGATCCATCACGCCTTGCCGTTAGGGTGGCTGAATACTTGTTCTTATATATATAATTGATACGGCCTATTAAAGACGCTAGCCTATTTCCTGTAGATGGATTGTTAATCACATACGTATCCTGGCTTCCTAACGAAAGGTCATCAGCCTGGGTTGCGTCACTGGGAAAATTGCTTGCCCTGTTATTCTGTCTGTTAGAAAAAAACCGCTGATATGTGGTTCCCACCAGTGCTTCAAGATTATTTTCTCCCCATGTTTTATTATAATTCATAGTAAATTCCGCGAGATAACTGCTTCTTTCCCCCTGGTACATAGCACCTATACCACCCATATTCCTACCATTTTTGGTCAGTCTACCTATATAATTTTTCCTTTTCTCATTAAGGATATCTCCACCTAAATTCAATTTTGCACTGAAAGCATCCGTAAAGGAATATTCGCCGGTAAAGGTTGTCAAAATCCTACTGGATCTTGAAGAAGAATTAGTACCATATAACAAAGCCATCGGGTTATCAATACTAAGTAAAGGGGAAATAACATAATCGCCATTTTCATCTGTAATGGGGAGTGTGGGATCAAAATTTATGGCAGAATACAAAGTTCCGGCACTTTCATTAGTAGAAAAACCATTGGGAACAAAAGTATTTGTGGTGTAAGATGCTGTAGAATTTAACCCTATTTTGAATTTATCAGTAACCTGGGAGTCCAGGTTAAAACGAATGCTATATCGATCATAATCACTTCTTTTAACAACACCTTCCTGATCTACATAATTCAAAGACAGGAAGTATTTAGAATTTTCATTACCACCGGTAAAGGATAGTTGATGGTTTTGCATCAATGCTAAATTTTCGGTAACAGCATCTTGCCAATCTGTGCCCGCCCCGTTATTCGCGATATCGCCTATTATCTCATCTTGGCTGCCACCGCCTTCTGCAATTATTTCATTAAGAGTGCGCTTATAATCCTGGGCGGTTAAAACATCTATGCTATTAAAAGGAGTCTGAAATGACATAGAGGTTTGAAAATTGATTTTCACCTTGCCAGCCACACCGCTTTTTGTAGTAATCAATACGACCCCGTTTGCACCTCGTGATCCATATATTGCCGCCGCAGAAGCATCTTTAAGAATCTCAATCGATTGAATATCTTGGGGATTAATTGAAGCCAATGGGTTTCTGGGGCTTCGTTGCCCTGAAAAGCCTGGATCACCCCCACTCCCCAGTGCGGGGTTGTTATCTACGGGGAATCCATCAATTACATATAAGGGGCTATTACCTGCACTAACAGAGCTTGCACCTCTTACATTAATTGAAAAGCCAGCTCCTGGCTCCCCATTATTCTGAACAACGTTAATACCAGAAACGCCCTTTAGCATTCCATCAACAGAGGTATTCGTTACATTGCTAACGTCATCAACTTTTATAGAAGATACAGATCCGGTAAGGTCGGTTTTTTTTTGCGTGCCATAGCCTACAACAACCACTTCATCAAGCGATTCCTGATCTGTAGTTAATGTGACATTAATCGTTGATTTTCCCAATACCGGGATTTCCTGACTTGCAAATCCCACATAACTAAAAACCAACACTGGGTTTTCAGAATTGATATCTATCTCAAAATTACCATCAAAATCGGTCTGTACACCATTATTTGTACCCTTTACAATAACATTTACTCCCGATAGTGCGATGCCCCCATCGTCTACAACTTTACCATTTACAGATTGTTGTTGCGCGTATGCGAAACTCATCGAGCCGAAAAAAAGGCTTACAAAAAACAGGAACTTAGAAAGTAAAATAATTTTTTTCATAGTATTTAAGGAAGTTTATTTAGGTGTACCGTTTTAAAAATTACCCATGTTTTAAAAATTATCAACTGTTCAAAAATGAAACATTAAGTTTTCAATATTGAAATCGTTATTGTTGTTATAAAAATAGATTATCAAAAAAATGCACTTAATCATTCTTTATTTCCCAGTTCTTAGGAGCCTTAAAACCTTTTCTTCCATAACCATAGGGGGGAACTGATTTTTTAGGCTTTATAGAATCATAAGTGGTAACTTTTTCTTTTAAGGTTTTATATACACTCCCATTTTTATCCTTAATATTTTTTTTCTCGTTAGGATCTTCTACAATTTGAAAGACTTCATCCTCCTCATTTTTCATGGCCGAATTTCCGCCATGAGAGCTTACCAGTTTCCATTTATTTTGAATCATACTGCCATAACCAAGGTAGAGTTCCCTGTCAAAGGACTGCTGCTTACCCTCAATGACCGGCAGGATATCTTTACCATCAAGGTTTTCTGCCACGGGTTCGGCATTTGCGGCATCTAAAAGCGTCGGTATTAAATCTATATATCCAGCCAACTGGTCTACAGTCCTCCCGCCTTTAAATCTGGATGGCCATTTTATAATGGCAGGTGATCGCACGCCCCCATCCCATTCCATAAATTTATGACCTCGTAGCGAACCACTTGAGCCGCCCCCATGAACGTTCGCTCCATTATCACTAAAAAAGAGAACCAGGGTGTTTTTGTCTATCCCTTTTTCTTTTAAAGTCTCTAAAATTCTGCCTATCCCCCTATCCATACAAGTTACCATGGCAGCATAGGTTTGCCTTTCGGTATTTCCTTTTCCTTCCCCACCGTAACCATTTTTTTCTTCTGAAAAGGTGGGTTTATCTGGATCAAAACCATACTTCAACAAATCTTCTCTTTTAGCCTGAAGTGGAGTATGGGGCGAATTGAAAGCTACATACATAAAAAAAGGATCTTTTTCACCAGCGTATTGACGTATATTCTTTACAGCCTCAATGGATATCAGATCGGTGCTATAGCCTTTATCGAAAGAGGTTTCCCAGTCATTATGCCAATCCAGTTCAGCCTCGCGATTGTGAGTAAAATAATCTATCGCCCCGTTGTAATGACCATAGAAATGGGTAAAACCTCGAGAAAGGGGTAAAAATTCCTTTTTCGCATGACCAAGATGCCATTTTCCCAGCGCTATCCTATTTTTATAACCTGCCTCTTTAAGGTATTCCGGCAGGAACTTTTCATCCAGATCAACACCAAATTTACTCCAGGGAGGTATTACGGTTTCTCGCAGACCAAAACGGTTAGGATATTTGCCAGTCATAATGCCAGCTCGTGTGGGAGAACAGATAGGCGCCGTATAAAATCGGCTCAAGATGACCCCTTGCTGTGCGAGCTTATCTATATTGGGCGTCATGATCTCACTTCCATGAAACCCCAAATCTCCCCACCCAAGATCATCTGCCAAAATAATTACAATGTTGGGCTTTTTGGTTGCCTGAGCAAATGATGCAATTGACAAGCTACAGCATACGAAAAAAACTAAATATTTTAAACGTGATGTTCCATTACGTTGCAAACGATGTAAATTATCAATCATAGTCACCAACTTTTGAAGTGTCCAAATTAATATATTGTGCAGAAGGGGTGTAGTAATATTGTCGCTATTAGTACCAAAATTGTAGTAATCACTGGTTTTTAGGACTCTTGACCAACTTGGTTATTTTCTAAAAATTCTGTTGGAGTTATATCGAATTGATCATAAAAACATTTTGAAAAATAAGAATGGGAATTGAAACCACTCATATAGCTGACTTCGGCAATAGTATATTCTTTGCGTAAAAGCAATTTAGCCGCATGTTTCAATCGCACGATCCTGACAAATTCATTAGGCACTTTACCAGAAATCGACTTTAATTTTTTGTGAAGGCTTGATCTGCTCATTCCCATCTCACAACTCAGTTCCTTTACCGAAAAGTTAGGATCACCGATACGCTCTTCTATGATGCCCGTAATTTTTTCCATCAGCTTTTTTTCCCCTAAGTTTTCGGTTAAACTTCCTACGGAGATAAAGGGCTGATTGGCGAACTTTTCCTTTAAATCTGCGCGTAATTTTAAACGATTCTTTACCACCGCCACTACATGTTCCCACTTAAAAGGTTTTGTAATATAGGCATCAGCACCATATTTAACCCCCATAATTTCAGCTTCAGAATTTGTTTTTGCCGTAAGCAATATCACTGGGATGTGGCTATAATCAGGAGTATTTTTTATTTTTTTGCAAAGTTCTAAACCATTGACATCAGGCATCATTACATCAGATAGTACCAGATTTACTTCATGATGCTCAAGTATATCCCAGGCTTCATTCCCATCTTTGGCTGTATGTACCCCAAAACCTTCCTGTATCAAATTCTCATAAAAAAAATCTAAGAGAAATGCATCGTCCTCAACGATCAATATTGTTTCTTTCGCATCATCACACTTTTCAGAGTTATCTATAGTGCTTGTATTGTCTTTATGGGCTTGCTCTTCTAAAACGGGTATTGTCTCCTTTTGATACGGTAGAAAAATCTTAAATGCTGTTGATACATTGGGCGTACTTGTAACCGATAAATAACCGCCATGCTTTTCCGTGAGGGATTTTGCAAGCGAAAGGCCAATCCCCGTCCCAATTAAATTTGTTGAAGGTGAATCCCCTGTAACCTTAAAATATTTGCCGAATATATTTTCTAACTCTTCTTCAGGAATTCCGATCCCATCGTCATGAATGGTTGTAAGGCAGTACAGCTTGCCATCCCTGCCAAGAGTGGGTTCATCAATAAGTATATTTACCTCTGTTTTTGTGAATTTGAATGCATTGATAAGAACGTTATTGAATATTTTAGTCAATGCCTCTGAATCCCCCATAATCTGAAGATGACTTACCTTGGTACTTAAGGTAAAGCGTACATCCTTTTGATATTTCATTGCAGAAAATCGGGAGTATAGGGAATGGATCAATACAACAAGGTCAAGTTTTTCCTTTCTAATGGTATAAATATCGCTTTCTATCCTTCTAAAATCCAAAAGTTGATTGACCAGATTGATCAATCTGGTGGAATTTTTGTCCATGATTTCCAATTGCCTGTTTACAGGTTCAGGTAAGGTGGAAAATTTCATCATTTTCTCCAAAGGCGCAGTGATGAGCGACAGAGGAGTGCGAATTTCATGGGCCATGGTGGTAAAAAATTCTATTTTTTGATTATAGAATTCTTTTTCCTGCTCTATGGCAAGTTGCTGAAGCCTTCTTTGGTTTCTACGCTTTGCCCTATCCAAGAGTACCTTTCGCGCAAGCAAAATCATAAAAAGAGTGAGAATTGCGTAAATCAAATAGGCCACCGGATGCATATAAAATGGGGGTGCAATCGTGATAGCTACACTTGTGCTAGGCCCATTCCAGTCTTTATCATCATTTGTGGCTTTAACCTTAAATATATAATCCCCCGGCGGTAGATTGGTATAAGTTGCTTTCCTTTGCGTACTTACATAATTCCACCGATCGTCAAAACCTTCCATTTTGTAGGCATACTTTGTTTTTTGAGGATTCTCAAAATTAAGGGCGGCATACTCCAGACTGATCACGGACTGATCATGGGAGAGTTTTATATGATCAGTATAATTAATCGTTTGCGATAAAATTTTTTGATCAGACTGGTCTAGTGTAATATCATTATTGAATAGCTGTAAACTATTGATTACAATATTCCCTTTGAGGGGCTGAATATCTACACTATCTGGGTAAAAAGTATTGAATCCATTGATGCCCCCAAAAAACATCTTCCCGTCTGACGCTATGTATCCTGCATTATAATTAAATTCATTGCTCTGAAGGTTATCCCATTTACTAAAATGGTCAATTTTTCCTGAATGCGGATCAAAATGATAAATCCCATTATTGGTTGATAACCATAGTTTTCTATCATCCTCTTGCAGGATATCGTAGATTACATTTGCATCTATCCCGTGTTTTTTACCATAAAGTTCAAAGGATTCATCCCGGAAGCTAAATTTAACAAGGCCATTCCCTTCCGTCGCAAGCCATAGATGGCCCTCGTGATCATCTACGATGGCGAAGCGCCCAACGCCCGAGAATCCTAAAGTGTCCCTGAAATTATATTTTAACCAATCTCCAGATTTTTTACGCTTCCCAAATAGGGAGCCACCATTTATCGCAAACCATATAACACCGGCGTCATCCTCATAAATATCAGTAAGAAATTTTTGCCCCAACTCCTTCACCTGGGTGAATTTTTTGGTTTTCGCATCATATACGTTAAGACCGTGTGATGTGCCTACCCAAAGTACACCTTCTTTATCCTTATATATGCAGTGCACATTATTGCCACTTATGTGATTTGGGTTATTATACTTATTGTTATAAACCTTAACCTTACCCGTCTTTTTATTGTAGATATTAAGGCCTCCTGAAAATGTCCCTATCCATAATTCATCGCCTACATCTTCAAGCGAAAGTATATTGAAATAGGATAAGGGCTCTTGTTTGGGTTCAAAAGGATATTTTTTAAACGTACGGGCATGGACATCATAATAATTAAGACCAGCGTCTTCTGTACCTATCCAGAATTTACCCGGTTGATCCTCAATTATCGCACTTACCCCTCCACCAGACAATTTGTTCTCCCCACTACCGGGATAAAACCGTTGAAATCCATTGCTGCTTTCAGCGTAATAACTCAAGCCTCCAAAATAGCTGCCCAGCCAGATACCATTGCATTGATCCTTAAAAATACTGTAAACGGCATTACCGCTCAAGCTGTGCCTATCACTGGGGTTATGTACATAATTTGTAAAAGTTTTCTCTGAGAGATCAAAAATATTAAGGCCTTTTTCGGTCCCTATCAATAGTTTATCATTATCAACCTGCAGCAGTGATCTCACAATATCACTGCTGATATTGCTATTTTCTTTTATATAGGATTTGAATTTTTTTTCTTCCGGTAACCAAAGGCTAAGCCCCCCACCAAAACTTCCCACCCATATTCTATCTTGCTTATCAGTGAAAATGGTGAGTATAAAAGAACTGTATAAACCATCGCTCTTACTATAAGATTTTATAATTTTCTGATCAAAAGGATTATATTGAAATACGCCAAAACCTGTTGTACCTATCCATAGATTACCGTTTTTATCAAAGGTTAATTTGCGCAGTCTTATAAGTTCTGGAGCTTCATGGCTTACGGTTTTTGTGGCCCTGTCATATTTAAATAATCCAGCGCCGGTCGCTATCCAAATATTTCCATCTTTATCCTTTAATAAATCGTTAACGATAACATTCCCTATGTTTTTGAGCCGCAAAAATTTGTTTGTCCTTAAATCAAGGGTATAAATACCCCTACTGGTACCCAACCATAGATTATCATTGTCATAGGTAAGGAGTGAATGAATGAAATTGTTGCCCAGGGAATGCGATGTGCTATTGGAAAATTGATAGGACTTAAATTCGTAACCGTCAAAACGACTCAAGCCATTGCGGGTTCCAAACCACATAAATCCCTCGCCGTCCTGGCCGATAGCCCATATAGTATTAGAAGTAAGACCATCTTCTACAGAATAGTTTTTAAAAATGAGGTCCTGCTGTTGACCAAAAGACTGGAACAGGCTTAGCAACAAAAAACAGGTTATAAGCCCTCTTTGCAAATTCATTTTAAAGTTTAAATGAAAAATTATATGGGTTCTCAAAATTATAACGGTAGTAAAAATTGATTATTCATTCACTTGAAAATGCACCTATTATTGGCAAGACCTTCTTTCTAATTCAATTAGCTATTGACTGCTTTAGTCTATCTTAAAAATAAATGGCCTTTGGTTAGATTTATTTATGCGCCTGTCTACTCTTTGCTTTTGCTTCAGTTTCCTTACCTAAATCTCCCTGCTGCCGCATAAATTCCTGGAGTTTTTTGTACATTCTTTTGATGACATTCTCATAATCCGGCATAGCGGCAAGGTTATGCAATTGATAGGGATCTTTCTTAATGTCATATAATTCCTCCTTTGGCCTATGGCTATAAGCTTCAGCTCTTTGTTTATCAACACCTTCCCAACTTCCCACAACTCCCTTTTTAGTTTCTACATTGGTAAAGGTTTCAGAAGGATTTAGATTTTTTATATATAGGTAATGATCATCTCTTATCGATCTGACGGGAAAATTGTCTGATCCATTTATAATCCCCTGAGTAGTTTGAACTCCGAAAACATAATTCCTAAATGAGCTTTTCCCATCAAGGAGTACGTTTTTAAAACTTTTCCCATCAAAACCTGTATTACCATAAGCATCGTTTACGCCAGTCTCTATACTTTTAGGATCTATCCCTACGAGATCAAGAAGTGTGGGCACCACATCTACATATTGTGTCATTGCGGCATTACGGCTTCCCGCCTTAACATGTCGCGGCCATTTTACAATAAAACTGGTTTTTAACCCCTGGTCATAACAGGTCCATTTTGCAAAGGGAAATTGAGGGCCATGTTCACTCGTAAAAATGATCATTGTATTGTTATTTTCTGCATACTTTTCGGCGATATCCACCGTCTTTCCCACAAGGCTATCAAGGTAAGTTATTTCTGCATAATATTTTGATAATGACTTTCGGGTTTCTGGGGTATCCACAAGATATTCCGGTACTTTGATATTTTCTGGTGCATAAGCACTTTGATCACCTCTTACCCAGGGTACATGAGGTTGGTTACTCGCTACCACCAAAAAGTAAGGTTTTTTCGTTTCTTTAATGAAATCGTCTGCGTCTTCCAGCTTAATACTTTGACCATTTCCTGAATCCCAGTTACGCCCTCCAAGGAATTTAAAAGGGAAGGATTCTTGATTACCAAAATCCCTTTTACCGATTATCGCTGTCTCATAACCGGCATCTTGCAGGTAATGCGCAACACTTTTTGTTCCCTCATAAACAAAACTGTGATTGGGATAGGCACCGTTTCTCACAGGATATAGACCTGTAAGTATTTGCTGTCGTGTGGGAGAACACATGGCTGTAGAGGTAAACATATTATCAAATGACATTCCCTGGTCTGCCATTTTTTGTAAATAAGGTGTTTTTACCTGTTTACTCCCATATGGACTTATATCTAAATAACCCAGATCATCTGCCATTATCAATATCACATTAGGTCGATTTTCCTTAACCAAAATTGGTGAGCTATCATCTACCTTTTTTTCAGTTGTAAATCCATAAAAAGAATACATAACAATTACCGTAACTACTGCCAGCAAACTAATCGATATCGTTTTCATGCTAAATCTTTTATCTCCTATTCTCATAAATACAGCGTTTTGTATGCCAATTTCTATACTATACAAGTCTGATTAAAAGCAATTATGTATAATCACAGATATGGCACAATTGCAAAAAATTCAATTCATGATATCTTCAATTTGAGTCCATTTTTTACCGTTCAATGGTAAATCATTTTCCTGTTTTGGGCCTGCTGTACTTCTCCCATTTGCTATGCACGTGCGCATTAACGATCTCAAGTGGTTTTCAATCTTGGTTTCAGAACCGTATAAATTGTGGGTTTCAGAAGGATCTTCAGTTAAATCATACAGTTGATATCTTGGCAGATCTTTTACTGCCGGACTATTGGGCCTGGGATTGCTCCATCCGCCCGATCCGGGACAGAAGATCATTTTCCATTTTCCTTCACGTATGGCAAAACTTCCATTAATGGAATGATGTACCGTATAGGTTCTTTTATATTCCCTTGAACCATCAGGCATTAAAAGCGGGATAAGGGAAAAACTGTCTTCGGCCTCGTCCCCTTTCAGTTCAATATTCAAAATATCGGCACAGGTGCGCATAAAATCGTTTGTACAGACCGTAACATCACAGGTGGTGCCCGGTTTGATTTTACCCGGCCATTTTACGATGAAGGGTTCGCGGTGACCGCCTTCAAAAATATCTGCTTTATGCCCTCGAAAGCCCGCACTGGGATCGTGACCTTTGCTTTTCAGCAAGGGATAATTGGCATCTGTCGTGCAGCCGTTATCACTGGCAAAAAAGATTAGGGTTTTCTTGCCTATCCCCCTATCTTTTAAAAGCTGTTCCAGTTTTCCTATGTAATCGTCTATTTCCAATACATAATCGGCATAGGGGTTCAGATTGCTTTTTCCGCGCCACTCTGCGTTTGGCAGGATGGGCGTATGCGGGGAAGGCAGTGCCAGGTACATGAAAAACGGTTTTGGGTTTTTCGCTTCTTTTTTGATCTGATCAAAGGCTTTCTCAAAAAAATGGGGAAGCACATCGGTGTGGACAAAATGGGGAGACGTAGGGCCCTTGCGCCACCAGCCGTATTCTGCCGTACTTTCGGTAAATTTATTTGGTATTTCGGTAGCCAGACCGTTTTCTACATATACATAGGGGGCCATATCCAAAGAGGCGGGTAAGCCATACGAATAATCAAAACCTAAATCATTGGGGCCGTTGGAAATAGGTTTAGCAAAGTCTATATTATTTACTCCCTCTACCGTTTTACCCGTACTATCTTTTTTATGTTGCCAGTCCCAGCCCAAATGCCACTTTCCTATAAATGAAGTGTGATATCCGTTATCCTGGAGCATTTTTGCAACAGTAATTCTTGTTTCGGGAATAAGTGCTTTGGAATCTCCCCCTACAACGGCACTTTTAAGCGGACTGCGCCAATTATATCTTCCAGTAAGAATTCCATATCTTGTAGGGGTACACACGGCAGAAGACGTATGTGCATCGGTAAATTTTATTCCAGAAGCCGCTAAGGCATCCATATGAGGAGTCGCAATCTTACCTTCTGCATTAAAAGCCTTTACATCCCCTATCCCCATATCATCTACCAAAACAAAAATGATATTAGGCTTTTCCTGGGGAGGGGTTTTTGCTGTTACATTACCTGCCGCTGATGGAAAGACCAATATACCCAAGGACAAAAGGGTTAAGGATTTGATGGATTTTATCATAATTAATAAAGATTTTAAGGTCACAGGCTAGAATCACATACTACGTTTAAACCCCTTTTTGTTCATATTGGGACCTGACCATTCCAATTTTATTTTTTTATCATACTCAATCGTGTGCTTCCCTTTTTTAAGCGCTACAGCCACGTAATTAGCATATTCCTTTTTATCGGTTTTACCGAAATAAAGCTCCTTGCCATCTACCTTGATCGTTGTTGTTGCTTTGGAATAAAACATATAGTAACCGTCCTTTTTTACGTTAAAATTTCCTTTGGCTGTCGCCGGAAGGTAATCAAGGTGCATCGATACTGTTTCGGTGGAATTTAGGCGGTGATGCGTATGTAAATTTGCTTCAAGTTCGGTGCGTATCCCCTCATCACCACAATAGCTCATCCATGCATGCAATTTCTGCCTGAGTTCATCAATCTTATCCTGATATTGAGGGTCATCCGCCAGGTTTTGCATATCGTAAGGGTCATTTTCATCATCATATAATTCCACTGGCGGCCGGTGCTCATATTTTTGTGCCAGGGCCAAATCATCTAAATTACTGCTCTGTTTCCATTCCTTATAATAAGCATTTCTTTTTACCGTCGTATTTTGAAAAGATGCACCTGGGGTAAGGTTAACGATAAGTCGGTATTTTCCATCTGAGACAGAACGAATAGGAAAATATTGGGATCCGCTGAAAATAGTACGGGTGGTCTGTAAAGCGTAAGTATATTTCTTATGCTCTTTTTTTTGTTCCGTTAAGACGGGCAATAGCGAGAAACCATCAAGATTTTCTACAGGTTTTCCGCCTGCGGCATCAATCATGGTGGGGACGATATCGCTATATTCTACCAAAGCATCGCTCGTACTACCCGGTTTTATTTTACCGGGCCAGTTAATGATTAATCCAGAACCTACGCCGGCATTATAACATGTCCATTTTGCAAAGGGCATACTGCTACCCTGCTCTGTCGCAAACATGACGATGGTATTCTCACCAAGGCCATTCTTCTTCAGAAGTTCATCGTTTGTTTGATCTGCCCGTCCAGATAGTTGATTTCCGCGAGATAATTTCTGAACTGATCCCGTGTTTTCGGCGTATCGGCCAAATAGGGATGCAGCGTAATTTTTTCCTTGTCAAAAAGTTCCGGATCACCTTCCGTCCATGGGGAATGTGGGGACTTAAAGTTTACAAAAAGGGCGAAATTCTCGTCATTTTTCGAAACATCGCCCAGAAAAGAATCCACCTTGTTTAGATCAGGATCTGTGGTTGTACTATCGGTACCATCAATATATTCAAAAGGGAAAACTTTCTTGGTAAGGATATGTCTTTTTCCAGAAAGGGCAACCCGGTACCCCAATGGTTTAAGGTACTGCACAACAGATTTTGTCCCTTGCTTAGCATAGGTATGGTTGGGATAAGCCCCCGTTCTTACTGGATACATGCCCGTCAACAGGTTATGACGTGTAGGTGAGCACATGGGGGCAGCCTGATAACATTTGGTAAACATCATTCCCGCTGCGGCCAGACTATCAATGGTAGGGGTTTTAGAATCTACACTCCCGTAGCATCCAACATCCCATCTTGTTAGATCATCGGCCAGGATAAAAATGATATTGGGTTTTTTAGCAGATGTTGTGGGATGGGGCAGTTTATTAGCTGATATGATTATGAATAAAACACATACGCCAATCATTTTCATATAGTTTCTGGGTTTTTTCATAATTAGAGCTTTCAATAGAAGTTAGCCTTTCTTTTCATCCCTTTTTTCGCGCATGATATTTTGAATCTCTTCCCAGGGCGCCACATCTTTATCTTTGGCCCAGTGATCCCACTGGGCGGTCATCTCTTTTACCTTTTCGGGGTGCTCACTCGCAATATCATGCTCCTCGCTACGATCTTTAGACATATCATAAAGTTCCCAGTGGTTTTTATCCTTCCCCTTCCATTCCATCACCAGCTTATAATTGCCCAGGCGCACCGCTTTATTCCCTTCATGTTCCCAAAAAATGGGTTTTTTGTGCACTTGCTCATCGCTCCCTTCTATAAGCGGCAAAAGGCTTTGCCCTTCCATGGGTGGGATATCATGGCCGTTGTAGGTTTTGGGATATGCTGCTCCCGACACATCCACAAATGTGGCCATGATATCGGGCAGAAAGCCATATTCTCTCACAACTTTACCTTTTTTGACATCTTTGGTCTGTGATGGCCAGTGGATAATGAGCGGGGTGGAAATGCCACCCTCGTGCAGCCAGTGTTTGTATTTCCTGAAAGGCGTGTTTGATGCATTGGCCCAGGCCTGGCCATAGCTGAGAAAATATCCAGTCTCTGTCTCTAGGTTGCTGGCTTTCCCACCGCCGAGCATACCGCCTTCGGCACAGGCACCATTATCGTCTAGAAAAACAAGCAGTGTATTATCCAGAACCCCTTTTTCTTTTAAATGATTTATCAATCGGCCAATATTTTGGTCCATCCGGTCGATCTGGGCAGAATAAATCGCTCTGCGCAGGGCCATTTCTTTTTGTTTTGCTTTGGGAAGGCTGTCCCAGCCGGGGCTATCCTGATCTGAGAGTTCGCAATCCCCATTGATAATCCCCATTTTCTCCATACGCTTGTAGCGCTCCTCACGTATAGCTCCCCATCCCTCATCATAGCGATGCCTATATTTGTCAATATCCTCTTTGGGAGCCTGCAATGGCCAGTGTGGCGCCGTGTAGGCCAGATATAAGAAAAAGGGGTTATCATCCTTTTGCTCTTGGGAATCGTCAACAAATTTCAGCGCGTTGTCGGTAAAGGCATCAGTAATATAATAGTCCTTATCTGTGATCTTTACCTGTTTATTATCAACTGTGATTCCGCGGGGTTCTACAGGGTCAAAGTAATTAGCAGCCCCGGCCAGTATGCCATAATAATGATCAAAACCCCTTTGAAGCGGCCATTGATCTTCTTTTTCCATTCCTAAATGCCATTTGCCCGACATGTAGGTATGATAACCAGCCTGTTTTAGAACTTCTGCAATAGTCATATTATTTTTATTCATAAAACCGCGGTAAGACGGCAATCCCATATCATGCTGATCAGAATTAGGTGGATTGGTCATATGCCCGATCCCCGTTTGGTGCGGATACAGCCCTGTCATAAGCGATGCCCGTGTAGGGCAGCAACGTGCCGTATTATAAAATTGTGTGAACTTTAGCCCATCTGCTGCAAGCGCATCCAGATTGGGTGTATGCACTTCACCACCATAGGATCCTAAATCAGAATATCCCATATCATCAGACATGATGAGAATAATGTTAGGCTTCTTACTTTGTATTGCCACCTCCTTATCATCGGTATTCTTTTCTCCTGGTTTACAGGAATTAAATAGCAATCCTGGTAAGATTGCGATCATCATAATGCTATTTTTAAATTCCATTGGACTGTATTTACTTTAATTGAATAGGTGAATTTTAAAATTTGGTGATTTCTGCATCAATGCTAATTTTTTCCGGTAGATTAGTTATTTTCCCGGTTTGGACCCGCAGGCCGGGTATAAATTGAATCATAATTTCATTAGCTCCCTTTTTAAGAACATGCTGTTTATTTTTCGGAATAATAACCTCTGCCATACGATGCTCAGGCATTTTTTGCCTTGTGGTCTCATCAGCAACAAAACTGCCATTAATGTAGATTCTGCAATGCAGCCAGGGCGTTTCCCCCTCCAGATAAGAGAATATCCTCACCGAAAGATTTTTAGGGATTTCTTTGAGAATAAAGGTTCTTTTTGCCAACAATTCATCCTTTCCTTGCCATTTATTTCTATTTCCTTCAGTATTTCCAAAGGGTGCAAATTCTTTTTGCCACTTTAAATCAGTGGTGTCCAAAGATCGTTGTATGGTGAGTGCATCTAAAGAATCTTTAGATTTTTTAGGGAAAGGCATATTGGCGACCAGCCATTTCTCGGGTCTATTTTCGATAGAATTTTCCAAAATAACCGTTTGATCCTTGATACTTGAAATTAGGTTTTTATGCATCTTCTTTAACGCTCTCTCGTCGATTTTACTTATTTCCCGGTCAAAGGTGAGCCACCCATTTTCCTCTTTCTTCATGTCAGTTAGTTGGGTGTAAACAATGGCGTTTAATCCAGAATTTTTAAGAAGAATAAGATGTTCAATAAATCTTTGGTATTGCCTTTGAAATGCTATTCCTGTGGTGAATGTGGGCCTGAACATATCGTGAGTTACTACCGAATCTCTGGGGATTTCAGGATTAAAACCTCCAAACAGCGGATTTTTAATAACTCCATGTTCATTTGTTCTTCCTAACCAGTTATGTTTAGGAACAGCAGATGCAAATCCGCCCCCTTCCCCGATTACTATGGCCCTACTTTCGGTAATTTTGGTGGGGATTGCAGGCCGCATGGTATAGTCATGAAGATCGCGAATATCACCCAGACCTTTGATATCGTTCCAACCACTGGCCAGCGTAATCAGGCGGGTAGAATCCTGTTTACGCGTCCATTTTAAAATATTTTCTTCATTGTGTTCCCCCCAGGATTCATTAAATGTAATCCATTGAATAATGGAAGGATGATTAAAAAGGAGATGAATCATTTCTCTCTGCTCCTCTAACCATGCTTCAGCTTCATCTGAGGGAGGATTATGATCATTCCACGGGCCCGCGATAAAATCCTGCCATACTAATAGCCCCTGCTTATCACAGTTATAATAAAATCGATCTGGATTTTTCTTGATGTGCAAGCGAACCATATTGCATCCTATAGCTTTAAGATATTTAGTTTCCCAAAGCATTGCAGCCTCACTAGGCGGGGTTAAACCGCCCCAAGGCCAATAATTTTGATCAAGAGGCCCGACCTGAAAAATCGGATCACCATTGAGTAAAATTTGACCTTTTGCCATAGAAACTGTTCGCAACCCAAAATAACTATTTACTTGATCCAACAATTTACCGTTTTCAAAAAGGGATATTTTTGTGGTATATAGGAAAGGGGTGTCAGGACTCCATAGTTTAGGATCGGGGATAGATATCTTTACCGGTAAATCTGCTGGTTCAGTTCTGGTGACAATAAGGCCCTTATCATCAAAAATTTCATATTTTATCTTTAGGCCAGCTGTATCGCCAATTATTTCAGGTTCAAAAAGAACCTCTTTGCGTGTAGTTGTACTTTTGACAGTGGAAAGATGGCCCTCTTTATTTACCGGTTCGATCCAGACGCTTTGCCATATCCCCGAGCATTTTTCATACTGATCACTGCTACTGAATTGTTTTCCGAGGGATTTAAAAACTTTTTTTTGTGGATCATAAGCCTTAACGATAAGTTCCTGTTCCATTCCTCTTTCAAGAAATTTAGTAATATCAAAAGTAAACCGGTTGTACCCCCCCTGATGCCTTCCTACCTTTTTACCATTTAACCATACTGTAGCTTCATAATCTACAGCATCAAAATGAAGTAAGATTTTCTCATCCTCCCACTTATTTTTTAATCTAAATTTCTTTCGATAGAAAATTGCTTCCTCTTCCTTTACTTCCTGATTCACCCCAGAAAGTATACTTTCTACCGAAAAAGGCACCAAAATGGTTGTGTCCCAATTTACATTCTGGTATTCTTCACTTTTTAAAGTTAGTGCCATATCCCAAATACCGTTGAGACTTTGCCAGGATTCACGTTCAAACTGGGGGCGCGGATATTGCTGCCATACATTAACCGGGCTCACTTCTGTAGCCCAACGTGTAGCAATCTTGTTCTGAGCAATTGCATTAAAATTGATCAAAGACAATAGGACAAATAGCGTGATTGATATGTTATTCATTGCATTTAATACTACTTCACAATTTTCTGTCTAAGATGCTAGATATGGCTTAGGATTCCATTTGTAATCATATTTTGCTTTATGGGTAGTTATGGCGATAACGTAACACATACCATAGGAGGTAAATCTTTTTTCTCTCCCAATCCACTTACCCCTATTTTTAATCATCAAAAAAATTGATTGAATTCCTTTGCCATTCACAATGTAATTTTTTGTGCCTGCGTAAATACTAATTCCTGATTACCCCTTGTTTTTATACCTACTCGAGCGTAAACAAAATCTTCACCAATATCTGAAAGATCCATGTCAATTGACAGACGCTGATCCAGATTAGGGATATCAGCGGGCTGTAATTTTAAATTTTTGGCATTGTAGAGATTATCTACGAGGGCCGTTTTCCCAATGTATAAAGCAACAAACTCTATATTCTTATCCTCAACCACTTGATCGATATCAAAAGATGCGCTAAGTGTAGTACCGTTTAATTTATAATCTTCGTCATGTGGCCAGAAGAATGGTTCTACAGCAATATCAAGAGTCTTATTACCCATAAACTGAAAAGCTATGGTATCACTGATATTTTGCCATGGCCCATTACCGGCGACCAAAGCCATCTTATAGTCTCCATTAAAGAGAGCGGCCCTGAATGTGCCATCATGCTTTACAGAGACGGTAATCGGTGTGAATTTCTGCCATCCTTCTTCATATAGACGGATAACATCGAGATCACTTTTCACACCTACCGCTTGGTCATTATAAACAAAGCGCCCTTCTAATATTGAGGACGGCTCCTCATAATTATCATATTCACATGATGTTGTAAATAGAATTCCTGTTATCATTAAAATAATATAGTTTACTTTTTTCATCTTCTATTGTTTTATTGATAGGGATTAGGCACTAATAATGGGTTGGCATCAATGGCATTTTGTGGGATTTTTGCATAATAGTTCCCCAGCCTAAAATACATAGCCGCTTTAAACCTAGTGGCTTTTCTTTTTATAAAAACATATTTACCATCTTTTGTGGGATCATCAGGATTTATCACTCTATACGGCCATAAAGCCCTTAAATAGGCTATTTCAGAATTGGAATCTCCATCCCAAAGTTTATGAGCCAGTCTCCACCGTTTTAAATCCCACCAGCGATGATCCTCAAAAGCCAATTCCACACGCCGTTCTTCGACAATTTTATCAAAAGTGAGTTCGGTGAGACTGTTGGCCGGAAATCCCGCACGCTCCCGCAGGGTATTTATGTAATTAAGTGCCGTGGCCTGATTGCCTAATTCAAAAGCAGCTTCTGCAGCATTGAGATATACTTCTCCTAGGCGAAAGCGTACCCACCATACATCACTGCCATCTCCCTGGTTTCCCGAGCCTACTCGCGTATCAAGGTGTTTTCGGATATAGAAACCAGTATTTGTATTAAAACCAGTACTCGGCAGTGGGCCATCAAAGCCAATCATAAGCTTACCGTCAGAATAGGTATCTCCCAGCTTATTACTGTTTACAATATCATATGAACTTCCGTTCCATACCAAAACACCTGCCTGAATACTCACTTCTTGCCCCCTAAAAGATGCTCCCGGATAGATTATCGATCCTCCAAGCCTTGCATCCTTATTTGCAAAAATATCCTCAACATTATCGTAATAAATATAATCGTCATCTGGGTCAGTTCTGGTTTTTAGGGTTCCCTCTCTTCCGTCCAAATAATCATAAGTTTCTACTAAGGATAAAGAAGGGGCTGTTTGGGAGGAATTATCAGGAGCTTCCCGTATAGATCTTGGAATATTATAAAACGTAAATTTATGTGTTTTACCATCTTGACTATAATCATAAGCCCAAATTACCTCAGGATTACTTTTGTTTACTAGCGCCTCGTAAAAATTTTCTTCCTTATCGGGGTTTTTGTTATACAAGCTGTATGGACCATTATTAAGAATTTCTTGCGAAGCCTCAAGGGATTTTTGATAATATTCATTGGCCCTGCTGGCAGGAATGCCAACTTCACCGCCCGGGGTTTTTATAGGCGTGTCCATTAGATTATTATATTTGGCGATAGACGCTGCATAAAGCATCGCTCTTGATTTTAATGCAAGTGCTGTCCATTTATTAGCGCGTGTCTGGCTGTTTCCGTTCTGTGGAAGGTCATTAATAATAGCATCAAGTTCCGACGCGATAAAATCATAAACCTCAGCTTCGGTACTTCTGGGAACCTGGAAATCTGAAACATCTTGGGAACCATCATAACTATAGCTTTTTAACAATAAGGGAACGCCACCCATACTACGAACTTCCAAAAAATAGATATAGGCCCGTAAAAAGCGCCCCTCAGCTAAAAATCTTTTCTTATCCGGTTCATCAAGTCGATCAGTAACCCCTACATTCTCGATAAAAATATTGAGATCCCTTATTAATGGATAAACCCAAAGTTGCCTAAAACTGTATGCATACTGCTGGCGGTTATTAACATTATTATCATTATTAATATGAGCAGACCACATCGAATTATCAGAATCGTTGATATCAACCCTTGTGGCATCATCAAATCCAGAAAAATGTTGCATCCTCCCGTATAAATTGGCCAGGAAAGATTTTATTAAATCTGGATTACTCCACACTTGATCGTCTACAAGTATATCATTAGGCTCCCTGTCTAAATAGTCCTGACAGCTACTTGAACATAGAAGGATAACCAGGATATAAATAAATTTTTTCATAATATTATTTTTTGATTCTCTATACCTTAATTAAAACCAGACTCGTGTTTAGAACGTTAGATTAAATCCAGCATTGACTACCCGTACAGGGGGGTAGTTATGCCCGGCATTATTTTCAATCTCGGGATCCATCCCAGTATCTTTAATATTGTCAAAAGAAATTAAATTAAATCCATTAACATAAAATCGTAGAGCTTGTACATTTAGAAAAGAAAGGATGCCGGATGGCAAATTATAGCCCAGCTGTAAATTGCGTAACCTTAGATAGGTGACATTTAGATACCAGAAATCTGATCCTATATCAATATGCTCCCTATTGATACGCCTAATTGCCGGATATTCTCCAGGTACCCAAGGGCTGTTTACATCAAATATATCCTCGTGATGCCAACGGTCATTTAAAAGATAATCTGGTGAATTCTGATTATTTAGCAACGGTTCTTTAGCTACAGAGCCTCTTCCACGACTTTGCATTGTCGCCCCCGCAAAAGTAAAGCTGAGATCAAAATCTCTATACTTAAACCCACCATTGAGTCCATAAGCGAGATAAGGCTGTTGCCCATCGCCATAACCATTTGGACGGTCATCCATTCCATTTATGATACCGTCCCCATTGGCATCTTCATAGATAAAATCTCCGGGAAGGACAGTAGTATTGTTTTTCCCATCTATCTCGACAGGGTAATTTGCAATTTCTTCTTTATTTTGAAAACGACCTATAATGTGTTTTCCCCAATTGATCGCTGCCCATCGATCTTCTACTGAATTTCTATAATAATCCCAAGAATTTCCAAAAAGCGGATTATAGGTATACACATTCTTCCTTCTTGCCAATGTAGCGTTACCCCCTATATTAAAACTAAAATCCCCAAAGGTCTGTTTGTAGTTCAAAGAAGCTTCTAATCCCATATTAGCATCTGCACCCAAGTTCTCTGGTGGAAGATCAACATTAATTTCTACCGGGAGGATCACATCATTTCTATAACCTGGAAGGCCTGTGCGCTTTCTATAAAATCCTTCTAAAGAACCGCTAAGTTTTCGGTTTAAAAAAGAGAAGTCTATACCTAAGTTTGTTATGCGGGAATGTATCCAGGAAAGCGAGGTCACGGGCACGCCTCGAGGCTCAATGCCGGTGACCAGCTCATCGTCCAGAACTGCATCACCTATACCATAGTTATAGCCAGGAAGATATGCGAAAGGACCAATACCTATATTATCATCACCCATTTCGCCATAAGAGGCTCTAATCTTAAGATCACTAAGAAAATCTACATTCTTTAAAAATGGTTCTTCAGAAATTCTCCATCCCGCAGAGACTGAGGGAAAGAAGCCCCATCTATTATCCGGAGCAAACTTCCAGGCGGCATCATACCTTCCCGACACTTCCAAGAGGTATTTATTTTTATAATCATAGTTTGCTCTAAAAAAAATACCTTCACGGGCTTCCTCAGCCTTGGTATTGTTTACCTCTTCTGCCTCACTAATATCTCTTATTAATTCAATTTCATTAGTTGCGGGTATCGTGCGTATAAAAAGGCTTTTTGTCTCTATTTCCTCAGCTTCAAAACCGGCAACAGCAGATAGGTGATGATCTCTGAATTTACGATCATAATTTAGCATGGTCCTAAAAGTATTCTTCTGGATATGCTGGTTTTGTTCAGATCTATATCTGTTAGACCTCCCTCCTGTTATATTATAGGTATCAGCATCTGCATCATACGAATAGGTATCGTAGCTCTTTTCAAAAACATCATATAAAAGATTATTGTAGAAGTAGGCATATATAGCTTTTGCCGTTAAGCCTTTAATAGGAATATCATATTCCAGATCAAAATTAGTCTGGATAGTTCGTTTTAAATCTTTCGCATATCCTGCAATAGGAAACATGGCATTATTGGTAGGCAACGAACTTGTGGTATTTAAATATTCAGGATTATTGTTTGCATATGGAGTCTCAGTGGGCCGGTTTTTAGTAACACTTCTCAAGGCCTGTAGATAGTCATCTGTTCCAGGAACGCCCGGTGTCCTGTTCTTTTCAATCTTACCATTCACCCTGATTCCTGCTGTGAAACGCTTACCTATATCGGCCGTAATATTCGATTGCATGTTGGTACGGTTAAAGTTGTACCCCTCAAAAACAGCCTTCTGGTTTATATTACTTCCGGAAAAATAATAGCGTATTTTTTCCGACCCTCCGGTAACGCTAGCCTGAATATACTTTTGAGGTACGTTTTTTTTAATATAAGATGACCAGTCAAATCCCTGATATCCCTCTTCTGTACCTGCCTGCCATTTGGCAACTTCTTCGGGAGTCCAGTTTGATTCCCCTGTTTCCAAGATATCAGCCTCTGCCAGCGCACGCACATAATCCCCTGCACTTGCCGGGTCATAAAAGCGTGTTAAGCTCTGCCACCCATAATAGCTATTAACCTTTATGGTGCTTTTCTGATTGTATTTTCCAGATTTTGTCGTTACGAGCACCACACCGTTTGAGGCCCGTACCCCATAAATAGAAGCTGCTGCATCCTTAAGTACGCTTACACTCTCAATATCGCCTGGATTTAAATTATTGTATTGATCTTCCCCTTGGGGTACTCCATCAATTACGTATAGTGGTGTACCAAAATTACGTATCTGAAAATTTGTAGGATTCCCAGGTCTACCATCTGTTTGACGCGCAGAAATACCAGATAATTTGCCTACCAAAGCCTCAGAGACGTTAGCTACCGGAGTTTCTGAAATATCATCTGATTCTATCTGGGAAACGGAACCTGTAATCGTCTTTTTTTTCTGTTGGCCATAACCAATTACGACGATTTCATCCAAGGTTTGATCTTCAGTTTCCAGTTTAATATTTATGGTTTCGCGGTTTTTTACAGCAATTTCCTGCGTCTGAAATCCCACATAGCTAAAAACAAGTATAGCATTTTCAGAATCGACATCGATTTCGTAATTACCATCAAAATTAGTTTGCGTACCATTTAACGTTCCTTTTTCCAAAATATTAACACCAGGAAGCGGCATTCCACTTTCATTTTTAATGGTTCCGGTAATTGTTGAGTTCTGACGATTCTGACTATAAAGAAAAGTTTGAAATATTAACAAACACAATAAAAGCATTTTTGATTTTAAACCTCTTTTTAGTGTAGGCGCGTTTTTGTGTTTCATAATTTAATCTATTAAAATGTAGTGTTTTTAGACTAATAAATTCGCTTAAGAAATTATACAGTTCAATATTAAAGGTATAGAGCATGTGTCATTATTAAATTTGTGTTTATTGCTATAAATATTGTAGTGGCGCATAGATTTTGATTTTAAAAGTCTTTATTATAGATGATTACCATTATAAATTTTATTTTTGGCCCTACCTGAACCAGTAATCCAATAAAAATGATTGATGCCTTTGCATTGCTTTGTTATTTCGGAGAAAGTATTTGAAACCAATTACTAGCAGAATGCAAAAAACTGCATTTCAATTTTGGATGAAGAAACTAGTAATCATAGTTGATAATATACACAGCATTTATTATCATTAACTTACAAGAACATCTGCAACAGGCCTAAAATTTTGCTGATTTCGTTTATAATTTAAAATTGTTGCTCTTGAATCAAGATTTTGACGTGATAGCCTAAGACGATACCCCATCTTTCCATTTCGCATTTCAGCTTAATGAATGAGAAGTGTGAACTAAATTATATGTCAACTAAAATCCATTACTTTATACTATGGTTATATCAAATTTCACTTAAAAGGTATATAATCCAAAGTCAAAATCATTTTTGCCTTTTGAACCATTAACAGATAAGGTAAGGGTGTTTTTTCCGTTTTTAAGCAAAGAACTATATTCACTTATGTTGATCTCATCATAGTGACGTTTTGTTCTTATAAATTTGTCAACAATTGTCTTACCATTAAGCATCACTTCTATATCACCCACCCCATAAACACGCAATTGCAGATTTTCCGGCAAATCACCATCTAGATCAAATTGTTTCTGAAGGGTCGCGTTTTGTGGATTTTCAAGGGTCACAGGAGCGAATTCTGTTTTCCCTGATTTACTGTCATTGCCATTTTCCTTTTGATTATTATAAACCAAAACCTCTTGGGGTTGAACTTCGGAATCTTTTAATATTACTGTAATCTTTTTGGGTTTACGATATAAAGTTTCATTGAGGTTTTTTACAAATGAAGGATCCATTTTAACAACTTTCCGATCATAAGTGATTAAACCATTCACTTCCCCCTCAACATCAGTTGTCTGGGTATAGATCGCTGCAGAAAGACCATTATTTACCATGGGGGACATATTATGTATCAATTCGGAATACTGTTTTTTTAGTTCTTCAGTAGAATGATAGGTTCGATATCCCCAATTGCGCATGTTGGGATTCCATAAATGGCCCTGCACCGGCAATCCCAAACCACCAAATTCTCCCAATACAATTATTCTTCCCGGATTTTGTGCGGCAGGCTCCATTCCCGGTCCTGGGTAATGGTGGGCATCGTTCATATCTCCTACTTTCCTATCAGCCCATCCGGATACGCCGTCAACTAGGCGGGTGGGATCATATTGCTGCGTCCATTTCACGATACGTTCAGTATCATATTGCCCCCACCCTTCATTAAAGGTCACCCAGGTTACGATAGATGGGAAAAATTTAAGATGATCCAGGATGGCTTTCCATTCATTTTCAAATTGATCAGCAGATACTTTGGGCCTATCCCAATCCTTTTCTGAATTTGCGCTAACATGCTGAACTTTTCTTTCTGAAGTCTTAAAACCGGTAACCATATCCTGCCATATGAGAAGGCCTATTTTATCGGCATGATAATAATATCTGGAAGGCTCTACCTTGATATGTTTTCTTAACATGTTAAAACCCATTTTTTTCAGCATATCCATATCATACCTCATTGCCTTATCTGATGGTGGGGTAAGCAGACCCCCAGGCCACCACCCCTGATCCAGTGTCCCATACTGGAATCTGGGTTCATTATTTAAAAAGATTCGCTCATAGCCCAACTCATCTTTTTGCTTTGAAATTTTACGCATGGCAAAATATGAACTCGCTTCATCCATTTTCTTTCCATCACTTTCCACACTTATTACCAATTCATATAAAAATGGATTCTCGGGAAACCAAAGTTCAGGATCTGGAATATTGATTACTAAATCGTCATTTGCTTTCCCAGATTTTTTTGTTATTTCCTTCCCGTTTTTCTTAACGACAACATTCAAAGTGGTATTTGCCGATGCATTCTGAACCTTATTTTTGATGGTCACCTTTTTGTTATCTATGTCGGCAATAGGATTAATTGATTCAATATGAATATCTTTTACTGGTTCTAGCCATACCGTTTGCCAAATACCGGTAACGGCGGTGTACCAGATACTCTTAGGATCCAGTACTTGCTTACCACGGGGTTGGGTGCCGGTATCTGTAGGATCCCATACCGAAATTTGTAAGTTTTGCTCTCCTTTTTTCAAATAGGTCGTTATATCAAATGAAAAAGGATCACTACCCCCTTTATGTTCACCCACTAATTTACCATTTACCCAAACTTTTGTTTCCCAATCTACGGCGTCAAAATGCAACAAAATATGGTCATGGTTCCAATCATTGGGAAGCTTAAAAGAAGTGTTATACCATACCTTTTGATCTGGGGTCACCTTTTTTTGTACTCCTGAAAGTTTGGATTCTACGCAAAAGGGTACTAAAATCTTACCTTTATATTCTTCTGGTGATGCAGCATTTTTATCCGCAATAGCATAATTCCAATATCCGTTTAGGTTTTTCCATTTTTTGCGTTTCAGTTGCGGTCTTGGATATTCCTGCCATACGTTTTTGGCATTTACTTCCTTTGCCCAAGTGGTTTGAATAGGTTCACTTTCATTTTCCTGCGCAAAAATGCCAAGAGAGTTAAATAGGATACTAAGGATAAAAAAGTATTTTATATTTTTCATAATAATGGTTAAACCGCGTTAGACAACAAATTCTAAATTTTGCATTTACAATGATAATTTTAATCGCAATACTGAAGTATTAAATTTGTAGCTATTTCTGTAAATTTGAGATAAATACCCACGTTTTTAGTAAATAAAAAGATTTTAAACCTCTGAAAAAGTGAAGAATATCTAAATCTAAATAAATTGGTAAAATTTAAGACCAAAAATTCTGAAGGTCAAATTGGATTAAAAATCAATAGGAATGACAGGATGAGAACCTGCCAAATGCAACAGATTATCCCGCCCCCGAATGAAAAAATAGAGGTCAACCATACGAGTGAAATAAAAAGTTGAAGAAAAAAATTATTTTAAGTATGTATACGGTAATTCCATAAAAAAGTTTGTCGAGCTTACCTATGAACTTCATTTTTCCTAACAGATCAAACAAACAATTGTATTTAAAATACCTGCTTACGCATACCTCTAAAAATGTAGACTGTAAAAGGACTAATCCTAAAGTTAAAATATGGCGTTTACAATAACATAACACTAAGCTTACCTGGCTTTGCCCCATCAGTATTAATTTTGAGATAAGCTATTCATTTTTAAGTTCAAAATCTGTGGTTGCCAAAAAAAGTGTTGTTAATCGCAGTTCGGCTCTTTGCCGATCACGGTGACATCACTGGCCTGTGATTAGGGTCTTGGTCGGGAATAGTTATTACCTTTTCCTCAATTTAAAAACAAAAACATGTTGCACGCTTTGACTACCTCAAGGAAGAACTGGTTTTATACCGCATTTTTCTTCGTATTTCAGTTTACGCTGAGCGCCCAGACGATCCCCGGCCAAAACCAAAACTCACAACAGGTGCTATTGCCCAATGGGTGGAAACTCAGCCCGGCCGGGCGATCGCTGCAACTGGGCGACCTGCCTTTAAACCTGAAGCTTAGCCCTTCTGGAAAATATCTCGCGGTGACCAATAATGGACAGAGCGTACAGTCTGTCCAACTTATAGACCCCAGACGTGAAAAGCTGCTCGATAAAAAAATCGTGGGCAAATCGTGGTACGGCATCGTTTTTAGCCACAATGAAAAACATCTGTATGCCTCTGGCGGGAATGACAATTTCATTATTGATTTCGCCATACGGCGGAAAAAACTCGTCCCGATGGATACTTTAAGATTGGGGCTTCCCTGGCCAAAGGACAAAATTTCCCCGACGGGTCTTGCGGTCACCAAAGACAATGGACTTTTATATACGGTTACCAAAGAAGATAACAGTCTCTACATACTTTCGCTTGACGAAAAAAAAGTCCTTAAAACAATATCCCTACCCGGTATAGCATACAGCTGCACGCTTTCTCCTGATGAAAAAAAACTATATATTTCCTTATGGGGAAAGGGGGAAATTGTGATTTATAACACAAAAGCTCAACAAATTACCAAAACCATCAAAGTAGGAAGCCATCCCAACGAACTGCTTTTGAACAAAAAGGGCGACATGTTGTATGTGGCCAATGCCAACGATAATATGGTTTCCGTTATTAATACCATTTCCGGAAAAGTGATCGAAACGCTTTCTACAGCGCTATATCCTACGGATCTGGCAGGCTCCACATCAAATGGTATCACCCTTTCTAAAGATGAGCAAACATTGTATATCGCCAATGCCGATAATAACTGCCTAGCCGTTTTTGATATTTCCCAACCGGGAAAGAGTAAAAGCAAGGGCTTTATCCCCGTAGGCTGGTACCCTACCAATGTAAAAATGTACCGGAATAAGCTTTTGGTCACCAATGGGAAGGGGTTTACCTCGATGGCTAACCCCAATGGCCCGCAACCCATATCAAAAAAAGATAACAGTACTTATCAAAAAGGAAGTTCAGCAGATAAGGAATTGCAGTATATCGGCGGACTTTTTAAAGGCACCTTATCAATTATTGATGTCCCCAAAGCTGAAAAATTAAAAAGCTATACCACCCAGGTCTATGCCAATACGCCTTTTACTGAAGAAAGCCCAAAAGAAGAAAGGGCAAGCAGCCATAATCCCGTCCACAGCCGGCAGGGCCAGCCGTCGCCCATGAAATATGTATTTTACATCATCAAAGAAAACCGAACCTACGATCAGATCCTTGGGGATGTGAAAGACGGCAACGGTGAGGATTCCTTGTGCCTTTTTGGAAAAAATACCACCCCAAATCACCATGCACTCGCCAGTGAATTTGTACTGCTCGATAATTTTTATGTCGATGCCGAAGTGAGCGCAGATGGCCACAACTGGAGTACGGCTGCCTATGCCACAGATGTAGTGGAAAAAACATGGCCCACTTATTATGGTGGTCGCGGGGGTAATTATATTTATGAAGGGCAGGACGAGGCCGCTTATCCTAAAGATGGTTTTATATGGGACTACTGTAAGCGCGCAGGTATATCATACCGTAGCTATGGCGAGTTTGGTGCCTTTGGGAAAGCCAATATAGAATCCCTTGAGGGACATATGAGCCCGCATTCCCCGGGATTTGATTTGGATATTACAGATCAAACGCGTGTAGATGCCTGGATCCATGATTTTGATTCACTGGTAAAGGTTGATGCCGTCCCACGGTTCAGTACACTGAGGATTTCAAATGACCACACCAGCGGTCAAAAAATAGGTAAGGTAGCCCCATCAGCCGCGGTGGCAGACAATGACCTTGCGGTGGGCCGTATGCTGGATCACCTCTCCCACAGCCCAATCTGGAAAGAATCAGTGGTATTTATCTTGGAGGACGACGCCCAGAACGGCCCCGATCATGTGGATGCGCACCGATCACCTGTTTTTGTTGCCGGGCCGTACGTAAAACGCCATGCGGTCATCCACAACATGTATTCCACCTCTGGTGTTCTCAGAACGATGGAGCTGATCTTGGGCCTACCCCCGATGAGCCAGTACGATGCCGCCGCAGCCCCTTTATATGCATGTTTTACCACTACACCCGATTTTACACCTTACACCCATAAACCAGCAAATATTGATATAAGTCGGGTCAATGTGGCCGTAAATGAAAGTAGCCGGAGATCACAGCAATTTGATTTCTCAAAAGAAGACGCGGTGCCTGACCTTGAGCTTAACGAAGTGGTCTGGAAGGCTATAAAAGGGGAATCTTCGGTTATGCCGGCCCCCAAACGGAGCGCTTTTGTGATCTTGGAAGAAAGCAGTGATGTGGACGATGATGATTGAGCCCTACATTATGCCTTTTCGCGAAAGCGATATTGTTTTAAAAAGCCCAAATGATGAAGTGAATATCAACAACAACCCAATCTAAAACGTGCCCATCATTATTTCGGAGAATCCTTAAAGGAACTTTTAATGAATCAGTTCAAGTCTATTTTTTCTGTCTCGTCAATCCTACCGATGTCCACAATGAGACCACTGCCATCTCGCTCAGTGAGGTAAACAAATTTTTCGCCCCATTTGGTTTCTGTGGCTTTATATGAAGATCTCGAATATACCGTCTGTGAGAAAGACTCGTCAAAAGCCTTTATCATCACAATAAATTCAGCATCTCGGGAATGTAGATCCTCCTGCGTAAGGCCATTTAACGGACTCGTATCATTCACCGGGTGTACAATGGTCCAGGTTGTGGGAAAGAACGCTACCTTTTGCCGTTCGGTGTCGAGGATAAAAAACTCCCTGGTATCTGAATTTGGATTAGTATAAGAAAGTGCCATACTTACCTCAACCTCTACCAGCTGATTGTTTTTGGGGTTCACCACCCGAATCATAAATGCGTTGATTTGCTGGTAAGGCGCCATTACCGCATATTGGCTGTATTTGATCGTAGCAGTAGGTTTAGAAAACCGGCCGTACATAAGTCCCGTGCCCAAAGCAAATATCAAGAGCCCAAGCATCGATTCTGCTGCTGCCACAACATTGGTGAGAAGTCCCAATGGCGCAACTCGGCCATAGCCCAACGTGGTGATCGTCTGTGCGCTAAAAAAAAAAGCTTCCATAAATTGATTGGGCAGGGTTTCCCCTGAGATACCGGTAAGATGTTCCAGCCCAAGCATCAGATATACCGTGGCAAAAAAAAGGTTGATCAGAAAATAGACTACGATAATTATCGTAAAAAAATGCAACCAGGGCATGGTCACCAATGAGTGATAGCTATTGAGGCGTTCAAAAAAAGGAACGTTTTTTTTGGTTACATTAAAGCTTCCATCTTTGTTCAAAGCCCGATAGCCGGCATTGGATTTGGTATCGAGGCCCAGATCATTGTATTTATGGCCTTTTTTAAATGTCATCAACTTTATATTATCAGTTAAACTGTCCCGTAAAACTTTAGAAATTTACATCAAATTTTAGAAACTGTCCCTCTGTCAATTTACTGGAAATTCCCTCTATTTAGAAGCACTTGACCTTTACATACTCCAGTAAATCTTCCCCTAAAAAACGGTCAGGAAGTACAAAAAATCCTGGTTAAAACAATAAATACCCCCAATTATTTAAAAAATGGTTCGAGGTGGATATTTCTATTTCGCTTACTGAATTAGACCCCTTTTAAACATTGTTTAAAAAGATAGCGCCCAATTGTAAACATTTCAAATCGGTTTCATACTGTGTATCGTTTAAATTCATTTAAAAAATCATCACTATATTTGAATTCTGCAAATTTTGAAAAATGGATACTACAATTACCTCTTTAGAAGATTTTTATCAAGAAACCGCTGCTTTGCGCGGAAAAGATATAGAGAAAATACTGCCTCCGGATATCAATAAAGAAATAGGGCATTTTAACGTATTTGATATTGCGCAAACCATGCAACAGGTAAAACGGAAAAAAGGGATGCCCTATAACCGCAGGTCCTATTATAAAATAAGCCTGATCACGGGAAAAAATAAGGCAGAATATGCCGATAAAGTCATTCAGGTCAAAGAAAACGCACTCCTTTTTGGCAATCCTAAAGTACCCTACCACTGGGTTCCCCAAGATGATGAACAGTCTGGTACGTTCTGTGTATTCAGCACTTCTTTCCTTGCAAACGACAATAGGAATGGCCTTTTGAACGAACTCCCCATTTTTAAACCCGGGGGTTATCCCATTTTTGAGCTCACCACTGCACAATTTAATGACTTATCATTGATTTTCAACAAGATGAAACAGGAGATCACTTCAGATTATCAGTATAAATACGACCTGTTGCGCAATTATGTTTGGGAGCTTATCCATTACGGCCAGAAGTTGCAACCGGCTAGCGTTTCTTATCCCAAACATGATGCTTCTAATCGGGTGATTGCCTTGTTTATTGAATTACTGGAAAGACAATTCCCCATAGAATCGACACATCAGCGCCTTGATTTACGCAAAGCGAAAGACTATGCAGAAAGACTTTCCATACATGTAAACTATTTAAATCGTATCGTTAAGCAAAACACTGGCAAAACTACCACCGAGATCATCAGCGAACGCATTGTTCGGGAAGCCAAAATACTTTTAAAACAGACCGACTGGCATGTTTCAGAAATTTCGAACAGCCTTGGGTTTGAAGAAGTGGCGCATTTCTCCAACTTCTTTAAAAAGCGAACTTCCATAAATCCACTTGCCGTGCGAGCCTAGGTTTTCATTTTACAAGGATTGGTTTGATTTACGCAAAGCGAAATACTGCTTTCTATCGACATTTGCCTTATTAAATAATCAAATAAATCAATAGTATGGAAACAAAAAGCAAAATTGCTTTAGTAACCGGCGGAAGCCGTGGACTTGGTAAAAATATGGCCTTAAATCTGGCCAAAAAGGGTATCAATGTGATTCTTACCTATCATGCCAGTAAAGACAAAGCAGATGCTGTAGTACAAGAAATCGAGAAGATGGGACAAAAAGCCTATGCGCTTCAACTAAATACGGGCGATACCGACCAGTTTGAAGCATTCTTTCAAAAGTTAAATGAGCATCTCAAAAATGAAGCTGGGGATACAAAATTTGATTTTTTGATCAACAATGCAGGCACGGCACTTTATTCGACCATTGCTGAAACTACGGAAGAACAATTTGACACTGTGATGAACATTCATTTTAAGGGCACCTATTTTTTGACGCAGAAGGCCTTACCGCATCTTAAGGATGGAGGGCGCATTGTGAATATTTCTTCGGGCCTTACCCGTGTGACCATACCCGGTTCTTCAGCTTATGCTTCAATGAAAGGCGCCGTTGAAGTATTTACGAAATACCTGGCCAAGGAACTAGGTCCACGTAAAATAACGGCTAATGTGGTTGCCCCGGGTGCTATAGAAACCGATTTCGGTAACGGTCACATCCGTGATGATAAGGAAGCCAACAAGATGGTTTCTAACTTTACAGCACTGGGCCGCGCCGGGCTACCGGAAGATATAGGTGGCGTAGTTGCCTTTTTATGTACGGAAGATGCCTACTGGATCAATGGTCAGCGCATTGAAGTTGCCGGAGGGATGAGCCTTTAGCATTTTAACTGAACTCGAAATAAAGAGCGGTTGGATGACTTTCTAACCGCTCTTTGCTTTTTAGGACGATCGGTTTTAAAGTCATTAAAGGATTTATTTATCAGCTATTTTAAAATCAAAATATCATCTAACTCCTTCAAGTAATCAGTTAAATGATTTTCTGAACGCCAACGGGGAAAGATCTGTTTTTGATTTAAAAAGCCTGTTGAAAGATTGGGAATATTCAAAGCCCATTTGATAGGCTATTTCAGCGACTGACAAGTTAGTGGTTGATAAAAGTTGTTTGGATTTTTCAATTAATTTGTCATGTATGAGCTGTTGCGTATTTCGCCCCGTAAGGGAGCGCAGCATATCACTGAGGTAACTTGGAGTAAGGTTAACCTGGTCTGCCAGGGATTGCACAGTGGGAATGCCATCATTCAATAATTTCTCATCGCTTAAGTAAGCATCAAGATAGGTTTCCAGTTTTTCTATAATGTCGTTGTTGACCGCTTTACGGGTAATAAACTGACGTTTGTGAAATCTGTTTGCAAAATTAAGGAGAAGTGCTATTTGCGATATAATGACATCCTGGCTGAAATCATCAAGGCGCGTATTCAATTCGTCTTCCAGCATTTTAAAAATTGAAATAATGGTATCTTTTTCCTCCCCAGAAAGGTGCAAGGTTTCATTAGTGGCATAAGAAAAGAAACCATAATGTCTGATCTCCTGCGCTAAGGGATACCCAAGAAAAAAATCAGGGTGAATAAGCAGTGTATATAAAGAGCAATCT
>CBDCNG010000008.1:0-48988 GCA_965219335.1 Leeuwenhoekiella sp.
GCATTAAGGAACTTGCCGAAAAAATCAGTTGGAGCAGCCGGCAAATCAATCGTTATTTTAATCGATATATCGGTATTTCTTTAAAGACTTATAATAATATCGTTCGTTTTCAGGCATCACTTCCACATATAAAAGAAGGAAATATTACTCCTCAACTGGATTTTAGCGACCAATCCCATTTCATTAAGGAAATCAAAAAACTCTCAGGAGTATCACCCAAGGAATTGGCCAAAAATAAAAACGACCGATTTTTACAATTTTTGGTTTACAGCCCCAAGTAGTTTTGTAGCATATAATTAAAACTATGTTACTGAAAAATAAAAAAATTGCCATTGTAGGTGGAGGTCCGGGCGGACTCACCTTAGCGAGGTTTCTACAAATGAAAGGAGCAGACGTAAATGTTTATGAAAGAGATTCAGACAAATATGCGCGTATACAGGGGTCACCACTTGATTTACATCATGAATCAGGACTAGCGGCCATAATTGAAGCAAATCTTTTTGAGGAATTTAAAAGTAATTTTCTTCCTAAAGCCGATAGGGCAAAAATAATGAATGAAAACTCTGAAGTGTTCTTTAGTGACCATGAAAGAAAACCTGATGAAAACTTTGGGAGTTCTCATTTTCGACCTGAAATAGACCGTGGTGCATTGCGGAAAATACTGTTGGAATCATTATTGCCGGAAACCGTGGTTTGGAATAGAAATTTTATTTCCATGCAAAAGCAAAATATAGGCTGGCAGTTACATTTTGAAGATGAATCACAAGCCTATGCAGACCTAGTCATTGCGGCTGACGGTGCAAACTCAAAAATACGTCCCTATCTTACTGATAGCAAACCCTTTTACACGGGTGTAACCATGCTTGAAGGGACTATTTATGAAGCCAGTAAAACAGCACCTCAAATTTCAGGACTTCTGAATGGCGGAAAAATAATGGCTTTTGGAAATAAGAAAGATCTATTAATGGGACAAAAAGGAAATGGTGAGATCGGTTTCTATGCAAGTTTTAAAACAGAAAAAAATTGGGCTACAACCAGTGGTTTGAACTTTTCTAATAAAGCGCAAATGATTGATTGGTTTAAAAGTGAATATTCTGAATGGAGCAATAATTGGCTTGAATTGTTTGAAAGTGCCACTACCCCATTTATCCCACGCCCAATATATTGCATGCCGTTAAACCAAACCTGGAAGCCACACCCAATCTGACCATACTTGGCGATGCGGCTCACGTGATGCCCCCTTTTGCAGGTGAGGGTGTAAACATGGCGATGCTTGATGCTTTAGAATTGGCCCAATATTTAATGGCTGGGAAACACAAAACTTTACACGAAGCAATTTCATATTATGAAATTAACATGCGTAAAAGAGCAGCCATATCCGCAAAGGAGTCTTTGGAGAATGGAGAAAAAATGCATTCTGAAAATGCCTTGACCACGATGCTGGGTTTTTTTAACGGCTATAACTAAAACATTCGCGGAACAACAAAATGAGAAAAAATTGATCATTCAACAGTTTGAATTCCTCGTTGTCTTAGAAATTGTTAAGTATCAATTATCAATATACCTTTCCTTTGATAGGAGTAACTTTATAGATTTTTGAAATCAGAATGTAAACTTCTAAAAACATCTTTCTCAAAATAGCAGCCCCATCTAATTTTTATCAATTAACTACATTTAAAGAGGCAGCCATGGATTGAATTTAGCTATATTGATTGATAATATTTTCAAAAAGTTCCTGTTTGCCACTGGCCGCCTTTACGTCTGGATTCGCTTTCGCGAAAGCGACAAGATCCTCCAGGTTTGATTTGCCATCTTCAAAATCTTTACCAGCTCCAGAATCAAATGAAGCGTAGCGCTCCTCCCTCATCTTTTTGTAAGGGGAATTTTGCAGTACGTTATCAGCCGCGATCAAAGCACGGGCAAATACATCCATACCTCCCACGTGCGCATGGAAGATATCTTCCAGATCTGTAGAGTTTCTCCTGATCTTAGCGTCAAAGTTGACACCACCCCCTTGAAGGCCGCCAGCCTGCAGAATAACAAGCATCGCCTGTGTGAGCTCATAAACGTCTACGGGAAATTGATCTGTATCCCAGCCATTTTGGTAATCACCACGGTTTGCATCAATGCTTCCCAGCAGGCCGTTATCAGCCGCTACTTGCAGCTCATGCTCAAAGGTATGCTGCGCCAGTGTAGCATGGTTTACCTCTATATTTAATTTAAAATCATCAAGGAGGTCATACTTACTAAGAAAGCCAAACACGGTTGCCGCATCAAAATCATACTGGTGTTTTGAAGGCTCCATGGGTTTGGGCTCTATAAAGAAATTTCCTTTAAAACCATTTTTCCGCGCATAGTCTTTTGCCATATGGAGAAAGCGTGCCATATGGTCCTGCTCCCGTTTCATATCTGTATTAAGAAGTGACATATAACCTTCACGGCCGCCCCAGAAAACATAATTCTCACCTCCGAGTTTTATGGTGGCATCCAGTGCATTTTTAACCTGCGCACCCGCTTGGGCGAGGATTTCAAATTGTGGGCTTGTTGCCGCACCGTTCATATAGCGTGGATTGCTAAAACAGTTTGAGGTGCCCCAGAGCAATTTTACCCCAGAGGTTTTTTGTTTTTCAAGGGCGTAATCTGTAATAGTATTCAGGCGCTCTTTGGATTCATCAACAGATTTTCCTTCAGCGATGAGGTCAAAGTCATGAAAACAATAATAAGATGCTCCTATTTTTGTGATGAACTCAAAGGCGGCATCCATTTTATCTTTGGCCTGCTGGATGGGATCGCTGTTTTCCAACCAGGGAAAGGCTTGTGTGGAAGCGCCAAAGGGGTCGCCACCCGTACCGGTAAAGGTATGCCAGTATGCGATTGCAAATTTAAAATGCTCTTTTAGCGTTTTACCAGCAACTGTTTTATTTTCGTCATAATATTTGAATGCAAAGGGATTGTCTGATTTTTTACCTTCAAAGCGTACATCGCCTATTCCTTTAAAATACTCTTTTTCGCCAAGTGTTGCCATAATTATTTAAGTGATTATTCTTGATTAATTCTTTTGTTTAAATGGTTTTTCCACGTTGTATAAGCGGCCTGAAATTCCTCTTTTTTATTGGGCATCGGTTTGTAAACCTTTTCGGTTTTGTCAGTTGCGGTGGCCTGGTCAAAGTTTTCAAAATCACCGGCGGCAAATGCAGCTGCCCTTGCGGCTCCTACTGCTCCAGTAGTCTCTATGATATTGATTTCTGCATCGATAAGCGTAGCGATTGTGTTAGCAAAAGCGTCTGACCTAAACAGGTTATCGTTGCCTGCCCTAATAGTTTTTATGGTCACACCATCACCTTTTAAAATATCCATCCCATAAACAAAGGAAAAGGCAATCCCCTCAAGGGCTGCCCTAAAAAAGTGCTGCTTTTGATGAATGTTGAAATTAAGGCCCTGGATACTTGCCCCCACATCCCTATTGCTGAGCATGCGCTCCGCACCATTTCCAAAGGGTAGCACGACGAGTCCATTAGCGCCTATAGCCACAGAATCTGCCAGAAGGTTCATATCCCCATAGCTCATATCACCCGTGCATTGATTTCGGATCCAGCTATACTGGATCCCAGTTCCGTTGATGCATAACATTTTACCTATTCTGGGCGAATCTTTATCGTGGTTTACATGCGCGAAACTATTGATGCGGGTAGATTCCCTGGTTTTTACCTCATCGGAAATGGCGTACACTACCCCGCTTGTTCCGCCGGTAGCCGCAATTTCCCCTGGTTTGAACACGTTTAGGGCCAGTGCATTATTGGGCTGGTCGCCTGCGCGGTACATAACCGGAATACCCACGGGAAGACCCGTCGAGGCCGCGGCTTTTTGCGTAACCTTACCCTGATCAGAAAATGTGGGAACAATTTTAGGGATTAAAGCGGTATCGATACCCGCCTGCTCAAACAACCATTGTGCGGGAGCGTGCTGGGTAAAATCCCATGCGATCCCTTCAGAAAGCCCTGAGGGGGTGGTAGCGCAAACTCCGGTAAGCTTCATAGCTATATAGTCTCCAGGGAGCATATAGTTATCAATTTTTTCAAAAATATCCGGCTCATTGTCCTTAACCCATTTTAATTTGGAAAGAGTGAAATTTCCGGGAGAATTGAGCAATAGGGACTCGCATTTATCCGCGCCGGTTTCGGCATAAAGGGTATTACCCGTATCAACGGCCCTGCTGTCGCACCATATTATGGAGGGCCTTAGCACGTTTTGATTCTTATCTACCAGTACAAGTCCATGCATCTGGTAGGAGATACCAATACCCTTAATTTCAGAAGCGTTTATTGATAAGGTCTTTAAAAGAGAGACTGTCGCTTTGCAAAGATTTTCCCACCAGGTGATAGGATCCTGTTCCCCCCAGCCCGTTTGTGGTGAATTTATGGACATTTCTTTCTTGGGATATTGTGAAGTGGCCACGGCACTTCCATCGCCCTCGCTGATCAATGAGGCTTTTATTGATGAACTTCCTATGTCATATCCTATCCAGAACATAAAGTGGTTTTAAAAGTTAAAACAAATATAAATATCGAAATCGATTGCATAAAGTTTATGTAGCAATTTCACCAGAGGTTAGTAATAGGTTTTGATTTTATGATCAATGATGACGATGATGGCGGGGATAGGGATGGAAATTGTCCTGGAATCCTTCAAATGATTCAGCCCCTCAGAATACCTCACTTTTTTTGGAACCATAACACTCAACAATGAGACATTATCAATTGAAGATAATATCTGTAACGGGCAACTTTTGATTTATTCAAACCCTCCCAATAGTAAATTGCAAATTAAAGGCTTAAAAAAAATGACTACCAAGTCATTAATGTCACCGGCAAAACACAATTAGTAGGGCATGATCCAAAAAGTATTGATATCAGCAATCTGGCTCCAAGGGTCTATTTTTTTGAAATTCTTAATCAAGATAAAAGTTTGACCAAAAAATTCATTAAGGATTAAAGCAATAGCGCGAGGCATACAATAGAAAACATATCTTTTTAAGCCCGGTAAGTTCTCGTATTGCAAGAAAGCAGCCCAACACCTCAATTATTTAATAGTAGCGGCCTGGTCAACCTATTGATGGAGTCTATTTTAAAAGCAAAGTTTTAAGGATTCTATTTGTTTTCAGATTCTTTAAGCAGTTCTTTTAAATACTCCCCCCAGATCGTTGGATCTGAATGTGTACCATGGCCGCTTGTTTTATCAGTAATAGGTAAGAGAATAAATTTACCATTTTTTACTTTTTTTATTTCTCTTTCCATCAGTCCTAACTCTGGTGGGTTAACCTGATCATCGGCAGAATTTATGGCGAGTAGCGGTGCTTTTATCGCTGAGAGATGAGGTGCAGGATTGTAAAAGCGCGAGGACTCAAAAGCATAGATCATATCATTGGCATCCATTATAGATAAATACCTTTCCAAAAGGTTATCTAACATTTTTTCGGCTTTTTCTCGTGTTGGAGCCCGTTTTTGCCATTGAAGCGGGCTACTTACCATAAACATCATTTGCCCTATTGACCCTAATAAACCTAATTTGGGTTGTTTTATATAATCTCCATTTTTCCATTCAGGATCCATCTCAATCAGTTTTACAATCATAGCTCGTTGTATTCTATTTCTTCCTGCTATTTCAACAGGTAAACTCGCTAAGGGCATGACCGCATCCATAAAATCCGGGTATTTATAACCCCATACCCAAGATTGCATGCCGCCCATAGATGTGCCCATAACCAGCCGCAAATGATCGACATTTAAATGTTCAGCAAGTAACTTATAATTTGCAAGAACCATATCGTTATAGGTATATTTCGGAAAATCCATATGTAAACTATCACTCGGCTTGCTTGATTTACCATGACCTATATCATCTGGAAGTATTATAAAATATTTGGTCGCATCCAGCGTCTGCCCAGGCCCAAAAAGATTACCCGCAAATTTTGAACTTAGAAAACCCTGACCGTGGCCGGTGGTACCATGTTTGATCAATACGGCATTATTTACTTTACCGTCGTCACCACGGTGAGGCTTCCCAATAGTGGTATAATGAAGTTTTAAATTTTTCAGCGTTTCACCACTTTCAAATTGAAAACCGCTAATTATATAATCGCCTTCAACGGGTTGTGGATAGTTTTGGGCAAAAAGACTTCCACAATAGAAGAGGATAAAAGAAAGAACATATATTATATTTTTCATAAGTATTATTTTAAAAGATTTTGTTGTCCTCTACGAAGACATGAATTTATATTCCTTAACATTTGGCATAAGTTTGCGGTTGAAAAATAAGCACTTATACCCATAATTTTATGATAGCTTAATCTGATATTAAACTATATGCATTTAAAAACTTAGGTAAACTAAAATCCCCCGGTTTTAAAAAATATCCCAAAACAATTTGTTTTCGGTTTCATCACCCCCAATATTTGCAGAGGCTTCCTTATAATTGGCGTTATTTAATTGTTGCTCATTGCCGGGATATCTAAATCTATTGGGATACCCCGAGATTGCATTTGCTGCAAGGGGTAAATCAGGATAGTCTAATCTTCGCATTTCGGTCCAGGCTTCAAAAGGCCTATTATAAAGTCCCAGCCATTTTTGCAGTCCGATTTTCTGTTTATAGTCCCCTGTTGCAGTAGAATATGCCACTTTAGGTTGATTTAAAAATGTCTGGGCTTCTTCTGGCGTACCTCCCCAATAAAGAATTGAGTTCTCCACTGCGTTGTTGTAATGATCTTCGGCTGTTCCATCAAGGGTATACCCCCGTGCCACGGCTTCTGCCCTAAGAAATTCTACCTCAACAAGGTCAATGAGCATATTTGGCGCATCTGGGGCGGCCACCCTGGAACTGGGCTTAGAATTATCTGCATAATTACTGGCTTGGCCTACGACTCCGCCAGCGTACTCACCATCATCATTTAATCCAAAAAAAGCTGGCAGACGCGGATCGTTCAATTCAAGAAGCACATCCATAAGGTCTTTGGCCGCAATATAATCTGTTCTACCAGCTAATACCAGCTGGTCATAAAGCGGGTTATTATTAGGCGGAGAATCATAATATTGAATGAATGCATTTTGATCTGTTGAAGTGATTGCACTTGTATTGGCCTCTTCAAAAGCAGTTCTTGCGGTATTAGGGTCTACATCAGCTAATGTCATCGCCATTCTTAATTTTAAAGAATTAGCCAGTGCAGCCCAATTAGACACATTGCCTTGATAAATAATATCTTCCGTAGCAGAAAATCCCGCACTTGCTGTGCTTAAGTTAGCAATAGCCCCGTCTAATCGCAGTAGTAAATCATTATAAACCGTCTGGGCATCATCATAAACAGGAAAGAGATTATTGTTATCCAAAGCTTCCGTATAAGGGATGTCACCAAAAGTCTTTACTAAAATATCGTAGGTATATACCTGCATAATTTCCACCATGGCCAATTGATTGGCTTTTACACCAGCGCTCAAGGATTCGTCTTCACTAATAATTCGGGCTGATTCCTTAAGATCATTTAAAACATCTTTATACATAGTGCTCCACCAGTTTTCATTGATTTCTCTGGTTATATAATCATATTGAGCTTCTTGTTGAATCACAGCCTGGCCCCAATATTTTACGATATGCCTAAAAATATTGACATTTACACTAGCTGAGGCCAGACCATCTGACAAATTTTTTATGGCATTGGTAAATAGAGGTCCCGGAGGAATATTTGCAGCCCGTTTAGTTTCTTGGTTTAGATCTGTAATATCCTGTGTACATGCGCCGCATAACACCATAATCAAAAGGCTTATAGTAACTATTTTTTTCATAACTGTAACGTTTATAATTTCAAATTAAGATTAAGGCCTAGTGTTCTGGTTGTGGGATAAGAGCCACTCTGATAACCCTGAATGTTACCTGAAGAAAGATTTTCTTCAGGATCTGCATAAGGAACATTTTTATGGATTATCCAAAGATTTCTACCTATAAGCGATAATTGAATTTCTTTAAAATAGCTTGACGTCCATTTCTCAGGTAATGTATAAGATAAAGACAATTCCCTCAACTTTACGTAGCTCGCATCATATACAAATTCAGATTGTGGCTCATAGAAACTATTGTTTGAGGTAATGGTAACCCGCTGGGTATTGGGATTACCATCTGCTGTAACCCCTGGTAATATAACTCCGCCCCCATCGGCAACGGCATCCCTAACGGGATTGCCCAGGTCGTTTAATCCCGCAGTACGGGGATAAAGTCCGGCAGCACTGCCATAATACATATCAAGTGAAAATAAATCCCCGCCTTGACGCACATCAACAAGAAAGCTCAAGGTGAGATCTTTATATTTGAATGTATTACTTATACCCCCTATCCAATCTGGATTGATGTTTCCTATTACATTTGACGTTGTTGAGGACACCTCCCATAGCCCATTTTCTTTTACAACTTTATCCCCATTTAAATACTCATAGGTTGCACCCTGTAGCTCACCATAAGGCCGCCCAACAGATGCATTTAAACTTACACCTCCCTGAAAAGAAGCAAGTCTTAGATTTGAACTATTCTCATACAGAGAGAGCACTTTATTCCTGTTTCTGGAGAAATTGAGGTTGATATTCCAAGAAAATTTATCTGTGCGTACAGGGGTGCCATATAAGGACAGTTCAAAACCTTTATTCTCGACGTCTCCCGCATTGATATACTTGCTGGTATATCCCGTTGCCAATGAAACCGCTACGGGAATGATCTGATCTACGGTATTGGTATGGTAATACGAGGCATCAAAACCAAAACGATTTTTGGCAAAGGCCATTTCCAAACCGATCTCCCTACTTTTAGTCATCTCTGGTTTTAAATCTGCATTATTTTTAGTATCAGGCAGAGAAAACAAGAGACCGCTGCCAAAAGGATTGGGTTTAGCATAAACATCGCTGATACTTCCCCAGGGAGCATCACTACCTACTGTAGCATAATTGGCCCTAAGTTTACCGAAGGAAATCCATTGCCAATCTTCTAAATGCTTAGAAAAAAGCCAGCTTCCGGAGATCGCATAATAGTTGTATGCATTGGCATTTTCTGGAAGGGTAGAAGATATATCTCTACGGAATGTGCCATCTAATGTTAAAAACTCTTGATAGGTAAGTGTTGCCCCAGCAAAATATCCATCGACTTCTTTGGGTTGCTCTACTTCTATGGGAGCAGGAACGGTACCTACAGAATTAGAAATAGCATATAATCCCGGAACTACCAAACCCCCAGATGTAGATGAATAAACTGAGCTTATTGCGTTTCTTCTTAAATTGATTCCCAATAATCCATTAAGTTCAAAATCATCTGATAGGGCTTTATTGGCAGTAGCGATAAAATCATAATTATTCTCGTTATACCTTCGGTCAAATCTAGAATAAGAGGCAATCCCAGAACTTCCCACTGCTCGCCTCTCCTGTTGAAATTCGCTATAATTATCTACTGATATGCGGCCCAGCAGTTCCAACCAATCATAGGGCTTATAAGTTAGAGATACATTGCCAAAAACCCTGTTTCTTTGGTCATCTTCGTAATTTTCATAAATGACCCAATATGGGTTATCATAAAAAGCCGGTCTGATTCCAGCCTCTGTTGTAGGATCCGCCCAATTCCAGGTAATATTTCGCCCTGTTCTAAAGTAAGCATCCTTTTGTTCCTGAATGTCAACATTAGTCTCGTTAAAGTGTCTGAATGGACTATTTATATTGCGCCCACCATCATATCCCGTTCCATACCTGCCTTTTCCATCTATTTTGGAATAATTGACCATTGATGATATGGTAACTTTATCAGTAAGGTTATAGCTCGCTTCCAGATTGAAGATATTCTTTAATACCCTACTATTAGGAACAGTACCGCGCTCATCATTTCTGGTATAACCAAATTTTATAAAACCTTTATCGGCGATGTTGCCATCTACTAAAACACTGTTATTCGTGGAGACTGAAGTTTCATAAAAAGTCTCAGGTCCATTTTTGGGATAAACCCATGGTTTTGGCTTTTGATAATTGGGTGAGGAAGCATCAAAAGCGTCCCAGTGATAAACCAATAAATTACTATCATAATGTGGCCCCCATGATCTGGGAGCAAAAGTAGGAACGACCAGATCCTGTGTACCGTCACCATTTACATCAGATAGCAAAAAACCGTTGCTATCATAAGGATCTGAACGGCCAGCACCATAATCCTTTTGATAGGTTACAAAAGTAGATTTGTCAATTTTACCTACGATAAGAGCGCTATTAACAGAGATATTTAATCCTCTCTTTCCTTTTTTGGTGGTAATCATGACCACTCCATTGGCTGCCCTGGAACCATAAAGTGCACTGGCTGCCGCACCTTTAAGTACATCAATAGATTCTATATCTTCGGGATTAATATCTGCAGCAGCGTTTCCATAATCATAACCACCACCTCCGGACTGTTGAGAAGCAGAATTTGTGTTAGAATTATCAATGGGAACACCATCTACTACAAAAAGTGCCTGATTATTACCAGTCAGCGATTTTGCACCGCGGATCACCACATTTACAGAACCTCCTATAGCATTTCCCTGCGTTATTTGCAAGCCTGATACCTTCCCGGAAAGGCCAGAGGCTACGTTACCAACTTTTGTCTGATTAACCTCCTCACCATCGATCTGTTGTGCGGCGTAAGGCAGCGTATTTTTCTTTCGTTGAATCCCGTAGGCCGTTACGACTACAGCATCCAGTTCTGCCGAATCTGTAGTAAGAGTTACATCGATCTGACCCGTACCATTAATTGTATATTCAGCTGTTTTTAACCCTACGAAAGAAAAAACCAAAATTTCCCCTTCCGAGGCTTCAATAGAATATTTTCCGTCAAAATTTGTTTGAACACCGGTAGCTGTTCCTTTTATCACAATATTAACCCCCGGTAAAGGTTGTCTGGAATCATCGGTAACAATCCCGGTCACAGTTATATCCTGAGCATACATCCCCCCAATATGGAAAAGCATGAAAAGAAACAATAATTGTAATTTTTTGTTCATATGAATGTTGTTTAGTTAGAAGAATTACAATTTGTAAGTTAATTGTTTACGTTTTCATTCTATCCATCGATTATTACCAGATAGTGATACTATATTAGCTAGGATCTCTTTTATAAATAACTAGTTGCAGGTGATCTCGTCTTTAATATTTCGATTTTAGGTTGTAGAAGATCAAAATTATTTATCGCTGTAGCATCTAGGGAATAATTGGGCTTTGGCTTGAAATCTGTAAAGAAGTATGAAGAAGGTTTTAATGATAGGTGCGTCGAGTCTAAAAGACAACGATCGAGCTGAGCAACTACCGGCAGATGGCTAAGGCCACAGTCTACCTTGCCTGGCAAGAATTATAGCTAAGATCTGTGATTTGGGTTCAGCTGACGTGAATTCATGATAGGCGGTATGCGTGATAGCATCCCGCCAAAAAGTAAAAATAGGTGTAGATCTTTCACTAAGTGCTTTGCGAGAATAATCTACTTGTAGTTATGTTTATTTTAAGCATAAAATCGATGCAAAAGCAATTAAAGCTTTTTTTACCAAGATTGCGATTTACACCTAGCTGAAGAGATCAGAAGCAAATCGCATTTTAATAATCAAAATACCAATTGAACAAATCTGTCCTGAAGCCCAGGTTAAACCAAACCGTTTGCTCCTCAAGATTTACGGGATCGGGCAGTGTGGTGCTTAGATTTCTGTAAATAGCACTCGCGTAGAATTTTAGGTTGGTCGCAGGATTGATTAAATAGCCCAATTCCAAACTACCAAAAAGTGAATTGGAAGGATTGCCCGCCCCAATATTAATACCATTATCAGACGGGCGCTTCTCATCATTGCTGTAAATACTCGCCCCATAATCTATGTCATCTACCCCAAAGGGTTCAAAACCACGTTTGCCATAGATCAACTTGGCAGTGCCGTACCAGCGCTCCCGCTCGTACCTCACGATTCCGATAATCTCCCTAAAACTCGCGCCCCAAAGATGGGCCATAGACTGGTTGTTATGCCCATAATTTAGCCTCACTTCGTTATTGGAATACACGTAGGGCCGTACTTGATTAAACTCAAGTTGCAGCTGCAGATTTTTGACTTTAAAGGCATTGTAGTATTTAAAGCCTAGTTGCACTCCCTGCTTATTTTTATAGCTTTTGTTCCTTCCGGTAATAGCATCTGTAGAAAACTCATCAATGATTATCTGTGCATATGCATTGAAATAATCTGAAAATTTATATTTCGCACTTAGCCCTATAATTGCATTACCGCCCCGCGAACCAGTAGAAAATTCAATAGCACGGTAAAAAATGATGGGATTGAGGTAATTAAGGTCCACTCCCCTATCATTTTCATCATCCCAGATCACATTTTCAAAAAAACCCAGGTTAAGCCTTTTGCTCACATTGATACTAAGGTAATGGTTTACCATATATTTTGTCTTAAAAGATCCGTTTGCCGTAACCTCGGGCCGCACATCACGCAGCGACATAAAAGTATTGGTGTATTTGATCTTCCAGAAATTGGTGCTCAACTTTACAAAGGGGTACGGGCTGGCGTTATCACTCAATAAAAGGGAGCGGTAGCCATCTCCTATAAAATTCTTACCGTTACCAAACTGAACATTAAAGAATTTACTGGGTGAGTAGGAAAGATAAGCTTCCGCTATCGGGTAGTCAAAATCACCAGCACGGGAGAGTTTTGCGACCCCACGGCCGGGAATTATCGCAGGATTGCCACCATCTGGTTTTATGGATCTTGCAAACCGATTAAAATAACCTGCAAAACTACCTTGACTCTCAAAATAGGCCGTATAAAAATTAAGATGTTTGCCCAGGCCACCCTGTACTACAACAGCCCGAGTATTGTTATAGGTAAAATTCTGTTCCTCGTTTTTAGCGGTTTCCTTGCCCAGCATCAAATCTGCCGCCGGGTCAAGCGTAAACCAATAGTCTTTTCCCTGAAGGGTAACCATATGCTCGTTCCAAAACTTTCGCCCCCACCAAGAGGTTTTATCCTTGAGCTGTGCGTCTTTTTTGGCTTTAAAATTATAATATTTATTGACCTCTGCATAAATAAAAGGTTTAACCGCAGTATGGCTATTCGTGCCTACCGCATTGATCTCAGCATCAAAACGACTATAGGTTTGATGTGAGAATGGAATATAAAGCTGACTGGTGTATTCATTATCATGGTACTTTGTAGTTATTATAGTGTCAAACTCATTTTTGATAGAGTCAATAGCCTCAAAAGTTTTTTCCGTCTTAGGGGTGGATTCTTCTCTTTTATTTCGCTCCAACGGAATCTTGACGGGCATGCTAAATTGCATATAAGTGGGCCGAGCATTGTAGGTTGCCGGTTTGATCTGCGGAAGGCTATCGAAAACCTGCATCATCTCTGTTCTTAGTTCATCATAAGCAGCTTGAACATTGAGGACCTTAAAATTACCTTTGCGGTCAACTTCGAAAAATACCGTCATTTCCCCGTGATAGTTACGGTCCAATATGGCTTGAGGCATTTCGAAATTATCGAGAATAAAACTGATAAGTGTATTGTTAAAACAAGAAGCAGCATCAGCAGCATCTATATTTTGACATACGGGAAATTCGGGGTAATTCTCATAAACATTCCTTTCGCTTTGCGAAAAAAGAACAGCACCCCACTGAAGAAACAGGATGAAAAGCAAAAATCTACGGTACATGAATCAAATTGTAAGATTGGGCGTAGGCAATATAGGAATTTTCATAAAAATATTCACTTTTATTTAACAAAAATAAATATGCCAATCTTAATTGAAAAGTGTTTTTAAGTGTGGTTTTACACTTTGACCTTACTCGTTGTGTAAGGAACTTGGCTTTCTAATAATTACCGTAGTTCGTTTAGACATTCTTGAAAACGAACTGCGCACTGTATTTTCCAATTAGCCTTCTCAAAAAAATTAATACGGAAAGAAATCTCAAGTTGTGTATAGAAAATTCTTCATTATTTGAACACACTTTTATAATATATCCAAATAATTGCTAGATGAAACAATGATTAGCTCCACTAAATACTTATCATATCAGTCATAGACGCAAATAAAAAAATCCGTTTCAACAGTTGTCAAAACGGATTTGTATAAAAATCTAAAAGAGTATTAATCCTGTATCTGGAAGACAATAGGAAGGGCGTATAATACACCTACCGGTTTTCCCCTTTGTTTACCTGGAGTCATTTTAGGCAAGAGCTTTACAACTCGCTCCGCCTCCTGCTCCAATCTTGGGTTAGGACCACGTGCTCCCATATATTGCACATTACCACTTTTATCGATCTTAAACTGGACATAAATCTTATTTATTCCACTAAGACCAAGTTCATTACCTATTTCAGTATTAAACTTTTTGTTGACAAAAGCAGAAATCTTTTGAGACATACACGCTTTCTTAGCGGCATTATCCTTTTCGTTTTCGCAACCGGGATATACTGGCACATTTTCAATGACTGCAAAAGGTACATCTGCAATTTCCTCTTCAGGCTCTTCGTAACTTACATCCTCTACTTTAACCTCTTCTTGTTGATTGGTCTCAGTAGATTCAATTACGGTTTCTTCAACTTTGGCATCATCCTTAACCACTTCGATTTCCACCGGTGCTGGTGGTGGTGGTGGCGGTGGTGGCGGTGGTGGTGGTGTGTTGAGTTCTGTGATTGGCACATCTTCCTCAAGAACATCATCCACCTTGAGTTTACCTAAATCTACATCCGACTTATCATAGGTTTTCCACTGAATGACTCCATAAGTCAGGCCGAGAACCAAGATAAGCCCGATCTGAAAAAAGAAAATACTCCTTTTGCCTAGGTCAGCTTTTGGGTTTTTTTTGGGTTCCATATAATTATTGATTGTTAAGGATTGCTAATTTAATAAAAAAACGAGCAAACCAAAATTAATATTCTAGTTTTATATTTTTCAGCTTTCGCCGTAAGGCAATCGCGCAGATCACGCTCAATAAAACACCGGTAGAATTGGCGATCATATCGTAGTAATCTCCAGTCCTATAGGTTGTTAAATCATATTGAAGAATCTCAATAACCATACCAAAAAACAGACTCCAGAGCGCCGAAATCCACAATACTGTATTTAAAGGTCTTTTTTTCAAACCTTTATAATATAAAAAAATAATCCATAACGAACAAAAAATAAAATAAGCCGTAGTATGGATGATCTTATCGCTATTTTTTGGGGCTTCCTGTACAAACTCCGGGACATGGATAAGTGATCCCCAACCAATAAGAAGAGTATAGGCGACCGCAAGGGGGCCCAAAAAGTTAACCGCTGATGACCGCTGCATAGGCTTCTGCTTCCAATAGATCATTAATTTCGTCCGTATTGGCGATCTTTATTTTGATCATCCAGCCTTTCCCGTAGGGATCCTCATTAACATCTTCAGGTTCTGATTCAAGCTTTTCATTGAACTCGATAATCTCACCGCCCAAAGGCATAAACAGGTCAGACACGGTCTTTACCGCTTCAACGGTACCAAAAACTTCTTCGCGCTCTAAGGTCTCATCCAAGGTTTCCACCTCTACATAGACAATGTCTCCCAACTCGCCCTGTGCGAATGCGGTAATACCTACGGTGGCGATATCGCCCTCGATACGCACCCACTCATGGTCTTTGGTGTATTTAAGATCTGAAGGTAAATCCATATTAGTTTTATAGTGTTATTTTTATTTAAAGGTATGTTTGCTAATTTTATTCAATTCTATAATAACTACCTCAAATGGTGGCTCAATTCCCAAAATTATACCTCAGCGTTATCCCAGACCGAATGGTAGTCTGCGGGAATGCTGTAGATATAGCGTAAGTCGCATAAGAGTGGTCATAATAAAATATGGCAGTTAAATTTTTGCTCAGCGCATAATCTGCGGTTAGTCTCAACCCGTAAATATCCTGGCCCGATGTGGTCTGGTTATTATCAATATCCAGATAACGCACAATGGTCTCATTTTGTCTTAAGCTCAAGTCTGCCTTAAAATTGAGGTCACTCTTTAAAATAGTACGCTTTCCGCCTACGCGGGTGGCAAATGTAATATCTTTTAGACGATATCCCAATCCTATAACATATTCGTTACCCTTTATTTCGGTCATAAGATTATTATCAAAACTTAGGGAAAGAGCGCGGTCTTTGCGAAGTTCTGCGAGTATTTTTAGGCTGTTCTGCATTTCAAAATCAACTTTGATAAGCGGCGAAAACTGCTCCACCAAATTGATGTTTGAATATAAAGTCTTATTAACAAAATCTCCAGCTTGGTTGACCTGCGCGTCCTCAGGGCTATTGTTTAGGTTCCCATCATAATTCAGATTTGTAGTAAACTGGTTTATGGTGTAGCCTGCGCGATAACCATGATTTACAGAAAACCGCTTAAAGCGCTTTTTAAACCAGTCAAGCTTCATTAATCCGGTATACTTAATATTCCAGTTGGGTAGAGGGAAACTTCTGAACGCCCCCAGGTTTCCGCTTTGGGCACTGCCAGTAGTATAGGCAGACAAGAAGGCCGGGATTAATACCGCCTGGTCTGTCTGGCCATAACCTACAGGATAGCCATTCTGGTCTCTGGGTATCTCGCCCCCACCATAAAAGCGCTCGGCCAGACGGTCTGCGACAGCTAGACGGTTTGCCTTAAACTTGTCAAAAGTACTGGACATTTCAGCTGTGCTCTTATTAAAGGCAGAACCGATCATGAGCGTTGAGATCGTAAAATTACCGTTAGTTACCCCCGTAAGCGTCTGGTAATCCAAAGATTGCGGATCTACCCGGTAATTTTCATTGTAAGTCTCCTGATAAATACGGTTAAAATTAAGGTCGATCGTCAAGTCTGGTATGAATTCGGCTTGTGCCTGTATATCCAGCTGCCGATTCTCTATCTCGCGATATTGCTGGTTAAATTGTTGATAAAGTGTCAACCAGCCCTTTCTTGCCGCATAGTCCCTAATTTCAGATTGACTTCCAAATATAAAGCCGGTGGTAGGTTTGAGCGTTCCTACAAAACCTACCCCCGGGAGGTATCCTGGGAGAAAGGTTCCGTTGTTTTGCTGATAGTTGATCTGTATGCGCTTAATACCTGTGAGCAGCCCAACGGCCGTATTTTTGGCTTTATCCACCGCGCTTAGACCGTTACGACTTTGCGGCCGGTCTGCACTATTGCCCGCATCCTGTGCATTGGCATCATCACCCAGGGTAGGTACCGCTGCAATGCGGTCTTTTCTTGAGGTCTTTGCACGGGCACCCGCCGACGTTTTTTTCTCTAAACCTATGTATTTATAGAGCCTGCCCATATCCAGTGTGGCATTGATGGCATGGGTATTAGAGTTTTCGATAGAGTTCCCTAAATTCGGTATATTGTCAAGGGTCTGAAACTGCTGCGAGCCTCGATTCCATTGGAAGTCTGCGGTGTAGGAATAAGTCGCTTTCGCGAAAGCTAAAAAAGGCAGCTTGCCCAGGGGAAGATCATAATTGGCCTGAAGGGTCTGCGAATGGCGTGAAGGCGTACCCATATCAAAAATACCATCGTAGACACCGCCAGCGTCTTCATCAATACCACCATCATTATCCAGATAATTACGCACTATGCGATTCTGGCCCTGATCAAAATTGACGCTAAGCGACTGCGTAATAGGAAAATTGATTGTAAACTGCCGGTCAAATTGATAGTTGCGGTTATAAAATTCGGGCACGATTGAATTTGAGCTGAGCGAAACATCCCTGAATTTCTGATAATTGTACTGTCGGGTAATATTCGTGCTGTATGTGACACTTGCAGGAAGGTAATTTAAGTTGATATCCTTGAGTAATTGCCAGTACTTGCCCATAAAGATACTGTCGTTCTTTTTAAAAGGCTCTATCGGCTTAGGTTGAAAGGCAAAATTATAAGTCCCTCCAAGGCGTACATTCTGATTGGTGGCATCCTCAATCTCAAAATCCTTATGATCTTCCTGGTTGTGGCTATATGCAAAAGTTAGATTTTCTACATCATATACATGGGGCTTGGCATCGCCAGTGCGCTCTTTGCGCACACCGATCAGGTTGATGCTTTGCCGTCGTGTACGCGCAATGGCCACATCATTAATGCTATCCCGCACAGCATTATCCGCAGCATTATCAAGCCTGTTGTTCAATTCAATATCAGAAAACAAGGGATCATACTGTGGTGTAACTACTTCGGCCCCTGATGCATAATTGAAAGGGATCTTGATACCCCATTTTTTTGGGAGAAGCTGACCCACATTAACGTTGGTCACCACGTCATAGCTTTTGGTATCCGCCCTGCTGCGTTGATTGGGACTCTGCTCAATACCACCAAAACCTATGGTCGTTTGTCTTCCCGTTGCAGATACGGTTGCAAAATCGGCCAGATTAGCATCAAGGTTTAGAATACCTGCCCAGCCGCCTTGATTTTTAAGGTCGCTGATGCGTAGCTCGTTAAACCATACTTCACCACAAACGTCGCGGCCAGGTTTAGCGTTTCCGTTCTTGACTCCCAACATAATGGTGCGTACGTCGCCAAAACTTGGGTTACCCCTTATGCCCACACGTATCATACCCGTCTGGTAAGGAGTATCGGCGGGATTTAATATCTGATCTCCATTCTGGTCAAAATAGATAATATCATTAGGCCCTGCTGTGATACCGCCACCGTATAATTTTGACTTTACGGTCTGCAAAAGTTCAAAGGGCACGTTTAGACGGTTTTCTTCTGGCCAGATGGCATCGGGATTACTGGTATTAAATGCCGTAGGGGTAAGAGGTAGCTCTATCTGGTAGAAATTTTCGGTAAGGTCTGTACCCATACGTATGAAAGCGACCAACTCATTATCGGCAAGTTGAACCTCATTTTCACGAGATTCTGCATGGATAAACATCTCCAGATTTTTATACTGCCTCATGTCGAGCCTAAAGTTTTTATAGACCGCACGGCTATCCTGTGCTTCCAGATCACACACGGTAAGCGAGAGCGATTGCTCGTTCTGCCTGATGTTATTGTTATTGTTGATGAGCTCTTCCCGTCTCACGTCTGGCGGAAGAGTATAAGGAATGGGCTGGCGATCCTGATTCTCCAGTATACTTACAGTAGCGACCTCAAAGAGGGTATTCTCTGTATTTGGATCAGACAGGTCAGGATCTAAAGTAAGGTCGTAGCGCCTATAATCTCCTCGCACAAGATCTAAAGTCCCCAACCTGAGCACGGTATTTTGCTGAAAACCACTCATAAACAAACGCATAAAACGAATGGACCTAAAATCATTGATTGTACCCACTTTATTGGTGGGCTGGTTTATAGGCACCTTAAATTGAATCCACCGCGTCCTTAATTTTTTGCCATTTTGCAAATTCGCCTGTACCGAATCACGCACATCCACAATATATTCGTTATCAATATTCAGGCTTGCGGGGGTAATGGGTAACTGGTACTCAAAATAACTATCTACCGTATTCATGGTATAATCCCGGTTAAAGTCCTCAACATCGGGCATGGTGGTAGAGCCACGGTCGGTCTGCGTAACATCCACTGGGGAGTTTCCTTCGAGGCCGTTATATTGCTTATAACGATCTAAAATTCCGCCCGGTGCAGCGAGAAAATACTGGTAATTATCGGCAGCAGGATCATCAAGTCCTGCAAAACCTGTAAACATCTGGCGCTCCTGCTCATCGCTGAGCCCATCATAACCCACATCCTGATTAGTTCGCTGCTGACCTCCGGTATCAAAGGCATAAACGAGTGCCTGGTTTGTGGGCACCTTACCAAAAACGGTACCCGAGGTATTGTCAAGCCCGCCATCCTGTGGGAGGCCGTTTTCATACTGCTTGCGGCCATCCTTGAGTACATCTTCTGAAATATTACCCAGGTCAAAGGTCAAAACCCCACCGGAATTTCCAGCATTTTCTGGATAAATGAATGGATCCATAATCCAAAACTCAATAAACTCAACATTGGATTGTTCAAAATCTGTAGAGGCAAATGAGCGCATGATGCCGCCAAAATTTTGGGTAGGATTATCCAGCACTCCATCCTCTGCATCTGTGCTGAAGTTATATGCGCCTCTTTCACTTGGGTAATAAGCCAGATCAAGGGTAAAAAGTGCCAGGTTCTCCCCTGACACAAAATCCTGTTGGGGGAAAATCTCGCTGCGCAATACCCGCCGTGTAGCATAGCTGGAAAGATCCGAATCTGTTATGCCATCCGGTCTCCTGCTATTATAGAAAATAGGATCGATGGAATACCACGCCAATTTGGCCCGTTTAAAACCGGATGCGATATTCCCATTTTCAAGTTCACCGCCAAAACCATAAGGAACTGAAGACAAGGACCACTGTTGTGGCGCGCTGATATCAATGCTGGTCTGTGCCTGCTCAAAATCATCAATATAAGAGGTCGCCTTCCCTTTAAAATCAGTTCCTTTGGGTTGACCGGGTAAAAGATAGGCAAACTCACCACGTACCGATACGTTAGATTCTACGTCAGTATCAATATTCGGCAATTTATTGACCAGCCGGGTCAGGAATGGCACTTCCGTGGAATAGCTCCCGTTAAGCCCTACTATCGTATTGTTAATGGGCTCTTCACTATAGGTTGCTTTCTGTGTGAGCGGGCGTTCGTTCAGGTTCAGAAAAGTTCCTCCCAAAATAAAATCCTTACTAAACTGGTGCTCCACATTAATGCCTGTAAAACGCTTGGTCTGCTGGCCAAAGAGTGTATTGTTTTCGGTGGAAACCTGAATGGGAATATTTGAGGCCTCCAGCGCAGGATCTAGTATAATGACCCGGCCCGCTTGATAATCTACGGTATAGTCCAGTCCTTCCTGAAGGACACGGCCCCCAGCGGTTACAGTGACCGAGCCGCGAGGCACGTTAAAACCGCCCAACGGAATCCCATCCTGCTGTGTAGAGGTGTATCTTCCTTTTAGTTCAAATTTATTTTTTTCCGCATTATCCCTGGCAGCTGTTTTGGTCGCGCTGTATAGGGTTTTATACACATATTTGGCTTGATTTGCATTATAGGTAGTCAGCTCATTATCAGTCGCATCATTATTATCGTCATAAACTTCGGGCTGTGCTGGATTCGCACTCCTTAATTTATTAAAAAGGTACGATCCAAATGGCTCTACAGAGGTGAAAATTATACTCCCATTCTGCACATTAACGGTAAGGCCGGGCACAAAATCAAAAAAGCCATCCCCGCCCTGTTGTGGATCACCATAGGTGGTAAGCCGGTCTAGGTTAAAAACATTGAGCAGCGGGGTATTCTGCACATTGGCGGGCAAGGGCGGGCCACCATCTGCGGCTGTTATATAATTGAGTGGGGACGGCTGCGTGTAAACAATATTCATCCTAAAACCGTCCTGTTGCAACGCCCCTGCGCCTAAGCTGTAGATGTTTTTCATCATCAGATCCCAGATGGGAGCACGCACATCGGTGATGTTACTCTTGAGCATTTTGACCACGAGCGCCTGTGGTTCTCCAGCATTCATATTTTGCGGAGTTGGTGTGGCGGTAGAGTTAACGCCGTCGTTACCAAACTCCCCCACCTGATAGACCTGCCCGTTGACGGTATACTGAAAAGCAACCCCTAATACCTCATCATTACTAAGTCGTTGATTGAGCGATATATATCCTAAAGAAGGGTCAAGTGTGTATTCATTGGGTGTCAGTTTTCGAGCGTTTTCCAGAAGGGCATAATCCGTACCATCAGTCACCTGTACACCGCCAAAACCCTGGCCCACAGTAGCCGCGTTGCGTATGGCCGCGGTAAGCACCGTCTGCCCGTTGCCAGTAATACCCAGCGGGTTAAAATCATTATTAGCATTTGAGGGAAAGCTTCCTGCAGGTGCATTAATAAAGCCATTGGGTGGATTCATGAGTCCAATATTGTTGGGATTGGATTCACCAATATCCTGTACAGCAACAATATTGCGTGTGTTCTCAAAACTTTGGCTGCGGTTGGTCACCCAGATCTCCAGGCGGGTAATCTGCACATTAGAGGCATTAAAGGGATAATTGGCCAGATTTTCATCATAATGATCCCTAAAATAGTGGGAAAGAAAATAGTGCCTGTTCTCATCATAATCAAGCGCAAAGACCTCAAAATCCTGTATGGTACCACCGCCCTCTGCCGTTACCGAATTGGTCTCGCTCTGCTGCTCTGAAAACACACCTGTAATACGAGTTTTGCCAAATTGCAGTTCAGTTTTTACTCCAAAAAGACTCTGAGACCCCTGGATGAGTGCACTATTAAGCGGCATGCTCACGTTACCTATCTCTATTTTCTGAATGATGTCATCCTCGTTGGGCGTATATTCTAACTTGATCTGGTTCTGAAAATCAAAGGTGCTCTGTGTATCATAGTTGGCATTGACCTGTAGGCGCGTACCCACTTTCCCCAAAAGACTCAAACTGATGCGCTGGTCAAAATCAAAGCTAAAATTACTCCGGTTTCTGGGGGAAAAGCTCGGGTTGTCCTGTTTGGTAAATAATCCTCCCAAATCCATCTCTACAGAGCCCTGGGGGATAAATTCTATGGTATTTCCCCCAAAAATAGACTCAAAAAGGCCAGAATTTACATAGAGGTTGGGCAGCAGGCTTTTTTGATCCTCCTTGCCCTCTTCGGTCTTGCCATCCATGGCAGCGATCTTTTGTTGAAAATAATCACGCATGTTTTCTTTGCGCACGAGTTCTAAATACTCCTCCCTGGTGAGGGTTTTGGGATAAGAAAGATTGAAGGCGCCAAGGTTTTCGGTATAGATATAACGGTCTGTGGCCGGGTCGTAGGTATATTTTGAAGTAATACTGCCGGGGTTCTTAAGTTGCAGACGGCCCAGTGAATAGCCAGTTTTGGTACTGTCTTGCAAGCTATCATTATCTTGCGCAAGTGCACTACCTGAACATAGCAGCGTAGCCAGCAGTATAAATGACGGTAAATTCTTGAAAAGTAATTTTGTAGTCAACTTTTTTACAAGTTTTTAAGCGCTTGTTTGATAATGGTTTCCACATCTGCACCAGGGTTTTCGCGCACGATTTTATCGCAGACTTTTTCCGCTTGACGGCGCAAAAAGCCCAGTGTCTCTAAAGCAGATAACGCCTCTTCTTTTTGGGTATTGCTTGCTGGTGCCAAAACTTCACCCATCCCATACACTTTTAGTATTTTATCTTTTAGGTCCAGGATGATGCGCTGGGCCGTTTTTGCCCCAATACCCTTTACAGACTGTATTATGGGGACATCGCCACTGGCTATTGCCTGCTTGAGCTGCTCTGGTGAAAGTGAAGACAGCATTGTGCGCGCAGTGCTGGTGCCCACTCCAGAAACCGAGATCAGCAATTTGAAGATCTCACGCTCTGACTTTTGTACAAAACCATACAGTGTATGCGCATCCTCTTTGATGTGCAGATAGGTATAGAGGGTGATGGCTTCTCCGTGGGGGATCAGGGAATATGTATGTAGGGAAATATTTACAAAATAGCCAACGCCATTACAGTCTATTACAACATCTGTAGGATTTTTCTCAGATAGTTTTCCGCTTAAGTGGGTGATCATATGATTTTAACAAAAAGTTGGGATTTGTCAAAAATACTAAAATAATGTACGCTTCCCGTGCGAATGTTTTTTTATTATGGAAGATTAAATAAATGAACTGCAATTCACGGTTTTCTATTTTATTCCCAAGACAAAGATTCTTATCTCGGTATACCTCTCTTAGCGAAATTTTTCAAAAAATTTAGCGGGTTCAAAACCTTAATAATTTGCCAGAAGAGACAATTGATTACACACAGAGATAACAACTAAAAGTTTTTCCTGTTAAAGAAATGGCGCTGATAAAATACAAAAACGATCTTTTAAGGCTAGTTGTCTTTTTTTCGCTTCCGGGAAAGCGGTATTTTTAAATCTAAGTTCTGAGAGAAGCAACTTAATTCTGCATTAAAACCCAAAAATTAAGCGAAACAAGTATCAAAATAAATGAAGAACGCGCAAATTTTTTATTTTCTATTTTCACTATATTCCTCAATGAGCTTAACCATCTCGCGTGTGCTGTTGTTCAAGCGATCTGATACGATTCCCATTTCTTCTAAGGTAATATTAGCGCCACGAGAGCTAATGTAAGTATTCTGGTTCATCAGGTCTGCAAACCAGTTTGTAACGATGATTAATAATTGAGTAAGGTTTGAGCGGCTGTTCTGTATCTCTAAAGGCGGTTTAAAAAAGAATGTAGTGACCAGATCTATAAACCCTACCGAGCCAAATGCAATGGCAAGTATCGTCTTTCCCTGGGCCGCAAATACGATAGAGGTGACCAGCAGACCGGCCCCTATCAAAAATGCTGCGATGTACATGAACATCACATAATTGTATGCCTTGCGCGCATCTTTGACCAGATCCTGCAGCGAGGTCTTGATGCTCATGATCGTCATGTATGTGTTCTGGATATTCTGGGTATTAAACTTAAATGCCTCAATCGCATTCTCAGTTTGCATATCGTTGAGTTTTTTGCCATTTTCGGTCTGTAGCGTCTCATAATTTTGAGCTTTTTCAATAACGGTCTTTATGCTTCCCACAAGTTGCATAAGCTCCGTTTTATCTGCGGCCCCCAATTTTTCTTCCTGTGTCACAAATTCATCTATTGCAGCATCTTTGTACCAAAACCTTTCGATGTAATCAAACGCAAGTTCTTTATTTACCATTTTATCCCAAATTTAAAGAGTTATCAAATCCAGTTTAAGATTGATTTTTGTCACCTTCAGCTGGATACCTTTGAAATAAAAATAATAATAAATTGAATACGAGCAACATAAAGGTCATTTATTTGCTCCTTAATTTACTACGGCAAAACCGGCAGATCCTGCCAGTCAAATACGGGTAAGTTTGGCGCATTGCACTCTCAGTATAATTCACCAAATAAATAATTCATTAAATATGTCTTTATTTTAAGACGACCTTTAAGATAGTTGCTGGTCCCTTATGCGCCTCATTTGAGATATAAAGCGAACCATCTGGGCTGAAACAGATTCCCTCTGGCTGTGGGAAATCATCTTTATCAAGTTCATAAACGCGGCTTACATTGCCTTTTTGATTAAAAACAACGAGTTTTGGCCGCCGGCCTTCCAATACGTAGATTTCACCGGTTTTTGGGTTTATGGCAAGGTCAGAAGGCATTAAGGTTTTATAATCATTTTTCTTATCAAAATCATCAAAAGCCTTATCCTTTAGGTCAATTTTAAAAAGGGGATCAGGTAGTATTTTTTTCGCTTTAAGCGAAAACATATAAATGCCTTTATGATTTTTATGTTTTGGATCCTTATTTTTTGCGAGCGTTAAAAGTGCCTGTTCCCCTTTGTCATAAAACAGGGATTCCATATTATTTTTTGACTTGAAAAATGTGCTAAAGCTTGTCACTTTTCGGGAATCTTCCCTAAAATTTGCAATCTTAAAAAGTTTACCATCACTGCGCATGACGTAAGCCTCTGTGCCCTTAACGGCCAAGCCTTCATAATCCCCTTTTTCGCCGAAAGGTAAATTGGCCACTACCGCTTTTTTATCGAGGTCATAAATAAAGATAATGCCGTCCTCATCTTCTACGGCGGCTACCTGATCGTTGCCCAACCAGGTGATAGCAGAGATTTCATCGAGTGACTTGGGGAGTTCCCAAGTGCTCAATATCTTATAATCCGCCTTAGCAGTCGTTGATCCCGTTTTCGCAAAAGCTGACGTACCCGCTTGCTGCATGCCAAACGCAAAAAGTGCAGTGAGCGAAATAACGGCCAGAAAAGCAAGGCTAAAGAGCAATTTTTTATATGCTTTTTTCATTTCTGATTGTCGATTTTTTTTGTTTAGGGCTTAATATATGCAATACCAAATTGGCATTAAGTCAAAAAATTGCTAAACACTATCCAAAAAAAAGCACCGATTGATGATCAGTGCTTTTTCCTAGAATATTTCAATTCAAGTTATTCTCCCAGGGTATATTGAATACCTATGGTACCCATGACCTGATTTTTCATCTGTATGCCCTGTACATGCTGGGTAACGGGTATACCCACTTCGGCACCGATGCGAAAATCCTTTAATGCGCCGGAGGGCACATAAAAGTTTGAGCCAATGCCCATATCCAGGCCTCCACGCCCGGAATTTACCGTATTGAAAAGCGGCATCATATTAGGATTTAAATCTGGATCAACGCCGTTTATCCCTCCCTGGTTATAATAATTCAGGCGAGCGGAAAAGCTCAAACATTCAGATGCCTTTATAGCACCCCAACCTGTGGCATCAAAACGGTTGCCCAGGGAATACCCTTGAGAATTATCGCCCATCCTGAATTTGTAGATTGACTGTACTCCCCAGGAAAATAAATCGCCCTGACCTACATAGGTAAATCCAAAAAATGGGTCTACGGTACCACTGCCCATCTGCATAGGATAAGCAAGTTGTGCCTTTGACGACATGGGCGTGGCATCGCTTTGATCAATATCACCCGTAGGAAAGGAAAAACCAAGATTGCCATGCAATGATTGCCTGTTTTTATTGACGATCTTAAAAAGGCCGGATAGCGAGGTGTTACCAAAACCGCTGGATTTCGTGTTAAAATCTATCCCGCTCTTAGTACGCAGATCCATTGATTTTTGTGTATAATTGGCCATTACCATTAATGTGACCCAGTCTGCTGGGGCATACATGGCTCCCAGCATGTGCATTTGCATGGTCATCTTTTGTGGGGAGACCATATAGTTTTGATAAATGGATTCATCGCTGATTTCATCAGATCCTGAGAGGTTGCCCTTCATAAACATGGGCATGTAGCGGTAGGAAATCATGACTTGCCCAGTGTGGTGATAATGATCCCCCATGACCCCGACGGGTGCATGGCCATCAGGCCGTCCGGACGTCCATAATGAATCTTGAGCAAGTGTAATATTGGTGCATAGCACTATTGCCCCAATAATGGGGATAATTGATATTTTCATGAGTTCTTAAATGTTGATTAAATTAAAATATTTTGCTTCCGGGTTTACGGAAAATTAGGTATGCAATCAACATTGAGGAGGAGGTGTGGGCGGTTGTAGCGGGCGCTGGGTGGTTAACGCTTTCGCGAAAGCGGAACAGGCCCGCCCAACGGGATTTATCATTTGCAAATCACCCTCCTTAACGGAAAGGACGACAAACTTTTCAAAATCGATTTTAGGGATGCTTTTTTGCTTTGACCCTTTTGTGGTATTGGATTTTGCCAGTTCTTTGTTAAGATGGCACCGGCCATTGCACTGCATCTCTGGTTTGTCCCGGTTTACACATAGGTTTTCAACAATGTATTGATAATTGATATGATATTCCAAATAGGGAAGCACCGGTCTCAGTATTGAGAATAGGAAAAGGCCGAGAAGAAAAATGCTGATATGCCTTTTGAAAATGGACAAAAACAGGGTGATTGATTTTTGACAAAATTAAAGTATAGATCAGGAATGGATAAGGGTTTATTAAAATAAAAATGATCCTGCCCAAAAAAGGCAGGATCATTTTAAGTGACCGCGGAGGAATTGCATTTGATTTTTTTGATTACTCACTCAGATTCTTACTTACCACCATTTGTTTTTAAAGAAACTTTGTCAGTAAAACCGGTTTGACCTTTAGGAAATGCCTCTTCTAAAATCGTTTGTACAGGTACCAGCCTTAGTCCTACCTTAAAGTTTCTTTGCATTGAAGATTCTGAGATATAAATAGATGAGTTGGCACTTATGGCAGAGCCAAGTAAAGGTATATCACCAACCTTTATTGCCTTTCCCACTTTTCGAAGGCTTCTATAGGTAATGGCGGTTGAAGTGGCCAGTGTTATCAGATAATGGTTCTTCCAGTTTGATTTGTCAAAAATTCTTTTGAGCTTATCAAGGTTGATATTTTTATCATCTAAAACGACTCTTGCTTGATCTTCAATGATATATTGTAAAATCTGATTATCTTCAAGATCAAAGGATAAGATCCATCCTAATTTTTTTTCATCCTTTTTCTCTAAATTTCGCTCAAGCAGAACCCCATCTTTTGGAACGGCCATTGTTAATTTTGCACTGTCCTTTAAAAAGGAAATAATACCTACCGAATAATCATCATCATTTTTCGTTGCGATCAAACCAACCAATTTAGGAAGGTCTTCCCGATAATCATCTAAAGAATTTAAGGGATATATACGGCCGGCAAATGAGGATGGTATTATGTCATTCATGCCCTTAAAGTTACCATCTGAAATGAACCCCTTACTATTGTCCAGATCCGGAACTTCAATAGCTTGAAAATTCAACATTTCTTTATTTTCGCTCGATAATGAATCTCCGTTTTGGCGTGTTTGTGCTTTAACAGAATTCTTTTCATTACATGCCGAAAATAAAATAAGAACAAGCCATAAAATTAAACTTTTTGTTTTCATGATTTTATATTTTTTTATTATTGATACCCAAAACTACTTCCCGAAAGCCCATAAAAAAATACCCGATTAAGGGTATATTTATTGAAAATGATTTTCTCTTATTCAAGCATTTAAAAATTGTACTTGCTCTCCAGAGCATAACGTAACAGTTCACCGGCGCCTTTTAAGTTGAGTATGCGTATCATATTTTTGCGGTGGGTCTCTACAGTGGTCTTGCCTATAAACAATTGATCTGCGATCTCCTGATTTGTCCTGCCCAGGGCGACCAGCTTAAGTATTTCCAGTTGGCGCTTGGAGAGAAGGCCTTTGGTCTGTGCAGGTGCGGTCTGGGTCTCAGGGATTATAATATTAGAGTCGTAAAAGTTTTCGCCATGGTAAACCTTTCGTATAGCAAGCAGCAAATCTTTTAAATTTGAATTTTTTAAAATGTAACCTTTGGCGCCGGCATTGATCATTTCTTTTATGGCCTCTTCCTGATCAAACATGGTAAAGGCGATCACCTTGATGTTCGGCATCATTTTTAAGATCTGTCTGGTTGCGGTTATGCCATCCATAATGGGCATACGAATGTCTGTAATAACTACATTGGGCATTTTCTGTTCTACCAGTTTGCAAAGTTGCTCACCGTTATTTGCGAAGCCCACAAATTGAATATCCTCTTCATATTCCATAAAAAGCTTTATCCCATCTATCAGGGCATTATGGTCTTCGGCAATGGCCAGGCGTATCATGGTATGGGTATATCTAAGATTACTGTTGTCCCTTTTTTTGCAATGGAGTCTATGGTCACGTTCCCTCCCAGGTTTTCTATCCTTTTCTGGATAGAATGCAGGCCCATGCTCTCTTTTGTCTTGATCTTTTCTGTACTAAAACCGATCCCGTTATCCTCTACCATGAGGTTGATGCTATCTTCATGGAGGGTAAGGTGAATGATAGATTCAGAAGCTTTTGCGTGTTTAATCACATTGGTGATGAGTTCTTGAATGATCCTGAAAATGGTTATCTCCAGCGCATTTTCGACCCTTTTGTCCATCCCATGGCTTTCTACCTGAATCCCTAGCTTATTCATGACCGATACCTTTGCGGCAAAATTCCTTACGGCCGGCAACAATCCTTCCTGTGCATTTACACCTGCATTTCTGGCATGGGCGATACCGCGCACTTTTTGATAGGCTTCTTCAAGGAGATCGTCTGTTTTGTTCAATAGTAGATCGCTATCAGCTCCTGAGACGCCTTTCTTATCCCTAATATTTTGAAAATGAAACTTTAAGGCCGTTAGCACACTACCCAGATTATCGTGAAGGTCATTGGCGATGATCTGCCGTTCTTTTTCCTGACCTTCAAGCATAGCATCAATACTTAACAGTTCCTGATCTTTTAACAACTTTTCCATTTTTTGGTCTTGAAGTTCCTTTTCCTTTTCCACGATCTTCTTTTTGGCCTTTATGTTCTTATACCCCAGATAGCTTAAGGCAAAAAGCAATCCAAAGAGTGCAAGGGCAATGATGAGCCAGGTTTTGTTCTGCCTTAACCTGACATTTTCCAATTCCTTTTGCTGGGTCTTAAGCACTACATTAAGCCTATTGACCTCTAAGCTGTTCTGGCGGAAATCAAGTTGAAAATCAGCCCTATAGGTTTCTTTCAATAATACATAGGCCGTATCATATTTTTTAAGGTCATTATTATAAAAAGATGAATAGAGATTGATATAGTAATTTGACCTTAAGGTATCGGCAAGGTCAACATGCGCTTTGGCTTCATCAATAAAAGCAAGTGCCTTCTCAAACTTTGTGTCTTTTTGTGCAATAATAGACCGTCGTATCAATGCAAAAAATCGAACATCCCTCAGAAACGGATAAGTTTTGGCCTTATCAAATGCCTTTTTATAATAAGAGTCCGCAGCATTGAATTTATCCTGAAGCTCTAGGCTCAAGCCCAATTCAAAATCTATTTTTGGTACTAATGTGCTTTTAGGATCCATTTTATTCTCTAGCACACGAAGTTGATCAGCTACAATAAAATAATCAGGATTTAGTTCCCCTAAAGTTTTGGTATAAAAGATAAGTTTATAAAGATTGATTAAGACAATATCTTCTGCATCTGTCCCGAGTGCTTTAAATTCCTGTAAATACCGTTCCTGTACCTTGCTATTTTGTGCTATTTCAATGTGATAATATTCAAGAATTGCCAATAAAGAAGCCTTCTGGAGGGAAACATTCTTAATGCGCTTTGATGTTTGCAGAGCTTCATAAAAAAATTTAAAGGCCTCTCCCTTGGTTTTATGATAATAAAGTTCAAAATAGCCAGCACTGAGCATTTTTATTGCCCCCAGTAAGTTTTCATCGGCATTTACTGAATAATCATTTGTCTTAAAATAGGTAGAATCCTTTTGGCCTGCATAGTACATCAGGTCTTTGAGCCTTAACAATTCATTTTTTAACTCCTCATTCTTTACATCTTTTATTTCAATTCCTGCTTCTTCAAATTGTAGGCTCTTAAAGTCAAAAAAAACCTTATCGATCTCATTTATCGTTTTGCCACAAATTAGAAATGGCAATCCAAAAAAAAGATAAACTATAAGGTTTTTCACTTCATTTTTTCATTTAAAATGTCATTCTAACGTTGCTCTGGTGGCATCTGGGAGAGGGAAACGGATGAGATCCATCCTCCTGTCCATCTCGTGGCGGATTACCCACTTCATAATACCCGTCCCTATAGTTAAATTCAGTATCAAAAAAAATTGATCTCCTGCTCATTTCACCATCTTCATTGGGATGACTTAACCTTTCCGTATACGGCATGCCCCAGCGCTGAATAAGGATTTCTGTATTGTTCTGAACTGTAAAGTCTTTATTAAATTTCATTTGATCCCGACACTTAAGGGGTCTTACATATATATTTATTGTTAACTTATTATTGTTATTTTTGCCCTCTTTATCTAACTCAATTCTTTCAAAACCCATATTCACGCAGCCTTTATAATTTATGAGCCTGAAATTAATACCCTTTACATTATAAGTATGGTTTTCCTGCGCAGAACAGTCTATTCTACCATAAATCGCAAAGAGCGTCCCGTATAACTGAGAGCCGTATAAAAACTGATAGGTTTTCTCGCTATAGGGAATAGTCAGATCAACTGTAGTAATAAATTTTTCATCGGTTTCTTTTTTTTCTTCAGCTTCCATAAGTGTAGTTTTAGATTGTTAAAAGTTTATCAAATTACAAAATATTCCTGTACAAATTACTGTCTATCAGTAGATAGCGGTTGTTTATTATTTTCAAATGTAGACTGCCGCCAAAGCAAAAAAAATACCCATAAAAGGGTATTTATTGCTGTTTGCACTTCTGATTTTTAGGTCAATATATGGGTCTTCCATGCCAAGCTCAACGATTTTCAATTTTGATCTTCAGCTTTTGTATACCGAAAATTTTACAAATCATCCTTCAACTTCACCATAGGATTAAAATACCTAGAATTGGGTATTTCTAAACATGCATTGCACAAATACATTTGCTTGTATAAACCATTAAAAATCAATATCATGAAAAAAATTATTTATGGGATTGCCCTACTTTGTATGTTGGCTTCTCAAATCGGCTGTTCTAATGAAAATTCAAATTCTGAAATTGTCAAAAAAGAACAAAAAGAAAATGACTCGATCAACGCAAAAATGATCGCAAGCTACTCTAATGTGAGAACAAATTATTATAACACATCAGGCGGAGACGGCAGTGCTGGACAGGTTTGCGCACAGATTTTACACGATGGCACAATGAGATATTATAATTACACAAGCCTACATGATTATAAAAAAGCATTAAAAAAAGCCATTACTTTAGATGAAAGCCAATTGAAAACCCTAAATGATACTAAGTCTGCCAGTTTAGGTGTCTCCCTTCCCGTATTAAAAGCCCTTGCAAATTTTAATGGAAACTATGACAGTAACCATGAGGAATACGAAAATATTCGAAAAAAATACACCGATAATTCAAAGTTGGAAATCTCTGATCAAGATTTAGTAATAGTCGAGCAACAAATAGGAGATCCTACTATTGTAAATGCTTGGAAAGAATGTATCAAAACCGCTTTTAATAATGAAAGGGGTTAAGGGTCTTCACTTCTGGCGATGAATTTTCTGATTTTGTTCTGAATCTTAATTACTTTCCCATGACCAATGATGATGACAGTAAGAGAAAAATTGCTGCTATTGATTTTTCGAGCAATCTGGAAAAAATAGGACAAGATCAAATAAAAAAAGGAGCTACATTAGAAAGTTATACAGGTCTTGCACAGAGATTTAAAAGAACAAATAAAAAATTACCAGCTTATATAAAAGTTTCGGTAAAAGGTGTTTCGGTTGCCCCTTTAAATCTCGAACCTTACATAGAAAAACCTTTGAATCCTAAATATGAACCACAATGGATGAAGGAAGATGAAAAAGGAAATAAATATTTTCAATCTTTTGTAATAGACCACCCACAGTGCTGGGATTGCCGTAAGGATAATGAATTTATAATTTCATCCAAAACTTTTGATCTAGAAGATAAAAACGGGAGAATTTACGAAATAAAACGAGAGTGTTTAGGCTCTGGATGCGCTTGGAATTATTCCCCGGTTCCAGGTGCTGGCTATGCAGATTATATAAAACAACTATCCAGTATATCTTTCTTCATCCAAAGAAAGATAAAAGGGCCTGTATGTTCAGAAATCTATACCGCATATTATGAAAAAGAACGTAATATTTGCATACAGAACTGTAAGTAGGAATAGTTGCAATTAAACCAAAAAAAAACCACGTCAAAAAATGACGTGGTTCTTATTTTAGTGACCGCGGAGGGATTCAAACCCCCAACCCTCAGAGCCGAAATCTGATGCGCTATTCAGTTGCGCCACGCGGCCTCATTTTCGTAAAAGCGAAAATTTAACTTAATTTCTTTTTAACAATCCCAGAGATGGTCTTTCCATCGGCCTTACCTGCGAGTAATTGTGAGGCCCGACCCATGACCGAACCCATATCCTTCATACTACTGGCACCGCTCTCTTTGATAATGGAATCTACCACTTTTTCCACTTCCTCCTCGCTCATCTGCTCAGGAAGAAACTTTTCGATCACCTCGGCCTGCTCCAGTTCAGGATCTGCAAGATCTTTACGGTTTTGATCCAGATAGATCGCCGCACTGTCCCTGCGTTGTTTAACTAATTTTTGCAGAAGTTTTATCTCTTCTTCCTCACTGATTTCCTTTTTGGCACCGCTTTCGGTCTGGGCTACCAGAATTGCCGATTTTATCGCACGAAGCGAGGTCAGAGCATTCTGATCCTTGGCCTTCATGGCATCCTTCATTGCGGTCATTACCTTATCCTGCAAACTCATTTCCTGGGTTTTTAATCGGTCTGCGAAGATAGTGATATTTAGACGGTATGGCAATACTAATTTTTCCCTAGTTGAGCATTATCGAGCATTTTTTGCACGTAGCCAAAAAATGAAGAACTTAGCATTAAAAATTATGTATATTTAAAACAAATATGAATGGGTAAGACTTTATTTTACCATCTTTTTTAAAGAGCTAGTGTCAGCGAGCGTTCATTATGAAGACATTGAAAAGCTGGGAGACCTGCCGTTTATCTGAACAATCAAGGATTGATCTATTACAACGAAGACCCAAAATTGAAAAAGAAGTTGCCCTGGCGGCGAAAAGGGTGATCGGGATTATAATTTGGGTGCTGAGCCAGAATCCGTTTGATGATAACGCGTTGATGTAGCTCATAAGTTATAAATACAAAGAATTAGTTTTTACGATATTAAATATTTGTAATTAGATAAATACCAAAAATCCTTCCTCATGAAAAAACTACTTTTAATTACATTCGCCCTCCCCTGTTTTTGTCTTGGCCAACTCCAAAACGACACCATAAAACATCATGTAAAAATTCCGGAATATTTTGTGGACTCCATAAGGGTTGATAATGAAAATATGTTTATTAATCCTGATAATATTATTCACATTAATGTATTAAAAAAGGGAAATGGCCAAATTTACATTACCTATAAAAAAGTTGCCGAATTCAAAAAATTGAATGCGTTAGCACTTAATGGTGTTTTGCCTTCGCCAAGTGATATTATTATAATAGACGGAAAAATCATCCGAAATCCAGAAGAAACTATGATTGACCCGAGCTTTATAGGGAACGTCACAACTACGCAAAGTAAGCAAATAGCGGGTAATACATCTGAATTTTCAATTATACAGATTACCAGTGCGCAAAGATTAAAAGAAATCAATAATAAAATTAAATACAACAGAATCAAAATACGTGGAGATGGTACAGGATCTTGATCAAAATTTTTGTGATTGATCCTATAAAGTGTCAATCTCTTATTAAGTATAAAAATTATAATTTTCGCTAGTAAAAGAAGGTATTTACGCCCATCATAAGTATTTCGAGGATCGAAGATTTGACTTACTGATCAAAGAGAAAGTGGTAATTGCGTCAAAAACAAAAGCCACTACATGTCAGCAGTGGCTTTTCTTGTATGCTTTCCGTCTGACGGAAAAAAATATTAGCTTAATCTACATTATCGTGCAAAAACGAATTGTTGCTGCGCAACTGTACCCCGTCATCATCAATATTTACGCTTGTTCTTGAGCGGTTACAGTTATCAGAAGGATTTTCATCTAGGTTTACACCCATACGTTTATAAGCGGGCTGGCGCTCGATCTCATCAATGCGCGCATTGTTGTTCTGAAATCTGTAATTGAATTCCTTCATCATTCTTTTTCGTTCAGCCGCCCTTTCGGTAAGTAGTTTTGAGATGGGGCTGTTCATCGGGTCTGCTCCTTCATCATCTACATCTTTTTTTGGCTCAGGTGCCACCGTCTGTTCACTTGTACGCTCATAAATCCTGGGTTCGTCCTTTTCCTTCTTTTCAGATTGTGGTTTTGCGGAGTTTAGTTTTTCTTCAAATTCCATATAATCACCTAGGCTATAGTGCATCTTGCCCTCTTCATTAACCTGATTTATGGGTGTGACTTCTTCAGGACTTTTAACATCAATGTCGCGTAGGTCAGTATCCATTAGATCATAAACGACCTCGTCTTCCTCGCCCTTATTTTCTTTCGCGGAAGCGGATTCTTTGCGCCTTTCATTGAGCGGCATGTCAAAAGAAAGTGTAAACTGCTCTTCTTCTGTATCCAAAATACTGGGCTCATTTTCCTCTTCGGATGGCTCGTCTATGCTTATGATCTTAAATTCTTGCTTGCTGGTCTTGTGGTCGATTACCTCCTCATAAATCACCTGAATATTGCGGATGATCTCGGTTGTGGGGATAAGTTCTCGTTCTTTATCTGATGCTGGGATCTCCTTTTGAGAGTGCGTCATAAGGTCAAGCGGATCTTCCTTGTCATCCAACTCATGTACAACCGTTTTTTCTTCGGTTTTTGGGTCTTCTTTTATGCCCTGAGGAGGAAAATTGATCGATCCACCAGTCTTTTTTGGGGAAAGGTCATGCTGGGCGCGCTGCTCATCTTCTAGGGTATGAATGATTTTTTTGGTTTCTGTGTTGACGATCTCATTTTGCTGCTCCACGTCAAACCCCGTAGCGATGATGGTTACCGATATGGCGTCGCCCAGGCTTTCGTCTTCACCCACACCCATGATAATATTTGCACTGTGGCCTGCCTCATCCTGTATGTGATCATTAATCTCCCCAATCTCATCAATAGTGATCTCCTCGCCGCCAGAAACGATGAGCAGGAGCACATTTTTGGCACCTGTGATCTTATTATCGTTGAGCAGTGGCGAGTCAAGCGCTTTGCGGATCGCATCCTGTGCCCGGCTACCACCACTGGCATTAGAACTGCCCATGATAGCGGTACCGCTGTTGCTCAACACGGTCTTGGCATCGCGCAGGTCAATGTTTTGGGTGTAGTGGTGTGTAATCACCTCGGCAATCCCACGGGAAGCTGTGGCCAAGACTTCATCAGCCTTGCTAAAACCGGCTTTAAAGCCGAGGTTACCGTAAACCTCGCGCAACTTATTGTTATTGATGACAATCAGCGAATCCACATGGCTGCGCAATCTTTCCACACCCAATTGTGCCTGCTCATTACGCGTCTTTCCCTCAAACTGAAAGGGAATGGTTACAATGCCCACAGTGAGCACATCCATCTCCTTGGCCATCTTTGCGATTACCGGGGCCGCCCCGGTGCCTGTACCACCTCCCATACCAGCGGTTATGAACACCATTTTTGTATTGATGCCAAGCATCGCCTTAATCTCTTCACTGCTCTCTAATGCAGCCTGCTCGCCCACCTCAGGGTTGGCACCGGCACCTAAACCTTCTGTCAGGCTTACGCCCAGCTGGATCCTGATGGGTACTGGGCTGTTTTCTAAGGCTTGTGCATCTGTATTGCAGACTACAAAATCCACCCCTTTGATCCCTGCCTGGAACATGTGGTTGATGGCGTTGCTGCCACCACCGCCTACTCCGATTACTTTAATGACGTTGCTTTGATTTTTAGGAAGGTCAAATGATATGTTCTCAAAATCTGTATTGCTCATAATCTGGGTGTTTATGTTATTTTTATACTTTTGGTACGCTCCATTTTGCGCTTTAAATTTTTATCTATGCTGGGCTTTGGTCAGCCAAACTGTGTTGCGCCCTTTATTCGGCGTTATCTAAAAAATCCTTAAACTTTTCGGCCCATTTATCAAAAATACTTTTGCGCGGTGGGGTAGGTGTTGTCACGTGTTGCCTCCCCTCTGCGATATCTTTGATATCCTGATGATCCCGTTGCTTTTCCTCTTCGATGATCTGCTTGATCTCTGGTTCTCGTTTTTTCTCTTTTCTGCTCTCCAGGCTTTTCATGACCAGACCCACCGCCGTGGCGTAAAGGGGGCTGGTAGTCTCACTATTACTATCACCGGCAAGGTGTTCATTGGGATAGCCTATTCTTGTATCCATGCCCGTGATATATTCTACCAACTGCTTGAGGTGTTTAAGCTGAGAGCCACCACCGGTAAGTACTATGCCGGCAATAAGCTTTTTCTTCTGCTCTTCATGGCCATAATTTTTGATCTCAAGATAAACCTGCTCCACAATCTCTACTACGCGGGCATGGATGATTTTTGAGAGGTTTTTTAAGGTAATCTCTTTGGGTTCCCTACCGCGTAGCCCGGGAATAGATACGATTTCATTATCCCTATTTTCACCCGGCCATGCAGATCCAAACTTGATCTTTAACAGTTCGGCCTGCTTTTCGATGATGCTGCACCCTTCTTTAATATCTTCGGTGATGACGTTGCCGCCAAAGGGGATTACTGCTGTATGTCTTATAATCCCATCTTTAAAAATGGCCAGATCTGTTGTACCGCCCCCTATATCGATAAGTGCGACCCCGGCTTCTTTTTCCTCTTGGCTTAACACCGCGTTGGCCGAGGCAAGTGGTTCCAAAGTTATTTTATCAAGGTTAAGACCCGCACTTTTCACACAGCGGCCTATATTTCTGATACTGCTTACCTGGCCCACAACGACATGGAAGTTAGCTTCTAATCGGCCCCCGTACATCCCGATAGGCTCTTTGATTTCGGCCTGACCATCTACTTTATACTCCTGCGGAAGCACGTGAATGATCTCCTCGCCGGGCAGCATGACGAGCTTGTGCACCTGGTTGATCAAAAGTTCTATATCCTGCGCACCTATCACTTCATCGGGATTAGGCCTTGTTATGTAGTCGCTATGCTGCAAGCTCCGTATATGCTGGCCAGCGATGCCTACTACCACATCATTTATCTCTATGCTCGAGGCGCTCTCAGCCTCCTGCACAGCCTGCTGAATGGATTGTATCGTCTGAGTGATATTGTTAACCACACCGCGGTGCACACCAAGGCTTTTTGATTTGCCGATACCCAAGATCTCCAGTTTACGGTACTCATTATAACGGCCCACCATAGCGACGATCTTGGTCGTCCCAATGTCAAGCCCCACTGCAATGTCCTGATCTTTCATAATTTATTTTTTAACGCCCACAACCTGACCTTTGAACCGTAGATCAACGGTTGCGTAATTCTCTAAACTATTATCCTTCAGTGCCTTTTGATAAAAAGCCTTATAATTATTTATTTTTTCGCGCAGGCGATCTGGCCTGCCCAACATGATGTCATACTTCATCACGCGTGGTTTTAGCATATATTTACCATTGCGGTCTCGGCTTACCCCCACGATCTGCTTTTTGAGCAGTGTATCATCCCGCAAGAGGAGCAACAAAGGATATACCTCTGCCTCCTGTCCTTTTATCAATCCGCTTACGATGGGAACCCGCGCGGAATATATAGGAGAAAGCGGCATAATCCCCCCATTGTCATCAAGATAATAGGGCTGCGCAGACTGCACGCGTGCCAATGGCCTACGTTGCCTTACATTTGCCCCCAATGTGCCATCAAGCGTTAGATAAACCTCTGCATTTGCGATCATTGGGTTTGTGTCCAAACGCGCCTCCAAATCTTTCAAAACTAAAATTTCTTTATCCCGGCGCGTAAGGCCTTGATTATTTTGTGTTAACAACTTATTAACCGAAGCGGATGTGATAAACAGATTGTTGCCCGCCTCAAAATTGACCTCAACATTACTTATTTTCTTCCCCTGGCTACGCTTTCGCGAAAAGGCAAACAGGAAAACCGTAAGCCCTAGCAGTATGATCATTTTTATGGCATACCAGTTTATCTTCATGACTCCAATATTTTGGTTACCTTCAAAATCTCCTCTCCTATATCGCCTGCCCCAAGCATTGCGATAATGGGACAACCAGAATTTTTTATGGCTTCCGCCAAAGCGGTTCTGTCCACTTTCCGCTTTCGCGAAGGCGATATACGCGCTAACAATGCTGCGGAATCAATCCCTGCGATAGGTTCTTCACGCGCAGGATAGATATCAAGCAAAATAACGGCATCAAACCGCGAGAGACTTTTGGCAAAATCATCCATAAAATCTTGCGTCCTGCTGTATAAATGTGGTTGAAATACGGCCAAAACCTCCTTTTTTGGGTACATTTCCCTCACCGTTTCATGCACCGCATCAATCTCCGCTGGATGATGGGCATAATCGTCAATAAGCACCAAATCTTCCCGCTGTATACGGTAGGTAAAACGTCTGTTAACACCTTTGAAACTGGAAAGCGCAACACCCAGCCCTTTGATCGGGCTGCCATAGGTAATGGCCATGGCCAGGGCAGTAACCGCATTAAATAGGTTGTGCCTACCGGGCAGGTTTAATTTAAAATCAGCAATGGTTTCTTGTGGAGTCTTTAGGTCAAAAATATATCCCCCATCTGTTAGCCTGACATGTTGTGCAGAAAAATCAGCAATGATCTCCACACCTATGGTTTTTCCCTTAAGGGGAAGGCCCGCTTTTATAATGAGGGTGCCATGCTCCTGAACGTGATGGGCAAATTCTTTAAAACTTTTCTCCAGCACGGAAGCCTCCCCGTAAATATCAAGGTGGTCGGCATCCATTGAAGTAATGCAGGCAATATTGGGGTACAATTGCAGAAAAGAACGATCAAATTCATCAGCCTCTACTACAATAACCTCCTCGCCCTTCTGGATGAGATTACTGCTGTAATTTATGGCAAGGCCACCCATAAATGCGGTAACCGGGGCGCCGGTGGTTGCGAGCAAGTGCCCCAAAATCGCTGATGTTGTTGTCTTGCCATGCGTACCCGCGACAGCCATGCAGAATTTATCTTTGGTCAACATTCCCAATACCTCCGCGCGTTTTTTTATCCTAAAACCTTGTTCTTTTAAATAGTGAAAGCCTTTATGATTTGAAGGGATTGCGGGGGTAAAAATCACCAGGGTCTCCTCTTTAATTAGATTGTTTGGAACAGCCTTAACCGTATCTTCAAAGTGAATGTAAATACCCAGTTCCTGGAGTGTCTTCGTGATGGCGCTGGGCGTTTTATCATAACCGCACACGCGCTTGCCCTGCCCCACAAAATAGCGAGCGAGCGCACTCATCCCAATCCCGCCAATGCCGATGAAATAGAATGTTTTTATGTGGTCTAGATTATCCAAGTATTTCTACAATTATTATGTTATCCCCATTTTTATATATGACGGAATCATATTTTACATTTATGTTATTCAATTGCTTGTATTACCGCTCACAGCTTACACGTCCAATCTATTTATTGGCCACCTTTTGTTTCAGCATTTTTTCAACTTCATCAACGATATCTTCTGTGGCATTGGGCAAAGCCAATTTTTTAATGTTTTCACTTAATTCCTTCCGTTTTTCGGCGTTTTTCACTAAATCCTCAAAAACCTCTTCAAACTGATTTTGCAAGGCTTTCTCTGGAATCATTAATGCGGCATCATGGGAGGTTATGGCCTGAGCATTTTTAGTCTGGTGATCCTCGGCCACATTAGGAGATGGGATAAAGATCACAGGTTTACCTACAATGCAAAGCTCTGAAACAGAGCCTGCCCCGGCGCGGCTGATAATAATATCTGCCGCTGCATAGGCCAGATCCATCCGGTCAATATATTCCATGACCTCTAAGCCTTCTAACGCATCCATATCGCGATATTGCCCATAGTACAACTTACCCGTTTGCCAAATTACCTGAACGCCCATACTACTTATGAACTTTAAATTATTGGCAATATGTTTATTGATTTCCCGTGCTCCTAAACTTCCGCCCAAGACCAGTAGGACCGGTTTATCGGGTAGCAGTTTAAATTCAGCGAAAGCGATTTCCCTCTTTTGATCAATATCCAGTAGATCTTTGCGAACGGGGTTGCCTGTTTTCACAATTTTTTCCCCTGCAAAAAACTGCTGCATCCCATCGTAGGCCACACATATTTTTTGCGCTTTTTTACTCAGTAATTTATTGGTTATGCCTGCATAGCTGTTCTGTTCCTGGATAAGGATGGGGATGTGCCTCCATGAAGCGGCTTCCAGTAAAGGGCCGCTGGCAAAACCACCCGTACCGATTACAGCATCGGGTTTAAATCTTCTTATAATCTTGCCTGCGGCCGCCAGACTGCTCAACAACTTGAGCGGGAACATCAGGTTAGACAGCGTGAGCTCTCTTCTGATACCCGATATCCAAAGCCCCTCGATATCATAGCCGGCCTGTGGTACCTTTTGCATTTCCATACGGTCACGCGCGCCCACAAACAGAAATTCGGCATCCGGAAACCGCGCCTTCATACTATCTGCAATGGCTATTGCCGGGTAAATATGACCACCGGTTCCACCGCCTGATATGATGATTTTCTTATGCAATTTTTTATTATTTATTAGCATTCATAAATTTTTTTATTCATGTATGAATTCAGCTATCCGGGAGGCACTTAGATCGCTTCGCTCAAGACCTCAAGCGGGTTCATATCCTCCTCTTCTTTTTCCATTTCTTCAAGTGCCCTGATCTCCTCGCGCTTTGCGCTTACGCTGAGCACAATCCCGATCGCCATACATGTCATCCATATCGAGGTGCCACCGCTGCTCACAAGCGGCAAGGTTTGTCCCGTTACCGGAAAAAGCTCTACGGCCACCGCCATATTTATCAAAGCCTGAAACACAATTGGCAGGCCTACTCCAAGTACCGCAAGTTTACCGAATACGCTGGGTGATTTATAGGCTACGATCACGATCCTAAATAGTAAAAACAGGTATAACAACAACAGTATCATGCCGCCAATAAGGCCAAATTCTTCAACGATGATGGCAAATATAAAATCTGATGAAGACTGTGGTAGAAAGTTTTTCTGAACGCTCTTACCAGGCCCAAGGCCCACCACACCACCGGTGGCAATAGCAATTTTTGCCTTTTCGATCTGATAATCAGATTCGGTATCGGCATTATCAGCAAAACTGTCTACACGGGAGATCCATGTATCGACACGGTTGGGGAAGACACCCGGAAAAGCTTTCGCGGTTAGCACAAATAGAGCCAGCATTACCAGCCCCAAGCCCATCATGGCGGCCAGGTATTTTATGGGGTAGCCGCCCATAAATAAAAGGGCAATGACCATCGCTCCAATAATAGCCGTTGTCGAAAAATTCGCCGGGAGGATGAGGGCGAGCACAATAGCCACGGGCAACCAAAGCGGTAGTACACTTTCCTTAAACGTAATCTCAGTGTTTTTGATCTTTGATAGATAGCGGGCGACATAAACCATAAGTATGACCGAGGCCAATGTAGAGGTCTGAAAACTGAAACCCACAAAGGGCACCTGTATCCACCGGCTGGCATTTGCCCCACCCATCGTATTGCCCTGTGCCAGAGTCATGCCCAGTAATAAGATTATAATGGGCAATGCAATGATCGAAAGTCCTTTAAAATAATGAAATGGAATTCTATGTACCCCATAGATCACCGCAAAACCCAGCACAAGATGCACAAAATGCGTCAGCAAAAACTGGATCGTATCGCCATCGCCATAAAGGTATGCCAGGTTGCTGCTTGCGCTATACACCGGCAAAAATGAGAAGAGTGCCAAAAAAGCCACAATGGCCCAGATGGCGCGATCACCCTTCAGATTAGCAAATATGTTCCAGTTTTTGTTCAAATTTTATCACTTATTTCAATTGCTGTTCCTATTTTTTATCCTTAACTCCTTTTAATTAGACGACAAGTCCGGTTTTAGACCTCCCGGGATTCCGCCAGAAGAGCAGATACACTCTGCAGGTCTGAAACTCTCAACCCTTATAAATTTCTCACCGCTTCTTTGAATTGTCTTCCGCGATCCTCGTAATCCTCAAAAAGATCAAAGCTTTTACACGCGGGGGAAAGGAGTACATTATCTCCCTTATCAGCCATCTTGTATGCTATCTTCACCGCCTCATCCATACTCTGCGTCTCTATAATCGTCTCGACCATATTGCCGAAGGTTGACATGAGTTTCCTATTATCCTTACCAAGACAAATGATGCTTTTTACCTTCTCATAGATTAGCGGGAAAAGATCAGTATAATCATTACCGTGCTCCTCCCCCCCCACGATCCATACGGTGGGCGCCATCATGCTACCCAGCGCATAAAACGTGGAATTTACATTGGTGGCCTTTGAGTCATTGATGTACATTACATGATTAATCTTGAGTACATTTTCAAGACGATGCTCCACCCCTTGAAATCCACCCAAGCTTTCTCGTATAGTAGCCTTGCGGATGTTAAGCAAACAGGATATAGTTGCCGCTGCCATTGCGTTTTTAGTATTGTGTACACCTTTCATTGATAATTGTTCGGTCTGCATTGTTAGTTGGTCTTTTTCTATTGTTATCATTATTTTACCTTCGGCTACATAAGCCCCTTGTTTTAATTTTTTTGAAACTGAAAATGGCAATAAGCGGGACCTTACGGGATGATCCCTGAGCCAATTTGTGATTACTTCGTCATCACCATCATAGATTAGGTAATCCACCTTTGTCTGATTCATCGCGATACGAAACTTAGCCGCGATATACTTCTCAAATTTTCCATCATATCTATCAAGATGATCCGGCGTGATATTGGTGATCACCGCTATGTGCGGGGCAAAATCTACAATTCCGTCTAGCTGAAAACTACTGAGCTCGAGCACATACATATCCGCTTTATCCTCTGCCACGTTTTTTGCAAAACTATCCCCTATATTTCCTGCTGCAACCGCGTTTATACCAGCTTGTTTTAAGATATAAGCGGTCATAGCGGTGGTGGTCGTTTTGCCGTTACTTCCAGTAATACCAATGATCTGGGCATCAGTATATCTTGAAGCAAACTCTATCTCTGAGATTACCGGAATCCCTTTCGCTTTAAGCGAAATGAGTATCGGTGCCTTATCAGGGATTCCCGGGCTTTTCATCACCAGATCAGCGCTAAGGATTCGTTTTTTCGTGTGGCCGCCTTCTTCCCATTCAATTTCATTATGTTTAAGAACATCTTTATATTTCTGCTTTATCTTACCAAAATCTGAAACAAATACCCCAAAACCTTTCTGCTTTGCCAGGATTGCTGTGCCCACTCCAGATTCTCCGGCGCCCAGCACAACCAATATTTCTTCTTTTTTCAGATTCATTTTTCTCTCTCCTATACACCTGTGAGCAACAGTCTCACACCGGCATCAGCGAATTTTTAATGTAACGATCGTTATGATGGCCAGCAAGATCCCGATGATCCAAAACCGGGTGACAATTTTGCTCTCGTGCAGCCCTTTTTTCTGGTAATGATGGTGCAACGGGGACATCAGAAAAATGCGCCTTCCTTCACCGAATTTTTTCTTGGTGTACTTAAAGTAGCTTACCTGCATCATCACCGAGATAGTCTCTATAAAAAAGATTCCGCATAAAATGGGGATCAACAGTTCTTTGCGGATAGCTATTGCAATCACAGCGATAATACCACCAATGGTAAGACTTCCCGTATCCCCCATAAAAACTTGAGCCGGATAGGTATTGTACCAGATAAAACCCACTAGTGCACCCACAAAAGCGGTTATAAAAATCACCATCTCCCCCGTCCTGGGGATGTACATGACATTAAGGTAATCACTAAAAATAATGTTGCCGGAAACCCATGCGAAAATGCCGAGTGTAAGTACAATAATCGCTGATGATCCCGCAGCTAGGCCATCAATACCATCAGTGAGGTTTGCACCGTTTGAGACCGCGGTCACTATAAAAATGACGATGGGAATAAAGATGAGCCATGCATATTGAACGTAATCTCCCCCCATCCAGCGCACAAGGCTTGCATAGTCAAATTCATTATCCTTAAAAAAAGGAATGGTCGTAGTCAGTGATTTTTCTTCTGCATGAAATTCACCAGAACTGCTATCGTTGAGCATTTCCTGACTGTCTTTTGGATTGGCAACCTCTTCTTTGACCACAATCCCCGGGTGAAAAAACATAGTTGCGCCTACAATAATCCCCAGCCCAACCTGGCCAATGATTTTATAGGTGCCGTGCAGGCCTTCCTTATTTTTTTCTTTGATTTTTTTATAATCGTCCAGAAAACCGATAGCACCCATCCAGAGGGTCGAGACAATTAGGAGAACTACATAAATATTGTCCAGTCGGGCCAAAAGAAGCACGGGGATCAGGGTCGCCATAATAATAATGATACCTCCCATGGTAGGCGTCCCGGCCTTTTCTACCTGCCCTTCAAGGCCCAGGTCCCGAATGGACTCGCCCAGCTGCTTGCGCTGCAGATACAAGATGATCCGCTTGCCCCATATTGTGGATATCCCCAGCGAAAGGATAATGGCCAGCGCCGCCCTGAAGGAGATGAACCGAAAAAGGCTCGCTCCAGTGAGGTTGTAGCTATGCTCCAAAAAGTCAAACAAGTAGTATAACATAGTTTCTTTTTATCCTTTCGCCCACAGCGAAAAAAACTTATTTATGAAGCTGCTCCAAAACTTCCCTTACCGTCTTATAATCATCAAAATCAGTGCGCACTCCATTTACTTCCTGATAGGTCTCATGGCCCTTACCTGCAATGAGTATAATGTCATTTTCGCCGGCCATCTGGCAAGCCGTTTTAATGGCCTGTTTCCTATTGGTGATGGATAATGTTTTGTTGAAATGCTGTGGTTCAACCCCTTTTTCAATCGCTTCGATAATCGTTTCAGGATTTTCGGTACGGGGGTTATCGCTGGTAAATATGGCTTTTGTGCTCAATGCTGAGGCAATATGTCCCATCTTTGGCCTTTTGGTTTTATCCCTATCTCCACCACAACCCACAATAGTGATCAGTTCCTCATTTTTGGTCCTGATGTCATTGATCGTTTCGAGCACATTTTTGAGCGCATCAGGCGTATGTGCATAATCTACAATAGCGGTAATTTTTTTCTCTTTGGAAATGAAATATTGAAAGCGCCCACTTACGCTTTCCAGACCGCTTAAATACTGTAGTGCTTCAATTTGTGACAGACCAAGCAATTCCGCGGAAGCGTAGATGGCCAAGAGGTTATAGGCATTAAAAGTGCCAATCAGTTTGGACCAGACCTCATTCCCGTTAATCTTGAGCAACAATCCCGAAAATTGGTTTTCAAGAATCTGCGCCCGGTAATCGGCATAAGTTTTTAAAGCATAGGTCACTTTTTTTGCCTGGGTATTCTGCAGCATGACCAGGCCATTTTTATCATCAATGTTCACCAGCGCAAACGCATCTTTGGGCAAGTTGTCAAAAAATGACTTCTTCACATCCCGGTATGCCGCAAATGTGGGATGGTAATCCAGATGATCGTGTGTGAGATTTGTAAAAATCCCGCCCATAAATTTCAAGCCCTGGGTACGCTTTTGATGAATCCCGTGTGAACTTACCTCCATAAAGCAATATTCGACACCGGTCTCACTCATTTCATTTAAATATTTATTTATGGTCAATGAATCGGGAGTGGTATGGGTGGCGGGATATTCTACCTTACCAACCAAAACCCTTACGGTGGAAAGTAGCCCGGTCTTAAACCCGGCTTTAGTAAACAACTGATTGAGCAGCGTGGCCACGGTTGTTTTCCCGTTAGTTCCAGTAATTCCGATGAGTTTGAGGTTTTCAGAAGGGTTACCGTAATAATTGGCGGCCATAACCGCTAAAGCTGTTGCTGTACTCGCTGTTTTCACGTAAGTGATCCCATTGATAAAATCTGATGGAAACTCCTCACATATAATGGCAATTGCCCCGGCTTTTTCAGCCTTATCGATATAATCATGGCCATCTGTTTTTGTACCGCGCAAGGCAATGAACACATCGTTGAGGCCCACCTTGCGCGAGTCAAACTGCAGTTCTGTGACTGCGACACCTGTACTGCCCACAACCGAATCGATAGGTACTTTATATAATATGTCGCGCAGTACGATCATGATAACTGAAGGGTGATTTGTTGATTTTCTTCCACTTTTCCACCGGGCTCCAAGGATTGGCTCTTTACCGTCCCGCTTCCTTTAAATTTTACCTTGAGTCCCATATTTTCCAAAATGGAAATAGCATCCATACCGCTCATGCCCTTCACATTGGGAATAGTGGCAAAGCTCTTTTGTACCTTAATGTAATAAGCGTTGTAATCCTTATTGAGCGGTGCAGGGTTTTCTGTGGCCAGTTGCACTTCATCAACAACCGGCGTATCGCTATAAATGCGCTGCGCGATGGTCTTAAATACCGGGGCAGCAACAGTGCTACCATAATAGCCTTTTTTCCTATCGGGTTTGGTAATGACTACAATGCAGGAATAACGCGGATGATCAGCGGGAAAATAGCCCGCAAAGGAGGAAATATACCGTCCGGACTCAATCCAATATTCTGTCTGGCAGGTGCCCGTTTTACCGGCCATCGAGAAATCTGGCGAATAGATTTCAGAGGCGGTTCCCCGCTCAACAACATGTTCCATCAGCTTTCTTACCTTATTAATGGTTTCCTGTGAACATATTTGTGGATTGATAACCTCTTTATCAAAAACCTTTACTTCCTCGTCATATTTTTTAATCTCCTTAATAAAACGAGGTTTGACCATCTCCCCATTATTTGCAATGGCATTATAAAAGGTCAAAATCTGCAAAGGAGTTAGAGAAACTCCATACCCGAATGCCATCCAAGGCAATGTGGTGCCGTACCAATCTTTATCTCCGGGATAGGGCAGATGCGGATTGCCCTCCCCCTTAATGGAAAGCCCTAATTTCTGGTCGATATCCATACTCTCGAGCCGTTTTAAAAAACGTTCTGGATTATCCTTATAACTATTGGTTATCAATTTCGCGAAAGCGGTATTGGAAGAGACCTCAAAGGCGCGCGCCGCCGAAATCTTGCCATACCCACCCCAATGAGAATCATAAACAGTACGGTTATAGAATTTTACACGTCCGTTTTCAGTATCTACAATGGTGCTGGTATCAATCACCTTATCTTCAAGCGCAGCGACCAGCGACATCAATTTAAAAGTAGAACCCGGCTCGTGTGATTCATAAACGGCATAATTACGGTCTTCATAATAGGTACCTTTATCCGTGCGACCAAGATTTGAGATGGCTTTGACCTCGCCAGTTTTAGTGTCCATCACAACCACGCAGCCGTGATCTGCATCATATTCTTCTACTGCGGAGAGCAGGGCATGATGGGCCACGTCCTGAATATTGACATCAATGGTTGAGATGACGTCATACCCATCTTCTGGCTCAACGATATTATTCATGCCGATAGGCTTCCACTGTCCCTTGGCGATCTTTTGCTTGAGTCTTCTGCCCTCTTTACCGCGCAGATAATTGCTGAAGGCTCCCTCAAGCCCCACGCGTGTGTAGTAGCCCTGCTCATCTCTACGCTCATAGCCTACGGTGCGGGCGGCCATTTTCTCCAGCGGGTGCTCCCGCTCAGTATGCTGCTCAGTAATAATACCCCCTTTGTAAGGCCCCTTATTGAAAAGGGGAAGATCCTTAAGAGCCATATATTTAGAATACCCCAGATCCCGTGCGACAAATAGGTAACGGTTGTTATTGGCCCGTGCCCTGCGCATACGGTTGACATAATAAGAGGGTTTGTTGCCCAAAAGCTTGGCAAGAC
>CBDCNG010000009.1:0-1354929 GCA_965219335.1 Leeuwenhoekiella sp.
AAATCTATATATAGACAGACTATACTATCGCCAGTTGACCCAAGATTCAGACAGAAGGCTAAAAAATCATATTGCTAACCTTGGTAAAGGACTAGAAGAAGTTATGAGAATGAACACCTACTCATATAATTATAAAGATGATAAAGCAGCCGTAGAGCATTACGGCTTTATAGCCCAAGAACTTAACGACGTGCTCCCTAAACTCGTTAGCTCTATTGACGATAATGCTAATGAGACGCTTACTGTAAACACTACAGAAATCATCCCGGTACTTGTTAATGCGATCCAAGAGCAAAATAAGCTTATCGAAAACCAAAAGTCGCGCATTGATGACCTTGAGAAAGCTATTGAGCGAATTGAAAAGAAACTTAAATAGTCATTGAAAGTGCTCATCCAATAATTGCAATAAGCTTCTAATGGAATAAGTACAAGTTAAAATCATCAGAAAATCTTCTTTAGCAGTTCCTGAGGTTGCATAAAGTTTGTCTTTAAGGCATAATAGTTTAAGTCCAATCTTTGGATTATTCATCGCTAATATCTGGCACAATTACCAGTACTCAAAATTGATTTATAAACTCAGAACAATCCATTTTCTGATTATTACAAGTTAATTTTATTATTAGTAATAAATTGTAAGTATTATCAACAATAATACAATATCATTACTCAAATTATAAATTATTCATAAAGTTTTTATAAATATATCCGACTAAATACATATATTGCCGATGTAAAACCTAACTTAATTATTTATAACATGCCTTCACTTCAAAAGGGAATCAAATATTTGCAATGTTTTTTATTTATTCTTCCTCATTTTCTTTTATCCCAAGTAGGAATAGGCACCACTGAAATCAATAATGGAGTTATGCTTCAGATAGAAAGTACCGATAAAGGAATCCTCATTCCCAGAATAGGCCTTAGTAGCATTACCGATGTCACTACCGTTATGGGGCCACTTACCAATGGCACTTTGATCTATAATACCACAGTAAATACTACACTTGATGAAGGTTTTTACTATTGGCATACCAACAAATGGGTGGCCACAACACCAGCAAGCACCACAAACATCTACAATAGTGATGGTACTTTACAGGGCGATAGGTCAATAACGGCGGGAGCAAATACGTTGCAGCTTGAAGGCGCGGCGGGTAGAAATGCCCTTATTATTAAACGTACAAATGATGAAATCAGTCAGGGTATATCCTTTAGAAACAGCGGTAATTATTACGATGCCAGTATTTTTATGGATAAAGCCTCAACAGCTAATAGCGGACTGGTGTTTGCCTCCGGGGGTAATTATGCAGACCAGAATTCGATTTTGAGCACAATGACGCTTAACAATGATCGCAGCATCGTTTTTAATGATTATGGTACCGGAAAGCACAACGGCACCGTGGTCAATCTGCTGGGCGTTGATGCAAGTGGCAACTTGGTCGAGACAACAAAGACAGCTGCTGAGGACAATATTTATAATTCAAACGGCACATTAACCTCCGATAGGGTCATATATAGCAATGATCATTTACTCACCTTTAGAAACTCCGCAAATAGAGATTTTAGCATTGTACCAGCAAGTCCCAGTGACATCAATGCCCCTTTTATATTTAAGACAGATAACGCCTTTACCCTTCAGGTTGACAGTAGAGATGCACTCGCCATTGATCATAACAGCCACATTAGACTAGGCGCATATGGTCAGGGCAATATTATGGGAAGTGCGACCTACAGTCTTGGAGTTGACGTTAATGGTAATATTATAGAATCACCGTCATCCCTAGCAAATTCCGGATTGCAGTACTATAAATTCGATCTACCGGATTTCACAGACCCACCCAATATAACAACCATTCGCACTAGTGAGACCGCAGATTCCTACGGGAGGTTCTCTGGGCCTTTCTCTTTGAATGGTGGTTCTTCAACAGGTACACAATCTCCTCAAGCTGATTTTTTTGTGCTTAAGTTTACCGGTTATTATATCGTAAATAATGCAGGCCAGTTTAATTTCTCATCTAGTTCAGATGATGGGGCGAGAATATATATAGACGGATCTTTGATTCTAGATGCTTGGCGCAATGGCGGTGGCAATACCGGATCCGGCACGGTCAACTTGGCAAAAGGTAAACATCGATTTGAGTTTTGGTATTATGAATATAACGGGGGGCAGGACTTTTCTTTTGCATGGGGAAGCAACCCCGATGGCAGATCTGGAACCATTAATACCAACAATTTCACAATAGATTAGGACCGCGTCAATGTTAAAAATACTTCTTTCATACCGTAAAATCAATATTTGCTCACTTTGTATCTTATTAATTTTAATTAAAGTACAACCAGCAGTAGCACAATCTGGGGTAGGTATTTCTACTGAATCCCTGACAAATGGCGTGATCTTCGAGATGGGCCAGCAATGGGGCGGGCTTTTGATCCCTCGTCTTTCTTTAAAAAAATACGCTGACATAACCACCGTGCCGCTTCCTATAACAAATGGCACATTGATTTATAACATAAACAGCCCCATACCAGAGGGATTCTATTTTTGGAAACAGAATAAATGGAACTACTTGACGACGTCTGTCTCCAATGTATATACTACAAACGGCACTCTGGATTCTGACCGTAGCATCAAGCAAAACGGCCACACACTTCAATTGGAATCTGCTACAGGTAAAAAAGCACTGACGATTAAACGAACGAATAATAAGAAGGAACAGGGCATTAGCTTTAAAAATAATACAGGAGAGTTTACTGCGTCTATGTTTATGGATACCCCCAATGGATCCGCGTTTAAGATAGCCACTGGTAAAGATACAGATGTTACCGCTTTACCTACGACCGTTACATTTAACGATGATAGATCAATCCTTTTTAATAACTATGGTCAAGGTATTAATACCGGCAACATGGCCCAAATTCTGGGCGTTGATGCCACTGGACTTGTTTATGAGAATCCCTCAACCACTATTACCAATAATATTTATATGAGTAATGGTTCACTTACAGGCGATCGGATTATCAGCACTTCAGACCTTCCTTTCCGTATTAATAATTCGGCAAGCGGTAACCGTGGGATGGAAATACAATCACCAACAAGCCCTACGGATGTGACAAGTCCATTTAAATTTTTTACAAATAATTCATTTACATTTAAGGTAAACGCTTTAAACTCATTTAATATCTATGAGAATTCTAAAGTACAACTGGGGAGCTTCGGTAAGGGCACCATTACTGGCACAACAGCTTATCTACTGGGCGTTGATGCAACCGGAAATGTAATCGAACTGTACAGCCCATCTGCGGGTATTCAATTTTATTCATTTAGCCAGACAGCAACGTCCACTCCGTCGACTACAGATACCGAAACTAATCTTGTTGCATTAAAATCAGGAGGTTATCAGGGACTGCTGGATTACGCTAGTGGTGCTCAGGCAGCAATGCAGCCGGCAAATGACCGTTTTATGATAAAGATGATAGGCACTTATACCGTTAAAACCGCAGGTACATTTTCAATAAGCTCAAACTCAGATGATGGTGCACGAGTGTATGTAGATGAAGCCCTTATACTAAATGCCTGGCAAGATAGTAGCAATATACGCGGCGATGGCTCTGTTTACCTAAGCAAGGGAAAGCATAGATTCACCTTTTATTATTATGAAAATGGGGGTGGCGAGCATTTTACCTTTAGGTGGGAAAATAATCCCGACGGTCTTACCGGCACCATGCTGGGCGCTCAATTTACCATTGAATAAGTTGATTTGAATGCTTTCACGGAAGCGCCAATTATTCAATTTAGGGAAATCTGAAGAATCATGATTCTTACCTTATCGTCCATTTTATTTTGTAATTTTAAAAAGCAAAATAATTCTATGCGTTTAAATAAACCGCCTAAACTAGAAAAGGATGATTATTATCTCACTCCAGAGGGCTACCGCTGCTTTACCGAAAAATATCATCTCAAGCGCGGATATTGTTGCGAGAGCGGTTGCCGCCATTGTCCATATGGCTTTGACAAAAAGACATTGAGCTATTCAAAATCCAAAAAATAATTATCTTTCTGGATATGAAGTAGCGGCCCTATCATCACCTCATTATTATAAAAAAGTTTTATTATCTTTAATATCATTAGTGAAATTGATTAGAATCTAATTCCTGAAATATTCGTTGCCAGAAAGATGATTTTTTATACTATATCCTTTTCGACTACGGTATAATTGTTGATTATTATATTAATGAAAAAGGCAAAGTTGCCATTTTTCGCTCTACCTAATTTTAAATTACATATTATGAAAGCAATAAAACCCATTGTCTTGCTGGTATTTTTGACCGCTTTTTTGTCATGTAGTACCGTGCGTGTCGCAACAGATTATGACCAAAGCGCAGATTTTAATAATTATAAAACGTTTGCCTTCTTTAAGCCAGGTATTGATAAGGCTGAAATCTCTGACCTAGATAAAAAAAGAATTTTGCGCGCGATAGAAAGCGAACTTATGGCCAAAGGTTTTAAAAAATCAGATAATCCCAGTATGCTCGTGAGCATTTTTACCACTGCCCAGCAGCGTGTGGATGTTTATAACAATTATGGCTGGGGCTGGGGTGCTTATGGGCCCTGGGGCTTCGGGTCTTATGGTTTTGGCAATACTGTTAACCGCACCACTGAAGGCACCTTATATATTGATCTAATTGATGCCAGTAAAAAAGAACTTGTTTGGCAAGGACAGGGTACCGGATATCTCGCACAGGCGGTAAGTGAAAAACAAGCGCGTATTAATGAAATTGTCAATCAAATTATGGCTGAATATCCACCAAAGATGGCGAGTAATTAACGTGTAACATCGATTTTTAAGAAAGCCTCGACCTTTATAAGATCGAGGCTTTTTATTTAAATTCTTTCAAAATACCGTATAAAGTGACAGGTACAGGTCATATAAGAAACTAAAAACCAAACAACCAATTATTTTGTAATCAATTCCTATGGGAAAGGAAGATAATTGGTACCCCAATTATAAGCTACATTATTTATACTTTGCTAAGGCTTTTAAAGTAAATGGAGAAAGCACTAGTTTTCCGCTTATTTCCGCCCGTTTTTTTAGGAGTGTCGGCCAATTTTCTGTTCCTTCCCAAAAGATCTGCTTGCATGCCTCGAGAGCCCCTGGATTAAGATTGACCAGCTCTTCAGCCTTTTTCTGAACTTCCATATCCAGGTTTGATGCCGTATCCAAAACCTGATTATAAAGGCCCTTCTGCATCGCCCATTCCGCACTATGAAAACTTTGTGGCTCAAGGGTCAAAGCAGCCATGGTTGCATCACCCATCTTCCTACCTACAGCGGGCGAAATCACAAAAGGTCCGATCCCAAGGCTGATCTCACTAAGTTTTATAGAGGCATACTTGGCTGCAAAACAATAATCACATGCAGCAGCAAGCCCTACCCCTCCTCCTATAGTCTTACCCTGCACCCGGCCAATGATCAGTTTTTTACAGCTGCGCATCGCCAGGATAACTTTGGCGAAGCCCATAAAAAAGGCAGCACCCTCAGTTTCATTTTTAATGGACAACAATTCATTAAAATCAGCCCCGGCACAAAAGGTGCGATCTCCGCCACTTTTAAGTATGATGATACGCGTTTCGCTAGATGCATCAGCGGCGACAATGGCTTCCCGCAATTTTTTTAAAATACGGGAAGGCAGCGCGTTGTGATGTGGTGTATAAAAAGTGATCGTTGCAATCCCAGACTGGTTTTCTGTATTTACATATGAGGTAGGCATAATTTGATTTTAAATATTTTATTTTAAGGATTTCATAAATGTTCCTTTAATAATTTGTTTATATATATTAAATACAATTAAATCATCGCAAACGTTTTAATTTGCAACAAATTCTGACATTTATTTTAAGCCGTTAGAATTATAACATTCCATAAAATCAAAATACTTTTAATTGATTTAGGGCGATCCTTAATTTTCATTAATGAACTTTATAATTATAATTTATAAGAAAAATATAGCGATATCTATTTGCAAAAAATTGTAAAAAAAAATTTAGCTCAAATTAATGGGCACCTTGGCAACGCATAACTGAAAAACATTCTGTGACAAAAAAAATAATGTGCTGTATAAATGTCGTTTATCCTACTGTTACACTTCTCTTACTGGCGGATTAGATGATCTCTTTTAATATATTTTCTACACTAAAAGAAGTAGAACTAGATGTACAATTATGAGTGACAATTTGGACAAAGATATTAAAACCAACCCATTGATTGAGGGTCTTCCCCCCCATCTTAAGCAATTTATAAAACCGCAGAATTACGAGTTGTACACGCCCATCAATCAGGCAGTCTGGCGTTATGTTATGCGGAAGAACGTGGAGTATCTCAGCCAAGTAGCTCATAGGAGTTATTTAGACGGTCTTAAAAAAACGGGTATTTCCATAGAGCATATTCCCAATATGTACGGGATGAACCGGATTCTCAAAGAAATAGGCTGGGCCGCTGTGGCAGTGGACGGTTTTATCCCGCCCAGCGCCTTTATGGAATTTCAGGCCTACAATATTTTGGTCATCGCTTCAGATATTCGTCAGCTGGATCATATTGCTTATACCCCTGCCCCCGATATTATTCACGAAGGTGCCGGCCACGCCCCTATCATTGCAAATCCCGAATATGCCGAGTACCTTAGGCGTTTTGGCGAGATAGGCAGCAAGGCGATCTCATCGGCGAGGGACTATGATCTGTACGAAGTTGTGCGTGAACTTTCCATTTTAAAAGAGGCAGAGGGCGCTTCCGCGAAAGCGATAGAGGATGTCGAAAAAAATCTGGTGCACATACAAAACACGATGGGTGAGCCCAGTGAAATGGCCCAGATACGCAACCTGCATTGGTGGACGGTAGAATATGGGCTTATAGGCACACCAGAAAACCCAAAGATTTATGGTGCCGGCCTCCTTTCCTCAATTGGGGAGAGCAAGAGCTGCATGAGCGCTTCCGTTGAGAAACTTCCTTATTCCATAAAGGCTGTCGCCCGCGAATTTGATATCACAAAACCTCAGCCCCAACTCTATGTTACGCCAGATTTTGCCTATCTGAGCGAGGTGCTGGAAGAATTTGCAAATACCATGGCGCTGCGTACCGGGGGCCCGGATGGCTTGCAAAAACTCATCGATTCCCAAAACTTGGGCACGGTAGAGCTAAGCACTGGCCTACAGATTTCAGGGATTTTTACAGAGATGATTACGGCAGATGCTAAGGTTGCTTACCTACAGGCTGACGGCCCCACTGCGCTCGCTTATCGCGAAAAGGAACTCGTGGGGCATTCCACAAAAAATCATCCCAATGGTTACGGCACTGCCTTGGGCAGGTTAAAAGGCATTAACCTCGCTATTGAGCACATGAGCCCCAAAGACCTTAAAGCCTATAAAATTTATGAGGGTGAGGACGTAAAATTAGAATTTGAGGGCGGTATTACCGTAGCGGGCACGATCATAACCGGAACACGCAACCTACAGGGTAAAATAATCCTTATAAGCCTTGAAAACTGTACGGTAACTCATGGTGAAAAATTGCTCTTTAAACCAGAATGGGGTACGTATGATATGGCCGTGGGCCGGAAAATCGTATCCGCATTCTCCGGTCCGGCTGATGATGCCTCGTTTGATAGAGTGATCCACAAAATAAGCTCAACAACACACAAGACCGAAACGAATGTGCAGCGACAACAACTTGAGTCGCTTTACCAGGCCATACGCGACTACCGGAATGGCGACACAACAAAATTTTCGCCTGAAGCGGTGTTAGAAATTTTAAAAAAAATACATCCCCAGGACTGGTTGCTTTCCGTTGAGATTTTAGAACTTTCGGCAGAACGTGAAAACAAAACCCTATGGGAAGAAACCTTGAGCCATCTAAAAGACCTAAAACAAAAACGGCCTGAAGTAGCAGGCCTTATCGATGATGGCATCGCACTCGTAAAAGAGTAACAGGCCAATGCTTAAAAATCCAATCAAATAATGATTAAAGCGGCAGTGCATCGAGCCGTTGTTCTGTCTTGATGATTTCGCCTTTATATGTCAAGGTCCATCCCAGGCTCTTCGTCAGCAAATAAATGTTTGAGAGTTCGCTGATCAACCTATTTTTTGCATTGCGTTCCAGCCCAGATTTTTTCACTTTATCCATAATCAAGTCGTTTACCCTTTTTTTAATGGTATTGTAGTCAGTTTCGTTAAATGGGTTTAGATAATCTTGTGCAATGTCGTAATAATCGATATCAGGGCTAATATCAATTTCCGCCTCTGGGATATGGTTTATGGTAATGGTTTTGCTATCCTGATCTATGGTTGTTTCTAATTGACGCAGATCATACCCTATACTTACTTTGGCATTGATGATGATCAGCGCTTTCTTTTTTGCGGAGAGCACGCTGAGATTAAAGATATTTTTTGATTTTTCGTAGGTGAGTATCTGTGCAAATGTACCCTCGGTCACAACAAGCTTGCCCACACTACGAACCTCTTTCTCGATCATGGCGGTAGATTCTTCCAGCTTGGCCTTGTTATCCTGGGATTGCTGAAAATATCTGACGCTATAAACCACTGCGAGGGCGATAAAAATGCCTAAAATGATCTTGCGCATACCGTTATTGTATAAGTAAAGTTGCTTGTTTATGTTTAAGGATCTCCCTTCGAAAAATCAAACGGATTAAATGTGCAACGACCTTTGTTTTAGCATAACACCAGCAGTTTTTTACAAGCCGTGTTGTGATGCGTTTTTTCCTTCATATTTTGTTCCATTCCCAAATTCCTATTTAAGTTCATTTAACAATTTAACTTAACTTAATTTCAAAATTAACAGAATATTGCCCCTGTGACGTGCCTTATGGTGAATAAAATATCCTAAAAGCGGAACCCCTCGCCACATTTTAATGTCGTCAATGGCAAATATTCCTCTTTTAGAGCATTGATTAGCACTAAATCCCTCCTATGATCAATGAACAGGGTATCTATGATTTGTTGTTCTATTCCAATCGTTATATCATCCATCAAACCTTGATTTCTCTTTTCTTCGAAAATGTTTTTGCAGATGCATAACGATTTTTATAAGATTAGCAGCCAGCAAATAGCCGATAGACTTTCCGTCATAATCAATCCGAATTTTTGCTTTTGAGTTTTACTTTTTGTTCTAAACAACCAAAACAAAAATTGGCTAACTTCTATAAAATATACCAAATTTTCGGTCTAGAATTAACCCCCTATTTGCAGTATATGCGTTTGTACAAATGTTTTAATTCATTGAGATTTGAATTTTAAGTTTATTTTGAATCTTCCATTGCTTCAATCACTTTTTTAATACTATTCTTTGAGATCTTTTTTACAAAAGGTCTAAAAATAAAATACATTGCTCCTGTAAAAAGAGTAATGCTCATGTAGCTTAAAATCAATTGAGTTTGATTCTCTTTAAATTCTTCATAAATGAAAAACCCATAACCGATTGCTAAAAAAAGAACTGAAATAATTAAATGCCAATTTGTTTTTGACTTTTTCTGATAAGAACTTTTAATTAAATCTTCAAGATAGTCTTTATTGGATTTCAATTCATCTTTTGAAATTTTTTTTAGCGTTTTAAGTTTTAAAATTATTCCTAGTAAAAAACCTAATGATATTAATATTTCACCAAATGTAGTCGTCCAAAGTAATGGTTTATGAAAAATAATAATCAACAGAAAACTAATGCTACAAGCAATAAATAAACCTGTAAACCAAAAAGCATTTCGCTTTTTCTTATTTTGGTATTTCTTGAAAATATTTTGTATTTGCTTTACGTTGGGTATTCCTGAAGTGTTTTCAGAATTCCAAAGTCGCTTTATATCTTCAAAATCTTCCATTTTCTTTAAATTTATCAGTCAGTTTTGCTTTAATTCTATGAAGTTTTACCCGAATATTAGAATGAGAAATACCAACAACTTCTGCAATTTTTTCTTGTGGAATATCTTCTAATGAAAGTGTGATAATTATCTTTTCGAGTTCCGGAAGTTCTGAAATGTAATTATGTAATCTCGAAAGTTTTTCTTCTTTCTCAAAATTTGGCTCTATATATTTTAAAGATGATGGAAGTTCCGAAGTGGGATTAGATTTTTCTTTTTGAATTTGCCGCAAACACTTGTTGGTTGCTATTCTATAAATCCAAGTTCCAACAGAAGAACGGTTTTCAAATTTCTTGAGATTTTCCCAAACTGAAATAAATGTTTCTTGAGTAATATCTTTGGCTAAGTCATAATCGTTAAAATAACCAAGGCAAATACGAAAGATTTTGGGCGAATAAATTTTATAAATTTCGTCAAAATCCATAGAACTGATTTAATAAAACTTGCTCCAATCTTCTTTAAAAATTTTCTATTAGGATTTATTGTCTTTCGTTTGCCTTCTTTCTTTGTTAATTAGGATTAAACCAATAATTTCTATTCCAATTCCCGTTCCCATTAACATACCTTTGAATAAATCTGTAATATGCCAAGAACTTAAATGTTCAATAGAATTTGTAATTACAACTATTAAAAGTCCCATTGAAATTAAGGGAAACCATTTTGATTTTCTTTTTGTACACATTTTTTAATTTTTTGTATTAATATCCTTTAGATACAATACCAAGTAAAATGTTACAACTTAGTTTTATTTTTTCGAATGTTTGCCAACGGTCTCGATTATCTAGTTGGCGGAGTGCGGCACGCGGACTTATCGGCTTAGTATTGGTGAAACCACATCAACAGAATGTGGTCTAACTTTACAGACGGCTGTTTTCTGACAACTAAATAAATATAAGTAAGAGATCCCTTCTGGATTACATCTTCCTGATAATGATTTTCCTTTTGGAGGAGCTGATAAATGAGAATTATCTTTATCGATATAATCTCCAATCCTTGCTCTATAAAAATCCATCTTTGTATAATCAGGAAACATCCTTATCGTATTGAATTTATCTAAAAGGTTTAGTATTTCTTTTCCTGCAAAATATCTATTTCTTGAAATGATGTCAATTTTGAACTGCTCCCATAATTTCTGAACTGCAACTTCTTCTTTATTCTGCATTTTAGTTTCAATTATTGTAGCGAGTTCAAATTTCCTAAATTTTTATTGAGCTAACTCGATCTGGAGCAATTTTGCCTAACGGGTTTGTCTATGGTTTCGTTGCGTGAAAATCTGCGAGGATTTTCCGGTTAGACACGAGCCGAATTTTTAAATTTTTATCATTACCTTTTTTTCTCAATAAGTGAAATTAAAAAATTTGGCGGACTTGCAAATATGTCTTAACTTCTATTAAGCAACTAATTAGCTATGAGCAATATATGGTGTTGCCCAACGTTTTTTTATTCGGTTACAGAACTCCAATTTTCGCCAGTTTTTATTCTGTGGATTTGCATATCAGAAACTCCAAAACGTTTTGCAATCATACTAAGCCTGTTTTTTTTATTTTTTAATTGACGTTTGATAATTTTTACTTTTCCTGCGTTTAATTTACCAATATTTTTACTCCTTTTTCTAACAATTTCATCCCAATCTGGATGGCTGAATTGATGAAGTTCCTTTTCTCTTTTCGTAGCCCACTTTAGGTTTTCTATTCGATTGTCTGTTTTGTCATAATTCAGGTGAATAACACAGACTCCATTATTTTTTTCCAGAAAATGCTCCGCAACAAGTTTGTGAACGTATCTACTTGTCTGTTTTCCGTTCTTTTTCTGTTTGACTGGTAAATTTTGATATCCGTTTATAAAGTATTTTTTTACTAAAAAATCCACATCGGTTTTACAGTTTAAAATTCTACCGTAATTAGATATTTTAAATTTTTCTTTTTCCGAAATCTTGTCGTCAAATTCAATATCTTTCCATTCTTCTTTCCAATAATTTCGTATCATTCTCAATTTTTTTTAAATGTTGGGTAACGAGTTTGTATATGGCTCGTAGCGTGCAAATTATAAAATTATTTTCGGATTGAACACAAGCCAGATTTTTAAATTTTACTATTTATCTTTTTTATTGAAAATCGTCAAATTTAAAAATTTGGCGACTTTCCAAATATGCCTTAACTTCGTTTAAGAAACTAATTAGCTATGAGCTATATACGTTGTTGTAGCACGTTTTTTCTGCGTTCTATTTGATATATTTCATTCTTATTTTTTCTCACAATTTCCGCTATAAATTCCTTCTCTCCGCCAATTGTCGTAAAAGCTAAATCATAGTCTGTATTTACAACCCAGTTTCGTTCTTTAGGATAAATCAAACTCGGTGTTAATCTTAAATTTTCTTTTTTTATCAAGTTCGGTAAGTCACTTATTCTGCCCGAAAACATTAAATCTTTTTCCCAATTTTTAGTCGAAAGAAAAGTATAGAATAACTCAATTTCTTGATTTCCGTAAATTTTGTAAATCGTCTCGACCAAACTATTCAGATGTTCTTCATCCAAAAGTCCTTCTCCAGGAAATAGTTCATTATTCATTTATTTAAATGGCCTTTTCCATTCAACAGAGTTTAATATCGCTGAATTAAGGTCGAAATCTATTTGTTTTAGCTCATAAAAATCTTTCCAATTCACACGTGAAAACTCTTCTTCAGGCAAATCTTCGTCGCTATTTTCGCTTTCCTTTATTTCATTTTTCGGAATATTATAGTTTATCCAATACGAATGCAAGGCGATTGCGTAACCCTCAAAATTATTTGGTATTGTAAGTCCAAGAAAAAAATCGGCTGGATTTTGTTTGCGCAATTCTAAATCATACTCCTTTTGTTCTCCAATAATAGTTGCATAAGGCTTAATCCAATTTTCTATGTCTTTTTCTATTAATTCCAAAGTTTTTCTTAAATGTGCTACAACGAGTTTGTATATGACAAGTAGCGTGAATTTATAAGCTATTTTTCAATCTCGCGAGAAGCCAAAACTTTTGTATTTCGTTTTTAATTTTTTTAGTTCTAAATCCAAATAAAAAGGTTTGGCGACTTACCAAATATACCAAAATTTTACGTTAAGGGAAGACGCAGCTATTTGTTATATACATCTTAAGTTTGATTTTTCTTGAATCAATTAATTTTAAGTATTAACCAGAAAGAACAAAAGAGCGGAGTAAGGTTACTATAGCCATTGGAAGTTTTCATTCCGTCAACATTGATAATCCCCGCTCTTTTCTACTTTAATTTCGTTCAGATCTTTGAGGCCCTGACCTCGTTTTTAAGTTGGTGAAACCAGAGTAGACCGTCCTTTCGTCATTTGTTTTCCTATGAATAAATATAGCAAAATTTACGGAGTGGACATCAGTAAGGATGTCTTTGATGTGGTGTGCCCCGATGGTGCCCACCACCAGTTTGCCAATATCCCGCAAGGATTCGGTTCCTTTTTAAAGGCGATCCCGCAGGGCTCGCTCGTGGTGATGGAGGCCACGGGATACTACCATTACAGGCTCGCACAGTTTCTTTACAAAAGCAATGTGGCGGTGTCGGTAGTAAACCCCCTGTCGGTAAAGCGTTTCATCCAGATGAAGCTGGCCAAGGTGAAAACGGACAAGAGCGATGCCAGGGCAATCTGTGAGTATGCAAAGGTAAATGAGGTGCCCCCATATACCGCCCTTACGGATGTACAGGCCGAGTGCCTGCAGCTCTTCCGGTTGCTGGACAGCTACCTAAAGAAGCGCACGGCCACAAAGAACAAGCTGCACGGTGAGGAAACTTTGGGCGTTCCCTCCAAGTTTGTCCATCAGTCCCTCAAGCGCGACCTCAAGCATTTGGACAGGGAGGTAAAGGCACTGGAGGAAAGGTTGCTGTTGTTGGTAAAACAGGACCAACAGCACCAACTTACGCTTTTAAAGGGAATCCCGGGGCTTGGCACCAAGACAGCCCTCTTCCTCATTGTTATAACAGATGGCTTTGGCAAATTTGAGACTGCGGGCCAATTGTGCAGCTATGTGGGAATTACCCCCACGATAAGGCAGTCGGGAAGCAGCGTGCGGGGCAAGAGCAGGATATCAAAGGTTGGCAACCAGAAACTCAGGAACCTTCTCTTCCTCTGCGCGTTCTCGGCGTGCAAGCACAACAAAGCCTGTAGGGAGATATATGAACGCATCGTTGCAAAGGGAAAGAGCAAAAAACTGGCTCTTATTGCGGTGGCTAACAAACTGTTGAAACAGGCATTTGCAATCGTAAAAAGCGGTTTGCCCTATGATGAGAAATTTGTATCCAAATTGAATTAAAAGGATTTGTTTTTTAACTCAGATCTTTGTTGTATGCAGTTTTTTATATTTCAATCAGTTGTTCAATTTCTTTTTTATCCGTTATTTCGTTAAACCATAAAATGTTTGAGATATATTTTTTGCTCAATTCAAATTCAAAGTCTTTGTTTCTGTCAAGTTGTTCAACTCGAACAGAAGCTATCATAATTTGGTCATTTTCAGAGTCAGATCCGTATGATAGAGCGAAAAAATAACGATATGGTGCAAATCCAGCAATCTCGAAAGGTCTAAATTCCAGTATTCTTTTCAGTCGAGCATAATCAGATTTTTCAATTCCGAATCGCAGGTTTAGTTTTTCTCCGTTTATTGTATGTCGAATAAGAGATGAATAAATATTATTCGCTTTTGAAACGTTTAATAATTCAATCATATTTTCGTGATTATCTCTCATTTTTCTCAAATTGCATACAACGGTTTTGTATATGGCTCGTAGCGTGTAAATTAGCAATTATTATCGGATTAAGCACAAGCCAGATTTTTAAATTTTACTTTTTATCTTTTTATTGGAAATCGTCAAATTTAAAAATTTGGCGACTTTCCAAATATGCCTTTTCTTAGTTTAAGCAACTAATTAGCTATGAGCTATATACCTTGTTGTAAGTAGTGCTTTTTTCATTCACTTGCTCAATTTCAGTATCCGAAACGCTCCTTGAATTACCAACACAAAAACGATTGTTCCAATAATCAAATCAGGCTTATTCGAACTCAACCAATTTACCAAAATTCCTGCAATTATTACTCCTAAATTTATAATCACGTCATTCGAGGTAAAAATCATACTTGCTTTCATATGTGCCTCGTCTTTGCTCTTTGACTTTTGCAAAATGTAAAGACAAATTCCATTTGCAATAAGTGCCAAAATCGAAACGATAATCATTGTAGAAAAATCGGGCAGTTTCTCGTCTCCGAAAAATCTCCTTAAAACTTCCACAAATCCAATAATCGCAAGTGTTATTTGAAAATATCCAGCAAGTTTTGCAATCCGCTTTTTCTTAATTAAAGTTCCGCCAACCGCAAACAAGCTAATTCCGTACACGAAGCTGTCGGCAAGCATATCTAAACTATCGGCAACAAGTCCCATTGATTTTGAGATTATTCCTGTTGTCATTTCGATGATGAAAAATGCAAAATTGATTGCAAGTACAGACCAAAGTAGCTTTTTTTGGTTTGCGTTTTCTTTGAATTCAGTTTGGTTGGTTTGCTCCGTTGAGATTTTCTTTCCGCCTAAATTCAGTTCGATAACTGACTTTTCGATTTGGTCAATTTGTCCGCTGTGAAAAACGGTCAATTTTCGGTTCGGAATATCAAAGTCCAAATTCACAATACTTGAAATTCCGTCCAATTTCATTCGGATTAGATTTTCCTCTGAAGGACAGTCCATTTTGGTAATTTCAAATATCGTTTTATTCACTCGGTTTCTGGGTTTTTCAGCATTACTTACAACGGCTCAGTATAAACGCAGTGGCGCCTGAAATTACCGAATTTTATTTAAAGTTAGGTTTTTCAAATTTTTAAAGTTCAAAATTTGAAAAACTTTTTGCGCCATTGCGTTTATACCTTGTTGTGTGCTGTGCTTTTTTTCCGCACGCTTTATTGTCTGTTCAAAATCTGGATTTATGTAGTTTTTAATCGGCTTTTGATAGTGGGCCGGATATTCAAATTCACGGTTTTGAGTTCGTTGTAAATCTTGCTCAGCTTTTATTTCTCCACAAGAGGCTTGTTTATTGGAAGTTCGCCACAAAATCTAAAGCTCGTATTTTAATTGGGAAAACGGATCATTCCCCGCGTTTTTTGCCCGCAGAAACTGGTTTTTGGTACTTTTTTTGTCGATTATTGACCTTTTATACCGATTTTTCAGGTTTTTATTTTGTTGGTCGGAAGCTGTGAGCAAAGTCATTAAAACGCGATCATAGTTTGTTTTTTTTCCAGTCCGCCGCGCCCAGATCTGGAAAAGTCCGCCGGCGCGATTTTTATGTTATCTGGTTAGGTTTTTAATGTTTATGGAAGGTTTTTCAGGTTACTTCTCCGCATTATTTGGTTTCCAGCAAACTATTAATTATCTGTTTGACAACGGATTATAATTTGTGAACGCGCATTGCACACAACTCGGGATAAAATCAACATAATAAAAACAGCCTTTTAGCTTATAAAAACTAAATATCAAGCCCATTTCCTATTAAACACTTTAAATTTAATAAAACTAAGGTATCTATAGTCGCAAGATGATCATTTGCTTTTTTAAGATAAAAATAGACTGTCAGATTTTAAAATTGGACATGTGGAATTTCTTGTTTTAATAAATCAATTTTTTGATTCAGCGCAAAAATAAATTTTTCATGTTGTTCAGATTTTGGATTGAAGGGGCGGTGACCAAGCCCTTTTTGTATTTCTGCAATCTGCTGAGCGTATTTTTGTGCCTGTGGCGAAAGAGATGATTCTACAAAGCGTTCCCAAATATAGTCAATAGCGGTTGCACTGGGATGCAGCATATCTCGATCATAAAAACGATAATCCCTAAGTTCATCCATCATTAATTTATACGCCGGAAAATAACGTGCTTTTTCTGCAGTTTGCACCATCTCATGGACGGCCGTGATCAGATGCGCTTTGCTACGTTGATTTTCTACAAAACCATCTTTGAGATGGCGCACGGGCGAAACCGTAAAAATGATTGATGCTCTGGAAAATCGCCCAATAACATCTACAATATTGCGTAATGAGAGTATAATTTCAGCGACGCTGGCCAGTTCTTTTTTAAAATTATTTTGGGGGATTTTATGGCAGTTGGCCACGACATTTTCAGTCATTTTAGATCGGTATCCCCAGGCAGTGCCCAATGTGATAAAAACATGCGTTGTTGATTTAAGATAAGCACTGATCATCAAAATCGCACTATTTAGGTTATCGATCACTTTTTGTGGGTCGATATCGCTCAGGGCGGAATGAGCCCGAAAACTATGCCAACGCTCTTGGCTATACACCAAGTCCTCTTTTGAGTAAATGCGTTTATTAGCTACGTCATCAAAAAAATTAGCTAACGCTTCAGGATGAAAAAAGATTCCAAATGGATTGGAAATATGTTGCAATTTGTAATAATCCAGTTTTCCGCTCAGGTTTTCAGCAAAACAAGAGCCCAGCAGCAAAACCCTTGAGCTATAATCGATAGGATTGGCTAATGGCAAAAGCGGTATTTTGGTCTGTAAATTCAAAAGTTGGATTTATATTTTAAGCTTTAAGGATCTTACCAGAATGTCAAACAAACCCGATCGATCCTTGAAGATTTTATTTAGATTGTTGCACGGCTAAAATTTAAAAAGTGCACATAGTCTCAAACTTGGTGTTTATATCATATCATCCAGTAAGCCTAAAAGGTGATTAGATCGCTGGCAAACTATCGGCAGAATGGGAAATGCAGGCGCCTGGCAAATAAAATGAATGATATACTTTAAGCTTCGGTCTTTAAAATATAAGCTTGAACTTCATCCAGAGCCTTTTGGATTCCATCGGGGTTCTTTCCGCCTGCGGTAGCAAAAAACGCCTGGCCACCACCGCCTCCCTGAATGTTTTTGCTCAGGTCTCGTATGATCTTTCCGGCATTTAAATCTTTCGCGGAAGCGAGCTCCTTGTCGATATAACAGCTCAACAGTGCTTTACCGTCACTGCGGCTGGCCAAAAACAGAAACATGTTATTCACTTCCCCGCCCAATTTAAAAGAGATATCCTTCATCCCACCTGCATCCAGATCAACTTCTCGAGCAAGGAAATTGATCCCATTGATATTCTTTATTGTGGTTTTCAGTTCTTTTTTGAGATTACCTACTTTTTGACGGAGTAGCTGATCTACCTGAATTTGTAAAGCGCTGTTTTCTTCCTGAAGATTTTCGACCGCTTTGAAGGGATTTGGGGTGTTTTTAAAAAGCCCACGTATGTTTTGTAATTCTTCATCCTGCTCTGCAAAATAGCGCATGACGGCCTCGCCAGTTATAGCCTCAATCCTGCGCACCCCTGCCGCGACAGAAGATTCTGAAACGATCTTAAAGTACCACACTTCAGCAGTGTTCTTAACATGGGTACCGCCACAAAGCTCCATAGATTTCCCAAATCGAATGGTTCGCACATCGTCACCATACTTTTCGCCGAAGAGCGCTATAGCTCCCTCGCCCACTGCTTTTGCATAGGGGATGCCACGCTGTTCTTCTAGCGGGAGCTGCTCTCGGATGCGCGCATTGACAAACTGCTCTACCTGGTGCAGTTCTTCGGGGGTCAGCTTGGCATAGTGCGAAAAGTCAAAACGGAGCGCGTCCCCATGCACCAGAGAGCCCTTCTGCTCTACATGAGTACCCAAAATGCTGCGCAGCGCTTGGTGCAATAAGTGAGTGGCGCTATGATTTGCGGCGCTTTTTGCACGCTGCTTTGCATCTACAACGGCCATAAACGTCCCATCCAGTGTCTCCGGAAGGCTTTTGGCAAAATGGATGACAAGGTTATTTTCCTTTTTGGTGTCGGTGATATGGATGATGTCGCCGTTAGGAGTTTCCAGATAACCCATATCACCTACCTGGCCACCACCTTCGGGATAAAAGGGGGTAAAATTGAAAACCATTTGATATTGATCACCATCTTTTTTACTGCTTACTTGGCGATACCGCGTCATTTTAACCGGAATTTCCAGGGAATCATAACCCACAAAACCTTCTTCAGGAACTTCATTTACGACTGTCCAATCACTAGTTTCAGTCTGCGAGGCGGTGCGCGAACGTTTTTTTTGTTTAGCCAATTCGGCCTCAAAACCTTTTTTATCGAGTTCAAAGCCCTTTTCTCTTAAGATTAGGGCTGTAAGATCTATCGGGAAACCATAGGTATCATACAGTTCAAAGGCCTTGTTTCCTGGTATTTGTTTTGCTTTTGTTCCCTCATGACTTTCGGGAAGGGCATTGATTATATTGTCCAGAAGAACGAGGCCTTGGTCAAGGGTGCGCAGAAATCCATGCTCTTCTTCCCTGATCACATTGGCAATGAGGTCCTGCTGCCGTGGCAACTCGGGAAAGGCGCTGCCCATTTCTGCCACCAGTACGCTGACCAGCTTATAGATGAAGGCTTGTTTCTGACCTAAAAAAGTAAAACCGTACCGAACCGCACGCCGTAAAATACGACGGATCACGTAACCGGCACCAGTATTGCTGGGCAATTGACCATCGGCAATGCTGAAGGCAACGGCGCGCACATGGTCTGCCACAACGCGTATGGCAATATCAATCTCTTCGCCTGCGCCATATTTCGTTCCGGTAATAGTCTCGATCTCTCTGATAAGCGGCGTGAACACATCAGTATCATAATTTGAGGTCTTATTCTGCAGGACCATACAGAGACGCTCAAATCCCATACCCGTATCCACATGCTTTGCGGGGAGATTTTCAAGGCTACCGTTGGCCATACGGTTATATTGTATAAAAACAAGGTTCCAGACCTCAACGACCTGCGGGTGGTCAGCATTAACCAGCTGGCCGCCGGGAATCTGCTCCTTTTCATCGTCAGGCCTAAGATCAACATGGATTTCGGAACATGGGCCACAAGGCCCTTGGTCGCCCATCTCCCAGAAGTTGTCCGCTTTGTTCCCGTTGAGGATACGGTCTTCGGGCAGGTGTAGTTTCCAAAGATCATAGGCTGCGGTATCGCGCTCCAGATTTTCACCGGGATCACCCTCAAAAATGGTGACATATAATTTTGACTTATCTATCTCAAAGACTTCCGTTAGCAATTCCCAGGCCCAATTAATGGCTTCTTTTTTAAAATAATCCCCGAAGCTCCAGTTGCCCAGCATCTCAAACATGGTATGGTGGTACGTATCACGGCCCACTTCCTCAAGGTCGTTGTGCTTTCCGCTCACCCGCAGGCATTTTTGGGTGTCAGTAAGCCGTGGATATTTTGGGTTGGTATTTCCCAAAAAATATTCCTTAAATTGGTTCATCCCCGCATTGGTAAAGAGCAAGGTTGGGTCGTTTTTAATAACCATAGGAGACGAGGGAACGATCTTATGGGATTTTGACTCAAAAAATTCTAGGAAGGTATTACGTATCTGCTGGGATTTCATTGATGGTATTTGATCGGGTTATTACCTTAGCCCAAGTTGCCGAACTATTCTTTATATTTGTTCGCCTGAGTGGTTAAAACAGGTATTTTTTCAACCTAAATTGTTAACGCAAAAATAGCATTTTTACAGCAATGTCTAAGGTAAAATACTATTACGATCCCGATACGCTCTCCTACCGGAAGATCGAGAAGAGAAAGCGCAGAAAGTTTTATATCGCGGTGCTTTCCATCCTGGGCTGCTTTTTGGCTGGTTTTATACTTTTGCTCATTTACCTTAACATTCCCGGGCTGGAAACTCCTAGGGAAAAATCACTCGAGCGCGAACTCCAGTTTACTAAGATCGAGTATGACGTGCTCAATAAAAAAATGGACCAGATAGATGATGTGCTTGCCGATGTTGAGCAGCGCGATAATGGCATCTACCGTCTTTATTTTGAAGCTAACCCCATTCCTGATGAGCAGCGCAAAGCAGGTTTTGGAGGGATCAACCGCTATAAGGATCTTGAGGGATATGACAATTCACAAATGATCACACAAGCCAACAAGCGCCTTGACATTATCACCAAACAATTAGTAGTACAGAGCAAATCGCTGGACGAGATCGCAAAACTGGCAGAAAAGAAAGAAAAGCTGCTGGCGGCCATACCCGCCATTCAGCCAGTGGCAAATACAGACCTCAAGCGTATTGCGTCAGGTTTCGGAGTACGCACCGACCCTTTTACCAAAGAGCGGAAAATGCACCGCGGCATTGACTTTGCCGCCCCCCGCGGAACACCTGTGTATGCCACTGGCGACGGCACAGTAACCCGGGCAGACGATAATATATCCGGTTATGGAAAACATATTACCATTGATCACGGCTTTGGTTATCAAAGCCTCTACGGCCATCTTTACAAATACAATGTAAAACGCGGTGATAAGGTAAAGCGCGGTGACCTCATCGCCTTTGTGGGAAGTACGGGAAGGTCTACCGGACCGCACCTTCATTATGAGATCAAAAAGGACGGCGTAAGCATCAATCCCATCAATTTTTATTATGGAAACTTATCTCCAGAAGAATTCAACGTTATCTTAAAACGTGCCCAACTTGAAAACCAATCCCTTGACTGATGTATATAGAACTCCCAGAAAAGTTATATTATAGCATAGGCGAGGTAGCGACAGCCTTTGACGTCAACACGTCCCTTATCCGCTTTTGGGAAAAGGAATTTGACGCCCTCAAACCCAAAAAAAACGCCAAGGGCAACCGCAAGTTTACTCCAGAAGACATCAAAAACCTGGAGCTCATCTACCACCTGGTCAAAGAACGGGGTTTTACCCTAGAAGGGGCAAAAATCCATCTAAAAGAAAAAAAAATGGAGACCCTCACTAAATATGATTTAATACGCAAACTGGAAGGAATCAAAGCACAGCTTGTGGATATTAAGGAGCATTTAGGGTAAGTACATCGTCGCGATTGATTTCCTATTTCTACTTAAAACTATAAATAGATATCATCGAGCATTAGTGTAATAAAGAAAATAGTTTGCCCGCAGTTAATCTATACCTTATCTATACCTTTGCTTTTTGATTTAGCAAATACATCATTGTAACACTTACAACCAAAAAACTACTCATAAGCGTAAAATCTAATTGAATTAAAAAAATGAAAAAAATTCTTATACCCCTTTTGATCATCATTGGTGTGATCGTTTTAATCGCTTTCTGGATCGGTGGGATCAATAACAAGATGGTTGAACTAGACCAGACCGCAACGAGCCAATGGGCAAATGTGGAGAGCGCTTATCAGCGCCGCGCCGACCTGATCCCAAACATTGTAAACACCGCAAAAGGATATGCCCAGTTTGAGAAGGAGACCCTTACCCAAGTGATCGAGGCTCGTGCAAAAGCTACATCAGTGCAGGTTGACCCCTCTAACATTACACCGGAAAATCTTGCCCAATTTCAGCAGGCCCAAAGTGGTGTATCTTCTGCACTATCGCGTTTGCTGGTCACCGTTGAAAAATATCCTGAACTTAAGGCCAACGAAAATTTTAAAGAGCTCATCAACGAGCTGGAGCGTACCGAAAACCGTATTAATGTAGAACGTAATCGCTTTAATGGTGAGGTGCAACAATACAATACCTATATCAAAAAAGTACCCAATAATATGGTCGCAGGGTTTTTGAATTTTGATGAGAAAGGCTACTTTAAAGCTGACGCCGGAGCAAGCCAGGCACCGAAGGTTGATTTTGGAACGCAAAGCGGCAGTTAATGGCATCACATGTAGAAGATTTTTTGACGAAAACCGAGGAAGCTGAGATTGTAGAGGCTATCCGTCAAGCGGAAATGCGAACTTCTGGCGAAATACGGGTGCATCTGGAACATACGGCAGAGCATCCCCCGCTGGAACGTGCAAAAAGCCTTTTCGCGAAGCTGAAAATGAACAATACCAAAGCTGAAAACGGGGTATTGATCTACGTGGCCGTTGATGATAAAAAATTTGCGATCTGCGGCGATCGCGGCATTGATCAAAAAGTCCCTGATGATTTCTGGGAATCGACCAAAGAGCTTATCCAGTCACACTTTAAGCGCGGCCATTTTAAACAGGGCCTTATCAGCGGTATCGAATCGGCAGGTGAACAACTGCACACATATTTCCCGTGGGATACTGACGATAAAAATGAACTCCCCGACGAAATATCGACCTCTTGAACTTAAAAATCCCTTTTTTGCGAACATTATTTTTAAGCATAACCTTCCTGTTGGGCGTCGTCTCGCTAGGTCATGCCCAATTTGACATACCCAAAAAACCCGACTTACAGACCAGCGTTTATGATTATGCCGGGCTGCTCTCAGAAGCTCAAAAATCTGCGCTCGAGCAAAAACTCATCCGCTATAGCGATACCACCTCTACACAAATGGTGGTTGCCATCATCAACTCCTCAAACGGAGAAGAACTGGATTTACTTGGGGCAAAATGGGGCCAGCAATGGGGCATCGGGCAAAAGGGAAAGGATAACGGTATCCTAATCCTTCTGGCAAAAGATGACCGCCAGGTAGATATTAATACCGGTTATGGTATAGAAACCGTGATCACAGATCGCATGGCAGAACAGGTCGTTAACCTGGTTATGATCCCGCAGTTTAAACAGGCTAATTATTATGAAGGCCTTAACCAAGGTACCGACGCGCTGGAGCAGATGCTTCTGGGGCAATATAAAGGGACACCACAGCGCAATACGGGTTCAAAATCTGGTATAAAAAGTGCTCTGCCCTTTATTATTATTTTCATCATTATCATAATTATACTCAGCCGTTTTCGTGGCGGCGGCCGCGGCCGCCGTGGTGTGGGCGGTAGTATTTTTGACGCTATTATCCTGAGCAGTCTGGGCCGCGGTGGTTTTGGCGGCGGTTCTTCAGGCGGTGGTTTTGGAGGTGGAGGCGGCTTTGGCGGCGGCGGTGGTTTTGGTGGAGGTTTTGGTGGTGGCGGTTTCGGCGGCGGTGGCGCTTCTGGGGGATGGTAATTTATGAGGTAACGGGGAGATAATAATCTTAATTTATCAGATAAATCAATTTAATTGAATTTTTTAGACACTCAAATATCTTTCTGAAATAAAAATGTTCTCACCGATTATCACCTATAAACCCGATAGCCCCTTCTTCGTTTGTTAGATAAATTCCCTTTTTTGCCCAGGCTGTTAAACTTATAGCTAAAGCTGAGCATAAAATATTGTTGAAGCACTGTTAGAACAGCCCATATAATTGCCCTGCTAATCCATCCATAAAATTCGGATGTGGATTCTGTATCTACAATGCGTAAGCGTTTGTTAGATAAATTCCCTCCATAAAATATTGTTGAAGCTGGCATAACGTCGAGTATCTGTGCTCTGATTGAGTACGTCGTAAGCCTTAAGACTGATCAGGCCATTATCATTTATAACCGAATAATTGACCACACTGTTCCAAAAGACCGAACTCTTCTGAAAACCAGGTGCGATATTAGAGTTATAGGTGTAGGTGATATCATTGGCAAACTCAAGATCACCAAAGGTCAATTTGGGCAATAGGGAAAGCATGTGTCTCGTAAAATCTGTGTTTTCAAATATCTCATCTTTATAAATGCTCGTAGAAAAACTGGGGCTATAATTTATTGCCAAGTCCAGATAATCCCGTAGGTCCAGGTTGAGGCCTACGCGTGGCGAATAAGAGCTTGTTCTTGAGTTGTACTGCACCCCGTTATTAAAGTTTACCTGCCTTCTCAAATACAGACTCATACCCAGGTTATACCGCAAACTGCTCAGGCTGTCCAGTTTTATTTTCTTACCGTAGCCGCTCCCGATATTTACATTATAATTTCCGTTAATGTTTGTATAGGTTGTGTTGCGCACTAGATCTTCATCTATGGTACTTTTTTGTATCACATCATCAGTACTTATATTGAGGCCGCTATACAAATAAATATTAGCCTCTTTCTGCACATTATACTTTGAAAAATTAAGGTTGATACCGTGATTATTTGAGGGTTTCAAATCTGGGTTTCCCTGCGAAATGAACAACGGATTGCGCACATTGATAAACGGGGATAACTGCGTTACATTAGGTGCATTATTGTTAAGATCGTACCGCAATGAGATATTCGTGGTCCTATCAAACTTATACCTAACATTGGTATTCACTTCAATGGCGTCAAATTTATTTTCAAAATCAATAGCGTTGAATGTTTCTTTACTGGCAAGTGTGCGCATAACATAAGAAAAATTTGTCCTCACATTGAGATCCTCGCCGCGGTATCGGAAACCTACTTTGGGCCTGGACGCTTTATTTTTATTGGTGTAATCCGTACTTTGTAACTGATTTAGCGTAGGGTTTGCGCCATCGCCCCTATCGTATACATATTGTGCATCTTCGCGCCTATTAGCATTGTAGTCATATCCGAGCGTTATAAAGGCCTTTTGCGCTATTATGGGCAGATTCCAATTTAACCTTGCATTATATCCACTGTTACGCTCTTTGCCATCATTCAATTGATCTCTTAGGATCTCATTCTTTAGCACAGGCATCCCATTATCCAGGGAATCCTCATTATAAATGAGGGTTTCAGAATTATAAGTTGAGGCACTGTTGTTATCAGAGACATTTGCATTTACGTTAAGCTGAAAAAAACCTCCTTCCGTTCCATATCTTTGCGTCATACTCAGCTTGTTGCTAAAATCTTTATTCACATAATGAGAATTGCTAGTGCCCTTACTCTCATTAGTTAATTGGCGATTTTCATTCAGCGTCTGCTGCATGCTTGTATTTCGATTAGATCCTTCACTATACCCAAATTCAGGATGAATCTCTATAAACAAGGTAGAATCAATTGTAGTCTCAAATTCAGCCTTAATGTTGTGGTTATCGCTATTGTTGACATTATTGTTTACGCTGTTTGAGAAAAAAGTGCGGTCAGGAAGAATATTTTGGGCATTACTTTTCCGGTTTTGATAAGAATCTGCGGCGGTGTAGAAATAATTTGTGGAAGCTTCTGTATTCTTGCCCCAATCATCGGCATAATTAGCCCCGCCTATGCGTGAATTGGTAATTCCCTGGCCATAATTGATGTTGCGCCCCCCGATCCCAGAACTATAGTAACTGCCTCGACCAAACATCTTCTCGATCTCACCAAAGTCAAAACCTGAAACATTGATATTATTACCGCCACCCAGTACGCTCAAATGAAGATCATTGTCAAAATAATTGGCAAGTCCGGCATATTGAAAACGCTGATCTGTACCGCCCCCTAATGCCGCCCGGCCAAAGGCTCCCTTGTTTTTATCCTTGTCGATCCTGATATTTATGGTTTTATTCTCCCCGTCCCCTTTTTCACCTGTAAAGGCCTCGGTTTTAGAACGGCTATCCGAAACCTGGATCTTACTCACCATTGCTTTGGTAAGATTGCGCGTCGCAATGGTGGGATCATTACCAAAAAAAGGCTTTCCGTTGACCAAAACCTTGTTTACAGGTTTTCCATTTATGGTGATGGTTCCATCGCTGTCAACTTCAAAACCAGGAAGTTTTTTGAGTAAATCTTCTACATTCGCCCCTTTTTTGGTTTTAAAGGAAGCCGTATTAAATTCTACAGTGTCTTTTTTAAAAGTCAGCGGTGCCCGTTTTGCCATTACCAGTACATCGGCCAGATTCTCCGCTTGTGGGCTAAGGGCAATAGTATTAATGTCAATATTACGTTCTTCTTTAAGCTCGAGGATTTTGTCATAAGACGGGTAACCTACAAAAGATACGTAAAGGTGAAGCGCCTTTTGTTTGGATTTTCCCTCCAGTTCAAAATCGCCGTTTTTATCGGTTATGGTATAGGTAACCAGACTGCTGTCCTTTACGGTTTCAACAAATACGGTCGCCGCCTCAAGTGGTTTTTTGGATTCTTTATCAATAAGCTTTCCTGCAACGGTAAAATTTTGACAATAACTTGTGGCACTACCTAATCCAAGCAAAAGGATTATGGCAATTCTGAAGGACATACGCTAAGCTTTTTGATTGATATGAATGGTAAAAATCGGAATATCAAACAAAATAAACGTAAAATATACGTTTTATTAAATTTTTCTGCTAAACGACAGATATCTCTTAATTAACAACCAAAATATATAAATAAAAGTCAATTTTTATGAATAAAAATGGGATTGTCTACATCATCATCAGGTTATTTATCTCCTGCTTATTCAAATGCCTGTATTTCCCTCGGGGTAAATCTTTTTTGGTGAGTCCGGCTAGAGTTACACAATCCACACGCACAACTTGGTGGCCCAGATATTCAAAAATGGTGCGAATCACACCACTGCCAATGTTTTTGATCTTAAGGCCCACCTCCTTATGTGGTGCACCATCTACGTAACTAATATCTTCAACAAAAGTCTTTTTTCCCTCTATGGTGAGACCATTTTTTATCCTATCCAGATCATCTGATTTTAGATTTTTATCAAGCTCAATATGAAAAAGTCTCGGCAAGCCCGCTTTGGTACTCGTCATTTTTGTGACCACTTTCTCATCGTTGGTAAACAGAATTAACCCAGTGGCGTTTCTTCCCAACCGGCCGATGGGTTCAATACGCGACTTGGTTGCATTGGCCACAAGATCCATTACGGTCATGCCTTTTGCATTGCTTGTAGTCACGCTAAATCCTTTGGGCTTGTTTAGCAGCACGTAGGCCCTGGCTTCTGGGCTGATGCGACGGCCATCAAAGCGTACATCATCGTCAAGCTGCACTTTATAACCCATGGTGTTAATGACCTCACCATTTACGGTAACCTGACCCGTTGAAATATAAAGATCAGCCTCCCGGCGGGAACAGATACCGCTATTGCCTATATATTTGTTGAGGCGTATGCCATCCTTACCGTTTTTGCTGGTACTACTTGTGTTGTTCACGCTTTCCTGTTTTGGTATACGGCCGGCCGATGCCTTTTTCTTAAAAACCTCACCACCCCGCTTTTCACTTTTACGAGTATTACCGTTGCCGCGTCCTGAAGGTTTTCTTTTACCACTTCCTTCTTGATGTCTTGCCATTTTTTATATTTTTTGCAAAGGTACACTTTATATTGTGCCAGAATATAAATGATGCTTTTACGATTATTAAAGGATTCTTGCCACCTCTTTGCAGCTAAAACATCCAGTTTTTATGACCTGCTTTATATGAAAATCAAAAGATCCTGTTGAGTACTACATCAGGTCTTATCAAAAGGATACTGAAAACCCCTGCTACAATAATCAACTTAAGAATGTTATGCAGTACCACATAATGAATATGCTCCCGTGAAAACCATAGCATAAACAAGAAGATCAGCAGCAGCACGACGCTGGCATAAAAATAAAAAGTCATATACCCAATATTGAAGTGGGTAATCAAAAGATAAATAGGAATAATTGTGAGCCCTACCAAGGTGGTTACCATTTTTTTTGCCCAACGCTCGCCAAGTACGATAGGGATCGTGCGGTAATTTTGAGCAAGATCTCCCTTAAGATTTTCCAGATCTTTTACCAGTTCGCGCATGGCAATAATAAGGAACAAAAAAGTGGCGTGGACAAAAATGACCGCGTCAAAATTTTTATAATAAATAAAGACGGCAAAAAAAGGGGTTATGGAAAGCAAAGAGGAGGTGAGGTTACCAATAAAGGGAAGTTTCTTAAGCTTATGAGAGTAGAACCAGATCCCAAAAATATATAGCGAGAAAAACAATACCGCCCTAAATGAAACCGCACTCGCCACAAAAACTGAAAGAAAATTGAGTGCAAAATAAAGGATTAAAATCTTTTTTTGACTGATCAGGTGATCAAGCCTGGTCTTGATGGGTCTGTTGATCAGGTCTTTTTCACTATCATAAAATCCATTGATAATATATCCGCCAGCAATGGCCAGGGCAGACGCGAGAACAATTCCAAAAAGATTAATATCAAAAACCACGTTGCGCAACCGCAGCCCAGGAGCCAAGATGTAGATAGACGCCAGGTATTGCGCTAATATGATTATCAGAATATTATAACCGCGCACCGCAGAAAACAAACTGAAGAACTTAACTAGTAGGAGTTTGTTTCTTTGGTTAATTAGGCTCATGTGCCAACGGTAAAAGATTAGGCTAGCTCAACGGCAAATGTGACTAAAAATTATAAACCACTTCCAGGTTATGACCACTGAGAGCCTTACGGGCCTTATCAATATCTTCTGTAAAACCAAGAATATAACCACCACCACCCGAACCGCAAAGTTTAAGATAATAATCATTGGTCATAAGACCTTTTTCCCAAAGCTCATGAAACTTTGCTGGGATCATGGGCTTAAAATTGCTTAGAACCGTTTTGGAAAGCTGTTTTACATTGCCAAATAGGGATTTGACATCGCCCTTCAAAAAATCTTCAACACAGGCATCTGTATGTTTGACAAACTGATCCTTAAGCATGTGACGGAAACCTTCCTGCTTCATATTTTCCATGAAAATGCTAATCATGGGTGCAGTCTCACCAACGATGCCGCTATCTAAAAGAAATACCGCACCCTTACCATCTAAAGTCTGGCTGGGAATGCCGGCCGGCTCGATATCGTCTTTGGAGTTGATCAATATAGGTAGGCTCAAATAACTGTTAAGCGGATCAAGCCCTGAGGATTTCCCGTGAAAAAAAGACTCCATTTCCCCAAAAATACGCTTCAGCTGGAGCAGTTTATCCCGTGTAAGATTCTCAAGAACAGTGATTTTATCAAAGGCATATTTGTCATAGATCGAGGCTACGAGAGCACCGCTGCTGCCAACGCCGTAACCCTGTGGAATGGTACTGTCAAAATACATACCACCAGCTATATCCTTTTGAAGGGAAGCAATATCAAAACGTACAAGATCAGGCTCCCTATTACCAAGCGTTTCCAGATAAACGGCAAAATTTTTCAGGCTCTGATTAGATTTTATCGCTTCCGCAGAAGGATTATCGTCGGTCTTGAGCGCACCTTTATAGAAATTATAGGGAATTGAAAGCCCCTTAGAATCTTTGATAATGCCATATTCCCCAAAGAGGAGAATTTTAGAATAAAATAAAGGTCCTTTCATTTATAACATTTTTTATTCAAGATTCTTTTTAAGCTATAGTTTTCGGCGAAAACCTCTTGATAACTCCCGTTTTTCTTAACTCAAAATTTTTATTCGAGTCAAAACTCACGGCAGTTAAACTGTTGCCTATATAGCGTTTGAAAACATGTATTCTGCAAATTTACGATTTATCCAGCAATGTTAATAATCAAAAATAATCTATAACTCAAAAGATTAAAACCATAATTGATTATTTACTAAGCGTTTTCAGTTAAAAATCATTTCTTTTATATTCAGTTTTGTCCATTATTGGGCAAATATTAACCAGAAACTTTGATTATCGCAACGCTGATCTAAAAATCCTTTTAAGAACACTTAAAATATCAACATTCAGCTTGCCTTTATCATTTCATGATTTGAGCCCCATTCCCGGCCTGATCACAAATATATTGACCATTCTGGCAAAACATAACCAATTCATCCTTAATAAACTGTAAAACCTGATCCTTAGTATTCTTTGGATAGAGCATATGCACATTAGACCCGGCATCTAGAGTAAAACAAACCGGAATTTCCGTTTCTCTACGGTATTCCCAGATTTTGTTGACGATGTTGAGTGTATTTGGTTTCATTAAAATGTAATAGGGACTACTGGTCAACATCATTGCGTGCAAGGTCAATGCCTCGCTCTCCACCAGATGCATAAAAGCATTAAGGTCTCCTTTTTCCATAATATCAAGCAGTAAGATCATGCGTTCATTGGCCTGCTCAAACCGTCCATCAGCGTAGGGATGGTCATTCATCAGGTTGTGGCCCACGGTGCTGCTTACCTGTTTCTCGCCCCGATCTACCAGTAAAATTGTATCCTGATACTGATCAAAAATAGGACTTACAGCAGCTTTGTAACGTATTCCATAAAGATCTGAACTTTCTTCTACGCCCTCGTGTCTTCCCCATATAACGATAGGGCCCTCTATGCTACGGCTGGCGCTACCTGATCCCAACCGGGCCAAAAAAGAGGCTTTTTTCCTAAAATAATCTACTGACATTTCTGGGCGCATATCACGCTCCAGCTGCATAATACCAACGGCCAGCGCACTCATACCACTTGCGGAGGAGGCGATGCCGCTGCTATGCGGAAAGCTATTTGAGGTAGCTATATCAAAACGAAATTGATTGATAAACGGCACATAAGGCTCGATACGACCAAAAAACTGCCGAATTTTAGGTTCAAATCCAGGCGCAGCTTTTCCATCTAAAAAAACAGAAAAATCATAAGTTGAGCTTATGGGATTTTCTCTTTTTTTATAGCGTAATATGGTGGTTGTACGGCAATGATCTAGCGTTAAACTAATACTGGGATTTTTAGGCAGCTGCTCTTTGCGCTTGCCCCAATATTTAATGAGGGCAATATTGCTGGGCGCCTCTACTGTAATTGGGGCACCGCTGAGGATTTGCGTTGATGCTTGGGGTAAAAATTGTTCTTCAGTCATCCGGCAAAGATAAAAAATGGTTCAAGTTTATTTTTTCTAAAGCTAACGTGGCCATATTTTCAAAACTCAAACTTTACAATGAAGCTCCGATTGCACCCGCCACTACAAAGCCGCCAGTCCATGCGTTCTGAAAATTAAAACCTCCAGTAACGGCATCAATATTGAGCACTTCACCCGCAAAGTAAAGATTTTGGCAACGCTTGCTCCCAAAAGTTTTAAAATCGATTTCAGCGAGATCAACGCCGCCTGCAGTAACAAATTCTTCTTTAAATGTACTCTTGCCCGTGATCTCAAAATCACATTTTGTCAAAGTTTCCGCGAAGTTCTGCATTTGTTCTTTAGTAATTTCGGCCCACGTCTGATTTTCGCTTAAAGCGAAAGCATTTACAAGATTCTGCCACAGCCTTTTGGGAAGGTTATAAGGATTTGATTTTAGTATACGTTGCTTTCCGTGGGTTTGCCGAAGGTGTTTAACCGTATTAACGACATCCTCAAAAGTTTCGTCAATCAGCCAGTTAATCCTTAGACCAAAATTATACTCAAGTACATGAAGCTCCCGAGCAGCAATTGCAGATAGCTGGAGCACAGCGGGTCCGCTAAAGCCCCAGTGCGTGATGAGTACAGGCCCAGTGATTGCTTCCATAGGCTCGCCCTTAGTGCTCTTGATATTAACACCTGTCCTACTATTAAAGAGCTCCAGCCGTGCCTGCGTGGAAATGCCCGGCAGATCCAATATTATGGGATCTTTGCAATTAAAAGTAAAAAGGGAAGGAACAGGCGGAATGATGTGGTGACCCAGGTCTTCTAGAAGCTGCCATATTTTAGGGTTGCTGCCTGTAGTAATTATGAGCCTTTTTGTGGTGTACTTAGACTTAGACGTAAGAACCTGCCATAAATCATCTTTTTCAGCAATATGTTGTACAGATTCGCGGATCTTGATCTCTACGCCATACCTTTTGGCATCGGCCAGAAAACAGTCAATAATGGTCTGTGAGGAATCACTTTGGGGAAAAATCCTGCCATCTTCCTCAATTTTTAGCGGGATGCCGCGCTCTTCAAACCAGGCCATTGTATCACCTGTCATAAATGTATGGAATGGCCCCAATAATTCGCGCCTACCACGGGGATAATTCTGAGAAAGCTCTTTGGGCAGGAAGGCTGCATGGGTCACATTGCACCTGCCGCCTCCGGAGACACTCACTTTGGCCAGGCATTCAGCTCCGCGTTCTAGAATAGCAATTTTAATGTCCGGTCGCTGTCTAGCGAGATTTATAGCCGTAAAAAATCCCGCAGCACCCCCTCCTACGATAAGTACGTCATATTGCATTCTGCAAATATAGGTTGAATATTTACGGCTTTAAAAAATGCCCTGATTTTAAAAATGCAGCATGGAATGGAAAAAAATCAAGTCGATTCAATCTTATTTCTACTCCCAAAATTCAACGGAAATACTCCTATAAGATGAATGTTTTACATGCTGATCGAGCTAATTTCTAACCAGAAAAACATTTTCATATTCTTAAAACACCGACGTGTCAATTAAAGATTATTCAATAACTAAAACGATTTAACAAATTAAACGTAAATATTACGCTTAATTTAAAGCGTAAACGTTTGCGTAACTTTATCGTTATCGTATAATTTTTTTTATATATATTTGGTCACATTTACGTGTGATTTAATCAAGACAAAAACAATTCAAATATTAATTTATGAAGCATTATTTACTTAAAGGCTTGTTCTTGTTTTCGGCCCTCTTTTTTGTGGGTTTGACTCAAGCCCAGACCGTGACCGGTACGGTCACTGAACCCAATGGTCCTTTACCAGGAGCGAATGTGCTCGTTAAGGGGACCACTAACGGTGCAACAACTGATTTCGATGGAAAATACACTCTAAATAATGTCGCCGAAGGGTCAACCTTGGTCTTCAGCTATGTAGGGTTTGCCAATCAGGAAATTCCTGTAAATGGCCGTTCTACCATAGATGTACTGATGACTGAGGATTCCAACGCGCTGGATGAGGTTGTAGTCATCGGTTATGGACAAACCACTGTTAAGGATGCAACAGGTGCGGTCTCATCAGTGACATCAGAGGATTTCAACAAGGGTGTCATCTCCTCACCAGAACAGTTGATACAAGGTAAGACAGCCGGGGTACAGATCGCCCAGAATAGTGGGGAGCCCGGTGCTGGTGTGGCAATTAGAATACGGGGTACATCCTCAGTGCGCTCAGACAATAATCCACTTTTTGTGGTTGACGGTGTTCCACTCCCTTCCGGTGATACTTCGGCAGGTACGGGAAATTTAGGGATAGGATCCAGTGCTGCCCGTAACCCATTGAGCTTTCTTAACCCAAGTGACATTGAGAATATCAGTATTCTCAAGGATGCTTCTGCAACTGCAATCTATGGATCTCGCGGTGCGAACGGAGTTGTTATCATTACCACAAAGAGTGGTCGTGGTGGCAGCCAGAACGGCACGTTTGAGTTTTCTTCTGAAACCAGTTATTCCAAACCAGCAGAATCCTATGATCTTTTAAACAGATCCCAATTTATCTCTGCGGTTCAGGCTTTTGGCGGTACTGCACAGGACTTGGGCAACGATACAGACTGGCAATCCTACGTTACCCGTAATGTTGCCTCTACAAATAATAATTTGGCCTATAGTCAGAATTATGGATCAGGAAATGTGCGAGCCACTTTTAATTATGCTGATCAGCTAGGGGTTGTAGAACAATCCGCTCAAGAACGTATTACTGGACGCATCAATGCTTCCCAACGTTTGCTATCTGATAAATTGAGATTGACATTACAAAGCACATTGTCAAGGGTAAATGATCAGATACCACCACTAAGTGCAACCGCTGGATCAACTGGTGACGTACTCGGTGCTGCCTACGCTGCAAACCCCACATGGCCTGCAGATACAAATTTTAACCCTGGTGATAGGATCAACCCGATCAACTTGTTGGATAATTATCTAAGTAAAGTACATACTGACCGTTTTCTGATCAATTTTTCCGCAGAATACGATATCATTGATAACCTTACGGCTAAAGGTACCGTAGGCTATGATCAATCAAATTCTAGCAGTGAATCTGCTATTGCCTCAAGCTCCTTTAATGCAGGTGCTGGTGATACTGGTCTAGGCTTTCGGGGTGATTTAGAGAAAACAAACCGCCTAATGGAACTTACATTGAATTACAACAAGGATTTCGATGGTTCTAAAATCGATGCCCTTATAGGATATTCGTTTCAGGATTTTCGTAGTAAAGGAAGTAATACAAACGGACGCGGCTTTAGTTCGACAAACCTTAATGAGATGTCGGCAGATTTGAAGAATTCAAAAAGTATTTTAGAATCCCTCGTTACGGGATCCTATCAATCTTACGGTTTTTCTCCAAAAACAAATGGCGTTTTTATAACCCGTTTATTTCCTGAACCCAGCATTGACCACGTTGATGGGATGAGCATTCCGGTACAGGCGGTTTATACCGACACCTTTGATAACACGGATGAACTACAGTCGTTTTTCGCAAGGGTAAACTATACCATTGCAGACAAGTATCTGTTTACCGCTACAATGAGAGCAGATGGATCCTCAAAATTTGGCCCAAACAATAAATACGGCTATTTCCCTTCTGGAGCTTTTGCATGGAAGATCAATGAAGAAGATTTTATAGGAGACAATGTGTCAACGCTAAAACTTCGGTTAAACTATGGTATTACAGGTAATCAGTCAGGTCTTGGCTATGGTCAATATCTAAGACAAGAGCGCTATTCTAATCCAGGAGTAGCAGCTGATTTTACCATAAACGAGCCTGGTATAACCTCAATTGCATTTGTCAATCCAGATCTTAAATGGGAATCGACCACACAATATGGTGCAGGTATCGATTTTGGGTTCGGCAATGATCGCTTCAATGGGAGTGTGGATGTTTATAGAAAAGAAACCAAAGACCTATTGTTAAGCATTTTTTCTGCACAACCCGCCGCACAGCCTTTTGTATTCCAAAATCTGGATGCAAAAATATTGAACCAGGGGGTAGAAGTTTCCTTAAACTATGATCTTCTTCAGGGAGAAGATTATAACTGGAAAATCGGGATCAATGCTTCATATAACAAAAACGAAATTCAGGATTTTGACGGTCAAATCAAAGCGGGTACCATACGTGGATCTGGGCTTACCAATGCATTTGCACAACAATTAGCAAACGGCCAGCCACTGTATTCATTTTACCTAAGGGTATTTGAGGGTTATGATGAAAGTGGGAACCCTACATTTGAAGGAGGCATAGATAACCAGCAATTTGTAGGTAAAAGTGCCCTACCCGATGTTACAGGGGGTTTCTCCACTTCTGCAAATTATAAAAACTGGGATGCATCGCTTTATTTTAATGGCCAGTTCGGTAATTACATATACAACAACACGGCCAATGCTTTTTTCACCGCAGGTCAGATTGGTAGCGGTAATAACGTGATTCAAGATGTTGTTGATCTTGCAGGTGTTGAGAGTCGTCAGGCTGAAGCTTCTGTATCTACACGTTTTCTGGAAAAAGGGGATTTTGTAAGGTTACAGACTGCTTCTATTGGGTACAATGTACCCTTATCAGGTGATGGGCTTTTTAAGACGATGAGACTCTCTCTTACCGGCCAGAACCTTTTTGTGATTACGGGTTATAGTGGCCTTGATCCCGAGGTAAGTACCATCCCTGCCACGGGTGATCTACTAAACGGTATCCCCATTGCAGGAGTTGACTACAGTTCATTCCCCAGACCAAGGATCTATTCCTTTGGATTTAATGTTACATTTTAAAAAAACAATGCCATGAAAATAAATTTTATACAAAAACCTTTTATCACTTCGGTACTTTTAATGGCCATTGTGTCCTCTTGTACAGATCTGGAGATCGATGAGACCGATTCTATTATTACAAGGGATGTTGCTCAAGGTCAATTCACGCCTCTTACTGATCCGGCGTCTGCCCTCAACGATCTATATAATAAGGCGGGCGGAGATTTTTCAACACAAGAGAATATGTTTGCCCTTTCTGAAACAACCACAGATGAGCTTCTTGTTCCAACAAGGGGGACAGACTGGGGGGATAATGGAGTATGGAGACAATTACATACACACACCTGGAGATCAGATCACCAATTTATTCTTAATTCATGGAATGCCCTAAACCAGGGTATTTTCCGTGCTACGGAAATTATTGAAAGTAAACCTGATGCTGGGGTAGTCGCTCAAGCAAAATTCTTAAGGGCTTTTAATATGTTCTTTGTGATGGATCTTTTTGGTTCCGTACCCTTTCGTGGTGTTAATGAAGGTCCCGATGTTAATCCTAGCGTTATGAGCCGTGCCGAGGCATTTGCGTTTATCGAGAAAGATTTGAATGAGGCCCTGCCAGATTTAAAATCAGTAAGCCCAGGAACTGCTAACACGGGTACAGCGACCAAAGAAGCGGCAGAATTCTTGCTTGCAAAATTATACCTCAACGCAAATGTTTATAAGGGTAGCGACACATTTGATAATGCAGATATGCAAAAGGTGATTACCAATGTGGATGCGATCACCGCCAAAGGTTTTGCCATTCAGGAAGGTTATTTCCAAATCTTTGAACCCTCTGATGATTCAGAGACCATTTTATGGTTAAAAAGTGATATTGGCCCGAGAATATGGAACACGCTACATTATAACCAAAATGCTCCTGATAATACTGGCGGAGGCTGGAATGGTTTTGCGACACTTGCAGACTTTTATGATTCTTTTGAAGGTGCCCCCACTAGCAATTATGTGGGTGACGGTCAGGAAGAGCGTCGTGGTTATGTACCTGATGCCAATACTGCCAACGCCCAGAATGTAGGCATAGGTTACGGCTTTTTGCTTAATCAGCAATATAACGCTGATGGGAGCATGCTAACAGATAGGCAGGGACGGCCCCTTATATTTGATAAGGAGATACCTTCTCTTGTAGGTAATGGTGAGAAAGAAGGCATACGTGTAATAAAATACCACCCATACGACCCCACAGATACAGGAGATGCCAATACGCCGCTCTTTAATTCATTTAGACAAAATGAGATTATGTTCCGCTATGCTGACGCGCACTTGATGAAGGCAGAAGCGATGATGCGAATGGGCGGAAGTGCCACAGACATGGTAAATCAATTAAGAGCAAAAAGAGCCGATACGCCACCACTGCCCAATGTGGATGAAGCAGCCTTGCTGGCGGAACGGGGAAGAGAGCTTTATGACGAGTTCTGGAGACGGAATGATCTTGTACGTTTTGGGCAGTTTACTGCACCCTGGGCTCTAAAAGAGGTAACTGGAGATCCCAATAAAAATCTGTTTCCCATTCCGGAGACGGCATTACTTTCAAACCCTAACCTTGTTCAGAACCCTGGATATTAATTATATAGAAGACATCAATTAATTTAATAAAAAGAGGGTCTAGACCCTCTTTTTATCATTATTATGCTTTCATCAAAATTTGTACGATCAATACATTACTTTCGTTAGCAATTTTATACCTTACTTATGACTTGTCACCAGCCCAAATAACCTGATTCTCAAAACAACCCACTTAAATCATAGCTTCAAAAACCTGAATATTTTTAATTTTCACCAATTTAAGAATGAATTTTATTCATAAAATAATAAATACTGGCATCGCTCTGGGAATATTGATCTCGCTATTTTCCTGTAATTCTACCCAAGAAAAAAAAACGGAGCCGGAAAAAGATAAAGACACTCTTTTTAAACTGATGTCTCCAGATTCCACAGGCATTAATTTTTTTAATGCCATACAAAACGAGAAAAATTTCAACATCTTCAAGTACAGAAACTTTTATAATGGGGGCGGGGTTGCCATTGGCGATATCAATAATGATGGCCTGCCAGACATTTATATGACAGCCAATATGGGGCAAAACAAGCTTTTCCTTAACAAAGGGAATTTTAAGTTTGAGGACATCACGGCTTCAGCCAAAGTGGGGGGGAACAAGCCTTGGTCAACTGGAGTAACCATGGCAGATGTTAATGGCGATGGACTATTGGACATTTATGTAAGCAATGCCGGGAACATGCAGGGGAACAACCATGACAATGATCTGTACATTAATAATGGTGATCTAACCTTTACCGAAGAAGCTACTAAATACAACCTGGCTAAATCGGGCTTTACGACCCAGGCCACCTTTTTTGATTATGATAAAGATGGCGACCTTGATGTTTATATACTCAACAACAGTAATGTACCTGTGAGCGGCTTGGGTTACGCGGAACAGCGAGATACCCGTGCCGAAAACTGGAAAAACGTCCCAGACATATTTAAAGGTGTAGGCGATCTTCTTATGCGCAATGACGGCGACACTTTTACTGATGTTAGTGACCAGGCCGGCATTTATGGAAGCCTCATCGGTTTTGGACTGGGCGTCATGATCACTGATATCAACCATGACCTCTGGCCTGATATTTACGTCTCAAACGATTTTTATGAACGTGATTATCTATACATCAACAATCATGACGGCACCTTTACTGAAGATATTAAAAACTGGACGTCACACCTATCGCTTTCTGCTATGGGCGTCGATATGGCTGATGTTAACAACGACGGCCTGCAAGATATTTTTACAACAGATATGCTCCCAGAGAAACAGGAGCGCGTTAAGAGTGTGATGAACTTTGACAGCTATAATGTCTATAAACTCAAGCAGAGCAAGGATTTTTACCAGCAATTTATCCAAAATACGCTACAGATCAATAATGGTAACAACAGCTTTTCAGAAACCGCTTATTTTAGCGGTGTTGACGCGACTGACTGGAGCTGGGCAGGCCTCCTGGTCGACCTTGACAACGATGGTTATCGCGATATCTATGTGACCAATGGGATCAACCACGACCTGACCGACCTCGATTTTGTTGATTTTTTTGCAAATGAAATTACCCAAAAAATGGCCCTTACGGGGAAAAAACAGGCTATAGACAGCATCATACAAAAAATGCCAAAAAAGCCATTGCCCAATTATACATTTAGAAACAACCATGACTTGACCTTTACGAATGTCTCTAAAGAATGGGGCATGGATCAAAATAGCACTTCAAACGGTTCGGCTTATGGAGACCTCGACAATGATGGCGACCTTGATCTTGTGGTTAATAATGTAAATATGCAGGCTTTTGTGTATCAAAACGAAAGTTCACAAAAAACCGACAACCATTTCATACGACTTAAATTTAAGGGTCAAGGTAAGAATCCATTTGCTATAGGGACCTCGGTAAACCTGTACCATGATGGGCAGGTAATCCTGCAAGAGCTTGTGCCCGTAAGGGGCTTTCAGTCCTCGATGGATTACGTGATGGATATTGGTTTGGGCAAAACCCAAAAGCTGGACTCTATGCGTGTCATTTGGCCCAATGATAAAACGCAATTGTTCAAAGCAGTTGCGGCAGACCAGACTTTGCTATTAATGCAGGAAGATGCTAGTGATACTTATATTCCGCAAAAGCGAAAACCCAGCAAGGCCCTGCTTCAGGAACTGCCCAATAAATCCCTCATCACCCAAACGGAAAACAATTATAACGACTTTGATTATGAAGGGCTTATTGCCAAAAAACTTTCGGCCGAAGGGCCAGCCCTTGCGACAGGAGATGTAAACGGTGACGGGAATGAGGATGTATTTGTGGGCGGCCCGCATGACAATGCCGCAACACTTTATTTGCAAGTGGGCAAAGGAAAGTTAGTTGCAAAAAAACAAAAAGTTTTTAACAAAGACGCGCATTATGAAGATACCGCCGCAGCCTTTTTTGATGCCGATGGCGATGGCGACCTTGATTTAATAGTCGCCTCCGGTGGTAATGAAGTGGGTAACAAGGAAGCCTTAACGCCCCGGTTATACCTCAACGATGGAAAAGGCAACTTTAGCAAAGGGAAGGATCTTCCATCAGCTTTTCAGAATATGTCAGTCGTTGCACCAGAAGATTTTGATGGCGATGGGGATATTGATGTGTTCATTGGTTCAAGGAGCGTAGTAGGGGTTTACGGGGTTGATCCCAAGCATCTTTTTCTGGAAAATCAAGGTAATGGCGACTTTACCGATGCTACTGATAAAATAGCTTACGATACTAAGGATGCGGGTATGATTACTGACGCGCTCTGGATGGATGTAAATAAGGATGGTAAAAAAGACCTTGTAACCATCTCAGAATGGGGTACACCACATTTTTATGCCAACTCCGGCCGCAGACTGAGCCCCCTGAAAACAAGCTTGGATACCATGAGCGGCTGGTGGAACACGCTCAATGCAGCAGATCTTGACGGTGATGGTGATCTAGATCTTGTGCTGGGCAATGAGGGCCAAAACCTGCATTATAAACCCATAAAAAATGCACCGATGAAAATGTATATCAACGATTTTGACAATAATGGGACTATTGAGCAGATCACCACTTTTACCAAAGATGGAAAGGATTACCCTATTCACCAGAAAAAGGACCTCACCGCACAAATGAGTTCACTCAAAAAACAAAATCTAAAAGCCTCCGACTATTCAAAGCGGTCGATTGATGAATTATTCCCTGCAGATGTGATCAAAAACTGTATCGTGAAGACCGTAAATGAATCTAGATCAATTATTGCGGTCAATGAAGGCGGCGGGAATTTTAAAACGCAGCCCCTACCCTATCAGGTACAGCTCTCCTGTGTATGTGGAATAGTCTGTACAGACCTTAACAAAGATGGTAAGGATGACCTCATCATGGGAGGTAATAATTTTGAGTTTCGTCCCCAGTTTTCACAACTTGACGCTAATTATGGCAGCGTACTTCTCAACAACGGTAATTTGCAGTTTGATTGGCAAAATTATGGAGAAAGCGGCTTTTTTATAAGGGATGAGATAAAACACCTCGCCACCTTTAAAGATGCACGGGGTAATAAATACCTCGTTGCAGCTATAAATAACAATAAGCCAAGGATCTATGCACTGGATAGATAACAACGATGTGCACCCTCCTTTTCAAAAAAGAAAATTTTCGCTTTATAAAAAAATATTGCTTGCACAACAGAATCAGATATTGTTTCCAACCTATTATTTAACTTCAATTCAGTTTTTGGTTATCGCACTCTTTTTGGTGAAGTGCACTATTATAAAGAACTATTAAGCCGAACAATTAAAAAAAGCCACTTTTGAATTGCTTCCCTAAAATAATCGCTATTATATTGATCTTGGGCCTGACCGCCTGCACACATGATGGTGACCTTTTTAAAAATCCAAAGGCTGAAGCTTTGGGTGTTAGCTTTATAAATACCCTCACCCCTACCAATGATCTTAACATCCTCGATTATCTCTATTTCTACAATGGCGGCGGCATCGCCATTGGTGATATAAACAACGATGGTCTTCAGGATATTTATTTTTCGGGAAATCAGGTCAAAAATCAATTATACCTCAACAAGGGCAACTTACAATTTGAAAATGTAACCGAAAAAGCTGGTGTTGCGGGAAGCAGTGACTGGAATACCGGGGCCGTAATGGGCGATGTAAACGGTGATGGCTACCTAGATATTTATGTCTGTGCAGTTGTAGGTATCAACGGGCTGAATGGCCACAATGAACTTTTTATCAATAATAAGGATAACACCTTTACCGAAAGCGCCAAAGCATATAACCTTGATGCTGAATCCTATAGTTCATCTGCTGCATTTATCGATTATGACCTAGATGGGGATTTGGATATATATATCCTCAATCATGCCGTGCACACCCAGAATTCATTTGGCAAGGCCAGTCTTCGCAATACAAGAAATTACCAGACCGGTGATAAACTTATGCGCAACGATGGTGATCATTTTACCGATGTGAGCGAAGAAGCTGGCATTTATGGAGGCGTAAATGGTTATGGTCTTGGCATTGCAGTTTCAGACTTTAATATGGATGGCTACCCCGATATGTACGTGGGAAACGATTTTCATGAGGATGATTATTATTACCTCAATAATGGCGATGGTACATTTTCAGAAAAATTACGAGATAATTTTGGGCATACCTCCCGTTTTTCAATGGGAAGTGATGTGGCAGATCTCAACCATGACGGCTTTCCGGATATGATCTCGCTCGACATGCTTCCCGAGGATGAAAAGGTGCTCAAGTCATCAGCGGGAGATGATAATATTCAGATACAGCAATTAAGGACAGAGCAATATGGCTATTATTACCAGTACAGCCGTAATATGCTGTATGTAAATGAACCCGGTTATGGCTTTCGCGAAAGCGGACTTATGAGCGGTATAGCGGCGACAGACTGGAGTTGGAGTGCACTTTTCGGCGATTATGACCAAGACGGTGAGCAGGATATTTTTATCTCAAACGGAATACCAAAACGCCCCAATGATCTTGATTATATCAAGTTTGTTTCCAACGGGCAGATCCAAAAAAAGCTTGATAATACAAAACTTATTGACCGCCGGGCTCTCAATCTGATGCCCAGTGGGAATGTGCATAATTACATTTACAAAGGCGATGGCAAACTGGATTTTACCGATGAATCCGGTAAGTGGATCACTAAGGATACCGTGATATCAGGCGCTACCGCATATGGCGATCTTGACAACGATGGCGATCTTGATCTCGTAACCAACAACATAAATAGGCCACCTTCTTTTTACATCAATAAAACCAATAAAAAAACCAATTTTCTTGAGGTCAAACTTAGCGATACCGGCAAAAACCGTTTTGGTGTAGGCGCTAAAATTTATGCATACACCAGTAGCCTAGAGCAGTTTAAAGAAATGTATTCAGTACGCGGTTTTCAGGCCTCTTCCCAACCGCTTGTGCATTTTGGGCTCGGAGATTCTAAAACTGTCGATTCTCTGGTGGTTATCTGGCCAGACCGCACTGTGCAACGCTTGTTTGATGTAAAAGCAAATCAGATTTTAACGCTTTCGCCAAAAGGCAATAAACCTTTTGATTATGCCGGTTTAAGACCAAAAAAGCTGAATTTGTTTAAAAAAGAACCCGAAAATCTAGGGATAAACTTTACTCACAGAGAAGATAGATATTCAGATTTTGACCGGCAAAAACTGATCCCTTACCAAGTCTCAGATCGTGGTCCTGCGGTTGCTGTGGGCGACCTTACAGGCGACGGGAAACAGGATGTGTTTTTTGGCGGTTCAAAGTTTATTCCATCCCAATTCTTTGTTCAGAACGACACCGCTTTCGCGAAAGCGGATCAGTCTGTACTCAGTAAAGATTCCATCACCGAAGATGTAACCGCAATTATTGCAGATTTTTCCGGTAAAGGAAGTAATGACCTGCTGGTAGGTGCCGGCGGTGGGGATTTTTCTGCTCCCGCACCGCCACTGGCAGATATGTATTATGGTTTAAATGGGGCTGCCTTAGCGAAAAAAGCCTTTCCAAAAATCTTTGAAAACACGAGTACCATCGCCACGTGCGATTATGATGGTGATGGCGATCTGGATATTTTTTTAGGCAATCAGTCAGTCACGGGAGACTTTGGCAAATCCCCCAAATCCTACCTGCTCAAAAATGTTGACGGAAACTTTAAAATCGATAGGGAATTTAATAACCTCGGTATGGTTACCGATGCGATCTGGGACGATTTTGACGGCGACGGGATCAAAGATCTGATCGTAGTGGGCGAATGGATGGAGCCGGTATTTTTTAAAAACAATAAGGGCAAATTGATAAGGACTTCTGCCAGTGCAGGAGTTTACAAAGGGCTGTGGGAGCAGATCCTGCCTTTTGATATTGATAATGATGGAGATAATGATTACCTTTTGGGCAACTGGGGCGAAAACAGCAAATTTAAGGCGACTGACGCATTCCCCATGCTCATGTATTACAGTGATTTTGATGACAATGGCCAGACTGAAACCATTGTCGCCACGGCAAAAAACGGGAAATATTACCCATTGCTTGGAATGGATGCACTGTCTGCACAAATGGCGGCCCTGCATAAAAAGTACACCTCTTACAAAGCTTTTGCCGGGCAGACCATTGATGAGGTTTTTGATAAAAAACAGCTCAAAAAAGCGATTAAATTACAGGTAAATGTTCTAAAATCCGGGTATTTAAGAAATGATTCCGGAAATTTTGAATTTGTTCCCTTTGGAAACGATATGCAGGTGGCACCCATTCTTTCGTTTTGTAAATTTGACTTTGATGGTGATGGTAACGAAGAAGTTCTGGCAGCGGGCAACTATTTTGGCGTTCAGCCATTTCATGGCAGGATGGATTCATTTTCTGGCGCCTTGATCAAGAATGACCACTACGTGATTCCCGGATATCAGCTGGGTCTGGATTTTGCAAAAAAGTCCATTAGAGGCTTGAATATCCTCACAGTTAGTAAGAAACATTATCTGTTGGCGACCTTTAACAATACGGAAGCGCAGTTATATGAAATAAATAAATCAATGCAATAATGAATACTTTTGTCAAGAGATCAATTTGGATAATAATTGTCGCATTGGCATTTACCGCGTGCGAAAAAAAGTCGGAGCCCCTTACGGTCACCCCCGAAGAATACCACCATGCCGTGGACAAAGTAGTACAGATCCAGGTACACGATATTTTTTCACCGCCCCAGGTGGCCCGTATATTCGCATATGCAAACATGGCAGCCTATGAGGCGATGCTCACAGATACCAGCGCTTATAAAAGCCTTGCAGGCCAGGTCAGGGATTTAAAAAAAACACCCCCCCCAAAGGATACCACAGGCGTAAACCATCATGTTGCCTCCCTTGTGGCGTTTTACGAAATCTCCAGACAGCTCCTTTTTTCTGAAGATCTGCTTACCGTTGTAAGGGACAGCTTGTACAATGATTGGGAAAAACAGAATCCCGAGAGTTTTAATGCTTCAAAAGCTTACGGCCTGCAGGTCGCGGGTCACATTACTGATTGGATGAAGGGCGACAATTACGCGCAGACCAGAACAATGCCCAAGTTTTCTGTGCATCCCGAAGATAAAGGGCGTTGGCAGCCTACACCGCCGGCATATATGGATGGTATAGAACCCCACTGGAACGAGATCAGGACCTTGGTTATGAAAACCGCTGACCAATTTAAACCCGTGCCACCACCCACATTCTCTATGGATAAAGGAAGCAAATTTTATAAAGAACTTATGGAGGTTTACAATGTGCGCAATGCGATGGACACTTCTAAAGTTGATATAGGCGAAGGCAAGGCGATCGCCAAATTTTGGAACTGCAATCCCTATGTATCTACTCAAAAAGGGCATTTGATGTTTGCGATAAAAAATATGTCACCCGGTGCACATTGGGTCTGTATTACCAAAATCGCGTGCCGTAAAACCAATGCCGATTTTGAGAAAACCGTGGCCGCATATACAGAAACATCCATTGCCCTTGACGACGCCTTCATCAGCTGCTGGGACGAGAAATACCGCAGTAACCTGATCAGGCCCGAAACAGTCATCAATGAGGATATAGACGAAAACTGGACACCCCTGCTGCAGACACCCCCTTTCCCGGAGTATACCAGTGGGCATTCCGTAGCCTCGGGCGCAGCTGCCATTGTTCTCACCTCGATTTTTGGTGATAATTTTAACTTTGACGACGATACCGAAACCATTTATGGACTCCCAATTCGCAGTTATACCTCATTTAATAAAGCTTCCGCGGAAGCGGCAATAAGCAGAATGTATGGCGGTATCCACTACCGGTCATCCATAGAAAATGGTCTAACCCAGGGACGATCAGTGGGCCAATATGTGGTGGACAACCTGGAGATGAAGAAAAAACCCGATGCACTTGCCCAGCATACAGGCGCTGCAAATTGATTCGAATTATATGGTCATGATTATTTGGATATAACCTGGCCAAAAACTGATTTTTGTAAATCGCTGCAAAAAAATCAGTTATTCTCAACTTGATTAGTGCTTTGGTTGCACCGGTTATTCTTAATGTACAACTTTCAATAATTAAATCCCGAATGAAAAAAACCTCATATATCCTATTAAGCCTTATAAGCTTAGGGGCAATTTGGTATTTCTTTATAAAACCCGCTGATTATATCGTTAACTTCAAGGCCAAAACTACGCCGGGAACCATCATACAATCGCTCGAGACTTGGAATCTTTCTATTAACAACACAAATGAGATAGGCGCTAAGATTACCGGCCGCGATTCATTAAACAGCGTCACACAGCAGTTTCATTTTGGAGACTCGCTGCACGTCTATACGTGGGACATCACCCCAGAAAATGATTCTGTCTCCAATGTCAGCGTTGGCATTAAAGACCCAGATCATAGCCTGACCAATAAACTGAAGGTGATTTTTAAGGATACTGATTTCCAGAGGCGAAGCACATCAACAGTAAAGGATTTTTATATTTTTTTAGAGGAAAATCTCAAACAGATCAGGATTACTATTGATGGAAAATCGGAAACCCCCGCAACCTATTGTGCATACATTCCCTTAAAAGGGGTACAAATCGAAAAAGCGGAGGGGATGATGCGCAACTACGGCTTTTTAAGCGGTGTGCTTGCCGAAAATGCAGTTAAGCTCAATGGCCCCCCCTTAATTGAGGTCACCCACTGGAATCCGCTTACTGACAGTCTCGCATATAACTTCTGCTTTCCTATAGAACGTTCTGAAAAACTTCCCCAGGATCCAGAGATCAAATATAAAAAAATGCTTGCTAAACCGGCACTCAAAGCGACTTACAATGGCAATTATATCACTTCAGACCGAGCATGGTATGCACTTCTCGCTTACGCGAAAAGTCATAAAATACCTATTGAGAAGAAACCTATGGAAGTATTTTACAACAACCCCAATATGGGCGGTAATGCCCTGGGATGGAAAGCCGAAATCTATATGCCCATCAAGGGGCAGAAAAACTAAAAGGCTTATCGACTATTCAATAACCCCATCCTTGTCCTGACGTTTCCTAAACCTGATCAAATTAGAGATAAAAACGAGAAGCAGCCCTATCCCAATACCCTGAATAATTCCCAAAACAGTATCCGAAATGGTAAAATATCTGCTTAAGATTTGGGAAACTGCCGGGCAGAACATTCCTAAAACAAAAATTAACCATAATTTTTGGGGCACTTTTTTCATTTGGGTTTTATTTAAACGTTATTAGAATACAAAAAATCAGGTACAATATATCTATATTTAAACTTTTAAACCTGTTTCTTTGGTTAAAAACGGCAGAATCCTCTATGGAATTAGCACTTTTTGCTCTTAAAGATTTTTCTACATTTGTCTCAGCTTTTCCTAAACTCATGCTATAATTATTGACCTGATCCTTAAAAAATCGATTTTAGATGAAAATAACTTTATGCTACCTCTGCGCGCTTTTTATGCTCTGCTCCTGCGGGAGGTTTAACAACAGAGACAAAAAGAAAAGCAACACTGAGCGCATTGTTTGTATTTCTAAACAATACAGCGAAATTATTTACGCACTTAATGCTGAGGAAAACATAGTTGCGGTAGATGTGTCCAGCAGCTATCCACCGAAAATCAAAGAGCTGCCCACCATAGGCTACCACCGTGCCCTGGCAGCGGAGCCTATTCTATCTATGAAACCTACGCTTATTCTTGAGGATAATAACATAGGTCCCGAACATGTGGTCGATCAATTAAAAGATCTCAAAATACCCATGAAGCAATTTGGCCAATATCAAAACACCATCGCCGGCACTGACTCCCTGATTACCGAGATGGGCAACTATTTTCACAAGGAAGAACGTGCCAAAATCCTTACTGATACACTTGATAGCCAAATGCAACGTGCGATCAAATTAGCAGAAAGTTATACTAAAAAAACCAAAGTACTAATCATTCATTTTGGGCAGGCCAATAATATTTATCTAGTCATGACCAAAAACAGTACAGCTGGCCGACTGATCGATTGGGCCGGTGGAGAAATGGCGGTAGATGGCGACCGCGGGATGGTTCAGTTTTCGCCCGAAGTTGTTGCCAAAAGTGATCCCGATGTGATCCTGCTCACAGATTTTGGCTACGATCGTCTGGGCTCTACTAAAGAAGTAGGCACCCTACCCGGCATATCCAGCACGCGCGCCTTTAAAGATGGTGAGGTTTATCGCGTGGAAGAGCATGATATGGTTTATCTGGGGCCACGAACAGGGAAAAACATCATTGCGCTGCAGAAATTGATCCACACGAATGAGTAGCGTCAAAAAGTTCTATCTCGGAACCTTCCCCGTCCTGCTGCTGCTTTTGTTGATTATTAGCTTTTTCTGCATCCGTTATGGCGCGGTCTCGATCGGTTTTGAAGAAATCCTATCTTCCCTGCAAAAAACCCTTTCCGGATCTGAAAATTTGAACCTGACCGAACGCATATTTATGCAGATACGGCTTCCACGGGCAATCCTCTGCATTTTCGTGGGTGCCAGCCTCGCCGTGGGTGGCACGTTGTTGCAGGCACTGTTCCGCAATCCTATTGTGGAACCCGGTCTTATAGGTACTTCATGTGGCGCGGCCTTTGGTGCAGCACTTTATTTTGCTCTGGGTGCCACGTTCAACTTTGACGTGGGCAAATGGACGCTTCCACTGGCCGCGTGCATTGGCGCCCTAATTTCCACAGGTTTGGTATTTTCACTTTCGCAGTCAAGAAATAGCGGTAAAAGCTCCATAGTCGCCCTACTACTCACGGGTATAGCCATTAACGCGCTGTTTTTAAGCGGCGTGGGCTTTCTGAGTTACATTGCCCGTGATCCACAGGCGCGCTCTATTGTCTTTTGGAATCTGGGCACCCTTAGCGGAGCTAACTGGACCTCTGTGGCCATCGTGGGATTTTCCAGCGTGGCAACGATTTTGATATCCCTACGCTTCGCTAAAGAACTCAACGCCCTGATGATAGGCGAAGAGGAAGCTCAATTTCTGGGGGTTAATATAAAAAGCCTAAAATGGAAAATACTGCTAATCAATGTTATAATGGTAGCTGTAGCTACCGCTTTCGTTGGTGTCATCAGTTTTGTGGGGCTTATCGTGCCGCATCTGTTGCGCATCCTTAATGGATCTGACAACAGGCACTTAATACGCGATAGTGCTATCTTAGGGGGAATTTTGCTCAGCACGGCAGATCTGATATCAAGAATGCTGCTACGCCCCGCCGAACTGCCCATCGGGATTGTAACATCAGTCGTGGGCGTGCCTATTTTTATATTTTTACTGAGGCGAAAAAATTACTTTTTTTGAAAAATGAAATAGGACAAAAAAATTTAGAACGTAAACCAAGTAAACCGTCCCGACCTGCAAGGTATGAGCGAGGAATGAGCGATCCTTGTAGGTCTTACCAAAAGTGGCCAAAAAAAATAAAAACTCAATTTTTAAAGTTATTCATAAAACAGTCCTACGCCTTACGTCAACCCGTCTTAAATCGCTTCTTAATGATCAGAATAGATAACATAACCTTCAAAATAGGATCCAAAACCATTCTAAATGATATTTCGGTAAGTTTTGAACCCGGGAAGCTCAACCTGATCTTGGGGCCTAATGGAGCAGGCAAATCCACGCTGGTAAAGGTTATCTGCAATCAACTTAAACCTCAGCAGGGAAGTGTTTCTTATGAAAAGATTAATATTAAAAACACATCTGTTTCCGAACTTGCCAAATCGCGCGCCGTGCTCTCACAAAATACCGAATTAGCCTTCCCATTAAAGGTCAGGGAGGTAGTCATGATGGGGCGCTACCCACATTTTCAGGTCAGCCCAAAGGAAAAGGACAAAACAGCATGTGACGAGGCGATGCAATTTTTTGACGTGGATGGGATGGCAGACCGTGATTATCTTACCTTAAGTGGTGGTGAAAAACAGCGTGTTCACTTTGCACGCGTAGTCTCGCAGATATGGTATCCTACCGAAAAGGGCTGCCGCTACCTCATCCTCGATGAGCCCCTTACCTTCCTCGATGTGCATTATCAGTTTCATTTTATGCATAAATTGCAAAAATTGCTGAAACAGAAAGACCTTGTTATTGTAGGTGTCGTACATGACCTTAATTTAGCAGCTAAGTTTGCTGATCATCTCGTGCTTTTAACTAACGGAGAACTTCTCGCCGCAGGCAAAAAAAAAGAAGTATTAACCAAGAAAAACATGAAAACCGCTTACCGCTTGGAGCCGGTAATTCATAATGACGAGCGGGGCATGTATTTATTTTTTGAATAAAAGATCTATAATTTTCTAAAAACCCAGTCAAAATGCCATCTGAAAAAGAGAAAATGCTTTCAGGAAAAGCTTATCATGCTTTTGATCAGGAATTGCTTCGGGAAAGACAGCGCGCCAAAGAAATGATCTTCGATTTTAATGCACTACGACCCAAAGAGATCAGAAAACGCAACGGAATTCTCAAAACCTTATTTGGCAAAACGAATGGCCAGTTTTTTATAGAGCCGCCCTTTCGCTGTGATTATGGCTATAACATTGAGATCGGTGAAAATTTTTACGCCAATTATAACCTGATCATTCTAGATTGCGCTAAAGTGACCATCGACAGCAATGTTCTCGTAGGGCCCAATGTAGGTTTTTATACCGCCGGCCATCCTGTGCATTACGAAAGAAGAAAAGAAAACTATGAACACGCCCTGCCCATAAACATAGGCAATGATGTGTGGATTGGAGGAAATACAGTGATCAATCCCGGCGTAACGATTGGAAGCAACACGGTGATAGGTTCGGGGAGCGTCGTTACCAGAAATATTCCAAGCGATGTTGTTGTGGTAGGAAATCCTTGCCGGGTAATGAGAAAAATTACTGAGGAGGATAAGTTAGAATATACTAGAAAAATATTATGAAAATAGGCCTGATCCTATATGCATTTTGTATGATAGGATTAGGCCTCATTATCAACCCAAAATTATTCTCTATAAATTTTTATTGAATGCACAGAATGCGTCATAAATGTATCTTCACCCTGTTCCGTCCCGATAACTATTGGGATCAATTTAGACTTTCATCTACTAATTAATATTTAGCATTCAAATATTTTATGAGATTCTGAGTCAAGCTCAGAATGACGTTGCTATAAATTATTACAAATAGCGGATAATCAAAAAATTTCATTAATTTTTCCCGATTTCAGGATTATTCATCTTTTTCCTCAAGGGCTATTTTACGAATGCGGTGATTCTCTTTATCTCCAATGTAGAAAGCCTTTTCTTCCTCACTATATGCGATTCCAGTAGGCTGGTCAAAGCGCGCTTCTTCTCTAAGATCCCCGTTTACATAGCCGTACGGATTAGGATTAATACTTGAACTTCCCCTTCCTGCAAATGTGGTCACACTTCCTTGGGGAGTCAATTTTCGAATATCATGGTTATACTGCTCTGTAAAATAAAAATCATATTCGTCCTTTTTACCTGCTTCAACGTAGTCATCATTTTTCACAAATACGCCCTGGTAGGGTGTATCCAAGCGAACACTGGAGCCAACCCCGTCCTGATAACCCGCACTACCAAGTTTACCACATACCAGATAGGGTTGATTAAATCGTTCCTTATCCCAATTATAATCCACACGGAGGATATAGTGCTTATTAATTATTACGATATACGCATAGTTACCAGAAGGATGTATAAAAATCTTATATTCCCAGCCAGGATCCTGTACCACAAACAATTGTTCATAATCCTTATCACCTAAGCCCTCCTCGAAATATTTATTTAAGTCAAATCGGAAAAACTGCCCCTTCTCATAACTGTTGAAATACAATTCTCCATTTACCGGATGCACCGAGGCGCCATTACATTGCCTGTATCTCGTCAAGATTTCTCTATCTTGCCAATCTTTATCGCGCGATAACCGTATTGTTGCCGCGTCATTTTCCCCGCCACGGTCTTGTGCAATAATCATATATTGACCATCATTGGTGAAATCAATACTACGTGGCCGGTCAAAGTCCGAGCGCTTTTTGGTTACTGTACTATCTGCAAAATTGATTAGATAAAGACCATTATTGCCGTCAAATGTAACCCATAAATGCTGCGGATAGAGTGGATCAAATCTCATGAATGAAGCATTCTTAAACCCACTTGCCATCTCATTTTGGTCATCAGCCTTAAACTTACCGTCCTTCCAAGGTTCATCACCACGGTCATTTTTGTACCCAATCAGTGTAGATGCCACTTCCTTGCGCTGATAGTCAAACGCCATTTCTGCATAAGCGATTATCTCTTTATCCCGCCCCCCAATTCGAACTTCAATATTACCGCCAAACGCCTGCCCGGGCACCAGACAATAAAGCGATTCCCCATTTACACTGATAACTTTCGCCTCTTTTCCACCAATTAAAACGGTAACTATGTTCGGATCTGTTCCAAAGTTTTTGCCGTAAATAACAAGACGCTGCCCGGCACCACCCGACTCAGGTGTGAAACCGGAAACAACAATGGGTTGCGAAGAGTCAAACGATGGAGCTAGCTTCTCTCCCTGATCATCCTTTTGACAACTGTAAAAGCCAACACTTGCAAAAGCCATTATCAAACAAAGCACATGTACTCTCCTTTTAATACAAATAATATTTAAACACATAGTTTTAGATTTTAAATTCACAATTTTCACTGGGTTTATTTCCCATTTTCAACCGTAAAAATCACGTTACATTATTACCATTCTATTTGCTGATCTTCATCAGGAATCTGGGTATTTAATTGACGTTCCAAAATCAACGATCCCGAAACTTTATAGTTGATATCTACATTGGGAACCATCGTATAATCCGTAAATTCATAATCAATATTATTAATGGTCAAATACCGGTGTAAAAGATAAGGGCGCACATCATCCATTTGCTCATTGATGGTATAACTTGCATTTTTATTTGCCTGAAAATTCATGTCAGGATTATCCGCATATATCGTGACCGTGCCTAAATCGTCAAATTTTGCATAAATTTTATAGTTACGTCTTTCAGGACGTTCTTCATCTATATTTCCTGCATAGAAGAATATGGTATTTTCATCAACGACATAAGATTTAATTTCCGCTTTTACAATGGGTGTATCATTTTCTTGACCTTCTAATACTGTCTTAAGTGCATTACCGCTATATGTACCTGAGTAATCATTAAAAGGGTTAATGCGTAATAGCGCTTTCCGGTAATATTTCCGTGGATTTGCCTCGTATTCATAAGATGAGCCATCATCTATCGTTATCGGGAGCACCCACTTTTCTACCATATCGATATCTTTTAATGTAAAATCGATGGCCATTAATGAAGTATTCTCACCAGCCTTAATTTTCACAGTAGAAGGAAAAGTATAATATTTACTATCTAACTCTTTATAATAAAGATCCTCACGATTTTGGAAGCGTTCATAATTCAGTACATTCAATGTGTCGGAATCTAAAGCGGTATGTACTGTAAGGTCCTGCGCATTTGTATTAGAACCACTCACTACCAAAGGTAACTGGAATGTCGTTTTCTCATCTGCTTTATAGCGCACATAGATATCGCTAACTCCGCCACTCGTTATGGGGGCCTTTAATGCTATATAATTTTCAAATTGCTCTTCGGTCCACTCATCATTACATGAGCCACAAATTATTAGTAGCGTCAGCGATAGTATCAGTTTAAATAGGTTACTCTTCATGATATATTTTTATTAATCGTTATAATTCCAACCTGGATTCTGTGTAAGACGGCTATTCCGTTTGAGCTCAGAAAAGCTAATTGGCCAAAAATACATTTTATCCGAAAAAGCGGTTTCTAATGCAAATTCAGCTACAGGTTGATGAAAAAGATCTCGTTTTTCCTTATTCATTAGGATATTACAACCATATATGGGCAAAGACGTTTCTACAGGGGCATCCATCCATCGACGCAGGTCATAATAGCGTTGCCCTTCGGCTAATAGTTCAATAAAACGCTCTCTCTTCAACTTTTTCCTTAATTCATCCTTGTCGTTATAAACATTTGCCGGATAATCAGGCACACCTGCGCGAATGCGTACAGGATGAATCCCTCTTTGCATTTCGGGGATGCTACGCGAGATATTGTAACTTCCGTCATTCCATGCAGCAATGGTATACGATCCATCCAATTCATTCAATGCTTCTGCGTACATCAGCAGTATATCTGCGTAGCGAATAGCAGGCTCAGGTTTAAATTCGATATTGTTAATATCGCCACCCTCATAAGTATCACTGGGATTAACATATTTTTTCATCCCAAAGCCCGTGCGCAACCAATACGCGTTTGACGAATTAAAACCGTTTCCCTGCGGATTGCCCCGGTAATAGAATACTTGTTGGTTACGATTACGTTCTTGAGACTCATTTAACAATGGCCAAAAACTACCGTTGAAAGCCACAGATGCATAAAAACGGGGTTCTCGATTAGCATACTGTAACGAAACTCCAGGTAGCAATGGTCTGTATCGTCCTGCATCATAATCCTCCTGTGTGACGTACCCATTTACTCGGTCAGAGCCATCTCCACGACCAATCTCTTTATCTTTACCAGGTATATCTGCACCGTCATCCATAGCATAAGCATCTACTAACTTTTGTGTTAATCCGTGCGTATTCCAGCCCGTAGCAGATCTGGGTAACTGATGGGCAACCATTGCTCGTATACTTTCTCCGTCTTGGTTATTGCCCCTGGTAAAAATCAATTCCGGATTTCCTGATGCAGGTAAAGTACCATCAAAAACTTGGGCGTATGATTTGGCCGGATCAATATCTGCCCAACCGGCAGGCCAGGATTTTTCAGAAAAATTCTGATCATCTGGAGGAATAACCGTAGTATCATCACCAGTTTCTTGAATGGGAACGGTGTATAACTCGTATACACCTAGTTCAATAACATCCCTTGCAGCAGCAGCTGCTTTAGCCCATTTTTCTTCTTGGTAATCAGAAGAAAGTAACTGTTTTCCCTGATCATCAACTAATTGAGTTGCATAGCTTGAGGTGTTTCCATTAGCCAACGGACTTGCTGCATAAAGTAGTGCTTTCGCACGAGTAGCCAAGGCTGCGCCTACAGATGGTCTGCCAGAACCATCTTGACCTCGAACCATACCTCTTGCCTGCATTTCTTTTGCGGCAAGTAACATTTCATTACTAATAAACTCCGCGCAATCTTCGTAGGTACTGCGTGGAACAGCTAGTTCCTCATAACTATCGGTATAATCCAATCCTTCATCGGGCAGTAACGGAATAGGGCCATATTTACGTAATAGCAACCAGTATAAGTAAGCTCTTGCAAATCGAGCTTGCCCCCTGTGGTCGTCAATTTCCACTTCAGACAACTCCTTATTCCTATAAATATTATGAATGAAGGTAGATGCATTGCGAATGCCACGGTAACACTGCGTCCAGGTGCCTTGTTTGTCATTTTCATTATACTGCCCTGTTTTGAACATATTATAAGATAGTTCGTTTTTCGATGGATCGTAATCACTATCTCTGTCCCCGTAATACATGTCATCAGCAAAATTATGAGGTGTAACACCTTTACTTGCAACATCAGCATTGATACCTTTTAGCTCTTCAAATACGTGGGCAAGCCATTCTTCTGAGTAAACTTTACCTTCAAACACCTTTTCATCTGTGAGACGATCTTTGAAATAATGGCTAGAATCCAGGTAATCTTTACTACAGGAGGTCATCAGGCTTGTGAAGCACACGAGTAATAAAACAGTATACAGTATTTTTTTAGTCATCGCTTTTTAGTTTACAGATTAATAGTAATTCCCATTGTAAAGGATTTGGCTGGGGGGTAATCTTCTCCCCTGGGAGAGGCCAGTTCTGGATCCCAAAGTTTGAATTTAGACCAGGTCACCAAGTTAGAACCCACCACATACAATCGAACATTTTGGGCTCCCACTCTACTGATAAGACTTTTTGGTAGATTATATCCAATATCCAATGTTTTAAGGCGGAGGTACCGGCCGTCCCTCAGCCAAAAAGTTGATTCCCTAAAGTTATTCGGGTTTGCACCATAACTTAAGCGCGGATAAGAAGCGTTGGTATTTTCTGTGGATGGATCTCCCGAAATATCGGCATCTATCCAACGATTATCTCCCATAACGCCTTTCATAACTTGTCCCCACTCTCCTTCGCTAAATGCCTGTACGGTTTTTCCATAGGTGGAAAATGTGGATTTACCGGCTCCTTGAAAATGCACCCCAAGGCTAAATCCTCTCCAAATGGCGGAAAATCCTACTCCGTAGATTAAGTTGGGGCGTCTGGTTGCCCCTATCGCAACACGATCGCCATCAGTAATAACCCCATCACCATTAACGTCTTTATATTTGATATCCCCCGGTTGATACGTTCCAAACGTTTGCTTGGGACTGTTCCGAATATCATCATAATCTTTAAATAGGCCTATTGCCTTTAGACCTCTGGACTGGTCTATACGGGAACCCTTTTGATTTTGATAAGAATAAACATTGTTTTCTTCGTCTCTTTCAACAATCTCATTTTTGCTATACGTAATATTGCCTCTTGCGGTCAAGATTACCTCGCCTAATTGCTTATTGTATTCGAAACGCCCATCGAAACCACGTGATTTTACGATTCCTACATTAGCTCTTGGTGTACTTTCCAATCCAACCATAGCTGGCAAAAAATTTCTCACCAAGTAAATCCCTGTACGTTTCTCATTAAAGAAATCTAAATTTGCTGTAATACCTTTGGTCTCTATATCAAAACCGAGGTTTTGTTTTGTTGCGACCTCCCAGGTTACATTAGACGAGGCTACTTGAGAATACCTAATTCCCCCATAATACCTGTCAGAGCCATAGTCTGCCCACTGATAGCCTCCGGCAGAATCTCCTGCGTCATTAAAAATCTCTGAAATTGTGTACAGATAAGGGAAACGTTCATTACCTATTAACTGATCATTCCCTACCTTACCATATGAATATCTTATTTTAAACAGTTTAAGCCAGCTCACATGATCTTTTATGAATTGCTCTCCGGCCACATTCCATGCACCTGAGATAGCGGGAAAAAAGCCATATTGCTCACCAGGCGCAAAATTCTCTGAACCGGTATATCCAAAATTGAAGTTGACAAAATATCGGTATTTCCAATTATAAAGCGCCTGTCCGGCCAGGGCTTGATTCCTTTTGGAAATACCATTTTTGATATCATCACCAAGATCTACTGTCTGTACAAAAGCATCACGGGTCAATCGTACTGCTCCACCTACATTATGATCACCGAAACTACGGTCATAATTAAACAACAGATCATAAAATTCATGTCTGTTACCTGATGAACTACTGGATTGACGCAATTCTTGTGGGGGTGAAACGTTTGTGAACACTAAGTCCCCGTTTGCATCACGGGCACGGTCAGCGCGCCATTGTTCGGGAAATTTATGGCGTAATATATTGTTTGTATTCTGGATATCATAGCCAACAATCCCCCTCATATGGAGACCTTCTGTAATGAATTTAAGATCCTGTTCTACGGTAATATTGGTATGTACCGTGTTAACCCAATTCTCATTAAATCCGGTTTGGGTAGCGAGTACATAGGGATTGGTCCTATTTCCCGTTCCAATTGCCGGCACATACCCATTTGAATAAAGGATAGGGGTACGAATGGGGGAATAGCCAAACAGAGAACCCCAAAAGTCATCATCACCAAGCCCCGGGCTGTTCCGTTTACTAAGAGAACCTGCAATACCAACTTTTGCCACTGTTGTTTTGGTAATATCAAAATCTGCATTGAGGCGATAGTTCCAGCGTCTGTAATTTGCATTGGTATTATAATCGTCCTTCAAGGATTGATCAACTTTATACATACCCCCTTCGTTTACGTAACTGCCCGAAACATAATACCTGGAAGTTGGGCCGCCACCACTCATATTTAAATTAGCACGATATGTCATAGCGCCATCTTTTAATATCTGATCCTTCCAATCTACGTTCGGATATAAATCGGGATCAAGACCTAAACGTAAAATTTCTAATTCTTCAGGCTGATATATTGGAGCTTCGTTTCGTGTAATGCGCGATTCATTTAACAGATTAGCATAGGTTACACCATCTACAAAGTCAGGTGTAATTGTTCGGGTATTATAAATGAATTCGTCTTTAAAATTAATTTGTATTTTGCCGGCTTCGCCCCTTTTAGTGGTAATCAATATCACGCCATTTGCTCCTTTAGAACCATACATAGCCGTTTCTGCAGCATCTTTTAATACAGAGATCGATTTAATATCTTCAATATTAAGTTCATTTAAATCACGCTCAATATTATCTACCAAAACCAGGGGCCTACTACCTCCACCAAAAGTAGATATTCCGCGAATCCAGAATTCTGATATGTTCTTGCCCGGTTGACCTGATTGCAACATGCCCATGACTCCGGGCACATTTCCAGCGAGGGCATTTGATATACTCGCGGTAGGATTTGATTTCATGTCCTCTACATCTACAGTAGAAACCGCACCGGTAAGTGATATTTTTTTCTGCTTGCCAAATCCAACTATTACCACCTCATCCAAATTAGCAGCATCTTCTTTCATCACAATATCCAGTTCAGTTTTTGATTGTATCGGAATTTCTTGGGTCGCATAGCCCACATAGGATATAACAAGTATGGCATCTTCATTTTTGACATTAATAGTAAAATCACCATCAAAATTAGTCGTCACACCATTTTTAGTTCCCTTTTCCAAAATAGTCGCTCCGGGTAAAGAAAGATTGTCCTTAGCAGTTGAAACATGTCCCTTTATTTCTAGCTTTTGTGGTTTTGGTGATACTTCCGGCTGGTCATTTATTGCCCAACCCCCCTTTCGAATGGTAATGGTATGGTCAGCGCTAATTTTTATATATACATCCGCTACTTCAATAAAACGTTTTAGTAATTCGTCAATATTTATTTCTCCTTTTTTCAATTGAATTTCAGGAGTATCTTTTAAGAGATTTTTTGAGTAAATAAATCTGTAATCCGTTTGTGCTCTAATCATATGAAAAACATCATTGATGTTGGCCATCTGATCTTTTGAGATTACTATTTTTTCTTGAGAAAAGGCTGTTTTTGCTGAAAACCCGAATACTGTAGTGCAGAGTAAAAAAATCAATGTTTTCATAAATAACAGCAGCAGTTTCCGATGTAGGATGTGTGAATTAGGTAATTTAATTTTCATAAATTTACTAGGTATTTGTTAGTCATTATTGTCTAATATTTATGCTTGAGAGAGACGAAGTTGATTCCATCGCCAAATGTTTGACTTCGTTCTCTTTTTTTATTCTATGCTGACCACATTATTCTCTATTTTGTAGTTAGTAATTATTCCTGATTTTTTAATCTGCGATAATATTTCTTCTATATCCTGATTTTTACTCAGAACGCCTATGAATTCTTCGTTCTGAGTATCTTGATTCAAAAATTTAAAATCTACGTTATACCAGCGGGATAGCACTTTCATAATTTCTCGAAGAGGTTTATTATCGAAACTAAAAACGCCCTCTTTCCATGAAATTTCATTATAGATCCTATCAATCGTTTTCGTAACAATCACATTTTTATTAAAATCATAAATAGCTTGCTGACCGGGAGCCAGTGTCTGCTTTTTGTCTTGATACTTTAAGGTTACCTTTCCTTCTACCAAAGTAGTATAGATGTTGCTTTCCTCTTTATAAGCCTTGATATTAAATTCGGTGCCTAACACCTGAACTTCCTGTCTATTATTGTAAACCCTGAAATCTGCTCCTTCGTTTTTCGTAGCGGGGGATACGTCAAAATAAGCTTCTCCGTATAAGAGTTCCACCTTGCGTGAATCTCCACTTTTAAATTTGGTTGGATATTTTAAACGACTATCTGAATTGAGCCATACCTTGGTTCCATCTGATAATTCTATCATGAATTTTCCACCTCTTGGAACGGTTAGATAATGATATGCGCTTTTTGAGGTATTCGAAACATCGTGCCTTTTACTAGAATATTTAAGTTTAGTCCCGTTACTCCCAAAATTTCCTAAATGAAAAATTTCTTTTTTTCCCAGTTGTATTTCTGATCCGTCGGCAAGGGTCAATACAGCCTTGTCAGTTCCAGCCTTTATTTCATGTGTGGAAGAAATGGATGAATGTGAAGGAAATAAACGGTCCCTTAACAGATAAGAACTAATGAATATTCCGGCAATAAAAATAGCAGCAGCATACCAGATGAGGTAACGGCGCTTTTTACGGTACTGCAGCTGTTTTTTCGTTTTGATTGCATGCAAAAGCCTGTTTACCGCATAATCTGTATCCGGATTATTAATGCTGTATGTAATGGCATAATAATCCTTCACAAAAACTTCAAATTCTATTCGGTTAGGGGATTTTTCCAACCATTCAGAAAGCAGGTTTAAATCATTCGGCGACGCCGAACGAGTAATGTATCTGATTATTGCTTTTTTAATATTTTCAGTCATTATAAAAAGTGAGTCTTATATATAATTACACCTCAAATTTGCAATACCCTTGCTCTAGAGTCATATTTCTTTTAAATTATTTAGTGTTTCCTCTAATATTTATGATATTTGAAAAATTTATGATTTTTTTAAGGATAGCTTAGCATGTACAGAAACAATTTTGACCTGATAGAAAACCTAAGAAATGGAGAAGAATCAGCGTATGCATATCTCCTTAAATTATATCATAAACAATTATTTACTTATTTAATAACTCTAACACATAATCACGCTGCAGCTGAAGATATAATTCAAAATGTGTTTCTAAAACTTTGGGAATATAGAAAACGCCTAAATCCAGAGTATTCAATACGGAATTTTTTATATAAAAGTTGTTATAATGAATTTGTGAATCACTATAAAAAAAATCAACGCATCACTTATTTTGAAAAAGAATATATAGAAACCATTGAATCGGTTGGGATCAATAATGATATTCATCATCTTGAGCGACAAAAGGAGATTGTTTTTCAGGGAATTTCGTCATTACCTGATAAATGTGCGGAGGTTTTTTTACTCAGCAAGAGAGAAGGTTTAACCAATATTGAAATTGCCCAATATCTCAAAATTTCTTTAAAAACGGTTGAAGGACATCTAACCAAGGCATACGCAATTTTGCGGGAACAATTGGGAGGTAAAATTGTAAGTATTTTATTCTTACTTTTAAAGAAGACGTTTTTTAAGCATAATTAAATATTATTGTTTAAAAAACAGAAATTTATAGCTTAAAACGAATTGATCCTGCCTGATCTTCCCAGCTGTGTGTACAAGTAGGAAGTAAAAAGTTGCAACCATTGTATATTTGATAAACCATAATTTATTTTGAAGATTATTTTTTAGTAGGCCCAACTAGGACACTACTTATCTTGCTTCAGAAAATTGTAGAAAGCTGTGTTTTTTTTAGCCTCTTCAAACTCTCCTATCATCTCTTTGATCAATTCCCCAGCAGGTTTAATAGCATGGATCAAACCTGCAATTTGACCAATCTCGAGTTCACCTTCATCCAAATCACCTTCAAACATGCCTCTTTTGGCACGGGCGCGGCCCAGATGCTCTATTAATTGCGCTTTGGTGGGATTTGTCGCATAGAGATTTTTTAGTTCGTTGTAAAACTTGTTTTTGAGCAGGCGTACGGGAGCAAGTTCTTTTAAGGTGAGTTCGGTGGCTCCTTCCCGGGCGTCGAGCACGAGTTGCTTAAAGGCTTCATGTCCGCTTGCTTCTGGTGTGGCTACAAAGCGGCTTCCCATCTGCACACCGTCTGCACCCAGAACCATTGCCGCGAGCATTCCCCGACCTGTGGCGATTCCCCCTGCAGCAATAAGCGGGATTTTTAATTGTTCTTTGACCATAGGGATCAGGGTAAATGTAGTGGTTTCTTCCCGACCATTATGGCCACCCGCTTCAAAACCTTCAGCTACGACCGCATCTACACCAGCTTCCTGGCATTTTAGGGCAAATTTTACGCTACTGACCACATGCACGACGGTAATCCCATTTTCCTTTAGATAAGGTGTCCATGTTTTAGGGTTTCCTGCGGAAGTGAAAACGATTTTCACCCCTTCTTCTACGATTATTTCCATAATCCGATCAATATCGGGATAAAGCAAAGGCACATTAACACCAAAAGGTTTTGAGGTGGCCTTTTTGCATTTTAAGATATGCTCGCGCAGGATATCAGGATACATTGACCCCGAACCGATCAGCCCAAGACCACCGGCATTGCTTACCGCACTAGCGAGTTTCCAGCCACTGTTCCAGACCATACCGGCCTGAATAAGCGGATAATCAATACCAAAAAGTTGTGTGATTTTGTTTTGTTGCACTGTCTGTAGTTTTAGTTACAGCCGGATGCTTCATTGAGATATTTTCCTGCTGCTCTTCATAGAATTCACTTCCGTCAACCCGTATTTTGGATTAGCGTTTAATGATCTTAAAGCTCTTATTCCCACTGTCAGTCTTAACGGTCAAGATATATATGCCGCGCGATAAAGAGGAAACTTCCATGGTATTGGCGGAAGGTTTAAGTATTGCCGTCTTAATTTTAGTTCCCAAAAGATCATATAAAGTACAGCTGACCGAACCTGAATTTTTTGGAAAAATCAATGTGATATAATTTTCTACTGGATTCCCAGCCACTTCAAAACCTTGAGGGTCATGTTTTTTTTTCAGCTTTAAGAGTTTGCCCTTTTCCAACGCTTTTTCAAAGTTAGGAATTCCATAACCCAGACTATCCGTAGGCGTATCATAGGTGCTGGCTGATTCTCGAACCAATTGCATAATCTGGCCGTTATCCAGCCACGGAAGCGCCTGCCAGAGGCAAGCGACCGCCCCAGCGGTTATGGGGGCACTAAACGATGTGCCATAAACAAAGGTTACCTCACCCTCTGGATCAATGGCCGCAGCAGGCGAACCCTGAGCCATTACATCAGGTTTGATCCTGCCGTCAGAAGTAGGGCCCCGCGAACTAAAACCGATGTAATGACCATCCAGATCTACCGCGCCTACTGTAAGCACATTAGGAGAATCTGCAGGGGTGCCCACGGTGTTAAAATCCCCCTGGCCCTCATTACCTGCCGAAACAACTATCAAAAGGCCTTTATCAAAAGCAATATTTGCCGCCCGTGCGGCTAACGTAGTCTTTCCGTCAAGATCTTTGTAAGTATGGTTATAATTGGGATTGTCAAAAAAATCACGATAACCCAACGACGTATTTACCACATCAACGCCCAAACTATCCGCACGCTCCAGAGCCTCTAGCCAATATGCTTCTTCCGCTGGGGTTTCAGTTGCCGCGTCTTCAGTACGGAACAAATAATAAGAAGCGTCTGGAGCTGTCCCCACCAGATAACTTGATAAATTAGCGCACATATCGCTCAGGGTTAGCGCCCCGTGATCGTCTACCTCTTCTACATCTTTTTCGCGATCTATAAAATCATAGGTGCCCAGCAGATGATTTTCCTTTTTTGCTTTCGCGAAAGCGATATTGTCATAAACACCCGGGAAACCACTATCCAAAACGGCGATAAGCATCCCATCACCCGTATAATCCTGGTCATGTAGCTTATTTATGGTGATCATTTCGGTCTGATTTTTTGAGGTACCATAGTCGATTTTTGTCCTATTTTTAATAGGAAAATCCCATTTATTCTTGTTTTCGACCGGTTTTAAAAGCTGCAGGGAATCACTGAGATTTTTATCCATAAACTCGATACGCTGCACATTATCTGATGATTGAAGACTTTCGATCGCTTGTTGATCGCCGCGAACGAAAGCCGCATTTAGCCACTTTGATTTGGCCAGAACGGCAATATCAGCATGTTGTTTTAGCATGGAAATATAACCGGGGTTTACCGGCACATCCGCCGCGTCGATAGGCACGTTATACTTTTGTTTTCGATCAATTGCACGTTGGGAAAGTATTGTAAGCGGATTTGCCATAGAAGACTCTATCCCATTTTTATCGGCAAAAAAGACAAGTGCCTCCTGCTCCTGTGCCCAGGAAATGGTAAACCCGAAAATCAATAGTAGTAGTACAATTTTTTTCATACCTGTATTATTCAATACCCAGAATTTATAAATAAATGGCTGGTCCCATAAAATAAATAGCTCAATGCATATTATAAAGAATTCTAATTACCACAATCACGTGTTCTCAAAAAACCTTAAGAAATTACGCCACTTCCTATTAATTCATTACCCAAATACCAGGCCGCAAATTGACCCTCGGTAATTGCTGCCTGTGGTTTTACAAAAGTGACGTATATCCCATTTTCAGTTTTATGCAATGTCGCCTGTTGCAGGGGTTGCCTGTAGCGGATGCGCACTTCTGCTTCTAAGGTTCCTCCTGCAATCAGTTTAAGGTCTGTACGTACCCAGTGTATTTCCTCTTCCCTAATAAAAAGTCCACTGCGATAAAGCCCGGGATGCTGCTTGCCCTGACCGGTGTAGATCACGTTTTCATCCACATCGGTATCGATCACGAAAAGCGGTTCTGGTGTTCCTCCCACGGCCAATCCCTTGCGCTGGCCTATTGTGAAATAATGAGCGCCTTGATGCTTACCCACCACTTTCCCGTCAGAAAGCACATAATTTGGCTTTTTTGCCAGAGATTCTACTCTTTCAGCGACAGCTGTATCACCATCCATTTCTTCCTCATTTAAAAAAGCCTCCAGCTTCTCTCTAGATTTTTCGGCAGCGACCTCAACGATCAGCCCCTCTTTGGGCTTTAATTGTTGCTGTAAAAAGTCGGGCAATCTTACTTTACCAATAAAACAGAGCCCCTGCGAATCCTTTTTTTCAGCGGTTATCAAATCCTGCTCTTTAGCAATCTTACGCACATCGGGTTTTTGCAAATGTCCGATGGGAAACAACGTTTTGGCCAACTGTTCCTGCGAAAGTTGGCATAAAAAATAGGACTGATCTTTATTGGCATCGGCACCGGCCAGAAGGTTGGTAGGTTTTTTTTCCGCTCCACTTCGGTTTCGCTCTTTTGACAATAATGCCCCGTTGCTACATAATCTGCGCCCAGATCAAGGGCGATTTTCATAAAGACATCAAATTTGATCTCTCTGTTGCAAAGCACGTCGGGATTGGGCGTACGGCCCATCTCATACTCGCGAAACATATAATCTACAATACGTTCTTTATATTCTGCGCTCAGGTCAACGGTTTGAAAAGGAATCTCCAATTTTTCTGCCACGAGCATGGCATCGTTGCTGTCGTCAAGCCACGGGCACTCATCAGAAATCGTAACGGAGTCATCGTGCCAGTTTTTCATAAAAAGGCCAATGACATTGTAGCCCGCCTCCTTTAAAAGATAGGCCGAAACGCTGCTATCCACTCCGCCGCTCAATCCTACAACTACTGTTTTCATTTGATACTTACTTATTTATTTTTTGGCTTTCGCCGAACGGTGATCCTAGCCTTAGGATAACATTATATTTACCTGGCTGACCTAAAGGATTAGTCCTAAATATTCTTACAAAATTACGACAAACCAAAAGAAAGATTTGAGAAGTTTACCAGATTGAATCGGTAAGAAATGGCAGTCGTGACACAGATAATAGAGAAAAGCTTTATATAATAGAATAACCGTATTATTAATCTTTTCTCTTTTTTCTAAAACCAGGCTGAATAAATTTATCAGTGAAGGATAATCCAGGAAAGGACAAGCGTTTTAGTTTTCCTTCAACCGCTTTCGTGGCACTATGAAAAGCAAGATCACCCCGATGACGAAGAAGATGATAAAAAATAAGATTGCATACCGAATACTGCCGGTTATCTGCGCCACAAAACCATAGCTGAACATACCGATAACAATCCCGATCTTTTCAGAAACATCATAAAAACTAAAGAAGGAGGTGGTATCCTTTTCGCCCTCGGGGATCATTTTTGAGTAGGTGCTACGCGAGAGCGACTGCACACCGCCCATAACCAAACCCACAAATGCCGCAGTTACATAAAACTGTACAGGCAATGTAATCGTATAGGCATACACACAAATGGCGATCCAAACCATGTTAATGGCGATAAGCATTTGAATATTCCCAAAACGTTCTGACAACCTCGCCGTGCCCCATGCTCCTAAAATGGCCACAAGCTGAATGAGCAAAACACTCACGATAAGCCCTGTGGTACTATCGGTTGTACCCCAATCAAGCTCCTCAATACCAAAATAAACCGCGACCAGCATAATAGTCTGCACTGCCATACTGTAAACGAAAAATGCAGTAAGATATCGGCGTAACGGTTTATCCTGTTTTAACTTTCGCCAAATTTTACGAAGTTCTTTAAAGCCATTAAAAAGGACATTTTTGGTCAGTTTTTCACTGTTTTTATTACTTTTTGGGAGGTAATAATACGTATACTGGCTGAACCCGATCCACCAAATTCCGGTAAGCACAAATGAAAGCCGTGTCGGGAAACCATTATTGGCGAAACCAAAAGCCTCGTATTTTAAGATCATTATCAGGCAGATTATAAGTAGGATCACACTGCCTATGTAGCCCATACTATACCCTTTTGCAGAAATCTTATCCTGTTGCGCGGGGAAGGCAATATCAGGAAGATAGGAATTATAAAAAACCAGACTGGCCCAAAAACCGATGAGTGCCAAAAAATAGCAGAGCAGCCCAAACCAAAGCTGCTCCATATTAAACCAAAAAAGGCCAATGCAACAAATGGCGCCAAGGTAACAGAAGAATTTCATAAAGGCCTTCTTGTTGCCCACATAATCAGCAACTCCACTCAAAAATGGACTCAAAAATGAAACCATCAAAAACGCCAGCGCTGTCACATAGCTTATCAAGGTATCGTTATTAAAATCGTAACCCAGAAAGGTCACCGTATCATCTAGGATTTTTCCATTATCATCTTTAACAATGGTCAGGGCACCATAAAATGTCGGAAACACCGCGGAAGAAATCACTAAAGGATAAACCGAGTTTGCCCAATCATAAAATGCCCAGGCGTTGAGCAGTTTCTTATCCCCTTTTTGTAATGATGCCATTGCAGTTATATATCTGACTGTATAATTACTTTATTAAACTTGATGAAAAATGTCGCCGATAGATACTTTTATAAAGCATTTTTCTCATTATTGACTTCAAGCTTTCAAATTGCTACATTTTAATGTTGAGGAAAAATATAAAATTTTATTTGATCTTAGGTCATAACTATTAAAAGACAATACTGCCTTTTAAAACCTGTAAAGATTGCTTCTACATCCATCCATATAGAGATCGGTTACATAAAAAAAGCCGCTCAGAAGAACGGCTTTTCCATTTAATCTTAGAAAAAGATTAATCTTTAAATTGAGTAACGCCAAATTTTGCCGCTTCCTCTTTGGCACGGGGCACCAATGCGGTAAGAGCTTGTATCCTGCTTGCAGATGAGGGGTGGGTGCTCATAAACTCTGGTGGCTCCTGCCCACCTGAGTTTGCTTGCATTCGTTTCCAAAGGCTAGGGGCCGCCTCAGGATTATAACCCGCGATCGCGGCGATGATGGTTCCAATCTCATCTGCCTGGCTTTCCTGGCTACGGCTAAAAGGCAACATCACCGCATATTGACTTCCCAATCCATAAGCTTGGGCAAAAATCTGCTGGGTCTGTTGATTATCTCCTATTACAGCACTCCCTACTGCGCCACCTACCTGCTTCAGTTGTTCTGCACTCATACGTTGTGCGCCGTGATTAGCAAGTGCATGGGCAAGCTCGTGACCCATGACCATGGCAAGGCCGGCCTCATCTTGTGTTATGGGCAAAATACCTGTATATACCACGATTTTGCCTCCTGGCATACAGAAAGCATTGGCCTGATCATCCTTAACGAGATGGTACTCCCAGCGATAATCTTTTAGATATCCGGGATAACCCAGCGCGGTCATATACCGTTCTGCCGCCTTAGCTATCTGGGTTCCCACACGGGTTACCATTTGCGCATCAGCCGTGCCACTCACTACCTGATTTTCAGATAAAAACTGATCATATTGTTGAAAAGACATCGGGAAGAGCTCATCGTTGCTCACGAAGTTCAAGGTTTTTTTCCCTGTAAAAGGACTCGTTTTACAAGCACAGATCATGAATAAAGTCATGATACTGATTATAATTTTATTTGATTTCATAAAATATATATTAAAATTTAAAGGCTGGAATTTACAAATTAGGCTTCCGCAGTAACTTGGGATTAGCTTAATTTTAGCAAATCATGCCTATGCCGAAAGATGGATTTCGGTAAAATCTTTGGGTACACGCAGCTGTTTCTTTTCGGCGTCATAATCCAGATCGGCCAAGTCATAGGGGACATTGTCTATCTCAATCTTTGCTACTTCAAATGGGAGGCCGTAGAATTTAAACAGCATATTCTCATAACTGGTTATAAATGTTCCATTCTTATGCTGGTGGATGATGATCTCACGTTCCCGGCCCATCAGCCTTAAATTGCGCAGACAATACCTTCCTTTTTTATAATCATAACCATCCTGTGCATCCTCATACACTTTGGAGGTCTCTGTACCTTTGGCATAAAAAACCTCTAAAGTGAGTTCTTCTATCTTTTTTTCACCCACATATTGCTGTACCGGATATCTAGGGATGATGGCGCCCTCTTTCATAAAAATGGGCATGGTATCAAGATCTGCATCCACCCACATTTCCTTACCACCCTCTAGAATAGAATGATCCCAGTAGTTGTACCACCTGCCATGCGGGACATACATCCTGCGGCCGCGCGCATTGGGCTCGATAATAGGGCAGACCAAGATCTGGTGGCCAAAAATAAACTCATCAGTACGATAATGGGTGTGCACATCGTCCTGATCATAATATACCAAGGGCTTTAGCATGGGCGTGCCATCAGTGGCATATTCATAAAAAGCGGTATATAAATATGGCAAAAGCGTATAACGGATTTCAATAAATTTGCGCGTGATATCGGTAACCTCATCACCGAAGGTCCATGGTTCCTGATCCCCATGATGGCCAGAGGAATGTACCCGGCAGAAGGGGTGAAACACACCCAACTGAATCCATCTAGCAAATAATTCACCTGTTGGCTGCTCTGCAAATCCGCCAATATCAGTACCCGTAAACGACATGCCAGACAAGCACATGCGCTGTACCTGTATGTTGGCAACCCAAAGATGCTCCCAGGTAGCCACGTTGTCGCCCGTCCATGAAGAAGTATAGCGCTGAGCGCCACTATAGGCAGATCGTGTGATCACAAAAGGTCTTTTGGGGTACACATATTTTTTTACGCCCTCATACGTTGCACGGGCCATCTGCGTACCATAAATATTGTGGGCCTTTCGGTGGCTGCAGGGATGGCCGTCATAATGATGGCGCACGTCATCTGGAAAGGTTTTGCCCGGCACCTCCATCACAGCAGGTTCATTCATATCATTCCAGACCCCTTTTACACCTATATCTTCGATAAGCTCTTTAAAAAGATCTGCCCACCACTCGCGCACTTCGGGATTTGTATAATCTGGGAAAGCGCATTCGCCTGGCCAAACTTTCCCGATCATCGGTGGCCCATCGGCGCGCTTGCAGAAATAATCGTTTTCCTGCGCCTCATTGTAAACCCAGTATTCAGGATCAAGCTTAATGCCGGGATCGATGATCACTATGGTCTTAAAGCCATTATCGGCAAGCTCTTTAACCATACTTTTTGGATTTGCAAAATACTCCTTATTCCAGGTAAAACACCTAAAACCCTCCATATAATCGATATCGAGATAAATACCGTCGCAGGGTATCTTAAGGTCCCTAAACGTATTTGTAATCTCTTTTACCCGGGATTCTGGATAATAGCTCCATTTACATTGCTGAAAGCCCAGCGTCCACAATGGTGGCAGCTCTGGCTTGCCGGTAAGATGGGTGTAATTTTGTACCACTTGTGACATGCTGGGGCCATAGATAAAATAATAATTCATCTCGCCACCATCTGCCCAAAAACTGGTTACGTCAAGGCGCTCTTTACAAAAGTCAAAATGTGTTTTAAATGTATTGTCAAAAAAAATCCCGTAGGCCTTTTTTTTGTTTAGCCCAATATAGAACGGGACCGCTTTGTATATAGGATCCTCATCCTTTGCAAAAGCATAGGAGTCTGTAGCCCAGTTTTGCATACGTTTTCCACGTAAGTTCAGGTGCATGGGTTTATCACCCAACCCAAAAAAGCCCTCGCCGGCCTGTGCCTTTTTACTCATCTTCACAATATTGCCACCATAAAGGAAACTTTCCTCATAATGGAAGCCGATCTCATCCTCATTGATAATGTTTCCTTCTATATCAAGGATGTGCGTCTGAAGACTGGCCTTTTCTATTTTTACAACAAGTTTGGCCGTTGTTACAATGTGAAAAATATCATCTTCGGTTACCTCAAGATGGTTGTACCCTATGTGTGATTCTTCTTCATCAATCGCATAGGAAAAATCTTCATCAAGATTGCCACGCGTACCAAAACGGAAACGGATCACACTGTCCCGCAGCACCGTAAGTTGTAATATTACCTGATTTTCGGTCGTAAAATAGAGGGTATCTACCTCTTTGTTGAAATCTATAACTGTATTGGGAAATTGATTTCCCTTTTGTTCCAGCTCAGTATTTATGATCATTTCTAATAGGGGATTTTAATGTTGCCGTTGCAAAACACGGTGATGTACTCCGATTTAGGAAATTTTTAACAATGTATTGCACTACAACGTTTGGTCATTACTGTGTGTCTTGAATCAGATATACGAAAGAAATGAAGGTACGGTATGATAAAGAGAAAACATTTTAAAACACATTTACTCTATTTATTCTTATCAACTTTAAATCATCTGCCAAAGGCATCATATGGTCATACTTAATAGATACCTTTTCTTATTTCGCCGAAAAAGCAATCACAGCAAGCGGCGGCAGATCAATAACAATTGAGTGGTCCCGACCATTCCAATGCTCTTCTTCTATATTAACATTTTCCATTAAAAAATCGTCGCTTCCACCATAAAGCATTCTGTTACTGTTAAATACCTGGGTGGCTTTTTTACCTTTTTTAAAGGTTTCTGGAGTGACGCCCACGCGGTAACCCAAGCGGGGCGCCGGTGTAAAGTTGATCACCACCAGAAGTGTGTCTTTAGGATTGTTGCCCTTTCGAAAAAAAGATAAGACCGAATTTTCATTATCGTTCCATTCTACCCATTCAAAACCCTCTTGAGAGAATTGTTTTTGGTGAAGCGCAGGCTCCGTTTTGTACAGTTTGTTGAGTGCCATGATCACCTCACGGATCCCGTTGTGATAGCCATACTGTAGCAAATGCCAATCTAAACTTTGCTGAAAATTCCATTCGCCGTACTGGCCAAATTCAGACCCCTGATAAAGCAGTTTTGTACCCGGATGAGTGAACATATAGCCATAAAGCAATCTCAAATTTGCGAAACGTTGCCACTCATCGCCGGGCATGCGGCCCAAGATGGATTTTTTACCATATACGACCTCATCATGAGATAGGGGAAGCATAAAATTTTCGCTAAAAGCGTAGGTAATACTAAAGGTAATATCATTCTGATGGTATTTCCTGTAAACCGGCTCCTTTTTAAAATACTCAAGCGTATCGTGCATCCAGCCCATCATCCATTTCATACCAAAACCGAGACCGCCCATATAAACGGGCTTAGAAACCATCGGAAAATTGGTTGACTCTTCAGCAATGGTCTGTACGTCAGGGAAGTTTTTATAAACAGTTTCATTGAATTCCTTCAAGAAGGAAATCGCTTCCAGATTCTCATTCCCACCAAATTCGTTGGGCTCCCATTCACCTTCATTTCTGGAATAATCTAAATACAGTACCGAAGCGACTGCATCCACGCGCAGACCGTCAATGTGATACTTTTCCAACCAAAAAAGGGCATTACTGATTAAAAAAGCTCTTACCTCTGCACGACCGTAGTTGAATATGAGTGATTTCCAATCGGGATGATAGCCGCGTCGCCGGTCAGGATGTTCATAAAGATGGGAGCCGTCAAAATTACCAAGACCGTGAGCATCTTCAGGAAAATGGGAGGGCACCCAATCGAGGATCACGCCAATATCTGCCTGGTGCAGTCTATCGACCAGAAGCATAAATTCCTCAGGGTAACCAAATCTTGAAGTGGGTGCAAAATAGCCCGTAAGTTGATAGCCCCAGCTGGGATCGTAAGGGTACTCCATAATAGGCATAAACTCTACATGGGTAAATCCCATTTTTTTGACGTAGTTAACGAGTTCTTCAGCGAGTTCAGTAAAACTCAGGCTGCGATTATGGCCATCTTCGGCTCTTTTGCTCCATGAGCCTAAATGAACTTCGTAAACCGAAAAAGGGGCATCAAGTGCGTTGTTTTTAGCCCGTTTTTTCATCCATTTGCCATCCTTCCATTTATGGTTATAATTAGTGTCATAAACCTCTGAAGCTGTTTTTGGCGGATGCTCACAACGCCGGGCATAGGGATCTGCTTTTTCGGTCTTAACGTCATTGATAACAGATTGTATCTTGTATTTATAAGTCGCGCCAGGTCGCACATTTGGGACAAAACCTTCCCAGATACCACTTCCATCCCAGCGCACGTTAAGCTTATGTTCTCCCTCAAGCCAAAAATTAAAATCTCCGATGACTGAAACCACTTTGGCGCTGGGAGCCCAAACGGCAAAATAAGTGCCTTCAACTCCATTAATGGTCATAGGATGGGACCCCATCTTATCATAAAGGCGATAATGCTTTCCAGCTTTAAAAAGATATATGTCAAATTCTGTAAAAAGGCTATGTGGTTGTACGTTATTCATATGTTTTTTGGTTAAGTATGTTTGAAATTCCCTTAAGCGGGATGATGGCCCATCTGGGGCGGGCGTTCAATTCGTAGCCTAGTTCATAGACCGCCTTTTCCAGTAGACAATATTGCAGTAAAAATTCTATTTCCTTAATGTAACCGATATTTAGGTTTGCTTCCTGTACCGTCATGATGTAGGTTTTTAAGAAAACACCCACCATGTGACTATAAAGCACCTCGGCTACATGAAACAGATCATTTATATCATAATTAAACTGCTCCTGATTATTAAAAATAGTAGCATAGATCGCATAATGGAATGAGCGAAACATGCCGGCAATATCCTTAAGCGGCGGCTGTTTGACTTTCCTGTCTCTAATAGTACTTTCTGGCTCACCCTCAAAATCGATGATATAAAAATCCCGCTCGTTGACCAGCACCTGACCAAGATGGTAATCGCCATGTATGCGCAGTCGCTCGCTCTTTAATTTATGCTCATCAAAATCGAGCAATCTCTTCCTTATAATTTTTTTGTTGCTTAAGAACTCCTGTGCGAGTTCAAGCCTCATATCTTCTAGTTTGTGCAAATTGTTTTCTACAAGATTGATCCTGTTTTCAAACTGATAGATGAGCCTATTTTTTAACCATACGGTGTAGTCGTTGCCATAAGGTGATGGGGTAAAGGCAGTATTAAGCCTCTCTTGGCCCATCGCGATATGCATCTCTGCAGTACGCCTAGCCAGTTGAGAAATATCTTCGAAAAAACTATGCGGGCACCAGGCCAAAATAGTCTCGGGTACATCATCAACGCTCAATTGCTCAAAAGGCCGTGTTAATTTAAAACTGCGTAAATCTAACTGCTGGTTAGATAGTTCTGTAAAAACACCCTTGAGGTTATCTGTAAAATATTCCCAGGCGTCACCCTGGTTGGGCACCAGTTCTTGAAGCAGACCCAAGGTGATGACGTTGTTTTCACTAAACCTTAAGGTGATACTCCCCAGGTATTTTGGGGTATTTTTAAAAATACCCTTATTTGTCATGTATTTACTGATCTCATAGTCTGGGTTTTCATCTACATACACCCTTCTGAAAATCTTAAGGATCTGATTATCATTATAGATTATAGATGTATTGCTCTGCTCAACGCCCAGAAAACGGCTACTTTTATATTCTGTGGCCTCATTAAACCTGCCCCTGCGATAAGCGACCTCCTTGTATCGGTACTTTTCCCCTTCTAAAATCTTATTGAAGATCTGCTTGCGGAAAACCTCAAGAAAAAGCGCATCTACTAGATAGCCCATCGTACCGTTTAGGTTAAGATAGGCGATAAAGTTATCCTGGGCGTAATCCTTATCGGTAACAAAAGCGACAGGTAAAAAGTAGTTTTGCACAAAAGCTTCCCTAAAATTAACTTCAAGTACAATCCCGTAAAACCTGTCCATATCCTGCTCTATAGGGAACCAGTCTATGATCTCTATATATTTGAGCGCACTTGCTTTACCCCCATACCAGCGCTGGTTTAAAATGTAGGGCTCAAGGATATCCTCGCAGAGCTCTTTTTTAAAACGTTCCTGCTCCAGTAAGTATTTCCAATCGCAGTCGTATTGAAAGACCAGGTTTTTATCAATTTCTTCTTGCGTGTCCATAAGTTGGGTGGGATATAAAGTTGGGCATTAATGCTATTTATTAATCTCAAAAATGTGCAGGGGCAATCCGGGATGTAGTTGTACATAATTCCAGGCGTCATACCAGGTGTAGTGGTTTTCGGTCATGAGATCACGCATCTGCAAATGATGGCCCGCATGAATGCCAAGTTCAGCCAAGGGCAGTTCTACGTAACCACTCTGGGATTGATGTGGGTCAAGACTCACCAGAATGAGCAGCTCATCACTACGATCATCGTTCCATTTATAATAGGCCAGGATAGCCTCATTATAAATCCCGCAAAATCTGATATTATTAGTTTGCTGGAGAGCTGGCCGTTCTTTCCTTATTTTATTTATCCGTGATATGATGTGCATCAATTTATTATCACGGTTCCAGTCCCAATGGCGTATCTGATATTTTTCAGAATCCATATATTCTTCTTTACCTGGCACAGGATTACTATCCTGAAACTCAAAAACCGGCCCATAAATCCCGATATTTCCACTAAGGGTCGCTGCAAGGGCATAACGGATAATATGCTGTTCCTCATTAGCGTGCTGCAGGTGCCAAGGATTTATATCTGGTGTATTGGGCCAAAAATTGGGGCGGTAATACTCCTTCATTTTAGACTGGGTGAGCTCTACCATATAGGCTATCAATTCCTGTTTACTGGTCCTCCAGGTAAAATAACTGTAAGATTGGGTAAAGCCCACTTTAGCCAACTGTTGCATGATTTTTGGGCGAGAAAAGGCCTCCGCCAAAAAGAGCACGTCAGCATGTTTCTTCTGGATAGAGGCAATAAACCACTCCCAGAAATGGAATGGTTTGGTATGTGGATTGTCAACACGGAAAATTTTTACACCAAAATCGATCCAGTGCATCGCCACGCTAAGCAGCTCATTCCACATCTTTTTATAATCGTCATTATCCCAGTTAAAGTTGACGATATCCTGATATTTCTTAGGTGGGTTTTCAGCATATTGCATAGTCCCATCAGGCCTTTTTTTAAACCATTGCTCATGGCTTTTGTGATAGGGATGGTCAGGCGCAGTCTGGAAGGCGAGGTCCATAGCGATTTCAAGGCCATGATCCCCCGCCTTTTTGACCAGGTTTCTAAAATCCTTTTCTGTGCCCAGTTCTGGATGTATTGACTTATGCCCTCCCTTGTTAGATCCTATGCCCCACGGTACGCCGGTGTCTCCCTCCTGCGCATTTGTCGCATTGTTCTTACCCTTTCGGTTCACATCACCTATGGGATGGATGGGTGGAAAGTAGAGCACATCAAATCCCATCTCTGCAATACGTGGTAAAAGTCGTTCACAGTCCTTAAAGGTGCCGTGTTTTCCAGCTTCCGCGGAAGCGCTCCTGGGAAAAAATTCATACCACGTGCTAAATGCAGCCTTTTTACGATCTACATACACTTGCAAAATCTTGCTCTCGCTTGCAAATTTACGCTGAGGATGCTCCTCAAATAATTGATTTAAGCGTTCTGATCTTGCTATGATTGCCGCCTCATCAAAGCGGCTTTCGTCCTTAAAAGCGGCTTTTGCATTTTTCAAATAATTTTTATCCTCCTTAGAAACATCCCCTATGATTGCATCGAGATATTGTACCCCGTCCAGCAATTCACTGCTCACATGCTGCCCGTCTTTTAACTTGAGCTCTATGGCATGCTGCCAGTTAAGCGCCCCATCGATCCAGCCGCGCACTTTGTAATCATAAAAACCAACCTTTTCCACGCTAAATGTTGCTTTATAGCTATCATTTAGCACGTGTATAAAACTGCTGGTTTCCCATTCCTTTTCATCTTCATGTTTATAACATACCTCCGCCTGAAGAACATCATGGCCATCGCCCAAAATATCCGCAGACACATTTACCATCTCGCCGGGAATTCTTTTAATGTAAAAATCACCACAGCCCAGCTGGGGAGTTATATTTTCAATAATTATGCGTTCTTGTCTCAAAAGGTAGATAATTGATTAGTTGATTCTAAAAATAGGGATTATTAATCAAAAATGGCAACAAACCGGCCAATAATGCACAGTTATAAGATATTCTTGGCAAGGCGTTAGGATTTTGTTAAATGAAAGTGGGTTGGGGTTTTATGGAATTTGTTTAAGTAATTTAGTCATGATTGTAAGGATGTTTAAACAAGGAATTATTGAATATAAAAAATTGAATACTATCAATACAAATTATGACTTTTAAGGCAATTATTTATTTTGAAAAAGGATTTGAGCATTCAAAGAAGTAAAAAAATGAATTATGAAAAAGTATCCCGTAAATAAAACCGAAGAAGAATGGAAAGCCCAACTCGGGCCAGACCAATATCACGTACTCCGCGAAAAAGGCACAGAACGCCCAGGCACTGGAAAATATAACCTGCATTTTGAAGACGGTACCTATCATTGTGCGGCCTGTAATGCAAAACTCTTTGAAAGCGATAGCAAATTTAAAAGCAGTTGCGGCTGGCCAAGTTTTGACGATGCCATTGAAGGCGCCGTAGAGTATGTGCAGGACAAAACTTTTGGCATGATGCGCACCGAGATTTTATGTGCTAATTGTGGCAGCCATCTGGGTCATGTTTTTGACGATGGCCCCACTGAAACTGGCCAGCGCTACTGTGTAAATTCGGCCTCCGTAGAGTTTGATACGCCTTAGCTCACAACAAACAATTGAATCATAACTATAAGATGCCTAAGGCCCCATGAATTAAAAATATGGAATTCGCCGGCCTTGATTTTCAAAAACTGGCGCGGTAGTTGTAATTACCTTCCCGAACCTTTAAAAAAAACAATTATGACAAAGATATTTGGACTTTTGACGATTTTTGCTTTTGTTCTGACAAGTTGTACCGGAGATACCGGTCCTGTGGGCCCTCCAGGCGCTGATGGTGAAAAAGCTTCAACTTTCGAAGAATCTGTAAACTTTACCTACGATGCAAACGGTAATTTCTGGACTTCGCCTCCACTAGAATATAATGTGCCGGATGATGGTGCAGTATTTTTGGTCTATTTTTTCCAGACGTCAAATAATACTTTTACGCCAATGCCCGTAAGTTTCTTTGATGATCAGGGAGAATTTCAATATATATTTGATCACGATTCCAATAGTGTGCAGCTATCTATTATAGGTGACAGCGATCTCAGCGGGCTTGATGATGCGAGTACAAAAAATGTGAGGGTGCGCGTTGCGATCATACCCGGCGATCTTATTGCACAGTTTAATAATTCTGATTTTTCTAATTACAAAGCTTTAATGAATTCGCTGGATATTAAAGAAAGTGATGTTCAACACCTAAACAGATAATAGTTCTGTTAAGGTCAGAATCTGCAATTATGAAAGGCTTACTTAAGGAAATACGTGAATGTTCCTTATGTAAGCCTTTTTTGCCCTTAGGGGCCAACCCTATTCTTTCCGCTTCCGCGAAATCAAAAATACTCCTGATCAGTCAGGCACCTGGGCGCATTGCCCATGAGAAAACTCACGCCTGGGACGATCCCAGCGGTAAACGCCTTAAGGCATGGCTGGGCGTTGACGATCGTACGTTTTACAATGCCGATAATTTTGCCATTTTGCCTCTTGGCTTTTGCTTCCCTGGCAAGGGAAAGACAGGCGATCTCCCACCTCGACCGGAATGCGCACCGCTATGGCAGCAACAGGTGCTTGATAAAATAGAAGGCAGTCCGCTTAAAATTCTGATCGGTAATTATGCGCAGAAATATTACCTCAATGATGGCAAAAACCTCACCCAACGTTTAATAAACTATGCGGACTATCTACCGGATTATTTTGTGATTCCGCACCCTTCACCCGTAAATCGTTTCTGGACGTTAAAAAATCCTTGGTTTGAGCAGGAAATTGTACCCATTTTGCAGCAAATCATTAGCAATAAAATTACGAATTGACGATCTACAATATCAAAATTGACAGTTCAACTCTGTAAGTGATCAGACTTAAATTTAACTTACCCTAATTTAAACTTTTAACCTAAATGAAGGTTTTCCCGATTTGTCAAAAATGCAGTAGCACCAGTTGAAGTGATTAACAATGATAAGGAAGTGTGCGCTTCCAACTTCGTTTTCAGCCTTCTTTCCGTTTAAGGTTTTAATCCGTAAATTCGTGCTCTAATTTTGACATATAAATCATGAGCAAATACGATGTTATTGTTTTGGGCAGCGGGCCCGGAGGTTATGTTACCGCGATACGTTCGTCCCAACTGGGATTTAAGACCGCCATTGTGGAAAAAGAAAGCCTAGGCGGTGTATGCCTTAACTGGGGCTGTATTCCCACCAAGGCATTACTTAAAAGCGCGCAGGTTTTTGAATACCTAAAACATGCCGATCAGTATGGCCTTAAGGTTGAAAACCCTGATAAGGATTTTGGCGCGGTCGTAAAACGCAGCCGGGAGGTAGCTGGTGGTATGAGTAAAGGCGTTAGTTTTCTCATGAAAAAAAATAAGATTGATGTTCTGGAAGGCTACGGAAAATTAAAACCAGGAAAAAAAATAGATGTTGAGGGTACAGAGTACAGCGCAGACCACATTATCATTGCCACAGGCGCACACTCCCGCGAGCTACCCGGTTTAAAACAGGATGGCAAAAAAGTGATCGGGTACCGGGAAGCGATGACGCTTGACAAGCAACCTAAAAGTATGATCGTAGTTGGCTCTGGGGCGATAGGCGTTGAGTTTGCCAGCTTTTACAATACCATGGGTACAGAGGTAACCATTGTAGAGTATATGCCCAATGTAGTACCGGTGGAGGATGAAGAAGTCTCCAAGCAATTTGAAAAATCCCTTAAAAAAGCCGGAATTAAAATCATGACCAGCTCTTCTGTAGAAGGTGTAGATACTTCTGGCGATGGTGTTACCGCCACGGTAAAAACCAAAAATGGAGAAGAAAAACTGAAAGCTGATATTGTACTTTCTGCAGTGGGCATCAAAACGCATATTGAAAACATAGGTCTCGAAGATGTGGGCATTATCACTGATAAAGATAAAATTATCGTTAATGACTGGTACCAGACCAATATGCCGGGTTATTATGCCATCGGCGATGTGACCCCGGGCCCAGCACTTGCGCATGTCGCTTCCGCAGAAGGAATCATCTGTGTGGAAAAGATCAAAGGTATGCACGTAGAAAAACTGGACTATGGCAATATACCCGGATGTACCTACGCCACTCCGGAAATCGCTTCGGTGGGCATGACCGAAAAACAAGCCAAAGAGGCCGGATATGAGGTTAAAATAGGTAAATTTCCGTTCTCAGCCTCAGGGAAAGCCAGTGCCGCGGGCAATAAAGAAGGTTTTGTAAAAGTGATCTTTGATGCCAAATATGGCGAATGGTTGGGCTGCCACATGATAGGTGCCGGCGTTACCGATATGATCGCCGAAGCAGTCCTGGGCCGTAAACTGGAAACTACAGGCCATGAAGTCTTAAAAGCCATTCATCCGCACCCCACCATGAGTGAGGCGGTGATGGAAGCTACCGCGGCCGCCTACGACGAAGTGATTCACCTTTAACCAGTCGTTAAAAGTTATCATTAATTCCCTGTAAGTCTAAATCTTGGTATTTGAAGTTACAGCGCATGGATAACTAAAATATATAAAACCCTGAAGATCAAGTTTGATTTTCAGGGTTTTTCTATTTTTCTTGCTATTTTGCCTTTTCAAAATTTATAAGCCCTTTTTTAAAGGTTATATATTTCAAATATTCTTTCTATATAATTCATATACTATTTTATCATTAGGATTATCCATTTAATTAAAATAAAAGCAAAACTCACGCACTTAACAAAAGTTTTGATTCTGCTCTTATCCGTATTTTTGATCAGATGTACTTCTGACGAGCATTCATGGGACAGAAGCATAGCAACACTCGCCGGAACGTGGGAACTTAAGCAATATCAATCTGACCCGATACATACCACTTATACAAGTAAGGGTGAAACATATGAGGTAACCCAGTCCTTTAAGGCCAAGAATCTGAACTATGAGATTATTTTTGGCACCGATAAAAAAGTTCATTCCCGGGGCTCATTCCAACTTTTGAGCACTTACAAACTCAGCGGAAAAAGCATCGTAAGAACCATACCCATCAGTCCATCTTCGCTGGGCAGGGGTTTGTTTTCTGGGATTTACATAAATCATGATACGCAGATAATCATTGAAAACCCAGAGGGTGGTACGCGCAGAATATTTGATGTGGTGTCTGCTACTGAGGATGAGATTATACTTGAGTCACCATTAAAAAACTCTCCGGTAATAGACCTTATCAACAATCCCATAAGTTTAGATGATCAGGAAATACATGGCAATATCCACTTGACATTGCAAAGAGCTAATTAAAATGGCTTTTGATGTACAAATACACATGACTCTTTTCCAGAAAACTTTCGGGATAATATCAGGGTCCTATATACGCCTAAAGATGTAAAGGTTTATAATTAATTTTATTAAGCAGTTTCGCAAGAAGAATACTGTTACCATAACTAATGGAGCAAGTTAAGCATGATAAAAGCAGCTTGAGAGATAAATTCTATCCGATCAGGTCACAATACCAGAAAGCCGTTTCCCAATTCACATTTCCTGCTCCAGCAGATGCTGAATCCCGAAGAACGACCTTTCCTTTTATAAAATCTACAGGCTTTTTGAAAATCGGTCCATCGTACACAAATGTATGAAATTCTCCATTTTCACCGCATGGATCCACATTTTTGGGAAGATCGGTTAGGAAATCACGATTATATTCCCTTCCGCAGAAATCCCTGCCCAAAAATTTATCGCTCGTAGTAACTGTTATGGCTTTAAACCCTAAGTCGATGATTTGATATGCAAGCATAGCAGTATCCTTCTTCCAAAGGGGATAAACGCCCTCAAGCCCAACACTGGCAAGGTTTTCATCGCGGTATTGTTTCAGATCCTCAAGGAATATATCTCCAAAAATACATCGGGTAAAACCTTCCGATTTTAATTTCGCGAAAGCGGTATCCATAATCTGGGAATAGTCTTCCATACTTGTGGCACCTTTTAGCTTTACTTCCATCAGCGGAAGCCCTATGTGCTCTGCCTGTTTTCGCAGCAGCGAACCACAAAGCCCATGCATGGACACGCGATCAAAATCAGCATTAACCGTTGTAAGTAATTTTTCAACATAAAATTCTTTTTGATGTTGCAGAAGATAAAGTGCAAGTGCCGCATCTTTTCCGCTGCTCCAGTTCAGGAATGATTTAGGCATCCTTTAGGAAACTTTTTAGCGCCAACTCATAACTTTGAAGCCCAAAGCCTACTATTATACCCGCGGCATGCTTTGATACATAACTTTTATGGCGAAATTCTTCCCTGGCAAACGTATTTGAAATGTGTACCTCAACCACAGGCACATCAACGGCGGCGATCGCATCACCAATACCTACGGATGTATGCGTATACGCGGCCGCATTTAATACAATCCCGTCAAAAACCCCATCGGCATCTTGAATTTTGGTGATGAGTTCACCCTCAATGTTACTCTGAAAATAAGACAATTCTGTTTCTTTAAATTGAAACTGCAATTGAGAAAAATAGTCTTCAAAAGATTCGTTACCATAAATATCTGGTTCCCGTTTGCCCAAAAGATTGAGATTGGGACCATTCATGATGAGTATTTTGAGTTCTTTGGGCATATGTCTATTTTGGATTTGAATTTTGAAGTTCTGAGTCAAATAAAAGAATAACCAAGCTTCATTTTTTATTCTATTTTCTATCTTTTCTAATGATTAATGCGCTTCTTCACTGGAAATACCTTTATTTTTTACGTAGAAAAAGCTTATGTGGATATTAGAAATTTTTCCCAATCATCTTCTTTTTTGCCACCATTTGAACGGTATTTTCCGGTGATTTTAACAGGTTAAAAATAATAAAAATAGGCTTATGGAGCAGATAATTCATAATTCCACTTATTTTTAATTCATGAATTGGAAGCAAGCCCTCACTGACTATCTCACCTATCTCAAGCTTGAGCGTGGCCTTGCGAAAAATACCCTGGTAAACTATCGTCTGGATCTTGAGAAGCTGATCCTTTGGCTGGACCAAAATGAAAGTAATACAACGCCTTTGAGCATTGACCGGGCCTTGGTTCAGCAATTTATTTATGAATTGGCCAAAACCGTAAAACCCCGCTCACAAGCCCGAATTATTTCTAGCCTAAAAGGGTTTTTTAATTATTTGGTTTTTGAGGATTATCGCTTAGATAACCCGACAGACCTGATAGAATCTCCAAAACTGGGCCGCAAATTGCCAGATACGCTTTCCACAAAAGAAATCGATGCACTGGTCGCCGCCATCGATCTCAGCAAACCACAGGGCGAGCGCGACCGTGCCATTTTGGAAACGCTCTATGGTTGCGGCCTACGCGTAACTGAGCTTCTAGATCTTAAAATATCTGACCTATTTTTTAAAGAAGGTTTTATCCTCGTGACCGGGAAGGGCGATAAACAGCGCTTTGTGCCCATCGCTCCCTATACACAAAAGTACATTAATATCTATAAAGACGAAGTGCGAGTACATCAAAAGGCAAAAACCGATTTTACGGATACGCTTTTTCTTAATCGTCGCGGGAGCCGGCTAACACGTGCTATGATCTTTACGACAGTAAAACGATTAGCAGAAAGCGCAGAGATTGGTAAAAATATCAGTCCACACACATTCAGGCACTCTTTTGCCACGCACCTTTTGGAAAATGGGGCTGATTTGCGCGCCATACAGCAGATGCTAGGTCATGAAAGCATCACTACAACAGAGATTTACCTTGACGTAGACCGTGCGCACCTGACAAAACAAATGGAAAAGTTTCATCCCAAAAGCGATAAAAAAATTGAATTATCTAATGATGACTAATTGCCCATTTGAGCCATCACTTTGCATTAAAACACAACTCTGGCCAATTAACGGCCTAATCCAATATCCTTATGCACTAATGACAAAGAAGGCACCTCGTAACCATAAGGACTGTATGGGATGGTTTCTAAAAACCTATGAATCAACGCCCGATCTTAAAATTTTTGGGATGCTCGGCACCCATCAGATTCTCGACAAAATAATCCCAACGGCGACGCATCATATAATAGCTTGCCTTCCCATAACCGTGATGCGCATTGGGAAAAATAACCAGATCAAAATCCTTATTGGCATCAATGAGTGCATCAATGACCAAGTACGTATTATAAGGAGGTACGTTATCATCCATAGTGCCGTGGGCAAGTAATAATTTACCTTTTAGATTTTTAGCATAATTCTGATTGGCCTGCTCATCATAATTTGTTTTTCCGTTTTTTTCCTCTTTGATCAGACCGATGTAGCGCTCGCCCCAGTCGTCCTCATAATTGCGGTTATCGTGGTTACCGGATTCGGCGATGCCCACTTTGTAAAAATCAGGATAGCGGAACATCGCTGCGGCCGTGGCAAAACCACCTCCTGAATGTCCCCAGATGCCCACCTTATCAAGATCCATATACGGATATTTTTTTGCGAGCTGCTTCAGACCAGAAATCTGATCCTCCAGCGTATTATCTGCCATATTGCCGTAACATGCATCGTGAAAATCCTTAGAGCGGCCAGGGTTGCACGTCCCATCGATAACCACGACGATAAAGCCAAGTTCGGCCAAGGCCTGCGAATCACCACGAGAAGGATAGAACGACCTGGGGCCCACACCACCACCCTGGGGACCTGGATAAATATAGTTGATCACCGGATATTTTTTTGATTTATCCAGATGGGTCGGCGTGTACATGAGTCCGTATAAATCCCATTTTTCATCCCGCGATTTCACCGTAATAGGTGTGGGTGGTTGCCAGCCAGCAGCTTTTAAATCTGAAATATCGGCCTTTTCCAATTCCATGATTTTCTTACCCTTCATATTTCGCAGAACTGAAACTGGAGCAACATCAGGTTGAGAAAAATTGTCAATAAAGTAATTGCCTTCCGGCGAAATGGAGACGTCGTGATTCCCTTCTTCCGGGGTCAGTAATTTCATGTTTTTACCGTTAAAACCTATACTGTAAAAATAGCTGTAATAAGGATCGATTTTTTTGTCCTTACCATTGGCCATAAAATAGAGTTTACGGTCTTTTTCATCCACTTTTAACAATTGAGTCACGACAAAATCCCCTTTGGTGATCTGATGTTTAAGTTTGCCTGATTTAAGATCATACAGGTACAAGTGCCCCCAATTGTCCCTTTCAGAATACCAGACTACCTCATTAGAACCGGGTAAAAATCGCCAATTGATTGTTCCCTGACCAGACTCGTATTGAGTGGGTACTTTTTCCTGAAGAACTTGGCGCACTTCGCCGGTTTTTACATCTGCCACTTTCAAGGTGGCAATTTTGTGATCACGAGAGGCGGTGACATAGGCTAATTGTGCTGAATCAGGACTCCATTCGTTATCGTCAAAACTACCCGAACAGGCGATGTCATCACACAATGTGCCACGCCGTGGATCTGCGGAAGTCTTCAAGCGCAACACCGATTGATCCTGCGTATCAATTATGACGCGCTCAATCTGGATGATTGCAGAATCCTGCGCGATAGGATATTTCCAGGTTTCTAGCCGGGGCTCGCCCACTTTGGTTTCCACGAGGTACATATCGCTCACATGGCGCTGATCCTGCTGAAATGTGGCAATTTTTTTAGAATCAGGTGACCACAGCACAATGGGCCTGTCGCTATGCTTCCAGCCGGCATTATCTGTGGCGTAGCCATAATTTTTAACGCCGTCTGAAGTAAGTTGCGTTTCCTTACCACTATCCAGGTCGCGGAGGTAGAGGTTCCAATCTTTTATAAAAACCACCTTGGTACCATCAGGAGAAAGAATTTCATTCCGGGCAACTTTTTCTGTGATTTTGGGCGAATAATCATTTTCGGTAAAAAGAGATTCTTGGGATTTTGCAGTTATCTTCTTGCCCTTTTTAGTATTGACCCAAATATATTGAGCACCATTTTTAGTTCTGTTTTGATACCAAAAATTATCGTTTTCTGTCCAGTTTGGGTCTACGCTACCATTGTAAACAAGGGGATAGGTGTTAAAACCTAAAAATTTTTCTGCATGCTGATAATCTTCTTTGGTTACTTTTTTTGTAGCTTCTTGTGCGTGTGTATTGATTGTAAAAGCAATCAAAAGAACACCGAAAAGGAATTTATTCATTAGATATTATAGTTTTAATGGCCTAAAAAGAAAAATGTCTTGTAGTACGGTGAAATTATGGATTTTTGGGCAAATTCATAAGATACCTTAAAAATCTTTCATCTAAGGTACACGTCCCTGGGATGGAAAGTCACATTAGACATAGGAAAACCTTCAATATTAAACGTATCGCAACGCCAAAATTGACTGGAATTTAAACCTCATAAAGACCAGGTTCTTCAGCTATGGATGCGTTGTCAAATTATGCTATAATGATGACCTTGTAAAAAGATTTCTATTTTACCTATTCAAAATCAATTGAATACATACTGTAAAAATAAAACCGCAGATCGCTCTGTAAGAGGTCAAAAACTTAACCATAATCCAGGGCTCCCTACTATTTTCGAAATTTGGCTAACTTGGCCTATAATCCAAAAATCAACTCATGAAAAAATTTATACTCTTTTACACCCTGCTGATTATTGCCATCGCACATGCTCAAATTCCAGTATCGCTACCGAAAAACCCACAGGAAAATGAGACCAAACTCAATCTCATCAAAGATAAACTTGAAATAACCTGGCCAACTGATAATGAGAATTTCGGCCAGATCATTCTCGACCTTAATGAAGGCAAACCTCTGTTTAGTTCCATAAATATGGGAAAACCGGATCGATTAATCCAAATAAATAAGAATCTAGATCCCGTTTTTATGCTCGACGTTGGCAAAAGAATATTAAAACCTGAAAATGGCTGGACTATCTTTTTTGATAAAGTACCCACCAGGCCGTACAAATCTTATGTGCTTGATTTTAATAAAAAAAACCTGAAAATAATCAAAAAGGGAACGCGTACATTGATCCAACTCGGCGAACTAAGCGCTCCTGATTTTAATGGAAGCCTTGAGATCACGATTTATAACAACTCCCCACTTTATAAAATCGCCGCCGTAGTCTCAACACAAAAAGACAGTACAGCAATTCTTTATGATGCCGGTCTTGTGGGTGACAGTCCATGGGCGAATATTGCATATGCTGATCCCTTTGAAAAATTTAATAGCATTTCCACTTCCGTAAAAGATACTGCAACAGTTACTGAAGTGCGCTACAGAACCATTATGGGCGGTAACGATACTGGTGCACTGGCAGTATTCCCTGCTCCACACCAATATTTTTACCCCTTGGACGAGGCATTTAACCTTAGCTCCGTTTGGCATGGTACAGGTTATCGCGGTAAGATTAAAGGTTATGGCATCGGCATCAGGCAGGATCCTAACGGGGATCACCGGTATGTCCCCTGGTTTAACTGTCCTCCCAATACAGCACAGCAGCTTAGTTTTTTCTGCCTTTTGGGAAATGAAGGCTCAGAAAAGTTGCTTAAAAATGTAAAAAAATTTACACATGGTGACCGCTATGCCCCGCTTAAAGGTTATAAAACTATGGCCAGTCACTTTCACAATGAGTTTATCATGAATGTTGTTATGGCGGGGAAAAAAGTGCCTGAAAAGCCAGAATTCGTGCAGGTGTTCAAAAAAATGGGGGTCAATATCGTACATCTGGCAGAATTTCACTACACCGCACATCCCAAAGGGCCAGACAGTCTGCGTCTAAAAGAACTACATGCGCTTTTTAAACAGACAGAGCGTCTCTCTGACGATAAATTCTTACTTCTCCCCGGGGAAGAGCCCAATGAATTTTTTGGTGGGCATTGGCTGGATTTCTTTCCAAAACCTATTTATTGGATCATGTCCCGCGAAGAAGGAGCGCCTTTCATCACGCAAGATTCTTTATATGGAAAAGTTTATCATATTGGCAACAAAGACGATATGCTAAAATTACTCAAGGATGAGAATGGTCTTGCCTGGACAGCCCACCCGCGCATTAAAGGCTCTACCGGTTTTCCCGATACATATAAAAATGAGGGCTTTTTTAAATCCGATTACTTTTTGGGAGGGGCCTGGAAGGCAATGCCTGCAGACCTTTCCAAACAACGATTGGGTACCCGCGTACTTAATCTTATGGATGATATGAACAACTGGGGCTATAAAAAGAAGGTTGTCGCCGAGGCCGATCTGTTCAGCATTACCCTAGAGAATGAAATGTACGCCCACATGAACATCAATTATTTAAAACTAGACAGATTACCAGATTATTCCCAAAGTTGGCAAACCATTTTGAATGCTATGAAAAAAGGAAATTTTTTTTCGACCACAGGCGAGATTTTAATTCCATCATTTAGCGTAAATGGAAAAGAGGCTGGCGAAACCGTAGATCTCACAGCTGAGAATACTTTAAATATTCAAATGAAAATCGACTGGACTTTCCCTTTGAATTTTGCAGAAATTATATCCGGAGATGGAAAAAATGTTTTTCATGATAAAATTGACCTCTCCAAAACAAAAGCATTTGGTGCACAGCAATTTGATTTTTCTACAAACCTAAAAAACAAAAAATGGGTACGACTGGAAATTTGGGATATTGCTGGTAATGGCGCATTTACCCAGACGGTATATTTGAACAATTAAAAAAGAACTATTATTCTTTCAGAAGAGATCTAAATTAAAGAATCAAACAAACCCTCAGTATAGGATTTACATTATTTGGACAACTCTTAGTGAAAGTGTTTTAGGCTGACTTCTTTTTCGCGGAAACGAAATAAATAAACTGCATACCTAGCATGAAAACAGTTCGATAATACTTAAATATTAGGATCTTATTTTTGAAAAATCTATGTATATTTTTGGATAAACAAAGTGCAAAAGGACTTATTAAGTAAAGTGACATACATGTATTAATAGATTTTTAGCACACTCAATCACTAATTATTAACTAGAGTAAGAAACAAAAAAGGAGGCCAACATTGGCCTCCTTTTTCCATTGTAATCAAATTGTTTATAAAGGATTATTGATCTTTAACCACCAGTCGCAACTGATCCAAAGTTCCGTTTTGATCAGTTATCCTAAGCATGTACACACCTGCTTGTAGGCTAGTGATATCTAAGGGGTAATTGTTCCCCCTTTTGATTTTGGCAGCATCAATGCGCAGTACCTCCCTACCGCGCAGATCAAAGATCGTAATCCAGGTAATATCCTGTAATATACCCTTGACCTCAAGATTGACTTGAGCAGAGGCCGGATTAGGATATAAGCTAATACCCAAATCTTCCTGTTCATTATTATCAAACGCGGATACCGTGTCATCAGCGCCAACTTTTATGGCAACTGAACTGGTGTACAACACCTCTTTTCCTTCTTTGACCGTGAGCGTTACATCATAAGTACCTGCCTTTTCAAAGGTATGTTTCGGGCTTACCTCTTTAGAGGTTTCACCATCTTGAAAATCCCACAGATAATGCAGGGAAGCATCGCTCTTGCTTCTTTGGCTCATACCATTAAAATCAACGGCCAGCGGTGCCGATCCTGCGAGTGGGGCGGCAGCGATAATGTTTGCCTGTGCACCCGTAACACTTACCTGATCATAAACTGCGCTTGTGAGCGCACCGTCCTTGTGCGATGTGGTTGCCAGGCCAACAAAAACATTTGTTCCCATATTAATGGTCTTGCTAAAGATAAATTGCCAATTCCCTTTTGTATTAGAAATGTAACCGCTAAAGGTATTTCCTCTACGTATTAGTCGGAGGTAGACCGGCAGCCCCGAATCTACTCGCTTCGCTACGGTCGTTTTTGTGACACCACCTGTTTCAGCCCTGGTTTGCACGGCATACCCACTACCACCAACGCTATTGGGACTTGGGGCGATCATGGTATATGCGTGTTGCGCATTGTCTTCTAAACTAGAACGAATCATAACCCCAGCTTTCGCCCATACATCGGTTTGAACAAGACTATTGACCCTAGCAATGAGTTCAACATCACCACTTATTTTTTGGTAGACAAAGTGGAATTCGTCCTTATCACCCCAAATATCAGCGCCGGAAGCCTCTACATTAAATGTACCGTCCTGATAACAGGTACTGCCAGTGGCTGCAACCTGACCAATATCAGCAGATGTCCAAGGTGTGGGCACCGCATTACAGCCCTGTGCCACAATACTCGTGTGCGCTGTGCTGCTCAAACCTTGCGCATCTGTAACTTTAAGCGTCACATCGTAATTACCCGCAAGAGTAAAAATATGCTTAGGATTGGCCGCTGTAGAGGTCGTCCCGTCGTTGAAGTCCCAGAAATAATTTGCGATCCCGTTATCATCAGTAGAACCACTGCCCGTAAACAAGGTTTCTAAAGGTGCTGCACCCGTTTTTGGGGTGGCGGTGATGACCGCAACCGGAGCTTCATTTTCGGAAGTCCCCTCAATAGAAATTCCAGAAATACTGGGCCTATCCACGCTCGCTTTCATATTAATATTGAGTATACCATCAGTAACTATGATATTTGTAAAAGTTAGCTTCGTAGGCTTATTACTGAATTCTTTGAAAAAATCCAAATCATCCTTGACCAAGCTTCCTTCGATTGACATATCAAAAACACGCTTACCTGGGCCCGCTGGATTGCCACCTTTGCCCCACCATACTTCGTTATGATATGTGGAAACTGTATAGCTACCGTTAGGAACGGGGATACTAAAATTTAGCCTACCCTTATCTGCTTCTGAACCGCGCTCTGATTGATAAAGAGGGGTACTTGATGCATTTGTATTTGCATAAGTATAGTTACTATTATAAATAGTTGACATATTCTTATCTCCTACAAAGGTTTTGTTCTCGAAGCTGACATCGGTTCCACTACCTGTATTAATGTATAAGGCCACGTCATTCTCTATAGGAGCTTGGCGCACCTCGATAGTAAGGGTTTGCTTATCACTCAATCCAGCAGCATCGGTAACGGTGAGGGTTACTGGATAAGTCCCTGCGGTATTAAACGTATGGTTCGGTTTAACGAGCGTAGAGGTAATCCCGGGCTCGAATTCCCACAGATAACCGGTCACCTGTTGATCATCCTTAGAACCTGAGCCATCAAAATTAACCACTAAGGGAGCCGTTCCCGTCTTGGGTGTGGCCGTAGCGATCGCTGTTGGTTTCTGATTAACCACGGCCTCGATGGCCAGACCTGAAATCGTGGGTCTGTTAACCGAAGCTGGCATGTCAATATTTAATACACCATCGGTTACATTGACCTCAAAACTAAGTTTGACAGGTTGATTATTAGACTCCTTAAAGAGATCTAGATTGTCTTTTACCAATTTACCTTCAATAAGGATATCAAAAACCCTTTTACCAGGCCCACCGCTGCCCAGTTTACCCCAGTAAAGCTCATTATGATAAGTGCTTACAGTGTATCTGCCATTTGGCACAGGTATCGCGTAATTAAGCGCTAGCTTATCTGCCGGCGTCCCACGTTCCGTTTTATATAGTGGAGTGCTGCTTGCATTATTGTTCACATATACATAACTACGGTTATAAATTCCCGGCATGGAAACATCACCTTCAAAAATTTTCCCTTCAAATTGAAGATCATCATTACTACCTGTATTTAGGTAAAGTGCAAAATCTGAGGGAGATACAGGTGCATTAACCGTGATTTTAATAACGGCGCTGTTTGTGAGCCCTTGAGCATCGGTAACCTTCAACATTGCATTATAGACCCCCTCGGTCTTATATACGTGTTCGGGGTTAATGGCAGTAGAGGTATCACCATCTCCAAATGACCATAAATACCCTTGTACACCATTATCATCTGTCGAATTTTCACCTGTAAAATTGATCCTCAGTGGAGCGGTCCCTGTTAATGGGGTTGCGCTTGCCACGGCCACTGGGGCTGCATTTGGTGCGCTGACGTTGATGGTTACACTTGCGGTGCTTTGTAGTCCTTCGGCATCTTTTACCTGTAAATTAACTGTGTAATTACCAGCCTCCGCGAAGGTGAATTTAGGATCGCTTTCAACGGAAGTGGAACCGTTTTTAAACGTCCATAGATAATCAACAACACCCTTATCATCAGTAGAATTGCTTCCGATAAAGGATACCTGGAGCGGAGCAATACCTTGTAAGGGCGTTGCTGAAACGACGGCGTTTGGTGCCTCATTTACCGCTTTTTTGCCCAAGATTTCAATACCAGATAACTTGGGCTGGTTAACACCACCAACACTGGAGAGCGCAGAGAAATCAATATTCATCGCACCATCTGTTACAATCACATCAAAAGATTTGACGAGTACCTTCTGTGGACCGATTTCCTTGTTGATATCAAGGTTGTCGACTAGCAGAGCATTCTCAATATTCACATCAAAAATACGTTTTCCGGTTCCACCGGCTCCACCCCCAGTAGCACCCCAATATATTTCCGCAAAGTAAAGATTTACAGTATAGGTGCCGTTCTTGAGCGGTATGTCATAACCAAATACTGGAGGTTCAGCACTTCGTTCCGTTTTAAACAGCGTTGCGAGTGGAACACGTGTATTTGTAAAAGATTTACCGCCTTTAAAATTCTGGTCGGCGATAAAGGTCTTACCGTCATAGATGACCTCAGGGCCACCAGCATTGATACGCAGTGCGAAATCAGTTCCGGGATCAACATCAGGTTCCTGAGCACTAATCTGTATGGTGGCGGCATCTGTTGCATTTTCAGCATCGGTGACGGTAAGTTTTACAGTGTGAATGCCCACTTGGGTAAACTGATATTGGAATCCAGATGCCGGGCCAGATGCAATCTGAATCCCGTCAACACTATAGGCATAATTCACAATGCCCTTATCGTCTTGCGATCCAGATCCTGTAAAGTTAACGGTAATGGGCACCTTGCCTGTGGTCCTGTCTGCCGAAATGGATGCCACCGGTGCGGTATTTGCCTGGTCTACATCAATTGTTATGGCATCAGTGTCTGATAATCCTTCATTATCGGTAACGGTGAGCTCTACGTTATAACTGCCCGGCTCATCAAAGCGATAGTTAAAAGCACTTGCGCTAGAGATCACAACATTGCCAAGCTTCCAGCTATAGCTAATCGTATTGGCATCGTCTGTAGATCCTGTGCCATCAAACCTTACGTTTAATGGGCTCGCACCACTTCTCACATCTGCGTTTGCCACAGCGATAGGTGCCGCATTCACATGATTTACCCTTACAAGCACTTGTACGCCATCACTCAAGCCCTCAGCATCGGCAACAGTGAGGCTTACAATATAATCACCAGGGATATCATAGCGGTGTGACGGGTTCTGTTCAGTTGAAGTCTGGCCATCACCAAAATCCCAAAGGTAATCAGTCACCCCTTTGTCATCTTGAGAATTACTTCCCACGAACTCCACAAATACGGGTGCATCACCGGAGAAGGGCCCGCCATCGATCACCGCAATAGGCTTGCTATTTTGTTTGCCCACATTAATATCGATGATATCGAAATCAAAAGCACCTTCCTCATCATAAACAAAGAGTATTACATTGTATTTGCCTTCTTCATCGAATGATACTTGAGGATTGGCCTCACTTGATGTCTGGCCATTATCAAAATCCCATTCATACCTCACCACACCAGAATCATCGGTAGAATTACTGCCCGTGAACTGTACAGTAAGCGGAAGGGTGCCTGAGGTGACATCGGCCTGAGCCACAGCTACCGGTATCGTATTACGTGGTGCGACATTAATTGTCAACGGCTCGGAAATCGATGCAAGACCTTTGTTATCGGTCACAGTAAGTGTCACCGCGTAGCTTCCTTCTGCCTTGTAAATAAATGTAGGGCTTACCTCTTCCGAAGTTTTTCCGTTACCGAAATTCCATAGATAAGAAGCAATCTCCACATCATCAGTAGATTGACTGCCATCAAAATTTACGCTAAGGTCTGCCTTTCCTTCTGTAACATCAGCGCTTGCGATGGCCACAGGTGGATCGTTAACCGCAGTGATTGTTATCTTGGCCGTTGCGGTCTGGCCCTCCTCATCTTTCACGGTCAGGCTCACCTCATATTCACCAGCTTCCGTATAGGTATAAATAGGGTTTATCTCCATTGAGGTCTCCCCGTTGCCAAAATCCCATAGATAACTTGTAATACCTTCATCATCACTGGAAGCACTTCCAGTAAAGGAAACTGTTAATGGGGCGTTACCATTGGTCACATCGGCCGATACAATGGCTTTAGGTGGATGGTTGAACAAAGCACTGTCAACAATTTCCAGGCCTGATAGCATTGGGAAATTAACACCGCCTACACTTGCTTCTGAAGACAAATCAAGGTTTAAGGTACCATCGGTTACATTTACTTCATATGTTTTCGATACTGGTACACCAGGTCCTACATCTGCCGTGATATCGTAATCATCCAAGATAAGATCTCCCTCTAAGTTAACATCAAAAACCCGTTTACCTGTCCCACCAGGACCACCTCCGGTAGCTCCCCAATAAATCTCGGCAAAATGTAGGGTAATCGTATAATAACCATTGGGTACAGGTACTTCATAACCAAAGGTCTTCGCATCGCTCCTTTCCGAAGTGTGAAGTTCGGGCAGTGCCGCTTTGGTATTAAAATAAGGTGAGCCACCATTAAAATAAATGTCCTTTATAAATTCCTTTCCTCCATACTCAACGCTAGGTCCGCCCGCATTTATACGCAATGCAAATGCTGAAGGATCTGTTACTATAAAATTGACCTGAGACTCCGCCGTTAAGCCGTTTAGATCTGTTGCTAGAACATGTATCAGATAGGACTGTTTAGCCCCTTTTGGCGCTGTACCACTGAAAGTTAATGTGTTTTGGTCATAATGGATCCAACTTGGAACCTCACTGCCATCTTCTAAAGTCAATTTAAAAGCGAGTTTATTCCCGGGATAACCTTTATCAAAATAAGAAGAGACATCATAAGTGAAAGGTGCTCCCACATTAAGGGCATAATCATCAATGGGCTGCGCGGTAGGCTCGGCCTGTGGTCTAATATTTATGAAATAGAATGTATTGTCGTTCCAATCACAGTTTGCAGAACCAGCACCACAACCATTCTGGATGAAATCCTGAAGCACGATGTACTCATTGGGGATAATATTACCATCGCGGTCCTTGGCTTTATAAACCCTCGCACCTAACAGATCTGGCCGGTTTCCATTGATATTGTTCCCTCCTGTAGTCAGGTAGTCCGCAATTGCAATGCGGAACGGTTCACTGATCGTTGTTGCCTTATCGCTATTGAGCTGGCTGCCACGATTGGGCAATAGGGTCTGGTAATATTCTTTTGAAGTCCTGAAATCAATACCACCCACGGTACCCGTTCCATTTAATTTTACAAATTTGGCGTTATCTGCCCCGCCTTTGCCGTGAAGAGCAGAAAGCTGGAGACCAATAACCGGTTTTGACATATCAGCCTGAACAAAGGCAGGTGAGAGTACAAGATCCCCCTCATAACCAGCATCAATATTTGCTGGAAGTGGATAGTTTGAATGAGGTCTTGTCGGATCTGAATTTCGAGGTGTTATAGTACCATCATCATTGACAATACTACGCATGCTTGTAGTAAAGCCAAAAGAATCAAATACCTGCTGCGCTGAGATCTCTATACCATTTTCTGGTTTGGGCGCAAAGCCCCCGTTAAGAGTTGCAGTCGTCTCCCCACTATTATCGGCATTTGAAACAATACTTACAGTCTCTTTGAACAAGGCGCTGCGACCATTGGTTGTCGTGGCGGTGATTTTAAAGATTACATCCTGAAATTTACCCGGTGCGATCGAAAATGGAAGGCTCACCTCCCCATTGTTTGATGCAATGGTATAGGAATAATTATCCGGGTTTGAGATATTAATTTCAGAAATGACCAAGGTTCCTGTACCTGTATTGTTAAGACGCATGGTATTACTATCGTGCGTGATTGCTTCATTAGGCGCATCACCAGAAGTAAATGGATTTCCGATATCATAAAAAGTATAATAGTCATTAGCTGGGAAAGCCCTATCAGTTCCAGGTATCTTAGTCATATTCTCAGCAAAGAGAAGTGCTCCCGTAGGTTCCTGAATCGTGAAATTATACGTTTTTGAGGAGACATTTCCATTTTCATCCTCAGCATCAACGATGACCGTATGCGCCCCGGGAGACGTAATCGAGAATGGAGTGGAATAAGCTACCGCTGCAGCATCGTCCAGACGATATTCTAGACGTGCAATAGAACCGCTCTCGCTACGGTCTTCGGCACTGAGTGAAACATTCACCGTTCCTCTATATACATTTTCCTCAAATAACAATCCATCAAATTGAGCGGTAATTCCTGGGGGCAATAAGGATGTATTTACTGGTGCAATACGGATGTAATTTGGTTTAGCATTGACTCCTCTTGGATCTAGTGACAAACGGAGCGTACCATCAGTCACTTCTACCAGTTTGGTGCCTTGCGTATATATAAGATTGTCAGGGTTATCATTTTCCTGATCAAAATCAACTACTGTCACACCATTAACATCGAGCACGTGATTACTATCCGTGTAAGCAGATTCGCCCACACTTATATTGACAGAATAACTACCATTTGGCAGGTTAACTATCCAGTCCCTCAATGGATATTGTGCGGTTGTTCTGTGCCCAAAAATGGTAAAGGTCTTGAGCAAGGCGTCGTCAGCATTGCCATCGTTTCGGTTTCGGGCGTTGACGCCAGCATCTGCTGGAGTATTGGTTTTTGGCAGCACCCAACCATATTCGATATCTCCAAGAGCAGTGTTTTGTGCACCAAATGGTTTACCAATATCGTCGATATAGCCTTCAGGCGAAACCTCAATATCGTCAGGGCTCTGGAAATTGAACTGATAAACATAGTTCAGCTCATTGCTTATACGGAATCTCACATTAAGTTCCGAGGAAGTATAATTGGGAGCCTTTATGGTTATGGTGGCTTCATGTATCCCTACACCAAGTCCCTGCGCATTGACTTTTATGTCCAGTGGACTGCCGAAAGTGTACGTGTCAGGAAGGACCACCCAGCTTTGCGAAGCGCTTAGTGTAGCCTCACCAGGCGTCACGCCACCGCTAGCATTAATGGTGACCTGTTGCGCTGCAATATTCTGCTGATCTACAGACGCTTCAAAATCGAGGGATTTTGGATCAAAATTAAAGGTAAGCATAGCATCTTCTGCAGGCACCACATTACTGATAATAAATATATAATCCTGATAATCCCCGTTTGAGGCATCTTCAAAGGCGATCAAATAACTATTGGGTATGTCGTTCCCTTTTCGGTCTCTGTTTGGGTAAATACGCGTCCTATGGAGTACACCATCAGTGTTAATGGCATCTTCTGTATAATTGAACCTTCCAAAGCTTTTAGATTCAACAAAAATTCCAAAAATACTTCCTTTAGGGTCAAAACTTGCTGATTGCTCTCCATTTTCCATTGGTGGAAATAGGGTCTGCGCACTAGCCAGATCACTCTTTAATACGCCTACTTGATTTGTGTTTATGTTTTCGTTACGGGTGTACCAGCCAAAGGGTAACGCCTCTGCTGGAGAGTAACGCCCTACCGGAGTCAGGGTAACGGGCAGATCTGCTGAGAGTTTTACCCAGCGCTCCACCTCTAACTCATCACCTACCGGATTGGGGTCTACTCCATTAGCAAGGCTGTTCCACCCTACGTTGATACCAATGCCCAAAGCATCCACAACGCTTTGCAGCCATGGTTCTTCGCCACCTTCAAAACCACTTTTCTTAAGTGCATTAAGGCGAATTTTAAATGTTGGCTTATCTACTGCATTGCTTGTAATGGTCAATACCGCATCCTGATAGCCCAGATTATCATTGTTTACATCTGGGGCATAAGTAACCGTATAATTTACACTTTTACCAGGATTGATTGTAATAGCCCCTGATGGTGACACTGCTTCAAACTGGTCGGCATACGCCCCAGTAATTGCGGCCCCGGTAATCTTAAGAACACTGGTACTTGTATTGGTTACTTCTACAATTTTGGTGTCGGTCTGCTCCCCTTCGTTTTCATTTGTATTGCTGGTTGCTTCAAAGATCAGCTCCCCTGGGTTTGCAGAGATGGCGACGGGTGTGGCGGCGGGATCTGCCGCTCTTAAAAGAGTAAGCTGTGGCAGACCGTCATTATCCCGGTCATACTCTGAAATATATAGGTTACCGGTTTTGGTATCTTCTACCACATCAAGGGGATCATCAAATCCTCCCAGACCAGGGATATTGTTATAGACCTCAGCAATATCGCCATTGTTGTTTGGATCCATAACCAAAAGATCGTCCTGGCCACTGAAACGCACCACCATTAGCAATCCTTTCAGCTTTCCGCCAAAGGCGTCACTCTTATATTCAATAACCCCATTGGGCGATTTATTTTTGCCGAAATCATAAGCCGGCTCCCTATAATTAGGGTCTGGTCCCAATGTGGTCGGATATTTTGCGACATCCCTGTAAGAACTTTCAGATTGACCCGGAAGTCCGGAATAAGGTTTCCCACCGTGATTGAGTACATACTCCCCACGGTAAGGGTTGGGGTGACCGTGATAGGATCCTCCTTTGGTTTTAAATAACCAGTCCTTTTGTGTTTCACCGCCATTTATACCTGTAATACTACCTATATCGGTACGCCCGTCTATCCTTCGTGCAAGAGGATAATCACTAGTACTCGGTGTATTAGGTGAATTGGTATTATTACCTGCAGTACCGTTTGTGGGTACATATAACCACCCATTGGAATGCCACACCAGATCGTAAGCGTTACGGATACCCGTAGCAAAAATGGTAACCGGCGAATTGGTAGCATAAGGATTATAAGTACCATCACTCATGGTTATAGATCCACTGGGAGCACTGTTGATCACACTGATGTTGTCTGTAGTATATACGTCAAGCGGAAGGTTTGCGGGAAGTTTATTAAGCTCCACCTTAAGAACAGCTCCAGAAAGCAAGCGTTCTGTTCTAAAATTCCAGGCAGGATCGGGTTTACCACCGGCGGTATTGCTACCTTGATTAATATACATATTTCCGGAAGGATCAAAAGCAATGCTATTGGTCAAATGATCTTTGGCCGAGCGTGGTAAGTGGATCAACAGATCCTGAACTTCGCCAAGGTCTGGACCGCTTAAACGCGTCAGTTTACCGTCCCATTCAGGGCCATTGGTGACCGCCGCCTTACTATGGGTTACATAAGCGATGAGATTATCAGCTGTAGATGAAGGATCAAAGGTTAAGCCAATAATCAGTCGGTTCTGGTTATCCCTACTCTGCCCGGTTGCGGGATCGTTAGCTCCAGTAAGTTCTGGGGTAAGGACCTGTAGATTGGTCAGGGTTCCATCGGGGGCTATATCCCAACGCTGTATCTTCCCATCGGAATTAAAATCACCCAATGTACTTGCATATAATTTTCCATCAGGGCCAATGGTAAGGCTTGAAAAAAGTTCGTTAGTAGTATGCTCACCAAGGCTCGCTCCCTTAATCTGAGAAAATTCAACACCCGTAAGATCTCTGACCGGTGGTGGGATGTCATCTTCACCACCTGTTGTAAACCGTGACTCAAATGCCTGAAACGGAATTCTATCGGAAAGGTCGCCGATGCGGTTGGCATCAATGTCGCCAGTAAGTCTAAAGATATAGGTAGTAAATTCTTTGACGCCATTTTTGGCGGTTAATGTAATAGCGTCTCCACCGCCGGTATCATTGGAGTTAGAAGGCACAAGCACCTCTCCTTGGGGGGTAACTTCATAAAGGTTCACATGACCCGCGAGCGTGGTTTTATCAAGTTCATAGCCATCGGGCACCACTAGTTCCACGTTGGCCTGAAAGTCATTTAAGCGCACCCCAGTAGCATTATTTTTAGGCGTTACATTAACAAAATATGCTTTGTTGGCATCGCCGGAAACGGGTTTGATGGTAAGGCTGGAGATTTTGGTATTAAATCCTCCGATTGCATCTATGGTAAGCCTACCATCAGTGACACTTACCTCTCCACTTGCCGTTTGAAATCTAGTAGACGCGCCCTCGGCACCTGTAGGCACAAATTGATCAACAAGGTTTACACCCTCTGCATTTATACTGTGTTTTGGGGTATCTTCTGGGCTACCATCTATGGTAGGGTCACCTACGGTCACCATTACGCTATAAACTCCCTGTGGCAGGTCTATCTCCCATTTTGCGTCTGGAAGGTAGCCTTTAGATGCATCTGTTGAAACGTTACCGTACTGCATGTGTATTAAGGTATTCCCAAGCACATCCACACCTGCAATTGCACGGTTACGCCCACTTGTGGTAAGGTCTGCAGGTGCTCCCGTCTGTGCATCGAGCCAACCATAGGTATTCCCATCTGTTCTTTCGCCGTAAGGCTCGCCGGCATCACGTGCATAATTTGCAGGGGCTTCCGTTAGTGGATCGGAGAAGTTGATATTGATCGATTCAGTGGTAACCGGAGCGTTATCTGGAATGATACCAAAATCTTCAAAGGTATAATTTACGTTCGCATTGAGCTCTTTTCGTTTAGTTGCAAAAACACCCGCAAAACTTAGGTCACTAAAGGATGGATTACCTGTTATAAAGCTATTGGGCAATGGCAGGGAACCTACCTCAACTTCGCTACTACCGTTCAGGGAATAATAGCCTGTAAGAAGATTATTGTCAAGGTCAACGTATAAGCGTAAAGTGACAGCACTCGTATTGAGGTTTGCAATATTTTCAGCAATTATAGACTGGTCATCATTGTCAGAAATCGCGTTAACTTCAGTTAAAAGCTGTACGTTAGATGCATTTATGGCAACAAGTTTTACATAATTATCCTCGTTAAGTCCAAACCACAGTCCAGCCTGTTCAGAATTTTCAGTATTATCACTATATGGGTATAAAACAGTTGTTTTTATACTAAAATTACCTTGGTTATCGGCATTTATACCAACACCTAATGTATTGATCTGTGAGTTTACATTTGTACTCGTTCCTGTACCGGTACCATTTTTAATGTAGGCGATACCATTGGCTGCGTTTAATATCATTTTGCCATTGGCAAAAGAAATCCTTCCCGGCTCAAAACCTGCAACATCCGGGTTGCTCACAGGGCCATCAACAGCAAGACGGGCAGAAGGACGGTCAACCATAGTAAAACCTGTTTGTGCAAGGCCGCCCTCGCTGCCTGTAAAATCTAAAGCAAAAGGTAGGGGTACCTCAAGGGCATCACAGGCAAGCGTACTGATTGGATTACATCCCGCTCCTGCAACACTAGCAGGCTGAACGTTACGTACGATCACCACCACATCTTGATAATCAAAACCACTGATGTGTTCTTCCGTCGCGACCACATATGCATTTACTTCGTCAGGTACGGCGTAAACCCTTACATGGTGTGGTATCGCCTGCGAGAAAGTGTTGAGAGCATCTTCACTAAAAAGCCTACGGTTGTTGAAATAGGGCCACCTGCTGTAGAAACCAAACGTAGTATTGCCCGGATCAAATTCAAGATTCCCTTCAGTAACAGGATTGAGGGTCTGCCCATTGCTCGGTATACTGTTGCTCACCGTAAAAATTTCTGTTGCTGAAGAAGCATCGCCTGACTTATACCAGCCAAAGGCAGTAACGGGATCGTTATCTTCTGGTCCAAAAATGCTTAATACTTCAACGGTAACTGGACTATTTGATACTTTTTCAAAACGTTTAATATCAAGTTCATCTCCCAACAGGTCATTGTAAGATTTACCGGCGGGCAGGTTAAGCTGGTTGCTCGAGGGATCTGTATCCGCAGTCGCAATTTTGCCAGCGCCAAAGTAAGTGTCCAGCACCGCTTGCAACGAAGGCTCGTTGGTACCACCAGAACCTGCTCTACCGAGCCCGTTGAGAGATAGGGTTTTTACTGGTGTATCAGTCCCAGAAATACTGAGCAGCGCAGTTCTAACTCCGTTTGCAGAAGGGTCAAAAACCACGCTGAATGTAGATTTGGCTCCGGCTGCCAAACTGGTGGGCACACCAGAAAAGCTAAATTCTCCAGCGTTTGCACCTGTAATTTCTGCGGTAATTCCGGTAAGGGTTTCATCACCTTCATTAGTGATCTCTACCACTTTGGTAAATATATCATTCCCCGCAGTGAGGGCATCACCGGTCACTTTTTCCACATTAAAGGCAATGCGTGCTCCCAATTGCGCAGGAACGTCTGCTTTCAAAAGGGTAATGCGCGGTTTGCCGTCACCGTTACCGTCAAAATATTCTGAAATGTAAAGATTTCCGTTCAAAGGATCTTCGGTAACATCCAGCGGATTGGAAAATGGCCGTCGCAGGCCAGGTACCTCACTACCTTCTGTAGCCTGTATAATATCCAGATTGGTTTTGCCCGGTTCCAGTACGATTATATCATCGCCACCGCTAAAACGGCATACCAAAATCTTTCCTTGCAATTTACCTCCAAAGGCATTACTTCTATATTCTATAGCGCCATTAGGAGATTTATTAAGCCCAAAATCATAAGCCCAGCCGCCATAATTGGGATCTGGCTGTGTGCCTACCGGATAACCGGCCTGGCCGTTATTCCAGACTACTTCTCCCGGATCTTCCCCCGGGGTAGGATTGCCACCGTTAAGAATATACTGATGGCGTGTGGGATTTGGATTTCCGTAATATTTTCCTTTTATGACCCTAAATAAATAATCATTCTGTGTATCCCGTACATTAATAAGGCCCGGTATTCTGGGTCCAGTATAGGTTGAGCCGTCAGAAAGTGTGGCTCCTGTCTCCAGACTTGGCGTGTTTCCACCAGCGGCAGAACCGTTGGTTGGGACATAAAGCTGCCCATTACTGTGCCATACCAAGTCAAAGGCATTTCTTGTTCCCGATGCATAAATAGTCAAAGGTGCATTGGCCGCATAGGGGTCATAAGTACCCCCATCTTCTGTTTTTACGTCAAGCGGAAGTCCGGCTGCTTCAGCCTTGCCAATGTCAAGACGCAATATGGCTGCAGTTAAAAGGTGTTCCTCACGGTTGCCCCATGAATTGTCGGGTGCACCCATGGCCGAGTTACTACCCTGAGGGAAATATAATGCGCCATCAGGACCAAAATCAAAACTATTGGTCGAATGATCCCTGTATGAGCGTGGTAGATTTACCACGTAGTCGGTCAGGATTGGATTTTGAGGATCGTTGAGATCAATTTTAGAGATTTTTCCGCTCCAATCAGGTACGTTTTCAAAAGCGCCATTAGAATGACCTATCCAAGCCATAAGGTTCTGGCCGGTCGCATCCTGTGCAAATTTAAAACCTATCAGTAGACGGCGCTGTACACCAAATGGTGAAATGGTGATATGATTGTCTAAGGTACCATCATTGGCAATATCCCAACGTTCTATTTTTCCGCCAGAAGTGGCGCCATATAAGCGGTGGTCCGGACCTACAACCAAAGAAGTAAACCCATCTGGGCCAAAATCCTGATCAACCAATATCTGTTGTGTAAATGATACTCCAGATAGATTCGTGGGCGTGTCATTACCAGAGGAAGTCGTAGTAAACCTGCTGGTAAAGGGAACCAAGGCATAGCCATTGGCATCCTTGACCTGATCTGTAATTTCAAATTCGTAAGTGGTATTTTCTTTTAACGAAGCGGATAATGTAATGGCATCGCCACCCCCAGAACCATTCACCGTTGCATCCTCTACGGCGATGCGGTTACCACCGGTAAGGTCATAAAGTTTTACACTACCTGGGTTGACCGTTGCGCCATCAAAGGATTCCCCACTGGGGAACTGCAAATCCACTGAAATAGATTCTGTTAGCGATACATTGACCGCTCCATCCTCTGGGCGTACGGCGGTAACGTAAGGCCTTAACGCTTCATTGGCATCAAGTACCTCAAGGGTAATATCGAGTACACCGGTCTCATAACCATTTAATTCCGCGGTAACATGCGCTGTGTACGTGCCGGTATTAAGGCTGGTTGCATCAATACCAAAAACAACTTCGTTACTTCCGTCACCCAGATTATATTTTACCTGATTTGCCTCAGAAAGCACTTGGCCATTATAGGTCAACCAATCAGGCACAGTACCATTTTCATTTGCCAAAAGATTTACAGTAAGTGGATCTTCATCGGAATTATTAAGGTTAACCTTAAAGGTCTTGGTTGTTCCTGCCGGGGTGTCAACCGATACTGTTTCTGGCGAAAAGAGCAAAAGCCCTGGTGCTTCGTCTGATACGCGTAAGGAAGCATCGAGCACTGCTGGCTTAAATCCTTTAGCGGAAGCGATGATGGTATTATTTCGAGAGGCTCCATCGGCAAGACCTGTAGCATTAATGGCAAAATTCTGCTCACCGAGGCTTCCAGTAGCTGGAATAGTCAACCAATCGGTAGTTCCCGTAGCGTCTTTATCGGTACGGTGGGTCAAATTGTTTGCGATGACCAAGCCAATTGGGCCGGCACCTTCTCCGTCAATAGTTGCGGTTAGGGTTCCCGTTGCGTCTGGAGCCAGTAGTTGGGATAGGCTGGCAGGATTAAAGGCCAATTGTCCGGAGACCGGTGTGCCGGTACTTTGAGCCACATTTATATAATTGATCTTGCTGTTGAATCCGCCTAGGCCATTGATGGTCAAAAAGCCATCTGTGACCGCAACGGTTATGGTTGCACTTCTTTTTTCGCCAAGGGATGGTACAAAAGCGGGCACCACGGTATAGCCCTCAACGGTCGCGCTGTGGCGGCTGTCAATATCAGTACCCGCATCGCCCAAGCTTACCGTTATGTCATAAACACCGTTGGGAATCTCCATTTCCCAGAAGAGTTCATTTCCTCGAGGCTGACCTTCCCAAGCAAGCTGAAGCGCATCTGAAAGAATAGTGTTTCCTTGAAAATGAACAAGCGTACCCTCCAGTTTTTCCTGAACTGAGGCATTGGCATAACCCGTTACACCCAATCTATTGCGCCCCACGCCGGTTGAATTGTTTGCAGCTTCATTAGAAGCGTCGAAAGGGGTTCCATTGGCGAGTAGTTTCCAACCATATTTAAAGGTTTTATCGCCTATAACCAATGACGAAAAACCGAATTCTTTACCATAATCTTTAAGATAACCGGCTGGGGGAACGCTGGCATTATCCTGAAAGTTGATCTGAGCCGCAAAGGGCTGTGCAGCCTCGGTGATAGTGACAGTCCAGATTTGTGTTGTTGTATCTTCAGCCGTAACCGTATAAGCAACCGGAAAGGTGAAATCCTGAGCGCTCTCAGAAGCAGGATCAATGGTTGCACCTTCAGAAATTAAGATTGTTGGGGAGAGCGCGGTAAGGTCTGTACCGTTTGCCACCTCAATGGAGACAGTATGATCCGCACTACTTATCACTGCATCACCTGTGGCCGCCGCAACGGTAAAGGCTTCTATAGATTTAGCCGAGCTGGCCGGAGTAATCTCCAGGTTGATGTTGAGCTGGGCGTTAGTATAAGCCTCTTCAGAATCTGAAGCAAATACAACTGTGGAATAAGTTCCGGCAGCCAGCCCAGGCTTAATTCCAAATTCAAGATTGCCCAATGAAGGCCCTTCCGGTAAGATCAGCCACGTAGAAGCATCTGAATCTTCTGACAAGGTTACAGTGGGATTTCCACTGGTTGCAGACAGGGTTACGGTTTGCGTTGCTATGATGGCGCCTTCTTCACCATTAAAATCAAGGCTTTCCAGATTGAAAGAAAGTGCCTTTTCTTCATTTTCCTGGACTATTGAAAATGAATCAAAATCTGCAGTAAACTGTACACCGTTCCTGTGGGTGTCATAAATTCCTGCAAAGGATACACCCGTATTTTCCGTATTTAAATCTCTGCCTACAAGGTAAGAAGAAGGCAAAGCAAGTTCGGAAAGACCTGTTTTGGTAAGTTTCACATATGGCCCATCATTAACAGCATAATAACCCGTAATAACCTGTTTAACGGGGTCAATCACCATTTTAAGACTTACATTTTGACCTGCTACCCCTACGTCATCAAGTTGTATCTGGTCTTCAGTATCATCACTATTTGAAGATTTTGCGTCTACCTCTCTACGCAATTCTATATTATCTGCATTGATATTGAGCTTTACAAAATTATCCTCATCAAACCCAAACCAGATCCCAGCCTGAGCAGAACCCGATCCTGTACTTATGGCCAGCAGTTTCGTCTCTATAGAAATAGGTTTTACCAGGTTTTGAAGACCTACACCAAGCGTATTCACTTGATTGTTGTTGTTACTACTTCCTGAAGGGTCCAGGTAATTTATACCTCCCTGTGACTTTATCTGCAGGGTGCCACCACTAAGATTCAATAAGGAGGGCTCATAGCCATTAACCTGTGGATTTGAAATGGGAAGATCACCGGTACGCCTGGCTTCAGAATGCTCTAAGACTGCGGTAAATCCTGTTCCCGAGCCATTGGCATCTTCTAAAGTATTGGGCGCCGCAGCTGAAAAATCCAAGTTTATGGGAAGGTTTGCAACTACCTCATTACAATCCAAAGTACTTATTGGTGAGCATGTAATTGCGGGGGCTTTTGTGACAAAGACTGTATAGACCCGCTTGCTGCCATCTTCGGCGGTTACGGTATAATCAACGGATGCCGTAAAATCTGCCGCATCTCCAGATTCCGGACTTATGGCAGCCCCTTCAGATATTGTGATAGCCGGAGCAAGCGCAGTAAGGTCAGTATTATTGGGGACCTCTGCTGTAATAGTTGAGGTACCTGCATCGATAGTTGCGGGTGCTTCCGCTTCCGCGAAAGCGAAACTGAGAATGTTGTTTTCTGAACTTGCAGTGACGGGAAGTATCTCAATGGCCTGTACAATGGCGTTGTTTATCGAAGCTAAAAAATCGATGTTGAGCTCACCATCAGTAACCTGCACATCATAAGATAATAAGGCGAGCGCCCCCTTACCATATGTAGCAAAAAGATCAAGGTCGTCAACCTTTAAGGCACCCTCCATGGAAACATCAAAAACCCTTGCGTCGGGCTCATCCTGATAATTTTCCAGCATATGAAGCCTTACGGTATAATTGCCGTTGGCAATAGGAAAATTGTAACTGAATTCAGGCCCATATCTTCTTGGAAAATACAGATCTTGATAACCACCTTCTACCACATAGGGCGTGTAAGCCGTTGTGGAAACAGTGGTAGGTTGGGTTTCCTGAAGATATAAAACATCCTCAGCACTATATAGCTCACCGGCCTTGTCATATTCACCGCCCGCAACATTCATCCTGAAAGGAGCGGTCACTGTAACAGGCTGGGGTGAGGGCACGATGCTAAAATCCTTGAAAATAACATTGATGGTCTGATCCGCAGCGGCCCTTCGCTGTGATGTAAATATCCCGGCGAAATCAAGAGATTTTGGAAGATTTTCCTCTAAAGTGGTCCCGGCAAAATAAGAAGCAGGTATTTCGAGAAAATCCGATCCTGTGGTTGCATCTGTCACAGCAACTTCATTCCCACCATTAAGCATGTAATATCCCTTAACCTTCCCATTGACAGGGTCAAGCTCCATCCTTAAAGCTACTAGATCTCCCACATTAGCACTTATGTCTGCTGTATTGAGCTCCAAAAAGGCAAGAGCGGTTGTGCTCTGATCCATATTTTCCACTTGAAGCTGTAGTTTGCGGGTTCCATTGGATTTTAAGAGTACCAGTTTAGCATAATGATCTTCATCAAGACCAAACCAGATCCCAGCCTGTTGTGAATTATTTCCAGCACTAGCCGTAAAATCCGGCATCAAAAGCTGCGCAGTAATATCAAATATGCGATTAGGGGTATTAAAACCCGAACCCAAGGCATTAATCTGTGAATTTGTATCAGTACTATTGGGAGTTCCTTGACTGGCCAACTGACTGTAAAAAAGGCCCTTGGTACTCGTAAGTATAAGTCCTGAGGCACCCTGCGTGATCAAACTGGGCTCATAACCAGGTACATTAGTATTAAAAGCCGGTCCATCAGCTAATAATCGGGCACTGGGCTCCATAACCATTGTAAAACCAGAACCAGAAAGACCAGTTCCAGCAGTTGTGAAATCAAGATTTATGGGAAGCGTCATTGCCAGGCCGTCGCAATCTAAAGTACTTATGGGACTGCATGGCTCTTGCCCATATCCCAACAGACTGGTTAAAATTAAAAAAACAAGAATAAAAGGACCGCTGCCCTTTTTTCTAACCTGTGCAAACATTTTTTTTGGAGAAATGTAAAGATGTTTCATAGTTTGTGTGATTGATGATTAAAGTGGGGTCAATACTTCTTAATGTCCATTAAATTTTAAAAATTGGACATAGTAGTGGCTATTTGGAATTCTTCGTTTGAAGCCAAAAATCTATATTAAACGATTACTAAAATTTGTTAGTTACAAATGATTCTATCGATTTCGGGTTTTAGGGAAACCCTTCGGTAAAAACGTCGCCAGTTGGGAAAACGACAGGGCTAATGTATATAATTATTTAAACGGAAATAGGGGTGTTACTTTTTTTTCGATAAGGCGCAGAATATCATAACATTAATATTTTGTTAACACCCATGATTACTGATTTCGTAGGCAAAAAAAAATTTTTTTAAACTATTATTTAAAAAAATAAGTATGTAAGAAAATATTTACAAAATAACATATTTTTGTTAATTAAACGTTAAAAATATTAAAACTCAGACATACTGTTGATCAACTAAAACGGTAGAAAGGGAATATTTTGCTTTCTCATTTGAATAAAGTGTAGAAAAATTACACAAAAAATGGTCAGCTCTTAAGGGATAAGTTGATATTAAATATTAACTAAAGCGCTTAAACCTTAAACGTTTTAGTCAATATTCGATATAATTAATTTAAAAATAATATAGAAGAATTTTGGCACGATCCTTATAACCAAAAAAATTTTAAATCTTAAATTCATTTTAATCATTATTAGTATTAATAATATCAAAATGATTTTATAAAAATCTGAGTTGCCATTTGAATGGATCAATGATAGTAGAAATAATTCCATAATGCTCTTCTTTGCTAAAGGCGAAAACACCGTTTCACTTTGGCAAAAGCAGAGTACAGATGTTTCAATCGAATAATTTTAAATGCAGATTGCTTATTTTTGATCAAAAGAGAACTATGAAAATCGTTGTTTCGCCGGCAAAATCGCTCAATTTTAAAGATAAACTCCCTACCATCAAGTCAACGCAGCCCAGATTTCTTGATGAGGCCATAAGGCTAAACAAAAAATTGGAGCGCAAGACAAAGGCTCAGATTGCAAATCTTATGAGCATCAGCGATAAGCTCGCCAACCTCAACTATCAACGGTATAAAGAATTTAGCACCCCATTTAACAAAAAAAATGCCCGCCCTGCCATTTATACCTTTGATGGCGACGTTTATGCTGGGATAGATGCTTATAGTATCCCGGTAAATAAACTGGACAGATTACAGGATACGCTGCGCATCCTATCTGGGCTTTATGGAGTCTTAAAGCCGCTCGACCTGATGCAGGCCTATCGCCTAGAAATGGGAACAAAACTCAAATCGGGCCGCACCGAAGATCTTTATCAATTTTGGGGTAATAAAATCACTGATGCGCTCAATGAGGAGCTGAAAGAAGGAGAGCTTTTTCTTAACCTCGCCAGCCAGGAATATTTTAAATCGGTCAGGCCAGAAAAACTAAAGGTTCCCGTGATTACCCCTATCTTTAAAGATTATAAAAACGGAAAATTAAAAATAATCAGTTTTTACGCTAAAAAAGCGCGCGGGCTTATGACCCGATACATTCTGGACAAAGATATCAATGATCTTGATGCATTAAAAGGCTTTGATTATGAGGATTATGGTTTTAGCGAAAAATACTGAAGGTATACATCTGATTTAGAGAAAAATGAACTGGTTTTTGTGAGGTGATCAATTTAGTTTTACTTTGAAACTTGCGTGGGATGATCCCTTATATCCAGCAAACTAAATACAGTTATTAAAATACAAAAGCCCGATCACAAAAATCGGGCTTTGTTATTAAATACATTATTTGTGATAAGCTTATTTCACATCCATAAGCTCGACATCAAAAATCAAGTTGGCATCCGGAGGGATAACGCCACCGGCACCATGACTACCGTAGGCTAAATCTGAAGGGATGACTAGTCGTGCCTTATCGCCCACTTTTAATAGACCTACGCCTTCATCCCAACCTGCAATTACCTGGCCGGTGCCCAGTTGAAAATCAAGTGGCTGATTGCGCTTATATGAGGAGTCAAAAACAGTACCATCAGTCAATTGCCCTTTATAGTGTACGGAAACCGTTTTTCCCTTTTCTGCTTTTTTGCCCGAGCCTTCCTGGATAATTTTATAACGCAAGCCTGTGCTGGTCTTATCAAACCCAGTAGCTATTTTATTAAGTGCCTCTTCAGTCTTTTTCTTTTCTGCAGCTACCCTTTTTTCGCGTGAGCCTTCAAACGTACGGAAAGCCTCAACGGCGTTCCAGTTTTCGGCTTCGCTGCCCTGGCGAATAATTTTCACTTTATCCATGACGTCACCTTGCGCAATACTATCCACTACATCCTGACCCTCTATAACTTTACCAAAAATTGTGTGTTTTTTATCGAGCCAGGGTGTGGCTACATGTGTGATAAAAAACTGGCTACCATTGCTGCCGGGACCAGAATTTGCCATAGACAGTACTCCCGGAGCATCATGCCTGAGATCCTGATGAAACTCATCATCAAATTTATATCCCGGGCCACCCATTCCCGTTCCCTGGGGATCGCCTCCCTGGATCATAAAATCGGGGATTACACGGTGAAATTTGAGCCCATCGTAAAATGGTTCACCTTGTGGTTTCGCTTTGTTTTCAAGGGTACCTTCGGCGAGTGCTACAAAATTACCTACCGTTCCCGGTGTTTCACGAGGAGTAAGTTGTACCAAAATTTCACCTTTTGGTGTATAAAATTTAACGTAAATACCATCTTGCATCATCTTATTTTTTAATGAAGTGCAAAGATAAGGGGATTATAGGATTTATAATATGCGATTTTTGATTTTTGATCCGATCCTATTGGAATTAAGCCAAACCTTCCAGCTATTAAAAAGGAACGTTTTTAGATTACGGAATTAAATCAGGATCGATCGAAGATGAGGATTGCTTTACTTTATCGCTTTCGTTAAAAAATCTGTAGATATATAAAAGTTTCACAGATCATAACACTAGTTTCAGCTGAACTCATAATGTAGTGTCCGTGCTTTTATGACGCGTATAAATGAGGGTAACCTCATCATCTACCATATTGGGATGGGGATCAGAATACAGGGTCAAATCGCCATTATCCGCGATTTCATAGATATACAATACGCCATTCAGAAGCATTGTTTTTTTATCTTCCCTTACCGTATAATCATAAGTCCCTGCATCAATAAAACTTGTTACGGATCCCTGTGTTACAATTACTTTGGAAGTAGTGACATTAAAATCAAGTTCATTCTCCTCAAATTTTGGATCATCGGGAAAACCGCAAAAGCACAGGGCAGATTTAAGGTACCATTGCCCGTTTAAAGAATTATCCTGAAAAGATTTATCATTATCATCAGAACTACAGCCTATAAAGAGGACAATAAATAGAAAACTAGCAATGAAATTTATATTTTTCATAAATCTGGTATTTCACTAAATTACTTTACTACCAGATGCAAAAAAAGAAAGATGGTTGCTTAATATCCCTAATTTTTTTAATGGTCACTAATACAGAAGGATTTACTATCGCACCCAACCGAAAATATCATACTAAAAAAGTTCTTATTAATTTGCTACCTCGCTGATAAATTTGATGCGGTACAATCTCAATTCCTCATCATCGTAATCGCCATCAAATTCATTCATGGCTTCTTCAATATCATCAGTTTCAGAATCCAGAAAATACTCATGCAGTTCTTCCTGTTGATCTTCGTCCAGGATTTCATCGATCCAATAATCTATATTGAGTTTTGTACCGCTAAAAACGATGGCCTCCATCTCCTTAACAAATTCTCTCATTTCAAGACCTTTCGCGGCAGCGATATCATCTAAAGGTAATTTTCGGTCAACATTCTGGATGATGTAAAGCTTTAAAGAACTATTTGATCCAGTGGATTTAACGACCAGATCATCGGGTTTGATAATTTCGTGCTGCTCTACATATTCCTTGATCAGGGCAATGAATTCTTTACCATATTTTTTGGCCTTGCCGTCACCTACGCCAAAGACGTTTGACATTTCTTCAATGGTAGTAGGGTATTTAATGGCCATATCCTCCAGGGATGGATCCTGAAATACAATATAGGGAGGCACCCCTTTTTTCTTGCCGACCTTTCTGCGTAGGTCCCGGAGCATTTTTACCAGGCGATCATCAAAACCGCCTCCTTTGGATGTTGCAGGTGCGTTTGATTGGGTAGTCTCATCAAAAACATGATCCTCTGTCATCATAAAAGAATGAGGTTTTTTTAAAAATTTTTCGCCTTGTCTCTTTAACTTAATGACACCATAGGTCTCGATATCCTTTTTGAGATAACCGGCCACGAGCACCTGCCGGAGCAGTGCATTCCAGTAATGGATATCTTTATCCTTACCACTACCAAAAAAATCTTCATCATCTGTCTTATGGGAGGATATGATTGCATTTGATTTACCTACCAGGGTATAAACGAGCTCTTTGCTTTTATAGATTGCATTGGTTTTGTCAACTACCCGCAAAAGGCGCTCAACATCTTTTTGCGCTTCCTTCTTTTTTTTTGGGTTGCGCATATTATCATCAAGATCACCGCCGGCCATAGTGGCATTGTCATATTCTTCGCCAAAATAGTGCAGGATAAATTTGCGGCGCGACATAGAGGTCTCTGCATAAGCAACAACTTCCTGCAGCAGAGCATGGCCGATCTCCTGCTCAGCAACAGGTTTACCGCTCATAAATTTCTCCAGCTTTTCAATATCTTTATAGGAATAGTAAGCCAGGCATATCCCCTCCCCGCCATCACGGCCGGCACGCCCCGTTTCTTGATAGTAGCTCTCAATACTTTTTGGGATATCGTGATGAATGACAAAGCGTACATCGGGCTTATCAATACCCATCCCAAAGGCGATGGTGGCCACGACCACATCTACATCTTCCATCAGGAAATTATCCTGGTGCTTAACTCGTGTTTTAGCATCCAGACCGGCATGATAGGGTACGGCTGAGATACCATTGACCTGCAGTACCTGCGCCAGCTCTTCCACCCTTTTTCGGCTCAGACAGTAAATAATGCCACTCTTACCCTCGTGCTGCTTCACAAAGCGGATGATATCAGCATCTACATTTTTGGTTTTGGGGCGTATTTCATAATAAAGATTTGGCCTGTTAAAAGACGCTTTAAAGGTGTTCGCATCGCTTATGCCCAGGTTTTTGAGTATATCTTCCTGCACCTTGGGCGTTGCCGTTGCCGTGACGGCGATTATGGGAATATCCTCACCGATACGCTTTATGATGTGGCGCAAATTGCGGTATTCGGGCCTGAAGTCATGACCCCACTCACTGATACAATGCGCCTCGTCAATGGCTACAAAAGAAATTTTCTGTTCCCTTAAAAAGTCAACATGTTCTTCTTTGGTGAGTGATTCCGGGGCAACGTAGAGGAGTTTGGTGATACCGTTCACTATATCATCCTTTACCTGTTTGACCTCGGCTTTGTTGAGGGATGAATTGAGTACGTGAGCAATACCCCGATCATTACTGATACCCCTTAGAGAATCAACTTGGTTCTTCATCAGCGCTATAAGTGGGGATACCACGATGGCAGTACCCTCCTCAATGAGCGCAGGAAGTTGATAGGTCAGCGATTTCCCGCCGCCGGTGGGCATGATCACAAAAGTATGCCGCTTGTTTACGATACTTGTGATTACCTCTTCCTGAAGACCTTTAAATTGGCTAAAGCCAAAGTATTTCTTAAGTGCTGCGCGTAAGTCTATTTCTTCTGAATTCATCAATACTAGGGCATTTTTGCATACATTTGCATTTTAAATATACTAACTTTCTACAGGACAAACAAACGCCTTAAACACTTATCTTTTGAACATCCACGAGCAGATTGTGGCGAGCGCCAAAAGAACCATTGTGATAGAGCGCGATGCCATTGATAACCTTATCCAGTTTATAGACGATGATTTTACCAAAGCCGTTGCCATGATCTTGAACAGCAAAGGCAGGGTCATTTTAACCGGTGTGGGCAAAAGCGCCATTATTGCACAAAAGATTTCAGCCACCCTCAATTCTACGGGAACACCGGCCATCTTTATGCATGCCGCAGATGCCATACACGGTGATCTGGGCACCGTGCTTCAGGATGATATCGTGCTATGCATTTCCAAAAGCGGCGGCACCCCAGAGATCAAAGTACTTGTAAGCCTTATTAAAAACATGGGGAATACAATTATAGGCATGACAGCAAAAAAGGATTCAGTACTGGCCCAACAAGCTGCCTATGTAATTTTTGCATATAGCGAAAAAGAGGCCTGCCCCCACAATCTTGCACCTACCTCAAGTACCACCGCACAACTGGTTATGGGTGATGCACTTGCCATCGCCCTGCTCGATCAGCGTGGTTTTACCAAAAAAGATTTTGCCAAATACCATCCCGGCGGAACATTAGGAAAAAAATTATATTTGCGGGTCAGCGATCTTACCGCCTTGCATGAAAAACCCATGGTTACACCAGAAACCCCCATCAAAGAGGTCATTGTTGAGATTTCACAGAAAAGACTTGGGGCGGCGACAGTCCTTGATGGAGATAAACTCGTAGGTATCGTCACCGATGGGGACGTAAGGCGAATGCTCGAGAAAAATGACGTGCTTACCGGTCTCAAGGCCAAAGATATCATGAGCCGTGACCCAAAAACTGTAAATGACAATACGCTTGCCGTGGCTGCCATAGATATTTTGGAACAAAATAGCATTTCGCAGCTCATCGCCGTAAACAAAGAGGGTATTTACACCGGCATCCTCCACCTGCATGATTTAATAAAAGAAGGAATAATATAATGGCAAAAAAAAAACAAGCTACGGTAGAACGTGAAATGTCCTTTCTGGACCATCTGGAAGAATTGCGATGGCATTTAATACGCTCTACCCTGGCCATTGTGATCATCGCAGTGGTCGCCTTTGTGTTCAGAGACTTTATCTTTCAAGATATAATTTTTGCTCCGGCAGACCCTAAGTTTATCTCTTATAAAATGCTGTGCAAAATCTCACAGCTCGTAGGCTCAGATAACGGCTGTATGACCGAAATGAACTTTCAAATACAAAACAGGACCATGAGTGGGCAGTTCAGTGCTGCGTTATGGACTTCTATCATAACGGGTCTTGTATTGGGTTTCCCCTATATTATTTATGAGTTCTGGCGCTTTGTGGCCCCGGGGCTACATCCAAAGGAACGCAAGAATTCCCGTGGTTTTATAGTGGTATCCTCCCTTCTGTTTTTCTTGGGGATCCTCTTTGGCTATTATATTATTGCACCTTTATCCATTAACTTCCTTGCCAACTTTACCGTAGGCAATCAGGTCGTTAACCAGTTTGACATAGGCTCTTACATTGGTCTGGTAAGGATGAGTGCACTTGCTGCCGGGCTTATTTTTGAGCTGCCGATCATTATTTATTTCTTAACCAAAATAGGTCTGGTCACGCCGCAGTTCCTGCGCAAATACAGAAAATATGCGCTGGTTATTGTACTGGTCGTTTCTGCGGTAATTACCCCGCCGGACATATCTACACAGATCATTGTTTCTATTCCCATTCTCATTTTATATGAGGCAAGTATTTTAATATCTGCATTTGTGGTACGCCAGGAGGCACGCCAGTTAAGACGGGAAAAGGCAAGGGATCACCAAAAAGAGGAATAATCGGTAAAAACAGATTAAAAAATGGCATCAGAAAATGCAATAGAAGAATTTAACGCATACCGTTCTAAAATGAACGATAAGATCCTTGCAGACAAAAACAAGATCATTAACCGGATTTTTAACCTGGACACCAATGCTTTTATGCCCGGTGCGCTGGACAAAAAGACCAAAGAACTTCTGGGCCTTGTCGCCTCAACTGTCCTACGCTGTGATGATTGCGTAAAATACCATTTGGAAAGTTCCCATAAAGCGGGCGTTACCAAAGAGGAGGTCATGGAAACTCTGGGTATAGGCACACTTATTGGAGGTACGATTGTGATCCCCCACCTTAGACGTGCTTACGAGTTTTGGGAAGAACTTGAAATGCAAGGGCAATCCCCCAATAATCCTGAGACGGAAAAAGCGATTTAGAATAAATCAAGTTTTGTAAAGTCAACAAAATGAAACTTTTTACTAATTGAAGATCGATAAGTCAATCTACTTTTGAGTTGCGCCTTCCCAATTTTAAAAAGTAAAAATCGAAGAACCCATGAAATTACGAGCCCAGAATTTAGTGAAGTCCTACAAGGGGCGCGAAGTGGTAAAAGGGATCACTGTAGAGGTGGAACAAGGGGAAATCGTGGGTCTGCTGGGCCCTAATGGCGCCGGAAAAACTACCTCCTTTTATATGATTGTGGGTCTGGTAAAACCCAATGGTGGCCAGATTTTTATGGATAAAAAAAATATTACCAAATACCCCATGTACAAGCGTGCCCAAAACGGCATAGGCTACCTCGCGCAGGAGGCTTCGGTTTTTAGGAAATTGAGTATTGAGGATAATATTCTTAGTGTACTACAGATGACTAAACTCAGCAAAAAGGAACAGCGTGCAAAAATGGAACAGCTGATCGAGGAATTTGGCCTAAGCCATATTCGCAAAAGCCGTGGGGATTTATTGTCTGGCGGTGAGCGCCGTCGTACCGAGATTGCCCGTGCCCTTGCTACCAATCCCAATTTTATATTGCTTGATGAACCTTTCGCCGGGGTTGACCCCGTTGCCGTAGAAGACATACAGCGTATTGTGGCGCAGCTCAAGGATAAAAACATAGGCATCCTTATCACAGACCATAATGTACAAGAGACCCTTGCGATCACTGACCATACATATCTCATGTTTGAAGGAAGCATTCTTAAACACGGTGTACCTGAAGATCTGGCAGCAGATGAAATGGTGCGCAAAGTCTATCTGGGACAGAATTTTGAACTAAGGAAAAAGAAGATATTTCAGTAGAGGAACTGTTTTTAAATATTATCTGCCTTTTACAATAAGGTTTACCCAGTTTTGAGAATAGCATCAAAAAGGGCATCGGTACGGCCCGACATCAGATGGTTATGAAGTTTACGTAATTGTGATTCGGTAATGCGGTCTGCGGAAAGCGCTGGGAGGTGATCAATACTAAAATATCCCACCTCCTCAATATCAAAATTAGGATCAAAATCCCCACCAGTTTTTTCACAATAAAAGATCAATTTATATACATAATGTGGCTGGGGCGGATGATTATAACAACGTTTATCAAATACCGCGCACAGGCGTTGTGGCATGACCTCAAGACCAGATTCCTCACGCATCTCCTTAACAATTACCTCGGCAGGTGTCATGCCTATATCTGCCCAGCCGCCCGGCAATGTCCAAGCGCCATCCACCTGCTCCCTGACCATTAAAATCTCATTTTTTTCATTAAGCACAACACCACGCACATCTACCTTTGGTGTGGGATAATCTGTCTCTGGGATCAAAAAATCTGTGAGTTTATCAACCTGCAAATCACCCAAAAGCGCCATCATCTCAAGCGCTAGTCTATGCAGTTCTTCGTACCGCTCAGCATCATAATTTTCTTTATTAAAGACAAGACCAGCTTCTGCCAGGGCTTTTACTTGTTTGATTTGATTGAGTAGCGATATACTTTTGTTCATGTTTTCAAATTTGCATTTGGATAATTCAGGTTCTATATGTTATTGCGATATCTTGGGGATTTATTTCTTTCGCGAAAGCGAAAATTATAAAGGTACCCAATAGGCTGCTATAAAATTTTAAATCCCTCACTCTCTCACCAGTGGCAGTGTACTGCACCTCAATAAACCTTCCTGCTTTGAAATCTCAGCGTAGGGAACCTCTTCAACGGTAATCCCATTTTCTCTTAACCAGGTGTTGAGACGGGTAAAACCTTTTTCAGAAATGACCACATCCTGGCTTATCGAAAAGATATTGGAATTCATATTATACATCTCTTCTTCGGTGATCTCAAAGATATTATCCTTTCCAAAAAAATTAACCAGCCAGTTGTACTCCTCCTCTATCAAAAACCCATTTTTATGCAGGATCGCCTTATTTTCTCCTACAGGCTGGAAACAGCAATCCAGATGAAGCGCATTTGCATAAGGATCTTCATTGGACTTTCGCAAGTTGAAAGAGAACACTTTTTTTTCAGGAAAATATTTCTGAAGGTATTCAACAGCAAGCATATTGGTGCGCGCAATGATATAATCGGGATAATCTACCTCCCTGTAAGTACCTACAAAAATATAATCACCATAAGGCATAACATCACCCCCTTCCACATGAGCCTCTTCAGGAAAGCGTATGATTTTCTGTGGGTCAATCTGATCCAGAATATGTTGTATCGCACCAAGTTCCCGCTCTCTATCCGGCAAAATATTTGCCTTGACAAAAATATCATCAATCACAAAACCTATATCCCGGGCAAAGATCTGATTGTAATCCTTTATAAGTTTGGGCCTGAAGACCTGAACACTATACTTGGCGAAAACTTCAGCAACGGCATTCATCTCCTTTATCATATCCTTCTCTGAGGGATAGGTTTTGGCCAATATATGCTGACGCGATTTGGGATCATAAACATTTTCTAATGATGGTGTGCCACCAGAACTTTTGGCCACACCCAGAATAACGGCACGTAACCGGGATGCCTCATCGTTTATATTGAGTTTGATCATAGCTGTACTTTACATTTACGCAAATATGGGCAAAAAAAAATCAGGCCCACAAATTTATGCAAGGCCTGATGAATGGAAGTCTTTAAAAATTATCTGTTCCCTATTTCTTTAAACGGCCTGTGGGTCTCGCCAATATATATCTGACGTGGTCTACCTATGGGCTCCTTGCGCATGCGCATCTCTCTCCATTGTGCGATCCAGCCCGGCACACGGCCCATGGCAAACATTACTGTAAACATCTCGACGGGGATGCCCAAAGCTCTATAAATAATCCCCGAATAAAAGTCAACATTGGGATAAAGCTTTCTTTTTACAAAATAATCATCCTCCAGCGCCTCTTTTTCCAATCCTTTAGCGATGTCGAGCACCTCATCTTTTACACCCAGTTTATTTAAAACATCATCTGAAGCCTTTTTAATAATTTTGGCCCTAGGATCAAAATTTTTATAAACCCGGTGTCCAAAACCCATTAAGCGAAAAGGGTCTTCTTTATCCTTGGCTTTGGCCATATACTTTTTAGTATCGCCACCATCATTTTTTATACCTTCTAACATCTCAATCACGGCCTGGTTTGCACCACCGTGCAGAGGACCCCAAAGCGCGGAAATCCCTGCCGAAATCGATGCAAAGAGGCCAGCCTGTGATGAGCCTACCATCCGTACCGTAGAAGTGGAACAATTCTGCTCATGATCAGCATGTAGGATCAATAGCTTATCTAAAGCTTCGATCACCTCTGGATCCACCTTATAATCTTTATTGATTCTGGCAAACATCATTTTATGCAGGTTTTCCACATACCCCAGGTTATTGCTGCCATAATCTAAAGGTTGGCTCATTTTAGTACGCATAGTCCAAGCCACGAGGACAGGAAATTTCCCCAAGAGTTTAATGATTGCATTATACATATCTTCTTGAGAATCTACATTAACCGCAGTTGGGTTAAAAGCGGTCAGCGCAGAGGTAAGTGATGAAAGCACACCCATGGGATGCGCAGATTTTGGGAAACCAGAAAGAATTTTTTTAACGTCCTCATCTACATGACTTTCCTCTTTAATGTCGTTGTGAAAATTGTCAAGTTCCTTTTTTGTGGGAAGTTCACCAAAAATCAAAAGATAAACAACTTCAAGAAACGAGGCTTTTTCCGCAAGATCCTCGATGGCGTAACCGCGATAACGCAGAATACCCTTCTCACCGTCCAAAAAAGTAATTGCACTCTCACAACTAGCAGTATTCTTATATCCTGGGTCCAATGTAGTCACAGCGTCTGTAGACGATCGCAAATTACCTATGTCTATGGCCGTTTCGTTCTCTGTACCGGTGACCAAGGGAAATTCATAGGATTTATTATTTATGTTAAGCTTAGCTTCTTCTGCCATTATGATAGTTTATTAATTAAATCGTATTCTTCTCAAGAACGTTAAAAATACAAAATACAGCCCAATCTAAAGACTTGACGGGCGACAAGGTACAGGTTAAATTATACTTAAAAGTAAAAGGGGCCGCAGCATAAATGCTACAGGCCCCTTACCCAACTTCAAACCTAATCATGGATATTGTAAGGTTTATTAAAAAGAATGGATCTTACTTTCCTTAAGATTTCAGACCCATTCTTACCCAACTTAAACCTTTATTATATAGTGATAGCTGGGTTGCCAATGCCATGATTAAATCTGTGGCTAAACTAAACAAATTATCAAAACAGGTCAAAAATTTTAACATTTTTATTTGTAGTATTAATATTACATAATGATAGACACCTAGTTTCGAAAAAAATCTATTAAAATTATGTATTTCAACAACTTAAAGGGTATTCGTGATGATAAAAACGATTTATTTCAATTAAATATGCAGGGATTTAATCTCAAATTTAAATTTGATATTACTTTTAAACGTCAAATTATGGTTTTAATCGTAAATATGAATAACTCTTTTGGCATAAAAAAAGCATCCATTATGGATGCTTTTTTAAACTTATTATGGAAATTTTTTCAAATTTTGAACGCTTTCTCCTTTGGAAAGTACGCTGTGCTTCCCAATTCTTCTTCAATACGCAATAATTGGTTATATTTTGCCATTCTATCGCTGCGAGAAGCTGAACCAGTTTTGATCTGCCCCGTGTTGAGCGCCACTGCCAAATCTGCAATAGTATTATCCTCTGTCTCACCAGAGCGATGAGACATCACACAAGTATAACCGGCATTTTGGGCCATTTGAACCGTCTGGATCGTTTCAGAGAGAGTACCGATCTGGTTGACTTTAATCAGAATTGAATTTGCAATTTTCTCTTCTATCCCGCGGCTTAGACGCTCTACGTTGGTCACAAAAAGATCATCGCCTACTAACTGGATTTTTTTTCCTAGTTTTTCAGTAAGGGATTTCCAGCCCTCCCAATCATTCTCATCCATGCCATCTTCTATCGAAATGATAGGATATTTTTCGGCAAGTTCGGCAAGGTAAGTAGCCTGCTCTTCACTTGTGCGCACTACACCTTTATCACCTTCAAATTTCTTATAGTTGTATTTACCATCTTCATAAAATTCTGCAGCAGCACAATCAAGTGCGATCATCACATCATCCCCCAATGTATAGCCAGCCTTTTTGACGGCCTTTTCAATACTATCGATGGCATCTTCTGTACCTTCAAGTTTAGGTGCAAAACCACCTTCGTCACCTACCGCGGTACTAAGGCCACGGTCGTGAAGCACTTTTTTGAGGTTATGAAATATTTCGGTACCCATTTTAAGGGCATGGGTAAAATCTTTTGCCTTTACGGGCATGATCATAAACTCCTGAAAAGCGATGGGTGCATCACTATGGGATCCGCCGTTTATAATATTCATCATGGGCACAGGCAAAGTATTTGCACTCACACCGCCAATGTAACGGTACAATGGCATATTAAGTTCATTCGCAGCAGCTTTCGCGCAAGCTAAAGAAACACCCAGAATGGCATTGGCACCTAATTTTGATTTATTATCTGTTCCGTCAAGCTCGATCATGGTATCATCAATCAGGTTCTGCTCAAAGACAGAACTTCCCAAAAGCTCCTGGGCAATGATATCATTTACATTTTCTACGGCTTTCAGCACACCCTTACCCATATAATCATTTCCGCCATCTCGTAGTTCTACCGCCTCATGTTCTCCCGTGGATGCACCAGATGGTACTGCGGCACGGCCCAGAATTCCATTTTCGGTAATAACATCAACCTCAACGGTTGGGTTGCCCCGGGAATCCATGATCTGACGGGCGTGTATGCTTATGATTATGCTCATTTTTTTCTTTTTATTGGTTAATTATAATAATTTACAAGATAGGTAATAGCTGTTAAAATTATATGCAAAAGGCGCGGTTTAAGGACGATTTAACCAAAGGGTAACAGTGAGGCACCTTGACTTAGCACAGGCATAAACCCATCTTTACATCATTAATGACTATTAAATAGAATCCATTACAGAAATGTGAGCCCCAGCTGACTGCCATAAGATTTTAAGCTGCAGGCTTAGGACCGATGAGCTGCTCTGTAGGTAAATTGTATTATGCCTCAACGGTCCCTTTCATCCTATTGATGAATTCATCAAAAAGATAATTGGCATCATTAGGGCCCGGGCCGGCCTCGGGATGATATTGCACAGAAAAACAGTTTTTGTTTTTCATATTGAGCCCCATCACTGTTTTATCATTAAGGTGCACATGGGACACCTCAACCTCGGGATTGGCTTCTACCTCGTCATAATTTACCGAAAAACCGTGGTTTTGAGAAGTAATTTCCCCTTTGCCTGTTGCGTGGTTCATGACCGGATGATTGATCCCGCGGTGACCGTGATGCATCTTAAAGGTGCTGATTCCATTGGCAAGGGCGATGATCTGATGCCCAAGGCATATGCCGAACAATGGGAGATCTTGCTCAATAATTTCTTTGGTCACAGCAACAACCTCCTTTAGTGGTTGCGGGTCACCTGGGCCATTGGAAAGAAAATATCCATCTGGGTTAAAGGTTTTCATTTCGTCAAGGCTTGTATCATAAGGAAAGACCTTAATATACATTCCGCGGGAAGCCATATTGCGTAAAATATTCCTTTTTATTCCAAGATCTAATGCGGCCACGCGGTATGGGGCATCTTCCTCACCAAAGGTATACGCCTCTTTGGTTGATACCTTACTTGCCAATTCCAGACCGTTCATATCCGGAATATCCTGGAGCTCACTTTTAAGTTTTTCTATTTCATCTACGCGTGTAGATATCACGGCATTCATGGCACCGTTATCCCGTATGTAAGAAACAAGCGCTCGAGTATCAACATCTGAAATCGCAAAAAGGTTATTTCGGTCAAGAAAACTTTGCAGCGACTCCTCCCCACGAACCCTAGAAAACGTGTAACTGAAATTCTTACAGATAAGGCCTGCGATCTTAACCGTTTCTGATTCAGTCTCCTCCAAATTGCCCCCATAATTGCCTATGTGAGCATTAGTGGTCACCATGAGCTGGCCATAATAAGATGGGTCAGTAAAAATTTCCTGATAACCAGTCATCCCTGTGTTGAAACAAACTTCACCAAAGGCGGTACCTTCTCTACTACCTACCGATTTTCCGAAAAAACGGGTGCCGTCTGCCAATAAAAGCACCGCTTTCCGTTTAACTTGATATTTCATTTTTCTAGTTTAGCTTCCGCGAAAAAATACGGATATTGATTTAACAAAATTAAGTATAAAGATATTCTTTCAGTATATTATCGACTATTTGATTTGATTTATGTCACTCACCCAAATTCTATCAAGTTGTTCAACGTTAAGATACGATTACGCTTTTAATATTCTTAGAAAAACTTTATCGGGTTTTGATGACAAAAAAAAAGGATATACCTGAATGGTATATCCCTATGATCGATTTAAATAAATAAAGATTACTCTTCTTCATCATTTTTCTTTGCTTTCTTGGAAGGAGTCTCTTTTTTCACTTTTTCTTTCTCTGTATTTTCTGCCACGGCCCCATCATCAGCCGACTTTTTTTCGGCTCTTCCTTTCGCAACTACTTCAGCCGATTCATCATTGGATGTTGTAGATGCCTTTTTACCGGCCCTACGGGTTGATTTTTTCTTCTTGCCGCCAGTAAGGTCATAAGTCTCATTATAATCAACGAGCTCAATCATTGCCATATCAGCATTATCCCCTAACCTGTTACCCAGTTTAATCACTCGGGTATATCCACCGGGACGGTCGCCTACTTTTACGGCTACCTCTCTGAAAAGTTCAGTAACAGCCTCTTTTTGGCGCAATTTTTTCATCACTAAACGACGGTTATGAGTAGTGTCTTCCTTTGATTTTGTTACCAGAGGCTCAACAAAAACCCTAAGAGCCTTTGCCTTGGCCACAGTCGTATTGATGCGCTTGTGCTCTATTAGGGAACAGGCCATATTAGCCAACATTGACTTTCTATGCGCCGTCTTGCGCCCTAAATGATTTATTTTTTTTCCGTGTCTCATAACGATTTATTTTTAATCATCATCTTGCTTCGACCCACTTTGAGGAGCAAAATATGATGTATTTATTTTATTGAGGATTTACAATTTTTTAAAAACCCTAGTCTTTATCAAGTTTATATTTTGCGAGATCCATCCCAAAATTGAGTCCTTTGACATTGACAAGTTCTTCAAGTTCCGTCAATGATTTTTTACCAAAGTTTCTAAATTTCATCAGATCGTTCTTATTGTAAGAAACAAGATCTCCCAGAGATTCTACTTCTGCAGCTTTTAAGCAGTTGAGTGCTCGTACAGAAAGATCCATATCCACGAGTTTGGTCTTAAGCAATTGGCGCATGTGTAACGACTCTTCATCATAAGTCTCGGTCTGAGCGATCTCATCAGCCTCAAGGGTGATACGCTCGTCAGAAAAGAGCATAAAGTGATGAATAAGCGTTTTTGCCGCTTCAGTAAGAGCGTCTTTAGGATGAATAGATCCATCAGTAATGATCTCAAAGAGCAGCTTTTCATAGTCAGTTTTCTGCTCTACCCGATAATTCTCTATACTATACTTAACATTTTTAATGGGCGTATAAATAGAGTCGGTAAAAATAGTACCAATGGGAGCGTTTTGCTTTTTGTTATCTTCGGCCGGCACATAGCCACGACCTTTTTCAATGGTGATTTCCATATTTAGGCTCACCTTTTTTTCCATATTTGCAAGAACCAAATCGGGGTTTAATACCTGAAAACCGGATATAAATTTCTGAAAATCCCCAGCGGTAAGCTGCTCTTTATCAGAAAATGAAATCGTAACGGTCTCGTTATCCACCTCATCGATCTGCCTTTTAAAGCGCACCTGTTTAAGGTTAAGTATGATCTCGGTAACATCTTCAACAACTCCTGCAATGGTTGAAAACTCGTGATCAACGCCTTCTATACGCACGGATGTTATCGCAAAACCTTCTAAAGAAGATAGGAGAACCCTACGTAGCGCGTTACCTACGGTCAGTCCATAACCTGGCTCCAATGGTCTAAATTCAAACTTGCCCTCAAAGTCGGTCGAATCGATCATGATGACCTTATCGGGCTTTTGGAAATTAAGTAATGCCATATTTTGTTTTCTAAGAGTTGTTGTTATTATTTAGAGTACAATTCGACGATGAACTGCTCATTGATATTCTCTGGGATCTGGATTCTTTCGGGAATTGATACGAAAGTTCCTTCCTTGGCATCATTATTCCAAGTGATCCACTCATACACATGATTTGCATTTGAAAGAGAATTCTGAATCGCTTCAAGAGATTTTGACTTTTCGCGTACAGCAACTTTATCTCCGGGCTGAACTTGATAAGAGGGAATATTTACAATCTCACCGTTAACGGTAATATGCCTATGTCCAACAAATTGACGACCTGCCCTTCTGGAAGGCGCGATTCCCATTCTGAATACGACGTTATCTAATCTAGACTCACAAAGCTGAAGGAGCACCTCTCCGGTAATCCCAGAAGAACGTGTAGCCTTCTCAAACATATTACGAAACTGTTTTTCAAGTATTCCGTAGGTATATTTAGCTTTTTGCTTCTCTTGAAGCTGAATTGCGTACTCGGATTTCTTACCACGACGTCTGTTATTTCCATGTTGCCCTGGAGGATAATTTCTTTTTTCAAAAGATTTATCATCTCCAAAAATCGCCTCACCAAATTTTCGGGCGATTTTTGTTTTAGGACCGGTATATCTTGCCATTATTTTTATTGTTATGGGGTGGTTAAGGAATTAAGGTCTTGTCCTTCGCGAAACCAGTGCTCCCCGGTTGATATTTAATCCCTACGAACGCAGGAATTTTTTATACTTATTGTAAAGAGATATAAATAAATCTCTATTTTTTTATTGTTAGACTTCCAGCTATTCGGAATTACTTAAACTCTACGTCGTTTTGGTGGTCGACAACCATTATGTGGCAACGGAGTAACATCCACGATCTCGGTTACTTCGATACCGCTATTATGTAGGGAACGTATTGCTGACTCACGGCCATTACCTGGTCCTTTTACATAAACCTTTACCTTGCGCAGCCCTGCATCATGTGCCACTTTACTTGCATCTTCAGCAGCGAGTTGTGCAGCATATGGAGTATTTTTCTTTGAGCCTCTAAAACCCATTTTTCCTGCAGAAGACCAAGAGATTACATCGCCTTTTTTATTGGTGAGTGAAATCATGATATTATTGAATGAGGCCGAAACATGTGCTTCGCCAACAGATTCAATGGTTACCTTGCGTTTCTTAGTCGCTTTTGAAGACTTGGCGCCTTTAGCACCTTTCGTATTTTGCTTTGCCATTACTACTAATTATTTAGTTGCCTTTTTCTTATTGGCTACTGTTTTACGCTTGCCTTTACGAGTACGTGAGTTATTCTTGGTACGCTGACCCCGTAATGGAAGTCCTGACCTATGCCTGATACCGCGGTAGCAGCCTATATCCATAAGGCGTTTAATGCTGGTAGAAACTTCACTTCTTAGCTCTCCCTCTATCTTAAACTTACCCACAGCCTCACGTATGCGGCCTATTTGATCATCATCCCACTCAGAGACCTTTAGATCTTCGCTCACATCCGCTTGCGCCAAAATTTTCTGCGCTCGGCTCTTGCCTATTCCAAAGATGTACGTCAAAGCGATTACACCCCTTTTTTGATTTGGGATATCTATCCCTGCGATTCTAGCCATAACTTAACCTTGTCTTTGTTTGAACTTAGGGTTCTTTTTGTTAATTACATATAACCTTCCCTTTCGTCGTACGATCTTGCAATCTGCACTTCTCTTTTTAATTGATGCTCTTACCTTCATCTGCTTAATATCTGTATGTTATACGAGCCTTTGATAGATCATAAGGGCTCATTTCTAATTTTACTTTATCTCCAGGTAACAATTTGATATAGTGCATACGCATCTTACCTGAAATATGCGCAGTCACGATATGTCCATTTTCAAGTTCGACCCTGAACATTGCGTTAGACAATGCCTCAATGATCGAACCATCTTGCTCTATTGCGGGTTGTTTTGCCATTATGCTACTGCTTTTCTATTTTTACCTGTTTTCATCAATCCATCGTAATGTCTATTGAGCAAGTATGAATTTATCTGTTGCATCGTATCGATGGCTACACCTACCAAAATCAAAAGGGACGTTCCCCCATAAAAAAGGGCCCAGCCTTGCTGCATACCCAATATACTTACCGCCGCCGCAGGAAATACCGCTATCAAAGCGAGAAAAATCGAGCCTGGAAGGGTAATCTGTGACATGATACGGTCTAAATATTCCCCCGTCTCTGTACCGGGGCGTATTCCTGCTATAAATCCACCACTGCGTTTGAGGTCATCCGCCATTTTATTAGTGGGTACGGTAATAGCCGTATAAAAATATGTGAATATAATAATCAGGAGACCAAATACTAAATTGTACCAAAAGCCAAAAATATTATTGAATTCCCCAGCGATCGATTTTGCCGTAGCAGATTCTGATAATCCAATCACTGCTGCGGGAATAAACATTATCGCCTGTGCAAAAATGATAGGCATAACTCCAGAAGCATTTAGCTTAAGTGGAATATACTGCCTATTACCAAAAACATTGCGCTCATATCCACCGCTTGCGGTACGTCTTGCATATTGCACCGGGATCTGCCTTACAGCCATAACGAGCAATATTGAAAGCAAAATAATCACAAACCAGATAACTAATTCTATAAGGATCATAATAAGACCGCCATTCGATTCGGTCACACGAGATACCCATTCCTGTACAAATGCCAAAGGAAGCCTCGCAATGATGCCAGCCATAATTAATAAAGAGATACCGTTACCAATACCCTTATCAGTAATCTTCTCACCTAACCACATGGCAAAAATACATCCGGTGGTAAGTATCACAACAGATGAAGCGATAAAGGCAATGTGACTGCTCATTACAAATGCCTCTGGGGGAAGTATACTATACAAGCTGGTGATGTAACCAGGTCCCTGAACCAAAGTTATGGCTATGGTAAGCCATCTTGTAATTTGATTAATCTTGCGCCTACCGCTCTCCCCTTCCTTCTGCAACTTCTGCAAATACGGTACCGCAATACCCATAAGTTGCACAACAATAGATGCAGAAATATAGGGCATTATCCCTAAGGCAAAGACCGAAGCATGAGACAGCGCCCCGCCAGTAAATGCATTGAGGAGACCCAATAGACCACCATCTAATTTAGCAGATAGCGTTCCCAGTTGGGATGCGTCAATTCCCGGAAGTACTATCTGTGCACCAAACCGGTAAACCAAAAGCAGACCCAATGTAAGCAGGATCCTGTTTTTGAGTTCCTCGATCTTCCAGATATTTTTAATTGTGTCTATAGCACCCATTCAAACTGTATTATAAAGTTACTGCTTCGCCACCGGCGGCTTCTATTGCCTCTTTGGCCGAGCCTGTAAATTTATGAACGGTTATTTTAATTTTGGCCTTTAGCTCACCTCTTCCTAATATTTTAACAAGATCCCTCTTGCCAGCCAATCTTTGCTCTACAAGATTTTCTAAAGTAATCTCTCCAGCTAGCCTTCCGGCATCTACATACTCTTGTAGGGTATCAAGATTGATACCTTTATATTCTTTCCTGTTGATATTGGTGAAACCAAATTTTGGAACACGTCTCTGTAGTGGCATTTGCCCACCTTCAAAACCTATTTTTCTGGAATATCCAGATCGCGACTTCGCACCTTTGTGCCCACGGCCAGCGGTACCTCCGTTTCCGGTAGCCTCCCCGCGGCCTCGCCTGTTATCATGCTTTTTTACCGAACCTGCGGCCGGTCTCAGATTGTGTAAGCCCATATTGTTAGATTTAAGCTCCCTCTACGGAAACCAAGTGATTTACTTTATTAATCATACCTAGAACGCTTGCAGAATCATCATGCTCAACGGTCTGGCCTATTTTTTTAAGGCCCAAAGCCTTAAGAATTCTCTTTTGATTTTTGGTGCGATTTATAGCACTTTTAACCTTAGTGACTTTAATCTTTGCCATTGCTCTGGTCTTTATCCGTTAAAAACTTTATCTATTGAGATACCTCGCTGTTTAGCTACGGTCTCCACATTACGCATCTGCAAAAGCGCATCAAAGGTTGCCTTAACCACGTTATGTGGGTTTGATGACCCTTGATTTTTTGAGAGCACGTCATGTACCCCTACAGCTTCAAGTACTGAACGGATTGCACCACCTGCAATCACTCCCGTACCCGCAGCAGCAGGTAAGAGCAGTACGCGGGCACCACCATATTTACCTTTTTGTTCGTGGGGAATCGTACCGTTTTGTAACGGGATACGTACCAAATTCTTTTTGGCATCTTCGACCGCTTTAGCTATCGCACTGGCAACGTCTTTTGATTTTCCCAATCCCTGCCCTACAACACCTTGCTCATCACCTACGACAACAATTGCAGAAAAACCGAAAGCCCTACCACCCTTGGTCACTTTAGTGACCCGTTGTACGCCTACGAGACGATCTTTAAGGTCAAGCCCACTTGGCTTTACTACTTCTACATTTTTATAATCTTGATACATAACTTTCTAAAATTTGAGCCCGCCTTCCCGCGCACCTTCTGCTAATTGTTTTACTCTTCCGTGATATAGGTATCCGCCCCTGTCAAAACATACAGTTTCAACACCAGCTTTAATAGCCTTTTCGGCAATCATTTTGCCCACAAGCTTAGCCGTTTCGGTCTTGTTCGCTTTAGCGGAAGTGATACCGCTGTCCCTAGAAGATGCAGCGGTGATGGTGGTTCCATTGGTGTCATCTATGAGCTGAGCATAGATACCTTTGTTACTCCTAAAGACGGAAAGTCTGGGACGTGCTGCGGTACCGCTCAAGGAGCCACGTATTCTCCTGCGAATCTTATTTCTTCTTGCTTCTTTTGAAAATGCCATAATACTATAATTATGCAGATTTACCTGCTTTTCTCCTAAGTTGTTCCCCTACAAATTTAATACCCTTGCCCTTATAAGGTTCTGGCTTACGGAAAGCCCTAATTTTTGCGGCCACTTGACCAACAAGTTGCTTATCATATGAAGACAGGACTATAACAGGGTTTTTACCTTTTTCGGTAACTGTTTCTACCTTGACTTCTGGTGCAATTTCCAACACAATATTATGCGAGAATCCTAATGCTAGATCCAGTTTCTGACCTTGATTGCTAGCTCTGTATCCTACACCAACTAATTCTAGTTTTTTAGTATATCCAGAAGCAACGCCTTTGATCATATTTGCGATCAAAGCCCTGTATAGACCATGTTTAGCCTTATCCTGTTTTCTTTCAGAAGGGCGTACTAATGTAATTACACCATCTTCCTCTTTGATATCTATTCCGGAATACTCCTGCTTGAGCTCCCCTAGTTTTCCTTTTACCGTTACGAGATTATCAGTTATATTAACGGTAACCCCCGATGGGATCGTAATGGGATTTTTACCTATTCTTGACATGGTTTTGTCTTTTTAACTGTTTTTTAGTAAACGTAGCAAAGTACTTCACCACCTACATTTTCATTTTGTGCCTGCTTTCCCGTCATTACTCCTTTTGAAGTAGAGACAATTGCAATACCCAATCCATTTAAAATGCGCGGCAATTCTTTTGATGAAGAATACATACGCAAACCAGGGGTACTGATCCTTTGTATTTTTTTGATGACGGATTCCTTGGTCTCCCTGTCATATTTAAGAGCAATCTTGATGGTGCCCTGTGCTGTGCTATCATCAAATTTATAGCTCAAGATATATCCTTGATCAAATAAGATCTTAGTTATCTCTTTCTTTAAGTTGGAAGCCGGGATCTCTACGACGCGGTGGTTTGCTGCAGCTGCGTTTCTGACCCTAGTCAGGAAATCTGCAATTGTATCTGTATACATTGATATAGAATTGTGGCTTTGGTTTTTGGCCCCTCCCTGGGGTCAAACCTGAAACCAATTAAAAATTTTTACCAGCTCGCTTTTTTTACTCCAGGTATAAGACCTTGATTGGCCATTTCCCTAAAAGTAACACGATTAATACCAAAAGTCCTCATATAACCACGGGGTCTTCCAGTCAATTTACAGCGATTATGCTGCCTAACAGGAGAGGAATTCTTTGGTAATTTTTGTAAACCGATATAATCTCCTGCCTCTTTAAGAGCTCTTCGTTTCTCTGCATATTTAGCCTGCAATTTTGCACGTTTGCGCTCGCGGGCCTTCATTGATTCTTTAGCCATAATTAATTCTTTTTAAAGGGTAGCCCCAATTCTGTCAACAATGATTTTGCTTCTTTGTCAGTCGCTGCCGAAGTTTCGAAGGTAATATTCATACCTTCAATCTTACGCACCTTATCTATGTCTATCTCAGGGAAAATGATTTGTTCTGTAATTCCCAGACTATAGTTACCTCTACCATCAAAGCCAGTAGCCTTAATACCGGTAAAATCCCTAACCCTTGGTAGTGCAGACGTAATCAATCTATCCAGAAATTCATACATTCTTTCACCGCGTAGTGTTACCATTGCACCAATAGGCATACCTTTTCTTAATTTAAAAGCAGCCACATCCTTTTTTGAATTGGTGGGTACAGCACGCTGACCAGCTATCTTGGTAAGCTCATCAACTGAATAGTCAATTAACTTTTTATCAGCAACAGCCGCACCTACGCCACGGGAGATAACAATCTTTTTTAACTTGGGAACCTGCATTATATTCTGATATCCAAACTCCTCTTTAAGGGCTGGAAGTACGCGTTCCTTATATTCCGTTTTTAATCTTGACGTGTAGGCCATAACTATATTACCTCATTTGTTTTTTTTGCAAAACGCACCTTTTTTCCATCTTCTATGCGATAACCTACTCGGGTACTATCCCCGTTTTTATCGATTAGTGAAAGATTGGATATGTGCAATGCCGCTTCTTTTTTTACAATGCCTCCCTGGGGATTTGCAGCGCTGGGCTTTTCATGTTTTGAAATCATGTTAACGCCTTCTACAACGGCCTTGTTTTTATCTTTGAATACACGTTGCACCTTACCTTCCTGACCTTTATGGTCACCAGAATTGACACGAACGGTATCTCCTACTTTAATCTTGAGCTTTGTCATTGTATTTGTATTAAAGCACTTCAGGTGCAAGTGATACAATCTTCATAAACTGCTTATCGCGCAATTCCCTGGCTACGGGGCCAAAAACACGCGTTCCTCGCATCTCGCCTTGTGGGCCGAGCAATACGCAGGCATTATCATCAAAACGAATATACGATCCATCGGGACGACGTACTTCTTTCTTAGTGCGTACCACCACTGCGGTAGATACAGCTCCTTTTTTTATTTGACCATTAGGTGTCGCATCCTTAACGGAAACAACTATTTTGTCTCCCAAAGAAGCATACCTCCTTTTAGTACCGCCCAATACCCGAATGGTCAAAACTTCTTTCGCCCCGGTATTATCAGCCACCCGTAATCTTGATTCTTGCTGTAGCATAATTATTTAGCTCTTTCTAATATTTCAACCAATCTCCAACATTTGGACTTACTCAAAGGCCGTGTTTCCATGATCCTTACCGTATCCCCTTCGTTGCAGTCATTTTGTTCATCGTGAGCAACGTACTTTTTAGTTTTTAAAACAAACTTACCGTACATAGGGTGTTTTACCTTTTTAACTTCGGATACAACAATTGACTTCTGCATCTTGTTGCTGGTCACCACGCCTATACGCTCTTTTCTTAATTTTCTTTTTTCCATCTTAAGCAGCATTATTGTAATTCTCGTTTTGTAAGTTCTGTTGCGATACGGGCCACAGACTTTCTAAGACCTCTAAGCTGAATAGGGTTCTCCAATGGGGAGATTGCATGTGCCATTTTAAGATCTGTATACGATCTTTTGGCTTTGATTAATTCTTCCTGCAATTCTGCTACGGATTTCTCTTTTATTTCTGATTGTTTCATGTTATTTGCTTTTAGTCCGCTTGGTAATCCCTAGCCACAATATATTTGGTACGCACAGGCAGTTTTTGAGCAGCAAGACGCAAGGCTTCTTTAGCTACATCTTCAGATACGCCACCCACTTCAAAGAGCATGCGCCCAGGCTTAACTACAGCCGCCCAATATTCCACGGCACCCTTACCTTTACCCATACGAACTTCAAGGGGTTTTTTGGTAATAGGTTTATCGGGAAAAATACGAATCCACAATGAACCTTCACGCTTCATAAAACGCGTTGCTGCAATACGTGCGGCCTCTATCTGTCTTGATGTCACAAAAGCAAAGTCTAGGGATTTAATGCCAAAAGCACCGTTAGCGAGCAAATGCCCCCGACCGGCGTTACCTTTCATACGCCCCTTCTGCTGTTTGCGATATTTTGTTTTCTTAGGTTGTAACATTTCTTTACTACTTTAAAAAATTACTTTCTACGGCGGGGTTTTCCTGGTCTCTTGCGATCTGCTTTGCCACCTTGCTTCTTTGACATTCCCACTAGTGGGGAAAGTTCTCTTTTGCCATAGACCTCACCTTTCATGATCCATACCTTAATGCCCAATCTCCCGTAAGTAGTATGAGCTTCTACAAGTGCATAATCAATATCAGCCCTAAAAGTTGATAATGGTATACGACCTTCTTTATAAGATTCCTGACGTGCCATTTCTGCACCGTTCAAACGACCGGATATCTGTATCTTAATCCCCTCGGCATTCATGCGGATCGCAGCCTGGATAGCCATTTTGATCGCACGCCTGTAGGAAATACGGTTTTCTACCTGTCGGGCTACCGAAGATGCCACCAAAAAAGCATCAAGTTCTGGACGCTTAATCTCGAAAATATTGATCTGAACTTCCTTATCAGTAATCTGCTTTAACTCTTCTTTTAACTTATCAACCTCTTGGCCGCCCTTACCTATAATGATACCTGGTCGGGCAGTCGTAATAGTAACAGTTACCAGCTTAAGCGTACGCTCAATAATAACCCTTGAAACACTTGCTTTAGATAAACGGGCATGGATGTATTTCCTGATCTTGTCGTCTTCGGCAAGTTTATCGCCGTAGTCGTTGCCCCCGTACCAGTTGGATTCCCAACCTCTAATGATACCCAGGCGATTCCCGATTGGATTTGTCTTCTGTCCCATATATTAAGCGCTTTGTGTGTTATCTTTTGCAGCCAGCACGACAGTAACGTGATTGCTACGTTTTCTAATTCTGTGAGCACGGCCCTGTGGAGCGGGTCGCAACCTTTTCAACATACTGCCGCCATCCACGCGGATCTCCTTAACGAAAAGGTCTGCATCTTCAATACTCGCGTCCTCGTTTTTTTCCTGCCAGTTGGCTATCGCCGAAAGCAGCAACTTCTCAAGTTTGCGAGAAGACTCCTTACTGCTGAATTTACATATATGAAGCGCTTTCTCCACCCGCTCACCACGTATAAGATCTGCCATAAGGCGCATTTTACGGGGTGATGTGGGGCAGTTGTTCAGTTTGGCAAAAGCCAGGTTTTTCTTGGCCTCCTTAATCTGATCTGCTCTTTCTCTTTTACGAACTCCCATAGCTTCAATTATTTTTTACCTTTATTTTTCGCACCAGAATGACCCCGGAAGGAGCGTGTAGGTGAAAATTCGCCCAGTTTGTGTCCCACCATATTTTCAGTGATATAGACCGGTACAAACTGACGGCCGTTATGCACGGCGATCGTCTGACCTACAAAATCTGGAGTAATCATACTGGCTCTAGACCATGTTTTGATGACTGTCTTTTTATTTGACGCTACGTTAGCCTCGACTTTTTTATCAAGCTTGTAGTGGACGTATGGTCCTTTTTTTAATGAACGTGCCATAATTATTTCTTTCTAGTCTTTCTACGTTCCACAATATATTTGTTGCTTGCTTTGGTTCTGCTTCGGGTTCTATATCCTTTTGCAGGTATACCATTTCTCGAGCGTGGATGCCCACCGGAAGCCCGGCCTTCTCCACCACCCATCGGGTGGTCAACGGGATTCATTACAACAGGGCGTGTACGTGGTCGTCTACCTAACCATCTGCTCCTTCCTGCCTTACCGGAAACCAGCAACTGATGGTCACTGTTAGATACTGCGCCGATGGTCGCCAAACAATTGACCAAGATCAACCTTGTCTCTCCTGAGGGCAATTTCACAGAGGCAAACTTACCGTCCCTTGCCATCAACTGGGCAAAAGCTCCAGCGCTCCGAGCCATAACAGCACCTTGTCCTGGTCGCAATTCAATGCATGATATGATGGTTCCCAAAGGTATTTCTGAAAGCGGCAATGCATTCCCTATCTCAGGCGCTGCACCAATTCCAGAAACGATATTCTGGCCCACCTGCAGCCCATTAGGGGCAATCATATAACGTTTCTCACCATCTTGATAATGCAACAAAGCAATAAATGCAGTCCTGTTTGGATCATACTCAATGGTCGCCACGGTAGCAGGAACACCCTCTTTACTACGCTTAAAGTCAATGATGCGATAACGCTGCTTATGACCGCCACCCTTATAGCGCATGGTCATTTTTCCTGTGTTGTTCCTACCTCCAGATTTTTTCTTCGGAGCCAAAAGGCTCTTCTCCGGCTTATCGGTAGTAATGGCATCAAAGCCATTAACAACCCTAAATCGCTGTCCTGGAGTAATAGGTTTTAATTTTCTAACTGACATTTCTGTGTCTTAAATGTTACTATAAAAATCAATGGTATCACCTTCCGCCACCTGTACGATCGCTTTCTTATAAGCATTCGTTTTACCAGTGATCATACCAGATTTTGTAAATCTGGATTTACGATCTGCGCGGACATTCATAGTCCTGACCTTTAGTACAGAGACACCATAGGCTTGTTCTACAGCATCTTTGATTTCAATTTTATTTGAGCCAGAATTCACAACAAAAGTATAACGGTTATGAAGCTCGCTATCTGTTGTGGCTTTCTCTGTTATAATAGGTTTTATTAAAATACTCATCTTGCTTATTTGCTTAAGGTTTGCTCAATTTCTTCTAGCGCACCTTCTAAAAGGACTACATTATGCGCATGCATAATTTTATAAGTGTTTAATTGAGAGGTACTTATAACGTCTGATGTCTTTAAATTGCGTGACGACAAATATACGTTATTATTCGACCCTCCCAACACTATCAAGGATTTTTTATCATCTAATCCCAAGGCTTTTAAAACATTGATAAAATCTTTGGTTTTAGGTGCATCAAACTCAAAATCCTCTACAACCATAATCGCATTTTCACTTGCCTTCATAGAAAGTGCAGAACGGCGTGCGAGACGTTTAAGGTTTTTGTTTAATTTGAAAGAATAATCCCTGGGTCTTGGGCCAAAAACGCGACCTCCACCCTTAAAAAGAGGGGATTTTATACTACCTGCGCGGGCGGTACCTGTTCCTTTTTGCTTCTTGATCTTACGGGTACTTCCCTTGATTTCTGCTCGCTCTTTTGCCTTATGCGTCCCCTGGCGCTTATTGGCCAAATGTTGCTTAACATCGAGATATACCGCATGGTCGTTAGGAGCTATTCCAAAAATAGTGTCAGAAAGGTCTGCCTCCCTGCCTACTTCTTTTCCTTTGATATCAACTACTGCTACTTTCATTACCTTTCTATCATTACATAAGCGTTTTTATGGCCGGGTACTGCGCCTTTGACCACAATTAGGTTCTTTTCGGGAACCACTTTTAAAACCCTTAAATTTTGAACTTTTACGCGTTCTCCACCCATTCTACCGGCCATCCGCATCCCTTTAAAAACTCTGGATGGATAAGATGCAGCACCTATAGATCCCGGAGCACGCAGCCGATTGTGCTGACCGTGTGTAGACTGGCCTACACCACCAAAACCATGACGCTTTACTACGCCCTGAAAACCTTTACCTTTAGAAGTGCCTGCCACATCGACAAATTGCCCTTCCTTAAAAACTTCTACAGTGACCGTATCACCTAATTTATAATCGCCTTCAAACTCCTGAAATTCGACAACTTTTCGCTTTGCAACAGTCCCTGCCTTTTTATAATGACCTTCGGCAGCCTTGTTTGCAGTCTTTGCGTCATCGAAACCTAGTTGAAGGGCTTCATACCCGTCGACCTCTTTGGTTCTGACTTGGGTGACAATGCAGGGACCTGCTTTAATAACGGTGCAGGGAAGATTCTTCCCGTTCTCGTCGTAGATGCTGGTCATACCTACTTTTTTTCCAATTAACCCAGACATATTAATTAATTATGAATTTAAAATTATGAATTCAGAAGTCTTACCCCCCTCTTTTCTCCCTCCGTTTATTTTACTTCTGCGGGGGCAGAAATTTGCTCAATCTAATTCCTTACTGTAGGAGATTTTCGCTTTTACGAGAATACTCCAGGTAAAAATAACAAGGGGTCAAAATACCTTCGACCCCTCGATTGTATTTTCCGTTTTTCCCTCGCACGAAGCTCAGGACATTTTAAATAATTCCTGCATGGTCGGAATTTCATGATCTAAAATCTCATCATGAGATTACCGCCTGCCAGGAAACTAAACTTTTATCTCAACCTCTACCCCACTTGGCAGTTCAAGTTTCATCAGCGCATCTATCGTCTTTGAAGAAGAACTGTAAATATCAAGTAAGCGTTTGTAAGAGCTCAGCTCAAATTGCTCACGCGCCTTTTTATTAACATGCGGTGAACGGAGTACGGTAAATATTTTCTTATTAGTGGGCAATGGTATAGGCCCAGTAACAACAGCACCAGTACTTTTTACGGTCTTTACAATCTTTTCAGCAGATTTATCTACCAGATTGTAATCGTAAGATTTTAACTTTATTCTTATTTTCTGACTCATTTCCAGTAAATTAATCGTTAGCTAAACCTTTAGCGGCAGCAATTACCTCTGTTGAAATATTGGATGGTGTTTCCGCATAGTGTGAAAATTCCATTGTAGATGTGGCCCGTCCGGAAGAAAGTGTACGCAACGTGGTTACATAACCAAACATTTCGGAAAGTGGCACTTCTGCCTTAATAACTTTAGCACCAGCACGGTCTCCCATACTGCTCATTTGGCCTCGGCGACGGTTTAAGTCTCCTACGATATCACCCATATTCTCTTCCGGGGTTATCACTTCCACCTTCATGATGGGCTCAAGAACTACAGCTCCTGCAGCTTTTGCAGCCGCTTTAAAACCTAACTTGGCGGCCAGTTCAAAAGATAGTGCATCAGAATCCACCGGGTGGAAAGAGCCATCTTTTAAAGTAACTTTCATGGAATCCATTTCAAAACCTGCCAACGGTCCATTGACCATAGCCTGCTTAAAGCCTTTCTCAACAGCGGGAATAAATTCTTTAGGGACATTACCACCCTTAACAGAGTTTACAAATTCAAGCCCTTCAAACTTCTCATCTTCTACGGGCTCTATGGTAAATACGATATCCGCAAACTTACCGCGACCACCAGACTGTTTCTTATAAACTTCCCTATGATCAGCAGATTTGGTAATAGCCTCTTTATATTCTACCTGAGGCTCACCCTGACTTACTTCAACCTTAAATTCGCGACGCAAACGGTCAACAATTATATCGAGGTGAAGCTCACCCATACCAGAAATAATGGTTTGGCCAGAAGCCTCGTCTGTACGTACCTGAAAGGTAGGATCCTCTTCGGCGAGCTTAGCAAGCGCCATACCCAATTTATCAACATCAGCTTTAGTTTTTGGCTCTACCGCGATACCGATAACGGGATCAGGGAAGTCCATACTTTCCAAAACGATGGGGTGTTTTACATCTGTTAATGTATCACCTGTTTTAATATCTTTAAAACCTACAGCAGCACCAATATCACCAGCCTCAATAAAATCAATGGCATTTTGTTTGTTAGAATGCATCTGATAGATTCTGGAGATACGTTCTTTATTGCCGGAACGGTTATTAAGCACATAAGAGCCAGCTTCTAACCGCCCTGAGTAGGTGCGGAAAAATGCCAAGCGGCCTACAAAAGGATCTGTTGCAATCTTAAATGCAAGCGCTGCAAATGGCTCAGTTACATCAGGACGACGCTTTTCCTCTTTTTCTGTATCTGGGTTTACACCCACAATACCTTCCTTATCAACTGGAGAAGGAAGATAACGGCAAACCGCATCAAGAAGAAACTGTACTCCTTTGTTCTTAAAGGCAGAACCACATATCATGGGGATAATGCTCATATCCATCACGGCTGCACGCAGCGCAGCGTGGATCTCATCCTCTGTAATGGACTCCTCATCCTCCATGAATTTTTCAAGCAGGTGTTCATCATAAGCAGCTACCTCTTCGATAAGCATACCACGATATTTCTTAACCTCCTCTTTCATATCTTCAGGGATGTCTACAACATCAAACGTTGATCCCTGGGTCTCGTCATGCCAAACAACACCACGGTTTTTCACCAAGTCAACGATACCCCTAAAATCAGCCTCGTCACCGATGGGCAAAACGATGGGTACAGCATTAGAGCCCAACATTTCTTTAACCTGCTTACAGACTTCCATAAAATTGGAACCCTGACGGTCCATTTTATTCACGAAACCCATTCTGGGCACGTGATAGTTATCTGCAAGTCTCCAGTTAGTTTCAGATTGCGGCTCAACACCATCAACTGCGCTAAACAGAAAGACAAGTCCATCAAGAACACGTAGCGAGCGGTTTACCTCAACTGTAAAGTCTACGTGGCCCGGGGTGTCTATAATATTGAAGTTATAATCTTTTGTATCGGGTAGCGGCTGCGCATTTTCCATTGGAAATTTCCACGTACAGGTAGTAGCTGCAGAGGTAATGGTGATCCCCCGCTCCTGCTCCTGCTCCATCCAGTCCATAGTAGCCGCACCGTCGTGTACCTCACCTATCTTATGGCTCACACCTGTATAGTATAGAATACGCTCAGTAGTAGTGGTTTTACCCGCATCAATATGCGCGGCAATCCCTATATTCCTTGTAAATTTTAAATCTCTTTGTGCCATTTTATTTTCTAGAATCTAAAGTGAGAGAATGCTTTGTTCGCCTCTGCCATTTTATGGGTGTCCAAACGTTTTTTTACGGCAGCACCTTCTTCTTTGGCAGCAGCAAGAACTTCCGCAGCCAGTTTATTGGCCATTGATTTCTCATTGCGCTTGCGCGAAAAGCTGATCAGCCATTTCATCGCAGTAGATATTTTGCGGTCTGGCCTGATCTGCATAGGGATCTGAAATGTTGCTCCACCTACCCTACGACTGCGCACCTCTACGTGTGGCATAACGTTGGAAAGGGCATCCTTCCAGATTTCCAGAGAGGTCTTCTCATCATTGTTTTTCTTTTCTTCCACAATATCCATTGCATCATAGAAGATTTTAAAGGCGACACTCTTTTTACCATCCCACATCATCATGTTGACAAAGCGGGTTACCAGCTGATCGTTAAACCGCGGGTCGGGTAAAAGGGGTCTTTTTTTGGCCTGTCTTTTTCTCATTGCTTCATTGTAATAAGTTAATTGTTGATCATTAACCGTTATTCATTATGAGCCGTTCATGACCCACAATGTATAACCCATAACTCACATTTTACTTTTTAGGGCGTTTTGCTCCGTATTTAGACCTACGCTGTAAGCGACCTTGAACCCCTGCGGTATCCAATGCGCCTCGTACAATGTGGTACCTCACACCTGGCAAATCCTTCACCCGTCCACCTCTAACCAATACTATCGAGTGCTCTTGGAGATTGTGTCCCTCACCACCTATATAGGCGTTCACCTCTTTACCATTAGTCAACCTTACACGCGCTACTTTACGCATCGCAGAGTTAGGTTTCTTAGGGGTAGTGGTGTAAACACGGGTACAAACCCCGCGTCGTTGTGGGCACGAATCCAAAGCGGCCGATTTACTCTTCTTGGTTATTTTGGTCCTTCCTTTTCGTACTAATTGTGAAATTGTTGGCATAATTTCCTTTACCTGATTTTCGTTATTCCAATAGCCCCTTTTCTAAGGGCTTGCAAATGTAAAACAATTTTCTACTTTATCAAATCTTAATGGATTAATTTTCAAAAGACTTATACAGTAAGAGCAAGGTTGTACTTTTGATGCACCATTTTCGTTTAAAATATTATAACAGCACCTACTTGAGACTCTTTCCCAAACTTGTATGTTTCTTCTTTGCCCTTTTCTCATTTGGCGGTTGTTATGCTCAGAACCTTTATTTACAACTGCACACCAGAGAAGGACGCGCTGACAGTATTATCAACACCTATGCGTTTAAAAAATCATTCATGGATTTTAGCAGCCTTGATAATGAATTGAAGCATATCGGGGATACTCTTTATAAACAGGGCTATGTAGATTATCGGCTGACCAACCTTGAAAAAAAAAGCGATACATTATATATAGGACATCTGATTTTAGGTGCCCGTTTGAAAAAATTACATATATATACCACAGATCCCTCCGTTTTATTTTACGCGAAAAAACTCAATTTACCAGTCACAGGAGATTATTTTACCATTGACCCAAGCGAGATGGAAAACACATTTTCCCGTTTCACCCAATTAGAGGCTGAAGCCGGTTATCCCCTAACCTATTTTCAACTGAAGAATCTAAAACACAAAGACGGATACCTAACTGCGGAACTCTCGCACAATCGCGAAATTAAACGCACAATCGACAATATTACCGTAAAAGGTTATGAAAAGTACCCAAAATCTTTTGTTCGGCATTATGCCAACTTAAAATCGGGCACGCCATACGACCAAGGCCAAATCCTCGAGCATTCCAACGATCTGGCCCAACTTCCATTTTTAACCAGCACTCGCGATCCTGAAGTCCTTTTTACCCGAGACAGCACGAGTATTTTTTTATATTTACAAAAGCGTCAGGCCAATCGTTTTGAGGGCTTTCTTGGCTTTGGCACGGATGAGCGTACTGGTAAGATCAGATTTGACGGTAATTTGAATTTGGCTTTAATTAATAACTTGAATTTTGGTGAATCGCTTCAGGTCGCCTATAAAAGTGACGGTAATGACCAGCAAAATCTCAATTTAACCGCAGAACTTCCTTTTTTGTTTAAAAGTCCACTAGGTGTACAATTAGGCCTAGATCTCTTTAGGCAAGACAGCACTTTTTCCACTAGTAAGCAGGAAGCGCAGCTTTCATATATATTAAGTACACGTTCCCGCATACACGCCGGGGTGGCAGTTGAAAGTTCAACAAATCTCTTAACAGCAGAGAACACTACCATGGCAGAACTTTCCGATTACACCAAAACGCTATATGGGGCGGGCTACGGCCTTGCCCCACAAATTAAAAACAGATTACTGGGCATCTCAAGCGAGTTTAACATATACGCGGCATTGGGAAAACGCGAAGCAGCCGGATCACAAGAAATTCAAACAAGTACCGAACTTAACGTGACATATACCTTTCAACTCAATAACAAGCAGCAATTATATTTATCAAACACTACGAAAAACCTGTCCTCTAAAACCTATTTTACCAACGAACTCTTCCGCTTTGGCGGAAACAAAAGTATCAGGGGGTTTCAGGAGAATTCACTTTTGGCGAATTTTTTTACTGTATTTCGTACTGAGTATCGCTATGTGCCCACTAACAATCTTTATGTGCATACCATTTTTGATGCTGCGTATTATGAAAACAATATCATAAAAAACGAAGGCTATTTGTACAGTTTTGGTTTCGGCGCCGGGATTTTGACCAATGCAGGCGTGTTAAATTTCAATATTGCAAGTGGACTTCAAGAGCGTCAGCACTTTAAGTTTTCCGACTCGATAATTCATCTAGAATTTACAACGTTTTTTTGATTTTTAACTCTTAACATTAACGAAACTATAACAAAACATTAGGTTAAACCTCGTAGTAGTTTCGCTTGTTTATTTCCAAATTTGGCACGGCTAATTAAAATAATTCAAAACATGAAAGCAAAATTAAATGGAATGCTGACGCTTTTCTTTGCGTTGGCGGTGCAGTTTGCATTTGCACAAACAAAAACAGTGACCGGTACGGTTACTGATGGCAGTGGGGTACCGCTCCCGGGTGTAAACGTTTTGGTTCAAGGAACCACGACGGGAACCCAAACTGACTTTGACGGTAATTACTCAATAGATGCTGCAACTGGTGATGTACTCGTATTCAGCTATGTGGGTTTTGGCAATCAAAATGTCACCGTGGGTGCAGAAAGTACTTATGACGTGCAACTGAAAGCTGGTGAATCCCTCGACGAGGTCGTTGTTACCGCTCTTGGTATTAGCAGGGAAAAGAAAACGCTGGGTTATGCCACTGAAGAAGTCTCAGGTGACGAGGTAAACACAGTGACCCAAGGAGGTAATATCGCGAACTCGCTGTCTGGTAAGGTTTCTGGTCTTCAGATCAAACGAAACAGTAATATAGGGGGTTCTACTAACGTACTTTTAAGGGGTACAAACTCTCTTACAGGAAACAACCAGGCTCTTTTTGTGGTGGATGGTACTATCATTGACAACACAAATACAAACAGTGACTCCCAGCAAACAGCTGGTGCAGGATACGATTATGGTAACGCCGCTTCTGACATCAACCCCGATGACATTGCCAGCGTAAACGTGCTGAAAGGTGCCGCCGCTACCGCACTTTACGGTAACCGGGCCTCTAATGGTGCGATTATTATCACCACTAAAAAAGGTAAAAAAAATGAGGGGATTGGAGTTACTATAAGTTCTGGCATCCAAATAGGTAAGGTCAACAAAAAGACTTTCCCTACTTATCAAAAGCAATACGGTGCCGGTTACGGCAGGTATTATGATAGCGATGATGGGTACTTTTTCTTAGGTGACGTGAATGGGGATGGAACAGATGATCTTATTACTCCATTTACCGAAGATGCTTCCTACGGTGCACCTTTTGACCCTAACTTGATGGTTTATCAATGGGACGCCTTCTTTGATCCTACAAGTCCTAATCTCGGTAAAGCGACCCCGTGGGTATTTGCTGGGGACAATGGCCCAATTTCCTTTTTTGAAACGGCAACGACACTTACAAATAATGTTGCCGTATCTGGAGGTACTGATAAATCTACATTCAGGCTAAACTATTCCAAGTTTGACGCAGAAGGCATTATGCCAAATAGCAAACAGGACAGAAATACGATAAACTTTAGTGGAAGTCACGATTTTAGTGATGATTTCACAGTTTCTACGAATGTAAACTTCGTAAACACCCAAACCTTGGGACGTAACGGTACAGGATATTCTGATAACATTCTTTCGAACTTTCGCCAATGGGCAGAAACTAACGTAAACTTCCAGGATCAACGCAGGGCCTTTGAACGCACTGGGCAAAATTATACATGGAACTACAGTTCTACTTCGAATCAAATTCCTATTTTTTGGGATAACCCCTACTTCATTCGTTATAAAAACTTTCAGAACGATGAGCGTAATCGTGTTTTCGGTAATGTTGTTTTAAATTATGATATAGCAGATTGGTTCAATGTTGTGGGCCGGGTGACTATGGACTCTTATGATGAGTTTCAAGAAGAACGCACTTCCATCGGAAGTAATCCCGTTGCAAAATACAATCGCTACAACAGGACATTTAGGGAATATAACTATGATCTGATCCTTAATTTTGATACTGATATCACAGACGATATTAGCTTTAATGGCCTATTAGGTGCCAACATTAGAAGGAATGACATCAAATCTATATTTGCTGAAACGAATGGAGGTTTGGCAGTACCTGGAGTATTTTCTCTAGCAAACTCACAAAACCCAATTGAAGCACCTACAGAGGCAGAAGAGCGTGTTGGTGTAGATGGAGTGTATGCCCAGGCCAGTTTTGGTTTCTGGAACAAGATGTTTCTGGAAGGTACTATTCGTAGAGATGCCACCTCAACTTTACCAAAAGACAACAATACCTTTTACTATCCTTCAGTTACCGGTAGCTACATCTTTTCTAATGATATCAGTGCTGATTGGTTAAGCTTCGGTAAAATTCGATTAAATTATGCTGAAGTAGGTACAGGTGCCAGTTTTGCACAACTACGGGATGTATTTATAAAACCAACTCCTTTTGGTTCTGACAACCTTTTTTCAGTATCAAATACTCGTAGAAACCCAGACTTAAAGGAAGAGCGACTTAGCAGTTATGAAGGTGGTCTTGAACTTGATTTTCTTAAAAGCAGGTTAGGTCTTGATGTATCTTTGTATAAGACCAATACAAAAAACCAGGTATTGCCGCTACAGGTTAGTGGTTCTACAGGTTATATCTATAAGACCATTAACTCTGGTGAACTCGAGAATAAAGGTATCGAGGTTTCACTCAACGCAACACCCTTTAAGTCTGATGATTTTCAATGGGATTTCCGAGTGAATTTTGCGAAAAATAAGAACCAACTGGTTAGCCTTTCTGAAGAAACAAACAATTATGTATTAGGATCCTTCCAGGGTGGAGTTACCCTTAATGCTTCTGTCGGTGAACCATATGGTATTATTAGGGGATCAGATTATGTTTATGATGAAAATACCGGAGAACGTATTGTTCAATCTAATGGTCTTTATCAACGTTCCGGATCTAATGAAGTGATTGGCGACGTTAATCCTGATTGGACCGGTGGTGTATTTAACTCTATCTCATATAAAAATTTGAGTTTGAGTTTCTTGATTGATGTTCAACATGGGGGAGACATTTTCTCCCTGGACCAGTATTATGGTCAGGCAACAGGACTTTATCCTAATACCGCATTTACAAATGATCTCGGCAACCCTGTAAGAAATACACTGGCAAACGGTGGTGGTGTTGTCTTTAGTGGGGTGCAGACTGATGGCACACCTAATAGTACCCGTGTAGATGTGAGCCAGTTTGGAGTTTTTGGGTATCAGCGATTCCCAAATGCTGAGTTTGTATACGACGCAAGCTATATCAAGTTAAGAGAGGTTTCCCTTAGTTACGAGCTGCCCAAAAGGTTATTGGACGGTTTCTTCTTTAATGACGTAACCTTTACCCTTACTGGCGCTAACCTTTGGATCATCCAGAAAAATGTTCCTTATGCAGATCCAGAAGCAGGTTTGAGCTCAGGTAACCTTCAGGGATATCAAAGTGGTGTTTTACCGACAACACGTGACTATGGCTTTAATGTCAAAATCCAGTTTTAATAAAAAAATTACAGATCATGATAAAAAAAATAATATTAATCAGTTTGGGGTTGGTACTGGCACAATGTTCCAGTAATCTTGAAGGCCTTAACGTGGATGAAAAGGCTTTTACTGATGTCCCCGGAGAACCTTTGATGGCCAATGCACAAAGGGATTTGGTAGATCAATTGGTCAATACAAACGTAAATACTAATGTATTTCGGCTATTTGCTCAGCAATGGACAGAAGCTACTTATACGGATGAGTCTGAATACGATATCCTTACCCGTACAATTCCGGAAAATCATTGGAATAGTATGTACCAAGGAGTTCTTAAAGATTTTGATCAGGCCTACAAAACCATTGATGCTCAGGAAATACAACAAGTAACTCCAGAGCAATTTGAGCAAGATATGGCTGCCAAGGCTAATAAGCTCGCCATTATTGAAATTCAGCGAGTACTGGTATATCAAGTTCTTGTAGACACCTTTGGCGATGTTCCTTATACCGAAGCGTTGGATATTGACAATATTAATCCAGCTTATGATGATGCCTCAGCAATATATATGGATATCATTTCGCGTCTGAATACGGCCCTGGATTCTATGAATCCGGAATATGGTAGCGCTGGTGCTGGAGATCTAATCTATCAGGGCGATGTTGCCAGCTGGATACGGTTTGGAAATTCATTGAAGCTAAGATTGGGAATGCACATTGCCGATGTTAATCCAGATATGGCCAAGACTCTAGTATCCGAAGCTGTAGGAAACACTATTATCACAAATGATCAAAATGCGATATTGCAATATCTCCAATCTACTCCAAATACAAATCCAATTTGGTTGGATCTTGTACAAAGTAACCGTAAGGATTTCTTGCCAGCAGATACATTTGTAAATGAATTGAATAGCGTTAATGATCCAAGAAGGGATGTCTATTTTTCAGATCCAGTTGATGGCGAATATTTAGGAGCGCCATATGCCACACCCATAACTTATGGCAATTATAGCCATTTAGGTGATGCATTTTTTCAACCTGATCTTCCAGGAGATATTTTTGATGCTTCAGAGGTCAACTTCCTACTTGCTGAAGCGGTGGAACGTGGCTTTATAGCTGGCGATGCCGAAACTTATTATAATGCGGCGATAACAGCTAATATGGAGTATTGGGGTGTTTCTGAAGACGATATTGCAACTTATTTGGCGCAACCCACAGTTGCTTATGCTACAGCAGCAGGCGATTTTCATGAGAAAATTGGCATCCAAAAATGGATTGCACTTTATAACCGTGGTTTTGAAGCCTGGACAGAGTACCGCCGTTTGGATTACCCAATGTTACAGGCTCCATCATCTTCTGAATTTGATGCCGTCCCCAAACGCTTCACCTATCCTGCTATTGAATCTAAATTAAATGGACCAGGGTATACCGCTGCAGCGTCTGCTATAGGTGGAGACGAACTGAGCACCCCCATTTTTTGGGATGTGAATTAATATAATTAGAAATCATAAAATATATCAGCATGAAAAAATCTATAAAATTATTGGGACTGGGACTTTTGCTCACCTCTGGGCTGATCTCTTGTTCTACAGATGATTTTGCAGAACGCAGCGACGTTGACACTGTGAGCGGTTATGCAAATCTTACCGATAGAACCATCAGTACCTTTGATACCAATGCAGATCTGAGCATAAAACTATTTACAAGTTCTGATGTGACATTCAGTTCGGTTGAGGTGATGTTAGATAGCACAACATCTACCATGGCAACCGTCTCTAATGACCTTGCAACTTTCAACACTTCCTTTTTGGGAGCTTTGGAAGTAGATAGTTATGGGGTAACGATAAATTCAACCTTATCAAACGGCAAAACGCCTGTGGATAACTTCACTATTAGCGCCGTAAGTCCCATATCCATAAGTGAAGATAATCTGGCTGCTGCCAGTATGGATACTATTGCCAATTTAGCCTTAGCATACAGTACCTACACGTTTAGTGCAGCTAAAGATGATGTGACCCTTTCCCTTAAGAAAAACATGGCGGGCACTTATGTTGCAAGTGGTGCGGGGAAACTTGATGTTGATGGTGGATCTGTTCTTCTAAAAGATACCAATTATGAGGGGCTTAACCTGGCAGCTCAGGATTCTTTATATTATAAATATACCATCACCAGTGGCACAAGATCTGCTGATGCATCGGGCTATATAGTTGTAACGCCAAAATCCTGATCAAATTTTTAGAATTTTGTGGGCTGTTGTAAATTAGCTCTCATACTATTAAAACCACTCTATTTCAAGGGTGGTTTTTATTTTTAATAGATGCAAGTCTAAAAACTTCTCATTGTAATAAAATCTTGTAGTTTTTTTATTAAATTCATGCAATTAACTAAAGCATGGTAAAATCAGACCTACTTGAGAAATAAGTACTCAAAATCTCAATTTTATTGGAAAACTCTAACAGGGCAAATGCTATGTATAGCCCTATGCCTTGGATTTTTGAGTTCTCTAAATGCCCAGCAATTGCTGAAGCCCACTCCAGAAATAAAATTCTTTGATGTTTTTTATGGCCAGGACAATCTAAATGTTTTTAACGGCGTACGATTCTATGACCTATATGGGAGTACACCAGAGCATTATCGCTATTTTTATAGCTATAAACCGGATAAGGGAAGTGTTGTTTATTCTGGGCAAACTTATACCAATTTATATATGCATTACGATCTGGTAGATCATAACCTAATCGTTTTTTCAAACCAGAAATCTTCTTTTTTTCAGGTAAAACTGGCAAACGCCAATATAAGTGAATTCACACTTTATGGTCATTTCTTTAAAAAGGAAGACCTGAGTAAAAATTACAGCTATAGTAAAAACGCCTTTTACGAGGTGCCCTATTCGGGAAGGTCATTGACCTTTCTAGTCGCACAATCCAAATTTCCCGAACCTAAAAGAAAAAACGAGCGAATATATTACGTGTTCAAAACAAAGGATGAATTTTTCATTCAAAGAAAAGGACAATATATACGCATTGATAATGCCCGTGATCTGAAGAACAGCTTTCCCGATCAAAAGAAGGAAATTGCCCAATTTTATAGAGATTACAGAAAACTGCGCAAAACTGATTATAAAAAATTTATGCAGAACTTAACCGCATTATTAGACCGTCTTGCTACACCGTAACTATAAACAAAAAACCACTGGTATAAAAGCCTTTTTCTTGAAAGGAATATTGCTCTGTTATTTTAGTTTTTTTTATGGGCCAACCCTTGTAGCCCAAAACAACCAAAATTTTGATTTTAGTTTTCAAAATGTACCACTTGTTAAGGCAATTGATCAGATAGAAGCACAAACGGAGTATCGCTTTTTCTATAAAATCGAATGGGTCAGAAATTACACAGTTTCGGGTGATTTTAAAAATCAAAAAATAAACTCAATTTTGGAAGGTTTGTTAAACAATACGGACCTCAATTATACTTTACGGGATCACCGTGTTATACTGACTAAAAGTGTACTGGTTTATCAAACCCTGCCCCATGGTTATTTTGGTATAGATAGCACACAAACAGTAAAATCAAGGGCAAAACCACTCCTAAGACCCGTAACGGCTACTAATGAATCTATGATCTACATCGGGAAACAGGTTAAGGAAAACCCTCCGAAAACCGTTACACTTTCGGGATCTGTAACCGATAAAAAAACTGGTGAACCTATAAAATCACTAGTCATAACCACCGCAGACCGTAAAAAATATACCACAACATCAGATACAGGATTTTATAGCCTTCAACTTCCTGCGGGCTTTAACCAGATCGAGACCAGCATTTTAGGATATGAAAAAAGCAGTTACAACCTCATGCTTTATGGCGATGGGCTGCTGAATATTTCCCTTTCCGAAAATTCTGAACTGCTTGGAGAGGTTTTGGTAGAGTCTGACAAGGATAAAAATATTAAAGAGGCTGCTCTTGGTGTAAATTCCATAAATATAGCCAACCTTAAACTGATCCCACAGGTGCTTGGCGAGCGCGATATTCTTAAGGCCGCATTGACACTTCCAGGCATTAGTACAGCTGGTGAAGGGGCCAATGGGTACAATATCCGCGGTGGTCGCAGCGACCAGAACCTGATCCTGCTGGACGACGCTGTACTTTATGCGCCTTCCCACTTTTTGGGATTCTTTTCTGCGGTGAACCCATTTACCACTGCAAAAGCTGATATTTATAAGGCCAGTATTCCCGCACAATTTGGCGGTAGGCTCTCCTCAGTGATCGACATCGAGTCCAAAAATGGAAATACTAAAAAAATTTCCGGCGAGGGCTCCATAGGCCCAGTGACGAGCAACCTCATGGTTGAGCTCCCCGTGGTTAAAGACAAAGCATCCCTAATCGCGGGCGCACGCGCTACCTATTCAGGCTGGATCCTCCGTTCACTTTCAGAGGAATCCTTACAGAATAGCGAAGCCTCCTTTTATGACGGAACCTTAAAGTACAACCACCAGCTAAATGACAAGAACAGTATTCAGGCAATGGGTTATTATAGCCGTGACCGTTTTAGTATAACTACAGATTCCCTGTATGATTATGAGAACCTGCTGACCTCTCTAAAATGGAAAACGCAATTAAGCGATAAAACCAAAGCCGAATTTATTGGCAGCAATACCAATTACAATTATAAAATCGTATTTGACGGGGATGCAAACAGCAATTTTGATTACGGTTATACTATTAATGAGACTCAGCTAAAAACCGTTTTTGATTACAACCTGAACGAAAAACATCAAATCCAATATGGGCTTTCGTCTAAATTATATGGTGTAAGTCTTGGCGAAATAAACCCACGTGGCAATGCCTCAGATGTCCGCCCTACTAAATTGCCTCAGGAACATGGCCTTGAATCAGCTATTTATCTTTCGGATGCGTTTAAATTTGATGAAAAACTCCTTTTTGATTTTGGGTTCAGATTGTCTATGTTCAACGCGTTGGGAAGTTCCACCCAAAATTTTTATGCCCCAGGCCAGCCCAAGAATGAAGGTACCCAGACCGGTACGGAAACCTATGGCGATCTAGAGGTTTTTAAAACCTATTTCACTCCTGAATTCAGGATTTCAGCACGCTATTTCCTTACATCTAGCGCTTCCGTTAAGGCTGCATTCAATACCTCTGCCCAGTATATTCACCAATTGACCAGTAATACCACCGTTTCACCCACAGATATCTGGAAACTGTCAGACATCAATATTAAACCCCAACAGGGCATCCAATATTCATTGGGTTTCTATAAAAATATAGATGAAAAAAATCTGGAGCTAAGCCTGGAAGGGTATTACAAGACCATGAGTAATATATTGGATTACAAGACCGGGGCTAACCTGACATTGAATGAAAATATAGAACGCGAACTGCTACAGGGTAGCGGCCGTGCTTATGGTTTAGAGGTTTTAGTAAAGAAGGAAAAAGGCGATTTTAACGGTTATTTTGGTTATACCTTTTCGCGTACAGAATTGAAATTGGACAGCGATATCCCAGAGGAACGGGTGAATAATGGCAGATTTTTTCCCGCAAACTATGACAAGCCACACGATTTTTCTTTGGTCATGAATTATAAATTGACTACGCGTTACAGCTTCTCGATGAACTTTACCTACCAGACCGGCCGGCCAGTTACATACCCTACTGGCAAATTCAATTATGCCGGGCAGGAACAGGTGGTATATAGTGACCGCAACCGCTTTAGGATTCCCGATTATTACCGGCTCGACCTGGGAATCAATATTGAGGGCAACCACAAGATTAAAAAACTGGCCCACAGTTTTTGGAATATTTCAGTGTATAATGTGCTGGGCAGAAATAATCCCTATTCTGTGTTTTTTGTAAACGATTCTGGCGATATTAAAGCTTATAAGACCTCTATTTTTTCGATACCAGTACCTACAATTACCTATAATCTTAAATTTTGAGGCTGATGAAAAAAAGACACCTATCTTACCTCATCCCCATTCTGGCCCTGATCACGGTATTGAGGTGCAAGGATCCACTGCCACTGGAGACCTTCGATTATGAGGATTTACTCGTAGTCGAGACCACGATGACCAATGAGGTAAAGCAACAGGAAATAAAACTGACCCGCACCACAAGTCTGGACACTTCAGACATTAGGCTTGAAAATAATGCCGAGGTATATGTGATGGAAAATAATGGTATGCGCTACAACTTCTCTCAAGGCGAAAACGGAACGTACCTATCACAACAAAAATTTGGAGCAGTAACAGGTAGTACCTATCAGCTTTTTATAAATACCCAAAACGGAAGATCGTATACCTCTGCCCCCGTGTCTCCATTAGCGCCCCCAAACCTAAAAAACATTTATGCAGAAAAAGGGGCCAATCCTGAAGGCAAAACCGGTATTCAAGTATTCGCTGATGTAGAAGGAAATGCGGGCAGCCCCTTCTTCAGGTTTGAATATGAAGAGACGTATAAGATAAAAACCCCTTTTCCATCACCTTTGGATTTTGATATCAAAAATTATACGGTAGACGATGACGGCTATATATCCTTTGATGTAGAGACTACTTCCAATCCCCGCCAAGAGAACATCTGCTACTCTACCAAACAGTCGGCGGATATAAACATAGCAGCCTCAACAGCTTTGGATACCAATCAGCTCCTTAGAAAACCCATACTCTTTCTATACGCAGATGACCCAAAGATACAGCAGCGTTACAGCGTTCTGGTCAAAGCGTATTCAGAAAGTCAGTCAAGCTATACCTTTTATAAAAACTTAAAGGAGCTGGGTTCTAATGATGATTTCCTATCCCAAAAACAGCCTGGATTTATCGTTGGAAATATTGTCTCCCTGACCGATGAAAACGAAAAGGTTTTAGGCTTTTTTGACGTTTCGCTACAGACACAAAAAAGAATATTCTTTGATTATTCAGATTTTGGCTTACCAGAACCGCCTTACTTTTTTAATTGTGTCCCAAAGGTATTAGACTATAATGACAACACGACGTTGGATAGAGACCCCAATGAGCGGGAAGAAATCTATGGAAATCTTCAGTTTGGCGGATATAATATTTTAGAAAGAATATTTGTCAATGATGTCAATGAATTTACATTAATAAGCGGCCAGTGCAGCGACTGCACGACTTTTTCGTCAAATAAAAAACCTGACTTTTGGGAGGATTGAATACATATTGCTGTTTGCTATTGCTTTTGTTCTATCTGGGGGTTTTCGCACAAACGAAAAAATCCAGTGATAAATCACCCTTTTTTAGTGAAAAAGTAACCGAAAAAACACATCTAGACCTTAACAGCGATATGCTCTTAAGTGGTGAAACCCTGCTATATAAAATCACCATCGAAACAGATAAAAAGCAGGGCGATCTTAATCAGAGCAAATTAGCATATGTAAAGCTAATGGGTGCCGATAATAAAACCTGGTTTTTTCATAAAATCGGTATTCAAAATGGTTCCGGAGCGGGCAGCTATAGAATCCCGGTTGACGCAGTGTCCGGCGATTACAAACTCATCTGCTACACCAATTGGTCAAGAAACAATCGAGATTCAGGTTATTTTGTAAAAGATTTATTGATCATCAACCCTTTTCTGAAGCAGGAAAAACGCAATACGGAAGCAGCTAAAAACTACACCCTTTCGGCACAGAAAAGCATACCGGTGAAGCCGGAAAATTCTACAAATCAAATTAGCCTTTCACTGGACACAACCGCATATGGAATGCGAAAACCAGTACATATTGACCTTAAATTAATCGATAATAATTTGGCTGGGGATTATCTCTTAGCGGTGAGAAAGCTCTCGCCTGCACAATCACAGCTACTAATTCCCGAAAAATATCTAGGGCTAGATAATAAAAACAAAACATACCTGCCTGAATTTAGGGGAGAATTGTTGAGTGGAGTTATCAGTACAAAAAATCAAAATATGCCAGTAAATGATAAGACCGTCTCTTTTTCGATCCCCGGCAAAAACTTTATTTTTAAGAATGTAAAGACCGATAGCAGCGGGCATTTTCTGATTTTACTTGATAAATCATATAACACAACAAATACCATTTTACAGGTGGTGAACAAGCATTCAGAGGCTTATCACATCTCGCTTGATAGCAAAGAGCAGGAGATTTTTGACCAGTTAACTTTTAAAACATTATACGTAGATCCAAGCCTAAGCGATTGGCTTATGGAAAGGAGCACAGACGTTCAAATTATGAATGCATATGCAGGGATGTTAGTTGATCAAAAAAAAGATTCCATAACTCCTAGCCTATTTTACGAGCCTTATGCTACCCGATATAAACTGGACGACTATGACCGTTTTCTCACAATGCACGAGACGTTTACAGAGATTATTACCAGCGCCGCGATGCGCATCGATGAGGATCAGGTAAGGCTAAAAGTTTACAACACGGAAAACCCCTTTAAGGATGGTCTGGATAAGATAGACCCCCTGGTGCTGATCGATGGCATACAGATCCAGGACAATTCCCTTGTAAAAAACCTAGATCCCAAAACTGTGGAGGCCATAGATATAGTTCCTCAGCAATACAGATATGGACCCAGCTATTTTAGTGGAATCATTTCTATAATTACCAAAAAGAAGGATTTTACTTTATCAGAAGATACAAATGAAGTATCACAAATACACCTTTCGTTGCCAATTATAGACGATGGATTTTCTCAGCAAAATTATGGGATTTTGCACAACGCCTCCAGAAGACCTGATTATAGGGTACAACTCTACTGGAACCCGCATGTAAAACTTACTGCCGAGGATAAGCAAATACAATTTTACACCTCTGACCAAGAAGGGATATTCGAGGTGCAACTTATAGGCTATGATCACAGCGGAAACACCATTAAATTGACAAAAAGATTTAGTGTCCAGGAATTGCGATAAGCATTTTGCAACGATAACAGCTCAAAATTGGACTTCTCCCGATTTTTTTAAAGAAATATCTACAAAAAATGGAAAATTTAGAGATATTATGAGCACTTAATCTCCACAATTTCAAACAAATCGAGTAAAGCAAATCAGATCCTCCTTCATAAGCAAAATGTTAAAAAAATCATTGGTTTTAAATTTTTATTATTAAGTAATTAATAAAATGTATGTCATATTTTTATAATCCTAAAATAAAGGGGGTATAATTATTATATACTTATTGTGCAATAACTATCTTTTTAAGATTTTTGGCGAGGCTAATTTTAATAAATCAAACTAAATATGAAAACAAGCTACAATTGGATGTTAACTTTGTTTTTTATGCTCTGCCTTCAAATAGGCCTGGCACAAACAAAAAATGTACGCGGTACAGTAACCGATGACACTGGCACACCACTCCCAGGGGTCAATATTATAGTTCAAGGAACTACAAACGGGACTCAAACTGATTTTGATGGGAATTATTCCATCGCAGCAGGGCAGGGTGATGTCTTAGTCTTCTCTTTTATCGGCTTTAAGACACAACAAGCAACTGTATCTAATCAAAGTGCTATTGATATACAGCTCGCAACCGATTCTGCAGAGCTTGATGCGGTTATTGTAACCGCTTTAAACATTGAGCGAAAACCCCGTGAACTTGGATATACAGTAACCACAGTTGATTCAGAGAAACTAAATCAATCCAAGGCTACTAATGCTGCTTCAGCACTCACAGGAAAAGTGGCAGGTTTACAAATTAACACTATAGGTAATGGTGTAAATCCTAGTACCCGGGTAGTTTTAAGAGGAAATCGCTCATTAAGAGGGGATAATCAGGCTTTGATCGTCATTGATGGTTTCCCTGCTTCCCGTGGGGCGTTGGATCTGCTTAACCCGAATGACATTGCTAATGTCAATGTTCTTAAAGGTGCAAATGCCGCAGCACTTTATGGTTCACAGGCGTCTAACGGGGCTCTAATCATCACTACGAACTCCGGTGGAGACACCGGTGGCAAGCTGGTTGTAGGATTCTCAAGTTCTGCCTCTTTTGAAAGTGTACAATATATGCCAGACCGTCAGGAACGTTTTGGCCCTGGTTATGATTTGGACACGTATGTACCCATCGAGAATACCTCATGGGGCCCCGCTTATGATGGCACCTTACGGCAAGTGGGACCCACTTTGGCAGATGGTTCTTTTTTAGAGCTTCCTTATTCACCTATTAAAAACAACACTCTTGATTTTTGGAATACAGGGGCAAGTTTTCAAAATAACATTTCAGTAGGTGGCGGTGATGAAGTAAGTTCATTTTATATTTCTGCATATGATCAGAAAAATTATGGAATTACGCCTAATGATGAGTTCCACAAAAATAACTTTAGAATAAATGGAGATCGAGAGTATGGTAAGTTACAGGTTTCTGGGAACATATCTTATACCATCACAAAACAGAATATAACGACAGACAATGTTTATAATAATTTGCTCAATGTACCTGCAAATATTCCACTATCCAGCTTAAGCGACTGGAAGAACAACAAATTTGCTGCTCCTAATGGATATTTTTCTGGCTATTATGAGAACCCTTACTTCACTATCGATAACAGAAGAGCAGCTGACAATCAAGAAAATTTCTTGGGGCAGCTTAAGGCTTCCTATAAGTTTAATGACATGTTCAACTTAAGTTATCGCGCGGGCGTAGAAACATTTACCACTTATGGAAAAGCTTATAATAATGCAGTTGACTATACCGATGCTTACGACCGTCCCGGCGATTTATCCGCATCAGTTTCCGACTATGAAAGCTTTACCAGAAGATTAAATTCCGATTTAATCCTTACTTTCAAAAAAGACCTTAGCCAAGACCTGAACCTAAAAGTTATTCTAGGTCAAAATATCAGGGATAATTTTTCGAAAAATATAAATGTGAATGCGAGTCCACTGGTAATTCCCGATTTAAATAATGTAAGCAACAGACAAGGTGAACTAGGCGGTGGTGAAAGTAATTTTAGGGATAGGCTTACCGCAGTTTATGGCGATTTAACTCTTGGATTTAAAGACTACCTATTTTTAAACGCAACGGCAAGGAATGACTGGAGTTCAGCTTTATCAAAGGAAAACAGATCATTTTTCTATCCAAGTGTAGGATTGTCTTTTGTACCTACCGATGCTTTTGATGGCCTTAAGGGTGATTTTCTAAACTATTTAAAAATTGCAGGAAGTGTTGCCAAAGTTGGGAGTTCTACAGATCCGTACCGTTTACAGGATGTTTTTAATGTATCTGGAGGATTTCCTTATGGTTCCCAGGCGGGTTTCACCGATTCTGACGCCGCGAGAGACCCTAATCTTTCACCAGAATTTACTACTTCTGCTGATTTTAGTTTAAACCTGGGGCTTTTTGGCAACCGCCTATTATTTGACGCAACGTATTATACATCTACTACGACTGATCAAATTGTTGACATCCCTATTTCTAACACAACAGGTAAATCTGTGGCTACTATAAATTCTGGGGAAGTATTCAATCAGGGTATTGAATTGGAACTAAATGCGACTCCATTTTATAACGACAATTTCAGATGGGATATTGGTGTCAATTTTACTTGGCAGGATTCTGAAGTTAAAGACCTTTATCAAGATCTTGACCAGATTGAGCTAGGAGGATACGCGGGATCAGCATATATCTACGCAGTGGAAGGTGAAGCCTATCCTACGCTTAAAACTACCTATTATGATCGTGATCCACAGGGGCGTATTATTGTGGATGCAGATACAGGATATCCTCAACTTGGCAATGGTTTAAAAGCACAAGGCCAAACAGTACCTAAATACATTGTGGGTTTAAATACCAATTTCAAATTCAAAAATTTTAGATTGGCAGCCACTTTTGACTACCGTACCGGCCATGTGTTTTACAACAGGATAGCCAATACAATGACATTTACCGGAGGGAATGTTCTGACCGCAGAACATGATAGATTACCTTTTGTAATTCCAAATTCAGTTATTGAAACTTCAGAAGGGGTTTATGAGCCCAATACCAGCGTTAAGACCGCTGATGGTGGTTTTGATTATTTTTACGGCCAGTATAACGCCGTTCAGGAAAATTATGTGACGGATGCCACATTTTTAAAATTACGCGAACTATCCTTAGGATATAGCCTTCCCGCATCTTTTATAGACAAAAGCCCTTTCAGCTATGTGGAAATAAGTTTGATCGGAAGAAATATATTTACCCTTTTACCGAAGGAAAATGTATGGACGGATCCCGAATTTAACTTTACAACGGGAAATGCAATTGGTATTGTTTCTTACCAAACTCCACCCACACGTTACTTCGGACTTAACTTAAATGTTAAATTGTAAAATTTACGATATGAAAAATAGACTTATAAAATTAACATTGATACTTGCGGCAACCCTGCAATTATCATCCTGCTCTGATGATTATTATGATATTAATGATAATCCCAACCAGGCCGTCACAACAACCCCTGAACTGATCTTGCCCTCCGCCCTGAACCAATCGGCAACTTTGACAGGATTGACGCTTAATCAATTGGGCGATCTCTTTGGGTATTATTGGGCCCCCGCTTCTGACTTCCTTTTTTATACCAATGAGTTGCTCTATAATGTTACCGAAACCTTTTATACCAGCATTTTTGAAAATACCTATTCAGGAGCATTGCCTGATTATAATTACATTTCCAATGTAGAATCTGAAAATCCGGTGCAATACAGTAATTATAAAGCTATTGCCAAAATCATGAAGGCGTATCATTTTCAATATTTGGTAGATCTTTATGGAGATGTACCCTACACAGATGCATTGAAAAGTACGGCTGTTTTACAACCCACCTATCAGGATAGCCAGGTTATTTATGATTCGATCTATATTAATTTAAATGCGGCAACAGATGCCATCAAAGCAGACTTAAACAATGCAGAGGTACAGGTACCTGGATCTGAAGATATCTTTTTTGGTGGGGATATGGAGCAGTGGATCAAGTTTGCAAACACCCTAAAACTGCGTTTATTGATGAGACAAAGCAATCTGGGTAAAGATGCCTTTATCACATCTGAGTTGAGAAGAATTGCAGCAGATGGATACGGATTTTTACAGGTAGGAGAAAGCGTTTTATCGAATCCTGGTTACTCGAACTCAAACGGCAAATTAAATCCTTTTTATAACAATTTCATTAATTCAAGTGGTAATGAAGGTGGCAATTACAGAGCTACCAAAGGTTCTGATTATCTCATTGATTTTCTTAATAGCACCAATGATCCACGTGTACAACAGATGTTTGCACCGGCAGCAAATTCAGGAGATTACGTGGGCATTCCTCAAGGCGCCAGCACAACTCCTACCAATAAACAATTGGACTTATCGAGTTTAGGCTCAGGTATATTGAAATCCCCCACGCAGGACCTAATGATCCTGAGCTCGTTTGAGAGTTTATTTTTACAAGCAGAGGCCGTTCAACGAGGGTACCTGACAGGTGATGCACAAGCATTATACGAGTCGGCTATTACAGAATCTTTCGAATATCTTGAAGTACCTGACGCAGATGCAGCAGCTGAAGCCTATTATTCACAACCCATAAATCAAGTTTCATGGGCGGCTTCATCAAACAAGCTGGAAACCATTATTAAACAGAAATGGCTCGCTCTGGGCAGCATCAATGGTATCGAAATTTGGCTCGACTACACCCGAACAGGGTTCCCAAGTGATCTGCCTATTTCCCTTAAGGCTGTTAAGCAGACACGTCCTGTTAGACTACTTTATCCACAATCAGAATCATCCACAAATTCGGCGAATAAACCAGCTCAAACAACTAATTCTGCGTTTGAAGATAATATTTTCTGGGATGTGAATTAAACGATGATTTATTTTAAATTTTTTAAACCATCCGCTGTAGCGGATGGTTTTTTATTTAATAAAGGTTATAAAACACAAAAAGCCATCCTGCTTCAAATACAAATTTTAAAACTAGATTCAATATACATTATATGTAACCAAAAAACTTAAAATATATATTTAATGTATTAATTACTCATTTTTATTGATATTAATAAGATATTATAACTTAAAAGGTAAATTATTGTTAAATCTATATTGCTAATTTTACAATAATTTCCCATATTTGGCTGACTAATTTTAAAACCACTTTATGAAAACAAATTACAATGCTATTTTATGCTTGTTTTTTATGCTGTGCATGCACTTATGCTTTGCCCAGTCCAAAACAATAACAGGTACCGTGACAGATGATACAGGTGTCCCGCTCCCAGGAGTTAATGTCTTTGTAAAAGGTACCAGCACTGGAACCCAAACAGATTTTGACGGAAAATACAAGATAAGTGGCGAAAATGGGCAATCCCTGGTATTTTCTTATGTAGGCTTTGGTACTAAAGAATCCATTATTGGGGATTCTGATACAGTAAATGTAACCTTAGAGCAAGGGGAGCAATTGGATGAAATCGTATTAACAGCCCTGGGACTGGAGAAGAAGAAGGATGAGGATCTAAGTTCATCTACTACGGTAGATACCGATAAAATCTCTAAATCTGGAGAAAGCGGGCTCATCCAGGGATTAGCAGGTAAAACCTCTGGGGTAAGGATTACACGCAATTCTGGAGATCCTGGCGCAGGTGCCTATATTCAGATTAGAGGGCAAAATACGATCTTGGGAAGCGCATCCCCCTTGATCGTTCTCGATGGGGTAATTATCTCAAACACAAGCTCAAGCGGGGGCACCGGTGGGGTGGTGCAACAATCCCGGTTGAATGACATTAATCCTGAAGATATTGCAAACGTCACAGTCCTAAAAGGCGCTGCGGCAGCTTCTATTTATGGCACGGGCGCTGCAAATGGTGTCCTTGTAATTAAAACCAAAAAAGGACGTGGCAAAAACGGAAAGGATGTCTCCATTGATTTTAGATCTTCATTATCAATTGACGAGGTTAATGTAGAATTTGATAAACAGAGTAAATTTGGCCAAGGTAACGGGGGCGTCTTCACACCCAATGTCGGGAACTCTTGGGGAGATAAAATCGCAGACCGTGCAGGGGGCGAGGATCTCTTTGACACTTCGGGTGGTTATTTTGAGGCAGATTCAGGTAATATTTACTACCCCATTACAGAAAAAAGATCCCAAGACGTATTCAACAAGGCCAATAGAGATCAGATTTTTGGTACGGGCATTACGCTGGATAATTCATTAAGCGTAGGATTTGGAACCGAAAAAACAAATACATTATTCAGTATTTCAGATCTTGACCAAGATGGGGTAATCAATGGAAAATCGAATTATAAAAGGCAGACCTTACGCTTTAACCATGAGGCCAGGTTATCTGAGGAATTTGAGATTAGGATCAATTCATCTTATTCAAAAATCAATTCTAATAGGATACAACAGGGTTCTAACGTCAATGGGCTTTATTTGGGCTACTTGAGAACCTCTCCTGACTTTAACAATACCGATTATAAAGGAACCTATTATAATGCGGCCGGTACGGCGTTCCCTAATTCCCATAGAGGGTATAGAAGATATCTGGGCGATTCCCCGCCAACATATAATAACCCGGGATGGACGATCAACGAACAGGACAATCCAGATAAAGTAGAGCGTTTTATCATTAACCCTGAGATCAATTGGAGGATTTTGGACAACCTGACATTGACCGGTCGTTATGGGCTGGATTATTACACAGATGTTAGGGAGACCTTTTTTCCGGTAAATACGGGATCAGGGTTATCAACGGGCAGTTTTTCCCGCTCTGAAAGAGCCGAGAAGCAACAGACCTATAATGTTTTCTTGAACAGCAATTACATATTGAGCGAAAATGCAAACCTAAGTTGGATTGCTGGCGCGCAGTTTGAAGAAAACGATTACCACTCCATAGGCGGGTCTTCTACAATTTTTACAAATCCATTTGTAGATGACCTTAGGATTTTCGGCAATGCCGAAGCCGCCAATGAATCACCAAGCCTTTTTAAGCAAAAAACGCGTAAATCTGGAGCATATGCCGTGGTAAACGCAGAATTGTTTAATCAGGTATTTCTAGAAGCAACGGGGCGCTTGGAAAGAGCCTCCTCACTTGACGAAAATATATTTTACCCAAGCTTTTCGGCAGGTTGGGCTTTTTCGGAAGCTCTTGGCAAAAGCGATTTCTTAAGTTTTGGGAAACTGCGCGCATCTTATGGTGAGGTGGGCATTGAGCCCATACCTTATGCCACAAGTACCAATTTTGGCCCGGGTGGCGTAGGATCATCCTGGGGAGATGGGTTATCGGCTTCCGTTTATGGCAACCCTTTTGCAAGAAGCTCAACAAAAGGAAATCCAGACCTTACCGTTGAACGCGTAAAAGAATTTGAGGTAGGTGCTGACCTCAGGTTTATAAACAATAAAATCACATTGGGTGCCACATACTACAGCCGCACGACCGAAGATGCCCTGCTGCCCATTGACCTTCCATCATCCACGGGATTTTCCAGCGTTTTACAAAATGCTGCAGAAATATCCAACAAAGGTGTAGAACTTGACCTGGGGTTAAATTTGATAAACAATAAAAGCATCAAATGGGATATCAATTTAAACTATTCCAAAAACGACAATATTGTGGAAAGTTTAAGTGGGGTTCAATCTTATTTTTTGAACGGGTTTACGGGAACTTCTTCACGCGTTGTAGAGGGGGAACCTTTTGGGGCACTTTGGAGCGTCCCTTTTGCAAGGGATGATTCTGGAAATTTAATTCTTGATCAAGATGGATTTCCTACAGCCAGTGATCAAGAAGGGGTCATAGGTGACCCCAACCCCGACTGGAAAGGAGGGCTCTCAACCACGGTTTCATTTATGGGTTTAACGCTATCTGCCCTTTTTGAAACTTCGCAGGGAGGTGATATTTGGGCAGGATCAAAAGGTGTTTTATATACATTTGGTATTGATCCTATTACAGCTAACGAAAGTATTGCGCCCTCAGACCTTACAAATTATGCTGGCGATATCATTCCTGCAGGAGCCACTTTTAGAGGCAATGTGCGTGACTTTGGCGGTGGCCCGGTGGCACTTGATGAATCCTGGTATTCAGATCTTGGCGGGGGTTTTGGCCCAGTAGGCGAGCAGTTTATTGAAGACGGCTCTTGGACACGCCTTCGCGAACTATCATTGTTTTATGCATTGCCAGCTACATTTGTAGAATCTATAGGATTCAGCAATATAGAATTTGGAGTGACGGGACGTAATCTTATTTTATGGACAAATATTGAAGGTTTTGACCCAGAGACAAATCTTACCGGTACTTCAAAAGGTCGTGGGCTTGAATATTTTAATAATCCAGGTACCAAATCCTACTTATTCACAATTAAGATTTCCTACTAATAGTTTTAAATTAACAGAACTAATATGAAAAAATTATCATTATTTATAATGGCCCTGGGAATAACAATGACCTCTTGCGAGGAATTTTCCGATGGCCTCAATACCGATCCAAATAATTTTACGGATGCACCAGCCGAACTTGTAATAGGTCAAGCACAACTTGAAGCGGTAAAATTATCAGAAAGTCAGGCCTCAAGGTATGCTGGCCTCTTTACAGATCAATTTTCGGGCTGTGACAGGCAATATGTGCCTTATGAAGGTTATACAGTTGCCGCAGGCGATTTTGATGATACTTGGGACGATATTTACGCTGATGGGATTGCTCAGGCTCAATTTGTAGAAGAAAAAGCAATGGAAGATGGCACACCTGTTTTGCAAGGGGTAGGCCAGATTTTTGAAGGTATGCTTTTTGGCGAGGCTGCAGCCCTGTTTGGTGCTATACCCTTCACAGAAGCTGGTGATCCCATTATGTTCCCTAACCCAAATTATGATGCGCAATCTGATGTTTTGGCCGGGGTACAGGTAATCCTTTCTGAAGCGATAACAAATGTGGGCAGTGCGACGGTTTCCGCAGCCTTTGGAGGAAATGTATTTGTGGGTAACAGTGCCACCTGGGGGCAAGTGGCACATTCTCTGAAAGCTAGATACTATCTCATCGCAAAAGATTATCAAAATGCATATAACGAATCATTACTGGGAATCGGCGCGCCCACCGGCGATCTGCTTGCCAGGCATGGCCCCAATACCGGCGAGAAAAACCTTTACTATCAATTCGTTGTAGAGCAGCGCGGGGGATATCTCGCACTCTGCAATGACCCTTATTTATTGAGGTTGTTGGATGGCAGCACACCTAGACTACTTACCACACCCGGTGATGCTAACCGTTTACCTGTATATTTTAATCTTGATGAAGGTGAAATAAATACAAATGAGGGAGGTTATTTTGCCATTGATGCCAGTTTTCCCATAGTAAACTATGTGGAAACAAGGTTGATTGAGGCTGAAGCTGCCGCAAGAACGGGTAATGATGGTAATACACCATTCAATGAAGTGCGCGAATACTTAGCCTCCACATATGGGGGGGACTTTCCCGCCAGCACTTCTACGGGAGATCAATTAATCAGTGAAATCCTAGAAGAAAAATACATTTCGCTACCGGGATCGCTCCAGGTTTTTAACGATACAAGGCGCACAAATAATCTTATAGGTGTCCCCATAAAGGGAAATAACAACACAAGCATACCACAACGTTTTTTGTACCCTCAGCTAGAAATCAATGCAAACAGCAATTTCCCAGGTTTAGTTGAGTTGTTCACAAAAACAGAGGTAAACAATTAATTATTTCTACTACGATAATTTAAAAGGCCGTCCATAAAATGGATGGCTTTTTTAGTTATTTAAATTGGTTTCCGGTAAATATACTTCAACAATTCTTTTAGGCTTAAAACAATGGAAGTCCACACTTTTTCCCGCATAGGTATTGCTCGTTAAAACTTCCAATTTTTTCACTTGACCTGTCAGGAGCTTATAAATTGAATTCTATTTATTGACAGATGATTCTTACACCCATTGATTTAGAAATCTTGAGTCTTTATTGCATATAGGGATTTATTTAAAACACTACCCTACAAAATATCCCGAATTAAACTATTATTAAACAATAACCTAAAAGGTTATATTTATTTTATAAAAATCGTAAAATATATTAAAATATTAAATTTTTAAAATTAAAACATTGAATTATTATCAAATTGATCTTGTCTAATTAACAATTATTTTTCATATTTGGTCCGACTAATTTTAAACCTTGAGTATGAAAACAAATTACAATGGATTTTTATCATTGTTTTTTTTGCTGTGCCTGCAATTCACTTTTGCACAGACTAAAACAATTAATGGTACCGTGACCGATGATACGGGAGTTCCTTTGCCCGGCGTTAATGTGCTCGTCAAAGGAACTTCTACAGGAACACAGACCGATTTTGATGGCAAATACACTATTGAGGCTGATACCGGCGTCACCCTGGCATTCTCTTATGTAGGTTATGCTACCCAGGAAACTATCGTAGGCCCTCTGGAAACTATTGATATTCAGATGGCGCCCGGTGAATCACTCGAAGAGGTACTCGTTACCGCCCAGGGAATCTCTAGGGAAAAGAAAGCCCTTGGATATGCAGTTTCAGAGGTAAAAAGTGCTGATCTGGAACAAAGGGCTGAGGGCGATGTGGGCCGCATATTAAGCGGAAAGGCCTCAGGCGTTCAGATTACCCAACAAAGTGGGATCTCTGGTTCTGGAACAAATATTACAATTAGGGGCCTAAGCTCTTTTAGCGGAAGCAACCAGCCCCTTTTTATAGTAGACGGGGTACCCTTCAGTAGCGATACCAACGAGCAGGGAGATTTTCTACAGGGGAATAGTGGTGGAAGCCGGTTTTTTGACCTCGACCCCAACAACATTGCAAGCGTCAATGTATTAAAGGGTCTGGCAGCTGCCACATTGTATGGCACCGCTGGACGTAATGGCGTTATTTTAATAACCACAAAAAACGGAAGCGAGAAAGGTGGCCTCAAAAAAAATGAGGTTACCGTAAGCTCCTCTATGTTTTTCAACAAAGTGGCATCCCTTCCCGATTATACACAGACGTATGGGGGCGGCTTTGATCAGGCTTTTGGCTGGTTCTATAGCAACTGGGGACCCAGTTTTAGTTTAAATGGCATCGCTGGCTATGGCAAAAGCAGCACAATAACCACCGATGGGACCGTACCGCACCCCTACTCTACAGCAAGTTCGGGAACGGGAATCCCACAGGCCTTTCCAGAATTTCAGGATGTGCGCTACGACTGGAAACCTTATAATAGTGTGGAAGACTTTTTTAGGACCGGCGTTGTAAGCACTAACAGCATAAACTTTGCCGGAGCTTCAGATAACGGTAAAGTTACGTATAACATTAGCGGGGGTCATCTGGTGGATGAAGGTTTTACTCCCGAAAATAAAGTCACTAGGAACAATTTGGGACTGGGAGGCAAAGCTCAGCTAAGCAATAAATTTACCATTAGCGGTACGATGAACTTCTCGAGAACCGATTTTAAATCCCCACCTGTATCAGCTGGGGATGGAAACACGGTTTTCGCAGGAGGTGGCTCTTCTGTATTTTCCAACGTATTTTTCACACCAAGAAACGTTGATCTTTTGGGATTACCATATCAGAATCCGATTACGGGTTCCAGTGTTTATTACAGGCAGGCCAATGATATCCAAAACCCACTATGGACCGTTTATAACACCCGGTCGCAGCAGGTCACAAACCGTGTTTACGGAAGTACAGGTATCACCTATGATTTCTCAGATCACCTAAATCTAACCTATAGATTAGGCATAGATGTCTATAGTGAGAATAATACCAATTACCAGAACAAGGGCGGTATTACTGACAGTGCCAGGATTAGAAGCGGTTTTTACGATACGTACAACAACACAAATACTATTTGGGATCATAACCTTATACTATCGGGGGATTATGACCTCACGGATAAGTTAGGATTTTCATTCAATATAGGCGCTACCAGCCGCAGAACGGTTTTTGATCAGAACGGGGTTTCAAGCTCGGGACAACAAGTGTACAATGTGCTGCGCCATTTTAATTTTCAGCTGCAGAATGAGGTACAGTTTTTCTCAGAGCAAAATATTGTGGGGACATACGGTCAACTCGAATTTGATTATGACAACTACCTCTATCTCACCCTTGCCGGAAGGAATGACTGGGTATCTAACCTTGCACCGGCTAACCGCTCTATTGCCTACCCCAGTGCAAGTATATCTTTTCTACCTACCGCGGCAATTGAAGGGCTGAAAGGGAATAATGTACTTAATTTTTTGAAATTGAGGGCTGGTTATGGGACTTCGGCCAACTTTCCCACAGGATACCCTACTGCCAACAGATTGTTGCTGGACACACAGCGCTTTGTAGACGATGGCGGTTCATTTATTGTAACCAACACAACGGATTTTATCAAGGGCAATCCCGATCTTAAACCCGAAACATTGTCAGAATTAGAGTTTGGTATCGAAACCAGGCTGATCAACAACATCATTACGCTCAATGCCTCCTATTTCAACAGGATTACCAAAGATCTTATTGTAGATAGGGCGCTGGATGCGTCTACAGGATTTACCCAGACCCAGACCAATATCGGAAAAATCAGCGTTAAAGGTTTTGAAGCCGATCTGGGAGTTGATATTTTTGAAAGTACCGAACCCGATGGATTCTCCTGGAATATCAATGCCAACTTTAGTGCCATAGACCCCACCGTAAAAGATCTGGGTGCAGATACGGATATCATTGTTTATGAAGGTTTTTCTAACTTAGGTAATGCCGCCATTCCCGGCAAGCCTTTGGGAACCATAGTGGGATCCAGAATCCTGCGTGATGATGCCGGAAACTTCTTAACCAATAGCCAGGGGAATTATGTGGTAGAGACGGGACAGTTTGAAATAGGAAACCCCAATCCAGATTACACGCTTAATGTGGGCAGTACAGTATCCTACAAAAATTTCAGTTTTAGCTTTTTGGCTACACACGTAAAAGGTGGTGATATCTATAGTCAGACCATTGCAACGCTTTTAGGGCGTGGTCTCACCACAGATACAGATGACAGGCTCAACACATTCATTCTGCCAGGCATCAATCAGGATACAGGCCAGCCCAATACAATACAGATCAACAACTCCCAATATTATTTTGATAATGTACTCTTTGGCCCAGATGAACTTCAGGTTTACGACGGCTCTGTAATCAGGCTTCAGGAAGTTTCTCTTGGCTATAAAGTGCCAAAATCTGCGTTGGAGCGTACGCCCTTTGGCTCACTTAGCTTTAAAGTCTCAGGGTTCAACCTATGGTACGATGCGTACAACACCCCAGATGGTATCAATTTTGACCCTAATGTTGCAGCTTTGGGTGTGGGCAATGGCCAGGGTTTTGATTTCCTCAGTGGGCCCAGTTCAAAACGCTTCGGATTCAGTGTTCAAGCCTCATTCTAAATTCTAAAAAAATAAACATGAAAAGAATATATAAAATATGTAGTCTAATTCTGTTGGCCGGGATAGCTTTTTATTCCTGTGAAACCACCGAATTAGACCTGACACAGAACCCCAACGCACTGTCACCAGACCAAGCAAATACTGACTTTTTTCTAAATGCCATCCAATTACGTTATGGCAGTTTGATGGAAGATTTTGGCAACAATGCTGCTCAGGTAACCCGTATTGAATATTTAGGAAGTAGAAACTACCTCAATGCATTTTCACCCACCGCTTTTGATGGTGAATGGGATGATGCCTATCGCGAAATACTCGCTGACGTTGATGCACTTAAACCCCTTGCGGAAGAAAAGGAGCAGTACCACCATATTGCCATTGCCCAAGTGCTTTCGGCAGATGTATTGCTCACGCTTGTAGATAATTTTGGTGATGTGCCCTATTCGGAATCCTTAAAGGCTGGGGATGGTATTTTAAACCCTAAAGTTGATCCCGGCTCAGAGGTATATGCCGCGGCCGAGATGATGCTAGATAGCGCCATCATCAACTTTAACCGTGATGCTATTGTAGAACCAATGCTTGATGTTTATTATGATAACGATTATGAGCTCTGGATAAAACTGGCAAACACGCTCAAAATGAAAATCTACCTGCAGACCCGCCTGGTAGATGATAATGCCCTAAGTAAATTTGATGCCATTGTCAATAGCGGAAATTATATTACCGATACATCTGAGGATTTTGAATTTCAATGGGGCACTAACGAGTCCCAGCCAGATACACGGCACCCTAAATATGCTGACAATTATACCCCGACGGGTGGGGCAAACTATCTTTCAAACTGGTTAATGGGTACCATGCTCGTGGATAACGATCCGCGAATACGGTATTATTTTTACCGGCAGGTTGATGCCGTTCCCGGAGCGGATGCCCCTCCAAACGAGCAGACGCTAACATGCTCTCTAGAAAGCGCACCCCAACATTATATTGACGGTGGTTTTACCTTTTGCTATCTTCCGGATGGATATTGGGGCCGCGACCACGGTGATGATGACGGTACGCCAGGCGACGGCTTTTTAAGGAGCACCTATGGGGTTTATCCCGCCGGGGGAAGTTTTGACGATAGCAGATTTGAACCTGTTTCCCAAGGTGGAGGCGGTGGCGGAGCTGGTATCACCCCGCTTATGCTAGCATCTTGGGTCGACTTTATGAGGGCGGAACGGGCTATGGTGTCCGATCCCTCAAGCGCAAAAGCTTTTATACTGGAAGGTGATAGAAAGTCTATCGAAAAAGTTGCTTCTTTTGGTGCTAAGGATCCTGATGCTGACCTCAGCACCGCACCTACATCAGATGATATTGATGGATTTATTTCGGATTTGGGAACGGAATACGATGCCGCTTCTCCCACTCGAAAATGGAATATCCTTGCAGAACAGTTCTGGATCGCCTCTTATGGGAATGGTACACTCAACTATAACTTTTATAGGAGAACAGGATACCCAACAACATTGCAGCCTGATAGAGAGCCCAATCCCGGGGGATTTATACGCTCATTTAGATATCCTGCTAATTTTGTGAACAACAACTCATCCGTTACTCAAAAACAAGGGGTTACTACACAAGTGTTTTGGGATATTAATCCTGCTTCACCAGATTTTCCAGCTTCTAATTAAAAAAAGCCATAATTATGAAAAATACAAAGATTATTATAACCTGCTTCCTCACCGTTCTATCGGCCGCATGTTCTGACAGTGACAATACTATAGATCAGGTTTTGGATGGGAAGACATCGGGTGGGATTTTTAGGACTATTTCGGTGAACAACGCAACCTTTAATTTTAGTGATCCCTCAGTAGAATGGTCATTGACTGTTGAGGCGCAGGATGAACAAAATGGTGACCTACTTTCATCTGTAAATGTGTATGCTTCCCTGTACAGAACCACCGTAGTTGATGGTGTAAACACAGTAAATATTGTAGGTAGTGAAGCCATGGTCAAAAATGTACCGGCCTCTGCATTTGAGACCGGAGAAGACGGGCTCCCCCGGGGGACCATAAACGTAAGTCTGGGGGAAGTTGTCAATGCCCTAGGCCTTTCTTCCGGTGATTACCTCAACACAGATGAGGTCAGGGTAAGGCTTGAATATGTGATGACCAATGGAAAGACATGGACAAATACAGATGCTGGGGGTACCGTACTCACCAGCTCGTTCTTTAAATCGCCCTACATTTATTCGGTGCAGTTTTTCTGTGCTTTATCCGACGCGTCTTTATTTGCAGGAGATTACAAAGTTACCACCGATGTTTGGGCAGATTATGCTGAGGGTGATGTAGTTCCCATTTCTTATAATGCCGAAGACGGTGATTATTCATTCAGGATTTTAGCCACGAATAATCCCTATTTAAATAATCCGGATACTTCTTATATGCTTGTGACTATTAATCCCGATGACGGCACGGTTACAGTATCCTCAAATGAGGACTTCGACTACGGAAACCTGGTTGTGCCCGTTACCGGCACAGGATCGGTAGGAACCTGCACAGGAACTATTGACCTGACTTTAGATTTCGGCAGTTCCTATACAGGAAATCAATTTAGCCTGGTGAAACAATAGGAAAACTTCTTCTTTATAATTTACTGATCTCGGGGCCATTTAGAAATGGCCCCGTTTTTTTTCATAAAATTAATTATTCAATTGCCTATGATGTCAAAGCCTTATAAAGCACATGAATCAAAAATGATTAATCAATAACTAAAATAGGTCACTTAATGTCAAAGCTTGCTTTTTATACATAATTAATTAAAAAATTCTCAAAAATTACCTAATTAATTACGAATAATACAGCCACTCCTCCGAACATTTTTTCCCATATTTGTAAGTCAAATTTTATTTAAATCCAATTTATGAAAACAAACTACACGCGATTCTTATTTCTGCTGCTAGTATTTACAACCCACTGCTTGTTTGCACAGACCAAAACTGTAACGGGCACGGTAACAGATAATAATGGCATGCCGTTACCAGGTGTCAATATTGTAGAGAAAGGTTCCTCCACCGGTACACAAACTGATTTTGATGGGAAATTTTCGCTAGATGTTGCAGAAGGAACCATACTTATCTTTAGTTACGTTGGCTTTTCCAACCAGGAAATTGAAGTGGGAAGTTTAGATACGATCAATGTAAAGATGGAAGCCGGCGAGGCCCTGGATGAGGTATTGGTAGTAGGCTATGGTACTTCCACGCGCAGAAAACTTACAGATAATGTGGCATCTGTCTCCTCAGATGAGATCAATGAAGTTCCCGTACCCAGTGTACAAAGCACTTTAGCGGCGAAGGCTGCCGGCGTTCAGGTCACACAAGTTAATGGTAAGGCAGAATCTGGAATAAAAATTAGGGTCAGGGGCGTCTCGACTATTTCTTCATCTCAAGAACCACTTTATGTAATTGACGGGATACCTTTGATCAATAGTGACGAGAATATTAACGATTCACCCATCAACCCTTTAGTTAGTCTAAACCCAAATGACATTGAATCCATCCAGATACTAAAAGATGCTTCAAGCGCCGCAATCTATGGTGCCAGAGGATCTAATGGTGTCGTCCTTATTACTACCAAACGTGGAAAATCGGGAGTGACAAAAATCTCATTAAATACTTCATATGGATGGAGCAAAGAGACGAATAGAAGAGATTTTCTCAACACGGCGCAGTATGTTGAGCTTTTTACGGAAGCATATGTGAATGTCGGAGATACTGCAGAGGATGCCTATGCAGATTTTACCTCGCTAGCCGGCGGGGATGAGGCGGCCTGGAGACAAGGTGGTGTAGATACCGATTGGCAGGATCTTATTTTCGTGAATGGCTCTGTAAGTGATTTAAACTTGAATATTTCTGGGGGCTCTGAAAAAACACAATTTTTTATGTCCTTGGGTCATAATAGAACCGAAGGCATAATCAGGGGCAACGATCTGGAGCGTTATAATTTTAGAGCCAATGTAGACCACACCATTTCTGACAAATTTAAAGTTGGTTTAACATCAAGCTTGGCCAAAACAGCCATTAACCGTCTTGCAAACGACAACCAGTTTGCGACTCCCGTACAGGCCATCGCGCAACTTCCCTTCACAAGACCCTACCTTGACGACGGATTGCCCAACCGGGATACGTTTTACTACAACTTTTTAAACCAGGTCGTAAATGCTGAAAACAAAACTAAAATCTGGAGGGCAATCGCCAATGCATATGGGGAATATCAAATAATGCCTTCACTAAGTTTCCGCTCAGAACTGGGATACGACCTTAATGTCCAGACGGCACAGACTTTTAGCGGTAAATTGACCGAATCTGAGTCAGTAGGTGGATATGCAGAAGCCAATAGTGTACAAAATGAAAAATATGTACTTAACAATTACTTTACCTACTCTCAAGCTTTAAATGATGATATCAATCTTGAAGCCACTGCGGGCATGTCATATGAAGACGATCGCAGGGACGTGCAGTTTGTACAGGGACAGGGTTTTCCTTCAGATGATTTAAGGACTGTAGATAGTGCCGCAGAAATTGTGGGCGGTGGATCGAGCAGGACTGGTTTTACATTTCTATCCTATTTTGGCAGGGCCAATCTAGATATCCTTGACAAATATCTATTTAAGGCGAGTTTGCGCTATGACGGAAGCTCTAGATTTGGTGTTGATGAACAGTACGGCCTCTTTCCGGCCGCTTCCGGTGCATGGATAATTTCAGATGAGGACTTTTTGAGTGAAAGTGCAACCCTTTCCTTACTGAAATTACGCGCCAGTTGGGGGGTAACCGGTAATGCGGATATTGGCAATTTTGCCTCAAGAAGTCTCTTTGGCGGTGCCGCTTATAGCGGAAGGCCGGCACTTACCCCCACGCAACTTGGAGATCCTTCCCTAAAATGGGAAAACACCGTACAGTATGATTTTGGCCTTGATTTTGGCTTTTTTAACAATCGTATCTCTGGAGAAGTCGATTATTATAACAAGAAAACTACTGATCTTCTACTCGATGAGCCCATTCCGGCCACGTCAGGTTTTACAACAATAACCCGTAATGTTGGCGAACTTAAAAATACGGGAGTAGAATTCGTCTTAAACACCAAAAATATTGTGGGGGAAGACTTTAACTGGTCCTCTTCATTCAATATTTCCTACAATAAGAATGAGGTGATCAGCCTACCCGGTGGAGACATTATTTCTGGCCAAAACATCGTACGTGAAGGCGAGGTTTTGGCGTCTTTTTTCATGGTAGAATTTGCCGGTGCAGACCCTGATAACGGTGACGCGCTTTTCGTGCTGAATACCTTAAATCCAGACGGTACACGCGACCGCACTCTCACCAATGATTTCAACAGTGCATCCAGAGTGGTTCTGGGAAGTCCATTTCCAGATGTCATTGCGGGTTTTACAAATAACATCTATTATAAAAATTTTGATTTCTCCTTTACTTTTCAAGGACAATCTGGGGCCTCCATCTATAATTCAGGTGGCAGATTTCAATCTGCCAGTGCAGATTATTATGACAACCAGTCCCTTGATCAGCTGAATAGATGGCAAAATCCCGGAGATATCACAAATGTCCCACAGGCCCGATTATTCGGAGGGAATGGAACCCAAAATTCCTCTCGATACCTTCAAGGCGCAGATTTTATTAGGTTACGCAATCTTTCTTTGGGATACTCACTTCCAGAAAGTTTTACCAGCACTATAAAGATAGAGAGGTTGCGCATCTATCTCACCGCGGTAAACCTCCTCACCATCACCAATTATGATGGGTATGATCCCGAGTCAACTTATGACATACAAGCCAATAGCAGTATTAACGTAGGCAATGCCTTTTACTCTGCACCGCCTGCCAAAACCGTAACACTTGGTTTAAATCTTGATTTCTAAAATAAGTGCAAACCAGAATTTAACCAAGTACCGTCAAAATTGTTTTGACAACAAAGTGCGAGACAAAAATCAAAAAACACTCAAATGAAACTATATAAATCAATACTAGCATTCGTTATTTGCTGCTGCCCTTTAATCAATGGATGTGATGACAACCTGAATATTGAACCTGAACAAAGTCTTACCCCAGAGGCGGCCCTGGGTTCATCAGAAAACATTCAAAATTTACTGGTAGGTGCCTATGACCTGGCAGGGCAGAATGAGATATTTTCCGGAGATTACAATCTTGCATCAGAGCTGCTTGCCAATAATGGTGAGATTGCCTGGCGGGGTACATATCTGCAGCCCGCAGAATTCAACCGTAAGGTCATGACCACGGGTAACAGTTTTGTAACAGATAATTGGGTGTATTCATATGGGGTGACCAATCAGGTTAACCTTGTTCTTGAGAATCTTGATAAGATCGAGGATGAGCAGACTGCTGCAACTGTAGAGGGCAATGCTAAATTCCTAAGAGGGTTGATCTATTTTGACCTGCTTCGTTTTTTTGCGCTTCCCTATGAGCCCAATGGGCCCAATGATCAACTGGGCGTACCTATTGTACTTAATGGCGTGAGCGATGCCACACAGATAGAATTTCCCGCAAGAAATACTGTTGCTGAGGGGTATGCGCAGGTGATTCAGGATCTTACAGACGCCGTTAAGCTATTGCCCCATCCTACAGATGCCGATCCCTATTATGCAAACAGTATTATTGCTCAAGCGCTATTGGCACGTATTTACCTGCAGCAGGGCAACTTTACTGCGGCCAGGGATGCAGCAGATCTAGTGATAGCAGACGGCAGCTATGCGCTCGCAGCAACTTTTTCAGGTGCGTTTAACAACGAGGGCAACGGCAGTGAAGATATTTTTGCCTGGCAGATTACAACTCAGGATGGTGTAAATGACATGAATACTTTCTGGGCGATTAGGTTGTATGGGGGTAGATCACTCACTGGCGACGTGACCGTTGAAGACCCCTACTTTACTATTTTTGATGACGGAAATGATGACAGGAAAACCTTCTTCTATGATGGCGAGGGCACCCTATCCACAACAAAGTGGCAAAGTCAATTTGCAAATGTGCCTTTTATTCGCCTCGCTGAGATGTACCTGATTAGGGCAGAAAGTAACTTTAGGTTGGGCACAGCTATTGGCGCCACACCCTTGGATGACATAAACACGCTGCGAGCACGTGCGCGCGCATTGCCCGCCGTAAATATTGATCTGGAAAGCATCCTGACAGAAAGGAAAAAAGAACTCGCGTTTGAAGGCTTTGCCCTGCATGATTTAAAAAGGCTCAAACAATCGGTCTTTGTGGTTGAAAACAAAGTCTCTGTTGAACTCCCCTATGATGCAGGCCGTCTGGTCATGCCCATCCCACAAAGGGAAATTGACGCCAATGAGAACCTGGTACAGAACCCCGGTTATACGAATTAGGATAAGATCAAATCATGTTATTATATCTATATCGCGTAAATATTGTTTGATTATTCTGGCTTGAAAACCAAAAGTTTTCGAGATTTCATCAAACTAAAATTAGTATCGATTATTATAATATTCATGTTCCCTATAAAAGAGATCGCTTTCGCGAAAGCGGATCAATTATGCGGAAACTGGGAAATTTAAAATTCAGTATTGATCCCTGAATCACCAATTAGCCAAAACCGGACGCTTCTGTAAACCATCCCGCTATATGGCTGGATGGTTTTTTTGGTTTTGTACTGCCTGAATAAAGCTTAACAAACCCTAAATTTGCCCAATGCAGGACAAAGAAAAAATCTACGGTACACGCGCGATCATTGAAGCTATAAAAGCGGATAAGGAAATAGGAAAGATCTATCTTTTAAAGGGGCTCAACAATCCCCTGAATGATCAGTTAGAAAACCTGATCAAAAAAAACGGCATTTCCGTCTCATATGTGCCAGAAGAGAAACTTTATAAGCTTTCTGCCCAAAACCACCAAGGCGCCGTGGCCACCATTGCACCTATCCGCTTTGCCGATTTTGAGCAGACGGTTGAAGCCATTTTGGCATTAGACCAGCCGGCACTGTTTTTATTACTAGACCAGGTTTCTGACGTACGTAATTTCGGCGCTATCATCCGCACAGCAGAATGTACTGGGGTAAGCGCGATAATCATCCCAAAATCCGGCGGTGCTCCGGTTACCGATGATACGGTCAAAACCTCAGCTGGAGCGATTTTTAATATCCCTATTTGCAAAGTAGATCACATCAAGGACGCTATTTTCTATCTGCAGGGTTCCGGCGTTCAGACTATTGCCGCCACAGAAAAGACTGATGATATTATTTACGATCTGGATTTTAAAGGAAATACTGCAATAATTATGGGCAGCGAAGGCAGGGGTGTAACCGCTGGCGTGCTCAAACTGGTAGATGCAAGGGCTAAACTCCCGTTAAGGGGTAAAATAAGTTCGCTGAACGTTTCGGTAGCTTGCGGGGCCTTTCTATATGAAGTGGTAAGACAAAGATTATAAATCTAGATAGCGTTTTGCCTTTAAAGATGCAAAGCCTACCTTTTTAGAGGTGCTTACAATGTTGGGTTTGCCGTAATAGGAACGGTTTTGCCAGAGATATCAAATAGTCAATGATTACCTAAGAAATATGTTGAAAAATAGGTCACGAATCCCTGAAAATTTCATCTTCATCATCGGCGTCATTTTGCTTCATTTCCGGAAACTCCTCAATAAAATTTCCGTTTATATCAAAATGCTGCATAAAAATGTCATCGCTTTCGCGAAAATCCTCCCGTTCCCAATCATATCGTACCGGTTTCGGTATATTCCGTTTGATAAAAAATGCTAAAACAACTCCGCTCAAAAAGCCTGAAAGATGCCCTTCCCAACTCATTTGTGGGTCAAGCGGCATTGTCCCCCAGATAAGGCTTCCGTATAGAAAAATAACAATAAGGGAAAAAGCCGTCAAGCGGTAATGTTTTGACCAGATCCCTTTAAAAAATAAAAAAGAGGCAAGCCCGTAAATAATACCGCTGGCTCCAATATGATAGGATTCTCGGCCAATAAACCAGGTACCTAGGCCAGAAAATAGGTAAATAATCCAAAAAACCTTCCAGGCAACTGATTTATAGAAATAAAATAATCCAGCCAGAAGTACTAGAAAGGGTATGCTGTTGTTGTATAAGTGCTCCAGATTAGCATGGATAAATGGTGAAAACAACACGCCACGCAAGCCCTTAAGTGTCCGGGGATAAACTCCCAGATTGGTAAAATTTTCGCGAAAGCTCAATTCTGACCAAAAAACCATCCACATCAACAGAACGGTAGCAAGAGGAAAGATCAATACTTGAGGGGAAAATCCAAAATCCTGTTTTTTGTTTGATGAATGCATGCAGATTAAACTTTAAAATTAATGAGTGCATTTAGATTGATCATTCCCCCCTTGAGGAAAAGCAAAAATGAAGTAAAAATGAAATTTGGATTGAAACCTCCGTATTATGCTCAAGCAAGCGCTGCACCAAAAACGAAAATGCGAAATAATGGCAGTAGCGACCTAAAATAAAAAAACAACCGAATTTTTCCTATTCTATTTTCCTTTTTAAAATTAGCGAAATGATGCTTATCAACATTCAACAAACGACGAAAAGGAAACCTCGATAAAACCATCAGGTACACTTTAGAATTTACTAATTTTGACGCTATGAACGCACCTTTGGCAGAACGGCTACGGCCACAAACTTTAGAAGAATACCTAAGCCAGGATCACCTGGTAGGCAGTGAGGGCGCCCTTACCGCATCGATAAAAAGTGGGATGCTGCCCTCTTTAATCCTCTGGGGGCCTCCCGGGGTGGGAAAAACCACATTGGCCACAATTATTGCCGAAGAATCCAACCGCCCGTTTTATACGTTGAGCGCCATTAACAGCGGGGTAAAAGATGTTCGCGAAGTCATCGAAAAAGCCAAAGGTTCCGGCGGACTTTTTACACAGAAAAACCCGATATTATTCATTGATGAGATCCACCGTTTTAGCAAATCGCAGCAGGATTCGCTATTGGGCGCTGTAGAAAAAGGTTGGGTAACGCTCATTGGGGCAACAACAGAAAATCCAAGTTTTGAGGTTATCCCCGCCTTATTATCCCGCTGCCAGGTGTATATACTCAATCCATTTAGTGCAGATGATCTGCGCGCCCTTCTCAAAAGGGCTTCTACCCAGGATCCCATTATTTCAAAAAAAGAGATCCAATTAAAAGAGACGGCTGCCCTTTTACGTCTTAGCGGTGGCGATGCCCGTAAACTCCTGAATATATTTGAACTTCTGGTTACCGGAGAACCTTCTGATAAAGTAATAATCACCGATGCAATGGTGCTCAAAAAGGTACAGAAAAACACCGTACTCTATGATAAGACCGGTGAGCAGCATTATGATATCATTTCGGCATTTATAAAATCCATTAGGGGCAGCGATCCCAATGCGGCCGTATACTACCTAGCAAGGATGATCGAGGGTGGCGAGGATGTCAAATTTATTGCGCGGCGTCTCATTATATTGGCCTCAGAAGATATCGGCAATGCCAACCCCACCGCCCTGGTCATTGCAAACAGTACATTTGCTGCGGTAAACACAATAGGGTACCCCGAGGCGCGCATCATCCTAAGCCAATGCGTCACCTACCTTGCAACATCGCCCAAAAGCAATGCGGCCTATATGGCCATCAATAGAGCACAGCAATTGGTCAAACAGACAGGAGATCTGCCCATACCCCTCGCCTTAAGGAACGCCCCTACAAAACTGATGAAGGAACTGGGCTATGGCGATCAGTATGCATATTCTCACGATGGTGCGGGGAATTTTATAAATCAAGAATTTTTGCCCGAAGAAATAATAGGAACAACACTGTATGAGCCTGGCAATAATGCCCGTGAAGACGTGATCCGCAAATTTTTAAGTTCACGCTGGAAGGATAAGTACGGGTACTAATAGAATTATTGACTTAGCAAATGCGATTTTTGATAACAATGTTTAAGGTAATACATTAGCCGTCAGCGCCTCAAATTAAGACATATTTCCATTAGAATTAAGGAGTTTCCACCGCTTTAAATTCCATTTTTACCAGTCCTTGCACACCTTTGATCTCACGCTCAACGATAAAACTGCTTCCAGAAATGCTTCCCACGCCCGTAAATTCGGAAGTGTTGACCAGATAAGATCCGGAAGAGGTTGCTTTGGCCTCCCCTATCTTTTTTTCACCCTCATAAACGTCAAAACCAGAGGAGGTGCGTTTGAGCATATAACTGCCATCTCCGCTTTTAAAGGTTTTATATTCTTTTATGCCTTGGCTACTGCTATCATTAGTTTCGGTTGAAGCAACTACCCTTCTAACCTCATTGCCTCCTAAAATTTTTTCGTTCATATCGCCCACCTTATTTTTCATTTGGGTTTGATCTGTATTCGCATTTTGAGATATGGGCTTTTTTGGCACGCCACCGACCACAACTTTATTTTGCGGTTGATTTTGGCGCATGGCACCTGTTTGGTCATTACCCATTACGGCAACCGTATTCTCAATAGGGATCACATCATCAGAATAGGTGTAGCCCAGATCTTCAAGGCCAGTCATAGCTTCCCGCATCACCTCATTGTAGGCGCCCTCATATTCCTTGATCTTGCTTTTTCCTTCAGGGGAAGTATATACAACCTGCCCACGGCAGTCCGCTAGCGTATAGGTTAAATGGGTGCCCAAAAAACCGCCTGCTTCCGCGGCCATATAAAGTGTATTACAACCATTGGCATTCAGGTCTGAAGGGAGCACCTCTGAAGATAGATATGCGTTGAAACCATATTTTTGGAATAGAAATTTGGTCAGGTTGTTCACTTTATACTGCCCTGGCTCTTTCTGAAAACTGAACTGCGCGGGTATGACCACATAATTATAGGCACTAAGGTCTTGTGCATGGGCGTGAAGCGTTATCATAAGCGCCATCGTAAAAATTGAGATATATTTTATCATAGAATTAATCGTTGTTTATAATAAACTGAAAACCAAACTGCAGGCTGGCCGTACGGGCTTTTGCCAAGTTCTGATATTCTAAAAGGTTATCTGCCGAAAGGTAAAGGTTAAATTTATTAATTTGGGCCGAAACTAGAAAACCTATATTGGTCGTGGTAAATGGGTCTACCGTATAGGAAAGTTTTGTATGCAAAAAATCGATAAGCCGCGCATCAAGGTAACCGGTCACCGAAGCTTGAGGCGATAATGGCCTTTTTATTGCAAAAACGCTGAGACCTGCACGAAAACGGTAAGTATCCTCATCGGGATCCAAGCAGTTGCAGTATGCCGGCTCACCAAATCGATACTCTAGGGAACCGTAAAATTTTGCGGGCCTCAATGTCGTATACGGATCCGTGGATCCTTTACCGTTTTTGATATTATCCTTAAACTCCTGCCGAAGGTTACTAAAATAATTTTTGACCGTTTGCTCCTCACCAACTTTTGGGAATATAAAACCAATACCATCAAAATCATACGTACCGCGCGCATAGATCTCACGGGTGTTAGAACGGTGAAAGATCATACCCAAATCCATCAGGCTGGCAGCAACACGCCATTGACGTCCCATTTTATATGTCATCCCAATATCGATCCCAGCCCCGTAATTACCACCGGCGATCGCGTTCGGCAATACATTGGCAACGGTAAGGCTGTCACCCTCAGCGATCCCGGAAAACTTTAGACTGGCATCAGCACCTATGATGCTATGCCTGTAAAAATTAGTCCCTTCGGGTGTGGTGCTGGTGATAAAACGCCCCTTATTATCAATGCTCGTAGCATTCAACATACTGGAATAAATCTTGAACCTTCCTCCAAGTGTCAGGTTTTTGGATACTTTTTTATTGACACCAATATGAAAAACCGAAAGCAGGTCGCCACGCCCATTGATATCCGAAAAATTAAAGTAACGGTCTAGGTAATCTGCATTACCATAGTAAGCTAGAATCGCTGCATCTTTGGGAAAATAAGAAATAGCATCGAGCTCCTCGTACCAGCCTGCTGAAAAGTAGCGGTCTTTCTTGTCCCGCCATCCCACACTCAAGATTTCCAGATGTTGCGATACGGTGAAATAATCCTTTCGCGAAAGCGAAAGAACGGCATTGCCTATGCGTTGATTAATGCTCTGCGACCCACCTTTTTTATATATGTCATGAAAGCTGATCCCTGTACTGCCGAACTGTGCATGGATACCCGATAGTAGGGGTATTCCGAAATGTTTATCAAAGGTTACATCGGTCCCAGGGTTCATCATGAGGCTCTGTGGGAGGTAATCTGCACCAAACAATTGAATATTCTGCCCCTGGCCGATCATGGGGATCATAAGAATAAAGGCAATAAGGATCGAGGTTTTTTTAAAATTCAAAATAAAAAAGGGCTTTAGATTTGAATTTTAAATTCCCTTCAATGGGATTGCTGTCGAGTGTAATAAATGCGGCTACATCAAGGTCTACCGAGGTCTTAAATGCATCTAGGGCTTCCCCAGTAAGAGTCTCCCTGTACACATAATCCTGTGGGTTACCATTCTCGCTGCCTGGAACGTTCATTTCTATGGAATAGGTAACATTCCCATCGCTGTCAAGAAAATTAAAAATAGCCTGAAAGCCCTGAGTGAAAGTATTGACGGTGATAAAATCAAAATCGATCTGCTTGAGATTTTTCTGAACGGCCTGATCATTTATAAAATCAAGATGGGTTGTCTGATGCACTTCAGTCTCCTGAACAACATCATCCTTTACAAAACTATCCTGATTAAGGTCAAGGCGAAAAAGGTCAAGATCGTATTTTGGTTGTAGAGCAATCTCATCAGACTGGTCGAGATCGAGATCCCGCACGCAGCCTATGGGCATCATCAGGATACCCAGCAGGAGTGCTCTTCCCAGATATTTAAAGGTAATCATGGTCAATGTTTAAAGTGGTCTTTAAAAAACGAAAAATGGCCCAGCATATTGTTTGTCACAGATAATCAAGTATATCCAAAAGCTTATCTACAGTGCACTCCTGAGCATCAAAGCTGGCCTTATGATAATTAAAGCATATGGTCTGCATACCCAACGCACGTGCCCCCAGGATATCCGCCTCATATGTGTCGCCTATCATAACACTGCCGGTGACCGTTGCTCTCGCGAGCCCCAGCGCATGCTCAAAAATCTTTCGATCTGGCTTTTTTGCCCCAGCGGCCTCACTGGTGGTTATGGTTTTGAAAAAAGCCGCAATGCCCGAGTTTTTCAGCTTGAGTGCCTGCACCTCCTCAAAACCATTGGTGATGATATGAAGGTCATAATTTTGATTGAGCACTTCAAGCAGCTCTACCGTGCCTTCAAACAGATGGTTGTTATCCGGCAGGTGCAATATATAGTCTTCCGCAAGCCTATTGATCAAACGGTCATCAATCGCGTAACCCAATTGTGCAAAGGTTTTCTGTAAGCGGGCGTAGCGCAATTTTTCTTTGGTGATCTTTGCCTCCCGGTAAAACTTCCAATATTCAAAATTAATAGGCATGTAAGCCTCAAGAAATTCGTCAACGCCAACATCGATCCTATTTTTTTTTAATATACGATCAAAAGCGAGCTCAGAGTTCTTATCAAAATCCCAAAGTGTATGGTCAAGATCGAAAAAAATGTGCTTTATACCGGGAATCTTATTCATGTAATAGCTGTCTAAAAAATTGTTTCCATTGCCCCTCGTCATCACCTTTTCCTGTAAAGGATTTATTTTTGAAACTAAAAATAAAACTGCCGTTGACTTTTTTAGTGGCTGCATGCATTTTAAGGAAGGTGTCAAGGGCAATATTAAGATCTTTTTCCTTTAAAGCATGCTGCTCAAAAACACCAGACTGTGCGCATACTGGATGTATAAGTAGCGGGGTGGGACTCTCATAGTCAAGATCATAATAAAGAAAGGGCGTGCAGGTACCAGCCCTAAAACCCAGGACATCTGGATAGCCCATAGAGTAATCATTCTCAGCCTCTTGCTGTATCATCTCCCGGTAATTGGTGATGAGGTTACCCATGTGACTGGTACACCTTACGGCATTTAATGGTTTATTGGTTATGCCCGCAATGCGCTTTTTTTCCTTTTTCATCTGTTCTCCATCTTCCAGGGCTTCCCTGGAAAAAAGAAGCCCTATCTGGCCATAATCACCTACCATTTTTACCAGCTCCCTGAAATCTTTTTTATTGTATCGCACGTTTTTGGTATAGGTACTGTAATCTCCCACCTGAAAAAAATAGATAAAGTGGTGCCCCAGACTTTTCTGGACATTGATAAGCCAGCTAAACGTATCGTACGGATCTTTGCGCAGCCCCATATTAACCTGTAACCTCAACCAAAGCCGTTTATAATCAAATGCAATCAAGTCTTTAAGGCTGCCACCTATCTCCCGCATAATTCCCACTTTATAAAGGTCGTAGGCCTGCTCTACATCGATGAGTGGCTGGAGGTTAAATGTACGTTCGGGCCATTCAAAATTGGGAAAAGCTTTGGCCAAGACCTCTCTAAATTTGAACGCCCAAATATCAACAACAGGAAGATCCAAAAAGTTATGTTGATAGCCTAAGCTTTCCGAGGCCGGAAAACGGCCTTCAGGATCCTTAACATGTGGCATAAACTCCTCATAGCGGCTCAAAAGCACAAAGGCGGCCGCAAAAATATCAAAAGGCAGTGCCCCTGAAGTTCCGGTTGAAAAAAAACACGGTACATCGCCCCAAGGATGAACATTTATCTCAATATCGGTAATGCCCTGCTCAAATAACACATCAGTGCTCTTAACGTGCAGCTCACTCCCCAGAGGCTTATTGGCATAAGATATTTTTAAACTATCATGCACAATAAATTCATCTACAGCGGTGGTAAATTTAACCGGCAGCTTAAGTATGCGTGAGCAAATGTGCCTAAATGCATAATTAACGCGTGGCGTTATTTTATGAGTATAGATGAGAAGCAAGCTTTCGTAGTTTTTAGCTGTTATGGTTTTTCCAAAAATATGCTTTTTTGACAGGAAAAATGGGAGGCCACTCAGAAAGCTTTAATGGCGGGGAAAATTTAAATGTCTAATAGTAAATATTACCGAGGTACACTTTAGAGACACAATATAAATTAATAATACGGTTTTGTAAAAATCCAGGTTTTTTCGTATCCCATTAAAAAAATAAAATTTTAATTTTTGATACACCTGATAGTCCAGATTAACTCTATCCTGAATTGGGAGGAGACTAAATATTTCGTTGTTAATCCAGATTTATATTACAGAAATATAATCAATCCAATAGTTAAACAGTCAAAAAAAATTATATATTTAACAAAAATAATTAACATTTATTTTGCTAATTTTAAGGGATAAGACCAATATCAATAATGCTAATCTTATTTCCGTAAGGAAGACCTAGATTGATTTTTTTGAATAAGTTATAATAATAAAATAAAGAAATTAAACTGCCAAGTGTCTCTAATTATTAATAAGCTCAATTAGACTTATGTTGGACTACATAAAAAGCCTATCGAAAATAATTGATATTTATGTATAGCCGCATTCCCGACACCCCTCCACACATACAATCTATATCTGGATCAGACCGCCCTCTATGGTCAGTAATGATCCCCGTCTACAACTGTATCAATTTTTTAAAGGAAACATTAGAAAGTGTTCTCTTACAGGATCGGGGTATAAATTTAATGCAAATTGAAGTGATAGATGATTGCAGCACAGATGGCGATGTTGAGGCACTTGTTAATGAGATTGGCAAAGAACGAATATATTATTACAAGCAGAATAAAAATATAGGGAGTTTAAGAAATTTTGAAACATGTATAAACCGTTCAAAAGGTAAATATGTGCACTTACTGCATGGAGATGACAGGGTTGAAGATGGTTTTTATAATGAGATGGAGGCCTTGTTTATAAAACATCCAGAAGCTGGTGCAGCTTTTACAAACTTCAATTATATTGACCATACAAGTAAAAAGTTATCTATAAAAAATATACCAATATTAGAAACTCCTGGAATTATACCAAACTTTATAGATCAAATATCTATAAAACAACTTATACAACCACCGGCAATAGTTGTGAAGCGTACAACCTATGAGGTATTGGGTAGTTTTTTTGCAGTTCATTACGGTGAGGATTGGGAAATGTGGGTAAGAATAAGTTCAAAGTTTAATGTGGCTTATTCTCCCAAGTATCTTGCGTCATATAGGGTTGATCACGGTATTGGAATAAGTCATCTTAGTTTTCGAAATGGTCAAAACGTTAAAGACATAAAACGGGTAATAAATATAATCCAAAATTATTTACCACATTTTAAACGCTCTAAAATCAAAAAACAATCTTTATCGTATTATTCAAAATATTGCGTAAAAGTTGCCAACGGTTTATTGCTTAATGATGAAAGAGCTGCATTTAGGCAAATTAGAGGAGCTTGGAGCATGAATAAGGATTTGATGACTTTGTATTGGATAATTCGGTTTTATTGTATGTATATATTAAGGTATAAACAAATTGAGAAAATGTTTTGGAGAAGAAAAAAGAACGCATTTAAAAAAAATCTTATGCCCTAAGTAAGATGAACAAAAAACTAAATAGGCAAGGATCAATAGATTGGGAATGGGAAATTCAGCCTAAGACATCCTGGTGGAATATTAGTTTGACAGAGCTTTATTCCTATAGGGATCTTTTATTGCAATTAGCAAGAAAAGATTTTTTGGGATTATATCAGCAGACACTTTTAGGGCCATTCTGGGCTTTGTTACAGCCACTGCTTACCGTGCTTACTTATGTAATTGTATTTAATAAAGTAATAGGTATTTCAACAGGAAGTGTACCGCCCTTTTTATTTAATCTAATAGGCATAACGCTATGGAATCTATTCTCAGAGATATTCCTACAAACCTCGAAGACCTTTTCTCAAAATGCCGATATTTTTAATAAAGTTTACTTCCCAAGGATCATTGTTGCTCTTTCCACCCTTTGGCTTCAGTTATTATTGTTCGGTGTTCAATTCCTTTTATTAATTGCAGGTTATCTATTCTTTCTTTTAACCGATCAAGTTGATTTTAACTTGAGCAGATCACTTATAATTCTACCCGTAATAGCGATTACTACAGGCATCGGTTTTGGAGGAGGGTTGATCTTTTCGGTTCTTACCGCAAAATATCGTGACCTTATGTCTTTGATGCAACTCATAATTAGGCTGCTCATGTTTGTGTGCCCTATTTTTTATACCCTTAGTATGGTTCCAAAAAATATGCAATGGCTTGTGAAAATAAATCCTCTATCATCTCTTTTTGAATATTTTCGATATGCATTTATAGGAGTTGGGAATTTAGATATTTTTCTATTTTTATACAGTACCCTCTTTATGATGACAATAGTATGTTTTGGCATAATGCTCTTCAATAAAATGAGTGATAAGTTAATAGATGTTTTATAAAAATTTATGTCGAATACAGTAATACAGGCTGAAAACATTTCAAAGTTATATAAACTTGGCACCATTGGTTCTGGATCATTACGTCGTGATATGCAGCTGTGGTGGGAGCGTAAAATACTTAATAATGAAGATCCAAACCGATATATTTTAGAAGGTAAAAAAATTGATAATACAGAGGTTGTCTGGGCACTTAAAAACGTTGATTTTGAAATTAAAGAAGGGGAAGCATTAGGCATTATAGGTCATAATGGGGCGGGAAAATCTACATTATTAAAGATATTATCGCGCATCGTGAAACCAACGGAAGGTATCGTTCGTGGTCGAGGCCGCATAAGTAGTCTCCTTGAAGTGGGAACGGGATTTCATGCGGAACTTACAGGCCGGGAAAATATTTTTATCAGTGGCCATATTCTGGGGATGAAAAAAGCCGAAATTCTTAAAAAGTTTGATGAAATCGTAGATTTTTCAGGTGTAGAGGCTTTTATTGACACTCCTGTAAAAAGATATTCATCGGGTATGTATGTTCGGTTAGCCTTTGCTGTCGCTGCACATTTAGAGCCCGATATCCTGATTATAGATGAAGTATTAGCTGTAGGTGATGCTGATTTTCAAAAAAAATGTCTGGGTAAAATGAATGATGCTTCCAGTCAAAGTGGGCGTACTATTATATTTGTAAGCCACAATCTACAGGCAGTCAGCAACCTTTGTTCAAAGGCCCTTTGGCTCGATAAGGGGAGTGTTCGAGCTCGAGGAAACTCAAAAACCGTAATCAATGAATATTTGAACACTTTGCATCAGAAGAATTGGATAAGAAAATTTGCTGGTATTAAGGATGCTCCTGGAAATGATATCATCCGCTTATTGTATTTAGAATTACTTCCTGATTTCTCCGAAACTCTTACCATTTTAGATGTGAGAACACCTCTGACTGTCAGGTTTCGTTTTTATAATGGATTAGATGACATACCTTTAGCAGTAGGGGTTCATCTTTTTACCATTTCGGGCGAATGTATTTTTGATGTTTCCAATGATCCAATTATTTGTAAAAAAGGCATTGTAGGAGGTGAATGCCATATACCAGGTGATTTTTTAAATGATGGGTCATATTATATTTCTTTAATATTTGTTGAAAATTCTTCCAAGCAAGTATTCTATTATGAAGAGGGTCTATCTTTTGAAGTGGCAGATTTTAGAGAAAATATAAATTGGTATGGAAAATGGATGGGCTATGTACGACCAAATTTCCCTGTTTTCTTAAATCAGTTAGAAGTACACCCCTAAATGATCCACCCTACTTTACTGCCATAACATTTATTTATAAAGAATTTTATTACTTTCATTAATAACTTAACTTTTAAAACCTAATTAAAAGTGTTGAATAATCAAGAAGAACCCCTAGTATCAATTATTATTTGCTTTTTAAATGAGGAAAAATTTTTAGAAGAAGCCATATTGAGCATCCTCAAACAAAGTTATACGCATTGGGAACTTATTCTGGTAGACGATGGGTCGGATGACAGGAGCAGTTCAATAGCTTTAAATTTTGAAACAAAAGGTAATAATAAAATTCATTATTTGGATCACGATAATCATTCAAATCAGGGGTTAAGTGCAAGCAGAAATGCGGGTATAGTAAAATCGAATGGTGAATTGGTTGCTTTTCTTGATGCAGATGATATATGGCTTCCAAACAAATTATCTCAACAGGTTTCTATTTTTAATAAAAATCCATCTATAGGGTTACTGCTTGAAGCATCTATTTATTGGTACGATTGGAATAATAGTAAGCAGGGTAATGTTTTAATACCCATAGGGGCAGAAGGGAATGAAATTTACAAACCACCTTCCCTTGTAATTAACCTATATCCTTTAGGAAATGGCGCCGCTCCATGCCCATCAGCAATAATGGTTAAAAAAAAGGCCATTCTAAGGTCAGGGTATTTTGAGGAAACCTTTACAAAAGAATATGCATTATATGAAGATCAAGCCTTTTTAAGTAAAATGTATTTGAAAGAAAATGTTTTCGTTTCCTCGGAATGTAACAACATGTATAGACAACATGAGGACTCTATTGTTCAAACGGTTAAAACCGCTGGGCATTACAATAAGGTAAGAAAATATTATCTCAGTTGGTTTAAATCTTTTTTAGGTGAAAATAATATTCAAAACCCGCAAGTTGATTTCCTAGTTAAAAAAGGCTTACAGCAGCTGAAATATCCAATATTTTATACTTTAAAAAATAGATTAGTTCTAAAATTAAGAAAAATCATAAAATAGTTAGCTAAACCATACAATTTAAAAATTGGAACGTATACCACAAACCCCACCAAAAATCCTTCCCATAACAAATGGGTCAAACCGTCCTATATGGTCCGTGATGATTCCAGCATATAACTGTTCTCAATATATTATAGAAACGATACAAAGTGTTTTACAACAAGATATGGGGGCAAAATTAATGCAAATAGAAGTTGTAGATGATTGCAGTACAGATAAAAACATTGAAAATATAGTAAGAGAAGTGGGGAAAGGCCGTGTAAACTATTTTAGACAGAAACAGAATGTTGGCAGCCTAAGAAATTTTGAAACCTGTATTAATAGATCTCGAGGAAAATATATTCATTTATTACACGGTGATGACAGAGTAAAAAAAGGATATTATTCTGCGATAAAGAAAGTTTTTGAAAAATTTCCTGAAGCTGGAGCTGCTTTTTGCTCATGGGATCATATAAAAAGTGATGGAATACTTTCCCGTCAATCCATTTTAGAAGCTAGCGAACCTTGCATATTAGATAACTGGCTGTATAAACTAGCTGAGCTACAACGTCTACAATATGCGGCAATTACGGTAAAGCGCGAAGTATATGAGAGATTGGGAAGTTTTTATTTAGCACATTATGGTGAAGACTGGGAAATGTGGGCCAGGATTGCCAAGCATTATCCAACCGCATATGTACCGGAGTTTTTAGCGGAATATCGTGAGCATAAAAATTCTATCACTTGGCAAAGTTATCAAACTGGTCAAAATGTCAAAGATTTTGAAAGAGTTATAACGACCATAGTTAGTTACCTCCCAAAAAAAGATCAACGTAAAATGCTTAAGCTCGCCAAACAAAAATTTGTTTATTGGATGTTGGATGAGACCTTATTAACTTGGTTTGCCAATCAAAACAAAAAGATGGTTTACAATCAGATTAATAACTTATGGAGTATACATAAAGACAAACATGTAATTTCAAAAATTGTTGCTATTTTAATTTATGTATATAGCGAACCTTACCGGAAAATACTGAAAAAAATATTCAGCAAAAGTAATATCTATGCCTAATACAACTCCTTACGATATACTGCATATTCAATTAGATGCTCATGATATTTCTGTTGCACCAAAGTTGGAATCAGGCAAGAAATATTATATTGTTTTTTGGTGGCTGAATATACCACTTGGACATTTATACTTTGATAAAGCAGATCATACTGATTTTGCGAAAAAAGTACTTGACGCAATTATACCTACTTTAGAAAAATATGATGGTAATGATCAGTATATACAAGATTTAATAAGAGCCTATAATAGGCTTGACTTTTTAAAATTCTCTAGACTGGTTGAAAAAATACTTTCACGACATTTATTAATGGACCTACCTGATAGAGTTGATATATCTGTTGTGGTTTGTACTCGTAACCGCAGTGAAAGCTTAAAAAATTGCCTTGACAGTTTGGAAAATCAAATCTGTACGATAGGTGAGATAATCGTTGTTGATAATGCCCCTTCAGATGATAGTACGAAGCTGGTTGTAAAATCATATGAAAAAATAACCTACTGCAAAGAACCACGTCCAGGATTAGATATTGCCAGAAATACCGGAGCTCAACTGGCAAAATACCCTATAGTGGCATATACTGATGATGACGTAAGTGCAGGTTCTTTATGGTCTTATCGTATTTGGGAAACTTTTTTACAAGAGAATATCGATGCGATGACGGGCTTAGTTATTGCATCTTCGTTAGATACAGAAAGCCAGCAAATATTTGAAAAAAACTGGGGGTTTAATAAGGGCTATCAGGACATCTATTTTAATTATGATTTCATAGATAATTCTTTAACTGCACCAAAAGTTTGGGAAATCGGTGCGGGTGCTAATATGGCCTTTAGGAAAAGTGCTATTGAAAAAGTCAATTACTTTGATCAAAGATTAGATGTTGGTGCAGCCGGCTGCAGTGGTGATTCTGAGATATGGTTTAGAATTTTAGCCAGCAATATGACTATTCATTACAATCCAAGAGCATATGTATACCACAAACATAGAGAGGAAATTAAACAACTGCACAAACAACTCTTTGGCTATATGCGAGGCCATTCCGCTTCTGTCCTAATACAGCATGATCAAAACAAAGAAATTGGATATAAAAAATATCTATATTATGATATTCCCCGATATTATTTTTTTTTGATCCGTGCTGGATTTCCGTATTATAAATTTCGCTATCAAACCATTTGGAGTGAGATAAGAGGATTGATTTCTGGAATTAGATTCTACAATAAAAATAAGAAAAAACCACCATTAACTTTATAAAGGTCAAATGGTAAAAACCATAAATTCAATAACCCCCTTAATTTCGGTAATCATCCCGTGCTATAATCATGGGGAATATTTAGCACAAGCTATTCAAAGTGTTTTATACCAAAGCTATCAATTTTTTGAAATTATCGTTGTTGACGATGGGTCTGTGGATAATACAAAAAATATTTGTTTGGAATACCCTAAAGTTAAGTATATATATCAAAAAAATTCCGGTTTATCTGCTGCTAGAAATGAAGGCATAAAATGCGCTAGTGGAAGTTTTTTAGTTTTCTTGGATGCCGATGATTGGTTGCTGGAGAATGGTCTTAAAACAAATTTAGATCTGTTAGTGCCAAATAAAAGTATTGCATTTGTCTCCGGTGGTCACCAGGTTTTTTATGAGGATAATCATCAAACTAAACTCGTTCAAGAGGAAGTTAATCAAAATCATTACTGTAGGTTGCTCGAGGGGAATTACATTGGAATGCATGCTACAGTAATGTATCGGCATTGGGTTTTTGACGCTTTCATGTTTGACACATCGCTGCCCTACTGCGAGGATTATGATCTATATCTGAAAATTGCAAGAAAGTATCCTGTTTATCATCATACAGGATTGATTGCGGTTTATAGAATACATGATTATAATATGTCGACAAATTATCCTGAAATGCTTAAATATGTATTAATTGTTTTATCCAAAAACGAAAAAAATCTTAAAACCCATCAAGAAAAAGAATCTAAAAAACGAGGAATTGCTATTTGGAAAAACTACTATTCCTTAATGATATTTGATCACCTTCGAGTTCAGTTAAATACAACAAAAACTAAGCCATATAAAATAGAAATTCAGACATTGATGATGAATGCTCCTAAACTCTTTTTAAATTTCAAATTGAGAAAAATATTATTTCCCCTATCAAAAATACGTGAGAATGGTAAAAAAAATTTAAAGAAGTTCTTACCTCAGAAGATATTAAAATCAATTTCTAATTTCTCATCAAAAAAAACCTTTTTTGATAAAATTAATTTAGGCGATTTAAACCGAACAACTCCATTTAGCACTCAATTTGGTTATGACCGTGGTGGACCATTGGATCGGTATTATATTGAAAATTTTCTAAAGGAAACATCCTCTAGAATTATGGGGAGAGTTTTGGAAATAGGTGATAATGAATACACTTTAAAATTTGGAGGAGACAAGGTTAAAAAAAGTGATATTTTACATATTGATGACTCTAATAAGCAAGCAACATATATTGGTGATTTAAGTAATGCACCAAACTTGCCGTCTAACAGTTTTGATTGTATAGTACTTACACAAACCCTACATCTTATTTATGATTATAAAGCAGCTATAGAAACCTGTCATAGAGTTTTAAAACCTGGCGGGACATTATTATTAACAGTTCCTGGGATCAGCCATATTGCACAAGACGAATGGGGTAAATATTGGCTTTGGTCATTCACCGGTAATTCCATACAAAAAATTATGGAAGAGCGTTTTTCCGAAGATAAAATTTCCGTTAAAACACATGGTAATGTTCTGGTTGCAAGTGCTTTTTTATATGGAATGGGCCTCCCTGACCTCAAAAAGAAACAAATGGATTATTTCGACCCACATTATCAAGTAATTATTACGGTTAATGCCATAAAATAAAAAATAACATTATGATCTACGGCAGAATAAAAAATTTACTTAAAAATAAGGAACCTAAGGCCGTAGTTCTTATGTATCATAGAGTATGTGATTTAGAAACAGATCCTTGGGGATTGGCCGTTAGTCAAAATAATTTTGAATCACAGATTGAACTACTAACACAAAATTTCAAAGTTTTACCGGTAAGTGATCTGGCCAAACAATTGAATAGTGGTAATATTCAGCATAAAAGTGTTTATGTGACCTTTGATGATTCCTACAGGGACAATTATATTTACGCTAAACCTACCTTGGAAAAATATGCCTGCCCAGCAACTTTTTTTGTGCCCACTCATTTCATAGGGAAACAGGAATTGTTTTGGTGGGATGAGCTAGAATTTATCATATTGCATTCTGTAACCCTGCCAAGTAGCTTAAAACTTCAAGTTGAAGAGCAAACGTATATGTTTGATTTCGAGATAGAGCCATTATCCAAAGAAAATATAGTAAAACAAAAGGCTTGGAGGTGGCCAGCCGAACCACCTACCAAACGATGTGAGATTTATTTGAAAATATGGGAAATATTAAAACCACTCCCCTACAGTACGATAGTTGAAACACTAAATAGACTAAGGAACTGGTCTGGTTTTGATTCGTCTTTATCACATGAATCATTTCCTATGACAGAGGAAGAGCTAAAAATATTAGCATCTAACCCACTATTTGACCTAGGTCTACATACGCACACTCACGCTGCATTGCCCAATCATTCTCCAGAAATACAGAAAAAGGAAATTGGAGCATGTGAAAATTTTTTAAGGGAAAATAAATATCAATATCTTAAAGCCATTGCATATCCATATGGTAATTACGGTGATGAGACTCTTTATATTGTTGAGCAAAATAAACTGGAACTAGGCTTTACTACTAGGGAGGAACCAATTACCCAACATGCTATGCCATTATGTTTAGGAAGGTTTCAAATAAACAACGATGACGGTATAGCGTTAAAAAAAAATCTATTAAATCTATTTGAATAAATTAAGATTCCTTAGCCAAAAATACTTCAAATCATTAATTTTTTTTAATACAGTTTGAAATACTTTGTGGCGCTCTGTACGGGAATATAGCGGCAAACTCGTCAAACCTTTTAAAGATTTGTCAGAATTCTATAATACATACATATAGTCTTTCCATGTCTTTATTCTTTTGATACATTTCTTTGCTGTTTTACAGCGGGCTTCTATTTATTTCCTTTGAGCGGCATCAGAGGTTTGAATTCCAAGGTCAAGCGGAAAATTGCTGGTCTCGTCGATAGGTAGGTCTTTTACATTACTAGATATGCCCCTTGCTCTCAACATGAACTTTCCCAATATTCAGAGATTTTTCCTTTGGCTTTAAGCCAAAAAAAACTGATTTATCAATCACCTGCGGCAATGGGCATCCACACTTTGTAGGCATCCTCTTTTTTGATATTGCCCATGGCATAGTACGGAATCGCAGTGAAGGACCGCATTTCACCCTCTACAATGGCCTCGCCCATAATTTCATTGACACCTCCCAATGTATTTTTCTTAAAAGTAAGTGTCAAAGCATTTGCAGGGTCTACCTGTATTTTATTCAAAAAAGGATTTTCATGTTCTTCAAAACCGAAAATAACAGGCCCCGAAGCCAGGACGGCCATATTTTTAAGATCTTCAACCTTATCATTTGCCAGTACCCAGCGTGGCTGCAAAGGTAATTTTAAAGTTATTTTATCCCCTTTTTCCCATTTACGGTCAAGAGCAACGTAACCATTTTTAACGGTTGCATCCACCTTTTCCCCATTTATCGCCAGAGTGTATTCACCTTTAAAGTGTGAGTGATAAAGGCCATAAGGGTTTTCTTTGCCCTGTGCCCATTCTGGGATACGCACCATAATGGCAAAATCACTTTCCCATTGTGGGTTTATACTTAGGGAAATAGCACCATCCCAGGGATATTGGGTGGTTTGCTTTAAATTTAATTTCTCCCCAGAGCCAAGTTGTATATCTGCATCACTTTGAACAAAAAGATTTACAAAAACGCCTTCTTCATCAACTGCGTAAATAAAATCTGGTAATGCAGAAACCATTTTGAGAAACATAGGCGGGCAACAAGGGCAACCGTGCCAATCCCATCTGTGATGATGGTCAGATTCCAGCGGGTTCTCATAAGTATAATTATCCCCGTCTAGTGAAACTCCCGAAAGCACATTGTTATAAAGAACACGTTCAAAGGCATCGATATATTTTCCATCTTTTTCGAGCATGTTCATTTTTTGGCTGAAAAAACCAGCTCCAACTGCGGCGCAAGTCTCCAGGTAGGCATTATTAGGCAGGAAATAATCTGGCCCAAACTTCTCATCATTGGCAATCGTGCCCACACCCCCGTTGATGGACATCCTCTTGCCTACCATATTGTCCCAAAGATTTTTTGATGTTTTGCTATATTCTGAATCTTTATTTTCTATGGCCATGGCTGTAACACCGGTGGCAAGTAATGTTGCTCTAACAGCGTGGCCCTCCATGGTTTTTTGGTGTAAAACAGGAATTGAATCCTGTGCATAATCCCCAAAGGTAGGCCTGCTATGATTTCCAAATTTTGCCGTATCTGCATAGGCATTTGATCTAATATATTCTTCTGATTTTGGGTTTCCCCATGCATTCCAGTCTGGTAGGCGTGTATTATCCCCTCGAGCCTCAATCCAGAATTGCACTAAATCATAATAATTCTTTTCATCTATGGATGCATTTATTTTTTCCTTGAGCGCTGGATTATCTTTCAACAGCTTATATAGATCGATAAGAGCTTCCTCTGGACCGGCATGTGCCGGGATGATATTCAATTTTGGTGAGGGGCCCATTGTTTTGCACATATAATTTGCCATTTTTACCGCTACTTCAAGCAATTTAGGATTCCCTGTGCCCTTATAGTAATGCACGCCAGCCTCTAAAAGCATACCCGCATTGTAAACGTCATGCTGCCATCTTAGCAACCCACCATTGCGACCCCACCGATGATCGGACTCAATTAGTTGTGTGTAGGTATCAATAAACCCATTAGAATCGGAAGCTTGCGCTGCCGCAATCCTGTCAATGTAACCATCCACCCTTTGCTTAAGCTTGTTATCTGGATGTTTTTTAAGGAAGTCTCCCGCGGCCCGTATTGTCTCATAAACTAATCCGTCGTACCACGGCGGCCCATTATGTTCCCCAATATCTCGTTTACCCTCAGCTACGAGGTCAAAGTTTTCAAAGGCATTCCTCTTTTTACCCTGTTTCTCATAAGGTTCACGACCTACATCTTCTAAGTAATTTCCTTCAAATTTATCAAATACGTCAGTGATAGTTTTAGACCTCCAAATTTTCAGTTTTGATCCCCAAAAACCATCTTTGATCTCTATATTTTCAACATGGGGTTTTGTAATGGTCAATTCTGCAATAGCTCCTTTTGGTTTTGATTCACAGCCAATAATTAAAAACATTGCTGTCAGAAATGCGCTTGTAATAATTGGCGTTCTATTCATGTTTTAATTTTTTATGTAAAAACTTATGTTTTCAATCACTCCATTTGTAGCTCTACTTAAGACTTAGTGCACGCTGCTGGCAAAGATTTAATTGAGAATATGAAACTTCTTGTCACTGCTAGTGCAAAAAATACAAAATTATTAAAATGCCATATAAATAATCTAAGTACGGAAGTCTTATTCACTGCATGCTAAATAAATTGCTCTCTTTAAATCTAATACATTGAAGTTATTTGCGGTGAGTCTTTTCCATTTTAAAAAGACTTACCGAATCGCTCACTTTTTATTTGATATTATACGGGATCAAACGACATTGTTTAAAATAATAAAGCCTGTAAATCAAATGATTTACAGGCTTTTATTAAATAAATAAATTTTAGAAGCGATCTGGACGGGACTCGAACCATGCTAAAATTACCAGTGTTTTCAATGCCTCGCGAAGGTTCAATTTCATAGACTTACCGAATCGCACACAAGTATTTCAACTTTAACATATTTGAACTATACAATATATCATTTCAAATGAAATCATGCCATTTATTTTAAATTGAGGTATAATAAGAACGTTTCAAAATTGGACGAATATTTTATTTGACTGTTTGAAATGAGCCCAGCGGTAGCCTCTTTTTGATCCTTTGTTAGAACTGTAAGCGTTCGATTTTTACACCTACATTGTACCGATATCCCGGCCATCAATAAACGATGTATACCTTGTTTGAATCATTTCTATAGTGTGCAGACAGCAAAATGTAAGTATAAAAAAATAAAAATAAATGTAAAAGTTAACCGCTAAGTGATTAATTTTAAGTGGAGTTAGGGTGGCTATATTTGTTTGGGTATTTTAAATACTTTTGCTGTAATAACAACAAAAAAGTGTATAAACTTAAAAATGCAGGATAATGGCATTAAAAGAATTCACTAAAATTAGCAGGTTAAATTTTAATAAAGTAGTGTTGGGCATAACCTTGGTATGGTTCACGGTCAGTTGTAAAAACGAGGTAAAAACACCACAAAACAATAGTCAGACAGAGCAGAAAGTGGCTAAAAAAGCAGATTTTACCGGTAATTATGTTACCGAAGGTTACTATAAAAGGAATGAAGGCTATGATTGGATGGCTGTAATGGTGAGCGATGCCGGTCATGAGCAATTAAAACTATCCGTTCGTTCGCGAGCAGATAAAAAATCACCCACCTGCACCTTTGATACCATGCTTCAAAAATTTGATAAAGATACTTATACGGCAATTATTGAAGGCAAAATGGTAATTTTTCACTTCAGCGAAGATAAGATTTCTATTAAAACTGAAAATAACGAAGATAAAGATCTTTTATATTTTTATTGCTCCGGTGGTGCAAGTCTGGAAGGAAATTATTCTAAAATATACGATCCTCTCGACCAGAGCCAGATTGACCAGGCCACATTTAATAAGGTGCCGAATTTACAAGATATTGGCTTTAATATCTCCACTGTCGCGCAGGATGTCAAAACCATGCTTCATGTTTCTACGTTTGGATTGTCACGAGAATTTGATGAAACCATCAACATTCAAAACGAGGATGTATTAAATGCCGAAGTTGAGGATTTAAATTCAGACGGATCGCCTGAATTGGTCATTTTTACACGAGAGAGTGATGGCAATCAAAAAGCGAATGTTTATACATTTTCCGTCAATAACAAAACATCCATGAGTCAGGTATTTTTTGAACCAACATCAGATAACAAGGCGATTAACCATGGATATAATGGAGATGATGAATTTGCCCTGGTGGAGACCAGTTTGGTACAGCGCTTTCCAATATTTGAAAATAACATTAAAACTGAAAAAATAAGACACATTCAATATGAACTTAAAGAAGGTGAGGTGGCAAGAAAATTTGTAGTAAAAAATCTAACAGACTATTAACAGTTATACAGTCCGTAATGGGGGCATTATAACTTTCAATTTTCAGAATCCAAAAATTCATATTTTCAATTGGCTCTAATGGAAAAATCTGTATTTAAAAATAACTCGCTCCTTCTAATTGTGGCAACTTTTTGCGTTGCCGGATTGCTACGTTCTCAGGATACTTTACAGCATATAGTTGAAGATGGATATATTGAAAAAATGAGTGGCAAGCTCGTCCTGAACCTTTCCATAAATAATGAATATGAAACATTTGAAGTGAGATCCCCAAATAGCAGAACCGTACTTTATCCCAATGCCAAGACCAATGCACATTTAAAATTAAATTATAGGTTTTTATCTTTCGGTTTTCAGTTTGCTCCTGATTTTCTACCGGGAAATGGAGATGAAGATCAAAAGGGTGAAACCAAATCATTCCGTCTAGGTACCGCTTTAGTTTTCAAACACTGGTTTACAGATATAAATTATAGTAAAGTAAAAGGCTATTACCTTAAAAATTCTTCAGATTTTATGGTAATGCAGCCCGGTGATCCCTATATCCAATTCCCCGATCTTCATTTTAATAATTTATCATTAGCGGTGGGATATTCAAGTAATTCCAGGTTTTCATTCCGTAGCCTAACTACCCAAACCGAACGCCAATTAAGAAGTACCGGTAGTTTTATACCTACGATAAATTTTAGCTATTATACTGTAAATGATAAATCCTCTTCTTTAACCACGCAAAAATCCCGTAATATAGAAACGAGTATTGGTCCAGGTTATGCCTATACTTTTGTTTTACATAAAGAATTTTACCTATCCTTAGGCCTTTCCGGAAGCCTGGGCTATCTTAATACCAAATTATGGACGCGCGGATTATTGGAGCCTACTATTACATATCAGGATAATTTTATCTTAAGGTGGGATGGTAGAACAGGTTTTGGATACAATGGCTCTAAATTTTATACGGGGCTTTACGCCAATTTATCAGGAACCCAGTATGAACAGGAAAATTCTACCGTACTTAATTTTAATACACGAGTCTTCTTTCAGGTATTTTTTGGAATACGGATTCCTGCTCCTGCATATTTAAACAGGAAGGTAAATCAGATCGAAGAGAAGATCAAAACCACGATTAAGCCCACTAAACAAACAAAGAAGAACAGAGTTTAGTTAGTTACCAGAGATAGCCCTTTACAGGCTTGGGGATGGGGGGAAGTTCCGTTTCACCTAGAATTTCCCGGAGATCACGCTCAATAATATTACAAATGGAATCGAGAGGAACATCTGTGGTTCTATTCTCAAAGGGATCTTCATTGGCGGCACCGGTTCGCTCCAGTACAATAAATATGAATGATATGAGGAGGCTTAAAGGCACCATAAGCCATAATCTATAGTATAAAGTGTTAAAGACATCCAGTAAACTAAAAGGCAGCAGGATTATGAATATCAGAACAAAAAACCTGGTAAAAATGTCGTACTGTCGCAACAAAGGTGTGTTTTTAATTTTTTCAGAAACCCCATACGCTTTTAAAAAGTTGTTTAATGATCCTTCAAGGCTGGATGTGTTCCACCAGGTGAGAAGATTTTGCGTTGTTGCAACGCGAATCATCGAGGCAATGCTCAAATGAATTTTATAAGGAATATTAGAAGATTTTAAAAGATCTTCATATTCCTCTTCGGGAATGAATTTTCGGAGGTCTTCCCAATCGTTCAGTCTTCTTAAATATATGCGAAGTGCATGCACGTAGGCTATTTGTTTATAAATTATAGTTCTTGCAAGGTCCATCTGCATAGCTTTATCTAGCTGTTCTATTTCTTGCTGCGATTTAGAATAGGTAAAAATCACACGTGCAAAACATCTGCTTTCTGTAGTAAGTAATTCCCATGCGCTGCGGGCATCCCACCAGCGTTGATAGGCTGTATTGTTTTTGAATGCAATAAATATGGCGAGGGCAGATCCTATTATACTTACGGGGGTGAAATTTAAGGTATAATTTTTAAGTCCCGAGAAATGGGTAAAGCCCCAGACGATAAAGGTCCAAATGATCGCAATGGTCATAGACACTTTAATATGAGGCCAAAGGCGAACTAAATTAAAAGTTTTTTTTACGATCATAAAAAATGCTTTGTAAGACAGCTATGTAGTATAGAATAAAATTGTACACGCAATTAATTTTCGACTTAATAAAGTATTCGTGAGTAAATCGTTGAAAATTAGTGAATAAAGAATAAATTTATGTTATAACTTCTAAATACTTTACAATGAGAAAAATTATTTTAGTGTGGGCTGCGCTTTTTGCATTTTCCATTGGTCATGCACAAGGTGTTTTTAAGATAGGTGCTGTAGGAGGCCTACCTACGGGTGATGCCGCTGATTTTTCCAGTTTTGGCCTAGGGGCAGACCTGTATTATATGTTTGGTCATGAGGATTCCTGGTTAAATTTTGGTCCAACAGTAGGATTCAGGAATTATTTTGGAAAGGATTATGAAATCCTTGGGCAAACCGTAGCTGGAGATGATGTTCAATTTTTACCTCTTGCAGGCGCTTTCCGGGGCAAATTTTTGGGCCTTGTAAATTTTGGATCAGATCTGGGATATGCTGTTGGTATTAATGACGGTAATGATGGTGGATTTTATTTTCGTCCTATCGTTGGTATTGATATTGCCGATGCTATTGAATTAAATGTCTCTTATGAAGGTGTTGTGCTAGATGGCGCTTCATGGTCGGCTTTTACAGCGGGTATCCTTTTTGAGTTTGGAAGGTGATTTTAGGGTTAATGAAAAGGGAGCCTTGAAATTTATTTTTTAATTAAAAATGGCTTTTATTATATTTTTAAACCATCAATTAAATAACCAATATTGGATAATCACCATTCGCGAAGAAAACTATAAACGATTTTAATTTGGAAAAACCCTGCTTACAGACTCACCGAAACGTACACCATTTAGATTATATTCTATGATTTCAGATGACGTTAAGGCAAATAAAAAAGCCTGTAAATCATATGATTTACAGGCTTTATAAAATTTAAGCGGTCTGGACGGGACTCGAACCCGCGACCTCCGCCGTGACAGGGCGGCATTCTAACCAGCTGAACTACCAGACCAAAATTTCAATACCGCCTTCATTTTTACTTTAAAAAATTCTTGCGGTTTTGTTGCCTTTATAAAGCCGTGTGGCTTTGCATAAGCGGATGCAAATATACACCCTCTTTTAAAGTACACAAACTATTTTCAAAAAAATATTCGACTTATAAAAACTTGCGCCTTTCCACCAGAAAACTGGTCAGAATAGGTGCAAAACCAGCATTGATATCCGCCTTCACATAGTCGATTTTGTATTGGGCACAGCGAATTTTAATTTCTTCAAAATAAGAAGCAACGGCTTCATTATAAGTGTCCTTTATATTATCGGCATAGGCGTTAATAAATTCATGGGTCTCTACATCCATAAATTTTTTGGGCCTGTTGTCAAAATCAAAAAGCAGCTCCCGATTTCCGTCATACGCGTGAAAAAGAATAACCTCATGCCTGTTATATTTAAGATGTTGTAGTGCGGTAAAGAGATTATTGCGGTTGTCATAATTCATAAAAAGATCACTGAAAAGAAAAACGAGCGAGCGTCGCTTTAGCTTCTCAGCGATCAGATGTAAGTTTGTATAAGTATCTGTGAGTACCCTTTCCCTCTTTTCGGTCAAAAGTGCATTCAATCGATCCAGTAGCATATGCCTGTGTCTCTCACTCCCCTTTTCGGGGGCATAATAGTCATAATGTTCTCCATAAACGCTCATTCCCACGGCATCTCGCTGTTTTTTCATCAATTGCATAATAGCGGCAGCGGCCAGTACAGAAAATGCAATCTTATTGGGAGTATTAAGATCCTGCCCTCCCAGCTCGGGATAGTGCATTGAGCTACTATTGTCAAGGATTAGGTGGCAGCGTAGATTCGTTTCTTCTTCATAACGCTTGGTATACAGCTTATCTGTTCGGGCAAAAAGCTTCCAGTCAATATGCTTGGTGCTTTCGCCGTTATTATAAACTTTATGCTCGGCAAATTCCGCAGAAAATCCGTGAAATGGACTTTTATGCATTCCGGAAATAAATCCCTCAACCACCTGCCGGGCAAGAAGGTCAAGGTTATTAAAACCGGATATTTTATTGAGCTGCGCTTGAAGATTCAAAGAGAAAAGTTTAATATTTAAAGGCTGAGGCCGAAATTATGGAGAATATAAATTTTTTTAAACCTCAGCCGTTAAATTATTGAATCCCATCCACGATTCCGTAGGCCACACACTCTTCTGCACCCATCCAGTGGTCACGGTTAAAATCCTTCATGATTTTCTCTACAGTCTGGTTACAGTTATTGGCAAGGATCTGGGCGCTCAATTCTTTGGTCTTGAGTATTTCTTGGGCAGTGATCTCAATATCGCTCGCCTGGCCACGCGCGCCGCCACTGGGCTGATGTATCATCACACGGGCATGCGGTTGTATGAATCGTTTGCCTTTTTCACCCACAGACAGTAAAATGCTACCCATACTCGCGGCAAGACCAGTACAGATTGTACTTACCGGACTTTTGAGTGACTTAATCGTATCATAAATAGAAAAGCCGGCAGTAACATAACCGCCTGGACTGTTGATATAAAACTGTATGTCATCGGTTTTTAAAGCATCAAGATACATTAATCTATCCACTACATGCTTTGCGCTTTTATCATCCACTTGACCCCACAAAAAGATTTTTCGGTCTTTAAGCAATTTATGGTCAATGAGATCTTGTGGTTTTAATTCTTTATTTTCCATGTGAATTTTTAAAGTTCTAATCCCTCAAAATTAAGGATAAAGGAATTGTTATATTTAATTATCGGTTTTGTTAGCTAAATTTGCTTTAAAAATAAAAAAAGGTCTGACATTATGCCAAACCTTTTTGTGTTTTAAACGATTTGCCTACAGGAGGTTGTCAATAGCCTCGGCATACACATTTTTAGGAGCAACACCCACTTGGCGGCCCACAACTTCCCCATTTTGAAACATGAGAACAGTTGGAATATTACGCACTCCGTATTTTGCAGCAAATTCCTGATTTGCATCAACGTCAAGTTTGCCCACAACGGCCTTGCCGTCATACTCTTTACTAATTTCATCTATTACCGGACCCACCATTTTACAGGGCCCACACCAAGCTGCCCAGAAATCTACCAGTACAGGCTTATCTGATTTTAAGACGGTCTCGTCAAAATTTGCATCTGTTATCTCTAATGCCATAACTTTACTTTTAATGTTTTGTATAATAAAGTAAAAATAGTCAATTATTATTCCAAAACTTACAACCCTCAAATCACATTAGGTTATCTGACTATATGTCAAATCTATATTGTCACACCTAACAATCAGATTTTTTGATAGACTGTTGAGGTGAAAAATGGCGCATTCTATAAAAGAATCGTTTAAATAAACCGAAAATCAATAAGTCAACTTCAGCAACTATTTTATTAATTCACCATATTAAAGTATTCCATGCAGCCTCCCACCAAAACCTACACCCTAGCAGAAGCCCAACTCAAACTGGAAAATTACTGCACCTATCAGGACCGTTGCCATCGGGAGGTAAGACAAAAACTGAAAGATATGCACATGATCCCTGCGGCCTGTGACCAGATTATGATTTATCTAATGCAAGAAAATTACCTTAACGAAGAGCGTTTTGCCCGCAGTTTTGCCCGTGGAAAGTTCAAGGTCAAAAAATGGGGTAAGGCACGTATCATAAAAGAATTAAGATTTAGGGGTGTATCTAAACCAAATATCAATATTGCCCTTACCGAAATAAATGATGAGGATTATAGAGAAACTTTTGAAAACCTTGTTATTAAACGCCTTAATCAAATAAAATACGAAAAGGACAAGTACAAAAAACGAAAAAAACTTACTGACTATTTAGCCTACCGCGGCTGGCCGATGGACTGGATCTACGAGCGTGCCAAAGAACTCATCCCTTAAAATATGTCTATACAATCAAAAGTCTTTTGATAAGTGCAATCCATAAGTAAATGCAAATAATTTTAGAGTATTAACTGCATTTCTGTCGTTAGACGACTCAGCTGTTTTAAATGAAAAAGGCCCTGCACGATAATTTCTTTTTCGCAGAGATTCGCAAACCAGGTCAACTTCAACAATCTTTTTTCGCTTAAAGCGAAAAGATACTTGGCCCGTCAATGGCAAATCCCGGCATCTTACTCACTGTAGATCCCCTTTTCAAAAGCAGTTCCCACGACCACCATGGTTGCCCCGGCCTTATAATAATTCAGCGTTTCCCTTGTGTTTTTAATACCACCCCCCACAATAATCGGGAATGTGCAGGCCTTATGGACGGCCGTAACAATAGGAAGAGGTACAGGATTGACCGCCCCGCTTCCTGCTTCAAGATAAACCATTTTTTTACCGGAATATTGGCCTGCCAAAGCTGTATTTACAATAGCTTCAACATCTGTTGTGCACATCGCTCGGGTTTGGCTTTTTTGCTCCACACTGCTGTGCCTACCTCCATCTATGAGCAGGTATGCGACAGGGATAATCTCTATCTGTAATCTTTTGAGCTGGGGCACAGCTTTTACCTGCTGACTTATGAGATACTCTGGGTTACGTCCGGACAGGAGGGATAAGAAAAGAAGCGCGTCTGCCCCGTCAGTGATCTGCTTGTAACTACCAGGAAAAAGGATAACGGGCAATGAGGTGCATTGTTTTAAAGCTTTTACCGCGAGGCGGGTCTGTTGATGATCCGCTGTGCTTCCGCCCACAAAAAGATGCGTGGTGAAAGACGGGATTGTTTTCACGAAAGTGCTAACCGCATCGGGTAATATATGTTCTGGATCAATGAGCACACAAAACAGATGTTCTTCATTTTGACGGGCTTCCACAAACTGTGTAAGAATACTGAGTTGATTGATGGAGGTGCTGCTCAAAATTTTTCGGTCTTTAGGGCGTAAACGCAGGTAAAACCTTCAAATTCGGTAAAATAGACCTGATAATGGCTCTCTTTACCATGATAATTGATATGGGCTGTGGTCTGGGAGGCATCAAAGTCAAAATCAGTTACATTAATATGCTGCAAAAAGCTAAGACCAGTCGTGTTATAGATTTTATAGAGCGACTCCTTGGCACCCCAGACAATGGTGAGTTTTCTGATCAGGGCATCATCATTGGCCATCGTCCTGTACTCTTTTAAAGGGGTAAATTTGGGTGCGATACGTAAGATCTTATCACGCTGCATCTCGATATCAATACCCACTTCGGTTGTTGCGCTGATGATGATTGAGGTAAAATTATACGAGTGCGTTATTGAGATGTGTTTTCCATCTTTGAGGTGTGGTTTACCTGTTTGGTTGTATACAAGGTCATGATCCTCATATCCTGCTTCCTCTAACAGGTGCCTGATACTCATAAAGGCACGCTGGTGAATTTTGGATTTCATGGAGTCAAAACGATTTTGGCAATGTTGGCTCAGCGCAACACCTGCCTCTAGTGCTTCAAGGGCTTCCTCAACTTTCCATATATAAATAATGGTGTCCCGATCTACTGTTATTGTTTTGTAAAGTGGCACGTTAACTTACGGATTATGTGTATTTTTGAAACAAAATTTTAAGAAACAAAGATAACGAATATGTCAACGAAAACAGTACCGCACGTATCCTATAAAGTAAAAGATATCGCCCTGGCGGAATATGGCCGAAGAGAAATTGAGCTTGCCGAAGCAGAAATGCCCGGGCTCATGTCCCTAAGGGAAGAATACAAAAACGAGCAGCCGCTTAAAGGTGCCCGCATCGCCGGTTGCCTGCACATGACCATACAAACTGCTGTGCTCATTGAGACTTTGATCGAGTTGGGCGCACAGGTGACCTGGAGCTCCTGTAATATATTCTCAACACAAGACCATGCCGCCGCAGCCATTGCTGCTGCCGGTATCCCGGTTTACGCATGGAAGGGGATGACAGAAGAAGAATTTAACTGGTGTATTGAGCAGACCCTATTTTTTGGCGAAGACCGCGAACCCCTCAACATGATTTTGGATGATGGTGGTGATCTTACCAATATGGTCTTTGATAAATATCCAGAACTTTGCGCCGGTATCAATGGCCTTTCTGAAGAGACCACCACTGGCGTGCACAGGCTGTATGACCGCATGAAAAAAGGGACGCTGGCCATGCCCGCGATCAATGTGAACGATAGTGTGACCAAGTCAAAATTTGATAATAAATATGGCTGTCGTGAAAGTGCAGTAGATGCCATACGCCGCGCTACTGATGTCATGCTCGCCGGTAAAAGAGTTGTGGTGTGTGGCTATGGTGATGTAGGTAAGGGCACCGCGGCTTCATTTAAGGGGGCGGGTGCAATCGTGACCGTTACCGAAATTGATCCTATCTGTGCATTACAGGCCGCAATGGATGGTTTTGAGGTGAAAAAACTCGAGACTGTGCTCCCAAAAACTGATATTGTGATCACAACAACAGGTAATAAGGATATTGTACGACCTGAGCATTTTGAGGCTATGAAAGATAAGACCATTGTCTGCAATATTGGTCATTTTGATAATGAGATTGCTGTATCCTGGCTGAATAAAAATTATGGTAAAACCAAAGTGGAAATCAAACCTCAGGTAGATAAATACACCATTGACGGTAAAGATATTATTCTGCTTGCTGAAGGCCGCCTGGTTAATTTGGGTTGCGCCACGGGGCACCCAAGTTTTGTGATGAGCAACTCATTTACAAACCAGACCCTCGCCCAGATCGAGCTATGGAAAAATGGCGACAAATATGAAAACGAAGTTTATATGCTGCCAAAACACCTAGATGAAAAAGTGGCCAAGCTACACCTTGAAAAAATAGGTGTTGAACTCACTGAACTTAGGCCTGATCAGGCTGAATATATAGGTGTTGAGGTTAAAGGGCCCTACAAACCCGAATATTACAGATATTAAAATCCAGAATTAAAAATAAGGATCCTAAAATCCTATGAGAACCCTGCCTATATGGCGGGGTTTTTTATGTAAAAATTAGGCTTATGCTGTCTCAAAGAAACTCTTGCTTCAATATCATTTATATGCTGATCTAAAGTAGCCCATCATCAGCAAAGCTGTAATAACTATGCTCTGTAATAATAAGATGATCAAGCACTTTAATATCAAGAGCGGTAGCGGCAGTGCGTATTTTTTTGGTAAGCGCCTTATCTGCTGAGCTTGCCCTGAGCGTACCTGAGGGGTGGTTATGCGCAAGTATTACGGCCAGCGCCCTCACCTCAAGAGCCAGTCGCATCATAGGCCTCACATCTACAAGCGTGCCGGTAAGACCCCCTTTGCTTAATTGATTGACCTGGATGACCTTGTTACCATTATCCAAATAGACTACCCAGAATTCCTCATGCGGCAGTTCTCCCAATATGGGCTGCAAAAGCTCAAATGCGGCCTCGCTGGTATTCACTTTTTTACGCTCCAGTGCATCCTCTGTGCGGCGGCGGCGGCCAAGTTCCAGCGCCGCAGCGATCGTAATGGCCTTGGCCTCACCGATACCCTTAAATTTCATCAGCTGCGAAATGTGCAACTTACCCAGCGCATTAAGCTGATTATCCACTGAGGCCAGTATTCGCTGGCTAAGGCTCACTGCGCTTTCCTTACGAGAGCCAGACCCTATAAGTATGGCAATGAGTTCAGCATTGCTTAGTACCATCCTGCCTTTTTGCATCAATTTTTCTCTGGGCCGGTCATCCTGCGACCAGTTTTTTATAGAAATATTTTCAACGATTGTGGCCTTTTTTCCGCTTTCGCGAAAGCGGCTATTTAAGTCCTCATGATCAGGGTCGGGTTTTTTCAAGAATCTATTTATTTTGTTAACAAAATCTAAATATAAAAAACTTTAATTTAAATGACGATAACAAGGTTTTCAGAAGACTTCATCTGAGGTAACCAAAAAAAAAACTTACCACATCAAAACTTATAACTATAAGATTCAAATAATTCCAAATAAAATAATACCTTAAATAACTCAAAATCATAAGTATGGGGACAAAAAACCTTTTTGACGATACTGTCTATAAAGAAACTATCGCGAGGTTAGACCAGCTCACCCCTTTAACCGTGCAGCAATGGGCAAGATGAACGTTGGACAGATGCTCCATCATTGCCAGAAACCTTTGGAAATAATATTGGAAATAGACGATCGTGATCTAAAATCAAACTTTCTTGACAAGTTTTTTTTTTAAAAAGGCTATGTATGTCTAACGATAAGCAATGGTCTAAGGGCTTACCAACGTCGAAAAGCTTCAAGGTGATCGAGGAAAAGAATTTTGAGATCGAAAAAAAAAGAGCTCAAATCGCTACTTGCTGAATTTCATGCCCAACCGAAAGAAAGAATGGCCGGGTTACCCCACTTTTGGTCATTTTACTGCCCTACAGGTAGATAATATGCAGTATAAACACCTAGATCATCACTTGAGACAATTTAGGGTATAAAAACCTCACGGCATATAAAAATCAGGAGTAATTCTTATTACTTATATAACCTGCAAATTGAAAAAATCATAGGTTTACGCAAAACGACTCTGTAATAAATTTAAAGTATTCCCTGTACCCTATCAAAATCAAGTCCGCCATAGTTGCCGCTGCTCATCAATAATAGCGCGGTGTTTTTTAGCGTTAAGCCCAATAGGTATTCCCTAAATTTTTCTGAATCGGTGAAAATGATAAGATCCTCACGGTCAAAAGCCTTGGCAATCTGCTCTTTGTTAATATGTTGCAGTTTTTTTACTTCTACAGCCTCTGGTGAGTAAAAGACTACAGCCTCTTCGGCGGCATCAAGGGTATTTTTATAATGACTGAGAAAACCGGCGTTCAAACTACTATAGGTATGTAGCTCTAAGCAAGCGATGAGCTTGCGGTCAGGATATTGTGCCTTAACAGCTTCTGTAGTGGCCTTGACTTTGCTGGGGGAATGCGCAAAATCCTTAAAGGCCACATTTTCTGCGGTCTCCCCTATTTTTTCCAGGCGTTTTGACGCGCCTTCAAAACTGGCAATCGCTTCATAAAAACCATCTTCATCCACGCCCATATGCTGGCAGATCCATTTGGCACCGGCCAGATTGTTTAAATTGTGTGCTCCAAAAACTGCCATGGGCATCGGGCCCTCCGGCGTTTCTAGAAGGGTTTTTCCGGCTTCAATAGTATATTCTGGAGTGTGGTAGGGATGTTTTCGCGCAGGCGCAGTAGTGGCTTCCGCAATTTTTTTGACCTCGGGATCCTCTTCGTTATATACCAAAATCCCTCCGGGCAATATCGAATCTGCAAAGATCCTGAATTGCTCCACATAACCTTCATAATCTGGAAATACGTTGATATGATCCCATGCAATACCGCTGATCAGTGCAATATTGGGTCTATAGAGATGGAATTTTGGTCGGCGATCTATGGGCGACGATAGGTACTCATCGCCCTCAAGGAGCATAAAATCATTGTCTTGGGTCAGGTGCACCATGGTATCAAAACCCTCTAGCTGTGCCCCTACCATAAAATCCACCTCGCGATCGTGATAATGCAGAACGTGCAAAATCATAGAGGTTATCGTGGTCTTGCCATGTGATCCACCGATGACCACACGGGTTTTATCTTTAGACCGCTCATAGAGAAATTCTGGATAAGAATAGATTTTCAGCCCGAGTTCCTGCGCTTTGAGCAGTTCGGGATTATCATGCTTGGCATGCATGCCAAGAATTACGGCATCTATATTCAGATTGATATTCTCGGGAAACCAGCCCATTTTTTGGGGCAGCAGGCCATTTTTGTCCAGCCTTGACCGTGAAGGTTCATAGATCGCATCATCGCTTCCGGAAACGGCATCGCCCATTTGATGAAGTGCAAGGGCAAGATTGTGCATGGCGCTCCCGCCTATGGCTATAAAATGTACGCGCATTGGGTGTTATGTTAACGTGTTTTGCTTTATGTCCTTTTTGAGAAGAAAATATTGAATGCAATCTTTCTTATCCCAAACATAAAACATACAGACCTGAATCATCAATTTTTAACGAATAACATTTAACGAGTACTTAATGCACTATTAAAGGCTCCTAATAGAAGTTCTAATCTTGATGGCCTCCTCAAAATCAGGATTGACCGTAATGGCCCTGTTTACATAATCGAGCGCCTTATTTTTATCACCCAGGTTTTTATAGATCTGCGCCAGGCGGTAATAGGCCCAAGTTTTTGGCACACCATCTTTGTAGCTGTGATTTTCAATGTATCGTTTGAGGCAGTCTATGCCCAGTTGCGGCTCCATATTATATTCAGCGGAAATTTTACCGATTTGGTAATTAAGCTGGTTGCGTTTGTGGAGTTTGAGCGATTTTTGGGCATTTCTCAGGGCATCTTCGGGACGATCGTTCTTTTCATAAAGATTGGTCAGTTTTTCATAGCTTACCGGTGATCCGCCCAGGGCTATGGCTTCTTTATAATATTTTTCCGCCTCTTCCTGGCGACCCTCACGTTCCTCAATATATCCTTTGGAAAGATACCCGTCAATGGGTGAGATTTTTTGCAGTTCACTGGCATAGTTTTTCGCTTTAGACTCACTGCCGCCCAATATTCCGGGAAGTTGCAGATAAAGCTCAATCAGCGCCCAGCGGGTCTCTATGTGATCTGGATCAAGCTCGGCCGCCGTTATAAATTGCTCTTTGATATCGCCTATATACGTTACCGCCCGCAGCCGGCTTATGCTCAACGCCTTCATACCGAGCGCTCCGCCATATTTATAATGATAATTCGCATTTTGCCCATCCTCCTCTACAAGTACTTCATAGTAACCCATAGCGGTATCCCAGTTGCTGTTGTAAGAAGCAATATCTCCTAAGTATTCCAGCGTTTTCTGATCTTTGGGATGATTTTTGAGAAAGCTTTCAAATAGTGGTTTGGCCTCATTAAACTTTTTCTGGTCAAAAAATCCCTCCGCCTTTTGATAATCGGGAGTTTGCGCCATTGTGCAGATGGGGATAAAAAGTAATAAGAGGATTTCTCTCATAAGTTTACATTTATTAAAACTGAACAAACTATAAGCCATCAATATAAGCCTAATTCTCAACCTTAACGTTTTTTTTTAAAATATTATATTTAGTCATCCAGTTTTTATGCAAAAAATTTATCTTTCTATCATATTTCTGCTATTTTCCCTTTCGCTTCAGGCGCAAAAAACCAAATTTGAAAAGCAATGGGCAGAAATCGACACACTCGAGATTAACGGCAAAGTAACTACTGCCCTTAGCAAGACCGGAATCCTGCTCAAAAAAGCAGAACGCCAGGAAGATCCCGAAAACATACTACGAGCTAACCTCTACCGCTGGAAGTTCAACCAGATCGTTAAAGAAGGTTCTGATCTTAGCATTATGGGAGAGGTCAATGATGTCCTTAAAGAACTTCAATCTCCCTACAATGCGGTTTTATTGGCCTACAAAGCCAAATTTCTCAACGCGTATTACGATCAGAACCGCTGGAAGATCTCCCGAAGAAAACCCATAGACAACCGGAATGGAAATCCACTGGACACCTGGTCGTCTGAACAACTTTTAGCAGCAATAAGAGAGGCCTTTTCCGGTGCGCTTTCGCGAAAGCAAGAACTGACCAAAATCCCCGTCGATACGATAGGCAGTTTACTGGAAACAGCGAAGCTTAACCGAAAATACCGCCCCAGCCTTTATGATCTGATCGCCCAAGAAGCCCTTGATTTTTATAAAAGCGATTTTTACGGAATAACGCGCCCGGAAACCATCTTTTCGCCCACGGCGAAAGAATTGCTCGCACCCTCCCTATATTTTCAAAAAATGGAATTTAAAACGATTGACAGTCTTTATTCCACCCTGAATGCGGTCAAAACCTATCAAAATCTGGAGCGCCTGCACAGTAATGACCGCGATGCCGAAGCTTTTGTCTATACATTGCTTCAACGATTAAATTATGCAAAAGATTATTTTGATAATGACGAAAGCTGGTCGCTCTATCTCAAGCGGATGAACGAACAACTTGCCGCTTACGAGGGTTTTACCGTAAACGGACTGATTAAATACCATCTCGCCATGGCCTACCGCGACCGAGCTGATGAAAAAGACCGCAAAGACAACCTGAAATTCCCCGATTACAACACCAAAGCTGCCAAACTCGCCAAAGAAATCATTGCCGATTATCCCGAAACCGATAGTGCGCAGCGCGCAGCACAACTGCTTCGGGTCATCAATCGGGTTTCCGTTGCCGCGAGAATGGAAAGTTACGTAATCCCGGATCAGGCAAACCTTATTTCGGTAAACTACAAAAACACGGATTCCCTCACGCTGAAAATCGCAAAAGTGCCTTATGATTTTGAAGTAAATCGCTACGGAAACCGGGATGAAGATAGCATCGCGGCCACTATCATAAAAAAACATGCTTTTTATACCAAAAAATTAAGCCTCCCTCAGGCGGATGACCACAATGAGCACAGCACTGAATTTGCAATCCCGCCTTTGGATCTGGGTACTTATCTCGTCTATGCACAGAGTGAAAAGAATACAGATCAGGGTTTTACCTACGGCGTTGTTCACGTAAGCAACCTTGCCCTGAGCAGCATTGATCAGGATCGCTTTAAGCTTGTCAGAATAATGGATCGTAAAAATGGCCGACCGATCAATGGGGCAAGTGCAGTTTTTGTAAACCATAGGGGAACCGTAGTTAAACGGCAAACAAGTGACGCTCAAGGCGAAATCAAACTTACCAAAACCAAAAATTCTTCTGACTACAGTAAAATCACACTTATCAAGAAAGGCGACACACTCTCCACGAGCTTCTGGAGAGGCTACTATCGCCAAATCAAAGACGAAGATTTCAGTGCCCGTACCCTGCTTTTTTTGGATCGCGCCATCTACCGGCCGGGGCAGAAAGTTTATTTTAAAGGGATTCTGCTCCAATATGAAAACAAAAAGACCAAGGTCGTTGCCGGAGAATATGTCAACCTCAATGTCGTAAATACAAGTGGTGAGGAAATTGAGCATTTTCGGTTAAAAACAAACAGATTTGGATCGGTGTCAGGGGAATTTGTTCTGCCCAAAACCGGCCTGACAGGCAATTATTTCATTAATGCGGAAGAGGACGATGCCAAAGATTTAAGTTCTTTTTGGCAAAAAGTGGACGATCTTGATGCGAATTATAATGGTCAAGCTACCTTTAAAGTAGAAGAATATAAAAGACCCACCTTTGAAGTTACTTTTGAGAAGATCGGAAAAGCCTACAATCCCGGCGATACAGTTACTATCTCAGGAAAAGCGGTCTCATTTATGGGCGCCCAGCTTGCAGATGCCCAGGTCATTTATGAAGTAAGCCGATCACAATATTACAATTATTGGTGGCGCGGTAATAATAACAACGATTCCCGCCAAATTGTCCACGACACGGTCACCACCGATTCTCAAGGCAATTTTCAGATTAGGTTTGTAGCAAAAACGGGGTCAGCGCAGGAAAATCCGGAGAACCTCATCTATAATTTTACCACAACGGCAACCGTGACCGATGTGAACGGCGAGACCCATGAGGCTTCCACCGCTCTAAAAATGGGTAGTAAAAACCTGATCGCGACCCTTATATTGCCTCAACGGTATAAAAACGGCGACACGCTCAGTCCCGTCATAAAATCCCAAAACCTGAATGATGAACCCGTAAAAAGTAGGGGCAGCCTCAAAATTTATAAACTACAAGCACCTAACCGAATCTTAACGTCAAGGGTATTACCGGCACCGGAAATACAGCAGATCCCAAAAGAAGAATTCATCAAACTTTTCCCGAATACGCCTTATGAAGCCGAAAATGACCCAGAAAACTGGGAAAAAGGCACGGTATTTTCCGAATCACAATTTACCGTTGATGGGGAATATACAACCAAAATTCCTACCGATACCTCCTGGCCCAGCGGTGTTTATTTGGCAGAACTGGTTTTGGAAAGTGACGGAAGCACAGACACGATCACCAAACAATTTACGATCACGGATATCAACAGCGATTATTTGTCTGATAAGCAGATTTTTGATTATGCGCTCTTAAATTCAGATTTCAGAAAAGACGGGTTTGTGGAAATAAACCTGCAGACCGCTTATAAAGATTTGGCCATTAACGTGTCGGGTTATGATAAAGATGACCGGTTTTTTAATGAAGATATCGTACTCGATGGAAACCGAACGCTCAAAATTCCGCTTGACGGAAATGCTTCAGAAAATCTACGTATCTACCTTTATGGCATTAAAAATGGCCAAAGCATTAATAAAATCGTCCCAATCACCCTAAAATCTGAACAAAAAGAATTTACCTTTCAGACGAAAACCTTCCGGAATAAATTAGAACCAGGCGCCAAAGAAACCTGGAGTTTTAGCATAAAAAGCGACAACGGTCAGGCCGAAAGCATGGAGGTTTTGGCATCGATGTATGACGCCTCACTCGATCAATTTGTACAGTACCGGTGGGATACGGATCCCAATTTCACGGATAATTACGTCAATTTCCCGAGTTACCAGACATACACGCTGGGCAACGTGTCCAATTTCCACAACACATTCTATTACCCATCTTTCAAATTGGGCTATCTGAAAAACTTTGATCAACTTAACCTTTTCGGCTTTCACTTTGGTGCAATCAATAGCTATGGCTACAGGCTTTATTTGGCTCGGCTTAAAAATCAAAGGAAACTTAGCAGCAAACTTTCCGGGAACATCCGCGGCCGTGTGACCGATCTGGACGGCAATCCACTTCCGGGTGTAACGATTATGGTTAAGGGCGACAAAAATGGGACGACAACAAATTTTGACGGCGAGTTTGGGCTCGATGCCAAAAAGGGCGACGTACTTATTTTTAGCTACGTGGGTTTTACCAGGAGTGAGAAGGAAATTGGGGATAAAACAGCTCTTTTCATTATCCTTGAAGAGGATCAAACTGCGCTTGAGGAAGTTGTGACCGTGGCATTCGCTAAAGTAAGGAAAAGAAATGTAACAGGTGCTGTAGCTGAAGTGGACGACGGCATCCAGGTTGCCGAAATGCTTGCGGGATCTGCGGCCGGAATAAACATCAGGGGCAATTCTACCATAACTGGTGAGAACCCGCTTTATGTCATTGATGGTGGGGTCTCCGAAAAAAATCCCCTGGATGCTCTAAGAAAAGAAGATATCGTTTCGATAAATATACTGAAAGGAAACGAGGCAACAGCTATTTACGGCACACGCGGCAGCAATGGTGTAGTCATCATCACAACCAAAAAAGGCATGCAAGAACTCAATCAGGTCGAGGCACGTAAAAACCTGGACGAGACCGCTTTTTTTCTTCCAAACCTCACCACCGATGAAAACGGGGACATCAGCTTTGACTTCACCAGCCCGGAAGCGCTGACCCGCTGGAAATTCAACATGCTCGCTCATAACACAAAATATGAGACAGCAAGTTATTCCACCGAAGTCGTCACCCAAAAGCAGTTGAGCGTAACCCCCAATGCGCCGCGTTTTCTTCGGGAAGGCGATAGCATCCAGTTTCAGGCCAAAGTGGGCAACTTGACCGATGCGCCCATGAGCGGGGTGGCCGTGCTCCAGCTCTACGATGCGCTCACCATGCAGCCTATAGACAGCTTGCTGAATACCGGCCCGAAAACACAAAATTTCAATATAAAACCAAAAAACAGCGATGTTATAAAATGGTCGTTGCATATCCCAAAAGAAATTCAAGCCGTTACATACCGTGTTTTGGCCAAGGCCGGTAACTTTAGCGATGGTGAAGAAAATACGCTACCTGTCTTGACCAACCGGATGTTGGTGACCGAAACGCTGCCTATTTTTGTCCGTGCCGGAGAAACGAAAACGGTCAGTTTTGATAATTTGACCAACAACAGTTCCAGTACGTTGACCAATCATAAATTTACTTTGGAATACACCTCAAATCCTGCGTGGTATGCCATTCAAGCACTCCCCTATCTGATGGAATTCCCTTATGAATGCAGTGAGCAGACCTTTGCCCGGCTCTATGCCAATAGCCTGGGCGCGCAGATCATCAACAGCCAACCAAAAATAAAAGCCGTTTTCGATTCCTGGACATCAACAGACAGTCTCCAATCAAATCTAGAGAAAAACCAGGAGCTGAAATCCCTGATGATCGCTGAGACACCATGGCTGCGCGATGCGGAATCAGAAACCGAACAAAAAAACCGGATCGCCCTCCTTTTTGACCTCAAAAAACTCGCTGCACAACAACAGGAAAACCTCGCAAAACTAAAACAGATGCAGAACGCTTCCGGGGCCTTCCCATGGTTTTCCGGCGGTCGGGATAATTTTTACATCACGCGACACATGGTTGCTGGAATGGGCCACCTTAGAAAATTGGGCGTAGATGTTAACACCGGAACCATCGTCTCCAAAGCACTTGATTATTTGGATAAAGAAGTAATCAGGGAGTATAAAGAACAATCTGATAGCGTCAATGGGAAAAACAACTTCCATGTCTGGCCTTCACACTTACATTATCTATATGCGCGTAGTTTCTTCCTTAAAGAAAAACCGCTTTCCAAAACACTTAAACCCATCACAGATAGGATTTTAAAGCAAAATAAAGAAAACTGGAACGCTCTTCCGCTCTACGAAAAGACTTTGCTCGCCCTGACGCTGAATAGGACGGGTGATCCCTCTTTCGCGAAAAAAATAATGGAAAGCCTGAAAGAGACCGCAGTACATTCCGAAGAAAATGGTATGTATTGGAAATCAAACAAAAGCAGTTGGTACTGGTATCAAGCGCCCATTGAAACACAAGCGTTGATCATCGAAGCATTTACGGAAATCATGCACGACCCCCAGACCATCGAAGAACTTAAAATATGGCTGATCCAAAACAAACGAACAAACGCATGGCCCACCACAAAAGCGACCACCGAAGCCTGCTATGCACTCTTGCTGCAAGGTGAGGATTGGCTTGCCCTGAGCGACAACACCAAAATAAAACTAGGCGGCGAGACGATCAAGACCAAAAAGATGGCCGAAACCGAAAAAGAGGCCGGCACGGGATACCTGAAACTAAATTGGGACGCAGCCGAAATCACCCCAAAATTTGCTGATATTACCGTGACTAACAAAAACAAAACCGCCGGTTATGGTGGAGCGTATTGGCAGTATTTTGAAGACCTGGATAAGATCAAAAGGCATGGGGAAAGTCCGCTGACCGTTCAAAAGGAAATCTACCTGAACACGAACACCGGAGGCGGTAATACCCTGAAACGCATCACCCAAAAAAGCCCGATCAAAGTGGGAGATCTGATCACAGTTCGGCTAATCGTAAAAACAAACGCAGATATGGAGTACATTCACCTGAAAGATATGCGCGCGAGCGGTTTTGAGCCCACTAATGTGCTTTCACAATATAAATATCAAGACGGCACGGCCTATTACGAAAGCACCCGGGATGCCGCCACCCATTTCTTCTTTGACACGTTAAAAACCGGGACCTACGTTCTTGAATATACCGTGCGTGCCAATAACTCCGGGAATTTCAGCAATGGCATTACGAGTATAGAGAGCATGTATGCTCCGGAATTTGCCGGACACACCAAAGGGATACGGGTAGAAATAAAACCCCGCTAAAAGCCATTCAATTCCGAAGCAACAGTTTCTCGCTCAGAAGGAAATAGATATTTGAGAGCATCTGTAAAGTGTGCCTTTGTATCGCATACTAAAAATGGCAACTTCTTATTGACTGAAAGCTGAACTATTTCGGTGGAAACTTCTTAAAAACCTTATCGATAAGCTTGTAAAAGTACGCCTGCCTGTCTTCAGGCGTGGTTTTTATCTTTAGATTACTATCGCTTACCGCCTGCCAGATCAGGGCGTCCTTTGCGGCATCTACCAGGTTGAAGGTAACAGTCTGGTGCAGTTCTCGCCCACCAATGGGAATGCCACCACCAACACCCACACCTACGTTGCCGCCCCCACTGCCAATGCCCAGACCAATGCTATTACTAGAGGGCTGCTCATATTGGCTGCTTGTAATATCGATCAGAAGGGAGGGATTTTGCTGCATAACGTAGCCGCGCGACTGCAGTAGACTGTCGGTTGCCTTCATAAGCCGATTAAGGTCCAGCTGACTCATCCCCGTTTGCATATCGGACATGTAATTATAGGTTTTGAAAGTGGTAAAATCGGCCTTTTTATCATAGTCGTAATCTACATGCATGCCCCCACAGGAAATAATGGTCAAAGCCAGAAGTACCATATACAATGTTTTCCAAATCATAGTATTTTTTAATAAAGATAACGAAAAAACGAATGGTTTTGGTTTTGGAAAAAGCCTACCTAATTCAAATATGTTGCTCTTATTCAGAGTTCCAATGGTATAAAGACAGAGCAGTAGGAATCTATAATTTATCTACGCCGAAACTTTAATATGAATGGTTTAAAAATAGAGCGAAGAAAACAACCTCAAAGATTTAAAAGTTTCAGCCCGCAAACTAAGATGATCACTCTTCCCCCCTTTGTTCATTAAGCATGACCCAGAGCTTATCTTTAAGCTCTTTAAGGCCTTGTTGCGCTACGGAAGAAATAAATAAGTAGGGCAATGGCAACGTTTCATCCAATTCTTTCGACAATTCCTGTTTGAGTTCGGCATCAAGCATATCGCTTTTAGTAATCGCGATGAGCCTATTTTTGTCCAGCAGTTCGGGATTGTATTTTTCGAGCTCGTGTAGCAAAACCATATATTGTTTACTAATATCCTTGGCATCAGCCGGAATCATAAACAATAATGTGGAATTTCGCTCAATATGCCGCAAAAAGCGGTGCCCAAGCCCTTTACCCTCGGCCGCTCCCTCAATAATCCCCGGGATATCAGCAATAACAAAGGTTTTAAAATCACGGTATTTAACGATCCCTAAATTAGGTTTTAAAGTGGTAAACTCGTAATTGGCGATTTTAGGTTTGGCTGCCGTGATTACCGATAGTAGGGTAGATTTACCCGCATTGGGAAAGCCTACCAGGCCAACATCGGCCAGCACTTTAAGTTCAACGGTCACATCGCGCTCTTTTGCCTCAATGCCCGGCTGCGCATAACGGGGCGTCTGGTTGGTGGAGGACTTAAAGTGAGAATTGCCCTGACCACCCATACCACCTTCGGCAATGATGAGTTCTTGGCCATCCTCGGTAAGTTCTTTAAGCGTTTCGCCAGTTTCGGTATCCTTGATTACCGTACCCAGCGGGACCTCTATGTACACATCTTTACCATCTGCACCAGTGCTGTTTTGTTTACCACCATTGTGGCCGTGCTCTGCCTTAATGTGTCTTTTGAACTTTAAATGCAGTAAGGTCCATAGGTTTTTATTGGCCTTGGCAATAATATGGCCGCCGCGACCGCCGTCCCCTCCATCAGGGCCTCCTTTTTCAACAAATTTCTCCCGGCGCAAGTGCGCCGAGCCGGCACCGCCCTTGCCACTGGTAACATGCATTTTTACGTAATCTACAAAGTTGCCTTCGGTCATGGTAAAGGGTTAATGGTTAATGGTTAAAAGTGATAGATTATCGACCTGCAAGGTATGACGAGTGCGTGATCCTTGCAGGGCTAATGGTCATTTTTAAAAGCTTTGGGAAAAAGACTTCGAAATGAGCATAATGCCAATATTCGATTTAAAATACGCGATTTTTACATGAGAATAGACCTGTTTCCCGGAAGACGAACAAAGTATTACCGCGATCTCCAAGAGCCTTCGGTCACCATGTACATCCTATACTGCTTTTCTTACATCTGGTGTCTCAAATTTACAACTGGTCGATCACTTCACGCAGCCTTTTAGTCACCTCATCAACTTCCCCTTCCCCATTCACACCATAAAAGCGGTCAAGAGCCTGGTAATGCTGTTTAAGTATTGCGGTCTCATTATAATATACCTCAATACGGTTGCGCACCACCTCTTCATTGGCATCGTCCTTACGTCCTGAGGTCTTACCACGTTCTAGCAGACGTTCTACCAAAATCTCATCATCCACTTCAAGTGCGATCATAGCATCCACCTGTGTATTTTTAATTTCCAAAAACGCATCCAGGGCCGTTGCCTGTGCTTCAGTACGTGGAAAACCATCAAAGATAAATCCAGCTGCGCCAGGGTTCTTTTCCACTTCGGCTTGAAGCATATCAATGGTGACATTATCCGGGACGAGGTGGCCTTTATCCATATAAGACTTGGCCAGTTTTCCCAGTTCGGTCGCATTGCCGATGTTATACCGGAAAACATTCCCTGTCGAGATGTGCACCAGATTATATTTGTTTTTTAGAACTTCGGCCTGTGTCCCTTTGCCGGCCCCTGGGGGGCCAAACAATACCAGATTGATCATTTATGTGGTTTTTAGTTTATAAACTTGATTCAAGTTGCGGCCCAGCCCATTGTAATCCAGACCATAACCCACTACAAAATCATTGGGGATCTCAAATCCCGTATAGTGGATTTTATATTCTTTGGTGTATGCTTTGGGCTTAAAAAAAAGTGTTGCTATGCGATAGTCGGCAATGCCGCCCTGAGCGATCATAGAGATAAGCGTCTCGATGGTGTTCCCACTATCTACAATATCCTCTACGATGATGATCTCGCGGTCCTCCAGATCAAAATCCAGCGGAATGTGAGTCACAACATCGCCCGTACTCTCGGTACCGTCGTAAGAACTCATCTTCACAAACTCTACCGTACAATCACCCTGAAACTCGCTTATGAGCTCAGCCGCAAATTTAAACGCCCCATTGAGCACCACCAGAAAAACGGGCTGCTTACCTTTATAATCCTTGTTGATCTGTGCGGCCAGAACGCCTATAGTCTGCTTGATCTCCCCCTGGGCAAGATACTCTTCAAACTTGAGATTGTTCAGTTTTATCATCAGTTGGACATTTTATGATCGCATAAACCGCAAATATAAATAATCTGAGGCAGCGGTAACTTTTTTCTTTAAATGGTAAATTTGAATTTGCGCTTTCGCGAAAGCAGAAATATTGTTATCCAGACCGTTTTATCAGTTGTCCTTGAAACAAATTCAAAGAACCAGATTTGACTTAACAATTTGCCAAATCCCTTAGAAATTCAACCTATGAATCTGCACTCAGGTTTCACGTTAAAACCCTAAATTTGCAACCTGTCTACATATGTAGAGCGCTTGTACATTCAGATATTTTACTGATAAAACTTATGCCAAATTATTTTTCATCCGCATTTAAACTGGGCATTTTGGGAGGTGGCCAATTAGGAAAAATGTTGCTTTATGAGACCCGGAAATTCGATATAGCCACACATGTTCTCGACCCAAATCCCGAGGCACCGGCGCGTTTGGCCTGCAATCATTTTGAACAAGGCGACCTTCAGGATTACGATAAAGTTTATTCTTTCGGAAAAAAAGTGGATGTGCTCACCTTTGAGATCGAAACCGTCAATGTAGAAGCACTCGAGCAACTGGAAAACGAGGGCAAAAAAGTTTTCCCCAGTCCAAAAACCCTGCGGAAAATACAGGATAAAGGGCGGCAAAAGGATTTTTACCGGGAAAACAACATCCCCACCGCTCCGTATGCCGTACATGGTGATCTTGATGCATTACAGAAAGTGGTCAAGAGTAAAGAACAGCAAATCCCATTTGTCTGGAAAAGTACCCAGGGCGGTTATGATGGTCGGGGCGTAAAAATGATACGCACGGCGTCCGACCTTAAAGACCTTCCCGATACCCCATGCCTGGCCGAAACCCTAATCCCCTTCAAAAAGGAACTCGCGGTGATTGTGGTACGCCGCCCATCCGGAGAAAGCAAGGCCTATCCGGTTGTCGAGATGGAATTTCACCCTGAGGCTAACCAGGTAGAATATGTGATCTGCCCAGCCCGTATAGACCCCGCTGTCGCAAAAAAAGCACAGGAAACCGCACTTCAGGTCTCGAAAGCATTTGTGCATGTAGGCTTATTGGCCGTTGAACTTTTCCAGACCGAGGATGATGAAATTCTGGTCAACGAGGTCGCCCCAAGACCACACAATAGCGGACATTACAGTATAGAGGGAGCTTACACCAACCAGTTTGAAAACCACCTGCGCGCCATCCTCGACCTGCCACTGGGCAGTACCGAGAGCAAAGTGGGCGCGGTCATGGTCAATCTTGTAGGTGCAGAACACGAAGAAGGCCCCGTGCATTATAAAAACATTGAAGAAATCTTAGAAATGCCCGGCGTAACCCCACATATTTACGGAAAAGCCATAACCAGGCCCTTTCGAAAAATGGGACACGTGACGATCGTAAACAGCGATCTGGGCAAAGCGAGGAAAATTGCCGAGAAAGTGAAGGGCTGTATAGCAGTTATCAGTGGGCAATCGCACTGAGCAGTCTCAGTGGCGGGCAACCTGAAACATTAAACTTTTAACCTCTAACCTTTAACAACAACTAATGAGTATAGGAATCATCATGGGCAGCACAAGTGACCTTCCGGTCATGCAGGCAGCGATAGACATTTTAGAAGATTTTGGCATTGAGGTGCAGGTAGATATTGTGTCAGCGCACCGTACGCCCGAAAAATTATTTGATTATGGCAAGAATGCGCATTTTCGGGGTATCCAGGTCATTATTGCCGGGGCCGGTGGTGCGGCGCATCTACCGGGAATGATCGCTTCTCTTTCACCGCTTCCCGTAATCGGTGTTCCTGTAAAATCCAAAAATTCAATCGATGGGTGGGATTCTGTCCTGTCAATACTGCAGATGCCCGGCGGTGTACCCGTGGCCACGGTAGCCCTAGATGGGGCTTTGAACGCCGGTCTGCTTGCGGCACAGATTTTGGGCACTTCAGATCCAGAAATACTTGATAAAATTGTGGACTATAAAGCTTCGCTGAAAGACAAAGTCATTCAGGGAGCCAAAGAAGTAAGCGAGAAGAAAACATAATAATAGACGTAGGCCGATATGACATAAAATATAGGCCCAGTCAATAAGCTTTTCCAACGGTTTGAACTTTGGAAAAAGTTGTACTGTTTTTACCCTCATTTTGATAAGTACGCCCCCTTTTTTTGGTCTTTCTCCTCTAAAGAATGAGGCTCATAATTAGGACAAAAATTTGGCTAGATTATTTCTTCAAGCAAAACTTCACTGATCGCTTTTTTAGTCTTGTATCCTACGTCATAAAATCTTAAGTCATTTATTATAATTGAATTTAGAATCAAACTGAAAACATGGAACCCACAACAGAAGAAAACATACTGCTCAAGCCTTTTAACGAAGCTCCTTTTGATAAAATAAAGACTGAAGATTACAAACCCGCCATCGAAGCGGCGATCGAAGGAGCCCGGAATGAAATCGATTTTATCGTTGCCCAGCACAAGCCAGCCACTTTTGAAAACACCATCGAAGCTTTAGATTATGCAGGACAGCAACTTGAGCGGGTAACCAGTATTTTCTTTAATATCAATAGTGCCGAGACCAATGAAGAAATCCAAAGAATAGCACAAGAAGTCTCGCCCCTACTTTCTGAATTCTCTAATGATATTGCGCTCAACAAAGCACTATTTGAGCGAGTGAAGGCCGTTTACGAGCAAAAAGAATCGCTTGACCTCAACCCGGAGCAACAGACCTTGTTGGACAAAAAATACAAAGGTTTTGCCCGCAATGGTGCCAATCTCCCCGAAGGAAAAAAAGCCCGCTTGCGCGAAATAGATAACGCACTCGCCAAACTGAGTTTGACCTTTGGTGAAAACGTGCTTGCCGAAACCAATAAGTACAGCCTGCACCTAACCAATGAAAAAGATCTGGACGGCCTGCCTGAATCTGCTAGGGAAGCTGCTGCACAAGCCGCCAAGGAAAAAGAGAAGGATGGCTACCTCATCACACTGGAGTATCCCAGCTACATCCCGTTTATGAAGTATGCCAAGAACCGCGAACTTCGCAAAGAGCTCTCCATCGCGTTTGGTGCCAAGGGTTTTCATGGGGACGAGCTGGATAATCAGGAAAATGTACTTAAAATCGTCAATTTACGCCAAGAAAGAGCTGAGCTTTTGGGTTTTAAAAACCATGCCCATTTTGTACTGGAGGAGCGTATGGCAAAAACGCCGGAAAACGTAAACCATTTCCTTGAGGATCTTTTGGCAAAAGCAAAACCAGCCGCAGAAAAAGAGTTTGAGCGCTTGGAAAATTTCGCAAAAAAACTTGATGACATCGATCATCTTGAAAAATGGGATAGCGCGTATTATTCAGAAAAATTGAAGCAGGAACTTTTTGACCTGGATGATGAGGAACTAAAACCTTACTTTGAGCTCAAAAATGTGATCAGTGGTGTCTTCACCGTTGCCGAAAAACTCTACGGTCTGCATTTTACAGAAGTGCAGGACGTACCCAAATACCATCCAGATGTCAAGACATATCGTGTAAAGGACACTAGCGGGAAGTATATCGCCCTTTTTTATGCTGATTTTCATCCACGGCCCGGAAAACGTGGCGGTGCCTGGATGACTATTTATAAAAACGAGATGAAAAAGAATGGTACTGAAGAGCGGCCGCATATTTCCAACGTCTGCAATTTTACCAAACCTACCACTTCTACACCGTCGCTGCTCACCTTTAACGAAGTGACCACACTTTTCCATGAATTTGGCCATGCGCTTCACGGTATGCTTGCAGATACTACCTACCCCAGCCTTTCAGGCGCTTCTGTATACTGGGATTTTGTGGAGCTGCCCAGTCAGATTTTAGAGAACTGGTGCTATGAGCCCGAGGCTTTGTCTCTTTTTGCGAAGCATTACAAGACCGGCGAGGTAATTCCGATGGAACTTATTGAAAAAATTAAAAAGGCGGCCAATTTCCAGGAAGGCATGCAAACGCTGCGGCAGTTGAGCTTTGGCCTGCTCGATATGGCCTGGCATGGTGACGATCCTTCTGGGATAGAGGATGTACAGCAGCATGAAGACGCAGCCTTCGCCAATACCAAACTCTACCCCAATGTTGCTGAGAACTGCATGAGCACCTCATTCTCACACATTTTTCAGGGCGGTTATTCCTCTGGTTATTATTCCTATAAATGGGCAGAAGTTTTAGACGCGGACGCTTTCGCATTATTCGAGGAAAAAGGTATTTTTGACCCGGAAACCGGTGCAAGCTTTAGGGACAACATTCTCTCCAGGGGCGGCACTGAAGATCCCATGGTGCTCTATAAACGCTTTCGCGGAAGCGAGCCCGACCCCAAAGCCTTGTTGAAACGGGCAGGATTGATCTGATATTAAAGTGCCCTATGCGTTAATTTTGGAATATTTTGTGATAAAAGGAATATTAAAACATTACTTTAACCGCGTTTATTACCCAAAATAAAATTGAAGATGGATACATGTAAGAAATGCAACAACGAGCTTAATTTTTGGGAAGTTTTTAAAAGCTTTTGGCTGCTCTACAGAACGGTAAGCTGTAATTTTTGCGGAGCCATCCAGCAGCATGCAGAACGTAATCGCTATCTGGGCGGCCTGGTAATGATATTTACATTTTTATTTACAATAAGGCTCCTATTTGCAGCAGATTTTGACAGCAACATGATTTTAGCTTACATAGGAGTTATGGCTATTACAGCAGGGGTTTTTTCTATTATCGCTGTACAGTTTATGCGATTTAATATCCTACAGACGCAACGGTCAAAAGACAATAAAAGATAGTGTTTTTCACCTCAGACAATACAATAACAAGCAGCCCTGCTACTTTTACCGGGGCTTGTTTTTCTCTTCAATCCAGCGGCTCATATATTTAGCGGCTTGCAGGGACTGGTGGTTGAGCATTGCGCCCGTAAAGTTTTTTAGGCGGTGTACATTCAGATTTTTGGCCAGAGAATTTACCTGATCGATAAACTGTGGCATCCACTTATGCTTATCATATCGGGCATTGATAACCTCAAAACCATTTCGCTGCGCCTGATCCCAGGTTTTTTTTTGAGTATATAGACCTATTGCCGCATTTGCGAATTCTACGGGATCGTCTTCGATTATCCCATTTGGCGGGAGTTGACCGTACATACCTTCTGCCCCAATTTTAGTTGTAATACACGGCGTTCCATATTGCATAGCTTGGAAAATTTTGCCCTTTAAACCTGCACCCATACGTAAGGGTACAAGACAAACGCCCGCATTTTGAAAAACCTCAGCGGCGCTTGGGGTGTACCCGAGAACCAGAAAACCATCTATACTATTGTGAAGTCGCAAAACTTCCTGCGTAGGGTAAGCGCCGTAAATACGCAGTTTGGCATCCGGAAGCGCTTTTCGTATCAAAGGCCATATTTGTCTTTTAAGATAGTGCACGGCATCCAGATTGGGCAGATGTTTAAAGTTCCCGATGGTCATAAAATCAGTGCGTGCCTCATAGCCTTTTAAACTGGAAATATGCGCTGCAGAAAGCGGATCGACCATAAAGGGCAAATAAAACAGCAATCGCTCTGGAACTCCAATAAACGTATTTAAAAGTTTCATTTCCGCTTCAGAAATGATCAATGTCATATCGCAGCGGTAAATACAGGCTATTTCCCGTTTAGCCGTGTCGTTGAGCAGGTCTGCTTCAGCAAAGGCGCGATCTGCTTTTAAGGCGTTTTCCCTTGCTTTCCGCAATCCGTGTAGATCTTCGGTATCCAGAATGCGCAACGCATCGGGACAGTTTTCGTGGATGCGCCATCCCAATTGTTCTTCCACCATAAATCGATCAAACAGTACGATCTGCGGGTTGATCGCTTTCGCGAAAGCGTTAAAATCAGGATCATTGATTTTTACAAGATGTTGCTCAACGCCCAGTTCTTGCAGATTTACCGCACGCTCACCCTTTGCCGAAGCACTCGCAAAATGGACACTCCACCCCAGCGCAAGAAACGCATTAATAAGCTGCATCATTCGGCTTCCCGCAGCAGAAGAATCTGGCTCTGGCCAAACGTGGCCCAAAATAAGAATGGTCATTCAGCAAAAATACAGTTTTGAAAAACACCGCAATCTAAAATAAGTTTCAATAGTTATTGAAAATACAATATTTTGAGTATATTTGGGTATGGAATTTAATGAAGCAAAACAAAAATTTTTACAAACCTGGGGCGCACTCGGCACCCAATGGGGCATAAACAAAACCATGGCCCAGATCCATGCGCTGCTCATGATCTCGCCGGTCCCGCTCTCTATGGATGAAGTGATGGAAGAACTGCAGATATCCCGTGGAAATGCCAGTATGAACCTGCGGGCGCTGATAGACTGGGGCATCATCTTTAAAGAATACAAAGCCGGGGAGCGGCGCGAATACTTTGCCGCAGAACAGGATATTGAGCAACTGGCGCGAAAAATCGCGAGGGAACGCAGTAAGCGAGAGATAAAACCAACAATCCGGGTGCTGGAAGATGTGCAACAGGTAGATGATGACAATAGTGCCGAGACGAAGCATTTTAAAGCCAAAACCAAAGAACTCTATGAATTTGTGAGCACGGCCGATACCATGCTTGAGAAAATCGTGGGCCAAAAAGAAAATTGGATCACCAAGACGATTATGAAATTGATGAGCTAATATTTTTTTGTTTTAAATTTTCATTTATTTCTGAAAATACGATATGAATTATAACTTAATTGCCTATTGTTTTTATTTTGTGGTTATGGCCGTCGTCATTATAAAAGTAGGACAGCGCTGTCATCTTAACGGCGTGCATTTTATTCGGCAAGTACTGTCTCATGATCACGGCCTTGCAGATAGGCTGAACAATCTACTTCTTATCGGTTATTGCTTGATCAATATAGGCTATGTGCTCTACACGATTGCTTCTTGGAAGGCCCTTTCGGGTTTTCGGGCGATTGTGGAGGCTTTGAGCTACCGCATCAGCATTATCCTTTTGCTACTGGGCATACTGCATTTCTTTAATATATTCTTTATAACCAAACTTTTAAAACGATTTATTCACCAGTAAAATCTTTATAATGGAAACCTCAAAAATTCTTATCGGCTACTTAATTTATTTACCCGTTACCATCGGTTTGACACTTTTTGTATCCAAAGTGCTCTTTAAGAACGGAAAACTATTTATGATCGATATTTTTCATGGAAAACAAGAGATTGCGCTTGCCACCAATCAGTTGTTCAAAGTAGGTTTTTACCTCTTGAACATCGGTTTTGCATTAATGATCATGGAAATAAGTAGCAGCGCGTTTAATAACACCTATCAAAATCTGGTGGAATTGCTGAGCCATAAAATAGGTGGATTTACTATCTATCTGGGGATTATGCTGTTTTTTAACCTATTTATGTTCTTTAGGGGAAGAAAGAAATCCAATCAAAATCAAACAATTGCGCAGGAATGAAATGGTGATTTAGATTTACCAGTTAACAAGACCCCCAGGTTTTGAAACCTGGAAGGTCATGTCGCAAACCAAACCCCGCAGGTCTCATTGACCAGTGGGGGTTTCTATATGATCCCGATTTACATCGTGATGAGCGACTCACTCGTCCCCGAGAGCGGCTTCGGCCATCCTCGGGACAGTTCGCTGCTCACATATTTCGTCTATACTGACCGCCAACCTCAAAAAGCGCCTGTGTGATCTGGCCAAGGGAACAAACCTTGGTCGCTTCCATCAGTTTTTCAAAGATATTCTCATTTGCAACCGCAGCTTCCTGAACCGATTTTAACACGTCATCGGCCCGATTTTCATAGGTTTTTTGGAGCTTTTCAAGGGTTTTAATCTGGTTTTGCTTTTCCTCTTCGGCGGCACGGATGACCTCTTTGGGTTTTATAGTGGGTGAACCTTTACTGCTCAAGAAGGTATTGACACCAATAATAGGGAATTCGCCGTTATGCTTCAACGTCTCATAATACAGGCTTTCTTCCTGAATCTTACTGCGCTGGTACATGGTTTCCATCGCGCCGAGAACGCCTCCACGTTCTGTGATACGGTCAAACTCTAGCAATACCGCTTCTTCAACAAGATCGGTAAGTTCTTCAATAATAAACGCCCCTTGAATGGGATTTTCATTTTTGGCAAGGCCCAGTTCCTTATTTATTATGAGTTGGATGGCCATCGCGCGGCGTACGCTTTCTTCCGTGGGGGTCGTAATCGCTTCGTCGTATGCATTGGTATGCAATGAATTACAATTATCATAAATCGCGTACAGCGCCTGTAAAGTCGTTCTAATGTCATTAAAATCGATTTCCTGCGCATGCAGCGAGCGCCCTGAAGTCTGGATGTGGTATTTCAACATCTGTGCCCTTGGGTTTGCACTGTATTTGAGTTTTAAGGCTTTCGCCCAAATTTTTCGTGCTACACGACCTATCACAGCATATTCGGGATCAATACCATTGCTGAAGAAAAATGAAAGGTTGGGGCCAAATTTATCGATATCCATCCCACGGCTCAGGTAATATTCCACGTAAGTGAAACCATTGGAAAGCGTAAAGGCGAGTTGTGTGATGGGATTGGCGCCCGCCTCCGCGATATGATACCCGGAAATGGACACCGAATAAAAATTGCGTACCTGCTGCTCGATGAAATATTCCTGCACATCGCCCATAAGCCTTAGTGCAAATTCGGTAGAAAATATACACGTATTCTGTGCCTGATCCTCTTTAAGGATATCAGCCTGCACGGTGCCGCGAACCTGTTTTAAGGTTTCGGATTTTATCTTGTTATAAATAGCTGCGGGCAACACCTGATCTCCGGTAAGACCTAGAAGCATAAGGCCGAGGCCATCATTTCCTTCTGGAAGCTGTCTTTTAGCTCCTCCTTCAGGGGTGGGTGGGCTCGAAGGTTGTGGGGCTGCGAGGAAATACTTAGGCCTTTCCAGATCCTTATCATCATAAAGTTCCTTCAATTTGGCTTCAACTTCATCTTCCAGCCCATTTTCTTTAATGTATTTTTCGCAGTTCTGATCTATGGCCGCATTCATAAAAAAACCAAGTAGCATGGGTGCGGGCCCGTTAATCGTCATACTGACCGAAGTCATGGGATTGCTCAGATCAAAACCGGAATACAATTTTTTCGCATCATCCAGACAGCAGATCGATACGCCGGCATTCCCTATTTTTCCGTAAATATCGGGGCGGTAATCGGGATCATTGCCATAAAGGGTCACACTATCAAAGGCCGTAGAAAGCCTTTTGGCAAGTAATCCCTCGCTTACGTAATGAAAACGTCTATTCGTGCGTTCTGGGCCACCTTCACCGGCAAACATCCTTGTGGGATCCTCCCCTGTTCTTTTGAAAGGATAAAGCCCGGCGGTGTATGGGAATTCGCCAGGCACATTTTCCTGCAAAATCCAGCGCAGAATATCACCCCAGGCCTTGTACTTGGGCAAGGCGATTTTTGGGATTTGCGTGTGCGAAAGCGATTCTGTATGCGTTTCTATTTTAATTTCCTTTCCACGTACGCGAAAGTTATAAATGGATTCTTTATACCGATTTACTTTATCTTCCCAACCCAGGATGGCTTCCCAGTTAAACGGGTCAAGGTGCATTTTGATCCGGTCGAATTCTTTTTTCAGAAGACCTATGAAATCCCCGTTTTCATTTTCGGAAGCTTCTTCTAATTTCTCTTCATCCAGCCCGTTTTTTGTCAATTTCAGTTCGGTTTCTGCAACACTTTCTAAGGTCTTATAGATACCATACAATTTTTGGGCAACTTCCGCCTGGTCGTCTGCGGTTTTATCGTAAGCGCGGTTGTTTTCGGCGATTTCCGAAAGGTATCGGGTACGCGCGGGTGGGATGACGTATATTTTTTCTGAAATTTCATCAGAAACTTCGTAGTCGCTTTTTAATCCATTATCCGTTTTCGCGTCAAGCGTATCCATGACCGCCTTATAAAGCGCGTTCATACCGGGATCGTTGAACTGCGAGGCGATTGTGCCGTAAATGGGCAGCTCATCCTGCGGCGTATCCCAGAGCTGGTGGTTGCGCATGTACTGCTTTTTAACATCGCGAAGGGCATCTTTGGCACCGCGCTTATCAAATTTATTGATGGCCACCAGGTCGGCAAAATCAAGCATATCAATCTTTTCGAGCTGCGTAGCAGCGCCAAATTCAGGCGTCATCACATAAAGCGAGATATCGCTGTGATCTAGAATTTCCGTATCGCTTTGACCTATACCGCTTGTTTCTAGAATAATAAGATCATATTCGGCAGCTTTAAGAACATCTACGGCTTCCTGCACATGTCTTGAAAGCGCCAAATTACTCTGCCTCGTGGCCAGCGATCGCATGTACACGCGTGGAGAGTTGATCGCGTTCATCCGTATTCGGTCGCCTAGCAAAGCTCCGCCCGTCTTCCGCTTTGACGGATCTACAGACACGATACCAATGGTCTTTTCGGGAAAATCTGCCAAAAACCGGCGTACGAGTTCGTCAACTAATGAAGATTTTCCAGAGCCACCAGTACCGGTAATTCCTAGAATAGCTCCCCCCTTAATCTCCCCCAAGGGGGGAAACACTCGGACGAACTCATCGTGATTATTTTCCGCAAGGGAAATCAACCTTGCAATTGTATTTACGTCCTTCTTTTTTAATAGTCCTTGAACTGCCCCCTCGGGAGCGGGGGGGCTTACATCACTCCGCTCCACTAGATCATTAATCATCCCTTGAAGCCCCATTTCCCGGCCATCATCAGGTGCGTAGATTCGGGTGACGCCGTAATCCATAAGCTCCTTGATCTCTTCGGGGAGGATCGTACCGCCACCCCCACCGAAAATTTTGATATGACCCGCACCTCTTTCTTGAAGGAGATCGTACATATATTTGAAATACTCGGTATGACCGCCCTGGTAAGAAGTCATGGCAATGGCCTGCACATCTTCTTGTATAGCCGTATCAACCACTTCTTCCACACTGCGATCATGACCCAGGTGGATCACCTCGACTCCTGTGCTCTGGATTATGCGGCGCATGATATTAATAGCGGCATCGTGACCGTCAAACAATGAGGCGGCCGTAACTATACGTATTTTATTTCCCGGTTTATAGGGGGCAATTTGTTCCATTCGTAATGAATATAAATTCTAAGGCAGCTAATTTACGGATTTGACAAGGAATGTTAGGTTTTTTGGCATTGTTTCAATGTAAAAACCCAACCATAAAAAAAGATTCAACCGCGTTTATCAATTTAATTAATAACTGCCTATAAAATCTGGCTTTTGGAGTCAAAAAACTGCTTTAAATAAAAAATATGTATGCAATATTCCAAAAACATTAAGCATTTCATAACAATTGTTATAAGTGGTCATACAGGGCATAATTGCCTATCTTTGATATAAACCATTGCATTTCCATGAAAAAAATATTGCTGCTATCATTCATAATTTTATTTTCAGGCTGCGCCGAACTTCAAAATGCGGTAAATAGCCTGCCCCAAGCCGGTGGGCTGGATAATGCGACCATCGCCAGTGGCCTGCGAGAAGCTCTGGATACTGGCATTGAAAAACAGGTAAGCAAATTGGCCCAGAAAAATGGCTTTAATGATAATACCACTGTAAAAATATTGTTGCCTCCAGAGCTTCAAAAAGTAGATAAAACCCTGCGTGGTATTGGCTTAGGGAGCCTGGCTGATGAAGGGTTAAAAGTTCTCAACCGCGCGGCAGAAAATGCCGTGGGCGAGGCCACGCCCATTTTTGTAGATGCCGTAAAGGGCATCACTTTTGCTGATGCGCGTACCATTTTATTGGGTGCCGATAATAGCGCCACAACGTATTTAAAAAGCCGGACCAACGATCAGCTTTACACAAAATTTGAGCCTGTGATCCAACAGTCCTTTCAAAAAGTGGGCGCTGATAAAATTTGGAGTAACCTAATCTCACGCTATAATCAGTTGCCACTGACCACTGATGTAAATACTGACCTCACCGATTATGTGACTAAAGAAGCACTTAAAGGCGTATACACGATGATCGCAGTCGAGGAAAAAGACATACGTAATTCTGTTGCAGCCCGATCCACCGATCTGTTACGAAGGGTTTTTGCTTTGCAGGACTAATCCATTTTTAAAATTCCAACAATTTTCCAGAATCAGCTCAAATGTGAGAAAGGAAGAAAGAAATAAAACAAATTGAACCATGGTTGCCCGTTAAATTACATATCCAGCCTACCATGACAAATAATCTACAACCATGACCCAACCCATAAAAATAGTCGTTGCCGGGCCTATTCCCCGCGATACCATTTCTACATACACCAATGATATTATCACGCGTTATGGCTGCGTAACGCACCCCGTGATCGCGCTGGCAAAACTGCTCGAAAATGAGGGCACGGTGATCCCGGTAACAAACGTTCATAAAAAGGATGAAAATGCCATCAAATCTGAGTTTAGCCCTTGGGAAAATATTGACCCCTCCGGGATTGATAGCAGCAAAGATCGCGGCACTGTGATCCTGCTTGATTTTAAAGACCAAAACAACCGCGAGGAGAAACAGCTGGCCTGCATGAATCCGATCATGCCACAACATATCAAAAACTATCTGGATGCCAATGCCTTTATCTTTGTGCCCATAACCGATTTTGAAATCTCCGTCAATACCCTGCGCTATATTAAGGAAAACAGTGCCGCGACCATACTTTTTGATGCCCACGGTGCCACCACTGCTATGGACGTTAAAGGATACCGGCACCGAAAATTCTGGATTGACCGGGACGAATGGCTACCCTATATCGACGTACTTAAAATGAACTTGGAAGAATCACAATGTATGTGGTTTGCCAATGAATACGAGAATGAAATCCCCTCCATTTATGACGAAAACGATACCGCTCATTTGGATAAACTTGCAGCATATGTGATCGATCACGGTGTCTCCTTCTTTTATGTAACCATGGATTCCCGTGGGTGCATCCTGTACCACCGCGATGGCGAAAAGATGATCAAGGATTGGATAAGTTCAGTATCGGTAGACCACGTAGTAGATACCACCGGCTGTGGAGACTCTTTTGCCGGTGGGCTCGCCTATGGTTTTGCCAAATACAAAGACCCGATCAAAGCGGCACAGTTTGCTAATATTCTAGGGGCCAGGCGCACGCAGGGAAAAGATTGGGATGTTTTTAAAAATGCCGAAGAAACCGAGGCCATCCGGAAAGCGGTTTACGAGCAAAATAGCTAAGCTTTAAGTTGTTTTTGAAAACGCTTAAAATAATCAAATGCTTTAAGCAGTCGGCTGCCATACCAACTGAAAAATTCACCATCTACTAAGAGAATTGTTGCCTTTGTATATGCCCTAAGTTCAGTGATATGTTTCTCCTTAAAAGGGAATGGTTCTGAAGAAAGCATTACAAGATCAACGCTTTCCAGCACTTTCAGTTCGATTTCAGGATAGCGCTCAGGATGCTGTTTAAAATAGTTTTCCAGACCGTTTAACTCTAACAGATAATCTATAAATGTATCTTTGCCAGCGGTCATCCATGGTTTTCGCCAGATCAGGTAAGCAGTCTTTAATTTTTGGTTCTGCTTTAAACTATTGCGAAAAGATGCTGCGGCCGATTTAAGGTTTCTAACCAAATTCACAGCATTTTTTTCCACAGAAAAAACCGCTCCGTATTGCTCGATTAATTCGTATGTATCAGAAAGCGTGCGGATATCCGAAACATGTACCGGGGCGATATCACCGCATTTTTCTACGATTTCTGGTGTATTTTCTTCTTTATTGCAAAGAATAATATCTGGGTTTAGCTCGTAAATCTTATTAAAATCAAGCGTTTTTGTGCCTCCAACGACCGTTTTTTCTTTTCTCAGCTCTTTGGGATGAACGCAGAATTTAGTGATGCCCATTATATTTTTTCGAAGACCCAGATCTACCAGTAGCTCGGTTAGGCTAGGTACTAGGCAGATGATGCGCTTGGGGCTTTTTTCTAGGGAGAGTGAACGGTTAAGCTGGTCTTTGAATTTCATGGGCCAAATTAAAGAAGTTAAGTGCGCGAGACTTCAACGATAGCGTACTGTAGACCTCACAGGCTATCAAAACTTGTGGGGTCTTCGTTCGTTTCTTTCTATAGATTTGATTTACCTGCAATACCATTTCCAAAGCTTGAAACTTTAGAAAAGCATGCAAGTCAGAAAATTCGCTTAAAGGTGTCCAAATTTTTTAAGTATGTCCTCCATCTGTTGTTGTAACTGCTCCGCTTTCGCGAAAGCGATCTCTGCGAAATCAGTGCCGGTACCGGCATAAATAATACCTCGCGAAGAATTTACCAATAGTCCCACATTCTTGTTCATCCCAAAATCGCAGACGTCATACAGACTCCCTCCCTGCGCACCAATCCCCGGTACAAGCAGAAAGGAATCAGGAATAATCTGCCTGATATCCTTAAAAAATTCGGCTTTTGTAGCCCCAACCACATACATGAGATTTTTACTGTTTTCCCACGATTTTGACGTCTTTAAAACAGTTTTGTAAAGTTCTTCACCTGCCAACGATTTGGTTTGAAAGTCGGATGCGCCAGGATTAGAGGTTAGGGCGAGCATGATCGTGTGCTTATCCTTAAATGCCAAAAAAGGCTCAATGGAATCCCGGCCCATATAGGGCGCAACAGTTAACGAATCAAACTCGAGATCCTCAAAAAAAGCTTTGGCATATCTGGAAGATGTATTGCCGATATCGCCACGTTTAGCATCGGCTATGGTGAAGATCTCCGGATAGCTTTCATTAAGATAATTAATGGTCATTTTTAGGGCTTCCCAACCTTTGATGCCATAAGCTTCATAAAAGGCGATATTCGGTTTATATGCAACCGCAACACTCTGTGTCATATCGATAATAGCCTTATTGAATGCAAAAATGGGATTTTTCTCCTGAAGTAAATGCCTGGGGATCTTTTCCAAATCGGTATCAAGCCCAATGCAGAGAAAAGATTTTTTTTTCTTAATCTGATCTAGAAGTTCTTCTGTGGTCAATGTATTAGTCCTTATCCGTTAGTTTTTCGCTTTAGCTAAACCATGATGATCTGGGCCCTCGTGTAATTTTCACTTTTTAGCTCCTTAAAACTGCTCCCCGGCTTCGGTGAGTTTTTCGGTGTTGTTGACCAGTTGAAGTTCATCAATGATTTTTTGTATATCGCCATCTATTATATTAGAAAGGTCATACAGCGTTAAGTTGATGCGGTGATCTGTCACACGGCCCTGTGGATAATTATAGGTGCGTATTTTTGCGCTACGGTCACCGCTGGTCACCATAGAGCCACGTTTTGCCGCTTCCTCTTCTTGGCGCTTGGCAAGCTCCTGATCATAAAGACGTGAACGGAGCACCTTGAATGCCTTCTCTTTATTTTTATGCTGGGATTTCTGATCCTGGCACTGTGCGACCAAACCTGTTGGGATATGGGTCAAACGCACCGCAGAATACGTCGTATTAACCGATTGCCCCCCCGGCCCGGATGAACAGAAATAATCGATGCGGACATCTTTGGGATCGATTTGTACGTCAAACTCTTCTGCTTCTGGGAACACCATGACCGTGGCCGCGCTGGTATGCACACGTCCTTGCGTTTCGGTCTGGGGCACACGCTGCACCCTGTGAACACCGGCCTCAAAACGAAGCGTACCATAAACATCCTGGCCCGTCACCTCTACCTGAACCTCCTTAAAACCACCACTGGTGCCTTCGCTAAAATCGATCGTGCTGGTTTTCCAGCCCTTGCTCTCGCAATACTTCATATACATGCGGTAAAGATCGCCGGCAAAGATGCTGGCCTCATCACCGCCGGTGCCAGCACGTATTTCCATAACAGCATTCTTGCTATCTTCAGGATCTTTTGGCACGAGCATCATCCTGATTTTTTCCTCTAACCCGCCCAATTCTGCCCTGGATTCTTCGAGCTGTAACCTGGCCATTTCCACCATCTCATCATCACCACCCTCCTGGATCATTTCTTCTGCCTCAGAGATGCGGCCTTGGTGTTTTATGTAATTTTCACGCTCATCCATCAGCGCGCGCAGCTCTTTGTATTCTTTATTGAGTTCTACATAACGCTTTTGGTCGCTAATGATATCCGGCTGAATGATCAGATCGCTTACCTCATCAAAACGCTGCTTAACAATATTTAATTTCTCTAACATGTATCCCTTAAATTAGCCGCTAATTTACGCAATTTTTAAGATAAATAGGAGCGTGAGGCCCTGACTCCAAAAGCGATATTTAAAAAGAAAACCAGGGTAGGGGCTACTGGGAACTATTACTAAAAGGGCCCCGATACCAGATCATAGGTTTATCCCCCTCAGCCCTGATATTTATACCGCCTTGGGCTGTATTTATACTTTTCCTTAAAGATTTTAGAAAAATAACTGCGGCTGTTAAAACCCACCGCATACACCACTTCAGAGATGCTCAGGTCTGTGGTGGCGATGAGCTCCTCTGCCTTTTCCAAGCGTATTTCTTTTACAAAGTCTGATACGGTACGCTCATAAAGATATTTAAAGGCAGTCTGCATCTTTCCCGCAGACAAGCCTTCCCGCTTACTTAGTATCTTAATGGTATGTGGTTTATTGGGATATTCCCGAATATGATCTGCCATCCGCATGGCTTTTTCTATCTCCATTTTGGTAAGGCCAGAAGATCGATGATCAGCTTGTGTATCCTGCAGGTAATACTGCAACTGGGAAGCAAGGATCAGATTGACTTGGCTCTCAATGATAATATTGCGCAACAGACCACTCTGCTCAATAGCTTTGAGCATGCGCACCTGTTCTGCAATTTTATGGTCATAATTACCAAAAAACAACATTGCCTGACCATCCACCTGAGAAAAGAGGATATTGAGTGGATCCTTACTATTGCTCAGATAACCCCTGCTTTTTACAAAAATCTCACGGTCAAAACAGATCATATTGACCACGGCCTTCATCCCCTTCTTAAAGTTTATCTTAAACTGATCAAGCTTGCTGGTACTGATTACCGCAGATTGATAATCTTCAAGTTGGGTCACCGGCCCACCTGCCTCCAACTGGAGCTCAAACTGCCCTTCAAGGCAATAGATAAAATAAAGCTTATTTACCTCACTTGTATCTACATTAATTGAGGTATCCTGATAAAAATTGAGGTCAAAATCTATAAAACTAAGCCCATCTTTAAAAAAACTACAACGTATGATGCCCCTAGCATTATTATTATCGCAATTGAATATTTCCTCCTTACCAATCTTATCTAAATTCCCACCTAGGGAATCCCGAAAACCTTCAAGCAAACTGGGCAGATAATTTACATCTCTAACTCTTACATCAAGCATTTATGATCGATTATTTACTAGTCTTTTAAACCGATAAAGATGCACACACTATTTGAAACTCATTAACACTATCGTAATAATCATTAACACTAAAGACGGTTTAACTCATATTTTGCTGCTTAAAGAAAATTACGGACTCACTAGAAATAACTGCAATTATCCGGGCCTAAATTAAAGATTTGATTAAAAATAGAATAGAATGCACCCTGCCATAAAAATCAAATGGGAATAAATTTTTGGATCAAAAAGTTGTAAGATAAAACTTAGGTCTCGCGAAAGATTGTCAAATCTAAATGCTGCTGCTTATTACGAATAATCCGCCTCAATTTTCAAATACTGTTTCCTCCAGTTATATTCACGTAGCATCGTATTATTAAAAAATTGTCCGTTTTTATAAGCAGAAATCAGATTATTTGAGGTTCTGACAGTTATTTTCCGGTTTCCTGCAGTTTTTTCTCTTTTTGCTGTGCATCGATGACCGCTATGGCCGCCATGTTTACAATCTCATCAACGCTTGCACCCAGCTGAAGTACGTGTACAGGCTTGCGCATACCCATCATAATGGGCCCGATGTTATCGGCTTTATCGAGTTCCTTGATCATTTTGTAAGTAATGTTTGCAGAATCAATATTAGAAAAGATCAGAGTATTCACTTTCTTTCCTGCCAATTTAGAAAAGGGGAATTTGCTTTTCATCATTTCCATATTCAGCGCAAAATCTGCCTGCACTTCGCCATCTACCAATAATTCCGGATAATACCGGTGCAAATAGGAAACGGCTTCCCTGATCTTGTTTACATTCACGTTTTTAGAAGAACCAAAATTAGAGTAAGAAGTCATTGCCACAACCGGTTCCATCCCAAACATGCGTACGGTACGCGCTGTCATTTGGGCGATTTTCGCCAATTCTTTTGCTGTGGGATCTATATTTATAGATGTATCCGCGAGAAAAAGCGGACCTCGCGAGGTAATCATCAGGTTTGCCGTGGCAGCTTTTTTCACCCCTTGAGCGGCGCCTATTACTTCAAGAACTGGCCTTACCGCAGAAGGATAACTGCTACTATATCCTGTAATCATGGCATCAACATCCCCAGTATTGACCATCATAGAAGCAAAGTAGTTGCGCTGGCGCATCAATTTTTCGGCATCAAAGAGTGTGATCCCTTTCCTCTCGCGTGCCTTCCAGTAAATAGTTGCATAAGCCTGCACGGTTTTCTTTTCAGCTTCTGATTTAGGATCGATAATTTCTACATCAGCATTAAAATCAATCTCTCCCATCAACTCCAAAATTGTTTCCCTATTACCTAACAGTACGGGAACGGCAAGACCATCATCATGCACGATCTGTGCTGCCTTAAGCACATCGAGCTGATCAGATTCTGCGAAGACCACACGCTTAGGATTGGTGCGTGCACGGTTGAGGATCAGCCTAACGATCTTATTGTCTGAGCCCATACGGTTAAGGAGCTCATCCTCATATTTTAGCCAATCAGTAATGGGTTCTCGGGCTACACCACTCTCAATGGCGGCTTTTGCAACTGCGGGTGGTACTGCGGTGATCAAGCGAGGGTCAAAGGGTTTGGGAATGATATAATCCCGATTAAAATTGAGCCGCGTTTCTCCATACGCAATATTAACCTGCTCTGGTACGGATTCTTTGGCAAGATCGGCCAGAGCTTTTACGGCGGCCATTTTCATCTCTTCGTTGATTTTGGTTGCCCTTACATCCAGCGCACCACGAAAGATAAAGGGAAAACCCAGTACATTATTGACCTGATTGGGATGGTCTGACCGTCCGGTGGCCATAATAATATCTTCCCGCGTATCAATGGCAAGATTGTAATCAATTTCAGGATTGGGATTTGCCATAGCGAAAACGATGGGGTTTTTGGCCATACTGCGCAACATATCCTGACTTACGATATCTGCTATCGAAAGGCCAATAAAAACATCAGCGTCTTTCATAGCTTCCTCTAGCGTATCGATTTTTCTGTGGGTGGCAAACTCGGCCTTTTCTTCAGAAAGGGTACCGCGGTCATCGCGTATTACGCCCTTGCTGTCAAGCATGACAATGTTTTTTTGGAGTGCGCCAAAGGATTTGTAGAGCTTAGTACAGGATACCGCCGCAGCACCCGCACCACTGATTACGATACGCACATCTTCAATTTTTTTATCGGTAAGCTCCAGCGCGTTAAGCAGCGCGGCGGCAGAAATGATCGCAGTACCGTGCTGATCGTCGTGCATAACCGGGATGTCAAGTTCGGCCTTGAGCCTACGCTCAATCTCAAAAGCTTCGGGGGCCTTGATATCCTCAAGGTTGATCCCGCCAAAGGTGGGTGCAATATTTTTTACAGTCTCTATAAATGCATCTATATCTTTAGTCCCTACCTCAATGTCAAACACATCGATACCCGCAAAAATCTTAAACAGCAGTCCCTTGCCCTCCATCACTGGTTTTGAGGCCTCTGGGCCAATATCACCCAAGCCAAGCACCGCCGTACCGTTAGATATCACAGCGACCAGATTACCCTTTGCAGTATATTTATAAGCGTTTTCCTTGTCCTTTTCAATCTCCAAACAGGGCTCAGCAACCCAGGGGGAATACGCCAGCGCTAAATCCCGCTGTGATGAATATTTTTTAGTGGGCACCACGGCGATTTTCCCGGGATAGGGTTTGGCATGATATACCAGAGCCTCGCGGCGTTTGCTTTCGTTGCTCATAATTCTACGGTTGATTTTATTAGGTAATCCAACAAAAATAATGGTTATAATCGATGGCGGATACTTTTTGTGAAGTTGATTTTAAAAATTGAGGGGTTTAAATTGATTATCAAAAATTTTTGGTTAACCATCCCCTTGATACTAAATGTACATTTTAAGGGTAATAAATGGCAATAAAATCGCTATTCTTTTAAAAATTCTATATTCCGCTTTAAACCGGAAAATTTGGTGCGCTTTACTGCCGATTTTTTAAAAACCTGCGAAAAAACTTCCTGCGTAATCTCTTCCCAATCTTTTTTGCTCATATCAAGTACCTGGGGATTTGGATCAAAAAGAGGCTCATTGTGCGGTTTTGAGAAACGGTTCCACGGGCAAACGTCCTGGCAGATGTCGCAGCCAAACATCCAGTCGTCCATATCCCCTTTCGCGGAAGTGGGAATGGCATCTCGCAGCTCTATCGTGTAATAACTGATGCACTTACTGCCATCTACTACATAAGGATCAACAATGGCCTGGGTGGGGCACGCATCAATACATGCCGTGCAGGTGCCGCAGTGGTCTGTCACCGGGGTATCGTAATCTAGCTCTAGATCAACGATAAGTTCTGCGATAAAATAGAAGGAGCCCACCTGCCTGGTCAGCAGGTTACTGTTTTTGCCTATCCAGCCCAGACCGCTTTTTGCCGCCCATGCCTTATCGAGCACCGGTGCGGAATCCACAAAGGCGCGGCCGTGCACTTCACCGATCTCACTTTGTATAAACTCAAGGAGCTTCTTCAGCTTGTCCTTTATTACAAAATGATAATCTGTCCCATAAGCATATTTTGAGATCTTATAGGAATCATCCCGCTGTTTTTCCTGTGGATAATAATTAAGCAGCATAGAGATCACACTTTTGCTATCTGGAACAAGCTTGGTAGGATCGAGGCGTTTGTCAAAATGGTTGGTCATATACGCCATCTCGCCGTTCATATTTTTATTGAGCCAATTTTCAAGTCGTGGTGCTTCAGCCTCCAAAAATTCAGCTTTGGATATGCCACATGAAAGAAAACCAAGACGTTGGGCTTCGGTTTTTATTAGTTGGGTGTATTTCGACCTGTTTTCCTTTATCATGCTAAGCGTAGTCAAAGAGTGGCAAAAAGATGCAAGAAAAACCTATTGAACTTTAAAACTACCTCTTTACAAACTCTAAAAAAGCATTTTTAGGCTTTAGAGTGATCAATGGCAAAATCTCAATTGGTGTTCTCTTTTCTTTGATGGTAAAGGTCGAAATCATTTCGGCGACAGCCAAAACCATTTCGTACATGGCAAAGTTATTCCCAATGCACATCCGTGGGCCGGCACCAAAGGGATAATAGTACGACGAGTATTTTACAGCGTTTCCAGTACCGAAGCGATCGGGGTCAAAAACGTCAGGAATTTTCCAAAAATCAGGATTTTTATGAATTTCCTGTATGGAAAATAGCAAGCGGGAACCAGCCGGAATCTGCATGCCGTTAAACTCGTCATAGTCTACATTCATGCGGTCTATAAAGTAAGCAGGCGGATAAAGCCTGAGGGATTCATCAATAACCTGTGTGGTATAGCTTAATTTTTTTATCAACAACAAGCAATCTGATGATTCTTTTTTGGCCTCAAGAATCTCCTGATATACCTTTTGCTGAATTTTAGGGTTTTTTGCCAATAGTTGACTGATGAACGTTAGCGCATTTGATGTTGTCTCATGACCGGCCGTAAATAAGATCAGAATCTCATCAACGAGTTGCTCATCACTCATGGCATTACCATCATCATAGCGGGCATCCAGCAACATATCTAGCAGGTCATCGTGGCGCAGGCCACTATCCCGGCGTTTCTTAACCAGCTGATACAGGATTTCTCGGGCTTCATCAGTAAAGTTTGCATGCTTTCTGATCTGCCCGCTCAGGACAAACCACCAGGTTTTATAAGGCTGCCGCAATTCACGCACGAGCATTTTCTGTGTCGACTCAGTGATGTGCTGAAGCCTGTCAATCTCCACTTGCCCTACCGCGCTGCTAAACAAGGATTTTACAACAACCTGAAAAGCGAGGTCATTGAATATGGGAAAAATATCAATGGGCTTTCCAACATCGATCTTTGCCAATTCTAATTTGATCGCCGAATGCATAGCGCCCAAAAGCTTAAAAAGCTGTTTCTTATGAAATGCGGGCTGGATGAGCTTGCGCTGTTTCCGCCAGTGATCACCCTCTGAAGTCAGCAGGCCCTTACCCACATATTTGGCCACTTCTTCGGTCTGAATAGGGGATTTTCGGTAATTTCTCTGGTTTTTTTGAAGTGCGTATTGTACAAAACCCGCATCGCGCGAAAAAATAACCGATTTACCAAAACCCAGATTAAGGCGATACGTATCGCCATGCTTTTTAAAATTTTCGGCCTGAAAAGGAAGTGGGTTTTTTAAAATATGACTTGCATTCCGAAGAAAATGAAATACGGAAACTGTTGGAATTTTTTTTATTGGCAAAGCCATAGCGCTAGGAATATAAGGGGCTGTAAACTAAAACAATCCCCCCTGAATATTATTTCTGATCTTTCCTAAATGTTTATATGCGGCTTCTGTTACCTCACGGCCACGTGGAGTGCGCATGATAAATCCCTGCTGGATCAGGAAGGGCTCGTAAACCTCCTCAATCGTCTCGGGACTTTCGGATACGGCGGTAGCAATAGTGGTTATCCCCACAGGGCCACCCTTAAATTTATCGATGATGGTACGCAGTATTTTGTTGTCCATTTCGTCAAGGCCATGGGCGTCAACATGGAGTGCCTTCAGTCCAAATTTCGCAATAGCGAGGTCAATGGAACCATTACCCTTAATCTGCGCAAAATCGCGCACCCGCCTGAGAAGGGCATTTGCGATACGCGGTGTGCCCCTGCTGCGGCCGGCGATCTCAATAGCGGCATCAAGATCTATGGGTACACGTAAAATCTCTGCACTGCGTTCTACGATGGTGGTCAGAAGTTCTGTGCTATAATATTCCAAACGGGAAGAAATACCAAATCGGGCACGCATAGGGGCTGTCAACAATCCAGAACGTGTGGTCGCACCAATGAGTGTAAATGGATTGAGCCCAATCTGTACGGTACGCGCATTGGGGCCGCTCTCGATCATGATATCGATCTTATAATCTTCCATCGCTGAATAGAGATATTCTTCAACAATGGGGCTCAAGCGGTGAATCTCATCGATAAAAAGTACATCCCGCTCCTCTAAATTGGTAAGAAGGCCAGCAAGATCCCCGGGTTTATCGAGCACAGGCCCCGAAGTGACCTTGATGTTGACCCCAAGCTCATTAGACAGGATATTGGCCAGCGTGGTCTTTCCCAATCCCGGAGGGCCGTGAAACAAGGTATGGTCAAGAGCTTCTTCTCTCCTATTGGCCGCCTCAACGAAAACCTTAAGGTTTTCCAGCACCTGTTCCTGCCCCGCGAAATCATCAAAACTCAAAGGACGCAGGGCCCGCTCGATATCATGTTCGGCATTGGTAAGATTATCGCCCGTAGGATCAAGATTATCGTTCATAACAAATTTGCAGTTTCTGATTGCAGGTCGCAGAAAATTTAGCGTATTTCAAGTAATCTGACAGTGTAAAATGAAATTATTTTAGTGCTTTTGTAATAAACGGTAATTCCGTCAAAAAAACAAAAAACCCGTCCAATAAAAGACGGGTTTTTCCGGTATAAATTAAAATGAGATCAGTGATTCATTTCCTCCTCATTTTCCTGTAATGGAATATGCTGCGGCACAAAATCCTGCCCAGGGATCACATAATCGGTCTCATCATCATTTAATTTACTGTAATCATATGACCAGCGGTACACATGAGGAATGGCACCAGGCCAGTTTCCGTGAATGTGCTTTTGTGGGGCTGTCCATTCCAGCGTATTGGATTTCCAGGGATTTTGCGGACCCATTTTTCCATAAAATATGGAATGTATGAAGTTATAAAGGAATACTAGTTGAACCGCACCGGTTATCAACGCGGCAACCGTAATCAGCACGTTTACGTTAGCGAGGTCATCAAAATATGGAAAGTGTGTATTCTCATAATACCGCCTGGGCAGTCCGGCCATACCAATAAAATGCATTGGGAAAAATATGGCATAAGACCCAATCGCAGTCACCCAAAAGTGGAGATAACCCAGGTTCTTGTTCATCATCTTACCCTCAAACATCTTGGGAAACCAGTGATAAACCCCTGCAAAAAGACCATATAATGCAGATATACCCATCACAAGGTGAAAGTGTGCTACTACAAAATAAGTATCGTGAACGTTGATGTCAAGTGTGCTATCACCTAAGATAATGCCTGTAAGACCCCCAGTAATAAAGGTAGAGACCAAACCAATTGAAAAAAGCATACCCGGGTTCAGCTGTAAATTTCCTTTCCAGAGTGTGGTGATATAGTTAAATGCCTTAACACCTGAAGGAATGGCAATTAATAATGTTGTAAAGGTAAATACCGAACCCAAAAATGGATTCATCCCGGAAATAAACATATGGTGACCCCAAACTATGGTAGAGAGAAAGGCAATTGCCAAAATTGACGCAACCATGGCACGGTACCCAAAAATAGGTTTTCGTGAATTGGTCGCAATAATTTCTGATGTTATACCCAGCGCTGGAAGGAGTACAATATAAACCTCAGGGTGTCCCAAAAACCAAAATAAGTGTTCAAAAAGGACTGGTGAACCCCCACTATTATGTAAGACTTCACCGTTAATATAAATATCAGATAAAAAGAAGGAAGTACCAAAACTCCTATCCATAATGAGTAATAAAGCTGCCGAAAACAACACTGGAAATGATACCACACCAATGATAGCGGTTACAAAGAACGCCCAAATGGTCAAAGGTAAACGGGTCATTGACATACCCTTGGTACGCAGGTTGATAACGGTCACAATATAATTAAGAGAACCAAGGAGGGAAGATGCGATAAATATAGCCATAGATACCAACCAAAGTGTCATCCCCATACCAGAAGCGGGAATGGATTCAGGAAGCGCGCTCAAAGGAGGATAGATCGTCCAACCCGTGGCGGCCGGTCCAGACTCAACAAACAAAGAAGAGACCATAATTACCGATGAAAGGAAGAACAACCAATAGGAGACCATATTCAAAAATCCCGATGCCATATCACGTGCACCAATCTGCAAAGGGATCAAGAGGTTGCTAAACGTACCGCTCAAGCCTGCCGTAAGAACGAAAAAAACCATGATGGTACCATGAATGGTAACTAGAGAAAGGTAGATGCTGGGATCCATAACTCCATCTGGCGCCCATTTTCCCAATAGCACTTCAAAAATAGTGAATTTGTGTTCCGGCCAAGCCAGTTGCAACCTGAACAACAACGACATCGCGATACCAATAACCCCCATAATAAGGCCGGTTATCAGATATTGCCTAGAGATCATTTTATGATCTGTACTAAAAATATATTTCTGTATAAACGGAGCCTCATGATGATGCCCGTGATCCTCATGACCGTGGTCTAATGCTGGTGCGTGTGCTGACATAATCTATTTTTCTTTTTTCAATTTTTATTGCTGAGCGAGGGACTCCTTAAAAGTCTTCTGCGTTTTTAGCCATGCCTCGTATTCTTCCTCGGTCTCAACGACTATTTTCATCTGCATGTTATAATGCCCCTGGCCGCAGATTTTATTACACAGCAAGTAATAGTCAAATTCATCATAAGCATCAAGAGCAGGCTCTCCAGCCGCTTCCAATTCTTTATTTTTCTCACGTCGTATTTTATGAATGCGCTCCATCTTCTCCTGCATATAATCCGTTTTTCTAATCTCCTTGGTAGTTACGGTAGGGGTAAAGGAAAATTGGGTGATCATACCAGGTACAACATTCATCTGCGCCCTAAAATGGGGCATAAAAGCAGAGTGAAGCACATCTTGAGATCGCAGTTTAAATACAACCTGACGGTTTACGGGCAGATGCAGTTCTGTTGTTACAATATCATCCATACCATCATCATCACTGGCATCTATACCCACAGTGTTGACCCCTTCTACAAAACGCACGTTGGCATTGCCAAGCACCCTATCCTTACCCGCATACCTGGCTTTCCAGTTAAAGCGTTGCGCATAGAGTTCAATGGTCAAAGCATCGTCACTCTTATCAAAATTCATAATATCTGACCAGGTAAAAAGGCCATAAATTATAAGCCCTGAAAGTACGATTACAGGGATAATCGTCCATACAAACTCGAGCTTATCATTATCTGCATAAAAAAGGGCTTTTCCGCCTTTACGGCCATGATATTTATATGAAAAATAATGAATCAGCACCTGCGTAATCAGCTGCGTTATCATAATAACGCCTAATGTAATAAACAAAAGATTATCATACAAAGAACCATGTTCTGAAGAGGCTTCGGGCAGGTAAAATTTTGAATAATACCAGAAGCAATACCCCATCAGAAAATATAGGAATATTAGGAACATAAGCATCAACTTAGCATTAATGCGATTATCCTTGTCGTTGGCAATCTCAGCCCCACTGATATCAGTTACAGGCCGGGCCATTTTATAAATCTTGCTCATCTGCCAAACGGCAACGGCAAAAAGAACTATAACAATAAGTATTAAAAAAACCGTCATTGTACCTTTTTCTTTTGTTTCGGTTAATAATGATAGTGTTCACTTTCGATAATGTAAGGATCACGTTCCGGACGAAGCGATACACTTGCAAGAGCCATCCCTACAACCAAGATAAACAAACCTGCAAAAAAGAGTATAGCACCAATTTCCGTGATACCGAAAGACCAATAGGTACCTACCGTAGATGGCATTACCAAAAGGAATATATCAATATAGTGACCCGATAAAATTATAACACCGGCCATAACAACGAACCATGGGATCCTCTTATAATCACTATTCATTAAAATCAGTATAGGGAATACAAAGTTAAGGATCAGCATGCCAAAAAACAGCGGATTGTATTCCTGAATCCTCAAAATAAAATAAGTTACCTCTTCGGGTATATTGGCATACCAGATGAGCAAGAATTGACCAAACCATAAATACGTCCAGAAAACACTAAAACCAAACATAAACTTGGCCAGGTCATGTAAATGACTATCGTTTACAAACTCTAAGTGACCAGTATTTTTCAAAAGAATGGTAACAATGGCTATTGTTGTCACCGCAGATACGATCATGCTTGCAAAAATATACCATGCAAATAATGTACTATACCAATGCGGTGTCATAGACATAAACCAATCCCACGACATCATGGATTCAGTAACGATGAAAAAAGCAAGGAAAAAAACCGAGAATTTAAAATTTTGCTTGTAAGGGCTAAGATTTTCAGCGGTTGCCTGGCGTATCGAATTACGTCTTGAGAAATATCTGTACAGGTTCCAGCCCGTAACATAAATAATTGCCCTGATTACAAAAAAAGGAAAATTCAAGTACGCTGACTTACCCTGCAATATTTTGTCACCTGCCACTACATCATGATCTTGCCATGGGTAGAAATGAGTACCTGCGAAAAGAACAATAAGAAGAACGATGATCGAACCTGGCAATAAATAGGCCGTAATACCCTCCATAACACGGTACAAAATAGGTGACCATCCTGCGGAAGACGCATATTGAATGGCATAAAAGACCAGTGTGCCCAAAGCAATCATCATAAAGAAAAATCCAGCGATTAAAGTGGCAGACCATGGCCTGGTCTGCAGTTGATGCAATACATGCTCCAAATGCTCGCCTTCAGATTGGTGCGCCTCTTCCTGACCTTCATGAGACCTTGCCTTAGTTTCCGCTGAATAGCCCTGCTCTCCGCGGGCCTTATCCACAAAATTAGAGTCGTGCTCTCCGCCCATTTCATTATCCGCGGAGTGCCCGCCGTCGTGGCTTGCCATGATTTTCTCAACATCAGCGGTAGATGAGGGCACCGTAATAAAACCATAGACTATCCCCACAATGCCTAGTGCCATGATGATGAAGGAAAAGAGTCTTAATTTACTTGATAAGGTGTACATAAGTATTTTTCTCCTAAGTGTTTATTCTTCTATTTGTGTTGTTTTGGGCGTGCTCATCATCGCTTGATCGTGAGCTGGGATTTCCTGCCCGGCTTGATCGATCTCTGGCGTAGTTGACGCTTCTACGAAAGGGAGTACGGGATCACCGTTCAGTTCTCTCTTAAGGCTCATAACATACATATCTATTTGCCACAGCTCGTAATCTGTAGTTTGCGTGGCATATGACCCCATATTGTTCTTGCCATAATACATGACATGATAAACACTTCCTTCGGTAATTGCCCTTCCTGCATCATTATATGCCGGTATCCCAAGGATTTTTTCCCTTGTGGCAAGAATTCCCTTACCATTACCCTTGTCTCCATGACATACAGAACAGTAAATAGTATATAGCTCTTTGCCGTCATTAATATTATCCTCAGTATATTCCAAAGGGTTTTTTAAGGTTGCCTTTGCCGAATCATAGCCTTCTTGACTATCCTCATACTCAAAAGGCAACTCTCCCCTTTTTACCGATCCGGGCGCAGGGTCCTTAGCTTCCATAGTGTTGGCAAATACATCGTAACTACCATTGGCTTCATAGCTCACCTCCTGGTACATGTTTGGCATATACTCATAATTCCTATGATTTTTGTCCTGGCAGGATGCAAAACAGCCTACCACTAGGATAAAACATGCTATTTGAAGTCTATTTTTCATCTCTTAAGCTTCTTCTTCGTTATCTATAATGCTCAATTCTGCCGCTCCCGTATCGTATAGAAAATTCGATAACTCTCCCAGATCATGGTTATCTACGGCGACCTCTACCAGAAAATGGTCATCTGTAGTTCGCGGGTCAGGATTTTCCGCTTTTTTAAATGGCCAGATCTTGCTTCGCAGGTAAAAGGTGATTACCATAAGGTGGGCTGCAAAAAAGACCGTTAGCTCAAACATAATAGGTATAAAGGATGGCATGTTTTGATAATAGGTAAAACTGGGCTTACCTCCAATATTCCTGGGCCAATCCTGGATCATAATAAAATCCATCATCGCCACAGCAAAACTCAGTCCCACAAGGCCATACATAAACGAGGTGATCGCTATGCGAGTGGGAGCCAGCCCCATGGCCTTATCAAGACCGTGCACAGGGAAAGGGGTGTATACTTCTACGATCCCATAATTTTTTGCATGTATATCCCTGACTGCATTCAATAGGATGTCGTCATCATTATACAGTGCATGAATCACTTTTATAGATGCCATACTTTTTATTTATTTAATTTTTTGGCTTGACCGGCCCAATCTTCTCTTTCAGCCCTTCCGGGAAAAGATTCAATGATTTCATCAAGTAGATCATAATCCTTTTTAGTCATTCGGCTTACCTGGGTGAAAGTATAGATACCCAATTGATGCAGTTTCTGCTCCATGAGCGGCCCTACACCACTAATCTTTTTCAGGTCATCCGGTTTTTGAACAGCTGGATCGTAAGAACCTATACGCCCTAGCATAGCGTCCACTTCATCTTTTTTGGCTTCGCTATCCAATAAAGTATCCGCATTAACGGTAGCCTCATGCCTTTCGGTATCCTTTCCAAATCCAGATTGACCTTCACTTACCATCGAGTTTGCAACGGGCGTGCGTGCCATAACTGTAAATTCTTTATAATCTTTAGAGGTACGTTCATCTCTGGTGGCACCGGCAAGGGCCCTTCCGTTTTCCCTAAACTCTTTATATTTTTCCCCTGATGATTTAAGAATTGTTTTTACCTCGGCCTGCGCAATGACAGGGAAGGTCCTAGAGTACAATAAAAACAATACAAAGAAAAAGCCGATGGTACCTACAAATATTCCGATATCTACAAATGTGGGTGAAAATATGGCCCAAGAAGAGGTTAACCTGTCTTTACTCAAGTCAACAACGATAATATTGAAACGCTCAAACCACATCCCTATATTTATGATAAGCGCGACTACAAAAGTCCACATAATATTGCGCCTAAGTTTTTTTACCCAAAGTGATAGTGGCACAATCAGGTTGCATGTAATCAAAGCCCAAAATGCCCACCAGTATGGCCCTGTGGCAGCACCAAATGACAGGTATGTGTAATTTTCATAAGGCACACCCGAATACCAGCCTATGAAATATTCAGTAAGATAGGCCACGGTTACGATACCACCCGTAAGCAGAATCACCTTATTCATATACTCAATATGGAGCACGGTAATATAGTCTTCAAGATTAGAAACCTTGCGCATCACAATGAGCAGGGTCTGCACCATTGCAAAACCAGAGAAAATAGCACCGGCCACAAAGTAGGGTGGAAATATGGTACTGTGCCATCCCGGAACCACAGAGGTGGCAAAGTCAAACGATACAATGGTGTGTACAGAAAGTACAAGAGGTGTAGCGAGACCTGCAAGCACTAAAGAAACTTCTTCGAAACGCTGCCAGTCTTTAACACGGCCACTCCAACCAAAACTGAGAATACCATATATTTTATTTTGGAATGGACTTTTGGTCCTATCGCGTATCATCGCAAAATCAGGGAGCAGCCCGGTCCACCAGAACACCAGAGAAACCGATAAATATGTAGAGATCGCAAATACGTCCCATAAAAGTGGAGAATTAAAATTCACCCAAAGAGAACCAAATTGGTTGGGGATTGGGAGTACCCAATATGCCAACCACGGACGGCCCATGTGGATAATGGGAAAAAGTCCCGCCTGTACCACTGCAAAAATTGTCATCGCTTCAGCAGAGCGGTTAATTGCCATACGCCATTTCTGACGAAAAAGTAAGAGTACAGCGGAAATTAGCGTTCCAGCATGTCCAATACCTACCCACCAAACAAAATTTGTAATATCCCACGCCCAGCCAATGGTTTTGTTGAGACCCCAGACCCCAATACCTGTAGATATCGTATAGACTATACAGCCAAGTCCCCATAAAAAGGCAACAAGGGCGATCGTAAAAACGATCCACCAAGATTTATTGGCTTTTCCCAGTACCGGGGCACCTACATCTACACTGACATCGTGGTAAGACTTATCTCCGAGGACCAGTGGCTCTCTTATGGGTGCTTCGTAATGTGACGACATATTAGTTACTTGTGATATTTATTTTAAAAATTATGCTTCAGCGGTATTCTTAACCTTAACATGGTAGAATACATTGGGTTTAACACCTATATCCTCTAACAGGTAATATTTGCGCTTGTCATTTTTTAACTTCACTATTTCTGCATCTGGTATATTAACATCCCCAAACTGGATGGCACCCTTATCACAGGCACTGCTACAAGCCGTATAAAACTCACCGTCCTCAATGGCTCGGCCATCGCGCTTGGCATCCAATATGGTCTTTTGGGTCAATTGCATACACATAGAGCATTTTTCCATAACACCCCTAGATCGTACGGTGACATCAGGGTTGAGCACCATTCGGCCCAAATCGTTGTTCATGTGGTATGGAAACTCGTCATTTTCGTTATAAAGGAACCAGTTAAAGCGCCTTACTTTATAAGGACAGTTATTAGCACAATAGCGGGTACCTACACAACGGTTGTAAGTCATCTGGTTTTGCCCTTGTCGGCCATGACCAATCGCAGCCACGGGACACACAGTCTCGCAGGGCGCATGATTACAATGCTGACACATGACAGGCTGAAATGCAACTTCCGGATTCTCGTAAGATTGATTCTCTACTACTGAATAACTGTCAAAAGCAGGAAGATTCTCTAGATTTTCCTCTTCTTCTTTAAAGGTATCTGCAGAGGAATAGTAACGGTCAATACGCAACCAGTGCATATCCCTAAACTTGCGCACCTCGTCTTTGCCCACCACGGGCACATTATTTTCAGAATGGCAGGCTATAGAGCATGCACCACATCCGGTACACGCATTTAGATCAATAGAGAGATTGAAGTGTGGCCCTAAGGTATCATCAAAGGATTCCCAAATATCAGCATCATGATTTCTGACCGATACTTCAGAATGATCATAACTAACCTCGCCTACGCGGTTCCAATCCTCAACGTTTTTGGTATTAAAAATCTCCAGGGTGGTTTCCCTGATAATATCATCACTACGGCCAGCCATGGTATTCTGTAACTGCACACAGGCAAACTCATGCCATCCATTTTCTGCCTTTTCTATCTTGACCGTTTGCACGGAATTTAGATCTTTGTAAAGTGGGTATGCGTTGATACCTACTTGCATCTCTTTTTGGATAGCGGCCGTTTTACCATAACCAAGTGCGAGACCTACAGATCCTTTCGCCTGCCCAGGCTGAATGAATACGGGTATATTTTTGACAACTGTATTTCCTAAGGTAACATTTACATAATGACCGTTAAGCGCACCATTAGAGACGTGTACGTTTTCCAGGTCCAGTGCGTCTGCATCTGCTTTGGACATGGTCAAATAGTTGTCCCATGACGTCCTTGTGATAGGGTCTGGCAATTCCTGCAACCAAGGGTTGTTTGCCTGCGCCCCATCGCCCATACTAATTTTGGGATATAGGGTAAGTTCGTAACTCCCTTTAGCGGTATTTTCCTGATTGGCTAGAGCAGTGGCCGCGCTTGCAACGCTAATCCCACCAGAAGCAGACATGCTACTCATGCTCTCTGCTGCGGCTGTTGGCACAACAGTGCTTTCATTTACAACCCCGTCCTGCAGCGCCTTGTTAAAACTGATGGATGCATTGTTCCAGTTGGATTTAAGGTAATCATAATAACTGGAATCATTATTCGTCCACTTAAGCAGGTTTTCTTGAAATTGACGGGTGTCAAATAACGGCCTGATCGTAGGCTGTGTAAGGCATATCTGGCCTTTTTTAATTTCAACGTCTCCCCAAGACTCAAGATAATGTGGCGTCGGAGTAAGGTACTGACACAGTTTACCGGTTTCATCTTCCCGCATTGCAGCAGAAACTGTTATCTCCACTTTTTTGAGGCCAGTTTTAAAAGCCTCTGCATTGGGCAAACTGTACGCAGGATTTACACCTACGATCATAATCGCCCCTACATTGCCTGAATTCATATCTTCAACAAGCTGCATCACTTGCTTCCCATTGCCCTGACGGGTCATCCTAGGACTTGCTGTATCAATAATCTGGCTACCTAAAGCAGAATTTATATTTAATGCTAACAACTGCGCATTTACATCCGAAACACCGGTTAGAAAGACACCTTTGCTGCCAGCCTGTTTTAATTGTTTTGCAGCATTTCTAACTGCTTTGTCGAGCTCACCGCTAAGGCCTGTAGAACCACCACCATTCACTAGACTATGAATTGCAGATACTGCCTGTTTTTGTTGACGTGGCGTCATGGGAACGCGCTTGTCTGCCGTTGCACCTGTAATGGTCATGTTGGCCTCAAATTGTACATGCCTTGACATTTTCCCATTTTTGGGAATACGGCTTTTGGCATACCGGGAATCAAATCCTCCACCTTGCCAATCACCGAGAAAATCAGCACCTACGGAAATGATCACCTCTGCCTTTGAAAAATCATAATCGGGCAACGCGCGCATGCCGTACTTTCCTTCAAAAGCGTCGAGCATGGCATCCTCACTAATAGCATCATAAGTAACATGCTTTACATTAGGATAAGCTGCGGAGAATTCCCCAATAAGCTTAGAAGTAGAAGGGCTTGCAAAGGTTTGTGTTAATAGCACGATCTGCTTTCCGCCCAAGGCGTTGAGCTTAGTACCTAATTCACTATCTAGTGTTGACCATGAAGCATCTTCCCCATTTATTTTAGGCCCCTGCAACCTGTTGCTGTCGTAAAGAGACAGCACAGAGGCATGTACACGCGCATTGGCGCCGTATACATCAGTGGCCATTTTATTGTTTTCGATCTTAATTGGGCGTCCTTCCCTTGTCTTTACAAGCACACTGGCAAAATCATACCCATCTGCCATTGTGGTTGCATAATAGTCCGCTTTACCCACGGTGATCCTTTTTGGGGCGACCACATAGGGAATAGATTTGACCACAGGACCCTCACAGGCCGCAAGCGTAGCTGCAGCGGTAGAAAAACCGACATATTTTAAGAAATCTCGGCGAGAGGTGGAAGAGGATTCCATGGATTTCTTATTGCCCAAGAACTCATCCATGGGAATTTCCGAAGCAAATTCATTCTGCTCAAGTGCCTCAACAATAGAGCTGTTCTCTTTGAGCTGCTCAACACTTTTCCAGTATTTCTTGTTTGACGACATAAATTGATTGTTGTTTTATAGTGAAGGTTCCGCTAAGCCAAAACCTGCTTTATATTAATAATGACACTTGCCACACTCTATACCGCCCATCTGTGCTGCGGTAACCTTCTCAATGCCATACTTTTTGGCAAGCTGCTCATGTATTTTATCGTAATAGGCATTACCATCCATTTTTACCTGGGTTTTGCGATGGCAATTAATACACCAGCCCATCGTAAGAGGCGCAAACTGTTTCATAACCTCATAAGTCTCAACGGGACCGTGACATGTTTGGCACTGTATACCGGCAACTGTTACGTGCTGGGAGTGATTGTAGTATGCAAAATCTGGCAGGTTATGGATGCGTACCCATTCCACAGGCTCGGTATTGCCTGTATAGGATTGTGTAGCGGGATCCCAGCCAACGGCCTTATAAAGTTTTTGGATTTCTTTATCATAGAATTCCTTGGAATATTCTGGGGTAACCGAAGTAAATTCAGAATCGGGTCCGGCAACCTCAGAAATTGCCTTATGGCAATTCATACATACATTTAAGGTAGGGATTCCAGAATGTTTAGACGTCCTGGCCGATGAGTGGCAATATTTACATTCAATCTGATTTTCACCCACATGTATCCTGTGAGAATAATGAATGGGCTGAATGGGCTCATAACCTTGATCAACGCCAATTTGCATCAACCAGCCGTAGGCGAAATAAGCACCACCGAGCATCAAAAATATTACACTAACGAGCACAAGAAACTGATTCTGGGCAAATGCCCTCCAGATTGGAGTACGTTTTCTCTCAACGGGAAGTTCAACACCTTGAGCTTGCGCAAATTTTTTCAGCGTATTTGTCACTATAAACAATACGGCGATAAGCATTACAAATATGAGGACCAGCGCACCAAGTATAATATTATCAGAAATACCAGATCCCCCCCCCTGTCCTGCAGTGGCGCCGGCAACGGCACTGGGCGCTTTAGGTTCAGGCTTTGGAGTATCTGTGTAAGCAAGTATATTATCGATATCCGCATCGGTAAGCTGGGGAAAAAGCGACATGCTGGCCTGGTTAAATTCATTGTAGATCGCCAGTGCATCTGGATCGCCAGAATCCCTAAGAGCCTGGTTATTTTTGATCCATTTATGCAACCACTCTTTGTCCTGCTTATCGGTCACCCCGTGGAGGGCAGGTCCCACAGCGCGACTGTAAAGTTTGTGACACGCGGCACAATTGGTGTTAAAGAGCGCTTTACCCGCCGTAGCGTCACCGCCAGCAGTAGCCTCATCACCCTGAGCCGCCTCAGCGGGAGTACTAGCGGTAGAGTCTGCCGGCTTCATACCAGCATCCTGCCCATAACCACGGGAAAATACGCCGAGCATAAAAACCAGCGTCAACAGTGTAATTCTAGAAGCCCATTTTAGGTAATTTACCTGTCTCATAATAAGATAGAATTGTAATCATAGCATGCGAACTTCGTAGCATTCACCCAGATCTTAAGGCGTTCGGAAGTACCCATAAATTTGAGGGCAAAAGTAAGACTTAGAGTTTAAAACGGGAAACCTTTTAAAGTGTTAGCAATATCCCAAAACTTAATTTATACCTGTTCTAAATAATAATTTTATGGCACTACGAGTTATAAGAATTACATTTGCTCCAAACAATAAATATGAAAGCTCGCCTTTATTTATCACTTATTATTCTTGCCATTTTGGGATTTAATACGCAGATCGCCAACGCCCAAAATGCCGAGGTAAATATTATTCAGGATTCCAAAATACCCAAACTACTTGACCTAAAATCCATGATGATCCAAAATAATGACTTAAAGGATAGGTACAAAATACAGATCATGGGATATGGCAACTTAAAGGATGCCAATAGTATTTTAGATAAATACAAAGCGGAAATAGGTATATGGCCGGGTACTATAGCTTATCAGACTCCTAATTATAAGGTGTGGGTGGGTCATTTTACTAACAGGCTAGAAGCAGATAGGGCATTACTTAAAATACATCATGTTTTCCCCAATGCTTTTGTCTTTAAGCCCAAGCAATAGGAAAAGTACTTTAATTTATATGGGCCGCTTTAAAATGAATGTCCGATAAAAAGGCTGTTAACCAGTCTGGAAATCTCTAAGAATTTATCGGATAATGTAAGTTGCTAAAAGCCATTCTTAAATTTATTCCTAACCCCTAGCCTTTAAAATCATACGTATTTTTCTCAATATCTTCCTGAATTGAGAAGGCAAACAGAAAGGCTTGCTCCTTGTTCTGCAAAATAATTGCTGATAAAAAGAAGAGAGTATTCGATAGAATAGCGGAAAAAATTGAACGAAAAGGAATGTTCTATTTGAAAATGATGCACTAATCTTATCTCCTTATTTCCCCCCAAACCCAAAATCACATTTTCTAAAAACAATACAGGCAATAGAAGAATATTGTGAAGTCTCTACTTTAAGCTTGCAAAAATCTAGTGCGATCTTGAGAGCCGCTTGGTGTAAAAAAGCTCCATAGCCTCATTGAGCCTTTTCATTTTCTTTGTAAGTGGCGCCACATTCCCATAGGGATCTGTGGTAAATTTCCTGTTGCAGTTGGCACAATTGAATTCCTTTCTATGGGTTTTGTACTCTTTCATCAGCTCAAACCTATGTCCAAAGAGTTTACAATTTAAATCTTTGTACAAATCTTTAATATCTGATCGCGCAACCTTTTTCATTTAATTAGACTATTTGTTGGGTTAATAGAGGATCAGAAGTTAGCAAACAAAATGCTGATTTTCAAAATTATGTATAATAATTTTTAGTATGATTAAAATTAAAATTCTACAACGAAATAGTCAGTTTATGACCGATAAAGCAATTCCGCTCAACTATGAGATAGGCTGTTTTTTGTAGGAAAAAAGTATAGCCCTTGTCATCTTTTTTTTAAAGGTTACAAAAAAATCCTCACTTAAAATTACATTTCACCCCTAATTTTTACGAAATTAGAGCCTATAACTCTTAAAGTAGGGCTTTTACTTATTTTTTAATTTGGAGATAATTATAAATTTCACTTTAGAAATATTTACTCCCGGAAAATATTGTATGAGGTAGAAGGTAAAACCAGCCTGATATAACTGACTGTACTATAAGTAAAAAAGCACCTATCACACGTCAGCCCATATTATTGTAGCTCAAAAATTCCTTAATGGCATTTAAAACCGCACAAGGATTTTCAAAAAGGCTCATATGCCCGCCAGTAATTATTCTGATCTCGACATTCACGTGCTGATATTCCTTTTTAATAGCCGCTGAATCTATTAAGAGGTCTTCATTCCCAAGGATCATCATCTTTTGAAATCCAGCCAACTTCCAAAATTGGGTCATATCCGGCCGTTTCATCATGGCTTTTTGGGCGCCAATATAACTTGGGATTTCCGTTTTTAAAGCTTCTTGTTGCGCTTCAGCAATTTCTTCGGCGTGATTCTTCCGGTAATGTTTGGTAAATAGGTTGGCGATTGACATACGCACGATGGCGGTATAATTCTTTGTAGCCAAAGCAATGCCATGATTTCTATTTTTAATACGTGCTGGAGTATCCGGTTGTGGAGTAGAGTTTAGTAAAAGCAAGCCCTTAATACGGCTCTGGAATGCTTTCGCGAAAGCGAGGCACACATAGCCACCCATAGAGTGCCCAATGAGCCTAACCTGGTTGACGCCCAGGGCATCCAGCAGTGTCCTGACCATATGTGCATAATCATCAATTGTTCCCCCCTGGTGCAGCACCCCGCTCTTGCCATGCCCGGGAAGATCTATGGCCAAAAATCGGTATTTATCCTCAAAAGACTGAATAACGGGTGCCCAAGATTGTGCGTTCTCCAAAAAACCATGCAGGAGCACACAGACTTCCCCAGTGCCACGGTCTGTATAAAAAAGCCCGTTTTCTTTCAAGTTCGGCATTATTATTATCTTATCTTTCACGGCGAATTTACGCTTTGCCATGAGATCAACCAACGGTGCGCTCGTCACCGCCTTTGCAATTTTTTCACTGTTTTTTGGAGCTGGAAACCTGATCCTCCCACCCTATTTGGGTTTTGAGGCGATGGAGGGCTGGGGTCTTGTCACCTTGGGCTTTGCGATATCGGCAGTGGCCATTCCCATTATGGGTATTTTTGGCCATGCCCGGTTGCAGGGCACCATGCTCGATTTTGGGAATAGGGTACATCCGGTTTTCAGCCTTATCTTTTGCGCACTGGTCTATCTTATCTCAATGGCCATACCGGCACCACGCACAGCATCGGTAACCTATGAGATGGCCATTATGCCATATTTTTCCATAGGGTCTTTGGGCTTTAGTGGGATTTACTTTGGCCTGGTATTCTTATTTGTTCTCAACCGAACACACCTTCTTACACTTATCGCCAAATACCTCACGCCCCTGCTGCTGCTCATGCTTGTCATGATAATAGGTGTGGCCGCGCTGGGCGAACCCGCTCCGCATGACCCTAGCATCTTGAAACACGCTTTTGCACAAGGGGTGCTGGAGGGCTACCAAACCTTTGATGCACTGGGCGCAGTAGTGGTGGGCGCCGTGGTCATCATATCCCTTCGCCTGGGAAATCTCACCGAGTATAGTGAAAAACGAAAAACAATCATGCGCGGCGGGTTTCTTGCCGGTACTGCCCTGCTTCTTATATATGCCGGCCTCATCTATGTGGGATCCCTGTATGGGGGTAGTACTCCCATAAGTTCACGCACCGAATTGCTTTCATACATTAGCTACCAGACCTTAGGCTCCGGTGGTCGCATCCTGCTTTCTGCGCTTATAGGGGTGGCATGCTTTACCACCGCAGTGGGCATCGTGACCGGAACTTCAGATTTTGTGCAGGGGCTCTGCAAGGGATCTCGTGCTGCCTATTACGCCACAGCTGTGGTAGGCTGCATGCTGGGGGTGCTCATAGGCCAGTTTAATACAGACCTTATAATTGCTATTGCCGTACCTGCCCTGTTTTTTATTTACCCGGTAACCATTGCTTTGATCGTGCTCAACGTATTGCCTCAGCGGTTGATCTCGCATTGGGTTTTTAAATCTGTGGTGCTCGTTTCAATTATATTTAGCATTCCCGATTTTTTACACAGTTTAGGATATGATGAGCTTAATGGGATCCGCCAGATGTTACCTTTTGGACCTTGGGGTCTGGGATGGCTTATCCCAGCATCGATCACTTTTGTAATCGTAAATCTTATCCTTTATTTTTATGACGAAAAAGGTCAAAAATCGCCCAAAAAACAGAATTAATCGCCGGATTTGCCAGTCTTCAATATCCCATTTCCTGATCACCATATGCGGTTATGAAAAACGCACTATGCTTAAAAATGCACAATCCCATTTATAATATAAAAAAGGTGGCTCATAGTGAACCACCTTTTTACATACTACTTTAACGAAATCTTGTGTCGGTGTTTCGACAAAAGCATTGCCTAGAAACGGTCAAGGTTCATAACCTTGTCCCAGGTTTTAACGAAATCTTTTATAAATTTCTCCCTACCATCTTCGGTGCCATATACTTCGGCAATGGCTCGCAGTTCTGAATTAGAGCCAAAAATAAGATCGGCACGCGTAGCCGTCCATTTTAAATCCCCGGATTTACGGTCGTGACCCTCAAAAACGTCATCTGCATCAGAAATCGCTTTCCAGGTAGTGCCCATATCGAGGAGATTGACAAAAAAATCATTGGTCAAAGTCTCGGGACGATCTGTAAACATCCCATGCTTGCCGTGGTCATAATTTGTATTCAGCACTCGCATTCCTCCAAGCAGAACGGCCATTTCGGGTGCCGTTAGGGTCATTAACTGCGCTTTGTCCACCATTAGCTCCTCCGCAGTAATTTTATGGTCATGATGCCTTACGTAGTTTCTAAAGGCATCAGCCCGAGGTTCCAGCGCATCAAAAGCTTCCGCATCAGTCTGCTCTTCGCCAGCATCACCGCGGCCTGGCGTAAAGGGTACATTGATCTGTTCACCGGCATTTTTGGCAGCTTTTTCTATGGCAGCACATCCTCCCAAAATGATCAGGTCTGCAAGACTAACAGTTTTGTCTCCATTTTGACCTGTATTAAATTCTTGTTGAATTTGGCTAAGTGTATCCAAAACTTTTGATAATTGCTCTGGGTCATTAACCTCCCAGTTCTTTTGTGGAGCAAGACGTATACGTGCACCATTTGCTCCGCCCCGTTTATCAGACCCCCTAAAGGTAGAGGCCGAAGCCCACGCTGTGGAAACCAACTGCCCAATGCTGAGTCCAGAAGCAAGAATATTAGCCTTCAGATCTCGAATATTATCCTCATTGATCAACTCATGATCGACTACCGGTATGGGATCTTGCCAGATCAATTCCTCCTGTGGTACCTCAGGCCCAAGATAACGCTCTAAGGGCCCCATATCGCGGTGTGTGAGTTTAAACCATGCGCGCGAGTAGGCATCGGCAAATTCTTCAGGGTTTTCATGAAAATGTCTAGAGATTTTTTCATAGGCAGGGTCCATTCTCAAGGCAAGATCAGTGGTCAGCATAAACGGCGCATGCTTTTTGGATGGATCATGCGCATCAGGCACGGTACCAGCACCGGCATTATCCTTTGGCTTCCATTGATTTGCACCAGCCGGACTTTTAGTCACCTCCCATTCATAACCAAAAAGATTATCAAAAAACTTATGGCTCCATTGCACCGGAGTATCAGACCATGCACCTTCCAGACCACTGGTAATAGTGGCACCAGCATTGCCACTACCATAACTATTTTTCCAGCCCAGGCCCTGTTCTGCTATACCTGCCCCAGCAGGTTCTGTACCCACATACTCCTCAGGGTCTGCAGCACCGTGCGTTTTGCCAAAGGTATGGCCTCCCGCGATCAGTGCCACGGTCTCATAATCATTCATGGCCATTCGGCCAAAGGTTACCCGGATATCATGTGCGGCAGCTACCGGGTCAGGGTTTCCGTTGGGACCTTCGGGATTTACATATATGAGGCCCATGTGTGCGGCACCCAGTGGGTTTTCAAGTTCGCCATTCTCTGCATAACGGGCAGCATTACCCAACCATTCGGTCTCCGATCCCCAATAAATATCCTCCTCAGGCTGCCAGATATCCTCACGACCGCCGGCAAAACCAAACATTTTGAGACCCATGGATTCATGAGCACAGTTTCCTGCCAGAACCATAAGATCAGCCCAGGATATTTTCCTTCCATATTTCTTCTTAATGGGCCATAAAAGCAGACGCGCCTTGTCCAGGTTCGCATTATCAGGCCAGCTGTTAAGTGGGGCAAAACGCTGTGAACCGGAACTTGCGCCACCTCGACCATCCTGTATTCTATAAGTACCTGCGCTGTGCCAGGCCATCCGAATAAAAAATGGGCCGTAGTGCCCATAATCTGCCGGCCACCAGTCTTGGCTTTCAGTCATAAGAGCATGAAGATCATTTTTAACCTCCTGTAGGTCCAGACTCTTAAATTCTTCCGCATAGTTATAATCTTCGTCCATAGGATCGGCCAAAGATGAATTTTGACGCAGGATATTCAAGTTTAACTGTTCTGGCCACCAGTCGCGATTGGTGGTTCCACCACCTGCAACATGATGCATTTCACCATTCAAAAAAGGGCATTTTGCCGTAGATTCGTTCACGTCCCAGACTTTGCCGTCTGTTCCATGATCCGCTTTATTTTGATTTTCCATAATTGATAAATTTTATATGTTAAAGAAAACTGATTTAAAGATAACAAATCAATAGTTTTTATCTATAATTTTTATCAACTCATAAATGGTTGCTATGCATTATCCTTCCCTTAAGAAACCCGCTAAAAGTCCTTACTGCTGAATTGCATTATACCAAGATGACTAAGCTCAAATACACCTTACCATAGTAAGTCTGCGACATAATAAATAATTTGATTACTTTTAGACTTATGGAAAAAGAGCAACTTTTTACTTATATAAGGGAGGGAAATCTCAGCGGGGTCAAAAACGTACTGCAGCAAGACCCATCACTCACCCAAAGTACAGATCAGCGTGGATCTACCCCATTGCTGCTGGCAACTTATTTAGGTCATCTGCTTATCGCGAAAGAAATCCTGCAGTGTGACAACGCTGTGGATGCTAAGGATGCTTCTGGCAATACGGCGCTCATGGGTGTAAGTTTTAAAGGAGATCCCGAAATCGCAAAATTGCTTATCAAATATGGTGCAGATGTTAATGCCCAAAATTTTAATGGTGCCACCGCCCTAATTTTTGCAGCAACTTTTAACCAAAAAAAAATCATCAAACTGCTGATTGACCACGGGGCCGACCGCAGTATAAGAGATTCCCGCAACCTCATGGCCATGGATCATGCAAGAATGCAAGGACTTAAAGACATCGCAGCCCTCCTGGAAAATGAATGAACCTCAAAGTGATATTGATCGCCTGCACTCCTTTAGATTAAGGAATAAGAATTATGCGGCCAAACGTTTGCTCAGTCCTAAACAGGAGCTTCTTTTTTTAAATTCCCTGAAAAATGCCCTGGGTGAAAACGTCTATCTAATTAGCACCGCACTTGGGCTCGACATTTACTACCTGACTAAAAATGAGCAATCTAAATTCTTTTTGGATCATCTCAGGTTTTTTCACCCGGTCCCGGACTTAAGTAAAAACTTATTCTTAATTGAAGAACGACACGGTGTTGAAGTACTCGCTTTTTTTGATGGTGCGATTGCAGGCCTTTCGCAACACCCGCAGCTTTTTTTGTCATGTTGTAAGAAAATGACAACCGCTTTCAAAATTTATGGCACAGATACCGTGCTTAACCAGATGCTTTATGACCATTTCACCTCTCAACTCAATCGATTGAGCACAAATCACCACTTACCACATGCGCTAAAAATAAATAAATTACAAACGGATGGAGATTTTACAATTCAACGATTTATTGACCGCTCAACTCAATTAAGGGCTGATTTTTTGACACAAAAACATTATAATTAATACCATAAAAAAGTAACGGCTATTTTTTTTAAAATGCTCAAATTTCAAAATCTATATACCTTCAATATTGTAAACTTTTTGGGATTCTTCTCTTTGCGTAGCCTGATGCAGCAGGTCTGCCCAATGCTATGGCATAAAGGGGAATTTCCTTATCTATATCGATCTCTAGAAGTTCGGCCATTTCACGATCAAAAAAACCACCCAGATTAAGGCTTCCCAATTCCAGTGCCTGTGCGGTCAGATTTATATTTTGGGCTAAATGTCCAGCTTCAAAAAGTATATAGCGATACCCCCGGTCACCATATTTATACATATTACGCTCGGTACAGGAAGTTATGACCAGGATGCAGCTACTATTGGCGAGATAATATTGGTTCATAAACAATTGGTTGATGTAAAAGTCGTTTAGTTTAATTTTAGCAAGTTGCTCCAGACAGGGTGGTTTGATACAGAAATGATAGGTGCCGCCATCCAAGTTCTCAACATTTCTGACCAGAAGATATACCTCTAATGAATATAGCCCACCACCGGATGGTACGGGCCTTTCGTAAAAACTATTGCCATCAAGGTCTATTTTGCTATTTACACCATACCCCATTTGGAGTATAGTGCAAAGATCCTGAAATGACATCGACATCTGGCCAAAATTCCTGCAGGAATGTCGCCCATCTATAACCTCCTTAAGCTGGGCGTTGGGCACTTTGGCCTGTAAAAGGTCATAATTTGGCAGATTTACATACTCTTTGTAAGGTTCGGTAACATCTACGCCCTCCGGTTCAGTAAGGGTATTGTGTTTCCACCAGCAAGTGTTTTGGTGAAACTGCCATGCGATGGTATGAGTGTCAAAATTCATAGTCTCTTATTTTAGGCCAAAGGATGTGGTTGCAGGTCAATATCACCATAAGATGTCACTTTATTTTTGAGCTTCAGACGATGGGGGAGTTCATAGAGACGTTTCCCGCCCAGGCGGATCTTCTGGCTCCCAAAATGTATGGGCTGCAGATGTGGAATGATCGCCCTGGCAGTAAAAAGGTGCAAGGCCTCCATCTCTGGCGGGGTAAGATTGTAATAGATCAGATCGCTCCCTATATCTTTAAGGTGATCGATTAACCTTTTTATTTTCTCCCCTTCGGTCAAAGGATTTTCCTCTAGATCAAAAAGTTGTGCAGGACGCTTAAGCAGGAAATCAAAATGATGTTTGCTTGCCGGGCTCGCATACAGCAGATCATGATCCTCGAGTTCTTTAACCTGGGCTGGATCATCCAAGATTTCTTCGAGCCGCTTTGTTGTTTCTGGCCGATGCAGTCTTTTCATAAGCCCCGGTCTTACCTGCCCCACTTCAATCAGGGCTCCCCGTGCTGCCTTGAGGGGATCAAAATCTGCACCCAATCCTACCACAATCGCCGGGCCATCGCCCTCCACCTGCTCTGCGACCGACATAAAAATATGACATGGGAAATCTGACGGAAGTTTAAACAAGTTCAGCACTACACCTCTCCGGCCATAACTACGGCAATAATCCACAACATCTGGCATGGGCAGGGAAAGTGGATCATAGCGCGTACATTTTAATTTCTGGTGCCAAGTGATGATAAAGGCATCCCGCTCTACTACTTCCATAGATGCGGAAAGTATCGCCTGTAAAAGCGTTGCACCAGCGCCAAGACCATTTGAAGTCACAGGAAAAAGATATTCTGCAGGGTCATGTATCTTATAGTCCATAAAAACGGATATAGCAGGCACTTTTATGCTTTTTTCGGAAACCAGTGAATAAGCATTTGCCCATCCTATTTTTTCGTTTTCACGAAATTTTGAAAATTCCAGTCCGGCATATTGAAAATCTTCAAACAGGACCAGGTCTTTAGGATGTAGTTTTTTGGAATGTATATCCTCAAAACGCAGATATTCAATTTCTGATGCATCATAAACCGCCCCAGAATAACGCTCTACAGCCTCTCCCAGAGCAGAGGTTTTGGCTTCTGCCAAAGTAAGCCCCTTACCGGAACAGACGGCGTGACCTCCTTCCGGATCTGACACAAAATTATGGTTGGCCAGATCGGCCCTAAAAATAAAAGGAAGAGTGGGCTCTGAAATATCCTTCTTAAACAGGTCATAATAACTTATAATTCCAGTACGTTTGCTTACCAGTATCTTTTCGTACGCAGAAAGGTCGCCTTCTATCTTATTTTTTTCTAAAAGCGCTTTGATATCATATTGTGTTTTGCCGCATTCTTTTTTTTTACGGCAAACCGGGCAATCAGCCTTAAAGAGTATGGTGTGATTTTCACTTTTGAGATTAAAAACGTCAAATTCCAATACTTTTCCTTTCACCGAGTTCAAATCAAGCCCCAGTAAAAATTTAATGGTCTCCCCAGCGATAAGGCTAGCGGTAAGTTGCAAATTAGAAGGTAGGAAACCCCGATCAAAAATACGGGATTTTTTTTTGGGCATTGAGGTGCTCTTCATAACTCATGACCTCTTCATAATTTTTATCGCAGGCAATGCCCGCATCTTATAACACATAAAACAAGCTGTTTGATCAGGAATTACCAATGGTCCCACAAAACTTTTTGAACCATTGATTTCCGCGAATAGCGCCGGTATTTGAAGCGAATGTGAAATCTCATTAATCCAGTAATTTGATGCCATAAACGATTTATCAAAACACCCTATGATCAAGTGGCTGTCATGGGCAAAATTTTCAAGGTGCTCTTTGTTAATCTCGCCTAAGGTCTCAATCTTTAAATGGGGAATTCTTGTTTTGAAATGGGTTTTGATAATGTCCTGCCTTTTCTGGCCCAAATCCTTTATAGTCAAAAAATCAAATAGCGAAAGGTCACTTTTGCCTACAGGCGTACAATCAGCAATATTAAATAAGGTTATGCCATAGGCTGCAAGCATTTGCAGCAGATAGAAGCCAATGCCGTCAAGACCCACAATGGTAATCTTCTTTTTGACCAGATACTCCTGGGTCTCCTCTTGTAGCATACCCAGTTTATCCAAAAAGTTGCCAAAAATCGGTGAAAATGGGGCTGAAATATCATTTTTTTTTGGCTTAATGCCTTTGATGAGCACCCCGTGGGATACGAGTTCATCCAGGCTTTTAGCGAGTTCACTTTCAGTAAGACCAGTCTCACCCGCTACCTTTTGAAGGTCATTATCGTCATTTAGCAAAGGAAAAACCGAATCCAATAAAAATGTCACCGACCGCCCATCGATCCTGATCGCAAGTGTATCGCTTTTAAAAAGTACCTTGCCATCGGCCAATGGCACAATGGCAAGGTCTGATAGGGGATAATAATACATAGTTAATGATTTAGCCAAGATTATTAAAACGTCCCGATCCATAAGATGAGGAACCCATTATACAAGGGCCACAACTGCACTCGTTGATGCATACGTGACATACCTGGCAGACTTGGCAAACTTTACAAACCCGACAAACGGTACATGTCCTGCAAACCGTGCAGGGCTGGCATACAGTGCAGGGCTGGCAGACCGAACAAATAGCAAGCTTGGGATCACCCAGCTGTGCCGAGACCTCCTCATAAATTTTCATTTTTTCGGGATCGATATCATTTATCTGGCCACCCACATTTCTCAACTGGTTTTCCAGTTCTTCGATTCTCAGCTCTAATTTTTTGATTTCTTCACTCATGATAGTATATATTGATTATAAATGCAACAAGGGGATTTAGGATCGCCCCTGTCTTTACCTTCGAAATAGGGCTTTCTTGGATTCTCCACTTGACCCTTGATTTTATGGTCCTTTTTTAATGGCGGAAACCTATTGAGCTTTCATTCAGGTAAATTTAAATACATAGATACCAGTTTATTAAGGGGTTTTACCGCTTCTTCAACGGGATTTTACCCTTATGTAGAAAATGCAGGATTTTAGGGATTTAGGTCAACCACTCAAGGATATTGATCAAGTAAACATTATTTTGATAGTAGATGCCCGATAGAGCTTTGGGAGGAATTTCGGTAATCTAAAAGTTTTGATCATCGATAGCAGCTAAAATTGAAAATCAAGTTTGGAAATAGCTGCCGGTCTGAAATATATATACTTAATTTAAGAAGGAATAAAAACTTACCATTTGATCTCTATCGAGTAAGATGTTTATAGGTCAGCTGCCCCTTAACCTCCATTCTGCCCCTGATCTTTAGGAAGGCCAGCGCGGTTATGTAAGCATCACCTGCAGCCTTGTGTCTGTCTGCGCGATCTATCTTGAGTTCCTCACAGACCTCATCAAGTGTATATTGTTTATCCTGGCGTATCACATTTACCGGGTGGATAGTGCGGGCATAGAGCAGACCGGTGTCCAGCGCCCTGTTTTTAAGTTTAGGAGCCCCAAGCCGCTTGAGCGCATAATTGATCATCCCGATATCAAAACCCACATGATGACCCACAAGCACACTGCTTCCTATAAATTTAAGAAATGCCTTTACCGCTTCTTCTTCACTTTTGCGTACGTGGTCTCCTTTTTTCATAATTCCGTGTACCGGTACGCTCTCTGCGTCAAAAAAATCCTGCTCCACAAATACTTCAAAGGTTTCCGCAACCTCAATAGAATTGCCGGTTACAACCACAGCGCCAATACTCAATATGCGATCTTCCCTGACATCAATACCTGTGGTTTCTGTGTCAAAAACCACAAAACGAAGGTTTTCCACCGGAAGGTTTTTGATCTTTTTAAGGTGAAAAGTATCCAGATATTCCTGATAGAATTGTGGTACGTCCCTACTGCCCAAACCAAAAAAAGGAAACTTGTTCATGCTCATTTTAATTGATAGCGTACCGTCAATATTTCCTGCACATCGCGAATGGGTCTAAAACAGCGCTTAAGCTTAAGTTTTTCGGCCTTGCTCAGACTACTTAAAGCGATAAATCGCCCATTATCATCATGCAAAAGCCCCTGTTTTGTCCTGAATTTTAAGAGTGCCTTAAAAGCGTATGAACAGCTTTCGTAAATTTCACGGTTGTTTTCTTCCAGTTCTGCCAAACGTTCAAAGCGGCCTGCAGTATTATTGATATTGCGCACTTTATGTTCTAGACTCAATACCCGGGCCGCATCTATAAGCGGCATTAGAGCGCGTTGCTTAATGTCAAAAAAATCCTTGTAATCCCCACCGGCCTCAACCAGGAACTGCCGGAAAAAGCCCAGCGGCGATGGGCTTTTGACCGCATCCCGGGCACTGCTGGTAAAAAAAGGGTGATGCCCTTCAAGAACCTTAAATATACTGTCTGACAATGTTGTGACCAGAGGTGTGTCACCGTACACATAACTATAGTCAAAAAATATGGCCGAGAGTAGCAGACTCTCTGGGGCGGGATTGACGATCCACTGGGTAAACTGGCTCTTCCAGGCATCGAGCGATTGACACCAGCGCGGGTTACTGGCCATCATATCTCCCGGGCAATAATCGTAGCCCACTTTGTGCAGGGCGGTGGTGACATGCTTGGCGAGCGCAATAAAATAATCATGTGCTATCTCTTCATCCTTTTCGGAGACATTCTCATAGACGATCGCATTGTCCTGATCAGTCATGAGCAATTGTTCTTTGCGCCCCTGACTGCCCAGGGCGAGCCAGGCAAATTTACAGGGCGGTGGTTTTTTCATTTTTTTCAACGATAAATCTATCGCCCTGACGGTTATCGCATAGTTAATCTCATTGAGGATATTGAGAATGTGGGAAAGGGGGAGATTTTGTTCAAGATATTTTTTCAGCAGTTCACCTACTTTGATCCTTATCTCTCGTAGCGCACTTGCCTTTCTTGCTCGTTTAACCTCTTTGAGCAGCACCACCGGATTATTGGCAAAAGATACCATGATATCCCGCTGCGTGATCAGGCCTATAAGATCACTACCTGGCGTCCCGTCAACGGTGATACAAAGATGGCTTATTTCATTTTTGAGCATGATAAGCTGCGCCTGCGCTACAGTAAGCCCTTTTTGAAAACATTTTAAGGGCGCACTCATGATCGCGCTTACCGGCTCCTCTATACCTTTTTGCCCGGTGGCTACGGTATCCCTCAGGTCCTGATCTGTAATAATGCCCAAGGGCTTTTTATCCTCAACCACAATGATACTACCTACATGACGATCACGCATTAATGTTGCTGCAGTTTTAATCGTATCTGTAGGGTGACAGCTCACGGGGGTTTTGGTATAGCGGGCCACCTGAAGGTCAAATAATTCGCTCCCTCGCTCTACGGAATAATCGGTAAAAAGTTTACCGCTCTGCGCCAGCGCATATGGGTCGCTCACATTTGAAGCAAAACTGGCGATGAGAAAATTGCTGACCTTTTTATTTTCGAGCGCGATGGGCAAAAATAAATCTATGGGTATGCCATAAAGAATACTTTCTTCATTTGCTGAGGCCGAAAGCTGATAATCCTCTTTGGTTATCAGCGGCCTAAGTCCAAAGAGATCGCCCTCATCACATATATCAACGATCTGGGGTTCATTATTTTCCACTTTAAATACGCGTACCCCACCATCTTTGACTACATAAAACATCCCATGGTTGGCCTCATGGGCTTTAAAGACCGGTTTATTCTTCTCAAGATAAAGCACTTTTACCTGACCGGCGATCGCCATCAGGTTATCCTCATCAATAAACTGAAAGGGTGGATAGTCCTTTAGAAAATCAAAAATACGCTCGGCAATGGTGTTTTTGGCAGACATTCAGTGGGCTGAGGATTAATAGTGGCATTCCCATATAAAAAGGCATGCCTTTAGTAAAAATATAAATTCAAAAGCTAAAAGCCCCGATTATTTAAGACCCAAGAAATTTACATCCGCATAAAAGAAACCTGCAAGGATCACCGAATTTATGGTCATGCCCTGCAGGTTATCAATATATTATGTGGTCAAAATCTAACCTAAAGCTTTTACGCCGGCTTCTGCAACGGTATGATCATTTTCTACGGTGCTTCCGCTTACCCCTATTGCACCTATGATTTTATTCTCTTTATCTTTTAGAGGGATTCCGCCGGGAAAGGTGATAAGGCCGCCATTAGAATGCTCAATATTAAACAAGGAGCCGCCGGGCTGCGCGAGTTTTCCTATTTCGCCGGAAGGCATATCAAAATAGCGTGCGGTTTCCGCCTTTTTGATTGATATATCTACTGATCCCAACCAGGCACCGTCCATCCGGGCAAAAGCCACTAGATTTGCGCCTTCGTCCACAATGGCGATGTTCATTTTAAGATCCATTTCGGTCGCCTTTTTCTTAGCGGCAGAAACCAATTTTTCTGCGTGTTCCAATGTAAGTTTCATAGTGTTCTATTTAAGTTGCTTTAAAATAGGTTTTTAAGAACGCGTCACCAACTCTTTCCCATGGTTTAATATTTGTTTAATATAAACAAGGAACATTTAAGGCCATATCTGGTAAGGAATTGGATTTTTGCGACTCCACTTTCATGAAAACGAAGCCTATCTTAAATCCATCAATTAATATATGCCGCTATATATTTTCGCTTTAAGCGAAAGGAAAACGGGCGAGGCCCAATATTCTTCTTTAATTAAGCGATCTTTTCTCAATAAAAAACCGTTTAAGCAATACGGAAGCTTCCTGATCAAGGATTCCGCCCCTGATTTCGGTTTTGGGGTGCAGTACACCACCCATTTTCCCGAAACCACGCTGCAGATCTTCTGCCGCATAAACAATGCGTGTAATCTGGCTCCAGTATAACGCCCCGGCACACATCTGGCAGGGCTCAAGCGTTACATAAAGCGTACAGCCGGTGAGGTATTTTCCGCCCAGGTAATTTGCTGCGGCCGTAATCGCCTGCATTTCTGCATGTGCGGTCACATCGGTAAGTCGCTCGGTCAGGTTGTGGGCGCGGGCGATGATGGTATTATTTGTGGTAATGACGGCTCCCACCGGGATTTCCCCAAGATCAAAGGCAATTTCAGCCTCTTGGAGGGCTTTTTTCATAAAATAAGTGTCGTCAAAAGGTTGTAGGAGGGACATGAGTTTGGGTTTCTGTTTATTCTTTAATTTTAGTATATCTTTTATGTTCTCAAATTTGCAAAGACGATAATCGCCTACAGACTGGACATTGCACAGCCATAGGTTATATTAAAATTATACTTCCTAAAAGTCATGAGGTTCAATTTTCAAAATTAAGCAACCTATCGAACTTACAAGACTTTTAAAATACAAACACCATTCGTTCATCTACCTTTGCACCATGCAAAACCAGTTTTTAAACACCATAAATTCACCCGCTGACCTCAAAAAGTTGTATCAGGATCAACTGCCCCAACTTGCTTCAGCACTCCGGCGGTTTATCATTGATGTAGTAGCTACCAAAGAAGGCCATCTGGGCGCCAGCTTGGGCGTGATAGAACTTACTATCGCCCTACATTATATTTTTGATATTCCCAATGATAAGCTAATCTGGGATGTGGGCCATCAGGCTTACGGACATAAAATCCTGACGGGCAGGCGCGCTATTTTTGACACTAACCGGCAGTATGGCGGCATAAGCGGCTTCCCAAAAATGAGCGAGAGCCATTATGATGCATTCGGTACCGGGCACAGCAGCACCTCCATTTCAGCCGCACTCGGGATGGCGCTTGCCGCGAAAGTACAGGGCCACTTAAAACGTCAGCATATTGCGGTCATCGGGGATGCCTCCATCGCGAGTGGAATAGCTTTTGAAGCGCTTAACCATGCCGGGGCGACAGATGCTAACCTACTTGTGGTGCTTAATGACAATGCGATAGGCATAGATCCCAGCGTAGGCGCGCTCAAACAATACCTCACCAATGTCAAAAAGGGAACGGCCAATGAAGAAAATATTTTTGAGGCGCTCAATTTTCACTATTCTGGTCCTGTTGATGGGCATGATCTACCAAAGCTACTCAAATCGCTAAATGAACTCAAAAAGGTTGAAGGTCCCAAACTCCTGCATGTGTTCACAACTAAAGGTAAAGGCCTCAAACAAGCTGAAAAAGACCAGATCAAATACCATGCACCCGGCAAATTTGACGCCAAAACCGGTGACCTTCCAGAAGAAAGCACCACGGAACAAGCCCCTAAATATCAGGATGTTTTTGGTCATACGCTTGTAACTTTAGCCGAAAATAATCCAAAAATTATAGGCATTACCCCAGCGATGCCCACGGGAAGTTCACTAAAATATATGATGCAGCGTTTCCCTGACCGCGCATTTGACGTGGGCATTGCTGAGCAGCATGCTGTGACGCTTGCTGCTGGGATGGCAACACAGGGAATGGTGGTTTTTTGCAACATATATAGCACATTTTTGCAGCGCGCATATGATCAGGTGATCCATGATGTGGCTCTGCAAAATCTTCCTGTCATCTTCTGCCTAGACCGTGCCGGTCTTGTGGGAGAAGACGGCCCAACGCACCATGGTGTTTTTGACCTCGCTTATCTGCGCTGCATACCCAACGTGATTATTTACGCTCCAAGAAACGAAGAAACTCTACGCAACATAATGTTTACAGCAGAAAAAGGTTTGAATAATCCCATAGCCATTCGTTATCCACGGGGTCGGGGAACCACTTTTAACTGGGAAACACCATTTAAGGAAATTACTATCGGTCAGGCCGAAAAACTGAAGGAAGGAAAAAATATCGCAATCCTGGCCACAGGCACGATGACTAAAATCGCCTTAAAAACGGCTGAAAATGTTGAAAATCGGGAAATAGCGGTGTATTACTTTGGTTTTGTGAAACCGCTCGATGAAAAAACACTTGATGTGATCTTTGAAAAATACAGCGAAATATTAACCTTGGAAGATGGGGTGAAAAAAGGCGGTTTTGGTTCCGCAATTATGGAATATGCCTTAGAGAAGGAATATAAGGGAAAAATCAGGATTTTAGGAGTGCCTGACCGCTTTATCACCCATGGTAGCATGGATGAGCTATTTGAGCAAGTAGGTCTGAGTGAGGGAGCCATTAAATCAATTTTGAATACTGAATCCGAACCATTTAATGGTATATTAAATCAAGACAAACTTGTACCATAAAAAAAACCTCACCCATTTTTATAATCGGTGAGGTCTGATATTATTATTCAATATGTGCTAATTGGGCAGTTGAAACGGCCTTTTACATTTCCAATGCCTTTACCACATTATTATCCATTAATAATTCCTCTGGGTTTTCAAGGGCTTCTTTAATCGCTACCAAGAAACCAACGGATTCTTTGCCATCTATAATGCGATGGTCATAGGAAAGGGCCACATACATTACGGGAGCTACCACTATCCCTCCATCGCGTACAATTGGGCGCTCCACAATATTGTGCATGCCCAAAATTGCACTTTGCGGTGGGTTGATAATAGGTGTGGAGAGCATACTGCCAAAAACACCGCCATTAGTTATCGTAAAGGTTCCACCGGTCATCTCGTCAACAGTGATCTCGCCATCCCGGGCACGCAGGGCAAGGCGTTTGACCTCTTGTTCTATACCACGGAAACCCAGGTTTTCTGCATTTCTTATAACAGGAACCATAAGTCCCTTGGGACCAGAAACTGCGATTGAGATATCTTTATAATCGTAGGTGATCATTTCCTTACCATCAATCATAGAGTTGACCGCTGGGAATTGATCAAGTGCCCTAACGACCGCTTTGGTAAAAAAGGACATAAAGCCAAGACTTACGCCATGTTTTTCTTTAAAATCCTCTTTATATTTCTTGCGCAGGTTAAAAATCTCCTGCATGTCGATCTCGTTAAAAGTGGTCAACATTGCGGTCTCATTCTTGGCCGAAACAAGGCGCTCGGCCACTTTACGGCGCAGCATACTTAGTTTGGTTCGGCTTTCTCCACGCGCACCTTTACCCGGCGTGCCCATTGATGGTTGGGCCTGTACAGCGTCGTCTTTGGTAATACGGCCATCACGGCCTGTTCCTTTTACTTCGTCTGGAGATATGCCTTTTTCATCCAAGGTTTTTTTCGCAGCCGGTGATGGTGTTCCGGTTGCATAACTTTTTCTGTCCTGTTGCTGTTCAGGGGTTGATGGTTTAGAGGGCGATTCCTTTTTTGCGTCAGCTTTCGCATTGGTATCACTCTTTTCATTCTCCTTTGAAGCGAGTTCTTTTTCGGCATTTGCTTTTCCGTCATTACCTGCATCCTCTTCATTACCCTCTTTTTTATCGCCACCGCCTGGTTTTTCAGCTTCAGTGTCAATAAGGCATACCACTTCTCCCACTGCTACGGCATCCCCTTCTTCCGCCTTGAGCGTGATAATACCGCTCGCTTCTGCGGGAAGTTCAAGGGTTGCTTTATCGCTATCAACCTCTGCGACGGGCTGATCTTTTTCTACGTAATCACCATCTGCCACCAGCCACTGAGCGATCTCAACTTCGGTGATGGATTCTCCCGGGGAAGGGACTTTCATTTCTAAGGCCATTGTTCTTTTGTTTTGGTTTTGTGGGGCGTTTTATAGAAGCCCACTTTGATTAAGCTTATCTACGCCCTTAAGTTTTGTTCACATTAAAAACGTCATCGATGACGCGTGCATGTCTCCTTTTGAATCGTGCGGAACTACCGGCGGCCGGGGAGCCATAAAATTTACGGCTGCATATCCTGAAATCCGTTGCTTCGGGCAAATGCATCAGTAAATGTCCATAAGCACCCATATTCCGGGGTTCTTCCTGTGCCCAGACGATATCGTCAGCACCGTCATATTTTTTGAGCGTTTCTCGAATTTGCTTTTTGGGTAAGGGAAATAATTGTTCTACACGCACCAGGGCCACATCATCCCGATTAAGCTCTTCACGCTTGTCTAACAGATCATAATAAAATTTGCCCGTCACAAAAACAAGTGTTTTTATTTTTTCGACCTTTGCAGTTTCGTCGTCGATCAGCATTTTAAAGCTTCCCATTGCCAGATCCTCTTTAGTTGAGATCACCTTGGGGTGGCGTAAAAGACTTTTGGGAGTGAACACGATGAGCGGTTTTCTGAACTTCGTTTTCATCTGCCTGCGCAACAAATGGTAAAAGTTGGCCGGTGTGGTACAATCTGCCACAAACATATTATCTACAGCACAGAGCTGCAGGTAACGCTCCATCCTACCGGATGAATGTTCTGCACCCTGGCCTTCATAACCATGTGGCAGAAGCATGACCAGGCCATTCTGCAATTTCCATTTATCTTCAGCAGCAGAGATATACTGATCCATCATGATCTGAGCCCCATTGCTGAAATCGCCAAATTGCGCCTCCCAGATGGGCAGGGTCTTTGGGCTTGCCATGGCATACCCATAATCAAAACCTACTACCCCATACTCAGAAAGTAGGGAATTAAAAATATAAAAATGCCCCTGATCACCCTTTAGATTATTGAGCAATACGATCTCCTCCTCGCTATCCTCAACCTTGGTCACGGCATGACGGTGAGAAAAGGTGCCGCGCTCAATATCCTGGCCGGTCATGCGCACGTCAAAACCTTCCTTGAGTAGGGAACCGTAAGCCAAAAGTTCGGCAAGGCCCCAATCAATTTTGTTATCCTCAAAATACATGGTTTTGCGCGCTTCAATGAGCTTAGAAATCTTGCGCATAAACTTTTTATCATCAGGAAGTTGGGTGATGACTTCAGCCACTTCGGTAAGGGTATCCAGATCAAAGGTGGTATCGATATTGGCCATCATCTGCTTTTCGGTGGCTTGCTCAAAACCTTCCCATTCATCGCGCATGATTGCTGTGATATGGGTAGTATTTTCTTCTTTGGATTTTTCCAGTTTTTCCTCAAGGCCCTCTTTATATTCCTGCTCTAGTTTAGCCACATAACCCTCATCGATCACGCCATCTTTTTGCAGCTTTTCGGCATAAATATCCCGCGCGTTGTTATGCTTGGCAATCGCCTTGTAGAGTTTGGGCTGGGTAAACCTGGGCTCATCGCCCTCATTGTGCCCATATTTGCGATAGCCCAAAAGATCGATAAACACATCCCGACCAAACTCCATCCTGAAATCAAGCGCAAAAAGGGCAGCGTGCACCACAGCCTCGGCATCATCTGCATTCACATGCAATACAGGGGAAAGCGTGGTTTTGCCCACGTCGGTACAGTAGGTTGAAGAGCGCGCATCAAGGTAATTTGTAGTAAAACCGATCTGGTTATTGATCACAATATGAATGGTCCCCTTGGTAGTATAACCATCCAATTGCGCCATCTGAACCGTTTCATATACGATACCCTGACCTGCAATGGCAGCATCACCATGCACGATGATGGGCAGTACATTTAAGGGCTGCTCCTGATGGTGACCATCCTGCTTGGCACGGGTTATACCACCTACTACAGCACCTACGGCCTCAAGGTGTGAGGGGTTCGGTGCAATGTTAATATTAATTTCCTGCCCATTGCCCGTCTTCCGTTTTGAAGTCCAGCCCAAGTGGTACTTTACGTCACCGTCAAAGACTTTCTGGTCATAATCCTTACCATCAAATTCACTGAAGATATCCTTGGCATTTTTCCCAAAAATGTTGGTAAGTGTATTAAGCCTTCCGCGGTGAGCCATACCCATGACAAATTCTTTAACGCCCCTGTTGGCCGCTTCCTCAATAATAGCATCTACAGCAGGGATAAAGCTTTCGCCCCCTTCAAGGGAAAACCGCTTTTGACCTACATATTTAGTGTGCAGAAAGGTTTCAAATGAAACTGCCTCATTCAGTTTTTTAAGAATATGCTTTTTGGTATCTGCAGAAAAATTGGGATGATTGTCGTTTACATTAAGTTTATCTTGAATCCATTGAATCTCTTCGGGCTTACGGATGTACATATACTCTACCCCAATGGCCTCACAGTATATCTTCTCAAGGTGGATAATGATATCACGTAGAGTCGATGGACCCATACCGAGGATCTGACCTGCAGAGAAGGTTGAATCCAGATCTTCGGTGTTTAGGCCAAAATTTTGGATGTCAAGTGTGGGGGTATATTGCCGCCGCTCGCGGACGGGGTTTGTTTTGGTAAAAAGATGGCCGCGTGTTCTGTAGCCATCTATAAGGCGCACTACCTCAAATTCTTTTTGCAGCCTTTCCTGAACCCTGGGATCTATCTGGGTTGGTGTGCCTGGGGAAGGTATATCTTCTACAGAAGTGTCATGACCGTTAGAACCAAAATCAAAACCCTGAAAAAAAGCGCGCCAACTTGGCTCTACGCTATCAGGATGCCTAAGATATTGATCGTAAAGTTCTGCGAAATACGCGGGCTGTGCCGCATTTAGAAATGAAAATCTATCCATTATATGGTATTGAATACTTCAATTTTATGGCCAATTTATTGGCAAAAATACGATTTTTACCTAGGACAACATTTGATTAAATAAGCTTTTGTGAATTTTGTTAACCTTATATTAACACTAAATTAAGTGCTCTAATTGCCAAGTTCAAAACCTTTAGTAATCAGTCAAATTCTTTTTAAAGGACCCTCGTATAGCATTAAAAAAAGCCTTTGCATACATGTTTTTTTCGCTTAAAGCGAAAAATAAGATTTTCCCGTCAAAATAGTAATCCGTCAAGGCCAAGAATAAATCAATGGTTCATGCGCAACAGGACTTTTTGCCATTCTCTTTTGAGGATCATGGCACTTACTGAGACGGCCAGTTCGTCCACCCGCTGTATGGGCAACTTTTTGACCTCTTTTTCAGAAATATCTACCGCATAGAGCAGGTTTAGATATTTTTCAAAATCTGAAATGATCAGTTCATAGATACACGCGGTCAGATTTCGCGAAAGCGAAAGTGGCAGGATTTTTTGTGAAAATTCCTGTACGAGGCCAGCGCGTAAAAAATCTTTGTTGAGCTGATCCAAAAATTTTCCGTAGAGCCCCATAGAATCCATCTGATTAAAGAGGTCTTGAATTTCGGCATCCATAGGCTGCGCTTTTTATGCGGTGCGTTTCATAAGAAAACTTCCAAATTCCCGTAGGATCTGTTTACTTTTTACAGTGACTTTGATGCCTTCCAGTTTTTCAAAAGCGCTTTCGGTATAGTGTCGTATTTGATCTTGGGTAGCCTGTGCGGCACCCGATGCCTTAAACAGATTTTTTACCGTCTCGATTTTCTGTGCCGGTTCATCTGGAGTGATGCTGTAAAGGTGGCGTAATTGCCGTGAATCGCCAGCACTCAGCTGGTCTAGGGCAGTAAGGTATAAAAACGTCTTCTTATTCTCTATAATATCACCACCCACCTGTTTCCCAAAAGATTTAGGATCCCCAAAAGCGTCAAGATAATCATCCTGCAGCTGAAAAGCGATCCCCAGATCCCTGCCATAGGCATAAATAAGATCCCGGCACGATGAGGATGCGCCGGCTACAATCGCTCCCATCTTGAGGGAGGCGCCCACCAGAACCGCGGTTTTATATTCGATCATTTTAAGGTATTCGGCAAGGGTAACATCATCACGCGTTTCAAAATCAACGTCATATTGCTGCCCTTCGCAGACCTGGATGGCAGTTTTTGTAAAAAGTTTGGCGAGTTGCCTAAATGTCCCGCCCTGGTAATTCTCAAAAAGTTGGTAGGCATTGATCAGCATGGCATCTCCGGAAAGAATAGCAGTATTGACATCCCATTTTTCATGTACCGTCTCCCGTCCCCGCCTTAACGGCGCATCATCCATAATATCATCGTGCACAAGGGAAAAGTTGTGAAATACCTCTACGGCCAGTGCAGCATCGAGTGCCTGCTCATAATCCCCCTCAAAAAGATCAGTAGCTAAGAGGGTAAGAACTGGGCGCAGCCTTTTGCCGCCCAATTGTAGGATATAAATCATAGGTTCATACAGGTTGAGCGGTTCCTGAGCCCTGATCCGTTTTTTTAGGTAATCGTTAAAAATAGTGGTGTACTGATCTACTGAATGCATAAATAGCTTTTTCCGGCTAAAATACGGCACATGGATAGAATAGCCACTACAAGTGCTTTCACACTTTTAAAACCCAGCATGACCAGAAAATATTAAGTTTAGCTTAAAAACTTTAGAAACTTATTTTGTATTTAAAGTTTCCCGAACTATATTTGCCGCGAATTATGAAAGAAGATATTTTAGAAAAAGCATCAGAACTCTATTTATTACAAGGGTTTAAGCTTGTAACCATGGATGATATTGCCCATGAGATGGGTATCTCCAAAAAGACTATTTACAGCCATTATGCTCATAAAACGGAACTTGTACAAGACGTAAGTATGCATATAATGGAAAAGATTTTTGCAGGTGTTGATAAATTGATCCAAGAAGGAAAAAACCCTATTGAGGAGCTGTATGACATAAAAAAATATGTTATGCAACACATCAGGGGCGAACACTCTTCCCCAGTGCAGCAGTTACAGCGATATTATCCAAAAATCTATGCAGATCTAAAACTGAGACAATTTGAATTTATGCAGCATTGCGTGTCAGATAATATACACCGAGGGTTAAAAGCAGGTTTGTTTAGGGACAATCTGGATGTGGCTTTTGTATCGCGCATTTATTTTATAGGAATGACCGGCATCAAGGATCATAGTATTTTCCCGGATAATGACTTTCCGCCTGTAGCCCTACATGAGCAATATCTTGAATATCACCTGCGCGGCATCGTCACTCCAGCGGGGCGCAGCATACTCAATCAGTTAATCCATTCAAATCGAGATTAAATGCGCTACTACATTTATATTTTCATCTGTTTTTCATGTTCCTTTGGCCTCTACGCCCAAGATAGTATTGTGCCCCAGGACTATTCACTGAGCCTTGAAGATGCGATTGTATATGCACTCAAAAACAACTATTCCGCAAAAAATGCGGGTACGGATATTGCCATTGCCCTCAAACAGAAATGGGAGATTATCTCCCAGGGCCTCCCTCAGGTTTCCGGCGAAGTGAGCTACCAGAATCAACTCGTACAGCCGGTATCGTTTATTCCCGCACAATTTTTTGACGAGAATGCGCCAGCCGGTGATTTTATACCGGTGACCTTTTCGCCCAAACAGAATATGATCGCTTCAGCCACGCTCAACCAACTGCTCTTTGACGGCTCTTATATCGTGGGCATCCAGTCTGCCAAAACCCTTTTACAGATCTCTGAAAACGCCAAGATAAAAACCGATCTTGAGGTCAAGGAGCAGGTAACATCAGCTTATGGTAATGTATTACTGGCCCAGGAAAGTGTCCTCATTTTGCAAAAAAACCTGAAAACTGTAGATAAAAACCTCAACGATACCCAAAAAATCTTTGAGAACGGCATGGGAGAAGAAGAAGATGTAGAGCAATTGAAAATCACCAAACTAGGCCTTGATACTGATCTCAACAATGCCATTCGCCAGCTCGCCATTGCCTACGATATGCTCAAGGTCACCTTGGGCATGCCCCTTGACAACAAAGTAATGGTGACCGACGACCTTGATGCGCTCTCCCTACAATACTACGACCTGGCCCTATTAAAAACAGAGATCAAAGCAGAAGACAATATTGATTATCGCATTGCACAAGACCAGGCCAATCTCGCCGAGGTACAGGTTAAACTTGAAAAAAGCAAAGCCCTGCCAAGGCTTACCGCCTTTGTCAACTACGGCACCCAGAGTACATCCAATAATTTTACCTTTCTCAATGAAGATCAGCGCTACTTTAACCAGAGCATCCTCGGGGTCACACTTAGTGTACCCGTTTTTAGCAGTGGTATGAGAAGTGCCCGTACCGCGCAAAAAGAACTGAGCTACCAGAAAAGCCTGGAGGATTTGGAACACACACGCAACGAGGTAAAGTTACAGATCTCATCGGCGCGCAACGATTACCGTTTTGCCCTGGATAATTATACCAATCAGCAAAAAAATCTGGATCTGGCCGAGCGCATTGAGAAAAAGAACCAAACAAAATTTTTTGAGGGTATCTCCACCAGTTTTGATCTCAGCCGCGCGCAGCAGCAGCTTTTTAGCGCGCAGCAGCAATATTTACAGGCCATGCTCGATGTCATAACCAGTAAGGCCGCCCTTGAAAAAGTACTGGATACCACACGTTATAAACCACAGGAAAAAAATTAATATTAATTTGTGAACCCATGAAAAAAATAGGCTACATATTCATTTTGGGTCTTGCCCTAATCTCCTGCAACACAGGTGGTGATAAAGATATAGATAATGTCATCGATTCTGGTAACTTAAAGGCCATGCGCGAAAAACGTGCGGCCATTGAGGAGGACCTGACCAACATCAATGATAAATTGGCCCGTCTTGATGCCGCTATTGCGGAAAAGGATACGCTCAAAAAATATCCATTAGTCGATACCTTTACGGCCAAAGATACCCTGTTTAACCATTTTCTTGAGATACAGGGCAACGTTCAGACTGATGAAAATGTGATCGTTTACCCAGAATATTCGGGTGTTTTGACCAGAGTATTTGTAAAGGAAGGTCAAAAAGTAACTAAGGGTCAAGCACTCGCCAAGATAGATGACGGTGGCCTCAGCAGCCAGCTTGCCCAGCTAAAAACTCAGGAAGAATTATCAAAAACGACCTTTGAGCGCCAAAAAAGGTTATGGGATCAAAAAATTGGTTCAGAAATGCAGTTTTTACAGGCCAAAGCCAATTTTGAATCGCAACAGAGCGCGGTGGCACAGATGCAAAGTCAACTCGAAAAAACCACTGTTAGGGCACCATTTTCCGGCTTTGTAGATCAGATAATTACAGATCAGGGCAGTGTGGTCTCTCCCGGCCAGAACCAGCTCTTCCGAGTGGTAAGCCTGGAAAATATGTACATCGAGGCCGAGGTTCCTGAAAGCTACCTGGGTGATGTGGAAAAAGGCAGTACGGTAAAAATGGTATTTCCTGTGCTGGGCGAGACCCTAAATTCAAAAGTGCGGGAAACGAGCCATTATATTAGCCCTACCAACCGTACTTTCCGTATTGAGGTGGGCGTGCCCAACAAAGACGGGCGGATAAAGCCCAACCTCACCGCAAGGCTGCACATCAACGACTATTCCAGCAAAGGGGCGATCCTCATACCGCAGAGCGTCATTTCAGAAAATGCCGATGGCCAGCAGTATGTTTATGTGGCCAGAAAGGATTCCCTGGCTGATCCTGGATCCATAAGCGATGCGGTCGCCTACCGCAGCATAATCAAGACGGGGAAAACACAGGGTGACAACGTTGAGGTTACCGAAGGGATCAAACCCGGCGACGAGATTATCAAAGAGGGCGCCCGCAGCGTAAAGGAGGGTCAGGAAGTACAAATACTCAAAGATTAGCCCATGGCGACAAAAAAAGAAAAACAGGTAGATAAGGAATTTTCCCCCTCCTCTTGGGCGATCGACAATGCAACGATCATCTGGGTGATTGTAGGTATCTTCCTTGTATTGGGGCTTTCAGCCTACTTTGCCATGCCCAGGGAGAATTTTCCCGAAGTCAATGAGACCAAGATCTATATAAGTGCCCCCTATCCCGGCAACACCGCCGAAGATATTGAGCGCCTAATCACAGACCCATTAGAAGACCGGTTAAAAAACCTCAGCGGGGTTACAGAGATTACATCAACCTCACAAGAAGATTATGCCATCATCACTGTAGAATTTGAGGATGACATGAATGTTGAGGTCGCCAAGCAAAAGGTAAAAGATGAGGTAGATAGCGAAAAAGCTGATGAAGACTGGCCCACATTTAATAATGCAAAAGTAGAGCCCAATGTTTTTGACCTCAGCCTTTCGGAAGAGGTACCCATCCTCAATATTGACATCACGGGAGATTATCCCGTACAGCAGTTAAAGGAATATGCTGAATACCTTGAGGATAAGATCGAAGACCTGCCCGAGATCAAACAGGTGGATATTCGGGGAGCACAGGAGAAGGAAGTAGAAGTAGCGGTAGATGTCTATAAAATGATGGCGGCCAAGGTAAGCTTTGACGATGTGATCAATGCTATACGGGGCGGCAACATGACCATGAGTGCAGGAAACCTGATCACCAGCGGGCAGCGGAGAACGATCCGGATTTTAGGGGAGATTCAGGATCCTAAAGAACTCGATAATTTTGTTGTGAAATCTCAAAACGGTGCGGTCTATCTCAAAGATTTAGCCACGGTCACGTTTAAAGAGGAGGACAAAACCACCTATGCACGTGAGTTTGGTGAAAAGGTGGTCATGCTGGACGTCAAGAAGCGCTCGGGCAAAAACATGATCGAGGCCGTAGAAAAAATCGACGCTATTTTGGCAGAAGCCAAAGCAGATTATCTGCCGGCCGGGGTTACCCTCACCAAAGCAAACGATCAGTCAGACAAAACCCTTAACCAGGTGAATGACCTGGTCAATAATATCATATTTGGTATCATCCTCGTGGTGGTCGTGCTCATGTTCTTTTTGGGCTTTAGAAATGCCCTTTTTGTGGGCTTTGCCATCCCCATGAGTATGTTTATGAGCTTTATGATCCTGCAGTGGCTGGGTTATACCATGAATACTATGATCCTTTTTGGGCTCATCATGGGGCTGGGGATGCTTGTGGATAACGGTATTGTGGTCGTAGAAAACGTATACCGCCTTATGGATGAGGAGGGCATGTCGCGCATCGAGGCCGCTAAAAAAGGAATCGGTGAGATCGCTTTTCCCATAATAATCTCTACGTTAACCACGGTTGCCGCCTTTGTGCCGCTGGGTCTGTGGCCCGGTATTTTTGGGCAGTTTATGATCTTTTTTCCCATTACGCTTTCTGTGGTGCTGGGGTCGTCCCTCTTTGTGGCGATATTTATCAACTCTATGCTGGTTTCCAAATATATGGATACCGACGAGAAGATTATCTCAAAGAAAATGCTCATTCGGCTGACGCTCGTTTTTGGCATAATCGGGGTGTTGATCCTGATCTTCGGCGGTACAATGCGCGGTCTGGGAACGCTTTTACTGGTAACCGTAGGTATGCTCTGGCTCTATAAATATGTAATCAAGGGGGCAACGATCCGTTTTCAGCATGGTTTCCTTAACCGAATGGAAAATGGGTACAAGCGCTTTCTAAGTTTCGCTTTAGCGAAAAGAAGGCCCACCTTTTTTGTGATCGGCACCTTCTCCCTTTTGATCTTGGTCTTTGTGCTCTTTGGAGCTTCTGTGAAATCGCAGCGTACGAGTATCGAGTTTTTTCCTGATAATAAGCCCAATCAGGTTATTGTATATATAGAATACCCGGAAGGTACCGATATTGCCAAGACCAATGCACTGACACAATCTATAGAAAAACGTGTTTATAAAATCATCAACAGTCCAGAATATATGGCTGGTGGCAAGAATGTGCTGGTTTCTTCAGCCGTTTCCCAAGTTGGCGAGGGCGCAGGAAACCCAATGACCGATGGGGGCTCTTCGGCAGAAATGCCAAACCGTGGGAAAATTAAGGCCACAATGCGCGAATATAAATTCAGAAATGGGAAGGACAGCGAGAAATTGCGCGCAAAAATCCAGGAAGACCTCAAAGGGATCTACCCTGGTGTCGCGATCTCCGTCGAAAAAGATGCTGTGGGACCACCTGCGGGATCACCCATCAATATTGAATTGGAAGGGCCAGATTATGATGAGCTTATCGCCACGGCAGAACGCATGCGCAACTTTATAGACTCTAAAAATATTCCTGGTATTGATCAGCTCAAGCTGGATGTCAATAAGAGTAAGCCGGCCATGCAAGTCGTTGTTGACAGGCAAAAAGCCGGTGAACTGGGTGTATCTGCCGGTCAGGTAGGAAACCAATTGCGCCGATCTATTTTTGGTGAAAAAGCGGGTGTTTATAAAAAGAATGGCGACGATTATGACATCTATGTGCGTTTTAACGAGGGCAATCGCTACAATACCAGCATGCTCTTTAATCAAAACATCACCTTTAGAGATGCTGCATCGGGACAGATCAAGGAAATTCCCGTTTCTGCCGTGACCACCGAAAAAAATACTTCTAGCTTTAGCGCAATAAAGCACCGGGATACGAAAAGGGTCGTAACGGTGTACTCCGCACTGGCACCAGGCTATGTAGATGCAGCAGCGATCGTTTCAAAAATACAGGGCGAGATGCGCGATTTTAAAGATCTGCCCAGGGACATCTCTATAGATTATACTGGTCAGATTGAAGAACAGCAAAAGCAGATGAGCTTCTTAATTGGCGCTTTTTTCACAGGTCTTGGGCTCATTATGCTCATCCTTATCTTCCAGTTTGGTAGTATTTCTAAGCCTACGATTATTATGATTGCGATCTTTTTAAGCTTTATAGGGGTTTTTGGCGGTATTTTGATCACTGGTGCCTCTTTTGTGATCATGATGACCATGATGGGCATTATTTCCCTGGCCGGGATCGTGGTAAACAATGGTGTGGTACTGCTTGATTACATGCAGCTATTGCTCGATCGGCGGGCCGTTAAACTTCAACTTGCTGAAGACGCCATGCTGCCCAAAGAAGATGTTTTTGATATTATTGTTGAGAGTGGCCGCGCCCGCTTGCGCCCCGTCCTGCTCACTGCGATCACCACCGTGCTTGGTCTGATCCCTCTGGCCATCGGGCTCAATATTGATTTCTTCTCACTTTTTACCAATTTTGACCCAGATATCTTTATGGGAGGGGACAATGTAATCTTCTGGGGGCCACTTGCCTGGACGGTGATCTACGGACTTATTATCGCAACTTTTTTAACGCTCATTATAGTACCCGTGCTCTTTTATATCACCTATAAGATCAAACTACGATTACATAATAGGAAAGTTAAGAGGAAAAATAAGAAACCCAAACTTATGGAATCTACAATATAATCTATTAAAAAGGTTAAAAACCGCCCCATGGACAATGAAAAGTTGGGAAAGTTTATAGAATTAGTTTGAACTGATACTTTTTCTATCTGTACTATTTTTCGGCTTTAAGAAGTTGCTTATAACTAGAGCATACAGTGCTATGCTTTCGCGCGAAAGCCTTTAAAAAAATCTAAAGATGAGTTTGGGTAATCTTCCTAATGTCAAGAGCCCACGGGGCTAAAGGTTGCCACGATAGTTCCTTTGAGGGTCACCGGCACACCGTTTATTACATCGGATTGTGTAGTTTCCAGCTGAAGGATGAGACTCTCTTCGGTTAGTTCCAGAATATCAATGGCAGCCACTTCAGTGCCGTTATCTATAGTGAGGGTGGTGTCTGTAAGTGACCAGGTGCCAGATCCCAGAAAATCAGCCGCGGTAATGGGTCTTGATTCATCAATTGCCTGCAGACCAAATTGTACTGTAACCGTCTGCACATAGCTGCCTGTGGACGTGACCGTACTATCCTCGTTAAACTTGAGCTGCAGGTCATATTCGCTGCCCATACCGGTGACGGGATCTGGGGGAAGCTTGTTACCAGCCACCTCAAACTGTGCAGTCGCATCCTTGAGCTGCACATCCTTTAGATCCCAATTATTGATGATAAGAGCTTCATTTTCAGGTGGGTCTATAACAGGCGGATCCACGGCGCCCGGCATACCATTGAGATCTACTGGCTCATTACTACAGCCCTCAAACACAAATACCCCAAAAACCATTAGAATGGGCAAAAATCGGGAGACTAAATAGCTACTTTTAAACGTATTCATGGACTTGGGTTTTATTTTTTACACGCGCAAAGGTAGCTATTGCAAAAATCAGAATAATAATAAATAATGACCTATCATCCAGAATGCCAAAATCTTCCTAAAGACAGAAGATTATCCCCTGATTGGACACCCTAATTAAAGTATAAAAAATGGTCACTGGCGTGTAAAGGTTAATATGTTTGTTCCCGTGGCACTACCAGACACATCAAACTCTCCCGGAGAAGCCTGGGTCAGGTCGAGACTCAATTTTAGCGTAGTATCCGTTAACTCCATAATGGAAGCAGTAACGGGCATCCCATTATTTTGAGCCATTAATTGATCACCTGCTACCGTATAATCCCCAGAGGCAATTACATCTGCCATCGTACTCGTGGCTACATTAAGGGTACGATTAAAGGGCTGCCCCAGAACGGTGGCAATTACATTAAGGTCAAAACTGCCGTTTTCGCTGACCATATTGTCATCTCCGAAAGTAAGTTGGTAATCCATATTAGAACCCGTCCAAGTGAAATCTGTATTAATTGGTATGCCCTGTACGGTAAGATCGGCATTGCCATTGGTAACCGTATTGTCGGTCATGCCCCAGGTACCCACGATCAGGTCTGCATTTGTGGGATTATCGGTTGTGGAATCATCATCATTTTTGCAGGATATCGCAGCAGTTAGGATTAAAAGAAATAGAATGGAGGTGGTTTTTGTTTTCATTGGTTTTATATTGATTGAATGGCTAATGTAACATTTAAACCGAAAACTCAGCATAAATCACTGATTTTTTAGATGTTACCCATATAACTTTCGCTTAAAGCGAAAGAAATCAAGACGAAAGGTTTCTCAGCTAAAAATATGTGCTATCTCATCACATTGTAAATTTTAATTTAATCACCTCAAACAACCGATTTAGACCTATTGTTATCTTATTTTTTTGCCAGCCTAATCGTAAAATTCGGTTAAACTGTCTTTAAAAGCATTTTTAGAAATATATATAGCAAAGAGAAAAGGAGTCAAAAACTGCCTTATCTTTTAATCTCTGGCAAGTCCTGCAATCCGATTAATCTCCAATTATTCAAAATCTGAATCTGCAATATCCTTATTTACATAAATTTCAGTCACTTTAAACTCAATTTTTTGAGGGCCTAGGGAGGTTTTCATTAGATAGGGGAACATAATGCCATCTACCGCTTTATAATTGCCATACTCCATAGGCTGTGTAACGCTATTCCCATTGGACTCGACGGTGGTTTCTTCTTTAAGTTTTAATCCGCTTTCAGTATCGTAAAAAGCAGTTTTTTTATCGGCAATCTTGACCACATACACCGGCTGGCCATTCACCTGATCGACACGCTTTAAGGTTGCGTCTCCGCTATTCAACAAATCAAGTTCAGGAAACAGGGCAGCTTCAGACTTAAAGCTTTCCACCTGTTCCGGTTTAAGATCCATTTTTTGACCCTGCACCATGATGTAGCCCTCGCCATCATTAAAGACCTGCTTGCTCAGCACATTGCCCATCATTGAGATTTCCTGCATAAATTGGTCCTTGACAGTTTTTTTGATGGTCATGTCCAATTTTCGTCCATTGAAGTCGGCACCAGCTTTAGTCATGATCGCTTTCACGGCCTCCAGTTTTTGCCTGCCTCCGATTGCTTCCACATAATTTTGCAGTATCGTCTGCGCGGTTACGCCCTCGGGTACTCCTGCGCTCATTTTAGGCTCTTCAGCTACATTTGCCTCCTTATCATAATAGCTGATGGGAATAGCTTTACCTTCAAATTCTACTTTCTTCAGGTTTTGAAGTACATCGGTGGCCTTGCCCACCACCACGATACGTGCATTACTTAATAGAAAATATTTTTGGGCCGCAGCCTGCACCTGCTCCTTAGTCACTGCTTTGATGCGGCTCAGGTAATTCTTGTAATAATCCTCGGGTAATCCCTGGGTCTCAATGTTAAGAGCAAAACGTGCAATGGTAGCGGGCTGCTCCAGAGAGCGTACAAAGCTACCTACATAACGGGCTTTAGCATTTTTAAGATCATTATCCGAAATAGGCGCATCTCGAAACTTCTTAATCTCATCAAGAAAAGCGACCACCGAACTATCAGTCACCTCGTTGCGTACACTTGCCGATGCACTAAAACGTGATGAGCCATATTTACTGTCCCCAAGATTGGAATAGGCGCCGTATGTGTATCCCTTATCCTCTCTCAGGTTTTGGAACAGCCGTGCCTCGCCGCCGCCGCCCAAAATCTGGTTTGCAATGACCGCAGCCAGATAATCGGGATCGCTCATTTTAAGGTCTACCAGATTCTCAACGATCACTTCAGACTGCACCGCATTGGGCATATCTACAAAATTGATCTGTGCGCCGTCAATATTTGAAGCACTGCTCAGATCACCTTGTGGTGCCGGTGTTTTTTTCCAGTCCTCAAAATCTTTTTTGACCTGCTTCTTGATCTTTTTCAACTTCACATCGCCCACAATCACCAGATAAGCATTCTGCGGGGTCCATGTTTTGGCATAAAAATCTTTAACGTCCTGTAGGTTTACATTATCCAGGCTTTGCTGGGTTTCAAATTCACCTTTTGCAGTATTCTTTCCATAAGCCAGACTTTGGCTGATCACGGCAGCGGTTCTGGCGACGCTTTTTTCGGTAGACTTAAGGTTTTCTTTCTCCTTATTTTGTTCAGTCTCAAATTCGGTCTGGGTAAAATTAGGGTTGATCGCGGCATCCGCCATAAGTTCAAGAACGCGGTCACTATATTTCGATAATCCGTTTGCAAATGCTCCGCTGGATCCAAAGGATATTGAAGCGCCCAAATAATCAACCTCTTCGTTGTATTTATCCTTGGGCATGGTTGTGGATCCCTTACCCAATATGCCACTCATAATGCTGGAGACGCCCACTTTTTGACCTTCGGTAACAGGTGGATTATCTAGGGTAAGATTATAGGACACCCGTGGGAGTTTATGATTTTCTACCACGATGACCTTTAGACCATTTTTAAGGGTAAAAGTTTCTGGCGTGCCGATGTTGATCTCTGGGGCAGGCCCGGGTGCGGGCTGCTTGCTTCGGTCTATCTGGGCCGTGGCGGCGAGACTGCTTATGCACATTAGGCTCAATATTAACTTTTTCATGAATAGTAAGGTTATGCTTTGATAAATAAAATTGGTGCACCTAGTAATACGAGCGATGCTCAAAGGCTTCCCAAGAGGGGTCAGGGTGCCTGCTCTTCCTGCACCGGGAAGATAATCTATAACCACACGCTGATCAGGCTTTAGATATTTATTGGCCACCTCTTTGATCTCCTCACGGGTAATGTTACGGTAGATGTTAATCTCGTCATTGATCAGATCTGTATCCTGGTACAATAGATAATACGTTGCCAGTGAATTTGCGATGCCCGCGATGCTCGAATTAGCATTGACATAATTACTCTCAAATTTATTCTGCAGCTTCTCATAATCCCGAGCTGAGATGAGGGTATCGCGCACTTTCGCAACTTCCTCTTCAATCCCTACGGCAAGCGTATCAAGACTTGTCTCACCGATTGGGATACCAAAAACAAGATAAGCACCATAATCTTCCTGTGCCACATTAAAAGCGCCTACCTGCAGGGCCTTTTTCTGGTCTTCCACCAATTTTTTATACAATTTTGAGCTGTTGCCATCGCTCAGGTATGAGGAGATCATATTGAGTACATACGAGTCGTGGGCCGCAAAACCTGGTGTGCGGTATGCGGTAACAAGTGCTGGCAACTGAATATTTTTATCATAGAATTTAGTATGCACCTCCTGGGTAATGGGATCTTCCTTGGGATAGCTGCGGTTAAGCTCTGGCCCCTTGGGGATGGGTCCAAAATAATCCTTGATCATCTTTTTAGCCTGATCAATGTCGATATTACCGGCAACCACCAGTACGGCATTGTTGGGTACATAATATTTTTTGAAATAATCCTGGAACTCCTGAAGCGTTGCGGCGTCAAGATCTTTCATATAACCAATATTGGGATCCTTGTAAGGATGCTTTTTAAAAAGGTTTTCACTTACCGCATTGATCAACTGTCCATAAGGCGCATTATCGATGCGCGACCTGCGCTCCTCTTTGACCACCTTATTTTGAGTATCTACACCCCCCTGCTTAATGACGGGATGCATCATGCGCTCAGACTCCATCCACAGGCCCAGTTTCAGATTGTTTGAAGGGAAACTCTCATAATAATAGGTGCGGTCATTAGTGGTATTGGCATTATTGGTACCGCCATTGGAACTAACGATCTCAAACCATTTACCGTTGCCAATATTTTCGGTACCCTCAAAGAGCAGGTGCTCAAAAAAATGGGCGAAACCGGTACGGCCCTCTTCGCGATCTTTGCCGCCCACATGGTACATAACCGATGTAGTTACGACTGGTGCTGTATTGTCCTGATGCAGGATTACATGTAGGCCATTATCCAGATCATATTCTTGAAATTTTACTTCCTGTGCCATTGTATTTAAGCTCAAGAAGAAAAGCGAAACTATGGGAATGATCGTTTTCTTCATATTATTTTTTAAATTTAAAAGTCGTGCAGTTTATATATAAATATCATTCACGCTATACAACATTCATTTTTTTGTGAAAATAAAAATACCGATTTAAAACCGAATACAATTTAAGCGTTTCTTACAAATTGGGATGTTCACATTTAAAAGCTACAACCCCACCAAATGCTTATCAAAAATGTTAATTTTAACACGCTGTTAGTCTCTTTAAAGGTCAAAATGTAAGAACTTAGCCTAAACTTTTCACTTTATGATCCGCAAATTTACATTACCTATACGCTTCGGAGTTGCCATTGCAGGTAGCCTTATCGCCTATTTTCTTATTCTTGCACTCTTGGGCCTTTCCACACAGCCACTCTTTAGTCTTTTTAATGGTGTGATTACTGGTTTTGGAATTTTTGAGGCCATAAGGTATTATAAATTAAGCAAAGGGCCCACTTTTGAATACAGTGATGGATTTTCTGTGGGAGTTGTGACCGGCTTTATCGCTACCATTATATTTACGATTTTCTTTGGTCTTTATGCAGGTAACTTAAATCCCGAATTTCTCGATAAACTTATACATCGTTGGGAAAGCACATATGATACGAGTTTGGGCAGCATGATCTTCCTGGTCGCCATTTTTGGTTTTGCCACTACCGTTGTGCTAACTCTTAGTTTTATGCAACTATTCAAAAAAAGTTGGAATACTAAAAGTAAGAATAAACAATATTGAATCCCCATACCATATTATTTTAACGCTATAGATACTTACTAACGCGTATAGAATAATAGCAGGACTCTGAAGTGAGCCGAAAATAATACAGGCCTACGCTGATTGAAATTCAGTTAATTTTTCTTTCATTATTTGTTTAGTTTTTTGTTCTGTGCCAGTTACAGTTTGTGCATATCCAAATTGCACTTGATATGCTTTCGCGAAAGCATAAAAATCAACCTCCCCAATACAGTTTATAAAATTAAGTTGCTAACCTTCTGTTTATCAGTAAAAATTATCCACTGCATTAAACTTAAAAACCTTTTTCCCAGCATTTGTATATTAAGCAAATAGCCGTATATTTGCGCCCGCCCAAGCCAAAAGGCCGGCGAATCATTTAATTTATATAATCATAATCGCTATGTACGCAATTGTAGAGATAGCAGGGCAGCAATTTAAAGTTGCGAAAGACCAAAAGATCTACGTGAACCGCCTGGCTGAGGATGAAGGGGCAGATGTCTCCTTTGACAAAATCCTTCTGGCCGATGATGCAGGTAACGTAACTCTTGGCGCCCCGGCTATAGACGGTGCCCTTGTGGGTGCTAAAGTCATCAGGCACCTTAAAGGTAGCAAAGTAATTGTCTTTAAAAAGAAAAGACGAAAAGGTTACAAAAAGAAAAACGGTCACAGACAGTCCCTGACCCAACTTGAAATCCTGGACATCAGTCTTTCTGGAAAGAAAAAGGAAAGCAAGAAAGAGGCTGCAAAACCTGAAACCGCCAAATCGGCCCCCAAGAAAGAGGAGCCCACAAAGGCAGTTCCCGCAACGGAAGAAAAACCAAAGGCCAAAACATCCAAAAAGGAGACTGAGGTTAGCGAAAATTTGGTTACCCGTGCAGAGCACCGTGCCGAAAAAGATAATATCGAGATGGATATCGATAAGGTACTTCACAGCATTGGTACAGCTCACAAGGCAGATGCTGATGACCTGAAGGAAATCAACGGTATAGGGCCCGCTTATGAAAAACGCCTTAATGAAGTAGGTATTTATACGTACGAGCAGATCAGCAAACTTAAGGCCGCAGATAAAGACGAACTGGCTGCCATAGATGGTATTACCCGTGAAAAGATAGAAGCTGAAGATTGGGTAAAGCAGGCCAAAGATCTAATGAAGAACAATAAATAAGCACTGCATACAGCAGGGAAATTGAAGTTTTGTAGTGAACTTAAGGTTTACTCTTTACTTTAAAAAAAAATAGAGTTTCACCATAAAATCTAAACAAAATGGCTCATAAAAAAGGAGTAGGTAGTTCCAAAAACGGTAGGGACTCAGAATCTAAACGTTTGGGTGTTAAGATCTTTGGGGGTCAGAATGCTATCGCGGGCAACATTATTGTAAGGCAACGCGGTACTACCCACAAACCTGGCGAGAATGTATACGCCGGTAAAGATCACACACTGCATGCCCGTGTGGACGGTGTTGTAAAATTCACTAAAAAGAAGGATAATAAATCCTATGTTTCAATTGTAGCCGGCGCAGAAGCTTAAGTAAAGGTTACCTTATTTAAATAAAATAGCCCTTCCCCAACCGGAAGGGCTATTTCATTTATACCCCCTGTTGAAAAATATGTTTTCACTAAACAAAATCATTAAAAATATATTGGTATTTTTAAATACTGAATTAAATGTATTAACCAAAAATCCCATTTTATTATGAAAAAACTATTTCTATGCACAGCTCTGGCATCCACCCTATTGTTCACCAGCTGCCTGGGTTCTTACAGCGCCTTTAACAGCTTGCGCGAATGGAACGATGGCGTGACCAGCAATAAATTTTTAGACAACCTGATCTTCTGGGGGCTTAACATCATTCCCGTCTACGGACTTTTCTTTGTGGGGGATACACTTATTTTTAACGTTATCGAGTTCTGGAGCGGTGAGAATCCCATTGCTATGAACGAGGGCGACAAAGATACGCAGGTACTGGCTTACAAAGGAAATACTTATGAAATGACGGCCACCAAAAATAAATTTGATATCAAGGTCATCGATGGAGATAAAAAAGGGAAAACCCTGCAAATGGTATATACCCCCGAAAACAAAACTTGGAACGCTCTAAAAGATGGTGAACTCATCAAACTATCTTCCTACAAGGATGGCCTCATGCTGGTTTATTTACCAGATGGTGAAACCGTAAAAATTGATCCCATGGCATCTAAAGAGCATGGTTTAGCCCAGATTGATGAGGCTGTACATAACTATAGATTTGCACAACGCACCGGTGAAGCAGTCGCTGTAGGCAACTGATTTTTTTACCGATTTAACGTAAAAAAGCCCCAAATTGGGGCTTTTTTACGTTTTCATGTAAGGTAATCTGCCATTAAAAATAGAAATCCAATAAAGGTAGAATCTGGCGGATAATCAGAAGAATTTATATAAAAGTGCCTGATTTAGCTATTTTTAGCCATTGGGTTTTGCATTTATTTAAATGCCCTTTATTAGCGCTACCTGGAAGGCGTAAATTATAAAGACACCGATTCATTGCGTCTCACATACCAATAAATAACCCCCCTAATCACAGCACGTCTATAGAATAAGTGACTGAGGCCTAAACTTACACTACTTAAATCTTGTAGCCTTTTCTTTCCCTTTTTAAAAAACTCATGAACTATATAAGCAAAATTCCCGACATGGTAAGGTGAGGAGGTTAAAATGCTTTATTTCTTGACGTTTTTATTTTTTTTGGTATTTATAAATCGTTTAAAAGAAAAAGGTGATAGATATAAATCTACCACCTTAAATGTTTTCACAAGGGATAATCCTTACTGTGAATTGCTTCAGGATTATTTGCAATATGTTCTAAATAATAAGGCTATTGATTAAAAAATTATGGAAATATCAATAAAATGCTTTATTACGCATATCAATGTAATTTTTTAATAAATTTTTAGTAAAATTGAGCTAAGAGAAATAATTTATCTCTAAACTAAGTTAGTGAAAAAAATGTGTGATTAAATTTAGAAATCAAATAAATTAACAAAAATGCCCACTACAGAAGCAGTGGGCTAGAATTTCTCTACGGCTTATAGCCTTGTTGTGAATTGTCTTTCAGACGATAAATATATAAAAAAATGGGAAAACTTGGATTAGATTTAGGAAGTTCTTCAGCTGGCTGGTCAAAAAACGTAGACGGTGTAATTGTAAAAAGCGGGGTGATTATCTTTAATACCGGTATGTCTAAAGGGCAATCAGGCGGCTACATTTCCCCTACAAGGGAACGAAGAGAGGCACGTTCTAAAAGAAATTTAATTAAGTCAAGAAAATACCGAAAATGGGAATTGTTGAAAGTTTTGCTACAAGGTGGTTTTGTGCCATTATATGAACAGGAACTGCAGACTTGGAGTAAATATAGAAAAGGAAGAACACGTAGGTTTCCTGAAAGTGAAAAATTCTTAAAGTGGCTGGCCTGCGATTTCATTTATGAAGGAGGTGAAAAATACAAAAACCCATACCTATTACGGGTAAAAGCCCTTGACCAAAAATTAACTAAACACGAGCTTGGTAGAGCATTATACCATATAGTGCAACGTAGGGGCTATAAAGATATTGGAGAAACCGATAATGAAACTGAAAAGCAAAAAGAACGAAGAAATACGGAAGGGTTTGAAGGTGCTTTAGATAAGCATGGTACAATTGCCAAAGCGTTAGATGAAGAATTCCTAAAAAAAAGAAAAAGGGCAAGAAATCAATATCCTCTTAGGGAAGAATATCAACACGAATTAGAAGAAATATGCAAATCCCAAGGGTTTAATGTTGAAAAGGAAGGAAAGAAAGATTACAAAAATGAATTTGTAAAAAGTTTATGGAAAGCCATTATTTGGCAGCAACCCTTAAAAACCCAGAGAGGAAATATCGGGAAATGTACTTTGGAGCCATCCAAGCAAAGATGCCCAGTTACCCACCCTGTTTTTGAAATCTTCAGGGCTTGGCAGTTTATCAATACTATCAAGTATTTTGATGAAAATGGTGAAAAACAACCATTAAGCCAGAAAATGAGAAAGCAGTTATTTTTTGAGAAATTCTTAAAAAAGGATAAAAACTTCAAGTTTGAAGAGATAAGGAAATTTCTTGACAAAAAGTTTGGTAAGGCAAAGAAATACAATTACCCAATAGATAGAAAAACAGGAAAGTATGACACTTCTGTTTCAGGAATGCCAGTTTGCAAAGGACTTATTGGGCTTTTTGGTGAAAAAGCAAAAGTTGAACTTGGGGAAATAGAAAAATACCATATTGGTAATGCGCCTAAAATAATTAATAAATATTCGGTTTATGATTTATGGCATATCATATTTGAATTTGATGAACCACACCTTGAAGAATTTGCTATTGAAAAACTCAATATTTCAAATAAGACTATAACTAAAAACAAGCAGCAAGTTTCCATTTCACCTTTGGTGGAATTAAAAGAGAAGTTTTTGCAAGGCTATGCAGATTTAAGTTTAAAGGCATTATGCAAAATAATCCCGTTTTTAAAAGAAGGATATATGTATAATGAAGCTGTTGTTTTGGCTAAAATACCTGAATTGATTGATGGTAGTTGGCAAGAAAAAAGAGATTTGATTATCAGCACGTTAAAGAAAGCCAACCAAATGTATAATGAAAGAAGAACGATAATCAACATTGCAAATAATTTAATAGATAAGCACAAAGGATTGATCAATTCAGAAAAATTTGCCTATAAAGATTTTGGATATAGTTTAAAGCCAGATGATGTGAAGGAAATTGAAAAAGCGTGTGAAGGATATTTTGGTGAAACATCTTGGGAAAATGTTGTAAACAAGAAAGAAATACTACAAGAAGTTGGACACGAATATCAAGACTATTTTTACGATACAAAACGGGCTTATCGATCACATCCAACATTGACCGAAATTTTTAAAAATGTTTTAAAAGAGAATGAAATTGAATTGAAAGGTGAATTATACCATCATTCCGATCGTGAAAACCGATACAACAAAAACTTGAAAACAAATTGGGAAACAGGCGAAAAGTATTTACCTACCTATAAAGATACGGGAATAGAAATCCTTCCGGTTCCCTACATTGATAGCATTAAAAATCCGATGTTCAACAAATCAATGAGCATTTTGCGAAAACTCATAAACGAATTGATTTTAGCTGGTGAAATTGATGAGGATACTGAAGTAATCATAGAGTTGGCTCGGGAATTAAATGATAACAACAAGCGTGCAGCAATAGAACGCTATCAAAATGAGCGTAAGAATAAGCGTGAAAAATACCGTGATTTTTTAAAAGAATTTAAGGATAAGAAAAACAAAGGATTGAATGTAGAGGAAAGTATTCCTGTCTTTGAACTTTGGACGGAACAAATATTTAACAAAGAAAAAGATGATAATGGAAAAGAAACAAACAAAAATACTGCTATTCTTAAAGAAAAAGATGCGGTAAAAAGGTATGAGTTATGGATGGAGCAAAAAGGCCAATGTATGTATACGGGAAAAATGATTTCCATAACACAACTGTTTTCTAACGATATAGATATTATGCATACTATTCCACGTTGGTTATTGCCCGATAATACAATGGCAAATATGACAGTTGGATATTCAACATACAATCGTGATTTACAAAAGCAAAAACTGCCTAAAGAATGTGATAATTATTCCAAAGATGTAGATGGTTGGGGGATAGCTATAGAACCTCGGTTGGAATTCTGGAAACAGGAACGTGATAAATGGAAATGGAAATATGATGGGGTAAAGAAGCCTAAAGGAAATGAAGATGAGAAAAAAAAGAATGATAGAATACAGGATAGGCATTATTTCAAAATGCACCTTGACTATTGGAAAGATAAAGTTGAAAGGTTTGAAGCAGATGAGGTGAAAGATAGCTGGGCAAGAAGGCAATTGGTAGATACGCAAATGGTCAGCAAATATGCACGTGAGTATTTAAAATTGTATTTCAAAAAAGTGGCTGTACAAAAAGGTAAAGTTACAGCAGATTTCAGAAAACTGTTTGGCTTTCAAGAGGAAGATGAAATCAAAAGTCGTAATAAGCATACGCATCACGCCATTGATGCATCGGTTTTAACCTTGATCCCAGTTAACAGTAGCAGAAGAGAAGAAATTTTGAAGGCATATTATAAAGCGGATGAAAATAAGGATAAAGTTAGCCTAAATAGATTAAGAGCTATGGTTAAACCATCATCCGACTTTAATCCTCAAGAACTGATTAGAGAAATAGAAGGAAAAACATTGATTGTTAATTATGAAAAAGATAAAATTCTAAACCAGGCAGTAAAAAAAGTTCGGAAAAGAGGCAATATCCGATATGTAAAAGACAAACAAGGAAAATTAGTTTTGGGTAAAGACGGTAATCGAATTGTAAAATACGCTAAAGGCGATACCGTAAGAAGTTCTTTGTACAAAGACACATTTCTTGGAAAAATACGTGATGTAGAGCGATATGTAGATGGTCAGCCCAAACGCATCAAAAGTAATTGGGAATTCAAAACAGGAGAAAAAGAGTTTCTTTTTGTTGTTAGAAAGCCATTAAGTGAGGTGCTTTCTAAAGTAGATGATATAATTGATCCAGTTATTCGTGAAATCGTTAGAGAACAAAAACAAAATGCAGTTGATCCACAAGGTAATAAAATCAGACACGTCAGAGTAAAAACGAGTAAAGGAAGAGAGGTTAAAGAACGTGTAAATTATCGTTCAGAACACGAGTATAAAAACAAGTTTTATGCTCAATCTGACGGCATTCCTTATGCTGTTTTATTGCAGAAAAGTATTAAGGGTGGAAAAATAGAAAGGGAAATGCTTCCGGTGGCTTCTTTTGAAGTGGCAAAAGTGTTTAAAAAACACAGAGAGTTTAATCCTGAACTCTATTTAAAAGAATTTCATCCAGCTATTGGAAATTGGGATGAAAAAACTTTGCTTAAAGTGGGGCAAAAAGTTTTGGTCTTAAAAGATGATAATGAATTTGATAAAAAAAACAGCCTTGATTTTCAGCAAAAAAGAATGTATGTAATAACTAAGTTTTCAGAAGGAAGTATTTGGTTAGTTTATCACTTAGAGGCTAACCCAGATAATGTTGAGAATAATGTAAAACTCATTAAAGATGAATATTTTAAAAGGTTGGAAAAGAAATATGATTTACCAGAAACTCAAAAGAATAAAACAATTGAAAACGTTGTTGAAAGAAATAAGGATTTCGAAAAAAGGAAGTTTGCTTTTAATTCAATTAAGGATTTTCGACCTTCAAGATTAGTTGAATTTTTGGGTGAAAAAGAGGTTAAACGGATACTTTATAAATTAAGAATCGATTTTGCAGCGAGACCCTCCAAAATTGGAGAAGAAGGTCAACCCTCTTTACTGAAAATGTCAAAAGAAAACTGGAATTACCTTTATGAAGGAAAAGATTTTGAGGTTACGATGCTGGGTGAACTGAAATTTATTAAAGAATGATCAAACGCACCCTCTTTTTTGGCAATCCAGCATATCTCAGCACAGGAAACGAACAACTGATCATTAATTTTCCCGAAGAGGAAAAAGAAGAAAAAACCGTTCCTATAGAAGATCTGGGGTTTTTGGTTTTGGAAAATCCGCAAATTACTATAACCAACGGATTGCTGATGAAACTCGTGCAAAATAAAACTGCAGTCATTACCTGCGATAAACAGCATCTTCCCTGTTCGTTTTTGCAACCCCTAGTCGGTCACACGGAGCAGACGGTACGTTACCGATATCAACTGGATGCAAGTGTCCCTTTAAAAAAGCAGCTGTGGCAGCAAACGGTCATGGCCAAAATAAGCAACCAGGCACTGCACATGAGATCACGGGGTAAATATAGTCTTAAACTAGAGCGTTGGAGCAGGGAAGTTAAAAGTGGCGATACCCAAAACCATGAGGCCATATCCGCCGCGCATTATTTTCAGAATTTATTTGATATAGAAGGCTTTAGCCGAAACCAGAAAGGCATTCCGCCAAATAATCTATTGAATTATGGGTACGCCATCTTGCGCGCTGTTATTGCTCGAGCGATCGTAAGTAGTGGCATGTTACCTTCGGTAGGTATTTTTCATCACAATAAATACAATGCATTTTCTCTGGCCGATGATATTATGGAGCCTTATCGTCCCTATGTAGATATGATAGTTTTCGATCTTGTAGAGACTGGGGCCAACCTGAAAGAACTTACGACTCCCATAAAATCTGAATTATTGAAAATCCCTGCAATGGATGTTTTTATTGACGACAAACAAAGCCCGTTAATGAATGCCGTAAGCCGAACTACAAACAGTCTCTATGAATGTTTTTACGGCAGCAGTCGTAAAATTCTTTACCCAATGTTTATATAAGCCTTTAAAATTTAAGAAGTCCCCAACTGCAATCCTGATTTATTAACCAAACGAAGTGTTATGAATGATCGTTTCTCTCGTTTAAATCAATACCGTTGTATGTGGGTACTTGTATTTTTTGACTTACCGACTGAAACCCGAGCAGAAAAGAAAGCGGCCACCCGTTTTAGAAAACAATTGCTGGATGATGGTTTCGGGATGTTTCAATTTTCAATTTACAGCCGTTTTTGTGCCAGTCGTGAGAATGCCGCGGTACATATAAAACGCACCAAAAACAATCTACCAAAAAAAGGAAAAGTCGCGGTGATGCAAATTACCGATAAACAATTTGGTATGATCGAGCTTTTTCATGGTAAAAAAGAAGTAATACCTGAAATTCCCTCTCAACAATTAGAATTATTTTAATTCAAAATTGAATATCCGCAATTAGGCATAAAGTGGGTTTTCGTCATGCTGAACTCGTTTCAGCATTGCACTCATATCTTCCAAATGTAGCTCAAACTGTAGTACAGCAATATTTAAGCTACTAGTGTGACCCTGAAATAAATACAGGGTGACGCTAGTTATGACACTTTAAGGATAATCAATAATTCAAATTATTGGACATATAAAAATGAGATTGGAAATAATCCTGTGCTTAAAAAACGTCTCATTTTTTAATCCTAAAAAACTACTTAAGAAACAGCATACCAGCTTATTATGGCGGGTATGCTGTAAATCCTAGTACAAAGTACAATTCTGAAAGCAATTCACAACGTCATCAATATACTTGTGAATTTCGGTAGGGCTGTAAATCCTAGTACAAAGTACAATTCTGAAAGCAATTCACAACTAGCCGGTGCAACCGACGGTATTAATGCCGGCTGTAAATCCTAGTACAAAGTACAATTCTGAAAGCAATTCACAACTGGTCTTTACGTTGCCACAAACATTGTTGGGCTGTAAATCCTAGTACAAAGTACAATTCTGAAAGCAATTCACAACGTGACTGTCAAGATAATTCGTATTTGAAATGCTGTAAATCCTAGTACAAAGTACAATTCTGAAAGCAATTCACAACATTTGGCATTACGTGAGTGTGGCTTTTGACGCTGTAAATCCTAGTACAAAGTACAATTCTGAAAGCAATTCACAACATAAATTTCCTCCGTAAGTTTCGGATGAAAGCTGTAAATCCTAGTACAAAGTACAATTCTGAAAGCAATTCACAACATTTCATTTTCATAAACGCCACCGCCACCGCTGTAAATCCTAGTACAAAGTACAATTCTGAAAGCAATTCACAACCCTTGCGGTTCGCGCCTTCTTTTTCGGCTTGCTGTAAATCCTAGTACAAAGTACAATTCTGAAAGCAATTCACAACGCCATTGGGGGTAATCACTTTCTTTTCCGGCTGTAAATCCTAGTACAAAGTACAATTCTGAAAGCAATTCACAACTTATGAACATACTGGCGATATAAAGGCCGTGCTGTAAATCCTAGTACAAAGTACAATTCTGAAAGCAATTCACAACCGATAGCACAGGTATTAGTTTTTCAATATGCTGTAAATCCTAGTACAAAGTACAATTCTGAAAGCAATTCACAACACGTTTCTACTGCACCCCATTGCGGATTATGCTGTAAATCCTAGTACAAAGTACAATTCTGAAAGCAATTCACAACACCGATTATACTATGTCTCAATATGGTATTGCTGTAAATCCTAGTACAAAGTACAATTCTGAAAGCAATTCACAACTAATTCCATAATTCAAATATTTAATCGTTGCTGTAAATCCTAGTACAAAGTACAATTCTGAAAGCAATTCACAACTTCGTTTTTGCCATAGTGCGCGCTGGCCGTGCTGTAAATCCTAGTACAAAGTACAATTCTGAAAGCAATTCACAACTGACCTAGCTGAAAAGACCCGTCCTGTTGCGCTGTAAATCCTAGTACAAAGTACAATTCTGAAAGCAATTCACAACTCATAAAGTAAAAAAGTCGATGAGCGAAAAGCTGTAAATCCTAGTACAAAGTACAATTCTGAAAGCAATTCACAACGGAGGCTGGATATATACTTACTCCTATGTAGCTGTAAATCCTAGTACAAAGTACAATTCTGAAAGCAATTCACAACTGAACAAGGAAACCCACAAAGAGGATCCGGGCTGTAAATCCTAGTACAAAGTACAATTCTGAAAGCAATTCACAACGGTTGCAGAATCTTCTGTGTCAGTTGCTGAGCTGTAAATCCTAGTACAAAGTACAATTCTGAAAGCAATTCACAACTGAACAAGGAAACCCACAAAGAGGATCCGGGCTGTAAATCCTAGTACAAAGTACAATTCTGAAAGCAATTCACAACGGTTGCAGAATCTTCTGTGTCAGTTGCTGAGCTGTAAATCCTAGTACAAAGTACAATTCTGAAAGCAATTCACAACAGTCCAGCTTGGTGCCATCAATGCCCAGGTGCTGTAAATCCTAGTACAAAGTACAATTCTGAAAGCAATTCACAACGCTCATCACTTTCTTAACCTTGTGGTTGTAGCTGTAAATCCTAGTACAAAGTACAATTCTGAAAGCAATTCACAACTAGCCGGTGCAACCGACGGTATTAATGCCGGCTGTAAATCCTAGTACAAAGTACAATTCTGAAAGCAATTCACAACATCTGATGTGCTGTCTACAACTACATAAATGCTGTAAATCCTAGTACAAAGTACAATTCTGAAAGCAATTCACAACTCTCTGATGCGAAAGCATCGGTAGGGGTCGGCTGTAAATCCTAGTACAAAGTACAATTCTGAAAGCAATTCACAACTGGGATCCAAGTAGGTTGAAATATAGAGTTGCTGTAAATCCTAGTACAAAGTACAATTCTGAAAGCAATTCACAACAAGTCTGGTTTTATGGAAAAATCAAGTATAGCTGTAAATCCTAGTACAAAGTACAATTCTGAAAGCAATTCACAACATTTCATTTTCATAAACGCCACCGCCACCGCTGTAAATCCTAGTACAAAGTACAATTCTGAAAGCAATTCACAACCCTTGCGGTTCGCGCCTTCTTTTTCGGCTTGCTGTAAATCCTAGTACAAAGTACAATTCTGAAAGCAATTCACAACTTTGGCGATAGGCCAAATGAGGTCAGTACGGCTGTAAATCCTAGTACAAAGTACAATTCTGAAAGCAATTCACAACACAGACCGAAAATATCCATTATTTGGATTTGCTGTAAATCCTAGTACAAAGTACAATTCTGAAAGCAATTCACAACTTGCTGCGGTTGTCGTGGCACCATCAAAAAGCTGTAAATCCTAGTACAAAGTACAATTCTGAAAGCAATTCACAACCGACCATGACGTCAGTCATTATTCGTCCTTGCTGTAAATCCTAGTACAAAGTACAATTCTGAAAGCAATTCACAACTGAATTATTTTACCTGTGAAATGCTCATTGGCTGTAAATCCTAGTACAAAGTACAATTCTGAAAGCAATTCACAACATAAACACACCAGTGGTCTGGTTGCAGTCAGCTGTAAATCCTAGTACAAAGTACAATTCTGAAAGCAATTCACAACGTGGTATTAAAAACATTGTTTGAGTAAAATGCTGTAAATCCTAGTACAAAGTACAATTCTGAAAGCAATTCACAACAATAAACTTGCACATGAATAAAACTATTCTGCTGTAAATCCTAGTACAAAGTACAATTCTGAAAGCAATTCACAACACAGCGCATATATGCAAAATATGATGACCCGCTGTAAATCCTAGTACAAAGTACAATTCTGAAAGCAATTCACAACAAAGCGAATGCAGAAAAAAAAAGCCGCAAAAGCTGTAAATCCTAGTACAAAGTACAATTCTAAAAGCAATTCACAAGCTATAATAAAATTTTAAACTACGTTTATTTGATATCACCTTCTATACTGTTTACCAATGCAATAAATTGATAAACATCCAACTGTTCCGGCCGCAGGTCAAAGATTTCGCAATCGCGTAGAGCATCACTCAAATCCAGTTGTTTAAGACTGTTTCGTAAGGTTTTCCGTCGTTGCTGAAAGGCCATTTTTACGATTCTATGTAGTGCATCAGGATCGCAGCCCAACTTATCATAACCATCTTTTCGCGTAAGGCGTATCACCCCACTTTGTACCTTGGGCGGTGGGTCAAAAACCTCTGGTGGCACCGTAAAAAGGTATTCCACAGTATAAAAAGCCTGAGTCAGGACCGATAAAATCCCGTAGGTTTTATTGCCTGAAGTCGCGCAGATGCGCTGGGCCACCTCTTTTTGGAACATACCCGTAAATTCGGGAATCTGGTCGCGATACTCAAGGGTTTTAAAAACGATCTGTGTGGAAATATTGTAGGGAAAATTTCCAGTGATTGCAAAAGGCCTACCGTCAAAAAAGGATTTAAGGTCAAACTTTAAAAAATCGGCCTCAACCACGTGTAGCGACGTCCGCTCAAGCAACGCGGGATGCTCTAAAGGAAAGCTATTATTGAGATATACAACCGCTTCGCTGTCCAGTTCCATCGCGGTTACGTTTTTACTTCTGTCCAATAGATATTTGGTCAACACACCCATCCCTGGGCCTATTTCCAAAATATCCTGATACCCATGAAGCTTAAGGGTATTGCCAATTTTTTCAGCGGTAGCCTCATCCTTTAAAAAATGCTGGCCGAGGTGTTTTTTGGCACGGACTTCACCTGTATTTTTAATCGTAAAGTCTGGAGAAAAATTATGTTTATGTCTTTTCTTCTTTTTCAACTGGTGTTTTTTAATGTTATGCCGGTAAGCCAAAATTCATCCAACGGCCTCATTATTAGGCAAATTCACTGAATGGCTTTGGTATGACAACGCGACAAAATATTAGATCCAGTTTAATTTTAGTACTGGATAAAAATTAATCCGTGTTAATCAATAATATAGTTAAAAATCGAGTCCGCTAACCCATAAATCGGGTACTTTACAGGATAAATCTCGTAAGCAACAGCCGCAATTAGATACGATAGCCTATTTCTCCAGCGACTGAAACTGCTCGGTTACCACCTCAAGCTCAGTATTAAAAGAGACAGCTTTACCTGTAAAACGTGCCGCTGCGGCACGAAGATTTTCTGCATCTTCCTTAAGGTAGCGATTCAAATGATCCCTACTGACCGCCGTATATTGTATGGAATAGCTGGTACCGCCCATCTGCTCTTTTACGAGCACTTTGGTCATCAGGGCCTTCGTAAATTTTCCCGTGGCGAGCATAGCAGGGATGTGTTCGTTGCGCATCCAGTACAGCCAGTCTTCCTGGGCCACGTCCTCAATATTTACCGTTACGTTATAGATGATCATAATAGATTGTTTTTCATTAAAACCAATTTAAAACTGGCTACAAAACCTCATTGCTAAATGGTACAACCCACAAGAATAAATCATTGACTATACTGTCTTTAATCTTTTCGGTCTACGTTAGTTTACCACATCCCCTCGCAACGCTCTAAAGCGTTTTTGGGCTTCTACATAATAAATGCTGTCCTCATGTTCAAAAATCAGCTGTTCATAATAATGTTTAGCCTTTTCGATATCGTTCAATGGGCCCTCATAAAGTTTAGCCAGATTAAATAGCGCGTCATCCGCAAGAATATCTTCCTTATACAACTGGATGATCTGGAGGTAGTTTTTTTCCGCTTTCGCGAAAGCATTCAACTTTTGGAATAACTGTGCCTGTGCATAAAGGGTCTCGTCCTCGATAGATTCGCCCTTGTGCTTTTCCAGGATTTCACTATACACATCAATGGCGGCCTGATCCTTATGCTGATAATCGAGCAGGTCTGCATGGGCAAAAAGTTTAAGCGCCGTCTGTGTGCTATCCTCCTGTGAGTTATCTGCGATCAGCAGAAAAAGTTGCTGGGCATCATTTGCGATCAACTGTGTCGCTGAAGCTTTTAACACCTTTAATTGGGTTTGGGCCCAATCAAAATCACCGCGGTAATAACTGGTCTTGGCCACTTTAAACCGGGCTTCCTGCGCCAGCACATCGTTCTGCACCGTTTTTTGCACCTGGCTGTAATAAATGAGCGCAGCGCCAAACTGCTCCTGCAGTACCAGAATATCAGCAAGCTGCATTTTTACCTGTGCTTCTTGAAATTTAGAAAGGGGCAGCGCCAAACTTTTTTTAAGGTAATCAGAGGCATTTTCAGGCTCCGTGAGCCCAAAAGCTAAAAAATGGGCGTAGGCCAGTTGCAGAGAGATTGTAAGTGGGCTCCTCCCTGTTTTGGCCAGGAGGGATTCATATTCTTTTTTAATTGCGGGATATTCCTCAACCTTGGCCTGCTGCACCTTTACCTCCAGCAGCTTCTGCTCTGCGCTACGCTTAATATCCGGGTTGTCGCTATCCTGTATGATAAAGCTGAGGATCTCCTTTGCGGTTTCGGGCTCCTTTTCTTCAATTACAATACCGGCCAGATTAATGACACCCTGCATATCACCACCAGAGCGTTTGGCGATCGCCTTTTCCTGTGCAAAGGCTTTCGTATACTCTTTTTGTTGAACAAACAGCCAGCTGAGCAGCCTATTATACAACAGGTCTGGGTTTTTCTGGGAGCGTTTGAGCAATAATTTTTTAAAGATTTGGTTGGCCTCATTATCTGGATCTTCGGTGATAAACTGAGAGATGCTGCGCTGTGCTGTAGGATAGAACTTCAGGTCGCGCGCGATGAGATCAATGTAGGTGCTGAGCATAAGCTCGATATTGCCCTGCTCGCCGTAAATGCGCGCGAGCTGGATATCAAAAAGCATTTTATCATTGCCCTGTATGGCTTTTTTATAGGTTTGCAGCGCGCGGTCCAGCAGGGAATATTTCTCAAATGCGCGCCCTAATATATAAGCATATCCGGGATTTTGATCAATGCTGCCCAGGGCTTTGTCATACCATTTGCCAGCCTCATTAAGCTTGCCCATAAGCTGGTAATTATAACCAAGCTCAACCTCAAGATCCGGGCGTGGCCTTGCGGGTTGCAGGACTTTGAGAAGCAAAGCTTCCGCTTTGTCATAAGCTTCCAATTGCTGATACGTCTCCACAAGTGGTAGAATATAAGAGGTGTTGCCCGGCTGTTGCTTTAAAAGGGCCTCGTAAGTAGAGGCTGCTTTTTCAAATTCGCCCTGCTGAAAGTAGTTAAGCGCCAACTGCTCGCTTTGGCCAGAAGCCAAAAAAGAAAAGAACAGACACATAAGGATGAAAAAAATATTTTTCACAGCAAGGTTTTGGTGTAAATATACGTAAGAATGAGAAGGCGGTGAATCTACAAAAGATAATTATGCTATTTTGATAATCCCATATTGCACCCCCTAATCTGAATTCAGAATTCTAAATTCAGAATTATCTCCCAGTTCCCCTTAACTTTGCAACCTTAAATACCACACCATGTTTGATAATAAAGACGAAACACGAACTTCTCTAGGCACGCTGGGCGAGTTTGGCCTGATTGACCACCTGACCAAAGATTTTGAGATTACCCAAAAAAGCACGGTTATCGGCATTGGCGACGATGCCGCAATCCTAGATCTTGGGGATCAGCAAGCTGTACTCACCACTGATCTGCTCGTAGAGGGCGTACACTTTGACCTCAGTTTTATGCCCTTAAAACATTTGGGCTATAAAGCGGTAATGGTCAACCTTTCTGACGTGTACGCTATGAATGCCGAGGCCACACAGATCACCGTGTCAATAGCGGTATCAAACAGGTTTCCGCTAGAGGCTCTTGAGGAACTTTATGCGGGAATTTCGCTTGCCGCGAAAAATTATAAAGTAGATTTGGTAGGTGGCGATACTACCTCGAGTACAACAGGACTGCTCATTAGCGTGACGGCCGTAGGAACTGCAAATGCAGAAAAGATCGTAAAACGTAGCGGTGCCAAGTCGGGGGATCTTTTGATCGTTTCCGGTGATCTGGGCGCAGCTTATATGGGACTACAGGTATTAGAACGTGAAAAAGAGGTTTTTAAAGTTAACCCAAATGCACAGCCAGACCTGGAGCCTTATACTTATCTGGTAGAGAGGCAGCTCAAGCCAGAGGCCCGCAGAGACGTTATTCAACTTTTGGATAAACTGGCGATTTTACCAACTTCCATGATCGACATTAGTGATGGGCTTTCTTCAGAGATTATCCATATCTGCAAAAGCTCTGAAGTGGGCTGCAAACTCTATGAAGAAAAAATACCCCTTGACCCACAACTCATCAGCGTATGTGAAGAGTTTGAGTTGGATAGTACCACCATCGCCCTGAGCGGCGGCGAAGATTATGAGCTCTTATTTACTATACCACAGACCGATTATGATAAAATAAAGGGAAATCCCAATTTTACCATTATAGGTCACATGACCGAAGCCAATGAAGGTATGCAACTGATCACCCGCGCAAATGCACAGGTGCCCATCGTAGCACGTGGTTGGAATGCCCTGGAGGAAGATTAGACTGCCCCAGATCTTTTAAGATAAAGATGCTCAATCGCCATATTGAGCTGGTGGAGTTTTGGTGTAAGCAGGTCAACCCGGCCATTATCCAGATCAGTAAACTGGTTTTTACACCATTTACAGGTGTATTCATTTTGACCTTGTTTATAATTTTTAACCACGCGCAATTGGTGACCCATAAGCTTACAACGTAGTTTTTTTTGTCTTTTTATGACTTGGGGCTGTTGTGAAAACATGTTTAGGAATTTTTTGTTAGCTCACTAAGCTATAAAAAATAACGGTTAAACAACATATATAATCGATTAAATACAAATATTTATTAAATTATTGCCAAATTAAACCTATTTTGATCGTCTTTTAAGGCCATTTTTCGCCAAAGATGTTTTTTAATTAATTTAATTCATGCACGATATTTCGCAAATATGAAGTCTATCTCGTCTAATTTTTTTATTTTTTGACGTGCCAAAAATAACTCCACTGGCATAAAATCACTCCCAGTTAGAGCATGATAACTTTTAAAAACTTTCTTTCCCACACCCTTCCATTTTCAATAATTTTAGGGGCAACTTCGTTACTTTATTTTAGAAAAATTTGATGTTTGAAATGTTGTATCGCTATGTGCACAAAAGCTATAAAAAAAGTTGGCTTTCGTCACACTTTCCCGTACCGTCCCGATAACTATCGGGATGAATTTAGCATGATGAGGGTCATTTATGAATAAAGTGGGAATTCAAAAACCCGCTCATAAAGCCAAAAAAAGTCCCTGGCCTTTAATTAATAAGAATAATAATAAGCATGTATTTAATCTTCGATACCGAAACCACCGGACTGCCCAAAAACTGGAACGCCCCCATTACGGATGGTGACAACTGGCCACGGGCAATACAGATTGCCTGGCAGCTGCACGATGCTATGGGTAAGGTGATCAGTCATGAAGATTATCTCATCCGTCCCGATGGATTTGACATTCCTTATGATGCAGAGCGTATACACGGCATTTCCACAGAACTCGCGCAACGCGATGGGCTTCCGCTCGCCGACGTTTTGGGCAGGTTTAAAGCCGCTTTGGAAACCACAAAATTTGTTGTGGGCCAAAATGTGGGCTTTGATGTGAATATTATGGGGGCGGAATTTCACCGGCTCGATGTTCAAAACCAGTTACAGGAACTCCCCGTGCTTGACACCTGTACAGAAACCACTGCGCAGCTCTGCCAGATCCCCGGCGGCCGCGGCGGTAAGTTCAAACTGCCCACGCTGACCGAGCTGCACGAATACCTGTTCAGCACCCCTTTCGCGGAAGCGCATAATGCCACTGCAGATGTTGAGGCCACGACACGCTGTTTCTTTGAGCTCGTGCGTCGCCGTATTTTTACCAAGGAAGAACTTGATGTTCAGCCGGATTATTTTGAAAGGTTTTCAGAAGAAAATCCGCAGCCCATTGCGCTTATCGGGCTCAAGCATATCAATCTTGAAAAGGCTTCCGCCGAAATCAGGAAAGAACTGCAAAAAGCAGAAAGCGCCGATATTTCTAAGGCCGAGATCAAAGAGAACGTAGCACAAATGGCCGAAGTGGATTTTGTGCACTTGCATAACCACTCGCAATTTTCGATCCTTCAGTCAACAAGTAGTATTGCAGATCTTGTCGCTGCTGCGAAAAAAAATAAAATGCCCGCAGTGGCCCTGAGCGATATGGGCAATATGATGGGCGCCTTTCATTTTGTGAAGGCCATCTCGGGACATAATGCTGTCGCGAAAAAGAAAAATGCAGCACTCGCCGAAGCTGGTGATGCACCCACCGAAACGATTTTAAAACCCATTGTGGGCGTGGAGCTCAACGTCTGTGAAGACCATACGAATAAAAGCCAAAAGGACAACGGCCACCAGATCGTGTTTTTGGCCAAAAATAAAAAAGGCTACCATAACCTTGCCAAAATGGCCTCTCTGGCCTACACGGATGGTTTTTATTATCTGCCCCGTATCGACCGGAAAATCGTCGAAAAATACAAAGAAAACCTCATCGTCCTTACCGGAAACCTATATGGCGAAGTGCCCAATAAAATACTCAATACGGGCGAAAAACAGGCCGAAGAAGCGCTATTATGGTGGAAGGAAACCTTTGGCGATGACCTGTACATCGAGATCATGCGCCACGGGCAGGAAGATGAAAACCGTGCCAACACCGTACTTGTTGACTTTTCGCGCAAGCACAATATTAAACTTGTGGCGACTAACAATACATTTTATATAGACCAAACCGATGCTGATGCCCATGATGTTCTATTATGCGTAAAAGATGGCGAAAAAGTGGCCACCCCAAAAGGGCGCGGGCGCGGGTACCGTTTTGGTCTCGACAATGATCAATATTACTTTAAGGATGCTGCCGAAATGAAGGCGCTCTTTAAAGAACTCCCTGAAGCTATCAGCAATGTGCAGGAAGTGGTGGATAAGATCGAAGCGTTTGAACTGGCCCGCGACGTACTCTTACCCAAATTTACAATTCCAGAAAAATTTCGTGTAGAAGAGGACCGCCTGGATGGCGGAAAACGTGGGGAGAATGCCTATCTGCGGCACATTACCTATGTGGGGGCAGAAAAGCGCTATGGCGAAAACCTTACCGATGGCATCAGAGAACGGCTTGATTTTGAGCTTTCGGTGATCGAGAATACGGGTTATCCGGGCTATTTTTTGATCGTTGAAGATTTTATCCGTGAGGCGCGCAATATGGATGTTTCGGTGGGTCCCGGCCGGGGTTCTGCGGCGGGAAGTGCCGTGGCCTATTGTCTGGGCATTACCAATATTGATCCGGTGAAATATGACCTGCTTTTTGAGCGCTTTCTAAATCCGGACCGCGTGAGCATGCCCGATATTGACATCGATTTTGACGATGAGGGCCGCAGCCGCGTGATGGATTATGTGATCAATAAATATGGCGCCAATCAGGTGGCGCAAATCATTACGTATGGTACGATGGCGGCCAAGAGCTCCATTCGCGATACCGCACGTGTACTCGACCTACCCCTGAGCGATGCGGACAGGATCGCCAAGCTCATCCCCAATATGAGCAAACTCAATAAAATATTTGGCCAGAGCGATGCAGACCTTCGGAAGAAATTTCGCAGCGATGATCTCGTCAAAGTGAATGAACTGCTCAACCTTGCAGAAGGCGATGACCTGGAAGGCCAGACCCTGCGCCGGGCAAGGCAGCTGGAAGGTTCGGTGCGCAATACGGGCATACACGCTTGCGGTGTTATCATCACGCCCGATGATATCACCAATTTTGTCCCGGTGGCCACCGCTAAGGATTCTGATCTGTACGTAACGCAGTTTGACAACTCGGTCGTCGAGGAGGCGGGGCTGTTAAAAATGGACTTTTTAGGGTTAAAAACGCTTACGCTGATCAAAGATACCATAAAACTGGTCAAGCACAAACACGATATCGACCTCGATCCGGACAGTTTTCCGCTTGACGATGAAAAAACCTACGAACTTTTCCAGCGCGGGGATACGGTGGGGATTTTCCAATATGAATCGCCCGGGATGCAAAAGCACATGCAGGCGCTCAAGCCCACAGTTTTTGAAGACCTTATTGCCATGAACGCGCTGTACCGCCCGGGTCCTATGGAATATATCCCCAGCTTTATTGCCCGGAAGCATGGCGAGGAGGAAATCGCCTACGACCTGCCCGATATGAAAGAATATCTGGAGGAAACCTACGGGATCACCGTCTACCAAGAGCAGGTGATGCTGCTCTCGCAAAGCCTTGCCGGGTTTACCAAAGGTGAAGCAGACGTCCTGCGGAAAGCGATGGGCAAAAAGATCTTTTCGCTCCTGGCGAAACTGAAACCACAATTCCTGGATGGGGGCGAGAAAAAAGGTCATCCACGGGAGGTTTTGGAAAAAGTATGGAAGGATTGGGAGGCTTTTGCCGCCTATGCCTTTAACAAATCGCACTCTACCTGTTACGCCTGGATCGCCTACCAAACCGCATATTTAAAGGCACATTATCCCGCCGAATATATGGCAGCGGTACTCTCTAACAATATGAGCGACATTAAGCAGGTTACCTTCTTTATGGAAGAATGCCGTAGAATGGGACTTGAAGTGCTGGGGCCCGACGTTAACGAATCCTTCCGGAAATTTACCGTAAACGATCAGGGCGCCATCCGCTTTGGCATGGGTGCCGTAAAAGGTGTGGGCACCAATGCGGTGAAGACCCTGGTAGAAAACCGAAAGGACGGTCCCTACAAAAGTGTTTTTGATCTGGCCAAACGTATCGACCTGCGGGCTGCGAATAAAAAGGCTTTGGAAAGTTTGGCTCTCGCCGGCGGATTTGACGGATTTAATACCGCCCACCGCGCCCAATATTTTAAGGATGAGGGTGACGGCATTACCTTTTTGGAAAAAGCAGTCAAATATGGGGCTAAATTCCAAGAGAACGAAAATTCTGCACAGGTAAGCCTTTTTGGCGATGCAAGTGAGGTGCAGATCCCAGAACCTGTGGTGCCACCCGCCGAAGAATGGGGCACCATGGAAAAACTCAAACGCGAAAAAGAGGTTGTGGGCATCTACATATCGGGGCATCCGCTGGATGATTATAAGATCGAAATGGAGAATTTTTGCAATAGTAAAGTGGGCGATTTTAACCATCTGGAAAACCACCTCAACCGGGAGGTCACCTTTGGCGGTGTGATCACTGAAGTGCAGCACCGTGTTTCCAAAAACGGAAAGGGCTGGGCCGCTTTTTATATCGAGGATTTTAGCGACTCGTTCGAGTTCCGAATGTTTGGGGAAGATTATTTAAAATTCAGGCATTTCCTCATCCCCAATAGTTTTGTGCATGTACGCGTATTTGTAAAGGAGGGCTGGACAAACCGTGAAACCGGTAGAAAAGGGGATCCCAGGATTCAGTTTAATAATTTTATGCAGCTGCAGGACGCCATGGAAACTTTTGGCAAAAAGCTTACCATAAACCTGGACCTCAAAGATGTCAAGGAGGAGCGTGTGAACCTCCTACGAGAGACGTTTCTAAATTACCGTGGCGATCAGAATCTCTATTTCTATGTTTTTGAACCTAAAGAGAAAATGTATTTGCAGATGCCAAGCCGGAAGAAAAAGGTCAAAATCTGTAATGAACTTTTAACGGAATTAAAGGCAAAAAATGTGAGTTTTAAGTTGAATTAATATGCTCCTCGACCGCCAGAATATAAGTATCCTCACAGTTTTCAATATCTGTGAGGTATTTCATTAATAATGAGCCTATCGCAATCATTTCTTAAACAAAAGCCCCACATAATCATGAGTATTTAAGTATTCCCGGTGCATGTTGCGCAGATAAGCCAGCACTTTTTCACGAGTGGGATGCCGTGGGTTAAGACAATCGTTGATACCGCCATCAGCAACGGTGATGGCAATATACCAACTACCCTGTCTACTGGTTTCAAATTTGTCCAAAACGGGCGAAAAACCATTTTTTTCTAATAGTTTATCAGTAACAATGGGCACTAGATTTATGGTTTTATCCGGGATTTCCACTTCGTGAAAGGAAAAATAATACTCTTTACCATCGATTTCGAAAGGAACATTATACTGCACATTCTGGCCATAAAGCTGATACTTTGTGTCTATGTAATAGTAAAACTCATTGGCGTTTTTAGGATCCTCAAAGATAAAAGCATAACGCTTGGGCAGATGCCGCTTAAATTTTTTGCCAAGCATTACCTTGTCGTTTTTAATTTTTGGAGCAATCCGTAGCGGAATACAGGAATAGCAGAGAAAAAGGGCTGCAACGGGTAGAATATATCTCACAAAATAAGTTTTTTTGAATATCCGTTAAATGTCATAATTTATCAATTACCCCTGTCCCGAAAACTTTCGGAATTGATTTAGGGGTCTCATTCCTTGTAGAATGGGATGCTGAATCAAGTTCAGCATACGTTTTCAAATTAAACAGCATAGTCGACTAAAAGCGGATACTAGAGTTTTTAAATAACAATCATAAATTCTATTTTCTAGCTGTCGCGAAAGGCCCCCTGCGCAGCCGAATAAAATAATCTGAGATCGTACTTTTGAGCACAAAAATATAATTGCTCCTCTTTCGCCGCAGCGAAAAATCTAAAGTTTCAGTTCAAAAACCATGCTCAAAATCGCTTTTGATCCCATTTACAAACACCCACTTCCCGAAGGTCACCGCTTCCCCATGGAAAAATACGATCTGCTGCCCAAACAACTTTTATACGAGGGAACATGCAGCGAAGACAATTTTTTTGAGCCCGGCATGCCAGAAGACCACTATATTTTAAACGTTCACACCCAATCTTATTTAAACAATCTGCGCAATCTGGCATTAGAAAGAAAAGCAGCCAGAAAGCTAGGATTCCCTCTGTCTGAAGAACTCGTCAAGCGCGAGCACATTATCACCCAAGGCACGATGAATGCTTGCGATTTTGCACTGAAACATGGTATTGCGATGAACATAGCCGGCGGCACGCATCACGCCTATTCTGATCATGGCGAGGCCTTTTGCCTGCTCAACGATCAGGCGATCGCGGCACGTTACCTACAGCAAAATGGCCTTGCCAAAAAAATCCTGATCGTGGATCTCGACGTACATCAAGGCAACGGTACCGCGGAAATTTTTAAAAATGACGATTTGGTATTTACTTTCTCCATGCATGGGGCAGGCAATTATCCCTTTAAAAAGGAAGTTTCTGATCTAGATATAGCACTTCCCGATAAAACCGGGGATGAGATCTATCTGAAAAAACTAAAAGAAACGCTCCCTAAGCTGATAGAAAGGATCAAGCCAGATTTTATCTTTTACCTAAGTGGCGTGGATATTCTGGAAACGGACAAATTGGGTCGGCTGTCCTGCACTGTAGATGGTTGCAAGGCCAGAGATCGATTTGTACTGGAACGCTTTCGCGAAAGTGGAATTCCGGTAGAAGTGAGTATGGGTGGTGGATATTCGCCGGATATTAAGATTATCATTGAGGCACATGCCAATACGTTTAGGCTGGCGCAGGAAATTTATTTTTGATATTGGATCGAAAAAACCTGATTATCTGAAAATTAGAAGGTTTTTTAAATAAATCTTGTTTCTGATACGCATTTAATCATAATTAAGAGCGCTTTTTATTTTTGCTTAGAAATCCTTAAACCTTTTTTAACGAGCCGTTCACCTTTCACCCTTCATTATTTGCATGTTCAGAACCCATTTTTAAAGGGTTTTTTTTAATTATTGGCTGTTCCTAAAGTTTTCCCTTTAAACCCAGTTAAATTTTTCTCAAAATGTCATTCCGTGCCGATTAACGGTTAATCATCTCCTTTAATCCAAATAGATTGAGCATCATATTTGTTTATTATTTATTTGATAATTAGATACTTATAAAATAAAAATGACTGTTCTAAAATACAGGTTGAGATTCTTTCTAAAATTGCAATTTGTTTGCGTGCTATGGCATCGTTGATTCTAGTTATGGTTACACTATTAATCGATTGCATGTTTAAATTTTAATTATGAGCGAAAATAGGAGAATTAAAGTATCTGAATCGGTTATCCATTGGGTCAGACGTCCTGCTGCCTTTGGGTTTCTTGTATGTGCCATGCTAATGGGTGGGGAGACTTTTGCACAAACCCAGGACTCCATACCTGAGCAGGATTCCTTGATTGTAGAGGGCCTGGTCAAAGACGACAAAGGGGTGCCCCTCCCCGGGGTAACCGTAAATGTAAAGGATACTGATACCGGTACTGTGACCGATTTTGATGGTAATTATCAGATAACACCTCCTTCTCTTGATGCCACATTGGTGTTCCGCTTTGTAGGTTTTGATACCCTCGAAGTCCCGATCAAAGGGAAGCAGCAAATTGATGTGACGCTTAGGCCAAAGGCAGAAGATCTTGATGAGGTTGTGGTAGTGGGATATGGCGAACAGCAACGCGTCAATCTTACTGGTGCGGTATCAACGGTAAGTTCTGAAGAAATTGACAACAGGCCGGTCACCAGCCTGTTTAGTGCTCTTCAGGGAACGACCTCTGGCCTCAACATTACCCGTACCACCGGACAACCCGGTGATGAGGGGCTGGGTATTCAGATTAGGGGGGCAACCTCTGCCAATGGTAACGTGGACCCCCTACTTATCGTAGATGGAATCACCATGTCGCTCAGCGAACTCAATAATATTAACCCAAAAGATGTAAAATCTGTAAGTGTTCTCAAGGATGCAGCGGCGGCGGCCATTTATGGTTCACGCGCTGCAGGGGGCGTGGTTTTGGTTACCACCAAAAACGGAAAAGAGGGCAAAACGGTTATAGAATATTCTGGCTTATTAACGGTGCAATGGCCACTTAATATTCCTGATAGGCTATCGCTTTTCGAAGAGGCGCAGTTTTCTAACCTGGCCAGAAAAAATGCGGGCGTAGGGCCAGAATATAGTGAGTTTGACCTTGATAATATCCGTAATGGGACAGAATTTGTGGTGTCCCCTACCGATTCTACCCACTATATTACTTACAATCAACAAAGCATCAAAGATCAGGTGTTAAGGGATATTTATCTGCTAAAAAGCCACAATATCAGCGCAAGCGGTGGATCAGAAAAAATAAAATACTTACTCTCTGTAGGTTATTTGGATCAGGAGGGCGTCTTTAGGGTAGGTCCGGACGGCAACAAGCGCCTGAATACCCGTTTAAATATGTCTGCCGAGTTGACCAAACACCTTTCCTTGGATTCCAGATTAGCCTATACGGTCAATAACCAGCGATCCCCGTCAGATATGGTCAATGGTTTTGGCCTATTTCAGGAAGTGTGGCAAGGTAGGCAGCGCTATCCTATATTTACCCCAGATGGCCGACTTTTTGGTGGTGCAGGAGCCTCGGGTAACAATACGTATGCCTCCCTTTCCGAGGGCGGTTATCAGCATAATGACAATACTGATCTTAACGGAACCTTTACCTTAACGGCAGCAAACTTCGTAAAAGGACTGGAGTTTAAAACGATTTATGGCCGGCAGGAAGAGCATATGGATTATGAGCGTTTTCGCCGTACAGTAGAACTTTATGATCGATTTGAGCCGGTTTACTTCCTTAATAACCCAAACAATTATTCGGTGCAGCGTGGGCGCAACTCAAGGGAAAATTTTCAGTTCCTGACTAATTATGATATTACTTTTGGTGACAACCATAACATTCACCTATTGGGCGGATATCAGTGGGAAGAGTACCGCGGGCACTACGTGAATACCAGTGCAAACTCGCTCGTGAGCAACGATCTTCCCTCCCTGAATTTTGGTGATGTCAACAGCAAGACCAATACTGAAGGGGTGACAACCTTTGCCAATCAATCGTATTTCGGAAGGCTCAATTACAGTTATGCCGGTAAATATCTTCTTGAGGCTACGATACGAGGTGATGAGACTTCCCGTCTTGCACCTAAATCGCGGTTAAAGTGGTTTCCCTCTGGCTCTATAGGTTGGAACATGCATAAGGAAAAATGGTTCAACAGTGCTCTGCCCTTCTTCAGCGAATTTAAACCCAGGGCGTCCTACGGTCAACTGGGCAACGCAAATGCAGATATTATAGGCTATTACGACTACCTCCCAATTTTGACCTATAATAACGATCTTGTCACTGGCAGCAATGAGGATCGTGCAACCTATTTTTACCAGCAGGGGCTGCCATCACCCAATCTGGCCTGGGAAACGGTGGAGACCTTCAATTATGGGATTGATATTGCACTTTTTAATAATAAAATCAGGGGTTCCTTTGATTATTATGTCAAAAGAAATAAAAATATGCTCATCCCAACGACCTTACCTGCAACCATTGGGATCGAAACGCCAAGAGTTAATGAAGGCGAATTGAAAACCTGGGGCTGGGAGGTCAATCTCAACTACAGGAACAATATAGGGGATGATTTCACTTACAATGTTGGTTTTAACCTTTCTGACAGCCAGAACGAACTTGTAAATTATGGTGGCAATAGCAACACTATAACCGCCAGGACAAACCGGCTTATTGAGGGTTATCCGTTAAACACGATCTGGGGTTATGAGACCGTGCCTGGCTATATTGAGACACAGCAGCAACTGGACAACGCTGCTTTTCATGACAACCGTACAGGAATAGGTGATATCGAATATGTAGATCAGAATGGGGATGGTGAGATAAATTATGGCGGCGGTACGGTAGAAGATCATGGAGATCTGGTGCAGTTGGGTACAGACCAGGCACGGTATCTTTTTGGAGTGACCGCCGGCGCGAACTATAAAAACCTTGATTTTAGCGTCTTTTTTCAAGGAGTGGGCAAACGCTCTTTCCTGGTTCCCGTTTATACACTTGCCCCTCTTGCACAGAGCTACCTGCAGCCCATGGCATACCACAAAGACTACTGGACACCCGACAACCCAGATGCCGCCTTCCCAAGGCCTTACCTCGGTGGAACCCATAATTATGAAACTTCTGACCGCTGGGTTCAGGATGGAAGTTACATAAGGCTGAAAAATATTCAGATCGGCTACTCGATCCCTCAATATGCCATCGAGCAGATGCCCATCTCAAACCTTAGGATTTATATTACCGGTGAAGATCTGCTAATGTTTGACAATTTAGGGGTATTTGATGGAGTATTTGATCCAGAGCAGCGCAATGAGCAACAATCCAACTATCCTTTTACCGGTAAGGTGGCCCTGGGTGTCAATATCTCATTTTAAAATATCAGCATAAAACCTTGATTATGAAAATAAAAAACAACATGGCAATTGGGCTCGTGCTTATACTGGCGCTTTGTTCCTGTACCGTTGACCGCCTGCCTGAAACCGCCATTAGTGAACCCGACTTTTGGCAGAATGAGAGCGACCTTAAATCGGCTACCAATTATCTATATACCTTTTTACCAGGTCTTCCGGAAACTAATGATACTTGGTCTGATGATGCTTTTGGCACCGCCACAAATAATATTAGCGATGGTACGCGCATCACGCCATCTACTGATGGTTATTATTCAAAACAGTATGATCTGATCAGGGCTGCCAATAATATTCTGGAACATGTCGATCTTGTGACCGAGCGTGGCGCAGAGCCAGGGCGCGTGGGCTGGTACGTTGGCGAAGCTCGTTTTTACAGGGCCTGGGGCTATTTTAACCTGCTTGAGAGGTATGGCGGGGTCCCTTTGATCTTAAAAACGCTCAGCATTGATGATAAAGAATTATACCAGGCAAAAGCCTCCAGAGAAGAGGTGTTAAATGCCATTTATAGTGATCTGGATGCAGCAGCTGCAACTTTAAGAACGCCCAGCGAACTCCCTGCAGAAGATTACGGGCGAATTACCAATACGGCCGCCCTGGCCTTTAAATCGCGAGTGGCACTTTTTGAAGGCACGCGCAGTAAATTTCATGGGTATGGAGACCCAGAAAAGCACCTAACCCTCGCAAAAATGGCGGCACAGGCGGTTATTGACTCCGGGGAGCATGGGATTTTTCCCAATTATTATGACCTTTTTGAATATGAAGGGGAGGGAAGGCAGAATAAAGAGAATATTCTAGTTCGCCAATATGGGAAAAATCTTGAAGAATCCATCAAATCACACAACACACAGCGCGATCTGGAGCAGGGCGCAGCAAACCCCACCCGTAGTCTGGCAACGGCCTATTTAATGAGCGATGGCCTGCCCATTGACAAATCACCACTCTACGAAAAACCTACCAATACCGTAGAGGTTTTTAGAGAAAGGGATCCGCGTATGGGTGCCACCTTTTTTAAACAAGGCGATGCTTATACGGGATCAAAACCTGCTTTTACCCTTCCTATGTTGAGTTTTCAGAAAACAGGCTATGCCAACCGCCGCTATGCCAACATTGATGATTGGAAAGTTTTAAAATCATTTATAGATAGGCCACTGATCAGGTATGCTGAAGTGCTGCTCAACTATGCGGAAGCTACCTATGAACTGAACAATGGCATTACCGATGAAGACCTGGATATCTCCATTAATCAATTACGTGACCGGGAAAGTATTGCCATGCCCCATCTTACCAATGCCTTTGTAAACGGTAACGGTCTGGATATGCGTGAGGAGATACGCCGCGAGCGCAGGGTCGAACTGGCTCTTGAGGGTTTCCGATATTGGGATCTCATCCGATGGAAAACTGCGGAGATCGAATTACCAATGACCATTTTGGGCAATTACTTTTTTGACGAATTCGGAACGGAGGTAGTACCGGAAGTCAACGCTGATAATATCATCATCCTGCAAAAAGCGGAAAATCGGTATTTTAATCCAGATCGTGATTATCTCTGGCCATTCCCAACCAATCAGATTGCATTAAATCCCGCATTGGAGCAAAACCCTGGATGGTAATTGGTAATTCTTGCCATTTAAAGATTAAAATAGCCACATGCCATTTTGCTATAGAGCCGTTTTTTGCTGATAAGTAAAAGGATTTTGCTAATAGATTGTTGCTAATATAAGGAGAGTCTTAACTTTTGTTGTCACCAGCGCATGCGGAAAATTTTTAAACCAGCTATAACTGCTTTCGTTGACTTAATGCTAGTAAGATATTGACCTCAATATTTTTACGGATCAACATTCTATTTAAATCGGTTACAGTTAAGGTTATGAACCGGTAATCCTATCTTTTTTGCAATCGTTTTAGTAATTTTAGATCTCATTTAAAAACAGCTGTCCATGAGCAACTACCATATTAAGAACTTAGAAGAATATTTTCAGGTGTACCGAAAAAGCGTGCGCGAGCCAGAAAACTATTGGGAAGAGATTGCAGAAGAGCACTTTTCCTGGCGAAAACGTTGGGATTCTGTTTTAGAATGGGATTTTGAAAAACCAGAGGTCAAGTGGTTTAAAGGCGCAAAACTTAACATTACCGAAAACTGCATCGATAGGCACCTGCGTACACGTGGTGATAAAACCGCCATCCTTTTTGAGCCTAATAATCCGGATGAGAAAGCGCTTCATATCACTTATGACGAACTTCACGAACGTGTCTGCAAATTTGCCAATGTTTTAAAGGATAAAGGCGTAAAAAAAGGCGACCGTGTTTGCATCTATCTCCCCATGATCCCAGAGCTGGCTGTTTCGGTGCTTGCCTGTGCTAGAATAGGTGCGGTACATTCTGTGGTTTTTGCTGGGTTTTCGGCAACGGCACTCTCAACCCGCATCAATGATTGTGACTGCAAAATGGTGATCACGAGTGATGGTAGCTTTCGCGGAAGCAAAACCATTGACCTAAAAGGCATTGTGGACGAGGCGCTAAAGAGTTGTGATGGCGTAAAAAACGTTTTGGTCGCCAAGCGCATCGAGAGCCATATCAATATGCAGGATGGTCGGGATGAATGGCTGCAGCCGCTTCTCGATAACGCTTCCGCGGAATGCGAGCCCGAGATCATGAATGCCGAGGATCCACTTTTTATCCTTTACACCTCAGGCTCGACTGGTAAACCCAAAGGAATGGTACACACCACCGCCGGGTATATGGTTTATACCGCATTTACGTTTAAGAATGTTTTTCAGTACCGCGAGGATGATATATACTGGTGTACGGCCGACATCGGCTGGATCACTGGCCACAGCTACATTGTTTACGGTCCGCTTGCCAATGGAGCAACCACGGTCATGTTTGAGGGGGTGCCCAGCTATCCAGATTTCGGCCGTTTTTGGGAAATCGTAGAAAAACACAAAGTCAATCAATTTTATACCGCGCCCACGGCCATCCGGGCCCTCGCCAAAGAGAATGTAGAGCTGGTCGAAAAACATGACCTTAGCAGTCTAAAAGTGCTCGGCACGGTGGGAGAGCCTATCAACGAGGAGGCCTGGCATTGGTATGATGAGAATGTGGGACGGCGCAAATGCCCCATCGTGGATACCTGGTGGCAAACCGAGACCGGCGGCATCATGATCTCACCCATACCCTATTCTACCCCCGCCGTCCCCACCTTTGCTACCCTTCCCTTACCGGGCGTACAGCTCGCACTCATGGATGACGAGGGCCAGGAGCTCGAAGACAACCAGGTGAGCGGTAGGTTATGTATTAAATTCCCATGGCCCTCGATGGCGCGTACCATCTGGGGCAACCATGACCGCTACAAAGAAACCTATTTCTCCACCTTCAAAAACATGTATTTCAGTGGCGATGGTGCGCTCCGCGACAGTGTGGGCTACTACCGTATCACCGGCCGTGTGGACGATGTGGTCATCGTCTCGGGGCATAACCTGGGCACCGCCCCCATTGAAGATGCCATCAACGAGCACCCTGCCGTGGCCGAAAGTGCCATTGTAGGCTTTCCGCACGATGTAAAGGGTAATGCGCTCTATGGCTATGTCATTTTAAAAGAAGTGGGGGAAACGCGCGATCGCGACAACCTGCGCAAAGAGATCAACCAATTGATTTCCGAACGCATCGGGCCCATCGCCAAACTTGATAAAATACAGTTTACCAGCGGCTTGCCCAAAACGCGCTCCGGTAAAATTATGCGCAGGATCCTGCGGAAAATCGCTTCCGGTGAAACCGAAAACCTGGGCGATACCAGTACGCTGCTCAACCCTGAAGTAGTTGAGGAAGTGATCAATAATGTGCTGGAATAAAAGAGCATATCATCCGTGTGGGGAAAGCGATCTACCCAACCCCTTGATCATCTAGGAAAAAACTTCCTCTAGCTCTAGCCTGCAAAATATGCGCTTTCAGTTAAAAACCCTGAAAACTGAATTGATTTTTAGGCGAAATTTACCGTTTTTGCCGATATAAAGGCCGATTTATGTCCCATCCCTGGGCGCTCAACGAAGCGGTCTTCGGTCTTAAAAAAGGAAATTTATTCGAAAAAATCTAAACGATCTCCAGCGGTTGAATAAAGAAGTGAATGATCAAGATTGCCAAGCCGGCAACAATTCGGTAATAGCCAAAAACTTTAAACCCGTGTTTGCCCAAATAATCGATAAATGTTTTGATCGCGACCATAGCGACCAAAAAACCTACTACATTGCCGATGACCAATAAATTGATCTGTTCGCCGGTAAGTACAAAGCCGTCTTTGTAATAATCGTATGATTTTTTTACCGTAGCACCCAGCATGGTGGGCACTGCAAGAAAGAAGGAAAACTCGGCGGCCACTGTGCGCTTTAGCTTTTGGGTCATCCCGCCCACAATGGTCGCGCCGCTACGCGAAGTACCGGGAATCATGGCAATACATTGAAAAAAACCAATTTTTAGAGCGGTCATGTAAGAGATCTCTTCGCCTTCCGCATCGCCAAACCAATCATCTACTTTTAAAAGTATAAAACCGCCGATCACCAAAGAAACAGCCACAGTAACCGGACTTTCCAAAAGCGCGTCGATATAATCACTCAGCAGAAGCCCCAGGAACACAGCTGGTAAAAAGGCCACAAAAAGTTTATAATAAAAGTCCATCGACTGGAAAAAACGCTTGAAATAAAGCACAACCACCGAAAGGATGGTACCCAGCTGGATCACTATGGTAAAAAGTTTGGTAAAATCTTCGCTGGCGATCCCAAAAAAGGAAGAAGCGATGATCATGTGACCGGTTGAGGAAACGGGGAGGAATTCGGTAATACCCTCAATGATCGCAAGTACGACCGCCTGTAAATAGTCCATTTATTTATTCTTGTGTTTTTCTAAGTCAGACAGCGCGTCAGGATCTTTCTTACCAGCGTCGGGATTTAATAATATGGCATAAACCTCGATCACGAAGCCAAACAAAACCAAGGCAGGGGCCAGGTGTATCCTGCGCCAGCTATAAATTTCTGGGTTAAAAACCTTGGGGTCATTGCTGCCGCCACCGGACATCAGGATATAGCCCAGCGCGATCACGCCCAAGCCAATAAGCATAAACTTATAGTTCTTTTTGCCAAAAATAAACGTTCTGCGGTGCAGCTCGTATTCGTGTTTTCTCTTCTTTTCGCCCATATTTTCTAAGGTTTCAGGTTAGATTTTTAAAGTTTACCGTCTCGACATTTTTAGAAATCTTACCTATATTAGTCTTTTTCTATGCTCTTTTCTTTTCTATCTGTTTTATTTTCTCTTTCCTCGATTTGATCTAAGACCTAAGTTTGATCTAAGATCTACAAGGATCGCTCGTTCCTCACTAATACCTTGCAGGTCGGTAGTACGAATCCTGGGAGTTTCCCCTTCGGGGGTTTGGGGGCTTGCTTTTTTAATAATAAAGTTCATCCGTCCTCAAATTTAAAAACCGTTGCGTAGCGATAAAGGTGGAAAACCATGTAATCAAGATTCCCATCAAAAATACGCCGCCAAAAAGACCGAGCAACATCTTTTTATCGGCCAATATATCAAGCTGCGGAAAGGTTTTGTCCAGATAATAAAGCACCCCGGCCATCCCGGCCATTGCGATCAATGCGCCAAATATACCCAACTTTACGCTCTTCCAGACAAAAGGGCGGCGGATAAAGCCTTTGGTGGCACCTACCATCTGCATGGTCTTGATCGTAAACCGTTTTGAATATACCGAAAGCCGTATGGAACTATTGATCAGCAGCACGGCGATAAAGGTAAACAGCGCGCTGATAATCACGATCCACAGGCTGATTTTTTTAATGTTCTCATTGAGCAGCGAGATCAGGGGTTGATCATAGTTGACCTCCTCTACGTATTTTTTGGCCGCAAGGGAATCGGCCACTTTTTTGACCTGCGCATCTGAAACATAATCAGCTTTCAAAAAAATATCAATAGAGTTCTGTAGTGGATTGTAACCCAAAAATTTTACAAAATCCTCACCGATCTCCTCGCTCTGCTTTTTTGCCGCTTCCTCTTTAGACACATAGTTTAAGGACTTTGTATATTCCGCGGCAGCGAGATCCTTCTGCATTTTCTTCATTTCGGGTTCCTTGGCAGAATCCTTAAAATAAACCGTCATGGCAACCTGTTCCTTAAAATGATCGGCTACGTTTTTCGCGTTCAGCACCAAAAGGCCCAGTAGACCCAGCAAAAACAGCACAAGCGCAATACTCAGCACCACCGAAAAATAGGAGGAGATCAACCGGCGACGCTGGTATTTTTCAAAATTTGATGCCATACGGGTCTTTAAAATTTGTGTAAAAGTAAGAAAGTTGGTCGTTTCTTTAACGCCGTATGGGGCTGATTTGTATTTTGGCTTGCAGCGAAATCATAGAAAAACCGAATACCCGTAACGACGCTCTTTTAAAAAAGGGATTAATTGTAAATTTGCCCCGACCTGCAAGGTGTTGTTTCGCATTTTTCATCGGGACCTCCTTGTAGGTCTTCCACAGGACCACCTAATTTAGGAAGACAACGCAAAAATGAAGTACGACCACAACGCGATAGAAGAAAAATGGCAGCAATTCTGGGCCAAAAACGGCACTTTTGAAGCTAAAAACGACTCAGAAAAGCTAAAATATTATGTGCTGGACATGTTTCCCTATCCGTCAGGTGCGGGGCTGCACGTGGGGCATCCGTTGGGATATATCGCCAGTGACATCTATGCACGGTACAAACGGCACCAAGGTTTTAACGTGCTGCACCCGCAGGGTTATGATTCTTTCGGCCTGCCGGCGGAACAGTACGCGATCCAGACCGGGCAGCATCCCGCGATCACTACCGAAACCAATATCGCCCGTTACCGTGAACAGCTTGATAAAATAGGTTTTTCTTTCGACTGGAGCCGCGAGGTGCGCACCTCAGATCCTGCATATTATAAATGGACGCAGTGGATTTTTATCCAGCTTTTCGAAAGTTGGTATAATATAGATTCCGATAAAGCCGAACCCATTAATACGCTTACCGCGAAATTTGAAATGGATGGAAATGCTTCGGTAAATGCCGCTTGCGATGATGATGTAGAAGATTTTTCCGCGGAAGCGTGGAATTCCCTTTCCAATACCGAAAAACAGGAAATTCTACTCAAATACCGCCTCACTTATCTCGCCGAAACCGAGGTCAACTGGTGCCCGGCTCTGGGAACGGTTTTAGCAAACGACGAAATAGTAAACGGCGTTTCAGAACGTGGCGGCCATCCCGTAGTGCGCAAAAAAATGACACAGTGGAGCATGCGCATCAGCGCCTACGCCCAACGTTTGCTTGATGGCCTGCAAGAGATAGACTGGCCGCAGCCGTTGAAAGATAGTCAGACCAATTGGATTGGGCGTTCCGTTGGGGCTTCCGTTTCGTTTAATGTCCTCCCCCCAGCCCCCTCTATGGGAGGGGGGGCGGATTCCGGTTCTACTCATGATTCTGTTTCAAAACATAAATTAGAATCACAATCAAAAGTCCTCCCCTTGGGGGAGGATTTAGGTGGGGATCGAATATCTGTTTTCACCACCCGCCCCGACACCATCTTCGGAGTTACTTTCATGACGTTGGCTCCCGAACATGAACTCGTCACGAAAATCACAACACCCGAACAAAAAGAGGCCGTAGAAGCTTACATCGCCGAAACCGCCAAACGCAGCGAACGCGACCGCATGGCCGATGTCAAGACCATTACGGGCGTTTTTACGGGTGCTTACGCAGAGCATCCGTTTACTAAAGAGGCCGTGCCCATCTGGATAGGCGATTATGTGTTGGCCGGTTACGGTACAGGCGCGGTTATGGCCGTTCCCTGTGGTGATCAGCGGGATCATGATTTTGCCAATCATTTCGCTGGCGCGGAAGGAATGCCGCCCATCAAAAATATTTTTAAGGATGTAGATGTGACCGAAGCGGCGCACGCCGATAAAGAGGGCACGGTGATCACCAATTCGGATTTCCTCAACGATATGCCGTACCAAAAAGCCCTGAAAACCGCCATTTATGAGCTTGAAAAGATAGGTTTTGGCGAGGGAAAGGTCAATTATCGCCTGCGCGACGCGGTTTTTAGCCGGCAGCGGTATTGGGGCGAACCCTTCCCCGTTTATTACGTGGACGGCATGCCGCAAATGATCGATGAAAAACATTTGCCACTCCGCCTTCCCGAAGTTGAAAAATACTTGCCTACGGAAGAAGGTGAACCGCCTTTGGGCAGGGCTGAAAAATGGCATTGGGATACTAATACAAATGAAGTTGTCCCCCTAACCCCCCAAGGGGTAACAAAAAACGTGTACCCCCTGGAATTAAATACTATGCCCGGTTGGGCGGGTTCCAGTTGGTATTTTTTCCGCTATATGGAAAAAGCCCAGCGCGACGAAGTTTTCGCCTCCAAAGAAGCGATGGACTACTGGCAAAACGTGGATCTCTACATAGGCGGCAGCGAGCACGCGACCGGTCACTTGCTTTACAGTCGTTTTTGGGTGAAATTCCTTTATGATCGTGGTTTGGTTCCGGTAAACGAACCCTTTAAAAAGCTGATCAATCAGGGGATGATTTTGGGGGAAAGTGCTTTTACATATAGAATTAATCAAGGTTATTATGATTATAACGGAAATTATACAGAAGAACTTGATAAACAGTTTGAGTTAATATTTTCAGATGTATTAATTGGTAGATTAGTTTCATATCATCTTTTGGATGGAAAAAAACTTAAAGATGCGATTTCTGGAGAATCCTATTCTTTACTTGAGATTTTCGATGCAAAATATTTCGAAGATAATTTCAAGGGTTCAGGTTTTGATTTGGATAAAATTACATTTACTGTAACTAAATTACACGTACCAGTAGAATTCGTGGATTTAAAGAACCAAATTCAGATTGACGGATTTGCAAGTTGGTATCAGGGTGAATTGTATAGTGATTCTCGCTTTCTAAATGAAAATGATTCTTATTTAGTGAATAGAGAGGTGGAAAAAATGTCCAAATCCAAATACAACGTGGTCAATCCCGATGATGTTTGTGAAGAGTATGGGGCGGACACGCTGCGTATGTACGAGATGTTCTTAGGTCCGCTGGAGCAGGCCAAACCCTGGAATACGGCAGGAATTACCGGCGTCTATAACTTCCTTAAAAAATTCTGGAAACTCTTTCACGAAGTTGATAAAGATGGAAACATTGGCGAATTTAAAATTACTAATTCCCCTTCCGTGGGAGGGGGTAAGGGGGAGGAAAACTTGAAAGAAGGCCTCAAGATCCTTCACAAAACCATCAAAAAGGTGCAGGAAGACATCGAAAACTTCAGTTTTAACACCTCCATTTCTGCGTTTATGGTAGCAGTCAATGAGCTGTCAAGTATGAACTGTAATTCGCGTGAGATTCTGGAGCCTTTATGCGTTTTGATCTCGCCCTACGCGCCTCATATCGCGGAGGAGCTTTGGTCAAAATTGGGGCATGAGAAGTCGATTTCCACCGCTCCGTTCCCGATTTTCGAAGAAAAACACCTGAAAGAAACCACCAAGGAATATCCCATTTCCTTTAACGGAAAAATGCGGTTTACGATGACGCTTCCGCTGGATCTGAGTAAAGAGGATATCGAAAAAGCGGTTTTAGAGAACGAAAAAACGCAGGAATATCTTGCCGGCCGTATACCCAAAAAGACCATCGTTGTGCCGGGCAAGATCGTAAACTTTGTGGGCTGATCGGGATAGCTGCGCCAGTGCGCTTTTGGGATTATTCACAAAAACTACGCGTGCTTTATTCCGCAGGTTTTCCCCGTATTATGGTTGGTTTCTATAATTATTGAAAATCAAGCATCCTCACCATGAATAGGCTGGCTATTTGATTGAAAATTCAAAAAAGAAATTCTTAAAATGGTATTTATGACTGTAGATAATTGTTAATAAATATGTTTTTCGCCCCTTGTACTGTTAGGACTTTTACATATTTTTACCCATTAACACTTATTAAACCAAAATTTACCACTATGAAAAAAATGATGTTCAGCATGTTCGCACTGCTTTTGTTCGTCTCTGTTTCTTCTTGTCGTGAAAGCACTGAGAGCAAGACTAAAGATACTATGGAAGACACCGCCGATGATGTGGGTGACGCAGTAGACGATGCCGGTGATGCCGTTAAAGATGCAGCCGATGATGTAGGCGACGCAGTTGATGATGCAACTGACGACAACAATTAATATACCCCGTCACAAAATGAAAAGCCCCGGTTTATTACAGACCGGGGCTTTTGTTTTTTTAATGTTATAAAACTGCACTCGATACATTTACAGCGCGGTCAATTTTTCTGACCAAACCCTGAAGCACTTTACCCGGTCCGATCTCAACAAAATCAGTTGCACCATCCTTGATCATTTGCTGGACACTCTGCGTCCATTTTACCGGGGAGGTAAGCTGAAAGAGCAGGTTTTCCTTTATGTTTTGGGAATTGCTTACCGCAAACGTGCTCACATTCTGATAAATCGGGCAGCTGGGTTCATTAAAGATGGTATCCTCAATGGCCGCAGAAAGTTCCTTCCGCGCAGGCTCCATAAGCGGCGAGTGGAAAGCACCGCCCACTGGGAGCAGCAGCGCCCTTTTCGCACCACGTTCCTTGAGACGGTTGCAGGCCTCCTCTACCGCTTTGAGTTCTCCAGAAATGATCAGTTGGCCAGGGCAATTATAATTGGCTGCTACCACGGTGCCATCCACATCAGCACATACGGATTCTACCACCTCATCCTCAAGCCCCAAAATGGCCGCCATGGTAGATTCTTGCATATTACATGCTTTTTGCATGGCTTCAGCACGTTTTGCGACCAGCAAGAGCCCATCTTTAAAACTGAGCACTTTATTGGCAACCAGTGCAGAGAATTCGCCCAGTGAATGCCCTGCTACCATATCAGGGTTTTTATGTTCCCCCATCGCATTTAGGAGCGCTATAGAGTGGATAAATATAGCCGGCTGGGTCACGCGGGTCTGCTTTAATTCTTCTTCGGTGCCGGTAAACATTATTTTAGAAATCTCAAATCCCAGGAGCTCGTCTGCCTCCTGGAAAAGTTGTTTCGCTTTCGCGGAAGCATCAAAAATCTCCTTCCCCATTCCTGGAAATTGCGCTCCCTGACCCGGGAAAATATATGCTGTCATTGATTTGGTCTTTTGGTTTATCGATATTTTATTTATCCGTTTACCCTTAAAGTCCTCGCTGTTGCCATCCTACTATTCTACAGAAAGATGTTGATAAAAGTGCAACGCTCAGCCCAATCCATTTAATTAGCGGCCATCTTTTTTCCTGTTCCCGTACTGCCTTCAAGCCTGACTGAAACCACGGCAGAATTTACATCCCCATTTTGGTTTTTATCTGGAGTGAAGGTAAAATAAATGGCATGTTCGTTGCCATCGTTTTCTGGCTTTAAATCAAGGTTTATTATGGCCTGCGTTTCTCCTGCCTTTTGTTTGGCCAGGCTCCCTTTGCCCAAAAGTGCACCATCGGGAGCATCAAGATGTGCTTCAAAGCTAATCATAGGGCTGACGTCGCCTTGCCAGCCAATAGCGACCACTGCTTTGTCAACATAGGTCATATCCATTTTGGGAAGGGCAAACCAGCCCGCTTTTTTAGGGGTAACCATCACTTTTTTACCATCAAAATCCATCGGCGCAAAGCCCTCGCTCTTCAAAGAGTCAGAAATCATAAATGTGTTGTTTGGAAGGATCAATTGGGTGGTTTGGGTCAGTGGGTTTACACCTTCTGCACCTTTATCCGTATAACTTGCCACCATGACCAATGCCTGTTTGGCATCGGTTTTTTTAGGATCGATGGTACCATCTACGGGAAGAGATTTGTTTTTTGCCCCCTCCTGGCTCAGCGATAGGATATAATCAACAATCTGATGGGTATCCTTTTCGGTTAGGTTGGGGTGCGCGGGCATCATAACTTCGCCCCAAACGCCACCACCACCATTAATGATCTTGTGCCCCAGGTAGGCATAAATATCCTTGCTATCTTTATATTTTTCAGAAACCGCCATATACGCAGGCCCTACGGATTTCTCGTTTACCTTATGGCAGCTTTTGCAATCCATGGTTTGCGTCATGGTCCTGCCCATAATGGCTGCCGTTACCTCCTTGTGGCCTGGAGCCATTGAGGCTTTGTCCGGTCCTTCAGAATAATCTACGCCCACGAAAATGTTCTGTGAATCAACTTCGCTCCCATCCTCACTGTCCTTAACGCTTACCGAGTAATCAAAGGGAACCCCCGGCATATAAAATGATTTATTCCCGTGGGTGATTGCAATGGCCACTTCTGGTCTTGAATTACCTGCAAATACGGTGGCCACATTTGTCTTGGTAGTAGCGCCCTGACTATCTTTTGCAGTAACTGAAATCTGGTATTCCCCAGGTTTATTATACGTATAATCCAATTTTGGCTCATTGGTTTCTTTGGTTTTTCCATCCCCCAAATCCCAGTGATAGGTCATTTTATCATTTTCACGGTCACGTGCATTTACACTCGCCTTGATACTGAGCGGCAGGCCACCGGATGTTTTATCAACCTGCATATCTGTAAGCAGGGGTGGGCGGTTACCCCCATTGTAATTAATAACCGAAAGACCGGAGTCATCATTTTTTGAGAACCAGCCGCTACCGTATTCCAACAGGTATATGCGGCCATCTGGGCCTACCTCCATATCAATAAGGTTATGCAACTGAATGTCTGCAGCAAAAGGTTCCATCTTGCTAAAATTGCCCTGATCATCAAAGGTGACCGCCTTCATCCAGCCCCGTATCCACTCATAGATGATCAGTTTACCATTGTAATAATCGGGCAACCTGTTTTGTTTTGGAAACATATCTGTATAATACACGGGGCCCGCCATAGCGTTCCTACCCCCTGCGCCCACCTCTGGGAAATCGGGAGAATCTGCATAAGGATACCAGATCATCGCCTTTTGTGCCGGCGGGAGATTGGTAAGGCCCGTATTATTGCGGGAGTTATTTACGGGATGTTCTGGATCAAATGGCTCGCCGCTTTTACCAGTGGCATAATCATAATCAACATAGGGTTTATTGTCGCCAATAAAAAGTGGCCAGCCGTAAAAGCCGGCTTTTTTAGCCTGATTGACCTCATCATAACCCCTAGGGCCACGGGTCTTCAGACTATCGTTGTTTGCATCTGGCCCCACTTCTCCCCAATACAGGTTTCCGTTTTTCTGATCTACTGAAATACGATAGGGGTTACGGTCACCCATCACGTAAATTTCCGGCCGGGTCTTGGCCGTTCCTTTTGGGAAAAGGTTCCCATCTGGAATGCTGTAGCTACCATCTTCGTTTACTTTGATGCGCAGAATTTTCCCGCGAAGGTCATTTGTATTGCCTGCCGTACGGCGGGAATCGAACTGCTCATGGCCGGGAATATCATTCAGTGGAGCAAAACCGTTACTTACAAACTTCACATCTTCTTCATTAAATGGGGTAGAATTGTCGCCTGCGGAAAGAAAGAGGTTGCCGTCTGGCCCAAAAGCGATAGACCCGCCTGTATGACAACAGATTTCTCGTTTTGTTTTGACTTCCAAAATCACTTCTTCAGTATTTTGCTGAAGCTTATCATCTGTAAATTTAAAACGCGACAAACGGTTGATCCAATCATCTCCACTGGGGCTGTAATAAATATATACCCAATGATTTTTATCAAAGTGTGGATCCTTTTGAAGGCCCATTACACCTTCTTCAGCATTTACTCCCGGGGTATGCAGGGTTTTACAATATACATCCAGAAAGCCCACCTGGCTAAGATCTCCCGTTTTCTGCTTATAAAGCATAAGCTCGCCCCGCCTTTGCGCAACAAGGACATCCAGGTTAGGAAGGATTGTCATTTCTGTAGGCTCAAAAAACTTGCCCTGCGAAAGATCTTCTTTTGTAAACCGGTCAGCATCGGGTGGCATCATTGTGGCCACCTTATCATAGTCTAGCATCTTGTTATCGCCCATCGCGTATTCCAAACCTCCCCAAAGGTGCTTGAGATAATTTGCATCGGTATAACTTTCATCGGTATGACCCAGTTCGGTATAAAATGCACGGCCACCATCATAGTCGTGGTACCAGCTCATGGGGTGGTTTTTACCATTGATACCACCTTTGTATGAATTTTCATCGATACTTATCAGCACATGAAGATCGGGGTCGATCTTTTTAAAATTATACAACTCATCCTTGCGATGCCAGATGGAATCCTTAAAGAACGAGGTGGCTCCAAAACTTTTATCTTTGATGACAAAATCAGCCTCTTGTATAGCTGGGTGGCTCACAAACTGTGCGCCTACAAGCTTAGTGTACCACCCCCAGTCATATTCTGTATCAGTCGCTGCATGCACCCCCACAAAGCCACCACCGGCCTGTATATAACGCTGCATGGCGGCCTCTTGCCGCGCATTGAGCACATTGCCCGTCGTGTTTAAAAATACGATCGCAGCATACTTTTTAAGCGTATCATCAACAAAAAAAGCCGCATTTTCGGTGGTGTCAACTTTAAATTTATGTTCGCCACCCAATTTTGTTATGGCCTTAATTCCCTGAGGAATGGAACCATGACGGTAGCCCATGGTTTTGGTAAATACGAGCACACGCGGCTCACCTTCCCTTTTTTTGTCGCAACTGGAAAAGAGGGCCAAAACAAGGGCAATACTAAGAAATAAGAATTTTTTCATTTTAGAAAATACTAATCAGGGTAAGGGTTAAAATGTGGTTATAAAAGTGAAAATTACAATTAAAATTAGGGTTTATAAAAAATCATCAGGTATAGCGCTAAGGATTTTTGTAGTATATAATTGTTTTTAAGCGAAATCGATATCTTTTTTTATAGTTTCAGCCGGTAAATGAGCGGCTATCTTGGCGTAAATACTATTCATACTGTGCGTTCCTCCTTTCCTGATACCGCCAGGCCAGTGCGAAAATAATCATTTTTATATAGGAGATTGAGCTTTAATAGACATTATTAACCGTTCATCAATTTTCGTTCTATATAGGCATAGCTTTGTGTCAGGCTTTTGTAGGGCTCCATTGCAAAGTTTTCTTGTTCTATAATCAGGTGCTCTGCGCCAGCCTCTTTAAATTCTTTTGAAATTTTGACAAAATCAATTGTGCCGTCGCCTATCTCGGTGTTCAGTTCATGGTCCTTCTTGTCCATATCCTTGATGTGCATTAAGGGAAATCTGCCGGGGTTTTCTTCAAACAAGGTTACGGGATCCTTCCCGCCCCGGACAACCCAGTAGATATCCATTTCAAAATACACCAGATTTTTATCTGTATTATCGAGCAGGATCTGATAGCCCGTTTTGCCATCATGATCCTCAAATTCAAAATTATGGTTGTGGTAACCCAGTTTAAGACCAGCCTGCTCACACATGGTTCCGGCAGCATTCATTTTATCTGCCAAGCGCTCGTAGTCTTCCGTGGAAGTGCGGAGATTTTCAGAAAGATAAGGGATCACAATGTATTCCTGGCCAAGGCCATTGGCTACATCGAGCAGGTACTTAAAATCATCATCAGTACCATCGACATCTAAAAAAGAATCTATCGAATAATGACCACTTGGTGATGTAAGGCCATTATTGTCCATAAGATTTTTGAATTTGGGCACACTAAGCCCCCAAAAGCCATTTTCCTGGGTATAGCCAAAGGGTTCAACCTCTGTAAACCCGATTCCGGCCACTTTTTTTAGCGTGCCCGCAACATCATCCCCAATAGTCTCTCGCAGAGAATAGAGCTGTAGACCGATCTTACGTGCGGCATTGTTTGCGAAAATCATATTAGGCATCAATGCGGTGGCGGTCACTGCCAGGGCTGAGCGTTTTACAAAACTTCTACGGGTAATCATAGCTTACGATTTATGGTTATAGAGGTTGCGACACCACATTAAAATTCCTCTAAAAACTAGATCAGTAGGAATTTATCGATAATTTTATAGATTTGGAATACAGCAATTTAAATTTAATCACAGTTCTCTTTATTGGCTATTTGAACAGCAAATATTGTTGACGTAAACCAAAATTTAAGAATAATGTGATTAAAGATAGAACTAAAAATGATATATCCACAAGGTAGGCCGCATTAATACTATTTGGTCAAAATTTACCAGCGAACGCCATGTGCGTTCATTTTTAATGTATAAACTGATTTGGAAGCAGTGATAAAAAGTGTTTGTTGAGCAGGTCCGCCAAAGGTGATATTGGCCGTCCATTTTTCCGGGACTGCAATATGATCGATCTGCTTGCCACGCTTATCAAAAATGGTGACACCATCACCGGTGAGATAAACATTGCCCTGATCGTCAATGGTCATACCGTCAGAGCCCATCGCCGTAAAAAGTTTTCTCCCGCTAAGAACACCTTTTTTATCAATAGTGAAAGAATATGTTTTCTGCGCTCCGATATCGGCAATGTAAAGCGTTCTGCCATCTGGGGTGCCAATGATGCCGTTGGGCTGCTCAAAACCTTCTGCCGCGATCCTTGGTTTTTTTTCGCCTTTGGCAAGATAATAAACGCGTCTGGAGCGTTGTTGTGGTTCATTATGGTCCCACCACGACCTTTGATAATAGGGGTCTGTGAGAAAGATCCCACCCTTATTATCCACCCAGAGGTCATTAGGGCCATTCAGTTTTTTCCCCTTAAAATCAGTAATCAGAACAGTCTTTTCTTTATTTGGATCTATGCTCCAGAGTTGATTGTTTTCATCTGCAGTGCTCAGCAGGTTTCCATTATCATCCACATATAAGCCATTAGAACGGCCAGCCTGTTGCATGTAGTCATATACAGAATCTTTGGCAGCATCCCATTTTAATATCCTATCATTAGGCTGATCTGTAAAATATACATTCCCGGCCTTATCTGATGCGGGGCCCTCAGTAAACGAATAGCCATCAGCGAGCAATGTGAGTTTAGCTCCCTCAGCAACGGGCTTTTGTTGCGCCTTGCAGGAAATACTTAGAAACAACAGAAAAGAAAAAATTGAGTGAAATTTCATGAATTGGTTTTTTCTAAATAAATAAGGGGCAAATATGGCTAATTTATCATTTTTTGACCGGAAAATTTTTCCTTAACCATTTAATGCAGTCAAATCATGTACTGCAGTCTAGAAAATCTGGGTTTAAATTCAAAAATATTTGTATTAATGATGCTTTTATAGGCGATTTATAGCGGTTGAACCCTAAAAACGCTTCATCCAGAATCAATCCTAGGAGTGGTTTAAAATTTAAATGCACTTTATTTTAACCTCTATCCTGTTTGTTTTGACATCGGCACTTTTCACGGAAGTGGGCGAACCTATAATAGCCCTTACGTTGTCCTGCAGGAATATTTATCTTTGCCGGCCAGTACTTTCAAAATGAAGATAACTATGAAGACCAATTTTATACAAGAACTACAATGGCGGGACATGATCCATGATGTGATGCCCGGTACCGAAGAACATCTTATGGAGACGATGCGTTCTGCCTATGTAGGCTTTGACCCAACGGCAGACAGCCTGCACATAGGTAATCTGGTGCCGATTATGCTACTGGCCCATTACCAGCGCTGTGGGCACCGGCCCCTGGCCCTGGTGGGAGGTGCCACGGGGATGATAGGGGACCCTTCCGGGAAATCCAGCGAACGCAATCTGCTGGATGAAGAAACCTTAAGGCACAACCAGAAGGCCGTAAAAAAGCAGCTGTCACGATTTTTGGACTTTACAAGTGGTGCCGAAAATAATGCCGTTATGGTGAATAATTATGACTGGATGAAGGATTTTAGCTTTTTAGACTTCATACGCGATGTGGGCAAGCACCTTACGGTCAATTATATGATGGCCAAAGATTCGGTCAAAAGCCGCATCTCTTCAGAAAGTACCGATGGTATGTCCTTTACAGAATTTACTTACCAGCTCGTACAGGGCTATGACTTTTTGCATCTTTATAAAACGTACGACTGCACCCTCCAGATGGGCGGCAGCGACCAGTGGGGCAACATCACCACAGGCACTGAGCTTATACGCCGTATTGGCGACGGGAAAGGCTTTGCACTCACCTGCCCGCTATTGACCAAAGCTGACGGAAGCAAATTTGGTAAAAGTGAAGGCGGGAATGTATGGCTGGATTCAAAAAGGACCTCCCCTTATAAATTTTACCAATACTGGCTGGACACAACCGATGAGGACGCCCAGAAATATATAAAGATCTTTACTTTTTTAGAAAAGACGGAAATTGAAGAATTGGTGAAAACGCATGCAAAGGCACCGCATAAATGGGAATTACAAAAACGCCTTGCGCAAGAAATAACCACCATTGTACATGGTGAGGAAAAGATGGAAAATGCCGTTACAGCTTCAGAAATCCTTTTTGGAAACACCACAGGTGCTGACCTCAAAACATTGGACGAGCAGACTTTTCTGGATGTATTTGACGGCGTGCCACAGGCGCGGTTGAGCCGAGCGGAAGTTCAGAACGGGCTTGATATGGTGAGCGCGCTGTCTGAAAAAACAGGTTTTTTAAAATCAAATGGCGAAGCCAAGCGGGCTCTGAAAGAAAATTCCATTTCTGTAAATAAGGAAAAACTGTCCAGCGAATATATAATCAGTGCCGCAGACCTGATCAACGATCGCTTTATACTCTTGCAGCGCGGGAAGAAAAGCTATTTTGTGATTCGGGTTACCGAATAAAAAACAAAGGCCAGTTCAAAGCATAAAAAAACCCGGTGCATTTAGCGTGTACCGGGTTTTCCACTTAACTAACCAATCATTTATGAAAAACGTTTTACGTTTAGATATATAGACGTAAAAAAAGGTGTTTTATTACGTCGTTAAGAAGAAAATAACGTTAAAATTCTCACAGTACCATTAAATTACACCCACGGATGTCAGATTGGTCAAAACGACCCAAGACTTCAAACCGGTTTTCATCAATTTTACGCCCCAGATCCTGGGTCGCGATAAATGGGCAGGAATTCCAGTTGGCAAGATCAATAATATTAATACCGCCAGTTTTTCCTTTTTTGACCGGGCTCAGTGCATCTTCGGTATCCCTTATGTACACCTGCATCCAGGGCGGTGTAGTAAAGATCCCATCCCCGGCGGAATAGGCCTGGGACAAAAGTTCAGTCATCCCGTACTCGCTGTGTATCTGGCTTACACCAAAGCCAATCTTCAATATGTCGTGCAGCTCTTCCCGCACAAGCTCTCTGCGACGTCCCTTCATACCACCGGTTTCCATAACCACCGTGTTCTTAAGATTAAAACTGTATTTTTCTACAAGATCTAGCAGCGCAAAGGAAACACCTATCAAAAGGGTTTTTTTACCCTCCTGATCCAGCCTTTGCAGTTTTTCGCTTAAAGCGGAAAAATTATCAAGGTAAAACCCGCTGTCTTTTTTTCTACTTGCCCGTATAAAATGATCCACCATATAAATGAGCGAGGAACCGCTGCGCTCCAGATAAGAAGGGAGCAGGGCAAGCACCGTAAAATCCTCGATTGGACCATACTGCAGGCTGAAGGTTCTGGTAAAACTCCCCTCATATAAATTGAGGTCGGTCACTGCATGTTTACTGGTTGCGCTACCCGTGGTTCCGCTGCTGGTAAAGGTTGTTTCGATGGGATTTTCAGAGGCTAAAACCTGTTTTTCCTTAAAAAACTGGATGGGCATAAATGGGATCTGGTCTATTTTTTTTACATTACTTATATCAATATTGAGAAGCTTGCAGAACCGCAGGTACACCGAATTGTTTTTTACCTGGTGATCAAAAGCGGTCAAGGCCAACCTGTCAAAATGGGCCTGCATTTTTATATTGAAAATTTCGGTAGGCTTCATAATTTTATAAATGGGTTGCAAAGGTATTTAAAATAGCATGTTCCGAATACCGCCAACTCTATAAGTTAATTCAGCATTACGGCAATGTTATGTATTTGTTGCCCACCCAGAACAAGGCAATTTAATGGTATATTTACGGCATGTTAAAAAAGTTAAGCTCATGAAAAAGAAAGATATCAAGATATTACTGGTAGATGATGAACCGGATATTCTGGAGATCGTGGGCTACAACCTCACCAATGAGGGTTATCAAGTCATCACCGCCGAAAATGGTAAGGAAGGCGTGAAAATGGCAAACAAACATCAGCCGCACCTGATCATCCTGGATGTTATGATGCCAGAGATGGATGGTATTGAAGCCTGCGAACAAATAAGAAAGAACCCTGCTCTGAGCGATACCATCATCGCCTTTCTCACAGCTCGTGGTGAAGACTATTCCCAGATGGCCGGTTATGATGCCGGTGCCGATGATTATATTACCAAACCGATAAAGCCAAAAGTGCTCGTCAGCAAAGTAAAGGCCTTATTGCGCCGATTAAAGGAAGAGGAGGAAAAAAATGCCATCGTAAAATTTGGAGACCTCATCATTAACCGGGAGGAATACAAAATCATCAAGAACAAAAAAGAAATGGTGCTGCCCCGTCGGGAATTTGAACTCCTGTCCCTGCTCACCTCAAAACCTGGCAAAGTCTTCAAGCGTGAAGATATCCTAGACCGTGTGTGGGGCAATGAGGTCATCGTGGGTGGCCGCACCATTGATGTACATATACGCAAACTGCGTGAAAAAATAGGTGATAAAAAATTTAAGACCATTAAAGGTGTAGGTTATAAATTTGTGGTCTGATGGCTGCCGATTTCAAAAAATCATATCGTTTTGCTATTTACTGTTCTTCATACATCACTGTATTCCTAACGCTCCTACTGGGTGTTTTTTTTTATTTTAATCCTCTTTTGCCCTGGTGGTGGCTGCCAGCATTTGCGGGTATATGCTTCCTGTTTTGCTTTACAGTGCTACAGATCCGCGTGGAACAATTTATTTATAAACGAGTAAAAAAAATCTATGATGACGTATCGCTGCTCGATGCCACAACCTTAAGACGTGGGCAGATCACTACAGATATGTCCTCACTCACCAAAGAGGTTGAACGCTTTGCCGCCAGTAAAAAACTGGAGATTGAGTCCCTAAAGATCAGAGAGGAGTACCGTAAAGAATTTATGGGCAATGTGGCCCACGAGCTTAAAACGCCGCTCTTTACCGTGCAGGGCTATATCTTAACCCTTCTAGACGGAGCCATGAAGGATAAGGCCGTACGTAAGAAATACCTGCAACGTGCCGAAAAAGCCACTGAAAGGCTCATATATCTAGTAAGCGACCTTGATATGATCGCCAAGCTTGAGGTGGGCAATATGAATCTGCGCTATGAGTATTTTGACATCGTTGAGCTCGTTAAAAACACCTTTGATCTGCTGGAGATGAAAGCGGCCAAAAAAAATATCACCCTGGCCTTTGATACCGTTTATGACCAACCCATTTATGTAAATGCAGACCGGGAGCGCATACAGCAACTGCTCACTAACCTTATCGTAAACTCCCTTAAATATGGCAAACAGGACGGCACCACCGAAGTTACCATCGAAAATCTTATACAGAGCAAGGTCATAGTGCGTGTGACCGACAATGGGGAAGGCATTGCCCCAGAGCATATCCCACGCTTATTCGAGCGTTTTTACAGGGTTGATAAAAGTGGCTCGCGCCGCGAGGGCGGTTCAGGGCTTGGCCTTTCCATCGTAAAGCATATCGTTGAGGCGCATGACGAAAAGATTTATGTGGAAAGTGATTTTGGGGTGGGCTCGGAGTTTTCGTTCACCCTTGAAAAGGCCGAAGAGCCCCCGCAGGTCAATGCCCCCATTGCCGCTCTTGATGATTGAAGCACCCAAACCGGAATAAAGTTGGGCCTTGCTCAACTGTTTTACACTAAAATCATCCTGTGCAGAAAAAGGCGCGACCCCAAGTTTTTTAAGTCTTTTGGCCAGATATTCCTGTTCAGTCTGGCCGGGTGTAGGTATGAAAAAAGCTTTTTTACCCAATTTCTCAAGATCCATAATAGTGCTATAACCAGATCTACAGACGATAAGCCCGCAGCTGGCAATGGCCGCTTCGAGTTCTTTGGCCTGCATGAAATTGACAATCTTGATATGATCTTTATGTTTAACCTGCTGCTCATGCTCAAAAATGCCCCGCACAAATAAAATACGTCCCTTATAATGTTTGAGCTCATACATTAAAAGCTCCTCAAGTTCCGTGCGCTGAGGCTCCGGGCCAGAGAGCAGTACCATGATGTCATAAACGGGTTTGCAGTGTGCACTGCCCATCCGTGAGAGTGGGCCTATATAATTAACAGGGAATTCCAAATTTTTGGGATGCCCCAGTTTACCGCTCAGGTTTTGAGCGCCTGCATAATCGGGGACCCAGCAGGCGTCAAACCGTTTTATATAACGGCTGTGAAGCGCTGAAGTAAGTCTTGTCGTGCGGCCACTTAGCACCTGTAGCTGATGTGTTATAAAAACCGTGGGGATCTTCTGATGGTAGAGCCCTAACCGGTTATCAGAAATAACCCCATCAATCCGCTCAGATTTCACAAGTGCCTTGATCAACTTGCGTTCGGCATTGATTGCACCGATCACTTTGGGGCTGCGCACGAGCATTTTCCATTTAAAATGAGAGCCCTTTTTTGCATATTCTATCTGATAAGAGGGAAGTTCTATAAATTCCAGATCGGGATAATGTTTCCGCAGGAGCAATAAGGCCGCTCCATCACTTGCCAAAAGCACATTAAAACCATCCCGTAAAAGAGCATCGATGAGGGGGATGCAGCGTGCGGCATGCCCCAGACCCCAGCCGAGTGGGGCGATCATGATGGTCTTTTTATTCTGCATGGTGCAAATATTAAATAACTTCCGTTGCCGAAAGTTTCCTTAATTTTATCAAATAATTAAGTTTATAGCTAGATAAAACGATTTTTTTGACTCATAAATAGGTAAATATCTAAATTTTAGAATCTTACAAAGTTATCTGTAGATTAGGGATTGTTGATAAAAATCTTAGCCGTTAAGCTCATGGATTTTAAACACCAGCCCAACACCATTAAATAAATTACACGCATTGGGAAGTAAAAATAAATTGAGGCGCTTTCGCGAAAACGAAACGTTTAAAAACGTGATTCAACCCAGCAGGAAAGAACTTCTGGACGACACATTTGAGCTAAAGGGAAAATGGAACGCGCATTTTTTTAAAAACGAAAATCCAATTGTTCTGGAACTGGGCTGCGGTAAAGGGGAATATACCATTGGCCTTGCCGAAAAATATCCAGATAAAAATTTTATCGGTGTAGATATTAAAGGCGCACGCTTTTGGAAAGGTGCAAAAACCGCTCTAGAGGAAAAATTGGAGAACGTGGCATTCCTTCGCATGCAGATAGAACTGATCGAATTTGCCTTCGCTAAAGATGAAATTTCCGACATCTGGATTACTTTTCCCGATCCGCAGATCAAGTACAAACGCACCAAGCACCGCATGACCAACAGTGATTTCCTATCGTCATATAAGAAGATATTAAAGCCGGACGGCGCCATCCATCTAAAAACAGATAGCGAATTTCTCCATGGCTATACCTTGGGACTGCTGCACGGGGCGGGTCATGAGGTATCGTATGCGCACCATGATGTTTACAACAACACCTATTCACCAAAAGAGGTTACGACCATCCAGACATTTTATGAAAAACAGTATCTTGAGCGCGATAAGAAAATCACTTATATTAGGTTTAAGATCAGATAAAAACATCTTTGGAAACAGCTAAACTCTTTTTCATTACCTTTTTTGCAGCGTTTGCCGGGGTAGTACCGCCTGGGCTCGTTAACATGACCGTGGCCAAAACCTGCATGGAGAGCGGCAAAAAAAGTGGGATACTCGTAGCGATCGGTGCCTGTTCCATCACACTGGTGCATGCGCTCATTGCAATCCTGCTGGCCAATTATATCGCCCATAATGAACATGTGCGCAACTTGCTTTTTCGTACCGGGATCGTAATTTTTGTGTTGATGGCTGTCTATTTTTTTATTTCGGCCAAAAAGGCCAAGGTAAAGCACGTCGAGATCGATAAACATACCGGGCTTCACAACCTAGGCAAAGGAGTTTTAATATCAGCACTTAACCTATTGCCCATGACCTACTTCTGTGCTTTGGGAGTAACCCTTAACGTGGCCAGTGGCATGAAATACGAGATTCTTTCCATAGCTATGTTTATGCTTGCCGCGGCCCTAGGTACTTTTGTTGCCCTCTATCTTTATATTATCGGTTTTCAACGGGTTGAAAAAAAATCGGTAAAGTTGACCAAATACACCAATTATTTTATGGCCGGGCTCATGATCGTTCTTGTGATCCTGACCCTTGTGCGTATGTACAACGAAAAATGAGCACTACCAATTTCTTTGATCGGGTTTATGCAGTGGTGCGCCAAGTACCCTACGGTCGCGTGACCAGTTATGGAGCCATCGCCAAATATCTGGGAGCAGCGGGGAGTGCGCGTATGGTAGGCTGGGCAATGAATACCGCTCCGGACTTAGAAGATGTGCCTGCGCATCGGGTCGTTAACAGAAATGGTGTCCTGACCGGTAAGCATCATTTCCCGGGAACTGATCTTATGCAACAGCTTTTGGAAAGTGAAAATATAAAAATCCTGAACGATCAGGTTCAGGATTTTAAGATGTTATTTTGGGATCCGGTGCTTGAACTTGGCTTTCCCCAGGACCTTAAAAAGGAGAGCTAAATAACTTGGCCATTTAATTCCCTTTAGTTGTATCAGCAGGTTTTTTCTTTTTGTTGAGCAGGCCACCCAATACATTTTTGACCGCGTTTTTAACCTGTGTATTGGTAGTATCCTTATTGGTTTTTACTGCAGTAGAATCTCCAGCTTTGTTGCCCAGTACATTCCCAATAATATTCCCTATCTGTTTTTCACCTTTCTCCTTGAGTTTATCTTTTTGGGAAGCCACGATCTGTTGGGTCAGGTTTGTAACTGCTGCCTGCGTATTAACGCTTACGTTAGGATTGCTGAAACTTCCAGTTAATGAAATGGGAAGGGCAACGGTATAGTTGTTAAGGTTAGTATCTCCCAATTTGGCAAGCGTACCGCCTATCTGGCTTCCCAAAAACTTGCCGGGCACATCAAGCGCCAATGTATAATTCATCGTATTGTCAAAATTATGGCTTCCACTTACGTTCACCTTGATCCCTTTCACATTAAAATCAAAGGGTTTGACACTTATTTTCCCATTATCAAAACTCAGATTAGTCTTTAAATTATCCAAATCAACATCTGCCAGGTTTATAAAGTTCAGTTTTTGGTCAAGGCTGTTTAACAACGGCATCTTTTGCGGATCTACCTTTACCGTGAGCAATTGGGCAAAAGCACTGCCGGCCAGCGAAGTTAAAACTGGGGTAAGATCATTGTTGAGGTTCCCTTTTAACTTGATGTCTGTATTAAAGGCGCCCTGTAAAGCTTTAGCAATAGGTGCGAGACCCTTAAGCAGGTCGAGCTGTGCAAAGGATTGGTCTATATTTACCTTACTCAGGTCCAAGTCCATATCAAAAGTAGGGGCGGCATTTTTAGTGTTCACTTCCCCTCCCAAGGCAATCGTGCCCCCAAAGATATCTGAGCGCACATTTTTCAAACTTGCCGTTTGATCTTTGATGACCACGGTACCTTTTACATTGGTAAGGTTGATGTTATCATAAATGACCTTGTTTGCACTAAAATCGAGCGATGCATCCAGAAAATCAGGAATCTTGATCGCTTCTTCCGTTGTAGGTGTTTTTGCCGTCTTTGGCTTTTCTTTAGTTTCAGTTTTGGTCTCGACTTCCGGTTTTGTTTCGGTTTCGGCCGTTTTAAAGTCGGCCAGGTCAATGGTATTTGATTGTACGTTAAAGCGCCCCTTTAACTTCTGATTTGAGACCATAAATGGAATAAGGTTCTCCAGTGTTCCAGTGGCGGCAAGGTCAGTACTTCCTATCTGTGCATTCAGTTTTTCAAGGGTGATTGTGCTCGTGTTGAACTTTAGGTCAGTCTGGCTCATCACCACCGGTTTGGGCAGATCTGGTGAGGTGTATTTAAAGTCGCGTAGGCTGGCTGCCCCATCACTTTTGATGTTCTGATACTGTTTTTTGTCCACGCTTTCCATATCAAACTTTGTGGTCATGTTGACGGTCAGCATTCCATTAAGATCCTGATCAAGCTCTAGTGGATACGCTTTTTCAAGATTGGCAAGGTTGAGTTTCCCGTTAAGGGCAAGGTCAACCAGCGGATTTGTAGTCAGCCCATCTATTCGGCCCTTGGCGGCAAAGGTGTCCTGATCAATGGTAAAGGTCAGGTTACCCAGCCGCAGGTAGGTATCATCCACATTGCCGGTCTCGTTTTTTACCTGTGCATCTATGCTAATATTATCTACTTTTTTCGGCAGGTCTGGATATTTAAACGAGGCATTGTCTGAGCTCATCGCGATATCGAGTCTGGGGATATGGGTCTCGTCCACTATACCTTTGATGGTTCCGCTTACGCGAAAGTCGCCAGTAGTTGTTACCCCATCCAGATTTTTGGCATATTCTTTTGGAATAACCGCCAGAAAATTCTTAAAATCGCTTGATGGCGTTTTAAACGAAAGATCCAGCTCGTTGTTATTGTCATTGATCTTCACATAGCCCTCAAAAACCAGTGGCAACTGATTGAGCAGGGCCTCATTATCCTTAAAGGTGTATTTTTGATTTTTAAGGTCCATCTCAATATCCGCCTTTAGCGAAAGGCTATTATCGTTCAGGTAATTTGTTCCATCAAAATCCAGAGAAGCGAGCGCATCGGTCTGGGTATGCAGAGTAAAGACATCCTTTGCAAAATCCCCATTGCCCGCGTGGTTTACATTTTTCAACCTCAAAAAAGTATTGGAACTTTCATCCAGATAATTGATAATGGAATTGTTTAGCTCATAGTGCTGTAGGTCTAGCGCAAACCCTCCAGATGTATCAGCAGTCTGGTTCTCGGTAGTTTTGGTTGGCGCTGGACTCTCTTCCGCCTTGGCGATATCATAGTTCGCATGCCCCAAACTGTCCACTTTTATGTTGATAAATGCCCCATCTAATGTGATGGCATCCAATTTTACGGGGGTATCACCGCTTTTAAAAAGTTGACCAAGGCCCATCTCAAGCTTCAGTTTTTTTCCACTGGCGAGTGTGTCACCAGCAAATGGGGCATTGTTGACGACGCTAAAATCATTAATGGTGAGCGCGGCGTCGGGAAAACTGGTAAAAAGGCCAAGATCAAGATCCTGCCATGCCACGGTGGCATTGATATTTTTGTTGATGGTTTTTTTGACTAGGTCCTCAAGCTGACTTTTAAATAAAAATGGTGCCGCAATGAGTGCTATAATGAGTATAAGCAGGACGATGCCCGTTATTTTGAGTGCCTTTTTCATGTGGTGGGGTTTTAAATTTTCTCTTTTACCTGTTGTATTGCAATATCATTGCCAAGTTCTTCATGTACTTTAAGATCAAAGCGTTTTCTAAAGAAATAAACGCCAATATATAAAAAAGGTGTGTCGCATATTGCTATCAAAACCTTAAAAAGAAAGCCGGCCTCAAGCAGCGCACCAAAACGGGACCACTCAATTTTATTGAAAGCGCACAATAAAAGCAGTACGGTAATAGTATCAACAAACTGGCTAAAAAAGGTAGAAAAATTATTTCTGATCCAAAGGTGCTTTCCCTTAGTTACCTTCTTCCAAAAATGGAAAAGCTGAATGTCAATATACTGGGCAAAAAGATAAGCCAGCATTGAGGCGAGCACGGCAATCGCAGTAGCCCCAAAAACCTTGGCAAAGAGCGCGTCTCCTATCGGAGACCAGTCTGTAGCAGGTACCGCGTCAGACACATAGACTATAAAAAGGGAGAAAAAAGAGGCAAAGATCCCTGTGGTAACGACTTGGTTAGCTTTTTTGCGCCCATAAATCTCACTGATCAGGTCTGTAATCAGAAAAGTGACCGGATACGGCAATATGCCCACCGAAATCTCAAAATGATAAATGCCAAAAAAATCCCAGTAAAAAAATTTTTGGAAAATCAGGTTAGAAACTACTAGGGCACAGACAAAAAGTGCCCCCAAGACAATGTAAATACGGTAAGCTAAAAATATATCTTTTTGTGAGCGGACTCCCTTTGGCAACTTGAAAGCTTTAAATTTGTGAAGTTTTAAAATTAAGGGATCAAACTGGTGTAAGCATCATTTTTTTACTTGAATTATCTAAAGTTTTTTCATTATCAAACCATTGCACGATATTTATTTATCCCTTGGCAGCAACCAGGGGGATTCCCAAAGCAACCTCCAGACGGCAGTTGATCTTATTTTCGAGCGAGTGGGAAGCATCACACAAATATCCCCCGTTTACAAAACCGCCTCCTGGGGTTACGCAGGCGCTGATTTTTTGAATGCCGTAATAGGTATCAAAACCGATATGGAAAGCACAGAGGTATTACGCGAGATTTTACTGATCGAAGACGAAATAGGACGAAAAAGACAATTATTAAGCACTGGAAAAAAATATGAGGATCGGATCATTGATATTGACATATTATTTTTTGCCGATACAATTAGCAATAATCCCGATCTGAAAATCCCCCATCCTGAAATGGAGCGGCGAAGATTTGTGCTGCAACCGCTTTGCGATATAGCACCAAAAGCCGCTCATCCCAAATCAAAAAAATCTATTGAACTCCTGCTCCGTGAGACAGAAGATCAAAATCTCGTTCAAAAATTAGATGTAACACTCTCAAATCCGTTGAATAAATTTGGGTTCGCTCCGTATCAATATATTGCCATTGAAGGAAACATCGGAGCGGGTAAAACGACGCTCGCTTCTATGATAGCAAGGGATTTTAATGCAAAGTTGATTTTGGAGCGTTTTAAAGACAACCCCTTTTTACCTCAATTTTATAAAGATAAGACACGATATGCCTTCGCGCTGGAGATGTCCTTTTTGGCAGACCGATATCAACAACTGCTGGACGATCTTGGCCAGCACGACCTGTTTAAAGATTTTATGATATCAGATTACGACAGTCATAAATCCCTGATTTTTGCCCAGATTACCTTGAATAATGATGAATTTGCCCTTTATAAAAAACTGCATGGTATTATGTACCGCGAGATTGTAAAGCCAGGACTCTACGTGTACCTGTATCAAAATACAGAAAGATTGCTTGACAATATCAAAAAGCGAGGCCGTGCTTATGAGCAGGATATAAGCCAGGAATATCTAACGCAGATCGGTGCGGGATACCTTAAATATATAAAGACCAAAAGGGAGGGCAATGTCAAAATCATCGATGTGACCGCTCTAGACTTTGTAAACAACAGGCGGGACTACGTGAAAGTGCTCAGCCAAATGGCCAAAATAATCAGTAAGAATTGAGTGTCAAGAAATAAAGCACAGCAAGAGTGATGGCAAGACCAAGCACAACGCCCATTAAGATTCCGAGTTGAAGGCCATAACGCTCCCCTTCTTGATAGGATGCGTAGTCAAATTCAGTTTTTGTTTTCATGGTACATAAGTTAGGTAGTGTAAATATGAAAACATTTCATTTTTCATGAAAGGTTATTAAGATATTTTTAGTAAAAAATTATAATAGTGTGCGATATAATGTTAATTAGCCGTTTTGTGTGCATTTAATCTAATTACAATTATTAATACCATATTTAAACACTGAAAACCCCGATAAAGTGTTTTTAGCTTTCCAATGTGTTTTAGAGCTCGTTGTATCCCTTTCGTGAAAGTATTCTAATAGTTAACCCCCTTGAAATCCCACAAAACGCTCCTAATTCAATTATCGCGAATTCATCTTCACAAATAAATCCCACACCACAACACCAGCACTAACGGCGATATTCAGGGAATGCTTGCTGCCCAGTTGAGGGATCTCAATAACCGTGTCTGCCATTGAGACGATTTCCTGTTGCACTCCGTTAACCTCATTCCCAAAAATAACAGCGTAGGTTTCTCCCTTTTTTAGATCAAAGACATCCAGCGCCACGGAGTTTTCCGCCTGCTCAATCGCGAGGATATTGACTCCGTCGCCCTTCAGCTTTTGTATAGCTTCCTCTATATTCTGGTAATGTTCCCATGCGACGGTTTGCGTGGCGCCCAGGGCCGTTTTGGTAATATCGCGGTGGGGGGGTTGAGCAGTAATACCACAAAGGAGTATTTTTTTGACCAAAAAAGCATCTGCCGTTCGAAATATAGATCCTATATTATTAAGGCTTCGCACGTTATCCAAAACTATGATGAGCGGCGTTTTTTGTGCCTTTCGAAATTCATCAATTGATTTGCGTTCCAGTTCGCTGTTTTCAAGTTTTCTGTTCATAGGTTAAATTGAAGGTTAAAAGGGTATTCCTGCAAGTTTAATTGAGTGGGCAAAACTTGTCCTCGATTTCCATTTTATACTAAAAATGTTCAAAAATAAAGGATAACTCTAAGGGTTAAAGATATAATGGAAAAGCTTTTTTAATAAATTAGCAGGCGCTGGAAATCTGATAAAAAGAACTAAAAACTGTAGATAAAATAAGCAAAATCCCCCAGTTTAAATCTTTCATGCCAAAATTTGGAAAAGAGGATGCTTTTGCAAATCCCAATTATTCAAATTACAGATCTGAATCCAATACGATTTATTGCATCGAATTCGTATAGCAGGACCCAAAAGCGACATTTTTTGGCGCCTACGATCACAAATTAGAAATCATAATAAAGATTAGAAATCAGTAAGTTTCTAATCGAAAAGATTAAACTCAAATTTACAGATTCATAGCTCAATAAGCAATTTCGCAAAAGCGAAAATACTGAAGACCAAAATATGACCGCCAAAAAGAAACAGAAGGTAACACCACTGATGAAGCAGTACAACGGCATCAAGCATAAATATCCCGATGCGCTGCTCCTCTTTAGGGTGGGTGATTTTTACGAGACATTTGGCGAAGATGCTGTGCGTGCCGCCGGCATCCTCAATATTGTACTGACCAACCGCAATAACGGTGGCGAGCGCACCGAGCTGGCGGGCTTTCCGCACCATTCCCTAAACAGCTACCTTCCCAAACTGGTCAGGGCAGGTTGCAGGGTTGCCATCTGCGATCAGCTAGAAGATCCCAAAACCACCAAAACGATCGTAAAGCGTGGTGTGACTGAATTGGTGACACCGGGTGTAGCCATGAATGATGAGGTACTGCAATCTAAGAGCAACAATTTCCTCGCCGCGTTACATTATGGTAAAAAGAACCTGGGGATCGCCTTTCTGGATGTTTCTACCGGCGAATATCTCACAGCCCAGGGAGATGCTGCATATATCGATAAACTTTTACAGAATTTTGAGCCCAGTGAAGTCCTGGTGAGCAAGGCCAGTAAAAAGGATTTTATAGAAGATTTTGGCAACAGCTATCATACCTTTTTTCAAGAAAACTGGATATTTCAGGTCGATTATGCCTATGAATCGCTCTATAAGCATTTTGAGGTCAAGTCGCTTAAGGGATTTGGCGTAGAGCATCTTGCTGAAGGGGTAATTGCAGCCGGGGCAGTACTTCATTATCTGGGCGAGACACAGCATCATAAGTTAAAACACATCAACCGCATTAGCCGTATCGCTGAGGATGCTTATGTATGGATGGACCGCTTTACCATTCGCAATCTAGAGCTTTACCAGGGCACAACCGCACAGGCGATCACTCTACTGGATGTCATTGATAAGACTACCTCGCCCATGGGTGGCAGGCTGCTCAAGCGCTGGCTTGCCCTCCCTTTAAAAAGTGAAGATGCTATTACCCAGCGGCATGAAGTTGTTTCCTTTTTATTGGAAAACAGCAAAATCTACGACAAACTCACCCAGCACCTCAAGCAGATGAGTGATGTGGAGCGGCTGGTGAGCAAAGTGGCAACTGGGAAGATAAGCCCACGCGAAGTGGTACAGCTCAAAAATTCACTGGAGGCCATGGTGCCCGTAAAAGCACTGGCCACGCACGCTGATAATGATGCGCTTAAAATCTTGGGCGATAAGCTCAACGGTCTGGAGCACTTACGCGCCAAGATCAAAGAGACCCTTAATGAAGAAGCCCCTGTCAATGTGCTTAAGGGAAATGTTATCGCAGATGGTTTTCACGACGAACTCGATGAGTTGCGAGGTCTAGCACACAAAAGCAAAGGCTATCTCGACGCCATGCTCAAACGGGAGACTGAACGTACCGGGATAAGTTCACTTAAGATCGCGTCAAACAATGTTTTTGGCTACTACATCGAAGTTCGCAATACACACAGGGATAAAGTCCCGACAGAATGGATCCGAAAACAGACTCTCGTAAATGCAGAGCGCTATATTACCGAAGAACTCAAAGACTACGAGACCAAAATTTTAGGTGCTGAAGAAAAGATTTTGTCTTTGGAACAGCAGCTTTTTACTCAGCTTGTATCGTGGATGACACAATTTATCCAGCCGGTGCAGGCCAATGCTGGCACAGTCGCAGAACTTGATTGCCTGTGCTCGTATGCCTCTTTGGCGAAAGCACATGATTATGTCAGGCCGGTGATCGACGATTCACAAGAACTTGAGATCACCGCCGGCCGTCATCCCGTGATCGAAAAACAATTACCGCTTGCCCAACCGTACATCGCCAATGATATTTATCTGGATCGGGCAGAGCAACAGATCATTATGATCACCGGGCCGAATATGTCTGGTAAATCAGCGATATTGAGACAGACTGCGCTGATTGTACTCTTGGGCCAGATGGGAAGTTTTGTGCCCGCTAAAGCGGCACGTATCGGGCTGGTAGATAAAATTTTTACCCGTGTGGGGGCCAGTGACAATATCTCTATGGGTGAATCTACATTTATGGTCGAGATGAACGAGACAGCCAGCATACTCAACAATATCTCTGAGCGTAGTCTGGTTTTATTGGATGAAATAGGCCGCGGTACGAGCACTTATGACGGGATTTCCATCGCTTGGGCAATCAGTGAATATCTGCATGAGCACCCCGCACGGCCCAAAACGCTTTTCGCGACTCATTACCACGAGCTTAATGATATGACCGAAACTTTTAAGCGTATCAAAAACTTCAATGTTTCGGTAAAGGAACTGAAGGATAATGTGCTTTTCTTGAGAAAACTCGTCCCCGGTGGAAGCGCGCACAGTTTCGGCATTCATGTTGCCAAGATGGCCGGTATGCCCCAGCAAGTGCTGCACCGCGCCAATAAAGTTATGCAAAAACTGGAGGCTGCCCATGGTAGGGAAGATGTCGAGGAAACCTTAAAGAAATCAGCTGAAGAAGAGATGCAACTCAGCTTTTTCAACCTCGACGACCCGTTGCTTGAAGAGATTAAAGAAGAGATCCTGCACACCGATATAGACACCCTGACGCCTGTAGAAGCCTTAATGAAGCTCAACGAGATCAAGCGGATGCTGGTGCGCAGTACTAAAAGTAAAGTATCATAATGCTGAATTGATATACTACAGCTTCCTCGTTTATACCGGCAGACAAATGCCAAAAATAGTGCATACTAGCGATTGATCGTTAATAACTTATCTACCTCAAAATCGCATTGATCAGTATAACTCAAAAATCCAACAAAAAAAGTGTTGCCAAATAAAAGAATTCTTGTAAATTTGCAACCGCATTATTGGCAATCGCGATTTTTAATGCGAAAGTAGCTCAGGGGTAGAGCACCACCTTGCCAAGGTGGGGGTCGCGGGTTCAAATCCCGTCTTTCGCTCTCTACCCTTCATCACGAAGTATTGATGGAGGGTTTTTTAGTTACCACGCCTAGGTGGTGGAATCGGTAGACACGTTGGACTTAAAATCCAATGGCCATTATGGCCGTACGGGTTCAAGTCCCGTCCTAGGTACCAAAATCCCTCTTAATCATCTTGATTTTGAGGGTTTTGTGTTTTTATAATATACTGATTTGATGACAATAAATAAGCCAATCTATGTTAAATCTAGGCATAAATTAAGAATTGCGATCCTATTTTGACTATCCAAAAATGCTTCAGCACAAGGTAAAAAAGGCTCATTTTTAGCAAAAAACAGCTCAAAATCGACGGATATTTTTCCAAAAAATGAAACAATACCGTCTAAAATCCCACTTCAAAAATCGTAGACCATAACCCCTTAATCCCTATCTTGGCATCATGATCTTAGTCACCGGCGCAACGGGATTTCTTGGTGCACACCTTTTGTACGATCTTATCGCTCAAGGCGAAAACGTTCGTGCGTTATACAGAACCGAGGAGAGTAAGAAAGCCGTTGAGGCACTTTTTAAATATAAATCCAGCACAAATGCTTTTGTGAAAGCGGATTTATTTACAAAAATCAGGTGGCAACAGGCCGATATTACAGATGTCACTGCCCTTTCTGAAGCTTTTGTGGGAATCACACATGTATATCACTGTGCAGCGGTGGTTTCCTTTGATCCCAGCCATTTTAAAAAAATGCAGAAGGTCAATGTAGAGGGTACTGCAAATATGGTCAACCTCAGCCTATCACACGGAGTCAAAAAATTTTGCCACGTAAGCTCTGTGGCCTCCCTTGGCAAGACCGAAAATGGCCGTCCCACAACCGAAGAGACCCAATGGGCCCCGGCAAAAGATAAGAGTGCCTACAGTATTACAAAATTTGCGAGCGAAATGGAAGTTTGGCGCGGCACGCAAGAAGGGTTGACAGCCGTTATTGTAAATCCCTCAATCATCATCGGCGAGGGTTTTTACAATACTGGCAGTGGTCTCTTCTTTAAGGAAATAGAACATGGGATGCGCTTTACGGTGCCTGGGGCCAATTCCTTTACCGATGTGCTTGATGTAGCAAGGGCGATGATCCTGCTCATGAAAAGTGATGTCGCCGGCCAGCGTTTTATCCTGGCAGGTACAAATACAGCTTTTGACACCTTTTTTGGGATGATCGCCAGGGATATCCACACAAGCCCTCCTGCAAAAATGGCCAAATCCTGGCAGCTTAATCTGGGGTGGAGGTTAGATTATGCCACTCACCTAGTATTTGGTACAAAAAGAACACTTTTCAGGGCTACTGCCAAGGCATCTATAACTCATGTAGAATATGACGCTTCTAAAATAACTGAAGAGCTCGATTTTAAATTCATCCCTTTAGAAGACACCCTAAAGCGTACTGTAGAACACTATAAGTCCCAGACCAATCGAGGTCAACGCTGATGACCTCCCTGCATGTCATCGGGGCGATTTAGCCTCGGGGGAAGATTATCATCGCCGTCTGATTTTTTTTCATCTGCCTTAGCCTTCCTTACCAAGTTGATGCTGTCCTCCTGCTTTTGCTTTAAGCTATCTACCAAATCGCGCTCATCATCAAGGCGTTTATTTACCTCCTGCCACATGGTCTGGTATTTGTAAAACTTCACCGAGTAATACTGAATATTCTGCGCAAATTGCGCGCTATCAATACCATATTTGTCGAATATAAACTTCTCTGGCGCAATGCCGGCCTGTTCCAGTTGATCTCTTCCCAGATCGCGGGCGGCATTGACCAAAGACAGGTCATAGAGCATATTTTTCATCTGCGCTTCATCAATGAGATGATCTGGCTTTTTAGGCCGCACGACATCCTGGCAGCCAAAAAACACCATAAGAAAAACCGCTATGAAAGCCTTTTTGATCATCTGTTGAAGGTTAAACGCTCCCCATGCTGCTCTTCATATACCTTAAAGTTTTTATAGGCCAGCTTACCGTTTACAAACGTGTGCGATATGCGCGATTTAAAAGTACTGCCCTCAAAGGGTGACCACTTACATTTGTAAAGAATGTTGTCTTTAGTTACTGTCCATGGGCTATTGAGATCCACCAATACAAGATCTGCATGATATCCCTCCCTGATATAGCCGCGTTTTTCTATATTAAAAAGTATGGCTGGGTTATGACACATTTTCTCCGTGATTTTCTCAAGCGAAATCCTGCCCCTGTGGTACATCTCAAGCATTGCGGGAAAGGCGTGCTGAACCATAGGCCCGCCACTGGGAGCTTTTGTATAAACGTTCTGCTTTTCTTCAAGCGTATGAGGTGCATGGTCAGTAGCCACAACATCGATACGATCGTCCAGCAGGGCTTTCCAAAGTCCTTTCTGATCTTCTTCGGTTTTAATGGCCGGATTCCATTTAATCAGGGTCTTCTTCTGCTCATAATCGGCATCGGTAAACCACAGATGGTGTACGCAGACCTCTGCGGTAATCTTTTTGTCCTTTAGCGGTTTTTTATTGCTGAAGAGTTTAGTCTCGCCGGCTGTTGAAAGATGAAAAACATGCAGGCGCGCACCGGTTTTTTTTGCAAGTGCAACCGCTTTTGAAGAGGAGATATAGCAGGCCTCGGCACTCCTGATCACCGGGTGCATATTGATTGGGATATCATCCCCATAGCGCTCCTTATAAATAGCAAGATTTTTCCTTATCGTGGCCTCATCCTCACAATGTGCAGATATAACAAGAGGTGTACTCTTAAAAATACGCTCAAGGACCGCCTCGTCATCTACCAGCATGTTCCCGGTGGAACTGCCCAAAAATAGTTTGAGCCCTGCCACCTTTTTTGGATCCAGTTTCTTGATTTCCTCAAGGTTGTCATTGGTGCCCCCAAACATAAAAGAATAGTTAGCATACGAGGTTTGGGCCGCCCTTTCAAACTTTTGTTCCAGAAGATCAATGGTCACAGCCTGAGGTACGGTGTTGGGCATCTCAATAAACGAAGTGATACCACCGGCCACAGCAGCCTTTGACTCGCTGAGTATACTGGCTTTATGGGTCAGGCCGGGCTCCCTAAAATGAACCTGATCGTCAATGATGCCGGGAAAAAGATATTTGCCTTCAGCGTCGAAAACGTTGACATCTGCACTTTTTGGCGTCAAGCTTTTGCCCACATCAGCAATCATACCCTGCACGATGTAAACATCGCCGCGCATGATCTTACCCTCGTTGACAATATTAGCATCCTTGATTAGTATCTTTTCCATATTAGATTTCATAGTTTTTAAAAAGGCTTTTAACCTTCATGCTGATTACACCTAGGACCGCCTCAGAAATAATCCCTGTACTCATCTTGCTCACACCTTGGGTACGGTCTACAAATATGATAGGGATTTCTGAGATTTTAAAGCCTAATAGATGTGCCTTAAATTTCATTTCGATCTGAAATGCGTAACCTACAAATTTTATCTTGTCCAGGTTAATGGCCTCAAGCACTGTGCGGTGATAGCACACAAAGCCCGCAGTGGTATCGCTGATTCTCATCCCCGTAACGAAACGCACATATTTAGACGCGATATAGGACATTAAAACCCTACCCATGGGCCAATTTACAACGTTGACACCCGTTTTGTATCGGGAGCCAATAGCTAATTCTGCACCATCCTTGTAACAGGCATTATACAGCCTCGTGAGGTCATTGGGCGAATGAGAAAAGTCTGCATCCATCTCAAATATGTAGTCATAATTTTGTTGTAACGCCCATTTAAAACCGGCAATATAAGCAGTTCCCAGACCATTTTTTCCCTTTCGTGGAAGCAGAAAAAGCCTTTCCTCAAAAACCTGCTGAAGCTGCCTAACTATATCTGCCGTGCCGTCTGGGGAATTGTCGTCGACCACCAGTACATCAAATGACCGCTGCTGTGCAAAAACGTTTCGCACCAGTTTCTCAATATTTTCAACTTCGTTATATGTGGGGACTATGACTAGGCGCCTGGTCATTTAAAAGAAAAATTTTCGGCAAATGTACTTAATTTTGGGTTGAACTATTGGTGGCATTGCGTTTTTGCTGTGCTTTTAATAGTAATTTTGAACTCATTTAAAAAACACTCCTTTGCAGGCTATTACAAGAACGGTAGAAACCATAGACTGGATCACCCTGGTAATCCTGGGCTGCCTGTGCCTACTGGCAATAACCAAATATGCCTATGAGCGCCGCTTCCTTGATTTTACCGAGGTGCCCTTTAATGAAAAGTATATGGGTAAGGCTGCTAAAGATCTAAAGTTTGAAAACCCATTTAATATCCTTCTCTCAACGGTGCAACTGCTCAGCGTATCACTATTCCTATATTTGGTCTGCAGTACCTTTCATCTTTTTAACCATTTGGAACCCACTGTGCTTTTTTTGCGCATTATGGTGTTTTATGGACTTTTTGTCGGGATTAAATTTTTGACCGAAAGGATCATAGGTGTGTTGTTCAACGGAGAAAACGTTCTTAAAACGTATCATTACCACAAATTAGTGCACCGTAATTATATAGCGGTTCTTCTTTTGCCGCTAAGTGCTCTTTTCGTTTATAGTACATTTTTTGGCCGTACGGCCGCACTGGTCATCATAGCGCTTATAGTACTGCTCAACCTTATCCTCCTAATTAACACGCTACGAGATTATCAAAATATCATTTCAAATAATTGGTTCTATTTTATTTTGTACCTTTGCGCACTTGAAATTGTGCCCTATTTCATTTTGTTCAAGTTATTTAGCATGTACGTTCATCACTAGAAAAATAGCAGATTTATGAAGGTAAAGACAATTTTGGTATCCCAGCCAGAACCTAAAATTGAGAATTCCCCCTATTTTGACCTCCAGGAAAAAAAACGCGTGAAGATAGATTTCATTCCGTTTATTCATGTTGAAGGCGTCCCGGGGAAAGAAGTTCGCCATCAAAAGGTTGATCTCAATAACTATACAGCCATTATCCTAACCAGTCGCAATGCGGTAGATCATTTCTTTAGAATCGCGGAAGAAATGCGCTATAAAGTACCCGACAATCTCAAATATTTTTGTCAAAGCGAAGCTGTGGCCTATTACTTACAGAAATATGTGGTTTACCGCAAGCGGAAAATTTATGTGGGTAAGCGCACTTTTGCCGAGATGGCTCCCATACTTAAGAAGTATAAGAACGAAAAATTCCTTTTGCCTTCGTCTGACGTGCTTAAACCAGAAATCCCAAAAACACTGGACGAACTTAAAATCAACTATAAACAAGCCACCTTTTACAGGACGGTTGTGAGCGATCTCTCACATTTAAAAGATGTCTATTACGATATTTTAGTATTTTTTAGCCCTAGTGGAATAAAATCCCTTTTTGAAAACTTTCCGGATTTTGACCAGAAAGATACCCGCATTGCAGTCTTTGGCAACTCTACGATAAACGCGGCAAATGAGGCAGGGCTTAAGATCAATATCAAGGCACCCAGCCCCGAGACTCCATCCATGACCATGGCCCTCGAGAAATACATTGATGAGGTCAATGCCAAAAAATAAAGAGCACAACATAACCCCATTAAAAACCTTCCTCCCGGGAAGGTTTTTTCTTTTTTAGACCACTTTTAATAAGCATTTAGGTGATTTTACCTAGCCACTCCCTTAAAACTTCAGCATTAATTAGGAATGTTCCGCTTTCGCGAAAGCGATAAAAACCTAGCAATGTTCTTAATTAGAGGTAATCACCATAGACCTGTCTTTAATGAACGAATAGACAAGTATGCACCAAGAAACAATGAGCAAGAGTCCACCAAGTGGGGTGAAAAGGGCAATTCCGGTAAAATCTACACCGGTTACGCTTTGGGTGGAGAGCAAGTAGATAGATCCCGAAAACAAGAGTACACCTATGAGAAGAAGATAAAATAGGATCCGTTTTCGCTTTCGCGGAAGCGGTAAAAACCCTCCCACCATCAGTAATAAAAGAGCGTGGTAAAACTGGTAGCGCACTCCGGTCTCAAAAGATGCAATAGAGCGGGCATCCACTACTTTTTCTAGACCGTGGGCTCCAAAAGCACCTAAAATAATGGCGGTAAGCCCAAAAATACCACCCAAAATCAATAATTTTCTATCCATAACTCCATTTTTTACTGGTCAAAGTATATGCTAACTTCGTAAGCCACCACAAAAATACAATTCAAGGCCATGCGGAACATACTTATTATAGGGGTCGGTAAATCCACCTCACAGTTGATCGATTATCTTTTGGCACGATCCGTAAAAGAAGATCTCAAAATCACCCTCGCAGATCAATCTTTAGAGCGGGCAGAGCGGCTTGCCGGCGAGCATCCCAGGGCAGAAGCTACGGGCCTTGACATCTCGCAGGAGCTACAAAGGCAAGCGGCTGTAAAACAAGCAGACCTCGTGATCAGCATGTTGCCGGCAAGTTTACACCTCACCATTGCGCAAGACTGCCTCAAATTCGGTAAAAGCCTGGTCACGGCATCCTATGTGAGTGATGCGATGCACGCTCTGGACGAAGCCGCCCGCAAAAAAGGGCTAACTTTCATGAACGAGGTAGGCCTGGATCCCGGAATAGATCACATGAGCGCGATGCAGGTGCTTGACCGCCTGCGCGAAAAAGGAGCAAATATTCTGCTTTTTGAATCCTTTACCGGGGGGCTGGTCGCCCCAGAAAGCGATACTAATCTTTGGAACTACAAATTTACCTGGAACCCCCGCAATGTTGTACTCGCCGGGCAGGGCGGGGCGGCGGAATTTATACAAGAGGGTGCTTACAAATACATCCCCTATCAGCGCCTATTCAGAAGAACGGAATTCCTGGATGTGGAAGGTTACGGCCGTTTTGAAGCCTATGCCAACCGGAATTCCCTAAAATACAGAAGCCTCTATGGTCTTGATAATGTGCTCACGCTATACCGCGGCACTATAAGACGAGTGGGTTTTTCCCGAGCCTGGAATGTTTTTGTACAACTGGGCATGACCGATGATTCCTACTTTTTGCAGGGCACAAGGGAAATGAGCTACCGGGAGTTTACAAACCTCTTTTTGCCGTATTCACCTACAGATACCGTTGAACTAAAACTGCGATTGAGCCTTAGAATAGAACAGGATGATCTGCTGTGGGAAAAATTGCTGGAGCTGGATCTCTTTAGTAAAAACAAAAAATTGGGGTTGGATATGGCGACCCCGGCACAATGTCTGCAAAAAATCCTGGAGCAGAAATGGTCTTTATCGCCAGAAGACAAGGATATGATTGTTATGTACCACAAATTTGGTTACGAGCTTAAAGGGGAGAGAAAACAGATTGATTCCACTCTGGTGATTGAGGGCAATGATGAGGTCAATACGGCCATGGCCAAAACAGTGGGTTTGCCGGTGGGCATTGCCGCGCTAAAAATAATCAATGGTGAGATTAAGGCACCTGGCGTACAGATGCCTATCGCCAGAGCGATTTATGAGCCCATCTTAAGGGAACTTCGCGAATTCGGTATTGTGTTCAAAGAATATGAAGTGCCTTACCTGGGTTACAATCCCAATACTTTAGGAGCATAAGAAACAGGTGCGGAAAGGAAAAAAAGCTTTCCTTCCATCATGTTCTAAACCTGATAATTTAAAACTGAATGCTCAAAAAAAACGTCAAATTAAAAGCCTTTTACTACTTTTAAGTTTTAATAAGAAACTTATGAAGGTCATCAACCAACAGATCAGTATTGATGGTATTGATAAAATAATTTTGCGCGCATTGATGGATGATGCCCGCAAACCCGTGCTCGAGATTGCCCGCAACGTCGGGATTTCTGGGGCGGCGATTCATCAACGCTTGCGCAAACTGGAGGCTTCTGGACTCATAAGTGGCTCTAGGGTGATCATAGATCCCAAGATCCTGGGCTACAAAACGATGGCTTTTGTTGGGATTTACCTTGACCGTGCCATGAGCAACCCAAAGGCGGTAAAACAATTAAAGGAAATTCCCGAAGTGATCGAATGCCACTACACCACCGGTAACTGGTCTATCCTCATAAAAATTCTCTGCCAAAACAATGAAGACCTTATGCACCTGCTCAATAAAAAAATACAGGCCATAGAGGGCGTCTCGCGTACCGAAACCTTCATCTCGCTTGATCAACAGATTGAGCGGCAGATACAAATTTAGAAGGATAGAAAAGATCAATTGAAATTAGGAGCAACATAAAGACAAAACCATTACCAAATCTGGTTTTTTTTGGAGTTAACAGCTATTTGTCCATTGATAACATAGGACTCCTCTGATCTATACTAAAGTGGGTACCTATTATAAAACTGATCGCAAACGTATAATTTTTAGTATTTTTAGAATCAAAATTCACTCGAGCTATCATGCCCAAAAAGTACTCCGTTCTTCTATCTTTTCTGCTTTTATGCGGCCTCACCTATTACGCCTTCTACACTTACAAACCGCACCATATAAGCGGGCCAGATACTCCAAAAACTGAATTTTCCACAAGCCGGGCGCTAAAACACCTTAAGGTAATTTCAAAAAAACCGCACGCGGTAGGCAATCCCGCCCACAAGCAGGTACAGGATTACCTGGTCGCAGTGCTGGATAGTATGGGCTTGGAAACACAGGTGCAGGAAGGTTTTGCCTACCGGCCGGGCTGGGGGGCGCTGAGTAAGGCGCAAAATATTTTGGCAAGGATCAAGGGCACTGGGAACGGAAACGCCTTACTGGTATTTTCACATTACGACAGCGCCCCACATACCGCATCTTATGGCGCAAGTGATGCCGGGAGTGGCGTCGTTACCGTGCTGGAAGGGATCCGTGCCTTTTTGGCCTCTGATATTAAACCGAAAAATGACATTATTGTCCTCTTTACCGATGCAGAAGAACTGGGTCTAAACGGCGCCTCTCTTTTTGTGGGCGAACATCCATGGGCCAAAGATGTAAAACTGGCGCTTAACTTTGAGGCACGAGGCAGTGGCGGCCCGTCTAATATGATCGTGGAGACCAATCATGGCAATGCGGCACTCATTAATGCTTTCGCGAAAGCGAACCCTTCTTATCCCTACGCCAACAGTTTGGCATACAGTATCTATAAAATCCTACCCAACGATACAGATTCTACAGTGCTGCGAGAGTATGGCGATATTGACGGATTCTTCTTTGCTTTCTTAAGCGATCATTTTGATTACCATACGGCAAATGATACGTATGAACGGTTAGATAGAAGCTCGCTGCAGCACCAAGGTTCTTATCTTATGCCGTTGTTAAATTACTTTGCCAATGCAGACCTCAACCTAAAAAGCGATGTAGATGAAGTCTATCTCAACCTGCCACTGCTCAAAATGATGCACTATCCTTTCGGCTGGATCTGGCCCATGCTGATTTTGGCGATCGGCTGTTTTATCGCATTGATCATTTATGGTATTAAAAAGCAGCAGTTTACACTCAGCAACATTGGCCGTGGGTTTCTACCGCTTTTGATCTCTCTTATTGCAAGCACCGGGACCGCCTTTTTAGGCTGGAAACTTATATTGGTCATCTATCCCAAATATATAGATATCTTACAGGGTTTTACCTATAATGGGTACTCGTACATCACGGCATTTGTAGCCTTAACGCTAGCGATCAATTTCTATGTTTACAAGCTTTTTTACAGATCATTCCAAGTCGCTGCCCTTACTATAGCACCTATTTTTCTCTGGCTCATTATAAACTGTGCCCTGGCGCTCTGGCTTCCCGGAGCCTCTTTCTTTATCGTGCCTTTGTATTTTGTGATGTTGGCCGTCTTTCTGATCATTAAGTTGAAAAAAATTAACCTATTCTGGCTATGTCTTTGCTGTACGCCAGCAATTTTTGTGGTGGCCAATTTCGTCCTGCAATTCCCATTGGGGCTCGATCTGGTAATACTGCCGGGAAGTGCACTGCTGCTGGTGCTGCTTTTAGGCCTATTGCTTCCGGTGATCGGGTTTTACGAAATTAATGGGCAGTTGGCGTTTTTGTTTTTGCTCATTGGCATCGTAAGTCTAATCTATGCGCACACGCAGTCAGGATTTACGCCGAAAAGGCCTTTTCCCACCAGCCTTGATTATGTTTATAACATTGATACACAGAAAGCATACTATACCACATATAATGCGCATCCTGATGCGTGGATCAAAAAGATCATGGGCAATGACATGCAGGATGCAGCCAAACTCATACAGGCAGGTGGCGCCGGCAAGTACAATACCGGTTTTACCTATGCAGCACCCGCCGGGCTCAAAGCGGTAGCCCCATCAAGTGTTTATGTGCGAAAGGATATTGTGAACAACGGAGTGCGTGAATTGGAATTTATCGTCTATCCTCAGCGCAACGTGAATGATATGATCCTGCTCAACCCTCCCGGAACGCCTTTTCAATCGCTGGTGTTTAATGGACAAAAAGTTGAGAAAGATCCTGGCAAGAAATATATTTTTGAGGATCGTAAAAGCGATCGCCTTCTCAATTACCGCGTGGCAGACCGAGACCCTCTGGTGGTATCGCTATCACTTCCCGAAGGGGCACCGCTTACATTTACTCTTTATGACCTGAGTTACGACCTGTTGAGCCGGCCAGATTTTAAAATTCCGCCGAGACCTGAAAATTCAATGCCAATGCCCTTTATCAATACCGATGCGATCATTACCAAACATCAACTCGATTTTACAAAACCTTCAGAAAATAATATCCCATGAATATCGCGATCGCAGGATTGGGCTGGCTGGGTATACCGCTTGCCGCAAATCTTCAGGGGCTGGGTCACCAGGTTAAAGGGTCGACCACAATTAAGAGTAAACAAACCAAACTAAGAAATAGTGGTCTGGATGCTTACCGGGTTGAAATAAGTGAAGACGGCGTCAGCGGCCAGATAAATGCTTTTCTGGAAGGGGCAGAACTCATCATTATTCTCATACCTCCCGGTCTAAGACGCAATACCGGCCATGACCATGCCTTGAAAATGTTAAATCTTTTAAAGGCCGTTGAGGCATCGGCCATAAGACAATGTATTTTAATCAGCAGTACGGGCGCCTATGATGACTCCCAGGGCAAGGTAAACGAAAATACAGCTCCAGTTCCGCAGCATAATAAAGGCCAACAATTAGTGGAAGTTGAACAATTATTTCTGAATTCCCAGAAGCTGAAAACCACTGTAATTCGCTTTGGTGGACTTTTTGGCGGCAGCCGAAATCCTGTAAAATATTTGGCCGGAAGAAAAGACCTGACCAGCGGAAATGCTCCCGTAAACCTTATACATCGCACCGATTGCATAGGGATTATACTCGCTGTAATCTATAAAAAAGCTTATGGTCTAACTATAAATGCGGTAGTGCCACATCATCCCCTAAAAAAGGAATATTATAGCAAAAAAGCCTTGGAATTGGGTCTAAAACCTCCGCATTATAAAGAAGAAAAGAATGGAATTTTTAAGGAGATAAATTCAGTAATTGTAGAAGATGTTTTGGGATATAAATTTCAGGTTTCATTATAAGAAAATTTCGCTTAAAGCGAAATGTTTACAATCCAATGAATGGGCTCTTGAAGAGGAGAAGTCGCCTCAAAGGGAACTTTTCTTCAAAGAATAAAATTCCCAAAAACTCATTATTTTTGGTTAAAATCGTGAAATTTCATTGTTAAAGCTGAAATGGCCAATTACTCCGAACATTCTTTAAAACTGAATTCAGCATCAATAACTTCCTGTTAAATGTGCTATTTAGCAACTGCATTTAGTTCAAAATTCACCTTCTCAACAGCTATCACATTAATCCCGGTTTGAAATTCGGGATGAAAAGGGTTGATCAGCAAGTTATGCTCTTGCGGAAAACAAGAAAGCGGCATACGCGCTGATGGCACTTTTACGCACAAACTCTGTTTAGATTTCGCCCAGTAGGTGCCAAATTCCTTCGTAGATCGGGGATGTGGCCGATTGCGCCAATCTTCCGGTAAATCGTCAACTTCTATAGCAGGAACATTGACACCAATATCAATCTGCGCCAGTTTAAAACGGGTTTTAGATACTTTTGACCCAAGGACGCAGTACAATTCAAAAAAAGCCAGACTGCGCACATTGCAGCAGTAGATCAAGGGAACTTTATCATCATTCCACCTGTTACCCTGGGGTCCATAGCCCAAAGCTTCGTACTCCTTTTTATCCTCAAAAAGCCGATAATAATGCATTAGAAATAGCCTCCCCAAGAAATAGCCTCCAAGGCTTCATCTAACTGTTCTATCCCATAAGGATCCTTTAGCATATCTAACGGCCTGATATCTCCTAATGCATAATTGGGAAGATAAAGCCATTCTTTAAAATCCTGCTCGCTCCCAAAAATCCGGACGCCTTTATTTACAATCTTATCTACATCAAAAATTATTTTTGATCGAAGAACCCCAATGGCGGTTTCATTATTTTTCCATCGGGTGATGGTAGATGCATCGATATGAAGAAATTCTGCTAGATCTTTCTGTAAAAAGCCAAGAAAATTAATGATCTGCACTATATCGCGATAATAAAGATTGGGAACGCTCGACTTATTGCTGACTGTATCTTTGAGAAAATAAAAGGCATCATTATAAATAGGAATGGACGCAATGACGTTTCCGTCTTGATTGATTCTGATCGTGGATTTATTAACATTGCCGGGGGAAAAAGCAGTTGCTGCCTCATTCACTTCAAAATATTTGGGATGTTTAGATTTGTATGAAGAATCGCTTTTTTTCTTTTTCGCCATAGTATTGCATTTTCAATTTACTTTATTGTATTCGCAATCTATGATTTTTCTTCTTAATTATCAAGTTTTTAGACTCTTTGCCGCTTCCGTGAAAACGATCATCTTATTTTTTCGTCCCGGTCCATTTATTATTCTCCATATCAGCATCCATAAAAATACCGCCATTCAGTTCAATCGAAGAGATTTTTGAAATTCCCTGTAGGCCAATGGTTGCGGTTTTCGGGTTTTGTTTCCAGATTTCAGGGGTTTGATGAAAGGTTTTGGTGGTACCGTCTTGCAGAGTGACCACAATATCAACCGGGGCCGGCATACCGCCAATGTTTTCCAGCTGAACGGTGGTTTTGTTTTTTTCAACCTTGACATCCTTTACGGCCAGATCAATATAATTATTGCTAAAGAACCACTCGTTCCAAAACCAGTTGAGATCTTTCCCTGAGACATCATTTATCGAGTAGAAAAAGTCCCATGGTGTAGGATGTTTTCCGTGCCAGCGAGACATATATCCCTGCATCGCGGTCTTAAATCCATCATTGCCCAAAAGATCTTTTAAAGCTAGGTACCCCAAAGAGGCCTTTCCATATTCGTTGATACCCAGTCCAAGACCGCTCAACATGTTAGACGGTGTAATGATGGGTACCTGCCCCTCCATTGAGTTATCGCGTGCCCATCTAGCTACGCGGAACTGCTGGTAATTTTTGACCGCAGTTTCCTTGCCCAGATCGCCGATACCTATAAGATGTTCCAGCGTGGTTGCCCAACCTTCGTCCATAAAGCCAAAACGCGTCTCGTTGATCCCCATATAAAACGGAAAATAGGTATGCGCGATCTCATGCTCAACAACAAATCGGGTGAAATCGTCATCATCATTGGAGCTGTCGTTCACCATCATCGGGTATTCCATATCAGCAAATCCCCGTACGATAGTCGATTTAGAAAACGGATAGGGAACACCGGGGTAATTATTTGAAAACCAATCCAGCGCATGTTTCCCATAGCCTACCATTTTCTTAAAATCAGCAGATTTCTCATCATAAGCCGCCTGCACGCTCGCCCTTCTTCCGCTTTTTTTATCCACGACCACGCTGCCGGCATCCCAGTTGTAATGGTCGCTGATGGCGATGGCGACGTCTGTGATATCAGTTGCTTTCCATTTCCAGGTATTGGTACTGTCCTGTCTGGTGATCTGCTTTCGCGAAAGGTCTTCTTGCGTGGCAATACGAATGATTGAATCGCTGGTCATGGATTTCTTCAACTTATTGGCATATTCCTTTTGAAGGACTTCACCCGGGTTTAAAAGATCTCCAGTCGCCCAGACAATGTAATCCTTGGGCACCGTAACTTCTAGTGTATAATCATTGAAATCATTATAAAACTCCTGCGAACCCGTAAAGGTCATCGTATCCCAGCCCTCATAATCATCATAAACGGAAACACGAGGATAAAAATAGGCAAGGAAAAAAGTGGTATCGTCAATTGCGCCTTCCCGACCGCTCTGCTTAGACATATCAAAATGCCATGCGATATCCAGATCGACTTTTGCTCCCGGGGCAAGCGGTTTGTCCAGTTTTAGAAACTTATTAGTGCCCGTGCTGTTTTCGGGCCATTGTTTTGTCGCCCCGTTTTCTGCCAGCGAGTCAATATGTGTTCCCGAAGTGAAATAATCTTCCCCCGCAGGGCTCAAACGTGCCGCTCCAGGCCGGTGCTGATTGAGATACAGCTTAAAATTGAGCGTTTTTAGAGTGTCTGGGCTATTGTTTGTGTAGGTAATCTTTTCTTTACCGTAAATGGTTTTTTCTGGTGGATTAACCTTTACCTGAATATTATAAACCGCGCTGTTTTGCCAGTAGTTTTTACCCGGCTCCCCACTTATGGAGCGCGTTTCGTTTTTGTAAGCCTGCTTGATATCGCGCGGCTGATAGAGCTTTTGGGAATAAGCGATTGCGGTAAAGAGAAAAAAGCTGAAGTAGAAAAGCGATCTTAATAGCATCATGGAAGTCGAAAGTTATTTTTAAATATTCATTCAAAAGTAACCGATCAAACCCCAATTCGCTCCTAAGTGAAACCTAAAAAACCGCTTTAGTGCTATTATTATTTCTCAGAAAGGCAAAGCAGACACTTTTCGCTCCGATATTTTATTTCTCATTAATTAAATAGCAGAATATTTCTTTAATTATCAATCCCCTGTAGGCTAAAAAGCTCTGCATTCAGGTATTGCAGCGCCCTTGTTTTTTCTTTTGTTGGTACAAGAAGTGAAATATTATTTTTACTGCCTCCATAAGAGATCATCCTTACGGGAAGATGATTCAGCAAGGTAAAAGCTTTGTAGGATTCATGGTCTGCGATCAGGTTTTCGCCCACAATGCATATAATACTATGCTCCTGCTCTACGGTTACCTGCGCTACCACCGCAAGCTCTTTTAAAATACCCTCCAGATGCGTGTCGTCATCTATGGTCAATGAGATGGCTACCTCAGAGGTCGTTATCATATCGATCGAGGTCTCGTGCCGGTCAAAAACCTCAAAAATAGTGCGCAAAAAACCATGTGCGCCCAGCATTCGGTTAGAGCGGATTTTGATCGCGGTAATGCCATCTTTGGCCGATATCGCCTTGAGCCCGCGGTTATGATGGTCATCTGATATCATTGTTCCGGGAGCTGCGGGATCAAATGTATTTTTGAGCCACACGGGGATGTTTCTATCTATGACCGGAGCAACGGTTTGTGGATGCAGGATTTTTGCGCCAAAATAGGCCAGCTCTGCCGCCTCATTATAGGTCAGATGTTCAATGGGCCGTGTATCCTGCACGACGCGAGGATCATTATTGTGCAACCCATCAATATCTGTCCAGATTTGAACAGCTCGGGCGTCGGCTGCCGCACCAATGATTGTCGCGCTAAAGTCACTGCCACCCCGCTTTAAGGTACTGATCTCTCCAGTTTCATCAAGGCAGACAAAACCTTGTGTAATAAAGAGCCGGGAATCCTTAAATTCCTTAAGAATAGATTTTAGCAGATCAGAAACGGCTGATACATCAGGGTTTTCCACATTATCGATATGCATAAATTCCCTTGCGTCAAGCAGTACATTGGGCATGTTTTCCTGTTTCAGATATTCAGAAACCATATAGGTAGAAAGGCTTTCGCCAAAGGTTACCGTCTCGGCATAACTAGACGGTTTTAAGGGGCTATGGACGAGTTTTCCCAAAGTCTCGAGAAGTTTTTCCATACCTTCGGAAACTTCTTCTTTATAATTCTCATGAAAAAGCGCGCCAATGGCCGCTACATGTTTTTGGCGTATTTCGGCCAGCCCTGCCTTCATCTGTACCTCGTCTTTGACAACGGCTGCACGGTGCAGGTTTACCAGAATATTCGTTACCCCGCTCATGGCCGAGAGCACAACAATTTTACGATTTTGGTTGAGCTGGAGGATTTCTGCAACTTTTTTTATGTTATCGGCATTTCCCACCGAGGTGCCGCCAAATTTTAAAATATCCATAAGTCATTAAATAATTCATTTTCTCTTTCTAAAATCAATCTTTTTTGAATCAAAATCGCTTTTTAAAAAGAGAAAAAATTGTTCATTGTTGTATAACCCATTTTAGTCAACTAGGTTGTTTTAACCCAAAAATGTCATGTTAAACCTGATTCAGCATCCCATTCTGCATGGGATGAAATCCTGAATCAAGATCAAGGTGACAGTAATTTATTAAATATGACATTTAATGGATATTCAATTGATTTTAAACTTGCCTGTTATTAAAATCAGGTTTTTGATTATTTTGAACGGTTTATCGACCATTTCTAATCAAAATTAAAGACTCGCCAGCTTAAGCCGAAAAATGCAATGCTAATTTTGACACAAGATTAACCATAAGAAATATGGCAATCAATCATTTTATCATAAATGTATAGATTTGCACAAATTGTTAAATATATAACATGAAAACAATAGCTTCTTGTGTTGAAAATCTCATTCGCCATCAACCTTTTGTAGAAGACGCGCTTTCGCGAAAGATTATCAATTATAGCGCCCTAGCAGAAGACTTCCAGCCACAGATCGAGCGAGAATTGGGCAGATCTATTAATACAGGATCCATTGTCATGGCCCTGCGACGGTATTTTCCGCGGAAGCGCATCAGGGAAAAGCAACTGCGTGACCTGGGGGATATTACCGTGCGCTCTGGTATTACCGATTTTACCTTTTTGAACAGCGCAACCATTTTAGACAGCCAATCCCGACTTTTAGAAGCTGTAAAAGATATCCCTAAAACGTACTTTACCTATTCGAGTACCTTTCACGAAAGTAATATCCTGGTTTCAAACACCCTTACTGAACTCGTAAAAACAGAATTTAAAGATGAGACCTGCGTTATGGTAAAATCTAATCTTTCCTCACTGAGTATTGCCTTACCTGAAAACAACTCCAAAACCGTGGGACTGTATTTTTATATTTTCAAACTGTTAGCCTACGAGGGAATCCCCATTTTTGAAATGCTCTCCACCTCCAATTATTTTACTCTATTCCTGGAAAAAAACTATGTAAACCAGGCTTTTGCACTTGTAAACGAGATTAAAGGGAATTAGAATCCTTTCATTTTGATAAGGCTTGATTCAATAAATTTCATTGGTTCTCGGAGAAAAAAATCTGTTTTACACGCAACCTTTTTATAATCGTGCATCTAAGGTATAAAAGCATTAGGATTATATGAGAATTATGAAATTAACCATACTTCTACTTTTTATAGTCTTTCTAATTAGTTGTAACAGTAGCGATAACAACGATTCTTCAGACCTACAGGTCGGTCTCAACAATGCATGTACTCTTGAAAATCCTTTGGACGCGCGGTGGATGCAAAAGCTTAAGGACAGCCTTCACTGTGGGGAATATTCCTGCCGGGTTTCCATTTTAAAAAATACCTACGGGGGCAATACCGTTTTTTTTACTGACATTACAGATCCTGCATGTAATTATCAAGCGCATTATTTTCTATACAATTGTTATGGAAAAATGGTCAGAGAACTCACAAATGAGGAGAGTACAAAGTATGCTAATGAGCACGGTAGTGAAAGTGAAGTTCTTTTTAGCTGTAATGAAAGAGAATGAATACTGCGCTTTTTGACGTGTAAAATCGGTATAAATCTTTTAAAAAACGGTAAAAACTCTTAAGTTTTAGCGTTATCGATTTGCCCAAAACCCAACAATCCATTAACTTCATTTCCCATCTCAAAATCCTATATTTGCAGAAAATTTCCAAGATGAGCAAATTAGTGATCGTGGGCAGCTGCGCCTTTGATGAGATTGAGTCCCCTTTTGGCAAAACCGGCCGTATTCTGGGCGGTGCCGCAACCTTTATCGGTTTGGCAGCTTCCCAGTTTGATATCGATGCCGCCATAGTAAGCGTAGTAGGCGCAGATTTCCCACAGGAATATATTGACCTGCTCAAAAACAAAGGTCTTAATATGGAAGGCATGGAGATCGTAAAAGACGGAAAAACCTTTTATTGGAAAGGCCGCTACCACAACGACCTCAATACCCGCGATACTTTGGTCACCGAATTGAATACCCTGGGCGATTTTAATCCCGTCGTTCCAGAAAGTTATAAAGAAGCTGAGATTGTCGTGTTAGGAAACCTGCACCCGCTCGTCCAACTTTCTGTATTAGAACAGATGAAAAACAAACCAAAACTTGCGATTCTGGATACGATGAACTTCTGGATGGACAGTGCGCTGGAAGATCTTAAAAAAGTGATCGCAAAGGTGGATGTGATAACTATTAACGACGAGGAGGCACGCCAGCTCAGCGGAGCATATTCACTGGTTACTGCAGCCAAAAAAATACATGAAATGGGGCCCAAATTTGTGGTCATTAAAAAAGGCGAGCATGGCGCACTTTTATTCGAAGGTGACGAAATCTTTTTTGCACCCGCGTTGCCTTTAGAAGAAGTTTTTGACCCAACGGGAGCCGGAGATACCTTTGCCGGCGGTTTTGCAGGATTTTTGGCACAAAGTGAAGATCTTTCTTTTGATAATATGAAGCGGGCGATCATCTATGGGTCTAACCTCGCCTCGTTCTGTGTAGAACAGTTTGGTACAGATCGTATGCAGCACCTTACGCACCAAGAGGTCAACAAACGGCTGCAACGTTTTAAAAAGCTTACGCAATTTGATATCGAATTAACATAAACCATCGCGCCCCAAATTTGGGGCGCGTCTTACTTTTACCCAATTATGAGCGACGCCATTAAGCATGAATGTGGGATTTCGGTCATCCGATTGCTCAAGCCCCTTGAGTATTACAAAGACAAGTACGGCAGTGCTTTCTATGGGGTCAACAAGATGTACCTCATGATGGAAAAGCAGCACAACCGCGGTCAGGACGGCGCTGGCTTTGCCAGCATCAAGCTTGATACAGAACCGGGGCAGCGATACATCAGCCGCCAGCGATCAGTCGCACAGCAGCCCATACAGGACATTTTTGCCCAGATCAATTCGCGCATCAATGAGACTCTGGCAGAAAACCCAGAACATGCACAAGATGTGGCCTGGCAGAAAAAATATGTGCCCTATATTGGGGAGGTCTTGCTGGGTCATGTACGCTATGGAACCTTTGGAAAAAACAGCGTCGAGAGCGTGCATCCCTTTTTACGTCAGAACAACTGGATGCACCGTAACCTGATTGTCGCGGGAAATTTTAACATGACCAATGTTTTTCAGCTTTTTAACAAACTGGTAGAACTGGGCCAGCACCCCAAGGAAAAGGCAGACACCATTACGGTAATGGAAAAAATAGGCCATTTTCTAGATGACGCTGTCGCGAAAATCTATAAGAAACTGAAAAAAGAGGGCTTTACAAAAATGGAAGCCTCGCCACTAATCGCAGAACGGCTCAAAGTGCACAAAATATTGCGCAAAGCGGCCAAAGACTGGGATGGCGGCTATGCTATGGCCGGCCTTTTGGGCCACGGTGATGCTTTTGTACTGCGTGATCCCGCAGGCATACGCCCAGCATATTATTATAAAAATGACGAAGTGGTTGTGGTGGCCAGCGAGCGGCCCGTTATACAAACCGTTTTTGAGGCACCTTTTGAAGAGGTTCACGAGCTGGATCCCGGCCACGCTATGATTATAAAAAAGAGTGGCGATACCGCCATCAAGATGATTCAGAAGCCTACCGAGCGAAAAGCCTGTTCATTTGAGCGTATTTATTTCTCGCGCGGAAGCGATGCTGAGATCTATCAGGAGCGGAAGCAACTGGGCCGCCTGCTAATGCCAGAAGTATTGCGCGAAATAAACCACGACATCCAGAACACCGTTTTCAGTTTTATACCCAATACCGCCGAAACCTCTTTTTATGGAATGGTAGAAGCCGCCCAGGCTGAACTGGATAAGCAAAAGACTGCAGAAATTCTGGAACATCGGGAGAAGCTGGACGAAAAAGGTTTGCAAAAAATCCTAAACCTTAAGCTGCGTACAGAGAAAATCGCGATCAAGGATGTTAAACTGCGTACCTTTATCACCGAAGATAGTAGCCGGGATGACCTGGTGGCCCATGTATATGATGTGACCTATGGGGTGGTAAAACCTACTGACAACCTCGTTATTATTGATGATAGTATCGTGCGTGGCACCACACTTAAAAAGAGTATCATCAAGATGCTGGCGCGCCTAAATCCCAAGAAAATAGTGGTTGTCTCCTCAGCCCCGCAGATTCGCTATCCCGATTGTTACGGTATCGATATGGCACGGTTACAGGATTTTATTGCTTTTAGGGCCGCGGTTGTCCTACTGGAGGAAAGCGGGAAGGAATATATTATTGAAGAAACCTATGAGAAGTGCACTTCTCAACTCGATTTTGAGGACGCTGATGTTAAAAACTATGTCAAAAATATATACGAACCTTTTAGTGATGAGCAAATTAGTGATAAGATTGCCCAGCTACTTAAAGATGAAACCATAAAACCAGAGGTAAGCGTAATTTATCAAAAAGTGGATGACCTGCACACGGCCTGCCCAAAAAATCTCGGCGACTGGTATTTTACCGGGAATTATCCAACCATTGGTGGAAATAGGGTGGTAAACCGTGCTTTTATCAATTATTACGAGGGTATATTAACTCGGGCTTATTAGGAGAAGCAACCTTATTTTAAAAAATGATGCATATGCTGTATTTATATTGAAGCTGATCCCAATGTGCGAAATAAAGTGCTAAATTAATCCTATCATATCCCATGATTGTGTTATGTGGCTAAGATATGGGCATTTGATCTAAAATGTTTTATTGACTGATTTTAGCTTTTATATATTCGTCCTGCCATAGCATAAGTAGGTTAAGTTCATGGTAGATTTGGGACAAAAAAAGGTGGGTTTTCCCACCTTTTTTATTTTGCGTTAAATCCACAGGTTGACAGCAAGAACCTAAAAATTTATTTTTCAAAAATCACCGTATTTTATAAGGGATCCTTTTTATTCCAAATTATTTTTAGTTTTAATGAAAACGTATTTATTGTTTTTATAAAAGACTATAGAGAAGGTTTTTATAATGCAATAATTTCAGAATCGAAAAAACTGCTTTTTTAAAAGCCATACTTCCACAGATTACGCTCGTATTCTTTGCTAATAGCAGAAATCCGCTTATTTTTCAGCGAAGGCGAAAAAATGATCCTACACAAAACATCCATATTTAACGAAAAGCGAGATTCAAAACCTGAAAATTGAAGTCCAAAATCCATGAAAACGTATATTTTTTAATCCTTCCGCTCCTTTAAAATGCTAGTTTTGCCCTATTTTGCAAAAAGGAAGATAAACTGTGCGTTTGATCGAAAAGTACAATTTATATGGTTTACATTTCGTTATTTCGCAGGCCCTATTATCATTTTGGATAATTTACCGTAAATCGGCAACAAGTATTGATTTGAAAATCACCTATAAAAGAACCTCAACTTCACCACTATTCAGGCTTTTCTGCCTGCTGTTCCTCCTTTTTACCGGCTTCCTTTCGGCGCAGACCGTAAGCGTGGATGCTAACAAAAGTGCTGATGAACTTGTAAATATCCTCCTCAATAACGCCTGTGCCGAGATTGACAACGTCTCGACCTCCTCCATGCAGGCCACGGGCTATTTTAACAATAATGGTGGGGCTTTTCCTATTGAGGAAGGGGTCATCATCCGTACAGGCGAGTCTCGTTACAGCGCCGGGCCCTATACCGGAAACAACGAAAGTACTCAACTCAATACAGATAGTGACCCTTTTTTACAGGACTTGGCCGATCAGTCAGGGCAGGCCTCCATCGTAAATGACGTATCTTTTCTGGAATTTGAGTTCGTGCCCATTTCCGAAAGTTTGAGTTTTGATTTTCTATTGGCTTCTAATGAATATGGGGATTTTCAATGCTTTTCAGGTGATGTGCTTGCTTTTGTACTCACCGACCTATCTACAGGCAATAGCCAAAACCTGGCAGTTGTTCCCGGTACTACAACCCCAATTTCTGTCAAAAACATTAGCGATAATGCTTACAATCCAACCTGTGACTCTCAAAACGCTGATCTTTTTGCAAGTTATGAGGTTGATAACCCAAACAGCACAATTAATATGCGCGGTTATACGCAGATGCTTAATGCAAGCGCGACCATCGTACCCGGCAGGCGGTATAAAATACGTATCGTAATTGGGGATTCTAATGACTCTACGTATGACTCGGCGATCTTCCTCTCTGCCGGAAGTTTTAATACGGGTGTGGATTTAGGGCCAGATATTCAATTGTGCGGTGCGGCCACCACGGTGCTTGATGCGGGGCTTGACGACCCTACATATACCTATGAGTGGTTACGCAACGGCAACGTAATTCCCAATGAGACCAACGCTACACTTACCATAAATGGCAGCGGAGTCTATAAAGTCAACGTGTCTCGTGCCGGCAGTGACTGCCTGATCTCAGATGAAATCAAGGTTAGCCCACTCAGGATTACAAGACCTGTTGACCTTAACGCCTGCAGCAACAACGGCGTGCCATCTGTATTTGACCTGACCATTAACGACAGTGATGCCCTTAATGCCGATGGCTTTGAGGTAGTCTATTATCTATCACAGGCAGATTACAGCAATAATAATCCTATACCCACTTCAGACTGGACAGCATTCTCCACAACGACTGACCAGACTATATTCATTAAACTGAGAAATAAACTTACCGGGGATTTCTGCGATGAGCAATATACCTTCCGCCTGAATGTAAGTGATGAGATCGCAGTTAATGCGCCGCAGGACATAAACATTTGTTCAGATGGTACTACTGCTGAAACGGTAGATTTCAGTGGCAATATACCCACATTTAACAATGGGCAGAATGCGGCCGATTTTGAAATCAGTTTTTACAATACTTTAGCAGATGCCCAGAGTGCAACCGACACTATTCCTGATCCGGCAAATTACACCATCGCAGCAGGAACGGCCGCTACCACCATTTATCTACGCATTAACCACACAGATAATGAGACCTGCTTTACTACTACCAATTTTAATATCAATAAGAATGCAAAACCTGTAGTTGCCCAAATTCCCGATGCTACAGGCTGTGCTAGCTATACCCTTCCCCCTTTGACCAATGGAACATATTATTCAGGCCCTGGCGCAACCGGAGGTCAACTCAATCCCGGTGACCAGATCAACAACACCAGCACGGTCTATGTTTATCAAAAAGATGCCACCACGGGATGTGAAAACGAAACAAGTTTTAAAGTAACCATCCTTGAGGATTTTAAATTAGAAGAATTAAGAGACTGCGGTTCTTATAAAATTCCCAATATACAAGGCGTGGCTTTTTATAGCGCTTCGGGTGGCCCCAATGGCGGTGGAAACCTTTTGCCTGCTGGCATGAATCTCAGAAAATCGCAAACGATCTGGCTTTATGCGGTAATAGACGGTACTTTTTGCCGGGATGACGCCTATGACATCATTGTAGATCCCCTGCCCGATGCTGATGACCCTGATGATGTAATAACCTGCAATCCCTATGTGCTGCCAATGCTTACCAATGGCTCTTATACCGAAAATAAAGATGGGTCTGGAATTACTTATAAAGCAGGGGATACCATAACCAAAAGCACAAGTCTATATGTTTATAACAGAATTGACTCGACAACTTGTGAGAGGGCCAACTTCTTTAATATTTTTATTACTCCAAAAATTGAGGATTTAGATGTCGATAAGGATAATTTTGTAGTCTGTGGTCAATATGAACTTCCCAAGGTAGATGAAGGCGCGTTCTACACACAGCCCATGGGGCAAGGCACGCTATTGCCCAAAGATACTCTGCTTACGGATTCACAAAAGATTTATTATTACGTTAAAACAACAGATGGAACCACATGTACCGATAATCTTTCCTTTGATATCACGGTAAAACCCATCCCCATTGTTGACAATCCGCCAGATGTCACGCTGTGTGCAGACGATACCTATACTTTGCCCGAACTGACCAATGGTGGATATTATCTAAATGCCAATGGCCAAAATCCCGTTCCTGCGGGAAGTGTTATAGATAGGAACATCACCCTATATGTTTATGCAAAGGAAGATGGTTGTGGCAGCGAGCCTTATTCTTTTGATATCACCTTCCGTCCCAAACCTAAAGTAGAAAAATTTGTTCCCGTTTACAGTTGCAGTACCTATGAGCTGCCCGAACTTAAAAGCGGTGCACGGTATTATACCGAAAGCTTAACACGGGGTCAGGAGCTTAAGCCTGGGGATATCATCGATTCTACCCAAACCATTTATATCTATAACAATTATCCAGACCTTGCCGGTTGTTATAATGAGACCACATTTGAGATCAACATTTTGGGCGTGGATGTCGGTGAGTTTGAAAATGTAAAAGCATGCGATAATTATGTACTGCCCGATTTGACGACGGGAGGTTATTTTACTGCAAAACGTGGCAGGGGCACACAGCTCATGCCAGGCGATAGGATTTCAAATAGTCAAACAATATATGTGTATGCTCGCAATGGTACCCGCTTTATCTGTGAGAGTGAGACCTCATTTAATGTGGAAATTTCCAAAACGCCAGTGCTCCCGCCCCAGGATGATCTAGATCAATGCGGTAGTCTGACCTTGCCGGCTCTTGATCGTACAACCTACAACGTGGATTATTACAGCGCCCCCGGGGGTCAGGACAAAATTGACCCGGCAGATTACACTTTCGCGGAAGCGGGCACCTATACCATTTACCGCTACGCAACAGCGACAAACAACCCCGATTGCATCGCAGAAGATTCTTTTGAGATCACGGTATATCCGCGGCCAGAATTTACAGTACAGGGTGGCACCATATGTACAAATCCCGAGACCGGTGAGGTAGAAGACCCGTTCTTGCTGCAATCAGGACTAGACCCCTCACAGTTTACCGTGTTCTGGGAGCTTGATGGGGCAGTTGTGCACGTGGGCGAAAACTTTACGGCTACACAAGACGGTATTTATACCGTACGCACAGAGAAGGTTATCCCCGAAATAGGGGCAAACTGTAATTACAATCCTACCACTGTTGAGGTATTTGCTTCCAGCAAGCCCATCTTGTTGGCAGAGGTTACGCAGCCATTTGCTGATGTGGCCCGTATCACTGTCACCGTACAGGGCGCCGGAGACTATCTATACAGTATTGATGGTGGGGAATTCCAGACGAGCAATACATTTGATGATGTGACCGGCGGCATACACGAGATCTCCGCTAAAGGGATCACCGGCAATTGCAGCGCTACCACCATCCAGGTGAATGTGGTCAAGTTCCCTGAGTTTTTTACGCCCAATAATGACGGGTACAACGATACTTGGAACATCACCACGCTGGCTGACCATCCAGAAGCGCGCATTCACATTTTTGACCGTTTTGGTAAACTGCTCAAGACCATATTTCCTAACGGGGCTGGCTGGGACGGCACCTTCCGTGGTAGCCAGATGCCATCTAATGACTATTGGTTTAAAGTAAGTTATCAGGAGGATGGCGTAGCTATGGAATTTAAGAGCCATTTTACGCTCAAAAGGTAATAAAAACAGTAAACGCCTTGTGAACAGATGCCGCAACAGCTTAGATTAAATAAATTTGAAAACCCCAATACCCCAAAATGTACTCACTATTACGCAATGCGCTTGTCCTCTCAATATTTACACTGCTCAGTTTTTGCCCGGCAAGGGCACAATCTAAAATAGATCAATCTATCAATGTGTCGGTTGGTCTGGGGATAAGTATCCCCTACGAGGAAGCAGACATTGATGCCAGCGGTTTTTATGCTCAGGGGGAATATGTATTTGGTTTGCTCTCCTGGATCGACCTGCGGCCTTATGCTGGCGTCGTTTTCACGAAAACCAACAAGGATGATTATCAGCCGGGACAGCCCGAGTACAAAGTGACATCCAAGGCATTTTTAATGGGTGGAAAAATCCGGATTTCTGCACCTATTCCCTGGGTGGCACCGTATGTGGAAGGCGGGGTTGGTGCATCCATAGGTTCCTTTGAAACTTTTACACCCTATACCCACCTAAAAGATAACGGCCTACTGTTCCATATCCCCTTTTCCTTCGGGCTCACACTGGGTAAAAACCATACTGTGGATGTTGCTTTTACCTATTACTTTCACCCAGCAGTGGAGCAAGTGGCCGGTGCAGCAGCGGTAGGCCTGTCAATCCCATTGAACTAAATCAGCCCCATTTAATTATCTATTTTGTGCAATACCGCCTACTGGTGTGGAAAATTTATTTCTCGTCAAATCCATTTTGGAGATTTTCATCCCCAGATAGTGCATTGTTTTTTCACTGCGCGAGAGTTGCAATAATCTTTTATCAAATCTCAAAATGCGGCACAGCTCAGTACTTTTCCCCTTTCGCGAAAGCGGGGATAATGAAGTGTAAATTATACGAACCGCAAACGATTTCGAAAAAATTACCTAACTTAAGGCACTTAAAATCCAACCGTTATGGGAATCAAAAGTTTTATGGGCAAACGCTCCAAAGTTGTGGCAGACGCCGTTAACATTCGTGTATCAGACTATATGAGCACCAGGCTCATCACCTTTCGACCAGAACAAAACGTGATGGAGGTCATGGAAAAACTGATCAAGCACCGCATCTCTGGCGGGCCGGTGGTCAATGCTAAAAATGAGCTCCTGGGCGTGATCTCTGAAGGTGACTGTATGAAACAGATCAGCGACAGCCGTTATTACAATATGCCCATGGAGGATGCTACTGTAGAAAAGAATATGGCCTGTAATGTGGATACCATTGATGGGGATATGAATATTTTTGACGCCGCCAAAAAATTCTTGGAGCTCAAGCACCGGCGTTTCCCCATACTTAAAGAAGGGAAACTCGTGGGGCAGATTAGCCAGAAAGATGTGCTAAAGGCCGCACTGAAACTTAAAGGAAGAACCTGGAAATAAGAGAGTATTAATTAAAATGCACTCTTGGCGAAGTACTTAAACGATTGATCTTTATAATATACCTGCTGTCTAATCAGTTTTAGTGGGCGGTTGACATTCTGGGCAGAAATAACTGCTGCGGCCGGCCACTTTGAGCATGTTCAACTTACCCTTGCAGCCCGGGCAATCCCCGCCTTTTTTCCTGTTGTTGGTCAGGTAACCTGACGGCAGGGCGGTATCCTGAATGCGGCTGGTAGTGACTCTTTTTAACACTTTACCCAGCTGTTTATACACTGTTTCAATCTCCTTTTCCGAAAGTACCGAAGGTGTGGTTTTGGGATGGATTCCACTTTGAAAAAGGATCTCATCTGAATATAGATTGCCGATACCGGCGATGGCCCTTTGATTCATCAGCAGCCCTTTAATGCTACCTCGTCGATCCTTAATTATCTCTTCAAAATCCTTAAGGCTAAGCGCGAGGGCATCTGGACCAATGTTATGCTCCTTTATAAACTGATCTACACTTTCGGCTAAATACACCCTGGCCAACTTGCGTGGACAGCTGAAATACAGGGCTGAACCATCGCTGAAAATGACCGTAAAATAAGCATATTTTGGCGCCTCTCCCTGATTCATATATTCCAGATGACCGGTCATACCAAAATGGAGCACCAAGCATTGACCTACATTAATCTCCAGAAAAAGATATTTGCCATGCCTTAGCGTACGCTCAAATTTATGATGCACCAAAGCCTCTTTAAACTTCTTCTGCGAAGCTTTTAAGATCAGATCCTCCTTAAATAGAAGTTCTTTGATCTTTTTATGCAATACCGTAGCGTCTGCATATTTTTTAGAATAGGAAACTTCGGGAAGTTCGGGCATGGGAAATGATTAATTGGCTCTATGTCTGTTATACTTTTAAATTTAATGCAATAACCACTAATACCTTTTATCTAAGCTGAACTATATGCGTTGTCATGTTCACTTTTTTATTTTTTCCTGTATTTAATTGCCCAAAAATAGTTTAGATTGATAATCTCAAGGTCAATAACTTTGTCTGATAGTACATCCTCTATCTTTCTGTTACTGGGAAAATTCTTTAGAACCAAGTGGTCGGTTCCATTTTCTAATTTTCTTTTTTGAAATGTGTTGCCTGCCATGTCCAGTTTATCAATGGGTGTGCTGCTGCCTTCAACATACGTATTGTCAATAAAGATGACCTGTCCATTCTTACGCACCTTAGTATGAATTTTGTCTATAAATTGAGGCAGCTTATCAACCGGAATATGTGACCAGATAAATCCACCAAAAGCGGTTTCAAATAATCCATCGATTTCATTGGGCCCATAGATATCTGCTATTTTGAAATTCACATTTTGGTTTGAATATTTTTTTTCTTTAGCTATGTTAATGACTTCCGGGTTAAAATCAGTCGCTACTATTGATCTTGCTGTTTCTGCAAGGATCTGTGTCCAAAAACCAGTGCCACACGCAATTTCAAATACGCTTTTGCCCCTAAATTCGGATTTTAAAAAATCTTTAAGTTTCTGAATGTCTGATTGCCGTTCAGGTTTATCATATATATTTTCATATTCAGATGCCCTTTGCGCGTAATACGTTTTTAAGTCAGTATTCATTTTGACGAATTACTTTATGTTGGATAAGCCTTGCTTACAGGATTAAAATTACTGAATTTCGTTTTAGACCATACCTTTCATGTTGAATAGATTGACCATTTTGGTGTGGTATTTTTGGCTCAAAATAAAAATTGAAAAGACAAACAAACTAATTAATTAAGCGCTTAACTGCTCTTTTTATATGCTTCAATGATAAATAGACGTTACTTTTATCCTATCATTTCCCGATTTTAGAATTTTAATTGTTCTGGATATCTATCTCCAAAAATTTCTATGGTTTCAAACCTTGACAAAATTCAATTGAATTAGCTAAATGGTCTGAAATAAAAGCAGACCTTTTACCCATTTCCCATGAGCATTGGCTTGCAAAATTGCCAAAATGTATGGCTTTAATAGTTTTCCCCATAATATTTTTTCTTTAACCAAAAGGATACTTTAACCAATACAATTAATGCTGGAACTTCTACCAATGGCCCAATAACTCCTGCAAATGCTTGTCCTGAATTCAGCCCGAAAACTGCAATAGCGACTGCAATCGCCAATTCAAAATTATTTCCTGCTGCTGTAAAGGCAACTGAAGCTGTTTTGTCATATTCCGCTCCCGTCGCTTTAGAAAGGAAAAATCCAATAAAAAACATTACCGTAAAGTAGATAAGTAGCGGAATGGCAATTATCAAAACATCTATAGGAATTTCCACAATCAATTCCCCTTTTAGGGAAAACATTATCACGATTGTAAATAAAAGCGCAATTAAGGTAACCGGTGAGATCCTTGGTATAAATTTGTTTGTATACCAATCTTCGCCCTTTAGTTTTACCAAAAACAGTCTGCTCAAAATTCCCATTACAAAAGGAATACCTAAATAAATGGCGACACTTTCTGCAATAGTACCGATTGAAATATTGACGATAGCTCCATCAAAGCCAAAATAGGGCGGGAGAACCGTGATGAAAATCCACGCATAAAAACTGTAGGCAAACACTTGAAAAACACTATTTAAAGCGACCAAACCAGCTCCATACTCGCTACTGCCCTCTGCTAGATCGTTCCAGACCAAAACCATTGCAATGCAACGTGCCAAACCAATCAAGATGAGACCAACCATATATTCTGGGTAATCGCGCAAAAAGGTAATTGCTAAAACAAACATTACAACCGGCCCAATTATCCAGTTTAAAATGAGGGAAATAGATAGGATTTTTGTGTTTTTAAAAATCTTGGGTAATAACGTATAATTTACCTTTGCCAGCGGCGGATACATCATTAAAATCAAACCGATTGCAATAGGTATATTGGTTGTCCCGCTACTGAATGAATTAATAATATCTGGAAATGTTGGAATAAAGTACCCCAGACCAACGCCAATTGCTATAGCGACAAAAATCCAAAGGGTAAGATTTCTATCTAGAAAACTTAATTTTTTATTTTGGTCCATTTTTAAGAATTGATTTGAGAGAAAACATAATAGAGTTCGGTAGCGATCTCCAGACTTTTCTCCTTATATTTTTCAGCTTGTAGGGGTGTGTTGTCAAACGCTTTTGGGTCTTCAAAAGTTATGGGAATACGTTTTTCTGCACCTGGAACAAATGGACACGCTTCATTTGCCGAATCACAGGTCATGATTGCGACAAATTCAGATTTTGGGTTAAAGTCGTCATCCCATTTTTTAGAAAACCCAATAATTGGATGTTCATTTTCCGCATATTTGATACTGTAAATCGGATTTTCATTTTCCGAAATTTTAATGATTTTAAACCCAGAATTTTTCAAGGTTTCTGCTACTGCAGGAAAAAGCAAAGTTGCTTCTGTGCCACCTGAATAGCAGAACACGTTTTTAATATTGAAATGGTGCGCTAAAGTTTGTGCCCAAACCTGTGATAAATGGCTTCTTCGTGAATTGTGCGTGCAAATAAAATTGATGCGTATTTCTGCTTTTTTATTAGCTTTGGCTTGGATAAAATCAACCAAGGGCTGTACTGTTGCTCTACGCTCAATGGTGATAGAAGCGTTATCAAACTTTTCAATTATCGTTTTTATTGAATGCTTGATCATTTTATATTGATTAGATTCCCACAACTTTACTTCTTCGCTCCATTATCAGATTGTCCCGCCAAACACCATCAAGTTTTCCTACTTTTTCGCGATGACCGATTTGCCTAAAACCACAATTTTTATGTAATTTAATACTTGCGATATTTTCACGCATAATGCCACATTGCAACGTCCAAATTCCCTCAGCTTCGCTGATTTCGATAAGTTTTTTTAAAAGTTTGGTCCCTACACCTTTGCCCCGCTCTGATGCAGATACATAAATGCTTACTTCTGCAACACCACAGTAAACGCGGCGATCTGAGACTTTTGACAAAGACGCCCACCCTAATATTTCTTGATTTTTAAGGAGGACGATACGCCCGAAGGACAAGTGCTTTTCGTCCCATTCCTTGAAGGATGGAACGTTGGTCTCAAATGTTGCATTTCTGGTTTTGATGCCGGCCCTGTATATTTGAGCCACGGTGGCGAAATTACTTTTATCAATTTTTGAGAACTCCATAACCCTATGAATTAGCAACAATTGCCGTCTGGTGAACAGCAGGGCACATCAGTTAAGGTGGAAAGTTTCACTTTTTTCTTGTCTACTGAAATCCCACATGTATCTTTTGCCAAACAATCGGTTTGTTTGCTGGTTAACAAGAAATGTTGCCCATCAAATTCAAGCCCGAATTTACCAATCGTTTCTGCCTGATATTCTACTTCGATTTCTAAATCGGCTATTTTTAAAGCTTTCTCAGAAAGTTCAATGATATTCAATAACTTTTCTGGGTGCAATCTGTGGTCATAATCATTTGCATCCCAAAGTTGGAAGCTTACGACTTCTTCCTTCCTTTCGGTTGCGCCACAATCGATAAAGTGCTTTGTGATTTTGCCAACCTCAGTAACGTGGAAGTGGTTTGGTACTAATTCTCCATTGGGTAGTAGGAAAGAAATCGTCTCCAGTGCACTCAATTTATTCTTAATTTCTGATAATTTCATAATTATATTTTTATTGCAATTACGATTAATACGTTCAATTTTTTTAACAGCAATCTTCTTTTTGGGTTAAATCCTGATTAAGAAATTCGGTCATAACCATTTTCATTGCGGCCCAATTTTCTTTATGAATACAGTAACAGACACTTGTTCCTTCTACCTCTCCTTTAATTAAGCCTAAATGTTTAAGTTCTTTTAAATGCTGAGAAATGGTTGGCTGAGCCAAACCAATTTCATTAACCAAATCTCCGCAAATACAAGAGTCAATTTTGAATAAATGTTGTAAAATGGAAACTCTCGCCGGATGTCCGAAAACTTTGGCAAAAAGAGAAATTTCGTTTTGTTGATCAGTAAACATTTCGCTTTTAGCTAATCCCATTGTGTATCGTTTAATTGCAATATTACGATTAATTAGTTTAATTCAATTATAGTCTGGAGTATTATTGAATAAATGTCTTTGTTTGCTTTTACACTAGACTCTTAAGATAAAAATTGGCGAGCCTTTGCATTTAACCCTATTTTCGAACTGCTCAATCCTGATAATCTGTGATCAACAGTTCTGGCGATGCATTTTAACGCCGGTAACAATTGCTTGTAAAATTCCGATGATCCAATATGTTGGGAATTTTAACAAAGTATAGCTTACTTCAAAACTATCTAGCCAGCCACCATTAGATTTGACAATTTCTAATTCGATTAACATCGAAATTAGCGGCAATATAAATCCGAATAATAATCCCCCAACAAAACAGCCCATTTTATAATCGGCTTTCTCTTTCCAAAATTTGATGTTCAGAAAAATTAGGATTACAAGAGTCAAATAATCAAAATATCCGAAAAATATCTGCATTTGAGGTCCTAAGCAACAAACGTTACTATTAATTGATTTATTTAATTTACTTTTTATACTACAGCCTAACGAAAAATTTGGCCCTTTTTATTCCGCCTTCAAATTCCCAATGTAATCTGATCCTTTACCGTATGATAAATTAAAGTGGCTTGTATACATTCTTTGAGTTCCGGTTCAGGGATTTCCTGGTTTAGGGGGGAAAATGATGGCTCGTTTTCCCTCGTATTGAAATTTGTGACCAAAAAACTAATCTAAAAGTGTCGACTAATCTACTCGTACATTGAAAATACATTGCATACTGGTCAGGTGTTTTTTCTTTCCAATCCATTCGCAGCGTACTGCCATTTCTGGTGACAAAACTGGGCTCTCCCCATTTTAAGGTTTCTTCTAATACGGTCACCTCTTCGGTTTCTTCGGCTGTCGCTATCACCAGTTCCCGCAGATGTTGCATCTGCTGCCGAACAAATTTGGGATAATTCGCAAATATTGCTTCAACTTTAGGGTCTGTCTTTAATTTCAATTTACCCATGATTGGGTTTTATTACCTACATAGAAATCTACTTCCTCATCAAATGGATTTTGCGTTGTGCTCTTTACGGCGGCATTTTCAGGCATTGAATTTTTGTCCATCTGTGATGTTTTTACAATTTCGGCAAAAGCTTGCGCTCTATCAGCTTTTAAAATTGTGTCGTCTATGTCCAAATTCAGATGTGTAATCGCATCACCTTTTATTCAATTTTTTTTTGAATTTGGTCTGGGATTAATATTGTGCTGGCTTATTTAACAGGGGCTTTTTGTAAGATATTTAAATAGCCGGAAGCCGTATTTCCTGAAAGTTGAATATAAATATCATCTCCATTCACTCTTCTAATGACATAGACTTTAATATTCTGGCCACTGTAGCCTATAGAACCGTCTTCTCCCAAATAAGTGGCCTTGTCGTGGTACCTCTGATATTCCTCTTTTGTGATTTCACCATCAAAAATTTTTACGCCGCCTACCTTAGTAATTACATCATCATAGCTATTTTCAAAATATAACAGTGACCAATTCTCATCTCGTATTGTTTTGTCATTCTCCACATTTGTTTTGTAAACCCTCCCTTCTACTGGGGTCATTACGCCATCAATAGCAAAAAACAGTTTATCATAACTTCTTTTTACCGGTTTATTTTGCTCTTTTAATCCCTTTGGCAAATTAAAATATGGAAAATCACCTAATTCACTTTCTGAAATAGGAATAGCTTTCATATCAAAGTTTGCGGAAGATGTCTGCGGGGTTTTTGCTTCATCCTTCTGCGTTTCCATTGTTTCAGTTGCATTGTGGGCTTTTGTTTCTGCATCTTTCTTATCGGTGTTTTTACAAGATGTAAAACAAGAGAAGCAGGCAATGAGCAGTAAAAAAAGAAGTTTTTTCATCTTTAAGTTTGATTAGTTTGAACGCTAATTTAACAGGATTTACTTTATCATGATTCAAATTTTTCAATTTATATAAAATACTACCGGCATTTGATTATCGGTGTTATATATGAAGAAACGGGCTTATTATCCACCAAATCTCGCTTTTGCAGCCTTGAATTTCAAAAATACGCTTCAATTTAAGTCTTCCAAGCACTATTTATTCTTCAATCGTCCTAAAGGTCAGATTTACTCGTGCTGACCGTACTTTTTTAGTAGGCGGAAGTCCATGAAGCCAGTGCTTTTGAGTTGTGTGCTTCATAATCAATAAACTACCGTGCTGTAAAAACAATTCTACTTTTTCTTTAGACTGCTTATGTTTAAAGGCAAATTTTCTTTCCGCTCCTAAACTCAATGAGCCAATTGCTCCGTCCTTTATTAAATCTTTTTCGCCGTCACTATGCCAGGCCATTCCTTCGCTTCCGTTGTGGTACAAATTTAAGAGACAAGAATTGAAGGTTTCCCCGGTTTCCTGTTCTGTTAAACTTTTTAGTTCCAAAAGTTCTTTGGTCCAGGGTAAGGCATATTTTGAAGTATTGGAATACGTATATTCATAAGGTTTGTCACCATACCAAGCCACTTCTCGTTTGGTAATTATTTTCTTGCCAAAAATAACAGCTTCATCATTTCGCCATGCTATCGTTTCCAGAAGTTTTTTGAAATAAAAATCCGCCTTTTCTCTGTTTAAAATAGGACCATAATAGTTCACTGTCCCGTCCTTTGGCAACCGATTTTTAGTTTTATCTATAATTTGACCAAATAAGTTCATTTTTCCACTTTTTATAGTACTCGTGCATACATTGTCCGCAGGGGCGAAAACTGTTTTCAATTGCTTCCTTTTGTGAAGCAAAGAAAATACGGTTTTTACGTTTCATTCGTTGGCCCGAGCTGCAGGATAATCGTCCGTAAATTTTGAGTTTTTTATTTCCTCCATAACGGATTGTCCCTTGCTTAATTTTACGTCTTAAGTTCTGGTCTGATATTTCAGAATGATTTGTCATCTTTAGGAAGCAGCATCGTGAAAAATTACACCCAGGGTGTGGCGATTTCCCGATTGCACTTCGCTTACACCATGTTTCATATGCACTCGATAATAACCACGCTTCCCTTTTTCGGGTTTAAAATTAGTAGTGAAAATCAACACATCGCCTTTTTTTGGTTTTAAGACAATGGCTTTGGATTGTGCCCGGGGTACTTGCTGGGTCATCACAAATTCGCCACCTGTAAAATCAACATCGGGTTCATCCAACACAAATACAATTTGAATGGGAAAGTAAATAGCGCCATACAAATCCTGATGTAATGTATTAAAGCCGCCTTTGCCATATTTTAAGATCAAAACGGTTGCTTTTTCCTGTCCGTTTTCCTGGCATTTCTTTAATAATTCTGAGTGATTTAGTGGAAATTCAATGTTTACTTTTAGCGCCTTAAACCAGGCATTGGCAATAAGAGCAAGTTTAGGATAAATGCTTGTTCGCACTGTCTCAATGAGGTCTGGCAACGGATACTTGTAATACTTGTACTCCCCCAAACCAAAACGATAATGGGCCATGACCACCGTTTTCCGAAATAAATTTGAATTGTCATAATCGGCTTTCAGCATTTCGCATTGCTGGTCAGAAAGTAATTTTGGGATAATGGCGTAGCCGTTGAGATGCATTTTTTCAGCGATATTTTGCCAATCGGTCTCCTCTATTTTTTGCTTGATATTCTGCATTCCCGTTAGCCTCAAAATTCTATGTTTGTTTTTGCTCCTTCCCAACCGATAATGGCCGCTTTTCGGGTATTTCCCCACATATAACCTCCTAAATTTCCTGTAGACTGGATTACGCGATGGCAAGGTATTAAGTAAGCTACAGGATTGCTCCCAATGGCGGTACCAACCGCTCGGGAAGCATTGGGTCTGCCGATTTCCTTAGCTAAGTTTCCATACGTGGAAAGGTTTCCCATTGGAATCTTGAGCAGGCTTTCCCAAACTTTTAACTGGAAATCGGTCCCCTTTAAATGCAGTTTGATTTCGTTTAGTTTGCTCCAATCGTCCTGAAAAATGAAAAGGGCATTTTGTTGCACTAAATCCAATTTTCTATGGTATATAGCATTAGGGAATTTCGTTTGCAGGTTTTGCAAAGCCATGGCTTCATTCTCCTCAAATGCCATCGAGCAGATGCCCTTTGACGTGGAAGCAACAATTAAAGAGCCAAACGGACTTTCAGCAAAACTGAAGTTGATCTGCAGATTTTTACCGCCGTTTTTATATTCGGCCGGGGTCATGCCTTCAATATTGACGAATAAATCGTGTAAACGGCTTGTACTGGAAAGGCCGGTTTCAAAAGCGGTGTCGAACAAGGTTGCCTGTTTTTCCTTCAGAATTTTTTTGGCGTGTTCAACGCTAATAAATTGCAGGAATTTTTTTGGGCTTGTCCCTGCCCATTCGGTAAACAGTCTTTGAAAGTGAGCTGGACTGATGTTTACTTTTTCTGCGACTTGGTCTAAACTGGGCTGCGATTTAAAATTATCTTTAATGTACCCAATCGCTTCTGCAATTCTACTGTAATTGAGTTGGTTCTGTGTTACCATTTCTCTGAATTTTATAATGCAAATCTCCGATTGGTTATGCGTTTATAAAATCCAAAACTTGCTATATTATTATAAAGGGGTTTTTGTGGGGTTTTTATGCAACTCAATCAGCACATGCTAAGAGAATAGAATCTACACAGATTTTTGTAAATAAAAGATTACTAGCAATATATTACACACGGTATTGGTATAATTTTTTGTTCTGTTATTTATTTATTCTTATAAACTCATTTGTGAAATCCGACTCAGCGCTTTTTAGAAACAGCATGTGTAAGCTTCCCTTAAATCATCAAATACTTCGTGCCAAAAATCAAACGCAACAATAAAATTTCCATTTCAGTTGTCAGAAAAGGTCACTGGAAATCCACTTTCAGAGGTCGGGTTGACAGTTATTGATTCCGCATTTAACTCATATTCCGCCTCAGGATATTTTTTTAATCGGTTTACTATTTCGTCTGTTGGTTTGCTCATTTTTTCAGCTTGTGTACAAATATATAAACGTAACTCCTCGTTTATAAGGTTTCAAATATAAGTAAGAAGCTTTTATAGGTTAAGAAAAATCTTTTGAAGCAAGAACCTGGTCATTGGCAAACCGCTTTTTTAAAATCGGTATAATTCCAAAAAGTTTTTACCTGCGCTTTACCACTGCATAATAATCACCATCCAGCGGCAAATAGCCCTGATCGTATACAAAATAATAGACCGTGCCGGCTTTGGTTGTGTAGGTGCTGGTAAAATATGTAAAATCAAAACCCGCGTCGAGCAGTTTGGCTCGTGTGGTTTTAGTCTTCTCTTTAGGGTTGATACGCTCAAGTATGCGGTAGTTTTTACGCAGCTTGTTGTTAATGTTACGCACCAGGTTGCGGCTATCGCTGTTCATCCGGTTGTTATAACTGTTGCGGCAGGCATCGCTACAATATTTTTTGTCTGCCCGGCCCACAATGGAGTCGCCACATTCAGGGCAGGAGCGCTTTTGGGTAGAGGTTTGCATGACAATGTTATTTAGGGTTATCGTTTATGAGGCGCTTATTGACAAAGTTCCTGCTGCGTGATCTGTACATTTTACAATTGCAAGTAGCACGCCTTCAACAACTTTGACGCTAAAGATACATTTTATCAACCAAAAACAAACGTTTACAAACGTTTGTAACCAACTATAAACGAAAGCAACTGTTTCACAACCGATTACTCCTTTATCATTATCCCAGCTTTGCCCTGTTGATCTGAGATTCAGGATGGCATACAAGAAAATTATCGTCGGAATCAAAAATTGACAAAAGGAATTCCGGAGTATTTCTGGAATAAAATTAACTGTTTAACCAAAATAAAGTACAATGAGCACATTAAGAAACAAAGTACAGTTGATCGGCAACCTGGGTAAGGATCCAGAAATCGTAACGTTTGATTCCGGGAAAAAACTGGCAAAATTCAGCCTGGCTACCAATGATTCTTACAAGAACAATAAGGGAGAGCGCGTGAATGACACCCAATGGCATAATGTAGTCGTTTATGGAAATCTGGCCCAGGTCGTAGAAACCTATTTGACCAGGGGAAACCAGATCGCCATTGAGGGCAAACTTACTTCCCGCCGCTGGGAGACCAAAGAGGGGGACAAACGCTATATTACAGAGATTATCTGCAGCCAGCTTGAGATGCTGGGCGGTAAATAATGAGAAAGTGGCCCCAGGCGACTGCATTCTAATTATGGGATAGAATAGCTTCAGGCTATATTCTCTTTCGCTTTAAGCGAAAACATTAAACGTCATCACCAGCTGTGGTTGACGTTTTTTGTTTTTACCAGTTCGCCAAAACGATGCGACTTCGCTTAGATGGTCCCAATATTACCTGAGCAAAAAAATGTGGCCAATTTAAGTTTTATTTCAGAGCACATTTTAGAAAATTAAAAGAAGGTAAAACGAGCCATGAGAAATGGATAAATCAGACAAAAGTTCGCCTATCCTATGCAAAATGGCCAGGTATAACCAAAAAATAATTTTGGGTGCCTTTAATTTGAAGAACATCATTATCGTTTTACATATTAAAGAATGGGCAGTTTCAACATCCCTATGCCGATTTTTAGAACTTTTCCATAGGTATTTCAACCAATTTTGAAGATTTCATCAGCGTACACTAAATCTAAATAAGATCAATTTGATTATTTTGGTATTAAATTTTTCCCTAAAATCAAGATGTACCGCCTCATTTAATGAAGTTAAACCTCTTTTTTTAATACTTTTGCTTTCCGTAATATAAAACTCTTTCCCCTTATGAAATTTTTAATGAAGATTTCCGCCTTTATTCTACTTTTTGGCGGATTTACCCCTATTGCGCATGCCCAAGGGCAGCAGCAGGAAAAAAGTACTCCTAAATCAACATTTGATAAATATGAAGCCTTTAGTCCCTTGTTTTTGACGGGACAGGCCAATGCTTTTCACAGCGCCACGGGCAACCCTGGACCTGAATATTGGCAGAACCGCGCCAATTATAAGATCAAAGCGACCTTAGACACGGTCAATCAGACCGTAAAGGGTACGATGACCATTAATTATGTTAACAACAGCCCTTATCAACTAGACTTCCTTTGGTTGCAACTGGATCAGAACACCTTTAAAAAAGATTCCCGTGGCACGGCGCTCTATCCCGCGAATGACCGCAACGGCGTGCACACCTTTACGAATGGCTACGAACTGAATAATGTTTCTGTAAAAGTGGGCCGCAGCTCTCAGAAAGCAGACTATATGGTCAGCGATACCCGTATGCAGATACGCCTGCCCGAACCTCTGGAAGCCAAAGGGGAGGATATGGAGATCAGCATTGATTATTCATTTCAGATCCCAGAGCACGGGAAAGACCGTATGGGGCGGGTAAACACCAAAAACGGTTGGGTCTATACCATCGCACAATGGTACCCACGTATGGAGGTATTAGATGAGGTAGACGGCTGGAACACACTACCCTATCTGGGTACTGGCGAGTTTTACCTGGAATATGGAAACTTTGATTACGAAATCACCGCCCCTGAAAATATGGTCGTTGTAGGTTCTGGTGAACTGCAGAATCCCAAAGATGTATTGACCGATTATGAGCAGAACCAACTGGAAAAGGCGCGCAAAAGCGATGAAACCGTAAGCGTACGCTCTCTCGAGGATCTAAAAGCGGATAAACATGCTAAAGGAAATGGAAACGGTATGCTTACCTGGCATTTTAAGATGGAACAGAGTCGCGATATCGCCTGGGCAGCCTCTAAAGCCTTTATCTGGGATGCCGCAAGGATCAACCTTCCCAAAGGCAAAACCGCCCTTGCACAGTCTGTCTATCCTGTTGAAAATTCAGGAGAGGACGGCTATGGCAGATCTACCGAGTATGTGAAGAATTCTATAGAGCTCTACTCTAAAGAATGGTTTCCCTACACTTATCCCGTAGCGACAAATGTGGGCGCACATGAGGGTGGTATGGAATACCCCGGTATTGTTTTCTGTAATTTCAAAAGCAAAAAGGGAAGCCTGTGGGGCGTGATCAACCATGAGTTTGGCCACAACTGGTTCCCGATGATCGTAGGTTCTAACGAGCGCAAATATGCCTGGATGGACGAGGGCTTTAACACTTTTATCAATGGTGTTGATACTAAAGAGTTCAACAATGGTGAGTACGATGAAGAGCAGGAGCTGCAGAGCGCAGGGAGTAGACTGTTCAACGATCAGTTAGATCCAGTTTTTACCGTTCCCGATGTGATACACAACCAGCGTAACCTAGGCGTAGAGGCTTATTATAAACCCGGCACTGCACTTGATGTCCTAAGGAATACCGTACTTGGGAAAGATCGCTTTGATTATGCCTTTCAGACGTATATCAAGCGTTGGGCCTTTAAACACCCCAAACCCTGGGATTTCTTCAACACCATGAATGCAGCAGCGGGCGAGGACCTTGGCTGGTTCTGGAAAGGCTGGTTCATGAATAACTGGAAACTTGATCAGGCCGTAGAATCTGTGGAATATGTAGATGGCGATCCGGCCAAAGGTTCACTCATCACCCTGATAAATAAGGATAAGATGGTAATGCCAACCACCTTAAAAATAACACAGGACAACGATAAGAGCGAAACAATAAAACTTCCAGTAGAGATCTGGATGACCGGCCCGGAATATGTTTACAATTATCCCTCAACCTCAAAAATTGTTTCGGTAGAGATTGATCCAAACCACGAGGTACCAGATCTTAACCCACAGAACAATGTTTACGTAAAACTGATGTCTGCCGCAGAAGGCGTAACCGCAAATAAAGTGATCACTCAATATGTAGACGCTATTGGTGGCCGCGAAACTCTAGATGGTGTTAAAGACCTTTCAGAGACAATGACCACAACCATACAAGGGACATCTTTAACCATGACATCAAAGAAAAAACGTCCTAGAAAATACATGATGTCTGTATCTTTACCTTCTGCAGGGCAGACATTTGTAAAATATGTTGTTAATGGTGATAATGTAACCGTCATGAGCCGGGGTCAGAAGCAAGAGCTTAACGACGAGCAGAAAGCAGGCATTATAAAGGGCGCTGTCATGTTTCCCGAGCTGGAATACAATACCGATGATTATCAAACCGAACTGCTGGGCATAGATAATATTGACGGTAAAAAAATGAACGTTGTCCAGATCACTACTCCAGACGGGGAGATGATCAAAGATTACTATTCCGTTGACTCCGGGTTAAAAATGAAACAAGAGGTAACCCAAAATGGAAATACCTCTGTAACCACTTACTCAGACTACCAAAAGGTAAATGGTATCATGCTTCCCTTTACACAGACCTCAAATGCGCTTGGCCAGAATATGGAGCTAAAAATGCAAGAGGCCAAAGTAAACAGTGGCTTGGATGATAGTACTTTTGAATAAATTTCGTTATAACGAAATCAATAGAAAAAGGCGTTTTTACAAACGCCTTTTTTTTATTCCTGCTTACCTTATTTTCTAAACGGTGCAGATCATATAATTTATATCACGAGGTGTATCTCCAATGTTTTTGCAAAATTGCAGTGATTTTGTTTGACCCAAAAACCTCAATTTCCAATAAATAAGAGGAAGGATAAACCGATAAAATAAATTCAGTTTACCACAAACCTCGCTTTGAACTAAAAAAAAGGGGCCTAGGGCCCCTTTTTTACCTTCAAAAATTATTCTTTAGCTATTCCTTCTCTATACCATTTCTCCACAGAGTTTATTGCCAGATAAGTGACAAACTACCGGGAATTTTAAAAACTCTGCGTCTTATATTTCTAGTAATAAACCAGGGTATGATTATTATCCCCCTATTTCGCGAACGCGCAGGGTATTTACCATCCCTTTTTCGGTAATGGGCATGGCGGCAAGGCTGATGACCATATCACCTTGGTGCACGAAACCTTTTGCTTTTGCCATCCTGTTTACATCGCGCACGGTCTCATCGGTACTTACGAACTTGTCGTAAAAGAAGGCCGTCACACCCCAGAGCAGGTTAAGCTGCGATAGTATGCGTTTATTTGATGTATAAACGAGGATGTGGGATTTTGGCCTCCAGGCAGAAATCTGAAAAGCTGTATAACCGCTATTGGTAAGAGTGGTAATGGCTTTGGCATCAATCTCATTGGCCATAAGGGCGGCATGATAGCAGATCGATTTTGTAATGTACCTTTTCGTACGTACATGCGGCGGGTTGTGGGGCACATGAATGAGTGGTGAATCTTCCACACTTTGAATGATAGAGGCCATACGCTCAATGACCTGTACAGGGTATTTACCCACTGAGGTCTCCCCGCTGAGCATAACCGCGTCTGCCCCATCCATGACCGAGTTTGCCACGTCGTTGACCTCAGCCCGTGTAGGGGTAAGGCTGGAGATCATGGTTTCCATCATCTGCGTGGCAATAATAACGGGGATACGGGCCTTTTTGGCCTTAAGAACAAGCTGTTTTTGTATGAGCGGCACCTCTTCGGCAGGGATTTCAACCCCCAGATCACCCCGCGCCACCATTAGGCCATCACTATAAGCGATAATCTTGTCAATATTCTTTACCGCCTCGGGTTTTTCTATTTTTGAAATAATGGGTATTTTATGTTCCGCGTGCTCTTTGATCAGGTCCTGCAACTGGATAAGGTCACCCTCATGGCGCACAAAGGAGAGCGCAAGCCAGTCCACGTTTTGCCCAATCGCAAAAATAGCGTCTTCAATATCCTTTGGGGTAAGTGCCGGCAGCGATATATTTGTATTGGGCAGGTTTACCCCTTTTCTTGACCGTAAAGGCCCCCCTTGAATCACGATGGCTTCAACCTCGGTATTACCGTCGCTCTTGAGCACTTCAAAAATAAGTTTGCCGTCATCCAGCAGGATACGTTCCCCCTTATTGACATCTTGGGGAAACTGCTCATAGTTCATGTATACACGATCCTTGGTCCCCTCAAATTCTTCTTTTGTTGAAAAAGTGATAATGTCTCCAGGGTTTACGATGACATCCTCTTTCATCATCCCAACACGTAATTTAGGCCCTTGAAGATCTGCCAATATGGAAGAGTTATAGCCAAATTCATCACTCAGTTCCCGTATCATTTTTATACGGCTTTTCACATCGTCATAATCAGCGTGAGAAAAATTGATCCTAAAAACGTCCACGCCCGCTTTGATCATGTTGTGGAGCAACTCTTTCTTGCTGGTGGCAGGTCCCAAGGTGGCAACAATTTTTGTTTTTTTTCTGTTAGGCATTATTCAAATATTAGGTTTTTCTTCGATTTTAAATGATCGTTATTAATCTTGTACGCAATGGCCACCTGAGGGATGATATTTATCTGCGACAGCAGGTTGGTAGGCAATTGGGTTTCTGTCTGTATTTTTAAAAGATAATCCGCTTTTTTAAGTTCTGGCACCAGGCAGAAAGTTTCTGTGTTTTCTTCGGGCTGTTCCGCAAAAAGACCTATGGATCCCCCAATGCCCAGATGTCTGTTTTTACATTTGTTCCCCGCCAGATAAAATTTTCTATAGTTTTTAAAATCCTCAAAATTAAACAAAGGAAACAGGGCATCATGCCCATTCCGTGTAAAATCTATGTCCCGGTGGCTTCTTTTAAGGTGAAGGCCCAAATATTTGTTGAGCATAAAGGCAATTTGATAGTCAGCAAGGGAGCAATGTATGGCAAATAAACTGAATTCCGTTTCCAGGGCATCATCCATCAATAATTTTAGTGTGGCCATAAGTTAGGGTCGGTGCATAAATATAAACAATGTGCCCAAAATAAAACGAAGGTTTGTTTTAAGAAATTATCCGATTCTCAAAGCCCTTAAGAGCATTCTCTCTAAAGTTTTCGAGCATTATTCCGCAACGGGAATCAGCGCTTCCTGAGGATAGCATCTGGCTTAGCCGCCAGGCTGAAGTTTGTTATTAAGTAAACTTCTGAAGATCTATTTTGTTCTGTAGGGCATAATAGGCCCGTTTTGAGGCTTTTTCTTCGGCTTTTTTCTTTGAGGTTGCCCTTGCCTTGGCCACTTGTTTTTTGGCAATTGACAACTTTACAGAAAAATGCTTTACGGCATCCTGACCGGTATCTTCATAGGTGTCAAAATAAAAAGGTTTTTTGTTTTTTTGGCACCACTCTATCAAAAGGCTTTTATAACTGATCACCCTGCCCTCTAGCTGCTCGATATCTACGTAGGGCTCAATGACACGCTTATGTACAAAGCGCCTCACATAATCATAGCCCCTGTCGCGGTAGATCGCGCCCACGAGCGCCTCAAAAAGGTTTCCGTAGATGTTCTGGCCAAAATTATCCTTGGATATCGCTGATCGCGCCAGGTCGAGTAGTTTTAAATCCTTTCCCAGTCCGTTGAGGTGATCCCGGCTTACGAGTTTAGACCGCATTTTGGTAAGGTAGCCCTCATCGCCCTTACCCACCTCATTAAATAAGTAGGCGGCAATAATAGCGCCCAACATAGCATCTCCCAAAAACTCCAACCGCTCATAATTAAATCCGTGACCCTGGCTGTTTTTTAGATTGAGTGATCTATGCGTGAAAGCCTCTTGATAATAATTGAGGTGTATTGGTCTAAAACCCACAATTTGACGCACCTTTTCAAAAAAAATCCCGTCCTTAGGAGGACGGGGTTTAAATATGTTGCGGATAACCTTCATATCAAGATTATTCGCTGATCTTTTTAAAGAGTACGCAAGCGTTATGGCCGCCAAAGCCAAAGGTGTTGCTCATCGCTACATTGACCTCCCGATGCTGGGCGCTGTTAAGCGTCAGGTTGAGTGCAGGATCAATATTCTCATCTACCGTATTATGATTAATGGTGGGTGGCACAAGGCTGTACTTCATCGCAAGGATAGAAGCAATGGCCTCAATGGCTCCCGCGGCACCTAATAGATGCCCCGTCATTGATTTGGTGGAATTGATATTGATGTCTTTTGCATGCTCCCCAAAAACATTGGTTATCGCCTTAAGCTCAGCCACATCGCCCAGTGGTGTTGATGTTCCGTGTGTATTGATCGCGTCTACATCATCTGGGTTCATATTGGCGTCCTGCAGACAGTTCCTCATTACACGCTCCACACCGATCCCATCTGGATGCGGCGCGGTCATGTGATAGGCGTCGCTGGACATGCCACCTCCTACAACCTCTGCATAGATCTTTGCACCGCGGGCTTTGGCATGCTCATACTCTTCGAGGATGAGTGCACCTGCGCCTTCGCCGAGTACAAAACCATCGCGTGTCGCATCAAAGGGCCTGGAAGCCGTCTCTGGGCTTTCGTTACGGGTTGAAAGGGCATGCATGGCGTTAAAACCTCCCATGCCAGCCATGGTCACAGCGGCCTCGCTACCTCCCGTAACCACCACATCACAATGCCCCAAACGTATATAATTGAGCGCATCGATCATCGCATTGGCAGATGAGGCACAAGCGGAGACCGTCGTATAATTGGGGCCCATAAAACCATGTTTGATCGAGATATTGCCAGGGGCGATGTCTGCAATCATCTTTGGGATAAAAAAGGGATTAAAACGCGGTGTGCCATCCCCTTCCGCAAAGTTAATGACTTCATCCTGAAAGGTTTCCAGGCCACCGATACCGGCACCCCAGATTACCCCAACACGAAATTTATCTACCGTTTCCAAATCAATTCCGGCATCAGCGATAGCCTGGTCTGAAGACACCATCGCATATTGTGCAAAGCGATCCAATTTACGGGCCTCTTTACGGTCAAAATACTTTAATGGATCAAAATCCTTGACCTCGCAAGCGAATTTAGTCTTGAACTTTTCGGCATCAAAATAGGTGATCGGGGCGCAGCCGCTCTTTCCAGAACGAAGCCCTTCCCAATATTCATCTATAGTATTACCTATGGGTGTCAATGCCCCAAGACCGGTGACTACAACTCGCTTTAACTCCATAAAAACTTCGTGTGCTGTTTATTTTGCGTCCTCGATGTAAGAGATCGCCTGACCTACAGTCGCGATATTCTCGGCCTGGTCATCGGGGATCTGAATATCAAATTCCTTTTCAAACTCCATGATAAGTTCAACAGTATCTAGCGAATCTGCGCCCAAATCGTTGGTGAAGCTCGCTTCTGCAACAACTTCGTTCTCATCAACGCCTAGTTTATCAACGATGATGGCTTTTACTCTTGATGCAATGTCTGACATAATCTATATTTTTAAATTTTTATTAGATGGCAAAAATAGCAAACTTTAGGTTACAACCATTCCAAAGGTCAAAAATGTGAAGTAATTTAAGGATTTTAAAATTAAAATTTGATGTAAGAACCTTCCAAAAACAAATAATAATCCCTTGTTTTGCACCTTAAAACATCCTTATGCAGATCCCAAAACGTATCGTGATCTTTGCCTCGGGCAACGGCAGCAATGCCGGGCGCATCGTTAATTATTTTAAAGAAACTCAACATGCCGAAGTATGTCTGATCTTGTCAAACAATCCCAGGGCCAGGGTACTCGAGCGTGCAAAAAACCTCAAAATACCCGCAATATCCTTTAATAAAGAGGTTTTGTACAATACCCCTTATATTGATGAGCTATTGAAGAGTATAGATCCAGAACTCATCGTCCTCGCTGGTTTTTTATGGCTACTGCCAAAATCGATCCTGGATGCCTTCCCCGGCAGGGTGATCAATATACATCCCGCACTCCTACCCAATTTTGGCGGCAAGGGGATGTATGGTAAGAAGGTGCACGAGGCAGTTATCGCTGCCGCGAAAAGGGAATCGGGAATCACCATTCATTATGTCACCCCAGAATATGATAAGGGAAATATCATCTTTCAGGCAAAAACCAAAATTAACAGCAGGGATACCGTTGAAAAACTCGCGGAAAAAATACACAAACTTGAGCATGAACATTTCCCAAAAGTGATCGAAGAATTGTTAAAGGATCCGAATTGAGCGGAGATTCCGCATGCGCGAAAATATAATGAATTTCTCCCTGCGGGGGAATTGTAAAAAACACGCCCAGTAATATATTCATGGCAAAAAAAGAGAAATTCTATGTAGTATGGCAGGGCAAAAGGCCGGGTATCTACACTAAATGGGCAGATTGTAAAGCAATGATCGAAGGCTTCAAAGGGGCCCGTTATAAAAGTTTTCCCACTTTCGCGGAAGCAAAAAAAGCCTATAATGGCAACTTTTTAGACTATAAAGGCAAAAAAGCCAAGCCCTCGATCGATACAATTTTGCGAGAACGTATCGGTGAGCCCAATTACAACAGCATATCAGTTGATGCAGCCTCAAGTGGCAACCCGGGTCTTATGGAATATCAGGGCGTGGACACCAAAACAAAAAAAGTGCTTTTTAAACTGGGCCCTTATCAACAGGGCACCAATAACGTGGGAGAATTCCTGGCCTTGGTACACGGCCTTGCATTTCTAAAAAAAAACAGCAGCAGCCGTATTATCTACACAGATTCGCGTACAGCCATAAGCTGGGTGCGCAAAAAAAAATGCAATACCAAACTCAAGGAGACCGCTGTAAACAAAACTTTATTTGATCTAGTGCGCCGCGCCGAGATCTGGCTCAAAAACAATGATGTTAATACTGTGATCGTAAAATGGGAGACCAAAGCCTGGGGGGAAATCCCTGCAGATTTTGGCCGAAAATAGAGCTTTTCAGCAGCCCCTAGCAATAAGGAATTAGTCTACCTGTATAAAAAAAAGACCTCACAGGTTTGAAAACTCTGTGAGGTCTAATCAAGCTTTTTACATAATTACCGTTACCAGATCTTTACACGATCTTCTTTTGGCATATACATACTATCTCCTTTTTTAATATTAAACGCTTCGTAAAAGGCATCAATATTCTGCAAAGGCACATAGGCGCGGTACATACCAGGCGAATGCGGATCGGTCTTTATACGCGTACGCAGGGCGTCGTCCCGCATTTTGGTTCGCCATATTGTCGCCCAGGATATAAAAAATCGCTGCTCTGGCGTAAATCCATCGATCTTACCAGGCTTACCGTTTTTCGCATAAAATTTTTGCAGGCCATCATAGGCTGCGAGCACACCGCCCAGGTCACCAATATTCTCACCAAGGGTAAATTTACCATTGATGTGCAGGCTATCTGCCACTTCAATATTGCTGTATTCATCAGCAAGGGCATTGCTTCTTTGGGTAAAGGCTTTTAGGTCTGCATCGCTCCACCAGTTCCTCAGGTTACCATCACCGTCAAAACGGGCACCACTATCATCAAAAGCGTGCGAGGTCTCATGGCCTATCACGGCACCTATACCTCCATAATTTACGGCCTCATCAGCCTGATAATTGTAGAAAGGTGGCTGCAATATCGCCGCAGGGAATACAATCTCGTTAAACGATGGATTAAAATACGCATTGACCGTTTGTGGAGACATACCCCATTTAGTCTTATCAACAGGCTCCCCAAAATCCTTCAGGTTATCCTGACGTGACCATTCTCTGGCGGCCATCATGTTTTCAAAAAAACTATTGTCAGCATTGACCTCCATGGCAGCATAATCCTCCCATTTATCCGGGTAGCCGATTTTCACATTGAACTTAGCCAATTTTTCAATGGCCTTAGCCTTGGTACTATCAGTCATCCAGGATAAATTCTGAATACGGTCTTTAAAGGCGTCTTTGATATTTGCGATCATTACCTCGGCCTTTTCTTTGGCTTCTGGTGGAAACTTCTTTTCCACATAAAGCTTCCCAACGGCTTCGCCTAGAGCGCGATCTACAGTCGCAAGGGCTCGCTCATCAGCCGGTTTTTGCTTTTGTACACCGTTGAGGGTTTTTTCATAAAAATCCCAATTGGCCTTTTCAAGATCAGTGGTTAGGGAATTTGCCGCATTATTGAGTGTAGACCAGCGGGTCAGGATTTTGAGATCCTTTATGGGTGTGTTCTTGAGCACATTCTGGAGCTCATCCATATAATTGAGCTGGGTCACGATTACAGTATCAACCGTTTTATCAACACCAATATCAGCAATCATTTTTTCCCAATTAATGGCCGGTACCATACGTTGAAGCTGTGCCAATTTACGTGGATTGTTGTAATTACGGGCATCGCGGCGCTCTACTTTAGTCAGGCGGGGCTTGGCAAGTTGAGTCTCCAGCTTTAAGATCGTTTTGGCCTGTTTTTTTGCACTGGCCGCATCATCGCCCAAAAAGCCCAACATACGTACGATATGATCTTCATATTGGCCACGTATCTCCTTTGCCTTACTGTCCTGATCTAAATAATAATCGCGATCAGGAAGGCCCAGTCCCCCGGGGTTTACATAACCGGCATTCATGGAGCTATTACTCAGGTCAGAGCGCACATAAAAACTGAAAAAGGGTGCGCTTACCGCTGCATTTTCAGCCAGAACGTTCTGTAAATCGCCTACATTTTTAATCCCGGCGATCGCATCAAGGGCTGGCTGCAATGGTTTTAGACCAGCTTCATCGCGCGCCACCGTATCCAATTGTGATTTATAGATGTCCAGCGCTTTGGCCTGGTCGCTTCCAGCTTTGTAGGTACTGTCCGATTCTGCTGCATTCAATATTTCGAGAACATCATCCCGCGTTTTTTTTCGCAGAACGCTAAAACCGCCCCATGTAGATTCTTCTGCAGGGATCTCGGTCTCTTTCATCCAATTGCCATTCACATACTCATAAAAATCGTTCTTTGGACTTACCGTAGTGTCCATGTATTTCATCTGGATACCGGGTATTTTTGCTTCGGCGGTATCTTCTTTTTTGGTGTCTTTTTTACATCCCGTCAGGGATAAAAGTCCAGCTAATAAAAGCACTATCGGCTTTCTCGTTGTGTCTATCATTATTTAGTATTACATGTTATTATTGTTTCTTATTTGTCTGCCGATCATTAAGCGTTTTGCGGAGTTTTTGAATCAAAGCATCATCATGCGTTTTTTTCATCCTAGTGAGCTCCTCTACATGCTCATTGGGTACTGCGATCGATAATACATAATGGGCGATCTTCCAGACGTCATCCTTAAACTGCAGCACGCCCGACCCGCGGCAAATGCCCATTTGTGTATCGAGCAGCTCATCAAACCAGGCTGTTTTTTTGTCTGGGTTCAAATAAATATTGCGCTCAAGAGTCTTAAAATTCCAGGCCTTGCCCTTGTCAAAATAAGGTTTCGCGAAAGCCATAAAATCATCACGTTGCCAGTTTTCTTCTGCGTCAGTGCCTATGAAAACGGCATCCTGTGTCATCAAACTGAAATACGTTTTAAAATCTGCATCTGCGGCAGCCTTATGCCAGGCTTCCATCTGATTGTTGATGGAGATACGCGCATCTTTATATTCCTGCCCTTTTTGAGCATATCCCTTACCAAGGCTTAGGAATGATGCCAGCACGAAAAGCGCAACTAAGTTTTTGAACGATATTATCCTCATGCTATGGATTATTGACCGTATCAGTGTTGTTTCTTTTTGCCTGTTCCTTTTGTGCTTCTGTGCGGCGCTTTTGGCTCTCCTCCTTAAAATCGTTTAAAAGATCATCAACACTCTTACCAAACTTAAGGTTGAGCTGCAGGCCAAAATCCTGAAAGGCATTGTAAAATTCGGTGGCCTCCTGGTTGATGACCGCGGTATCGACCACACGCTTGTTAAGCTCCTGGCTTAAGATATTTGCCTTGGTGTTGAGTACGATCATGCGGGCATTGATGGCCTTATTGGTAGAGGTGCCCTTAAACTTTTCGCGCAGCTGGAGCGCAGCTTCCACCCAGGCATCGATCTCAGTCTTTACATCACCGATGCTACTGTGGTCTAGTGTGCCTGTAGCGCGTGCAAGGGTATTGTAACCTTCTGATTGTTTGGCAATCGTGTCGCTCTCCGGTAGCAGGCTTGTCTTTACCCGCAGGCTATCTGTAAAACTGATCTTGAGTGTATCGGTTATAGTACGGGGATCTACCGCGGCAAATTCTTTTTCCCTACAATTGGTCAAAAGCAGACAGAAAAGGGGAAGAAAATAACAAAACCTAATGCGCATAGGAGGATTTAAGCCCTCAAAAATAGTAAAAATCTCTGGAGCATGCCCAAAGGGTTTTTAAAAGAAAAAAGTGGGGCACTTAATTAGGTCATGGCAAGGGTGATGTATTGCTTTTGCGAAAGCGGAAAGTTAAAAAGCTGCCAGCTTGGACAAAACTAAAAAAATAGGGTTATTTCGCCTCGGGGATAGAGTCATTTTTAGCAGTCAATATTCCTCTTACAGAAGCATTAAATGTTGCATACTCTTCTAAAAAGCGTTGTGCACTGCTGGCTACGGCTTTCCTGTCAGAAGGGTTTTTTACAATGGTTTGCTGAAGGTCGTCTACCTGGCCGCGAAGCAGATTTAACTGCCGTTTGACCACTGGAGTGCTCAGCCGGGACGGCAGGCTGGTACTCATCGCGTTGAGCTCCTGATTCAACTGCTTGCCGTAGCTGGCGTAAATAGTATCAGCATCTTTCATTTTGAGAATGGTGTTGTTAAAAGCGATCATGGCCGGCCAGGATTTTATATCCATCACAGCGGTGCTGTAGATATCCCTGTCTACATCAGCATAATGCATGTGCTGCACATTTGCGCTATCAGGATGGCCTAGGGGGAGGTTTGCCTCATTGGCTTGAATTTCGGGTGTTGGCTTATCGCCGCAGCCGGCAAGCATTAATGAGGTCAAAATGAGAAGTGCGGTAAACTTTTTCATAATCATTGTGCTTTGCGCAAAAGTATGGTGCAAGTATATTTAAAAGTGTGGTTTACTGCATTAAATGTTTGCTAAATTTCATTTTTTCCGCTTTCGCGAAAGCATTAACAGTAGTTCCAAACCTGATTTTAACGAAGCTTAACGTTTGGGTGCGTGGCTTGCCTTGAGCATCCATTGCAAATAAGATACCTTTGCCCCCTTTAACTCATTTTATGAAAGGAAGAATCTTGATTATAGGCGCCTGTGGACAGATAGGCACAGAACTTACTGTGGCACTGCGCAAACGTTTTGGCGCAGACCGCATTATTGCCTGCGATATCCGTGAGGGAAGTGCCGAGCTTATGAACGCCGGCCCCTTTGAGATCGCCGATGCTATGGACTACCACGCCATTGAGGATGTTATCTACAGGCACAAGGTTGATACCGTTTACCTTATGGCAGCCATGCTGAGTGCCATCGCAGAACGTTTTCCAGAGAAGGCCTGGAACCTTAATATGAACTCGCTCTTTAATGTACTCAACCTCGCGAAACAAAAAAAAATCTCAAGGGTTTTCTGGCCCTCGAGCATCGCAGCCTTTGGGCCCAGTACTCCAAAAGTGATGACGCCGCAACAAACTATTATGGAGCCCACCACGGTTTATGGCATCTCAAAACAAACCGGGGAGCGCTGGTGTGAGTACTACTATAAAAAATTTGGCGTTGATGTACGCAGTGTGCGCTATCCCGGCCTGATCAGTTATACTACAGAGCCCGGCGGCGGCACTACAGATTATGCAGTGGATATTTACCACCGCGCCCTTAAGAATGGCAATTACCGCTGTTTTTTAAAAGCGGGCACTACGCTGCCCATGATGTATATGAGCGACGCCATACGCGCCACCATCGCCATAATGGATGCCGCGCCGGAAGACGTTAAAATACGCTCTGCATACAATCTCGCGGCCATAAGTTTTGATCCCGAAGAGATCGCCCAGGCCATTAGAAAGCACATACCGGATTTTGAGATCAGTTATGAGCCCGATTTTAGGCAGGAGATCGCGAATACGTGGCCGCAAAGCATTGATGATACCCAGGCTCGTGAAGATTGGGGCTGGCAGCACAAAAATGACCTCAACGATATAACGAGGATCATGCTCAAGAACCTTGCATTAAAATATAACTGATCATGACAGCTGAACGGGAATTTACGGCACGTGAGCTTGACCGCATCATTGAGATGGCTTGGGAAGACCGCACGACCTTTGATGCGATCGAATTTCAGTTTGAGCTTAAGGAGCAGAAAGTGATCGAACTTATGCGCCGGGAGATGAAGCCTTCGAGCTTTAGGATGTGGCGAGCGCGCGTGCAGGGCCGCGCCACCAAACATGCCGCAAAAAGAAACTTTCAAAAAGGGACGTTTAAAAGTTCGAGGCAAAAGCACATTAGCGGAAATAAGATTGCTAAGCGCTAAGGGGTATACCTTATAGCACCAACCACTCCTTAAATAATACGAGAAAATTAGTAACAACTTTAGCGCAATGCTGTCGAAAGTAACATAAAAATTCAAACGCATAAATACCAATAATTGGATTTGGACAGTACGGAAAATTTCTTAAATCAGCATTGATTTGCAACATGGTCAAAGCGCTCCGCGAGAAGAATTGATATCAAACAACCAAAGCCCCCCGCGCAGCGAAATATAGGTTTAGGTTTTAATCGCCCTTGAGATCCAGATAAACCCCATTTGTCCAGCCAAAACCGTCCTGATTGGCATATTCCCCGCCACCAGCGACTAAAGTAGTATCAACCACATTGTACTTCTCAAGCATTTTGCCGGTGCGTTTATATACCTGATTATTGAGTGCAAGCCAGTTTGTTTTTACCTGTTCCGCTAGACCGCGTTGTCCGTATTTTTGAAGCCCGCGTATGGCAAGCCATTGCAGGGGTGGCCAACCATTGGGATAGTCCCATTGCTGCCGATTGTCATTCAGGGTAGTGGCCAGGCCACCGGGTTTTAAAAATTTTGTCCTTAGTTGCTTGGCAACATCGTCCGCTTGTTTCTGTGAAGCAAGGCCAAAATAAAGCGGATAGGCCATTGCCAGCGAAGGCACGCCCGTAAAATCACTTTTGTCAAGGTCATAATCCTGGTATATTCCATTTTTATAATCCCACAAATACTTATCTACAGCTTTTCTCCTGTTTTCTGCAGCTTGGTTGAGCGTGTTGGCAGCATCGTTGTCTTTCGCGAAAGCAGAAGCCTTTGCCAGGGTCTTCTCCAGATTATAGAGCAGCGCATTAAGATCTACCGGGATAATGCGCGTTGTCCTGATCGTAGCAAGTGCATCAGGCTCTGCAAACCAGCGACTGCTGAAGTCCCAGCCACTCTCGCAAGCGGCGTTAATATTTAGGTAAACATCTTTGGCCTCTCTGCCCGTTGCTTCTTTTGCAGTTTGTACGTCCTCATAATAACTCTCTGCTCGTGGGGTGCTGCGGTCGCTGTAATATCGGTTAAGAATACTGCCGTCCGCCATTTTGACAACACGCCCGTTTTGCGCCTCATCCCCCAGCGTTGACACACCTTTCATCCAAAAATCATATTCTTTTTGCATTGCATCCCTATACTTGAGATAGACGCTTTTCTCATCTTTGATCGTAGCCAGAAGATTCACCATTTCTGCAAAGAAGGGAGGCTGGGAGCGACCCAAGTAATAGGTTCTGTTCCCATTTGGGATAAAGCCAACCTCATCGATCTGATGGGCAAAATTATCGATGATACTTTCTAGGAGTTGATCTTCGCCAGAATCTTTTAGCCCCAGCAGGATGAAATAGGAATCCCAATAATAAACTTCCCGAAATCGCCCGCCGGGTACAATATAAGGATTGGGCAGTGCGATCCGGCTGCCGGGGGCCTCCTCATCTGCATCCCTTTTCAGGTATGGCCATAGTGCCTTGATATGTTCTGTCCCATTACGTGTCGTATCAGTTTTGTAATCGCTCGTGGGCGAAACGGGGAGGGTAAAGTTATCGAGTACGAAGCTTTTAAGGTCAAAACCTGTTTTGTCTTTTACCTGTCCATATTTTTTAAGGATGGTATCTGTAGGAAATTTTGGCGTACAATCCACAAAGGTTTTTCCATCTGGAAAAATACGCTGCATCTGCACGGCAACGAGGAGATCGCCGTAACGATCTATCGGATTAAGGTTTTTTTTAGGAAAAGTAGCGGCTTGGGACTGTTTACTTTCTTCTGAATTGCTATCCTGTTTGCAGGAAACACCCAAGAGCATTAATAAACAAAAAAGTATTAAGTGTGACCTTAATCGTAAAGATTGCTGCATAATTCGCGATGTTATAATGAAACGCTATTTTTTTCGCATTAGCGACATTTGATCAAGATATACAAAAAAAGGTTTCAAACCGAAGCCTGAAACCCATATCCTATATTAAAATATCTTTTACTCCACAATAAACTTGCCGTGCATAAGTGAATAATGCCCTGGAAAGCTGCATATAAAATCATACGTCCCGGGGGCAGGTGGATCAAACTCAATGGTGTCTTGCTGACCGCCTCCCAAAAGTTTGGTATGTACGATCACAGCATCACTATCCGTTGGGATGTAGTCGTTATCTGGAAAGCCAGTAGCTTTATTGGCAAATGCAGGAATCTCAGTACCCTGTGTCAAAAGCACGAAATTATGCCCCATGACCTTAATATCCATTTTACCGGTGTGTTTTAGGATAAGCTTTACCTTTTTGCCAGCGGGTACACGTATCTCATCTTTATTAAATTTCATTTGATCTGTGGCTAGCAGGGTTACCTCAGTCACATTATCGTCTTTTTTGGATTCGGTGGAGGTATTATTTTTAAGCTTAACACCTTGTTTATCATCCTTTTTTTTGTCATCCCCACAATGGATCAGCGTAAATGAAAGACATAAAAGAACAATTGTTTTTAAAATTCTCATAAGTATGGTTTTTATTTTAAAAGTATCTACTACTAATTTACGACCAAAATAATAGAAATTCTGCATTTTAAGCCCGTAAATTACTTATAAAATTGATCTTTTCGGTTTTTTTTAAGGGCAGAAACCTTTTTGTCTTATTTAAAGCTTTCATCCTCAAAAAACTTCAGGGTGCGCACCTCGTTATAATAGTGGTCCCCGGGAGAATAAAAGCCCACATGCCCACCATGTTGTGGCATCTCTAGAAATAAATTTTCATTTTTACGGGCCTCTTCTACGGGATAACAGGAATAATCCAGAAAAGAATCATTCTTGGCATTTAAAATATAGGTAGGCAGGGCGATATTTTTTAAAAATGGAAGGCTGCTGCTTTTTGTATAATATTCCATCGCATCTTTAAAACCATACGCCCGAGCGGTGTAAAGCTCATCAAAAAGCCGTAGACTCTTTATCTTTTTAAGATCGTCAATGCTCATAAGATCTGGATAATCGTTAATCTTATCAGTGTACTTTTTACGTAGGTCCTTTAAAAAATTCCATCGATAGACCCAATTCTGCCGCGCATCAAGGCTGGTCAGCGAGCCATACAGATGTACTGGTACAGAAACAGCGGCAGCAGCTTTGAGCTGTTTGGGAAGCCTGCGCCCCTCACCGAGATATTTGAGGATCTGGTTTGCGCCCAGGCTGAAACCGCCGAGGTAATATGCTGTGTAGGACTTCTCTCTTTCCAAAAAACACAGGAACTCCGCAAGATCATCTGTAGCGCCAGAATTATAAGAAGCATAGGCCCGATTTACCTCCCCACTGCAGCCGCGAAAATTGACCGCTGCACAATCAAATCCATTTTTGTTAAGGATCTTGGCCTGCCCAAGTATGTATGACCGTTGAGCACTGCCCTCAAGGCCATGCAGCAGCACACAAACTTTATCACTACTTTTTTCGCCATGGGCAAAACTCCAATCGATATCGATAAAATCCCCATCAGAAAGGCTTAGCCGCTCACGGAACTGTTCCACGCCCAAAACTTGGCGCAGCTTTGCCGAGTAGATCGTGGCAAAATGGGCATTTTTAAAAACACCAGTGCACTGATAGGTGGATGAAATGATGGGCATGAATCAGGTGTGCTTCGAATTATTTTTGGGATTATTTCCTATGTGGCGATTTTAAATGTTACAAAAATTGGTTGTCGCGCTGTTTTCCCTTTCATGGATAATTCCTCTTTCTTCTAATGAAATTACATATTGTTATTTATTTCCTCAAAGGAAATTGCCGTTATTAAAATAACAGTTGTTATATTTTCTATAGGTTCTTATTATCACAGGCCTAGGTTTTCCCTAAATACTGTGCGCGCACATTAAAATTAAATATCTTTGGGAAAAATCACGCGATGTACCTGAAAAAATTTGAAATCCGCTGGAGCGATATAGACGCTAACCGACACCTGGCCAATTCCGCATATATTAAATTTATGAGCCATACGCGCATGAGTTTTTTAATTGAAAACGGTTTTGGACAAAAAGAACTTGCACACCACAATATAGGACCTGTAGTGTTTTATGAACACATTTATTACTTCAAAGAGGTTTTCTTGGGTCGGCCGGTACAGGTCTACCTGCAGTTAAAAGGTCTGTCCAAAGATGGGATGTATTTTGAGTTTATACATGATTTTTATGACCATGCCGGTATGCATTTGGCAAGCTGCGAAATGATGGGCGGCTGGATGGACCTTAAAGAAAGAAAACTCACTCCCCTACCAGATGAACTTTATGACAATCTTTCTTCTTTAGAGCACACTGATGATTTTAGGGTGCTCACTAAAGAAGACACCCGCGCATTCGGGAAAAAGCCCAAAAATAAAGTCTAAAGGTCCTACCCGAAGTATTCGCTACATGTGCGATGCAGGATGCAGGAATACTCTTCTAACCCATTGTTAAATCTTACTCTGCCTCCTGATCGTAAAAGAATTCCTCTCTGCTAATTTTACCATCTTCCACACGGTAAATAGCAATCTCCTTCATGGTACTGCGGTGACCGCTTTCTTTATGGGTGGTATCCATTGTAAAAGTAGTGGCAAACCAATTATCTGCAATTAAAGGTTCGCTTGCTTTGGCACTGTGAACCTCAAAGGTATTTTCCCACCATTCGCCTTTGCTTTTTATGGCCTCAATCCCCTTGTCACGTTTACCATCGCCGCTCTCAATACTTTCTATATTTGAGCTATAAAGCTCCTCATAACATGTATTCCATTCCCCTTTATTAAACCAGTTAACGAGATTCATTGCGATTTCCTGTGTGCTCATGATATAATATATTTGATTTATGCCCTAATTTACAAATTATCAGCATCTCTTTATACTGAATCACGTACAAGAATTGAAGTTAGTTTTTCGTCCTAAATGAAGCCTTGGAACGTCACACGCTAAATGATCCAATAAGAAACTCTTCGATCAGTGTTATATTTCTCTCAACTGTTTTAGGAATATCCCCTGCTCCCGTGCTGAATTTTGAAATTGATCTTTCTAGTTTTAGGATCTTTATAAAAGCTAAATGGCCTTTTTGAGCTGTTCCCATGAATATCAAACCCCTTCTTCCAGCTTGCTCTCTTTGATTTGCAGTTTTACTTTTTTCGCCTTGCGCGTAGAGAGATAGACGCCGGTAAATATCAAAATGGCCGCACCTACACGTAGAGGCGTTAAATGATCTGCGCCCACTGCCATCGCAAAAAGAACGGCAAGCACCGGTTGTAGATAGATAAACGCCCCAATGGTAGACGCGCTGAGCGTTTTGAGCGCGAATATATTAAGCAGGTAGGTGCTAAAGGTGGTGCCTACAACCACAAATACAAAAATAAGCGCAGGCCTTAAGGGGAGGTCTGCCCATGCTACCTCTGTAAACTCGCCGATAGTGATGGGAAGGTTGATAATGGTGCCCAGTAGGAACAGCCATTTCATAAGTGTGATCGTTCCATATTTAGGCACCAGGGGCGTCACAAGGATCAAATAGATGGCATATGCCGAAGCATTCACGATAAAAAGGAGGTTGCCCAACGGAATATTAGGAGCATTGGCCTGATTTTCGGCGCCAAAAAGTACTAGGACAAGGGCTCCAATCAGCCCAAGACCGATGCCTACTATTTTCCTCCACCCCACATTTTCCCGCAGGAACACTATGGAAAACACCAATAGGATCACTGGCGTAACTGTTATGACAACGCTACTATTAATGGGTGTTGAAAGGCGGAGTCCCGAAAAAAAGGCAAGCATATTGATACACATCCCAAAAAATGCACAGCCCAGGATACGCCAGCGGTCACTCTTGTCAATTCTTTCGGGTTTTAGAAAAAAACTGATCAACCAGAACATGATCGCTGCACCAGATACGCGCAGAAAGATAAACCCAAATGGCTGTATATATTTGGGCATCACTTCTTTGGCCAGCGTATGATTTACCCCGTAAATGGCACTTGCAAGGGTTGCGGCCCCGATGGCCAAAACGCGTTTAAGCATAATTTTACGTTGTCCCGTGAATAGATTCTTGGGCCGCCTGGACCGTTTTTTTACTGTTTCCGATAAAAATTTCGCCTTTATTCACAATCACCGGCCGCTTTAAAAACGTATAGTGCTCCATGAGTAAGTTTGCGATGGCCTCATCATCCAGTTCTTCATTCTTTAGGTCGCGCTCTTGATATTTCCTAGCACGCTTGTTGAGCAGCGCTTCATAACTGCCCGCCATATTATAAAGCTCCTCAAGCTGCTCATCTGTGAGCGGATTGCTCTTTACATCTTGTTTTATAAATGCTGAGGGGAGCTTGAGTTTATTAAGAATGCGCGTGCAAGTATCGCAGGTGGAGAGATAGTAAACTTTTTTCAAGAGGGATTTTTTGATGTTAAAATAGGTTTGGGAGATAAAGTAACCGCTTGATATATAAAATCGCTGTCTGTTATGCAAACAGTGACTATGATATCAACGCTTTCGCAAAAGTAAAAAAGTCTAATCTAAATCTCTACCGCGAGGTAATCTTTCACTTCTTCTACGGGTATCCTCACCACGATCTGGCCCTCTGCGTAGGCCGCCACTTCATAAGGATTGTAAACCAGGATGACATCATCCCCGTCAAAACCTATGTTTTCGGGAAGGGAGAAGGTATCATTTTCAAACATATACCCGGTGTCGTTAATGTTGCCATCATTGGGAATATCCTGCTGCTCCCTAAACTTATTTTCCGCATAGGCCAAAAATCCGGGTTTGTCCTTTATCAATGTTTCTTTATCAAGCTGCCCGCCGGTCTGCACATCAAAATTAAGGTAGCGCTTGCTCCCATACCCGTGCGCACCGCCCCAATACGTATAGGCATCAATAGCGATGGATATGAGATTTTCGTCTTGATGACTGACCTTACTGGTCATCTTGATCTCATAATCCTCGGGGCTCTGCGGGAAGTCGGCCTTGTAATCCCGGTAAACACTTATAAAATTGGCCAGACCCTCATCAAGGGTTTTGATCTTTTTTTCTTCATCGGGATCCACGCTTAAACTCGAGGTTACCACTTGCGCCACAGCCTCATTAACGGTGTCAGCCAATGGGCTTTTACCTTGAGCTTTGACGAGTTGCATGTCAATTTTGGGACAGATATCCTTTTTGCAAGTGGGCAGGTCTTCCGCAGTCATTTCGGAAGAGGTGAATTCCAGTTTTTCTACTTCTTTGTCACAGCTTACGACAATCAGAAAGAGGGCGATAAAGGTCAAAATGCGTTTCATTATATGTAGTTTCTGTTAAACAACGGCCAAAGATAAGGGCTATTTTGGCAATGCCAATACCGCTGCCTACTTTTGCTGCTAATTTAATGTCCCTAACGAAGATGTTTGGGGAAAAAACCATAATAAAGGCATGAAATTCAACACCAAGACGATACACGGGGGACAACACGATGTTGACCCAGCTTATGGCAGTGTAATGCCGCCTATATATCAAACCTCAACCTATAAACAAAGTACTCCAGGCGGCCATAAGGGATTTGAATATTCCCGCAGCGGAAACCCTACTCGGGCTGCACTTGAAGCCTCCCTGGCCAGTATAGAAAACGGCGAATATGGTGTGGCCTTTGGATCAGGGCTTGCCGCCATAGACGCGGTGCTCAAGCTCTTTAAGCCGGGCGACGAAATTATCTCGACCAATGATCTGTATGGGGGTACCTATCGGCTTTTTACCAAAATTTTTGAGGATTTTGGTTTAAAATTCCGATTTGTCGGGATGCAAAAAGCCGATAAAATTGCCGATTATATCAATAAAAACACCAAGCTCATCTGGGTAGAAACGCCCACCAACCCGATGATGAACGTCATCGACATCAAGGCCGTATCACAAGTGGCCCAGGCGCATAATCTGCTGCTCGCTGTTGATAATACCTTTGCCACACCCTATCTGCAGCAACCGCTAGATCTGGGTGCAGATATCGTGATGCATAGTGCCACAAAATACTTGGGCGGCCACAGTGACCTGGTTATGGGCGCACTCATCGTGAAAGATAAAGAACTAGCAGATAAGCTTTATTTTATACAGAACGCCAGTGGAGCAGTTTGTGGGCCGCAGGATAGTTTTCTTGCCCTGCGGGGGATAAAGACCTTGCATATCAGGGTACAACGGCATTGCGAGAATGGTCGCGCGGTGGCCGAGTTTCTAAAGGCCAGCCCAATGGTTGATAAAGTCTATTGGCCTGGTTTTGAAGATCATCCCAATCACGATGTGGCCAAGGCTCAAATGAAGGACTTTGGTGGGATGGTTTCCTTTACGACCAAAGAAGATACCCTAAAGGCTGCTGTGGGCGTGGTAGAAAGACTCAAGGTATTTACTCTTGCTGAAAGCCTGGGCGGAGTAGAAAGTCTTGCCGGCCATCCTGCAAGCATGACCCATGCCAGCATTCCCAAAGAACAACGCGAAAAAATTGGGATAAAGGATTCTTTGATCCGTTTAAGTGTGGGGATTGAAGATGAAGAAGATCTTATCAATGACCTTAAGGAGGCGTTGGGATAATTTTGGCCCGTCATATTAAATAACATTAAAAAAGCGACTATGAGGTCGCTTTTTTAGTGGACTAATGCTACGTTGATCCTATCGCCAAGGTGTATTGTTCCCGTTTTACGGGGGATAAGGTAAATCCCAAAGTTTACACCACCATTGCCTTTACGATAGGTAGCAAGTGTTTTAAGCGGTTCTCCGTTACTATTCCTTTCACCGGTTTTTGGATCAATGGTGGTAAGTACACAGCGTCTACAATAGTTGTGCATTTCAAAGAGACAATCATTTATTTTGATCGTCTTCCACCCATCTTCCGCGTAGGCATCACAGCCTTTCACAACGATATTGGGGCGAAATCGATCAATACTTACGGGTATTTGCAGCTGCCTATTGAGATCGTCCAGAGAAGCCTGAGAGATCAGATGTATGGGGGAGACATCTGTATAGGTTTTAATATCGCCGTTACTGCCGCCATTTTCCGCAGTAATCGGTATGTCTTTGCTCAGGGCGAAAAGCTTGGCAGAAATGCCCAAGAGTTTAGTTATCCATTGCGCGGCCTCGTCTCCTAAATACATTCCGCTCACGGTAGATTTGAAAAGGCTAATACTGGTAGAAAGTGTTTCTGCTTGTTTTAAATCCAAAGTTAAACATCCGGCTTCCGGTTGATTAAGAAAAAGTTTGCCTGATTCAACGTATGCAGAAATGCGTATCAATTTGGGATTTTCACGTCCTGTCAACACCTGATTTTGGGAATCAACGGCCACAAATATCCTATCATTTAAAAATCCGCTGGGAGTTAATACGGCTTTTTCCAGCGAAAGCGCGGCAGCCGATTTTAAAGGATATGTGAAAAGATGGGAGACTTGTACCGTCATTTTACTTTCATCTAAAAGAGTTTCACGGCGTCTCTAATGTAAAGAATTGTGCCATCGCGAAATTTTAATTAAAGATAGAATAAATAGACCTCGGCAACCTAAAAATTAAGATAGTACACGTAGCCTACCGTAAACCATACAATAGAATCATTATATTTATTGGGCGGATAAGAAGCCTCGTCAGGGTTGAGCCCATCAACCCAATTTGAACCGTATTTGTGGTAGCGCAGCTCAAAGTTAAGGTCACTCAGGATACCAAGTTTTAAACGGAAACCAAGGCTTCCGGTAATCGCATAGGTAGAACCTGAATTGCCGTCTATGCCGCCCAACTCACCATCACCTACCAAAAAGCGGTCAAAGTAAATATCCTCTGGCCGTGCCCCGGGAACATCCTGTACAGAGCTGTAGCCGGGAGAGTAATATACATAGTGTACACCGAGGCTAATATAGGGAGTGATCCTATATGCGCCCGCCTGAAAATCACGGATACTCAACGGATAAAACTCAAACTGGCTCCCCAGTTCAATCACAGACGACGTGCCTTTATGGTCACGAAGATCACGGCCCTCATCAGAATCTTTCTTAGATTCTGCGCCTTCGTGTGTAAGATTCGTGTAATGATAGTCAAGCTCGTTGCGTATCTTAAAATGATCGTTTACATAAACATCACGAGAGTAACAGTTACAATCGGCACGATAGGCAAAATTGATATAATGTACCAGACCAATTCCCAAGCCAACATTGTTGATATTCGTATCAAAATTTTGTCTTAACCCAAAATCCGACTGAAATAACAAGGGTCCGCCTATAACGCCGATCTCATTAGAAAAACCAAAAGTGAATTGCGCCCTTGCAAAGAGCGTTGTTAAAAAAAAGAAAAATACCGTGACGAGTGTTCTGGTATTCATTTAATTGATACTATTAAGGCCGGTGACAAATATAACACTTTATTAAGATTTACCAATAATCGATGTTTATTACCTTATACCGATAAATAATTGCGTTAATTAAATGCTATAATTTTTAAGAATATGTAAAAATTTGTAACGTATATTTCAATATATCATATATTTGCACCCTGTAACAAGTCGTTAATTTAAGATAATATAAAAAATCACGATGTCTGATAAACTAAAAGAATTTGTCGATTCCGTTAAAAAAAATAATCCGAATGAACCGGAATTCCTACAAGCCGTACATGAAGTAGCCGAAACGGTGATCCCTTTCATAGAGCAAAATGAAAAATACCAAGGCAAAAAATTGCTGGAGCGCATGTCAGAACCTGAGCGCTCAATCCTTTTCCGCGTACCTTGGGTAGATGACGAGGGCGAGATCCGGATCAATAAAGCCTACCGCGTCGAGTTCAACTCCGCCATTGGCCCCTACAAAGGCGGACTGCGCTTTCACCCCTCAGTAAACCTAAGCATATTAAAATTCCTGGGCTTTGAGCAGGTTTTTAAAAACAGCCTTACCTCTCTGCCCATGGGAGGCGGCAAAGGGGGTTCTAATTTTGACCCTAAAGGGAAGAGCGACGCTGAGATCATGCGTTTTTGCCAGAGTTTTATGACTGAGCTTTACCGTCACATAGGCCCAAATACAGATGTTCCTGCCGGCGATATTGGGGTTGGCGGTCGCGAGATCGGTTTTATGTTTGGGCAATATAAGCGCATCCGCAATGAGTTTTCTGGCATTTTAACGGGAAAAGGACTCAGCTACGGCGGCTCTAAAATACGTCCTGAAGCCACCGGATACGGTAATGTTTATTTTACCAAATATATGCTCAACGCAAAAGGCGATAAGATCGCGGGTAAGACCGTGGTAATCTCAGGATCGGGCAATGTGGCCATTTACGCGGCCGAGAAGGCAACCCAGCTGGGTGCAAAGGTTCTCACCATGTCAGACTCTAGCGGATATATTTATGACGAGGCCGGTATAGACAAGGAAAAACTGGAACATATCAAAGAGATCAAAGATATACGCCGCGGCAGGATCAAGGAATATCTTGACAAATATCCCAACGCCAGCTACAAAGAAGGCAAGGCGCCCTGGGATGTCAAATGTGATATTGCCCTACCATGCGCTACTCAAAATGAACTCGACAAAGAGGATGCAGAAATGCTCGTCAATAACGGTTGCATCAGTGTGGGTGAGGGCGCAAATATGCCCTGTACGCCAGAGGCGGTCGCCGTTTTCCAAAAAGCCAAAATCTTATTTTCACCGGGCAAGGCATCTAATGCGGGCGGTGTGGCCACATCGGGTCTTGAGATGTCACAAAACAGTTTACGCTACAACTGGTCTGCTGAAGAGGTTGATCAAAAACTGCACGAGATCATGTATGACATCCACAATGCCTGTGTGGAATACGGCCGTGAAGAAGACGGTTTTGTTGATTATGTAAAAGGTGCAAACATTGCCGGTTTTGTTAAAGTGGCCGATGCTATGCTTGCACAGGGCGTAGTTTAAATGTTGACTTTATAAGCATAAAAAAGGCTTCCCGAGCGGGGAGCCTTTTTATTTTGCAATAATTGTATTTTTAGGCGTTTTAAAATCAAAGTAAAACTTCTGATATTGTACCATTCGAGAACCCGTGATACAGACTATGCACCAAAAAAACATTTTTGGTCTTTGACATGCTTGCGATCGTTGGGGAGTGAGTTTAATGAAAACAGGTTTTTATTGATTATTATGATTATAAAAAACCTTTTTGCGGTCAAGCCGAAAAAATTAGCGTTTTATTTATTGCTTTTTTTATGTACCCTTGGACTTTCTGCCCAGGATTTTTCTAAACAATGGACTGGTTATTTCTCCTACAACAGTATCCAGGATCTCAGCTATGGCAACGGAAAAATATTTGCAGCAGCCCAGAATTCTGTTTTTTCATACGAAGGGAGCACAGGTGCAATTGAGACTTTTTCTACCATTCAGGGGCTCGCGGGCGGGGTAATTTCCTCAGTATATTACAGTGCAGGGCACGATATCCTTTTTGTGGGCTACCGCTCTGGCCTCATTGATATCGTGCGGCGGGGCCAGCCGGTTATCACCGTTGTTGACATTTTGAACAAAACTACCATCCCGCCTACCGCTAAAGAGATCAATCATTTTATGGAGCAAGATGGCACGCTCTACATCAGCACTGGTTTTGGAATTTCGCTTTTTGATATTGACCGGCTTGAGTTTGACGATTCTTATTTCATCGGCCCCGCTGGAGGAAGGCTCAATGTGCGGCAAACGGCAATCACGGGGGGGTATATTTATGCAGCCACCCAGGAAGGTGGGATAAGGCGTGCATCCATGGCCATTGGTCAGGTAGGCGCAGAGGTACCAGATCTGATCGATTATAAGAACTGGATCACGATCGCTCCCGGAAACTGGCTTGGCGTCGCCGGGCTTAACGGAAATCTTTTCGCTTTAAGCGAAAACAGAACACTGCAAGCATATAATGGCAGCGCTTTTACCACATTGGCAAACTATACTTCGCAAGCGCGAGATTTTACCACTGATGGGGCAAGTTTTACGGTAAGTCTCGCCAATGCTATCTATACCTATGCTGCAGATGGCAGTCTTATCGCAACGGTAACAACAATTAACGGTTTTGACCAAAATTATGCCACCGCGCTCGCTGTGGATGGCGCGTTGTATATAGGCACTCCTGCCAATGGAGTATTAACGGCAGGGCTACCGGCAGCTTCCAGCTTTAAGCAGATCTTGCCGGACGGCCCGTTGCGCAATGATCCATTTTCGGTACAGGCAGGCGCGAATGAGCTCTGGGCGGTTTATGGTGATTATAGCGAAAGTTATAATCCATATCCTCTAAAAGAGCGTGGGTTGGGGCATTTTAAGGAGGACACCGGCTGGGTGAACAAACCCTACACCGAAATCCTAAATGCCAACAACCTGGTCAACGTCACCATCAATCCAGAAAACCCTGGACAAGTCTTTGTGAGCTCATATAATTCTGGCCTGCTGGAAATCAATGAAAACGAGGCTACACAGCTTTTTAACACGACCAACAGCGGCCTGAGTGATATCCCCTCAAACCCGGGCGATGTGCGCATCAATGGCGCAGCCTTTGATCGTATGGGCAACCTGTGGATGACCAATAGCCAGGTGGAAAATGCGCTTGCACGCAAATCTGGCAATCAGATTGAGGGATTTTCTGTGAAGGAAGTACTGCCCGATTTTGCCCGTGTCAATGGCTATGGTGATCTGGTTATCGATAGGCAGGACAATATTTATTTTGGCTCCAGCAGCAATGGGATTATCGCCTACAATCCCACTACAAAAACTTTTGGAAAACTCAGCGGCGGAGAAGATGTAGGCCTCCCTTCAGATATTATCAGTTCGCTGGCCATCGATAATTCTGGCACACTTTGGATAGGAACAAATCTGGGGCTACGTTTGCTTTTTGGCCCCGGCCAACTCTTTACCGATCAAAAAGTAGAAGCGCAGCCCATTATTATTTTGGAAAACAGTATCCCGGTAGAAGTACTCAATGAGCAGGTGATCCAGGATATTGCCGTGGATGGCAGCAATAATAAATGGGTGGGTACCGTAGGCAATGGCCTGTTTTATTTTTCGCCAGATGGCCAGAAAACACTTTTACAGTTCAACACCTCCAATTCGCCTTTGCCGTCAAACACTATTAATGACATTAGCATAGATAACATAACCGGCAAAGTTTATTTTGCCACGCCCCTTGGCCTAGTTTCCTATAATGGAAGTGCCGTAGGCCCTGCGGGCGACCTACAAGCAGTACGCGCTTATCCCAACCCTGTAAGGCCCCAGTATAAAGGTCCTGTAACCATAGATGGCCTCACCGCCCGCGCGGATGTTAAAATTACCGATGTGGCCGGAAATTTGGTCTATGAAGAAGTTTCAGCTGGAGGGAGCATTCAATGGGATACCACAGCCTTTGGCAAATACAAGGTGGCTTCAGGCGTATATTTGATCTTGGTGACAGCTAGCGATGCAACCGAGACCAAAACTTCAAAAATCATGATCATCAGGTAATGCTCGTAACTACTCCGGCCATAGTGATCTCATCCCTTAAATATGGAGAGGCAGACCTTATAGTAAAGTGTTATACGCGCAACAATGGCATAAAATCCTACTTACTGCGCCGTATTCTAAAATCCCGAAAGGGAAAGCTGCGTACCGCCATGTTTCAACCGGCGACCCAGCTGGAGCTTGTGGCCAACCATAAGGATAAAAATACGCTCGAGAGTATTCGCGAGGCTAAGGTGATCTATCCATACCAGAGTTTGCATACTGATATTGCAAAGACAGGTATAACTCTTTTTCTAAGTGAGGTACTGCGAAGTGCCATCCAGGAGGAAGAGGCAAATCCTGCCCTTTATTCATTTCTGGAAAATGCCTTTATCTGGCTGGATGTACAGGATCATGCGGCCAATTTTCACTTACTTTTTTTACTGGAACTTACGCGGTATATGGGTTTTTATCCAGACTGCACTATGATTAAAAAACCCTATTTTAACCTGCAGAACGGCCGTTTTGAAGACCGGGAAGACCAGTATGTTATTTCTGATCAAAACCAGAAACTGCTCAAGCAACTGCTTGACATAAAATTTGACACGCTACATACACTCAAGCTGAATCAAAATCTGAGGACCTCTTTTATAAATATGCTTATGACGTATTACGATTTACATCTGCAAGGTTTTAGAAAGCCAAGATCGCTAGAGGTACTTAATGGTTTATTTAATTAACAACTGCTGTATAAAATTTATTTTCAGGAATCAGAATTATTAGCTCTAGAATTTCTTATCGTTCATTACAATCAACTTGACGGCAGTCACGACGACGACAAGGATCATAAAGGACTGGATTATAATAATTATATCCATGGAAGTTTTCGTTAAGTTGGGAACTGCAAATATTTAAAAAAATCATAATAAGAATTTGTCTTTTTAGACTTATTATTGATCCATAAACGATTAAACATTCTGGCTACTGGAATAATTTAGGTGGTTCGCCTAGATTTTCAATAGACCGGGAAGATCCTCATTCATGAAATTTTCTCCAGAGCTGTTAAGAATGCACGGATTCCCTCCGAAAAAATAAAAATAAATTACTGAAAATCAGATTATATTAATAATAACATGTACCTTTAGACCTTATCAACTTTGAGAGTGAGAATTTTGGCTCTTAATTTCTTCCTATAAATGCAAACTTCCCGCATTATACATATTTTGAACAGCATTTTATCTTACCGTTTATCGCACAATAATTACCGTTTTTAAAAAGTTTACCGCTAAGGTTTCGCATTAAGATTACCTTTAATTTTTTCGGGCTAAGCCCGTTTCCTTAATGCCCAATGACAAATATTAGATCATGAACCTCCACGTAAAATCCTTGCCAGCCGAAGAAGTTTTAAAAGATATTCAAAAAGGGTTGAGCAATGGTATCAAGGTTGATCTGGAAGAAAACAGCATCGCTGATAATTGCAGTGAATACATCATCAACATACCAGAAAATATGGGTCAGGGTACAATTAAAGGCATCACCTTCCCCACGGGTTTCTCGCTGTACCAGTATGACTGTATGTTTCTTGAAGATGTAAAAATCAATTTTAATATCAGTAAGATACAGCCCTTAAAATTTATTTTCTGCCACGAAGGCTGTATAGATCATTCTTTTGAGCAGGAAAAGGAAAAATTGCCCATACATGTTTATCAGAATATTATTGTAGCCGGCAACAAAGAGGATGGCCATAATATATATTTTGAAGCTAAAAAATGGGTTCAATTGACCAGTTTAGAGATCAACAGACCAAAATTTAAAAATATCACCATGCCTATAACGTCGATAGCCTCACCCCTTCGCTCTTGCTTGTATTGGACGATTCGACCTCTAATAATGAGTTTTATTATCAGGGGAATTACAGCTTGAATACCGCCGACGTTATTAAAGATCTACTGAATAGTAAATATTTGGGTTTCTTAAAATTTCTCTTCCTTAATGGCACCTCAAATATCCTGCTCGCCCTGCAGATCGAGCAGTTTATAGATGATGAAAATAGTGATCAATTGCCAAAACTTTTAAGGCGGCGGGATCTAGAAAATGTAAAAAACGTTATAAGCATTGTCAAAGGCGATATGGAGACCAATTTTACCGTAGAGCATCTGGCACGGGAGATGGGCACCAATGTCAATAAGTTACAGGAAGGTTTTAAGTACGTATATGAAACGACCGTAAATAAATATATGCAACAACTTAAGATGGATGCGGCCAAAGAAATGCTCGAAAATTCTGACCTCAATATTTCTGAAATTGTCATTGCGATTGGGCTTAAAAATCGCAGCTATTTCTCTAAAATCTTCAAGGAGGAATATGGAGTGAGCCCAAGATATTTTAGGAGACGGTTGCGTAAGCCCGAAATATAATTACCAGTAGTGTGCCCTGTAACTAATCACTTATTTTTACCCCATTAAAAGAAGGTGAGCGCAACCGGGAGAACGCGCGCCCTCAAGGCTATTTACAATGCCCATTTAATCTACAATCTGGGCAACCCAGTCTCCAATAATCTTTAAAGCCCCGCTGGAAAAAGTTTCCGTTATCGTTCCGTATTCTGAAGGAAGCCCGGTGCCCGCATGCTGAAAAAGATGGTTGAGACTGGGGAGTTCGTTAATAGTAATTTTCTTGTTCCCGCTTTTCGCGAAAGCATCCCTGATTGCCTCCAGATTTTCAGCGGCCGGTACCTGCAAATCCTTAGCACCATTGAGCGCTAAAACGGGACAGCTTACTTTTTTAAGTACCGGCTGGGGATTATATTTTAAAAAGGCCTGTAACCATGGATCCTCAAAGGTTTGTACAATTTTACTTTTACTAGCATCATCTAGTATTTCCTGAGTGTTCAGGTAAGATTCCAAATTATTTTTTACTGAATCTGCCGAGCTTGTTTTTACAATGTCAAAGAGTTTTTTATTCATATGTTGCCCTGCGGCGATCTTTTCCTCGGGGACGTTCATCTTCTCCTCAATGTACTTTTTTTGCAAAAGCATCATCTCATCAATGGGCATCCCCGGGGCGGCCAAAAGCACGATAAACGCAATAGATTTATCCGTCGCGGCGATCATGGGCGCAATCATCCCGCCCTCACTGTGGCCCAAAAGCCCTATGTTACCCGCATTGATATTATGACGCGATCTGAGAAAGGTAACGGCAGCTTTCGCGTCAGCGCTAAAATCAGAAGTTGTCGCCCCTTGAAATTTACCGGTTGATCCGCCAACACCCCTGTCGTCATAGCGCAGCACGGCAATCCCCCTGCGGGTCAGGTAATCGGCAATGATCAAAAAGGGCTTATGGTTAAAAATCTCTTCATCCCTGTTTTGAGGGCCACTACCAGAAATCAGGACCAGAGCGGGAAAACTGCCGGTTTTGGCCGGTAAAGTAAGGGTTCCTGCAAGGCTTACATCGGCTTCTTTATTGTCAAATGTTACCTCTTCGGTTATATAGGGATAAGGTGGTTTTGGTTCTTGTGGCCGCTTAGTTACTTCGGCCTCAGCAGCCCCATTGTTCGGCTGACGCGAAAGATTTAAAGGGAAAGAGCGACCATTTTGTGCAAATGTGCCCTTTATCCCCAGACCATCCTGCAAATGACCCCGATAAGTCGCATTTAAAGCCGTTAATTTTAAGCTTAGGCTGTCGTTTACAAAATCAGTAGTGCTCACCGGAATATCGGTTGCGCCCTGGCTTGGGCTGTCCATCGTGGCTGTATAGTCATTTTTATCACCAGCAATGTGAAAAACCAGATCGAGTTTTATCCCCTCCACATGGAGCACACCATACCAATCGCCGGTAATTTTTTGTTGGGAGAGCCCCGCGAAACCGAAAAGCAGGCAGGCAAGCAATAGATAGATTTTTTTCATTTAAAATATTTCCGGGTTTAAGCTATTAGTTTGATAATTAAAATTTTATTCTCATATTCAGTTCTGTTTACCGTGCTAATCGGCAGTTTGGGGAAGAACCGAAATATTATAAAACCGGCAAAAGTGCTATTAAAATTGGCGCTTTAGACAAAAAATAAAACCTGATTTCAATGCTTTTTAGGATTGCTATTCAATATAATTAAAAAGTAAATAATCTTTTTACTGATTTGATTTTAACCTGTTTCAAATTAAGATCTCACACATTAAAGGGTAAAAGATTTATCAAAGGAATTATGTTATTCCCAAAAAAACCACCCGCTCAAACGGATGGCCTCTTTCGAAACTGAATATTTTAAAATTATTTTTACTAGCCATTTGTTTACTCGTCCCAACCAATATTATAAGGTACCCCTACTCTCCTGCTCTCTCTCAATTGCTTCAAAAAGTGCTTTGAAATTCCCTTTACCAAAGGATTTAGCCCCTTTACGCTGAATAATCTCAAAAAACATAGTGGGGCGGTCTAAAACCGGTTTAGTAAAAATCTGCAGCAGATAGCCCTCGTCATCATGGTCTATCAATACATTGAGTTCCTTAAGCGGTGCGAGATCCTCGTCAATCTCCCCCACACGGTCAAGCACGGTATCATAATAAGCTTCTGGAACCTGGAGGAATTCTACCCCACGATCACGCAACTGGGTCACGGTATGGATAATATTATCAGTGGCTACGGCGATATGCTGAACGCCCGCACCATTATAAAAGTCTATATATTCTTCGATCTGTGATTTTTTCTTTCCTTCGGCGGGCTCATTGATGGGAAATTTGATCCGGCCATTACCATTGCTCATAACTTTACTCATCAGGGCCGTATATTCGGTAGAAATATCCTTATCATCAAAACCAACAAGCTGGGCAAAACCCATGACTTTGGCGTAAAATCCCACCCATTTGTTCATCTCGTTCCAGCCCACATTGCCCACCATGTGATCAATATATTTAAGGCCTACAGATTCTTTTTTATACGTTTTATCAAGCGCTTTATAACCGGGCATAAAAGGCCCGTTATAGTTCTTGCGCTCCACAAAAATATGGATGGTCTCCCCGTAGGTATGTATTCCAGAAAGGATCACAAGACCATTTTCATCCTCTCTTTTTTCGGGTTCCATAAAAGGTTTTGCTCCCCGTTTTGTGGTTTCTTCAAAGCTTTTTGCAGCATCATCTACCCATAGCGCGACCACTTTGACGCCATCTCCATGTTTCTCAATATGTTTGTTAATGGGTCCGCCAGCGCTCATAGGAGATGTTAGTACAAGCCTTATCTTATCTTGTTGCAATACATAGGAAACGCTGTCCCTGTTCCCCGTCTCCAGCCCAGAATAGGCAACTGGTTTAAATCCCCAGGCGGTCTGATAATAATAGGCAGCCTGCTTGGCATTGCCCACATAGAGTTCTACAAAGTCAGTGCCCAGCAAAGGAAGAAAATCTTCGGCATCGGGGACTATTTTTTTTATTTGGGTTGTCGGATCTGTTGTGTTCATGATATTTATTTGTTCATCTGCCAAAAAGGAGCGGCCTTGTTACAGCAGTAATTGTTATATATGATTTTATTCGCATGCGTGGGACTAGTGGGGCAGCCACGATTTGAAATATTCCTCATCAGCAATGGTCATGGCATCCTCGCATACCATAAGCGGTTTAAAGGTATCAACCATTACCGCGAGCTCTTCGGTTTCGGTCTTGCCTATACTGCGCTCCACCGCTCCCGGGTGCGGCCCGTGGGGAATACCCGCGGGGTGCAGGGAGATATGCCCCGCCTCAATATCATTGCGGCTCATAAAATCACCATCTACATAATAAAGCACTTCATCGCTGTCAATATTGCTGTGGTTGTAGGGTGCGGGGATGCTCTGGGGATGATAATCATATTTACGCGGGCAAAAACTGCATACCACAAAAGCATCGGTCTCAAAAGTCTGGTGCACTGGCGGCGGTTGGTGGATGCGCCCGGTTATGGGCTCAAAGTCATGTATGGAAAAAGCATACGGGTAATTATAACCATCATACCCCACTACATCAAAGGGATGCGTCGCATAAGTAAGTTCAAATAGTTCATCCTGTTTTTTAATCTTCATTAAAAAATCGCCCGTTTCATCATTGGTCTCCAGTTCATAAGGCCGGCGAAGATCACGCTCACAAAAAGGGGAGGATTCCAGTAATTGACCGAACCAGTTCCGGTATTTTTTAGGGGTATAGATTGGCCTTTTGGATTCAACGATAAACAGGCGGTTGTCTTCTTGATCAAAATCTATTTTATAGATCGTACCGCGTGGGATCAGTAGATAATCCCCGTATTTAAAATCGAGGTTGCCAAGGTGGGTGCGCAGTTTTCCGCTGCCTCGATGAACGAATATGAGTTCATCTGAATCACTGTTCTTATAAAAATAATCAGATGTTTTCTGCTGTGGTGCCGCGAGTATGATAGTGCAGTCACTGTTGGTCAGAATAGGTTTGCGGCTTTTTAAAAAGTCGTTTTCCGGCTTGACCTCAAAACCGCGGAAACGGTAGGACTGTATATGATTTGCCCGCGCCACTTTCGGCTTGACCGAGACGCCCTCACTTATTTTTTTTACCTGAGTGGGGCGGTGCTCATGATACAGGTTTGAGTACATCCCATCAAACCCAATGGTGCCAAAAAGCTGCTCATAATATAGTGAGCCGTCCGGTTTTTTGAATTGCGTATGGCGCTTGTGGGGTATTTTGCCCAGTTGATGGTAGAATGGCATAGTAGATGTTTTTTACGCTTTCGCGAAATGAATAATGATTAAAAGATTCATTTAAAACGATTGCGTTCCTTACAAATATCGCAAAAATCCCTCCATTTTTGGTCAATTTTATCTTAAAACCAAAACCCCAGACTAAAGTTCCAGAATACATCGCTCGTCTCTGGAGAATACGAAAATTTAGTCTGTAGCGGCCCCAAAAAAGTCTCTAACCCATATCCTATATAATAACCTGTGTAGCTGGGGGAACTGAACCAGTTGCCACTGGAAAATAATTTTGTCCCCAGGTTTGCGATGTTTGCACCTGCATTGATATGGTTTTTTCTAAATATTTTATAATCAAAGGAAAGGCTCGATTTTACAAGACCATCACCGGTAGTACTAATAAAATCATACCCATAAAAAGGGATAATGTTGTTCAGGTAATTATTGCCCCAGCCCCCCAGAAAAAAATCAAAGGAATTGGTAGCCTCCCCACCTATTTTAAAACCGCCCTCCACACCCGCAACCATAGCTAGTTTATCGCTAAAATGGGTGGCATATTTAAATATGGCCGAGCCTACCGAAAAGGAATTGAAATTGTTGTTGAAGTTGGACGAAAATAAGTAAAGGTGAAAATCGCCGTCAAAATAAAAACCTTCGGTGGGGAAATATTTATCATCAAAGGAGTCAAGCCTTAATTTACCATAGGTACTCCAGTAATTACTGTTCTCAAAATAAAATTTATTATTATCGCTCCCTTCCTGGCGAATACTTTCAGTCTCTAATCTCAGTAGTTTTTGCTCCACGCCCAGGTCAAGGGAAAATCTTTTTTCAAAAAGGGTGCGTATGTAGATCTGGTTAGTAAAATCAGTGTACTTGATGTTCAGGTTGTTGAAGCTCTGCAGGGGCACTTCAGCAAGTTGCTCTACAAAGCGAGCATCCACCCGCTTATTAAAATTGGTAAAGGCAGATTTGAGGCCAAAACTGATATAGAATCCATTATCGCTGTAGTAATCGAGTTCATACCTGATATTATCGCCCAGGGCGAGGTCTAGCGAGGCTACATCATTTTTAAAGAGCAGGCGTTTTTTGGTGATATTTCCGAGTACGGCGCTCTTGTAAAGGTCATCATAATGTATACCCGCCCTGATGTAAGTTGTGATATCGCTTTCGGCTACCTCAAGACTTAGGTGATACTGTCCGTCATCATAGGGTTCCAGGCGGTGGTTGATCCGCTGAAAATTTCCCGTTGCGGCCAGATTATTGATCCCTGAAAAAAATTGTTCGTTAGTAAGTCCGGCTGGGGTGTTAATTTTTAATTTCCCTAAAATATAGGAACGCGTATAGTAGGTATTGCCGGTGATACTTACGCTCTTAATGTATATACTGTCGTTCATTTGCGTATCAAGCGGTGGCTTGATGTAATGGCTGTGCTGTGCGGCAGCCACCTTTTTAAGCTCTGGGAGCAGTTCTTTGGCCTTTTTTTCACCGCCTTCAATGATTTCCGCACCCTGGTCAAAATCTACCACCGTATATCCCGCAATGTCTGGTTTAATATAGATATTGGTCAGTTTAATCTTTCTGTCCATAGCTTGAATGGTGCGATAATTATTGATCTGTATTAACATTTCTGGTGCGCTCTTGAGCTCATCACGCGAGCGCAGGCCATCCTGAACATCTACACCAATAATAAAATTTGCGCCGCGACGGCGCAGCTCTTCCACCGGATAATTATCAGTCACACCGCCATCTATAAGCACGTGGCCATCCAACAGGATAGGGCTAAAAAGTGAGGGCAGCGCACCACTGGCAGTTATAGCCTCTGGCAGGTAACCGTGATCCAGAATTACCGGAGTGCCTTTTTCGGCATCTGTTGCCACACAGAAAAACGGGATGGGAAGTTTGGTAAAATCTTCTTCCTCCTTGACGTTTTGGGTGAGTTTGGTGAATAGATTATAAATGTTTTGCCCCTTGGAAAGTGCAGAGGGGAGTGAGATTTTAAAACCTTCAAAAGGTAGGGTGATCGCATATTTTTCGGCGTTCTGCTTTTCATAAAAAGACAACGAACTGCGCGGTAGCTCATCCTGGATCAATTTTTCAAAATTTACACTGGTAAAGAGCGAATCCAATTGCTCGGCATTGTAGCCGGCGGCATAAAGCCCGCCAATAATGGCGCCCATACTCGTACCACCTATATAATCTATCTTAATGCCCGCCTTTTCGATCTGCTTGAGTACACCAATGTGCGCAAGCCCTTTTGCCCCACCACCGCTCAGCACCAGTCCCACCTTTAAGTTTTTACCCTGGGGGATCACAAGGCTATCCTTTTGGCCAAAGGATTTTAAGGCCAGAAGGATAAACAGGATCAGCAAGCATTTTTTCATGAAAGTACAATTACTTTTTAGGGCCTTTATGGAGATTTTTAAGCGAAAAGCGTGGTTTTAGACTGAATTACTTGCCGTTTTTGGCAGAAAATCACGCGTTTTCGTTAAATCATTTTTAAAATATTCAGATAATTATTTTTTCAATTCTAAACATCTATACTTAAAATGTTGGACTTTTAAAAACCCACTTAGCAACTCACTACGCAATTTTCATACATACCGCTCAGATAAACTATTCGTCTTTTGCATCGGCCTCGTGGTAATGCCCGTAAATAATTTTTGCTTTTGCCGGACCTATTATTTCAGAAAGGTTTTCTTCTGAAGTCTTCCTGATACGGGCTACCGATCTAAACTGTTTTAATAGCTCCACCACCGTTTTTTCACCGATTCCAGTAATGGTCTCGAGCTCCGTGTTTAGCGCGGTGCTGCTGCGCTTATTCCGGTGAAAGGTAATCCCAAAACGGTGCGCCTCATTCCTTAATTGCTGGATCACCTTTAAAGTTTCACTTTTTTTATCCAGATACAGCGGGATGGAATCCCCGGGATAGTAAAGCTCCTCCAGCCTCTTGGCAATCCCTATGATGGCGATCTTGCCGCGCAGATTCAATGTTTCGAGAGCCTTGACCCCAGAACTCAGCTGCCCCTTACCGCCATCTACGATAATGAGCTGCGGGAGGTCCTGCCCCTCATTGAGCAGGCGGCGATAACGGCGGAAAACCACCTCTTCCATCGAGGCAAAATCATCAGGTCCTTCAACGGTTTTGATGTTAAATTTACGGTAATCATTCTTGCTCGGTTTTCCATTTTTAAAGACCACACAGGCGGCAACGGGATTCGTGCCCTGTATATTTGAGTTGTCAAAGCACTCGATATGTCGCGGCTCCTCATTTAACCGCAGATCGGCTTTCATCTGCGCCATCAGGCGATTGACGTGCCGGTCTGGATCAACGATCTTGGTCTGCTTAAAGCGTTCCATCCTAAAATACTTCGCATTGCGTTCAGACAGTTCCACAATCCGTTTTTTATCGCCCAATTTGGGTACGCTTACCCTAATGTCCTCGCCCACCTCAACTTCAAACGGGACATAGATTTCATCAGACAGCGAACTGAACCGCTGCCGGATCTCAACGATGCCTATCTCCAGCAGTTCCCGGTCAGACTCGGCCAATTTTTTTTTGATCTCCAGCGTATGCGAGCGTATAATCGCCCCATGCGAAAGCTGAAGAAAATTCACATAACCATATCCTTCATCAGACACGATGCTGAAGACATCCACATTGTTGATTTTGGGATTGACCACGGTACTCTTGCTTTGGTAATTCTCGAGCACATCAATTTTATCCTTAATGCGCTGAGCATCTTCAAACTCCATAGCATCGGCATGTTGCTTCATTTTTTCGCGAAAGCGGTGCAAAGAATCCTTAAAATTACCCTTTACAATTTCCCTTATGGCATCAATATTCTCGTGATATTCTTCAGCAGAGAATTTGCCCTCGCAGGGCCCCAGGCAATTGCCCAAATGATATTCAAGGCAAACTTTGTATTTGCCGGCCTCTATTTTTTCTTTAGATAAGTCATAATTGCAGGTACGCAACGGATACAAGCTTTTGCAAAGGTCTAGCAGCGTACGCACGGTCTTCATACTCGTAAATGGGCCGTAATATTCGCTGCCATCCTTGATAAGGCGGCGGGTGGGGAACACCCGTGGGAAACGCTCATTCTTAATGCAGATCCACGGGTAGCTCTTGTCATCTTTGAGCATCACATTGTACCGCGGCTGATATTTTTTAATGAGATTGTTTTCCAGTAGCAGCGCATCGGTCTCGCTATTCACCACGATGTGCTTGATCTCTACGATTTTCTTGACCAGCACGTGCGTACGCGCGTTATCGTGCTTTTTGGTAAAATAGGAAGCAACCCTTTTCTTCAGGTTTTTGGCCTTGCCCACATAGAGGAGTTTTCCGTTTTTATCATAGTATTGATATACCCCCGGGCTATTGGGCAGGGTTTTTAGCTGTACATCTATGGCTGGCTCGTTCATTACCTCAAATTTACGGCTAATATCGCTTTCGCGAAAGCGTGTATTCTCGAGCCAAAAAGGATATTTTAAATGCTTAGACCTTGTTTTTAATGCTTTATCAGAAGATTTTTTATATTACTCCTACCTTTAATTCTTTTGTTAATTTATTGAGGTGACAGGTGCTATTTCTTAAATTGCAACGTGGACAAAATCATCATAGGCCGTACCGATAAAGTGGATTTCCCCAAACTGGGCTTCGCAGATGTGGATGTGAAGATCGATACCGGGGCATATACCTCCAGCATTCACTGCGAGCACATCAGGGAAGAGGATGATGTGCTACGCTGCACCTTTCTTGATCCACAGCACCCAGAGTACAATGGTAAAGAGATGGTTTTTAAACATTATGACATCACCGCGGTCAAAAGCAGTAATGGCGAAATCCAGCACCGGTACGTGGTGCAGTCAAATATCCGGATTTTTAATAAACTATTTAAAATTAGCCTTACCATGAGCTCTCGGGACGACATGAGGTTTCCCGTGCTGATAGGTCGTAAATTCCTTACCAAAAAATTCATAGTAGATACGGAACGTACCGATCTATCCTACAATAATCAAATACATGAACATAAAGATATTATCACGGAACAGTAGTTTGTACTCCACTTCCCGTCTTGTTGAGGCGGCAAAAAAACGCAAGCACAATATAGAGGTCATCGATCCATTGAAGTGTGACCTGGTGATAGAGAAAAAAAAGCCATCTGTATATTACAAGGGTAAATATCTGTTGGATACTGATGCCGTTATCCCTCGGGTAGGAGCCTCAATCACCTACTACGGGACGGCCGTGGTGCGACAGTTTGAGATGATGGGCTGTTTTACCACGACAGAATCGCAGGCACTGGTGCGCAGCCGTGACAAGTTGAGGAGTTTACAGATACTTTCAAGAGCACGGCTGGGCCTGCCCAAGACCGTGTTTACCAACTATTCACGCGATGTGGGTGAGATCATCGAGCATGTGGGCGGGCCACCGTGCATTATCAAACTGCTCGAAGGGACCCAAGGTCTGGGCGTTGTACTTGCCGAGACGCAGAACGCTGCAGAATCTGTCATAGAAGCGTTTAATGGGCTACAGGCACGGGTGATTGTACAAGAATTTATCAAAGAAGCCAAGGGTGCTGACATACGCGCTTTTATCGTAGATGGACAGGTTGTAGGGGCAATGAAACGTCAGGGTAAAGAGGGTGAGTTCCGTTCTAACCTGCACCGTGGAGGTTCTGCAGAAGTGATCTCTCTTACTGATGAGGAGGAAAATGCCGCTATTAAAGCTGCAAAATGTATGGGTCTGGGTGTAGCTGGCGTCGATATGCTGCAGAGTGCCCGCGGGCCATTGATACTTGAAGTGAATTCTTCACCTGGGCTCGAGGGCATTGAGAAGGCTACCGGTAAGGATATTGCAAAAAACATTATAAGATATATAGAACGCGGAATATAATATATGGCCGAAATCAATGCGCAGAACATATTGACCATTTTGGGTGAAAAAATTCCCCCTGGGGCAAAACGCACCATCAATTTTAATATGGCCAAATTGTACACGACCACTTCGGTAGAGGTCCCCATAATCATTCACCGTGCAAAAAAAAGGGGTCCCTGTGTTCTGATCACGGCAGGTATACATGGCGACGAGGTCAATGGTGTGGAGATTGTGAGACAGGTTATCGCCAAAAAAATCAACCGCCCGGCACGCGGTACCGTTATATGCATCCCCGTGCTCAATGTTTTCGGTTTCATTAACATGAGCCGGGCTTTCCCTGATGGGCGCGACCTCAACCGGGTATTCCCCGGTACACGGCAGGGTTCCCTGGCCAGTAGGTTTGCCTACCAATTTGTACAGAAAATACTGCCCATTGCAGACTTCTGCCTTGATTTTCATACCGGTGGCGCAAGCCGCTTTAACGTAGCGCAGGTGCGTGTAGATAAGGACAATAAGCAGCTGGTGGAGTATGCAAAGGTCTTTAATGCACCTTTCACGGTCTATTCAAAAAACATATCCAAATCCTACCGCGCCACTTGTGCCCGTCTGGGCAAACCCGTCTTGCTCTTTGAAGGTGGAAAATCCCAGGTTAGCGATAAAGAAGTGGCTCGTGAGGGCGTGTATGGGGTTATGCGGATTTTGGATCATTTTAAAATGCTGGGCGCAGATTTTGATCTGCCAAAATCAAACCCCGCCCCTGTGGTCATCAGTAACAGCACATGGGTACGCGCCAAGTATAGCGGACTTTTGCACCTCAAGGCGGCTTATGGAAAACATGTTAATAAAGGCGACGTCATCGCTTCAATAACAGATCCCTATGGTACTTTTAGCCACAAGGTAAAATCACCCAACGACGGATACATTATCAATGTTAACGAGGCCTCGCTGGTTTATCAGGGCGATGCCCTCTTTCACATAAGTACAGATGCCCTTACCGATGGATAAAAAAACCCTGCGCGAACACTGCAAGCTGCAGCGTATGGAACTTACAGATCGGGAAATTGAATCCCTAAGCCTCAGTATTGCAAACAAAAGTCTGGAGCTGGATATCTGGGACAAAAAAACCTACCACATCTTTCTTCCCATTGTACGCTTGCGCGAAATAAATACAGAATACCTGTTGACCATCCTTAATGGAAAAGACAAGGATATTGTGATTCCCAAAACAGATCTAGTCACAAAAACCCTGACCCATCACCTTTTAACAGATGCCACAGGTATCCAGATGAACCCGTGGGGAATACCAGAACCACAGGATGGAATAATTATTGACGAAAACCGAATTGATGTGATCTTCGTACCTTTATTGGGTTTTGATCTAAAAGGCAACCGTTTAGGTTACGGCAAGGGCTTTTATGACCGCTTTTTGTCTAAATGTAGGAAGGATTGCACCAAAATAGGATTATCTTTTTTTGGCCCTCTTGACAATATACTTGTAAATAATTACGATATTTCGTTAAATTACTGTATTACAGCGGACCAAATTTATCATTTTTGATCGTAAGTGGGATTTTTTTCTATATTTGCCGTCCCAAATCTAATTTTTTACAACATATGTTTATATGAGTGCCAAAAAAAAAGGAGGCTTTCTTTCATTTCTGAAGAAAGATAGTTCTCCCGTAAATCAGCCCGAAGGCTATTACTATGAGCAAATAGCAGCCAGTGTAGGTGCCGGTGGCTGGACAATTGATTTCATTGAAAAGAAAAGCTACTTCGATAAACAGTTGCGAACCATATTAAAAACCCCTGAAGGATATAAGCCCTCTTTTAACCGCGCCATTCAGTTTTTTGACAAAGATTATCACAACCAGTTGATATATGAATATGAAAATCTGAGAAATGGCCTTTCTTGTGCACATGATGTGAAGATGTGTACCTACCAAAATCAGGCGTTTTGGGCGAGAGTTATAGGTGAGCCCATTTTTGGTCCCAGAAAAAAAGTAGTTGGCATTAGGGGCATTATCCTCAATATCGATGACCATAAGAAGAAGGAGATCGATATGGAAAACTCACTTAAGATTATTGAGGCGAATAACTCCCGTTTGTTCAAATTTGCCAATTATATTTCCCATAATTTAAAATTGCATGTTAACAACCTAGAACTCACCTCCCAACTTTGGGATGATGATGCGCTATCCAATGATCAAAAAGATCTGCTCAACAATTACAGCGAGACCACAAGGAGCCTGGCAAACATGGTTTCTCAGCTCAATGAAGTAGTATCCATTCAGCAAAAGGCCCAGAATGAGAAGAAAACGATTAACCTTGAAAACATCTTAGAAAAGGCCAAATTAGGCCTAGAACCATTTTTATCCAATAATGAGGCCTATATATATTCTGATTTTTCTGAGGCTCCAGAAATTTCCTATATCCCAGACTTTATGAGTGCTATTATGACCACACTCATTAAAGACGGGGTTAAAAATCAGCATCCTGAGCGGAAACCTGAAGTGAAAATCTATAGTCTGGAAGAAGAGGGCAAAATATCAATTATCTTTGAAGATAACGGTACGGGTATTGTCGTAGAGGATGATGAACATATATATTATAATTCAAGAAGCAGCAGCACATCCCAAGGCCGCAGCCAGTCCGTACGGTATTTTATTATAAAAAATCAGGTAGAGGCTTTGGGCGGCACTATTGAGGCCATTGGTAAACCTGGTTATGGCTCTAAATTTATTATAAGCCTGCTATAGTTAATCAGGAGTAAACCTGAGATTTTTCCACTATAAATTTCCAGTTTAATAGGGTAAACTTTACTTTCTGACCAAATTATTCAAAAACAGGATTACCTTGATTATTACTTCGCTAATCCTGGGGTATTGGATCTGTGTGCGCAACGGGACTTTTTTTCGCGAAAGCGCGCTTGTTGAATATCAATAAAAGTCCGACGCCAACTGATATTGAGGCATCTGCAATATTAAAAACTGCATTAAAAAAGGTGAAATATTTACCACCCCAGATAGGCATCCACTCGGGTAAATAACCTTTCCAGATCGGAAAATAGAGCATATCTACCACTTTACCGTGCAAAATGGTACCATAACCGCCGCCCGGGGGCATAAAAGTCGCCACCTGCCCTGCACTTCCATCAAAAATCAGCCCGTAGAAAACCGAATCTATTATATTTCCGAAGGCTCCAGCAAAAATCATCGCCACGGCAATGATAAGTATTTTAGAAGCATTTTTCCGTATAGAATCGTACAACCAATATCCTATGAGCGGCAGGATGATGATCCTAAACAGGGTGAGGATAATCTTGCCGTATGCCCCTGGAATGACAGTACCCCACGCCATACCCTCATTTTCTACAAATAAGATCCTAAACCAATGGGTCACTACGTATTCCCCGCCCAAGGCAAAATGAGTCTTGATGTATATTTTACTGATCTGGTCTATGAGCAGGATCAGGATGATGATGCCCGTGGCTTTCTTTAACGACATGCTTTTGTTTTGATTATGAAACTCGATATATTGAAGCCGGCGCAAACGCCGCACAAATATCACCAGTACAACCGATCCCGGTTTTTTTGGTTAATTATTCTCAATATTTCCAAATATGCATCGAGATCATTGATTCAGGCGGTAAAAATAGTACAATTATTTTGAGGGAGCCGCTGCAATATCACCGTCAATGCTACGCAATATCAATTTGCAGTCACCCTTTATTCCCTTTGCTATGGCCACACGGCCATTCCGGCTCTCGGCGTCGATGCTGCATACGGGATTTTCAACAGTAATGTTGCCCTCTTTTGTATTAATAGTGCCGCTTCCGCGAAAGCTAACCAACCGACAGTCGCCGCTGCTAAGGTTAAAATTAATGTAAGAACAGGAACCGTTTACCAACACAGAGGCCAATGAAGAATTGATCCATAATTCTTCCTGTTGAGGGATTTCGATGGTGAGTTCTACGCTCATTACTTTGTGGGCGGCCAGTTTATCGTCAACATCCCTGTAATAGGGCGAGCGGCCGGTTGTAATGAGGACTGTACCTTCCTTTATTTCGGTCTTGACGAGCATAGATTCGAAGGTTTCTCCCGCTATTCCTGATTTTATATGAATCTTATCTATTTTGGCTGTAGTGACGCTAATCCTAAAAATCTCATCGCTTTCAATATGGATGCTGCTTATTCCCCGCGCATCAATATCCTTATCTATTGTCTTTTGCGCGTGTGCGACGCTAAAAGTGCACCATATAAGAATAGGCATCCAATATCTCATCCAAATATCAGTTCGGTAAATTTTGTACATAAATGACAAACGCCCCAGAGTATTTTCCAGAGCGTTGATTTTTAATGCTATTAGATCAATAAAATCTTATTGCTGCATGTTTTTTGCTTCTATGCTCAAGGTAGCATGGGGCACCAGTTTTAAGCGTTCTTTAGCGATAAGCTTTCCGGTAACGCGGCAGATACCATAAGTTTTATTCTGAATGCGCACTAGGGCGTTTTTCAGATCACGGATAAACTTTTCCTGACGTATGGCAAGCGCTGAGTTGGCCTCTTTGCTCATGGTCTCACTGCCCTCTTCAAAAGCCTTAAATGTCGGGCTGGTATCATCAGTGCCATTATTACCATTGTTCATATAGGCACTTTTTATAAGGTCAAGGTCCGCCTGGGCCTTATTGATCTTTTGCTGTATCAGCACGCGAAACTCTTCAAGTTCCGCATCGGTAAACCGTTCTTTATCTTTAGTCTCTGTCGTCATTTCAATTATGTTTTGTTATAGACAGTCTTGTCGCCACGTCGTCAAAGGCGATGTCCATCCCGTTAGCAACTTGCCCCACCAGTTCAAGCCTGGCGGTAAGCGTTTCATTTTTAATATAATCCAGATTGTCGGAAATTGCCCGCTCAACCCTGGCGTCCTGCTGCAGCTGCACGTTGATACGATCAGTCACCTCAAATCCTGAATCCTTTCTCAGGTTCTGGATGCGGTTTACCAACTCCCTTGCTACACCCTCGTTTTCTAATTTTTCGGTAAGGGTAACATCAAGAGCTACGGTCATATTTCCGCTACTGGCAACTAGCCACCCCTCAATATCTTGCGAAGTGATCTCAACGTCTTGCGCGGCCAAAGTAACACTTTTTCCATAAATGTCAAGGGTGATCTGCCCCTCTTTTTCCATTTGTGCGATGTCATTAGGCCCTAAAGCATCTATTTTACTGGCAATCATACGCATATCTTTGCCAAAACGGGGTCCTAAAGTTTTATAATTAGGTTTAATGGTTTTTACCAAAAGTCCCGATGTATCATCTATGAGTTCAACTTCTTTTACATTGACCTCAGATTTTATAAGATCTGCCACCGCCATAATCTCCTTGCGCTGCTCTTCATCAAGCACCGGGATCATAACACGCTGCAGAGGCTGGCGTACCTTGATCTTTTCTTTCGCGCGAAGCGATAGCACCAGTGAGCAGATGACCTGTGCATTCTGCATCTTATGCTCCAGTCTTTCATCAATGTACGCTGCGTCACTCTTAGGGAATTTTGCCAAGTGAACACTTTCAGAATCTTCAAGCCCCGTGGCAGCATTGAGGTCACCATACAGCCGATCCATATAAAAAGGTGCTACGGGAGCGCCCAGTTTTGCCACTGTCGCCAAACAGGTGTACAGCGTCTGGTAGGCCGATATCTTGTCTGGCCCATAATCGCCCTTCCAGAACCTTCTGCGGCATAAACGCACGTACCAATTGCTTAGGTTTTCCTGTACAAAATCCGATATTGCACGAGTTGCTTTAGTGGGCTCATAATCGTTGTAAAAAGCATCTACCACTCCTATAAGTGTATGCAGTTCAGACAGGATCCAGCGATCGATCTCGGGCCGATCCTGTAATTTTATTTCCGCTTCCGCGAAAGTGAATGTATCAAGGTTAGCATAAAGCGAAAAGAAGGAATACGTATTGTACAGGGTGCCGAAAAACTTGCGTTGTACTTCTGTGATACCATCCAGGTCAAATTTAAGGTTGTCCCATGGGTTGGCATTACTTATCATATACCAGCGTGTGGCATCTGGGCCAAAGGTATCCAGCGTGGTAAAAGGATCCACGGCATTTCCGAGCCTTTTAGACATTTTAACCCCGTTTTTATCAAGTACTAGTCCATTAGAAACCACATTTTTGTACGCCACGTCATCAAAGATCATCGTGGCAATGGCGTGCAGAGTATAAAACCAGCCGCGTGTCTGGTCAACGCCTTCTGCGATAAAGTCTGCTTTTCTCCAGGTTTTTTGGACCTTTTCCGTGTTTTCAAAAGGGTAATGCCATTGTGCATACGGCATGGAACCAGAATCGAACCAAACGTCAATGAGATCTGCCTCGCGTTTCATGGGTTTTCCGCTTTCAGAAACCAAAGTGATGGCATCGACCACGTTTTTATGCAGGTCGACCGTGTCATAATTTTCATCGCTAAGGTCACCCACTTTAAAATCCGCAAAAACATCCTTTTCCAGAATGCCCGCCTCGACGGCTTTTTGCATTTCAGTTTTGAGCTCTGCTACAGAACCGATCATGATTTCTTCCTTCCCATCGTCAGTACGCCAGATGGGGAGCGGTATGCCCCAGTAACGCGAGCGCGATAGGTTCCAATCGTTGGCATTGGCCAGCCAGTTTCCAAAACGGCCCTCGCCTGTGGATTTCGGCTTCCAATTAATGGATTTGTTAAGTTCATACATGCGGTCGCGCACGGCTGTTACCTTGATAAACCAAGAGTCGAGTGGGTAATAGAGAATTGGTTTATCGGTACGCCAGCAGTTGGGATAGCTGTGCAGATATTTTTCGACTTTAAAAGCGCGATTATCTTCTTTTAACTTGATGGCAATCTCAACATCTACGCTTTTTTCTGGCGCCTCGCCATCTTCGTAATACTCATTTTTGACGTATTTACCGGCTAATTCCCTCATTTCAGGTCTAAAACGCCCTTGAAGATCAACGAGCGGAACCAGATTTCCATTCTCATCCTTAACCAGCATAGGCGGGATCTGTGGTTGCGCCTGCCTGGCCACCAGGGCATCATCTGCACCAAAAGTGGGGGCGGTGTGTACGATACCCGTACCATCTTCGGTGGTTACAAAATCCCCGGCGATCACGCGATAGGCATTTTCGGGATTGTCGTGGGGTTGCACATAATCTATTACCGGCTCATAGCGCAGATCGATAAGGTTCTTTCCTTTAGTCTCGCCAACAATTTGATACGGGATTTTTTTATCGCTTTCGCGAAAGCTTTCAAAATCAGAATCACCCTCTGTTTTATAAAACTTTTTACCGAATTCCTTTTCCACCAAAACCTTCGCGATTACCACATTTATCGGTTTAAATGTGTACTGATTAAAGGTTTTGACCAAAACATAATCTATATTTTTCCCTATGGTCAAAGCGGTATTGCTTGGGAGCGTCCACGGTGTGGTCGTCCAAGCCAACAAAAAATCCTCCACCAGCCCCTTCCAAGAAAGGGAGTTTTCACTCAGACGGAAAGCCTTTGCGAGCGAGTTTTTTGCTCCCCCGTTGAGGGTTGGGGGGATGCGAAATTGTGCTGTGACCGTAGTATCTGTGACATCCTGATAGGTGCCCGGTTGATTGAGTTCGTGCGAACTTAGTCCCGTTCCCGCTTTAGGCGAATAGGGCTGTATGGTATAACCCTTGTAGATAAGGTCTTTATCGTAGATCTGCTTGAGGAGCGCCCATACGGTCTCCATATATTTAGGCTTATAGGTGATATATGGATCATCCATATCTACCCAATATCCCATTTTTTCGGTGAGGTCATTCCACACATCTGTGTAACGCATGACCGCGTTACGACAGGCCTCATTGTAATCGGCCACGCTGATTTTACTCCCGATATCCTCTTTAGTGATCCCAAGTTCCTTTTCTACGCCCAGTTCTACGGGCAGGCCATGCGTGTCCCACCCGGCTTTCCGGTGCACTTGATATCCCTTTTGGGTCTTAAACCGACAGAAAATATCTTTGATGGCACGCGCCATAACGTGATGAATCCCCGGCATGCCATTAGCGGATGGAGGCCCTTCAAAAAAAATGAAAGGATCATTGCCCTCCCGTGTGGTGACACTCTTTTCAAATATATGTTCACGCTTCCAGTAAGCGCCTATCTCTTCAGCCACTTGAGGTAGGTCAAGACCCTTGTATTCAGCGAACTTCTTGTTCATTTTGCACATTTTCTAATAAGTGTGCAAAATTACGGAATTTCAAGGAATTGGAAGAGATGTACTTTTTAGAAAATGATGGTCCAACGAGATCTTGTGAAATTGGTATTTAACACCTCTAAAAAATCATTTTATGCACTAATTAGACATCCAAATTACTTCAAATTTAAATTTTTAAATAATACGGATGATATTAGTGTTATAATTAACGTTATCGAAATTTACATCCTTTCAACGAATTTTCTTACAAAAAATAAATTAAAATTGTATATTTTTGTTAAAAACCTTAACAAAAAAACATAAAGTGGATGAAAAAGTCTGCCCAAATAATAAAATCCTCAAGTGAAAAAATAATGAAAGACTGGGAAAGATATGTGGTTGAAAATATATCTGCCTCAAATGCCACTAATCCGTTGGCATTGAGAAATCAATTACCGCATCTTCTTAACGATGTAGCTGAAATTATGAACCGCTACGACGATTTTGAAGAAGTGAAGAGCAATGAGCATTATGAAGAAATTATAAAAAATAGTCTTGACCACGGAAGGCACCGTGCAACATCCACCCATTATACCGTGAGTCAGATTATTGAAGAATACATCGCCTTTCACCGCATATTGACTAACACCCTTAGGGATCAGGATGTCTATACAACAGAAGTGGGTATCTTGCTCAAGTATACCATTGAGACCGCCATGTTAAACTCGGCCAGTTCATTTACTGACTCACTGCAACATATGCGCGAAAAATTGATAGGCACCCTTGCGCATGATATACGCAACCCACTTTCAACAGCTTATTTATTTATTGAAACCCTTAGATATGAGGATGGCAAAGAGCGTTTTGATAAAGCCCAAAAAATGACTTTAAAGAGCTTAAGTAAATCCATTGGCCTTATAGAAGGCCTTCTGGATGCTATTAGCGTTAAGGCCGGTGAGGGAATTACATTGGATTTTAAGAAGGTCAACATTGCCAAGGATATCCGTTGGGTTTATAACGAAGCTTCGGAAATCTATTTGAATCCTATCAAATTTGACTACAACGGTAACGAAATCGTGGGTGTATTTGACGACACAGCGATTAGAAGAATTGTAGAAAATCTAGTCACCAATGCCACTAAATACGGAAGGCGCAACAGCCCTGTTGTAATAAAATTACGGGACAAGGGAAAAAATGTCATGATAAGTGTGCATAACGAAGGCAACCCGATACCAAAACAGAACCAAGTCCATATTTTTAACTTTCTCAGGACAGAGAAAAAAAAGAAAAATAGCCTGAAAAGTTGGGGAATGGGCCTCACTCTTGTAAAAATAGTTGCAGAGGCCCATGGTGGTTATGTTGAACTTGTTTCCAATAAGGAAGAAGGCACAACTTTTACCATCATCCTAAACAAGCAAAGTAATACAGTGGGCAAAATGAAATCTGAACTCAATTGTTCAAATGACATATAATCTGTGGCTTGTTTACTTTGCCCCACGCAAGTAAATTATTAGCGGTTCCCATAAATAAAGCAGCCCCGCTTTTGCTTATGCGCTATATTTTGGGCAAGCTCTTTTGTTCCCGGGCACTTATACTTCTTGATAAGCCATTTTATAGACGATTTTAGCTAGGAATGCACCAAAATCGCCATAATGTCGTTAATTTAAGGCCGGCTTACCGTGGAATTTCGAGTGATTTTTAAGGTAAGACCTCTAAACTATCCCTTCTAGTTTTCCATTTTAGCTACTTTTGGAACAACTCTTGCAAAATCCATAAAAAAGCTCCTCCAAAAGAACCTTTGATATGAAGAATTTTTTCTTGTTTCTTTCCATGCTATTGCCGGGAATGGCATTAAAAGCCCAGGAGCCTGCATTTGAAGCTGGGGAATGGTTTAAGTTTAGGATGCATTATGGTATCATCAATGCCGGCTATGCCGAGTTGGGCATTACTTCAGAAATTTATGACAAAAAGCCAGTTTACCACATCAAAGGGTATGGTTATACTACTGGGGTTACCAAATGGGTCTTTAAAGTAGAGGATCATTACGAGACCTTTGTCAACAAAAAAACATTATTGCCCTACCGCTTTATTAGAAATATTGACGAGGGAGGATATTTGAAAGATAAAATCATTGATTTTGATCAACAGGCCCATAAAGCTTATGTTTTTGATCGTAAACACAATACCCACGAGACATATACTACAGAACCCATTATACATGATCTGGTCTCCTCTTTTTACTATCTTCGGGACAAAATTGACCCTGATACTTTAAAAGTGGGAGATCAGACAGATTTGGACATGTTTTTTGATGAAAAAAACAATAAGTTTAAACTTCAATTTTTGGAAAGGGAGATAATAGACACCAAATTCGGCAAAGTGAAAGCCCTTAAATTTCGTCCCTATGTGCAGGCCGGCAGGATTTTTAAAGAGCAAGAAAGCCTTACCCTTTGGGTGAGCGACGATAAAAACAAAATACCGCTGCGCATTAAGGCAGACCTGGCGGTAGGCTCCCTCAAAGCAGACCTGGAAGCCTATAAAGGCCTTAAGCACCCTTTTTATATCATACAGGATTAATGGTAATGGCAGAAGAAACCGGCCCTCAATTAGAAGACCAACTTGGGGCACTACGCAAAAAATTTAATGCCATGGGACAAGACCTGGGCAACCAGTTAGATGGGTTTGCACAGGCAAAGCCCGTGGATTATTGGGATTATATACAGACTGGTGCCCTTCTTAATCTACAGGTTCAGCGCACGCTACTCCCAGATGAGATGGTCTTTATCATGTATCATCAGATCAACGAGCTGCTTTTTAAAATGATTCTTTGGGAAATCGGGCAAATAGCTCATGAATCCGACTTAAAACCTTCTTTTTTTAGTGAAAAATTGGGGCGTATCAGCCGTTATTTTGATATGCTCACCGCCTCTTTCAGCATTATGCGTGATGGGATGGAAATGGAGCAGTACCTAAAATTCCGTCTTGCGCTCAGCCCTGCCAGCGGCTTCCAAAGTGCACAGTACAGGCAGATCGAGTTTGCCAGCACAGATCTTATAAATCTGATCGACACCCGTTTTCGCGAAAGCTTTATAAAAGAATGGGATAAGGGTTTACCACACGATAACAACTATTATGACAATGCCTTTGAGCACCTGTACTGGCAGGCGGCCGGTAAGGACTATGCATCTGGTAAAAAAACATTTACATTATCGCAATTTGAGACAAAATATAAAGACTCCCTACTTCGTTCGATAAAGGAATTCAAAAGCTTAAATTTGTACGCCCGTTTTAAAAGCCTCCCAGAGGCAGCACAACAGGACGCAGGTCTGGTAACGGCTATGCGGCATTATGACCATACCGTAAACATCAAATGGGTCATGGCCCATTACCGTACCGCGAAGCATTATTTAAACCAGGGCAAAGAGCCCTTAGAAGCCACGGGCGGTAGCCCCTGGGTAAAATATATGCACCCCAAATACCAACGCCGTATCTTTTTCCCTTCCCTTTGGAGCGAAAAGGAACTGGCCACTTGGGGACAAAACGAATAAACCATATTAAACCAAACTTTAAAAATTTTAGTACCCTTGAAGAATATCCTTATCCTGCCCATGCTCATCATCTTTCTGTCTGCGCTTACCTCTTGTGCGGACGACGAGGTAAAACCTGAACCCAAACAGCAGGTTGTCTTGGCCAAACCGCCCGAAGTGATTAAGGAATTTGGTTACGTCATGGATGATTATGAGGTAGAACGCGACACCATACAGCAAGGTGATAGCTTCGGCAAATTACTTTTTGACAATGGTATAGATTATGCCACCATCCAGAACATTACCGATAGTATAAAAGACGTATTTGACACCCGCATCATCAGGGCAGGCAAACCATATATATTACTTAAGTCCAAAGACAGCCTACACCAAGCACAGGCTTTTATTTATGAACAGAACCCCATTGATTACATCACGGTAGATTTTGCCGATAAAGTAAAGGCCTCAGCGAATAAAAGACCGGTAACCGTGGTAGAAAAAACGGTGTATGGGAGCATTGACGATAACCTCAGCACGACATTTGACGATCTTGGCCTTAGCGTAGGCCTGGTCTATAAAATGGCTGATATTTATGCATGGACCATCGATTTCTTCCATATACAGGCCGGCGATAAGTTTAAACTGATCTATACCGAAAAATTTATTGACGACTCCATTCCAGCCGGGTACGGCACGATCAAGGCGGCCTGGTTTGAGCATAGTGGTACGCCTCTTTACGCTTTCCGGTTTAAAAACGATAGTATCAAAAACACCGTAGACTATTATGATGAGGAGGCCAATAATCTAAGGCGCGCCTTTTTGAAGGGGCCACTTTCCTTTAATCGCATTTCATCGCGGTACAACTTAAAGCGTCGCATCGCCTATTATGGAAACCGCATAAAACCGCATAAGGGTACAGATTTTGCCGGCCCCGTGGGCACACCCATTATGGCCACCGCAGATGGCACCATTGAGAATTCAGAATACCGTGGCGGCAATGGCAATTATGTAAAGATCAGGCATAATGCTACTTACGAGACACAATACCTCCACATGAGCAAGCGCAATGTAAAAGTGGGTCAATTTGTGCGTCAGGGAGATGTGATAGGCTATATAGGCATGACGGGCAACACCTCAGGCCCACACGTGTGCTACCGATTCTGGAAAAACGGTAAGCAGGTAGACCCCTTTAAACAAGACCTGCCCGCTTCAAAACCACTTGCAGACTCCCTAAGGCCACCATACTATGCACATATAGAACCGCTAAAGGAACAGTTAGATGCTATTCATTTTGAAGGCGACGACGTAGCGATGTAGAGTTTCAAGGTTTTCCTGGATGATTTATTAAGAAGATAGGATCGCTTTCTCGAAAGCGTTTAATCTATGGAGAAAAATCATTTAAATCTGCCAATAATAGCGTCTATTATCCTAAAATCAGCCGTCCAAAATCGCTTTGGTCCCGAAGTCAATTATTTTTGATCTTGAAAACCGCTCAAGTGTCAATACCCTCTTTTTTAGTCTTACATTCCCAAACAATTCAAAATATCGCTCTTGATCAAATTTTTTGGGCAATAGCTTTTTACCAAAACTCCCGTTCAACTTATTCTGCTTTTTGACTTAACGAGCACTTTTGAAAAACTGAGGCCCAATTACGGTGATGAAGTATGTAATTGTGCCTGTAAATTCGATTTTTCCAAAAAGCCAGTCCAGTCAAAAAATTTTTCAACATTTTTATGACCTACTACATCGTTTTTACGCGATTAAATCGTGCGTTATTAACAGTGTGTAGATAATTATCAATCCTTATAACCACCCTATAATTTATAAATTTCTTAACATTGCGGTAATATTTGAGAACAGGCTTATGTTCAATTTTGTACCAAATAATTTTAAAATTTCTGTATGAAGAAACCTGCCAAGTTACATGTATTTAACTTTCTATTTATCAGTGTATTTACTTCTAAATTAACATAAAAACTTGGATCACCAGACGTTTAGTTTATTGCAATCAACTAACCTACATTGTTTCTAACTACCTTAACTTGAACGTTAAGGGTATTATCAAAATTTGCCAACAAATTAACATTAACAAATAAGAATGAAAAAAGTTACCTTTCTATTAGTCTCGGCTTTTATGTTGCTCACTGCCTTTTCTCAAGCACAGGGCACACTGTCCGGTAAAGTTATTGACGCAGAATCACAGACCCCGCTACCAGGTGTAAATGTTGTAATACAAGGTACAACAATAGGCACTACAACAGATTTTGATGGTCTGTTTAAAATTGAAACCGGTAAGAGTGCCGGAAACCTTAGGATCTCTTACGTAGGATATTCCCCTCAAACGGTCGCCTATGATCTTGCAGGCGAAAAAGTAAAAGATCTAGGGACAATCAGTCTTGAGGTTGATGCCAATTCTCTTGACGAGGTGATCATAAATAGCTATTCACTGGCCATAGACCGTAAAACACCCGTTGCCGTCTCTACCATCAAGGCACAAGAAATCGAGACCAAACTGGGAAGTCAGGAATTTCCTGAAATCTTAAAATCCACACCTGGTGTCTATGTGACTAAAGGTGGTGGTGGTTATGGAGATGCCGACCTTAGAATAAGGGGCTTTAACTCAGAAAACGTAGCAGTACTTATTAACGGGGTGCCCGTAAATGACATGGAAAATGGCGTTGTTTACTGGAGTAACTGGGCAGGACTTGCCGATGTAACCCGCTCTATGCAGGTGCAAAGAGGTTTGGGAGCGTCTAAAATCGCTGTCCCTTCTGTAGGAGGTACCGTAAATATCCTAACCAAAACCACAGATATGGATGAAGGCGGGAGTGTTACCATGACCACCGGTAATGATGGTTATCAAAAATATGGTGCTACACTTTCCACAGGATTGATGGACAATGGCTTTGCCGTTACCGTTTCCGGAACAAAAACCAGTGGTGATGGTTATATTGATGGGACACAATTTAATGGTTTTTCATATTTTGTAAATGTCGCTAAAGACTTAGGCAAAAATCACCAGCTTTCCTTTACGGCTTTTGGTGCTGGTCAGCATCACGGTCAACGCCAAAATAGAGAGCTGATAGAAACGTTCAGGAAAAGTGGCAGAGATTTACGTTTTAGCCAGGATTGGGGATACAAAGACGGTCAGATTGTCAATATAGAAGATAACTTCTATCACAAGCCGCAAATCTCTCTTAACCACTACTGGACGATTTCTGATAAAATGAGCCTTTCTACAGCAGTTTATGCTTCCTTTGGTTCAGGAGGTGGTGGTGGTACCGGCGGCGACACCGGTAAATTTGGTCTAGAGTCAGAGTATCGCGATGGCCCTCTACAACCAGTCAATCTAGATAAGATCGTCGCAGACAACTTGGATAACGGTGTCGCGGGATCTGATACTTATTTAAGGGCTTCCCGCAACAACCATAAATGGTACGGTGTACTCTCTCAACTTACCGCAGAAGTTACTGATGATATCGAGTTGATAGGTGGTTTGGATGTGAGATATTATGAAGGGGATCACTTTACAGAGCTTACTGACCTTTTGGGTGGAGATTATTATATAGATGACAGTAATGTTAACAATCCCAATAACCTGGCACGCGTAGGTGATATCATCTCTTATCATGATAAAGGCTTTGTGCAACGTGGAGGGCTTTTTGCACAGGCAGAATATTCTAAAAATGACCTTGCTGTTTTTGTTGCCGGGTCAGTTTCCAATACGGGATATAAAAGAAAGGATTACTTCAGCTATCTTGACACCGACCCCGATCGCGAGACCGATTATCAGAATTTTGTCGACTTTACTGTAAAAGGTGGTGCAAACTATAATTTGGATGATAATCAAAATGTATTTTTTAACATTGGATATTTAGAAAAAGCCCCCTTTGATGATTCGGTATTCCTGAATTTTAGAAATGATATCAATCCAGATGCAGTAAACGAAAAAGTATTTAGTGCAGAATTGGGGTATGGCTTCCGTAGTTCCTTATTTAGCGGTAATCTAAACGTCTACAGAACAGAATGGAATGACCAATCAAAGGTGGTAGGTTTTACTAATCCTGACGGTTCATCGGGATTTGCTAATATACTAGGTATAAATTCCGTACATCAAGGTGTTGAAGTTGATTTCACATTCAGACCTATTGATGGCCTCACAATTACAGGTATGACCTCGTTACAGGACAACACTTATCAAAACAATCTTGTTGATGTACCTATCTTTGACGATCAACAAAATCAGGTAAATACCTTAGATGTCTATATAAAAGATGTTAAAGTAGGTAACGCGGCGCAGACTACGGCTGGTCTAGGTGTTGATTATTTGGTTTTTGACAGAACCAACGTTAGGATAGATTATTTATACGGCAACAGTTTTTATGGGGATTTTGATCCTACAGCAAGAGGGGATGCAGCCAGCCCACAGGCATGGAAAGCTCCCGCTTATAATTTATTTGACCTCAACATCAGACATGGTTTTGACCTCGGCCCATTTGATGCTACCCTGACGGGAAATGTATATAACATCTTTAATACACAATATATCGCTGATGCAACAGATGGTGGCGATGCTTTCAACTCAAGGGTATTCTATGGTTTCGGAAGAACATTCACCGTTGGGGCAAAAATTAATTTCTAAAAAATATTCACAATGAAAAAGTCACTTTATATTTTTATTCTGACCATTCTGGGAATTGCAGTAACAAGCTGTAATCCTATGGATGATATCAATGAGGTTATAGATGCACAGATCAACAGTGATCAGGTAAAAGGCACGGTTGACACCTACACCCTCACCGATGATGACTACACCGCCTTAGATCTTGAATTTGGCAGCTTTAACAGTCTGGATGATGCAAAAGCGCTGATTCCACAGGTTTTAAAAAGTCAATTTCCCGTTCTGGGAAATGGCTCGTTGGCCAATGTAACCTTTAACCTGTATGCACCCATACGTGTTGAGGATTATACGGCCACTGCCCAAGACTATACCGATGCGGGCATAAGTACAGGCTATGTATCCAGTAACGCAGAGGTAAGTAACCTACTCAAATTAAAATTTCCACAAGCAGCTCAGGGTGATTATGTTTCCCTCACTTATAACAGCACCTCAGAAGAGGTTCTATACACAATCAATGAGGTAGATTTTGCACTTATCGGCGAACAGTTAGGTGGTAAATATCCTGAACCCGCTTCTAGCGCGGCTCAGTATAAAAACTTTGACCGTAGAGAAGGCCAAGATGCCTACTGGAATGAGGAAATGATTTTAGAGGCAATCAATGCTGTCCTGCTAAATAATTTTGAGAATACCCCCGGTCAAAAATATAATGTTTCCTATGCAATATATAATGGGTCTGCAGGAACTGAAAGTATGTCTGTGCTTTTTGACGGCAATGCTTATGTTGCCGTAAATAGTAGTTCCTATCAATTGGTTAATTCTGACTATGCATACGTGGGTTCAGAATTTGCTGATACGTATCCCGAGGCAGCTACAAGTGCGGGAAAATATAATAATTTTGAGAGCAGGGAAGATAATGCAGCCTATTGGAATGATGCAATGCTCTTAGAGGCTCTAAATGCCGTGCTTAAAAACAATTTCCCAGATGCTCCTGATGGTGCAAAGTATCAGGTGACTTATACAACTTACAACGGTACGTCAGGAACTGGTGTCATGTCTTTAATACTTAAAGACGGCGCCTACATAGTAGATGAAAACGCCGGCGTTTCCACTATTGAGAAAACAAGCGTTTTTGCCTTTACTTCTGGCAATTGGTCAGCGCCGTTTATACTACAGCCAGATGATTATACCGCAATGGGTCAAAGTTATCCCAACTTTGACAATGCCGACGAAGCATTGTATAAGATCGGTATCTTTTTGGGCAAAGCGTTTCCATATGCTGAGCCAGATGATTTTGTAGCCCTTGCATATAATTTTTATGCAAGTGGTGGCACCACAACACAGTATGCAAACTATACTTTCAACGGTGATAAATGGAGTAATATCCCCAGCACTATTGAGCAAACCTTGCAATTTGGCAATGATGGTGAGACTTGGGTGCCTGATAATACAATTAATTATTCCCTGTCAAATGCTGATTATGAATATATAGCTGAGGTTTTGGGGGCACAACCAGAGTATGCTGGGATCGTTGCCACGCTTAGTGACTATCATGATTATGATTCTAACTGGAGCCATGAGCAAATTTTAGAATCATTATTTGTTCTCGCTGAGCATAACTTCCCTAACGCTGAGATCGGTCAAAAGTATGATATTTCCTATGTGGTTTATGATGGTGGTGCAGCTGAGCTCACCGCTAGCATTATCCTAACAGAAGATGGATGGGCAGAGCAGGAATAGTAAGCATTATTAAAAATGTATCTTGAATTCTGAACCCTTATAAAGTTAAAATCAAAAAACCTCTTGCCAATATGGGAAGAGGTTTTTTACCTAAAACGAACTGGTTTTTTAAATAAAACCTATTTTATGAATTTCATATTCCAATGAATTCAAGTGATTTTAGACAGCGAAATACTTTTGGCAAAAGCCAAAGAGAATTTTATAGTAATCCAGATAATATCAGAACCCAGTACATGATGAAAAAAACAAAAAAAATCACAGCTTATCTGCTGCCACTTATTTTTGCTATAGCGCTTTATGCTTGCAGCAGTAGCGATGACGCACAGGCCACGGACCCCGATCCCACTGCAGCCAATACGCCCAAAGCCGTAAACGATAATATTGCCACGGTAAAAAACAGAGCAGTCAAGCTCGATTCACTGCTCAGCAATGATACCGTTTTTGAGTATGCGCGCATTACAAAAGTTGATGCTGTCACGGCACAAGAGGGTAAGGTTGAGGATAATCGTGACGGCAGTTACACCTATACGCCGCCTCAGGACTTCACCGGTGAAGATTCCTTCACTTATACCATCTGTGACAACAAGACACCTGAAAACTGTTCTAGCGCAACTGTGACCGTTACCGTGATGGAAGCTATGCCACAGGCTAAGGACGATAATTATGACGTGAAGGAAAATGATACTTTGATCATAAGGTCTTTTCTGGAAAATGACACCTTTGTGACAGATGCCAGCACCGTTACCTTAAATGTTGAGGCAACAAATGGTACAGCCATGATTCAGGATGATGGTACAATCCTGTATGCTTCCAAAAATGGTTTTACAGGTACAGATAGCTTTACCTACACCCTTTGCAACGGCACAGGCCCAGAAAGCTGCACCACCGCTACAATAACTCTTACAGTGCTTGATGAGGGCAGCCCCAAGGCTAATGATGATATTGTGGCCAGTGATAAAATGAACACGGTGATCACTATTACCAAACTACTGGATAACGACGACCTTACAGATGATGCCAAAATAACTTCCATAGATGCTACGGGCAGCCAGGGGACAGTAGTGCTCAATGAGGATGGAACGGTGAGTTATACCCCAAGCGCCAATTTTATGGGCAAGGATACTTTTAAATATTCCTTATGTGATGACGATGTTCCAGAGCCTACCTGCTCAGAGGCAACGGTAACAGTACAAATCGTAAATGGCCTCGGCTTTAACATTCCCGCTGCTTTACAGGATTATTATAGTGATGTCGCATTTTCAACTGACACTGAGCTGAATTATACTGTTATCAGCGAATTGACAACCGCAAAGCATACCACCTTTCTTACCTACGGTCAGCGTCACGATTATCTATATGACGCTGATGCTGATCCCAGTAATCCATCTAATGTGATCTTATTTTATTCTGGCGAAAGTAGGGATGCGCGGGAATATACTTCCGGAAACAACAGTCATACGCCACAAACCTTTAACACTGAGCATTTGTTTCCCCAATCCAAGTTAGATAATGATATTGAAAAGGCAGACCTCAACATCCTGCGCCCAGCAGACAATGCTATAAATTCATTGCGCAGCAATTATCCCTATGCCGATGGGAGCGGCACATACAAGCTCGTTAATGGCAATAGCTGGTTTCCCGGAGATGAGTGGAAGGGCGATGTAGCCCGCGCGGTATTGTATATGAATGTGCGCTATGGCAAGGATTATAATAAAGTGGGCTCGCTAGATCTTTTTCTGGAATGGAACCGTGAAGATCCCGTATCAACTATTGAAAAGCAGCGTAACAATGTCGTAGAGGGCGCACAGGGCAATCGCAACCCTTTTATAGACAACCCCTACCTCATTACCCTGATTTATGGTGGACAACCAGCAGAAAATACGTGGGAGTAAAAGATCGAAAATCATTTTAGCTTAAAGAGCAATAGATAGCAGATCAACGTAATTGTCAATATCCCATAAAACGCGAACTATTTAACGTCAAAATCCCAAGAAACCCTTCCCCTGCCGGAAGGGTTTTTTACTGTGAAAAAGTTATCTTTGAACTTCACTTAAAGACCTCCCATATTATGTATCCTTATGTACAATTTGTTCATTCTTACTGGGCCTATCTGGTACTTTTTATGCTCGTCATTACGACAGTAAACAGTATAGTGAGCTGGGGCGGTGGTAAAGAATATGGTGCCCGCGATGTACGCCTTGCACTGTTTACCCTTATTGTGACCCATATACAGTTGTTGATAGGGATCCTGCTATATTTCATATCACCTAGAGGCCTGCACACCATTAGCGAAGTCGGTATGAAAGCGGCCATGGCAGACCCCAACCTGCGATTGTATGTCGTTGAGCACCCTGTGGGTATGATCCTGGCTGTAGTCTTTGTGACCATCGGTTATAGTAAGCATAAGAAAAAACTGACTTCAAAACCAAAATTTAAATTCCTTTCCATTTTTTATGCTTTGGCACTTATAGTTGTGCTGGCAATGATCCCTTGGGCAAACTGGTTTTAGGGCTATATGTATTATAGGGCAATCATATTTAAGGGCAAAAAATTTTTGGTCTATTTTTATATTCCCCTGAAAAATAAGCTGATGATGGTGACTTTTTTCCCTAAAAATATATGATTAGGATCACGGTTTTTTTTCGCTATAGCGAAAAAACTAATTGTACCTTAAAATCTATTTTCCCAGATCCATAAGACTCAAATTATTTCACCGATTTTAACGGTAGTATCCCCTTATTTGTTAGGGGATAGAGAGATTTAAAACGGGAAAATAAGAAAGAATCGGCATTTTTGGTGGGGATATCGGGCATCTATAATCCGCTTTCGCGAAAACATATCTTTTCGGTATATCTTTAGGTCAAACGATGGTGTAAGTGGTATAGGTACTAAAAGACAGTCAAAAACATTAAAGTCTTATTTACCAGTGAAAGCATAGAATTCCATACGATATTTGGCTAGTGCCATAACCATAGGAACCTGGCGAAAACCAACATCGACGGGAGAAAAACAATGCTCTTTATTCCATCGGTGTACCCCTCAATTTCTTAAAAACCTTATACGCCTGATCAACCTGCTTTTGCGGGGCTTTTTCAAATTCTTTATCAGTCACTTTATAGGCTTTTTGTACCGAATCCAGCTTTTTGTGCATCAGCGTTATTTCTTCCTTATAATTGGGGTCTTTGATCAGATTATGCACCTCTTTGGCATCCTTCTCAAGATCGTAAAACTCCCATGCATCCACATTATCATAAAAGTGCATCAGCTTATACCCCCTTGTGCGTATGCCATAATGCCTGCTGACCATATGGAAAGCCGGAAAAGCATAATAATGGTAATAAAGCACGTCCCTAAAGTCGTCGTCATCCATCTTACCTTCCAGAATAGGTCTAAAGGATTTGCCCTGCATCCCATCGGTTAGATTCCCGCCCCCTGCGTAGTCCAGAAAGGTCTGTGCGTAATCAAGATTCTGCACCAGGGCTTTTGAAGTGGAGCCAGGGGTTATATCACCCGGATATTGGATGAGTAAAGGCGTCCTAAAAGATACCTCATACATATAGCGCTTGTCAAAAAAGCCCTTTTCCCCGAGATAAAAGCCCTGATCTGAAGTATAAACAACGATTGTATTTTTATCCAGTCCAGCTTCCTCAAGATAGTCTAAAATTTCACCTACGCCTTCATCAAGTGAGGCGACAGTGGCCATATAATCGCGCAGGTAACGTTCTCCTTTCCAAAGGTCAAAATCACGGCCATGCAGCCCGGCTCGGTGGAACGCGTCGTTTTTTGGCTGATACGCCGAATCCCAAATCGCACGTTGCTCCCTGGTCATCCGCCCAAAATCTGTAGGCCATGGGCTATGAGCCAGTTTTGCGCTTCCTAATGCTTTGGTCAGCTTAAGGTCATAGCCTTCATACATATCCTTATAGATGGTCATCAATTGGCTCTTTGAGGCCTCAGAACCTTTGTGATCTGTAAAATAAGTATCCGGTAGTGGCAGGTTTATTGAGTCGTATTTATTAAGGTGTCGCAGGGCGGGCATCCAGTTGCGATGAGCGGCCTTATGTTCGACCATAATGAAAAATGGTATGCTATCTTTCCTGTTTTTTTTGAGCCAGTTTAAGGCGTCTTTGGTAATAATATCTGTAGCATAGCCCTGCTCCCGTACGGTATCCCCGTTCTGCAAGATAAAATCGGGGTTGTAATAATGCCCTTGATCTTCGATGATTTTCCAAGTGTCAAAACCTTGCGGCAAACTTCCCAAATGCCATTTACCAAATATTGCCGTTTGGTAACCCAGTCGCTGTAGTTTTTTGGGAAGTGTGGGCTGGTCACCTTTAAATGTATCTCCGTTTTTCCTAAACCCGTTGATATGGCTGAATTTTCCGGTTAGGATCACTGCCCGGCTGGGACCACAAAGCGAATTGGTCACGTAGGCATTGTCAAAACGCATCCCGTTTTTAGCAATTCGGTCAATATTGGGTGTTGGCGCCAGTTTGCTAAGTTCAGACCCATAAGCGCTTATAGCTTGATAACCATGATCATCGGCCATAATATAGACGATGTTTGGAGGCTGGCTTCCCTGTTCTGTATTGGAGTCTTGTTTCTTGTTTTCGGCACAGCCCAATATTAAAATTAGGCCTAAAAAAGGGAGTAATTTTTGAAGCATGTTTCGTTTTTTTGAGTTCAAAAGCAAGTAAAAAGTAAAGATAGTTGTATCCAGAATATGAGGTAAACCCCTAACCTTTAGCGAAACGAATCTTAATTCTTGACACTTTTATGCTTTGTACCTATATCACGAATGCTTACCTAGTAATAGTTCCTTATGTTTACTCTGAAGCATTCACCTCTTTTTGCACCATTTCCTTTTTAATAACCACACTGTTTATAAAACCGGCAATAGCGTCTGCATAATTGTATCCTTTTCCGGACCAACCATGATCTCCACCGGGAGCAGTCATAAAATAATAGGGCGCTTTAAGTTCTTTTAAGCGATCTGCAATAGTTTTTGACCCATCAAGGGGAAGGAAACCGGCATCTCCCAACTTACAATAATGATGGGCAGCCGTAGCGTATGGCACGAGCTGGTCGTCTGTACCGTGTACCAAAAAGGCCGGTGTGGCATTGTCCTTCTGGATATATCTTGCATCGACTACCGCTCCGGCAAAAGAAACGACGGCAGCAAACTCCTTATTTTTTAGATTGAGAGCGTTAAAATCAGGCTGCCGGGTCATATAAACGGTATTGAGCACCGCTTCGGCCCCGGCACTGCTGCCCACGAGTATGATTTTTTGGTGGTCAAAATGATACTCATCGCTACCTGCCAGAAATTGTACTGCCTTCAAAATATCTTCGGTGGCCGCTTCAAAGGTTTCGATCTTTTCGGGAGCAGGACAATCGCAGTCAAAGGCGGTAGGCTTTCCTTTTCGCGTAAGCCTATAATCTATTGATGCAACTGCATAACCTTTAGTGGCCATGGTCTGGGAAAACTTAGTTTCCTCACCTCCGTCGCGTGTTCCACCCGAAAAGCCGCCACCGTGCACAACGATCAGCAAAGGCCGGTCGCTATTGTCTTTAGCTTCTTTCGCAGTATAAAAATCGAGTTTTAGGCCTTGGGTATAATTTGTTATGGTCTTCTCAATATTTGAATATACCTGCCCTACGTACATCTGCTGTGCTACAGCGGGAAAAGTTAGGAACAGCAGAAATGAAAATATTAGAAACGCTGGTTTTTTCATGATTATGATTTTGATTCTTGTAAGACTTAGGTATGATTCCGTTGTTTTTTAGGCTCTGAAGGTCCTATAATGTTGAACAAATTAACAAACTTATTTTAACATAAACGATGCCATTAACTTCGCGTTTGAATTTCCACCTACATAGATCTCGAATTTGCCGGGTTCGGCCACAAAATCAAGATCAGAATTATAAAATTTAAGATCATCGGGGCTTATCGTAATGGTCACCGTTTTACGCTCCCCTTTTCTTATAAGTACTTTTTTGAAACCTTTTAACTGGCGGTTGGGCTGGGTGATGCTGCGCACAACGTCATGTAAATAAAGCTGCACGACCTCTTCACCGTCACGGTCACCCGTATTTTTTAAGGTAACGCTCACATTAACAGATTCATTCTGACCGATTTCCTTTTTATCAAGTTTTAGATCGCTGTAAGCAAAAGTTGTATAACTCAACCCAAAACCGAAGGGGAACAAAGGACTATTGGGCGAATCGAGATAATTTGATTTGAACTTGGCAAACTCCGCGGAAGGTGCCGGCCTACCCGTATTTTTCATAGCGTGATAAATAGGTATTTGCCCTACATTCCTAGGCCAGGTCGCAGTCAATTTACCCGATGGATTTACATCGCCAAAAACAGCATCGGCCACAGCGTTGCCCGCTTCAATCCCGGGATGCCAGACCTGTAGAATATCTACGGGCATTTTGCTGAGCTCAGGGATGGTCAACGGTCTACCGCTCATAAGCACAACGGCGATAGGTTTTCCCGTTTTTACTAATGCGCGCATCAGTCTCATCTGGGGCTCGGGTATGGATATATCGGTACGGCTCGCAGCCTCACCGGTCATTTCAGAAGCTTCACCTATAACGGCCACAACCACATCTGAATTTTTGGCCAGATCAATGGCCTCGCTGATCATCGCATCCGGACTGCGCTCATCAATCTCTACCTTAGTGCCAAAGACGTTGATCTCTTTCGCGTAAGCGGTATCATTGACGATGTTTGCCCCTTTAGCATAGGTTATCGCTGCGTTGGGTGCTACATTTTTAAAACCTTCCACAATGGGAATAGCAAGCGTGGAATCCCCGGTAGGAGCCCATGTGCCCAGCATGTTGCTTTTATTGTCAGCTAAAGGGCCTATGAGCGCGATCTTTCCGGTTTTTTTTATCGGAAGAATATCCTGATCATTTTTGAGCAGTACAAATGAATGCGCCGCAAGCTCCCGGGCAAAAGCTCGGGATTCCGGCTTTAAAATGTCTTCCTGTGGCCGTTTTGCATCAATATATTTATAAGGATCATCAAAAAGTCCCAGTTTATATTTGGCTTCCAGGATACGACGGCAGGCCTGGGTGATTTCATCTTCGGTTACTTTGCCCTCCATTAGGGATTTTTGCAATGTGGTGAGAAAACCCTCGCCCACCATATCCATATCAAGCCCGGCATTGAGCGCTAGCGCGGAAACGGCCTGGAGATCACCCTGTCCGTGCGCCGTCATCTCGTTGACAGAAGTGTAATCTGACACCACAAAGCCATTAAAGCCCCAGCGGTCTCTCAAAAGGTCTGTTAAGAGCCATCTATTGCCTGACGCGGGAATACCATCCACATCGTTAAAGGAGCTCATAACGGTAGCTACACCCGCCTCGATAGCCGCTTTATACGGGTCAAGATATTGATTGAACATCTTGACACGGCTCATATCCACAGAATTGTAATCCCGGCCGGCCTCAACAGCCCCATAAAGTGCAAAATGCTTTACGCAGGCGAGCATCGTGAGGGGATCAGCAAGGTCTGTGCCCTGATAGCCCTTTACCATCGCCCTTGCAATCTCCGCGCTAAGATATGGGTCTTCGCCGGCACCTTCGGCAATACGGCCCCATCTAGGATCGCGCGCAACATCTACCATTGGCGAGAAGTTCCAATCGATGCCGTCTGCCGTAGCTTCCATTGCCGCGATCTGTGCACTTTTTTTTATGCGCTCCATATCCCAGCTACTGGACGTGCCCAATGGGATGGGGAATGTTGTTTTATAGCCATGAATGATATCAGAACCAAAGATTAGGGGGATCTTTAGCCGGGTATCGTTTACTGCAAAATCCTGGGCAACCTTGATCTTCTCAGGGCTGGCGACACCAAAAAGTCCTCCTACTTGGCCATTTTTTATCTTCTCTTCAACGTTTTTGCTTACCACTGATCCCGTGGCAACCCCACCGCCTGGGGTTAAAAGGTTGAGCTGCCCTATCTTTTCCTCAAGGGTCATTTTGTCAAGCAGGGCTTGTACTTCGGGGATTTTACTGGTGGTCTGCGCAAAGGCAGGCGCAGTGATAAAAAGGAAAATGGCAGCAATTTTATGGAATTTTGAATGCATGATCGTTTTTGTTTTTAATACGGATAAGCTTTTATTTAACAGGTAAAAAGCATACAAGACCTTGCAGGTCTGAAAGGCGGTGAGGTTTTAGTTCGTTTCCTTTACTAGTTTTTTATCGAACAGCCATGGGAAAAAATCCGGTTCGGCAAAAGCGCGGTCCCAGCTGTTGTGATTTTCAGTGTCGTACAGCGACATTTTAGGATGTGCGCCCGCTTTTAACAAGGCTTCTGTCATGACCAGGGAATTCTTGGGATCTACCACATCGTCCATCGCTCCATGGAAGATCCAGATAGGGGTTGTTTTCGCGTATGCGCTTACACTGTCAGGGTTGCCACCGCCACAGATCGCAATGGCCGCAGCAAAGGTTTTTGGCATCCTGTACAAAAGCTCAAAAGTGCCCATCCCTCCCATAGAAAGTCCCGCGACATAGATTTGATCTTTTTTGACAAAAGCTTTCTGCTTCAGCGAATCCAGTAGCTTCATGACGCCCTCTAATGCTGGTGTGGGTGCGTTTTTATAATCAAAATCAAAACCAACAGGATTTGTGGAACGATCAACCTTTGCATTGCTCCAGTAGCTATCTTCAGGGCATTGTGGAAAAACAACAATAGCGGGAAATTTCTTTCGGTTTTCAGAATTCAGAAACATTGCACTGCCGTGTACAAGCTGTTTTTCATTATCGGTGCCGCGCTCACCAGAACCGTGTAAAAAAAGTACAACCGGATAACTTTCGCTTTCGCTGAAATTTTCTGGATAAAGGATCCGGTAATTTAAAGAATGCTTACTCACATTAAATTGTTTTTTTTCAAAAAGACCCTCGTCCTGCCCCATCACACAGATGGAAGATAATATAAGAAGTAAGCTGAATATTGGTTTTATTAGGCTCATTGGTTTAAAATTAAAGAGGATTAGCGTATTTTAAATGAATTTTATCTCTTTTTAAAAAAGGATTTTTAAGGCTGTTTACTACGATAATTGTATTTATCTTCGAAAATTTATAGGCCTCATCCTTCCTGGTTGATACCGCTATCTGAAGAGCAGGCGGCTAGGCCTAAAGTTAGGAACAAAATGATATGTTTTATATGATGCATGAGTTAGTGTTGCTGTTCAACAATCATATTTTTATTACTTATTCCCTGGCACAGACGTAAGTTCGTTTTGCTGAAAGACATGCAGAATTTTAGTTATCTAAAAGTCAGATTTTGTATACTTTCGATTAAAATCACTCTCGCTCGCATCCGAACGGTGATCCCGCAGACACTTGCTTCTAATCCAGATATGGACTGGTAAATCCCAGTTTCCGCAGTCCATTTTGAATATCCTCATTTTCCATAAAAAGATCCCAAAGAAGACCGCTCCTGTAATTTTCTATCATGACCGGGATGGGTCCCTGATCAATCGCTAAATAACGCGGCACATACCAGTTGTCCTGAAGGCTAAAAGCATCGTATGGCCCATATTTACCTATAAGACTATCCTCTTTAGTATACATATATTCTAAAAACCGCTCGCTTTGCTCTGGGGTATAGGGCATGGAGGAGAGCGCCGCGGTAGGAGAGATGACACCTAAATCATTGGTAGGATTATGCCCGGCGTAGCCATTGATGGAATAACTGGAGGTGAGCCCCCAGACATCCTTGCCATATCCCTTATATTTTTTGGGATTATCAACTGCGTATTTATACTGGATCATGGCATGATTTGTATTCAGTTGCCAGTAATCTGCATAGTGGTCCTTCAAACCCTTTGGGCTTAGGCCCAAATAAGAATAATGCGCCCAGAACATTGGACCTACCGGCTGTTTATCCTCTCCTGGATAATGATCCAAAATCGTGCGAAGCCCATACATAGTAGAATCTTTGGTAATGTCGCCGTCACGGGCCCATCCATGCTCATACACGTTCTTATTGATCGGGTGTGTGGGAGACGAGGCCGCAAGCACATACATGACCAGGCACTCGTTATAGCCGTGCACGGGAAAATTCATCTGCCATTGATACCCGGGAGACCAGTGCCAGTAAAGCACTTCCTGACCGTTTGTATACCAGTCCCACTCCACCTGTTCCCAAAGTTTCTGGATGTCACTAGCGAGTTTCTTTTCTTCCTCGCTCCCATCCTTATAATATTCTTTTACGGAAAGCAGACCCTGTACCAAAAAAGCGGTTTCCACCAGGTCGCCACCATTATCCTTTTTGCCAAAAGGCTTCACTTTACCCGTGGTACCGTCTAGCCAATGCGGCCAGGCCCCATGAAAACGATCAGCTTTTGTCAGGAAATCCACAATTTTGCGAAAGCGGTCAAAACCTTTTTTATCTGGTATAAAACCACGCTCTATACCCGTGATAATGGCCATAAGGCCAAAACCTGTACCGCCTATTGTCACCGTATTCTTATCGTTAGTGGGATAAATATTATCCATATGGATGCGTTCTGGCGCAAGACCAGAATCTGGGTTGCCCCCCTCCCAAAAATAATTGATAGTCTGGCGCTGTACAGTATCGAGCAATTTATCAATGTCCAGAGAATCGCGGTCTTCAGAATTCTTTTCAGCAGGATCTGCCTGCGCCCGATCGTGGTTCTCATTTTTGCATGCCCATAAAGAAAGGAGAAGTATTATAAAGAGTAATGAATTGCGCATACCTTTTATATTAAGTAGAAAAGCCGCTAAAAATCATTTTAAACTGACTTTCAACGGCTTCGCTTCAGGTTTATCTAATTATATCCCGGATTTTGAACCAGTAACCCATTACTGATATCTATCTGATCCTGTGGGATGGGATACAGATCATGTTTAGGGGATACATAGGGAAGGCCGTAAGCCGTAAGCACTTCCGCAGCACGACCGGTACGGCGCAGATCGTATATACGGTCATTTTCCATGGCTAATTCTGCACGGCGCTCTTTATAAATATTGTCAATGGTCGCGGTTACTACAGGAAGACCTGCACGGGCACGAACCTTGTCTAAACTGGTCTGGGCGGCGCCCATATCACCCAATTCTGCAGAAGCTTCTGCATGGATAAGCAGTACTTCTGCATAGCGCAATAGCGGTACATTTTTTTCACTTGCCGCGAAAGATTGATCCAAATAAGCTTTATAATTATATCTTTCATTGTCTGCATTGGGGCTAACGGGTCTACTGTCATAAAGCGTATCGCCCCTGAAGATTACCGTACCCGCTAAGCGCTCATCACCACTCTCAAATGAATTAACCAGATTTTCTGAAGGGGTATTGAATCCCCAGCCCCAGCCGCCTTCACCCCGTGCTCCCTGGGTGATGAAATAATCGCTTGGGCCGTCCTGAGGCTCAGTACCACGCCCCTGTATTTCAAAAATGGATTCTACACCATTCTCATGGCTCTGCTTAAAGATGTCTATAAAATTGGGCTCCAAATCATATTCGCCAGAGGCGATTACCTGCTGAGCAAGTGACTGGGCTTCCTGCCAGTTTTGCTCATAGAGGTTTACCTTAGCGAGTAGTGTAAGTGCCGCACCTTTAGTCGCACGGCCGGCATCCACAGTTGCATATTCGCTCTTATTGGGGAGGGCTGCAACAGCATCCGTTAGATCCTGTTTGATAAACGCATAAGTTTCCGGCAAGGTATTGCGCACTAAAGTGGCGTTGATCTCCTCAATATTGGTGGGATCTGGTGTTTTTGCTATGATGGGTACGCCCCCAAACATTTGCGTGAGCCTAAAGTAAAAGAGCGCACGCAAAAACTTTGACTCACCTATAAGTCGCGTTTTTAAACCCGCATCTATATCAAGCACTTCCAAAAATCCCAATGCCTGGTTTGCTCTCGATATACCCTGAAAATGGGATGTCCACAAATTACTGAATGCGGCTGTGGTGGGATCGAAAACAAACTGATCCAGATCGCGCTGGTAAGTACCCGTATCGCCGGGGCTGCTGCCTTTATCTGAATTGTCTGAAGCAATCTCAGACACACCGAAATAAGGTGGTGCATCAAAATTAAAGCCCTGTAGGATGTCATAAATAGCATTGACCACTTCTGGGGCTACGGCCGGGTCTGAGAGCGCGATCTCAGGGGTGGGCGCATTGGGCAAAACATCCAGGTAATCATCTTGACAGCCCAGTAAGGCAACTGAAACAAGACCTAACAATAATTTAGTTTTATAATTCATAGTGTTATTTTTTAAAGACTTAGGTTTAATCCTATTAAGTATGATGATACACTGGGATATGCATTGAGCTCAATACCTCCATTTTCTAAAGGAGCTCCGGGAAGTTCCGGTGTAAAACCGCTAAATTTTTGCCAGATTACTGGTTGCTGAGCTGTGGCATAAATACGCACTTTAGTCAAAAAGAAATCTTCTGCCATAGCAAGGGTGTATCCTAGGGTAATGTTGTTGATTTTAAAGAAATCTCCTGATTCCAGATAAAAATTGGAAGCCAAGGGAACATCATTATTGGCTATTGGGTTTGTATTTGATGGGTTGTCAAAGGTAAATCGGTTATTAAAAGTGCTAACCTCTATATTCTCACCCCCAAACCGCTGCGCGGCCTTACCATTGTAAACTTTGGCTCCAGCCGAACCATATCCATCTACACTAAAATCGATGTTTTTATAATTTAGGCTAAAGTTCACACCGTAGTATGCATCGGGCTGATACGATCCAAAAAACTGTTTATCATCATTAGTGATCTCCCCATTGCCGTCTGTATCAGTATAAATAAAATCCCCAGTTTCCTGATTGATTCCCTCAACCTTATAAAGATAGAAGCTGCCCAGTGGCTGACCTACCTCAACGCGTTTAGTCACCTGGCCATTCCCAAGGTCCCCACCGTTGGATTCAGCAAAAAATGGATTTCTAATTTCTTCCAGTTTATTGTCATTAAAGGATACATTACCCCCAAAACTGTAGGTAAGATCTTCACCTATTTTATCAGACCAGTTTAAACTGACCTCAAAACCCTTGTTTCTTATGGCCCCTGCCGAAGTCTGTGTCACACCGGCCGCCCCTACTGTATTAGGGAAGCGTATGGGCAGTATTGCATCGCGGTTATACCTGTTATAATAATCAAACTCACCGCTCAAGCGGTTTTCCAACATAGCAAATTCAAATCCAAGATCAAGCTCTTCCGTAGTTTCCCAACTTAGGGTGGCATCCACAATATCAGTGGTCGTACTTCCCTGATTTATGCTTTGGTCTGGACCAAAGGGATAGTTGAGTCCCTGATTAAAGATAACCTGGTTAAAAGGCACATTCTGGTTACCAAGCTCACCAAAACTTCCGCGTATCTTCAACCTGTTCAGAAACTGGTTACCCGCCAAGAAATCCTCTTTTGTGACGACCCAGCCCAAGCCAACTGAGAAAAAGTTGCCAAATTGCTGATCTCTTTGGAACTGGCTAGAGCCATCCCTTCTATAGGTTGCCGTAAGGAGATATTTACTTAAATAATCATAATTTAACCTTGTAAAATAGGATCTTAGACGTTGCTTAATACCAAATCCCCCTTCTGTTTTTTGAGTCTCATCATTATCGCCATTATCAAGGCTCCAAAAATCTGATTGTGGGGGTACATTCTCCCGTATTCCCTGTAGTCTTTCGGTACGGTTTTCCTCAATGGTCGTACCCAGGGTCAGTTTGAAGTTATGTTTATCTGCAAAAGACTTTTGAAGAGTTAGGAAATTATCAATGTTATATCGGTAATTATTGGTGTGCTCTACCAAAAGCGTATTTATGGTAGAATCCTGTAGGGCATATTCGTCAACTGTATTTGTAGGGTCTGCAGAGAGAAACAATTCCCTGTTGGGTGTAAATACATACCTGCGGCCATAATTGGTCTCGATACCTATACGGGAATTAAAGGTCATCCAGTCAGTCAGTGTAAATTCAAAGCCCAAAGCACCCTGAACGGCAATGTTTTTCGTTTGCTCATTATTATAATAGAGATCCCTAACAGGATTGCCCACATTGTTAAGACCCAAAGAAGCGCCAAATTTTCCTGCATATTGGTCCCCAGCTGGATACCGTATAGGGAGTATAGGAGATTGCTTATAAGCCGTAGTAAATGTTGTAAATGGTTTTGGTGTGGCATCCTCTAGGGCAACACTGGCCTGCTGGGTAAATTTAACCCACTCATTAATCTTGAATTCATTATTGCTTCTTAAGGTAAGCCTATTATAGTCATTACCTTGTAAAATCCCTTTTTCCTCCAGATAATTGGCACTAAAGAAAGAAGTAACATTCTCATTGCCTCCACTTATGGAAAGGTTATGATTTGCGACAATACCCGTACGGGTAATCGCGTCAAACCAATTAGTATTATAAGGCTGATTAACATCCAAAAGATTGGGTGTCCCATCCGGACCAGCTTCCTGGGTTGCTGCCTCATTAAAATAAGTGACAAACTGGGCAGAATTTGCAAGATCAACCGTTCGCAATTCAGTTTTAAAACCGGAATAAACATCATAATCTACAGATAATTTGCCAGACTTTCCTTGTTTGGTGGTCACCACAATAACGCCGTTTGCACCCCTGTTTCCGTAAATCGCAAGTGAGGAAGCGTCTTTTAATATATCAATGGAAGTAATATCATTGGGGCTAATATTTTTGATATTGGTTGTAATTACCCCATCAACTACATATAATGGATCACGACCACCAAAAGCTGTTCCTAATCCTCTAATTACAACAGTTGGTGTAGAGCCTGGTCCTCCAGACGGGGTGACCTGAATACCTGCTGCTTTTCCCTGAATGGATTGGGTAGCCGTAAGGGCAGGCTGTTTTGTGATCTCTTCGGCTTTAACCTGGGAAATAGAACCGGTCACATCGGCTTTGCGTTGTGAACCGTAACCTACCACTACAACTTCTTCAAGTGCCTGGGTACTTTCTTCAAGACTGACGGTAAAAGTAGTTTTTCCATCCACGCGAATCTCCTGTTCAGTAAAACCCACGTAGCTAAAGACCAAAGTGCCATCCTCTGGTACATTGTCAAGAGTGAAATTGCCATCAAAATCGGTCTGCGCACCGGTTGTGGTACCCTTTACAAGTATAGAAGCTCCGGGGAGGGGCATACCGCTTGCATCAGTTACTGTTCCTGTAATGGTATTGGCAGTTTGTGCCCCAATCGACAAACTAAACCCAAGAAACATAAACATTAGTAATTTGCTCTTCATATAGGTTATATTAGCATTTATATTGTTACGTAAATAGTTAGAAGTCTCACGAAATTAGGACTATTATATCGTTGTCGGAATACATAACAACTACATCAAACAAACTTTAACATTTATTTATTTGATTATAAATAGTTTAAATAAAATAATTAACAATTATAACGTTTGCGAAGAAGCAATTGAAGTATTAATGATGTAATAAAATAGGTCAGAAACGATTCATGAAGTACTTAAAATCAATAGTGTTCAATGAGGTATTTGGTAAGATTTGTTTGGGTTTTGAGTTTTAATTTTTTTCGTAATCTGTATCGGTGAATTTCAACTCCCCTTGGGGATATTGCCATTAAAGGAGCAATTTCTTTTGTAGTCAAATTCATTTTAAGATATGCGCACAATTTGAGGTCTTTAGAACTCAGTTTTGGATGTTGCTTAAGGAGTTCTTGAAAAAACGTATCATTGATCTCTTTGAAATTGGTTTCAAAAACTCTCCAATGATCTTTACCTTCGATTAATGATGCGATTTTTTCTTCGATATTCGCCAATCTATGTTTATTGCCCACATCATCCTTAACCTCCTTAAGATCCTGCTTTACCTCCGTAAGCGCCCTATTTCTTTGAGCTGCCAAAAAAGTGGAATTAGCTAGTTCCTTCCGCTTATTCTTAATTTCATCCATGAGCGAATTACGTTCGGCCAGTTCCATTCGTCTCTCCTGTTCCTTTGACAATTTTTGCTCTACCGCCAGCCTGTGCTTGTTCAATTTTTTCTTATTGATAATATAAACTAGATATATGATCAACAAAAGAAACAGAAAGTATACAACAAGCATTTTGATGCTTAAAAACCAGGGGGGTAATACATTGAGGTTGATTATGAGCGCCTCCTTGCTCTTTTTACCATTAATTACAGTCACAATCTTAAGGGTGTGGATGCCTGCCGTCAAGTTATTTAATATTAAATTACCCTCTCTAAAACGCCCAGACTCACCAGAAGAAAGCTGATACTCAAATTGAGAATTGTTTATCGCAGGGGCCGATACCTGCATAATTATCCTGGCCGCGCCATCGTGATCCAGTTCAAAATCCCTATCACTCGTATTATATTTTTTATTTCGATCATGGAAACCGGTAAGTTGTGGTGGGTCAATGGATAACACGGCATACCTCTTGCGCAATTTATCCATATCGATGGCTGCAAAACCTTCATTGAGGGTTATGTAATAAAAATCATTACGTTTTACCGCCCTACTGTTTCCCTTTACCAGGCGGCTCTCTAACCTTTCGCTGTCTATGTATAGACTATCTTTTTTAAAATCAGTATAAATGAAGCCTGGCCCATAATTATTTTTTAACCAGTAATCCCCATGATCCTGGCTAATGAGCGAAAACCCTTTGTAGATTTTCATCTCCTCAAAGGGCTCAATGCTGTCTTTAATGCCATTGTATTTAAACCAGTTCCCAGCATTATAAAAACCCACAGCGCTCCCGGGTAATTTATAGATATTTGTTTTGTAGGCCTTCAGCAAACTATCCTTGCCATACGACCTAATGGTATCTGCGTCTAGGAAATCATCCCTAAACTCAATTTTAAAAAAACCTTTATAAGGATGAGCGGCCCATACTTCATTTTCCGTTTCAAAAACAATTTCTTTTATGGGTGTTTCGGTCTCACCGATGATTTTGCTGTATTTCAATGTCCCGGAATTCAGTTGATACAATAAAATCCCGTTATAAGTGGCATCAAGATAATAATCCGGTCTGCGGGGCACGGGTATCAGCGCATAGCTACCCGTATGCTCATCAACAGGTATAATCTGGTCATCCTTAATCTCAAAGATCCCACGGTTATGGTTAACATAAAGATGATCACCTATGTTATTAAAACTCCATACCTGACCCTGAGACCCTGGGATAAAATGCTGCCCATGATCATCCAGCACGTGGACGCCTGTATTACTGCCCAAGTAAATTTTATCATCTTTAAAAGCTATATCATATACAGCCCCCAGTTCACCAGTCTTATCACGGTAAAAAGTGATCTGGGCATTGAGGTCAATTGCATCTACACCATTGTCAAGGGCCACCCAAAGCATATCTCCAGAAGCGTGCAGGGCAAGCACGGTATTGTTTTGGAGACCATTGCCCAAATGAAAATTATTGAGCTTTCCATTGCTTTGGTTATAAGTTTCCACCCCACCTTTTACGGTCCCGAAAACAAGCTGATCTTCACCAAAGGCATTAACTTTATTAAGTTCATTTTTAATCAAAAAGTTATTGAGCTTTTCAGGGCCCCATGGAACACATTTATTTTCGCGCAGCGTAAAAAGACCCCCCACCCTGCTTCCCAAGATTAACGTGTCTTTAAAAATTGCCAAACTTGTTATCGAGTAGTCATCCGGCAGACCTGTATCGCTAAGTGGATTGAATGTCCCGTTTTTAAATTCATATACCTGGCCATTTTTGGCGCCTACAAACAACCGGCCCCTATTGACCACGAGTGAGGTGATGAGAAAATCCGGCTTAAAGGATATGATTTTACCATCAGCATATTTATAAAGTTTACCAAATGATCTAAAAACGATGGCGCCCCCGTAGGAGGTGATCCCCCAAAATTCCTCATTGTCAAAAGTCGTCTTTATCAGGCCAGTAAGCGAAGTGTAATCTAAATCTCCGTAATCATCGTACTCCCAGAAGCCAAATTCTTCATAAGAACCCGTAAAAATCCTTCCTTTATATGCAAAAACTGAGCGGATTATAGTCTCGTTGGGCAATGTATATTTTTTCCACCGCTCCCCATCATAGGTAAGAAGACCTTCATTGTTAGCCACATAAATCACCCCCAGAGAATCACTGCTGACTCCCCAGTTTTGGCTAGCGCCATCATAGTCACTGGCTCTGTAATTGTTTACAGAAGGCAAAAGCTCCTGTCCATACAATGGCAAAAAGACCACCAAGAATAAATGAAGGGCTATAATCCTGAAGCAATTATTTAGTTGAAGGCTCAATTTCTGGATGAATTTTATTAAATGTATTAAAACATGCTCTTTTAGCTTCATAAACGCTAAATTTCTTTTATAAAAGTAAAATGATGAAAAAAATATTGATTCTAAGCCTTTTCGTCCTGTTCCTGTCCTGCGGCAAAGAATCGCCACAGCTTAAATTTACCACTATCCACAGTGAAGAATCAGGTATTGACTTTATAAATACGATCACCAATACACCAACCTGGAACGCCCTTAACTATATTTATTTTTATACAGGGGCTGGGGTGGCAGCAGGCGATTTTAATGGAGATGGCTACAATGACGTTTATTTTGTGGGCAATCAAACAGAAGATCGGTTATACATTAACAAAAAAGGGCTTCATTTTGAAGACGCTTCCGCGAAAGCACTCCCAGCTGCACCAAAAGGATGGTCAAGCGGGGTCACCAGTATTGACATCAACGGTGATGGCCTACTGGACATCTATATCTCGCGTTTAGGGAAGCACATGCGCATGCGAGGTAAAAACCAGCTTCTCATCAATCAGGGCAATGATAAAGATGGCATCCCAAAATTCAAGGAAGAGGCGGCCAAGTACCACTTGGATCTTGTAGGTTTTAACCACCAGGCCGCCTTTATGGATTATGATCTGGATGGCGATCTGGACGTCTATATATTACAATATTCGGTAAACCCTTCAACCATCTACGTAGATTCCAAAAAACGGCAAGAAAGCGATTCCCTCGCCGGCGGAAAATTTCTCATCAACGATAATGGCACATACCGCGATATTACTAAAGAAGCCGGTATATATAGTAGCTCCATTGGTTTTGGTCTGGGCGTTGCCGTGAGCGACATTAATGATGATGGCTACCCTGATATTTATGTGAGCAATGATTTTTTTGAGAACGATTACCTGTATATTAACCAAAAAGACGGGACATTTAAAGATCTTATGACCCAGAAGGGGAATCCCATCAAGCACACCTCAAACTTCAGCATGGGTAATGACATTGCAGACGTCAATAATGATGGCAACATGGATATCCTCACTCTAGATATGCTGCCAGACGATCTAGAGACACGCATTACCTCAGAAAGCGATATCAGTTTTAGGCAATACCAGGCTTTTTTAAAACGCGGCTACCACCCACAGTTTATCCATAATAGCTTGCAGCTTAATACCGGTGATATGGAGTTTAGCGATGTCTCTTTTCAGTCGGGCATCGCGGCGACTGATTGGTCCTGGGCCGGTCTTTTTGCAGATTTTGACAATGATGGGTTCAAAGATCTTTTTATCACCAGTGGCATTTACGGTGCGACCAATGATAAGGATTTTGTTGATTTTATGGCCACTGACATAAAACCTGGTGTAATCAGCGACAGTATGGATGAAAAAGACCTGAAATTTGTTGAAAAACTGCCCAAAAAACACACCCCCAATTACCTTTATAAAAATGAGGATGGCCTTCATTTTAAGGATATGGATGGCACATGGTTTGCCAAAAAACCGTCCTATAGTAATGGTGCCATTTATGACGACCTTGACAGGGACGGCCAGCTCGATCTTGTTATAAATAATGTTAATGAACCTGCCACCCTGATGCATAATAACGGGCTGGACAGCAGTGGGCATTATATAGATATACAATTTGAAGGTTTAAAACCTAACACCTTTGGCCTTGGGGCAAAGGTGATTATGTATAAGGATACCTTGCTCATCAAACAGGAAAACTACACCGCAAAGGGTTACCTTTCGGCTATTGCTCCAGAGCTACATTTTGGCCTGGGCGATCACGCCAATGTCGATTCGCTGATTGTGATCTGGCCGGGAAACACCTTTCAAAAAATTGAAAATGTAAAAGCAGATCAACTACTCACCCTTAAACAGGCCAATGCTTCCGGCGATTATTATACTTCGCACCCCAAAAAGATAAATAAGACATTGCTTGCAAAATCAAGCGTAAAAATTCCCTTTAGGCATTTTGACAACAACTACAACGCCTTTGATCAGGAGCCGCTCATTCCCTATATGTTAACCAATGAAGGTCCCACGCTATCAGTTGTAGATTATAATGGCGACGGCCTTGACGATATCTTTATGGGAAGTGGCCCCGGCCAGACCAACACCCTGTTTTTACAGACCAAAAATGGCGATTTTAATAAGGAGCCCCTAGATGATCTGCAGCGCTATGCCCCGTTTGAAAATACCGCACAGCTTTTTATAGATGCTGATGACGACGGTGACCAAGACCTCATTTTAGCCCAGGGCGGGCAAGAGGCCAGTGCTTATAAACAGACACGGAGCATCCTCTATTTCAGAAATGAAAAAGGCGTTTTGACCAGAGATTCTATCAGTTTTAAGAACATATACCCCAATGCTTCGGTTTTGCGCGCCGCAGACTATGATGGTGACGGCGATATGGACGTCTTTTTGGGCGCGTCTATCGTACCGGGCGATTTTGGCGCAGATCCCTTACAGTACCTTTTTAATAATGATGGAAAGGGAAACTTTACTGCCGTTACCCAAAAGGACGCTCCTGGACTGGAAAACATCGGTATGATCATGGATGCGCGATGGATGGACCTGGACGGCGATAACAAACCCGAACTTATTGTTGCCGGCCATTGGATGGCACCCCAGATTTTCAAAAACGAGAGTAGTACATTAAGCCTAGTTAAAAATACAGGAATGGAATATCTGACCGGTTTTTGGGAATGTCTCCAGACCACAGATATCAATGGCGATGGGCTTCCCGATCTTGTGGCGGGCAACTGGGGGCTTAACTCTATTCTTTCCGCTTCCGCGAAAGCGCCCCTGCGCCTGTACCGCAACGATTTTAACGGCAACGGCAAGATTGAGCCCGTGATGACCTATGTGCACCAAGGCCGGGAAACTCCTTTCAACAGCAAAAACGAACTGGTAAAACAGATCCCGCAGATCAACAAAAAATACCTTTCTTTTGACGCTTTCGCAAAAGCGGACCTTGACAACATCCTGGGAAGCGCTAAACTGAAAAGCGCACAGAAAAAAACGGTAACCACACTTGCAAGCACCTATTTTATCAACAAGGGAAATTTTAAATTTGAAGCTCACCATCTACCGGAAAAAGCGCAGATCTCCTCTACGGAAGCCATATTGCCCACTGATCTAAACGGGGATGGCAAAATTGATCTTATCCTTGGCGGAAACTTCTACCAGCTCAACCTACGTTTGGGCCGTTTTGATGCCTTCCGTGGTATGGCGCTTATCAATAACGGAAAAGGCGGCTTTGAAAAAAACACCCTCAATCTGGACGTTAATGGGGAGGTAAGGTCTATAAAAACATTAAAAACAGCGGATAATAAGGAACTTTATTTATTTGGGATAAACAATGATAGTCTGCAGGTTTTAAGCAAGAATACACCATAAATTGTAGTTCGGCAGCTATCACGGTTTATCATACGAATTATTTATGGGACATGAGCAAACCTTCACAAAAGCAATTACAATCATCAATTTTGCTGAAAAAAAAATTTAAATAGGCAAAAATCGCATTAGAAGGTTAAAAATCTTTCTAAACCTCATCATAATCTACCGTAACTTTTGGACTAGTAGGATGGGACTGGCAGGTGAGCACAAGGCCTTCGGCGACCTCATCATCGGTGAGGATCTGGTTTTTACGCATGGTCACGGTTCCCTCAGTGATGCGCGCTATACAGCTCGCACAGATCCCGCCCTGGCAGGAATACGGGGCGTCAATGCCCTGCTCAAGTATTTCATCAAGAAGGATGTCACTTTGGGCCATATTGAACTCAAATTCTTCATCGTCAACAATCACCTTGATATGTGATCCTCCTTCCAGTAGAGATTCGGTCTCACCGTCATCAGATGAACTGAAAAGTTCAAATAGAATATCCTCCTTTTTAACCCCTTTTTCGATGAGTGTTTCGGAAACCGTATTGATCATCTCCTCGGGCCCACACAGATAAAATTTGGCAAAATCATGATGTTTAAACTTGGTTTTGAGCACATGGTTTACCGTAGAGCGTTCGATACGGCCAAAGGTGCCTTTCGGCGAAAGCTTCCGGCTATAGAAAAATTCGATGAACAAGCGGTCGGGATGCTTAAGCTGAAGTTCAAGAAGCTCCGAATGAAAAATGGTCTCCTCCACCGATTTATTACCATACACCAGCACAAACCGACTGTGCGGCTCCTCCTCAAGTACTGTTTTTAAAAGGGACATAATGGGCGTGATCCCACTACCGGCGGCAAAAGCGGCATAGTCCCTATTGCCCTTCGCATCAGGTTCCAGTATAAATTTCCCCTCGGGAGGATGCACGTCAATACTTTCACCCACAGTTAATTTATTGTTCACAATGACCGAAAACCTGCCGTTTGCAACCTCTTTTACGGCCACCTTGAGCAGACCACTTTTTGGCGTTGAGCAGAGGGAATAGGCGCGGCGTACCTCTTTGCCATCTATGTTTTTCCGCAGCGTGATGTACTGCCCGGCCTTAAAAGCATACTGCTCTCTGAGCTTGCTGGGTACACCAAAGGTGACGCTCACAGATGTAGGTGTCTCACGGGTAATATCCTGTACGGTAAGGGCATTAAAGTCGGGCATACATCAATTTTTTGGCAAAAATACAAACGGAAATGGCTCTGGGCGTAACATTTTATTTAATTTTCGCACAAATAAGGAGTAAGGCCTGAAGCTTACACCTTAAAATGTGCAGGGCAAATATCTTAATTATCAACCGTGTTGTCAACATCAAAATATAGAGGGCTCATTACCCTAGAGCGAAAAAGAGCGGTATACCAAAACGCCATCCTCTGCCAGCATAATCACCTAACAAAAAATTAGTCCATAAACTATATTACATGCTCAAACACTTTATCAACCTACAATGGAAAGGGTTTTTCCGGGCTGCCTCCTTTCAGACCAATATGGTCTTAAAAATCTTTATGATCCTCGGGGCCCTTTATTTTATAGGAATATTTACGATGGCCGGTATCGGGGTATTTTATTTATTGGAAAAAGGCGGTTATGAGCCGCTGGCAACAGTAAACCGTTTTATGATCTATTATCTTTTTGGGGATCTTGTGTTCCGGTATTTCCTTCAGAAAATGCCTGTAATCAACATAAAACCGCTACTTTTGATGCCTTTTGACAAAAAAAAGATTGTCAACTTTGCCCTGGGCAAAACCGCTATTTCTTTTTTTAACCTGGTTCATGCATTTTTCTTTATCCCTTTTACAATAATTCTGCTGATAGAGGGGTACAGCCCATTGGGGGTATCCACCTGGTTGTTGGGCATTATCTTCATGCTCTATATCAATAATTTCATCAACATATTTCTCAATGACATACTGGTGGGTGTGGTTATCGCTGCAGCGGTGGTGGTTGGCTTGGGGGCGCTGCACTGGTATGGTTATTTTAACGTGACCGATTATACCCTACCCTTCTTTCAATCACTTTATACAACGTATTGGATGTTTTTAATCCCACTTGTGGTTTTAGCTCTACTTATACGTATGGCCTATACTTATTTCACCGCAAGGCTCTATATGGATGCAGGCCTGGCAGCAAAACATACAGAAGCCTCAACCGAAAACCTGGATTGGCTTAATAGGTTTGGCCGTCTCGCCACCTTTCTCAAAAACGATATCAAGCTTATCAAGCGCAATAAACGCAGTAAAACAACCATCATCATGAGTGTGGTCTTTTTGTTTTATGGACTCCTCTTTTTTACCGGTAGTATCGAAAGCTATGACAACCCTTTTATGAAGATCTTTGCAGGGATTTTTGTATCCGGCGGATTCTTGTTCAGTTTTGGGCAGTTTGTGCCCAGTTGGGACAGCCAATATTACCCACTGATGATGACGCAGAATATTGGTTATAAGGAATACTTAACTTCAAAATGGTACCTAGTGGTCATTGCCACTGCGATATCTACCGTTCTGGGGGCTGGCTATCTCTATTTTGGATGGCAGGCTTATGCTGCTGTTGTTGTGGGTGGCATCTATAACATGGGCGTTAATGGTCATCTTGTTTTACTGGGTGGAGCGTTCAACAAATCCCCGATAGATCTGACAAGCGGTAAAAAAGCCTTTGGTGACAGTTCTGCCTTTAATGTAAAAACCCTGTTGATCAGCGTGCCTAAACTCGTGCTGCCCATCGGTATCTATGCCATTGGCCATTTTACCCTTGGGCCTATTTTCGGTTTTGCGCTTGTGGCTCTATTTGGCCTGGCTGGATTTGCATTTAGAGATTACATGTTCAGAAAAATCGAGGGAATTTATAAATCAGAAAAATATAAGACGATAGCGGCCTATAAACAGGTAAACTAACCCGCTTATAGAAATGCAACTTTCAGAAAAAGATCTGCGAAAAATGTCAAGACGTACAGGTTTTGATGCAAGATTAATTTTGAAAGAAAATGCAGGTTGGAAAAGGGCGCATTATTAAAATATACAATAGCAAATTATATGATAAATATTCACGAACTCTCCAAAGCTTACAAGGGCACTACGGTTCTCAAGATTGACGATCTTAATATCCCAAAAGGTCAGGCTTTTGGCCTGGTGGGCAACAATGGTGCAGGAAAAACCACGTTGTTCAGCGCTCTTTTAGACCTGATCCAGCCGACTACGGGATATATTGAGAATAATGGTGTTAAGGTCAATGAGAGCGAGGCCTGGAAATCGCACACGGCCTCATTTATAGATGAAACTTTCTTAATAGGGTATCTCACCCCTGAGGAATATTTCTATTTTATAGGTGAATTACGCAGCCAGAACAAGGCGGATGTGGATGCGCTTTTAGCCCAGTTTACCGATTTCTTTAACGATGAAATCCTCAATAAACGGAAATATCTCCGCGATCTTTCCAAAGGCAATCAGAAAAAAGTGGGCATTGTTGCCACGCTTATTGGCAAGCCCGACGTGATCGTGCTTGATGAACCTTTTGCCAACCTTGACCCAACCACCCAAATCCGCCTCAAAGGCATAATTCGCAAACAGGCTGAGGATTCTGGGGTGACCGTGCTTGTCTCCAGTCACGACCTACAGCATGTCACCGAAGTCTGCCAACGCATAGTTGTATTAGAAAAAGGGCAGGTAGTCAGGGATATTATGACCTCTGAGGCGACTTTAAAAGAGCTGGAAGGTTATTTTGGTGGGGAAGGTGTTAGAGAAAACCAGGTTCCCACTGATGAAATTTGAGCGTACTAGAGGTTTTAGTTTGCGATTCTGGATAAAAACGAATTTATAATTTGATGATCACAGCATAAAAGCAATTCATTAGCTGATTATTCCGGCTGCCTTCATTTGTTTTTTTATTTCTATTAATCTTTATTGATCCCGAGCACTTTATATAAAGCTTCCTTATATAATTTCCCAACAGGTATTTTGTGGCCTTTTACCGTGATCATGGCAGGGAACACATCCTCGATTTTATTAACATTTACGTAGTAGCTACGGTGCACCTGAATAAATATTTTTTGTTTGGACTGTTCCGTGAAATCTTTCAATGTAGAACGGATCAGGACCTTTTTTTGTGACTGCAGATGAATGGTGATATAATTACCATCGCTTTCTAGGTACAAAATGTCCTTAAAGAGTACTTTATGATATACATGACCATCTTTCACAAACACAAAATGTTGTGCGTGCCATAAAGAAGTTTCTTCGGTTTTTAGGTCATTGTGGTTCTTATTAAAGTTGCTGAAAGCAATTTCTATGGCGGCAAATAACTCTTCCTTGTTAAAGGGTATCACCATATAGGCATGCGGCTTTACCCTTATGACGCGATTTATTGTTTCTACATTGCTTTGAGCGGCCAAAAATATAATAGGGATCTGATGTCCCTCATTGACCTGGGGAGCATTATAAATGCCATTCTGTTTACCGTTTAATAACGTGCCCAGCAACAGCAGATCGGGCTTTTCACGATAAAGCATCTCTATCGCTCCGGCATAGCTGTGCGCAGGCGTGCAATAAGCGTATCCCAATCCTACGAGTGTATTTATAACAACTCTGGCAATGGCCATATCTTCTTCTACAATACCTATTTTTAAAGGTCTCATGTATCAATCTTCATTTTACTCAATTTGATTTGTTGGCTACTTCCTCTGCAATACCAAACTTCCGAAATAAATAAAATAATAGCCTATAGAATGGAAAATAATTTTGGGATGTTTACTTTCCAAATAACTATGTAATAAAATAATTATTAGACTGTTAGCTCATGCCCAAACGAACTGACGAAAAAAGTGATATTTATATCCCTAATTAAATACAGCAGAACAAGGTGCTTTCAATAAAAAATATTTTAAAGATAAAATTAGGATGGTCGTGTAAGAAAAGTTTGGTAAAAAGGTATTCAAGGTAGTTGCTCTAGTGGGATAATTAACCCCGCCAATGTGGGAAGTGTCCATAGTACATGTAAGTAACAGATGATTTTCAGCAGAAAAATTAGTTAGGGCGTATGTAGAAATTGATGCCAATATTTCAATTATAGCAACGGTTTTAGAGGTAGAATCCTATTTTCTTAGCACATTTGCCCATAGGTTTACAGGGACGGTGCAGTAACACTATCGCCAAGAGGAATGCTATTTATTGGTATAGAATATCTTATTTTATAACATGTCTTAAAAAGTTAATCATCTCCCACCTTTTCTTTCTCCCTTTAAGCCATAGTATCTACTTGCGATTGAGATTTCCGTCATTTGTAAGTCACTTTCAGAACAGTGCCATCTCCTAAAGACGTTACATACCAAGTGTGGTCGTTTACTTGCTTAATTCCCACAGGTTGATTTAGTTCCTCAGCAAGCAGGGTAGTATCCGATCCGTCAACCCATACAAGGGATCCAGAATTGGGCGCAAACCCAGTAGCAGGATTAAATGAAGAGGCATATTGGGCTACAAGGTGCTTTGAGTTTTTTCCTTCTGTCAGATCCATTAGCATGGTAAATCCAGTTTGATAAACAGATATATCCCCAGAGACCGAAACTTCATAGATGATAGCTTCTCCTGTGGGAAATGGAAACCCGGCCAGTGTTGTCACCAAAAAAGTGCCCTCATCATATAAGATAGATGTGGGTACAGATTGAACAAAAGGCCCACCTAATCCAGGAAAAAAGGGGTTGGCGGTGGCGGGAATCTCCGCAAGAATAGAATAATTATTCTCGCCATTACGGTGTATAATAGCATTTGCTCCTGCATCTGTAATGTAAAGATCGCCGTCAGGTCCTTTGGTGAGATTATAAGGGTGGGAGTCGTGATCGGGATTATTATCAGAGGGCAACTGAGAGACAACCGCACCAATATCTTCAGAGGGAATACCCTTTGCATCCAATGGTGCATCACCGGGTTTAAAGCTAGCAACGTCTGCCCGGTACAGATGATCTCCAGATAAGACATACAGCATCCCACCATCGCGTAAAATATGCCCGGTTCCCTGCAATTCGCCAGAATGTACATTGGCATAGGATTCCAGGTTAATGATAGCATCATATTTATGGCCATCGGGTGTAATCAGAATAACTTTGCCATTGTTGTTGTGGGTGTCGTTATTGGCATCAGGAACATCGGTGCCGCTTTCTGTTGCCCAAATATTGCCCTGGCCATCAGTTTCAATTCCCATGGGACCTGCCAGTCCCGAAGCAAATGTAGAAACCTTAAGCTTTGGCGTATGCCAATTATGATCAACCTTACTGCAACCTGTAAATAAAAACAGCAGCATTGTGCAGGAAATCAGAACCATAATAGTTGGCAATACAGAATAAAATTTTAAATTTTTCATTGGTTGTTTATTTAGTTAGATAATAATGGTAGAATTCCATAATGGATTTTTAAATCCATGATCTTTTAGACTTAATCTATTATCTACTAAATATCAAGTGTTTATGTAAATTATTAAAAAAAATGGGATGAACAGCCGTGTAGTGGGATGAACGTTTTGCTCTTCAGTGAAAAAATAAGAATCATGCGCTATAAGTAATTTACGGTGCACTCTATATGTAACGGAAAGAAAATATTTTTAAAGGAATAACACGGTTTCCCTAATATTTGTTTTGGCGTTTTCTCAAACCATACAATTAAATTAAAATTCTTCGATTGCTTTTTAATTGTGAAAATATCGCTTCCGCGAAAGGGATTACATTATAAAAAAGCTATCTTTTACGAAATGTACCATTATTGTAAACCACTTCTAAAAAACCCGTATTTTTACCGCCCTTTATACTAAAACCGCTATTTTGCGTTTTTAGTAAACAATTAATTATCCGTGCGTTTCACTTTTTCAAAAATATTTTTAATTCTCCTGTTGGCCGCGTTGGCCACTTCCTGCTCGCGCAAAAACAATACGTTTTTGAGCAGAAACTTTCATGCCGTCACCGCAGAGTATAACGCGCTCTACAACGGGGAGGTGGCCTTTGACGAAGGCCGTGATGCGCTCACCGAAAACTACCGTGACAACTTTTATGAGATCTTGCCGGTGGAGCCACTGGAAAGATTTGAGGATGTAACCGTACCGGGCGCGTCAAAAAACCCAAATTTTGAGCGCGCCGAAGAAAAAGCGATCAAGGCCATACAGAAACACAATATGGAGATCAATGGGGAGGAGCACAACCCGCAGATGGACGAGGCTTTTATGCTGCTGGGCAAGGCGCGGTACTACGATCAGCGGTTTGTACGGGCTCTGGAATCCTTTAACTATATCCTGGGCTATTACCCCGCCAGCAACAATATAGCACAAGCTAAGATCTGGAAGGCCAAAACAAACATCCGCTTACAGAATGATACCGTCGCGATCGCAAACCTGCACAAACTTTTGGACAATGAGAAAAAACTCAAAAATCAGGATTATGCCGACGCTTCGGCAATGCTGGCGCAGGCGTATTTGAACAAAGACCGTAAGGACAGCGCTTTGGTCTATATCGACAAGGCTGCAATGCTTACGCGAAAGCGGGAGCAGGAAGGTCGGTACCTTTTTATAAAAGCCCAGTTGTATGATGCCATTGATGAGCACGGCCTGGCCAATGAGACCTACGACAAGGTCATACACCTCAACCGGAAGATCCCGCGTAGTTTTCTTATCAATGCCTATATCGCAAAAGCGCGCAACTTTGATTATGACACCGAAGACCGTATCGCTTTTCTTGAACTGCTGGAAGACCTGAAAAACGACCGTGAAAATCGACCTTTTTTAGGGGGGATTTATAATGAAATCGGTGAATATTACCGCAATACCGGCGATATAGACTCTGCCGTGGCCAATTATAACCGTTCCCTGCGCGTCCCCGTCGAAGACCGGTATCTAAGCTCGCGCAACTATCTCACCCTGGGCAATATCAACTTTGACGCTGCAAAATATCCTGAGGCCGGGGCCTATTATGATAGCACGCTAGTCAACATCGCCGAGCACAGCCGTGAATACCGTGCGATCAATAAAAAACGCGAAAATCTCAATGACGTGATCCGGTATGAACAGACGGCAAAAAAGAATGACAGTATTCTTATCCTGGTGAAGATGAGTGATGAAGATAGGCGCGCATATTTTGAGGATTACATAGCCAAACTGAAGGAACAGGCCAAAAAGGACAGTATCACAAATGTTACGGCGGGCATACAAAACAATGAATTTTTTAAGGCCGGTTCCGGAAATTCAGGGCCTAAAGGTGGCACTTTTTACTTTTATGAGCCCGCCCGTGTCGCGCAGGGCAAACTCGATTTTAAATCTCGCTGGGGAAATCGTGAACTTACCGATAATTGGCGCCTTTCTGGCCAGCAATCCTCTTTGGGCGGTGCAGATGCTGTGGCCCAAAATGAGGACGCGATCCCCGGTGCCGATACCCGCTATGATCTTGACCGCTATCTGGAGAGCGTTCCCACTGCCCAGGGACACATAGACACCCTAGCGCGCGACCGCGATTTTGCCAATTATCAACTAGGGCTTATATATAAAGAAAAATTTAAAGAATACGGGCTCGCTGCAGACCGCCTGGAGACCCTATTGAGACAAAAGCCCGAAGAACGCCTCATACTGCCAGCCAAATATAATCTCTATAAGATCTATACAGAACAGGGAGACGCGGCCAATCAAGAAAAGTATAGGCAGGATATCCTGGCGCAATATCCCGATTCTCGCTATGCCGCCTTTATCAAAAATCCAAATAAGGCGTTGGAAAAAGACGCAGAAAGTCCCGAAGCGCTCTACAATCAATTATACCGCAAATTTGAGGCGCAAAAATATGCAGAGGTGATCAAAGTGGCCGATGAGGAAATCGACCAGTTGGCCGGCGATGTTTTTGTACCCAAATTTGAACTGCTCAAAGCCACGGCAATTGGTCGTTTAAAGGGCTACACTGACTATAAGGATGCACTCAATTATGTGGCACTCAATTATCCAGACCGCCCCGAGGGAAAGAAAGCGCAACAAACCCTCACCGAGGTGCTTCCGCAATTAAAGGACGCCGGCTTTAAAGATGACGCCTCGACAAAAAACTGGAAAATTATTTATATCTTTCCATCAGATCAGCTGGAAACTATAGCTAAGGAAACACAAGTACTTCAGCAGGCACTCGAAACCTATTTTTATACACAGTATTATATTTCGCGCGACGTTTATACGGCAGATCAGACCCTGATCGTGGTGCACGGTTTCACCTCTAATGATGCCGCCCAGGCTTTCGCCGAAAGGCTTACCAGTGACCAGGAGATCAAGTGGAAACAAAAGGCTATATTTATCAGTTCAGACAACTACAGGATCGTGCAGCTGCATAAAAACCTGGAAGCATATAAAACCAAAGACCAACAATAAAGTTTCATTATGAACGTAACGAGAAGAGAAAGCAGTGGCCCTGGCATAGATCCAAACAACAACCAAAACCGCATAAGCCAAGGTACAAAAATCACCGGGGAGGTCGTTTCATCCGGTGGCTTCAGAATTGATGGGGAGTTTGAGGGCAATATTAAGAGTTCTGGTAAAGTCGTCATAGGCTCCTCTGGGGTCGTTAAGGGCACCATAAACAGCATGGAGGCTGAGATTGAAGGCCACATTAAGGGCAAGCTCGTTGTTGAAGAGCTGTTGTCCTTGAGGGCTGCCGCGCATGTAGAGGGTGAGGTGTTCACCTCAAAACTTTCTGTAGAACCAGGTGCTACCTTTAACGCGACCTGCGATATGAACGGCAACAGAAACCGCAACTTAAAGACCCTTGATTTTGAAGGAAGAAAATCTGCAGAAGAACGGCAAAAAACCGAAGGAAGACAGCAGACCGAAAAACCGGCTTAAAAACTGGGCGGTCTTTACAGGGATGGCCTTTCAAATGGGTGTTGTCATTGCCCTCGGCGTACTCTTTGGTGATTGGTTAGATGGCAAGTTCCCGAATAAGTATTCGGCTTTTACTATAATCTTTTCATTATTTGGTGTTTTTGCAGCACTTTATACCGTGATCCGCCAGGTCAAAAATTTAAACCAGAACTAATCTAACCAACCTTCTAAATTACATAGCTTTTTGAAATCCAAGACCAGCAAAGAATTTCTTTATTTTTTGGCGATTTTTATACCTGTAAGTATCCTTCTCTATTTCGTCCAGAATTTTGTGATCGGTGAACTATCGGCAAAGTTTGAGTTCTATTTATCTACTGTTAACATTTATCTTTTTCACGCCGGTGTCACCCTTTTGATATTTTGCATCCTCCTTACCGTTAGTCGGGCCTCTTTTACCAGCACTGGATATGCCTTTTTTGCCTGTAGTTTATTAAAAATATTGGCGTCAGTAGTTTTTCTGATCCCTTTTTTCAAACTTAAGGGTATATACAAAATACCGGACGCACTTGCTTTTTTTGCTCCCTATTTTATCTATTTAATCCTTGAGACCTACTTTGCGCTTCGCCTTATGCGAAAGGATACAGCGCTTCAAACGGGCGTAAAGAACGCTGAAACAGAGAGTTTTCAAAAAAATCGCTGATGACTTAATTATCTGGGATAAAATTGTATTTTTGCACCGCATTTTGAGAATTAAAATTCCAAGTTTACACAACCCATGGTAAAGGTCAAAAACCCGATACAAATTATAATTCTGCTCAGTTTATTGGTACTCCCCATGCTGAGTTTTGCTTCTGAACCCGAAGATGGCGGCAAATTTGATCCCAAAGAATTGATCGATAGTCACGTCTGGGATTCTCATGAGTTTCATATTGCAGATTGGGACGGTCATCCCATCACTCTTGCCCTTCCTGTGATTCTTTGGACAGAAAATGGCATTACTGCTTTTTCATCATCAAAGTTTCACCACGATAACGAGGCAGAACATGTTGTGGAGGCAAACGGTGAAAAATTTGTGCGTTACCACGAGCATATTTTTTATGCCGATAAATTTAGTAAAGAAAAATTTGAGCAAACGGGCACGATGGGCAGGCCTTTCCTCTATGAGGACCGCCCTCTTGATTTTTCAATAACAAAGAGCGTTTTTTCCCTCTTTTTCGCCGCACTTCTTATCGTGCTTATTTTTAGTTTTACGGCCAGGGCCTATAAAAAGACCGATCGTGCCCCAAAGGGCTTAGCCGGTTTTATGGAGCCTTTAATCCTCTTTGTGCGCGATGACATTGCCAAGCCAAATGTGGGACCGAAATACAAAAAATACCTTCCCTTCTTACTTACCACATTCTTTTTTATCTGGCTCAATAACATTATAGGGCTGATCCCCTTTTTCCCCTTTAGCGGGAATGTTACCGGAAATATTGTATTTACTTTTGTCCTGGCTTTTATTGTTTTTCTAGTGGTGAGTTTCAGTGGTAACAAGCAGTACTGGGGTCATATTCTTACTCCCCCTGTTCCCAAAGCGTTATACCCCATTATGGTGCCCATTGAGATTATGGGTATGTTTACAAAACCATTTGCACTGATGATACGTCTATTTGCAAACATCAGCGCAGGCCATATTGTAATCCTGAGCCTTGTGGGGCTGATCTTCATTTTTGGATCGGTCGCTGTATCGCCTGTATCAATTATTTTTGTCCTGTTTATGAGTATTCTCGAGATTCTTGTGGGGGCATTGCAGGCCTATGTATTTACATTACTTGCCGCCCTGTTTATCGGGCAGGCGATAGAAGAAAGTCATCACGGTGTTGATGAGGAGATAATTCTTTAATTTTTTTTAATTCTAAATTTGATTTTATGACTGGAACGTTAGCAGCAGTAGGAGCCGGATTAGCCGCCATAGGTGCCGGTATCGGTATCGGTATGATCGGTGGCAAAGCAATGGACGCCATTGCTCGCCAACCGGAAGCTACCGGTAAGATTCAGACCAACATGATTATCGCGGCCGCTCTTGTAGAGGGGGTTGCGCTTTTTGCAGTGGTCGTTGCGCTTATTGCGTAAGAAATTTAAAAAAACGCATCCTGCAACGGTTGGTTGCAGGAGCGTTTTTAAATTAAAACAAAATTAAAAATGAATATAGTAGCACCAGAAAGCCTGATCTTTTGGACGACACTGATCTTTGTTGTTTTGCTCCTGCTCTTGAAAAAATTTGCCTGGAAGCCCATTTTAGGTGCGGTAAAAGGTAGAGAAGAATCAATTAATGAAGCTCTTGCCTCTGCAGAAAAGGCAAAGCTTGAAATGCAGAACCTCAAGGCAGATAATGAGAAGCTCCTGCAGCAGGCCCGTGAAGAGCGTGAAAGCATGATCAAGGAAGCTCGCGAAATGCGTGCCAAGATGATCGCCGAAGCGGAAACGGATGCCAAGCAAAAGGCAAACAGCATGATTAAACAGGCGCAAGAAGCCATTGAGGCCGAAAAAAGAGCCGCGGTCGCAGAACTGAAAAGTCAGGTCGCAGAACTTTCTCTCGAGATCGCCGAAAAAGTTGTTAGGGCAGAGCTTTCCGATAAGGATAAGCAAATGAAGATCGTGGATAATATGCTACAGAACGCAACCTTAAACTAAAACAAAAATGTCGACCAGAGCTGCATTACGCTATGCGAAAGCCGTACTAGAGGGCGCCGCAGAACTGAAAACCCAGGAAGTGGTGTATGGCAACATGCAATCAATCACTGAAACATTGGCTGACAGTCCCGAGCTGCGCAACCTAATCAACAGCCCAATTATTGGAGCTGAGGATAAGCGCGCATCTTTGCTCGCGATTTTCAAAAATACTTCAGACCTTGTTCAAAGTTTGATAAATATGGTTGTTGATAATAATAGAACAGCACTGCTGGGAAAGATCGCCCAGACCTATATTGATCTATATAATAAGCAGCAGGGCGTTGTCGTGGCAACAGTAACCACAGCCGTTGAACTTACCAGCTCTCTGGAGAAAAAGGTGCTTAACAAGATTAAGGAAATCACCGGCGCCAGCAACGTAAATCTTGAACATAAAATAGACCCTGCCATTATAGGCGGGTTCATCCTAAGGGTGGGCGATGTACAGTATGATGCAAGCATTGCCAACCAGTTGGACAAAGTACATAAGGAATTCAGTAAAAGGATATAAAACTAAGTATAAAAAGAGTCTAGGTTCTGAAGCCTATCATCTCAGGCCTATCATCTCAAATATAACCAAAAATGGCAGCAGTTAAACCCGCAGAAGTTTCGGCGATATTAAAAAAACAGCTTTCCGGTTTTGAGGCATCCGCCTCGCTGGACGAAGTAGGAACGGTACTCAACGTAGGTGACGGTATCGCTCAGGTTTATGGACTCTCTAATGCTCAATACGGCGAGCTCGTAGAGTTTGATGGAGGTCTTGAGGGCATCGTGCTCAATCTGGAAGAAGATAATGTAGGGGTCGTACTTTTGGGCCCTTCCAAAGAGATCAAAGAGGGCTCTACCGTAAAACGTACCCAACGCATCGCCTCTATCAATGTGGGCGAGGGCATCGTGGGACGTGTGGTAGATACTTTGGGTAACCCCATCGACGGAAAGGGTGGTATTGAAGGCGAAACTTACGAAATGCCGCTGGAGCGAAAAGCGCCGGGTGTAATCTATCGTCAGCCCGTAACCGAACCTTTGCAGACCGGGATAAAATCAATCGACGCCATGATCCCTGTGGGGCGTGGGCAGCGTGAGCTGGTTATTGGTGACCGCCAGACTGGTAAAACGACCGTTTGTATCGATACAATATTAAATCAGAAAGAATTTTACGACGCGGGTAAACCTGTATATTGTATTTACGTGGCGATTGGCCAAAAAGCCTCTACCGTTGCGGGTATAGCCAATGTACTTGAAGAAAAAGGTGCACTTGCTTATACGACAATAGTCGCTGCAAACGCATCAGATCCAGCACCTATGCAGGTGTACGCGCCATTTGCTGGTGCTGCGATTGGAGAATATTTCCGTGATACCGGCCGCCCTGCACTCATTATTTATGATGACCTTTCAAAACAGGCAGTAGCCTATCGTGAGGTTTCACTCTTGCTTCGTCGCCCACCGGGTCGCGAGGCCTATCCAGGTGACGTTTTCTATCTGCACTCCCGTTTATTGGAGCGATCTGCCAAGATCATTGCGGATGATGCCATCGCAAAAGATATGAACGATCTCCCAGATGTGCTCAAACCTATGGTAAAAGGTGGTGGTTCATTAACCGCACTTCCCATTATTGAGACACAGGCAGGTGACGTTTCCGCTTATATCCCCACAAACGTAATCTCGATTACTGATGGGCAGATCTTCTTGGATGGCGACCTGTTCAACTCTGGTGTACGCCCCGCGATCAACGTGGGTATCTCCGTTTCCCGTGTGGGCGGTAACGCACAGATCAAATCGATGAAGAAAGTTGCAGGAACCCTTAAGTTGGACCAGGCAGCCTTCCGTGAACTGGAAGCTTTCGCGAAATTTGGTTCTGACCTTGATGCTGCCACACTTAGCGTGATCGAAAAAGGACGGCGCAACGTAGAAGTGCTCAAGCAGGGAGAAAACGACCCTTACACGGTAGAAGACCAGATCGCGATTATCTATGCCGGTTCCAAAAACTTGATGAAAAACGTACCAGTAAACAAAATCAAAGAATTTGAGCGCGATTACCTCGAATTCCTAAATGCTAACCACCGGGATACGTTAGACACCCTTAAATCCGGTAAACTTACCGACGAGGTGACCGACACATTGACGGCAGTAGCAAAGGATTTGGCTGGTAAGTATTAATGTAGATCAAAAGATTTGGCTGCTTTTCAGGAAGTTATTTAAACAGCTGGAATTAATAAGGCAGCGAATTTTCAATTTACCGACTAAATTACTATTATACCCGCTTAAGGCGAAAAAGAATATGATATCGCCTCTCAAGCTTAAAAGCGGTAACGGGTCTAGATATAAATGAAAAAGAACGGTTAAAATTGCCCGCCACCGATAGAAGTTTTGAATAGATAAAAATTTTAGTGAGTAGTACATAAAATACGAGTGACCAATAAAAAATTCGGAACTCTCAAAAAAGTTTCTTTAAAAAATTAAACCTTTCGATTCATATGGGTTTTATGAAACTGCAAAGCAGCCTTTAGCCTAGAAATCCTATATAATTTTTTAAAAACGGAGCGTCTTTTTACACTCTTAACTCATAACTAAAAAAATGGCCAATCTTAAAGAAATACGTAACCGAATAGCATCTGTATCCTCAACAATGCAGATCACTAGCGCTATGAAAATGGTTTCTGCGGCAAAGCTGAAAAAGGCGCAGGACGCGATTACTGCAATGCGCCCCTATTCGGATAAATTGACCGAACTTTTACAGAACCTTAGCGCCTCTATGGAAGGTGACAGTGATAGTGTATTTACTCAAGAACGTATCGTTAAAAAAGTACTTATCGTTGCCATATCGTCTAACCGCGGCCTGGCTGGTGCTTTTAATTCTAACATCGTTAAAGAGGCTAAAAACAGCGCCGCTAATAGTTACGCTGATAAGGAGGTGCACTTTATGACCGTTGGAAAAAAAGCCAATGATATCCTTAAAAAAACCTATACGGTTACTGAGAATAACAATGCAGTTTACGATGACCTTACCTTTGAAAATGTAGAGCTTATTGCAGAGCAGGTCATGGATCTCTTTGCTAAAGGTGAATACGACCGTGTAGAACTCATTTACAATTCTTTTAAAAATGCTGCTACACAGGTTGTTATCCGAGAGCAGTTTTTGCCCTTAAAACCACTCAAAGAGCAATTTGATCAAACTCAAGTCCCAAAGGCAGATTACATTTTTGAACCTTCTAAGGCAGAAATTGTAAAACAGTTGATCCCAAAAGCATTAAAAACCCAGTTTTTTAAAGCGGTAAGGGATTCTGTGGCCAGTGAGCACGGTGCCCGTATGACCGCCATGCATAAAGCGACAGATAATGCAACTGAACTGCGTGACGAACTTAAACTTACCTATAATAAAGCCCGTCAGGCAAGCATTACCAATGAGATCCTTGAGATCGTGGGTGGTGCAAATGCATTGGAAAATTAAATCCCACCTAAATACGGGATTCCCTCATATAAATAGAAGCGCAGGAGTACATCCGTGCGCTGCTTAGAGCATGACAGGCATTTTATTAGTATATATGGTGCTGTTACAAAGTCGCTGACTACATATATTTTTGAGAGTGTTTAATTTTGGTCGCATTTTTGAAGTATCTTCAAAAACGAAGATCATGTACAGAATTATTTTAACCTCGCTCGCACTATTTACGGTAATCACTATAAACAGTTGCGCCCAACAAAAAAATCTCGTGCAAAATCCCAACTTTACCGTAAAGGAGAGTTTTTTCAGCTCTTGGGTGGCCGGTGAGGCGGATAAAAACTCAGGTATGGAGGTGGGCTTTACGGTTAATAATCTTCCTCAGAACATTACTTTAGATAGTGTTTTTTTCAAAGGCCAGTTCGCACCAGTCATTTCCGGAAATCAGGAAAATGAATATCTCGCTCATTTCGTTTCTGAAAAGGAAAAAGATATGGTAATATCTAGCGATATGAGCAAAGAGATAGACAATCCAAAACCGCGTATTCCCAAAACAGCTCCTGTGGAAATCAAACCTGATGAAGCTTTATTGATCTACACCAAAAATGGAAAAAAACAGTACCATAAAATCACCTCTCTAAAGGACAAGGGAACAAAGTATCCCGCCGAAGCCCCTTTTAACAATCGATAAAAACACATGGACTTCCCCCTGAGAATAGCTACTTTTGCGGCTTAAAACTTAGTTTTTGAGCGTACTCAAGCGTTTTGTCCAGGATACAGCCGTTTATGGCCTCGCCACTGTGTTACCACGGGTGATGAGCATCATTCTCATCGGGCTGCATACCGATGTTCTTTTAAACAGTGCCTATGCGGAAAACACCTCATTTTATGTGGGCGCCGCTTTCTTAAACGTGTTGCTGAGTTTTGGGATGGAAACGGCTTTTTTCCGTTTTTTTTCGCAGAGCGAAAAGAAGGAACGTGTGTACAGTACCGTTTTAATTGCCATCTCCAGCGTCGCCCTGATCACATTTGCACTGCTCTGGTTTTTAAAATCCCCCATTTCAGAAGCACTGCTTTTACCTGAAAAATATTACAATTATCTCATTGCCCTGGTTGTTTTAGATGCGATCGTGGTCGCTCCTTTTGCTTATCTGCGGGCACAGGGAAAATCCCTGCGCTTTGCCGGGATCAAGCTCATCAACCTCGCTGTATATGTACTTTTAAACTTCTTTTTCCTGTGGGCGATTCCCCATTATGGGCTACAGTTTTCGTGGTTTGACAAACAAAATTTGGTGCAGTACATCTTTATAGCTAACCTGGCCGCCAGTGGGGTGACGCTCATTTTGATCCTGCCTGATTTTTTTAAGACAAAGCTTATTTTTGATCGACATATATTCCATGAACTTTGGGTTTACGGGTGGCCCGTGCTCGTCGCAGGGCTCGCTTTCGTGGTCAACGAAAATCTAGATAAGCTCCTGCTGGGCGACATGCTAGACAAGAATATCATGGGCGCCTACGCCGGTTGTTATAAGTTGGCCGTATTTATGACAATCTTCGTTCAAGCCTTCCGGCTGGGCGCTGAGCCATTTTTCTTTAATCACGCTTCCGCGAAAAATGCGCAGGCAACCTATGCGACCATTTTAAAATATTTTATTGTCGTGGGTGCGCTTGGCCTTTTGGTTATCATCGGGTTTATTGATGTTTTAAAGGTGATGCTCATCCGCAGTCCCTCGTATTACATTGCAATTGGTATCGTCCCTATTGTACTTCTGGCCAACTTGTTCCTGGGCATCTACCACAACCTTTCGGTATGGTATAAATTAACCGACAAGACCCACTTCGGAATGTATTTTTCCGTTTTAGGAGCTTTATTTACCATAGGGATTAATGTTGTTTTTATCCCAAAAATTGGTTTTATGGCCGCAGCCTATGCAACTTTGGCCGCTTATGGTGGGATGATGGTTTTGTCTTATATCATAGGTCAAAAACATTATCGGGTACCTTACGACCTTAAACGTATAGGCGCTTATCTTTTAATTGCGATAGGGTTTTCGGCCATAAGTTTTTACCGCTTTCGCGAAAATTATATCGTAAGTGTTATCTTGCTCGCAATATTTATCTTAACCGTTTTTATTGCCGAAAAAAAGAGTTAAAACGTATTTTAAGACCCAAAGATTAGAAAAAAAAGAAGAGAAAAGAAATTAGAAAAAAGACGGAAAGCACGTTTGAAGCATTTCTTTTCTATGCTCTATATTCTATTTTCTTCCAAAGATTTACAGTATGAAAGTCAATATAGTCAATAAATCTACACACGATCTTCCACATTATGCCACTGAGGCTTCTGCCGGGATGGATTTGCGCGCCAATAATGAGCAGCCTGTTACGTTAAAACCCCTGGGAAGGGCTATTGTACCCACAGGGATTTTTATAGAACTTCCAGTAGGACTGGAAGCGCAGGTGCGACCTCGCAGTGGATTAGCTGCAAAAAAAGGTGTAACAGTGCTCAATGCCCCGGGCACCATAGACGCTGATTACCGCGGTGAGATCGGGGTAATATTGGTCAATCTATCCGATGAGGAATTTTCTATTGAAAAAGGGGAGCGCATCGCCCAGCTGGTCATCGCGAGGCACGAGCGCGCTGAATGGATGGAAGTAGATCGCCTGGGTGAGACCGTGCGTGGAGCAGGCGGTTTTGGCAGTACGGGATCGCGATAGCTTTCGCAAAAGAAGAAAACTTATCATCCTTCATTTAATTCCAGAAACAGAACTTAAAATTAAAAATTTCTGCATCAGCAGCAAAAACCCCTAAAATTATGAAAATAATAGTCCCTATGGCCGGTCGTGGGTCACGTCTAAGGCCGCATACATTAACAATACCCAAACCGCTCATCCCCATCGCAGGAAAACCTATCGTACACCGGCTGGTCCAGGATATTGCCAAGCTTCTTGATGAACCCGTAGATGAGATCGCCTTCGTGATCGGAGAGGACTTTGGCCAGGAGGTGGAAGCTAACCTCAAGGATATCGCCGCACAACTGGGCTCTCAAGGTACGATCTATTACCAGGATAAGCCACTGGGCACGGGTCATGCCATTATGTGCGCACAGGAATCCCTGAGCGGGCCTGCCGTTATCGCATATGCTGACACCCTTTTTAGGGCAGATTTTACGCTGGATAAGGACGCAGATGCCGTAATCTGGGTCAAACAGGTTAAAAATCCGGACGCTTATGGGGTGGTCTCGCTCAATGACAAAAACGAGATAACCGGCCTTGTTGAAAAACCTAAAGATTTTGTCTCAGATCTTGCCGTCATTGGCATTTACTATTTTAAAGATGTGAGCATTCTCAAAAATGAGCTGCAGGCGGTTCTTGACAACAATCTTATGCACGGTGGGGAATACCAGATCAACGATGGCATTAAACAGATGCAGGCAAAAGGATACACCTTCAAACCCGGCCAGATCGATGAGTGGATGGACTGTGGCAACAAGACCGTGACTGTGGAGACCAATACCCGTATGCTCAACTTCCTGAATAATGAAGGGGAAAAACTGGTATCCGCTTCCGCGAAAATGGAAAATGCATCGGTCATACCACCTTGTTATATAGGTGAAGATGTGGTGCTTAAAAACGCCACCGTAGGCCCAAATGTATCCTTAGGCCATGGCACGGTGATCGAAGACAGTACCGTTGAAGACAGCCTAATCCAAAATTTTAGCCTGGTTAAAAATGCCAAATTAAAAAATGCCATGATCGGTAATTATGCCAAATTTGACGGTGATTTTACCGAAGTGAGTATTGGCGACTATTCCGTTCTTGAGTAGAACACAAATGGCTATCAAAGAATTTTTGAAAACTAAATAATTGCACCATAAAACCTTAAATTTAAATGTTGGCCATTTGCTTTAAGCAATATAATATTACTTAGAGAGGAGTAGGTTAAACAAAAGGCATTATATCTCTATTAAAAGGAAATTTGGCTTTTTTAAATAAAACATGTACAAACTCCTGCTCATAGCATCCTTGTTTTCGTTTGCGCCCTACGTGGAGGCGCAGGAAAATCCTGTAGTACAGGATGTGGCCCAGGATGATCTGGGCAATGTTACCGATGCTTTTCAGGAATCCTTTTTTGAGGCTTTAAAACAAAAGGGTATAGAAAACTACGACCGCGCCATCCAAGCACTCGATAAATGCATTTCCATTCGCCCTCAGGAGGCAATCCTTTATTTTGAAAAGGGGAAAAACCTGGCCCTTTTGGGCGATGCCGAAGAAGCTGAGAAAAACTATCTCAAGGCGCTGCAGCTCAAGCCCAATCAACGGGATATCATGGAAAGCCTCTATGAGATCTATTATGCCCAGCAGAATTTTGGGAAGGCCATAGATCTGGTCAAAAAGTTGACGGCATATGATCCGCATTATAAAGAGGATCTGGCGCGCATCTATCTGCGTACCCACGATTATGATAAGGCACTCTCGCTACTGGATGAATTGGACCACGAAATGGGCAAAGATGATTACCGCGAGCAAATACGCCGGCAGATTTATGCGTTGAGCAAGGGCGATCTCGCCGAAAAGGATATTGTTGACCGTATTGCAAAAAACCCTAAGGATGAGCAAAATTACCGCGATCTCATTCTCGTTTATATGGAACAGGGAGAAACCGAAAAAGGGTATGCCATAGCCCAAAAACTGCTTAAAATCGATCCAAAAGCAGATGCAGCCCAACTTGCTTTTTACAAATACAACCTCGATAAAGGGGATATTGAAGAGGCTGTAAACGCGCTCAAAAAAGCGCTTAAAAGTCCTAAAATTGAAGGAGAGATAAAACAAAAGCTGCTCAATGACTTTTTGATATATGTGCAAAAACACCCAGAATACCAACCCGAAGTAGATGAAGCGATCGCCCTTTTTTCGGAAAAGGAAGATCCCGATGTTAATGAAAAACTGGGGAGTTTTTACCTTCAACAGGCCGATAAAACAAAAGCGCTGGATTATTATTTAAATGCCTATAAGAAAGATCCTGGCAACTTTGATGTGCTCAAGAACCTGATGATTCTGCAACTGGGTGCCGGAAAATTGCCAGATGCCATTAAACTTGGTGAAGAGGGACAATCCCTCTACCCCACCCAGCCTATCTTTTACCTGATTGCAGCGGTGGCCTACAACAAACTCGCAAAACCCCAAGATGCCAAAAACGCGCTGGAGGCCGGTCTGGATTATGTTATTGAAAACCCGCAGATGGAAAAAGATTTTTATAAACAGTTGAGCCTTGCCTATAAAGGAAACGGTGATACAAAAAAAGCAGAAGAATACAAGAAAAAGGCAGAAGCGCTCGAATAGGGGAAGTAGCAATTGTATCTGAAGGATATTATGCTGTTTTATGTGGGGCGCTTTAGGGTTACAAAACCAAAAGTATTTATATCATTATAAATTTTCTATCCTGCATATAGTAATCAAACTACTTTTACGTTTGCCATTTTAAAGGCTCCTTTTCGGTATAGCCTTTGCACAGCCATAAACTATGAGAAAACCAATATATATCCTATTTGCCGCATGTGCACTTCTGCTTTCAGCATGTAAATCATCCAGAAGAGCAACTGCCTCTCCAGAAGATCTTGCCTCCGCTAAAATAATCAATTCACATTATGCTACCCATTTTGATTTTAAAACCCTTGCAGCAAGATTAAAGGTAAAATATAAAGATGAAAACACTTCGCAGGGCGTTTCGGTGAGTCTGCGCATGGAAAAAGATAAAACCATCTGGATGAGTGCCTCCGTGCTGGGGATTTCTTTGGCTAAGGCTTTAATCACCCCAGACCGAGTGCAGTATTATGAGAAGATAGACGGCTCCTATTTTGATGGGGATTTTAAATTATTAAGCGACCTCCTGGGTACAGATCTTGATTTTGGTCAGGTACAGGCCCTGCTGCTCGGCCAGCCCATTTATGACCTGCGCAACGCCAATTACACCGCCGTTGCGGGCCAGCAAAATTATCTGGTGTCACCTAAAAAACAGCAAAAACTTTTTGATCTTTTCTTTTATCTAGATCCGCAACAGTTTACCATGCAGCAGCAGCGCCTGACGCAAAAAATAAAGGATCGGGAGCTGACCATCAGTTATGACGATTATCAAAACCAGGAGATAGGTCAGTTGCCCGAACATGTGAAGGTGCGCGCACAAGAGGGCGATAAGGCCACAGAGATCGATATTCAATACCGCAGCATCGATGTAAATGAAGACGTAAGTTTTCCGTTTAATATCCCTTCCGGATATAAAGAGATCAAGCTTTGAAAGGATTGTTTTTGAGTAAAATAATACCACTTTTGATCCTAATAATGGGATCACAAATCATTTCGGCCCAGACCGATAGGCAAAAAGAGCTCGAGCAGGAACGCCAGGAGCTGCTGGGCCAGATCGCGCAGATCAACAAATTGCGCCAGAGCAATAAAGACCGGGAGATCAATGTGCTCAATCAGGTAGAGGACCTCGATCAAAAGATCAAAACGCGCGAAAAACTCATCCGCGTGACCCAAAACCAAACCAACCTGCTTACCGATGAGATCAACAAGAACATTAACCGAATATCAGCTCTGCGTGATGAACTGGAAAAACTGAAGGAAGATTATGCCGGGCTTATACGCAAGGCCTACAAAAGCAGGAGCAGCCAAAACAGGATCATGTTTCTACTCTCTTCAAAAAGCTTTTTACAGGCCTATAAACGTGTACAGTATATGAAGCAATATAGCAACTATCGCAAAAAACAGGGTGAGCAGATTCAGGAACGTACTGCCCTTTTGCGGGAGACCAACGCCAAACTCATTACTCAAAAAAAGGATAAGGAAGACCTGATCGCCTCCAACCAAAAAGAACAGGCCCGTCTGGAGGAGGAGAAAAAGCAACAGGATGGCCTGATGGCCACCATACGTAATAAGGAGAGCAAATTTGCGGCTCAGATACAGGATAAACAGCGTGCGGCCGATAAGCTTGATAAGGAAATAGACCGCATCGTACGCGAGGCCATTGCCGCCTCAAATAAAAAAGCGGGCAAAAGCGCCCCAGAAGTAGGTAAAAGTGCCACTTTTTCCCTCACCCCTGAAGCCAAGGCCCTTGCCGCAGATTTCGCTTCTAATAAGGGTCTGCTACCCTGGCCAGTGGCGTCAGGACGGGTGTACAAGAAATTTGGCACCTCGCACCACCCCACCTTACCCAATATCACCACCTACAACAGTGGTGTAGAGATCGAGACCGAACCCGGTAGCATGGCGCGCGCCGCATTTAAAGGGGTGGTTTTTAAAATACAGAGCCTCCCTGGCGCCAACTTTGCCGTGTATGTGCGCCACGGGAACTACATCACCGTTTATCAAAACCTGATCAATCTCAAGGTGAGAATGAATGAGCAGGTGGACATCAAACAGGATATTGGCGAGGTGGCCAATGATAATTTTACCGGTAAGACCATCCTCAAATTTGTGGTCTATAAAGACAGTGAGCGCCAGAACCCTGCTGATTGGGTGAATGGGATGTGAATTAACTTATCTTCTTTTTACGGCAAATCGGTGCTAAAAAACTGCTGCTTTTCAAAAAATACAGTGCTTTCTTTAAATTTAAAGCATTCCTTTTAACATTCTAATAGGCAACCTTTTCTTACTTTATCCATCTTTAGAAAAAAGGTATGCATAAAAATACGATTCTCCTTTTCACAATTGCTTTCGCCCTGAGCTTTTTGCTATATAGTTGTATTGATGTTGAAGATAACCGAAGGGTTCAGGTTTTGGGCACATTAGTAAATGATTCCGGTGTTCCGGTGCCCGGCATTTTGATTCAGAGTTCAGGTGAAAGTACGACGCTGGGCGCCGCCGTTTCTAACGAAAATGGTAATTTCCGTTTCACTTCTCTCGAATCTACCGCAAATGATTTCAGTATTCAGATCAATCAGGAATTCTCGGGAGACACACTTTATACCCCTATCAAATATATTAACGGCCAGACTTCCCCATCCTCCAGCGATCTTAATACGGGCAAAAGAAGTCAAAATCTTTACGATCTCGGGACGGTCAACTTGCGGCAGATCGCCTATTTCGACCTGAATATTAAAAGAACTTCTTCCTCAAAGGACACGCTACGGTATACCATCAAAATCCCAGAGGCTTATTGTGAAAATTATTTTTCTAAAGGTGAAATAAACACCACAAGAACGCGCTGTTTTGCCACTGTAACCCAAACTGGAACCTTAAAACCGGGGGAGGAAGATCAAACTCCAGGTTTTAGGACGATCAAAAATACCGAGGCTATTTTTGACTATACAATCAACAGCGGCACGGTACAACATATAACCATCCCCATCTTACAATATAAGACCACTTATGTTTTTGAATTCTAAACCGATCCATTTTATTATCTTCTTTTTTCTTTGCTGTAATATCTGGGCGCAGGAAACCTTAGAAAAAGAACCTGAAACAGACAAAGAAAATGCGGCCGGTATCTTTTCGTTTGGAGTATATATTGCCAATCCTTTGGGCAACAATTTTGTAAATCAAGGCCTCGACCTGAAGCCCGGTTTCCAGTTCAACCTTCGGGTTTATGTCCTTCCGCGCTTCACGATTGGCCTCAATTATAACCTGGTGCGCGGCGATGTGATTGACACACGGTTGACCGGAAATTATGACACGGCCCAGATTCGCGTGATGGGCGGCACATTAGGCTATGAATTTCCGATCCTGACCAAATTAGGGCTCGAAGTTATGGGCGGTTTTGGTCAGGTTTCCCATAAGAATAAACATGGCGGTATTGTTTTTAAAGACCGCGGGTTTACGCTTTGGCTCGCCCCAGAACTTTCATATTTTTTTACCAAAAGCATCTCCCTCTACGTCGCACCAGAATTGCGCTACGATCGTATGAACATCGACGTTCCCCAATCACTGGAAAGCAGTTTTAAGAATGTGCCCTATTTTTCCGTGGGCGCTGGGATGCGGTTTAAACTTTGATTCTTTAAAATCATTATACGCACTCTTCATTACTTTGTAGGTGGAAAACAAAGCTTTTTAATCATGTTGGGGAGGTTTTGGTCATCAAGCAGAAAGTTTACAACAGCGTTCAGCAGTAGTGCTTCTTTTTATCATTATTTGTATCTTCGATTTTTCACTTATATGCACTGGAGCCTTAAACCCATCCCTGATCCTCAAATCGTTGCGACACTTACGAGTGCTTTGGGCGTGCCTAAAAGAATTGCATTTTTACTGGTGCAACGCGGGGTGACCACTTTCGCGGAGGCGAAAAAATTTTTTAGGCCTTCACTAAATGATCTGCACGACCCTTTCCTGATGAAGGATATGGATAAGGCCGTAAAACGTATCGAAAAGGCATTCGCTCATGGCGAAAACATCCTTGTTTACGGCGATTATGACGTTGACGGCACCACCAGCGTGGCATTGATGAGCAGTTATTTACAGACGCGCCATCCCAATGTGGCCACTTATATCCCAGATCGTTATACTGAGGGTTATGGCATTTCCAATAAGGGGATCGATTATGCCGACGATAATGCCATCAGTCTAATCATCGCCCTGGATTGTGGGGTGAAGGCGGTGGATAAAGTAGCTTACGCGAAAGAAAAACAGATCGATTTTATCATCTGCGACCACCACCGCCCGGGCAGCACCATCCCGGAGGCAGTGGCCATACTCGACCCAAAAAGGGAAGATTGCAGTTATCCCTACGACGAACTCTGTGGCTGTGGCGTTGGCTTTAAACTAGTCCAGGCCTTGGCTTCAAGAGATGGAAAAACCATCGAAGACCTCATCCCTTATCTAGATCTTGTCGCCACGGCAATAGGAGCGGATATTGTGCCCATTACCGGAGAAAACCGCGTACTCGCCCATCACGGCTTGCACGTGATCAACACCCTGCCGCGCACGGGCATAAAAGCACTGATCGAAAAAGTAAAAAAAGACATTCTCACCATCACCGATGTGGTTTTTATCATCGCCCCGCGCATCAATGCAGCCGGGCGCATCGAACATGGTCTGCACGCTGTAAACCTGCTGTGTGAGACCGATCCCGAAAAAGCTTTGAATATGGCAGCTGGTATCGAGGATTTTAATACTGAACGTCGAGAACTTGACCGTGAAATCACTATTCAGGCGCTGGAGCAGATCAAGGAAAACAAGGAGGAGCAAAGAAAAACCACGGTGGTTTTTCACGAAGATTGGCACAAGGGCGTAATCGGAATTGTGGCCTCCCGGCTTACCGAAACCTATTATCGCCCAACCCTCGTTTTCACGAAAAGCGGCGAAAAATTGGCAGCTAGTGCACGATCTGTCAAAGGCTTTGACGTTTACGAAGCTTTGGAGGGCTGTATGGATTACATCGAGCAGTTTGGCGGCCATAAATATGCCGCTGGACTCACCTTGCTCGAAGAACAATTCCAAAACTTTAAAGAGCAGTTTGAAAAAGTGGTTTCCGAACGAATTGACGAACGCTTGCTAACGCCCGAGATCAACATTGATAGCGAAATCGAACTGGAAGAGATCACGCCAAAATTTTACCGCGTTCTGAAACAATTTGCACCCTTTGGTCCCGGTAATATGAGCCCTGTTTTTATGTCCAGCGATCTTAAGGATACCGGTTACGGGAAATGCGTGGGCGGGGACGATCTCCACTTAAAATGCACCGTAGCAAATCATGGACTTCCTGGGCAGTATACTGGCCAGGCCATTGGGGCGATAGGCTTTAATTTGGGAAGTAAATGCAACCTAATTACAGACCAAAAGCCTTTTAGTGCCTGTTATTCGGTAGAAACCAATGAATGGAATGGGGATGTCTCTTTACAGTTAAGATTGCGCGATATAAAAAAGTAGGCAGTATCGATTTTAAGTCGAAAATTATCACCGTTCTTAGTTAAAGACAAATTTTACTTTACAGAGGTTCGTCCCATTCAGGATCGCATGACACCACATCATTCAGCAAGCGCCTCCACCGGTTTCGGCATTAATGGCCCTAATAATTTTACAGCCTTATCTACTGATGAAATACCCGGCGCGGTCAATAACAACCGCAATCCTTTTGAAGTTTTCTTTTCTTTTAAGGTTACCTGCCCGGCATGGGTCTGCACAAACTGCAGCATCCTGGAAAACGCTGGACTCTGATAAAATTTGCTTTGCTGGTCTGATATAAAAAACCCTGTCAGCTTTTTGTTTTTTAAAACCACTTTTTCCAGACCATAATGCGTTGCCACCCATTTAATCCTTACAGAATTGAGGAGATCTTCTGCCTGTGGCGGAAGTTCGCCAAAACGGTCGATCAGTCGCGCTTCAAAGGCAGCAAGTTCTTCCTCATTTTTAAGATTGTTAAGCTCAGTGTACAGATTGAGTCTTTCGGTGATATTGTTAATGTAATCGTCTGGGAAAAGAATGGAGAAGTCTGAATCGATCACCGTATCCTTAATATATTCTTTGTTCTCAGAAGAATTCTCTGCGCTATAAAGATCTGCAAACTCATTTTCCTTGAGTTCGTCAATGGCTTCGTTCAGGATTTTCTGATAGGTATCAAAGCCTATCTCATTGATAAACCCACTCTGCTCACCGCCCAACAGATCACCGGCACCCCTGATCTCCAGATCTTTCATAGCAATATTAAAACCGCTGCCCAGGCTGGAAAACTGCTCTAGGGCAGTAATGCGTTTTCTTGCATCATCAGTCATTGCCGAAAATGGGGGCGTGATAAAATAGCAGAATGCCTTTTTATTGCTTCGGCCTACGCGGCCACGCATCTGGTGCAGATCTGAAAGGCCAAAATTATTGGCATTATTGATAAATATAGTGTTGGCATTGGGCACGTCCAGGCCACTTTCTACAATAGTCGTAGAAACCAGCACATCAAACTCGCCGTTCATAAAGCGGAGCATTAGTTGCTCAAGTTTTTTTCCGTCTAGCTGTCCATGGCCCACACCCACTTTAGCATCGGGCACAAGCCGCTGGATCATCCCGGCAACTTCCTTAATATTCTCGATGCGGTTATGTATAAAAAATACCTGGCCGCCACGCTGTATCTCATAGGAAACCGCATCACGAATCTCCTCTTCCTGCAATCGGATCACATGCGTCTCAATAGGATATCGGTTTGGCGGCGGGGTAGTAATTGTGCTTAGGTCCCGTGCAGCCATAAGGCTGAACTGCAAGGTGCGCGGTATGGGAGTGGCGGTTAGGGTTAGGGTATCTACATTTTCCCTGATGGTTTTGAGTTTATCCTTGACGGAAACCCCAAATTTCTGCTCCTCATCTACGACGAGCAGACCAAGGTCTTTAAATTGCACTTTCTTACTGGTGAGCTGATGCGTACCGATGATAATATCCACTTTCCCACTGGCGAGATTGGCAAGGGTCTCCCGTTTTTCTTTCGCTGTGCGAAAACGGTTAAGGTAATCAACCGTAATGGGAAAATCCTTGAGCCTTTCGGTAAATGTTTTATGGTGCTGGAAGGCTAAAATTGTGGTGGGTACGAGCACTGCGACCTGTTTGCCGTTATCCACCGCCTTAAAGGCCGCGCGTATGGCAACCTCGGTCTTGCCAAAGCCTACATCGCCGCAAACCAAACGATCCATGGGGCGCTCACTCTCCATATCCCGCTTGACGGCTTCGGTTGCAGTACTTTGGTCTGGCGTGTCCTCATAGATAAAACTTGCCTCCAGTTCGTTCTGTAGATAGGTATCGGGGCCAAATGCCTGCCCCTTTTGCAACCTTCTTTTGGCATACAGGTTAATGAGGTTAAAGGCAATCTCCTTAACCTTGCTCTTGGTCTTTTGTTTCAGTTTTTTCCAGGCACCGCTGCCCAGCTTGTAGATCTGGGGTGCCTTGCCGTCCTTGCCGTTGTACTTTGTAATTTTGTGCAGTGAGTGGATGCTCAGGTAAAGAATGTCCCTCTCGCCATAGATAAGCTTGATGGCCTCCTGCTTTTTTCCCTCAACCTCAATTTTTTGCAAACCCCCGAATCTACCGATCCCATGATCAATATGGGTCACGTAGTCCCCTACTTGCAGACTGGTCAATTCTTTTAAGGTGATGGCTTGTTTTTTGGCATAACCATCCTTTAATTTGAACTTGTGGTAACGCTCAAAAATCTGATGATCTGTATAACAGGCGATCTTAAGGTTATTCTCAATAAAACCCTGATAAAGGGATAAAATGACTGTTTCGTACTGTTTGACATCAAGCTGGGCATCATTAAAGATGTCTTTAAATCGTTTTGCCTGTTGCTCGCTTGCACAGAAAATATAATTGGTGTAACCCTGCTCGTGGTTTTCATTTAGGTTTTTGATCAGCAGGTCAAACTGCTTATTAAAGGCGGGCTGTGGCTGCTGATCGAAACGTATCTCGTGATTGTTGCCCGAGGTAGTATCAAGTTCTACCAAACTAAAATCGAGCAGTTGCCTTCTGATCGTATCAGCGCTGCAAAAAAGTGCTGCCGGCTCGGTGCGCTTGATGTCCTGTGAGAGTTTGGCGTAAGCTTCTTCCGCCTTTTCGTAGTTGGTGTCAATACGGGCCGAGAGCTGCCCGATATCTTTAGTGAAAATGGTGGTTTCTGCTGCGATATATTTAAAAAAACTATCCCGGGTCTCCTGTAATTTTTTATTTTCCACATTGGGCATTATGGAAATTTTATTGATCTTTTCCAGCGAAAGCTGTGTCTCCACATCAAAGGTACGTATGCTCTCTACTTCGTCGCCAAAAAACTCTATACGGTAAGGCTCGTCATGGGAAAAGGAAAACACATCAATAATACCCCCACGGACCGAAAATTCGCCCGGTTCGGTTACAAAATCCACCCTGCGGAATTGATATTCAAAAAGCATTTCATTGACAAAATCAAGCGATAAATTGTCATTTAAACGTACTTTCAATGTGCTTTTGTCAAGTTCTTTGCGGGTAACCACCTTTTCAAAAAGCGCATCGGGATAAGTAACGATAAGTGCCGGTTTTTTGCGGCTGTTGATACGGTTTAAAACCTCTGCACGCAAAAGGATATTGGCATTGTCAGTCTCTTCTACTTGATAGGGACGACGATAGCTTCCCGGATAAAAAAGCACATCGTTACTGTTTAAAAGCTGCTCCAGGTCATTCAGGCAATAAGCGGCCTCCTCTTTATCATTTAAAATAATTAAAAAGGGCGTTTTGGAAGATTTAAAGGCTTCTGCCAAAACAAAAGAAAGTGATGAACCAATGAGCCCATTCAAATTCAATCGTACTCCGGTTTGGGCAATACAAGTCTGTAGTTCGCCAAGTTTGGCGCACTCTGCAAAGGAATCGTTGATAGGGGTCTGCGTCATTCGTGCGCAAAGATAAGATGTTCCGGTTTTCTTTTCGCGAAAGCCTAACAACTTTTAACCCTTCCCTAACAGATTGCCTTAAGTGGCTTGACTATTTTTAGGCTTACTAGCAATTTTTAATCAAACGGATGGCTTCTTTCAAGGCCAGCAAGGACATGAAAAAACTCACCAATGATCAGCTCGCATTTGTGCTCGCCCGCATCACCATTGGGCTCAACTTATTGATACATGGGGTCGTGCGCATCCCTAAACTGAGCAAATTTGTAGCCCATATCACTGAAGGTTTTAGAGATACCTATCTGCCCCATTTTATAGTACTGCCATTTGCATATATTCTGCCTTTTATTGAACTGATATTGGGCCTATTGCTGCTGATAGGGCTTAAGACCAGATGGGCCACTGCCGCAGGGGCGCTGCTCATCGCCATACTTATTTTTGGCACCTCCCTACAGGAAGATTGGGCGCTCGTAGGCAGCCAGATGATCTACGCGATCTTCTTTTTTATAATGATCAAAAACTTAGAACATAACGCATTTGCCATAGACGGCAAACCAAGAACACACATACATGGATTTTCAACTAAAAAATAAACGGGCATTTATTTCCGGCTCTACCAAAGGAATAGGGAAAGCTACGGCTATATTACTGGCTAAAGAAGGTGGTCATGTTATCATTAATGGCCGCAGTAAAGAATCAATAGAAAAGACCGAAGCCGAAATACTAAAGGCTGTACCAGGCGCTATGATCACGGGAATAACCTGCGATTTTAGCAAAATTGAAGAAGTGGAAAAACTGATTGAGGAGATCAAAGAAGTTGATATTCTGGTCAATAATGTGGGGATTTTTGAACAAAGGGATTTTCTTGACATTGAAGATGCAGACTGGCAAAAATTTTATGAGGTTAATGTAATGAGCGGAGTGCGGCTTTCTCGCGCTTTCCTACCCGGAATGCTTGAGAAGGATTGGGGCCGTATCATCTTCATCAGTAGCGAGAGCGCAGTTAATATTCCTGTAGAGATGATACATTATGGCATGACAAAAACCGCTCAGTTAGGCATTTCCCGAGGTATCGCTGAAATTACCAAAGGAACCAATGTTACGGTAAACTGTGTACTGCCAGGCCCCACGCTTTCAGACGGAGTGAAACAGATGACCGATATGGAAACGGAGGATGACCGTACCAGGATCGAAAAGGATTTTTTCGATAAGGCACGGCCCACTTCTCTATTGCAGCGGTTTGCAGATCCACAAGAAGTTGCACATATGGTAGCCTATGTCGCCAGCCCGCTTTCTTCAGCCACTAATGGTGCCGCACTGCGCGTTGATGGTGGGGTTGTCAAGACAATTTATTAGCATAACCCTATAAAATATCGACGAGATTCCCGCCTTTTAGGAAGTGAAAAACAAAATATATGGCAGTTGAAGAATATGATGTATTTGTAATAGGAACTGGCACCGCTGGAAAGAAAGTGGCAGACGCTTGTGCTGAAGCGGGTATGCGTGTGGCCATTACCGATAATAGGGAATATGGCGGCACCTGTGCCAATCGTGGTTGCGATCCCAAAAAAGTGCTTGTGGGGATCACCGAAACACTCGAGCGCGCCCAGGATTTGCACGGCAAAGGGATTTGTGACCTGCCAAAAATAAATTGGAAAGATCTGATGAACTTTAAATCAGCTTTTACAGATGCCGTGCCTTTTACCACCGAACGCGCCCTAAAAAAAAATGGTATTAAATTATACCATCAATCCCCAAAATTTCTGGATGAGAATACATTATCTGTAGAAGGGAAAACCGTTAAGGCTGATAAAATTGTAATCGCCACGGGGCAGGTGCCACTTACGCTTGAAATCCCCGGTCGGGAACATGCGCTCATCAGCGATGATTTTCTTGAACTTCCAGAACTGCCCAAGAGTATGATCTTTATCGGTGCGGGATATATAGGAATGGAATTTGCCCATATTGCCGCTCGTTGCGGGGTTGAGGTCACCATAATGGACTTTTCAGACCGAATTTTGACCAATTTTGATGCAAAATTGGCCAATTATCTCCAAGAAAATTCAGAAAGTCTAGGCATTAAATTTATACTCAATGCACAGGTAAAGGGTATTGAGAAATTACGGAAAAACTTTCGCGTAAGCGCCAAGCAAAACAATAAAGATATAGAAGCTACGGCAGCAATGGTCTTTAATACCGCTGGCCGTGTACCTGCTATTGATGCACTTGACCTACGGAAGGGCAATGTGGCCTTTAACAAAAAGGGGGTTGAGGTCAATAAATATCTGCAGAGTCCCACCAATCCCAAGGTGTACGCATGCGGTGACGTTTCGGCAAGTGGTACATTGCCCTTAACGCCATTATCCTCTCAAGAAGGCCGCGTGGTGCAGAAAAATATTTTAAAAGGCAACCATATGGAACTGAATGTACCGCCTACACCCTCTGTGGTATTTACCCAGCCACAACTCGCCTCAGTAGGCATGAATGAAAAGGAAGCCCAAGAAAAAGGTTATGATTTTGAAGTCAAAGAGGCGAATGTCCCCGAGTGGTACAACTCAAAACGTATGAATCAAAATTGCTATGCATATAAAACCTTGATCGATAAAAAAACCGGTTTTGTGCTTGGTGCGCACTTGTTGAGCAATGACGCCGCAGAGACCATCAATATGTTCGTCATGGCCATGTGTGGAAAATTAGATGCCAAAACCTTAAAGGGCATGGTTTTTACCTATCCTACCTGGGCAAGCGATATTAAGGCGATGGTTTAAGTCCTCCCTGTGCCCCTACCTATGAAGAATGCTCACTCAGACGGGGTCAACCCGCTCGAATGGGCTACCACAATTGATCAAAAAAGCTTTAACTGTCCCGGCCGGTATTGCTCAAAAAGATCACAGTTTAGCGGTTCGATCGTTTTCCCAGAAAGGTATTTTTTTCTACCCAGTTCAACCTGCGCTTTGATCTGCTCTGCAAACTCACCAGAACCTCGCATTCTACGGCCGAACTGAGAATCATTGAGTTTTCCATCATGACATGCTGCGATTTGGTGCAAGACTTTATCCGCACGATCGGGCATGGCTTTTTTAATCCAATCCTCGAAAATACCGGCTATGGCACCGTTTAAACGCACCACCGTGTACCCTACAGCACTTGCCCCGGCTTCTGCCGCCGCTTTGATCAAAGGTAAAATCTCGTGACTGTTAATGCCGGGGATGATGGGTGCAGCCATAACCCTAACCGGGATTCCAACTTCTGAAAGTTGACGTACGGCATCAAAACGCTTTTTGAGTGTCGCCGTGCGCGGTTCCAGCAAGCGGCGTGTCTCTTCGCTCAACGAAGTGATTGAAATATTGATACTTACCAGATTATCTTTAGAAAGTTGTTTCAAAAGGTCCAAATCTCTAAGAACTAAAGCATTTTTAGTAATAATAGCGACAGGATGTCTGTGCTCCAAAAAAACCTGGAGCATGTTTCTAGTAATTTCCAATTTCTTTTCAATAGGTTGATAACAATCTGTATTGCCGGATAGCACAATTGGGCTCGCCTTCCAGTTTTTTTTCGCTATAAAATCTTTGAGCAGGTCAACAGCATTTTTTTTGACCAAAATGCGGCTTTCAAAATCCAATCCCGCATCATAGCCCCAGTATTCATGAGAATTACGTGCGTAGCAATATACACAGCCATGCTCGCAGCCTTGGTAGGGATTTAATGAATATCCCATACCCACATCGGGGCTTTCTACTTTGTTGACGATGGTTTTGGGAAAAGTTTCCAGATAGAGCGTCCGGTTATTTTGGGCATCTTCTCCTTCCAAGGCGCAATAGTTCAAAAAATCATCACGTATTTCATGACTGTTTTCGTGAAAACGGTTAGCAATATGCTTTTGTGCGCCACGGCCCTTGATGTGTTCAGTTGTATTCAAAATATTAGGATATAATACAAATTTATGGAAAATATCCTATTAATATGGAATAAGCTTATTAAGGATAGATTTTTTTCAACGAAAAGAAAAAAACGCGCTAGCATGTATTTATTAGAATAGAAACAATGAAAGCCATCCTTATAAGTATTGCAAGTATATTGTAGCCCTTAAAATAACGGTGTATGTACGCTTCCGCGAAAGCGATAATCAATGGAGTCTATGTACTTATTAAGTTAGATGAGGCCTCAAAAGCCTTGTCTGCAAAAAGATTACCTTCAAGACTCATGTAATTAAGGAGTTTTTATGCTTCTATCGACTTTAGAGGTATAAAAAAACCTTTGTTTTTTGCAGCGGGCCAGCTTTCGCGAAAGCGTTAAAATTAAAAAGCATATGGCGGCAACTAAAACTTGCATTTTGATCAATGCTCCATCAAGCGCTGCAGGAGCTCTTCTTTGCGGCGGACGGCAACGGGCACCTTAGAACCGTCTCTAAGCTTAAGATAACCCCCTTTGCCTTTATAGTACTGAGACACATAATCCAGATTGACCAGAAAGGATTGGTGCGCCCTAAAAAAAAGAGTGGATGGCAGGAGGTCTTCACAGTATTTTAGGGGCTTTGATATGATCATTTTATCCCGCCCGTATATATAGATGTAAGCATAGTTAGAATCTGCCTCACATTTTATGATCTCAGCAATATTGATGAGCATCAGGCCATCTGAGGTGGGTACGGCTATCTTTTGATGGCTGGGGTTTGCGCTGGTAAGGTTTTCTCTCAATATATGGAGCTGCTTGCTGAGTTGGGTCAGGTTTTGTTGATTATTCGTCCTGTCAATGGCAATGTTTAGCTCCTGCTTATCTATGGGCTTGAGCAGGTAATGCACGGCGCTGTATCTAAACGCCCGCTGTGCAAAACCGCTATATGCCGTTGTAAAAATGATATCGAAATCAATATGCCCCAAGCGGTCAAGAAGATCAAACCCAGTATTACCGCCAAGTTGAATGTCAAGGAATAGGATATCCGGCTTGTGCATTGCTATACTTGCCAAGGCCTCATCAACGCTCCCTGCATAACCACAGACCGCAATTGTGGGATGCTCGCGCAACAGGTTTTGCATCATATGAACACAATGTGTCTCGTCATCAATGATCAGGGCTTTTTTCATAAGTCTATATTTAACTGGGCTGCAATGGCAAGCATATCCTAAGACCCTCATCCGGTTCATTTACAAAAACCTGTGCCCCCCACGGGGCTGTAACCCCCATTTTTTTATTTATGGTATTTAATCTAAGAATCGCGAGGTCTATTCCTGATTTTTCGGTATTATTGAGCGGGATTTCGATTTTTTTACCAGATGTCCCATTATCAGAAATGTTCACGAGAAGATGCTGGTCTTCCTGAACGATCCTTATATTGAGTACACCTTCTCCCACGGGCATCCCGGCAAGGCCATCCCAGATGCTATGCTTCACGAAGGGCTGTATCACTAGGGGTGGTACAAGAGCGTTGTCCTTATCGATATTTTTTGCAATATCAATCACATAATTGAATCCCTGGGCCATACGTTTCTGTTCGGCCTCGATGTATAGTTTTATATGTCCAGTTCTTCGGTAAGCGGTATCCATTCCTTTTCTGAATTTTTAAGGACAGACCGTATGAGGCTGGCAAAGGTCATCAGGTACTCATCTGCGGTACCGATGTGTTTTTCAGCAATATAATAGCGTACCGCATTGAGCGAGTTAAAGATAAAATGAGGGCTGATCTGCGCCCGGAGCGCCTGTAGCTTACTCTCTGCGATTGTAGCCTCTAGAACTGATGTTTTTTGAAGCTCTACGGCATCGCGCTTTTTCTTGTACTGCCAGATTCCAAATCCTGTTAGCAAAAGGATTAGGGAGCCAGAAAGTATGGCAGTATTTTTTATCCTTTTCTGAAAGGTGAGCTCTTCACCCGCGATTTGCTGCTGATTATCCATTTTATACTGCATCTCTTTCCTGGAGATTTCGATCTTTTTTTCATTTGCCAAAACAGAATCGCGCAGCTTTATATGCTCTTTATAAGCATGTAAAGCATCTGGATTTTCCTGCTTTTCAAAAATCTTGCTCAAGGTTTCCCAAGCGTTGGACTCCCAAAGTGGCACATGAACGCTTTGGGCCAGGGCAAGTGATCTCCCGGCCTGCGCGGTGGCCAAATCCAGAGATCCAATGGCCAGGTTTACCTTAGCAAGGCCATTGAGCGAATTAGCTGTAATCTGGGATAATCCTAATTTTTCAGCGAGCACTAATGCATTTTGATAATGTTGCCGGGCATTATCAAAATCTCCTACCTTCTCGTAGGATTCTCCCAAATTGTGCTCGATAACCGTCTGGTACATTACATATTTCTTCTGTTTTGCCAGCTTTAAGGAGCGGTCTAAGGTAGCAATGGCCTCACGGGGTTTACCGTGCTCTAACTTCAGTGCACCAATATTACTTTCTGCAATAATCTGGTCTTTAACACTTTTTAACGCAACGCTATATACTAAATGGCGGTTATAAAATTCCAGTGCTTTTTCATAATTTCCCAGATCTGCATAGATATTGGCGATATTGTTTATAATGGCATATTCAAGCCTACGGCTTTCTAATGTTTCTGCGAGCCCAAGGGCATCGTGATAGATGTCTAGAGCCCTTAAAAGATCATTGCTAAAATAATAGGATCCCCCCTCCCACAGGGTTGCCTGAGCCATTAGCGAATCATTATTGAAGTTGGCAGCTATTTTTTTTGCCTCCAGCGCATAAGCAAGAGATCTGTCTGGGCTGGCAATGGTGGCGGTCTCACTCGCTTGTATGAGATATTTAAAACGCAAGGTGTCCATCGTCTTATGGTGCTTCAATAAGTTGTCTAAGGAATCCAGCTTATGCTGTTGGGCAGCAACTACGGTTGAAATAAAAAAGAAGATTAAAACGGGTAAAGAATTCTTCATAAGCAAATTGGTATTTGGTAATCGATGCATTTATGAGCTACATCCCGTATACCCGCGTGATGTGCACGCTTGCTAAAAATCAGCCCACACTTAGACAATCCCTGTGGTAAAAAACAATGACGCTATTTAATTTAAGGGCATATAAAAATATGAAATAGAGCTGGTTAAGAGCCATCATCCTATGTTTTTTTTGAAATAAAATTCATTCCCGATGATTTTGTCATGCTTTATCCTTTATCCAATTTTTAAAAATTCAATACATCACATCATCCCACTTACAAACCGTTCTATTATGAGAAAACTTATGCCTTCGTTAATGATACTGTTTACAGCAATTCTTTTTACACAAATAGTACATGCTAAAATCTGGCGTGTTAACAACCAGAGCAACTACGATAACACAACCTATTTTGGTGAAAACTATGGCGGCACCCCGGCCTATCCTGTTTTTAAGGAGATTAATGAGGCCGTAGCCAATGCAAATGTGAAAAATGGAGATACACTGTACGTGGAAGGATCTCCCTTGCCATACGCAGCGGCCCGAATATCCAAAAAACTGGTAATTATTGGTTCCGGTTATTTTTTAACTGAAAATGAAAAGGTATCTAATAATACCTACGATACGCGTATTGGTAATGTAAGATTTGATGTCGGATCTGAAGGATCAGAAATTATTGCATTCAATGTAGTCGGGGTAAATTCTTCCAGCGACCGGGTAATATATGTTGTTGTAAATGATATAACTATCAAGAGATGCAGGATAGAAAAAAGTATTGGCTTTTCAGCTAGCGGGATTTCTAAAGTTACCATTCTCCAAAACTTTTTTGTCTCAGGAAGCGATAATGCTTTAGCCAATGCGTGCTGCTCTAATTTTGTTGGTCCCAAAGAATTAATTTTCAATAATAATATCGTCCAAAAAACACTCATCTGGACGGGAAACCATATTCTGGAATGTAAAAACAATGTCTTTGATGGTCCTGCTAACCAACTCAATTTAGAGTTCAATACAGATTCCTTTCAGAATAATATCCTGCGAGCCGCTGGCATTACCGCAAATATCAACTCTGGCACGAATGTCAATGTAGAATACAATACGGTTTCCAACTCGGGGGTTTTTCAGGGAACGCCGGGCCTTGTTGTAGAACCTGCGATGAACAATCTTTTTCTAGAAAGTGAAAGCACCGATGGCAAGTATGAACTACAATCTAATGTAACTGGCAATGTTGCTGGCAAGGATGGTGCAGAGCGTGGGGCTTACGGTGGTGTGACAATTGCCAACAGATATTCGCTTTCTGGCCTGGCGGCCATCCCAGTTGTCTACAGCGTTTCTACAACAGGTGTCTCTGAGGCCGGAAGCGGGCTACCTGTAAATGTAAAAGCACGAACAATAGAATAGGTGCTATGAGCAAGACATTACAACTATTGCTTATGTGCTGCCTTTGGGCGGGCGTAACCGCACAAGAAAATATAACGCAAGTAGAATATTTTCTGGATGCCGACCTGGGTATGGGAGCCAATACAGTTTTAGACATTAAATCTGGTGTGGACATTGAGACCAGTATCGTCGCGAACATTCCCACGGATATCAAATCTGGCCACCATAAACTTTTTATCAGGACGAAGCACAGCGATGGAAAATGGAGCCATACCGCCAGAAAGAACCTGAATATTGTGGATCCGGCAGTACATAATAAGATCGTTGCAGGAGAATATTTCATAGACGGGGATCCCGCCCATACGTTCGCGCTATCTTTTGAAGTAGCCCAACAAAATATGGATATCGAACAAGAATTTATGGCTGCCATCTCAGCAGACCTTACAACGGGTTATCATAAACTCTTCGCTAGACTGCGAGACGCTAATGGCCATTGGAGCCAAACGTTTAGAAAAAATATTGAGGTGACTGAAGACAACGAAACACCACAGATAACAGAAATCGAATATTTCTTTGATAGCGATCCAACTTTTGGAAAAGCTACCGTACTTAAACTAGATGACACCGCGGCTGATGTTTCATATACATTCAGTGTGGCCTATGAGGCTGACAGCTACAGTTTTGACAATGTGCTTTATGTACGAGCCAAAGATTCTAATGGAAACTGGTCGCTCACCACGGCACTTGATGAGATTGATGAAAATTTGGGCATTGCCACCTTGGTTCAAAATACGTTTACGCTTTACCCAAACCCCGTTAATGACCTACTTCACATAGATTCTCAGGAAAATGTGAAAATCCTAGGGTATAGCATGTATGATCTTAATGGAAAAAAAGTATTCATTTTCGATGCAAATAAGGATACCTATGATTTATCGGAATTAGATTCTGGAATGTACATCTTACAAATTAAAACAAATAAAGGGGCCGCTTCCTATAAAATTATCAAGAAGTAGGCCTCAAGAAGGGGGCAGAATTAGGGGCTGCTCCCTTTTTATTATCAGCATAAACGCCTTTAAATTCCTTGAAAGCCTTAAAAAGTGATTGCAGCCGCAAATAAATAAAAATGCCATGTCCACTATTTTCCAAAAATCGGCCTACTTTATTGTGATTTTGTTATTGATTTCCACTTCTTGTGAAGACAAGATAAAAATAGAGCGCACGCTTCTGATATCTGAACTGAGTGATCTGGAACAGCAAAAATCCCTTCTTGTGGCACAGATTAATTCACTGAGCAAAAAGTATACGCTTGCGCAACAGGAAAGCTACACGCTCAAAAACGACATTGCCCGCTATCAAAGAGAGGTAAATGCCTACCTGATGAACCATAAAATGGCCACTGCCGCCATAGTAGGAGGTATGGGAGGTACTTCTGTCGCTTTAGAAGATGGAAACACCTTCTCTCAAGAAGCAAAAAATATAGGAGCGGGCATAGCAATACTTTCTGCCTTCTATGCCATTGACAATGCCGGTGAGGTTATAGAAGTTGCAGATAAACTCAACCAGGCAGATGTAAATATAAAAGAAGCCAAAAATTACCTTGGCAAACTAACGGAGGATGTGATATGGCACAAAAATGCCATTGCCCAAAAAACCTCTGCACTCTCAACAATAAACGACAGCGTTATTGCAAAAAGAACAAGACTCAGAAAACTTAAGAAATAGTCTGACTTTTAAGCGACGGCACTATAAAAATTCTTCCTAATACTGCCCCAAGACAGCTATTTATAAATACTGGTTCAACCCTGAGAAGGGTTGTGATAACAAAATCAGTTATTAACACTAAACCAAATGCCCATCATGATAAACCGAACTTTTCTATTGATATTCTTCTGCATTTTTACATTAACTGTGTCTGGTCAGAAAGTTGGGCTGGTAGAGGTTTACAACAACGTTCTAACGATCAATTCAGCCTCAAACTGGAGGGGCAAAACCAGAATTACTGTACCGATTAATCTTCTCAAAAACGCCAAAGGTTTTTATTATACCGTGAGTGTGGATAAAAGAAATACCACACGCCGCGCCTCCAGAAAAATTCTTCTCAAATTGCTTACTGACAAATATGAATATAAAGGAGACCTTGCTGATGATGCGGAAATCATAATAGCTAAAGAGCAAGAAAAATACGAGGACATAAACATCTACTTACTACCCAGTAAAACCGATAGTGATCTTTTTCAAAAAAGAATGAACAACGATTATAAATATTTGAATAAATGGGAGGATGTGGGCGATGAGGTTCGATTCATACCAGTAGATGGTCCCAAAACCCTTTATCTTGGTTTATACAATTCAAATATGACATTGGGCCTTGATGTTCATCTTCAGGTAGTGGCCAGATATTGATGGGTATCGGGTAACAATAGCGTTTCAGAAGGATCCCTCAATAATTTACTGCTTTCGCGAAAGCGGGAGCAGTCTCACACATCATAATTTTTTCATCCATATAGGCCGTCTATTGTAAATGTAATTTCTCAAAAGGTCAGCAAAATCTTCATTTACTGTAATTCGCAACCTTGATGCCGCAGGTTTGGTTTGTACTTATCCAAAAACCGCGTCAGGTTCTCTCTAATTGGGTAAAACGCCTGCAAAAATGGAAGCCGCCTCCAAGTATGGCTTTACTTATTGAATTTTCAGGAAGGTCTCACGGAATGTTCTTCTGAAACCGCATAGAATAAAAATCCGTAATCTTTAAATCACTGTGTCCAAATCAGACCATGAACCCAATAAGCGAACTTTTCATTAGTTTTACGCCAGTAAATACAGCTCAATTAGATTGAAATGACAGGCTAATACCCGAAGGTAGCGATAATAGTGCATCACATGATCCGGAGAGATGGAAAGACTTTTGCAGTTATTGATACAATAGAGCATTGCCTTACGATACAATAACAATAATTAGTAACAAACACCATATTGATCAATCCTACTGAAGATACCTTTAAAGAAGGTCAAGTCCTACTTTTTGACAAACCGTTGAACTGGACTTCCTTTCAACTGGTCAACAAAGTGCGTTGGCTCATCAAAAGGGCCTATGGCATAAAAAAAATAAAGGTTGGGCATGCCGGTACGCTCGATCCGCTGGCCACAGGGTTGCTCATTATCTGTACGGGTAAATTCACCAAACGTATTGAGGAATTTATGGGTCAGGAAAAGGAATATACCGGTACTATAAGCCTGGGCGCCACCACCCCTTCCTACGATCTGGAGACCGAAATTAATGCAACCTTTCCTACAGCTCATATAACCGAAGAACAAATTCAGAGCATGACAGCCCGATTTATTGGCGATATTCAGCAGCGGCCACCTGTATTTTCGGCCTTAAAAAAAGACGGGAAGCGACTTTATGAATTCGCCCGTTCCGGCGAAACGGTAGAAGTGCCTAAACGTACCGTCAACATAAGAGAGTTTGAAATAACCCAGGTTATAATGCCAAATATAAGCTTTCGCGTAAGCTGCAGTAAGGGAACCTACATCCGCTCGCTGGCCAATGACTTTGGGGCCGCGCTCAATAATGGGGCACACCTTTCTGAACTAAGGCGTACACGCATCGGCGATTTTCGCGTAAGCAACAGCTTAAAAATCGATGAATTTGAAGATTTGCTGAAAATGAACAGGTTGCCAAATTAATGCTAAAGCCTGATTTTTAAGAAACTTTAGGAACATAGTTTACGTTAAATAATTACCTTCAGATATCAATTTGTAGGAAATTCCTTCGATAATTTGAAGCAATGGATATCAACCCCCAAGATAAAGCCCTTTTGATCACTTTTAGTAGTGCGGCCTTTCTTTTGCTTTCTTTCTTCTTCTTAGGCTTTTCCCCATTTCAAAATAAAATTCCTCAAAAATTCTATGAAATTCCCCTTGTGGAAGAGCCTCCACAACCGCCCGAACAGCCCCAGTCTCCAGAAAAAAAAGAGAAGGTCGAAAAAGGGCCCATTTCTCATCAGGCGATAAACAGTTCACGAATTAAAAAAGAGGCCAATCGGTTTTTTAATCAGGAGGATGAGGTGAGGGAAGCCCTGCAAAGTGAGGCGCAACCCAATGAAGATCAGCAGCAGATTAGCGCAGATGATGATCATTATATGACCGACTACCGTGGTCGTATTGCTGCCCTAAGAAAAAAAATGAAAGAACCACCCTCTAGTGGGCAAGAAAAAAAAGCGCCGGTGGCAAAAATCAGCTCGTCGAGCAACAAAAGGACGACCATTACCTATAATCTGATCGACCGCAATTCAATTAAAATCCCCAACCCAGTCTATACCTGTGACGCTGTGGGGAAAGTGGTCATTAATATTGAGGTGGCTAACCTGGGGAATGTTGTAAAAACCTCGTTCAACCGCTCTTCTTCAACCACCACAAATGGCTGTCTTGTAGATCAGGCATTAAAATATGCCAGCAAGGCCATTTTTAATTCTGCCCAACCGGAAAATCAGATTGGCACGATAACTTTTGAATTTCAGGGGTAGGCTGGTCCCTAAAAAAGGACTGAAAATACCCAATTAAAGAGCTTTTAGTCGATCAGGCGTGCCAATTCCCTTGCTGTACTTTTCCCTTTATCATTATTGTACCAAATCTGCAGTTCTTCCTTAAATGACGGTGGCAAAGTCCCGTGGGTATTTTTTGCCTCAACAACCATTTCGGCAGCAGAGTCGGGACGTGGTCCCCAAGAATTTAAGATCTCGCCCGTACTTGTATCCTGAACAATGAGTTTTGGTATAGACATATTGCCATTGGTCAAAAATGCATCCATAAGGTGGGGGTGGTCATCGCGCAAAACGATCTGAAGGTTGATATGAGGATTTAGCTCAGCAAGTTTGTTCATGACTGGTATGGTGTGCGCAGCATCACCACACCAGCTCTCTGTGAGGACAATCCAATTGATAGTATGATTTATTTTCTTGATGCTGGCCAAATCAATCCCATCAAGTTTGAGCGTCTTGTCCCAGCGTCGCATCCGGCGGTCGTTAAGTCTAGTATAACGTGAGAGCGGCTCAGTCTGCGTGTGGCCTGTACTGGTAAAGGATTGTGCGTGTTCATTGACGAGAAGACGGTATTCGCTGTAGGGGATGGCACTTTTGAGGCTTTCTGCGACAAGTTCTTGAACTTCTAACGTGGATTGATGCTGCATGAATTGAATTTTCTTTTTCTTCGGAATTGGTCGTGCCCCTCCCGATTTTATTTCAAAAATAATATCTTTAGTCCTTAAAATTGTTAATTATGAGCCAACACAAATGCGGCTGGTGTCTCGGTGACGCGCTGTATGAGCGCTATCACGATACAGAATGGGGAGTGCCCGTTTATGAAGACCGTAAACTATTTGAATTTTTAATCCTGGAAACCTTTCAGGCTGGACTCAGCTGGATCACCATTTTGCGCAAGCGCGAAAACTTTAGGGCTGCCTTTGATGATTTTGACTACCACAAAATAGCAGAATACACTGAAGAAAAAATTCAAGAACTTTTACAAAATGAAGGGATAATCAGGAATAAATTAAAGGTCAGGGCGACCGTAAACAATGCAAGGGCGTTTTTGAAGATACAAGAAGAATTTGGTTCCTTTTCTACATATATCTGGGGATTTGTTGACGGGCAACCCATCCAAAACAAAATTGAAAATTATAAGGAGGCACCGGCCACTACCGTCATAAGCGATATCTTGAGCAAAGATTTAAAAAAGCGAGGCTTTAAGTTTACCGGCTCCACCGTTATGTATGCACATATGCAGGCCACGGGAATGGTCAATGATCATGAAGAGCATTGTTTTAAAAATAATGAGATAAAAAAACTGGCCAAATCAAGCTAATACAGTCTTCTATTTGTATCTAACAAGCCCATTTCATCAAGGGCTTAATACCTGCAAAAATTCTTCGCGGGGGATTTCTCGCGCGCCCATACTAGCCAGATGTTTCGTGTAAACCTGGCAGTCGATGAGTTTATAACCTTCCTTTTCCAGCTTTCGCGCAAGCAATATCAACGCGAACTTGCTGGCATTGCTCACTTTTGCAAACATACTCTCACCACAGAAAACCTTCGTCTCCCTTAAATTAATACCATAAAGGCCACCCACTAGGCGATCCCCTTGCCAAATCTCAACAGATTCAGCGTGGCCCAGTTCATGCAGTTTTAAGTAAGCTTTTACGATTTCGTTGGTAATCCATGTACCGCCCTGACCTGGCCGGTGGATGCGCTTGCAGGCAAGTATGACCTCCAGAAAATGGGTATTGTAGCTTACGCGAAAAAAATCATCACGCAGCAACTTCCGCATCGACTTTGAAACCTTAATCCTGCTTGGCTGCATTACCATACGCGGATCTGGCGACCACCACAATATGGGCTCACTGGGATTATACCATGGGAAAATCCCTTGATGGTAAGCTTCTAAAAGCCGCTCAGGCCCGAGGTCGCCACCTACCGCAAGGAGTCCATCGGCATCGGCCAGCGATGGGTGAGGAAACGGATCGCGTGTTGTGAGATAGATGATAATTTATATAATTGGGTAAGTTATAATTGTGGAGGCTGCGCCTTTAAGCCCATATAAATAAGAAAGATTCAAAAAATAAAACCCCAAAAAATAAAATTTTTCAGGGTCTTAGGTCTGTGATAAATTTCTAAAAAGGAAGATCGTCGTGCTCCTCATCATCAAAGTCTGATGCGGGCTCAAACTGGTCTGCCGGCGGTACCGGAGGAGTATTCTGACCTCCAGTGGCAGCCTGTAGATTCTCGATCCTCCATCCCTGGATGCTGTTAAAATATTTGGTTTCTCCCTGGGGGTTGACCCATTCACGCCCACGCAGGTTGATACTGATCTTTACATTCTGCCCCACCTGAAAATTGTTGAGCAGGTCGGTCTTGTCCTGCACAAACTCAACCATGATCTGCTGGGGGTACTGCTCCTCAGTGGTAACCACAACCTCTCTTTTACGAAACCCATTGCTACCAAAGGTCTGCACATCACCTATTAACTTTATCTTTCCTTGTAATTCCATAATTGTTGCTTTATTTAAGTGTTGTTGTTCTATACTTTAATTGTTGCGGCCAGGAGCACTTTCCAGGCATCTGCGGTATTATCTTCGGCCAATAATTCTTGGGCTCTGGTGTGCACCTCTTTAATGGATAAATCTTTAATCTCCTTGTTTCTCTCGGCAAATGCTTTTATTTCTTCATCATAGGGCAGCACCTCAACATTGCCCAGTTTGCCCAGATCATTACCGGTGAGCACATCGCTCAAGCGTATTTTTTCGGGGATGGCATCAACGCCTATCCCGGTTTTGCTCAAAGGCTTGGGCACTTCAAAAATACCTTTATTTGCCCGTGTGTACCAGTTGCCACCCATACGCGCAACCTGATCTATCTTATATTGGTCAATATGGCCTTCTGCATCAAGAATATTCTCGTGCATGTGTACCCTTATTACCTCACAGATTACCAGGTTTCCCGCTCCACCAGAATCGCCCAAGGCCAAGATATCCATAACCTTACATTCCAATTGCACGGGTGCTTCCTTGACGCGGTAAGGTTTTACAATATCTGATTTTTCTTTGTGGAGGCCAGATTTCACAAACTCGTCTACACCTTGACCGTATTCTGTACTGCTAAGCGACATCTGTTGCACCATTGCGTAATTTACGATATTTATGACCACTTCTTTAATGGCCTCAACATTCTGCAACGTATGTTTTATGGTGTTGTCCCTGCCCCGGCGCACTGGTGAAAATACAAGTATAGGCGGATTTGCACTAAATACATTAAAAAAACTAAAGGGCGATAAATTTGCATTTCCCCCTTTATCTATCGTGCTCGCAAAGGCGATGGGCCGTGGCCCTATCGCACCCGTAAGATACCCATAAAGTTTATTGGCTTCAACTGTTTTGGGATCTATCGTGAGCATATATTTTTGGTTTCTGCAAAGATAAGAATATGTGCCGGCCCTTAAAGGAAGTTTAAATGATATCTGACCTTATTTTCAGAAGAGGAGGGTTTTGATTATAAGATTTAATTTTCATTCTATATTTTTAAGAATACTTTTGCGTTATTGAGGCATAGGCCTTGCAATTTTATGCCCTTAAGGCTGTTTTCAACTTTACCCCAGATGCCTCTGCCTATGGTGGGAAAGCACAGGCCCTTTTTCAACTAATTTGGGTTACATTTATCAAAAGCTAAACCTCATGCGTTTAAAGACAGATCAGCGCTTTTCCCGTTGGTTCATCATCTTTTCTGCCGTTGCGATCACCGCGCTGGTACTATGGAACGTATCCTTGTTTTTTAATCAGCTAAAGGAGGCAGAGCGGGATAAAATGGAAATTTGGGCCACTGCGCTCCAGGGTATCAATACAGCAGACGAGGACGCATATCTGGAACTTTATAAACAGATCAACCTCAAAAACACTACAATCCCCATTATTATAACCGATGAGAACGATAATCTGGAAAATAGCATCAATATTCCTGAAAAAACGCTCAAAGACAAGAAAAAATACGAGGAGTTACTACGGGATATGGAGGCCGAAAACGAGCCAATACGCATCGACATCGAGAAGGGGGATCTGCAATACGCATATTATGGCCACTCGCCCATTATCAACCAGCTCAAATATTTCCCTTTTGCGTTAATTATCGTCATCATTCTGTTTATCGCGCTGATCTACTTTTTTTATGCCACCTCAAAAGCTTCTGAGCAGAATATGCTCTGGGCGGGGATGGCCAAAGAGACGGCACACCAGATCGGCACACCTCTATCCTCTCTTGTGGGATGGACGGAGATTTTAAAGGCCGAAAACGTCAATCCGGATTACTTGGAGGAGATTCACAAGGATATTGACCGTTTACAGACCATTACAGAACGTTTTTCTAAAATAGGCAGCCGACCCAATTTATCTCCCCGAGATATCATACCAGAGACCGAGGCCGCCTTTGATTATCTGGCCAAGCGTAGTTCTAAACTTATTATTTTTGAAAAAGAGGTCCCCAAGGGAATTCTTATGGTGGCCCTCAACCCAGAACTTTTTGCCTGGACCATTGAAAACTTGGTTAAAAACGCCATCGATGCCATGCGCGGCAAAGGCAGCCTCAAGCTCTCAATAACCCGCGATACCCGCTACGCAAAAATACAGATTACTGATACCGGCAAGGGTATCCCAAAAAACAAGTTTAACCAGGTCTTTGAGCCCGGTTTTACCACTAAAAAACGCGGCTGGGGTCTCGGTCTTTCTCTGGCCCGCAGAATTATTGAAGAGTACCACGACGGTCAGATCAAAGTGCTGCGCAGTGAGCTCGATAAGGGCACCACCTTCCAGATATCCTTAAAATTACTCAATGAGCAATAAAATCAAGAACATTCGGGAGAAAAACCTATATAAGGGTCATTACAGGCTAAAGGGCTTTGATTATGAATATTTAAATAATGAAGGTACATGGGAATGGCAAAAACGGGAGATATTTGATCGTGGCCACGGCGCAGTGGTGATGCTTTATAACTTAGACAAAAAAACCGTGATCCTGGTAGAGCAGTTCCGCATGCCGGTTTATATAAACGAGGGTGGCGATGGGCTATTGATGGAGGCTTGTGCCGGATTATTGGACGAAAACGATCCAAAAATGGCAATAACCAAGGAAATAGAGGAAGAAACCGGTTTTCGTATTAAAATGGAAGCTGTCAAAAAAGTTTTTGAGGCCTATTCTTCCCCTGGCGCAGTCACTGAGGTTCTTCATTATTTTATAGCGCCCTACACTGATGCGCAGCGCGTTTCAAAAGGGGGCGGTGCTGATGATGAAACCGAGAATATTGTAGTCAGGGAGATCGCTTTCGCGAAAGCGGTAGAACTCTTGAAAAATGGACACATCAGGGATGCCAAAACCATTGTGCTCCTACAATATGCGCAAATGCATTTGTTTTGAAATGAAAAATTTAAAAAAGCGCGCTCTACATTACAAAACAGCCTTTTTATTTATTAGCCAAAAATTATAGAAGATTTTTTAATTTAGGATTGTTATATTTCTACCTAATCTGTTAACCCCACTGTCATGCCTATCGCCTATAAAAAATATAAGGAAGCCAAACTGCACAACAACTGCCCGGAATGCTATGCCACTGATGGACTTATGGTCAGTTTTTCGCAAAAAGTAGATAATAACAAACTCTATACCCGCTCTACCAGCGAGGTCAAGGCCGAAATGCACTGTGCCAACTGTGATACTGTTATCTACCCGGCCCGCTGGACAGATGATATCGAGCGCGTTTATGAATACAACCGCAAGCTAGCCGAACCGCCCAAACCATTCTTTAGGTTTAAATGGCTTTCACTCTTTGTCGTACTGGGGACCATTGCAATAGGCGTTGCTCTTGCATTTTTGATATTAAAATACCAATAGTATACCTCTATTAAAGGTTTTGCCTAATCTCTTTGGCAAGCTTCTCCAATTCTTCCTGAGCCATAGATACTTTTTTGTTAAACTTGGCATCCTCCATCTCGTTGAGCGGAATCAGGTGTACATGCACGTGCGGCACCTCCAGCCCGATCACCGAGATCCCGATACGGTTACAGCTCACCGTTTTCTCAAGGGCAAGAGCCACTTTTCGTGAAAACAACATAAGATCGAGATAATCCTGCTCGCTGAGGTCAAAAATCTTATTCACCTCTTTTTTGGGGATACAAAGCGTATGGCCTTTTGCATTAGGATTTACGTCCAGTATGGCGATGTGTTCATCGTTTTCATAAACGATATGGCCCGGAACTTCGCGGTTGATTATTTTAGTGAAAATGGATGGCATTTTTTTGAATTAAGATTTATGAATAGTAGATGATTCACAACACGCGTATTGCTTCCCATCACACAAAAAATAAATTGCAGGCATATCAGGGGTTTCAGCCCAATATGGCCTCAATCTCCTCTTGTTATTTCCAGAACGTCAAATTTCATCGTTCCGTTGGGCACATTGATCTCCGCAACCTCTCCCACTTTTTTACCCAACAATCCCTTTCCTATTGGGGAATCAACAGATATGAGACCAGCTTTAAGGTTGGCTTCGCTCTGGGCGACGAGTTTATATTTCATCTCCATTCCATTGGTCTTATTTTTTATCCTTACGGTAGAGTGTACGAGTGCTTTTGAGGTATCTAGTTGCGACTCATCGATCACTCGTGCATTGGCCACGGTTTCCTCCATTTGTGAGATGCGCATCTCAAGCATGCCCTGCGCTTCTTTAGCTGCATCATATTCAGCATTTTCGCTTAAATCACCCTTATCACGTGCATCAGCGATGGCCTGGGATGCCCTGGGGCGCTCCACATCTTTTAATTGATGAAGTTCATCCTTTAATTTTTTAAGTCCTTCTGCGGTATAGTAAGATAATTTGCTCATAACTTTACATTTTATGCACAATGTGCCTAGGTTGCTTTCGTTCTTCTTAGGATTTGCGCGTGCCCAAAGTGCGGGCGGCGGTCGTAAACACAAAAAATCCCATATTTAACGGGATTTATTCAAGCTAAGATACGAAATTATTAAGTATTGGGCTCAAAATATCATAAATTCACACCCTACACCGATGTGCCATCCTATGCCAAAGTTTGTTTTATTTATAGGTTTCAGCGTAGTCCTGCTAATGGGCTGTTCAAAAGACGATTTAGGTGCGCGCAACCCCAACCTAGTTGCTGTTAACTTTGCGGTCACTTTTAATACCAACCTCCCACAGTACAGCACTCTCCAATTCCCCGGCAACGCCATTTATGAACCTAATGCCGGTTTGCGCGGGGTGTTTGTAATCAACACCGGCACCGGTATCCGAGCCTGGGAAGCCGCAGACCCCAACCACCCACCGAGCAACTGCTCCACCATGCAGCTTAATGGGGTTGAGGCCACCTGTGATTGCGAGGGAAACATCTACAACTTGTACACCGGGCTGGCCAAAGGCCAAAAATTGCCCTACCCCTTATTGGAATATCGTGCTTCAGTAAGCGGCAATGTGATCACGGTATCAAACTAGCAGAGGTCGCGTCACACAATACCTCAAGTTTAAAATAAAAAAAGATGAACCCATTTTCGATAGTCATCCATGGCGGGGCAGGTACATTATTGCGGGGCCAGATGACAGCAGATAAAGAAGCCGCGTATAAAAATGCCCTGGCCCATGCGATCAATGCAGGTCACGCCATACTCGCAAATGGCGGTCACGCAATTGATGCGGTGAATGTTGCTGTACAGTCTTTGGAGGACAGCCCGCTGTTTAACGCTGGTAAGGGGAGCGTTTTCACCGCTGCAGGAACACACGAAATGGACGCCTCTATTATGGATGGTGCTACCCTAAAAGCGGGTGCAGTCTCGCTGGTCACCGGCATTAAAAATCCTATCCATTTGGCACGCGACGTAATGGAAAAAAGTGGGCATGTGTTCCTTGCGGGTGAAGGTGCTATGGCTTTCGCCAAAAGTCTAGATTATGAAATTTTGGAGGAAGATTATTTTTATGATCCCTTGCGGTATGCCCAATGGCAAGAACTTAAAGGAAGTGTGGATTATCAACTGGATCACAGCACTTCAAAAAAATCTAAATTTGGTACCGTAGGCGCTGTTGCCTGTGATAAAAACGGAAACCTGGCTGCCGCAACCTCTACGGGTGGGATGACCAATAAGAAGTGGGGGCGCATCGGCGACACTTCGATCATAGGCGCCGGCAATTATGCCAATAATGCTACCTGTGCGGTAAGCTGCACCGGAAGTGGAGAATATTTTATACGCGGCGTGGCTGCTTATGATGTATCCTGCCTTATGGAATATAAGGGGCTTTCCCTTAAAAAAGCCGCCGAAGAAGTCATCCATACAAGGCTTCTAAAAGCTGGAGGTGACGGCGGACTTATCGCTGTTGACAACCAGGGAAATGTGGCGCTACCCTTTAATACTGAAGGCATGTACCGCGCGTACCACACCTCAGTTGGGGAAGATAAAATCAGAATTTACAGGGATTAAACTTGATCAGAATTTTTCATTAGACTTCACAATAAAATTGGGGAATGAAAGAATTGGGTTGAAGTCAAACACACAGCAATTTCCTTAATCCATGCACCTATATCCGCCCATTTATTCCCAAATTTCTTTAGGTTAACTACCCAAAATTATTAAATGCAAGCAAGAAGTTCAAACCTAATGCACAACAGGTTGTGGCGCCTCAACGTGGAGAATCTTAACTTCGTGTTTTGCGATGTTAAACCGGTCGCCTTTAGAAAGTATATGGGTTTTCAAATTAGTAATGCTCATGGGTTCTTTTTTGGCCACAACGCTTTCTGTATTGTGCGAAAGGGTACTGGGGTCAAAAATAATAACCATCCCACTACCTATAACCTCAACGGTATTGCAGCTCTTGATCACAAGTCCAGTATTTTCGGCAAGGCCCACACCGATAAGATTGGGAAATTTAGCAACCGCTTCCGCCAGACGGCCGAAACGCCCACGCCTTATAAAATGGGAGTCTATGATCAGGCTCGGTATAAAAGCCATCCCGGCCGCCATGCCTACGGCACCTTTTAAAAAGGCCTCTTTGCCCCGGCCGCCTGTGATCATCTCTTGTGACATGCACATTGCACCTGCACTGGTGCCAGCAATTACAAGTTCATCTTCTGTATATCTTTTTGTCAGGATACCATGTATGCTTGTGCCGGCGATTTTTTTGGTGATCTCAGATTGATTTCCGCCGCCAAAGAGCACACAGTCTGCCTTTTTCACGATGTCTATATAACTTGCCCTTTCAGAATCTTCCCTCTTTCTTATATCAACAATATGGATATTTTGGCAGCCAAGCTCCTCAAAAGCCTTTAGATAGTTTTCCGCCACTTGGTCCGGAATGCTGGAAGCCGTGGGTATCACCGCGATAAGCGCATTCTTACCTCCACTCTCGATGACGGTACGGGCGAGGATGCTATCCTCTATATTTTCGGTATTGTAAATTTCCTTTGTGGCAATGCCCTTATTCTCGTTACCGCCTATGGGGATCAATATTCCTTTTGCACTCATCACGATCCGTTTCTTTATAAGGTGCAAAAATAAACTCATTGATAAAAGTAAATAGACTATTTTTAATCAAATCAACCTTACAAGCCAACTTTAACTATGAAAATACGCGAGATCAACACCATGCGTGGCCCCAATTATTGGTCGGTACGCCGCCATAAATTGATCGTAATGGTGCTCGACCTTGAACAGATGGAAGAATATTCATCTAACAAAATCCCCGGTTTTATGGACCGCATGAAAAACCTTATGCCCGGTCTTTATACCCATCGATGCTCAGAAGGGGTTGAAGGTGGTTTCTACCACCGTGTGGAAGAGGGTACATGGATGGGTCATATAATTGAACATCTTGCCCTTGAAATACAAACTATGGCTGGTATGGATACTGGTTTTGGCCGTACGCGCAGTTATGGGGAGATAGGGGTTTATAATGTGGTATTCTCATATGTAGAAGAGAACGTGGGGCGCTATGCCGCTGCCGCCGCGGTACGCATTTGCGAAGCGCTCATTTCTGGTGAGGATTATAACCTTGCCGCAGATATACAGCATATGCGGGAGCTACGCGAGGCAGAACGACTTGGGCCGAGTACCGGCTCAATCATTAAAGAGGCAGAAAGCCGCGGCATCCCATGGATCAGGCTTAACGACTCTTCCCTGTGCCAATTGGGCTACGGTGCTAAACAAAAGCGAATACAGGCCACAGTCACCAGCAGTACCAGCAGTATTGGCGTTGAGCTGGCCTGCGATAAGGAGGAGACGAAGCGTATCCTGGAACAGGCAGAGGTAAAAATGCCGAGGGGTAAGATACTGAGCGATGCAGAAGATCTTAAGCTGGCTTGTAAATATGTTAACTTCCCGATTGTGATTAAACCCGTTGACGGGAACCACGGCAGGGGGATTACAGTGAATATAAAAACGTTTGAAGAGGCCAGGACCGCACTGGAGATCGCCCAAGAAATCAGCAGCCGGGTTATCGTAGAAAAATTTGTAGAAGGTTATGACTACCGCCTATTAGTGATCAATTATAAGCTCGTTGCCGCTGCAAAACGTACCCCAGCGCATATTATAGGAAATGGCACCTCAACCATTGAGGAGCTTGTCGGAGAGGTAAATAAAGACCCTCGCCGCGGTTACGGACACGAGAATGTGCTTACGGCCATAAGCATCAACGACCTTACAATATCGCTTATCGCGAAAAAAGGCTACGATCGTACCTCAATCATCCCTAAAGATGAAATGCTCATTCTGAAAGATACTGCAAACCTGAGCACAGGTGGTACTGCAGAAGATGTTACTGATATCGTGCATTCTTCAAATATTTTTATGGTTGAGCGTATCTCCCGCCTCATTGATCTGGATATCTGCGGGGTCGATATAATGACCAGCGACATTTCAAAACCATTGGAAGAAACCGGTGGCGCGGTCCTTGAGGTCAATGCCGGGCCGGGTTTCCGTATGCATCTTGCACCCACGGTGGGCCTTCCCAGAAATGTAGCCGCGCCGGTAGTAGATGAGCTATTCCCCAAAGGAAAGAATGGACGTATTCCCATTATTGCCATTACCGGCACCAATGGCAAGACCACCACCACCCGGCTGATCGCACATATGGCCAAATTAAACGGTTACCGTGTGGGTTACACCACTTCAGACGGGGTTTATATACAAAACAGGATGCTCCTGCAGGGAGATTGTACGGGCCCGCAAAGCACAGAGCTTGTCCTCAAGGACCCCTCTGTAAACTTTGCAGTGTTAGAATGTGCCCGTGGCGGAATCTTAAGGGCAGGCCTGGGATTTAAACGCTGCAACGTGGGCATTGTGACCAATGTAGAGTCAGATCATCTGGGTCTTAAGGGCATCAATACCATAGAGCAACTGGCTAAGGTAAAAGGGGTGATCCCAGAGACTGTTATGCCAGATGGCTATGCAATATTAAACGCAGATGATGATCGTGTGTATGACATGCGCAAAGGTTTAGACTGTAAGGTGGCCCTGTTCAGCATGGACGAAAACAATCCTAGGATAAAAGAATTTCAGGAACAAAATGGCCTTACGGCTATTTATGAAGAAGGATATGTGACCATAACTCGGGGAAAATGGAAAATGCGCGTCATTATGGCCAAAAATATCCCGCTCACTTTTGGCGGTAAGGCCGGTTTTATGATCCAAAACATACTTGCGGCAATACTTGCTGCCCACGTGAGGGGCTTTAGCATAGAGGATATGAAAGTCGCACTGGAAACCTTTATCCCATCCCCTTCGCAGACTCCGGGCAGGCTCAACCTATTTAAATTTAATAATTTTGATTTTCTGGTAGACTATGCCCATAATCCCTCAGGACTTATCGCCCTGCATGAGTTTATAAAATCCCTGCAGGTGCCCCATTGCATAGGTATCATAGCAGGTATAGGCGATAGACGTGAGGAAGATACCATTAAAGTGGGCGAGATCGCTTCAGAAATGTTTGACGAGATCATTATTAGACAAGACGTGCACCTGCGCGGCAAGACCGAAGAACAACTCACGGCCCTGCTTAATAAAGGCATTTTTGATAAAAACCCTGATAAAAAGGTTTATAATGTAAATTCTGAAACTGAATCCATTAAATTTGCTGTTAAAAACGCAAAAAAAGGGGCACTTATCGTGCTATGTAGCGATGTTATCCCAGACGCTCTAAAACTTATGCATGAGCTTAAAGAGCGTGAAACCGCCGGGAAGGATCTTTTTGCGTAAAGGCGTATTGCAATGCGCTAGACCTAATAAGAGCAACCTATGCATATTTCAGTAGAATCTACACTTACCCCATTACAGGATGATTATGAACCTGCGATGGTAAACTTTATCAAAAACCTCAAAAATCCGGGACTTGACGTCAAGGAAAACCCGCTCCACACACAGATTTACAACGATTATAATCAGGTTTTGAGCATCCTTCAAAAAAAGATGGAAAAGGTCTTGGTGGCTATGGAGCGCGGCCTGTTCTACATCAAGATCGTAAAATCCGATAGAAGCGGCTATGTCCCATTTTTTTGATTTTTTCTTTGGCCAGTACTCCGGATATTCGACCTTAAATATCGTTCTGGAGATTACTGGTGTTTTTTTTGGATTGCTTTCCGTTATCTATTCAGCACGTAACAATATCTGGGTTTTTCCCACAGGGATGATAAGCACGGCGATCTTTGTTTACCTGCTTCTGTACTGGGGCCTGCTCGGCGATATGATGATCAACGGCTATTATTTTATTATGAGCGTTTATGGCTGGATCGTCTGGACGCGCAAGATTGACCCAGAACATGTCACACCCATTAGCATGACTACCCGAAAAGAGCATGGCATCTCAGCCCTCATATTTGTCGCAACCGTAATTTTTGTAGCCCTGATCTATACCATTTTTGATAAATGGCAGAATTGGCCCTCTTATGTAGATTGTCTGACTACAGCCATCTTTTTTGTGGGTATGTGGCTCATGGCCAAGCGCAAGATCGAAAACTGGATCTATTGGATCGTTGGCGACATCATCTCAGTGCCGCTTTATTTTTACAAAGGCTTAACTTTTACAAGTTTGCAATACCTTATTTTTACGATAATCGCCGTTTTAGGATATCAAGCTTGGAAAAAAAACTTGCACAACGCCCCCATACCTGTATAAAAATAGTGCTCTACGGACCAGAAAGTACTGGGAAGACCTCGCTTTCGCGAAAGCTGTCCCAGCATTATAATACCCTGTGGATCCCAGAATTTGCGCGGGAATATCTGCAGGATAAATGGGACCGTCAGCGAAAAGTATGCGCCCCGGAAGACTTACTACCTATTGCAGAAGGACAGATGAGGCTTGAAAATGAAGCTGCCGCGAAAGCAAATAAATTGTTGTTCTGCGATACTGACCTGCTCGAGACAATGGTCTATTCGGAAGCGTATTACGATGGGTATGTGCCGCAATTATTGGAAAAATATGCGATCAGCAATATCTATGATCTTTATTTGTTAACTTATATTGACACCCCTTGGGAAGCTGATGACCTACGCGATAGGCCGAAGCACCGCGAGGAGATGTTCGCCTACTTTAAAAATGCGCTCATTAAATACAACCGCCCCTATATACAGCTTGCGGGCAGTCTGGAGCACCGCATGAAAACCGCCGTTGAACACATAAACACACTTTTGGTTTGAAATTTACAGAACAGGATAAACAGGAAATCAAAGCGCATGGACTAACTCTTGCCCAAGTAGAAGGGCAGATAGACCTTTTTAAGAAAGGCGTACCCAATGTAGAGCTTATCGCACCAGCAACCATAGGCAATGGCATCCTTAAGCTCAGTAAAGAAGAAGAATCCTATTATCTACAAACGTATGAAGAGCATGTGCCAAAATTAAAAATACTCAAGTTTACTCCGGCATCAGGTGCAGCTTCACGTATGTTTAAGCACATACATCAATTTTTGGAAAACTATGATCCTAAACAGGAAAGCATCGATGATTACCTGAAAAGTAATCAAGATAAAGCCATGCACCGGTTTTTTGAACATTGGCGCAATTTTCCTTTTTATGATCAGGTCTGGGAAAAAGTAAATAAACTGGATCGTGAGGACTTAAAACCCGGCTCAGATGCAGGAAAAATCGCTTTTCTCGAAATGATGATGGAAGAAGAAGGCCTTAATTTTGGGAATCAGCCCAAGGGTCTTCTGCCCTTTCATAATTATGGTAAAAATACCGTTACCGCTTTTGAAGAGCATCTTCACGAGGCTGCGGCCTACGCCTCTACCGGTGATCAGGCAGAGCTTCACTTTACCGTCTCACCGGAACATGAAGATGCTTTTGAATCACATTTTAAAAATCTACATGCAGAAGTCAGAGAGGATACCGGTGTAACATTTAAAATATCCTTCTCCTCCCAGAAACCATATACAGATACGGTTGCTGTAACCCTTGACAACGAACTCTACCGGAAGAATAACGGCGCCCTCCTCTTTAGACCCGGAGGCCATGGCGCACTTATCGAGAATCTAAACGAGGTGGATGCTGATCTTATCTTTATCAAGAATATCGATAATGTACTGACCCAGGAAAAGATCGATCTCCTTTCCCGAAATAAAAAGGTGCTTGCGGGAATATTGCTGCAAACACAGGAAAAAATATTTAATTACTGTCAGAAACTTGATGAGGGGACTATAGAGAATAATGATCTGGCAGAAATCGAGGATTTTGCCGTTAAAGCGCTCAACATACGTTTTGATGATCATTATGAAAAAAGTATTCTTCAGGACAGAAAAGAACGATTAAAAAAAGCTCTGCACAGACCCTTGCGCGTTTGCGGTATGGTAGAGAATGTGGGCGAGCCAGGCGGCGGTCCTTTTTGGATAGCTCAGCAAAGCGGCGGTGCTGCGCTGCAGATCATTGAGGGCGCACAGGTACAAGAAGATAATGAGGGCCAAAAGAAAATTTTTAAATCCTCAACACATTTCAATCCCGTGGATATTGTATGCGGCGTACGCGACCATAATGGAAAAAAATATGACCTTACCAATTTTGTCAATTCAGACCTCGCTTTTATCGCTCATAAAAGCATAGAAGGCAATGAGATCAAGGCGCTGGAACTCCCAGGACTATGGAATGGAGCCATGGCGCATTGGAACTCCATTTTTGTGGAGGTTCCCATCGATACTTTTAACCCGGTTAAGACGGTCAATGATCTGCTTAAGCCGGCACATCAAACTTGACCGCCGTGGATCAGGATCTGCTGCTATCAGAATGTGACTTTAAGGCCGTACGCAGCAGTGGCGCGGGCGGCCAGCATGTTAACAAGACCTCGTCAAAAGTCATGTTGAGCTGGGACCTTGAGGGAAGCCGCGCTCTTGGCGAAAATCAAAAATCCCGCTTACGCGAAAAACTGGTATCCCGGTTAACAAAAGGTGGGGTGCTTATATTAAGTTATGACCGTAGCCGAAGCCAGCACAAAAACAAGGAGCAGGTGATCAAAAACTTCCTGAGCATCCTTAAAAAAGGAATACGCCCTCCAAAAATCAGAAAAAAGACCAAGCTGACAAAAGCGAGTAAATTAAAACGCCTGAATTCCAAAAAACAAAATGCCGAAAAAAAAGCCAATCGAAAATCTCCCCCATTTTAAAAAAGCGTGTAGTTTTTCCTCGGTTTTGTAGACAGAATTCCTTTTTTACACACAATTAATAAAGCCTTAAAATAGAATTTTTTTATACAAAAAATTAATTTTCAAATGCTTAGACCCAATATTTATCTTGTTTCTATCACGGTATGGTTTTGACTTTTATTTCGAAAGAATTAATTAAAAAAAATTGGCCTTATTCATGAGATATATAGCCTGTCATAGAAACTGGTTATATTTATTATAAAAAATGGATGATAATAGCAAATGTTACGGCAATGATGTTCGCTACATTGTAGGCCGTTACATTCTAGGAAAAGACTGGGGTAAAGTCAGCATTTAACAATCAACCAAGTCACAAGAATATAAAGGAATTTCTATAAAAATTACCAGCAGCTGTGACCAAAGCCGTTGAGAAAGACTTTACGGGTGCAACCGTAAAAAAAGTCCCTATCAATGAAAAATTAAATATAAATTGCTCTTGGAAACGGAGGCTGGTACAGAACTGCTCATGATTTACGCAAATGCCAATAGCGCGTGGATAAAATCACAAGAGCTTAAATAAAATAATCACTAAACAATTAAAATAATCAAGATGAAAATATTAATTCTAACCGGAGTATTTGCATTTGGTATACTGAGTTTTTCAGCAACTGCACAAGAAACAACGCCGATGCATAAAGATTCTACAGAGCATGTTGTAGCCTCAACAGAGACTATGCGCTCAATGCCAGCCTATAAAAAGATCGATAAAAGCCAGTTGCCACAGGCTATTAAAGATGCAGTTATGAACGATCTTGACGGTATGATGGTTTCAGAAGCTTACATTGGTGCAGATAATACGTACAAAGTCGTTGTGACATCGATGGATAAAAAAGAAACTAAGACGTTATTAGCCACCCAAGAGGGCAAATGGATCAAGCCAGACCAAAAACCCGATAATTAAATGAGATTAACAATTAGGTAGATTAGGTTATTAATCAGGAAAGAGGGGTGCATTTAGTTGCAGCCCTTTTTTTGTTTCTTTTAAATTCTGAAATAATGCGGGCAATGACTAAATTTGGTGTTGAAAGTTTTTAATCGACACATGCAGCAATTATTAATAGTAGAGGACGATATCGCCTTTTGTAAAATGCTCGAGACCTTTCTGCAAAAGAAAGGTTATAAGGTGTCTACGGCTTTTTCTGGTGCCGAAGCGCAACGTAAGATCAAAGAGGAGCAGCCAGATCTTATCATTACAGATGTACGCCTGCCCGATAAAGATGGACTGACCCTTTTGCGCAGTGCCAAAGCAGATCTACCGCAGGTACCCATAATCTTGATGACTGGTTATGCTGAGGTCAATATGGCCGTAACTGCGATGAAAGAGGGCGCCTTTGATTATATATCAAAACCCGTGCGCCCCGATGAACTTCTTAAACTGATCACTAATGCGCTAAAGAAGGAAAATACCAAGGATAAGATTCAAGAGGAAAAAGCAAAGCCTAAAAATGTACAGGCACCTGGTAAAGAAGATCCCCTTGCTGAGCAAAGCTATGTAAAAGGGGTAAGTGATACCTCAGGCAAACTTAACCAATATATAAACCTTGTCGCACCGACCAATATGTCGGTACTTATCATAGGCGATAGTGGGACGGGCAAAGAATTCGTAGCCAAAAAAATACATGATAAAAGCAAGCGTCAAGGCAGACCATTTGTAGCGGTAGATTGTGGCGCTATCCCTAAGGAGATCGCAACAAGTGAATTTTTCGGCCATATTAAAGGCTCTTTTACCGGCGCCATTGGGGATAAGGTCGGACATTTTGAAGCGGCCAATGGTGGCACTATATTTTTGGACGAAATAGGCAACCTCAGCTACGAACTCCAGGTACAGCTGTTGCGCGCGCTCCAGGAAAGAAAGATTAAACCGGTAGGAAGTAATCAGGAGATCAATGTGGATATCCGGGTGATTGCAGCCACTAATGAGGATCTGGAAGAATCAGTAAAAAAAGGTGATTTTAGAGAAGATCTCTACCACAGGCTCAACGAGTTCAGCATACGGGTACCTCGATTATCGGACAGACAGGAGGATCTTATGCTGTTTGCCAATGTTTTTTTGGAAAAGGCAAATAATGAACTGGAAAAGAGTATTTTAGGTTTTGAAGAATCCGCAATGAATGCCATGAAGGCCTATGAATGGCCCGGCAACCTGCGCGAACTCAAAAATGTGATCAAAAGAGCCGTACTCCTGACCAATAGTGAGAATATTGCACTTGACACCCTGCCACGCGAACTTGCCCTAGCCCGACGTAAACCAGATCACAATACGTATGGGCTCTTTAAAAATAAAAATGAAGAAGAACTAATCCTGGATGCGTTGGAGAATTCAAACGGCAACAAAAGCAAGGCCGCAAGAATGCTCAATATAGACCGCAAGACTTTATACAATAAACTGAAGCATTACGACATCAACCTTTAACCTCCTTTTCAAGATTTTTTAAAAGTCCTGTTATTTTATCATTGGCGACTTTGCCCAGCGAATTCAGCACTATTTTTGAAGTACAGTCCAGATTTGGGCTTTCCAGTTTTTCAAGGATGGGTATAATCTCAAAAGCATTGAGCTGCCGGAACATGGGCAACATTTTGTGCGCCATTTTGTTAATCTGGGGGCAATCCCTATGCTTCAGCATTTTATTTAGATTCTCCAGGTTTTCCTGAGTGCCTGTGATAAAAACCGAAAGTATTGATCTTAGAGAATCCGGATCCTGATCAGCAAATAGTTTTAACTCTTTAAGGGTATAACCTTTTTTGGTCTTTTTGATTTTATTTGAATGTTTGCTTAAGGAGCTGTTCTTTTCGCTCTCATTGTGAGTAATAAGGCGTAAAAGCTTTAGAGGCAGATAGGGCTTACGCAGGCTTCCGGTAAAACCCAGTTCTCTATAATCGTCGGGTTTTAGACTTCCATTGCCCGATAGGGCATAAATGGCCACATCCCTATAATTTGTTTTTTTGCGCAAAGCCTGGATCAGGTCTACACCATCCATCTCTGGCATCTGAACGTCTGTAAGTATAAGATCATATTGATGCTTATCTGCTAATTGCAGGGCCTCCCGACCATTGTTTGCGGTCTCGTTATAAATGGAGAGGCTGTTTACAATCTCCTGCGCCAAACTCAATTGCGCGGGATCATCATCAACAATGAGTATTCTTTCCGGGCTTTTACCACGAGGTTCTTGTTTATTAGTGTCCAGGGGGGCATCACCATTAGGTAATTGTTTAACGGGAATGGTCACCCTAAAAATGCTTCCCTGGCCCACTTCGCTCTTAAGGTCTATACTACCATTTAAAAGATCGACCAGCCTCTTGGTGATGGCAAGTCCCAGCCCAAATCCACCATACGTCTGCTCAATACCCTGATCTGCCTGTGTAAATTCTTTAAATATAAGCTCTTGTTTTTCACAATCTATCCCAATGCCGGTATCCTGAACTTCAAAACAGATTTTTTTATCCTTCTCCCCGATCCAAATTGCACGTATGGTCAGCATGCCCTCATCTGTGAATTTATAGGCATTACTGATAAGGTTTGCCACAATCTGCTTGATCCTAAAAGGATCGCTCACAAATAAGTTGTCCATCTTATCATCGATCTCCATATTAATGTCCACACCCTCCTTGATTATAGAAGGCAGTGCAACGACCGCAATATCCTCAATGAGGTTCTTTGCATTAAAGGGAACCTTTTCAATGGTTACCCGGCCGGCCTCAAGTTTTGAGAAATCGAGCAGATCGTTTACCAGGCGCAGTATATACTCTGAGGATTTCTGTACGTGGTTCAAATAGTTTTTTTGTTTTCCGTCCAGACGGGTCTTGTCGAGAAGTTCAGTAAAGCCGATCACTGTATTGAGCGGCGAGCGCATATCGTGGGTAATCGTTGCCATGAGCTGTTCCCTGCTGTCCAGTAATGATTGGGTAAAGGCATAACTTTCCTCGAGTCGCGTGCTGTAACGCTGGCTTTTTGACGCATCCCTGAAAACCATGACGACAAAACCAAGTGCGAGTACTATGCCTACACCACCCATGATCTGAAGTGTTTGTGAGACTTCGGTGACCTTTGACCGCAATTCACGCTCACGGTCTTGGGCAGATGAGGTACTCTCCCGCTCCAAAGAGGTCAGCAGATCACGTATTTTTTTGCTTATCGTACGGTCATTGGTAAACAGGACATCCTCACGCTTTACAATATCCATCTGCAATCGCTTTTTGCGCTGTTCCACTTTTCGGAGTACGGTCCTCACTGTTTCGGCCATATCCTTCATGCTACGGTCTGTTGCCGTGTTGTCCTTCCGCAGGTATTCCATCCAATCTACAAGCGCGTTTTTAAGGCGTGGCTTCATGGTGTCAAGTACCGGGATGTTCTCATAATCCTCAAAATAGATATCCTGCTTGATGAGTTCCTGCATCGCCTCTTCAGAAAAATCCCTCGAGGACTGCTCACTGCGCAGGGAAACCATGGCCTGCATATTTTTGGTCTTTGCATCCAGTTTGATCTTGATACTGTCCAGTTGATGCTCTTGCGTCGCGATATCAATAATTCGGGAAAGCGAGTCGATCTGTACGGTGATACTATCGGTGAGGGCACTATACCGCTTTACCTGTGAGGTGTCGCCTGTAGCCATAGCAGAGCGGCCCACTGTCTCAGCCTCGTAGAGCAGGCTTAGCGCATTGCTGATATAGGTGAGTTTCTTATTAGCTGATTTTTTTTCTTTAGGCGGATAAATGAAGGCCCTAACTTGAGGATACACCAGGTAAATGCCCAAACCAATGACCACGGCCAACATACAATAGCCAAAAAACACCTTAAACGTGATGGACTGTCTCGTATTCTTCATAACCTTTGATAAGAGCTTAATGAGTTCATCGCATTCCCCCCTCGCAATTGAGTGGAAGCAGTGTAGTACAGCCCCAATTCATAACGTAAAAGTAAGGGTCTGCGCATTAAAAATTAAATAAAATATACATCAGCCAAAATTTTTGATTTAGCTTTGTCATCCATCTCAAAGGGGTGCCGTATTTAGTTGTGGATTCTGATTGAAGCATGTAACCGCTTCTCTCTTTAGAATCACAATTAAAGAAAGCTGAGATCATACCCAATGAACCTGGGCGGGTAATGCCGCCAAGGGATAGGCACTAAGGTCAACCATTTTCGCTTCCTTAACGCTTCACATTGTCATTTTATTTATTAACCAAACTGGATAATCGCCCCTTTTATCTGTAAAAATCAAACTTTACAGATGAAAACGTTTTTATTCGCTTGCGGTGCTGCATTAACAACTTTCTGCGCCAGCGCCCAACAAATCACTGACACGACCAAAACCGAAAAACTTGACGAAGTGCTCGTCCAGGCCATACGTGTCACGGCACAATCACCTATTACCCACAGCGATCTGAACCACGATGAGATCCAAAAGCGTAACTTGGGTCAAGACCTGCCCATGCTGCTCAACAACCTGACCAGTGTGGTCTCAACTTCTGATGCCGGTGCCGGTATAGGCTATACCGGTTTTCGCGTACGCGGAACTGGCAATCAGGGGATTAATGTGACCATTAATGGCATCCCGTATAATGATGGGGAGAGCCTGACCACTTTTTTTGTGGATGTAGCAGATTTTAGTTCATCGGTCGAAAATATGCAGCTACAGCGCGGTGTGGGTACATCTACTAACGGCGGCGCAGCTTTTGGCGCGAGCCTAAATATCCTAACCGATGCGGTAAACCGTGACGCTTTCGCTGAGATTTCCGGTTCCACAGGCAGTTTTAATACCCATAGGGCCAATATTAAATTTGGTAGCGGATTATTAAATGATCATTTTACGCTCGGCGGAAGATTTTCGGTCATCAAGTCAGATGGTTATATAGATCGCGCATATTCTGACCTCAAATCCTACTTTTTGCAAGGGGCTTATGTCAACGGGAATACGCTGATAAAAGTTCTTGGTTTTGGGGGTTTTGAAGAAACGTATCAAGCTTACAACGGTATCGACCGCGACCAATTGGAAAACGACAGAACCTACAATCCTTCTGGAATGTATACTGATGCCGACGGGAACGTTCGATTTTACGACAACGAGGTTGATAATTATCGGCAGGATCACCTACAGCTGCTATGGAACCAGCGCTATGACAGCCACTGGTCATCAAATTTTGCATTGCATTACACCTACGGCCGTGGTTATTTTGAGCAATACAAAGAAGACCGCGATTTTGCCGATTATGGACTAGAACTCATCATTATCGCCACAGATACGATAAATACTACAGATTTGATCCAGCGCAGGTGGCTGAGCAATAATTTCTGGGGCACCACCGCTTCGGTCAATTACAAAAATAAAACGGTAGATTTTACAACTGGTGGCGCGTGGAATATTTATGCCGGTGATCATTATGGCGAAATCCTCTGGGCGCGCAATGCCAGCAATAGCGAAAAAAGAGACCGCTACTACACCGGTCTTGGCGACAAGACAGACTTTAACGCTTTCGCGAAAGCGACCGTAAACCTTACCAGTAACCTGAGCGTCTATGGCGATCTGCAGATCCGCGGAATAAATTACTCGGCAAGCGGTGCGGAAGTACCCGAACCAGTAGATAAAGATTATTTCTTTTTTAACCCAAAAGCAGGTCTATCCCTGAATCTTACCGCGGCAAACAACCTGTACCTTTCTTATGGAAGAGCAAACCGGGAGCCCAACCGTACCGATTTTGAAAACGGCAGCCCCGAGGCAGAACGCCTGAATGATTTTGAACTGGGGTACCGGTTTAAGAAAGACCGAAGTTTCTTTAACGCTAATGCGTACTATATGGATTACCGCAACCAGCTTGTGCTCACCGGCGCAATAGATGATGTGGGCGCGCCCATTCGTACCAATAGTGGCTCGAGCTACCGCCTGGGCCTTGAGCTAGAAGCGGGTGTGCGGTTTTTTAAATGGTTGGCCACCTCCCCTAATCTTGCATTGAGCACCAATAAAAACCGGAATTTCTTCTTTGAAAGGGACGGCGTTTTACAAGATCTCGGCGATACCGATATTTCCTTTTCCCCAGAGATTGTGGCGGGCAATAAACTTGATTTTTATCCTGTTAAGGATTTTAGAATTTCATTACTGTCCAAGTATGTGGGGGACCAATATTTAAGCAATATTGATGCTACAAAATCTAAACTTGATAGTTATTTTGTCAATGATGTGAATGTTCAGTATGAGCTGAAAAATATCGGTTTTACCAAATCTATAGTACTGACCGCTTTAATCAATAATATTTTTAATGTGGAGTATGTAAACAACGGGTATTTTTTCACCTATGATGATGATTCATCGGGAAGCCCGGTAACTGTTGAAGGTGCTGGATATTTTCCGCAGGCGACGCTCAATTTTTTGGTTGGGGCGACGGTGCGGTTTTAAGGATTAAAGCTTGTGGAAAACTTGGGCTTATTAAGCATTAAAAAATTCTTGATAAGCCCATTTTTTGCAGACAGTAAAATGTAAAAATAACAACCGGTATAACTAAAAATACCTACAAGGAACCCCGCCGAAAAAGCGGGGAATACCTTGCAGGTAACGATTCAACTTCACACTGCAAACTGAGACTGGAAACCTAAATCCCGTTCACCAGATGCGTCTTCTCAATCGCCCTTTCGTTCTTCTCATCGATCCAGGCCTGCCCACGGCGGCGACGCATAAAAGTGTCGTAGTGCCGCATGATGAACACATTGTAAAGTGCGGTTAACAGATGTTTTGGTTTCCGCGGAAGTGCACGCAAACTCATGCTGAAACCAGGGGTTATGTATTTCATATAATGCCAATAACCCTCTGGCATGTAGAGCGTTTCGCCGTGCTTAAGGTGAGTGATAAAACCTTCGGCTTTTTCGAGTACCGGGAACTTATCATAATCGGGATCGTCAAAATCGATATCCTCGCGGGTGATCAGCGAGTGTGGTACTTTATAAAGGTGGGGGGTTTCCGAAGGTGGGAACAAAATACATTGTTTTTCACCCTCAAAATGAAAATGCAATATATTCGCCCAATCGATATCGTGGTGCATGAAGACCTTACTGCCCTCACCCCCAAAAAACAACATGGGTATCTGCTTGAGTAGATGTAAGCCTATTTTGGGAAATTTAAAATCCTTTTTAAGCGCCGGCACCTGTTTCATCAAGTTGTAGAGGAAAATGCGGTATCGCGTAGGTTCTGTTTTGAGCAGATCAATATAATCTGCCATATTCATCTTAGCATGTGCCTCGTTAAAACCATCTTTATAAGATACGGGACGGTCATCATAGAGCGGCACTTGCTTATCACCGGCTACTTTTTTTATATAGTCAAAATCCCATTTAGTAAAAGCTGGCCAATCATTGATCAGCTCTTCAATGACCACAGGTTTTTGTGGTTTGACGTAGTTTTCATGAAAATCGGTTCGGGTGATCGTTTTGACCCTATGTATTTCGGTAAGCTTCAAAGGTAAGTTTGTTTTTAATTAGGCTTTGGCTTTTGCCCTGGCCTCTTCATTGCGTGCGATCTGATGCCCCGGTCTTGACCATTTTGGTTTTTCATCCTGGGATATGTGCGCTGAATCTGCCGCTTCAACCGTTTTGGGTTGTTCTTTTTTCTCAAACGCCCTTTGGGGGTTCAATCCCAGCAGTTTAAACATTTCCATATCCTCGCTTACATCGGGATTGGGCGTGGTAAGTAACTTATCCCCGGCAAAAATCGAGTTGGCCCCGGCAAAAAAGCACATCGCCTGCCCCTCACGACTCATTTCCGTGCGTCCTGCACTCAGGCGTACCTGCGTTTCGGGCATGACGATACGCGTGGTGGCAACCATACGCAACATCTCCCAAATGCTGATAGGTTCCATATCTTCCATGGGCGTTCCGGGAACGGCCACAAGCGCATTAATAGGCACACTTTCAGGCTGCGGGTCAAGGGTGGCCAATGCCACGAGCATCCCCGCACGGTCTTCCACCTTTTCTCCCATCCCGATAATGCCCCCGCTGCAAACGGTCACATTGCTCTTGCGCACATTGCCTATAGTATCCAGCCGGTCTTGAAACGCGCGGGTAGAAATTACATCTTTATAATAATCTTCTGAAGTATCCAGGTTGTGGTTATAGGCGTACAATCCGGCTTCGGCCAGTCGCTGTGCCTGGTTTTCAGTTACCATACCCAGCGTGCAGCACACCTCCATATCCAGCTTGTTGATCGTACGCACCATCTCGAGCACCTCGTCAAATTCAGGCCCATCTTTGACATTTCGCCAGGCTGCACCCATGCAAACCCGTGAACTGCCCGCAGCCTTGGCGCGTAAAGCCTGCGCTTTTACCTGATTTACGCTCATCAGGTCATTACCTTTCACATTGGTATGGTAACGCGCAGCCTGGGGGCAGTAACCGCAATCTTCCGGGCAACCGCCGGTCTTGATAGAAAGTAATGTGCTCACCTGAACGGTGTTGGGATCATGAAATTCCCGGTGTATTGTTGCCGCTTCATACAGCAGTTCCATGAGCGGCTTATTATAAATGTCAAGTATTTCCTTGCCTGTCCAATCGTGTCTCATAAGCTTTTTATAAAGGATCAAAAATACTAAATATGTAGATTATACCTTTTGAAAAACGGAAACCTTTACTCAAAATTACACAGGCCTTAGCTATCTTAACGGCGGACAGACGTATAATTTTTGACGTTTATCAATAGATTATAGCTAATAATCCATCATTATAACAATTAAAATCTGCTCAATAGCACACTCACCGCATTACCCCCAAACCCGACCGCATTGACCATAATAGTGCGCAGAGGCCTTATCGTGTCTTTTGGCGAAAAAAATGGCGATGCGATAAACCCCTGCGACTGCAACATAAGCACCGCAAATTCGAGACTCAACAACCCACTTGCGCCAAAAGTGTGGCCTATTTTTCCTTTATTGGTGGTCAATAATGGAAGATTTTGGCCAAAAACCTTACAGATCGCTTTATATTCGGTCAAATCGCCGGCGATGGTTCCCGGTGCGTGCATGACGATAGCATCTACTTTTTCTGTCATTTTCGCAAAAGCGGAAGTCTCATTTTGGTTAGCATTGTTGTTTTCACCTATTGCATCCGAAATCGCCATTTTCATGGATTTCTGAAAACAGTCCGCTTCTGCGGAAATGGAAACGGCGTGACGCAAAGTTTCGGTGGCATAGCCTATACCGGTTACATAGGCGAGGGCATTTTGCCTTTCGCCCAGTTCCAAACAGGTGGCTGCGGCTCCTTCGCCCAAAACCATGGTGTTTTCGGTTTTGTCGAGGTCTAACGCGTGACATGGATTTTCAGATGATTTACTGGGTCTGACCAACACTTTCAACGCATTCATCTGCGCGATGGTAAAAGGGGTTAGGGCCGCCTCGCTCCCGCCCACCAAAAATTTATCGCACATTCCCGAGCGCAACCATGCCACCCCGTTCAACAATGCATGCAGCGCTGTGGAGCAGGTGATGGAATGTGAAATTTCAGGCCCGTCATTCTGCAGATCCTGTGCTACCCAGGATGAAATGTTGCCCAATGTCGTAGATGGCGAAGTAAACGGGGAGATGGCATCCCCTTTCGCGAAAGCGGAATAATATTTTTCAAAAAGTTCGGTCGTGCCCCGCGATGAACCGATGTTAATCCCAAAACGGCTCGCCTTCTGCCAACCCGCGTCTGCGATCGCCAAGCGCGATGTATATATCGCATAAAGCACGCTGGGGTCAAGGTATTTAAAGTTTTTATTTTCAGCACGGATGGCTTCGATCTCGTTTTGGCAATTTTCAGGTAAGCGGCCAACCCAGGAATTTAAATTATCGTCGAAGGTTAGAAAGTGTTTTTGGGAAAAATGATCGTTGAGAAATTTATCATCGTAGTCAGCCCTACACGGAGCCCTCCTCCCGATGGTTATCGGGACGTCGGGAACACCTTGCAGGTCGGGTCTGGAAGCGGAACTCCCCAAAGCAGACAGGCTGCCCAATCCGGTAATGGCGATAGGTTGATGCAATTTATTTTTATTTTGGAGCAAAATTAAAATTAGGAGAATTTATATCCTTCCATTTGCATGAAAAATTGCGGATGAATACGTTATAGAGTTTCCGATCAAAGCGACGAGTGGTTTTGAACATTTCCAGAGTTTAGCAAGTTACTTAAGCTTAAAAACTTTCCAAAACACTATCGATTACGGCATAAATTTTTTCCATTTGGGCCTGCGTCGTTGTGTATGGTGCGGTGATATAGAGCGTTTCGCCCAGTGGGCGCATAAAAACCCCTCTTTTCATGCAATAATCGAATAATTTTTGGCGGGTATGGCCATAACGTTCCATCTCGATATTGAGCTCGAGTACATAGATAATGCCCAGTTGGCGGCTGCTTTTGACCTTGGGGTGGTTTTTGATTTTCGCGTCAAAGGCTTTATGCCATTTTTCGACGGTTTTGATTTTGGTCTGAATCTCCGCAGAGGTCAGCAGTTCTATGCTCGCAATGGCGGCCGCACACGCCAGCGGATTGGCCGAGTACGTATGGGCGTGAAACAGGCCTTTGCCCATATCATCGTCATAAAAAGCATTGTAAATGCGCTGGCTACAGCTGGTGGCGCCCATGGGAAGCATTCCTGCGGTCAATGCTTTGGAAAGGCACATTACATCAGGTTGCCGTTCCATATATGCTGAAGCAAAATTCTTGCCCGTCTTGCCGAAACCGGTCATGACCTCATCGGCGACTTTGATGATATCTAATGATTCGCAAAGTCGCTAAAATCTGATCAAGACCCTGGACATCATACATGATCATACCCGCAGCGCCCTGCACAAGCGGTTCATAGATAAAACCGGCCAATGGTGTTTTCTCATGGTAGGTTTTAATGAGGGAGAGGATTTCGTTGTGGTTTTCACCATTGGGCAACGGGATGCGTTTGACATCCATAAAATGCTGCTCAAATGGCCCGTTATAAACCGAAAGGCTGCTCACCGACATCGCCCCGAGGGTATCGCCGTGAAAACCACCGGCAAAAGCAAGCATGGTCTTTCGTTTTTCGCCACGGTTATGATGGTATTGCAATGCCATTTTGATACCGATTTCGGTCGCGGTAGAACCATTATCGTTAAAAAAGAGCTTATTCTGGTTCTCGGGCAATATAGCGATCAGCTTCTCTGAAAGAGTAATGGCCGGCTCGTGCGTAAAGCCACTGAATACGACCTGATCCAATTGCTGCATCTGCACATGAACCCGATCAATAATAAAATCATTGCAATGCCCGTACATGGCCGTGTACCAACTCGCGATCGCATCGATATATTCCTCGCCATTTTCCCCGTAAAGCACTGAGCCTTTTGCACGAACGATGGGGATTGCTTCGGCAGCGGTCTTGTGCTGCGTTAGTGGATGCCAGATATGACGCTGATCGCGCGCTGACAGGTTTGAAGGTTGAGTCTTCATTTTGAGGTTTTTCTATGAAAACCGATCTCGGTCCCCTTCTTCAGAAAGAAGGTAAAATTCCGACTTTATCGGGAGATGAGTGGTTTTTGAACGCTGTTACAAAGTTAAGAATTAAGCCCATTTTTTAGGGTTTTGGAGTACTTCTACCAGTTTTTCCTCTTCACTTCCCACTTCGGGGTGATAATCATATTTCCACTGTACTAAAGGTGGAAGGCTCATCAGGATGCTTTCGATCCTTCCGTTTGTTTTGAGGCCGAAGAGCGTTCCTTTATCGTGTACCAAATTGAACTCCACGTAGCGGCCGCGGCGTATCTGCTGCCAGTCAGTTTCCCTTTTGCCGAAAGGCAGATCCATACGCCTTTTCAGAATGGGCAAATAGGCATCTAGAAAACTATCGCCCACCTCGGTCACAAAAGCGTACCAATCTTCCATGGAATGTTTCTCATCAGCTTTGCAATAATCAAAGAACAATCCGCCGACGCCACGACTTTCATGTCTGTGGGCATTGTAAAAATAAGAATCACATTTTTCTTTGAAATCGGAATGAAATTTAGGGTCGTGGGCATCACAAGCGGTTTTACAGACTTGGTGAAAGTGCTTCGCATCTTCGTCAAATAAATAATAAGGCGTCAAATCCTGACCGCCGCCGAACCAGCTATCGACGAGCGTACCGTCTTTCTCATACATCTCAAAATAACGCCAATTGGCGTGTACCGTAGGCGCATACGGATTTTTGGGGTGCAGCACCAGACTGAGTCCGCAGGCAAAAAAATCGACATCGCCCACCTTAAAATACTCCTGCATGGCCGGAGCAAGCGGACCGTGTACCTGGGAGATATTTACGCCGCCCTTCTCGATCACATCGCCATTTTCTATAACACGTGTACGCCCGCCGCCACCTTCTTCACGATCCCACGGATCTTCATGAAAAGCAGCTTTCCCATCAATTTTTTCGATGGCCGAGGTGATCCGGTCTTGAAGGTTGTGGATGTAGGCAAGGAAGCGGGTTTTTATATCGGAAGTACTTACAGAGATCGCCCGTTCGCTGGGGTCTTTTTTTCCCCCGGAAAGACCTACAAGGATCGCTCGTTCCTCGCTCATACCTTGCAGGTTGGAACCGGTACCTTGACCTGCAAGGTGTTCCCCCGCTTCCCGATACCTATCGGGATCAGTGGGGGCTCCTTGTAGGTCTAAGCCCAAATCATCCTCAACATCCCCAAACTTTTGATTGTGCATAAATTTAAAATTTTCTAGATCATTAAATAACTGAAGACCTTCCTTTATATTTAAAAATTCAGGCTGATCGTTCTTTGTATTTAAGTAATAATTCAGTGATGAAAACCTATAATCTTCCGCATTTTCATAAAATCTATGGTGAACCGGATTGGTATGCACATAAATGATCAGCTTTCTTAGATAGTCTTCATCTGTAATGCGTTTTCGCTTAAAATGTTTTTCAAAAAGGCTTCCGGTTCTATTGATACTCTTATTAAAAGCTTTTGCGTAAGCATTAAAAAAATTTGAGAAAGATTGCGTTACCTTTTCTTCTTCATCATCGATTCTAACAACAAAATGATAATGATTTTGCATCAGGCAATAGGCAAGTATCGAAACTTTACCGGTCAGGTATTTTTTGAATAATTCTAGAAAATAGATCTTGTTTTTATCATTTTTGAATAGGTCGCTTCCGTTGATACCACGATTAAAAATATGATAATAATGGCCTTTTTCTAGTTTTTCGAGTTTCATGATGATGTTGGGTTGATATACATTTATAGACCTACAAGGAGGTTTTCGTTCCTCAGACAACACCTTGCAGGTCAGCGCGTGATATAAACAAGTTCATCCTCATGAGAATCAGTTTCTGCGGGTTTTTCAATCTTTTTTGCGGTTGTTGTGGCGTTTTTCAGGTGATTGACGGCATGTGCAATTTCCCAATCGGGCGACCGCTCAAAAAGCTGCATTCCCAGGGCATTGTTGTGTACATCCATGGCGCGCTCCAGCGGTGGATTTGGGGCAACTACCTCGTGCTTTTCGGTGATCAGTTTGACCCAGGTCAAAACTTTCGGGATATTCCGGACCCATTGTAGGCATTTTTTGGCAATGCAGAAACTCCACAGCGCATGACGGAAAGCATTCTCGGGTGTATTGCCCTTGTGCTTATCGCCATATTCCCTCTGGGCAATCTCCATGGTAAGCTTGGTCGCCTCTAAAGTGGGAATTATATACAATGGATGTTTCAGCGCTAGCCAAAAAAGCCCCGGAAGCTTCTTAAAATCACCAGACCGCAAGATTTTGCCCAGCATCAGTCTTGTGTATATTCTTTTACGGCCTCTATAAACGCACCCGCATTTTCTAACGGAATATTGGGCAAGATCCCGTGGCCCAGATTGACGATGTATTTATCCTTTCCGAAATCATCGATCATTTTTTTGACCATTTTTTTTATATCGCTCGGGGGCGAAAACAAGCGTGTGGGGTCAAAATTCCCTTGCAAAGTGATGTTTCCTCCAGTGAGTTTTCGGGCTTCCTTTGGGCTGCACGTCCAGTCGACGCCTAATGCGGAAGCGCCGCTCTTTGCCATTTCGCCCAGCGCAAACCAGCAGCCTTTGCCGAAAGCGATCACCGGTGCATGGTCTTTGAGCGCATCAATGATCTGCTGGATATATTGCCAACTGAACTCCTGATAATCCACAGGGGAAAGCATCCCGCCCCAGCTGTCAAAAACCTGAACGGCATCTACACCGGCCTTTACCTTTTCTTTCAGGTAAGCGATGGTAGTATCGGTGATTTTTTGCAGGAGCGCATGAGCGGCTTCGGGCTGCGTAAAACAAAATTCCTTGGCCTTGTCAAAATTTTTAGACCCCTGCCCCTGTACGCAATAGCACAGCAGCGTCCATGGTGAACCGGCAAAGCCTATGAGCGGAATCTCATTGTTCAGTTTTTCCTTGGTCATTTTAATGGCGTCCATGACATAGCCCAGCGTATCCTGAATATCCGGGACGATTACGCGGTCGAGATCTTTCATACTACGGATGGGGCTCGGCAGCCATGGCCCCACACCAGGTTTCATTTCCACCTCAATATTCATCGCCTGCGGGATGACCAGAATATCACAAAACAGGATCGCAGCGTCCATCCCATAACGGCGTATGGGCTGTACCGTGATTTCACTGGCCAGTTCCGGCGACTGGCACCGCTCAAAAAAACCGTATTTGTTTTTGAGTTCCATAAACTCAGGGAGATAGCGACCGGCCTGGCGCATCATCCATACCGGGGGGCGATCCACGGTTTCCCCGCGCAGGGCACGGAGGAAAAGGTCGTTCTTTATTCCCGAAATGGTGGGAATCCCATCTTTTTTATTCATAAATCTTGATTTCAATATACATTTTAGACCTACAGGGATCGCTCTCCCGATAGCTATCGGGACGCTCATACCTTGCAGGTCAGCCCCCGATTAAGACCTCACAGATTTTGAAAACCTGTTAGGTCTGGAAGCGTCAACCATTACGCAAAGCTTTTACCGCTTTTGCGATCACACTTTCTACGGAAGTGACATTTGCAATCTCGACATTTGCAATGTGTTTTTTTGCCTCGGCAGCGGTAGTTTTGCCAATGCAAACAGCAAGGCTTTCGCCAAAATCGTTCTTTTCTGCAAAACTCATAACGCCGTTGGGACTATAAAACAACACGGCATCAAATTTTTGGTCAAACTTCTTCGGATTCCGTACTGTTTTATAGGTCGTTATTTCTTCAAAATCGACATTAGCCTCGGTCAAAATTGTTGGGAGTTCTTCGCGGCGTTTGTTTCCACAGAAAAAATGGAATTTTTCGTTTTTATGGTTTTCTATGATATAATTGGCTAGGTCTTGACTATATTCAGCCGTTTTTAAGACCTTAATGCCAGATTTTTCAAGGAGCGAGCTGGTTTTTTGGCCAACGCAGTAACAATTCTGAATCCTGAATCCTGAATTCTGAGTTGCCTTCACCGCGTTTTGACTAGTAAAAATACCATTTTTGATATCCTCTGGTTTCTCAAAATCGATGAATTGAATTTTTATCGCATCATAGTCCACTAAAGAAAAACCCGCACCCAAGACTAGGTTTCTTTGCGAAAGTTTCAGTCGTTTTGTGGATAAAATGGTCAACTCAAAACACTTTTAATCTCCCGCATCATTTCCCTTCCGCCATTTTCCAAAATTTCAAGTGCGCATTTTCGGCCAAATTGGTAATTCTTGTTCAGGTCAATGGTCTTTTCGACCTCAATCTTCTTTTTTCCGTCCAGGCTGAAAAGAGCGCCTTTAAATGTTATCTGTTGATCTTTAATTTTGGCCAAAGCACCGATGGGCGCGGTGCACCCGCCTTCGAGTTCGCGAAGGAATTCGCGTTCTACCCTTGTGGTCACCTCGCTTTCGGCATCGTTAAGTTTCGCGCAAGCGTCAACACAGAATTTGTCGTTTTGCATTGCGGCAATGACCATTGCTCCCTGTGCGGGTGCAGGAATCATCCAATCTAAAACAATGTGGTTTTCTGGTTTGAGATCAATGCGCTCTAACCCTGCTTTTGCGAAAATGGCTCCTAACCAATCGCTATCTTCCAGTTTTTGTAAGCGGGTATTTACGTTACCACGCAGATCTACAACCTTATGATTGGGAAAACGGTTGAGCCATTGTGCCTTTCTACGCAGGCTTCCGGTGGCGATCGTCTGTGTGTTTTGAAGTTCTTTTCTAAGGTCCAGACCGGGTTTATGCACAAGAATATCATCACTGGCAGCACGCTTGAGCACGGCAGCCTGAAGTATTCCTTTAGGCAGTTGGGTGGGTACATCTTTCATGCTGTGCACGGCGATGTCCACTGTGCCGTTGATCATGGCAACGTCTAGGGTTTTGGTAAAAATACCTGTGATGCCCATCTCATAGAGCGGCTTGTCGAGCACAAGATCCCCGGTGGATTTGACCGAGACCAGCACCGTCTCAAACCCTAAATTATCGAGCTGATCCTTAACATTATTGGCCTGCCAAAGGGCAAGCTCGCTATCGCGCGTACCTATACGGATTGTTTTTGGCAAGGCTATGTGTTCTGGAGTTTAAATACTTTCTGAATGAGTGCCAAACTCTCTTCCTGAGGCACCGCATCACTTTTAAGGTGTACCGCAAACTGTGTGGCGATTTTATGGACTAATCGGCTGCTGATGATTTCGGCCTGTTGCTCATCAAAACCGTTTATTTTTTTCCGCTGGTAGTCGATCTCGCCATCTTTGATCTCGAGTAGACGCTCCTTTAATGCTTTAATGGTGGGGGCAAATTGCCGAGTACCCAACCACTCATAAAATTCTCCCTGAATTTCCTTGATGATCAATTCTGCCTTTGGCACATGTTTTTTTCTTCGGTTAAGGGTGTCATCCGTTATCTTAGAGAGCTGGTCGAGGTGTACCAGCGTGACCCCATTTACCTTTTCAACATCTTCGTCCACATTTTTGGGGATGGAAAGATCAAGGATAAGCAATGGTTTCTTAAGGTAGAGCAGCTCTTTATTGATTGTGGGTTTCTGTGCGCCCGTGGCTACGATGAGCACATCTGCCCGTGCGATCTCGGCTTGGATATTGGCATAATCCTTTACATGAAGGTTGAATCTCCCCGCAATACGTTCAGCACGATCCTTAGTCCGGTTTATAAGGGTAATATTCTCATTTTGGGTATGCTTGACAAGATTTTCGCAGGTATTGCGGCCAATTTTTCCCGTTCCAAAAAGCAAAATATTTTTCTGAGAGGCATAGGGTACGCGCGCCAAAATATATTGTACCGATGCAAAGCTTACTGAGGTTGCGCCCGTAGATAGATTCGTCTCATTTTTGGTGCGTTTGCTGGCTTGGATGACGGCGTTGATGAGCCGCTCCATAAACGGGTTGACAAGCTTGAGCTTCTTGCTGCGCCTAAACCCCGATTTAAGTTGGCTAATGATTTCAAAATCACCAAGAATCTGACTATCAAGCCCCGTTCCCACGCGAAAGAGATGGTTGACGGCCTTCTCATTTTTATAGGTGTAAGAGACTTTTAGAAATTCATCTACTGTTCCCTGGGTATGCTCACAGAGCAGCTTGATGAGATCCATGGGCTCATGCGCAAAACCATAAAGTTCGGTACGGTTACAGGTAGAGATTATGGTAAGCCCGGCAATATCCTCATCCTGGGCGCGCTGTAAAATAAGTTCTTGTACCGCCGTATCTACGCTAAAATGGCCGCGCACCTCGGCATCTGCCTTGAGATAGCTCAAGCCAATGGCAAAAAAATCACCTGGATGGGATGGATAAAAATGTTGCTTACCGTTTGTAGTCATAATCAGCGGTGCAAAAGTAAGCGCGGCAAGAATAAAAAAACAACGCTTGCGGTATGATTTTTATCGAAAGACGGCTTGAAGAGCATAAAAATTGGTAATTTGCTCTAAATAGCCAGTTTTAGTAGGGGTTTAACCTGCCCTCGACATTAAGGTTTATTTAGAATTTATCTAAATAATACGAATTGAATTATGATAGCAGACCCTAAAAATAACGCGCTAAGCTTATATTCAGAAACCCCTATCGAAGAAGGTTTTACCATTCTGAAATTCACTAATGAGCAACAGGAGAGATCAGCAGGTTATTCGCAAGGTGGACAGTAGTTTTATCCAATTTCATTTTTGTGCAAAGGGCAGCGCCATTTTTGGTTTTAACGAGGGGAGTTATGAACTGTCCCTGGCCGAGGAATACTCACTGTTGCTCTATAACCCGCAGCGCGACCTGCCCATGAACCTCAGCATGTACCCGGGCACCTGGATCGTTTCGGTATTGATATCGATCAAAAAGTTCCATTCGCTCTTTTCCGCGGAAGCGAACTATATCACTTTTTTAAGCGATGAGAACAAGGACCGGAAATATTATAAGGAATCTTCCATCCCGCCGGGGATGGCCATCGTGCTTAACCAGTTGATGAACTATAATCTGCACCCCACGATAAAACCCCTTTATTTTAAGGCAAAAGCTTATGAGCTGCTGAGCCTATATTTTAACCGGCCCGAAGATGCTGACGTGGAACAATGCCCCTTTCTGGTAGATGAGGAAAACGTTGATAAAACCCCTTTATTTTAAGGCAAAAGCTTATGAGCTGCTGAGCCTATATTTTAACCGGCCCGAAGATGCTGACGTGGAACAATGCCCCCTTTCTGGTATCCTTTTCAATCCACTTCTATTATTTTATCCAACTTTTAATTTGCGGAGATGAGGAAAAACGTTGCCAAAATCAAAATGGCCAAAGAGATCATCCTGGCGCGTATGGCCGAACCTCCCTTTATAAAAATAAGTTTACCGTCTTTTTTAACCGTAATGGACGTCATCTGGTGTTCTTCTTTGCAGGATGACAGCTCTTTTAATAATCCAAGAATGTTCTGGTCGGGGAGGTTTTTGCTAAATAATTTTAATTTGTTGACTGATTGTTGCAGGCGTTCCAGTCGAACAGGTTTTATTAAATAATCAATGCTATTGGTTTCAAAAGCTTTTAAAGAATATTGGTCATAAGCCGTGCAAAAAATAACAATGGGAATATAGGTCAGAATTTCTAGCACTTCAAAACCCGTTAGTTCTGGCATTTCAATATCCAAGAAAATGAGATCTGGTTTTAAGGTCTCAATTTTTTCTTTGGCTACCAGGCCGTTTTCGGCAACGCCTATCACCTCAAAAGTATCGGTAAAATTCTCCAGTAAATTCAGCAGTCGTTTTCTTGCTGGCGGCTCATCATCAATAACCAGTGTTTTATATACTTTATCCATGCTGATTATTTTTAATGGAGATCACTATCTGCTTTTTAGGAGCGTTTTCCCAACTTAAGGACGCATTGTTACCATAACTTAACCGTAGTAAATCGTACACCGTTTGTAGCCCATGGCCACTTACTAATCCTTTTGGAAAATGGGGACCATTATCGCTTACCGCTATTAAAAGATTTTCGCCATCTTTTTTAATGTCTAAACTTACTTTTGCTTCACCCCCAATTTTAGAAACCCCGTGTTTTATCGCATTTTCCAATAAAGGCTGTAGCATAAACATGGGTATTTTTTCTTCTGTTACAGCATCGTCAACAGTAAGGGTGAATACCAAACGCTCCCCAAAACGTATTTTCTCAATCTCTAGGTAGTTTTCCACCAAGGTTACCTCCTCATTGACCGTACTCATTTTTTCGCCCTTTTTATTGATAGAATATCGAAACAAATCAGATAGGGACAAGGCCATTTTTTCAGTTTTATCGGCATCATCGTGTGCTAAACCTGCAATGGAGTTTAAGGAATTGTATAAAAAATGTGGATTGACACGTGATTGTAATGATTTTAGTTCTGCTTTTGTTTTTAACTCTCTTAAGTGGGATAACTGCATTTCATTTTCTACAATAAGGCTTCGCTCTTTAAAAATGAAATAGCTTATAAAGGCTCGTATCGAAGCAAATATCATTATATATAGGAATATATTAGAAACCACATAATAATCATCATTCCCATTTATTCCTTTGCTGAAATACATCAGTAAATAAACAATTACAAATGGTATAAAACCTGTTGACAAAAACATTAAGACTGTCTTTGTCAAAATTTTCTGAGAGCTCATGCTAATTTTTAACTCAAGAAAACGGAGCAAAAATAAAAAAGGAAAAACAAGGACAAAAAGCGTAAGTGTAGTTGTTAGTATTGTGTCTTTTCTGAATATCCCTATTTTTTGATATTCATCAGGAATTGTTAGAAAATCATAAAACGAAACTAACAGTATGATTACAATGTCTGCAAATAACAATGCAATAAAAGATATAACACCAAAACCAAGCCAATCATTTTTAATTTTAGAAGATAGTGCTTGACTAGTTTTTTTAATAAGAAAAACCACTCCTAAAAACAAAATGATAGCTGGCAAAATAAGAACCGAAATGGGATTTTTTACCCACCAAATTGATCTTTCTCTCTGAGAGATTTTTTCATTTCGAAGATTCCTTAATATAGATGGAAATTGCTTTTTTGCAATTTTTAATCGGTCTTCATAATTTTTCCCATATACCTCTTTGATAATAGCGATGTCTTCATTATTTAATGGGATATTACTATTGTTATTTGCTACTACAGGATTGAAAATACTATTCCTTTTTTCCTCCTTCATCGGAAAAATAAACGAACCATTTACAATTGTTTCTGTTAATCTTGATTCTAAGCTGTTTCGAACCTCTATATCTGATTTGTCAATTGTATAAACATAAACGTCTGCATATGAGTAACCAGAACCATAATTAGACCCATACCGTGTGTTTATGGTATTGTTGACATTATTCTCATCTTTTACGAGCTTATTTAAAAAGTGGATCCTAAAATTTGGATCTTCTGTTTTTGAAAATTTAATCGATATAGTTTCTGTAAGTGCATCTAACTTTTTTACAATCTGTGCCACCTTTAAAGAATCCGCTTCAGTATAAATGCCTTCTAACTTTACATTTATATCAGTATCCCATTTTTGAATAGGAAAATACTCTTTGCTGTTCATTTCAAGAATATCTGTCCACGGTTGTCTCGGTAACTTTTCTTGTGTTTGGGAAAAACACATAGCTCCTAGAAATAACAATATTAGAAATGATAAAATCTTCTTCATAATAATCTATTTAAAAACGTTCACCACAAAAAAACCGTAATGGTTTCATTTATAAAATCAGTTTCGGTTGAACTGCATATATAGTGTTTGAGTTGCATTTATACGCTTCCGTTTTATCTGAAAGTTAAAATAGATAACCAGTTGATGAGATTATAATATCAAAGCCAATACCCGCCGTAATTATTCTATACTACGCAATAAAACATTGCTTTACTGCACATAAATGCTGTTTTCACCTTTTTAAATTCAAAATCAATTATATTTATGTGGTTATTAGCGTATTATTGTTGATATTTTTAACAAAATTGATCAATTATGCGCTTAAATTTTACTTTCTTTTTGTTATTCATAACTACTTCTTTGTTTGCTCAGATGCCCAAAGATTTGGTTTCTGTTGAAGAAAAAGCATCAAGTGAGTATTTTTTAAACGATGAGCATATTCCTCAGGTAAATGGGATTCTTTTAAACCTTCCACAAGAGGCGGATAGCGCGATGAAAATTGAGTATACCCTAATTTCACCCCTTCGTAAATCCAGAGTCAAAAAATCCACCACCGTTCAAACCGATGGCTCTTTTACACTTGAGCTTGATCATGCATTCCCTTATCAACAAGTTCGATTAGACATAGCCAATGTCTATTATTCTGAAATCTATGTAAACCAAGGATTGCAAATTGCGGTGGATTTAGAAGAGGCAAAAAATAGCGGTAAGCGTTTTTACGCACCAGGAATACAATTTAGCGGGCCTGATGCTGATCTTAATAGGTTTATGCATGAGCTTTATTGGTCAAATCGTAAGGATAGGGATAATATATCCCGTGCGTTGTCAACTATTAAAAGTAACCGCGATATTCCTATTAAAAAATATACCCAATCGCTGGACAGTCTTTATGAATCTCTTGCCAAGTTAGACGAATCTTATATTAAAAAAAATCCCTCTACATATTCTTGGTTGATTAAGAATGAAAGACTTTCAGATTATTATGGTGAACTATTATATCAGCATTGGGGTAGAAAAATGGATGATACGTTATGGGCTGAAATCAAAAAACACACACCTAATGCGATTTCAACTAACGGGACAAATTTTTACAATAATCTGTTTTATTATTTACAGCAACTGCCGGATAAGCCTAGTACTTTAGAATTTAAAAACATAGGTTCTTTGGTTGACCTTGATCCAGAACAAGAAGAAAAAATAAATGAATTTAAAGATTTATTCGGTTTACTGACTACGGGCAAAGCTTTAGATACGCTTCGGTTTCAACAATTAAATAAGGAGTTAAAGCCGGTGTTCAATTCTTATTTTTTCAAGAAAAAAATTGAAAAGAATATTGCGATTGCCGATAGCATGATAATCAATAAAGATTCCTTAGTTGAGTTCAATGCTGAACTCAAAGAAAATCTTATCGAAATTAAAAATTTATTCACTCTTGAAAAGGATGGAAAAGCCTTAGATGCAATTAAGCTTCAACAACTGAAAAAGGCTTTGGAACCGGTCTTTAGTTCATATCTTTCAAAAAAGCGAATAGCAAAAGATATCAAGCTTATGGACAGCTTATTTGTGCCTGTAATAGCCGATTTTCTTAAACTTAAAATTACCAGTGAAGATCTTAAAAAGCAAAAAATTATTGATGATATGGTTCTAAATACTTTGCAAACTCCCTGGTGCAAAGAATATTTACAAAAAATGGCTCAGGCAAATATTGCAAAACTAAATGATATTGAAACTTCATTAAAACGTGCTAAATTAAGCAATATAGGAAAGTCGGTTTTTGGCAAACCCACAATGGAATTCGATTTTGGTGCAAAGCTTTATGAAATTAGTGATATGACCGCTCAGGAACTTCTGGCAAAGATTAAATCCTCATTTAAGGACAGGGCACTTTTACTTGATTTTTGGGCGGTATGGTGCGGCCCTTGCTTAGGGGATTTTCCTTCCAGCAAAAAACTGCACGATGCGGTTGAAGACGAGCCCGTTGAGTTTATATATCTCTGTACCTCAGCTGGAGGAAGCCCAGAACAATGGAAGGCCAAGATCGCGCAGTTTAAACTGGGCGGCACTCATCTGTTCATAGAACAATCTGTAGAAGCTGAACTCATGCAGCTCTTTAACGGCAGCGGCTTTCCCACCTATGCCTTTATCAATAAAAAGGGAGAATATAAACCGGGAAGTATCACCAGGATGAGCCAAATTTCCAGAGAACGACTGGTACAGTTGATCAATGGGAAATAAGGTTCGTTTTCAACAATGAAAAGTAGTTTACAAACCGTTGATCCGTTTTAATTCCTGAACATCCAGTAAATCCTTTGGCCTTTCGGATTTGATCTTGCTGGTGATGAGATCGTCCAGATTTAGGACGTGCCATTTGATTTTTGGATTGTCTTTTTTTGAAGTCTCAATACTTCTTTCATACGCTTCCGCGAAAGTTTTGTTGACCGAAAACCTGGTGATGAGTTCTAGGTTTAGGCTGCTGGGGGAAAATTTAATCGAAATATTCTGCTGCTGTTGTTTAACGGCTTTGGGAAAATTCATGATTTCATAACCCAGATCTTTTAAAACCTTGATCAGCGCCTCAAAATTTTCCTGCGTTGGATGTATCCAAAAATCAACATCGGCCGAATGTCTCTGGTAACCATGAAAATTTACCGCTCCACCACCTACCATAAGCATAAGGACCTGATGCTTGTTCGCGGAAGCGATAAAGGCATCAATTTCGCGATTCCACTCCTTCATGCTGTTTTGGATTTTATCTTGATAACGAAGTTCTTTTGATCCTTTGCTTTTTTTTCTGACTGATTTGATGGGAAATCTTTAAGGTCGTGCATCAACTTTAAAAAAGCATAAAACCGCTCAGAAGGACTGAGTTTTAAAAACTCCTCTTCCTGTGTCCTGTTGCTTTCTACCTTAGTTTGGAAATGGATTTGCATATCTATAAAGATATAAAAAACAGAAATGTTTCTATATTGCCAAAACCCCTTTCTCTTTCATCACGGGCAATTTCACCATTTTCTTTTCAGAAATGGTTCCTTTAGGAAACAAAAAATCTTGAGCATACATTGTTCCATCCATAAAAAAAGTGACCGAAAACCTGTTGTTCAGGGTAAGCAGGGTTTCTTCCAAAAATTCGATCTTAGCATACGATTTTGCTGGCAATAACGGTACTTTGTGGCGCAATTTGCTTGTCGTTTTTTCGCCCTCATAACCATGAGAAACGATCAGCGCCATCTCAATAGGTTTACTTTTGGCATTTATCAGAAAGGCGCTCCAGTCCCATGATCTGTGTTCTTCAGAAAACTCGCATACGGCAGCCATATGCACATCATTGACTTCGGGGATTTTAATATCCTTACGCATGTCTTAATCATGAACTTTCCACATGACCCACAGGATCAGAATGGCGAGCAGCATGATCCCTACAAATGTGGCCCCTATTGCGATCTTGATGGCAGCAATGATAAAAGTGAGATACGCCATGACAAGCAGGCCGATAACAAGTAAGGTAATTACGACATATTTTTTCATTTCTTGGCTATATTTAAACTATTAAGTTACTGAGTTATTTATCATTTTTAGGTCGTTACTGTCGCCTTAATTTTTAGAGCAACGATCATAAAAGGCGAATACATCTATAATCTACTGCGCAACAACTTTTTTCGCTTAGGCGAAAAAAATCAGATGACACTTTTAAACTGTTCCAAAAACCGCACATCGTTCTCGCTGAGCAGGCGGATGTCAGCAATCTGGTGCAAAAGCAGCGCGATGCGGTCTATACCCATACCAAAGGCAAAACCACTGTATTCCTTGGGATCGATACCGCAATTTTCCAGCACATTGGGATCTACCATGCCACATCCCATGATCTCGAGCCAGCCGGTGCCCTTGGTCATTTTATAATCGGTTTCTGTCTCCAGGCCCCAGTAAACATCGACTTCGGCGCTGGGTTCCGTGAAAGGGAAATAGGAAGGGCGCAGGCGTATCTTGCTTTTGCCAAAGAGTTCGGTGGTAAAATATTGCAGCGTCTGTTTGAGGTCGGCAAAGGAAACCTCACGGTCGATATAAAGCCCTTCCACCTGGTGGAAAAAGCAATGCGAACGGGCAGAAATCGCTTCATTTCGATAAACGCGCCCGGGCGAAATGGTGCGGATGGGCGGTTTGTTGTTTTCCATATAGCGTACCTGAACCGAGGATGTATGCGTACGCAACAGTACATCGGGATCAGTCTGAATAAAAAAGGTGTCCTGCATATCCCGTGCGGGATGATATTCTGGCAGGTTGAGCGCGGTAAAGTTGTGCCAGTCGTCCTCGATCTCAGGCCCTTCGGAAACATTAAAACCGATACGCGAGAAAATGTCAACAATCTTATCGCGCACTTGGGATATGGGGTGACGGGCGCCAAGCGGTATTGGCTCACCCGGACGAGAAAGGTCGCCGTACACCGAAGTTTCGTAAGGTTTTTCCAGTTCCTTTTTGAGCGCGTTTACCTTATCCTGCGCTGCTTGTTTCAACTGGTTTAGGGTTTGACCATACTCTTTTTTCTGGTCATTGGGCACATTTTTAAATTCAGCAAAATAGGTGGTGAGCAATCCTTTTTTACCAAGATATTTTATACGAAAGGCTTCCACCTCCTTCAGTGAGGTTGCGGTAAAAGCTTCCGTCTCGGCGATTCCAGCTCTGATGTTTTCTAGCATAATATTCATTTCACTTCAGCAAACCTGCCCGTTAAATATTAGGCGGAAGCGGAAGTCTTTAGATGTAAACCCCCTTTAAAAGGGTCAATTGTTAATGGCCAAATTTAGGAAATCCCTTGGGCATCGCGCGCGTTGTCCTTATAAATATATTGAATCAAAAAAAATACCGCCGTCCCACCAAAGATATGCCAAAGCCAATGCGAACCCATCCAAAAGAAATCAATACTCATCCTTCTATCCAAAAATCTAAAAAATACAGCAATGCCAAAAATACCAAAAGCCATCATTACATAGCCCACATTGCGCCACTGACTTTTGTAGAGATAACCCAGTATAGGTACGGCCACGGTCAGGGCGGTAATTATATACCCCAACGTAATCTGGATTTTTACCGGAAAAGGTAATGCTCGCAGGCCAACAAAAACAAAACTCATCAAGGCGATAAGTAATAATCGTTTAGGCCAGGTCTCCATCCATTTAAAGATGAAATAGACCACGCCGGCCAGACTGAGCGCGGTAATGGGCACCCAGTCCAGCAAGAGCCAGATTTCGGCGGAGCGCGAGGCATGATACACCGTGCCGCCAATGAACCCCAGGCCGATCACCGGAAGCGCCCACACCAGAAAAGGGTGCTTTTTAGGCTCGCGATAAACCTTTAAGCCGAAATAAATAACAATAAACAGGAAAATAAGATTGCTAAAGGTGTTAAAGGGTTCTACCGGAAATCGCCCCTGTATAGTCTCTTTATAGATGGGCCCGGAATCATTGGGGAATGTTGTGGCCGCCTGCATCAAAGTCACTGCTAACATTGCTAAAGCCGGCTATTTGATAAGTTGCTTTTCCATAAAATACTGTACGATGGCCTCTTTCATCAACACAGATTGCTCACCGGCCTTGAGCGGCGGCAACTGTTCAACTACATTATAATGTGGCCATCCTTCATCGTCTTGATAATCAAAAGAATAATACCCAAAAGGTTCCAGCACACGGCATATTGCGATATGCATCAGGTCCAGCTTATCATCTTTTTTGAACCTCCGGTCAAAACGGCCAAATTCCTGTAGCCCGATCAGGTAGATGATCGCATCAAGATCTAGCCGCTCACCATCTGCAAAACGGTCTGAGATAATGCGTACCAACTGCTCCCAACGTTCTTTTAATTGTTCATCCCTTGCCATAGACAGCAAAGATACTTTGTTTGAGCAAACCTTTATAAACCTACTTGTTTAAAATGTGTTAAGTGTTATGCCTGTATGTGATATTGAAGAATATACTAGATTTCGCGCAAGCCAAAAAAAGGATTTCATTTTCCGTTTTAAAAGCTTATGTTATCTTTAGCACTGTGAATTATCTAGATATTATCCTTGCCATATTCCTTGCCTTGGGACTCTTCCGTGGCTTCGTACATGGGCTTTTTGTAGAGCTCGCCTCGCTTATTGGACTTATTGCAGGGATCTATGGGGCTATCCATTTTTCATACTATGCAGTCGATTTTATGCACGACCGGGTAGATTGGAGCGATGCCACGATCAACCTGGTGGCCTTTGCAGTAACCTTCATTATTATCGTGCTGGTCATTTCCCTTGCCGCCAGAATACTCACCAAAGTGGCGAGTTTTGCCATGCTTGGGCTGATTAATAAAATACTTGGGGCGGTTTTTGGGGTTTTAAAAAGTGCATTCATCCTCAGTGTCTTGCTCATGTTTGTCACCGCTTTGCGCGGAAGGACGCAGATTCTTGATGAGGATATTAAAGAAAACTCAGTGCTTTATCCCTATATTCAGCCTTTAGCACCTTTGCTGCTCCCCAATATTTTGAAAGAGGTAGATGGTTACCGAAATGGGGATGCTGATAACGATGACAAGGTTTACGAAATCTGAAAACGCATCAATAACACTATGTTACGCTTTCGCCAAAAGGCCGGCACACTTATATTGAAATTGAAAAAATGTATTATCCTAAAGGATGGCAAAAACCCAAACTAAACGAATACTTGGAATAGTATTTATCGTTGCAGGCATAGCCTCGTTATGGTTTGTACCATGGATTTTGGTAAAAGCCTGGATTTTACCTTTGCCTGACACGGTTCAGGAGCAGGTAAATGAAGCCATTGGGGACGGGCTGGATGGTATGATTGTTTACGTGGACCAGGCAGGGAAGCCGCCGGAGTTTTATGCCGCTGGTTGGCAGGACCGAAAAAATAAAATACCTGCTTACCCGAAATCCTTATTCAAGATTGCAAGTATAAGCAAGTTATATGTCGCGGTTGCTGTCGCCAAATTGGTAAATGACAGGCGTTTGTCTTTGGATAAAACGCTCGATGATTACTTGCCGGAACTTACGGATAGTATTGAAAATGCCGATAAAATTACCTTGAGCATGTTGGTGCAGCATAGAAGTGGCATTCCCAACTTTACCGACACCCCTGGCTATTGGGTAAACCCACCCAAAAACGATAAAGAAAACCTCGAATTGGTATTGAATAAGCCCGCGGACTTTAAACCGGGCGAAGACTATGAATACTCAAATACCAATTATTTGTTGATAGGCAAAATCCTTGATAAAACGTTGGGTTATAGCCACCATCAATATATCAAAAAAGAAATTTTGCTTCCGCTTGGATTGAATAATACGTATAGTTTACTTAGCAAAGTGAATTTAGAGGATGTAATGAGTGGGTACGACGTAAGCTATGATGGCGATCTAAAAAACAATGATTTTAAAAGTCCTGCCGGCTCAATGGTAGCTACAGCAGAGGATGTTGGAATATTTTTGCGCGCATTGAACGATGGCTCTTTGCTAAATGATAATGAACAAACTATTTATTCATCTATTTATGAATATGAACATACAGGATTATTGCCAGGGTATTCGAGTATTGCCAGGTACCATAAAGATATTGATGCGGTTGTTGTTCAGTTTGTTAATACAAGTGGTGGATACACCTGGAATTTATCGGAAATTGTATATAATCGCATTATAAAAATATTGAGAAGATAAAAAACCTAATGATACTATACATAAGCAATAGCTTTTCTTTGCTTTCTTGAATAATTTGCAGGATTCCAAAGCCAGTTTCCTATTGGAACAGTTTGGGATATGACGCCCCATAAATAATACACATAGACGTTGTGGCAAATACCATCAAAATATAGACAGAGGATAAAAATTTAGTTATTTTAGAATATGAATATTAATGAAACAAATTAATCAGCAGATCTCCGAAGCTTTGATCCAATTTTTTAGTCATATATCCTTCCGTGCTACGTCAAACGAATAGTATAGCCCGAATTCAAAAACTTTGACCTATAATTCAAAAATCGCTCAGTTTTCCCGTTTTTAACCCGAAAACAAGCGTTTTTCATCAGCCTTAAACTTCCATTTAAAACCCATTTCTTATTTTCAATTATAAAATATATCTTTGCACGATCAAAAACAGGGCTGTTTATTTGCTATAAAATCCTGTTTTCGTAAGCTAAAAGTCTTAAAATTAAATATTGACCATGTCAAAAGTTACAGGTAAAGTTGCCCAGATCATAGGTCCTGTTGTGGACGTTGAATTCGCTAGCGGAGACGCCCTCCCAAAAATTTACGACTCCTTAGAGGTGACCCGCAAAGACGGTTCGCTACTAGTGCTTGAGGTGCAGTCCCACGTGGGCGAGAACACCGTGCGCACGATCTCTATGGATTCGAGTGACGGTCTCAGCCGCGGCACTGATGCTGTGTCTACGGGCGCACCCATACAGATGCCCATTGGTGAAGATATCTATGGCCGTTTGTTTAACGTGATAGGCGATGCCATTGATGGGATCGGCAATCTGCCCAAGGCCGGAAAAGACGGACTTCCAATACACCGCGAGGCTCCAAAATTTGAAGAACTTTCAGTCTCTACAGAGGTACTTTTTACTGGGATCAAGGTGATCGACCTGATCGAACCCTATGCCAAAGGTGGTAAAATTGGCCTTTTTGGAGGTGCTGGTGTGGGTAAAACCGTACTTATTCAAGAACTTATCAATAATATCGCTAAAGGTCACGGTGGTCTTTCCGTTTTTGCCGGCGTGGGCGAGCGTACACGTGAAGGGAATGACCTGCTCCGCGAAATGCTTGAATCTGGTATTATCAAATACGGTAATGATTTCATGCACTCCATGGAAGAAGGCGGTTGGGACCTGACCAAGGTCAATAAAGAGACCATGAAGGAATCTAAAGCAACCTTCGTTTTTGGTCAGATGAACGAACCCCCCGGAGCACGTGCACGTGTTGCCCTTTCAGGCCTGACTATCGCTGAATATTTCCGTGATGGTGCCGGTGATGCTCAAGGCAAGGATGTACTTTTCTTTGTAGATAATATTTTCCGTTTTACACAAGCGGGTTCTGAGGTTTCCGCACTTTTGGGACGTATGCCATCTGCCGTGGGATATCAACCTACACTGGCAACTGAAATGGGTGCCATGCAAGAGCGTATTACCTCAACCAAAAAAGGATCGATAACCTCTGTACAGGCTGTTTATGTCCCTGCAGATGACCTTACCGACCCTGCTCCGGCTACAACCTTTGCCCACCTCGATGCGACCACATCGCTTTCACGGAAAATTGCCGAGCTTGGTATATACCCAGCCGTTGACCCCTTAGAATCCACTTCAAGGATCATGAGTGCCTCCGTTTTGGGCAAGGAACATTACGATTGTGCCCAGCGCGTAAAAATGATCTTACAGAAATATAAAGAACTTCAGGACATCATCGCCATCCTTGGGATGGAAGAGCTTTCTGAAGAGGATAAATTAGTCGTAAGCCGTGCCCGCCGCGTGCAGCGTTTCCTGTCACAGCCTTTTCACGTGGCAGAGCAGTTTACTGGCATCCCCGGCGTTTTGGTAGATATAAAAGATACGATCAAAGGTTTTAATATGATCATGGATGGCGAATTAGACCATCTTCCCGAGGCCGCGTTTAACCTTAAAGGTACCATCGAGGATGCGATCGAAGCTGGTCAGAAAATGCAAGCAGAAGCCTAAATCACGTGGGTAGTAATGCGCAATTCGCTTTGTTGCCTTAGAAACAAATTATGAGATTTTCGTATTCGCGGAAATGAAAAGAATTATCTATGCATCTAGAGATCATAAGTCCCGAAAGGACATTATATAGCGGTGAGGCCACATCGGTTATTGTGCCTGGCGCTGACGGAGAGTTTCAGATTTTGGATCATCACGCGCCCATCGTCTCCATATTAGAAGAAGGGACGGTAAAGATAAAAGGCGTGGCCATGGCAGAAAAGATGAAACAATATTTTAAGCCAGGCAAAGAGGCCAATGAAATGCTATTGGAAATCCCATCGGGAACGGTGGAAGTTAATGATAATAAAGTTATTGTGCTGGCAGATTAATCCTTCGCAATTGCAGGGGGATTTAACTAGACCTCTAAATAAAAAATGCCCCGCCAGTTGACGGGGCATTTTTTATTTGGCATTTAGCCAAGAATCTCGCGCTTTCACCTCTTTTTTACCCGCTTTATCATCGATTTCAACACTATATGTAGGGTCAGGATCCAGCTTTAATTTTACCTCTTTTTTCTTGCCATAATTGCTGTATTGCAGGGTCACTTCATCCCCCACCTTTTTGTTTTCTAGCGCGGTACTCATCGTATCTACAGTATTTATGGGCATTCCATCAATTTGGGTGATCAGATCCCCCTTATCAAGCCCGGCTTTATAGGCGGCGCTTCCCCATAAGGTGTTTCGCGTGATGCGCATACCATCATCTTCAGGGTTTACCGTAATGTCCATGCTGGGCTTTTCGGTATTTCGGGTCAATCTTAGCCCAACGGATGCTAGAAGATTTTTATAATCGGGCATTTTGCTTTTATAAATGTACTGGTCAAAGAACGCTTTCGCGAAAGCGGGACCTGCATAGGCGGCAAGGGTCTGCTCGATGTTCTCCACCGAATAGGCCACTTCGGTCTTTCCGTATTTCTTCCACATTGCCTGCATAAAATCGTCGAGATTGAGATTTTTTTCGCGTAAGCTTAAATCCAGGGCAAGCCCCAGAATACTTCCATAGGAATAGTAGGAAATAAAGGTATTTTCACGATTCACGGGATCTATCGAAGTTGCAGCGTCAACAAAGGGTGCCTGCTCGCTCATCTCAATAGGGTTAAAATATTGATGCGCTGGGGAGTTCCAGACATAGTTAAAAGTTCCGTTCAGGCTTTTTACATAATCTTCTGGGGTGATGATCCCGGCACGTTCCAAGAACAGATTGGTGTAGTAACTTGTAAAGCCTTCTGCAAACCAGAGCGCCCGGCTCATATTTGCTTTGGAGAAATCAAAAGGCTCTAGCCCTTCCGGGCGTATGCGCTCCACATTCCAACTATGGAAATACTCATGCGATACCGTACCGATATTATCTTTCATTCCACCCTCGGCCAGGGGCTCAGTATCTGTTAAAACGGTGCTGTTGCGGTGCTCCATACCGTCCCCCGAAGCATTGGGCATATAACAGGCGAGAAAAGTGTACGTGCCATAGTCATAATCGGGCAGTTCCCCATAAACGGCCATTTCTTGTTTTACGATCTTTTTGACCTTTTCAAAATAGATGCCAAAATCTTCCTGCGTCCCGGGATCATGGAGCACAAAACGGATCTTTTTTCCGTCAAGGTCAAAGGTTTTCATTTTAAAATCGCTGATCTCTACGGGGCTGTCCATAAAATAATACAGGTCTGGCGCATAAAACGTATTTCCGGAAACGGGTTTTAGCTGGGTCGCGATCTTCCAATTCAGATCCTTTCGCGGTGCAAAAGTGACTTCAATTGGGCGGTCCTGCAGGGATTCCGCATACATAAATGTGGCGGGAATATTAAGGTGTGCATGTGTGAGATCAACTTGGCTATAGGTGCCACCACCACGGTTGGCAAACAGTGTGTACTCAATATTCACGGTCCCATCAGTATTGTTTATTTTCCAAGAGTATGGATCAGGGCGGGTAATCTCAAGCGTATCCCCTTTTGCATTAGTGGCCACGACGCCGTAGACATTTTTGGCGAATTCATGAAGGGCATAGCGCCCCGGTGAACTACGGCTCATGCGGACTATGATCGTATTGCTCTTGATATTGGGAAAAGTCGCTTTGACAATCGCCTCGTGGTGTACCGCGTTTTCAAAGGATACATTATAGGTATTGGTCTGCGCTTGCAGAGATAAAGTCAACAATAAAAAGCTGAGTAGAATTCTCATAGATCGATTTTAGAAAACGCCTAATTTAGGGAATCCGATTTAAACTGCTTTTGATCGCGTAAGAATTTTGATTCGAGCGAGGTTTATAATTGATTTATTGAATATCCGTAATATATCATAATACATATCGTCACCCTGAACTCGATTCAGCGTCTCATCCTAAAAAATTTGAATTTCAAATATTTATGAGATTCCGGATCAAGTCCGGAATTACGCAGATTTCAATTATAACGGATAATCAAATAGATTTAAACCGAAATCAAACTTTTCCTTCTTATCAGAGATTTGGCGGGAGAAATTCCAAAATATCACCCGGCTGACAATCCAACGCGTCACATATCGCTTCCAAAGTAGAAAACCGAACCGCCTTTGCCTTACCAGATTTTAGGATGCTCAAATTGGCCTCGGTAATCCCGATGCTCTCGGCAAGTTCCTTGCTCTTCATACCGCGGTCAGTCAAAACCTTATCCAGATTGATGATAATGGGCATGGCTAAACGGTTAGGTCGTTTTCGGTTTTATAATTTTCTGCTTCATGGGATAAAATTGCGGCTAAAAGAAGCAGTTTTCCGATAAGAAACAAACAAAAAGAAAGCGGAAATGTCGCGAATTAACACACCGATGTCATTAAAAAAGACAATGCCGAAGAGAACATACAAAGCATATTTAATAGAAGCATAAGCGATAATTCCCGATCCCACAAAGCTGATTTTATCTCCTTGACTCTGCAAAATCAAATTCCCATAAAATATTCTTTTTAGAATCTGAAATGCTTTGACCAAAAGTATCAGGAAATAATTCGTAAGGATCAGTTTTAAAAACAAAAAAATGTAGGCCGCCGCAGATGAATACACCATCCCATTGTCAAAATATTGGTTTTTGACAATAGACTTTATGTCATGTTCAAAAAATAGACTTTGAAAAATATTTACAATATCACCAATTAGCAAAAAATATAAAAATAGGTTGCAACTAAAAGTAATCCGGTAACGACTAATAACCAGGTAATGTGTTTTTTCATGATTTTTGTCTTAAACGGTTAGATCGTTTTCTTCCTGAAGTGCTTTGGCACGCTCAAAAATGATTGCAAGCACATAAAACGCTAACGCACCGGCAAATAAGAGAATGAGTTCATTGCTAATAAGCTGCATAACTTTAAAATGCCTTTCTTGTGCGATGTATGATAATACCGCTTTTAGAATAAAAACATTGATGACATAGGTTTTAAAAATATTGCCCATTTTTTTGAACAGGTCAATGTTTTTTTGAATGAAATAAAGTTCCTTTTCCACATTTTTAAGTAGGAAAAATAACTGTGCAATGCCATAGATCAAGTAAATTTTGAAAGCAAAAAGAATGATTTCAGCGATATAAAAACCATATTGCACAGCATCTTGGGAAAACCCCCCGCGTTTTTCATCGGTTGCCAACTTCCAGATTTCAAAAGTTTGATATTTTAAAAAGTCGAAATCAATAATGTCATTGATGAGCGTTGTAATGGCCAATACAACTATAATGCAAACAACAAATTTTAAGGTTTCGGTTTGATTTTTCATAGTATAATTAATTGGCTAAATTTTTAATTAGAAAAGGTGTGACATTAAGATGTCTTTTAAAGCTGTAATGCAGATTAAAACAAATGCGGGGATCATATTATTAATTTTAAAATTATTGTTTAACAATAACAAATATAGAAAAATTATTGAAAAACAATAATTTTATTTTTAGAATTTACATCTCTCAACTTTCAAAAATGGGTGAAGTCTTTATATTATCTTTGTGATATGCTACCCAAAAAACTTCAAAATAAGTTGGACAAACGCAAAGATGAAAGCTCTTTGAGGGTATTAGATTTTACAGGGAAAGGAGAAAAATTGGCCGATTTCTCCTCCAACGATTACCTCGGATTTTCTAAAAATGAAACAATTTTCTCCCGTGCAGGCGAGATTTTAAAAGAGCATAATCTACAGCAGAATGGCGCTACCGGTTCGCGTTTACTTTCCGGTAATCATAAAATCTATCAACTTGCCGAAGATTTCCTGGCGGAAACCCACAAAGTAGAGTCCGCCCTGATCTTTAATTCCGGTTATGATGCCAATGTGGGTTTTTTCAGTTCCGTCCCGCAGCGCGGCGATATCATTTTATATGACGAACTGATTCACGCAAGCATCCGCGATGGCATGCAAATGGGTTTGGCAAAAACCTATAAATTCAGGCACAATGATCTGGCCGATCTTGAAAAAAAACTAGCAGATTGGTCAAAACCCAATCCGCACGAACGCGTCGTTTATGTGGTCACCGAATCTGTTTTCTCGATGGACGGCGATAGTCCTCAATTGCAAAAAATGGCCGATCTCTGTGAAAAATTTGGTGCAAAACTCGTTGTCGATGAGGCACATGCGCTTGGCGTTTTTGGCTTCGGTTTGATTGATACTTTGGGTTTGCGGCACGCAATTTTTGCGCGTTTGGTCACTTTTGGAAAAGCTATGGGCTGCCATGGCGCCGCAATTTTAGGAAACACCGATTTAAAAAGTTATCTGGTGAATTTTGCCCGGAGTTTGATCTATACTACCGCGCTGCCCCCGCATGCAGTAGCGACGATAATTGCAGCTTATGAGCAACTACTGCACGTTAAAAACAGAACTGTGGATCAATTGAATGAAAATATTCGATTTTTTGATCAAAAAACCGCCTTTTTAGACCTAAAATCATCGTTTATCCCCAGCAAATCAGCTATAAAATTCATCGTTATTCCGGGTAACAACCAGGTAAAATCGCTTTCGCGGAAGCTAAAAACAGCTGGATTTGAAGTAAAAGCGATTTTGTCGCCCACCGTTCCAGAAGGTGAGGAACGGTTGCGATTTTGTCTCCACAGTTATAATACAAAAGAAGAAATAAGCGAAGTGTTGAATTTATTAAGCAAATTGCTAAAAACGAGATTTTCTGAAGACGTTTATTCCTCAACCTGAACTTGTTTCAGGTTCTCATCACAGAAAGCCAAGATCATGAGATTCTGAAATAAATTCAGAATGACGTTTTTTACCTTTAAGAAGGCTTCTTGAGGTAGGAATAGTAAATTTGCTTTATGCAGAAACAAATCTATTTTGTTACCGGAATTTCCACCGAAGTGGGCAAGACAGTAGCTTCGGCAATAATCACCGAAGCGCTGGAAGCAGATTACTGGAAGCCCATCCAGGCCGGCGATCTGGATCATACAGATACTGATAAAGTGAAAGCCCTGGTTTCTAACCAAAAAACGGTGTTTCACGCCAGCGCGTTTGAACTAAGAACGCCCATGAGTCCGCACGCCGCGGCCGAAATTGATGGTGTTGAGATCGCTTCCGCGAAAGTCGTTCCGCCGCAAACTGATAATAATTTGGTAATCGAGGGTGCCGGCGGACTGCTTGTGCCCATCAGCGATACAGAAACCATTTTAGACCTTATAAAACCAGATTACAAGGTAATCGTCGTTTCCCGGCATTATCTGGGCAGTATCAACCATACGCTGCTCACAATAGACAAATTAAAACAGGCCGGCAAGCACATTCACGGGATTCTTTTCAGCGGAAGCGAAAACCCCTCCACCGAAAGCATTATCGCCAAAATGAGCGGGGTAAACATTCTGGGCCGCATCGATGAAGAACCTTATTTTGATAAAATGGTTGTTAAAGAGTATGCTGAAAAACTGAGTAAAAAGTTGCAGTAAGAGTTAACGACACCCTTTTCCGATATTTATCGGAATCATTTCAGGGTCACACAAACGGCTCACCTGTAAAACTCAAAGTAAGTTACTCGCGTATAAAGCTTCAGACGTGCTACGATTGCGATGCTGAAACAATCCCGAAAGCTTTCGGGACAGCATGACGACGATAAAGGTTCAATATAACAAACAATAAAAACAGAGAACAAAAATGTATCCACTACGCAGAAACCGAAGATTAAGAACCACTGCAGCCATCCGCTCGCTGGTAAGAGAAACCATCTTGACGCCTGACGATTTTCTGGTTCCCATTTTTGTGGTCGAGGGCAAAGGGATGAAAGAAGAAATCGCTTCCATGCCCGGATATTTCCGCTATTCTTTAGATACGCTCAAGGCGGAAATCAAAATACTATGGAATCTGGGTATAAAATCGGTGCTGCTTTTCGTAAAAGTGGAAGATAAACTGAAGGACAACGCCGGCACAGAGGCCATTAACCCTGATGGACTCATGCAGCGCGCCATAAAAACGGTCAAGGAAACCTGCCCTGATATGCTTGTCATGACCGACGTGGCGATGGATCCTTATTCCAAATATGGCCACGATGGTATCGTGAGCGCTGGTCAGGTACTTAACGACGACACCAACGCTATTTTAAGCGAAATGGCGCTTTCACATGCCCGCGCCGGAGCAGATTTTGTCGCGCCCAGCGATATGATGGACGGTCGCATTTTTGAGATGCGCACACTCCTAGAAGATGAGGGGTTTACCGATACGGGCATCATGAGCTACTCGGCCAAGTATGCATCGGCATTTTACGGGCCTTTCCGTGATGCACTTGACTCTGCTCCGGTTGATGCCCAAGATATCCCAAAGGATAAAAAGACCTATCAGATGGATCCCGCAAACCGCAGCGAGGCCGTTAAAGAAACACTCATGGATATTGATGAAGGTGCCGATATTGTCATGATCAAGCCCGGTCTCTGTTACCTTGACATCGTACGCGATATAAAAAATGAGGTCAAAGTGCCGGTGGCCGTCTATCAGGTAAGCGGTGAATATGCGATGATCAAAGCAGCGTCAGAGCGCGGTTGGCTAGATCATGATGCCGTAATGATGGAGCAGGTCCTTGCGATCAAAAGAGCCGGTGCCGATATCATTGCAAGCTATTTTGCGAAGGATGTGGTGAGGTTATTGGGGTAAACTGGACACTTTTGTTAACTTTTCAAAAGTAAAAAACTTTGGAAAAGATGTCGTTTCTACTGAAATATCTAAATTTTTATTAAGAAAATCTAAAGATGTCTAGGTAAATCTTGGCTTATGTGAAGTATACGGACAATCCAGATATAATTGTCAAATATCCTTTAAAATATAATATGCTTACCCTGCAGAATACTGTGCAGACCTAACCGGATCACGTTACGATTGATCCCCAGATAGGGGTTGATGCAAAGACGATAGATCGTACTATCACTATTTTCGAGATAGACTATGGCTTGTTCAGTGCCAAAATGGCTTTCTGTATGTTCAAAAATTTCATCTAAATCTTCATCAGCCTTTTTCCGAAAGAAAATAGTCAAGTATACTATTTGGCCTTCGCTTTCTTAGCTTCAATGATATCCCGAACCTTTCGGGAACTTGGTTTCCCGTCCCAGCCTTTGTCTATTTCAGCGCGCAGTTCCTCGATAAATCGGTGTTTATAGGACTCGTGCAATCTTAAAGCGTCCCGAACCACCTCACTCGCATTTTGAAAATCACCGGATTTTACTTGAGAACTGATATATTTTTCCTGTTTTTCTGTGAAACTGATATTCATATTGCCATATATTTAAAATAAATATTCATTTTTGTCCATATTTATCAAATATAAACTTAATATGCGGTTTGTAATTGTCAACCTACTTATTTTTGTGACTTCAACCTCCTTCGCCCAACAATCCGATTATAAGTCCGCTTATCTTGAAAAATGGCAGAATTCCCGGGATTATCTGATCGCTTTCGCGGAAGCGATGCCGGAGGAAAGCTTTGATTTTAAACCGGTCGCAGCCGAAATGAGTTACGGTGAACAGCTCAAGCACATCAACGCCAATATGGAATGGCTCGCCACGGCTTATCTGGGGAAAGAAGAAAATAAAGCTTTCGCGGAAGCGAAAAACAAAGCAGAGATCATCGCCCAGATCAAAAATTCTTTTGACCAGATCGCCAAAACCGTAAAAAACCTACCCGAAAATTCACTTCGCGAGACCGTAAAATTCTTTGCCGGCCCAAAAACAAAACTCCAGATCCTAAATCTGATGCAAGATCACGTTACCCATCACCGGGGCCAGCTGGTCGTTTACCTCAACTTAAAAGGCATAAAGCCTCCCGGATATGTGGGGTGGTGAATTGAAGTGCCTTTTAAATGATGCGCTAAGAAAGCAAACACTCCTAAAATCCTCGACTCATTTCTCTTATCAAAATCTAAAATTGCCCAGCGTGTTTCCAATTTATGCTAACTTAGCATAAATGACCAAAGTTAATGGCCTTACTACTCACCTATGCTTTCCTATCCATTTTTTTTAGCTTTCTATGCTCCATTCTGGAAGCGGTGCTGTTGAGCATTACACCTAGTTTTATACAAATCAAGACAAATGAGGGCAAGAGCTATGCAGCTACGCTGGCCCGTTTTAAACAGGATATAGACAAGCCCCTCATCGCCATACTCACGCTAAACACCATCGCACATACGGTGGGCGCCATACTTGTAGGTGAGGAGGCCGGTAAACTTGCGTCCGGGGGCGGATGGGACGTTTCACTTTTTGGGTTCAATTTTGTCGCGCTGGTCTCGACCATTATGACGCTGCTTATCCTCACCGTTTCAGAGATTGTTCCTAAAACCATAGGTGCAACTTACTGGAAATCTTTGGGCAATTTTACCGCGAAAACCCTTTCGATACTTGTTGCCATTTTAAAATACACGGGTATTTTATGGGTTCTCATGCTAATTACCAGGCTAGTGGGCAAGTCTGCGCATGTGAGCACCATGAGCCGGGAAGAATTTATCGCCCTTACCGATGCCGCCGAACAGGAAGGCGTGATCGCAGATAATGAAACCACGGTGATCAAAAATTTGCTGGTGTTTAAATCTGTGGAAGCCAAGGATGTGATGACCCCATTTCCGGTCGTAGTTTCTGCGGATGAGTCCGTGAGCCTGGATGACTTTCATGAGAAGAACAAAAACCTCAAGTTTTCGCGCATCCCCATCTACAGTGGAAAATCAAATCATATCACCGGTTTTATCCTTAAAGATGATTTGCTGGAAGAAATCGTGGAAGAAAAAGGCACAAAAACCCTGGCCGACCTGAAAAGGGAAATCCCAATAATATCCAGCGATAAGGCCATCCCAGAACTCTTTGAAGAATTCATACAAGAGCGCCGCCACATTGCCCTGGTGACCGATGAATTTGGCAATACCATAGGCGTGGTCACGATGGAGGATATTATCGAGACCCTGTTGGGACTTGAGATCATGGATGAAAACGATACTGTGGAGGACATGCAGGTGCAAGCTCGAAAAAATTGGGAAAAACGAGCTAAACGAATGGGAATTTCGATTGAGAAAAAAGAAAACCCCAAACCCCAACAAGGGGAGAAGGACGCTTGATCTGCAAGGGGTTAACGGCCTTTTCAGCAGACCTCCGTGATCGATGTTTCACTGCCACTTTTGTTCAATAAACGATATGAAAACCGCAATTTTAGATAGTCCTCTAGGGAGTATTGAGGTCAAAGGCAACGATTTTGGGCTTGTTTCCGTTACTTTTCTGGATCAAAAAACAAAACCCACGTCTCAGGCTGAGGTCCCGCCGGAGGTAAAGGATGCCCATCAACAATTGACTGCATATTTTAAAGGAAATCGCAAGGATTTTGACCTAAAATTGAACCTTCACGGAACGGAATTTCAGCGTAAAGTTTGGGAATGCCTGGGCGAAATCTCCTATGGGAAAACCGCCACCTATCTGGACATTGCAAAACGATTGGGCGATGCTAAAACCATCCGGGCGGCCGCTTCGGCAAACGGCAAAAACCCCATCGCCATTATTATTCCCTGCCACCGGGTCATAGGCACAGATGGCTCGCTTACGGGATACGCGGGCAGACTGTGGCGAAAAAAATGGTTGCTGGAGCATGAACAGAATACAGAGCAACTTAGTTTATTTTAGACTTACTCCTTTGGATCTTTGAACTGATTTAAAAGGAATTACCTGGAATCCTTTAGATCATCGGGAAAAGTATCTCTCATTTTTCCCAAGCAGAAGCATAAAATTACCACTCACCCGATTATTCTTCATTTTATCGCTTTCGCGAAAGCGCTGCGGTTACCTATCTCGTTTTTTTCTATATTTAACGTTGTAGTTGATAATTAAACAAAATATTAAGCCATGGATCCACAGTTAAAAAAATGCCCTTTTTGCGCAGAAATGATTCAATGGGATGCCATTAAGTGCAAACATTGTGGAGAATTACTGAATGGAAACGGGCGCGCCGCTTATAATCAATCGGCTCAATATATTACCATTAGGGAGCGAAAATGGAGTCCCGGTGTTGCCGCCGTGCTTAGTTTTTTCTTTCCCGGCGTAGGGCAGATTTATAAAGGTCAAGTTTTGGGGGGGATCATTTGGTTAATCGCAGTTCCCATAGGATACCTTTTGCTTGTCATACCGGGCTTAATTCTACATTTGATCTGTATTGTTACCGCAGCTTCAGGCGATCCATATAAATAAAGCAGTGCTTGATGACAAAGTTCTACTAATTATGTGGATTATTATTTCATCGTGAAAATCTAACAATCCTATAATCATCACCCATGAAATACATCAAACGCTTTCTTATTGGCTTGGTCGCTATTGTAGTGGTTTTGATCATTTTTCTCTATGTTTCTGATTACGATTACCTGCTCAAAGCAGTACGTACAATTTATTTCACGGGGCATACAACGGCCTATCTTGAGGATTATAAAAAGTTTGACAATGTGACCGTTGCGAGTGGTGAGCCGCAACCCTGGCCACTAGCTGCAAATTATAATAAGGCAAAAGCGAGCGATACCGTCATGAGCATACACAAAAAGTACGGTGGTATCGCCTATTTGGTAATCAAAAACGATAGCATTCTTTTTGAGGAATATTACGATGGTTTTGGTAAGGATTCCAGGAGCAATTCCTTTAGTATGGCAAAAAGTTATGTTTCGGCCATGTTGGGCAAGGCCATCATGCAGGGTAAGATCAAGAGCCTGGAGCAGCCGGTGGGCGATTTCTTTAAAGAATATAGTACTGGCGACGCAGCCCTCATGACGGTGGGCGATCTCGCGTCGATGTCTTCTGGCCTCAACTGGGACGAGTCGTATTACAGTCCGTTCTCGGTGACTACACGGGCCTATTTTGACGATGATCTGGCGAAGGTCATGCTAAGCCGCGGCATGAAAGAAAAACCGGGTCAAGGCTTTGAATACCTAAGCGGAAATACCGAACTCCTCGCTATGGTGCTGGAAAAAGCCACTGGCACACCGATGGAAGATTACCTGTCACGGGAATTTTGGAAGCCCCTGGGCTGTGAAAGCGATGCGCTCTGGCAGGTAGACAGCAAGGAAAACAACTTAGTCAAAGCGTATTGCTGCATCGCCTCAAACGCAAGGGATTTTGCCAAATTGGGAAAACTTTATAAAGATAACGGCAAGTGGAACGGCAGGCAACTGTTGGACTCGGCGTTCGTGGCAAAATCGGTAACACCCCGTTTTGCCGGCGCGCCTTATGGTTATGGCTTTTGGATCAAAAAATACAACAACAAGAATGTATTTATGATGCGCGGCCATCTAGGACAATATGTGATGGTCGTTCCCGAAGATAATCTAATGGTGGTGCGGCTGGGCCGTTCTCGCGGTGAACTACAGGAAAATGGCTATCCTGTTGAAATCAACACCTATTTACATGAAGCTTACCGGATTGTAAGTGAATCGAAATAATATTTTGACATAGGACGAATTAATAAAAGAAATTAATCTACATATATTAAAATATGATTTTTAATGCGCTTAACTATACCTATTTAGTCATGGGTCTTAGGTCAAAATGTCCTAGATCATTATCTTTTTAAATGTAAAATAAAGAGATCTCGTAATAAAAGACAACAACAAACAAAGAATATCCCAACAATGCGCTTCCCATCAGTCACAGAATTTAAGGACAAGGCAACTGCGGCATATCGCCGTTTTCCAGTTACTTTGACCTGGGCGGTTTTAGGTTCTTTTGCAATTATTGGCCTTTTAAATGCTGAAGATGATAAACTCTTGCAACGATATTCTGATCTTATTCTCACATTGATCCTGGGTATCAGTTGGCTGATAAGCTCCCAGTTTTTTACCGAGCAGTTCAAAAAACCCATAAAACTGTGGTGGATCAAGGTGATCGTGATTACATTTTTGGTTGCAATTTATATTTATCTGCCCGCCGAAGAGCAGGACAAAAACAACATAATACTTTACACACGCTACGCGCTTTATCTGATCGCCGGTCATCTTTTTGTCATGTGCTCCCCATTTTTTATGTCTTGGAATGACGGGGCTTATTATAATTACCTGAAAAATATGATCCTTGCCATCGCTCGCAGTAGCGTTTTCTCAGGAGTGCTCTTTCTGGGCTTGGTTTTGGCCTTGGTCGCCATCCAGTTTTTGTTTGAATATAAATTTGAAGGCGTACGTTTCGCGCAGTTGTTCGTTTTTTGCCTGGGAATCGTAAATACATGGGTTTACCTTTCCGATTTCCCGAAAAATATCCAGTTTAACCTTCGGTTGAGTTATTTTAGGGCCACGAGCGTATTTGTCAAATTTATACTGATTCCGCTGGCCGCCCTGTATATCGCCATTCTCTATGCATACGCCATCAAGATCTTAGTACGCTGGCAGCTCCCGGAAGGTTGGGTAAGTTATTTGATTATCGCACTTTCTGGCCTGATCTTCCTCATCCAATTTATAATTCACCCCGTACGGCACACGCATGAATCACGCATTATAAGGCGGTTTACGCCCTTTTGTTATTATCTACTGTTACCCTTGCTCTCGCTGTTATATACCGCGATTTACCGCCGTGTGGCCGATTATGGCATCACCGAAAAACGCTATTTTCTTATCGTTTTGGCCTGTTTTATCACCGTTTCTGCCATTTATTTGCTCTGGAGCCGTAAAAAGCAGCTTCGATTTTTGCCTATTTCCCTGTTTGCATTGATTTTATTGACTTCGGTGGGGCCTTGGGGCGCATTTTCGGTTTCGGAGAACAGTCAGTTGGATCAAATGCAGAAGGCCGTTAATGCTTTCGCGAAAGCGAAAAAAGAACAAACCCAGAAATCAGTAGACACTGCTCAGATTTCTCAGGAACAGTTCCATCATTTCAGGTCAATCACGAGCTATCTTTATGATCGGGATAAACTTGCAGAGGCAAAGGAATTTTTGGGCTATGATCCAGTAAAAAAATTTGACAATGCAAATGGGTATTCCATAAGTGACAGCATCATCAAGCAGATGGGGATAGAAGTGAAGGAAAGATCCAATTATCCCGGCAGCACAATCAACTATTACACAGATAACGCAGAATCCTTAAATATCAAAGGTTTTGACCAGATGAAAGACCTATATATAAGTAAGGCAAAAGAAGATGAAACCCGAATTTATGAGGATTATGGCCTCAAATATAACAAAGGTACTACTGCCGTAGAAATAATCAAAAACGGGACAATAACGTTGAGCATTCCTTTAAATGACTTTTTAAACAGGTTAGAATCCCACTACGGAACAAATAATTCTCAAGTCGCTAATAAGGAAATGCGCCTCGATGCGGAAAATGCATCCATTAAAATCAGGTTTATTTTCAAACGCATTTCTTTTATTCCCGAAACGAACACTGGCGAAAATAAATTAGATCATGGCAACCTGATCCTACTTCTTAAAATCAAAAATAATGCTGAATAAGATTAACCTTGAGCACATCCTTTTTCTCGATATAGAAACGGTACCACAACAAGCATCGTTTCATGACATGGATGAGGAATATCAAAAACTCTATACCGATAAAACCAAGTACCAACGCAAAAGCGATTTTACTGCAGAGGAATTCTACGACAGGGCTGGAATCTGGGCAGAATTTGGCAAAATATGCTGTATTTCAGTGGGTTTTTTTAAGCTTGGGGGTGAAAAAAGAAGTTTCCGCACGACCACCTATTCCGGTAGCGAGCCCGAGATTCTGGAAGATTTTAAGACCTTGGTTGAAAAACATTTCCAGAAAAACCACCATGTCCTCTGCGCGCATAACGGAAAGGAATTCGATTTTCCCTACATCGCCCGTCGCATGGTGGTCAACAGGATCAAGATACCGGCAAAACTGAACCTTTTTGGCAAAAAACCCTGGGAGGTCAAGCACCTCGACACGCTAGAGCTATGGAAGTTTGGTGACCACAAGCATTATACCTCGCTCAAACTGCTCACCAAAATCCTGGACATTCCCTCCCCAAAAACAGATATCGATGGGAGCCAGGTGCGTGATGTCTATTATGACGAAAATGATGTGGAGCGTATCGTCAACTATTGCGAGCGCGATGTGGTTGCAATTGCACAGCTTATTTTAAGGTTTAGAGACGAGCCATTACTTAGTGAAGATGAAGTGGTTTCGGTTTGAAAATGCTATTTTTGACTAAGTTCATGACCGACTAAACCTCACATTCCCGATAGCTATCGGGACTTTGAGGTCTGAGCAACCTGATCTTTTAAAATCCTTCATCTTGAACCAGGACAAACCCACCCTCCTTTCCGTTAAAAACCTTAGTCTAGGCTTTGAGCAAGACCGTGTGCTTAAAACCGTCCTGACCGATATTTCTTTTGACCTCAACCAAAACGAGATTTTGGGCATCGTGGGCGAATCCGGCTCGGGAAAATCTGTCACTTCACTTGCAATTCTAGGGCTACTACCAAAAAAAATAACCAGGATCACATCTGGAAGCATCCTTTTTAAAAAACGCCAACTCCTAGACCTTACCGAAAAACAGTTCCGTGACATTCGTGGCAACGCCATTTCGATGATCTTCCAGGAGCCCATGAGTTCACTGAACCCCTCCATGACCTGCGGAAACCAGGTGATCGAAATTTTGCAACAGCATACAGACCTGTCAAATAAAGAGTGCAAAAATGAGGTTTTGCGCCTTTTTGAGCAGGTACGGCTGCCCAGGCCAGAAACGGTTTATGGCAGTTATCCACACCAGATCAGCGGCGGTCAGAAACAGCGCGTTATGATCGCAATGGCCATTGCCTGCAAACCAGAAATATTGATCGCTGACGAGCCCACCACCGCGCTCGATGTTACCGTGCAGCGCGAGATCATAAATCTCTTAAAGATACTGCAAAAGGAAACCGGGATGAGTATCATCTTTATCTCCCACGACCTTTCTCTTGTAAGCGGCCTTGCAGATCGTGTAGTGGTCATGTACCAAGGTGAGATCGTTGAGCAGGGTACGGCGGTAGAAGTCTTCAAAAACCCACAAAAAAAGTACACCAAAGCCCTGATCTACGCTAAGCCGAATATGGCCGAACGTCTGGAAAAACTGCCCACCGTTGCCGATTTTCTTAAAGGGGAAATACCCACTAAAACCGTTAGTACAGAGCAACGGAAAAAAAAGCACGAACGCCTTTATGGCCAAGAACCCTTATTGGAAATCAAAAACGTGGACAAGACCTTTTATGAAAACGTGGGCCTTTTCCAAAAGAAAAAGGGTTTTAAGGCCATTGACGATGTCAGTTTTAAAATATATGAAGGTGAAACCTTAGGCCTTGTTGGCGAATCTGGCTGTGGTAAAAGCACGTTGGGCAATGTGATCCTTCAATTGGACAAAGCCACCGCTGGCCAGGTATTGTATAAAGGTACTGATATTGCCTCGCTTTCTCGAAAGCGGATCCGGCAGTTGCGCAAGGACATTCAGATCATTTTTCAGGATCCATATTCTTCGCTAAACCCACGCATCACCGTGGGCCGTGCCATAACAGAGGCTATGAAAGTGCATGGGATTTATAAAAACGATGCAGAAAGAAAGAAAGAGGCTTTGCAACTTCTTAAGGAAGTGGGGCTGTTGCCGGAGCATTATTACCGTTATCCCCATGAGTTCAGCGGCGGGCAGCGACAGCGTATTGGGATCGCGCGCACAATTGCTTTAAAACCCAAATTCATCGTCTGTGATGAGTCCGTAAGTGCATTGGATATATCAGTGCAGGCGCAGGTACTCAACCTGCTCAATAGGCTCAAGGAACGTTTTGGTTTTACCTATCTCTTTATTTCGCACGACCTCTCTGTAGTCAAATTTATGGCAGACCGGCTATTGGTAATGCGCGCTGGCGAGATCGTAGAATCGGGTGAAGCCGACGCGGTATATCAACACCCTCAGGAAGAGTACACACGCGCGCTCATTGATGCCATACCTAAAGGAATTTAAACTGAAGCTAAACCGGTCTTTTTAAGTTCCTGCCTCTATAAACCAACTCGATTCTGGATTATTGGCAACCGTGATACTTCTTTTCAATGTAGTTGTTGACATGAAAGTGACCTTAATCAATTCAACAGGGAATGTTAGCGTTGAAGATACAAGGAAACCCAAGGCTCTAAGACCTTTTTCACCAAATAAGACAAATGGTAGGTACACCCATGCGATAAGCAATATCATAAACTTATTTGCTAAAAATTGAACTTTTACAAACAACATCTTCATTTCAAGTTATTTTAAATGGGTAAAGGTTTTAGGGTTTGAATCCGAAAAAAAGTTGCATAGCATTTATAACCTGCCAAAGTGCCTTAAATAAGGCTTAATTGACACATACGTTCTTTCTTACAACATAAACAAAAAAACTTTTTTTGCTACATAAGCAAAGTGGATAAGGACTCGAAATTCAGTTTTAAGAATTTGCATAAAGCTTGATTTTTTTGGTGTCGCATTTACATCTGTGTACATAGTGGATAGGATTTGGGGTAGTTAGAAGGGATTTTTGGAATTAGTTGAAAAATTATTTGTGACTTATGACAGCTAAATTAAGTATTTCATCGACAAAAACAACTTAAAAAGTTAATTTTTTTAAGTTTTTGCCTGTTAATGTTTCTTACGTGCGGTTTTTCAGCCCTTTAATCGGCTTTTAACAAATAGTTATTTAAAATTTCAACAAAAAAAGGGGCTATCCGCCCCTTTTTTTTCCATCCAACTAAAATTAATCTTATATCATTCTAGCTTTATACTTTCATTTCAGGAATCTCGCCTTCAATGATTAGATTGCCCAAAGTTGCTTCTTGAATTTCCTCGATGCTCACACCCGGTGCACGTTCCAGTAACATAAATCCGCCCTGCACGATTTTCAAAACGGCCAGATTGGTCACAATTTTTGTAACACAGCCTACACCGGTTAATGGTAAGGTACAGCGTTTTAAAAGCTTGGATTCGCCAGCTCGGTTTGTATGCATCATCGCAACAATGATGTTCTCAGCGCTGGCCACGAGATCCATGGCACCGCCCATTCCCTTGACCATTTTACCGGGTATTTTCCAATTGGCGATATCCCCATTTTCGGCAACCTCCATAGCGCCAAGGATAGTAAGATCAACATGCTGACCACGTATCATTGAAAAACTCATTGCAGAATCGAAGAATGATGCCCCATCAAGAGTGGTAATAGTCTGTTTTCCCGCATTTATTATATCTGCGTCCTGTTCCCCTTCAAGCGGAAAAGGACCCATACCCAGCACGCCATTCTCGCTCTGGAACTCAACCTCAATGTCATCGCGCACGTAATTAGCTACCAAAGTAGGAATGCCAATTCCCAGGTTTACATAATACTTATTTTTAACCTCTTGAGCAATGCGATTTGCAATTCCGTTCTTATCGAGCATGGTCTGTTTTTACTTATTGGGTTGTGGTGTGGTGCGTAGATAAGGCTTGATCTCTTTATGCCCCTTTGGGAAAACCTGAGGTATCTCCTCATTAGTAACCGTAGGAAGTATCACACAATCATCGCCCATTTTCCAATTGGCTGGTGTGGCCACCTTATGATAGGCGGTCAATTGCAGCGAATCGATCACACGCAAGAGTTCATCAAAATTTCTCCCAGTAGATGCAGGATAGGTGAGCGTCATTTTGATCGTCTTATCCGGTGCGATCACAAAGACAGAGCGCACGGTGGCCTTGCTGTCTGCATTGGGGTGAATCATACCATAAAGCTCTGCGACTTTATGATCCTCATCAGCGATAAGTGGGTAATTAACGGTAGTATTCTGGGTCTCATTGATGTCTTTAATCCAGTCCTTGTGCGAAATCAGACTATCAACGCTCAGCGCTATAGGCTTTACATTGCGGGCGTCAAACTCGTGCTGATAATTTGCAACCGTTCCAAGTTCTGTGGTACATACGGGCGTGTAATCCGCAGGGTGCGAAAATAGAATTGCCCACTGGTCACCTATCCATTCATGAAATTTGATTTTGCCCATGGTGGTTTCTGCCGTAAAATCTGGGGCGGTATCGCCCAACCTTAAATCTGCCATTTTTGTTGTTTTAAATAGTTGATATTTTGTTTCTGTTTGCGCGAAGCCAATCTCTATGCTGTCGCGCCAGCCTTCCTGACTGTTAGCTGCTCGATGCGTTTTTCATAATTTTTCCCTTCAACGATACGTTGAACGAAAATACCCGGGATGTGAATCTGATTAGGGTCCAATGACCCGGCTGGCAACAATTCCTCCACTTCGGCGACGGTTATGGTCGCAGCCCCGCACATGACAGGGTTAAAATTGCGCGCTGTGCCTTTAAAAATGAGGTTGCCGGCTTCATCTCCCTTCCAGGCTTTAATGAATGAAAAATCAGCTTTAAAGGCTTCCTCAAGCACATACATTTTACCATTGAATTCGCGCGTCTCCTTTCCTTCGGCGACTTCAGTACCATAGCCGGCCGGCGTATAAATAGCGGGGAAACCGCCCTGTGCCGCTCGGCAGCGTTCAGCCAGCGTTCCTTGCGGTATCAGCTCTACCTCCAGTTCACCGCTGAGCATCTGGCGCTCAAATTCGGCGTTTTCACCTACATACGAAGAAATCATTTTTTTAATCTGCTTTTTCTGTAAGAGAAGACCCAGGCCAAAATCATCAACCCCAGCGTTATTTGAAATACATGTGAGATCTTTGACATTAAGTTTGACCAATTGTTCAATTGCCTTTTCGGGAATTCCGCTCAGGCCAAAACCGCCAAGCATTAAGGTCATTCCGTCCTCAATACCTGCTAGGGCTTTTGCAATAGAGCTTACCGTCTTATTAATCATATTACTAATTTAATGATGAAATTTACGGAAAAATCAAAACGGAAGCCAATGGTTTGGGATAATATTAAACCTCAGATAGATCCAGTCTTTTAGATAATTACATAGACCAGCCCAAACGCAAAGTGGTTGCAGCCAATACCATCCTGATGTTTGCTTTTCCAAGAGGGTTCGCTAAAATTAGGTACATTAAGTCAGGAGTCAACACAAGTTGATTCCCCTATAGAAGTCTAAATATGGGCTTTCCCATCATAAAAGTAGGATTATTGGGCTAGAAATCCAATTCATCAGGGAGATCATCCCCGCGGTATTTGTTTTTGGGAATACTGTCGCAATTGATGCGGATGCTTAAATTTTCAGGCTTTTCAAATTCCTCCTGTGAGATCTTTAGATCTTTATCAGCATAGTTCTTTTTCATATACAATGCCCAGATAGGCATGGCCATGACTGCTCCCTGACCCATAGTTATACTAGGGAAATGTATGGAGCGGTCGTCACCGCCCACCCACACGCCTGTGACTAGATTAGGGACGATCCCCATAAACCAGCCATCACTCTGGTTTTGGGTCGTACCAGTTTTACCTGCGATGGGATTTGTGAATGCATAAGGATAGCCGGTGACCACATTTTTAAGATCGTAGCGGTTGCTGGCACCGGTGCGCAGGCGTATACCAGAGCCATATTGGGTAACCCCTTCCATAAGGTTTAAGGTGACGTAAGCCGACTCTTTACTGAGTACATCCTCTGCTTTGGGAACATTCTGATAAAGAAGTGTCCCGTTTTTATCAACGATCGTGGTCACCATCTGAGGCTGCACATGCACGCCCTGATTGGCAAAAGTACCGTAAGCCGAAACCATCTCAAAGAGGCTGAGATCTGCCGTACCCAGGGCAATAGATGGCACCTCTGGAATATTCCTGGTGTCAACACCCAATTTTTTTACAAGGTCAATAACCTGGTGTGGGCCTACCCTGTGCATGAGTTTTGCTGAAACGGTATTAATACTTTTGGCCAGGGCCATTTTAAGGCTGACCATACCGCCATAATCACCTCCTGAATTTTCGGGGCACCAATCTTCCTGTAGTCCCATTTCCCCTTTTGGGATACAATAGGGTACATTAGATAGAGTGTCGCAAGGCGAAAGGTGCAATTGGTCTATGGCTGTGGCATAAAGAAAGGGTTTAAAGGTAGAACCTACCTGCCTTTTGCCGTTATACACGTGGTCATATTGAAAATGCTTATAATCAATACCTCCCACCCAGGCCTTGACCTCGCCGGTTTGTGGAGTCATACTCAGCATGCCGGCACGCAAGAAGTTTTTGTAATACAAAATGGAATCATGCGGTGTCATCAGCGTGTCAATGTCTCCCTGCCAGCTAAAGATTCGCATGTCGGTTTTTACGTCAAACGACTTTTTGATCTCCTCGGCAGTAAAATTTTTGGCCTCCATTTTGTGCCAGCGGTCGCTGTTGTGCATGGCGCGATCTATGATCCTATCTTCATCGCTTTTGGTAATATCCCTAAATGGTGCGGTCTTGTTGCCCTTGTTCTCTTTGTCAAATTCTTTCTGAAGACTTTTCATGTGCTCCGCTACGGCTTCCTCTGCATTTTGTTGCATGCGTGAATCAATAGTGGTAGAAATCACCAGGCCATCGCGGTAGATGTTATAATATTCATCATTGCCATCTGCATCCTTTCCCTTAGGATGCTCCTGGATCCAATCACTCATAAAACCGCGCAGGTATTCCCTAAAGTACGTAGCGATACCGTCAGAGTGACCTTCCGGAGAAAAATTGACCTTGAGCGGAAGTGCTGTAAGGCTATCCCTCTGCTTTTCGGTGATCTTACCCGTTTCTGCTTCAAGGCCAAGAACGGTATTTCGCCTAGCGAGTGAATTATCTCTTGATATTTCCCGGTATGGGTTAAACTGCCGGGGATTCTTTAGCATACCGGCGATCACGGCAGATTCTTCGGGGTTAAGGTCGCGTGGCTCTTTGTCAAAATAGATTCTGGAAGCTGAACGGATACCGATGGCGTTAAACAAAAAGTCCATCTTATTTAGGTACATCGTCACGATCTCCTGCTTGGTATATTGGCGCTCCAGTCTTACGGCAATGATCCATTCTTTAAATTTTTGGATGACACGTTCCAGTTTATTGCTGGGGGTATCAGAAAATAAAAGTTTGGCCAGTTGCTGTGTAATCGTACTTGCGCCACCATCAGAACCTAAAAAAACGATGGCTCGTGCCGTACCGCGCATGTCAATACCTGAATGGTCATAAAACCGACGATCTTCTGTAGCAACAACTGCGTTTATTAGATTTTGGGGAAGGTCCTCATACTTAACGGGGGTGCGGTTTTCATTATAAAATTTTCCCAGGGTCTTACCATCAGAGGAAAGAATCTCTGTGGCCAGGTTGCTCTCTGGGTTTTCCAGTTCTTCAAAGGTGGGAAGTTTGCCAAAAGCCCCCCAGCTAGCAAGGGCGAAGATGCTGATCACAAGCAGCAGGCCTATGCTAAAAAGTATCCAAAAGCCACGGATATACTTCCAGTTATTTTGACTTTCCGATTTTTTCTTTTTGGTCTGTGTTGTTTTCTTGGCCATTTCTATTGCTTCTTTGTGTTCTCTATGCGCAGGCCTACGTCCCTTATTCCCTGTAGCGCCACGACGGGGTCAACATTCCCATTGCGTCGCATGGCCTGTTTTACGGTAAAAGTGTATGTGCCTTTTTCGCTAAACCGGACGCCCTGGCGATACCACAATTTGTTTTCTTTAATATCTCCAAAACCTGTGCCCAGCCAACTACCATCCGGCCTGGCCATATTATATTCTAAAGTGTCTGAAATGGTACGCCCATGCGGGAATTGCATTTCCGTGATCAAAAATAGATTACTGTACTTATAACTATTGTCATTGCGCAGGGTCAAAAATAGGTTATAATCTTTTAGTGTATCGCGCTCGTTAAACTTAAAGACCACTGCAGAATCCTTATGCCAAAAATTGGGGAGACCTTGATACGTGTGGTAAACGGCATCATCGTTACACGAGGTCATAAAACATAGGATCGCCACAATGCAAAGTAATTTTACCGATTTACTTTTGCCCATTATCCCGCTGCCCTTTATTATTATTTGTTCGGTTATTCTGGCTATTACCAGGTTTATTTTTGCTGTTCCCCTTACGTTTACTCCTTGTGTTTTTTGGGCTGCCAGCATCTTTAGCACTTGCTTTTACCGTATTCTGCTTGCGGTTACCAGACCTCCCTTTGCTCTTGCGCTTATTGCGCCGACGCTTAGGTTGGTCAAAGCGCGTAAGGCTGTCCTGACCCACAACGTTCCCAAAATCGGGTTTAGTATCTTGCTCCACGAGCTCTGCAGAATACTCTTCAAGGCTGGCCACAACAACATCTTTTTTGTTGGCTTCAATAATCTCATTAGCTTGTGCAGTGGTGAGTTTGTGCCAGTTCATCCATTCTCCCTCATAAGCATACCAGAGCATCCCCTGAAAAATATCTATTTTTTGGCAGACGGCCGTTCCTTTTTCTGTTTTGAGTTTTTGCTCTGTCTTGGGGAAATCTTTGAGGGCATCCATATAGGAATCGAGCTCATAGTTGAGGCAGCATTTCAGCTTGCCGCACTGCCCTGCAAGTTTTTGTGGGTTCAGCGAAAGCTGCTGATACCGCGCGGCACTGGTAGAAACAGATCTAAAATCAGTAAGCCAAGTAGAACAACAAAGTTCACGACCGCAGGAACCTATACCGCCCAAGCGAGACGCCTCCTGGCGAAAACCAATCTGTCTCATCTCTATACGGGTACGGAACTCATGGGCAAACTCTTTGATCAGCTGCCTAAAGTCAACCCGGTCTTCTGCAGTATAATAAAACGTAGCCTTAGAGCCATCGCCCTGAAACTCGATATCTGAAATCTTCATCTGCAGTCCAAGCCTTATGGCGATCTGCCGTGACCTTATTTTCATGGCATCCTCGCGCCCCTTGGCCTCCGTCCAGATGTCTATATCGCGTTGTGAGGCTTTACGGTACACCTTACTGAACTCTGAAGTGTCGTAGGGCACCTTTTTCTTTTTCATCTGCACCCGCACCAGTTCCCCGGTGAGAGTAACCAGCCCAATATCGTGGCCTGACTGCGCCTCTACCGCAATTACGTCTCCCACGCTCAGGGTAAGGTTTTCGGTATTTTTATAAAATTCTTTTCTGCTGTTTTTAAAACGAACCTCTACAAAATCAAAGGTTTTCTGACCATCCGGAAGCCCCATATTTGAAAGCCAGTCAAAAACAGTCAGTTTATTGCAGCCATCAGTGCCGCAGGTGCCATTATTCTTACAACCACGTGGCTGACCATTAACGGTCGTACCACAATTTCCACACGCCATGAGAATCTATATGTTTATAAACCGTTAACAACCAGCGCTAAATCTGCATGTTTCGGTTTTGTATTGTCGATGTGAACACCAAATTTTTTGGTGCTTATCAAGCCCTAAAGATAGGCAATTATATGCCCTAAAATATAGGGAAAAATTGAATGACAAACGCCACTCAAAGAATTTAAATTCAACACCAGCGTCTTAAGCTGATTACCAAGGTCAAAAATTATTATCATCAGAATTTTCACCCCCATCCACTATTGGCTCCCTATTATTAAAGGCAAAGGATGAATTCCCTAAACCTGTGGAACCTGTAAGCGGTTCACTTCCGTGAAAACGCCAATTTTTCAGACCGGCCCTTTTTAAAAATCTTATTACTATTTGGGATACCCTGGCGCAGCTTTTTTTGTTCTTCCTCGGGCAGGGCGATGATGTTCATACATTCTGTAGAGCAGCAAACATTCATTGCCGTGGCGCATTCATCACATTGAATAAAAAGCAGATGGCAAGCCTCATTGGCACAATTTACGTGTGTATCACAAGGTTTGCCACACTGATGGCAATGGGCAATGACCTCATCGGTAATACGCTCGCCACGGCGATGGTCAAAGACAAAGTTCTTGCCACGGAACTTATTTTCCAGACCTTGCGCTTCCGCTTGACGGGCATACTCAATAATCCCCCCCTCCAATTGATAAACCTGCTTAAAGCCCTTATGTTTATAATAGGCACTGGCTTTTTCACAACGTATCCCGCCGGTGCAGTACATCACCAGCTTCTTATCTTCCTTGTGATCTTTGAGGTCGTTTTCTATCAGATCCAGCGAATCCCTAAAGGTATCTACATCAGGAGTTATCGCATTTTTAAAATGGCCTATCTCGCTCTCATAATGATTACGCATATCCACCAGGATCGTATCTCTGTCCTCAATAAGCTCGTTAAAGGTTTTTGCATCTACATGGATGCCCTTATCTGTCACATCAAAGCTATCATCGTTGAGCCCATCTGCCACAATCTTTTTACGCACTTTAACCTTGAGTTTAAGGAAGGATTTTGCATCCTGCTCAATGGCGATGTTGAGGCGTACGTTTTTAAGGAAATAGATACCATCCAAAAACTTCTTAAAATTGCCGAAATTTTTTGCGGGAACTGAGAGTTGTGCGTTGATCCCTTCTTGCGCAACATAGATGCGGCCCAGCACTTGTAGTGCATCCCAGGCAATAAATAAATGATTACGGAAAAGTTCTGGGTTGCCTATTCTGGCATATTGATAAAAAGAAAGGGTCAACCGGTCTTCACCCGCAGCATCGATAAGTTCTGCCCTTTCTTTTGCACTTAAGGTGTTGTACAGTTGCATGCTATACAGTTTTTAAGGTTAAAAGCGTGGCAAAAATAGGGCTTTTTGGATGTTGTGGCAAGTATGCAGCCTTTTGTGTTAATGTATGCTTAGTTGGGTGCGTAAGGCTTTCGCGGAAGCGATGGCATGTGTTTTATGTATCATCAGGAAGGAAGCAGGTTTTGGAGGTATATTTCACTAAAACCAAGATTAAATACTTTGTGATTCTCAGCCCACTAGATTGCCGGGTGTTATACCAATTTTTGTTATAAATATGGCTTAATTCATATACATAAACTGTAATCCCTAAATAATGGAATAAATCCAAAAATTCGGATATATTTCCTTTGCCCCCCTTAAAAAGAAGTGGTACTTTAGCATTCTTACTTTAAAGAGAGAGATAAAAGACTTATGAGCAAAGACACAACAAGTACAAGCAAAGAAAAGGATGCGAAGCTAAAGGCACTCCAGCTAACCCTTGATAAGATGGATAAAACCTACGGTAAGGGCACGGTGATGAAGATGGGCGATGATGCCGTACAAGATGTTGAGGTGATCTCCACGGGATCATTGGGGCTTGATCTTGCATTGGGTGTTGGCGGGCTTCCCCGAGGCCGCGTTGTTGAGATCTATGGGCCTGAATCCTCCGGTAAGACCACACTCACATTACATGCCATTGCAGAGGCTCAAAAAGCCGGCGGTATTGCCGCTTTTATAGATGCAGAGCACGCTTTTGACCGTTTTTATGCCGAAAATCTTAATGTTGATATTGAAAATCTCATCATCTCTCAGCCCGATAATGGTGAGCAGGCGCTTGAGATTGCCGATAACCTGATCCGCTCTGGAGCGATTGATATTATAGTAATTGACTCGGTAGCCGCACTGACGCCAAAAAGCGAGATCGAGGGCGAGATGGGCGATTCAAAAATGGGCCTCCACGCCCGATTAATGTCTCAGGCGCTTCGTAAACTTACCGGATCCATCAGCAAAACCAAGTGTACCGTGATATTTATTAACCAGTTACGCGAAAAAATCGGTGTGATGTTTGGTAATCCGGAAACTACAACTGGGGGTAACGCACTGAAGTTTTACTGCTCGGTGCGTTTGGATATACGCCGCTCTACACAAATCAAGGATAGCAATGGTAATGTGATGGGTAACAAGACCCGAGTTAAAGTGGTCAAAAACAAGGTTGCGCCTCCTTTCCGTCAAGCGGAATTTGATATCATGTATGGCCAAGGGATTTCCAAAGTAGGTGAAATTATTGATATAGGTGTTGATTATGAGATCGTTAAAAAAAGTGGAAGCTGGTTTAGTTATGAAGATACCAAACTGGGCCAAGGCCGCGATGCAGTTAAATCTTTATTACTAGATAATCCCGATCTTATGGAAGAACTGGAAGGCAAGATCAAGGAGGCTATTAAAGTGGCCAATAGCTAATAGGATTTTTGACCACAATTTGTGGAATCCAGAGCTAGTGGTAATTTAAAATTTCAATAAGTCAATTTTAAATAGCTGAACCCGAAACCCGACAAAAAGTAACCTTTTATCAATGGTCCAATAGTTAGGGGGGGTTGCCCGTGCACCAAACAGTGCGCTTGCACTAAGCGGATCATGTTGTGTGAAATGGTTCTTGAAAACAGTTTACAAAGACTAATTCTAATCTTAGTATCTCATCATAAAACCTTAATGTCAAACTTTTAACTCTTCCATAAAAAAGATAATTATTTTTATAATTTGACGCAACCTTTTTCACCATTGTGCATCTATTGATTAAATAATAGAAAAAGATAACAATGATGAAAAAGGTTTTTTTGGTTTTAGGATTGTTGGGGCTCATAACAAGTTGCTCCCTTAATGACGATAATGGTACAAATCAACAATTGGTTTTTGTGGCCATAGACAGCGTTCAGCTCCCCGATACTTTAGTTTTTGGCCAGCAGTATGAGCTACCCATCAGCTATACTCAGCCGGGGAATTGCTACAACTTTTATGATTTTCAGTATGAAGCCACAGACAGCACGCGCTATATAGGGGTGATCAACACCGTGAATACATCAATAGCCTGTGATTCTACCCCCCGGGTGGATACTAGAAAACTTAATTTAGATGTTCGCTATGATAACACGTATGTTTTTAAATTCTATCAGGGTGATGATGCCAATGGTGATGCCAAATACCTAACAAAAAATGTCCCGGTTAAGAGGCAATAGCTATAATAATATTATAAACATGTGGGGCTAGAGCAGCTCATAACGGATTGCATTAAAGGGCGGCGCCAGGCACAGGGGATGCTCTACAACCAGTATGCGCGAACCTTATTTTCGGTTTCCCTTAAATATTCGCGTAACTATGCCGAGGCAGAAGACAATCTTCAAGATGCCTTTATTACCATATTTAGTAAAATAAACCAGTATGGCAATAAGGGCTCTTTTGAAGGTTGGCTCAAGCGCATCGTTATCAACACAGCGTTGCAGCGCTACCGTAAACAGGATGTTTTTGAGATCGTCAACGAGAGCCAGGTTGAAGAGGTGGAGGTTGAAATGGACACCGCACAAGTGCCACTAAAGTTCCTACTAGGGATTATTCAGCAACTGCCAGACAGATATCGTCTCGTCTTTAACCTCTACGTGCTTGACGGTTATTCGCATAAGGAAATCGCAGAAATGGTCAAAATTTCCGAAGGAACGTCAAAATCAAATTTGGCCCGTGCCCGATCTATCTTAAAAGGAAAAATTGAAGTGTATTCTGCACCTAACGACATACAATCCTCGACGCAGTGAAGGAAAAGAAAAATATAGACAGGTTATTCCAAGAGCGCTTTAAAGACTTCGAAGTGCAGCCACGTCCCGAAATCTGGAAGGGTATAGAGGCACGCTTGGATGACAAGAAGAAAAAACGGCGTTCCGTAATCCCGCTCTGGTTAAAAGTGGGCGGTATTGCAGCACTTCTGGCCCTGCTCGCCCTAATCGCGGACTTTTATAACCACTCTGACAAGGATGGGCAGCAGTTCGTTAATGGAAACAACACCCAAAAAGTTGAAAAAGACCCAATAGTCAAAGGGCAGCCTATTTTAACCGAAACCTATACAAAAGATTCCACAGACCTGGGCTCTACCGTGGGTAGCCAGATTGCCGATGGTGGCGGTCAAGCCGAAAAGGATACGAAAGGTTCTAAAAATGATATAAAATCAACTGGAAATAGCAGGGTAAACGGCCTTGCCACAACACAATATAGTAAGGACAACAAGGAATCGAACAATTCTTCCAAAGATCCTTCAAAAAGAGCCCGAAAAAATTCAGGTTTTGATCAAACATCCATTATCGCCCAAACCGGTAAAGATTCGATCACAACAAATAAAAAAGACAGGGCTTTAATCGAATATAGTTCCCAAAAGAAATCGCGAAACAATTCTGGCAATAACATTTTGGCACAAAATCAAAAAGAAACAAAATCAAAAATCCTGTCCTCTGCCGAAAAGGATTCTTTAGCAGAAAAGAAAGACCGAATTCGAAAAAATGCCATTGCAAACACTACTGCCAATTCTAAAAATGATTCTACCGCGCAGCAAAAATCATTGTTGGAACTGGTGAATGAAAATAAAGAAAAAGATGCGATTGCCGAAGATAGTGAAGATTCCAAAAAAGAGGAAAGCATTGCTAAACGTTGGGGTTTAACACCTATGATTGCACCGGTGTACTATAATAGTTTTTCTGGCTCAGGGATAGGGCCACAGTTTGATGGCAGCAATAAAGATGGGGATCTCAACCTGAGTTATGGCTTACAGGTCAGCTATGCGGTCAATACGAAAATAAAGATCAGATCGGGGATCAACAGGGTTAAATTGGGTTATAATACCAATGAGGTCAAATATTCTCCCGGCGGAATGCCACAAGAGGCCATACAAAGCATTAATTATAAGAAAAATGCCGATGTGATCAACGTAGTGCAAAACCAGACATTGCCCAATGCGTCCTTAGTCCCCAATAATAACGCGAGCCTTCTTGAGGTTACACCGGCGCCAGTTCTTAGTGGATCGCTGGAGCAGCGGCTGGCCTATTATGAGGTACCCCTGGAGATGTCTTATGAGGTTTTAGATAAAAAAATAGGCTTACAGTTCATCGGCGGATTGAGCACCCTCTTTCTCAATCAGGATGAAATTATCCTTCAGGATTCCGGTTTTACCACATTGCTAGGCAACTCAAACAGTTTAAACAATGTAAGTTTTTCCACAAATGTGGGGATCGGGCTTGATTATAATTTTTCGGAAAGCATTCAATTTAACCTGGAGCCCATGTTTAAATATCAACTTAATGCCTATAAAAATTCCGTGCAGGATTTTACACCCTATTATCTGGGACTTTATACCGGGCTGAGCATTAAATTCTAAAATGAAGAAGAGAAAATATTACGATTTAGGTTAGTTTTTAGTTGGTTAGGTTAATTATTGTTTAGGCAATGATTACGAAAAGCCGCCTTTGGTTAGGGCGGCTTTTTTATTTTCGATCTTAACCCCACAAATGGGAAAACCCATTTTAAAAAACCTCAACTAAAAATCTATCTTGCCCAATCCCGCTGCTTCGGTGGGATAAAGAACTCCTTTTTTTAAATTGAAAAGACCCTTAAACGGATCGTTGAGTATGTCGAGATGCCCGTCAAGATCTGCATATTTTACATTGTGGCGAGCTAGGGCGAAATGGAGTCCGGCGGCGATGCCCAGGCTACATTCGTCGATACAGCCTACCATCGCCTCGATTTTTGCAGCGCGGGCCACGGAGTTAATAAGCGTAGCTTTATAGATACCTCCCACCTTCATTAGTTTAATATTAACCATATTGATCAATTTATTCTGCGCCAGGCGAAAGGCATCCGTGAGCGTCTTGAGGCTCTCATCAGCCATTACAGGAATGGAAACCCCACTGGTCACCTCCCCAAGTTCACCCTCAACGGAAACTTTTGTAGGCTGCTCAAAGATCTCGATATTAACCTCTTTGGTCGCAAAAACAAACGCGATGGAGTCTGCCACTGAATATCCCTGGTTCCCATCAAAGCGGAAAATAATATCGGGATGATTTTCGCGCAAGCGTAGCATTTTTGCGATATCCTCCTCCAGGTTTAAGCCGCCCTTCACTTTTATAATACCAAATCCCTGATTTACAAATTCACGGGCTTCCCTCAAGGTTTCTTCAAAAGGAACAATACCTATGGTAACACTGGTTGGGATACTTTTTCTATAACCTCCCAAAAATTGATAGAGGGGAAGGCCCGCTTTTTTTGAGATCAGATCATGCAGTAACATATCGACCATGGCCAGGCTTGAGGATTTATGTAACAATAAATCTTTCATTTCAGAAATGATTCTGCTGTACATAAATACATCCTGACCCTTTAAATAAGGGAGTATGATGTCATTGAGCGCATGCTCCACATCTTCCACACTTTCTTCTGTAACCGTCTTATCTGGGGCAGAACAGCCATAGCCAATAATGCCAAGATCAGTCTCTGCCCTTAAAATAAAATTGGTGGTCCTATGCACCGTTTCATACGCAATGGTATAAGGACTGCCCAGCTGAAGTTCCAGCCTTTCATAGGATATGGCGCTGATCTTCATTTTAGTTTACTGTTTGCTGCTTTTAATCTCTTTTGCCAATAGCTCGATAAGGCCATCTGTTCCGTTCGCAAGAACGTCAAAAGCCGGGAGGCCAGTTTCTTGGGTGATCTCTTCACAGGCGGGTCCAATCTCTTCAGGGGACATTTCTTCATGATTAACGGTCACTGCAATCACTTTTTTACCCGAAATTGTCTCAATAGCATTGATCTGCTCCTTTAAGGAATGTAACCGGTACCCGGGAAAACCATCATACTCAATCCGCTTTGGTGCATGTTGTAAGATCACATAATCCGGCCTGCCCGCGGCCAAAATCTCGAAGCCCCCGGGATATGCAGGGTTCATCAAACTCCCCTGGCCCTCTATAATAATGGCATCCGGCTTTTCATTATTATACGCGCTTACAATGGCATGCTCGATTTCACCTGACACAAAATCATTGATGCAGCTATCCATTATCATACTATATTTTGCCCCCTGCATCCAAGCCGTCTGGCCAGTGCCAATCATTTCGGACTTGAATCCAGCATCTCTCAGACCATGAACCACGAGCCATGCCGTTGTACGCTTCCCAATGGCAGAATCTGTGCCCAAAACAGCTAGTTTAAGGCACGGCACTTGCTCTATGGCGCCAGTAAAGAAATGCAGATCATCCCGGTCTGGGGTGCGCCGCACATCCCGAATGCGTATATGGTGCTCTTGGGCCATTTTAGAGATTTCTTCATCTTTAAACAGGAAATCATGGAGGCCACTGTCAATATTCAACCCATTTTTGATGGCATTTTTAATGGTTCCCTTCGCTTCTGCTGGAAGTCTGCCACCATCTGGTGCGAGGCCTATTACAAGACTGGCCGGAGTATTGCCGGAACTTTTAAGCAGCTGCATTGCACTTTCAAAATCCTTAAATATTGGTATTGAATTTTCTTTATTATCAAGGATTTTCCCAGCATCTTTCCCCGCATACGTGCTGTCAATAACGCCCACCACCTCGTAACGCCCGGTAAATCGCACCAAGCCATGGGCGGTTTTGCCGTTGGGAGTGTTGAAGGCACCCTCGCAGTAAACAAGTGCCTTACCATCTATTGTATTTTTCATTTTAGTGTTTTTTTTAAAATTAGAGCTTTGCTTTTATGATTTCTTGACTATCCTTGTTAGCTATTTCGCCATTGACAGCATGAAATTTTGGGTATACCTAATCTCCAAACCTTTTTAATCCGATAATTTTTTGTGGTTAATACTTTGCCGTCAGCACCGCTACAAATCTATCCGGCTCAAAATTCAATTTTTCATGCATTTCCAAAAGTGCGATAAGACCAGACGTAGAAGCCGGAAGAATTTTTATGCCTTCCTTTTTAAGTAGAAAAGACGTCATTTCCCTCATTTTGCGGTCACTTATGTTGTAGGCCTCACCGCCCGATTCCCGCAGGGCATAAAGCGCCTCTTCCCCGTCAAAACTGTGCCAGTTGATCAGTGGTTCATTGTACTTCGTCTCCTTAATAAATGCAGGATCAAGGTCCTGACAATGCTCCAAATCTTTCTTAAAAGAACTTATGATCGGGTTTTTCTGCGATGAGGAGGCTGCGATCATCTTTGGGATGCGTGAGGTCTTGCCTCGCTTATAAAGACTCACAAAACCTCTAAAGATGCCGGCAAACAGCGTGCCGTTTGACACCGGAACAGCACAATAGCGGGGCGCGTCACGCAGGTCTTCCACAATTTCAAAAGCGATCTGTGAGTAGGCGCTGATCTGCAGGGGCGTATTGTCACTACCGGGATTAGCATCGTACCATTCATTCTGTTGCGCCAATTTGCTGCTCTGAGTCACGACATCTTCATAAGTTCCCGGGAGGCGTATGATCTCTGCCCCGAGCGACTGCATCTCGACGATACGATCTGTATGGTACGTCTCTGGGATAAAGATTTTACAATCCACACCGGCGAGTTGCGCAGCAAGGGCCACCGCCACTCCATAATTACCGCAGGTAGCTAGCGCAACTACTTGGTAGTTCCTTCTTAGGGCATCATAGACCTGTGCAAATGCGATACGGTCCTTTTGTGTCCCGGTTGGATTATCGCCCTCATACTTTAAATGCAGCTGACGGAGACCAAATTCCCGCTCTAGTATTTTTGCCCGCGTAAGGCCGGTATCACCCACCTCTAGGCTGATAATATCCTCATAACCCTCTAACCTATCCACAAGGGAATTGGTCTTATCTTTTACATATTGGCTTAATTCTTCGGCCTCTGTGGAAACCCTGTTTTCAGCGGTTTTTACGCCATCTTTTAGAAGCATGCAGGTTGATTATTTTTAATTTAAGTTAAGAATTTACGCTTTTTGTCATCCCAAGTTCAAATGAATTTCATGACGTCCTGGAATACAATAGAGAAAATTACGATAATCAAACTGATTGCCATAAGGAATTTAACAGCGGTTTTTTGATAGCTGTTGTGTTTTTTGACGTGGTCATCCGCGAGCCAGATCTTATGAGAGGGTATAATACTACTTTGAAATCTATTCCAAAATAAAAAAAGATCAAGCGCTATACTAAAGAAAAAGGGAAGCTCCAAAGAACTTCCCTTATGTGGTCCCACCTGGGCTCGAACCAGGGACCACCTGATTATGAGTCAGGTGCTCTAACCAACTGAGCTATAGGACCGGTTGTTGTTTTATATACAACTCAATATTACATAATATCGGGGCGCAAAAATAACGTTATTTTTTTTTCGCTGCAACTAATAGTTCATTTTCATTACTATCGGTGGCTGCCCGTCGGAATATCTGGGGTAAGTATATCCTGGCAAAGCTCGATCAAGGTGCCGCCTACGCTTTTGGGATGCACAAAAACCACCCATTTATTATCAGCACCGTGACGCGGCTCATCGTTTAAAAGCTCAAAACCTTCAGTCTTCAGGCGTTCCATTTCAGATTTGATATCATCTACTTTATAGGCAATATGGTGAATGCCCTCGCCTCTTTTCTCTATAAATTTTGCGATCGCACTATCTTCATTAATGGCCTGTAACAATTCAATTTTGTTTTCTCCCAACTTAAAAAAAGATGTCTTTACCCCTTCACTTTCCACTTTTTCTATCTTGTAATGGGAAGTACCCAGCAGTTTTTTATATAATAGATTCGCTGCTGTCAGATTCTTGACGGCAATGCCAATATGTTCTATTTTTTCCATTCTATTTACACTTTAAGCTTTCCATTATTAGCGCAATTCCCAAAATTCAAAAAGGGATTTTTGCTGTTAAAATTAATATTTTAGAAAATCCAGAGATGAGTAAACAATCTTTGTCCTTTGATTTATCTAGTCTTTTAACAACGTTTGATGTTCTTTCGCTTAAAGCGAAAAATCATGCGTATTCCAAAGGATTTTCTATGAAAAAGATCGCAACCGATACCCTTCAAAAACCAACCTTAAAAGGGATCAGAACATTTTATAGGGCTCTACCTCTTTTAATGCCTTTTCTTTAGAAGTCCTATCCAGTGAAAACGCTGCACTTATTAGCCCCAAATGAGTAAAGGCCTGGGGAAAGTTGCCCAATTGCTCACCGGCTAGGTTTGCCTCTTCTGAAAATAGTCCCAAATGGTTGCCGTAGCCTAAAAGTTTCTCAAAGTAATGATTAGCCTTTTCTACCTGCCCACCGCGTGATAGGCACTCAATGTACCAAAAAGCGGCGATCAAAAAAGTACCCTCACATTGATCACTGTTCTCCTGATCGGGGTAGCTATCCCCTAAGTTTCTATAAACCAAAACATCGCTCATGAGATTTTCCTCAATGGTTTTAAGGGTCTTTTTCCATTTAATGTCATAAGGGCTTATAATCCTAACCAACGGCATCATGAGCATAGAGGCATCTACCGTCTGCGCCCCTTTAAAATGAACGAAAGACTGGAGGTCTTCATTCCAAAAGTTGTCATAAATATCCTCAAAGATGAGGTCTCTGTTTTTGCGCCAGGTGCTTTTGCCGGGAAAGGAGCGTTTTTCGGTAAGGCGCACCGCCCGATCTAGTGCTACCCAACACATAACGCGTGAATAAAGGTACTCTTCTTTAAACTCGCGCACCTCCCATATACCATGATCTTTTTTCTGCCAGTTCTCACAAACAAAATCGATCATCTGGGTAATTTTCTGCCAAAAACTGAAGTCTATGGCCTCGCCGTATTTATCAAACAGGTATATAGTATCCATGAGTTCGCCGTAGATATCAAGCTGAAGCTGTTCGGTCGCGGCATTCCCTATTCTTACAGGGCTGGACCCCCTATACCCTTCCCAGTGATCAAGGGTAGATTCGGTGAGGTCTGCCGTACCGTGATAGCGGTACATAATCTGCAGTTTTACCTGTTTATCAACCTCGCTTTCGATCTGACCATAGATCCAGGTTACAAAACGGGAGGCTTCCGTTAGGAAACCCAAACGGATGAAAGCATACATGGTAAAGGCTGCATCGCGTATCCAGGCATAACGGTAATCCCAGTTCTTATCGCCGCCCAAACGCTCAGGCAAAGAGAATGTCGCAGCAGCCACCGTAGAGCCATACTTTATCGAAGTAAGCAATTTTAGGGTAATGGCAGATCGTTCTACATATTGTTTCCAGATGCCAGTATAGCTGGAGGTCTTGATCCATTTTTCCCAAAAATGCTTTGTAGCAGACAGTTTATTTAATGTCTCTTCGCCCATTTCCTCGTGATTCCAGGATTCCAGATCATCTGTATTATATTCCTCAAATTGAAAAATTGCGGATTCTCCTTCTTTAAGTGAAAAACGCATACGGTTATCTTCACCTTCTAACTCGAGCGGTATATTGCTCTTAAGTGCCATTGAGGTGCAATTTTCTTTTGCGCAAGGGAAAGCAACATAATAGTCTGAATGTCTTCTCAACTCCTCATATTGGGCCCTTCCGTAATCATATTTTATATGCAGATTAAGGTCAAATTGACAATTGCCCCTGATCGCCTTAACAACCCGGATCAGTTTGGTAGACGCATCCACATTCCCGGGATCGGGCATAAAATCCATATACTCTATCGTAGAATTATCAGCAAAAAAACGGGTGGTCAATATGGCCGTATTCTTAATATAAAATTGCTGGGTAATATAATTTTCACCCGTGGGCACGATATTAAAATAGCCACCTTTATCCTTATCCAATAGCTTTGCAAATACAGATGGGGAGTCAAAATGAGGAAAGCATAAAAAATCGATGGAGCCTTTCATGTGTACGAGCGCCACAGTCTTGCAGTCGCCCACAACCCCATAGTCACCTATGCGGCTGTATCCTGATGTGTTCTTTTTCAAAATAAATCTAGTTAATGGTTAACCTCGAGGGGTTTATTAGCACTTTTTCTCCAAATATAACCAAATAGGCGGCTTTATCGGAAACCTCTGCTTGCCGTAAGGCATTAAATCTTTCTTAAAGAATGTAAATGAATAAAAATATGGCACAATCAATTTCCATATGAAAATAGATTTTTCCTCTATCAGAACATTTTGGCCGTAATTCAATGGGAAAAAGACCAAAATTTATCCCGTTTATAGTTAAATCAGGCAAATAACTTCTACAGATTAAAACCGTATTTTTGCGGTATGGAAGAAACCAATAGACAGAAGAAAGTCGCCGGCGTCCTGCAGCGCGATCTGGTGGATGTGCTTCAAAAAGCCATGCAGCAGGCCGGTGTTAAAGATATGATCATCTCAGTGAGTAAAGTGACCGTAACCACAGACCTCGCGCAGGCTAAAGTACATGTGAGCGTATTCCCTAACAACCGTGCTGCCGAGATTCTGGGCGAGCTTAAGGCCTTAAAACCTTTTATAAAACATGAGATCGCGCAGCGCACCCGCAACCAGTTACGCCGTATGCCAGACCTTCAATTTTTTATAGATGACTCTTTGGAATATATAGATAACATCGAAAAATCACTCAAAAATGGTGAGGATCCCATCGAAAATCCAGACCTACTGCCAAGGAGGAAAAAATCTTAGTGAGCAAATGCTTTGGTCAAAGCCATTGTAGAAATCATTTTATTGTGTAAATATTAGATAAATTAAAACTATATAACACTTATAATAAGATTCTTACGCTAGTCTAAAGTTCCCTCATAAAACGACACAATCTGGAATAACCTCAAATAAACTGCCTAATAATTCTACAAATGAGATTTCCGCTATTTGTTGCCAAAAGGTACCTGTTTTCAAAAAGCAGCAATAACGCGATTAACATTATTACCATTATCTCGGCGCTTAGTATTATTGCCGGAGCGGCGGCGCTTTTTATTGTGCTATCTGGGTTTTCCGGTCTAAAAGAGTTCAGTCTCTCTTTTTCTTCTGTCTTTGACCCTGACCTCAAGGTTTTGCCAAGTTCTGGTAAAACCTTTGATATTTCTAGAGAAAATGAGCAAAAACTAAGAGAAATTAGCGGTATCGCTTCCTTTTCCAAAATTATTGAGGAGCGCGCTTTTCTGGAGTTTAAAGGCAAAAACCAGGTTGCGTACATCAAAGGGGTAGATGCTGATTACCCCAAGGTAAACGCCGTGGACAGTACCATCATCTTTGGCAATTGGATCGATCAGAATACACCACAGGCGGTCATAGGCCTGGGCATTAACCGAACCCTAGCCGTAGGCATCAATAATTACAGCGACTTCCTCCAGATTATGGTGCCCAGACCGGGAACCGGACAGATCACAGATCCCAATCAAGCATTCAGCACCTCAAAAGTAAACGTATTGGGCATGTACCAGGTCAATGAGGAACTGGACAGCAAATATGTTTTTACCCCGATCGATTTTGCCAGGCGCCTGCTCGATTATGATAAAAACGCGATAAGTTCAATAGAGGTAAAACTTGCACCAAATGCAGATTCAAAAGCCGTTATTAAAAGCATACAAAAAGTCTTTGGCGATCAGGTTACGGTCAAAACTAGGATACAGCTCAATGATAAACTCTACAAAATGCTCAATACCGAAAATCTAGCGGTATATCTGATCTTTACTTTGGTACTCATCATTGCGCTGTTTAATTTGGTCGGGAGCATTATTATGATCATTCTTGATAAAAAAGAAAACATCAAAACTTTAAGTAATCTTGGCGCCAGCTACAGAGAGATCAAACGCGTTTTTTTTCTGCAGGGAGCCCTAATGACCATTGCGGGCGGTCTTTTAGGTGTTCTCATCGGCACCCTGATCGTTGGGGCGCAGCTCCAGTTTGACCTGGTGATGATCACCCCCCAGCTGCCTTATCCTGTAAAATTTGACCTATGGAATTTTATCGCGGTCATCGGTACGATCTCGGTTTTGGGGATTTTGGCCTCCTTTGCCGCTGCGAGCAGGGTGCAGCCAAAGGTAATTGAAGGTTAACCTTTCGCGATATTGCGCCTCTGGCCACAGATGTTCTCATAATACCAGAATTTGCCAAGAGACTGGTCAATACCACCAAGTAGGGAAAACCTTGCAGCTCACCAAAAATGACCTTAAAAAGCTAGGGGGAAGAAATACTTAAGTCTTCTTTTTTGAAGGAATTGTAAAGCCTCAGAAACTATATGCGCCAAAAACCTCCTCTACCTCATCAAAAGCGGCGAAAACATCGTCGGGATGGTCACTGGTAACCATTTTCATGCGATATGGCTTAAAATCCGGAATCCCCTTAAAATAATTGGTATAATGGCGACGGGTCTCAAAAACGCCCAATTTCTCTCCTTTCCAGTCTATAGACATCTGTAAGTGACGCCTGGCAGCATCCACACGCTCCTGCATGGTGGGTGGGTCAAGATGTTTGCCGGTCTCAAAATAATATTTTACCTCCTTAAAAAACCATGGATAGCCGATACTTGCCCGGCCTATCATCGCACCATCCAATCCATAAATGTCACGCATTTCCTTAGCACGCTCTGGGGAATCAACATCACCATTGCCAAAAACCGGAATATGCATCCGCGAATTGTTCTTGACTTCGGCAATGGGCTTCCAGTCTGCGTCGCCTTTATACATCTGGGCGCGGGTACGACCGTGAATAGCAATAGCTTTACAGCCTACATCCTGAAGTCTTTCGGCAACCTCAACAATTTTAATGGAATCATGGTCCCAGCCCAGACGAGTCTTAACGGTAATGGGAAGTTTAGTGTGCTTCACCATAGCTTCCGTTAAGGAAACCATCAGGTCAATATCTTTTAGGATTCCGGCACCTGCGCCTTTTGATACCACTTTTTTCACGGGACAGCCAAAATTGATATCGATAATATCGGGCCCCGAGGCCTCTACAATCTCAACACTGCGGAGCATACTTTCCATATTGGCACCGAAAATCTGAATGCCCACAGGTCGCTCATTTTCATAAATATCAAGCTTGATCACACTCTTTGCGGCGTCGCGTATGAGGCCTTCGCTAGAGATAAACTCTGTGTAAACAACATCAGCGCCCTGCTCCTTACACAGCTTTCGAAAGGGCGGATCACTTACGTCTTCCATCGGGGCGAGCAGCAGCGGGAAATCCCCCACATCTAGATGATCAATTTTTGCCAAAATTATTTTTTTTGCAAAATTAGGGAATTTTTTTTGACTGTTATCTTAACACTAACGTGGTGTTATGGGTGTGGTCGCTCACCGCCAGCCTGTTTCGCCTTTAAACGTTCAGATTCCTCAATATCCGTAGAGCGCTCGTTATCGGAGAGTTTAAAATTGCCGAATTTATAGAGAACACCAAATCGTACCGTTCTGGATTCTGGTCTAGCAAAGAAAGAAAAATCCTGGTCAAGATACTTGGATTCCAGCGGAAAGTTCATTGTATTTAAAATATCATTGACATCTACCGTTGCAGTCAAACGCCCCTTAAGAAATGTTTTTCGCAGGCCAATATTTAGGCCAAATGGCGGGTTGCCGTAAGAATAGGATCCTTGGGTAATATCAGAAATGAAATAGGTGCTTACATCGGCGCTAAAAGTTCTGTCTTTGGTCAGGGTAAGATAGCTGAGAGTTTGTAAAAACACGCCATTAGCTCGATTGGTTACGATCTGGTTGTCATTTTCAAGTGCGAAAAAATTAGTCTTCATCGTAAAAAATGAAGAGTTTACGTTAAAGTACCACCAGTCCGTAATGTACCCGGCATAAACAATATCCAGACTATACTGGTCACTAAAATCACTATTTGCATTGACTGATCGTAAGATTCTATTTCGGTTGTTCTGAAAGGGAAAGACTGCGGTTTCATCTTCCGCACGGTCATAATATAGATAAAAGAACAACTTGTTTTTATAGGTATAATTCAACTCAACCTTATTGATGATCGAAGGCTGGATATTAGGGTTGCCCTCACTAAAATTATTCTCATTAATATAAGTCCTGAAAGGGTTGAGGCTTTCAAAACGTGGTCTGCTGATGCGCCTGCTATAATTAAAACCGTAGGTACTGTTTTCCCCGGGGGTATAGGTTAAATAAAACGTTGGGAAAGGCTCAAAATATTGCTGGGTATTTACCTTACCCAAGGTCAACGAATTACCGTCTGCATCAGTATATTCACCGCGCAGACCAAGTTTTGCGCTCCATTTTGCCCATTCCTTATTAAGGCTGAAATAGGCCGCATAGATATTTTCGTTGTAATTAAAAGTATCCGAAAGACCGGGAATGTATGCTGATGGCTCCACGCCGGTATCAAAATAATCCTGACTGCTCTTGGAATCTATACCGGAATATTTCGCGCCAGCAACAAAAGAAATACCTCCCAGTTTCCCGCTATAATCAGCCTGACCCGTGTAAATATCGGTTTTTTGCATAGGAAAGGTCAAAAATGAATTTTTATTTAGAAGGTCTCCGCTTGGCAGGCTATAGCGTGTAGCCACATCCTGCCGCCGGTCGTCATTATAGTGTATAAAGTTTGCCTTAGCGGAAAAAGTAGCACCATTATCCCCGAGCTGCCGGACATAATCCAGATTAAATAGTAAGTTATTCTGCTCATTGATTTTTTGACCGGTAGTGGTGTAAAGGGAATCTATCGTGTGCTGCGGATTATAAATATTGGTAAGACCACTGATTTCTGAATCATTTGTTGGTGTAAACTGAAGGTTTGCACTAAAACTAAGGGTGTTTTTTTCATCCAGTGTAAAGTCTAAAATCGTGTTCAGGTTGTGCGATAGCGTTCGTGTTTCCCGTCTAAAATCGGTACGCCAAATCGAATTTTCACTATCATCAGGATTAAAAAAGCGCACTTGGTCTTCATCCCGTTTTAGGTCAAGCCGCGTGTTTAGTGTGTAACTTGCATAAGCATTTAACCATTTATTTTTATAATAGTGGCTGGTTCCCAAAGTATATTTGGGCAAGATCGCAACCGTAGCTGCTCCGTTTATACTCCCTTTATATCCTATAGAAAGATTTTTAGAGGTTACAATATTTAAAATCGCTCCGCCCTCAGCATCATATTTTGCCGGTGGTGTGGTGATCACCTCGACTGATTTTACATTTTCCCCAGAAAAACCCTCCAACAATTGTTGCAGTTCTTCACTGGTCAGGTAGACTTTGCGGTCGTTTATATACACCACGGCAGGACTGTTGCGTACCATAATCTGCCCCTGGCTGACGATGACCCCCGGTGTGCGCTTTAAAATATCTAGGGTGTTCCCCGACGAGACCACGGTATTTTCAACATTAAAAACCATGCGGTCCACCTTACGCTGTATGGTGGGCTTTCGGCCGGTTACCATGACCGCTTCCAAAGATTCTTCGGTCTGTGGCATGCTGATGAACCCTATATTCTGGTCTGAGCTGACCGTAAAAGGTGAAGAATAGGTATCGGCGTAGCCTACAAAACTGGCTTTGAGTAGATATTGGCCCCCATCGATTGAAGCAAAAATATAATTCCCGTTTTCCTCAGATACGGCTCCCTTCACTAAGGTGGAATCTGCCGCTTTGAGCAACAGCATATTTACATATGCAATAGGCTGGTGTTGATCGTCAATGACCTTTCCGTTTATCGTATATTGCTGGGCTAGACCTTGATAAAACGTAAAACAAAGTACGATTAGAATAAGTGATTTTTTCATATTGACGCTAAAAATAAATGAATATTAGGTAAACTTCGAAGGATACTTGTTTTTTTTAAAAAGTTAATTGCACGCTCGCTAGAGACCTATAATTATTAGTCTTTGGCTTTTGTAAAATGTATATTTGCAGGCCATCGCGGTAAGGATTCCGCAATTTGAGAACGCTTATGAAGAACATCCGCAATTTTTGCATCATCGCTCATATTGACCACGGTAAGAGCACCCTGGCAGACCGTTTGCTAGATTTTACCGGTTCTGTTACAGACCGGGAAAAGAAAGAGCAACTCCTCGATAATATGGATCTGGAACGGGAGCGCGGCATCACCATTAAATCGCACGCCATCCAGATGGATTATACACATGATGGTGAGCCTTTTACCCTAAACCTGATCGATACCCCAGGGCACGTTGACTTTTCTTATGAAGTCTCCCGCAGTATTGCTGCTTGTGAAGGCGCTCTGCTTGTGGTGGATGCCGCCCAGAGTATCCAGGCGCAGACCATCTCAAATCTTTATCTTGCCCTAGAGCACGATCTTGAGATTATCCCTGTGCTTAACAAAATAGATTTGCCCAGTGCGAACCCAGAGGAAGTGACCGATGATATCGTGGACCTGCTGGGCTGCGACCCGACAGATATAATCCCTGCCAGCGCAAAAACGGGCATCGGTATCAAGGAAATCCTAGATGCCATTATCAATCGTATCCCCGCCCCAAAAGGAAATGTTAATGAACCGCTACAGGCACTGATCTTTGACTCGGTATTTAACCCATTTAGGGGTGTTGAGACTATTTTTAGAGTCATCAACGGGAGCATAAAAAAAGGGCAGGAGATCAAATTTATCGCTACCAATAAATCCTATTTCGCTGATGAAGTGGGAACATTAAAACTGACTCAAATCCCTAAAAAGGAGATTAAAGCCGGTGATGTGGGCTACCTTATTACCGGGATTAAGGAGGCCCGGGAGGTTAAGGTGGGTGATACCATTACCGATAAAAAAGAGCCCACAAAAAATCCGATTTCTGGTTTTGAGGATGTAAAACCTATGGTTTTTGCCGGGATTTATCCCGTAGACACCGAGGATTATGAAGAGCTGCGCGCCTCAATGGAAAAACTGCAGCTCAACGATGCATCCCTTGTCTTTCAGCCAGAAAGTTCTGCTGCGCTGGGCTTTGGTTTCCGATGTGGATTCTTGGGGATGTTGCACCTGGAGATTATACAGGAAAGACTGGAGCGCGAGTTTGACATGACTGTCATCACCACTGTTCCCAACGTATCTTATCAGGCTTACACCACTAAGGATAGGGAAACGCCCATCCTTGTAAACAATCCGTCAGACCTTCCCGATCCCTCTGGTATGGACCGCGTGGAAGAGCCCTACATAAAAGCATCGATCATTACCAAAGCCGATTACGTGGGCCCGGTGATGTCACTATGTATCGAGAAGCGTGGCCAGATCACTAACCAGACTTACCTGACCACTGAGCGTGTAGAGCTAACCTTTGATATGCCTTTGGCTGAGATTGTTTTTGATTTTTATGATCGGCTCAAGACCGTCTCGCGCGGGTATGCGTCATTTGATTATTCACCCATCGGGATGCGCGCCTCACATCTTGTCAAGGTTGACGTACTCTTAAACGGAAATGTGGTTGACGCGCTATCAGCACTTCTGCACCGCGATAATGCCTTTGATATTGGCAAAAAGATGTGCGAAAAACTTAAAGAACTTATCCCGCGACAACAGTTTGATATCCCCATACAAGCGGCCATCGGGGCCAAGATTATTTCGCGGGAAACTGTAAAGGCATTACGCAAAGACGTTACGGCAAAATGTTATGGTGGTGATATATCGCGAAAGCGAAAACTGCTTGAAAAACAGAAAAAAGGTAAAAAACGTATGCGTCAGGTGGGTAATGTAGAGATACCACAGGAAGCCTTTATGGCCGTGCTGAAACTTAACGATTAATGACGCGGCAGCAGTACATAGGCCTTGGCCTCATCATATTATGCGGGGTTCTGTCGCAGTTTACCGCTGTTAAGCAATATCCCTGGGCAGTATGGATAATCGCGCTTGTGGCAATTGTTGGGATGGTTTTGGTGCTTTGGGAATGGTTTAAGGAGTGGTAAGATAAAGGTTGTTTTCCTATTTTCATAAATTAGTCAGAAGACTGAAAAACCATAAAATGGCAGATAAATTTATACCCCGCAGAAAATCCCTTAAACTTTTCGCTTTAGCGGGAACCACCATTTTAACGGTTCCAAAAATTGCTTTTTCACAGATGAAAAAGGATGAGAAAATACGTTTTGGGATCTTGGCAGATTCCCATTATGCAGACCGCGATCCTGCCGGATCCCGATATTATAGGGAAGCGAAATTAAAAATGCGGGAGGCCATTAAGGAATTAAACGATCACAACCTCGATTTTGTGGTGCATCTGGGGGATTTTAAGGATGAAGGGCCTGAGCAAAATCCACAGGAGACCTTAGGTTTTCTTAAAGATATCGAAACTGAATTCCAGAAATTTGATGGTGCCGTATATCATTGCATCGGCAACCATGATGTTGACAGTATTACGAAAGGCCAGTTTTTAGATCATATAAAAAATACAGATCAGACAAAAGCGGAAAGCTATTTTTCATTTGACAACAACGGGATGCATTTCATCATCTTGGACGCCAATTATGACGCAGCGGGGAAGGATCAATTTTATGCCGAGGGTGCCGATTGGCAAAAAACCTTTGTTCCTGATTTTGAAATGGAATGGCTCCAAAATGATCTTAAAAACACCGAAATGCCCTGCGTGGTTTTTTGTCATCATCCACTTTACGAATATCATAAGGAAGGATACACTTTTAACGTACACAACCACAAGGAAGTGCGCCATATTCTTGAAGCTTCAGAAAAAGTGGTTGCCGCGTTTCATGGGCATGTGCACCAAGAGGATTTTAACTTCATAAATGGTATCCACTATATCACCCAATTGGGAATGGTAGATTACCAGGGTTTGCAAAATAACTCATTTGCTATTGCTGAAATTTCTGATGATAAAATCAGCATACGGGGCTTTAACCGGGCCAGCAGCCGAGAGTTGCAGGGCTGATCGAAATTTGCGTTAATCTTCTTTGCTGGCAGCGGGCTTTTCCAGTTCTTCTAACTCTTCCACATCAAAGGGCTTGCCCAGATAAACTAATTTGCAGCCTTCAAAGCTATCAACTTCCAGCTCAGAAATTTTGGATTTGAGTATGCTCAGGTCCCCATCTTGCCTTTTTAAAAAAATGGGGATAATATTATCATCCTGCCGGCTTACCTTGATTAGCCGTTCAAAATCGCTTTTGCTCTCTACATCAATCTCTTGCATACTGGGGTAGTTGCGGGCAACTTCGGTAAGGTTTATAAAATCATCTGTTGGGCTGAAAAGTCCGCTATCGGGCATTGCCGCTGGATTGTTCATTTCATCTGGAGTGATAAGCCTGAATGAGCCGTTTTCGCCAAAGATTTTATTAAACCGGTCCAGCGCATATTTATTAATATCACCATTCCCCGTAAGGGCCATTATATAACCCACATCATTGAGTTCGATATTGTTCATCAAACTGTCGGAGTATATGCTTTCTTCAATAGCGTCAAGCCCACGTTCCTTGGCTTTGGTGATATTTGTAGTATTGCTGTCAACAAGTACGACGTGACGTTCATTTTTCATAAGGTATTCGCCTATAATGCGCGAGGCCTTTGACGCACCTATGATCACAATACCCTCTGAAGTTTTGAGAAAAACGCCCACAAGCTTTGCAAACATACGTGCCGTTGTCGCATTGAGCAGTACCGTGCCCAGCACGATCATAAAGACCAGTGGGGTTATATATTCTGCATCTACCACATTCTCGCGTGCGAGCTGAAGGCCAAAAAGAGAAGCGATGCCTGCAGCCACAATACCCCGGGGTCCCACCCAGCTGATGAAGAGTTTTTCGTTGAATTTGAGCCCAGACCCCTTGGCGCTGATAAACACGCCCAGCGGTCTCAACACAAATACCACTATGCCAAACAGGATAACCGCGTTCCAGTTATAGACCAGAAAAAGATCGCTCATTTTGATATCTGCAGAGAGCAGGATAAACAATATGGAGATGAGCAATACGCTGAGTGACTCTTTAAAGTAAAGCAGCTCCTTGATATTGGGCAGTTTCATATTCCCCATGACCATCCCCATCACCACAACGGCCAGCAGGCCGCTCTCGTGCGCAAAAAGATCAGACAGTACAAAAACCCCCAACACGGCAGCCAGCGTAAAAACATTGAGCAGGTAGTGCGGGATTACCTTATGCTTGATTGCAAGTCCCAAGGCATGGGCAAAGGTAAAGCCAAAAGTAAAACCAAAGAGCACGATCTTGCCAAACTCCTCAAGTGCCGTAAGCGTAAATTCTGAACCGGCGCCCACACTTATAAATTCAAAGACCAATACAGCGACCAGAGCGCCTATGGGATCAATCAGAATCCCCTCCCATTTCAATACCGCAGAAACATCTTTACGCAGGGGTATATTCCTTAAGATGGGTGTAATAACCGTCGGGCCAGTGACAATGATAAGTGCAGCAAACAGAAAAGAGATCCTTAAGTTGAGGTCAAAAATAAAATGAGCTGCGATCCCGCCACCTAAAAAAGTGACGATGGAGCCTATTATAATCAGTTTGGTAATTACCGGTCCTACATTTTTAATCTCCCCCAGCCTTAAGGTCAGGCCGCCCTCAAAAAGGATGACACCTATGGCCAGCGATACAAAATTAAAGAGCCGCTCACCCGGAAAGATACCTGCCTCGGTCTCACTGTTCCACATAGGCTCAATCCATTTGTGGCCATCGGGCGTGTAGAGCGTTGAGATGGGTCCTACCAAAAGACCTATGAGGATCAAAGGCAAAATGGCAGGTATTTTAAATTTCCAGGCCACCCACTGCGCAAGTATCCCCAATATGATTATGCCACCGAGTTCTAACATCTACTTCTATTTTAAGTGCGCTATGATACGGTTTTCCCGATCAAAGACGTAAAAATACTACGAAAATTCTTTGTTAAATATAGCTTAATAATATCGTAATCAAAATACGTTCTGCGCACCTTTCGTATTTTGCAGGTTTTACGTGTACTCATGAACCTACATGCAATAGAAGCGGGAAACTTTAAATTAGACGGCGGTGCCATGTTCGGTGTGGTACCAAAAACATTATGGACGCGCACTAATCCCGCCGATGATAACAATATGATAGACATTGCCGCGCGTTGCCTATTGATCGAGGATACTGATAGGCTTATTCTTATAGATACGGGTATGGGCGATAAACAGAGCGATAAATTCTTTGGCTTTTATTATCCTTGGGGTGATTTTACGCTTGAAGGTTCGCTTACGGCGAAAGGTTTCCACCTAGATGATATAACCGATGTATTCCTGACCCATCTTCATTTTGACCATTGCGGCGGGGCTATTAAGTGGGCCAAAGATGGCAAAACTCCAGAACCAGTCTTTAAAAATGCAACGTACTGGAGCAATAAAGAGCATTGGGAATGGGCAACGCAACCCAATGCCCGTGAGAAAGCCTCTTTTTTAAAAGAAAATATCCTTCCGATACAAGAAAGCGGGCAGCTTAAATTTATAAATAGGCCGGAAGGTTCTTTCCTCTCCAACTCTCAGACAGGATCAGAAACATCACCGATCGATTTCGGCATTCTCTTTGTAGATGGTCATACTGATAAGCAGATGATCCCACACCTCAAATATAAGGGGAAAACCCTCGTTTTTGCCGCAGATTTACTGCCCACCGCCGGTCACCTCCCACTACCTTATGTGATGGGTTTTGACACACGGCCTTTACTCACTTTAAGTGAAAAGGAAATTTTTCTTAACAAAGCTGCAGACAATAACTATTACCTCTGGCTGGAGCATGATGCCCATAACCCCATCATCACCGTACAACATACTGAAAAAGGTGTGCGTTTAAAAGAAAGTATGAGCGTTGAGGATGTTCTTAATTAAGGTAAATATCGGATGGGGGAAACTCAGGTTTTATTTTGGATATCCATTTAGACGCATAACTGATTCTTATAACTAAGATTCCATCATGCCACAATTAAGATTTTATAAATTGATTATACTATAGTAACCGCCATTTAATGGCATAATTTTAAGAATAGATTCGATGAAAAAAATGATGATGGCAGCTTTCGTAGCTGCGGCCTTATTAACTTCTTGTGAGGCTACTGCACCATTGGTCTCTATCCCGGCAGAAAATGTGGATAACCTTCCACTTAAGATTGGGAAACTTTCTGAAAATACAGAAAAGGACTGGCCCGCAAAGGACCTCAAGACTGATACCATCCCCGGGATGAGCACTGAAGAAACCTATGCCCAATTGCTTAAAGGTAAAAAGGGGCAAACAGTAATTGTTGGCGTGGTTGACAGCGGGGTTGATATCGAACACGAAGACCTTAAAAATGAAATATGGACAAATCCCAAAGAAATCCCAGGAAACAATAAGGACGACGATCATAACGGCTATGTAGATGATATTCACGGTTGGAACTTTCTTGGCGCTGTGGTTGAGGAGCAATTGGAATATACGCGCATCATTCAGCAATATGAACGGATGTTTAAAGGCAAAACCCTTGCGCAAGTACCTAAAAAGGAGCAGGATCACTTTAAAATGTATCAAGCAGCCCGCGCAGAATATGATAAAGAGTATGATGACCTGATCAAACAGAAAAACCAGTATGATCAGATTGTCGCTGCCGTAAAGGTTGCCCATGCTTCGGTAAGCAAAAAATTGGGAAAAAAGGATTATACAGAGCAGGAACTCAAAGATTTGCCCGCCACCACGCCAGACGAGCAGCGCAATAAAGCGATCCTGTCACAAATGTTCACCTACGCACCCTCCATTCCAGAATTTCTTAAGGAGATCGATAGTGACCTGGATGGTATGGATAAGCGTTTAAAGACTAATTTTAACCTTGACGCTCATTACCGTGACGTTGTGGGAGATGATCCAGATGATATAAAAGATGACAAATACGGCAACAATAAAGTAATGGGGCCCAGCGCAGATGGAGCATTGCACGGTACCCACGTAGCCGGGATCATCGCGGCCCAGCGCGATAATGGCATAGGCATGAACGGCGTGGCAAACAATGTAAAGATCATGGTGGTGCGAGCGGTGCCCGATGGTGATGAGCGTGATAAAGATATTGCCCTGGCGCTACGCTATGCCGTTGACAATGGTGCAAAAGTGATCAACACCAGTTTCGGAAAATATTTTTCCACACATCCCGAATGGGTTTATGATGCGATCAAATATGCCGCTAAAAAGGATGTGCTCATCGTAAATGCTTCAGGTAACGAAGGTATTGACCTAGATGCTGGCAAAACGGTTTACCCCAATGACCAGCTTGATAACACTACTGAATTTGCGGATAATGTACTCAGCATCGGTGCACTCAATGAGACGTATGGGGGAGAGCTCGTGGCGTCCTTCAGCAATTATGGCAAATCAAATGTGGATATTTTTGCGCCCGGTGTGCGCATCTGGTCAACGGTGCCCGATAACAAATATGAGTTTTTACAGGGTACATCTATGGCTGCACCAGCGGTTACGGGCGTGGCCGCTATGCTGCGTTCTTATTATCCCCAATATTCTGCAGCACAGATTAAAAAGATCATTATGGATACCGGAATCTCTACAGATATACCTGTTGTGGTAGGCGGCGACCCGAACAATACCAAAAAGTTTAGCGAACTTTCAAAATCAGGAAAGATGATCAACATGTACAATGCTTTCCAAATGGCCGAAAAATCTGCCGTAAACCAATAGGCATAACCCAAAAAACGACCTGGTTGCATCAAATAATTGCAATCAGGTTTTTATTTTTATTAGCTTCCGCAGCATTAAAACTTAAGTCACACATTTTCGTTTTTAATTATGAAAAACTATTTTACACTGATTCTTTTGCTGATCCTTACCGCTTCCGCGAAAGCGCAAAACGCACCTTACTGGCAGCAGCACGTTGATTATAAAATGGACGTGACCATGAACGTAGAGAACTACAACTATACGGGAACTCAAGAACTGGAATACACCAATAACTCCCCAGATACGCTCAAAAATGTTTATTATCACCTTTTTTATAACGCCTTCCAACCCGGCAGCGAGATGGACGTGCGATCGCGTACCATTGCAGATCCAGATGCGCGGGTGATGGACCGTATATCCAAACTGAGTACGGAGGAAGAAGGTTTCCTAAAAGTATCAGATCTTACCCAAGATGGAAAATCTTTAAAAACCGAAGTAGCGGGTACCATACTTGAAGTTAAGCTTGCAGAACCTATTTTACCGGGTAAAAAAGCCGTTTTCAAGCTGAAATTTCATGGTCAACTACCCGTGCAAATACGTCGCAGCGGCCGCAATAATGCTGGTGGTGTGGCGCTTTCTATGACACAATGGTACCCAAAACTCGCCGAATACGATTTTGAGGGCTGGCATGCAGACCCATATATTGCCCGCGAATTTTATGGCGTCTGGGGTGATTTTGACGTTAATATTACCATTGATGCAACATATACCATAGGCGGAACAGGCTATTTGCAAAACCCTGATGAAATAGGTCATGGTTATGAGAAACCGGGCACCAAAATAAAAAAACCGAAAAAGGGAAAAATGCTTACCTGGCATTTTAAGGCTCCAAAAGTTCATGATTTTGCTTGGGCAGCAGACCCTGATTACATTCATGACGTGATAGATGGCGAGCATGGTATAAAACTCCATTTTTTCTATAAAAACAATCCGGAGATCAAAGAAAACTGGAAAGCGTTAGAGCCTAAAACAGCAGAATTATTGGCATATTATGATAAAAATATTGGTCAATATCCATATAAAAAATATTCGGTGATACAAGGTGGTGACGGCGGTATGGAATATGGCATGTGCACCCTGATCACCGGGGAGCGTAAACCCGCCAGTCTCGTGGGTGTGACGGCACACGAGTTTGCCCATAGCTGGTTTCAGTTTGTTCTGGCGACCAATGAATCAAAAAATGAGTGGATGGATGAAGGTTTTACTACTTATATTTCAAATGAAGCAATGAATGCTCTTGATGGGGGCGATAATCCCAATCCACAAGCGGCCAGTTACGACTCATACATCAGATTGGCCAATAGCGGTTTTGAACAGCCCCAGACCACTCATGCAGACCGTTATGCACGCAATGCAGCCTATGGTGCTGCAGCCTATTCAAAAGGGGCGGTGTTTTTGGCGCAGTTGGGCTATATCATAGGCAAAGAAGACCTGGATAAGACGATCAAACGCTATTTTCATGATTTTGAGTTTAAGCATCCCAATCCAAACGATATCATGCGCAGCGCAGAAAAAGTTTCGGGCATCCAGCTCGACTGGTATCTTACTGACTGGACCAAGACCACAAATACCATTGATTATGCAATTAATGGCGTAAAAGATGCCGGCAATGGTAAGACCGAAATCACGCTTGAGCGAAAGGGCCTCATGCCTATGCCCATAGATCTTTATCTGACCCATACGGATGGAACTCAAGAAAGTTATTATATTCCGCTAAGGATGATGCGCGGTGAGAAACCAAACCCTTTCCCAAATATGAAGCGCACGCAGGAAGAAGACTGGCCCTGGGCAATGCCTACTTATACATTTACCATAGACCGCCCATATGGGGACCTAAAATCCCTAAAAATCGATGCTGAAAATAAAATGGCCGATGTGAACCGGGATAATAACAATTGGGAAAAAGGGGAATAACCTCTTTACCTCCTATCCGCTTATTTCCGCTGGATCTCTTCGTAGGTCTGAACCAATATAATAATAGACCTGTCAGTTATCCTATTTCCTTTGTATAAAGCTACAGGAACTTTGGGAAAATTGACAGGTCTTATTTATACGCTATCTTTGCGTTTTCAAAAACTTTCGCCGAAAGGCAAATGAAGTGCCTTATTGCAATCCAATACACCTTTGAAACTAAGATCCCTCTTTTTAGTAGGATTTGTTCAACTAAAGATACTTTGTGATCAGCTTCCGCGGCTTCTATAGTTCAAGTTTCACTAAAATCATGAATCAAAAATTTACAAAGACTGAAAAGCTCAAGCGTAGAAAACTGATCGAGCTACTGTTTACCAAGGGACAGAGTGTAAAAGCTTTTCCGCTGATATTAGTCTATAAACAAGTAGATCTTCCGGAAAAAGTGACGATTCAGGCAGGATTTTCGGTGCCTAAGCGTAACCATAAACGCGCCGTGGCCCGCAACCGTATTAAACGAATGATGCGTGAAGTTTACCGTAAGAACAAACAGGGTTTTAAAATACAGGAAGGGTCTTATGCGTTTATGATTATCTATGTAGGCAAAACCATTTTGCCCTACGGCGTCATGGAACAACATCTAGTTAAATTGACCGAAAAGTTCAACGCAAAACATACAGTGAACCAAGAAAGTAATCTACAAAAATAGCTTTAGAGTTCTGTAGAAGTTTGCTAAATTTCTGAATATTAGGTGAAATTTTTTTTTGAATATTAATAAGAATATCCTCATGAAAAAGAAAATACTAATCACGCTCAGCGCCGCCGTTTTACTGTTTACCACACTCAGCTTTAAAAGCGACTTTTTTGAGATCGCGAAGCAGATCGAGATTTTTACTACTCTTTTTAAAGAGGTAAATATGAATTATGTGGACGAAGTAAACCCTGCCAAACTTATGGATAGCGCTATCCAGGGTATGCTCGCCGATCTGGACCCTTACACCAATTACTGGACCGAGCAGGAGGTAGAAGATGCCCGCATCTCAAACAGTGGCGAATATATGGGCATAGGGGCGGCAGTTTATACCAAGGATAAAAAAATAACCATTATGGAGGTCTATAAAGGTTATCCCGCTGATGAGGCTGGCTTAAAGGCTGGGGACGAAATCGTCAAAATTGGAGGTGTAGAACTCGCACAGTTTGACGATGATGCCGGAGACCTGCTTAAAGGTTCTCCCGGTACGGCTGTCCCTATCACTTTTGAGCGCCAGGGAGCGCTTAAAACCACTTCAATCAAACGCGGGGAGATTGATGTAAAAGCAGTACCGTTTTATACCCTTACCAAAGATAAAGTGGGATATATCGTGCTTTCTAAATTTAACCGGAAAGCATCATCTGAGACAGCAGCTGCCGTTAAGGATCTTAAAGAGCAGGGGGCCACTTCCCTGATCCTTGATCTTAGAGGAAACCCGGGCGGTCTTTTAAGTGAAGCCATCAATATAAGCAATATCTTTTTACCAAAAAACCAGTTGATAACCACAACCCGTTCGGCCATAAAAAAATATAACAAGGAATATAAAACCGCAAACGAGCCTTTAGATACCAAAATACCTCTAGCTGTACTTATTAATGGGCACAGCGCCTCAGCAAGCGAAATTGTCTCGGGGTCACTGCAGGATTATGACCGCGCTGTGATCGTAGGGGCACGCAGTTTTGGTAAAGGCCTTGTACAACGGCCTAAAGAACTTACTTATGGCACACAGGTCAAGATAACTATTTCACGCTATTACACTCCCAGTGGCAGGTGTATTCAAGCACTTGATTATTGGCACCGCGACGAGAACGGCAAAGCAGTACGTACCGCTGCGGCAGATTATAATAAATTTACTACTGCCGCCGGTAGAACAGTTTATGATGGCGGGGGTATCCTGCCCGATATACAGGTAAAATCTGCTGCTATGAGTGGCATTACTACCGCTCTTTTACAGGATTTTGCTATATTTAATTATGCCACTCAATTTTACTACAGCCATAATTTTAAAAATCTGGATGATTTTAATTTTTCAGATGGGGATTATGGAAATTTTAAATCATTTTTAAAAACCTCGGGCTTTCAATACAAAACGGCTACGGAACAAGCCCTCGAAAAGGTTTATCTAAGTGCAGAAAAGGATAATCTAGAAAGTAACATTGATAAAGCGTATAGTACACTGTCAAAAAACATTGACGATGCTAAAAAAGAACAGTTAGACAGCAAAGAACCCGAAATCTCAAAACTGATTATAGATGAACTCGTAAAACGGTATTTTTATAGAGATGGACTTTATACCTATCAATTAAAGAATAATGAAGAAATACATCAGGCTATAAATGTGCTTCAGGATTCGGCACTATATGCTAAAACACTAAAACCCTAATCCAACGTTTTGTAACAAGTGATTTAGCATAAATTATAAGCATTTTAAGCTGGAAAAATAAGAATCTCATAAGAACTTTAAAATATATTTTAAAGATTTAACTCCACTTTAAGGGTGATTTGAGATGTTATGTCCTATCTTGCTAACTATGATCACATTAGATAAAAATACAGATAAGAATACAGATTTTTTAAGCGAAACCATTGCTTATCTCGAGGACAGGGGCTTCGAAAATATCAAAGCTGATATGGATGGTTTTGAATCTCCTAAATCCTACCTTAAAAAAGGTAGTGAAGTTTCTATTACACCGGATATTGTTGCCGAAAGGGATGGTGAAAAACATATTTTTGAAATAAGCCTAAAATCGAAAAAACCCAGATTGCTGAAATCTAAATGGTTATTTCTTGATGTTTTGAGCAAGATGAAAAAATACCGTTTTAAGATCATAACCACTCGTGGACATTATAAATTTACTGATGAAACCTTAGAATCCATAAATCTTGATAAGAAAATGATCAAGATTTGATTGTAGGGGTTGATCGGTCAGAAAGCTCCTCAATTGTCAAAAATTGAGGGGTTTTTTGTTTCTGATCATCCTTAAATGGGGAATATTATCCTCTAAATATTCCGATCCAGTGGACTCGAAATCAAGTTCTTTATAAAACTCAAGAAGGTATTTTTGTGCTGAAATCTCAATGACTTCAACATTAAAATGATTTTGAATAGCCTTAATGGATTCTTCCATCAAAAACTTGCCATTCTTGCTCCCGCGATAATCTTTTTTAACCACCACGCGGCCAATGCTCGCATTCTCAAAATATGCCCCAGGCTCAAATACACGGGTATAGGCTATAAGTCTATCCTTTTCATATCCTAAAATGTGAAGTGCTTTTTGATCTTTCCCATCCACATCCTGGTAAGGGCAGTCCTGCTCAACCACAAATACAGCAGCGCGCAATTGCAAGAATGCATACAGTTCTGATATAGTAAGTTCAGTAAAATTTTTTACTTTAAAATCCATAAAAATTAACTACAGGCAATTTTACTTACGCGAGTGGCGTGGCGACCGCCTGCAAAGGGAGTATCAAGAAAAACTTTAACCATATCAACAGCCTGATCTACGGCTGTAAATCGAGCAGGAATACTGAGAATGTTGGCATTATTATGTTCTCTGGCGAGGATGGCTATTTCTTTAGTCCAGCAAAGTGCAGAACGTACCTGCTGGTGTTTATTTGCCGTCATATTAGCACCATTACCACTACCGCAAATTATAATCCCCATTTGTACTGTTTTATTTTCGACAGCTTCTGCCACTGGATGCACAAAATCAGGATAGTCAACAGAAGAGTTTTCATCTGTGCCAAAATTGATAACATCAAAGCCTTTACCCTTTAAATATTCCGCAATAGCATGCTTATAATTAGTCCCAGCATGATCGTTACCAATACCAATTTTCATGAAAGCATTTCTTTTAAGTTATATAACAAAGATACTCAAATGCGCGCTATTTTAACTGCGGTAAATTCTAATCCATAATATATACGCTCGATATTCCCTAATCAATAGTAGTTAACATATATGTGGATAAGTTGTCATTAAAAAAGAAAAAGGAAAATTGTGAATTTCCAAAAAATTCAGCATAATGAAATTTTATATGTGCCATCAACTTTTTATTTGATAAAATTATGACTTAGCAATGATCATATTTAAAATTGATTTTTAATAAATCCCAGTCAAAAGATATCTTAATTCTACTCTTGAATCAATTTATTAACCATTGTTAAATATTTAAGTTAATTTAATATAAATCAATTATTTATGTTGTTATAAAGCAGTATATATGCTGTTCATAAATACTTATAAGCCAAAAACAATAGAAGATGTCCTTAAAGTTATACCGCTATGAACATCCCATTATAATCAACATTTCTTTTATTAAATTATTAAAAAAAAATTGATGCTTATATATAGTGTTGATAACCTTGAGATACCAAAGTTTTAGATCAATCAGAAGATAAGCAGCTTGATGCAGTGTATTGCTTGTGAAAAATGGGGTAATAATCTGGAATGATATGTAAATGTAAAGGTATGCTCCGCTTACTTTTTTATTTAGTAAACTGTAATATAGAAAATTAGAACTTTTGACAAAATATAGTTATTCAGGTTACTGAATAATAAAATTTATATGTTTTGAAGAAAACTTAGTAGTTCTGAATATCAGTTGAAAGAAGAGTTGATGTAACCCACAACGACAATGAGTCCTGCCAGGAATATTGCAAAGAAGAGCACAAATGGCAGATATGATTTTTTTATAGTCAACTTCATAAGGGAAGTATTATCATGCCTAAAAATAGGATTTTTAATAAAGGTCAATATTATGAAAAAATTAAGATGTAGTGAAATTATTGTTAAGTTTTTTCTTAAATATTTACTGCTAGCAGATCAAATGCCTATATATGAGGTTAACTGAAAGAATATTTAGGCTATTAATCTACTATTCTCGCAGATTAACGCTAGTTTTGCATATTAATTTTATAATCTATTAATGCCAAGAAATAAAAAACGAAATTCCAAATCTGCTAACACTGCAGACTTCGATAATAAAATTCTTAAAGTACTCCGCACCGAATCCGGAAAATCCTTTAATCATAAACAGATTGCTGCAAAATTGGGTCTTGATGACGCAAACAGCCGCAATGCAATCGTAAAATCCCTCGCACATTTGCGGGCCAAAGACGAGATCGCAGAGCCAGAGCGCGGTAAATATGTTTTTAACGATTCCAGACACTATCATACGGGGATTCTAGATGTATCCTCAAGAGGTGGTGGCTATGTGATTATAGAAGGAATGGACCAGGATGTTTTCATTCATGCAAAAAATCTTAACCGCGCCCTGCATGGTGATGAGGTTAAAGTATATATACACAAGCAGCGCCGAAGCAAAAAGTATGAGGGTGAGATCGTAGAGGTACTCAAGCGTAAGACCCTTGAATTTGTAGGGACTATTGATATAAAAGATAATTTTGCCTTTGTAAACGCTTCTGCCGACGGTAAAATGTACACAGACATTTTTGTACACAGATCAAACATTGGCGATGCCAGAAACGGTGAGAAGGTGCTTGTTAAGATCGAAGAATGGGAAGAAGGGCGTGATTCCCCTACGGGAAAGGTAATCAAGAGCCTCGGGATGCCCGGTGAGCATGATACAGAGATTCATTCAATCCTTGCACAATATGGGTTGCCTTTTGATTTTCCGGAAGAAGTGGAAAATTATGCCAACGGGCTGGACACCTCTATCAAAAAAGAGGAAATTGCCAAACGCCGCGATATGCGCCGTGACCTTACCTTTACCATAGACCCTAAAGATGCGCAGGATTTTGATGATGCCCTAAGTTTTGAAATTCTTGATAATGGAAATTATGAAGTGGGCATACACATCGCCGATGTATCTCATTATGTAACCCCGGGAACTATTCTCGACGATGAAGCTTACGAGCGCGCCACCTCGGTTTATCTGGTAGACCGTGTGGTGCCTATGTTGCCCGAAGTTCTTTCAAACAATGCCTGTTCACTCAGGCCTCACGAAGAAAAGTACACTTTTTCAGCGGTATTTGAGATTGATAAGGAAACCGCAAAAGTACATAAACAATGGTTTGGTAGAACCGTGACCTACAGCGATGCCCGTTTCGCCTATGAGGAGGCACAGCATATCATAGAAACCGGAAAAGGCATCATACCTGCTGATATATCTCTTACAGGAAAAGAATATACAGCAGATCATAATGTGGTTAACGCTACATTAGAACTCAATAAACTGGCCAAGATTATGCGCCGTCAGCGAATGAAAAATGGGGCTATCTCTTTTGATAAGGTAGAAGTTAAATTCAATCTTGACGAAAACAATGAGCCCATTGGCGTTTATTTTAAAACAGCAAAAGATGCCAATAAACTGATTGAGGAATTTATGTTGCTTGCTAATAAAAAAGTGGCCGAATTTGTAGGGAAACAGTCTCCAAAGAAGACATTTGTATATCGTATACACGATGAGCCTGACGATGAAAAGCTAGCTTCGCTTTCAAATATTGCCGGCCGTTTTGGTTATAAAACCAATTTTAAGGATCGCAAAGCAACCGCAAATTCATTAAATAACCTTTTAACTAGCGTACAGGGCAAAAAGGAACAAAACCTGATTGATACCCTCACGATACGCACAATGAGTAAAGCCATTTACAGCACAGATAATATAGGCCATTATGGGCTGGCTTTTGACTATTATTCCCATTTTACCTCACCCATACGGCGGTATCCCGATGTAATGGTACACCGCTTGTTGCAGCATTATCTGGACGGCGGAAAGTCGGCCAGTGAAGAGGAATATGAAGAAAAATGCAAGCATAGCAGCGATATGGAATATTTCGCGACAAGCGCGGAAAGGGATTCGATTAAATATATGCAGGTCAAGTTTATGCAGGACCACCAGGATGAAATTTTTCTGGGTGTTATTTCAGGGGTAACATCCTGGGGTATTTATGTTGAAATTGTAGAGAATAAATGTGAGGGCATGATACGCATTAGCGATATCAAGGGTGATTATTACGAGTTTGACCAAGATAAATACGCTGTGGTGGGCAAAAAAACAAAAAAGGAAATTACTTTGGGCGACGAGATTTATGTGCGTGTTAAAAACGCTGATCTGGTTAAAAAGAATCTAGATTTCACATTAGTGGGCACTCAGGAAGAAGTAGATGCTGTATAAAGTGTAACAAAGAATCAAAAATGATTGTCTATATAAGGAACGCTGTACCTACAGTGATTCCTTTTTTTATGCACCAGTGCAGCAAATACAGCTTTAACGAAATTAAAAAAACAATAAACTAGAATTATGAGACCACTTTTTACAAGCATAGCCCTGTTTTTAATCAACCTCACCTTCGCCCAAAACCCTAAAACCCAAAATGTGGGCGATTTTACTGAAGTTAAGGTTTTTGACCTGATAAAAGTAAACCTTATAAAGTCTGAGGAGAACAAGGTCGTCCTTACGGGAAAGGACATCGATGATATAGAACTCATCAATAAAAACGGCACTCTCAAAGTGCGTATGAATCTCGATAAAGTGTTTGACGGTGATCAGACCTTTGTGCAAATTTATTATAAAGATTTGCGCATTATTGATGGAAATGAAGGCGCTCAGATAGTTGCCAATGAACTTATGGAGCAGCAGTATCTGGAGATCCGGATGCAGGAGGGTGCGTCAATTAAGGCCGGCCTAAAGTTAGAAGATGTGGATATGCGTGCCGTTACTGGGGGTATTCTTTTTGTAAGCGGTCAGGTGGCAAAACAAGACATTGAACTCAATACCGGTGGTATTTTTAACGGTAAGGAATTGCATTCAAAAGTTACTAAACTGCGCATTCAGGCGGGTGGCGAAGCCGAAGTTTATGCGAGTGACCTAGCGGAAATTAAAGTAAGGGCTGGTGGGGATGTGCAGGTTTACGGCAACCCGAAGCAGGTGATTAAAGATAAATTCATAGGAGGCACTATTAAGATGATGCGCTAACCTGTATCAACTTATAAAGATATGGCCAACTTGTGGGAAACGCCGTAAAAAACCTACATTTGTGGAAAATGATTATACAACTGAATGCTTCAAGACCTTTCCACAGCGATTCCCCTTGGTTTTTTTCTGGCGTTTCTGGTAGGTCCCGTTTTTTTTGTTCTATTGGAGACGGCTGCATTAAAAGGTTTTCGTGCAGCGTTTCTTTTTGATATTGGTGTTATAAGTGCCGATATTCTTTTTATTCTAATCGCTTATTTCAGTACCAATAAATTATTAGATAAGCTCAAGGATGATCCTGGGCTTTATATTTTTGGTGGTATGCTGCTCTGTACTTATGGTGTCATGAGCTATCTGCGCATTAAAAAAAAGGATCTGGATAAAGAAAAGCAGCCCATCGCGGCGGTTATGACCCGCAGAAGTTATTTGAGCATGATTGTTAAAGGCTTTTTGCTCAACTTTATCAATATCGGCGTCTTGGGTTTTTGGCTTGTTTTGCTAATTTCAGCAGGCCCTTCAATGGATATGAACCCAGACCGGCTGCTTTTTTTCTTTTCAGTGATTTTAGCCACCTACCTTACTGTCGACATTTTTAAAATTCTATTGGCTAAAAAATTGCGCCATAAACTTACCCCGACCAGAGTGGCAAATATCAAAAAAGGAATAAGTATTGTCCTGTTGATTTTCGGGCTTATATTCGTAATAAAAGGGCTTTTTCCCGAAGAAATTCAGCACTTGGAAAACAAAATTGAAAAAATTACTCCAGACACCAATTTTGGTATCGAGAACGATACTCTTATCAATGTTGATGAATAAACTTTGTTGATTCTATGTTTTATTTAAACTTGATTTTAAGGAAATATCGCGGGTTGATATATTTAAAAATCCAAAGATTTAATTTAAACAAATTAAGATCAAATGCTTCTTTCTAGTAAAATAAGATTATCACAGATTATTTCCGGATCGTGGAAATATCTTATATATGATATTCTAATCTGCAGTATTACATTTTTGGTTGTTCAATATTTTGAATTGGTCGAATTTCCCATCCCGGCCTTATTGCCCACAATTCTTGGTACAGCCCTAGCGTTTTTTATAGGTTTTAATAATAATCAGGCTTATGATAGATGGTGGGAGGCTAGAAAGATATGGGGGGCATTAGTAAATGATTCCAGAAGTTGGGCGAGGCAGCTTCTTTATTATACAAAAGAAAGTCCTTTAAATAGTGGTGTTGAATCATTGCCAAAAACTATGATAAAACGCCATCTGAGTTTCGTTTATGCACTGAATCGGGCATTGAGGAACTCTTCTGAAACTGATTATTTAGACCATTTATCTGATGAAGATCAATCAAGGATCAAAGATGAATCGAATAAAGCCAACGCGATCCTGAACCTGCAGTCAAGAGATTTAAATAAGCTTTATCAATCCAATAAAATTGATGGTTTTCAATTCATGCAGTTAAATCAGATGCTGATCAATTTTTGTGATGAAATGGGAAAATCAGAACGCATAGCCAAGACTGTTTTTCCTACAACCTATAATTATTACACGCGCATTTTTATATGGATTTTTATTGTTTGTGCAACTCTGGTAACTGCAGAAAATATTGGAGGGTGGTCAATATTTTTTGGAACCCTGATCGGTTATGTATTTTTGACCATACATAAAATAGGGAGCACGCTGCTAAATCCATTTGATACTTTACCTACGGGAGTTCCTTTAGATTTAATTTCCAGAACGATTGAAATTAACCTACTTGAAATGCTAAGGGAAGAGCACATTCCAGAGCCGATACAAAGTGTGAATAATGAATATGTACTTTAAAAGGCACCAAAACTTGTAAAATTTTTTGGGTGTTAGGCATAAAAAAACCTTCTAAACAGAAGGTTTTTAGAGGTGTCGAGCGGATTCGAACCGCTGTACGAGCTTTTGCAGAGCTCTGCCTAGCCACTCGGCCACGACACCCTTGAATTAAAAAAGCGCTGTATCGGTAAAAGGTGTCGGTTATAAAAGCGGGTAGTATAACCAGAATCTATTCCCTTAAAACCTTATTCTTTCGCGGTTGCAAATTTAGTTAATTTCATCGGATATTAAAGCGAATCCCTTTTTTTAGTCATCTGTACACTTACACTTGCTACATCGCCACCTATGGGCGGATTTATCTTGGCAACGATAACAGTGGCTTCATTGATCATTTCGATCTCCTGTAAGGTGCGGCTCAGGATTCGGCGGCATACATCCTCCAGTAGTTTGCTGCGGGTATCCATTTCCTCTTTTATAATCGCATTAAGGTGTACGTAATCTACCGTATCGCTCAATGTGTCAGTGATAGATGGTTCTGTGAGGTCTGCATGAACTTTGAGGTCTACACGGTAGTCTGAACCAATTTGCCCTTCTTCAACAAGGCAGCCGTGGTAGGCGTAGAGACGCACGTTTTTAAGTCTAATAATTCCCATAGGGCAAAGATATACGATTTTGAATTCTTGTTAGCTGAATTAGTATTAATAGGCAATGGTAAATGTTTATTCGTAAACGCGGGTCGCTTCCGTCCTACTATTTTTAGTAATTTTGCTCACTTATTACCACAATCATGGCAGAAGAATATAAACCGCTTCATTTCTTGGAGCAGCTCATCGAAGAGGATTTAAAAAATGGTTATACCAAAAAGGATCTGCGTTTCCGTTTTCCGCCCGAGCCCAATGGATATCTGCATATAGGCCATTGCAAGGCGATATGTATCAGTTTTGGCCTTGGCGAAAGATATAGTGCGCCGGTCAATCTGCGTTTTGATGATACAAATCCTTCTAAAGAAGAGCAGGAATATGTTGACTCCATCCAAGAAGATATTGCCTGGTTGGGTTTTCAATGGGATAAGGTCTGCTATTCTTCTGATTATTTTGAGCAGTTGTATATGTGGGCAATTGCCATGATCAAGTCTGGTAAGGCCTATGTGGATTCACAATCCAGTGAAACAATAGCAGAACAAAAAGGAACCCCGACGGAGCATGGAAAAAAAAGCCCCTATCGAGACCGCAGCGTTTCTGAAAACCTTGAACTTTTTGAGGGTATGAAAAATGGTGAGTTTACTGAGGGCATGCATGTGTTGCGGGCCAAGATCGATATGACCTCACCAAATATGTTGCTGCGGGATCCCTTAATGTACCGCGTGATTCGTAAAGAGCATCACCGTACTGGCGGTAATTGGTTTATCTATCCCATGTATGACTGGGCGCACGGCGAGAGTGATTATGTTGAGCAGGTGAGCCATAGCCTGTGCTCTTTAGAGTTTAAATCACACCGGTCATTATATGAATGGTTTGTTGATGAAGTATATTCCAACGGCATAAGACCAAAACAGCGCGAGTTTGCCCGCCTAAATCTTAGTTATACGATCATGAGCAAGCGTAAATTGCTTCAACTAGTCGAGGAAGGCGTGGTAAGTGGATGGGACGATCCCAGAATGCCTACTATATCCGGGCTTAGAAGGCGTGGTTACACACCCGCTTCTATTCGGAATTTTATCGCTGCCGTGGGCGTGGCCAAAAGAGAAAATATTATTGATGTATCGCTGCTCGAGTTCCACATTAGGGAAGATCTCAATAAGACGGCGCTTCGGGTCATGGCGGTTTTGGATCCCATAAAGTTAATAATCGACAATTATCCAGAAGAGAAGACCGAATGGCTGGAAGCCGAAAATAATCCTGAAGATCCTTCGGCGGGTGAACGAAAGGTGCCCTTTGCAAAAAATCTATATATTGAGCGTGAGGATTTTAAAGAAGAGGCGGGGCGCAAATTCTTTAGACTAAGCATAGACAGTGAGGTACGTTTAAAAAATGCGTATATCATCAAAGCTACGCACGTTGATAAGGATAATGACGGCAAAATTACAGCCATTCATGCAACCTATGATATTGAGTCTCTTAGCGGAAGCGGCACTGAGGCCAGCCAGCGTAAAGTGAAGGGCACATTGCACTGGGTGAGTACTGCCCATGCGGTAAAGGCTGAAGTACGGCTTTACGATCGTCTTTTCCTAAGCGAATCTCCTGATGGAGATAAGGAAAAGGACTTTAAAGAATACCTAAACCCTGAAAGTCTTAAAGAGGTGACAGGATACCTTGAACCCAGTTTAGAGGGTGCTGCACCTATGGAAATGTTTCAATTCCAACGGCTGGGCTATTTTAATGTGGATAAAGATAGTACTGCACAAGCCCCAATATTTAACCGTACCGTACCCTTGAGGGATACCTGGGCTAAGATAAAACAGAATAAACCGGCCGTAGGCAACGCAAATCCTGGACCAAAAAAGGCGATGCCCAAACTAGATGCACTCAACGTTATCAAACGTTATGGCAAAAAACTGGGCAACATGCCTGAAAAGAAACGGGAAAAGGCTTTGGCGCATATTAAGGAACTTGCAGGGGAGGTAGATTATCAGGAACTTAAGGATCTTTTTAATACTTCAGTAAAGAAAACAGGAACCCGCCTTGCTGTTCTTGAAACTTTAAAGGTGCTCATTGCAGACGGTAGGGCTGACGCAGAGCTTCCTGAAGTTAAGCAGTTTGTGTCGACAATGCTTGAGGCAGAGAGTGAACTATTAAACAAGAGTGCCGATAAGTTGAAATAATAGAGGAACTTCTTATATTCTAACAAGTTGGCAGATAGTTTATTTAGCATTATTTTAAGCCATGTATTTGATTTATTAACCGGTTATTAACGGTGATCCACTTTTTTCACCCATATATTTGGTGTTAATATATAATTTAAAACAATCACCATGTCAAAATCAGGAAATACATTTTTAGCACTTCTTACGGGTGCGGCCATTGGTTCAGTATTAGGTTTGCTGTATGCGCCGGAAAAAGGGGATGAGACCCGAAGAAAAATTTCCAAGGGCGCTAAAGATGCCAAAAAGAAATTGGATCAACAGATTAAAGAAACAACAGATTCTTTAAGTGCGTCTGCCCAAAAAGCCAAAAAAAATTTCGATCAAAAACTTGATGAAACATTGACCACCGCAAGCGCAAAGGCCGATGACATTATAGTGGCACTTGAAAAAAAATTGGAAGATCTAAGAAAAAAGAATGCAAAGGTTTCTGATGAAGTTATAGAGAATGTAAAGGAAACTAATATACCAACAACCAAAAACGTATAAACCATTTATGTCCATCTTTAATATCTCAGAAAAAATCAATACGCTGACTACCGATATCAGATCCTATATTGATAGTAGTGCGGAATATTATAAGTTGGATATTTTCGGCAAATTAATGAAAGGTGCTGTCTCACTGGTTAACTTATTGGTGATTGGCAGCATTTTTTTGTTTTTTTTACTTTTTATATCGGTGGCAGTGGCCATTAATATAGGTGAATTTATGGATAGTTTAAGCTCGGGATATTATATTGTAGGAGGTTTTTATTTTATCGTATTGATCCTTCTTGTAATTTTTGGTAAACCATTCATCGCTAAACTCGTGCTGAGTAAATATTCTAAGATTTTCTTTAATGAAAATACACAGCAGGAAGTTCTTGATGATGATCTAAAACACCTTCACAAATGAGCATAAAAATTTACTCTACTTTTGACGAGATTAATAAAGACCTAAAAATTTTAAAGCTTCAGCGCGAGATTGATCGAGAGCAGATTAAGCTCGATATGAATGCTTTTCGCAGCGGCGTTACACCGATTGCTGCGGTTGCAAGCACAGTAGGGGCGATTGCCAAAAAAGCTTTTGTTGTTAAATTAACCAACAAGATTTTTGGGATTAAGAAAGTAAAAAAGGTTGATAAGGATAAAAAACTTGAATAGCATTCCGCTATTTAAAGGATTGTAAGATTAAGAAAAGCTCTGAATTCTCAGAGCTTTTTTTATGGACCTATAAGCCTATATACTGCAGTCTTGATAAGAGTGATCTGTTTATTAAGTGCATCTGCATCTTAGCGACTTCAGCACAGGAAAGAACTAAATTTGAGCTTTGTTCGTTATTTTTAGTTTGATCGTTCGTATGGATCCTCATCGTAATTTCCTCTGGGTTTATTTTTTAAATTTCTTTGAGATTTTCTTTTTGCGCCGAGGCCCTCTGCCTCATTTTTCTTTTTCATCTCTTCTCCTATTTTATTGGAGGCCACAAAACTTGCGATCATATTGTTGAGCATATCGCTGCCGGCCTGTGGCGAGTTTGGCATCAGGATCAGGTTAGTATTTGTGGCTTCACCTACAGATTGTAGGGTATCATAATGCTGTGTAACCACGATTAGGGCAGAGGCTTCCTGAGAGTTTATGCCCACATTGTTCAGAACATCCACAGACTCCTCCAGACCGCGTGCGATCTCCCTGCGCTGGTCTGCTATACCTTGACCCTGTAAACGCTTGCTCTCGGCCTCTGCACGCGCTTTGGCAACGATTTTAATGCGGTCTGCTTCTCCTTCATACTCGGCTGCTACTTTTTCGCGCTCGGCGGCATTGATACGGTTCATAGCGATTTTTACCTGCTGGTCTGGATCTATATCGGTGACAAGGGTTTTAATAATATCGTATCCATAGCCGGTCATAGCTTCGTTAAGCTCACTTTTTACGGCAATGGCAATATCATCTTTTCGTTCAAAAACAGAATCGAGTTTCATTTTTGGCACCTCTGAACGCACCACATCAAATACATAGGAAGTTATCTGGCTCTGTGGATCTTCTAGTTTATAGAAAGCATCATACACATTATCAAATACAACCTGAAACTGGACGGAAATTTTCAAATGAACAAAAACATCATCTTTGGTTTTAGTCTCTACGATCACATCAAGCTGCTGTATGCGTAAGTTAATACGCCCCGCAATACGGTCTATAAATGGGATTTTAAGCTGAATTCCCGAATGGCGTACACTGGTAAAGCGGCCAAAGCGCTCAATGATAGCGGCTGTCTGCTGTTTTACGATAAATATCGCTGAGAATAGCAGCAATAACAGGACTACAAGGACAATTACTGGTAGAAAATACATGATTTTTTATTAGGTGAATTGATAATTTATACTGATTTGTCCCATAAATTATAAAAATGTGACACTTTAAGGCATTTAAATATATTAAATTACCAATGGATAGACCGCGTTTTTAGTGCATTAAAAAACCGCTACCCAAAAATAATAGGGAAGCGGTTATTATCGCCATTGCGAAAAAATTGAAGTTGTTGTGACTAGAGATTCTCGATCGCAAATCTGAAGCGCTCCAGGGTTTTTTCTTTACCAATAGCAGCCATGATCTCAAAAACATCTGCGCCCTGCATGCTTCCCACAAGGCTAAGCCGCATGGGCTGCATCACTTTACCAAAGCCGAGACCTTTTTCTTTGATCCAGTTTTTGACCGCTGTAGATACAGTTTCTGCGTCAAAGGGAGCTGTATCGTTGATGATTTGGCTTAATTGGGCCATAATCTCACTGGTGTTCTCTTTCCAAACTTTTTTAACATCCTTACTATTATATGCGACGGGGCGCTGAAAAAAGTAAGAGCCATCGTTCCAAATATCAGAAACGAAACTTGCGCGCTCCCTTAATAGCGATACTACATGACGAATGTAGTCTTCGTTTGCATCTACACTTTTTTCTTTAAGGATCTTTGAAAGGCCCTCTACAAGAGTACTTATATCCGCTTGTTGCAAATGCTGTTGCTGGAACCATTTGGTCTTATCCGGATCAAATTTGGCCCCGGCCTTATGTACCTTTTTTAGATCAAAATCTGAGACAAGCTCATCCAGGTTATAGATTTCCTTTTCCGTACCCGGGTTCCAGCCTAAAAATGCAAGCATATTGATCACAGCTTCGGGCAGGTAGCCTGCTTCGCGATACCCTTCGGAAACTGCACCGGTCCTCGGGTCTTTCCACTCTAATGGAAAGACGGGGAAACCCATTTTTTCACCATCACGCTTGCTCAGCTTTCCTTTGCCCTGAGGCTTCATTATAAGGGGCAGGTGTGCAAATTGTGGCGCCTCCCAACCAAAAGCTCGATATAAAAGCACATGAAGTGGGAGTGAGGGCAACCACTCTTCGCCACGTATCACATGGGTGATCTCCATCAGGTGGTCATCAACAATGTTGGCAAGGTGATACGTGGGCATGCCATCACTTTTAAAAAGCACCTTATCGTCGATCACACTGGTGTCTACCTCAATATTTCCCCTGATTAGATCCTCAAGTTCCAGCGATTCATTTTCAGGTGCCATAAAGCGGATTACGTAATCTTCACCCCCATCAATCCTTTTCAGTGTTTCTTCGGGTTCTAGGTTGAGCGAATTGTCCAGTGCATTTCGGTTGTGCCAGTTGTAGATAAAAGTTTTCCCCTGAGCCTCGTGATTTTTGCGGTGCTGCTCTAGGGACTCCTCTGTATCAAAGGCATAATAGGCATTTCTGGAATTAATTAGTTCTTTCGCGAAAGCATGGTACTTATCCTTGCGGGCACTCTGCCGGTAAGGGCCATAAGCTCCATCTTTGCCCGGGCCCTCATCATAGGGAATGCCGCACCAGTTCAGCGAATCAATTATATACTGTTCAGCCCCATCAACAAATCGGTTTTGATCAGTATCCTCAATGCGCAGGATAAACGTTCCATTGTTCTTTTTGGCAAAAAGATAGTTATAGAGAGCAGTGCGCACCCCACCAATATGTAAGGGCCCTGTTGGGCTGGGGGCAAAGCGCACACGTATTTTATTTGACATAATTTATGGTGTTTATAATGGGTAAAGTTAGCCATTTAATAAAATCTGCGATCGGCATGTAGTTAATAAGGTTTCAGTTTTTAGAAATGTTTTGTAAATGGCGTAAATTGTATGTTTTATATTAAAGGGTGGTAGGAATATATGAATAACCTTTCGCTTAAAGCGAAAACAGAGCCGGCATAACCGATGTGTGCTGAAACAATTATCTTTGCCGCTCGTTAATAATGTATTAGGCCCTTTAAATAATTACCTCTAAAATGTGCGGAAAATTATCATCATGAAATTGGTTTATTAAAATGATTGAAACATCGATAATAGAAAAGAAGATCAACGCTTTTATCAGCAAGTATTATAAAAACCAATTGCTGCGGGGCGCTATATTCTTTTTTGCCATTGGGGTAACTTATTTTTTGGTTGTGCTGCTTGTGGAGTATTTTTTTTGGCTTAGGCCATTGGCGCGCACATTTCTTTTTTGGTCTTTCATAATCGTAGAGCTTCTCTTGTTGTTCCGGTTTGTCATTGTTCCCCTGGCACGTTTGTTTAAGCTTCAAAAAGGGATTGATCTTACGGATGCATCCGCAATGATCGGTGCTTATTTTCCTGAGGTGAGCGATAAGCTTATTAATACGCTTCAATTAAAAACACAGTCTAATCCCGATGAACTGCGATTGGCAAGTATTGCTCAGCGGGCGAAAGCGCTTGAGCCCATACCGTTTAAACTGGCTATAAATTACCGTAAGAATTTTCGTTTTTTGAAGTTTGCAATTATTCCGGTAATTCTATTTCTGATCATCAATTTCATTTATGGTGCGCCCGCATTTGAAAGCAGTTATAAACGGATGGTCAATTATGATATAGCGTATGAGCCACCCGCGCCCTTTTCTTTTCTTCTGAAATCAGACACCTTAGAGGGCGTGGAGAATAAGGATTATGAGATTGAAGTGGAAGCGCGTGGAAAACTGGTGCCCGAAAATGCTCAAATTGTTATTGATAATGTAGGCTATTACATGAAAAATGAGGGGAGCGGAAGGTTCAGTTATAATTTAGAACGGCCCGGCGCTGATGTCACCTTTTCATTTGTGGGTAATGAAGTACATTCTAGGGCATATACTCTTAAAATTGTGAAAGCGCCTGTAATTACTGATTTTGAGATGCGGCTTAATTATCCAAACTATACAGGCCGAAAGGATGAAACGGTTAAAAATATGGGCAGTTTGAGTGTTCCGGAGGGAACCCAGATCAATTGGAACCTGAAAACGAAAGCCACTGATCAAATCTCATGGATCACTAAGGATACTGCAGCTTTATTTCATTCGATCGGCAAAGACGATTTTGATTATGTTCAAGAAATAAGAAAATCTACAAATTATACGATATCCACAAGTAATAAGGCACTGCGCGATTATGAAAAGATGGATTACCGATTGGACGTCATCAAGGATGCTCCCCCAAAAATAGAAGTGGAGCGTAAACAGGATACTGTAACTAGGCTGCAGATGTACCATCAGGGTACAGTAAGCGACGATTATGGCTTTACGCGACTGCGATTGGTTTATTACCCCGAAGAATTACCAAAAAACGTACAAACACAATCTTTAAAAATCGATGGGGCACGGTTAAGCCGATTTGTAAGCGCCTTTCCTGACACTTTGCGTCTGGAGGAGGGTGTAACCTATTCTTATTACTACGAAGTGACTGATAATGATCAAGTTAATGGTCACAAAAGCGCAAAATCTGAGATTTTTACATATCATAAACTTACCGATGACGCTCTGGCAGAACAGCAGTTAGATCAGCAACGGGAAACCATTGATAAGCTGGATAAGTCAGTTGAAAAGATTGATAAACAGAATCTTGAACTTGAACAATTATCAATCGCGCAAAAGGAAAAAAGGGAACTAAGTTTTAGTGAGCAGCAACAACTCAAAAACGCACTCGATCAACAAAAGAACCAAGGGGAAAATCTACGCACAAATGCGGATCAACTGCGTAAAAACCTAATGGATTTCAATAAGAAAAATCCAGATACTTCTGGGGATAATGAAGAATTACAAAAGCGGTTGCAAGAGAACGAAAAGCGTTTAAAAGAGCAAGAAAAACTCCTTGATGAATTGAACAAGGTGCGTGATAAGATTGATAAAGAAGATCTCAACGAAAGGCTGGAGCAATTATCTAAACAGAATGCAAATTCCAAAAAAAGTTTAAAGCAATTGCTAGAACTTACCAAACGCTATTATGTAGAACAAAAGATGAAACGCATTGCAGCTGATATTGATGAGATGTCAAAGGCTCAAAAAAAATTAGCTTCAGAGGATCTCGAAAATGAATTTCAAAAACAGAAGGAACTTAGCGGAAATTTTAAAAAAGCGGAAGATGCGCTTAACGATCTTGAAAAGGAAAACAACAAGTTGAAAGAGCCGATGGATTTGCCCAAGGATATACCCTTGCAGGAATCCATTAAGAAAGATCAGCAGAAGGCTGAAGAGGAACTTAAAAAAGGGGAAGAGAAGAGTGGGGAAGAGCAATCGCAACAAGAAAAATCTTCACAAAAGCAAAAATCTCAAAATGAAGCTAAACCAAAACAGCAAGATGCGGCTAAAAAGTTAAAGCAACTGTCGCAACAGATGCAAACTCAGATGGCTCAGAGCAGTGCTCAAACTATGCAGGAGGATGTAGATATGCTGCGCCAGATTCTGGATAATCTTGTGTTATTTTCATTTGGTCAGGAAGATCTAATGAATGATTTTAAGGCTATGGAAGAGAATAACCCTTTATATTCAAAGAAATTGGTTGCACAGCAAAGCCTTAAGGAAAATTTTGAACATGTAGATGATAGCCTATTTGCATTATCTCTGCGTGTTCCCCAATTGGAAGAAACAATAAATAAGGAATTAACTGAGATTGATTATGGTATTGATCAGGCCTTGGATCGCTTGGCCGAAAATCAGGTGCCTCAGGGAAGCGCCAGTCAACAATATGTAGTGACGGGAGCTAATACCCTTGCCGATATGTTATCACAGATTTTAAATAATATGCAGCAACAGCTTTCTGGCACTAGTGGTAAGGGTGCTCCCAAGCCTGGGAAAGGAAGCGGTGATCAACTCTCGGATATTATCATTTCACAAAAGGAACTTGCTAAGAAAATGGGAAAGGGCAGCTCAGGTCAGGACAAGGAAGGTAAACAGGGAAAGGAAGGAAAGAAAGGGCAAAATGGTGAAAAGGGGCAGAATGGGCAAAAGGGTAAAGATGGAGATGCAGGTAAAAATGGAAGTGGTAAATCTGCAAACGGAACGGGTTATGGAGATTTAAATAATGGTCTGTCTGATTCACAGAAATTAGAACAGTTTGAGATTTACAAACAACAGGAAAAAATCCGTCAGCAACTTGAAGATTTGATTCAAAAACAGGGATTGGGCAAGGATGCAAATACTTTGGTTAAAGATATGGAAGGCATTGAAAATAAACTGCTAGACGGTACCTTTGATGAAGAATCCAAAAGGAGATTGGCTAATATAATGCATGAACTTCTAAAATTAAAACAGGCGACTCAGGAGCAGGGGATGGAAAATAGGAGGGAGTCCAAAACAAATGGGAAGGAATTTGAAAATGAAAGTAAAAGTTTGCTACCAGAGGCCAAAACCTATTTTAATGTAAAGGAAATGCTTAACAGAGATGCATTACCTCTCAATAGTGATTATAAGAATAAGGTGAAGCAATATTTTGAGAACGGCCATGATTGAGTTTATAAGGGAAAGTGATTTTAAGGTTAATAATGGCGAGGAACTCAGCCTATGGATTAAACAAGTAATTAATGAAGAGCATAAAACCATTCGGGAGATTACTTATATTTTCTGTACTGATGTAGCGCTTCATGAAATCAACCTAAAATATTTAGATCACGACACATTAACTGATATAATCACTTTTGATTACACCATTAAAGATTCTATTGCTGGCGAAATTTATATAAGTACGGATCGTATTAAAGAGAATGCTGAAATCTTTGGGGTGCCCTTTAACACAGAATTAGAGCGCGTTATTATTCATGGTATTTTACACTTATGCGGATACAAGGATAAGTCTGTTAGAGATAAAGAGGTAATGCGGGGCAAGGAAGATTTATATATGTCGAGGTTATCAGAATTACGAGATAAATTGTAATTTCGCAGCCCAAAAAATTAAGAATGTTTCACGTGGAACAATGAGCGTAAAAATGAGTCTATTTCAAGATGTTTATGATGTAATAGTTGTAGGCGGCGGTCATGCTGGTTGTGAGGCTGCGGCTGCAGCTGCGAATATGGGAAGCATGACATTGTTGGTCACCATGAATCTGCAGACCATAGCTCAAATGTCTTGTAATCCTGCTATGGGAGGGATTGCTAAGGGTCAAATAGTTCGTGAGATTGACGCACTCGGTGGTTATAGTGGGATAGTTTCTGATAAAACGGCCATCCAGTTTAAAATGCTTAACAAATCTAAGGGGCCGGCCATGTGGAGCCCGCGTGTTCAAAGTGATCGTATGCGTTTTGCAGAAGAATGGAGATCTATGTTGGAGCAAACTGCTAATCTCGATTTTTATCAGGAAATGGTAGGTGAACTAATCGTTGAGAAAAATCGGGTAATAGGTGTAAAAACCTCCTTAGGAATTGAGATTTTCGGCAAAAGCGTAGTGCTTACCAATGGAACTTTTTTAAATGGGTTAATACATATTGGAGATAAGAATTTTGGTGGTGGCCGATCAGGGGAACGGGCCTCGAAAGGAATAACGGAGCAGTTGATTTCCTTTGGATTTGATTCGGGAAGAATGAAAACGGGAACACCACCACGGGTCGATGGACGCTCTTTGGATTTTTCGAAAATGGTGGAACAGCCCGGGGATAAAGTGCCGGAAAAATTTAGTTTTAGTTCGTTAACGCAACCTTTAACTACGCAGCGCTCTTGCCAGATGGCATACACTAGCCCTAATGTGCATGATCTTTTGAAGGAAGGTTTTGATCGCTCGCCAATGTTTAACGGACGAATTAAAAGTACCGGGCCGAGGTATTGTCCATCCATTGAGGACAAGATTAACCGCTTTGCTGATAAGGATCGGCATCAACTTTTTGTTGAGCCTGAGGGTTGGAAAACAGTTGAATATTATGTGAATGGTTTTTCAACCAGCCTACCGGAAGATGTTCAATTTAAAGCATTACGGGCGGTCTCAGGTTTTGAGAATGTAAAGTTCTTCAGACCGGGATATGCCATTGAATATGATTATTTCCCGCCAATCCAATTAAATCATACATTAGAGACCAAATTGGTCGACGGTTTGTATTTTGCCGGGCAGATTAACGGAACCACAGGGTATGAGGAGGCTGCTTGCCAAGGCTTGATTGCCGGCATCAACGCAAGTTTGAAGATACAGAATAAGGATACGTTTATCCTGGGCCGGGATGAGGCTTATATCGGCGTTCTTATCGACGATTTAATTACTAAAGGTACTGAAGAACCTTATAGAATGTTTACTTCACGTGCGGAGTATCGCACTCTGCTACGCCAGGATAATGCAGATGTACGGTTGACTCCCATGGGTCATAAGATAGGCTTAGCAAGTGATGAACGCCTAAGGAGAATGGAAATCAAAAGCAGGCAGGCTGAGGATTTTTATAGTTTTTTTAAAGTGACCAGCATTTCTCCAGATGAAATTAACCCTATTCTGGATAAGAAAAAGTCATCCTTAATTAATCAATCTGATAAAATGGTCAAGCTTTTCAGTAGACCTCAAATTGATCTTGCGGATATGTTGCAACTTGAAGCTGTAAATGAGTATGTTGTCAACAATGAATTAACCCTAGAAGTGATGGAACAGACCGAGATAAAAATAAAATATGCGGGTTATATTGAAAAGGAAAGAGCCAATGCTGATAAACTTCAGCGCTTAGAAAATATTAAAATTCCTCAACCTTTTGATTATAGCAGACTGAAATCACTTTCTTTTGAAGCAAGAGAGAAACTCACCAAGATTCAGCCAAAAACAATCTCACAGGCTTCTCGAGTTAGTGGGGTCTCTCCTAGTGATATTTCAGTTATGCTTGTATACATGGGAAGGTAAAATTGTTTCACGTGAAACGATTCAAGAAATTATAGGCTTTTTATGGATATTAAAGGGATTAAAGATTATTCGGTATCAGGTGAATCCTATGATCTGATTTATGAACCGAAATATGAGATGTTTTATACTTCTCCCAAACCCGAAGAATCTAAATTGGACAGATATTACGATACTGAAGATTATATCTCTCATACAGATTCTAAGTCTTCATTGAAAGATAAAGTATATCAATTTGTCAAAGGCGTTATGCTACGAAGAAAATTGATGATAATTGAAAAGTATAATAAAAAAGGCGATTTGCTTGATTTGGGGGCAGGTACAGGAGATTTTTTGATAGAAGCGAAAAAGAAAGGATGGCTGATCGATGGGGTTGAACCAAGCGCCAAAGCCGTTGCTCTTGCAAGTCAAAAAGGAATTTTCCTTAAAAATGATATTCACCAAATTAATAATAAATTTGATGTGATCACTATGTGGCATGTTTTGGAACATGTCTATAATTTAAATGATTATTTATCTTTCTTAAAAAAAAAATTGGCAGAGCATGGAACACTTTTTATAGCTGTACCCAATTTTAAAAGCTACGATGCGGAATATTACGGAAAGTTCTGGGCCGCATATGATGTACCGAGGCATCTTTACCATTTTTCGAAACGCTCTGTAGAGAAACTTTTTGCAGAGCATGGGCTGGAAGTCATTAAAATTAGACCTTTAATTTTTGATGCTTTTTATGTGAGCCTGTTATCAGAATATTATAAGACTGGTAAATACAAGTATTTTTCTTCGTTATGCTTTGGTATGAGATCTAATTTCTCGGCAATGCATACAAAGGAATACTCATCACATATTTATGTTCTCAAACATATAAAAAGGTAATATTAGAGCCTTAAACGGCCTTTTGGGCTGAAAATGACTAGAAGCTTCTTAATTAAAAATAATCGTTTCAGCATTGCTTATTCGCGACCAGTTTACATTGGTTTTTATTATAAGGTTTTTATTAATGATCAATTTTAGCTATTGTTGCATTTTTGCTTGTTTTTTATGTTAAGGACTTCTATGAACTTTATACTTTTGAAAAAATTTTAATCTCGACAATTTAAACTCATGCCTATAAAAACAGGGGCTAATTAAATTGTATAACCAATAATCAAATAGTAGTTATCAAATGAAAAAAGTAATTGCACTTACCTTTATGGCCGCCATGGCAATAGGCTGCCAAAAACAGAAAACCGGTTTTGTAAATACAGAAAAGGTGGTCAAGGAATATAAGGATATGACGACCGCTCAGGATAAGTACGGCAAGATGAATGACAATCTAATGGCTGAATTGCAAAAGAAGGCGCAGGCCTATCAGACCGAGGTACAAGATTATCAAAAGCAGATGAAGTCAATGAGTAGTTCTGCCCGTACTAAAAAAGAGGAAGAATTGATGCAAAAGCGCCAGCAGCTGCAGCAGGAACAGCAAATGCGCAGCCAGCAGCTGCAACAAGAAAGTCAGGCTGCTATAGATTCTGTAATCAGCAAGGTGAAAGATCAGGTAAAAGCATATGGTGAGAAAAATGGTTATGATTACATTTATGGCCAGAATGACGCCGGAAGTATTATGTATGCCAAAGATTCATATGACGTCACTGACGAAGTAATTAAAGCTCTTAATAATTCAACCAGTGCCAATGCAGCCAATACGGCTGAGAATAAGGAATCTAAAACAACTGCCAAGGATACAGCAAAGTAAATTGCAAATACACGTTCTAATACAAACCCGGTCTTTTAGGCCGGGTTTTATTTTGATTTACGGTGCAATAACCTTGTCAATCTAATGCTAAGATCAGTAAGGATGATTTTTGCATTGCCGTTGCGCTCTATGTGATAAGCGGCATCCTGGAGTTCATTAACGATATCAGTAATATTATTACCATGTACAAATGGGGCAAATTTCGAAAGCTCAAAGGTTGATTTGGGCACCATATAAATGAGTTCAGGAGTCTGATAATTAAGCAGGAGCGCCTGCCGAAAAAAATCAACACAAAAATCGAGAAAATTCTTTTGCGTTTCTCGACCCTTCGAAGCAATCTGTTCGCTCCAAGAGATAAGTTCGAGTACTGCTTTCTTGTTTCCCTTGGCTTTAAAAGCGGTACGCACCCAGGCCACAAACCAGGTTTCAAAATCCGCCTCCTCACTGTCTTCTTGTAAAATGTGCAGGGCATTGTTATAATTACCATTGGCACGAAGGGCTATTTTCTTAGCCAAAATAGGATCGCAACTCTCGCGGTTGATCAGTGCATGCTCAATAGCATTTTCCGCTAGGGGAGGAAAATGCAGCAGTTGGCAACGCGACTTAATTGTATCAATGATCTGGTCTTCATCTTCGGCAATCAATATAAAAACCGTTTTATCTGGTGGTTCCTCAATAAGTTTAAGCAGCTTATTGCTCGCGCTGATGTTCATTTTTTCGGTCATCCAGATAATCATAACTTTATAGCTGCCCTCGTAACTTTTCAGCGAAAGCGCCTTTCCGATCTCAAGTGCCTCATCCTTTCCAATCTTACCTTGTTTTTTCTCAATGCCAAGATGACGGTACCAGTCATAAAGGCTTCCGTAGGGGTTCCGAAGAAAGAAATCGCGCCATTCTGAAGCAAAATTACTGGATACGGGATGACTTGTTACCTGGTTGGTGTTGGCTACAGGATAGGCAAAATGCAAGTCGGGATGGCCCAAGTTGTTGAATTTGACGTTGCAGGCACGGTGAGCATCTTCCTTTTCTGAGGAAACACCCGCGCAGATCAAATATTGAGCATAGGCAACAGCCATCGGGAGTACACCACTCCCACTGGGTCCGATAAATAATTGCGCATGTGCGACCCTGTTTCCATCAACACTTGCGGTTAAGTGTTTTTTAATAAATTCACGGCCTATGATCTCTTTAAATTGCATCCGCCAAATATAACAGAATTGTAACGGTTTGTTCTGCGTCATCTATTATATTTGTTGGGGAAAACTGCTTATTGGGCTTCCGCCAAAACGGATCTTAAATATGTGTCAATTCTGGTTTCCTGCTCTTGTGCGGAATCTTTCATTCAATCACCAAATGCGATCATTATAATTTGCCCTCTGCTTTTCAAACAATTCTTCAGATAACTAGTTATAAAAATCAATACCACAAACGATAAATATTTATGAAAACCATTGACGATTTCCATTTTAAAGATAAAAAAGCCCTAATACGTGTAGACTTTAATGTGCCGCTTAATGATAACCATGAGGTTACCGATACCAATAGAATCGAGGCTGCCAAACCTACTATTAGAAAAATACTCGATGATGGTGGCTCTGCGATTTTGATGTCTCATTTGGGCAGGCCCAAAGCACAGGAAGATGAGTTTTCGCTAAAACATATAGTGGATACAGTATCTGAAATTTTGGGCGTAGAGGTCAAGTTTGTAACTGATTGCGTTGGCGAAAAGGCAACTCAGGCTGCAGCAGACCTTAAGCCGCGTGAAGTGCTTTTATTAGAGAATTTGCGTTTCCATAAAGAAGAACAAGAAGGGGATAAGGATTTCGCCAAAAAACTTGCTAAATTGGGGGATATTTATGTCAATGATGCATTTGGCACAGCGCATCGCGCGCATGCATCTACGACTATTGTTGCACAGTTTTTTCCCGACAAAAAATGTTTTGGCTATCTGCTGGCCAAAGAGATCAAAAGTGTAAAGCGTGTGCTTGAAGACAACAAAAAACCTGTACTTGCAATTTTGGGTGGCGCCAAGATATCTTCTAAAATCACCGTTATCGAAAATATCCTTGACAAAGTAGATGATCTGATTTTGGGCGGTGGTATGGCCTATACATTTATAAAAGCTCAAGGCGGAAAAGTGGGGAGTTCTATCTGCGAAGATGATAAACAGGATCTGGCCCTGGAGATTTTAGAAAAAGCCAAAAAGAAAAATGTGAATGTTTACCTGCCCGTAGATGTGGTTGCGGCAGACTCGTTTTCTGAATATGCGAGCACGCAAATCGAAGACATAAATAACATTGCAGATGGCTGGCAAGGGCTGGATGCAGGTCCAAAATCGCTGGAAAAATTTGGTGAGGTAGTAAAAAAGGCAAAAACCATTTTATGGAACGGGCCTTTGGGCGTTTTTGAAATGGAACCTTTTGCAAAAGGTACGATTGCGCTGGGCAAGGATATAGCAGAGGCCACTAAAAAAGGAGCCTTTTCTCTTGTAGGAGGAGGTGATAGCGTTTCTGCCGTAAAGCAGTTCGGGTTTGAGGATAAAGTGAGTTATGTATCCACCGGCGGCGGCGCCATGTTAGAAATGTTAGAGGGCAAAACACTGCCAGGCATCGCTGCCATAGAAAATTAAGGGAGTTCTGCTTCCGTTAAATTTTTGACTAAAAAAGGCAGATAATATATTAATATGTATATTCTGCCCGTTTTAATTATGCAAACAGTTTAAATTACAAACAGTTTGTCGAGTAGGCTTTGAGTCGAAAACTCTTGGCCACAAACAGGTTTTTCAAGTAGATTTCCAAAGCAGATGATGCGAAGTTTTTTAACTATTCTATTGGGCGTAGGGGGGATTATGCTTGCTTCTGCCCAGAAACTCCCGCCAAAAAGGATATTTTCCGATCGGGAAAAAAAAGAGGACACGGTAATTGGGCTAAAAAGCATTAAAGCTTTAAGGCATGATAAAAAAGTAGCCCTTATCTTAGACAAGATCAAAGTGGGGGATACGCTAATGTATCAATTGGATGATATGGCCTACGCCTCTGCCGTTGATTCGATTTGGATGAATGAGTTTACTTCAGAGACCCTCTATGATTCTATCATAGGCATGGTGCAAGACCTTAACTACGACGAGGTTTCCTATTCAGAACTCCCTACTGATACGCTTAAAAAAAGGTTAAAAGACTTAGACGCCAAAACTCCATTTGATGTGGCTTATAATCCATCACTTGAAAGCGTCATTAAAAATTATTTAAAGCGCCACAAGCCAACTATGGAAAGGCTTATGGGTCTCAGTGAATTCTATTTTCCACTATTTGAGGAGGCCCTCGACAAATATGACCTCCCGCTTGAGCTCAAGTATCTCGCTATTGTAGAATCTGCGCTGCGCCCTCGTGCGCGTAGCCGGGTGGGGGCTACGGGTATGTGGCAGTTTATGTACGGGACGGCCAAAATTTATGACCTCCAGATCAACTCTTATGTTGATGAGCGTATGGATCCCATGCTGTCTACCGAAGCTGCTTGCCAGTATTTGGAGACGCTTTACGGGATGTTTGGTGATTGGGATCTTGCGCTTGCCGCCTATAATTCTGGCCCGGGTAACGTATCACGAGCGATAAGGCGCAGTGGTGGCCATAAAAATTACTGGAATCTACGACCCTATCTGCCCAGGGAAACTGCGGGTTATGTGCCTGCATTTCTCGCTACCATGTACATTTTTGAATATGCCAATGAGCATGGATATAGGCCTATAAAACCCACATTCAACTATTTTGAGACTGACACAGTACATATAAAACAATCCATCACACTGGAAGATGTCGCGAAGTTCACAGGGCTTCAGTTGGACGAGCTGGAATACCTTAACCCTGTTTACAAGTTGGATTATATTCCTAAAACGAGTGATGATACCTACGTATTGCGCCTGCCGGTCTCGGCTCTTGGAAAATTTGTTTATAATGAACAGGCCATATATGCAACCATTGATGCCGAGAAAGAGGCTCAACAGGAAGAAACGATACCAGAACTGGTTGAAATCCCTAAAGGGATAACGTACCGCGTAAAAAGCGGCGATTTTTTAGGAAGAATTGCTGAACGTTATGGTGTGGGGGTGTCCCAGATCAAAAGATGGAACCACATGCGATCCAATAATTTAAGAATAGGTCAGCGCCTTACCATTCATCCTACTAAAAATTATATCGCTCAAGCCAACTCAAGCACTTCTACCAAGGTTAATACAGCAGGCAAAAAAACCTATGTAGTGCGTGAGGGTGACTCCTTATGGACGATAGCAAAAAAATTCCCAGGGGTAAGCAGTAAAAATCTTCAAGTTTGGAATGATATTAGCGGTAAGCAATTGCGACCGGGTATGACCCTGATCGTTTCTAACTAACAATGTGACATCGCACCAGCACTTATTTTCAGTGGGTTTATGCAAACAAACTTAACCGATAACCTGTATTATACTTAAATGCTGGCCGTAATGACGCCGCAAACTACTTTTTATCATGAGAAAATTACTTTTGGCCTTTGCCGTTTTGGCTTTTATTTCCTGCAATAATAAACCGGGCAAACGGGCGCTTTCCAGATCTTCAGGAGGGCTTAATAATCTTACGGTAGTAATGCCCAATGAACTATGGCAGGGAGAAATAGGTGAGACCATAAGACAGAAGCTGGCCGGTACAGTAGAAGGTCTTCCGCAAGTAGAGCCACTTTTTGACATTAACCAGATGCCTGCACAGACCTTTACCGGTTTTATGAGGAGACAGCGCACCTTTCTAAAGATAGAAACAGCCAAAGACACCTCCCTAAAAATATTAAAAGATCCTTATGCTAGGCCACAAATAGGCATTTTGCTCAAAGGTCCAGATCAGGAAGCCATTGCTCAACTGATCAAGAAAGACAGCGCAAAAATCGTAAGCACTTTCAAAAATACGGAGATCAGGGAGAACCAAAGGCGTGTCAATTTATCACTTAAAGAGGATAAAGAACTGCGGGACAATTTTGGTATATCGCTCAAGTTTCCTACTGCGTACCGCTACGCAAAAACTGATAAAAACTTCTTCTGGATACGCAAGGACATCAATAACGGTGATATGGATATTACGGTTTACGAAGTACCACTTTCGTATATCGACGCTGATACAAGTACCATTGCGGCAATCATCAAAATGCGGGACTCGATAAGCGGTGTGGGAATACTCACGGACGAGGGTACCATATTCCGGACAGAACCTTCGTACGCCCCTTACCTCAAAAAAACGGTCATAGATGGGCATAAAGCCTGGGAAACTAAGGGAACTTGGGACATTAAAGGAAAATTTATGGCAGGGCCCTTTGTCAATTATGCTATAAGGGATGAGAAAAAAGGGCGTTATCTTGTTTTGGAAGGCTTTGTTTTTAAACCTTCTGCAAATAAGCGGGACAATATGTTTGAGCTGGAATCAATACTCAAGTCGGTAAGATTCATTGATCAGGAGAAAGCGCAATAAAACTTTCTTTCCGGGAGCCAGTAGAATGGTTGTATAAGTTATTTCAGTATATCTTGGATTTGCAATAATATATTCTAAAAACGAGATATAATCGCCGAAGAATAAACCAAGTCATAATCCAGGACAAAAAGCCCGGCATGATTTTTAATCGTACCGGGCTTTATTAAATGATATCCGTTTGGGATCAGCTCTTTTTCTCTTCGATTTTTTCGTCCCTTAGAGGTGTTTTCTCTTCTTCTTTTGAAGCATCTTTAAATTCTTTGATGCCACTACCTAATCCTCTCATCATCTCAGGAATCTTTTTACCTCCAAAAAGGAGTAGGATTACAAGCACGATAATTCCTATTTGCCAAGGGCCTACAACCCCTAAAAAAATTGTCATTGCATTCATAACGTTTAATTTTGTGCTCAAATATACTAAGAAAACAATAGAACTAGAGTATTCTAAGTTAAATTTAAGAAGACCTGTGACGCTTTTAAATTTTATATTTGTTCTATCTACCCAATATGATGGCAAAGAAAAAGGAAGACAGAAAAAAACTTAGAAAAAAACTGCTTCATAAATACAGGCTGGTGATCCTTAATGAGGACACCTTTGAAGAGCGCGTTTCTTTTAAATTGACTCGGCTTAATGTATTTATTCTTTTGGGGTTCTCTGCCATTTTAATCATCGCCATGACCACCTATCTGATTGCCTATACTCCGCTGCGGGAGTACATTCCCGGCTATTCATCCACAAGGCTCAAAAAGGAGGCTACCGAATTGATGTTTGAGACGGATAGCCTTAAGCGTAAGCTTGATGTCAACCAGCAATATTTTGCCAGCATATACAAGGTGCTTACCGGCGATGTGCGGCGTGTTGATTTTAATAAAGACTCTATCGCACTGCTCAATCCTAAAGATATAGAGACCGTGGATCTAAAGCCCTCTCGCGCAGACTCGCTGCTTCGCGAAAAAGTGGCTAGGGAAGATCGCTATAACCTTTTTAAACCGGCAACTTCTGGAGTTACCTACACCCTTTTTCCACCTGTAAAGGGAAATATTACTGAAAGCTACAATGTAGACAAAAAACATTACGCCATTGACGTAGTTGTGCCAAAAGACACCCCTGTAAAGGCCGTAGCTGATGGAACGGTGGTCTTTGCAGAATGGACCGCAGAAACTGGCTATGTCATAATTTTAGAGCATGCCAATAACCTGATAAGCGTCTATAAGCACAATGCATCGCTCAATAAGCAGCAGGGCGATCTTGTTAAGGCAGGCGAGGTCATCGCCACTGCCGGGTCAACAGGTGAATACACGACCGGGCCACACCTTCATTTTGAGCTCTGGAGCGGTGGGTATCCCGTCAATCCGCTCAACTATATCAATTTTGAATAATCCATGTCCCTAAAATCTTTTGCAGCAAGGCTTTTTGCCAGTTATATTGCCCGTAAAACCAATAATTGGGCAAGTAACCCATACCGTGCGCAGCAAAAAGTATTTGATCATTTGATCCGCACTGCACTACTTACAAGCTTTGGCAAAGATCACCATTTTGATACTATTAAAACTCACAGCGATTTTGCCGGCTTGGTACCCATTAGAAGTTATGAGGAGTTAAAACCTTATGTAGATAGCGTTGTAAAGGGAGGGGGAAACATTCTGTGGCCCGGGAAGCCCCTTTATTTTGCTAAAACCTCCGGTACGACTTCTGGAGCAAAATATATCCCGATCACTAAAGCATCCATGCCCACTCATACTACCGCTGCGCGAAATGCCATCCTAAGCTACATCCACGAGACGGGGAAAACGGATTTTGTGGATGGGAAAATGATTTTTTTACAGGGAAGCCCAAAACTAAACGTGAAAAACGGCATCAAGACCGGCAGGCTCTCGGGCATTGTCGCGCATTATGTACCTGGCTATTTACAGAAAAACCGATTGCCCAGCTGGGATACCAACTCCATTGAGGATTGGGAACAAAAAGTTGATGAGATCGTAAAAGAAACCTTGCCAGAAGACATGACCATCATCAGTGGTATCCCCTCCTGGGTGCAGATGTATTTTGAAAGGCTCATCGCGAAAAGTGGTAAAACGGTGGGTAAACTTTTCCCTAACTTCAACCTATTTATTTATGGTGGAGTAAATTATGAACCTTACCGCAAAAAATTTGAAGGCCTCATTGGGCGAAAAGTGGATAGCATTGAGCTATATCCTGCCAGCGAGGGATTTTTTGCATATCAAGACAAGCAGGATGAAAAAGGCATGTTGCTCCTCCTCGATTCCGGGATTTTTTATGAGTTTGTAAGGGTTGATGATTTTTACTCAGAAAACCCCACAAGGCTAGTCCTTAGACAGGTTAAATGTGGCGTAAATTATGTAATGATCATCTCTACAACCGCCGGACTATGGGCTTATAATGTGGGAGACACTATTGCATTTACAAGCCTCTCCCCCTTCCGTATTATTGTCACGGGACGCATAGAGCATTTCATTTCGGCATTTGGGGAGCATGTGATCGGCAAAGAGGTCGAGCAGGCAATATCTTTGGCCATACGGGATTTCGGCGCACAAATTTCTGAATTTACGGTAGCACCGCAGATCAGCCCTAAAGAGGGCCTACCGCACCATGAATGGTTCATTGAGTTTGAAAAGCTGCCTAGGGACATGAATGCTTTCGCGAAAGCGATAGACGTTGCCCTACAAGGACAAAATTCTTATTACAAAGACCTAATCACCGGCAAGGTGCTGCAGCCCTTAAAAATCACAACTGTTCCTCAGGGGGGATTTAATGCCTATATGAAATCACAGGGAAAATTGGGAGGGCAGAATAAGCTACCGCGACTTGCTAATGACCGTAAAATAGCCAATTTTTTGGAAGCTATGTCTTAAACCCAGAATCATTGATAAAACGTTTCGGTTGTTAAAATTCTATATTCATAATTCTGGATTCATAATTTATCTTCAAGCCTATTTAGGTATATTTGACCCCTATGAGCATGATCAATACCAGCGATAAAAGGACCAGGGCACAAGAAAGCAGTGCTGCGATCGAGCGTTTGTATATTACGATGCGACACCTCTTTAACCGGGGGTTTTATAAGCCCATGGGAGTCTCAGGGGAGACCTTGCGGGAATCCCTGCTTATCTTAAGGCCAGAAATTTATGGCAGCATCGCCGGAGAAAAGGTAGAGCTCAACGGACTGCTATACGTGATAGACCGCCTGCCTGAAGGCATTGAGGAGTGCCGGCATATCAGCTTGACCAGTGACGAGGGCTATAAAAATTCGCATTTTACCCCGATAATTCCGCCCAAGCGGCGACGCAATTGTTACCGCATAGATGAGGAGCAGATGAATATTGAGATCACCAGGGGGCGTTCAGAAATTTATGACATCCTTACCCACCTTACTTTTTTGTTTATAGAATCTCAAAAAATCATGCGCCGGGTGATCATCAATGAGGATGGGAGCACAACCCGTGATTGGAAAAAGCTTGAAAAAACGGTGCTTGGTGCAAATGATCCCAGTGAGGCAGAACGGGAAGTAGCCCTCACACATACAGCCAATATTCTTGGCCGTACCTTTAACGAAGTTAACAGTATTTACGGCAGGTTTGCCACCGCAAAAGACAATAAACGGTTCTTAAAAATCATTTATTGGATGGGCAAAAGAGCCATTGAGGAAGCCATTGAAGGTGAAAAACGCACAGTTACCTTCACACCAGTGCTGCGCGAAAGGTTGGGGCATCATATACATGGTGAGGTTTGGGCAGATACCATTAAAGCTAAACTGGCCGAAAAGAATTTATTACAGCGGCCCCTGCATGTTATCAGCGCCAATATGCATAGCGTGATGAATACGCTTTTTGCACCACTCGCCCTTGAGAAGGAACTCAAAAAGGACTCAAACCTTGATATTTATGAAACCTTAAGCAGTCCGTCAAGCGGAAAATTGAGAACGCGTGTGGAAAGGACAGCGTTGCAGAATGGGATGATGTTTCTGCCGGATAGAAGCGGGACGAACATTGATGTGCAGATTTTTGATACGGCCCAGCTTGATATATCCAAAAATAATTTTTGTGCCAAAAAGGGATATGAGGCAGGTAAAGAACCAGTAATTATCGTTATGGATTACGCTTTTGGTGAGCAGGCCTATGAAACGATGGAAGAACTGCTCAAACCATATTATTCTGGCGAAGATATGGTTTATTTAGATGTAATATCGATTTCCCTGATGGGTAAAGCGGGGATACTTGAGGGCGGCAAAGGGGACATTATGATCCCGAAGGCCCACTTATTTGAGGGTACGGCAGACAATTACCCTTTTGATAATGAGCTGACCAAAGCTGATCTTGAGGGGCATGATATTGATGTCTATGAAGGCGCCATGATCACTGTGCTGGGAACGTCATTACAAAACCGGGATATTCTCCGTTTTTTCTATGAAAGTACCTGGAATGTTATAGGTCTTGAGATGGAGGGTGCACATTATCAAAAGGCCATACAGGCGGCCTCAAAATTAAGGGGCAATATAAATGACAAGGTCAAGGTGCGCTATGCGTATTATGCATCAGATAACCCATTACAGACCGGTAGCACCCTTGCTAGCGGTGGTTTGGGTACTACCGGTGTAAAACCCACCTATCTGATCACCGAAAAGATTTTAGAACAAATATTCAACGACTGAAAATGGCACAAGATAATGAAGTAAATATTGACGATGTTTTTGATAAACTTAAACACTACCTAAAAGGTTTTCTTAGGTTAATCTTTAAATTATTCGGCCTTATATATGCCAAAAAGATTGTCTTTCTAGTACTCATTGTGATAGGGATAATCATAGGTTTTTTTTTAGATTCAGGTAAGCCTAATGAATATGATACTACATTGCAGATCCGGACTCTAAAGGAAAGTACAGAATATGTGTATGACCTTGTAGGGAACTTAAATCAGAACCTTGAGGACACTTCATATTTAAAGGCTAACAATTTTGCTTATAACGAAATTAAGGAGGTTGAGATAACCCCAATGGCAAATATGGAGGATCTTTTATCTACCTTTAAGGGAGATGATTCTCAAACATTGGAAACATTAATTTTAAATACAAGCACCCAGGATCTGCTGACTTCTGAATTTTTTAGGTCCCAGTACCGGCAACATCAAGTCAAACTTCGGTTTGGAAAGGCTTATACGGCCAATTCCCTAAAGCACTTTCTAAACTTTCTTAATAATAACCCCTATTATCAGAAGCTTCATGAAATCACCCAAAACTCATTAACCACGCAGATCGTTCAAGATGGGAAGACCGTTGTGCAGATTGATACTTTGATCGCAAATTATAATAGAGGTTTAAAATTTAATAATAACACAACTTCAGCAACAGCGGTCGTAGGCGAGAGACAAACCTCAGCTGCATATAATTTACTGAATTTTAGAAAGGACCTCATTACAGAAATAGAAGATTTTAAAAAAGAAAAAGATCAGTTACAAAAGCCCGTAGTGCTAACCAACAAACCCGTAGTGCTTAAGAAAAAAAGGGTGCTGGAAAAATATACTCTTTCGATCCCTCTTTTACTTGTCTCGCTGTTCTTGATTTTTCTTATTGCTGCCGCTATGATAAGAAGACTCAACACGTGGTCAAAAAAACCTTGAAGCACACTTTATGAAAGCGGTACGCCTTTCTTCTATATATACTTTACTTTTTCTGGCGGGGATTTTTTTTATTCCCTTCAATTCTTATGAAGGTGTCTCTTTCTTGGGGGAATATAGCAAGGAGTCTGCAGCCCTTTTTTTTCTTGCCGGTTTTGCTGTTTTTGCTTTGGAAACTCTAATAAGGGGAAAATTAACTTTCCCCGTCAATAACGCTATATTTTTCTTTGTGCTCCTTTTTTTTGCGTGGTGCCTGTTAACCTTCATTTTTAATTTAGATTCCATTTTAGATAACGATTATAAAGGTATATCTGGCATTGAGCGGTTTATTAGGCAATATATCTCGCTTATTTTAATCGGTTTTTGCTTTTTATTGTTTTATATAAATACCTTGAAAAAATTGAGCGCTACCTCATTATTACGAAACATACGGCGTGTGTTTTTGGCATCATTGGTCATCGTTGCCATTTATGGCTTTTTTGAAACTTTAATTCTCGTTTATGGTAAATCCCAGTTGGCGCCTATTTTAAGATTATTTGATTACTTTCCTTTCGTTGAGGTCAAACTTGTGGGTAACAGGATATCTTCCGTAAGTTATGAAACACCTTTTTTAGCTATTTATCTGATCACGATATGCGGATGGATGCTAAGTTATATCATCACCTCTGAAAAGATAGTTAGATTCTTACCTGCATTGGTCGTACTTGCTCTTACTTTTTTCTCGGGTTCTAGAACGGGAATGGTCGTCATATCCCTACAGTTTACGGTATTTTTTGGAATCCTTTTTTTTATTAAAAAATATAGAAAGGATGTCATTTATCTGCTCTCTGGTATAGTGGTTCTGGTTTTTGCCCTGGTAATTTTTAGTGGCGGTGCGGTCATTAATGAAGCAAAGCAAAAAATAGACTCCCTTAAATTTGAGCAAAATCTCTTAACAAGTATATCTAATCAGAGTCGTTTTGGGATGCAATATGCCTCATTTGAAGTTTTTAAGGACAATCCAGTACTTGGGGCGGGCTATGGTCAGTTAGCCTACGATGCGTATAAATACTATCCGGCATGGGCGATAACGCGCAATTATGAATTTAGACTCAACTATAAGAATCAGCGCCGGGAATCCTTTCCCCCTAGCTACAATATTTATCTTAGAATTTTGGCCGAGTGTGGCATTGTGGGTATGATTTTGTTCCTCGCGTTGATCTTTTTGGCTGTGTATAGGGCCATCAAAATGTTATTATGGGGTGACGGACCTCTAAGAACATTAGGGCTGGTAATGCTGGTCTCCCTGATTGGCCTTTCACTAAACTGGCTGCAGATAGATACTTTTAGGATTTTTGGCTTCTGGCTTTGTATAGCAATCCTATGTTTGAACTTTGAAGAAAAACCCCCAAATTATTTTTTTGATGCAGCGATTGTAGAAAAGCCAGTACCATGAAGAGCATAGGTATAGTAAGACGTTTTGCAAAAAGGCACTCCTCTTTTGGTGTTTTGGGCTTTAGCTCTCTTGTTTTTTTTATTTCAAATATTGCTTTTAAGGAGGTTTTTAATAATGTGGAATATGGGGAATATTCCATATTTATGACCTATCTAGCCACTATATATAGCTTTGGTTTTGTGGGCATGGATCAGGTGGTGCTGCGCTTCAGCAAGATTGAGCCAGAAAACAAGATCAGTATAAGTGCACCGTTATTTATTACCGTTTTGATTATTGGTATCCTAATGTCAATAATCTGTACCGTTGTTTTTGAAAATTATCTTTTTGACTTCCCATTGGGGCTTTTAAAGGGCCTATCAATTACCTTGAGCGTCATATTCTCAATGTTTACTTTTAACTTTTACCGTCTCTCGGGAAAGTTTTTTAGGGCTCAGCTTATAGGGAATTTATGGAAAATGAGCATTGGCCTGACTGCGTTATTATTTTTTATGCAGCAAAAGGGCTCCCTGCAGGAGCTGATCGATTATTTATTTTATTTCTCCCTTCTTACTGTTTGCATTATCATTATCGCCAGTGTAAAATTAAAAATCCAGTTTATTGAAGAAAAAAACAACCGACTGATCTGGCAATTTTGGTTTCACTTTGCAATCGCTATCATAACAATCACTTTGCTAAACTACATGGATAGGTACTTTATTAAGGAAAGATTTGGAGCGGCAGAGTTTGGTGATTACTTCTATCTGGCAAATATTTTTCTCTTCCCCTACTTATTATTGCAAAACTACACAGGATTTAAGAAGATCGTTGGCTTTAAAAAACACCTGAACATTAAATTTCTGGGGGTAGAGCTTAGGAATGCCTTATTGCTCTCCTTGCTGTTAACGCTTTGTTTGTTGGGTGGTGCAGAATTACTTTCTGTTTTTAAACTGATCCGCATGGATTTGACGGTTAGGTTAGAACTAATACTTCTTTTTATGACTTTGGGGGTAACACGGGTCCTATATACGGTGGTTTCTTCCGCAGTTGCGGCTCAGGTGAGCCTGAAATCATTCAGAAGGCTTAACCTGTTCAGCATTTTGATTTTGGCACTGATCTTAATACTGTCACTTCAAAATATAAAATCTACAGAAAATATAGCCTTCGTTATGTGCATTTTATGGTTATCAAGAGGCTTGACCTACTTTGGGTTTATAGGGACGCAATTGAGAAATCAGGATTGACCTGTTTATAATTTTTTCTTTAAGACTGCCGTTCCCTTTTCAGAATCTATCTCTTCGATCAGTTCCAGATCATAGTCCAGAAGCCATTTTTTAACGATTGTCCCTTCATCTTTGCGTTTATAATCATCAACTATTATTATACAGCCAGGGCTCAGATTATCCCATAAGAGGGGCACTGCTGGAAATCTGGATTCTTTCTGTAAATAGGTTATGGGCCCATCCACGATCAGCAGATCTATGTCATTAATTTTGCTGATTTCCTGCTTATCATACCACTGCCAATTTTTTCCTTTTATAGGAAACTGCTTAAGTGGTGCATAATGCACTTTTGCAAATTCGTTGAGTCTATATTCACCAAGTTTTATTGATGTTTCCTGGCCATAATGTTCTGAGTGATCGATAGAATGTAAAAAACAATCTAGGGATTGGTCTTTAATTAATTGTGAAATATAAATCGACGAGGCGCCCGAGCCGAGTTCTACAATGATTTTGGGTCTGGCAACCAGTATATTTTTATAAACCTGTGCAACCAGGTCTGCGGTGGCTGCCCAGTCACCTGTATTGGGCATGGGGATCGTTGCTCTAGTCAGCGAATGGATAGAAAGCATTGATTCTACCTGCCTGTGAACATAGCGCAGAACATATCTATTTTGAAGAATTTCGGAGTACAGTTTGTATGCAATGCCACAGATGAGCATTGCCAGCCATATAAAAAGCGCGATCAATAGTAAGGTAAGGGCATTCCCATTGAAATGGTCTCCATAAAAAAGGATAAACAAAAAGAAAATCGCGGAGAAGATTGCGAAAAGTATGAAAAAGGCCTTAAGATTAACGTTGTTCAGTTTTTTCATCATTGTTTAAATAAACGGGATGCAAAAATAGGAAAGGTATTCAGTTGAACAGCCAATTTGGATATATATTTCTTAATCTTGCATCTCAATATAGGTTAATACTGTTTTATGAAAATCGCTTATGTAATCGAAGTAGATCCATTTAAAAACACCGGTATTGTAAAAAAAATCAACAACCAGATTTCCTTTTGGCTTAAAAGCGGGCATCAGGTGCAGGCTTTCGTTCTTTGGCCCAATGCATCCGGTAACAAAGGGATCAAATTTCTGGAGGGACAGTATTTTTCTAATAAATTGATAGACCTTTTACCATCGGGTTTTTTAAAGACGTATCTCACCAAGATCTATTGTATTGCTGGTATAGACGATGCCCTTAATAACTATGTCCCTGATATTGTTTATATACGGCAGAATATTTGGTATCCAGGCCTGCCCAGGGTTCTGAAGAAATACCGATCCATTTTGGAAATCAATTCGGTAGATTATTTAGAGATGGATTTCTATTCCTATTTAAAAAGGAAAACATATATGTTTGGTAAAAACAAAATCATGATGGCGGCCAGTGGCCTGGTTGCCATATCGCCCGATATTGTCAAACATTATTCGCATTACGGCCTTCCTATTGCCGTAGTATCAAATGGGATTGACCTGAGTAAATTTAAAAACGTCCCCAAACCACTGAATAAAAACCCAGCCAGTTTGCTATTTGTGGGAAGCAAGGATATGCAGTGGCACGGGCTGAATAAAATACTCGAACTGGCACGCGAAATGCCCCAATATACCTTTAGAATTGTGGGGTATGAGAGCACCGATATTGCTGGTAAAAAGCCAAAGAATATGAAGTTTTACGGCTGGATGGATACTAAGGAGCTCGATAAATTGTACACGGAAAGTAATATTGGTATAGGTTCCTTCGGGAACCATTTTGTAGGAAAAAAAACGGATAGCACCCTAAAGGTCTTGGAATATTTAGCCAATGGACTTCCCGTTATATTAGGGCATAAAGATGCAGATTTTAAGGATACTGATTTTGTTTTTAAAATAACCGACGAAAACAATGATTTGATAGCCTTGAAGAGCATAGAGCGCTTTATCGAGCTGAACAAAAACAGAAGGGTTACCAAAAAAGAAATCAGAAAGATTGATTCTCAAAATAAAGAGAGGGAAAGGCTGACTTTTTTTGAAAAAATAGTAGAGAATCAGCCTTAAATATTTTACTATAAATTTTCAAGCGCAACCATGATAGACCCTACGACTAAAATAATTGTTCTGATACCCCATTACAACAATCCTCAAGGTCTTATTAAATCGTTGTGTTCAATAGATGAAGAGATACCCGTTGACGTCTTGATCGTTGATGATGGCAGCGACCTTCCTCCGGAAATTGCGCATTTGGAAAAATATTTTAGTTCCGGAAAAATCATTATGGAACGACTGCCACATAATCAAGGCATAGAGCACGCCCTTAATGCCGGCATTGCAATTATTTTTAAAAATAATTACGATTTTATTGCAAGGTTAGATTGTGGCGATCGCTGTGCAAAAGGACGGTTTGAAAAGCAGGCCAAATCTTTTAAACAGGATGACAAAATCGGTCTTATTGGATCTTGGGTTAAATTCATAAGCGATTCTGGATCAGAACTTTTTAATTATCAAACGCCTACCACTTACGCCAGTCTTAGGGAAAAGATGTTTATAAACTGTATGTTTATACATCCCTCAGTCATGATGCGCACTACCGTGTTGCGCCAGATTGGATATTACTCAAGTGATTATAAGGCTGCTGAAGACTATGACCTTTTTTTTAGAATCATAAAAAAATTTAAGTGTATAAACCTGCCGGAATATCTGGTGTTTTGCGAGTTCAGTGCACAAGGAATCTCTAGCACCAAGCGTAATATTCAGCTAAAAAGCCGTCTCCGGATAATTCTTAAGAATTTTTATTTTGGTTTTTACCCTATATATGGGCTTCTGAGAAATCTGTGCATTTTCATAATCCCAGTGGGATTTATCAAAATATTCAAAAAACACGCTTTTCGGCCGGGCTCATTTTAATGATGTATAGACCTAATTAAAATCGATGAACATCAACCAAGGTTTTAGGGACAATATTCAGAAATGTTTTGATCTGGCCGCTAGTGCATTGATGTTCATGCTACCTTTATCCCCTGCCCTCACTAACATTGTTTTTGCCATATTCGCCCTATTTTTTGTGCTCAAAGTAATTTTCATAAGAAAAATCAACCCCAATAGGTTTTTAATTACTTTTATTACTTCTTTCGTTGCTTTAGCAGTTCTTGCCGTGTTAAAAGGGGGTTTTATAAGCGATTCTAGCTTTTACTTGAGACTTGGCATTGTATTGTGCCTTATGCTTGCCCTTCCTCTTAGTGGGCGCAAGAGATGGCTTGAGAATGCTTTTTTAGCAGGGGTATTTTTCGCTATTATAGGATCTTTAATCAGTCTTGCTTTAAAATCTGGTAGTGATATTGGCATCGTTTTTGGCAATTCTTCATTGGTAAACGAAATATTGTGGATAGAGCGGCCTTATTTTGGTTTCATGCTCGTAGTATGTGTATTCTTTGGATTAAAAAACAATGGGTTATGGTACAAAGCAGCCGCCCTCACCGCCGCTCTATTTTGTTTTTATATTGCTGCAAGATTGGGGATTGCGTTGATCGTTTTTACGGGTTGTGTTTTTCTGTATCGGGAGCTTGCCATTACAAAAGGCTATAAAATTTTGGCCATTTTTGTGGCAGTTGTAACCCTATCTATATTAGGTCTTTTGAACCCCAATCTAAGGGCTCGGTTTCATATAGATGGAAATTTTCATAAAACACTGGCCCGTACGTTTGATTATGAGCCCAGATATGTAATCTGGCCATGCTCACTAAAACTACTCAGCGATCCTAAAACAATGCTGATGGGCAGTAGGGATAACCATACCATACAGCGGGAACTCTTAAACTGTTATGATATCTCAAATGCGGATAACCTGAAGAAAAAAGAATTTTATCGAAAAGAAAAATTCAATACCCATAATCAGTTTTTGTATTTCTTTGTTTTGGGCGGTATTGTGCCCTTTGCCCTTTTTATATACGGTTTTCTGAAGATTTGGTCATCCAATAAATTAGGATTTCAGTTTAAGTACGTTATGTTTCTATTGTTTGTTTTTCTTTTTTTCGAAAATTTGTTGGTCCGTCAGTTGGGCCTCTATATTTTTGGGATACTTGCGGCGCTATATGCCTCTGGTGAGGGAGAAAGCAGGCTTAAAAGCCTGAAAAATGAATAAATCTTTGATTTTGGAATTATAGTTTTCTGTACAGATCGACAAGCTGATACATATTTTTTCCGCTATCAAAAAATTCGGCACAGCGCTTACGTCCATTTTCACCTAATCGTATTCTTTCAGAGGTTTCTTGCAACTGCCTGATAGCATTATTAAATTCAGCTGAGTTGTTAAAAAGGTACCCTGTTTCCCCGTTGATTACAATGTCTTTATTGCCTATAATATCAGTCGCAATAATGGGCCTTCCCAATGCCATAGCCTCAAGCACGGCAATGGGCAGGCCTTCCCACGCAGATGCCTGCAGATAAACATCAAGGTTTTTTAAATGATTTCTTACCGTGGTTTTATCATCAATCCACCCAGTTATTGTTATGTTTGGCGCAGTAAGTAGCTTTTTTAACGGGCCATCACCTATCCATACAAAATGGATTTTAGGATGTTGTATGGCTAAAGTGTTAAAAAAACCGGGCATGCGCTGTGCTGCGATACGGCCCAAAGTCCCTATCGTATTAAGCCGATCGTTTTTTGCGTGTATATCAAACTGAAATTGATCTACCCGCACCCCATTCCTAATGAGCTTTGTGGGCCCTAACTGCTCTGCAAATTTATATTCGGTGTCCCCACATGCGATGGTGGTGCCGCCCCCTATCCGCTGAAGAACCTTTTCTAAAAACCAATAAATCTTTTTTTTATGCTTCGGGACATCTTTCCTTAAAAATGAAAAACCATGGGGAGAATAGAAGATTTTACATTTATAATTTCCCAACAGGCACGCTAATCGACCCAGTGCTCCCGCTTTTGAGGAATGGAGATGCAGAATATCGGGCTTAGTCTCCCCAATTATTTTTTTTAGTTTGATGCACGCCTTTATATCAGAAAGTACGGAAATCTCCCTCTTCATGGGGAGCAGAATAAATTTAACATTATTCGGGAAGTCTTTGTGATCCTTATCATAATTACCCTCCTGCCTACTGTTACTGTAAACAATAACTGTTTCTATATTGGGATAGGCACTTATAGTATGTGCTAAATCTTTCAGGAAACTTAATGTCCCAGCTGCAAAAGATTCAACAATATGGACTACACGCAGATTTTGCATTTAGAACTTTTTAAAGGGTAAAGGTATTCAATTTCCCAAGCTTATCTTCAAGAGCCAACTCCAAATAATCTCTGGGTATTTTGTATTTTCAAACTTGTTTACGCCATTTTTATCAAGCGGTTTCTTTTCTTTGCCGGAATAAAAGATTAGATTGATTATCAGCAGTTATTTTTAATTCGTTTAGCAATCCCAATCCCATAATTGGATTTTTTCTCTGGATTCCCCAGATTAATATTAGGTAAAATATATGAAAGGTTTTTCTGGCCAGTATTCGTTTATTATTCGGCCCATTGTCGTCATGATCGATATTCTCATATTGATCCTTTCTGCAAGTGTGCTTCCTTTGAGTACGAGAGGCCATTTTATTTTTTTAATATATATTTTGATAGGTTGGCTGATCACAACTTTTGGATCGGGCTATTATAAAGTTTATAGGTTTACTACACTTCTAAGGCTCATCTATCTTCTAATCAAACAGGGTGTATTTACCGTACTTATGGTTTATGCCTTTTTTGGGATTTCTGAGGGTCAATCGGCTCCAGCCTTCTCAGTGTTGCGTTATATAGGTTGGAGTTTTATGTTAATCGCCTTTGCCAAAATAGGCATATTCAACCTTTTAAAGAAATATAGAATGCTATTGGGCAAAAATAAACGCAGGGTGGTTATCCTGGGAAGGAACAATAAGACCCTCAGGCTAAAGAAATTCTTTGATGACAACCCGGTTTACGGCTATAAATTAGTCAAACTTTTTGACTTCAGAATCAAAGACTTAAATTTTGAGGATGTTTATAAATATATTCTGCAAAAAAAAATAGATGAGATTTATTGCTCTATTTCAGAACTTAAGAACCAAGAACTTACAGATATAATCAATTTTGCTGATAACAATTTAATTGTAATTAAATTCCTGCCAGACAACAAGGAGATTTTTACAAAAAAACTTGAATATCAGTATTATGGGATTACCCCCATTATCTCCCTTCGTTCCATACCGGTAGATATTCCTATCAATAAATTTGTGAAACGCCTTATGGATATTGCGATCGCATTAATAGTTGCTATTTTTATATTATCATGGCTAATACCCATTATTGCCCTTTTAATAAAGCTGGAATCCAAAGGCCCGGTATTTTTTAAGCAGAAGCGCAATGGTTTAGATTATCAGGAATTCAATTGCTATAAATTCAGATCGATGCGGCCCAATAAGGAGGCGCACCTTCAACTGATGAGCAAAAATGATGACCGTGTTACCAAAGTGGGCAGCTTTTTGCGAAGGACCAGCCTGGATGAGCTGCCACAGTTTATAAATGTACTTTTGGGAGACATGTCTGTAGTGGGACCCAGGCCTCAGATGGTAAGTATAAACCGGGTCTATGCGGCTAGCGTAGATAAATTTATGGTACGCCATCTCGTGAAGCCTGGCATTACCGGCCTCGCACAAGTGAGTGGCTACCGTGGTGAGGTAGAGTCAGAAAATGATATTAAAAACAGGGTGCGCTTTGATATTTTTTACCTCGAAAACTGGTCAATCCTGATGGATCTGCGCATTATTGCTAAAACCGCCATACAGATCTTAAAAGGCGACTCTAAGGCCTACTAAAAATGCAGCGCCAAATCCTAATTTCTGTCATCATTCCTTTTTACAATGCCCAGAATTTTTTGGCAGAAGCCATAAACAGTGTACAGTCCCAGACCTACATACACTGGGAGCTCTTGCTTATAAATGATGGTTCCACAGATCGAAGCACGGATATTGCAAAGGAGTTTGCAGAGCGGGACAGCCGTATAAAACTGCTATCGCTTTCGCGGAATGCGGGTGCGGGTGTCTCCAGAAACCTGGGCACCACAAAGGCTACGGGGGATTACATTGCCTTTCTTGACGCGGATGACCGGTGGATACCCAAAAAGCTTGAAATTCAATTGCAATTTATGCTTAAACATCACTGTAGCGTGAGCTATTCCAGCTATGCGCTTATCGATAGTATTGGGAAGCCCCTTGACAAAATGGTGCAAGCGCTCCCAAATTGGACTTTCAAAAACTTTTAAAATCCAATTATATTGGCAACCTAACCGGGATGTATAAAACAGCCGCACTGGGCAAGCTTGCTATTTCCCCTATGCGCAAACGCCAGGATTGGGCGCTTTGGCTCGATGCGGTAAAGCGGGCGGGGTATGCCAAAGGAATCTCGCTGCCTCTCGCAGAGTATCGCTTGGGCGAAAACTCATTATCCCGCAATAAATTTGAAATGCTAGGGCACAATTTTGCCGTTTTTCGCAAGCATCTTGGGTATTCTTATCCGAAGAGTCTCTCGCTGATGTGCAGATTTTTGTGGGAACATTTTATGGTAAAACCGCGGCAGGTAAAGGATTTATAAAAGTGATCTAAACTGGCGTAATTTTCCGCTCTCGGTGCGTTTGAGTATTTCTACCCGGTTAAAATCTATTGTTAGGCCGGGTTCTAGATATGCTGACGTAGCATCTTTTAAATTTTCAATTTCGGGCGAAGTGAGTTCTCGACGGCTTACATACGTAATGGTAAAGCTATTTAAGGCATTCTGGGTCACTACAAATTCACGCACATTGCCAGTTTTTTCGATTACACTTTTAGTAATATAATAAAAAGCAAGACCGGGAACAGTTTTTCCACTGGGAAGCACCGCAATATCATTTGACCTTCCCGACAGTTCTTTAATTTTCAGATCATTTGGGGCTTCAGCGAGAGCAATACTTCCCAGGTCGCCTATATCATAGCGTATAAAGGGATGCGCTCGGTTGTGCAATGCGGTAATTACAATGCGGCCCTTTTCACCGTAAGGCAGGACGTGCCCACCTTCATCTAATATTTCTACATAGATCAGGTTTTGATCGATAATAAGTTCTTTTTTGCTGTTTTCAAAGGCGATCAGGCCGATTTCAGAGGCTCCATACTCATTAATAACAGGAATGCCAAAAGCGTTTTCTATGATTATCCGATCATTTTTAAAGAGCATTTCGCTGGTTGTGATGCATGCTTTTAAAGAGGGGCAACAATCCTTAAGTACGATGTGCCGCTCTGCCAGATATTTTGCAAAAAGCAGAATACTGCTGGTGTATCCATTGCAATAAATGAAGGGTTTTTTAGTAAATTGATATAAAACTGCATTCATTTTTGCCGGGTTTAGGTCAAAAACCGGGAAGCGGTACCTGGAGCTCAGCACATCCTTAAAACGCTCTTTGTAGCGTGCCGCACCTTGGTCTGGCATACCGTAGAAGCGGGCCTGGAGATCCCTGTCCAGATCAATCCCCTGCCGGCTATAATGCCCATAAAATGAGGCCCAGGAGAGTGCGTGGCTCCACTTATCTTTGGCAAAGGTAAATGGCCGCCCAGAGGATCCGGAAGTTTTGCCCACATAAACCTGTTTAGTTTGATGATTTTTTGAGAGTCTCTCGGGCAAGGGGCGCTGCAGATCATTTTTGGTTAGTATTGGCAGGTCTTGCCAGCTTTTGGCCAGGTTGCCATCAAGCATTTGTTGATAAAAGGGGTTTTGATCTGAATGAAATTTGGCAATGCCCCACCTCTTTTTTTCCATTAGGGTCTGCCGCACCTTGATGGGCATGGCATTTAAGCGCGTAAGTTCCTCTTTCGCGGAAGCGATCTTAAAACCGGAAAGGCGTAAGCTTAAGCTAAACAGATTCACAGGCTAAAAATTAGGCTTACAAAGTACAAACATTTAATTTTGATCCTCAACTATACAACCTCAAACCATGCATATCCTCCTTTTGGGATCTGGTGGGCGCGAACATGCGTTTGCCCATAAAATTATACAGAGCAACCACTGTGATACACTTTTTGTCGCACCCGGTAACGCGGGGACTGCTAAGATCGCTATTAACAGGGACGTTGATATCAACGACTTTGAAGCAGTCAAAAAACTGGTGCTTGAAGAAGCGGTAGAGATGCTAATCATAGGCCCAGAAGTGCCACTGGTATCCGGCATAACCGATTTTTTTAAACAGGACCCAGCGTTAAGAGAGGTGATCGTTATAGGGCCCTCTAAACGTGGGGCGCTTCTGGAGGGCAGTAAACAACGTGCGAAGGAATTTATGGAGCTTTACGGCATCCCAACGGCATCCTATGAGCACTTTACGCAAGAAAGCCTTGAGGCTGGTAACCAGTTCCTGGATCATATGGATCCACCCTACGTGCTAAAGGCTGATGGCCTTGCAGCGGGAAAGGGTGTTGTGATCCTTAACAATCTTCAGGCGGCAAAAGAGGAGCTGGAGCAAATGTTGACGTATAAAAAATTTGGTGCGGCCAGTGCTTCTGTAGTTATAGAGCAGTTTCTTAAAGGAAAAGAGCTCAGCGTTTTTGTGCTTACCGATGGTAAAAATTATTGCACCCTGCCCACAGCTAAAGATTATAAACGGGCCGGTGAGGGCGACAAGGGCCTAAATACCGGCGGGATGGGGGCCGTCTCTCCGGTACCCTTTGCTGATGAAGCTTTTATGAAAAAGGTTGATGAACGGATCATAAAACCTACGGTAAAGGGTATTCAGGAAGAGGATATAAATTATAAGGGCTTTATCTTTTTCGGCCTTATCGAGGTGGATGGTGATCCGTATGTGATAGAATACAATGTGCGTATGGGCGACCCAGAGACTGAAGTGGTATTACCACGCATCAAGAGCGATCTTGTAGCATTGTTTATAAAGACCGGGCAAGAAAAACTGGATACCATAAAACTTGAAATTGACGATCGTGCTGCGGCCACGGTTGTCTTGGTTTCTGGCGGTTATCCAGGAGACTATTCAAAAGGGAAGGAAATAACAGGGCTTGATGAGGATCCCGACACTCTCTTTCATGCTGGAACAATTGAAAAAGACGGAAAAATTGTGACCAATGGTGGCCGTGTACTCGCTGTCACCTCTATGGATAACAATTTTGAAAAGGCTTTGAAAAAGAGTTACGAGCGTATTCAGGACATTCATTTTGAAGGGATGAATTATCGTAAAGATATCGGCTTTGACCTTTAAAAAATTCTATGGCAAATTGGCCTTGGATTTTATGAAAACAAAAGCCCCGGTAATCAATTACCGGGGCTTTTTTAAATTTTTTTTAATACTTGTCACGGTGCTCTGCGGCATAGTGATCAGTCTCATCGTCGTTATATTTTTTAAGCTGGAACATCCAGTACACAAATAAGCTCATGATGATCAGGATGAGAATAAAATTAAACGTGTTGGCAAGTGCCCAACTTTTTAGCTGCAATTCACGCAGCCAGTCATATGGTTTAAAGGCAAAATTGACAAAAAAGTCCTGTATTCCGTAAAAAAAATCACTCCATTTCATGGTTTCATATTTATAAGTATGCCTAAATAGCCTTGCAAAAATAGAAAAAAACAGTTAACCGTTGCGGGGATTAATCTTGTATTTTTGCAATCTCGTCTGGATCATTATAATTTCAAGGGGTATTTTAGTGTTTGCCGAGGTTTTTTATTTATAATGACCAATGCCCAAAATAGAATTTTTACATGCTCACCGGTTTTTTTGCACAGTCCAAACCTATTAATAGCGCGTCGATCGTACTGCTGGTCTTAGTGTTTTTTATCCTTTTTCACCTGTTTTTTTGGCCTTTAGGGGCAGATTTTGGGCAACACCTATCCCATCTCGGCGCACTACTTATTTTTTTGCTCACCCTAGGGCTGCTCAATTTTGTGGTAAAACGCAACATTCTTACCAAAAAAAGTTCATACACCATTTATTTTTTTGCCCTTTACGGCTTGTCACTTCCCGTACTTTTTGACCAGCCTGCCATACTGCTTTCCGGGATGTTCATTATGCTAGCACTACGGCGTATTGTAAGCTTGCGTACACAACAGGAGGTTCAGAAAAAGATTTTTGACGCCGCATTATGGATTTTTTTGGCATCCTTGTTCTATTTTTCGTCGGTACTTTTTATCGCGGTGCTTTACATGGGCATTTTGCTCTATGTCGCTGGGAGCTATAAAAATTGGTTGATCCCTCTGGTCGCCCTATTGATCATGGCACTTTTTGTCGCGGCTTATGCGCTCGCTACTCAGGGCGGGATGGCATTTGTTCAAGACTATGTGCAGTTTCCCAATTATGATTACACAGCCTACGCCAGCCCCGGCATGTTGGCTCCCATAAGTTTTTTGCTGGCGATGTATTTATGGTGTGTATTTCGATATCTGGGCATGATGGGCAACGCTCCCAAAAAACTGAAACCTTCCTACATCCTTGTGCTGATGACCTCAATAATCGCCCTTCTGATCGCCGGTGTCTTCGCCCCTGCTCATGATGGGAGCGAAATTTATTTTCTCATTATGCCATTGGCAATTATCTCATCGCGATATATGGACAAAAGCAAGAGCAAATGGTTTGTTGAAATGCTCCTGTGGCTAACTTTTGCAATACCGGTGCTCTTACTCATTTTTTGGACATAATGGGAATTTCGGCAGGCTTTTAAAGATGTCATCGTATTAAATCAATATCTTTGCGTTTTTGTAAGTTTTTCTGGTTTTTTCGTTACCGTTAGGCACGGAAGTGATAGAAGCTTATTCAAAAAACAAGCTTGTAGATTAAGAAGAGCATTTTATCTAAATCTGGCCGCTTTCGCGAAAGCTTTACAAAGAAGACCTAAACCTTTAGAAGGCACAACCACAAAATCAAGAGCACTTACCATGATGACCCATACCGCAAATCGTATTTTTCAAGATGTGATCGAGAAGTACCATGAGAAAGATAATGTAGATCAGGAAATAAAAAACCCGTACAATAAAAATGTTGATCTACTGGAGCACCTGCAGTTTAAAAAATGTTGGATCGATACGGTACAGTGGCATTATGAAGATCTTATACGCGATCCCAATATAAACCCGGAAGCCGCTTTAAAGCTCAAGCGGAAGATAGATGCCTCCAACCAGGCCCGCACCGATATGGTCGAATATATCGACAGTTATTTTTTGGATAAATACAGCGAGGTAAAAACAAAGGATGATGCCACCATTAATACCGAGAGCCCTGCCTGGGCCATTGACCGGCTCTCAATTTTGGCACTTAAAATATACCACATGCAAGAAGAGGTTGACCGCAAAGATGCCTCAACAGAACACCGCCACGAATGCCAACTTAAACTAGATGTACTCATTGAGCAGCGCACAGATCTCATGACGGCCATAGATCAGTTAATGCGCGATATAGAAGAGGGTCATAAGTATATGAAGGTCTATAAGCAGATGAAAATGTACAACGATAGCGAACTTAACCCGGTGCTGCGTGGGCAGAAAAAAGAACAGTAAGAATAAAGAAGAGCGCCGCCTTATGGTAATCAGGCTTTCAGCTATGGGCGACGTGGCCATTACAGTACCGGTTCTACTTGCGCTTACGCGAAAATATACCCACCTAAAGCTCACCGTACTTAGCAAGAAGGCTTATGCCGCAATTTTTGACGATCTGCAGGGCATAGATTTTTACGCGGCGGATGTCAAAGGTAAACACAAAGGCCTACGCGGGCTTTATCGCTTATTCACTGAACTCAAAAAACTGGATTTTGAGGCGGTCGCTGATCTTCATGGCGTGATTCGCTCAAATGTGCTTGGGGGTTTTTTTAAAACCAAAGGCGTGCTCGTGGCAAAGATAGATAAGGGAAGAAAAGAGAAAAAAGCCCTGACCAGACCGGGTACAAAGGTCTTAAGGCCATTAAAGACTTCTCTTCAGCGTTATGCTGAGGTTTTTAGCAGGTTAGGCTACCCCATCGATTTTGATCGGACCTATTTTTTGCCCAAAAAGGAATTAACTGAACAAACCGGTGAATTATTTAAATCAGGCTTAGCAAATATTCACATGGGTATCGCCCCTTTCGCTGCTCACGAGGGAAAGCAATATCCTCTGGAAAAGATGCGTACCGTTATAGCCGCTCTGCAAAAAACCGGGGAATACAGTATATTTCTGTTGGGCGGTGGTATTAAAGAAAAGCAGATTCTGGATAAACTGGCCGAAGATTTTGACCATGTCCAAAACGTGACCGGACGTTTTTCCCTGGCAGAAGAGCTCGCCATTATTTCAAACCTTGACGTCATGCTCGCCATGGATAGTGGCAATGGCCATCTGGCTGCCATGTATGGCGTGCCGGTTATTACGCTTTGGGGAGTTACGCATCCTTGCCTGGGTTTTGTTCCCTATGCCCAGCCCATAGAAAACCAACTGACGGCAGATCGGGTACAATTTCCCATGATCCCAACTTCAGTCTATGGCAATAAACTGCCGCAAAATTATGATAAAGCAATAGCCACAATTGATCCTCAGACCATCATCTCACGGGTGAGGGAAATAGTGGGGGATAAATAGAAAAATCGGTAAAATTTTTATGGTATTGCTTTATCTTAATGCACAGTATCCCCTTTTGAATTTAAGACATTTATTGGGTCGTTTTCGCTTTAAAAATAAACCTCTAGCCTGATGCCGCTCGTATTGCCTTCCCAGAGCACATTAACCGATGTGATGAGACGCATACTCTTTTAGGAATTGTTTTCAGGAAAGCGTTCCCAGAGTTTTCTTAACTGCAATTGGAATAGGAATTTTTATACTCTCTAATGAAACTGTATCTGGTCAAAACCGATAATTTAACCCCAATAAGTACTCCCCTCTCTCGCTGGCAAAATTTAACTCTAAGTGCTTTTGTTCGAAAGGTGAAGTAAAGAGCAGTGTACTACCAATGCCCACCACCGCACCGGCTAAAATGTCGTAACCATCGTGTTTTTCTGCGTCTATACGGCTAAAGGCGGTGTAACCAGCCAGTAAATAGGCTGGGATGCTGTACTTAAAGCCATACCTTCGGTGTATGAAAGAGGCCCCCTGAAAAGCTGAAGAGGTATGTCCGGAAGGAAAAGCCAGGTGTCCGGCTTTATCAGGCCTGGGTTTATTAATGGCATACTTAATAGTATAGGTCGCCGCAAGATTTAGTGCCGCGCTCTCAGCAAACTGCCAAGAACCCTTTTTGTCTTTCAGGAAAAGTGTGGTGGCAAAGGCCGATAACGGTATTGCCGCGGCTAGAATATCGCCGGAATGCTCAACAAACTTATTATTTTTCTCTTTGATCATTTGCCCATGGCCCACTGATGGGAGGATCAATAGGATCAATAATATCAGTTGGAGAAACTCTTTTTTGAGCGAAAAACTCCGTCCGGTTGAAAACTGGATGTGGTGTGACATAAAAACTTGTTTATAGGTATTTTTATGCCATTGGGAAGGAGTAAGATTTTTTGATTTTAAGACAAAGCTAACAGGAGATTCTAAATTTTAAATAAAGGAAATCTAAAGGAAAACTTGTTTCATCTCTATTTTCCTGGAGATAAGGGTTTATATCACATTATAAATGAAAATGAAAAGGGTATTTAAAATAAAAAAAATGGCCGTGACCTTAAGGTCATGGCCATTTTGGCTAAAGGGCTTTATCACCCATTAACACTTAATCTTCATCTTCTTCATCTGCACTTTCTTTGTTCACAATACGACCATTTTTATCAATGGCCACTTCCATTGCTTCGCCTGTTTTTTTCACTTCAAACTCATACACCATTCCTTTACTGGATTCTGAGATTTCAGATTCTTTGATTTTATAACCGGAGAACTCCTTTTTCAGTGAAGCCATCACGTTTTGGGGTACATCGCTTTTTTTCACTTCGTGCTCGGTCTCTTTCCAGGTGCCCTGATTATCAAAATTGGCTGAATATTCCATACCATCCATTTTGAATTCTGCCTCCCATTCTGAGGCATTCTCCTGATCCCAAGAAACCGATTTTGCATTTGGGAATTTTTTCGCGAAAGCGTCCTTGACCACTTTTGGGACCTCTTTTTTAACCGTTCCAGCAAACAGGGATGCACTAAAGAGCATGATCCCCAATAATTTTAGCGTTTTCATAATATAAGTTTTTAAGGTTTAAAATTAATATGAAATAAAGATACCAGAGTATTCTAAAGATAGTTTGAAGGAAATCTTAAGCAATTTCCTGTGGGGCCTTTTTGGTCAATTTTCTATGGGAAATATAGATCAGGATGCCGATGAGCAAAATGGAGACCAGTGTTGCGGGCAAGGTTCCCAGCTCCAGACCGCCTTTTTTTAGCGGTTTGGTCAAAAAATCGCCAAAAGTTGCGCCAAAGGGCCGTGTGAAGATGAAGGCGACCCAGAACAAAAAAATACGGTTCAGGCTTGTAAGATAATGCAGCAGCAGTAAGAGGGCGATCACACCCGCCGTCACAAGAGCACCTACCAGATAGCTGAGACCCGCCACATCGCTCAGGTAATCGCCAAAGGCCGTGCCCAGGCTATTTGAAAATAATATCGCCACCCAATAAAAAACCTCCTTGTTACGGTCTATAATCGGGTAAACCTGTAAGTTTTTGTATTTGGTGTACCACAAAAGCAGGGTTATTAACAGGAGGGATAGCAGTATGATGCTCCCCAATGTGTAGCCAAGACCAAGGCTGCGGTCCATAAAGTCTGAGATCTCAGTACCCAGTGTGGTCGTGGCGACGATTACAAGCCAGTATTTGACCGGTACGTAGGTTTTGGAAGCCAGCTGAACGAGCAGGACGACAATAAAAAATGTAAATGTGATGCCTATTCCCGTGAGATAGCCCAGGTTTAGCGTCATGCTCAAGAAATCACCCAAGGTCTCACCCAGCGTGGTCGCAATGATCTTCATGATCCAAAAAAGAAGTGTGATCTCGGCAACCTTGTTGAGCGCTTTCATGATTTTGTTTTTTTTTGAAATGTTAGAACTTGTAGTTGAAGCCCACCCTAAAGATTTGGGTCTCGTATAGGTTTTCATAGCGTGCCCTAAAACCATCGCCGTTGATATTCTGGCGTAGGCCAAAGCGGTTGAAAAGATCGGTGATCGAGAGGCTGGTACTGGCCTTTTTTCCCCATAGGGATTTCTTGATGCCCAGATCCACCGAGTATCGCGAGAGCTCCTCGCCCTGAGGGATGTTCAGTTTAGAATAGTAAATGCCACTGAGCTGCGCCTCCCACGCTTTCGCGAAAGCGAATGTATTGGTCACCTTAAAATCCCCGGCGGGATTGCTGGAATCCTCGATGAAAAATGGCCGTTCATAAGGAAAAAGTAAGGTTCCGCTATATGCGTCGATCTTGCTGATATATCCGTTGACCGTGGCCGTAAGCTCCCAATAATCGGCGATATCCTGACTAAAAAGGAGCTCGATACCCATATTACTGCTGCTACCGGTGTTCTGGTAAATACGGTTAACGATGTCATACCGCGGGTTACTGTCGGCTATACTGTAAATGCGCTGGTAGGCACCCTTGATCATGCGGTAATAGAGCGCACTGAACAATGAGCCTGAACCCCAGTTGTAACGGTGCGCAACCTCAAAAGAGTTAGTAAACTGTGGCCGCAGGTACGGGTTGCCCACCTTGAGTAGTTCAGGGTCGTCATATTTGGGAAAAATGCGCAGTTCTGGCTCGCCCGGCCTATCAATACGGCGGTTATAAAACAGGGATATTTTGTTTGATAAATTGGGCTTATATGTAAACCGAAAGCTGGGGAAAAGCTCAAAATACCCGTAACTGTCGTTGTTGGGATAATAGGTGTTCGCGGGATCCAGCTTATAGGAAACTGACGTATTCTCTGCCCGGAGTCCGGCCTCGACATCAAAGTTTTCCTGCTCCAGCAGGTAATTTGTATAACCTGCGATAAGGTCTTCGTTCCAGCTGCTGTAATCGCCCAGACCGGAATAGATAATGCTTCCCTGCCCGCGGTTGATGGTATAATCTACGGGCAGGCGTCGGAAACGGCCTTTTGCGCCTACTTCTAGGCGGCCGTTTTTTAATACCTGTACATAATCTGCGGATATGCTAGTGGTGTGCTCAATGGCGCGTATATTGGTCATATCTCGGCCTATACGTACTTGCGAGCTGTCATTGAGGAAATAGCTCTCATCCTCAAGCCCGCGGGTATATTGGGCATTGGCACTGAGACTGTGGCCTGCCGTGCCAAAACTGTGCTTGTAATTTGCCGTAGCATTGATATAACTGGTTATTTCTTCTTCCTTCCAGGTATAAAGGCGGTTGCGCCTATTTTGGTTCTGATCGATAAAAGCAACTTGGGAAGTATCGATATGCTTCTCACGGTCAAACATGGCCGAAAAGGTTATGGCGTCACTTTCCGAAAGCTGCCAGTCTATCCCGCCGGTGATTATGGAGCGGAACTGCCTACGGTTTTCCGGAACCTGTGAGACAATGTCACGGCCATCCTCATAAAGCCGGGTGGTGAATTCGTTGTTGGGCAGGGCTTTTTGGACTATAAATTCGGTCTGGAGAAAATAGTTCAGCTTGCCAGTACGGTAATTGAGGTTCAGGCTGGGGATAAGTTTTGGATTTGCCGAATAGCTCCCGAAATCTGTTGGTGTGTCCGTCCGGCGCTTTCCCCCGGCACCCAGCCCGAACGAAAGCCCCACATCTCCGTTAAGTCCAGTCTGTTTTTCTTTTTTGTATATGATGTTGACGATGCCCGCAAAACCGTTCGCATCGTATTTGGCTGAAGGATTGTTGATGATCTCAATGCGTTCTATATTGACCGCGGGAATATTGGAAAGGCCCTTCTGGTTGCCAAAACCGGTCAGGCTTGACTGTTTTCCGTCAATGAGCACGATCACTTTATTGCTCCCACGAAGCACAACTTTTCCCTCCTGGTCAAAGGCCACGCCGGGCATGGTTTTCATCGCATCAAGCACCGATCCGCCAGATTGGGCGAGGTTTTGATCAAGGTCAAAGGATTTTTTGTCCAGTGCCGCACTTACGGTAGCATGCTCGCCCACAATCTGCACCTCTTCTAATGCTTCAGTGGAGGGTTTGAGAGCTATCTTGCCAAAATCGAAAATAGGGTTGAGCCCCCCCGCGGTCAGGGTCTGCTCTGATGATATGTAACCCATATAGGAAATATTAAGGGTGTATTTTCCCGTAGGGACGCCCTCCATAATAAACCTTCCTCGGTCATCAGTGATGGTGCCGCTAATGAGCGAATCGGTTTCAAAGCCGTGCAGGGCTACGGTGACAAAGGGCAGATTGCTCTGGTCTGAGGAATTGACCACATGGCCGGTAATCTTGATCTTGTCCTCCTGACCAAAAGCGGAAAGTGTAATCAGGGATGAAAGCAGGAAAAACAATCGGTTTTCTATTAAGCGCATTATTTTTAAGTTTTGGGATAAAAATAATACTCTAATCTAAAGTGAATATAAAGAGCACAGGATGTACAAATAAAAATCAAATGTCATCTCAACAAATCGAGAGCTCGCATCCGCCTGGCCTTGAGTTGAATTGGTGAACTGCTTGCGTGATTTCTCCTTTGTTGAAATGAAGAAAAAGGACGAAATGGACCAAATTATCAAAATTAAAAGCACATATTACTTTTTAATCACTTTGACTACTTCTTTCCTTCCGTCCTGATATAAGGACAGAAAATAAATCCCTGACGAAAACTCGGTTGCCTCTATGAAAAAATCACCGTTGTACGCTTCTGCGGCAAGCTCCTTTTTCAGTACAATTTTGCCGTAAAGATCGGTCAATATAAATTTGGTTTGGGCCGTCGGTGCTTTCGCGAAAGCGATATGCAACTGATTGTTAACAGGATTAGGATAGATCGAAACGATTTTCTGGGTGTTTAACCTGTCTTGAACGCTTAGGGTATTATTATTCAAAGAAAAATCAGTGCTCCAGGTTTTGTGTGTGGGATTATAGTCACCGCGCTCACCACCGTTACTGATCACCAGCTTGCCATCAAACATCTTGGCCGATGGGCCTACCACTGGATAAGGCAATTGGCCCACCTCCCGCCAGAGGTCTTGTTGGGGGTCATAGGCGGTAATACGGTCGTAAAAGTAGCCGGTATTATTTCGGCCCCCTACGATAACGATCTGGCCATTAAGCACAAAAGTGCCAGGTTCAAAATGAGAACGCTGATAGGGCATAGATTTTTTATCACTCCAGGTATCACTTGCAGGATCGTAGGCCTCAACAGTCTGTTGATCTATAATGACTCCATCATGGCCATGTTGTCCACCTATAGCATAAAAAATCCCATTAATCTCTGCAGCGCTTAGATGACCACGTGGATTGGGCAAAGGCGCAGCAGTTTTCCAACCCGCTTGTTGATTGTTAATATTAAGCACATAATGATTGCCTGTATTGCTCTGGCGATCAGGGAGCAGTCCTCCAAAATAATGCAGTTTGCCAGCATAAAATATAGCCGCACCTGCTGGATAAGGTTTAGGTAATGATGGGCCTTCGCGCCATTTATCATTGGCTATATTGTAGATCTGTATATTGTTTACCGCAGTTCCCGGACTATCACCTTTGAAACCTGCAATAATCCATATTTCATTGTTGATAAGCGCAAAGCCGCTGTGGGTTACCGGTAAAGGGATGGGAGCGTTTTCGGCCCAGGTATTGGATGTCGGATCGTAGCTTTCGTTTACATCTAAAATTTTATAGTCATCGGTGAAACCGGAAATGAGATACATTTTATTGTTAGCCCAGATGCACTGCGACTCAATTTTATTCGTGGGTGCATCTTTCAGAGACTTCCAATTAATTGGTGAATCTGCATTCTTAGTGGTAGATTCAACAAAATCCACTTCAAATGCCGAAATTTTGGGCTGATCTTTACTGGCAAAAAAATCAATGTTTAATTCACCATCTGCTACGGCAATCGTGTAGGTTTTTTGCACTGCGGTCATGCTGCCTACTTCCGCATTAATATCGTAATTGGAGAGCATCCAATGGCCTTCTAAAGCGGTACTGAAAACTCTTTTTGCGGGACTTGCCTGGTCCCCTCCTGTCGCGCCCCAAAAGATTTCGGCAAAATGTAGCTTTACCTCATATAGACCATTAGGCACCGGGATGGCGTATCCAAAGGTGTTCTTATCTTTCAACGCACTGCGTTCTGAACGGTAGAGTTCGTCATCTTGGGTATTCTTAATGTCTTTAATCTGGGAATTTGTATAAGCTTTACCATCGCCCACAAAGTAATTGTCTGCCTCAAACGTAGCACCATTATATTGTAGCTGGCCACCCCCACAATTTATTTTGAGATGTGTATCTTCAATTATTCGGCCGAATTTTAGGGTAGAAGTAGGATTTTTAAAAATCTTCGGGTAGAATACACCCATGCCACCCAGGAATACTAATACCCCCATGAATTTAAAGGAAAGTTGCTGCATACTTTATATAAGGTAAAAAATGATTATTTAGTTGTAAATATATTATTAAGGGCATACTGTTTTGATTTTGAGATACCAAAATGGGCTCTGCTCTTTTCAAATATATTATCAATTCAACACTATTGAATTGATAATTAAAAATAATATATTAATAGGATTGAATATCAAGCTCTTTAGGTAAAGGAAAGTTAAAGTAAGCGCCAATAAGTGAAATTTTAGGGAAAGGAAAGGGGATGGTTTGGTTGTGCAAAAGTGTCTTTGAAATTTTAGGAATGGTACGTATATCTCATTATAGAAAATAAAAAACCCCCAAATCCTAAAAAGAATTTGAGGGTCAAATTGTGGAGAAGATCGGGCTCGAACCGACGACCTCTTGCATGCCATGCAAGCGCTCTAGCCAACTGAGCTACATCCCCATTGCATTTACATTTAATAGAGTAATTTCTATAAAATATTGGGACGGCAAATATAATCAAAATCCCAATACCGCAACAGTTATTCTGCTTCCTTAAGCACAAGCAAGGGAATCCTGCTTTCAAAATCGGATCTTTTGATTACATTTTCTTCCCACAGCGCATTAAAAAATCCGCGGCGGCGACGAAATACACAGATCATATCCGGTTTATTCTCGTTGAGATGCTCTAATAACCCTTGAAAAAGAGTAGCGTTTTCAGTAGATTTATAGGAGGTGATAATGCGGCCCAGCGTCTCATTAAATTCCGAATCTTCAGGGAGGTAATCAGCCGTTTTTACCTGTAGAAGTCTTATTTCTGCCTCGGTGGCTTTTTTGAGCGAACGTATGGTATCTAGGGATTTTTTCTTTTTAACAATTCCTGATTTTACAGCCATCAAAATCCGGTCTATGGTCGTAAATGTATAATCACTTGGAACAATAAGTACGGGAATTTCAGAATATTTCAGCAATGCGCCCGAGACTTCGCCCAAAAAGTTTACCTCGCTGAGCTTATGGCTTTCTGGGCTAAGGAGTATAAGATCAATATTCTCTTTCTGGTGCAATTTCCCCACAGCCTCTACCCAATCGTCACCCTCCAGCGGTTTAGCGGTTATGCGTACACCGCGGGTTTTATAATTATTCATAAAGGCTATAATCTCTTGACTGGTTATATCCTGCAGCGTTGGGCTGCCCTCTAGTACTCCTTTAGCTCCTGGCCGTTCTTTAAAAAGTTTAGCTACTAGAAGGTCCGCATTCAGCAAACGGGCAAGTTTGAGTATGTAATCTACATTCGTGAGGGCTGAGTTAGTCTGGCTAAGGGGCAACAGGAGAGTTTTGATCATAGCTAAAGAGCGTTTGGCAGTTGATTAGATGCAAAAATACAGTTTAGTGCCAGTTTGCACGATAAATCAGGCATTATTCGATAAAAATTAAAGCATTCCCTGCTATACAATATTTTGAATTTCAAAACATTCAGGATTTTCTGATGATTACGCTTGGTGGACAAGTTTCTGAATGGTATGTAGCATTTTTAAGTGCTGAGGCTGGTTTTGTAAGATGTCGAATTTCAAATAAAAAACAAATTGACTTAGTTATTAGGCCTTGACGACATTTTAAGCTTATTTTGGAGGGATTGTGTTTCACGCTGCAGTCCTTCAATGCGTTCCAAAAGCTGCAGAACGACTTCCACACCTTCTAGATTGATGTCAAGATCCCGATTAAAACGGACGATTTTTTCCAGTTTAGGTAACTCTTCCGGTTTTAGAAAAATATCCTCTTTCTCTTCAATCACCTCTATAAATCCATAGTCACGCAGGGTGTATATATAGTTATCTTCGATCTGATGGCTGCTGCAGAAGGTTGCAGCCCGTATTAATGTTACCGTGCTCATGGTCTTATTTTTTGTTGTGCAGTGCTGCGAGTTGTTCAAAAAGTTCTTTTTCTTCTGGGGAAAGTTTTTTTGGAACCATTACCTTATAGTTGAGGTAAAGGTTTCCAAAATGTCCTGATTTCTTATAGACGGGGAAGCCTTTGCCCTTTAGTTTTACAGTCGTTCCGGTTTCGGTTTCCGGTTTGACCTTTAATTTTACTTTTCCGGTAAAAGTGTCTACAGTAATGTCACCGCCCAAAACAGCTTCATAAATACTGATCTCAACTTCTTTATAAAGATCGCTTTGGTCCCTTTTAAAAGCGGTGGTATTATTAATGACAAAGGTGATGAGCAGATCACCATTAGGGCCCCCGTTTACACCAGGACCCCCATAATTTTTAATCCTGATGGTCTGGCCATTCTCCACACCGGCAGGGATAGTGATACGTATGTTTTTCTCATTAACGGTCAGTGTGCGTTTATGGGTCTCATATACATCTCTAAGATCAAGGTGAAGTTCAGCGTTAAAATCCTGGCCCCTAAACCGGGTCTGCCTAGACCGGAAATTACCGCCCCCACCTGCCGCACCACCGAACATATTCTCAAAAAAATCGGAGAAATCGCTATCTGCATATTGCTCATAACCTTGGCTGGAACTGCCGCCAAAACCGCCAAATCCACCGCTGGTCCTTTGCGAACGTTGTGCCTCTTCAAACTGGTCAGCATGTTTCCAGTCTTTGCCGTACTGGTCATATTTTTTGCGGTTTTCCGCGTTGCTAAGTACCTCATTGGCCTCGTTGATCTGCTTAAATTTCATCTCGGCCTCCTTATCATTGGGATTGAGATCGGGATGGTATTTACGTGCAAGTTTGCGGTAGGCTTTTTTGATTTGAGCGGTGGTCGCTTTCTGATCAATGCCCAATACTTTATAATAGTCTATAAAATCCATTAATAGGGTGCGGTCTAATTGGTTGTTCTAAAATTAATAAAATCGGGACTTCTGCGATTTGATTTAAAGGGATTTTTAAGAAACATAATGCTGTAAAGCGTAAGTAAATGTATCGTATGGGATAAAATTGTGGTGGCAGACTTGAAATCCTTTGGCGTAAGCTGGGTTGAGCCGAAGGCATATTTTAAAAATTGAAAACCGCGTTTTAAAAAAAAATCAGATTTTAATAAAAAAAGCCTTTCCGCCAAGGGTGGAAAAGCTTCTCATCGGGTCTCACTACAGACCAATCACGCGCTGGGCGTGACACACAACTTCTTTAAATGGGTAAACTATAATGAATGGGATTCATTTACAAACCCAAAAATTATTGGTTCAGATTTTTTTATCAATATCAGCAAAGCTACGATTACAAAAAGAGCGTGCCAATTTAAATTGGGATTTTATTTGATAGTTGTTTATTTTGACCCCGAGGGTTCATTTAATTGTGGTGCGTGATAACAACAATTTGACAATCAATTAACACAACTTTTGGTTTTGTGGGGTGACTTATCAATTATTTTTACTGGTAATACAGCCAATAGACCACAACCTTTTTTTACTTAAATTATTACTGTTTGCGTCTCGCTCTTAGTGGGTCGCGGCCGTATGTTGCCAAAAATTATTAATCAATTAATCAATTCCAATTTGCTATGTTAGAAGAAAAAAAAGGTTTAGGAATCGCAATTGTGGGGATGGGCGGCGCTGTAGCCACTACAGCCATTGCCGGCACCCTCTTGATCAGAAATGGAGTACAGGACACAACAGGCCTCCCACTAGCTCATTTTAACGATCTTGATCTTACCGGCTATGGGGATATAAAGTTTAATGGCTGGGACATTTTTGACGATAATCTCTATGAGTCTGCCAGGAAACACGGGGTCCTCAATTCAGATCAGCTTCATGCTATTAAGGGTGACCTTGAGAAAATAACACCCTGGAAAGCCATTTCCAACAAAAATTTCTGCTCTGGCGTGACCGATAACAAGTTAAGCACCTACAGCCTGCGCGAACAAGTAAAAATAATTCAGGATAACCTTAAGGAATTTGCTGATGAAGCCGATTCTGATGTGGTCGTGATCAACTTGGCCTCCACTGAGCATGCTGTTAATATTACAGATGGCGTTTTCCAGACCTTACAGGCTTTTGAAAACGCGCTTGATGATAACAGCGACAAGATTTCTCCGGCTATGGTCTATGCTTATGCTGCCATAGATAGCGGTGTCCCTTATGCCAACTTTACCCCCAGTATGGCCGTTGATATTCCTGCCCTGATCGAGTTTGCGATCGCGCGCAACGTGCCCGTGGCCGGTAAAGATGGTAAAACCGGACAGACTTTTGTAAAAACGGTCGTCGCCCCATCTTTAAAGGCACGCGCGCTTCATATAGATGGCTGGTTCTCTACAAATATCTTGGGTAATCGTGACGGCCAGGCGCTGGATAAACCAGAATCCCTACAGTCAAAAATCAATACAAAAGGCAGTGTGCTGGATGCCTGCGTGGATTATAAGGTAGATAACCATATGGTGCAGATTCATTATTATAAGCCCAGGGGTGATGATAAGGAAGCTTGGGACAATATCGATGTTTCTGGCTTTTTGGGACAAAAAATGCAGCTCAAGATCAATTTTTTGTGCAAGGATTCCATTCTTGCGGCACCGCTCGTTATTGAGATCGCACGTTGTTTAAACCTGGCCTCAAACCGAAACGAGGGTGGTCCATTAGAGGCATTAGGCGCGTTTTTCAAAGCACCTCTTACCCATGATGGCCGCATACCGGAGCACCGTTTTTACCAGCAGCAACAAATTCTTGAAGATTGGCTGTATGGCAAAAGACCAAGTAGCACCGCTGCGAAAAAATCAAAAGGCGAAAAAGCCCTGGCCTAATGGTCCTTGGTATTTATACCACGGAGGGTTTTCCCGAAAGGGAAAACATTCCGAGGCAGATGTTGCAAACCCTTTCCCCACTCCAGGACCTGAAGCGGCAACAACCCGCGCATTATGATCAAAGCATCGCTTCCAGCTTTTTTATTGAAGCTTGGGAGCGGTTCTTTTATGGTGAAAATCCGGAGAAAATCGCCTTAAAAATCACCGCAAAAGCACTAATTGCAGTTATTTTGCCTGGTTTTGACACTCATTTTTTCGCTAAAGCGAAAATTATGCAGGACGAAGCAAATATCATTTTCTCTAAGGTTTTAAAGGAAGAATATCAGCAAAAACTGCATCCCGAGCTATATAAAAAGTTGACAGAGATACTCCCTGAGAGTATCACAGAATTGTACGCAAAAGACGATTTAAAGCGGGAAGATATTGATTATCAATATAGCCAAAAAGCTTATGCCTTTGTTGATGTACTCTGCAAGCAACCGCGCGCAGGGGCTACAAAACCTGGAGTAGACCGCTTATTGCTCGTGCCGCCTGAGATGCACTCAGACCACTGTCTACTGGTTGCCGTGTACGCGGTACTGCTGAGCGAAAGTTTTGACGCGGATATTGGGCTACCTTTTTTAACGGGACTTGCACACCATTTACATAATGCCGTACTCCCGGATTGTGGCTTTGCCGGGGAAACCGCTCTGGGCGAAAGCCTGGCAACGATTATCAGGAATGGTCGCGAAGAAGCCCTAAAGTACATTCCGGAAAAATCGGCCGAGCAGATCAGAAAAGCTATTAATAACCATGAAAATCTGACCAATCCCGAGGGGCGGGCGAGTAGTGCAGCAGACGTTCTAGATCGTGTGCTGGATATTAAATGGCGCATAAGGGCAGCATCAGTCACTGAAGATGACCTGCTGGGCGAACTTGATCTCGTACATGACGGCCCTATTAAAAACTTTCAGAATCAGGTACTTCACTCCGTAGGCTTATGAAGCAGGATAGAGCGTTGATAAGTCCACACAACCAGGATGAACTGGTTGAGAAATCACCTAATTTGTTAAGTGATGGTGAATTTTTATGGCCCGTCATTGACGGGATCGCCTATCTGCGGGAAAAGCATGAACTTAGGGACAAGGCGGTTTTTTACATCCAAAAAAATAAGCTGGAAAAAGCATTGCTGCTTTTACTCAAAGATCAGGATAGTTTTGCACCACTGCCCCCACCAGAAGACGTGGCGGTCTTAAAGGTCATTGAGCAAAAACCTGGATTTTTAAACAGTATGCGCCTGCTTAATTACGGTCCTGTGACCGAATATTTTGCCCACCGTACAAGCGCGCCCACATTTTTGACGGGATTGGCACTGCTGCAGCTTGGCGCAGAAAGTAACAGACCGGTTTTGGAAATTGCCTGTGGAGTGGGACATTATCTGCGTACACTAGAGGGCAATGGATTTGAAGCAAGCGGGGTTGACCTTGTTTTTTCTAAACTTTGGCTTGCCCGAAAATATATGCAGGTCAAGGGTCAATTAATCTGCTGCGATATTGCAAAAAGTCCGGTTTTAAAAAATGATGAATTGGTAACAGTCTTTTGTCATGACGCTTTTTACTTTTTTGATGAGAAAGAGAAAATACTGAAATCCCTAAGAAAACTATGCAACGGGGGCAGCCTTATTTTGGGCCACGTGCATACGAATGCGGTAGATCATGGCGTGAGCGGATATCCTATTTCGGTTTTGAATTATATGGCAATTGCGGCAGATAATTCTAGGTATTACATTGATAATGAATTGGTAAACTATTGGTTTAGTAGAGACAGGAACGCTTTGGATGAAAATCCAAAAAAAGAAAATACAGATGTGATTTCCTGGATCGAAAATGCGCCCGACGATACACAAATATTTTTAGATCAGCCCGCCGCCTCACTTTATCTTAACCCCATGTTAGAAGACACTGGCGCAGGTCTCAGGATTAAATGGCCTACGCACGGCTATCAGGAGGAATATCAAGCCGATATGCATTACCTCAACAAAGCAGAATTAGGCAGATTATCTGCCAATACGGTACAAAAAGCAGCGGGCGAAAAACGACAGGAATATTTCAAGAAACGTATTCTCCTAGATACACCACGCTTATGAATAAAACGGTGAATATTGGGATTTTGGGATTTGGGTGGGTCGCCAGGGATTTTATGGTTAAGGCGATTGCGGCAGAAAAGCGGGCTAAACTCGTCGCTGTGTGCAGTGTAAAACCTATTGAAATGGAGTTTTTACCCCATGAAATTTTTAAATATACAGATATTGATGCCTTTTTAAGGCACGAAGATCTTGATGCGGTCTATATCGCCACGCCTAATTATCTGCATAAACAGCACACCATTGCCTGTAAAAAGACTGGGATTCATGTACTGTGTGAAAAACCGCTGGCCACAAGCGCACAGGATGCTCAGGAAATGATCGCTTTCGCGAAAAGCGGTAAAATGGAAAAGAATATTTATGTCACGGCTTACGATCAGCGTTTTCATCCGGCACATCTTGAGATTCATAAATTGCTTAAAAAGAAAGCTTTGGGTACAATTACACAGGTCCGTTTAGATTATGCCTGCTGGCTTCCTAAAGAATGGAGCGCAGATAACTGGCGCATCGATCCGCAAAAAGCTGGCGGTGGGGCAGTGATCGATCTGGCGCCCCATGGGCTGGATCTGTTGGAAATGGTACTTGAGGATCAAATTATTGACATTTCCCTATATATGCAATCACAGGTTCAGGATTATGAGGTAGACGATGGCGGTGTAATAATGTTGCGTTTTACTTCTGGAATTTTGGGCACATTGCACCTGGGATATAACCGGCCGGATAACCTCTCGCGGCGAAAGCTTGAAATTATTGGAACGAAAGCTATGCTAACAGCAACAAACACCATGGGCCAGGAGCCAGGTGGCACGCTTACCTTAACACAGGCAAAAGACGGTAAAACCTATCCGGTTGATTTTGATACTGAAACAGGCCCTTTTCAGCTGCAGTTAGCTAACTTTATTGAACAGATTTTAGATAAAAAAAAACCATTACGCAGCCCTGAGGATGACCTCCGGCTGTTTTTACTCCTGGATAGCGCACTCAAAAACCAAAAATCATGGCCTTGACCCATTACGCCTGTAACCATTGTGGTAGTTGGATCCTATGGTTTGACACCCGTGAACCCGTGTATTGCAAAAACTGTATGGATGTCCGCAATGCGCTGCCCAGCGAAGATTTTACCTATGTCCATATCGATGAGGCACGGTTAAAATATACTACGCTATGGCGTGAGGTCCTTCCCGGGCTGTGGGATTTTTATACCGAACCACAGCTCGGTTTGGGTTCACATGGTTGGTTGATCATCCGTGAGGGCGGTAATATTGCTTTTGAGGCCGCACCGCATTATTCACAGGAGGCGTTCGGTAAGATCAGATCACTGGGTGGGATCAGCGTTTTAGCAGCCTCGCACCCGCATGGGTATGGAGCGCTCTGGGAGCTGCAGGAGGCCTTTGATCCGCAGCTGATCATACACAAAGATGATCTGGAGCATACTAAGGCCTTTAAGGTCAACCATCCCATCGATGATTTTGAAGAACTTGATGCGAATCATGTTATGATCCGTCTGGGGGGTCACTACGATGGGCAGACTGCTCTTTTTGATGCCGAAAAAAAATTACTGTTTGCAGGCGATGCGCTAAAGATCGACTTTTATGAAAACGGGGAAGCTCGGGCGCTGAGCTGTCATAAAGGCTATCATTACCACATACCCTTAACGCACGATGAGCTGCGGCATTACCATAAAGTATTTTCCATGTATGATTTTGAGCATGTATGCACGCCTTTCGAATTTGGCCACGGTGTTTCCCAAAAAAAAGCACTTGCTCTGGTAAACCATCTTTTACAGATTGAACCGCATACTGACCCCGTTCCCCTTAAAGAACTTTTGAAATGACCGAAGAGGACCAACTCAAAAAAGTATTGCAACTATACAAAGACAATCTCCCTGCTGGGAAAACAGAGACTTTCCGAATCGATGGCATTGACCGGTTGGGCATCCCCATTGTTGATGCAACATTTACCGCACCGGGCGATGTATATGCAAATGGTTTGGGATATGGCGCGACCCAACTGGAGGCCGAAGTGGGTGCGTATGGCGAAATGTTTGAGGAACTTTATTTTTATAAAACGTCCATAGAGACCGAAACCGTTACGCAGTCTTTTACAGGAATGCTGCAAACTTATGGCAAAAACCGGGTCATTGATCCCCTAACGCTCGTGCTGCCCGCAGGATCGCATTATACACCCGATTTAGAACTCAAATGGTCGCAGATCAATCGGCTAGATGATGATCTATCCGTCTGGATCCCTTTTGAATTTGTTGCCAATTATAACGAGTACATGCAATATCCCAACCAGCTTATCACCGCGATCACTAATGGTAGCGGGGCGGGAGACACTTTTGAGCGCGCACTGCTGCATGGCCTTCTGGAGCTTTTACAACGGGATGGAAACGCCGATTGCTTTCGAGCGCTGGATCGCGGGATTGTGATCGATAAAAGAGATATTTCAGGAAAAACATTGCAATTAATGGATGATCTGTCACAAAAAGGCCTGCGTGTGATCCCAAAATTGGCGCGCACCACCTGCGGTTGTGTAAGCCTCTATGCCGTGGGCGATGACCTTTCTGACGATGATTTTCCGTTTACCGTTGCGGCATGTGGCGAAGCTGCCGATCCTGATTTTGACCGGGCGGTGCGCAAGGCGGTACTGGAGTGCGCCTCCTCGCATTCGCGAAAGCTTTTCTACCACACCTCTTTCGACCGGAAGAAAAAGTTTGCCCCAAAAGGCTATGTTGAGGAAAACCTTAAAATTATGGATCTTGATCTGGAAGAACCCCGAGCCTTAAAAACACATGTGGAATGGCTGCAAATGGGCAAGGAACGCTTACGTGAAAAATTAAAACAGAATGTGCTTGCTGAAAACGAGCTTACTTCCGCGAAAGCGCTGCCCCATTTTGCGGGCAAAACGATCAAAGAACGCTTGGAAAAGGTACTAGAAGGTTTAAGAAATGAAGGTCTTGATATCTATTATTATAGGGCTACGCCCAAAGGTAATCCTATCCAGGTGGTGCGTGCCATTGTGCCGGGCATCGAGATGGAATTTGCCAGCTACCACCGCATTGGTCACCGCGGGGTTAAGCGTTTACTCGATCGGGGCGATCATATGATCGGCAAGGTATCCGGTGAGGGCAAAAAACGCATTATGCTTACCAAAGAAAGAGAAAAAGAACTCGGCGGCCGGTTTTGGCTCGATACCCAAAAATTGGACGAACTTGTGGGAGATATTTACCCACTCTACCGGGAGCCATCTGCACACACCGCTATGTATGCGCTGGAGCATGATTACTTTAAAGAAGAATAACGGTTATTTAAAAGAGCACCATAATTTTTCATTAGGGAAGCGCTGCTAATAATGCGATTCGATTGAGGAGGGAATAAGAATAATACTATAAAATAACAATGTATGTTACGCTTTGCTTATAATACAAATGGCTGTGCAAACCACAGGCTTGAAGATGCCATCTCCCTCATTGCTGAAGCAGGTTATGACGGTGTGGCGCTTACGTTAGACTGGCATCATCTTGATCCCTTTGCAGCCAATTGGCAGGAAAGAACAAATAAGGTCAAGGCACAGTTGGATCATTTTAACCTGAGATGCGTTATTGAGACGGGAGCGCGATTTCTGCTCGATCCCAAACAAAAGCACGAGCCCACATTTTTAAACCCTAGAGAAGAGGGCCGGCAACTACGGCTTGATTACCTAAAAAGGGCTGTGGATATAGCCAAAATTCTTGATGCCGAAGCCGTATCGTTTTGGGCAGGGGTAAAACAGCCACAAGTAAGCCATATTGACGCTTGGACATTTCTTATAGAAGGTGTAAACGCCCTTCAAGAATATGCGAAAAATCTAGAGGTCGAACTTGCTTTTGAGCCAGAACCCGGTATGCTTGTAGAAACCTTTGAAGATCTTGAGAAGCTGAATGCTTCCTTAAAACAGCAGATAAGTCCCGCGCTTGATGTGGGCCATGTCTGGGTAACCGGGGAAATAGATCCGGCTGGTGCGGTTTTAAGGTTTGCCCCCAAAAGCAAAACCGCTGCTATTGAAGGCATGAATAAAGGCGAGCACATACACCTGCCCATCGATGAGGGCGATATGGATATACCAGCAGTCATCGCCGCCTTTGAAAAAATATTTTTTAAAAAATTGATATGTGTGGAGCTTTCCCGTGAATCACACCGGGCCCATCAGGCTATTTTTGATAGCATCGCCGCGCTGCGCAAGATGGAGCGAGGAGACTCTTAATAGCATTTTATGGTAAAAAAAGAACCTCCACTTTCATGAAAATAGTAATGACCAACTAATATGCGTATCTGCTTTCTATCCAGAAGATATTTTCCCGCGGTAAGTGGCATGAGTGTTTATGCCCGCAACATGACCAAGGCCCTGGCACAACGTGGCCACGATATTGTTATGATCAGCCAATACCGCGAGGATGAGAAGGGTGTAGGCATTTATGGCGGGGGACCTCCACCCGCTGAATCCTGGATGTTGGTCGAGGGGATTCGCTCTCATGGCGAGGAGCGTGCCGATGCACAGACCCCTGCTGACTTTGAGAGCGATATGCATAAACTTATACAAACCGCGTTAAAGCACCATCAGCATGAATCTTTTGATATTGTGCATGCCCAATACTGCTATCCCACCGGCCTGGCCGCTTTGGCCCTGAGCCAAAAACTTGGCATCCCCAGTGTGGTTTCCATTCAGGGTGGGGATGGTCATTGGGTAGGCCTGTGTTGTACCACACATCGCAAGGCGATGGACGCGGTGCTGAACCATGCGTCAGCGCTTATCATAGGATGTGAAAGTTTTGCCGATGAGGTGGTACAAAAACACAACCTATCAAAATCTTTGCTCACAATCATACCTGGGGCCACGAATACAGATCAGTTTAAACCAGTGAAAAGGCCTGCTGTATTTACTACTCCCGTGCGGTTGTTGTACCATGGCCGTGTAGATCAGCGTAAAGGAGCATTAGATTGCGTGCGCGCCACCCATCTTTTGCTCGCTCAGGGCGAAAACATCCAGCTTGTCATCTCAGGTATTGGTCCCGATAAAAAGGCAGCGGAAAAACTAGTTCAGGATCTGAAAATGGAGGGGAATACCACGTTTTTGGGCGGTGTACCCTATTCGGAGGCGGCTAAAGTCTATGAGAAGGGTGACATTTTTGTTTCACCCACGTACGCGGAAGGGTTTTCAAATACCGTTTTGGAGGCTATGGCTTGTGGATTGCCCATTGTTTCAACAAATGTTGTCGGGGTGGTCGATTGCCTTACGCATGAAGTCAATGCATTGCTCACTGAACCCGGCGACATCAATGCTTTGGCCGGGGCGATCAAAAAACTCATTCATAATAAAGAGCTACGCGATAAATTGGTAGAAACGGCAAAAACCGAGGTTAAGGAAAAATACAGTTGGCCTGTTGTTGCAGAGCAGTTAGAAGCCGTCTACCTAAAACTCAGTCTACAACCTATGGACCACAACTGGATGGATATGTACAATATGGCTACCACTGTAGATCAGGCCGATCTCAGCTGCCAATTCCGGCAAAAGCCGCATCTTTTATGACAACCCGAAAAAAAATTATAATGATCTCGCCCCATCTTGACGATGCGGTCTTCTCCGCCGGGAGTTTGATTGCTACCCTAGCTGAGTATAGGCATGAAGTTATTATCCTAACCTGTTTTACAGCATCTGTGGAAAATCCTGGAGATTTCGCATTGGCATGCCAGCTGGATAAAGGGCTCACCGCTGAGGTAGATTACATGCGCTTGAGAAGGGAAGAAGACGTGGAAGCCTGCGAGATTTTGGGTGCCAGCCCCATTTGGCTCAAGCTGCCTGAAGCGCCGCACCGCAGTTATATGAACGCAAAAGAACTTTTTGAGGAAATCAAAACAGAGGATCGGATTCAGGAGGAACTCTTTTTGGAGTTAAGGTCAATAATCAAGAATCACCGCCCGGAGTATATTTTCTATCCAAAAGGGGTCGGAAATCATGTAGATCACCGGCAAGTCTGCAATGCAGTGCAAAAATTGAAGCTTTCATTTCCTGAAATAAGCTATCTCCGTTGGTACGATCAGCCTTATTTATTGCGAAATCCTTCCGCAATGGTAGAAAGGCCAGAAGAATTCATTTGGAAAGGGTTGGATGATTTTGAGCATACTGTTTCAAATGATCGGAATACTACTTTTTCCGTGAAAACAGGGATGCCAAATAAAAAAAAGACAGAAGCCTGCAAGGTCTACAAAACCCAAGTGAAATTTCAATTTGGCAGTTATGAAATTTTGGAATCCGTGCTTACTGGAGATTCTAATTCCCCTGATTTTATGTCTGAATTTTTTAGCAGATAATCCACGCAATAGGCGGTCTTTTGCTTTCATTTAGGTGGGTTTACAGAATTATTTCTGTTCTTTGTGCAATCAATAAAACAGAGCAGCAGTTTTACCTGAATATTAGATTTTAAAAATCTTAGCTTTTCGTTTAAACGGAAAAAGGTTCTGGGATTGATTGCCATAATTTTTATAGAATGATTTTTAAGTGTTAAAATTACGGCTTGCAGGCGAGTGCCATTTATCATTCGCGCTAATGAGCCAATAAATACGTACCAGGAATGGCAGGAGAATCTAAAATAGCAATATATGGGGCAATTGTGGCAAATCTACTGATTGCGGTAAGTAAGTTCACAGCGTCTTTTTTTACGGGAAGTTCTGCGATGCTTGCCGAAGGGATACACTCGGTAATTGATACCGGAAACGGTTTTTTGCTGCTTTTGGGCATAAAAAAATCAAAAAAACCAGCAGATGATAATCATCCTTTTGGGTATGGCAAAGAAGTATATTTTTGGAGTTTCATAGTAAGCGTCATGATTTTTGCCCTTGGTGGCGGATTTGCTATTTATGAGGGTATTCATGCCCTTGAGAGTCCAAAGACCATTGAGGATCCAGTATGGAATTATTCTGTGCTGGGCGCCGCCATCCTTTTTGAGGGCACTTCCCTCATTATTGCGATACGCACCTTTAATAAATCCCATTCTTCCGGCGGATTGCTGAGCAACATCATAAAAAGTAAAGATCCGGCAAATTTCGCAGTCATTATTGAGGATACGGCTGCCGTAGCCGGGCTGTGCATCGCCATGATCGGTGTATTCCTGTCGCAGCAATTACAGAATCCCTATATAGATGGCGCCGCATCTGTGATCATCGGCCTTTTACTGCTTGTTGTAGCGATCTTTCTGGCCCGTGAGACCAAAGGCTTGTTACTGGGTGAGAGCGCTGGGCCAGAAACTATGAATAAGATTACAACTATTTTGGATACTTCGCCACACATTAAGGCGTATCAAAAGCCAAAAACGATGCATTTTGGCCCAGGAAGTATACTGGCGGTGATTGAGCTCGATCTGGATGATGATCTGGGTCTTATTGAAGCCGAAACCTTAGTGGCAGGAATGCGCAAAGAAATCCTACAAAAAGTACCCAAAATAAGTCTTGTTGTGGTACAGACCAGCAACGATCTGGGAAGCCTCAACCAGAAACAGGGTTAAATACGTTTTTTTTGCGGTTATAGGATATCCCAGAAACTTCAATCCATTTAGCTCCAAAACCCTAAATTTGCAGCCACAACACAAATGCCATGTTCGGATTCTTCGGTAGATTGTTAACACGTAAAGATGCCGTAGCCGACATAACAGAAGCTGCTATGAATAAATACCTGATCGTGGGACTGGGTAATATAGGCCCCAAATATGATAATACCAGGCACAACATTGGTTTTAAGATCGTTGATGCTTTCGCGAAAGCTGAAAATGTAGAATGGCAGACCGAAAAACTTGGAGATATAGCGGCCACAAAAATCAGGGCACGTCCTGTCATCCTGCTTAAGCCGAATACGTATATGAACCTGAGCGGAAAAGCGGTCAAATTCTGGATGCAAAAAGAGAAAATCTCGCTGGAGCATATACTGATCGTCACAGACGACCTCAACCTGGATTTTGGTACCATACGCCTTAAGACCAAGGGCAGTGACGGCGGTCATAATGGCCTTAAGGATATAAAAGACCAGTTGCTGACCAGTAATTATAACCGTTTCCGTTTTGGGATTGGTGACAGGTTCAATAAAGGCAAACAGATCGATTATGTGCTGGGCCGCTGGGATGATGAGGAAGAAAAAGACCTGCCAGAGCGCTTGGAAGTTTCCGTTAAGGTAATACAAAGCTTTATCTCGGCCGGGGTCAACAATACTATGAACACCTATAACGGCAAATAGATTTGAGACAACACAGGGCTGCGGAGCATTTTGACGGTACAACGGGCACGGTGGTCACCATAGGCACCTTTGATGGGGTGCATGTAGGGCACCGCAAGATCATACAGCGCCTTAATGCCAGTGCGCAGGCAAATGGCTTAGAGTCTGTAGTACTCACCTTTTTTCCGCATCCGCGTATGGTGCTACAGAAAGATGTGGACATCAAGTTGCTCAACACCATTGATGAGCGCGTGCAGCTATTGGAGCAAACTGGGATAGACCATCTGATCGTACACCCTTTTACCATAGAATTTTCAAGGTTCACGGCAGAAGAGTACGTTAAACATATTCTGGTAGAGCAATTAAGGGCCAAAAAAGTGGTCATAGGCTACGACCATCATTTTGGCCGTAACCGCAATGCAAATATCAATGACCTCAAAAGCTTTGGCAGGCGCTTTGGTTTTGAGGTCGAGGAAATACCGGAGCAGGATATTGATGATGTGGCCATCAGCTCAACCAAGATACGAAAGGCGCTGCAGAGCGGTAATTTGACAAAGGCCAACGATTACCTGGGTAGCCCCTTTATACTTACGGGCAGGGTCACACGCGGCAGAGGGCTGGGCAAAAAAATGGGTTACCCCACGGCAAATCTTCAGATCGCCCAAAACTATAAACTCATCCCCGCAAAAGGGGTTTACGTGGTGCGGGCTAAAATAGGAGACACTATTTGCCATGGCATGATGAGCATAGGTACCAACCCAACTGTGGGCGGTGTGGAAGAGACGATAGAAACTTATTTTTTTGACCTTGACCAGGATCTTTATGACCAGCGCTTACAGATCGAAGTCCTCACCCGTATACGGGATGAGAAAAAATTTAATGGGGTAAAGGCCCTGATCGCAGCAATGGAAGAGGATGAGCGTTTTTCCCGAAATTTCATCAATAATCTGGATGATTAATAAATGGCTTTACACCCGTGTTGACAATGCCGCACTGGTAGTCTTTAGGATCATATTTGGCCTTCTGATTACCATTGAGGCCTGGGGAGCCATAGCCACCGGATGGATAGACAGGACGTTGCTTGAGGGCGATTTTACCTTTAATTTTATAGGTTTTGACTTTTTACAGCCGCTTTCTGGTAGCGGCATGCACTGGTATTATGGAGTCATGGGGCTTTTTGGTATTTGTGTGATGCTGGGCATTGCCTATCGGATCAGCACTGTCAGCTATGGGGTGATGTGGGCAGCTGTTTATCTCATGCAGAAATCTTCGTATAACAACCATTATTACCTACTGCTCTTATTGTTGGGCATCATGGCCCTTTTGCCGGCGCACCGCTATTTTTCGGTTGATTCATGGCTCCGGCCAAAAATTAAGAGGTTTTCCATGCCGCGCTGGGTTTATGTGGTAATTATCGCACAGCTCTGGATTGTGTATACCTATGCCGCTGTCGCAAAAATCTACCCAGACTGGCTTGACCTGACTGTTGTGCGCCAGTTGATGCTTGCGCGAAAGGATTACTGGGGTGTTGGAAGTCTGCTGCAACAGGAATGGGCCCATTATTTTATCGCCTACGCGGGGATTCTTTTTGATGGATTGGTCATCCCAGCTCTTCTTTGGAAACCGACAAGGAAATTTGCCTTTATTACGTCTATATTTTTTCATCTGTTCAACAGTTTTGTCTTCCACATTGGTATTTTTCCATACATGTCGCTGGCTTTCACCATCTTCTTTTTCAACCCTAAAACCGTTCAACGTATTTTTTTGCCATGGAAAACCCATCATACATCAAACTTACCAGAACAAGCTAAGCATTATTTGCCGGAAGAAATCTTGTCCCCACGCCCAAAATATCACAAAATCTATCTGAGCCTTTTTGTGATCTATTTCACTATCCAGCTTGCGCTACCATTGCGTCACTGGTTTATCAGGGGAGATGTAATGTGGACAGAAGAAGGACACCGCTTGAGCTGGCGTATGATGCTACGTTCCCGTACAGGACACACAGAAATTTATGTTGTGGACAAAAGCACTGGGAAGCGCACCAAGGTAAACCTTGCAGGAATGCTTTCACTAAAGCAACACCGCGCCATATCTACCAAACCGGATGTTATCTGGCAGTTTTGTCAGCGTCTGAGAAAAGAGTACGATGATCGGGGCAAAAAAATTGAGGTCTATGTAAATTGTCGTGTAAGCATTAATGGTCATCCATTCCATACACTCATCGATCCTAAAGTGGATATGGCAGCGGCCAGATGGGATTATTTTTGGCATAATGACTGGATTTTGCTGCCTGATCTATACGAGCCTAGTAAATCTGCGAGCAAAACGACAGGATATTTTAAAAATGTCTTCTTTAACAGTTCCTTTAAATACTCTCAAATTTCCTTACTTTTGCCCTCTCAAAAACCTAGATTATGCTATACGTCCCCGATATACAAGAGCACAAAGAAGCCTACATCAAAGCCCTGACCAAACGTAACTTTGACGCTAGCGGAGTTTTTGAAGAAGTGCTGAACTTGGATGAAAAAAGACGCGTTACCCAGGCCAAACTTGATAATACACTGGCTGAGAGCAATAAACTCTCTAAAGAGATCGGGGCGCTCTACAAAAGCGGTGAAAAGCAAAAGGCCAATATTCTTAAAGAGCGCACAGGGAAGCTTAAAGAAGATTCTAAAACCCTTCAGGAAACCCTAAACAGGACGGCCGGCAAGCTTGAAGACCTGCTTTATACCATCCCAAACATACCACAGGAAAGTGTGCCGGCGGGGAAAAGCGAGGAGGATAACGAGGAGGTTTTCCGTAAAGGAGATGTTCCAGTCCTTGCTGAAGGATCACAGCCGCACTGGGAGCTAGCCAAAAAATACGATATCATCGATTTTGAACTTGGTAATAAAGTAACTGGAGCAGGTTTCCCCGTTTATAAGGGAAAAGGAGCGCGGTTACAACGTGCGCTGATCACCTATTTTCTGGATAAGAATATTGAAGCCGGTTATACTGAATATCAGGTGCCGCACCTGGTCAACGAGGCCTCGGGCTATGGTACGGGGCAACTGCCCGATAAAGAAGGGCAGATGTACCATGTAGGCAACGATGATCTTTATCTAATTCCTACTGCAGAGGTACCGGTGACCAATATGTTTAGGGATACCCTGCTTGACGAAAAAGATCTCCCTATTACCTGTACGGCCTATACCCCATGCTTTCGCCGTGAGGCTGGCTCATACGGGGCTCACGTACGGGGCCTCAACCGCCTGCACCAGTTTGACAAGGTTGAGCTTGTGCGCATAGAAAAACCCGAAAACAGCGATGCTGCACTCGATGCAATGGTAGAACATGTAAAAAGCATCCTCGACGAACTCCAACTGCCTTACCGTGTACTCCGCTTATGTGGCGGTGATCTGGGCTTTACGTCAAGTTTAACCTACGATTTTGAGGTTTTTAGCACGGCACAGGACCGCTGGCTGGAAATCAGTTCTGTGTCGAATTTTAAAACTTTTCAGGCAAATAGGTTAAAGTTGCGCTTCCGCGGAAGCGATAATAGCAAAAGCCTTGCACATACCCTTAATGGAAGCTCACTCGCACTGCCTCGGGTACTCGCTGGGATTTTGGAAAATTATCAGCAGGAAGATCATATAAAAATACCAGAGGTACTTGTGCAGTATTGTGGGTTTGATCGCATTGTGGCACCCTCAAACTAGCTGGAAGGGAATATCTTTTCTTAGGTAAACCTGGTATTTTCAATATATATAAGCTGGCCTAAATTCCGCATGTCTAAAATCGGATAAACATACTGTTTTTTATCCGCAATTGATCTAAAATTGACCTCCCAGGAGTACTTATTATCGTTAATAAACTACCCCGTTTATATTGCAATCTAACGAAGCTTTAGACAAGAAATCTTAAATCAGCAAGTTTCCCTTACCCAATATTTACCCCCTTTATCTTCCTGTAAAAACGCAGCGCCTGCCCATCGGTAAACATGGCGACCTTGCCACAGGTGGCGAGTAGGTTTTCATATAGACTTTTTTCTGGATCAGCTTGAAGCTGCAGAAGTTTGCGGGTGAGTTTATTGTAATGTAAGGATGGCTTATCAATGCTGCGAGTCGCCGCATCTAAAAGGGTTGTGATGATTTCGTAGCCGGCGATCTCTTTTTCGGTCACTTCTTGGCTATTGTATATTTTTTCAACACTTAAACGGATAATATCGTCGATTTGGGCGGTATATTTCGCTTTTTCGAGGAGGGCAGTATTAAAATCCCCTTTTAGTAATTTTTCTTCATTAGCCATAAAAACACGTACCACTTCCCTGATCAATGTATTAATAGCCAAGGCGCGCAGATAGCTCAGCCTTGAAGCGGTATCTTTAAGTTGAGAATATTTTGAGGTGTTGATGCTGTCACCCACGAGTTTGATCAGATATTCCAAGGCAAAATCTTCAGGGATGAGGCCCAGGTTGATCCCATCTTCAAAGTCAATTATGGTATAACAGATATCGTCTGCGGCCTCAACGAGAAAAGCAAGAGGATGGCGCAGGTAGCGTGTTTCATTTCCAGATTGCGTTGAGATTAGGCCGAGTTCATGGGCCACTTGCTTAAAAAATCCCTTTTCAGTCTGAAAAAAACCATATTTTTTGTCAGCAACGTGAGTGGTAGGCTTATGCGGAAGGGATTCTTTGGGATATTTGGTGAAAGCGCCCAGTACGCTGTATGACAAGCGGAGTCCGCCGGGAATACCCGGACGGCTTTCGTTGAGGATTCGAAAACCATTGGCATTGCCCTCAAATTTAGTAAGGTCTTGGTATTCTTTTGCCGTAAGGCTATCCCTGTAACGTTTGCCCGCGCCGTGCTCAAAATAAGCACCGATAGCTTTCTCGCCAGAATGGCCAAAGGGGGGGTTACCGATGTCATGTGCCAGTGCTGCTGCCGCCACTATGGCGCCAAAATCGTTAAAATGATATCCCTGCCGCTCCAGGTCGGGATATTTGGCGATGATTTTCTTACCCACAAGCCTGCCGAGTGAGCGGCCCACCACCGAAACTTCTAAACTGTGCGTAAGGCGTGTGTGTACAAAATCTGTCTTACTGAGCGGTATAACCTGCGTTTTGTCCTGTAGACTTCGGAAAGCAGAGGAGAAGATCACCCGATCATAATCGACCTCAAAACCTAGGCGGGTCTCGTCCTGCTCGCTACGCAACCTTTTCTCAGTATCTCCAAAACGTTTAAGGGAAAGTAGCTGGGGCCATTGCATCATAGTGAGTGGTTTTGGGGTACAATATAGGAGTTTTAGCGGATTGAAGCCCCCATAAACGGCGTTGACATTGATGTTAACATTTACATAACCTAAAGGTGACCCTTGTTTAATATTCAAATAACACAGGCTTTACACGAGCAGCTTTACTTTGCACCAACATTTAAAAAGATAAACAAATGAAAAGAATATTTATTTCGGTTTTTACCATTGCACTATTAGGAGCCATGACAGGCTGTAGCAATGACAACGATAATGATGTCATTCCACCGGGTAATGGAAATGGTGGCGGAGAGGCAGATTATACGCTCTCTGAAAATATCACCGAAGATATGACACTTACAGCAGATAACGTATGGACTTTAGACGGTCGTGTCTCTGTAACAAGCGGTGCAACATTAACTATAGAGCCGGGTACGATCATTAAAGGTATGGCCGGTACGGGAGCAGATGCCTCTTCGCTAATTATTGCCCGTGGCGCTAAGGTAATGGCCAACGGAACTGCGGATAAGCCCATCATTTTTACATCAATCACCGATAATATTAAAGTGGGCCAAAAAGCGGGTACTAACCTTACCTTGAGTGACCGTGGCCTTTGGGGCGGGGTGCTCATATTGGGCAACGCGCCGGTTTCTCTTGAAGGTGGTGCTGTGGAAGGACAGGTAGAAGGTATACCTGCCTCTGACACCAATGCAAAATTTGGCGGTACAAATGCCTCTGATAACTCAGGTGTTTTTAATTATGTGAGCATACGTTATGCAGGGACGATTATAGCTCCTGATAACGAGATCAATGGTCTTAGCCTTGGCGGTGTAGGTAGCGGTACTACAATCAGCAACCTGGAGCTTATGGCGGCTAAAGATGATGGGATTGAGTTTTTTGGGGGAACAGTCAATGTATCTAACGTACTCGTTTGGTCACAGGCAGATGATGGTCTTGATATTGATGAAGCTTACTCAGGCACCATAAGCAATTCTGTTGTTATTGAAGGAGATCAATCTGATAGTGGTATGGAGATCGACGGGCCAGAAGGTCCTGCACAAGGCTCTTTTACTGCAAAGAATATTACCCTTATGGGAAATGTGGATGCTGTGGGTGATCATATAGTGGATTTACGCGATGGAGCTCAGGGTGCCCTAAACAATTTATTCATCACAGGATTTAAAGCAACTGCCAATGTGCAGATAAAAAGCAATAGCGTGGCAGCAAATTTTGTGTCTGGTAAATTAACATTTTCAGATTGGGTTTTTGAAGGAGTTGATAATCCGGGCAGTCTTTTTATTGAAAGCGCGGCCGACGGAGAGAGCACGCTAATTGATCCCTTATTTCCAATCCAGGCTGAATCATGGGTTACCGTTGGAACTTCTGGCGGCGCTGACTTGTCTGTATTTGCATGGACGCAAGCAAGTGCCAATGGGGCTCTTTAAGTAAAATCAAATCAATTAAATGGATACTGCTCGTAACTTTTATTAAAGTACGAGCAGTTTTTAATATTAAAAGACTAAGCCTAGATATGAAAAACCTCCTATTATTATTTATGTCGCTCTTAGGTTGTGGCATTGGTTATTCACAAAATGGAACCATCGCAGGTACCCTGACCGATGGAAGTCAAAATGATGTGCTTCCCTTTGCTAATGTGGCCGTGCAGGGAACAAGCTCTGGTTCTACCACAGATTTTGATGGTAAATACACCATTAATATCGAGCCGGGCACGTATACTGTTGTATTTTCTTTCGTAGGCTATCAGACCAAGGAAATCTCATCAGTGGTGGTTAAGGCAGGACAGACGACCAATCTAAATGTAACCCTGGAAGCCTCTGCCGGGCAGCTTGATGAGGTAGTGATTAAAACAACGGCCCGAAAAAATACAGAAGCAGCGGTGCTGAGCTTTCAAAAAAACTCAGTTGCCCTGGTTGATGGGCTTTCCATAGAGACCATAAAGAATATTGGGGTAAGTGATGTTGCAAATGCGGTAAAGAATGTACCCGGGGTTTCTGTGCAGGGTGGTAAATATGTCTATGTGCGCGGACTGGGCGACCGTTATACCAAATCTATTTTAAATGGGGTAGATGTACCAGGTCTGGATCCCGACCGTAACACGCTGCAGCTAGATGTTTTTCCTACACAGATCATTGATAATATCATCGTCGTTAAAACCTCAACTGCAGATCAACCAGCAGATTTTACTGGTGGTGTTGTAGATATTGTTACCAAAGACATCCCTACCAGGGCACAATATAGTTTCTCTGCAGGATTGGGTTATAATTCAGATTTTCACTTCAACAAAAATTATTTAAAGCAAAACAGCAGTGGCACCGATATCATCGGTTTTGATGATGGGCAGCGCTCTAATCCTCTGGCGACCAACCAGCCTGTTCCCCTACCGCAGCAAGACCCACAATTGGTTGAAACGCTTACCAAACGTTTCAGTCCTGAGCTTGCGGCTCAGCAGGATCAAAGCTTTATGGATTTTAACCTGGCAGCAACGGCTGGTAACCAGTATGATGTGGGCGACAATAAGCTGGGCTATCTGGCATCTTTGAGCTACCGTAACGAGACGGAATATTATGACAAATATGTAGATGGCCAAGTGTACAGAAAGAGTGATGATCATTCTGTTTATACGCTTGACCCCGATAGGACACAGGAAGGCCGTGCTGGCAATAACAACGTTCTCATAAGTGGTCTTGCGGGTCTTTCCTTTAAGACCGATCAATCTAAATACAGGATAAACGCCCTGCATATTCAAAATGGGGAATCACAGGCTTCTATATTTAGAACAATCAAAAGAATCGATGCTATCAATGAGGTTAAAAAAGACAACTTGTTGTATACCGAACGTGCCATCACCAATCTGCTATTTGAGGGCACGAATACTTTTGATGATGCCAAATGGACTTTGGAATACAAACTTTCCCCCTCTTTTGTCAACGTTTATGACAAAGATTTTAGGGTTACTCCGTTCCGTGTGCGGGAAGATCAGGATGGGAACGAGTATTTTACCATTGAGCCTAGTGAATCCGGGGAGCCCACGCGTATATTTCGTAGTTTGGAAGAGACCGATCTGGCAGGAAAAATGGGTGTTACCTTAAAGAATAAATTGTTCGGCTACGATGCCAAGACCAAAGTAGGTGCAGCTTATACCAATAAAAAAAGGGATTTTGGGGTAACTCAATTCGCTTTTCCGATAATTAATGTTCCCAGTGCTGCTTATGGGGGAGATCCCAATCAGGTTTTGGCACCAGACAATATTTATGACGCAGATACCAATAGCGGAACTTTTGTTAGAGATGACAGCAACGATTCTGATAGTTATAGCTCAGAAATTGAGGTTGCCGCTGGTTATGTCTCAGAAGAATTTAAACTGACCGACTGGTGGAATGCCATTCTTGGTTTGCGGGTTGAACAATTTGGGCTCAGCTATACAGGCACAAGCCAGAGCCGTGGGACTTATAATAACGTTAAGGTTATTGACAAGACTGATCTGTATCCTTCTGCCAACCTGATCTTTGATCTAAATGAGGAAGAAAGTTCAAAGGTAAGGGCATCATTTGCCAGAACAACGGCCAGACCATCGTTTAAAGAAGCTTCCCTGGCTGAGATTTTTGACCCTATAAACAGTACTATTTTTATAGGGAACATCGATATTCAGCCTACGTATATAAATAACTTTGACTTGAGGTATGAAAACTATGGAGAGGGGAACAACTTTTTCGCTGTAAGCGGCTTTTATAAGTCATTCAAAGACCCTATCGAGGTCTCTTTTATACGCGGTGCCGCAGGTCAATTTACACCGCTCAATCTGGGGGACGCCAAGGTTTTTGGTGGTGAAGTGGAACTCAGGAGGAACCTGGGCTTTATTGCGGGGCTGAGGGATTTTAATTTCAATGCCAACTTCTCGTTGGTCGATTCCCAGCAAAGCTATAGTGCAGATGAACTTGCAAATAGGCGAGATAATATAAGGGACGGGGAAAATTTAGGAAGCCATAGGCAGCTTCAAGGTCAATCACCATACCTGCTAAATATAGGTTTTACTTACAATAATGAAGATAATGGTTGGCAGGGTACACTCTCCTATAATTCACAAGGGAAAACATTACAGATTGTGGGCAGTCAGAACATACCCGATGTTTACACATTGCCCTTCCATAATATGAAACTAAATATTTCGAAATCTTTTGGTACGGAAAGAAATTCCACGCTGTCCCTGCGTTTTGAAAACATTCTTAATGATGATACGGAAAGCGTTTATGATTCTTATGGTTCGGAAGACGTTTCCTATTCTAAATGGAACATTGGGCAAAAAATAAGCCTGGGTTATACTATTAATTTTTAGGTGGAAATAGCAACACGAAAAAATTTTTCAACGAAAATCTCCGTTTTATAACTAAAAAACGCGGCATCATAAGTGCCGCGTTTTTCATTATAATTCATTTAAATATTAGCTCTGCAACATTTGTTGTAGGCGCTGTTGTAAATCTTTGTCAGTACGTAGAGCCATAGAAATCTGTTGAAAACGGTCAATTTCCATATCCTGATTTTCTACGATTTTTTTCATATTGCCTTCAAAATCCTGTTGCATGGTATCGAGTTTAGCAAGGATGGCTTTGTGTTTCTTTTCTTCTTCGGGAGTCGCATCAGACTCTTTATTTGGATCAAGGCTGGCCTTGTGAATTTCATTAAAGCGTTGTACGTCTAGACCTTCATCCTTTACAGTCTTTGCCATTTTTACTTGTTCCTGCTGGCCCATTACCTGTACTTGTTTAAAGGCCTTTGCAAATTTGCCGAGTTCTGCATCGCTCACCTCAATTTTTTCTTGAGACTGCTGAGACATCTGATCAGTTTGTTGTGTCTGTGCAAAAAGTGATGAAGCACTCATAGCCAATACGAGAGTTGCTCCCGTAAATATCTTTCTTATATGTAACATAAATTGGGTTTTAAATTAGTTTAGGGTATAAAAATACTGGCTCAGTTGGAAGGGAGTAATTTTTTAACAGGCAGTTTTGCCTTTTTAGGTAGAGATTAACGGCTTGAGCAATAAATGTTAATGTTTTTGTATTACCGGTTTTTTCCTTTGATAGATTTTTTAGCAAATTGATGGGAAGTGGAAAATATTGTTTGTGAAGTTAGGATTGATGATCGCTGGGCAGCTTTTTTTGTTTTGGTATGGAAACTTTAAAGACTGTGCCTTTACCAGCTTTTGAAGTAAAGGTGATCTCTCCTTTATAGTTTTCCACAATATTTTTGACCATAGCTAAGCCCAGACCCATTCCACTGGTTTTTGTAGTGAATTTGGGTTCAAATACTAGTGGCGCATTTTCCTCAGAAATCCCATTACCATTGTCACAGACGATTATACAGACCTTATTGACATTTTCCCTTACCTCAACGACGATCTGTGGATTTTCCCTTAATTCGGTGGCCTGAATGGCATTTTTGACCAGATTGGTCACTACCCGGATAAGCTGAGTACGGTCAAATTTTGCAATAATCTCGCCTTCTTCCGCCCTAAAACTAATATAGGGTTCATTAAAAATGTCAAGAGCTAATTTGGTTACAAAAACCACGTTTAGGGTCTCATTCTGTTGCGCAGGCATTTTTGCATAATTGCTAAAGGCAGAAGCAATATTGCTCATCGTATCGATCTGCTGGATGATTGTATTGCTATACTCATCAAGCTTTTTTTGTATATCGGGATCAGTAGGGTCAAAGCGCTGCTGAAAACTTTGCACGGTAAGGCGCATGGGGGTAAGTGGGTTTTTGATCTCGTGAGCTACTTGTTTTGCCATTTCGCGCCAAGCCTGCTCGCGCTCACCCTGGGCAAGTTGTGCCGCACTGGTCTCCAACTCATCAATCATAAGATTATAGGCGCGCACGAGGTTGCTGATCTCCTCACTTGCATCATCAATCTCGATCTTCTGGTTGCGCTTATTAAGGCGGGTTTTGATCATCTTATCGCTAATGGTCTTCAAGCTGCGTGTGATATACCGGGATAGGAAATAAGACAGCGCAATAGCTATAAGCAACATAAAGAGATATCCTTCAGCCAATCTTCGCAAAAATTCATCAAGCTCCCGTGTTATAAAATCATCATCCTGTATGTAGGGCAAGTTGAGTACGGCAATGGGCTTAAATTTGTTATCGTTGATGTAGGTGTAAGAAGATTGATATTTCACACCATCCTTTTCGGTTTCCGTGATCCAGCGTTTACTAGGGGTATTGGCCAGTTTTTGTAGTATAATAGGCGGTATTTTGGCATTAGCGGTATCTGTGGTAAATCCACTCTTGGAGCGCACAAGCAGATTGCCATCGAGATCATAAATATTTATGGGTAGCTCATGTACATCAGAAATGCGGTATATATCCTGTTTTTCTTTAAGGATATAAGGGATTTTTTCGGTAATGACCTCAAAGGAGGTTTTGTCGAGCACGTAGTTGATCTCTACCCTGATCTGATCCTCCTTTCTTAACAACCTGCTGGTATGGTAATCCTCGGCCTCTTCTTTATACTGAACGACCGAGATTATACCTATCAAAATAGATGCACCAAAAATAAGCAGCACCATCGTGAAGAAAATGCGGGTACGTAAAGATAACTTAGAAGTGTTCATCGATGATATATACGATCAAAAAACATGCCTTGTATGGCGACTCTGGGATGCTGTCTCAATATAGCGCATATCCTTTGATCTATAAAGCTCTTAAATAGTCGCAAAACTAAAGTTTAGAGCGCATGGTATAAAACCAGAGATCTTAAGGACTAAAAAGTATATAAATAAACAATTGTTCAATTTCTGAATGAAAGTAAACCATCTGTTCCAGAGCAGAAATGCTTTCGCGAAAGCTGTACGCACATTATACGTCAGGGTTCTTTTCGCGAATGCGTTTATAGAGACGTATGCCCAGCATTAGCAAAATTGCAAGGCCAATTAGGCCTAAGGTGCCATAAATCCAATGTGTTGCACTTTTGGTTATGGCCAGAAAGACTACCGCAAAAAGGATCAAAGTGGCCACCTCATTCCATATACGCATGAATCGTGAGGTGTAATTTACTTTCCCACGCTGCAATTGCTTAAATATCTGGTGATTTTTAAAATGATAGGCAAAAAGAAGGATTACAAAACCCAATTTGATTTGCATCCAGGTTACCTGAAGCAGAGTGGGGTTAAGATAGAGCAGCATAAGTGCAAATAGCGTGGCCAGGATCATTGAGGGCCAAGTGATGATATACCATAATCTTTTGGCCATCAGGGCGAGCTGTTTGCCCAAAATTGATTTATCGGGCTGAGCTTTTTCGGAAGCCTCAATTTGATAAATAAACAACCTGGGGATATAAAAAAGTCCCGCAAACCAAGTCACGATAAATATTAAGTGCAGGGATTTTATGTAGGGATAATAGTCCAAGAAGATCTGTGGTTCTGATTTGAAACGGAAAAAAAATGGCCTTAACCAATCTGCATATACCTAAAAGGCTCTGATATTAAAAACGCGCTGCGCACTTGTTTTGAAAACACGTTCTTAAGCCTTCCCATCTAAGGCAAATTTTATATCGCTTAGCGTACCGAGCCCAACCACAATCATAATGCATTTTTAAAAGGCTCAGTCTTCGTCATCTTGCTCTGGTTCCATTTTAAAATCCTCCATAAATTTTGTGGTGTAATTCCCGGCGATATAATCAGGATGATCCATTAACTGTCGGTGAAAGGGGATCGTGGTTTTAATACCCTCGATCACAAATTCATCAAGCGCCCTTTTCATTTTGTTGATCGCCTCTTCCCTGGTTTGTGCGGTAGTCACCAATTTGGCGATCATAGAGTCATAGTAAGGCACTATGGAATAACCGCTATATACATGAGTATCAATACGCACCCCATGGCCTCCAGGAGCGTGCAGGTTAGTGATACGGCCTGGAGAAGGCCTAAAGTTATTATAGGGGTCCTCGGCATTGATCCGGCACTCGATAGAGTGTAGTTGAGGCAGGTAATTTTTCCCAGAAATGGGAACGCCATCAGCAACAAGGATCTGCTCCCTGATCAGGTCATAATCAACTACCTGTTCCGTAATGGGATGCTCCACCTGAATACGGGTGTTCATCTCCATAAAATAAAAATTTCTGTGCTTATCAACCAAAAATTCTATAGTCCCGGCCCCCTCATATTTTATAAATTCTGCGGCCTTGACACCAGCTGCTCCCATTTTTTCGCGCAGTTCATCGGTCATAAATGGTGATGGGGTCTCTTCAGTAAGCTTCTGGTGGCGGCGTTGTATCGAGCAGTCTCTTTCTGAAAGGTGGCAGGCTCTACCATTGCTATCTCCCACGATTTGGATCTCAATGTGGCGGGGCTCCTCGATAAGTTTTTCCATGTACATGGCATCATTGCCAAAGGATGCCGCAGCTTCCTGACGGGCAGATTCCCATGCTTTTTGAAGATCCTGTTTTTTCCATACGGCGCGCATACCCTTACCACCGCCCCCGGCGGTTGCCTTAAGCATGACGGGATATCCGGTCTCCTCTGCGATACGTTTACAATCCTCAAATGTTTCAATAATGCCGTCGCTTCCTGGCACGCAGGGGACACCGGCCGCTTTCATGGTCGCTTTCGCGGAAGCCTTATCACCCATTTTGGAGATCATCTCAGGAGAAGCGCCGATAAACTTGATCTTATGCTCACCGCATATTTTTGAAAATTTTGCATTTTCAGAAAGGAATCCATAGCCTGGATGTATGGCGTCTGCGTTGGTGATTTCTGCAGCAGCGATAATATTGCTCATTTTAAGGTAAGACTCGCTACTTGGCGGTGGGCCTATACATACGGCCTCGTCAGCAAAGCGTACGTGAAGGCTTTCGGCATCTGCGGTAGAATAAACGGCCACTGTCTTGATGCCCATCTCTTTACAGGTGCGTATAACGCGCAGGGCGATCTCGCCCCGGTTTGCGATAAGTATCTTTTTAAACATGATAATTAACTATAAACTGCCCAATTTAGCGGGCGATTAATGGCTTTAAGCGCTATTTTATTACAACCTTTAAGAAGGGTCAACCAGAAATAGTGGTTGGTCAAATTCTACAGGGGAGGCATCATCTACGAGCACTTTTACGATAGTACCCTTGACCTCGCTCTCAATCTCGTTAAACAATTTCATGGCCTCGATCACACAAAGTACATCACCTTCCTTAATTTTTGCACCTACCTCAACAAAAGTAGGCTTATCAGGACCAGGTTTGCGGTAAAAGGTACCTATAATGGGAGATTTGATCGTAGTATATTTAGAGTCATCCTCAGCTTTAGGAGCAGCAGCCTCTTTTTTAGTTTCTTCTGGGGCTGGGGATGCGGGGGGCGCCACTGCTGCTTGTGGCATGGCTGGGGCCTGCATTGGGATTTGCTGTACGTAAGTGGTTTCTCCCTTGTGGTCTTCGCCACCGGTCCTGATGGTGATCTTTACATCATCCATCTCCAGCTTTACCTCGCTGGCGCCCGATTTTGCCACAAATTTAATTAGATTCTGAATTTCTTTTAAATCCATAATACGTCGTGTTAACTAGATTGGTTATTAACTATTATAGGCCCATTTCAGGTAAATTGAGCCCCAGGTGAATCCACCGCCAAAAGCGGCGAAAATAATATTGTCACCCTTCTTCAGTTCTTTTTCATAATCGCTCATAAGCAAAGGCAGTGTTGCTGCTGTAGTATTGCCGTAGCGCTGTATGTTCATCAATACTTTATCATCTGAGATATTCATACGTCTGGCAGTGGCGTCAATAATGCGCTTATTAGCCTGATGCGCGATGAGCCAACTTATATCCTCATTGGTCAGTGCGTTGCGTTGCATGATTAGCTCGCTTACATCGGCCATATTAGAAACAGCAAATTTAAATACGGTTTTGCCATCCTGTTTGACAAAATGTTTCTTTTCTGCAACGGTTTTCTCTGACGCGGGCAACAGGGAACCTCCCGCTTCTATTTTTAGAAAATCACGGCCTATTCCATCAGTACGCAGATATTCATCCTGATGCCCCAATCCTTCAGTATTGGGTTCAAAAAGCACCGCTCCAGCACCGTCACCAAAAATGATGCAGGTAGTCCGGTCAGTATAATCAATAATAGAGGACATTTTATCAGCACCGATCAAAAGCACTTTTTTGTAACGTCCGGATTCAATAAATGCTGAAGCGGTAGACATACCATATAAAAATCCGGAACAGGCGGCTTGTATGTCATAGGAAAATGCGTTGACCGCCCCAATATGCGTTGCTATATATGCCGAAGTGGATGCTACTGGAAGGTCTGGCGTTGTGGTAGCCACAATAACCAGGTCAATTTCCGCTGGATCCAGGTTTTTTTTATCAATTAGGTCTTGGGCGGCTTTAATGCCCATAAATGAAGTGCCTTTGTCTGGGTCTTTGAGTATCCTGCGCTCTTTGATGCCCGTTCTTGTAGTGATCCACTCGTCATTGGTATCGACCATGGTTTCCAGAATAGCGTTGCTCAACACATAGTCGGGCACATAAGCACCCACAGCGGTAATTGCTGCCGTGATTTTACTCATAGAATTGATTTACTGCGAAAAACACTTTTTTTACTTTAAAAATAGCATGAAAAGTAATAAAAATTGACCAAATCGCTCTAAAAATTAACCTTTTTTGCATTTTCAAGAGCACTCTTTCGACTGGCTAGTATGCGCGTCTTGGTATCTCCTGATTAATGAACCGCAACAGGATTGCCGCATTTAGTTAAACCTGGGCTCATCTACTGAGAGAACATCAAAAACCTAATGAAGGACTTAAGAAACAAAAAACTCCCATTGCTGGGAGTTTACTTTTCTAAGAATAAGCGTTTAAGCTACTTCTTCAGTATCGGTATTGTCGATAAGCACTTGGCCCCTATAGTACAGTTTGCCCTCATGCCAGTGTGCACGATGGTAAAGATGTGCCTCACCAGTTGTGGCATCTACAGCTATTTTAGGCATTTTTGCTTTATAGTGTGTCCTGCGCTTGTCTCTTCTGGTTTTTGATATTTTTCTTTTGGGATGTGCCATTGCCGTATGTTATTTGTCTGTTATAAAATCTTTTAATTTTTCCCAGCGAGGATCAATTTCATCTTTTTTGTCCTCTGCTTTTTTATTGTTTTTAATACTTAGCTCCTCAAGCTTATCAAGGATTTCTGAATCCAGTGTGCCATCTTGTACCCCGGGGTGTACTCGTTTTACGGGCAAAGCAAGCACGGTTGTCTCATATATATATTGAGCCACATTTACCTCAAATTCACCATGGGGAAGGATCAATATATCCTCGAGCTCATCATTATATTCATGACCAAATTTGACAACTAACGTATAATCACCTTGTACGGGATGATCATAAGGCTCATTAGTTAAATCGCAACTTACATTAACCGTTCCCTCAATATGGAAAATTAATTCCATAAGGGTAGGTTTTTTTAATAGATTAAGGTTGACCTTAATGGCTATTCCATTAAAATCATCATATCCATAATGGTCAAAGAACGCATCGTCAATATTATATTCAAAGTTGTGCTCTCCGTGTTTAAGACCTACAAACTGGATCGTATACGCTTTCAATTTTTTCATCCTTCAGACTTCTTTCCTTCACACTGCCTAAAACTGAAGACACAAATGCCTTTCGCCAAGGCGGGTGCAAAGATATAACTTTTTATGAGGTGTAAAATTAACTTTGCAATTTTTTTACCCTTTATTCAAAGCGCGCCCTTTTTGAAGTGCCGCGCCTGCGCACTTGCTTTTCAAGAACGTTTTTAGTAAGCTTTAAGTATTCACGCCTTTTGTCATAAATTGCCAGAGCCATAAAAACGGCTTCTTTAAATGAACTGGCATCAGCGACGCCCTTGCCTGCGATCTCAAATGCAGTGCCATGGTCTGGTGAGGTCCTGATTCTATTGAGCCCAGCTGTAAAATTGACTCCCTTGCCAAAGGATAGCGTCTTAAATGGAATTAAGCCCTGATCATGATATGCGGCAATGATGGCGTCAAAGTTTTTATAATTTCCACTGCCAAAAAAGCTATCTGCGGCATAGGGTCCATACGTTAGAAATCCTTTGTCGCGGAGCCCATCTAAGGTAGGGATGAGCACTTCTTTATCCTCAAGCCCAATTACACCCCCGTCACCTACATGGGGATTAATGCCCAAAAAGGCGATTTTGGGCTTTCGAACGCCAAAATCTTGTTTTAGGGTCGTATATATGGTATTAAATTTTCTTTTGATGAGCTCTGGGGTGATCGTTTGGGCAACATCCTTTACCGCCACATGATCAGTAAGAAGGCCTACCTTCAATTTTTCGGTAATCATAAGCATCAGACTATCGCCTTCAAGCTCCTGGTTTAGATAATCTGTATGCCCAGGGAACTTGAAATTATCATCCTGTATGTTAGACTTGCTTATGGGAGCAGTGACCAGAACATCGATTTGCTTATTTTTCAGTGCTTCTACCGCTACTTTTAAAGACTGTATAGCGTATTTTCCATTCTCTTTAGTCTCCTTGCCAAACTCCACAAAGGCTTTATCATCAAAGATGCTGATCACGTTGATCTTACCCGAGATCACATCTGCCAAATCTTTTATACCCTGAAATTTGAGGTCGCTGTCAAAATGCTTGATCAGGAACGTCATCGCTTTCGCGGAAGCAAAGATTACAGGTGTGCAAAAATCGAGCATACGCTCGTCTTCAAAGGTGCGCAGGATGATCTCGCCCCCAATACCGTTAATATCGCCTATGGTGATGCCTAATTTAATGGCCTTATTTTTCATGATTTCATCTTTTTATAGCAAAGTCTAGGTAAAACCTAAAGCCTTTGCATTATGGAAAAGGCTCCAGATCACCGCTCTTGTCTTAACTTTGTTGTCATATTTAGGTAAAAGTACTCAAATAAAAGCCTCAAATAAAACACAGAGAAAAGATGTTTACAGGTATTATTGAAGATGTGGGCACCGTTACCCAGATTATCCCAAATAAAGGAAACCTAGACCTTTCCATACGTAGCGCCTTTACAGCGGAACTCGACATAGACCAGAGTGTTGCACACAATGGTGCCTGTCTTACCGTAGTAGCTGTTAAGGGGGATGAATATACGGTGACCGCTATACAGGAAACACTGGCCAAGACCAATCTGAGCCATTTACAACCAGGAAGCCCTGTCAACCTAGAGCGGGCCATGATTATGGGAACCCGGCTGGATGGGCATCTTGTGCAGGGGCATGTAGATCAGACTGCACAAGTCTCTTATATAAAGGAGCAGGAAGGAAGCTGGATGTTCGGTTTTGAATATGATTCTGCCCAGGGGAATCTGACGATTGAGAAGGGATCGATAACGGTAAACGGGGTTAGCCTTACTGTGGTAAATTCTGGATTGGGATCTTTTAGCGTAGCGGTCATACCATATACTTATGAACACACTGTCTTTTCAAAATTAAGGGAACATGATGTCGTAAACCTTGAATTTGATGTGATCGGGAAATATGTGGGCCGATTTATGCAGCTGAAGGGCTAAAATTCTTTTTATAAAGAATATAGATACCCAAGAGCACACCTAAAACCAGTAAAAACCAAAGTTCTTGATCTATAGGTGTAGGAAGCCCAACAGGAGGTGGTGGCCCTGCTGCAGCGGGTGGTGGCGGTGTTTGGCCATCTTTAGCATAAAGCAAACTGGAACCCGTGAAGAGTGTAGTTATAAGAAGGGTTCCTGTAGGTTTAAAAATCATGAGTATGCTATAAACTTAGAACTGATAGGTGTGAATTTTTAATCTTGCCTTAATCGTTTCTTCGTTAGCTGTCAAATTCCTTTGTTGGTCTTACCTATTTTATAAAAAGCTAAAAGGCTTTATGTAACCTGTCTTTCTAAAAATTTTGGCAAAACTTTAAATAAGGGGATAGCAAATATATGCAAAATTTTAAATACTATGCATTTGGGCTAAATAAAAAGGCTTTTAATCGGAATTTTTGGGAGGATTATCTATGTGGAGAAATTTTAATTGCCAATTTATTATTATTAATGAAAATTTATTTAGAAAAAAGTAGAATCTGATTTATTTTTAAGAAGGCCTATTCAAAAAGTGCTTTAAGTTCGGTAGCATCTTTGGCATTCATTTTACCGGCAAGTACGAGGCTCAATTGCTTTCGGCGTAGGGCGGCTTCATAACGTTCTTTTTCCAAATTTGTCTCTGGCTCAAGTTCTGGTATGGCTACTGGCTGGCCAGATTCATTAACTGCCACAAAAGTGTAGATCGCCTCATTGGCCCTTGATCTCAGGCCACTCTCCCTATCCTCTACCCATACATCTATAAAGACCTCCATAGAAGTCCTAAATGCGCGTGAGACCGCAGCCTCTATTGTTACTACGCTGCCCAACGGAATACTACCGTTGAAAGCGACATGATTTACGGATGCGGTGACGACAATCCTACGGCTGTGCCTGCGCGCAGCAATACTGGCAACCCGGTCCATGCGGGCCAGAAGCTCGCCTCCAAACATATTATTGAGAGGATTGGTGTCATTGGGAAGTACCAGGTCGGTCTGAATGGCACGGGAATCCTTGGGGGTTTTGGAGGGCATAGGGAAGGGCGGTTGAAATTATGTCTGGCCCCTACAAATTGAGGGGGGTAGTGGCATACATTTTTTAAAAATTGGGAGCCTTACTTATCAAATTCTTGAACGAGCATCCAAGCACCAGCATTATCCTTTTTACGTACCTCGCGCAGCGCGCTCAAGGCAATCTTGGGATCAGTATAGCTATTATAAACCACCTGATAAAGCCCAAAACGGTTAGCGCCTATTTGTCGTGCTTTATAACCTTTATCACGTAATTTACCCACATATTTTTCCGCGTTTTCCGCATTGCGAAAAGCGCCAGCGACGAGATGATATTTGCCTTCCGGTTTGAAAGCGTTAACGGTTATGGTAGGGAGTGGGCTATCTATAACAAATGTGGCCTGTTGTATCCTGTTTTCGAGTTTTTTTTCAGCCTTTTGTTTTTCGGCCACGTTATAGCTCTCTACGCCTTCCAGGTGCAGGTAACCTAACGTGCCACTAAGTCCTACAGCAAGAAAACCAATGGCTGCGTATTTCATCCATTCAGGGGAACTCCGCTTTTTCTCGATAAGGGGTATTGGCTCTTGTTTCGGGGGGATTTCCCGGTTAATCGAACTGGCTACCATCGTTGAAAGGCCAAAGGAATCACTTAGATAATTGACACTTTTATCTGGCTCAAAAAGAATTTTTTCACCTTCCTGTAATCTATTTGTAGAAGGATTTTCAGTCATGCGCGATAGCGTACCTACCTGGGCGACGACAACTTCTTTACCACTATCCAGTTCATTATGCACATATCTTGTGTATGCCCTGATCTGGGTGAGCGCCCGCTCATAGGTAATGTTTTCTACCTTGCTGATGTAATTGCCAAGAAGACCGTCATTTTCACTTATCTGCCTGTTGAATGATAAGCGTTTGCGGGGCGGGAAAAACGTGTGGGAACCCGTGTTATGGGTTGCTGGGACGGCATGAGCCAGAAAAGAACCAAGCCCGGGCACCGTTACACATTCATATCTATAAAGTAGGTCGCTGATGTAGTTCTCCATTTCCATAAGGTAAAAATAGAAAAAAATCATGCCGAGTTGAGGCTGCTTGCCTTAGTTTTATAAACAAATTATATAAGTACATTAAATCCAGTGAAATCCATTTTATGAGCGAGGCCGAACTATTGTCCCTTCTTATCCTAAAGCGCGTACCCAACTTGGGCGACAGCTCGATCAAAAAGCTCTTACAGCATTGTGGGACTGCTCAATCCATTCTGGCCGAAAAAAGGCAGAACCTCCTCAAAATTGATGGCATAGGCACCATAAAGATAAAGGCATTGCATAATCCTGAAAACAAGAATGCCGCTGAAGATGAGCTTCATTTTATAAGGGAAAATAATATTGATGTCCTTTCTTTTATGGGTAATGCCTACCCCGAGCGTTTAAAACACTGCATTGATGGTCCCATACTTCTGTTCAAACGCGGTAAAATGGATCTGCAGCAGCGTCGTGTGATCTCTATAGTGGGTACCAGAAAAGTGACCAAGCAGGGTATCGCAATGACACAAAAACTCATAGAAGACCTAGCGGTGCTCAATCCACTTATCGTCTCAGGTTATGCCTATGGAGTTGACATTACAGCGCACACGGCGGCAATGAAGGTTGGTTTGCAGACTGTAGGTGTTTTAGCTCATGGGCTCAACCAAATTTATCCCAAGGCCCATAAAAAATATATAGAAGGGATGGAAGACAATGGCGGTTTCATCACTGATTTCTGGAGCAGCGACAATTTTGATCGAAAAAACTTTTTGGCGCGCAATCGCATTATTGCCGGTATAAGTGAAGCTACTATTGTTGTGGAAAGTGCCGCTAAGGGAGGGTCACTGGTCACCGCTGAGATTGCCAACTCTTACAATCGCGATGTATTTGCGGTACCCGGCAGGCCTGGGGACAGCCAGAGCTTAGGCTGCAACGCGCTGATCAAACAGCAAAAGGCACACTTACTAACAAGCGTGGCAGACCTTGTCTATATGCTCAACTGGGATTTAAAAGAAGATATAAAGCCTGTACAAAAGCAACTCTTTGTAGCCTTGGATGATCAGGAACGCAAGATTTATCGGCTGTTGGAAGCGCATGGCAAAGAACAACTGGACCTTATCGCTTTAAAATGCGAAATGCCGACATTTAAAACTGCCGGCATCTTATTGAATATGGAGCTTAAAGGGGTAATACGACCCTTACCGGGAAAACTTTTTGAACTGATTTAACCATTGACTTTTTCGGCAACTAAATTTCAATAATACATTTGGACTGAAAATAAAGAAGGAGCAATGCCCTAGTATCCCAACTTTTGCCTTACGCGCTTCAAAACCTTATCGGCCACACTACTTGCTTTTTGAGCACCATAATCTAATATTTCGTCAACTTTTTTAAGATCTGCCATGTATCTTTTATAGGTGTCCCGTTCCCTGTTAAAGTCAACGCGTATTTTTTCATAAAGGGCTGTCTTTGCATGACCATAACCGTATCCGCCGGCTTGATAGTTTTCGCGCATGGCTTTTTCCTCATCGGCAGAGGCCAGCAATTTGTATATCGCAAAAACATTGCAGGTATCCGGATCTTTGGGTGCTTCTAGCGGGGTGCTATCTGTCTCAATAGACATGATTTGCTGGCGCAACTGCTTATCCGGCAGGAATATATTAATTGTATTGCCTTTGCTCTTGCTCATTTTGGCTCCATCTGTACCTGGCACATACATAGTCTGCTCATGGAGTTTAATCTCAGGTATTACAAACGTCTTTCCCATCTGGGCATGAAAACGTGCAGCCACATCACGCGTCATCTCCAGGTGCTGCGCCTGGTCTTTGCCTACGGGTACGATATCGGCATCATAAAGTAATATGTCTGCCGCCATAAGCATGGGATAGGTAAATAGGCCGGCATTGATATCCTCAAGCCTATCCAGTTTGTCTTTAAAACTATGTGCCAGGGTTAATCTCTGGTAAGGAAAAAAACAGCTGAGGTACCATGTAAGTTCGGTTACTTGTGGGATGTCGCTCTGTCGGTAGAAGATCGTTTTTTCAATGTCGAGACCGCATGCTAACCAGGATGCCGCTGTAGAGTAGGTATTTTGCCTTAGAACTTCTGCGTTTTTGATCTGGGTGAGGGAATGCATGTCGGCTATAAAATAAAACGACTCATTCTGCTGATCATTTGACATTTTTATCGCCGGGAGTATGGCTCCCAAAAGATTTCCTAAATGTGGAGTTCCCGTACTTTGGACCCCAGTTAAAATTCTGGACATAATAGCATATTAACGATTGGGTAAAGGCTTGCTGCAGATGTATTAAATCTTAAACAAACCATTTTTTCCAATTTAAAAAGGACTTGTGCACTAGTTTATTTTCCATTCTTGAAAACAGGCCAAAGTTATGGTATTTCATTGAGATCGGTGCTTAAACCTTTAGGATGGGGATTCAAAGTTTTGTAGGGCTTGATCTACAGCCTTTAAATTTTTTAATGGCCCTACTCAAACCCGGAATATTTATATTAAAGCCCCCGGGCATAAACTCATACTACGTTTAAAAAAGTTAATTTTGGGGTCTGCGGCCTCGAATGTCCCAGTTTTAGCATCAAAATAGCAATTGAACAATTGATGAAGCCCATCCGTACTTTTTTAGTTTCCCTTTACCGTGCCTGGTTTTACATACTTATTACACTACCCATTGTTGTTCTCTTTCCTATATTGCTGATCTCGATCGCTAAGCGTTCTTGGTATCCCATGTTCTTTAGGCTAGCACAGTTTTGGGCCCGCTTTATACTCTATGGGATGGGGTTTATGCCCAGGATCAGACGTATGCAAGAGACCGTTAAGGGGCAGAGCTATATGTATATTGCAAACCACACCTCAATGGCAGATATAATGCTCATGCTGCACAGCGTGCGCAACCCTTTTGTTTTTGTGGGCAAGCAGGAACTGGCTCGTTTCCCTTTATTTGGGTTTTTTTATAAAAGGACCTGTATCTTAGTAGATCGTAGCGATGCCAAGAGCCGTTTGGCCGTATTTGAGCGAGCCCAGAAGCGGCTGAATCAAGGACTCAGTATCTGTATATTCCCCGAAGGGGGGGTGCCCGATAAACTTGACCTGGTACTTGACACTTTTAAGGATGGGGCTTTTCGGCTGGCCATTGACCACCAGATCCCCATTGTGCCCATGGTATTTTATGATGATAAAAGGCGGTTTTCCTATAAATTTGATCAGGTTTCACCTGGACAGATGCGGGTAAAAGTGCTTCCTTTTATAGAGACTAAAGGCTTAAAAACGCATGAAAGGAGAAGTCTGCGGGACCTCGCTTTCGCTAAAATAGAAACAGAACTGATAAAAGGGCCGGATAACTAATTTTATTCACCGCAAGGCTAGTTTTAGAGTTTGGCTGAATATTAAGTCGAAAAATGTATCCCTCCACTATTCTTGAAACCGAAACGAAAAAAACCATAGCAATGTCTTTAGTAACACCACTTACCGCAGATCATGATACCACTACCAAAGAACTGGCCAAATTTTTTAATGAGACACTGGGCTTTTGCCCCAATAGCGTACTTACCATGCAGCGGCGACCTGAAATATCCCGAGCTTTCATAAATCTTAACAAAGCGGTGATGGCTAACCACGGCCGCGTCACCTCAGCGCTCAAGCGCATGATCGCGTGGGTGAGCAGCAATGCTACAGGTTGCCGGTATTGCCAAGCTCACGCCATACGCGCAGCTGAGCGCTACGGCGCCGAGCAGCAACAGCTGAATAATATTTGGGAATACCGCACCCATCCCTCTTTTTCAGAGGCTGAGCGTGCTGCACTCGACTTTTCGCTTCAAGCGAGTCAGGTTCCTAATGCTGTGGATGAAACGATCAAGGAGCGCTTATACACATATTGGGACGAGGGCGAGATTGTTGAGATGCTTGGGGTAATTTCCCTGTTTGGCTACCTCAATCGTTGGAACGATTCCATGGGAACCACCTTAGAGAAGGGTGCCATTGAAAGTGGTGACAAATACCTGGGCAAGCATGGCTTTGAGGTTGGCAAGCACATTTGACCGAAAAATTGGGGCATCAATCAGAACCACGGTCTTAATTTAGGTGCTGAGCAATTTAAGGCTAATGATAGCCTTATTCCTTGAGCTGTATTTTCATTTGGAGGAATGGCTTTGTACAGCTTTTTGCCTATTTGATCTTACCTTTTTCCTTCAGGAAAGTTTCTATTTGTTGGCCGTTCATTTGTACAGTATACCAGTGATCCATTACATCTGCTCCAGATGCTTTGTAAAAATCGATAGCCCCTTTGTTCCAGTCCAAAACGATCCACTCTAGGCGGCGTACGCCTTGCTCGTGTGCATAATTGATCACTTCGGTATAGAGCGCCATACCTATGCCCTGACCTCGTTTTTCCTTTTTGACCATTAAATCCTCAAGGTGTACGGTGAGACCCTTCCATGTGGAAAAGCGGTAATAGACAAGAGCAATACCTACCATCTCCTCATTATTTTCTTCGGCGACAAAACATGTAAAATCTGGCTTAGAGCCGGTACCATGGGCAATCAGGTCATCAACGGTAATTTCAACTTCATGGGCGGCTTTTTCAAAATCGGCCAGCTCATTGATTAAATGGAGTACCTGTGCCATATCGCCAGCCTCGGCCTTTCTTATATTTACGCTCATAATATCTTGTTTTATTAAATGTAGAATTTAAAAAATTAGTTGGATTATTGGATTGCTTAAGGCATTAAAAAAAGCCAAAACCGCATATTTGAGGCTTCGGCTTTTACTTTATTGGTAGAAAACCGAATGATTAGCGGTCCAGGAGATACAGGTAATCTTCAATATCGATACCACCGCTAAAGATCTGAATGCTTCGTTTTATAAGCTGTTGAGCCCTTTCTGCACTAAAACCAAGACCTATTGCATATTTTTCGATCAAGAAGCGCTCATGGTCATCAATACCGTGGTCTGCATAGATCATTCTAAAAAGGTCATGCAGGCGCTCCAGCCTTTTGTCTGCGGTGTTTGGCGGATTGATAGGATATTTAGAGGGGTTTTCGAGCACCTGTATATATTCTGACTCGTCGATATCGAGCTTAACGGCAAAATGCCTTAGCAATTTCTCTTCCTCTAAACCAATTGCCCCATCTACTGAGGCCATGTTTGCAATTGCGGCAAAATGACCCAGGTTGCGCCTATGCTCACCTGTATCAAATAAATCTGTAAAAGACATATAAATTCGTTTTAATGGCCAAAGATAATTATTCTGCCAAAGTCAGGAAGGATAAAGCCTGATATTTTAGTATAGGGCAGCCATGCGAGTAAGCTTTGGTTACTAATCAACCTGGATTCTAAATCACTTACTTTTTCTTACATGAGAAATAAATGTAGCTCCTTTATTTAACTTAAGGCGTCCTAAACCAGCAATATGCCTAATTTGGGAGCGAGCGATTAAATTAGATTACAGCTCACGCTCGATCACATAGTTAACCATCTTTATCAGAGAATCCCGGTATATAGAAGAGGGATAGGTTTCTAGCGAGGCCAAAGCCTCTTTTTGCAGTGCTGCCATTTTTTGCTCGGCATAATCCAGCCCCCCTTTTTCCTTTACAAAAGCGATTACTTCTTTTACCCTTTTTTTATCCTTATTATGATTTTTAACCGAATTGATCAACCATGATTTTTCCCTGGTATCGGCTCGGTTGAGCGCGTAGATTAGAGGCAGGGTCATTTTTTGCTCCTTGATGTCAATACCTGTAGGCTTGCCTATTTTTTGATCACCATAGTCAAAAAGGTCATCTTTGATCTGAAAAGCAAGACCTATCAGCTCACCAAAATGCCGCATCTGGCTGATGTCCTTTTCGGCATGTACTGCACATGCGCCCATGGAACAACAGGCAGCTATCAGTGTCGCCGTTTTTTTTCTGATAATGTCAAAATACACAGCTTCGGTAATGTCGAGCTTGCGCGCCTTTTCGATCTGTAGAAGTTCGCCCTCGCTCATCTCACGCACAGCGACTGAAATAATCTGCAGAAGGTCAAAATCCTCGTTATCTATGGATAGCAATAGTCCTTTTGACAATAAAAAATCCCCTACCAAAACGGCAATTTTGTTTTTCCAAAGGGCATTTAGACTGAAGAATCCTCGGCGGCGATAGCTTTCATCCACTACATCATCATGCACGAGAGTTGCAGTATGTATGAGCTCAATGACCGCGGCACCACGGTATGTACGGTCATTTACATGCTCACCACCAAGCATTTTAGCGACCAAAAAGACAAACATAGGGCGCATCTGTTTGCCCTTGCGGTTTACAATATAATGGGTGATCCTGTTGAGCAATGGCACTTTGGAATCCATGGCGAGGGAAAACTTTTTTTCAAAAAGTTCCATCTCATGTGCAATGGGCTGTTTTATTTGCTCAACGACTTTCATATAGGCCGTAAATATAAAGCAAACAGCTTAGATGTGATTTTGGCGGATGAAAATCATTACGCTCGGCCAAAACTTTTTGATTACGTCTAGCCGAAGGTTAGGCTCCTGTATTCGTTGTAGCTAAAATATTGGAATAGGTGTTTTAAAAAATAAAATAAAGGTTTTAACAACTAAAATCGTGGGTGGTAGGCTTCCGTTATTTTTCTTTGCAGTTATCCAACAACTTTATAATAAATGAAAACACTTTTACATATAATCGGCCTTCTGATCGTCTTTCCCGTTTGTGGGCTCCAGGCGCAGGTAGTTTCTGAAGATTTTAACGACGCCAAACTGCCGGATGGATGGGAAAGCACGGCCAATACAGGCAATTGTACATGGAACATCTTTACAGCTGATGTTCCCCAAGGTGCGGATTTTGAGTCCACGGCTTTGATTTTTGACGATAACCTTTGCGGAAGGGATGCCCCGGCTAGCAATGTATCCCTGGTTACAGATACTTACGATGTAAGCACGGTAAGCCCCCTGCAGCTCAGTGTTGAGATAGGCCTCAATACTGACGGGCCAGATGAGAGGCTCACCATTGAAGTCTATGACGGGAATACCTGGCAACTTATTGACACCTTTTATGGTGATTACAATCCCTTTTTATACAAAACCGATGTCACTGCCTATACAAACGCTAATTTTAAGGTGCGTTTTACTTTTGACGATGCTGGGGATTGGAGCTTTTACGTGGGCATCGACAATTTTGAACTGCTCCAGGTGGAAACGCCGCCCCTGCCTCCACAATCCACTTGCAATACTGCTCCAGAGATTACTCCCGGCATCACAACGGTACAGACGATAAGGCGAGGAAACCCCCCACCGGATTGTAATGGTAACGGTCTTGCGCGCGGTGGAGCATGGTTTAAATATACTGCCACTCGTGATGGCGTGGCCACTGTAAGCAGCGAGCTTCCACAGAATGATATGATCGATACACGCCTAAGTATCCTGCAGGGTGCGTGCGGTGACCTGAACTGTCTTGCGGAAAACGATGATATCAATGGTTCCAGCTTTTTCTCTGAGGTGAGCTTTTTAATTAAGCAGGGAGAGCAGTATTATATTGTTTTTGACGATTATGTAGATAACAGCGGTTTTGATTTTAGTCTTACCGAAAAAGAGGAAAACTGTATTGCCGGGGATCATGTCACGATCGATTTTGCTGACAGGCAAGAATTTGAGACCTGCCAGAAAACCCTGGATATGGATGGTAACGGTAATTCATGGCAAGCCGGAGCTGCAGATTTTAAAAGGGATGGTAATATTGTCTATTTCGCGCAAAATGGAGGAAATGTGGATTATCAAAAAGAGGATTATCTTTTTTCACCAAAACTTATCCTGGATAAAAACACCACATACACGATCAATTTTACCTTCAATGGCGGTAATACCTTTTCAGATCTTGCCAATGAAAACCTGCAAGTGCTCGTCGCAGATGCCCCGGAGGCTGATGCAAATATGACCGAAGTATATAAAGAAAACGGCATTGTGCAGCAGGGGGGAGACGATGAGGAATATGACATGGCAACCCATGTTACCGGTATTGAATATCGCCCAGAAACAAGCGGCACCTATTATCTAACTTTTAAAACAACATCTCCTTCCCCAAGTGGGTTCTTGCTTTTGTTCGACTATTCACTGGAGGTTAAGTTAGGCATTGATGATTCGGCTATTGCCAAAGTAGATCAATACTACGATAAGCGTGAGCAGCAATTAAAATTGGATACACGGGAATACCTGGAAAATATTAAAGGCTATAACATGAATGGTCAATTATTGCTGGATAAAAAATTACAAGGTCAAAAGCAGGATGTTGACCTTGCTGATTTTCCCAGCGGGGTTTATGTTTTTATTGTAAAAACCAATGTGGGCATGCAGCGTTTCAAACTGCTTAAAAGATAATCTGTGCCAACAGGTATTTTCACTTTCCCCAATTCTGGAGCCTATCGAGATATAAGTAAGACTTTACAAATTCAGCATGCTCTGGACTGGTCATTTTTTTTACCAGGTTTAATGCAGTGATATAACTGGTCATATTGCCGTTTGAAGAACTGTATTTGCCGTCTTCGACAAAGCTTACCAGAGAATCGTTCTGCACCTTTAGCTCTGGATAATCTTTTTGCAGTTGCTTGCCGCCACCTATGTAAGTGATGATCTTCTTGCCTTTTTCAATCCCGGCAGCACCTATAAGCTGTGCACCGGCACAGTTGCTCACGGTGTAGTGCGTCTCTTTATCTTTTTGCCTTATAAATTCAATGATTTTCTTATTGTGTACCTGTGAGTACATGTCGTATGCACTTGGAACGAACAGCACCGTTAATTTGGGGCAATTTTTAAAGGTGTAATCAGGTATTAATCTTAAGCCTTCCTCAGTTACAATGGGGTCTGTGGTTTCGGCAATGGTAATTACATTGAACAATTGTTTTCCTTCTGGACCATCGGGTTTTGAAAACACATCGGATGTTGCGGTAACTTCGGTTTGCAGTACACCATTATACATCAATAGACCTATGGTGGGCAGGTCTTTTTTAAAAGGTTTCAAATGTGCGGATAAGGTATCGATCTGTGAATCTTTTAATGATAATGGATCGCTGGGCGTTTTTGTATTTGAAGTATGGGAATTGCAACTGGATAAAAAAATTAGCAATGTAATACTTATAAATGATAGGAATTTCATAGCAGTTTTATTTTAAAAGGGGTTTGTGTGTACTAATGGCGATACGGTTCCATGCATTGATGATGCTTACCGCCATAATAATCTGGGCAAGATAGTTTTCACCGAAAACAGTAATTGCTTTTTTGTAAGTTTCGGTGGTAAGTCCCTGTTGATGAATCAGCGTTATCTCTTCAGTAACTGCCAGTAAAACCTGTTCTTCTTCTGAAAATAGATCGGTTTCACGCCAGCCATCCAATAAAAAAATGCGCTGCGGGATTTCTCCTATTTTTAGGGCATCCTTTGTGTGCATATCGATACAGAATGCGCAGCCATTAATCTGTGAAGCCCTGATTTTAATGAGTTCTTTATGAATTTTGCTCAGTTGGCTCTGGGCCAAATACTTTTCTGGCCCGTACATCGCTTTGTACGCCTCGGGTTCCAAAGAATCGATCTGAATTCGTTTTTCCATGATACTTATTTTTCTAAAGAAACAAAGGTACTGGCTTGTTTACAGAAAAAAATTAAGCTGGTTTAAGAACGCTTTTTTCGCTTGATTTCGCTCAAATATTCGGGTGTTAACCCTAAATATGTAGCAACCATATACTGTGGAACGCGCTGCACAAATTCGGGGAAAAGTTCCTGAAACCTAAAAAATATTTCCTCTTTAGAATACTGAAAAATGTATTTCATCCGCATGGTTGCAGCCCCCTGGGCAATCTGATAAATATGCCTGAAATATTGCTCTATTGCCGGGAATTTTTCAAAAAGTGCTTCTTGCTGTTGAAAATCTATGATTAAGACCTCACTATCTTCTACCGCTTGAAGGTAAAAATCGGTAGTTTTTTGATGATAAAATGCCAAATAATCGGTTACCCACCAATTTTCGATACCAAACTGGACAGTTTTTTCAATGCCTTTTTCATCCAAAAAATAGAGGTGAAGACAACCACTCAGCACAAAATAATTGGCGCTGCAGTTTTCGCCGGCATGCATTAGATGATCTTTTTTGGCGAAATTTTTTAAATTAAAGTAGAGCTGTATTTCGGTGAATTCCTTTTCAGAAACCTCCACGAAATTTTTAAGATGGTTATAAAATCGCTCGGTCATTTATTTTTAAGACTCTTTAATAAAAAATCAGCCTTTATTGGCCAATTGTCCACAGGCGGCATCAATATCCTTCCCTCTCGAGCGGCGCACGGTAACAGTAATGCTCTCGTTTTCTAAGGCTTTTACATAATTATCGATAACTTCTGGCCTGGCCTGACTGAATCTGCCATCATCAATGGGATTGTATTCAATCAGGTTAACCTTGCTGGGAATGGCCAGGCAGAAATCGATCAAGGCATGAATATCCTCTTTTTTATCATTGATGCCCTCCCAAATAACATACTCATATGAGATGCGTTTTTTGGTCTTGGCATACCAATATTTAAGTGCATGCTTAAGATCGTCTAATGGCATTTGCGCATTAAAGGGCATAATATTGGTGCGCGTGGAGTCAATGGCACTGTGCAGGGAAACGGCCAGGTTGAACTTCACCCCGTCATCGGCCATTTTTTGGATGATCTTGGGAACGCCAGAGGTGGATACGGTTATACGCTTTGGCGACATTCCCAATCCTTCTTGACTTGTAATTTTATCTATAGCCGCGATAACATTTTTATAGTTCATCAAAGGCTCTCCCATGCCCATAAATACAATGTTAGAGAGTGGCCGGTCATAATAGAGACGGCTCTGACGATCAATGGCGACCACCTGGTCAAAGATTTCGTCAGGGTTTAAATTGCGCATGCGTTTGAGGCGAGCCGTGGCACAAAATTCACAATTGAGGCTACACCCCACCTGCGAGGATACGCAGGCCGTGGTACGGGAGCGCGTGGGGATCAATACCGATTCAACGATCAGATTATCGTGCAGTTTGACCGCGTTTTTAATCGTGCCATCACTGCTGCGCTGCATGTGATCAACGAGAATATGGTTGATCACAAAGTGCTCATCTAAAAAAGTACGGATCTCTTTAGAGATATTGGTCATATCATCAAAAGTGTGGGCACCCTTATTCCACAGCCATTCATAGACTTGATTACCCCTGAAGGGCTTTTCGCCCTGAGCGGTAAAAAAATCCCGTAACTGCTCCCTTGATAGCGCCCTTATGTCTTTTTTATCATTTTTCACCATGCAAATTTACGATTTTATACAGTGCCGCTTGACTACCGCGCAATCTAGATAAATGATATTGTATCAATAAAAAAATCCCCGTTGTAGCGGGGATTTTCACTCTTAGATCAAATCTTTATAAGATCAACATGGCATCGCCATAGGTGTAAAATTTGTATTTTTCTTTGATGGCCTCATCATATGCTTTTTTTACAAAATCATGATCAGCAAATGCCGCAACCATCATGAGTAGGGTAGATTTTGGCGTATGAAAATTGGTTACCATACAATTTGCGATACTGAAATCATAGGGTGGGAAAATGAATTTATTGGTCCAGCCACCAAATTCATTGAGTGCATGGTTAGAGCTTACCGCGCTTTCCAGCACGCGCATCACCGTGGTTCCCACAGCGCAGATACGGCGCTTATCTTTGATCGCCTGATTTATAGTCTGTACCGCTTCTTTACGTATAAAAGCTTCCTCACTGTCCATTTTGTGCTTGGAAAGATCTTCAACCTCTACAGGGCTAAACGTGCCCAAACCGACGTGAAGCGTGACTTCGGCAAAATCTATACCCTTAATCTCTAACCGCTTTAAAAGGTGTTTTGAGAAGTGTAATCCTGCCGTCGGGGCGGCAACAGCACCTTCCTCTTTGGCGTATATGGTCTGATAGCGTTCTGCATCATCTGGCTCTACCTCGCGTTTAATGTATTTGGGAAGTGGCGTTTCGCCCAGTTCGGTAAGTTTTTTTCTAAATTCTTCATACGTACCATCATATAAAAATCTTAGCGTACGGCCCCGTGAGGTCGTATTGTCGATCACCTCTGCCACGAGGCTCTCATCCTCGCCAAAATAAAGCTTATTACCTATCCTGATCTTACGGGCAGGATCCACTAGCACGTCCCAAAGGCGGGTTTCGGAATTGAGCTCACGCAACAGGAAAACCTCGATGCGGGCACCGGTCTTTTCCTTATTGCCATATAATCGAGCAGGGAAAACCTTAGTATTGTTGAGCACCATGACATCCTTGGGATCAAAATAATCTATTAGATCCTTAAACTGCTTATGCTCAATAGATTTATCCTTACGGTTGAGCACCATTAATCGTGCCTCGTCGCGGTGTTCTGAAGGGTATTCGGCAAGCAGTTCCTTAGGTAGATCAAAATTAAATTGTGAGAGTTTCATCCCCATAATGTGGTGTGTTATATATTTTTAAAAAAGAGTGCAAATATACGATCCGAGCATAGGGGTTGTCAAGGATTTGACCATTTAATTTCAAGTCAATTGTTCAACGGTCCTACGGGAGATAAACGGAAAGATGTTTTCCCATTTTGTTTGCACAAAAAAGTTCTGTAAGCGGATTAGTCTTCCAGATTAAAAGGAGTAATTTAGACCCAAAAGATAGTATGTCTGCAACTTATTGTCAATATTGTCAAAAGTGGCATCAGGCTCCGGTACGGGCTGCCTATTACGTATGTAATCAAGAGCCTCCTGCTTATTGTCGCGTATGCCAAATTCAAAACCGACCCCAATATTTTTCCACAGTGTGTAGCCAAAAGAGTTGATCCAGGTGAAGTTTGAATAGTCCTGGCTTTTATAGCTTACAAATGCAGAAAGGTTGGATTTGAAATTGACCGCCCCGATCTTACGCGTATAATCAACGAGGAATTTCGCTCCAGCGGAAGATTCATAAATATTATCCCCTGTACTAAAAACGATATTATAGTTAATGGGGTTTACGGTCACGGTAAGATTATCTACCGGTGTCCAGGTGGCACCTACGCCAAGGTCAAGATAACCTGGATCATTAAAATTTGACAAGAGTGTGGTCCTGTATTCACCAAGGGCTGATATGGCCAGTTTTTCAGTAAGTTTATAACCGTAGAGAGAGGATATATTAAATACATCGGTAGATTCCTGAAAACTGGAATCATCCGTAGGGTTATCCTTATTATCATATTTTACCCAGGCGAGGTTGACGTTGAGTGCATTGCGCCAGAAATAGGTGGGTTCCTTGTCATTGGCAAAAGCATTAACCGTAAAGCCAATATTGCCTGAATTGACATTGGGTTTACCTTGTGAGTACCAGTTATTAAACCCTGCAAAATTTCCTCCAATCGTACCAAAGGCCCCCAATTTCCAGCCGGGAAGATCATCGATCTGTTTTTGGATAGCATCTACCCGCTTTTGAATAGCATCTATGGAGTCTTTTTTTTCTTTTTTGAGGGCCTTTAGTTCATCTGCAGATTGCGAGAAGGCAATGGAGGCCATTAGGACAAAGCCCAGGCTAAGTAGGATTTTTTTCATGTCAACGTTTAAGCGGGTTACACAAAATGTTGCTCAAAGGTCATAAATCAATTGAACCCCAAAAAATTATTATGACATTATTTGCATTTATAAAGCGGTACCGAAGAACAGGCTTCCCCAAACATCAGTGTTTTTACGACTTGTTGAAGTTTTTGAGCAGCCAGGATATAAGCGTTCTCAGGCACCGGTTTTTTAGAACAACCTTTAAGGATCACATATTGATCGCGGTATTGCTCATAATCAATCTGACCCAGAATGTCTGCATATAGTACGGTTTCTAGGTCTTCGGCAGTGCCCACAACGACTTGTTGAGCATAGGGGTTTAGAAAAGTGGAGACTAATAAAAATGCCCAGCCCGGGAGAATCGCATCACTAGCGCAGGTGAGGGCCACATAACTGCCTTGATACTGCTTCCAGTCGTGGTTTTTTAGGCTTTCGCGAAAGCTTTTCTCGCGTAGTAAAACACCTTCTGTAAGCCACTGGGAGATATCGAGCATCCTGCGCTGGCCTTTTGGATAAAAATCCTCAAGGTCAAAAGTGACCAGTTTGCTGTTTGCAACACGGTTTATGATTTCTTCCATATCAAAAGTTCAGTGTTTGTAAAAAATATAATCAGTAACCAGGGGCTCTAAATCGTTTTGTCTAAAATCCATTGCAATCTGCCCTCTATGGTAGGTAGAATGGTTTATGATGTGGAATAGGATATCCTTTACCGAATCATTGAATGAATCTCCCTTTGAATTTTTATAGGTCACCGGGCATTCTGCCTCAAACTCTTTTAAAATTCTCTGGCTACATTTTAAATTGTCCTTATTTATTTTCGCTAAAGCGAAAATGTCATGACCCTGCCAAACGCCAAATGGACCAGTTTTCTGTAGTATTCTAAAGTTCCAAATCTGATGCGCATTAAGTATATGGCTGAACAGTGATGCGCTAAAGCGGGGAATTGATTTTTGATTATTTTCAAATACATCTATGAGTTCAAGATTTTTCTGATGGGAGTATTCAAAAAGTTCTTCAAAAAACCCGGTTTTCATATGCATTATCGATGTTTTCTAGCTGTTTTTTGATTAAAAAACGTACTGCTGGATTATAACAGTCCCAGTTCTAACTTAGCCTCTTCGCTCATGAGATCCTGTGACCACGGTGGGTCAAAGGTGATCTCAACTTCGCAATCCTTGACCAGGTCAATGGTCTTGACCTTTTCTTCCACTTCTACCGGCAGGGTTTCTGCCACTGGGCAATTGGGTGTAGTCAGTGTCATCAGGATCTTGGTCTCATAGTCTTCGTTTACAAAAACATCATAAATCAGCCCCAGTTCATAGATATCTACGGGAATTTCCGGATCGTATATGGTTTTGAGCACTTTGACGATTTTTTCGCCCAGCTCCTGTGTATTTACTTCTTGTACTTCGCTCATAATATAAAGTTTGCGTGATCGCACAGCTCTAGTCTGTGTGGTCTAACTCATTTTCTACTCCTTCATTTGCGATTGATAGGCAACCGCGTATAATTTGATCTGCTTGATCATACTTACAAGTCCATTTGCCCGAGTGGGCGATAGATGTTCCTTCAGGCCGATCTGGTCTATAAAAGAAGTATCGGCATCTAAAATATCCTGCGGGGGCTGGCCCGAAAAGGCGCGTATCAGGATTGCAATGATCCCTTTGGTTATAATCGCATCGCTGTCTGCCGTAAATCTAACCTTGTTATCTTCTAGGTCTGCATGTACCCAGACCTTACTTTGGCAGCCCTTGATGATATATTCATCAGTCTTATACTTTTCATCGATAAGCGGTAAACTCTTGCCCAGATCGATCATATATTCATACCGCTGCATCCAGTCGTCAAACATGGCAAATTCACCCACAATCTCATCCTGTATCTCTTTTATACTGCTCATTCTGTCTCTTTATGTGTGGCGGTCAAAACTGGTTTTCCTTCTTCTGATATGGTTAATTGACCGCCATTGATTTTAAAACCATCCACAGCGTTCAGTTTTCTAAAGAAGTCCCGTTCAAGATCAGGTTTTTGGCACATCATGCGTGTGGTGGCAGCCTGCGAAAATTTAATTTTGCCCTTGGCGGTCACAAAGGTACCGCTAAAACGGTTACATACCCCTTTACCATAGACCTGGCCTGTTTCCGCATTAAAATTAATGGTCATTTTTTCATCTGAAACATTTTTATCCTCAAAGGTGTCTATCGCAAAACTTCCATCAAGCTTTTCTTGGGGCACATCTATTTTTTTCTTATCCAAAACCTCCTTTAGCGAATACATAATAGATGAAGAGTCTGCTGCAGCGCTCTTATTTTTAGTAACATCAACCATTAATGTATATTGATAGCCGGGCTCATAATCAAACCCTTCAATGGTACCATAGAAATTTTCCCAGGCAGCCGCACTGTCTTTTTTAACCTGCAGGCAATCCTGGGGTGATAAGCCTTCACAGGGCACTTTTGAGGGTCCTACGATAAGGGTTTCCGTTGTCGATCTGCAAGCAATTAATGTGCAAAAGACAATTAAAATTGGAAAAATTCTTTTTGTTGACACGAAGGTTAGTTTAAATTTTAAAGATGATAAAGTTATTGAATATTAGGTTACTGGTTGTTGAACCATTCCTAATTCTGACCTGGAAAAACCTAACTTAACATCGCTACCGCCTTTTTTAGCGCGGTGACCATACTATCAATTTCTGCCCGGGTATTATAAAATGCAAAAGAGGCGCGTACCGTACCGGGTATTTTATAATAATCCATAACCGGTTGTGCACAGTGATGCCCTGTGCGCACGGCGATGCCTAGTTTGTCTAAAATCGTTCCGATATCATAAGGGTGTATTTTACCGACATTAAATGAGATCACCGCTGTTTTTTCTTTAGCCTGGCCATAAATTTTAATACCGTCAATGTTTTTTAATTTTTCCGTCCCATAGTTCAATAATTCATGTTCATAGGTGCCAATGGCTTTAAACCCAATCCCATTCATATAATCTAATGCAGCACCAAAGGCAATACCACCGCAAATATTGGGCGTGCCCGCTTCAAATTTATGCGGTAGGCCGGCATAGGTGGTCTTCTCGAAAGTGACTGTTGCGATCATCTCGCCGCCGCCCTGGTAGGGTGGGAGCTTAGTGAGCCACTCTTCTTTACCATAAAGCATCCCAACGCCGGTAGGCCCGCACATCTTGTGGGCAGAGGCCACATAAAAATCCGCATCCAGCACTTGTACATCTGCTTTTATATGTGGTGCCGCCTGTGCACCGTCAATGAGTACTGTGCCACCCACGGCATGAGTTTTATCGATGATCTCTTTTATTGGATTAACAGTGCCAAGTGCATTGCTCACATGATTTACAAAAACGAATTTCACCTTTTCGGAAAGCAATTTATCAAAAGCGTGCATGTCAAGTTCGCCATTGAGCTTCATCGGGATAACTTTTAATACCGCACCGGTTTTTTCGCATAGCATCTGCCAGGGCACAATATTACTATGGTGCTCCATAGCCGAAACAAGTACTTCGTCCCCACTTTTGATCAGCTCTGCAAAGCCGGAAGCGACTAGATTGATGCTATGGGTAGTTCCCGATGTGAATATGATCTCATACGGATTTTTGGCATTAAAGTGTTTTTGGATTTTTATACGTGCCTGCTCGTAGGCATCGGTCGCTTCCTGCGAAAGTGTATGTACCCCACGGTGAATATTCGCATTGTATCTTGAGTAGTAATCAACGATGACATCAACTACCTGCCTGGGCGTTTGAGAGGTCGCTGCGTTGTCAAAATAGACTAACGGATTCCCGTTTACCTTTCGGGAAAGAATAGGGAAATCGGCTCGGATCTTTTCGACGGGAAAAATAGTATGTTGGGTTATTGTAGACATGAAAAAAGTTGAAAGTTGCAGGTTAAATAATATAAAGGACTGCGGTATGTATCTTGTGAGTTTCTGAAATATCACAGGACCTGATGCACAATTTTTTACTTTTTTGCTGCAATTATTATACCTGTTGACCAGTTTAGTTTTGTCAGGGTCAGATCGTCACGTTTTTCCAAATCATCAATGAGACGGTTGACGTGTTGTTCATGCCCTGGAGGCCAGTTGGGTTGTGATCTCATATCGTCTATGACATAAAGGCCCCCGGTTTGCAGAAGTTGTAGCACTTCAGGCAGCTCACTGTATTTACCAGGCCAGGCATCAGCGAATATGAGGTCAAATTTGGCGCCTTGATAGGTTTTGATCCATTGCGAAGCGTCGGTACAAATTATGCTCAAACGATTATCATCACCAAAAAAATCCTCGGCAATAGCGATCAATTTTGGGTCATTATCAATTGTGATCAATTTTGAATGGTCATCTAAACCGGCGATCATCCAGGAAAACGATAGGCCAATACCCGTACCCAATTCCAGCACATTTGCTTTTGGTTTACTAGAAACGAGCGTCTTGAGTAAACTTCCTACCAAGAGGTCTGATGGCATATTGAACCCTATTTCCTTTCCCTTGGCCAATAGCAGCTCATACCTTGGTGGCACATTAAAAGTATTTTCATTCAGAGCCATGAGATATAATTTAAATGGTTAAAACCCCACCACCTACCTTTGGGCACCTCTCCTTCAAAAAATGGGGAACGTCACATTATGATTTTACAGGTTAAAATATTCACTATTCACCGAAATAACCAAAGAAATCCTGGATAAACTTACCTTAGCGACCAACAGGTAACCTACATTTTCTTATACATCAAACCCAATATTAACCCCGATTTTATCGGCGATCAATTTGGTAATACGGGCTTTGATCTGTGGTATTTTCACACTTTCCAAAACAGTGTTGGCAAAAGCGTACATAAGCAATGCTCGGGCTTCTTTTTTACCAATACCGCGGGTGCGCATGTAAAACAGGGCGGTCTCATCCAGCTGGCCAATGGTACAGCCATGAGAACATTTTACATCATCTGCAAAAATCTCTAACTGGGGTTTTGAGTTGATAGTCGCCTTATCGCTTACGAGGATATTGTTATTGCTTTGAAAAGCGTCTATTTTTTGAGCGATTTTATCCACGATAACTTTTCCGTTAAAAACGCCGGTAGATTGGTCATCAAAAATCCCCTTATAATCCTGATGGCTCTCGCAGTTGGGCTGTTTATGGTTTACGAGTGTGTTATGATCTACATGTTGCCTGTCTTCAATAAGGGTTACCCCCTTTAAAATAGAATTGCAATGTTGCCCATTTTGATAAAAGTTGAGGTTATTACGGGTCAGCTTTCCACCGAAGGAAAAGGTATGTACGGCCACCTCACTATCATCATGCTGGTCAATGTGCGTATTGTCGATCAGGGAGGCATCTGACCTGTCGTTCTGAATTTTATAATAATCTACCATTGCCCGTCTTCCGGCATAAATCTCAGTGACTGAATTGGTAAATACTGGATTGTCACTCAGACTCTGGTGACGCTCGATGATCTGAACTTCAGTATTTTCTTCGGCAACGATGAGGTTACGCGGTTGCAGCATCAGGCTGGCCTCGTTACCCGTTGAAAAATGCAGGATCTGAATAGGCTTACTGACTGCCTTTCCCTTTGGGATATAGATATAAGCCCCTTCTTTCGCGAAAGCAGTATTAAGCGAGGTAAGGCTGTTTTCTTTGGCAATCTTGTTGTAGTACACATCGATTACGGCCTTATATTTATCCTTGGTCATGGCAGAACTCAACAGGCAGATATCCACACCATCATGGGTGGTCTCAGACAGGTATGAACTATAAACACCATCTATAAACACGATTTTATATGTGTCAAGGTCATGGATGAAATATTTTTTTACATCCTTAAACTCAATAGAATCCTCCTTGGTCGGGAAAAGGCTATAGTCATTTTTTATGATGCTGTTGAGCGATGTATATTTCCAGTTTTCATCCTTTTTTGTCGGAAATCCCTCTTCTTCAAACTGGTGTATCGCTCTATCTCGCATTTCGTGCATTGGATAATTGATATCCAGGTTTTCCTGAAAAGCAAGGTAAGAGGATAATAATTTATCTTTAAGATTCATATTTTAAATGTTGAAGGTTATAAGTTAAACGTAAAGAATGGGGCATATACGATATGCAAACTTTAATATGTAACTTTTAACTTATTTTCAAGCCATCTCGGCCTTTACCCAGTCGTATCCCTTGTCTTCAAGTTCATGAGCAAGTTCCTTATCTCCAGATTTTACGATCTTACCGTCTACCATGACGTGCACAAAATCTGGGATGATATAATCTAATAAGCGCTGATAGTGTGTGATTACCATGATGGCACGATCCTGGGAGCGCAATTTATTGACCCCATTTGCCACGATGCGCAGGGCATCGATATCCAAGCCACTATCGGTCTCATCAAGAATCGCAAGTTTAGGCTCAAGCATGGCCATTTGAAAAATTTCATTGCGTTTTTTCTCCCCACCAGAAAAGCCCTCATTCAAAGACCTAGAAAGGAATTTGCGGTCTATTTCGAGCATTTCGCTCTTTTCGCGGATGAGTTTAAGCATTTCGCTGGCGGGCATATCCTCCAGCCCTTTGGCCTTGCGATTTTCGTTGATAGCGGTTTTGATAAAATTGGTCACCGATACTCCTGGGATTTCTACAGGATATTGAAAGGAAAGAAATACACCCTCATGTGCGCGCTCTTCCGCGTCCATCTCAAGGATGCTTGAGCCTTCAAAGAGCACATCACCCTTGGTTACAGTATACTCCTCTTTGCCCGCAATAACTGAGGAGAGCGTACTTTTTCCACTTCCGTTGGGTCCCATGATGGCATGTACCTCACCGGCGTTGATCTTTAGGTTGATCCCTTTTAGTATTTTCTTGCCTTCTATCCCGGCATTTAGGTTTTTTATTTCTAGCATTGTTTCGTTTTTTATTTCGCTCTAGGCGAAAAACTTTGATTTATCGTAAGTATTTTTAACTGTTATTTTGCCTTTTTAGTGGGTTTTTGCGCTGTAGCAGGCGTTATTGAAATAATCTTTTTGATCTCCACAATCGTGTCCCAGCCTTCAGCACCTTTTTCCTTTTCTGAAAGTATGCCTTCAACTTTTACGGGTATCATATCAAAATTGTCTTTTTTATACTTTTTGACCTGGTCTGCAAGTTCCATCATTTTCTGGTCAACCTTTACGCCGTAAATAAAATTGTCACCCTTAATTACAGCAGCATCGGCGATGTACAAAAATTCACCATCAATCTCACGCGTAGTTTCTTTGGCGCAAGCCAAAAAAAACAGCGAAAACATACTTAAAATTAAAATTTTGGCCTTCATTATTTAATGGGTTGTTGTTGTTTGGACATCGCGTTAAAATCGTTGAGATCGTGCTGAATGTAAACATTAGCCCCTTTTCCCTTTACAAAATCCTCAAATATTTTTATGCTTGCCTCAGATTCTGGAATGCTGTAATTAATCTGCGGTACAACCTTATCTGCACGGTTCTGCCGAAAATGATAGGTATCGCCTGTTAACATGATCGGGCCGGTTTCTGGAAGGTCCAGAAACAGGCCTTGATGACCAGCGGTGTGTCCTGGCAGATATTTAATGACAACCCTCCCATCGCCAAAGACATCATAATCAGAATTTGGGATGATCTTTTTGTTCTTTAAAGCAGCAAAAGACGGGAGATCATAAAATGAATTGCCTTTAATATTGTCGCTTTCCATAAAATCCAAAGTGCTCTGCTGTACGATCCAGGTCGCATTCCCAAAATGATTCGCGCCGCCGGTATGGTCAAAATGTATATGTGACAGGGCGATATAATTCACGTCAATAGGTTTAATCCCTATACTTGCCAGCTGTTTGGCAATGCTATCATTTCGGGAGATCGTAAATGCACCGTCTGGTGTGGTTACTGGATCTTTGCCCACCAGGTTTTCTGGAAGACCGGTATCCCAAATCAAGATGCCATTGGGATGTTTTATTACATAAAAAGCATCGGCAAGCTGGATACTGTCGTTCTTATAGGTGCTGCCCTGTGCAAAGAGGTTTTTATTGTGCGCCATGATTCTCCCACCATCTAACACATACAGCTCAATGGCACTATCATTAATGCTGTCCTGTATGGCCGCATCATTCTGCGCGTTTTCATAGCCTGCCTCAAAACTTTTGTTGGAATGTTTGCAGGAGGAAAAAAGTATGGCGACCATTGCCGCGCAAAAAAAAGTCTTCATGCGTATTTGTTAGAGGGTTTATGCGTTTTTAACCTACCGAACCTTCCAGCGAAATCTCCAATAATTTTTGTGCTTCCACCGCAAACTCCATCGGCAGTTTGTTGAGCACCTCTTTACTAAAACCGTTTACGATGAGTGCAATAGCCCTTTCAGTGTCAATACCACGCTGGTTGCAGTAAAAAATCTGATCTTCACCTATTTTACTAGTCGTGGCCTCGTGCTCTACCTTAGCCGTCTTATTTTTGGCCTCTATGTACGGGAACGTGTGCGCTCCGCATTCATTGCCCATGAGCAGGGAATCGCACTGTGAGAAATTACGCGCGTTATCTGCACGGCTGTTGATCTGTACCAGACCACGGTAGCTATTCTGCGATTTTCCCGCAGAGATCCCTTTTGATATGATGGTACTTTTAGTGTTTTTGCCCAAATGTATCATTTTGGTCCCCGTATCAGCCTGCTGATAATTATTGGTAACCGCAATAGAATAAAATTCCCCTATACTGTTATCGCCCTTAAGTACACAACTGGGGTACTTCCAGGTTACAGCACTACCGGTCTCCACTTGCGTCCAGCTTATTTTGGCATTTTTTTCGCACAGGCCTCTTTTGGTCACAAAGTTATAGACGCCTCCTTTTCCCTGCGCATTGCCGGGATACCAGTTCTGCACGGTGCTGTACTTGATTTCCGCATTATCCAGCGCAACCAGTTCTACAACAGCTGCGTGGAGCTGGTTCTCATCGCGCGATGGCGCGGTACACCCTTCCAGGTAGCTTACATAACTTCCCTCATCTGCAATGACCAGCGTACGCTCAAACTGCCCTGTGCCAGCCTGATTGATGCGGAAGTAGGTAGAAAGCTCCATTGGGCACCTCACACCTTTGGGTATATAACAGAAGGAGCCATCGCTGAAAACGGCTGAATTTAGGGCCGCATAATAATTATCTTTGGGCGGTACCACACTGCCAATATATTTTTTGACAAGATTGGGATGGTTTTTTATCGCTTCAGAAATGGAGCAAAAAATAATCCCTTTTTCTGCCAGAGTTTTTTTAAAAGTTGTGGTAACTGATACTGAATCCATCACAACGTCAACGGCAACACCAGCGAGTTTTTTTTGCTCGTCAAGCGAAATGCCAAGACGTTTAAAAGTATCCAGCAATTCTGGATCTACTTCATCCAAGCTGTCGTATTTCGGCTTTTTGGAAGGAGCTGAATAATAGGAGATGTTTTGAAAATCGGGTCGCTCATAATGTACATTGGGCCAGCTGGGCTCTGTCATTTTTTCCCACCCGCGGTACGCCTCCAGCCTCCATTGGGTCATCCATTCGGGTTCTTCCTTCTTTTTAGAGATCGCGCGCACAATATCCTCATTCAGGCCTACGGGAAAGGTATCTGAATCGATCGCGGTATAAAAACCGTATTTATACTCTTTGGTCGCGAGCTCTTTTTGTAAATCGTCTTCGGTATATGCCATAGTTATTTTTTTTGCCCCTTGGTCCTCAATGGGAAATGTGCATGAATAAAACCATGAATAAAACTTAGATTATATCCTGGCACATTGGGTTTTTAATCATTGTTAATCTTTAATCGACCCGATGCCTTTTTTAAAAGGTTTATTCGAGCCCGTGGATTTACAGCGAAAAACTCTCCCCACAGCCACAGGTGCGCTGCGCGTTGGGGTTGTTAAACACAAAACCCTTTCCGTTAAGGCCACCGCTGTATTCCAGTGTGGTGCCTATCAGATAAAGAAAACTTTTCTTATCAACGATTAGTTTAATATTGTTGTCCTCAAAAAGCTTATCCTCAGGGGCAGCATTTTTATCAAACTTAAGTTCATAAGAAAGTCCTGAACAACCGCCACTCTTCACCCCCACTCTCACAAAATCCTGTGCAGCATCATAACCATCCTCACTCATGAGGCTGGCTATTCTTTTTTTAGCGTCTTCACTTACTTTAATCATAATGATTCTAAATTGTTTGCAAATATACGGTTAATGTAGGGTTTTACCATAAAACCTTACATGAAACTACCTATCAGATTATAAGGATTTTATATTGTTTTAGATCTTACAGAAAAGAACGGGCCTCAAGTAGTGGGATAAGCAGTGCCAAGCTATAAAGTGACTTTGAATGTTATATACTTTTAGTGAAAGCTACTGCTTAAATTTTTTTAAATATGCGGTTTACAGCTTTTAAATAAGTTTGGAAATTTTTGCTTGCATCTACGTATAATCTGTCTTTGCTCATACAGTTCTATACAACCCATCCGATTGTTTCTAAATTTCTTCTTTCATCTCTGGGCAACCCTTCCTAATCAGCTGCGCTGTTAACAATAAATTTATACCGTTTATTATTTTTCAGAATTAAATATTTCCCATCTCAAAACCTGCTGTGCAATCTTAACGTATTAAATTTGCAGCCTAAATCAGAACGCATGTACAGAACGCATAACAACGGCGCATTAAGGGCAGAACATATAGGGACCAACGTGACCTTGAGTGGATGGGTACAAAAAACCAGGGATAAAGGTTTTATGCTCTGGCTTGACTTGCGCGACCGCTACGGTATCACCCAATTGATTTTTGATGAAGAGCGCACGCCTAAAGCAGTTATGAATCTTTCTAAAGAATTAGGGCGTGAATATGTGATACAGGTGATTGGCAGCGTTATCGAGCGCGAGTCCAAGAACCCAAAAATGCCCACTGGCGATGTTGAAGTGCTCGTTAAGGAACTCAAGGTGCTCAATGAGGCCAAAACTCCTCCTTTCACGATCGCAGATGATACTGATGGCGGTGAAGACTTACGTATGAAATACCGCTACCTGGACCTGCGCAGAAATCCTGTAAAAGAGAAACTGCTCTTTAGGCATAAAGTGACCATCGCGGTGCGCAACTATCTTTCCGAGCAGGGTTTTGTAGAAGTGGAAACTCCTTATCTTATCAAATCTACACCAGAAGGAGCGCGGGATTTCGTGGTCCCCAGCCGTATGAATGCAGGGCAGTTTTATGCGTTGCCCCAATCACCACAGACCTTTAAGCAACTGCTTATGGTGGGTGGTATGGATAAGTATTTTCAGATCGTAAAATGCTTTAGGGATGAAGATTTACGGGCAGACCGCCAGCCAGAATTTACGCAGATTGATTGTGAAATGGCCTTTGTGGAACAAGAAGATATATTAAACGCCTTTGAGGGCTTAACCAAATATTTATTAAAAGAGGTCAATGGGGTTGAAATTGAGCATTTTCCGCGGATAACCTATGATGAGGCTATGGAAAAATATGGGAACGATAAGCCCGATATTCGATTTGGGATGGAATTTATGCCCTTAACTCCTCAAAACGGAACGGGCAACCTTAGCGAATTTGGATTTAAAATATTTGATGATGCAGAACTTGTTGTGGGGATTACCGTGGAAGGCTGTGCAAGCTATTCCAGAAAACAGATCGACGAACTAATAAACTGGGTAAAACGCCCGCAAGTAGGTGCTAATGGATTGGTTTGGGTAAAATATAATGAAGATGGCGCGCTATCTTCTTCCGTGAATAAGTTTTTTGACTCGGAAGCCCTAATGGATTTTGCAACAAAAATGAACGCTAAACCCGGCGATCTGCTGCTCATAATGGCCGGCGAAAGGCATAAGACACTTACCCAGCTCAGTGCCCTGCGAATGGAACTGGGCAACAGGCTGGGTCTGCGGGATCCCAAGGTTTTTGCGCCACTTTGGGTAACAGATTTTCCACTTTTGGAGTGGGATGAGGAGACGCATCGTTACCATGCGATGCACCACCCATTTACTTCGCCAAAACCTGGCCAGATGGAACTTTTAAAAACCGATCCTGCCGCCGTTAAGGCCAATGCGTATGACCTCGTGCTCAACGGAAACGAGATAGGCGGTGGTTCCATACGTATTCACGACCGGGGCACGCAATCCAAAATGTTTGATTATCTTGGTTTTACTCCAGAGGAGTCCCAGGCGCAATTTGGCTTTCTGATGGATGCTTTTCAATACGGAGCGCCGCCACACGGTGGTATCGCTTTTGGGCTAGACCGGCTCGTTGCAATTTTGGGCGGTCATGAGACCATACGCGATTTTATCGCATTCCCAAAAAACAATGCTGGGCGTGACGTGATGATCGATGCCCCCGCAAATATTGATGACGGACAGTTAAAGGAACTCGGCCTGAGTATCGAAAAAAAGATGGAACGGTAAACCTAAAACGCTAAACCTGGAAGACCTATTAATTATTGAGATCTGCGGGAGAAGAATACATGAGATTCCGTGCGGTTTGTGATTGAAAAAAGATTGACAGCATTAGAAGCGTAAAAACTTCGCTAATGCTAATGAATATGTCTCTTAATAGGCAATAATCGCAGCATAAATGGCCAATATTTGAAAGATCAAGATTCAGTTTTCTGAAAAACAAACGTTCTGAAACCCGGTTTGCCAGAGCCCAAAAATGAGGACATTCAATCCGATTTACCATTAAAAAAAACCAATAAATTATGTCTTATAAAAACCTAGGTTACACGACCAAAGATAAAATCACCTATATCACCATAGATCGCCCTAAAAAGCTCAATGCGCTTAATAGGGAGACCATTGCAGAGTTGCATAACGCTTTCGCGAAAGCGGAACAGGAAGATCTAACACGGGTTATCATCCTTACCGGAAGTGGCGAAAAAGCCTTTGTCGCCGGTGCCGACATCAGTGAGTTTGCAGATTATGATGTGGCAGAGGGTGCTGATTTAGCGCGAAAAGGGCAGGAAACTGTTTTCGACCTGATCGAAAATCTACAAATACCGGTTATTGCTGCCATTAACGGTTTTGCACTGGGCGGCGGACTTGAGCTGGCCATGGCGGCCCATTTTAGGATCGCGAGCGACAATGCCAAAATGGGTCTTCCTGAAACTTCGCTCGGGCTTATTCCCGGCTATGGCGGCACCCAGCGCCTGCCACAACTTGTAGGTAAAGGACGCGCGATGGAAATGATCATGACCGCCGGGATGATCACCGCACAACAGGCACTTGATTATGGGCTGGTAAACCATGTTGTTACCCAGGATGAATTGCTACCGCTTGCCGTAAAAATTGCCCATAGGATTATGGGTAATTCCGGGGTTGCAATACAGGCAGCTATCCATGCGATTAATGCAGGTTTTGATAAAGATCAGAATGGTTTTCAGGTAGAAATAGAAGCTTTTGGCGAAAGCTTTGGCACCGAGGATTTTGAGGAAGGTACAACCGCCTTTTTAGAAAAACGAAAAGCACAGTTTTAAATCGTATGATCTATTCCTCAGTAATAGGTAGTTTCAAAAATTGATTTTTAGACTTACACAAATTAGATATCTAAGAGGTAAAGTCCCAACTTTATCTTCCAATAGGGCATCTTTTCTTCAAAATGCTCATAAAAAACTTTGAGACCAGCCGGATCATCGATTTCGGTTTTGGCTTTTTCAAGTGCAGCAAGATCTTTTTGGGCAACAAATTGGTTAAGGTCAATCTCCTCACCTTGATCGTGCAACTTAGTCAAATGGCCAAAAATAGTGTCTTCGTTAAGTCTTCGTTTTTCTGCGATCTCACTGATGGAGAGCCCATCGCGGTAAAGTTTAAAGGTTTTCTCATAGGTTTTGCCCTTAAGCTTTTGTGCTACAGGGAGCTTTTTATCATTTTTAAGCAGGTTTAGAAAAAGCGCTCCGTATTTATCAAGTTTGGCCTGGCCCACGCCGCTTATCATCATAAATTCATCGAGCGTCTGTGGTTTTTTGGCTTCCATATCCTTGAGGGACGCATCGTTAAAAACAACATAGGCCGGCATCTGTTCCTCTTTTGCGATCTCGGTACGCAGCTCACGTAAGCGTTCAAAGAGACCGCCGGTTATCGTTGTTGCTGTGCTAACCTTAGTTGTTGGTTTTTCGGTAATCAGCTTGGCAAGCTGGATCTTTTCACCTTGGAATAATATTCTTTTGGCCAGCGGTGTGAGCATCAGGCGCCCACTTTCGTGAAAACGAATCTCAAGCACCCCCTGGTTGATCATCTGTACCACGTACTGCTGCAGGTCGCGCCAGGCTACATCCTTTGCCGCCCCGTAGGTTTTAAGATGCTGATAGCCCTTGTCATAAACTTGAGCATTCTGTGAACCGCGCAGCACATCTAACAGCATGCCCATGGGCTCCCGCTCTTTAAGCCGTGCCACTGCAGAGCAGGTTTTTTGTGCCAGTAGGGTGCCGTCAAAATACCTGGGTGGCGTTTTACAGATGTCACAGTAGCCACAATCTTTATAGATAAATTCTCCAAAATAATTGAGCAGCGCCTTTCTGCGGCAGCTCAGTGCCTCTGCATATTGCTGCATGCGCTCCAGTTTAGCCAGTTGGTACGCTTCCGTTGGGCTGCCCTGGGCAAATTTGCGCAACTGTACGGTATCTGCATAACTATAAAAAAGGAGGGTGTGTGCAGGCAGCCCGTCGCGGCCGCTGCGGCCAATCTCCTGATAGTAACCTTCTATGTTTTTTGGCATGTTGTAATGAATGACCCAGCGCACATTGCTCTTGTCGATACCCATGCCAAATGCGATGGTGGCGACCACAATGGGAATCCTGTCATTGATAAAATCCTCCTGCACCTCGCTACGCTCTTCAGCACTCATGCCAGCATGATAGGCTGCGGCATTATAGCCAGCATGACACAGCTTATCTGCTATATTTTGGGTACTGCGACGGCTCAGGCAATAGATAATGCCGCTCTCTTGCCGGCGACCTTTTAGAAAGTCGAGTATCTGCCGATTGCGCTTGTTGCCGGGGCGCACCTCAAGAAAGAGATTTTTACGGTCAAAAGAGGAGATGTACCGGCTGGCCTGCTCAATGCCCAATTGCCTTGCAATATCATCCTGTGTCGCCTTGTCAGCGGTCGCGGTGAGGGCGATCATGGGCGCATGGGGCAATTTCTTCTTTAGATATCCCAATTGCGTATAGGCCGGCCTAAAGTCGTGGCCCCAAGCCGAAATGCAATGTGCCTCATCGACGGCGATAAGATTTATGGTCACGCTATCAATATGGTTATCGAGCAGCGAAAGGCTTTCTGGTGCTACATACAGCAACTTAAGTTTTCCTTTCTGCAATTGATCTAGCGTATCATGCTGCTCGATCTGTGGTTGCGAACTATTATAATAAGCCGCCGCAATCCCATTGGCGCGCAGGGCATCTACCTGATCTTTCATCAGGGCGATGAGCGGGGAGATGACAATCGCGGTGCCGGGCAGTGCCAGCGCAGGCAACTGAAAGCAAAGTGATTTACCACCACCCGTGGGCATAATGGCCAGTACATCCTGACCTTTGATCACCGTATTGATTACAGCTTCCTGATTGGGTCTAAAGGTGTCAAAACCAAAATGGGTTTTCAGTAGTTTAAGCAGCTTTGGAAACGGGGGTTTAGTTGATATTGTCTCAGAAACGCGCATGGGGTAAAAATAAGAATAGTTATCTATTTAAGGGGGTGCCAACTATTATAAGTCCCGGCAGATATCATCTTTGGGAATTGTGTATTGAAGTTTGTAAATAATTCTAAAAATGGGGATTCAAGTAAAGAGTAATTTGACAATGATTTAATGAAACCCAACCTGAATTAAAAATGAAAGAAGTAGGGATTGGGTATCTTTGGTTATAGATTCGTGTTTGTAAAAAGTACTGGTTTATGAAAATGCCTCACGCTGAAAAAATCCTGAACTTCATAATTATGAAAACGAAAATAATTTTACTGTTAGCCATTTTTGCAATGATTAGCTGTAATGATGCTAAGCAAAAAACAGAACAAACCAATGCCGATATTAAGGTCAAAAAGGGAAAATCAAATGATGTAAAAAGAGAGGGTGAAGTTTTCTTCACAACCTTAGATTCCGTAAAAATAAGGTATAAAGTAGCTGGGGCAGGAAAACCTTGCTTATACATTCATGGTGGGCCTGGCCAGGGGTTTGATTCTTTTGAATTGATGAAGGGCAACAATCTTGAGAAAAAATTAACCATGATTTACTTTGATCAGCGAGGATCTGGAAATTCTGAAAAAGCTGCTGATTATCATATGCAAGCTATGCTAAATGATATTGAAGCGCTCCGAAAACATTTGGGAATTCAAAAATTTTATGTGCTTGCCCATTCTTTTGGTGGAACAATTGCCACAGCATACGCAAAGAAATATCCGGAACACGTGGATGGTCTGATATTAGCCAATTGTACGCTTCATTTTTTTAATGTTGAAAATACAAAAGAGCAGATAAAATATGCAGATTCCCTCTTGCATAAAAAAACAGAAAATAAAACAATTGATAAAGAGAGCTTGTTGCCCATATTTCTTAATCTTCGACAAGAATTGAGCAAAAAACATTTAGGATATCGGTTTATAACGGATGATGTTAACTCCATCATTAAAATGGAAGAAATAGACTCGCTTCACCCTAGAATCAATGACTTTGGGGTGGATGTTATTACAAAGCCAGAAAAATATCCAGAATACTATATGGACTATGCGCCGACAACCCAAGAAATCAAATTACCTACGCTGGTCATTACAGGAAAGGACGACCACGCCGTGGGCACAAAGCATTATAAAACCTTCAAGTTTCCAAATCAAAAGACGGTATCCATAAAAGGTGGTCATCTACTTTATTATGAACATAATGATGAATTCGTAAACGCAGTTTGGAATTTTGTCGAAAACCAATCCAAAAAACAATGAAAATAATTGCCAGCCTAATTGCTCAAGACAAATAATAGAATTGGGGAATCATTATTTTAATAAAAACGCCATAAAAACGGTGAAAATTTATTCAGTTGTTGAAGGAGAAGATTAAAACTTTAAAGAATAAATCTGCAATAAACATCATTTATAAGAGCGGGGTCGAGCATGCATCAGGGTATATTTTGAACTATAATAATAAGAGTTAGTTTCTAAAAAAATTCGGTTTAAGTATGAAATTAATAGCTGTAGAAGAACACTTTTTAACCAGTCAGGTACGGGGCGAATGGAAAAAACATTCTAAAATTGATCCTACCCAAAAGCTCCATTTTGGAGAAATTGAAAACCTTTTGGAGAATCTTGGCGCAGACCGCTTAAAATTAATGGATGAAACAGGGGTTGATGTGCAGGTGCTTTCGCTGACAAGCCCAGCCCTACATAATTTAAAGGATAATAGCGTTCAGCTTGCAAAGCAAACTAACGATTACTTGTTTAATATTATCAAAAGCAACTCAGATAGATTTCAAGGGTTTGCTACGCTGCCTATGCCATCACCAGAGAAAACGGCTGAAGAGTTAGAGCGATCTGTAAATCATTTAGGTTTTAAAGGAGCCATGCTTTGTGGAAGAACAGGTGAAAAAAATCTGGATCATAAAGATAACTGGCAATTGTTTGAGTGTGCAGCATCTTTGGGAGTTCCTTTGTTTATTCATCCACAAATTCCACAGAAGGCTATTAGAGATATTTATTATTCGGGATTTGACGATTTTACAAACCTGGCTTTTTCAACCTTTGGTCTTGGCTGGCATTATGAAGCGGGAATACAATTTGTTAGATTGGTACTGGCAAAAGTATTTGATCATTTCCCAAAGCTGCAAATCATTCTTGGCCATTGGGGAGAGGTTATTTTATTCTATGTCGAAAGGTTAGCTTCGTTAGGCAAGATCGCTAAGCTTGACAAAGCATTTATTGATTACGTTCAGCAGAATCTATACGTAACAGCAAGCGGAATGTTTAGCGCTGATTATTTGCAACGAGCTATTGATATTATAGGATCAGATAGGATTCTATTTTCCCAGGATTATCCTTACCAGTACCGTACGGGAAATGATGCACGCAATTTTATAGACACTGTGAATATTCATACCGATGTTAAAGAAAAATTTGCTTTCAGAAATTGGGAAAAATTAGTGAAAACGGATTAAAAATCTCATGCCCCCCAATTTTAATCAAAAGCTTAAATGCTTAGCTTTTGTTTCATTTCGTATCTACTGATGCCTGATCAATAATGACCATCACAAATCACGTTGAGTGAAACTTATAAAAAAGTGCCTTATTCAACGAATCGATTTTTAGAGTAACTTCCATTGATCATTTAGCGTAATAGAAACGCCAATGTATGTTGAATGGTCTCAGAAATCCATACAATTTTAAACGCATCATGTCGTAACCACCTTTGATTAAACAAAAGAGTATGAGAAAACTAATTGCAGCAATTAATATGACAGTTGATGGGTTTTGTGATCATACCGCCATAGTCCCTGACGAGGAAATACACCAGCATTATATAGATCTGTTGGGCCAGGGAGATGCAATTCTGTATGGAAGAAAAACATATCAGCTCATGGAATTTTGGCGCACATTTTTAGAGGATCCTTCAGAAGAAAAATCAATGAATGACTTTGCTCACGCCATTGACAGAATTCCAAAACTTGTTTTTTCAACTACTTTAAATGATGTTCAATGGAAAAGTGCAACATTGGTCAAGGGTGATTTAAGAGAAGAAGTTTTAAAACTGAAGGATCAATCAGGTAGAGCTGTTTTTGTAGGTAGCCGCAGTTTAATCCTTCAGCTGACCAAGCTTCAATTAATTGATGAATACCAACTTTGCATTCATCCTGTAATTGCAGGTAAGGGTTTGCCATTGTTTGAAAACGTAAACGACAGAATTATTTTTGAACTTTTAAAGACTAAAACGCATAGCGGTGGGGCGGTAACGCATTATTATATACCAACAAAAGAAAGGTGATGTTTTCACTGCATGCATTTTAACCTAAAATATTTGAGCACATTAAAAGCAGTAAAAACCCGTCATACCTGTTTTAAAAATCCCATTAAATTATGGGTTTTAAGCGCATTTTGATCGCTTTTAATTCTAGTTTTTGTAGACTGCTGCGCTGCCTTAACAAAGTTATAGGGGCGATTTCTCGCTCAGATATTTCCAGTAGCGCTTAGGTATATGGCGTGTGTGGAGTTTCATATTAATACGCGATTTGATATTGGTGCTGGTAAAATAATCTTTCCATAGCGCGTTGTAATCGTGCTCTGCCTCAGTGAAGGAATTACCATCAAGGGCATTTGGATCAAAATCCATTTGCATCATTTCCAGTTTTTGCAAATCGTAAAATAAACCATAATTGCGCTTGAGGTCGTAGATGATCCATTGCTGGTCAGCATAGCGGTTTTTAAAATGTTTTGCGATGAGTGGAAGCACATTAAAATCGGGTTCAACATTAGCAAAATAAATACCGTCTTTAGTCAGCTGAAACCGCACGAAAGCTTCCATGCGATGTTTCTCGCGACCCACCATTTTAGTTACCTGCGCAGCACGCAGCACTTCAGGGTGGCCGTAATCCTTTTCGTTTTTTGTCTCCAGTACATACTGAACTGCCAGATACAGCACCCGCTCATTGCCTTCAATTTCACTTAAAAAAGACCAGTATACATTGTGTCTGAACACAGGAAATTGAGCAAGTCCCTTCCAAACGCGATCCGCTTTTTTTTCATCGCTGATCACATATATCGCTTCCGCGAAAAAATCCGACTGATGGCGGAACTCGGGAACAATATCCACAACCTCTATTTTTTCCTCATAAGCCTGAAAAATGGCTGTGAGAAAACCTTCAAAAGAAGCGTCGTAAATGAGGGTTGAGATCATTGGGAGTTCAATTAATTCAGATCGTAAACACTACAACAAATGATAAATTTCATAAAACCAGTCTTTAAAATAAACGCAATTGCTGGTTATACATCTTCTGATACTTGCTCTGTGATTGCTGCAAGATCATACTTTTTATACGCTCTGGGGCGAGATCTTTGCGCTGCCAATCACGGGAGTCACAGATCATAAAATATTTTGCACGGTTTATGGCGATACCAATGGCCTTTAGATTATCCATATTTAGCTTGCGGTAGCGACGGGCATTGATGATCTTGTTGACCGATTTCATGCCCAGCCCGGGAATGCGGGCCAGCATCCGTTTATCTGCGGTGTTTACATCTACGGGAAACTGTTCCATATTGCGCAGCGCCCAGCCCAGTTTGGGATCAATATCTATATCCAGGTTGGGGTTTTGGGTGTTCAGCAGTTCGCGTACATCAAAACCATAAAAGCGCAGCAACCAGTCAGTCTGATACAATCTGTTTTCGCGTAGCATGGGGACTTCAGTACCCAACGCGGGCAGGCGGGAATCTTCCAGAACAGGCACATAACCCGAATAATAAACGCGCTTCATTTTGTAGGTGCTATAATAGTGTACAGCAGAGTACATGATATCTTTATCGCTTTCTCCCGTGGCGCCCACGATCATCTGAGTGCTTTGACCGGCAGGAGCATATTTAGGAGTAGACTTGATCAGTTTTTTATCAGCATTATACTGGATGATTTCGTTTTTGACCTTCTCCATCGGTTGGATGAAATCTTTATGATCCTTTTCTGGAGCCAAAAGTTTAAGACCGCTCACCGTAGGGATTTCGATATTAATGGATAGTCGATCAGCGTACAAACCGGCCTCGCGCATGAGTTCATCACTTGCGCCTGGAATGGATTTCAGATGGATATAGCCGTTAAAGTTCTCTTCTAGCCGGAGTTTTTTCGCGACAGCGATCAAGCGTTCCATCGTATAATCTGGAGTATGAAAGATGCCACTACTTAGAAAAAGACCTTCAATGTAGTTGCGCCTGTAAAAATTGATCGTTAAATCCACAACTTCCTGTATTTTAAAAGCAGCCCGCTTGATATCGTTGCTTTTTCGGCTTACGCAGTAGGCACAATCAAAGATGCAGTGATTTGTTAAAAGAATTTTAAGCAGCGATACACAGCGACCATCTTCAGTATAGCTGTGACAAATGCCCATACCGCTGCTATCTCCCAAGCCATTATTTGTATTTTTTCGGGTGCTGCCACTACTTGCACAGGACACGTCATATTTGGCCGCATCGGCAAGGATGGTCAGTTTTTCGCGAATGCGGTCAAAGTTCATAGTGATCTGATTGCCTCTATTGCTCCTGTGCATGAAAGATTAGCTTTAATGCGAATCTCAGCACGACTTTAATAAATGCTAACTAAAAAGAGTTTCGATTCTGCAAAGCGCCCACATGGCATTCAGAATTCACTCCGATTCATTTACATTTCTTATTCTGAAAAAAGGGCAATGAGGTATGAAAAATTTTTCTTTCTAAAAGCTATTAAAAGGCAATGATTTTTATTCAAATTTAAGGCATTATTCCGATTTTGAGGATATTTTCCATGAGTATTTTAGGATAAAATCCAAAAATGAGTATATTTACGATATGGGAACAAATGATGTGTCCGGCGATATACGTCGTTTTAAACAGATTCGAGAAGAGCAAAATCTCACACAGACTGAATTTGCCGAGGCTTTGGGTATCAAAAAGTCAACTGCAGATATTGAGCGAGGCCGTACCAAACTGTCTGGGCAGGTTGTCACCGAACTCTTGCGCCTATATAATGTCAACCCATTGTGGCTTTTTGGATTTAGCAACCAGAAATTGATCAGCGCTGGCAAAGGTGATGTGAGCCCTAAAGTGGTTACTGTAGATGCGATGGATAATGAAAATCTAGTGCTTGTAAATCAGAAAGCGGCGGCAGGTTATCCCCATAATGTACAGGATGTGGAATGGTACCAGCAATTGCCGGCTTTTGACTTTCCACTCCCGCAATACCGCAATGCCACGTACCGTGGTTTTCAAATTGAGGGCGACAGCATGTTGCCTAATTTTTATCCTGATGACTGGGTGCTTGCCAAAGCAGTGGCTAACATGAGTGAGGCCAGTAATAATAAAGTTTATGTTATCGTTCTCCAGGATTCTGTACTGGTCAAAAAATTACAGAAACTTCCCGATCCCGCTAAAATTTTGCTGGTTTCTTTAAATGAGGAATATGTTCCTTTTGAGGTTAACATCAGTGATGTTCAGGAAATCTGGCAGGTCAATAGCAAATTGACCTTTAATCTAGACGCGCCGTCTGAAAGCAGCCTATTGCGCGAGTTGCAGCAATCTATGATTGATCTCAAAAATCAGGTGAGTAATATTAGGGCATAAAAAAACCCCCATATAATGGAGGTTTTAGAATGGATTGACCAATTAATTATCAGTCGTGTCTTTTTCCTTTTTCTTGATGGTGGTGGTGCCGTCATCGTCGGTTTTAATTTTGACCTTTTCATCATCAGTCTCCATTTTTACCTTATCACCGCCATCTTTCACTTTCACATCTGCTCCTTTATCATTCATTTCATCCATCGTCTTTTCCGTTTCACTCTTTTCGCGACAGGAGATTACTGCGGTACTCAGCGTAAGTGCAAGAAGCACCATTGTTGCCAATCTTTTCATGTTTTAATTTTTTAGGTTGTTTAATTGTCATCTATACTATCGATCTGGTCATCGATTTTCTCATTTACCTTATCGTCCACTTTTTCAGCAGTACGTTCCAGAGCGCCTTTGGGCTCATCCCCTTTTTTCTCCACAACCACAGTTTTTGTTTTGGGCTGTTCTCTACAGGAATTTAAAAATAAGGGCATAATCGCAAGGGCGATTATCATAATTACTTTTTTCATATTCAAAATGATTTGGTCTGCGACAAATGTAACTGAAATCCCAACACCAAAATCACAAGATTTTCCCTGTAAACCTTTAAATATGCGTTAAAAATCAGTCCATTTTAATCAAATTTGCGATCTGTACTTAACTTTAAACGAAAAATGAACTTTGAGCAGTTATTTGATTTCCTGCAGGATCTGCAGCGCAATAACAATAAGAAATGGATGGATGCGCATCGAGACCGCTATGAAGATGTGCGAGATTTTTATATTGCATGGCTTAATGAAATGGATATCAAATTGGCTCAAGTAGATCCCGATTATTCAGAAACGACCGGTAAACAGGCCATTAACCGGATCAATAATAACCTAATGTATCACCCGGATAAGCCCATTTATAAGGATCATTTTGGCGCAGGACTCGACCAGAATGGTGAGCACAGCGATTTTTATATACATTTGGGAACTTCAGAATGTTTTATCGCCGGAGGTTTTTATAAACCTAAGTCTACATTTCTAAAAAGCCTGCGCCAGGCCCTTGATTATAACGGAGAGGAATTAAAAAAAATAATTAACAAGAGTAGTTTTAAAAAAATTTTCGGTGACCTTATCGATGATGTAGATAGCCTAAAGACTTCGCCCAAAGGGTATTCACAAAACCATGAGCATATTGACCTGCTGCGCCGAAAGACCATTGCTGTACAAGTAGATATCACCAAAAAGCAAATCATGGCTGATGATTACCAGGATAAGGTCGTTGATATTTATAAAGAGATGCTCCCTTTTAGAAAATATCTAAATAAAGCGATAAGTGTTTGATTGCAAGTTTTAGGAGGAGCTTTTATAACGCCCATTCGCTAAAAAATGCAGAAATAATTGCATCAAGGATTTGAATGCCGTGGTTATCTTGAGCAATCATATATCTATATAATTTTTAATGTAATACTGTATTTTTGGCCAGATAATTAATAATCTTCTGAGTAGCTCCCACGTTATCTTGAATAAAATGACCCGATATTATTCCTGTCTTCCTTCTGAAATCAGGATTTTCAAAAAACTTTAAAAGTAGATCGGTCAATTCTTTTTCAGAGGAAATTGTGAACAAGCCGGCAAGTTTTCTTAATTGCTGTGCCTCTGGGAATTTGTCGAGATTATCACCTGTGAGAATAGGAAGGCCAAATGTGGCAGGTTCCAAAATATTGTGCAGGCCAGTATTACCCACTGCGCCTCCCACATAGGCTACATCAGCATAACTATAGGCACGGCTCAATATCCCGATGGTATTTAAGATCAGCACATTGGCCTCGGCAATTTGACGGGAATCTGCTTGTGTAAAAAGGTGTGTTTTTGAAGTGATTTTTGCACGCAGCGCATCCGTTTTTTCGGAATTGATCTGATGAGGGGCAATAATCACTTTCACATTTGGCGCAGCAGCATTATTTATAAAATCAAGCAAGAGCGTTTCATCTTCAGTCCATGTGCTTCCGCAGATCAAAAGAGGCTTTCCATCTTTAAAAATTTCTATGAATGGCACGTCGTTATTTAGGCTCAATTGCCTGTTCACCCGGTCATAGCGCGTGTCGCCACTTACGGTCACCTTGTTAAAACCGAGGGTTGTGGCCAAGTTCTTACTGTTTTCGTCCTGAACGAAAAAATGATCAAACGTATCCAGCGCATAAATCATCCATTTTCCATAAAATTTAAAAAAAGGCTGGCTTTCGCGAAAGACACCCGAGATGAGATAGGTTGGGATTTTGGCCTTTTTTAGACGAAAAAGATAATTGGGCCAAAATTCATATTTAATGAAAAATACCAGTTCAGGTTTTGCGATTTCGATAAAAAGCTTTGCATTTTTGGCGGTGTCAAGCGGCAGATAGACAGTAATATCAGCAAACGGATTCTTCTTTTTCTGGTTATAGCCCGAGGGCGAAAAAAAGGTGAGCACTATTTTATGCGATGGGTACATTTCCTTGACCGCCTGCATGACCGGAACGCCCTGCTCGTATTCACCCAGGGAGGCGGCATGAAACCAAATTATGCGGTCTGCCGAAAGGATTTTTTGCTGCATCTCTTCAAATACAGAACGGCGTACATCGCTAAACTCCTTCAATTTTGGGCTGAAAATCCCCATTAACGGAAGCAATTTCTGGAAAACGGCGATAAAAAAAGAATAGATACGATGCATAGAAGGGCAAAAATAGGCATTTGGTCAAAATACACATTGGCAGTGGGGTGGTGTTTTTGTATTTTCGTCTGAACTTTTTAAGCTCGTAAAAGGACAGTACCGACTCAAAAGTTGGAGGCGATTTTTCATCTCACAACGAGGTTTATCCCTTGATTTTTTTCGAAACAAAATTTCACAATACAGAACATGAAAGATATACAAATGGTTGACCTTAAAGGTCAATATGCCGATATTAAGGACCGCATAGATTCGTCAATCCAAGAGGTTATAAACACAACCACTTTTGTTAATGGCCCCGAGGTGCACGCTTTTCAAAAGGAGCTGGAAGAATATCTTGATGTTAAGCACGTAATCCCCTGTGCCAATGGTACCGATGCGTTGCAGATCGCGATGATGGGCTTGGGGCTCAAACCTGGAGATGAGGTCATAACCGCAGATTTTACCTTTGCCGCCACCGTTGAGGTCATTGCGCTTTTGGGTTTAACACCCGTGCTTGTAGACGTGGATCCGCGCAGTTTTAATATCGATGTTGAAGCTATAAAAAGGGCTATTACTCCTAAAACCAAGGCGATCGTGCCTGTACATCTTTTCGGCCTTAACGCGGCTATGGATGCAATTATGAATATCGCTAAGGCGCATAACCTTTATGTGATCGAGGACAATGCACAGGGTATAGGCTCAAATTATACGCAGAAAGATGGCAGCAAGGTAAAAACAGGTACGATCGGCGATGTGGGTTGTACGTCTTTTTTTCCCTCAAAAAACCTGGGCTGTTATGGTGATGGCGGTGCGATCTTTACTAATGATGACGATCTGGCGCATACGCTGCGCGGAATTGTAAATCACGGCATGTATGAGCGGTATCATCACGATGTAGTGGGGGTCAACTCGCGACTTGATTCCATACAGGCAGCGGTCTTAAGGGCCAAACTTCCGCATTTAGATACTTACAATACCAGGCGGAGGGAAGCTGCACGCAAATATTCGATGGCGCTAGCAGATCACCCCGAGATTACCACGCCCCTTATTTGCGATGATTGCGACTGCCATGTTTTTCATCAATATACATTAAGGTTAAAAGAGGTAGATCGAGATGCGCTGGTCAAACATCTGAATGCAGCAGGAATCCCATGTGGTGTTTACTACCCAATCCCGCTTCATAAACAGAAGGCTTATCAGGATACACGCTATAAAGAGACGGATTTTCCAGTAACGAACCGCTTGGTGAAGGAGGTAATCTCGCTACCCATGCATACTGAACTAGATGATGAGCAGATCGAATATATCACCCACACGCTGCTTGATTTTATCAATAAATGAAACATCTAATTCATTAAACCTGGATAGAGCAGAAGCGCTTACAGATCAAATTTGATCCCCTGCGCTAGTGGAAGTTCGGTGGTATAATTAATTGTATTGGTCTGGCGGCGCATATAGACTTTCCAAGCATCAGAGCCGCTCTCGCGACCGCCGCCGGTTTCTTTTTCGCCGCCAAAGGCACCACCTATCTCCGCCCCTGAGGTGCCAATATTCACATTGGCGATCCCACAATCGCTACCGGTAACGCTGAGAAAACGCTCTGCCTCGCGCAAGTTATTGGTCATGATTGCTGAAGAAAGTCCCTGGCGCACTCCATTCTGTATGGCAATTGCGTTTTCGACCTCGCCTGCATATTTTATAAGATAAAGCACAGGTGCAAAGGTTTCGTGCTGTACGATATCATAGTCATTCTTGGCTTCCGCAATAGCGGGCTTGACATAACAGCCGCTTCCGTAATTTTCGCCTTCCAAAACCCCCCCCTCTACCAAAAGATTACCGCCGGCATCCACTACTTTTTGCAGGGCTTGTTTATAATTTTTGACCGCTTCGGCATCGATCACTGGGCCCACGTGGTTATTTTCATCCAAAGGATCGCCAATACGCAGCTGTGCATAGGCATCGACTAAGGCCTGTTTTACCTGATCATATCGGGATTCGTGCACGATGAGCCGCCTTGTGGATGTACAACGCTGCCCGGCAGTGCCCACTGCTCCAAATACTGCGCCTATGACCGTCATTTTAAGATCGGCATCTGGGGTGACGATGATCGCATTGTTGCCGCCCAGTTCGAGCAGGGTTTTACCCAAACGGGCCGCAACCGTACTGGCTACGATTTTTCCCATACGTGTGGAGCCAGTTGCCGAAACCAGGGGTATACGGTCATCTTTGGTCATAAATTCGCCCACCTGATAATTCCCATTGATAAGGTTTGAAATGCCTTCAGGAAGATTATTTTCTTTAAATACCCGTGCGGCAATTTTCTGACAGGCAATGCCGGTCAAAGGGGTTTTCTCACTGGGCTTCCATACGGTCACATCACCGCATACCCATGCCAATGAAGTATTCCATGCCCAGACTGCAACGGGAAAATTAAATGCCGAAATAATCCCAACAACTCCCAGCGGGTGGTACTGCTCATACATACGGTGCCCCGGGCGTTCAGAATGCATTGTAAGCCCATGCAGCTGGCGAGAAAGGCCCACAGCAAAATCGCAGATATCAATCATTTCCTGCACTTCACCCAGCCCTTCCTGATAGGATTTGCCCATCTCATAGGAGACTAATTTGCCCAGAGGTTCTTTGAGCTGGCGCAGTTCTTCATTAAACTGACGCACGATCTCACCACGCTGTGGTGCCGGCATGAAGCGCCAGGTTTTAAAAGCTGCGGTAGCGGCCTGCATAACCTGCTCATATTCTTCCCGCGTCGTAGCGGTTACCGCTGCAATGGTACGGCCATCTACTGGAGAAATAGAGGGAAACATTTCTCCATTCCCATACGTTTTTGTCCCGGTTGAGGTTCCCGCGTTTTCCGGTTGTACTTCAAGTTGACTTAAAATAGTCTCAACGTCTAAATGTGCAGTCGTTACCGCCATGATATTAATGTGTTAAAATTGTTTTGAATCAATCTGTTCCTTATGTAGCTGCGTGTTTATGAGCTAGAGTCATCTATTATGTTCACAAAAGCGGACTACTTATTATCGCCCGTCACAAACTTGGGATCCATGGGCATCACCGTCCCACAATTATCGCAGGTTCTAAGCTCTTCACTCGCGTAAAAATGATTGAAATGTTTTAAAAAATCCTTCTCGATATCCTCTAGGGGAAAATAAACCTCATAAAGTTTATGATTGCAATTGTCGCAATACCATAAAAGACCATCCTTGCCTTCCAGGTCTTTACGCTTGCGCTCTACCACCAGGCCTATTGACCCCTCCTTACGTACGGGAGAATGAGGCACTTTGGCTGGGTGCAGATACATATCTCCTGGTCCCAGCTTCATGGTTTTCTTTTCACCATCTTTTTGCACATGCACCTCGATCTCCCCCTCTAACTGGTAAAAAAGTTCTTCAGTCTCATTATAATGATAATCCTTGCGCGCGTTGGGCCCGGCTACCACCATCACGATATAGTCTTTGGCATCTTTGTACATATTTTTATTACCCACGGGCGGCTTGAGCATTTCGCGGTTTTCGGCGATCCAGTTGTTGAGGTTAAATGGTTTTGCGATAGACATTTTTAAGTATTTATTGTAGTTGCTTGTCATATATTGACTACTAATAGTCAATATACATTAAAAGTAAGCAATTTCGCTTTCGCGGAAAAAATAGCCGCATGGTTTAGGGTGAATTTGGCAATGTATCCTTAACCTCAAATTTTCGTCTTTCCTTTGACGCATTTAAATACATTATATAGTAAAAAGACTTCGATATACTTCAGTTTTGTCAAAGGGCGAAACAAATTGGGCCATTAAAGCTCAATCAGATATTACTATTTTTTGAAGCGGTTTGCGCGATTCCCCATTAATCCATAAATCAGAACTTTTGACTAAATTACTCCCTTAACAAAAGCCATTATGAAAAAACTACTCTTACTGCTCTGGATCACAGCCGCTCTCCTTTCCTGTGATCAGAAAAAAGCTGCTTCAAAAGACAATAAGTCCACAGCGATAGACTCTACCAGGGCTCAGGATTTTGCCATTATTATTCACGGTGGGGCGGGCACGATCCTAAAGAAAAATATGAGCGACAGCATGGAAAATGCCTATAAAGAAAAACTTACCCAGGCGATTAAAACAGGGTATCAAATCCTCGCCAATGGTGGAACGAGCTTGGAAGCGGTGCAGCGCACAATTAATGTGATGGAAAATTCGCCACTGTTCAACTCGGCTAAAGGAGCGGTCTTTACCCATGATGGTAAAAATGAACTTGATGCTTCTATTATGGATGGCAAGACTCTCAATGCGGGTGGTATCGCGGGCGTGACCAATGTTAAAAACCCGATCAACCTGGCCTACGAGGTTATGGTCAATTCTGATCATGTGCTTTTAAGCGGGAAGGGAGCGGAAGAATTTGCCAAAATGCGCGGTCTGGAGATCGTTGACCCTTCCTATTTTTTTACCCAAAAGCGCTATGATGCGCTGCAAAGACAGTTGGAACAGGAAAGAGATACCACCAAATCAGACGATAAAACCGCCTTTTACGATCCATTTATCAAAGATGAAAAATTTGGAACTGTAGGCTGTGTTGCACTCGACAAAAACGGAAACCTCGCGGCAGGCACATCTACCGGTGGGATGAGTAACAAACGCTGGAATCGTATAGGTGATTCACCCATTATTGGCGCAGGAACCTATGCCAATAATAAGACCTGCGGAGTCTCGTCAACGGGCTGGGGGGAGTATTTTATGCGCGGCCTGGTCGCTTACGACATCTCTGCCATGATGGAATATGGCGGCAAGACCCTTAAGGAGGCCACTAATGCTGTGATTCAGAAAAAATTAACCGCGATGGGCGGCACCGGTGGCGTCATTGCCCTGGATCATAATGGTAACCCGTCAATGGAATTTAATACTGAAGGTATGTATAGGGCTTATATGAACGATCAGGGTGAATTGACCCTGGGTATTTATAAAGGCGAGTAGCAATAGAAACTCAGGGCGCTTAAGCCGCATTGTGCCATCGCATCCATCGCCTCAATTCATTATTATCTGTTTGTATCTGCGGGAACGGCCAATGATAGACTGAAATATAAACCCTTTTATTTACTACCTTCCCTAACTCATAATTGTTTGGCATGTCAAAAAACGCACTATTTCTCCTCGGGATTATTTTGATGGTTTCTGCCTGTAAAAAAGAAACTCCGCAAACAGACAATCTTTTTAAGTTTAAAGAATATATCTCCTTTGCCACGCAGGGAAATTCTTCAGTCGCAGAGCCTATACGGATTGAGCTGGCAAAACCCCTAACACAATATGAATCCGCTCAGGAACTCCCAGGGGATCTTATTGATATTACTCCTAAAACCAATGGGAAATTGAGCGTTGAGAACGGCCGAACGCTGATTTTTAATCCTCAAGATAATCTCGATCCTGATACTGAATATACGGTTTCGGTCAAGTTGAATAAGCTGTATGACAATGTTCAGAAGGGTTTTAAGACCTATACTTTTAAATTTCAAACTATAAAACCCGATTTTAAGGTTATTTTGGGCAATTTGCAGTCTTACAGTAAAAAGTGGCAATATGCCCAGGGTGAACTCGAGACTTCGGATGTTATTTCGCTTAAAAAAGCCAAAAAGCTGATCACCGTCACACAAGATAAAAAAATACTTCCTGTAGTATGGCCCAGCGAAAATGTGAGTGCCCAGCTATATAATTTTACTATTGATAGCATTTCGCGGAATCAGGATAATTCCCAGATCATAATCCGTTGGGACGGGGAAGCTATTGATTCAGAAAACAAAGGCTCAGATACGCTGGCCATTGCCGGTCAGAATAATTTTAGTGTGGTTGATGTTTCCACAAATGTTGCACCGCAGGCTTCAATGGCAATCAATTTTTCAGACCCGTTGAAGGAAGATCAGGATTTTAAAGGTCTTGTAACCATTGATAGTGTGCAAACCTTCGCTTTGAGGTTAATGGAAATGTGCTGCATGTTTATCCTTCCTCACGGGTCAAGGGAGACCTTAAAGTCAACATTTTTGAAGGAATCAAAAATTCGGAAGGTTTTTCACTCAAGAAACCTTTTTCTGAACTCATTTCTTTTGAGGCCCTCAAACCTGCCGTGCGTTTACTGAGCAGTGGTGTGATTCTGCCCAATGCGAAAACCACGCCCATTTATTTTGAAGCGGTCAACCTTAAAGCGGTGGATATTCGTGTTATTAAAGTTTATGAAGCTAATATGCTTCAGTTTTTGCAAGCATACAATCTGAACCAGACAGATATTTATGATATTAGGCGCGTGGGCAGGCGGGTTGCCAAAAAAACGATTGATCTTCGGGAAAAGGGCTTGGCTAATTCGGGGCAATGGAAAGCCCATGCCATCGATCTTTCTTCCTTTTTTAAGGCCGATCCGGGGGCGCTATACCGGATTGAATTTAGCTTTAATCAGGATTACGCCATTTATGATTGTGCAAATAGCGCTAAGGACAATTTATCATTGAACACCGAAGAATCCGCGACTTCAGATTCCTCGGCTGACGAGGCTCTTGAAGAACAATATTGGGACAATGAGGTGTATAGTTACCAAAACTACTCATACAATTGGGAGGAGCGGGACGACCCATGTAGCCCTGCCTATTACAACCGCGACCGCATGGTGGCGATAAATATACTGGGTTCCAATCTTGGTTTGATCGTTAAAAAAGGCAATAATAATACCTATAAGTTTGCCACAACAGACCTGATTACCACGCAACCGTTAAGTGGTGTAAAAATCAAGCTTTACAACTATCAGCAGCAGCTCATTACCACAACAACTACTGATGGTGATGGGTTTAGTGGTGTAGATAGTGACCGCACGGCGGCTTTTGCCATCGCGCAACAGGGCGATAATTACGCCTACGCGAAATTAGAAGACGGTAATGCCCTCTCTATGAGCAATTTTGATATTTCGGGGAAAGAACTGCAAAAGGGGCTTAAAGGGTTTATGTACACTGAAAGGGGTGTATACCGCCCCGGCGACAGCATTCACCTGACCTTCGTACTTAACGACACGGCCAATCCGCTCCCTAAAAACCACCCTGTAAAACTGGACGTTACAGATGCCCGGGGAAAGCTCGTTATGAGCAAAGTCCTGAGCTCCAATTTCGCTCCCGTGGGAGGAGATGCATCAGGCAGAGGTGGGCATGGATTTAGGGTGAAGGGTGCTTTCTATTATTTTCCCATTGTGACCGCATTTAATGATCCCACGGGAAACTGGAACGCGACGATTTCTGTAGGGGGAGCACAATTTACCAAAACCATACGGGTGGCCACGGTAAAACCTAACAGGCTAAAGATTAAGCTGGATTTTGATCAGGACATTTTGGTAAGTGGTGAGCCTGTTTCCGGAGCGTTATCCGCAATATGGCTGCATGGTGCTCCCGCCCGAAATCTCAAAGCGGAAATGACCGCGACGCTGCGTGAGGGTTCTTCGGCTTTTGAGCAGTTTCCCAATTATGTGTTTACTGATCCCGTAAGACAATTTAACGAGGTTGAAATGCCTATAGCAAAGACTACGCTTTCGCCGGAAGGCAAATCGCAATTTAGCAAACCGCTGGAATTGGGTCAAAATGCGCCGGGTATGTTACAGGCTACTTTTTTGACCAAAGTTTTTGAGGGCGGTGGTGATTTTAGCATGGATGTTTTCACTAAAAAACTCGCGCCTTATCCCTATTTTGTTGGGCTGCGTTCTCCGGAAGCTCGGGAATACGGTTCTTATTATACGGATGAAAATACCACTTTTAATGTCCTTACCGTGGATGCGCAGGGCAAACCTGCCGCTAACCGAAAACTTGAGGTCAGGATTTTTAGGATCGAGTGGCGCTGGTGGTTCAATAGGGGTGAGGATAACCTTTCGCGCTACGAAAACAGTGCGGTGCGCCGCCCCTACAAATCGTTTGAAATTAGCACAGATGCTGCCGGAAAGGGAGATTTTGACATCAATATCCCCGAAAAACAGGGTGGCCGTTACCTGGTACGCGTTATCGATCCCGCTTCGGGTCATGCTACTGGGCGCACTGCCTATTTTTACCGCAACTGGTCAAACGCACCCTCTGGAAGTGCTGAAAATGCAAAAATGCTCGTTTTTAAAGCAGATAAGGAAAACTATAATGTAGGTGACGAGGCAAAAATCACTTTTCCATCCAGTAGCGGTGGCCGGGCATTGCTGAGCATTGAGAACGGTACTGAAGTCCTCTCAAGCCAATGGATTAAAACCCAAAAAGGGGAGACCAGCGCCACGGTAAAACTGACCAGGGAAATGGCTCCCAACATTTATGTCAATATTTCGCTTTTACAGCCGCATGCACAAACCAGAAATGACCTCCCGATACGATTGTATGGTGTGATCCCCCTACAGGTTGAAAACCCAAGCACTATTTTAAAACCCCAATTGGAAATGCCCGAGGTACTCAAGCCTGAACAACCCTTTAAGGTAAAGGTTTCTGAAGCTAACGGGAGGCCCATGACCTACACCGTTGCCGTGGTTGATGAGGGGCTGCTGGATTTAACGCGGTTTGCCACGCCAGATATCCATGAGGCCTTTTATAGCCGGGAGGCGCTGGGTGTAAAAACTTTTGACATTTTTGATGATGTGATCGGCGCTTTTTCTGGAAGCGTGCATAATATTTATGCCATTGGCGGCGGCGATATGGCCGCCGGCGCAAAAAACCGTAAGGCAGACCGTTTTAAGCCCGTGGTGAAATTTCTGGGGCCATTTCAGCTCAAAGCGGGCGAAAAAATATCTCATGTCATCCAGATGCCCAATTATGTAGGGTCTGTACGTACCATGGTCGTGGCTGGTGACAACGCCAAAGGCTCCTACGGCAGTACTGATAAAACCGCACCGGTACGCAAGCCGCTTATGGTGCTTGCATCGCTTCCGCGAACGCTTGCCCCGGGCGAGACCGTGACACTTCCGGTCACTGTGTTTGCCATGGAAAAAAAGGTCAAAAATGTCACCGTGATTGTTAAAACCGGAAAAGGCCTAAAACCTATCGGGGATGCATCGAAAAATATTTCGTTTAATGAAGTGGGTGAACAGATCGTGAATTTTGAGTTTGAGGTGCAGCCCGATATTTCCGTGCAACATATAAATGTAATTGCTGCCGGTGGGGGCGAGCAGGCAAGCACTCAGCTCGAGATTGGGGTAGAAAATCCGAACCCTGTCTCTCAGACCGCAAAAACCTATAATTTAGAAAGCGGCTCCAGTCAGGATATTTCTTTTAAGACCTTCGGTATTGCCGGGAGCAATGGCGCATCGGTGGATTTTTCGACCCTGCCACCCATGGATTTCAGTAGGCATATAGAATACCTTATCCGTTATCCGTATGGTTGTGTAGAGCAGACTATTTCATCCGCCTTTCCACAGCTTTATCTCGCAGATGTATTTGATATTACTTTCGACAAGAAAAAAGAGATCGAGGACAATGTTAAGGCCACTTTAGACCGCTTGGGAAACTTTCAAATCCCGGGGGGTGGCCTGAGCTATTGGCCTGGAGAAAGGGAAGTTAATGAATGGGGCACCACCTATGCCGGCCATTTCGCCCTTGAGGCCAGACGAAAGGGATACGCGCTGCCCATCGGTTTTTTGAGCAATTGGCTACGCCATCAACAGCATGCTGCCAGACAATGGCGCAATAGCGGTACCTATTACAACTCAAGCTTGACCCAGGCCTACCGCTTATACACCCTTGCACTCGCCGGTGAGCCGGAACTCGCGGCCATGAATAGGTTACGGGAAGGCAGCGCCATGAGCAACGATGCCAAATGGCGGCTTGCGGCAGCCTACGCCCTGGCGGGGAAAAAGGATGTTGCCGGGCAGATCTCACAGACGGCCAATATCAATTTTCGACCTGAAAGTTACGATCGTTATACCTATGGCTCGCCCTTTAGAAATCGGGCTATGGCACTGGAAACTATGGTGTCACTTGGCGATCCTAAACAGCGGGATCTGGCAAGCTCGATAGCCAAGGATCTTTCATCTGATCGCTGGTACAGCACGCAGGAAACGGCTTTTGCATTATTATCGCTTGCAAAAATGGTTGCCAAAAACGGCGGTAAAGCAATGGAACTGAACTACACGTTAAACGGAAAAACACAGACTATAAAAACAGATCGTGCCATCGCACATCGAAATCTTGAGGTTAAGGATGGGGCAAATACCCTGAGCATTAACAACAAAAAAGATAATCTGGTTTATGTAATCCTTTCCCAAACAGGGAAATTGGCGCTGGGCGATGAACTTGCAGAACGCAAAAACCTTACTCTACAAGCACAGTATCTTGACAGGAACGATAAAACGATCGATGTTTCCACCCTGCGGCAGGGTACGGAAATTACCGCAACAATCACAGTTAGCAATACGAGTGGTGACGCGGTAGATAACTTGGCGCTATCCCAGATTTTTCCCAGTGGTTGGGAGGTTGTAAATACCAGTTTTACCGTCTTGGGTGGTGGGGCTTCCGGCAACGCCCACTACACAGATATACGGGATGACCGAGTCAATTTCTTCTTTAACCTTAACGCCGGGGAAACAAAAACTTTTACCGCGAGCCTGAATGCTTCTTATCTAGGCACGTATTATCTGCCTGGTTCGCAGGCTGAGGCTATGTATGACAACACTTATTTTGCTAGGAATAAGGGGATGTGGGTGAAGGTGGTAGAATGAGCATTGGGCCATTAAAAGAAATTCCTTCTAAAAGTTGCAACTACTTTAAACTTACTCATAGGTCTAACGCGCCATTTCGAATGACTGGATCATGAAAAATCGAAAATCCGTACAAAAAAAGCGTTATTTCGCCTTTTTGGTCATTTTTGTCGTATTTGTGGCCTGGCTTTTTTGCCTTCCGGCGAAATTGTTTGATGATCCTACCTCAACGGTAGTACTAAGCCGGGGCGGTACCATGCTGGGCGCACGTATTGCAGATGATGGGCAGTGGCGCTTTCCGCAGAAGGATAGTGTGCCGAAACGTTTTGAGGATTGCATCCTGTATTTTGAGGACGAATATTTTTATTATCATCCCGGCTTTAACCCCGTGGCGATGACCAAGGCGCTTTGGGAAACCCTCACCACTCCTGAGCGCAGAGGTGGCAGCACGATAACCCAGCAGGTGATACGGCTTTCGCGAAAGCTAAAAAAAAGAACTTATTTTGAAAAGTTTGTTGAATTGGCACAGGCAACACGCCTGGAGGCGGGCCATAATAAAAAACAAATTTTAAATGTATACGCCTCAAATGCCCCCTTTGGGGGGAATGTGGTTGGGCTGGAAACGGCTGCCTGGCGGTATTATGGGATACCGGCAAGCGAAATGAGCTGGGGGCAATCGGCGGCGCTCGCTGTGTTACCTAATGCCCCCGCACTTATTTTCCCTGGAAAAAACGAGGATCTGCTTAAGAAAAAACGAGACTTTCTTTTAAAAAAATTATGGAAAAAAGGTGTAATCGATAAGACGACCTATGAGTTGGCCCTTCTCGAGCGCCTACCCGGCAAACCGCTGCCTTTGCCTGACTATGCCCCACATCTTACCGAAAGAATTAGAAACCTAAGCCATCAGGCGGAACAAATCAAAACCACGCTTTCCGCGACGCTGCAGCAAAAAGCAGATCAGATTGCCCAGGCCCATTATGAAAAGCTTTCCCAAAATCAGGTACACAATCTGGCTATTCTGGTAATGGATGTCCAAAAGCGAGAAGTTTTGGCTTATGTGGGAAATTCCCCCACTACTGTTGAACATGACAACTTTGTAGATATTATTACACGGCCACGAAGCACAGGAAGTATTTTAAAACCCTTTTTATTTGCTGCAACCCTCGGCGAAGGGGATTTGTTGCCCAGCAGCCTTGTTGCTGATATCCCAACCGTGGTTGATGGCTACAGCCCAGAAAATTTTGATAGGCAATATAGTGGTGCAGTGCCCGCCAGTGTCGCCCTATCACGCTCGCTCAATGTGCCCGCTGTACGGATGCTGCGTCAATATGGGCTGCAAAAATTCTATAATAAATTGCAGGCGGTGCACCTAAGGCAGATCAACAAGCCGGCTGATTATTATGGGCTTTCGCTCATTTTGGGAGGAGCTGAGAGTTCATTGTGGGATATTACGGCAGCTTACGCCGGTCTGGCGGGCACAATTAATTACTTTGGGGAGCACTCAAGCACCTATCGCGAGCAAGAGTTTACGCAACCTGTTTTCCGTTTGGGAAAAAATGTCCGGTTCGGCAAAGAGCTCGCTTCCGCGGAAACCTATGATGCTGGGGCAGTTTATAAAACCTTGGAAGCTTTACAGGAAGTTAATCGGCCCATTGGGGAGGAGCACTGGTCCTTTTTTACTGATGCCCAGCCCATCGCCTGGAAAACCGGTACCAGTTTTGGTTTTAAAGATGCCTGGGCAGTGGGTGTCACACCCAAGTATGCCATTGGCGTTTGGGTGGGCAATGCAGATGGTGAGGGCCGCCCGGGAGTTACTGGCGTCCAGGCGGCCGCGCCGATTTTATTTGATGTATTACGGGAACTTCCATATTCTGGTTGGTTTCAAGAGCCTTTTGACGAGATGGTACAGGTTGAGGTTTGCGCTAAATCAGGTTTTCTGGCAGGGTCATTTTGTGAGGAAACAAAGATGGAATGGATTCCTAAAAATGGCATGCGAACTAAAACGTGCCCATATCATCACCAGATCTTCCTAAATCAGGCCGAAACCGAGCAGGTCAATACTTCATGTTATTCATTGGCACAGATGAAACCCCGGAACTGGTTTACCCTCCCGCCGGTGATGGATTTTTATTACGCTCCCCAACATCCCGAATATAGACAAGAACCACCTTTTAATCAGGATTGCTTTCGCGAAAGCGCTAACAAAATGGCCTTTATTTTCCCGGTTAAAAATGAAACTGTGTTATTGCCCAAAAATTTTGATGAGCGTATCAGCGATGTAGTTTTTAAATTGGCGCACCACGACCCTGACGCTACGGTCTATTGGTATCTGGACACTGAGTTTATAGGGGTAACGCAAACCTTTCATGAGCTTTCCGTGAGCCCTAAACCGGGAGACTATACCTTAACTGTAATGGATCAGCAGGGGAATGTGCTTAAACAGCACATACAGATAAGAAAGGCTCAAAACTAAAATACCTCAAGATTTTTTAAATAATAAGAATTATTCTATACCCACGGCCTTAATTTAAAGGTGAACCGCACTATTTATAATCTTAAATTATAAAAAATATTATCCAAAGAAATCTTTCAAAACCCTGTAAATGATGCGATGTCAGATGCTTTACCAGCGCAAACCTTTGCGTTTTCTTTTAACTAAATTTTAATATTTAATTAGTTCGATAGGTTCCGAACTAATTCTAGTTTTGCTCCTTCATGAAAAATCAAACTCCAAATAATTGTGTCTGTTCAGCAGAAAAAAAGTCCCTTATTGAGGATGTGGGACTCAATTTTCAAGAGCGTCATAATTTATCCCCTTTGGCAGGTAGGATTTTTGCTCTTTTAGTGCTTTCCAAAAAAGATGGTTTTTCATTTGAACAGCTTATTGAAATTACGCAAGCCAGTAAAAGTTCAGTCTCAACAAATTTGAACCTGCTTATTCAGATGAAGTTTGTGGAGTATTACACAAAGCCAGGTGACCGTAAACGGTATTTTAGAATGACCAAGAGCAACCTGCGCATCTCATTGGAGGAAAAATTGTCAGATCTGGAGAAAGAACTCTTTATTGTAGAAAAGATAAATAGCTTTAACTGTGAACACAACCCTCAAAAATTTGAAAAAGAAGTAAATATTGGGTTTCTGCTCCAGGATTACCTGAAAGACCAGAGGAGAAACCTTAAAGCCATCATCAATAAACTGCATATTGCCGAAAAAAATGAAAATTCCTAATTCAACACGTACAGCCATGAAAACGCTCAAGCCCGCTCTATTTCTTTTGCTGAGCCTCGCCCTATTCTCCTGTGGGGACGACAAAAATGATGCCCAAGGGCCCGGCGGTGGTGCTCAAGGCGGCGGCCCAATGCCCGTTCCCGTGATCGAGCTGCCGGTCAAAACATTGACTGCCTATACCTCTTACCCCACAAGTATAGAAGGGATTGTAAACAGTGAGGTGCGCGCTAAGATATCAGGATATATCACAGATGTACTCGTGGATGAAGGCCAAAAAGTAAAAAAGGGACAACGCCTTTTTAAGCTTGAGACCCAGTCACTCAATCAGGATGCCGCAGCTGCGAAGGCCAATGTAAACGCGGCCCAGGTGGAAGCTGATAAACTTAAACCCTTGGTAGAACAGGGAATCATCAGCAAAGTGCAACTGGAAACCGCAAATGCACAGCTGCAGCAGGCAAAGAGTGGTTACAATAGTATCGCTGCAAATATTGATTATGCTAACATTAAAAGTCCTGTAGATGGATACGTGGGCTCGATAGACTTGAGAAAAGGCTCGCTGATAAGCCCTTCTGATCAACAACCCCTGACAACGGTTTCAGACATCAGTAAAGTGTATGGCTATTTCTCAATGAACGAAAGCGACTATTTAGACTTTATCCAAGACGCCAAAGGTGAAACCATGCAGCAGAAAATGGACAGTCTGCCCAAAGTGCGCCTGCTGCTTGCCAATGGAAAACTATATTTAAAGGAGGGTACGATAGATGCCATCAACTCCCAGGTGAACACAAACACGGGTTCAGTACAGTTCAGGGCCATATTTGACAATCCCTCAAGAATATTGACCAATGGTAACAGTGGTAAGGTACAGATTCCACAAACATTTACAGATGCTGTTGTCGTCCCGGTTGTTTCCACTAAAGAGCAGCAGGGCAGCACCTACGTTTATAAAGTAGGCAAGGACAGTACGGCAGTGGCTGCCAAGATTACCATAAAGGGACAAGTGGATGGCTTATATATAGTTGATTCTGGTGTTGAAAAAGGAGATCGAATTGTTGCGCAGGGCGTAGATAAGTTTAAGGGCGAAACCAAGATTAAACCGATGCCTGCCAAATTTGACACGATAGCCAAACCCATAAAACAGTCCTTTAGATAGATAATTGTAGCATACCATCCAAAATAAAAAATCATGCTAAAGACCTTCATCGAGCGGCCGGTACTCTCAACCGTTATTTCCATAATCATCGTGATATTAGGGATACTGGGGCTTACCACGCTACCCATCACACAATACCCCGATATCGCGCCTACCACCATACAGGTGAGTGCCACATATCCCGGGGCCAATGCAGAAACTATACTTGAGAGTGTGATCATACCCCTCGAGGAGCAAATCAACGGGGTTGAGGGAATGACTTACCTTACCTCAACTGCCACCAACAATGGTACAGCGGATATTACTGTTTTTTTCGATCAAAGTGTTGATCCAGACATTGCAGCGGTAAACGTACAGAACCGCGTTTCCCGTGCAAACCCGCTACTTCCCCAAGCTGTGCTCCAGACCGGTGTAACTACCCAAAAGCAGCAGACCAGTGCGCTCATGTTTATGTCCTTTTACAGTACAAATAAGGATTATGACGAGACTTTTATACAAAACTATCTAAAAATCAATGTAATACCTGCTATTCAGCGGGTCAATGGGGTAGGTGATGTCAACGTTTTTGGTAGCAAGGATTATGCGATGCGTATCTGGCTCAATCCGCAGAAACTCGCAGCCTACGACCTTATCCCCACAGATGTTACGGCAGCCCTCAACGAGCAAAGCCTTGAGGCCGCCGCTGGATCGCTGGGCGAGAATAATGGGGAGGCCTTTTCTTACGTAATCAAATATGGTGGTCGTTTTAAGACCGAAGAGCAGTACAGCAATATTATCATTAAAGCCCTGGGCAACGGCCAATTTTTAAGACTAAAGGATGTGGCCGAAATCGATCTGGGCGCACAGTCTTACGCATCTTCATCCATTACCAAAGGATACCCCGCGGTTAACATGGGTATTTTTCAGACTAAAGGTTCCAATGCAAGGGAGATTATTGACCAGATCAAAGAAGAACTTGACAACGTGCGCGGTGATTTGCCCGAGGGCGTTCATATCTTTATACCCTATGATACCAATAACTTTCTTAATGCTTCAATTGACAAGGTAACCGAAACGCTTATTGAGGCCTTTATTTTGGTATTTATTGTGGTATTTGTGTTTCTGCAGGATTTTCGTTCAACGCTCATCCCAGCGATCGCGGTGCCCGTTTCCATTATCGGTACGTTCTTTTTCCTTAATCTTTTTGGTTATAGTATAAACTTGTTAACGCTATTTGCCCTTGTACTTGCAATAGGTATTGTGGTAGATGATGCCATTGTTGTGGTGGAAGCAGTACACGCCAAGATCGATGAAGGCGAAAATGATACGACCAAAGCCACAGTAACCGCCATGAGCGAGATTTCTGGTGCGATTATTTCGATTACCTTGGTGCTGGCCGCGGTGTTTATACCGGTTACTTTTATAACGGGGCCCACAGGGGTATTTTATGAGCAGTTCGGGGTTACACTCATTGTGGCAATTTTTATTTCTGCGCTGAATGCACTTACACTGAGCCCTGCACTTTGTGCATTGTTTTTAAAAGGACATGACGAAAAGCAGGACGGCAAGAAGAAAGGGATTGTGGGTCGCTTTTTTGGCGCCTTCAACCGTGGGTTTGATGCTACGGTCAAAAAATATGGTAAATCTGTACATTTTCTTTACCGCAATAAATGGATCACCGCGGTTATACTATTACTGGCCATTGCCGGTATTTTCTGGTCATCCTCTGTGGTTAAATCAGGTTTTGTACCTGATGAAGACCGGGGGATTATTTTTGTCAATTTGGAACTTCCCGCAGGGTCGTCGATTGACCGCACCGATGAGGTAAGAAAAGAGCTTTATGAAAAAATCAAAAATATTTCTGGTATTGAGGGGATTTCCCTTATCTCTGGCCGAAGTTTTCTGGGCGGTTCCGGCAGTAACTACGGGCTTGGTTTCATGAAATTGGATGATTGGGATAAACGTGGGGCTGATTCCCTTTCGCTCAATTCGATCACAGGTAAACTTTTTGCGGCGGCGGCCCAAATACCAGATGCTAATATCCTCTTTTTTGCCCCGCCCAGTATACCCGGGTTTGGGCAGGCTGCTGGAGCAGAAGTTAATCTGCTCGACCGCACGGGCGGAAGTTTTACAAATCTCGACCAGGTTAACCAAGAATTTATTGCGAAGTTGACCCAACGGCCAGAGATTCAGTATGCGCAGTCCTCGTTCAACACCAAGTATCCACAATTTGAACTTGAGGTTAATGTACCACAGGCTAAAGAGCTAGGGGTTCCTATCAGTAGTATATTCTCAACATTACAGGGCTATATAGGCAGTATTTTTGCGTCAGACTTTTCCCGTTTTGGGAAACAGTACCGGGTTTACGTACAGGCGTTGCCAGAGGATCGCGCTGATAAAGCCGATCTCAACTCGCTCTATGTGCGTACGGGTAGTGGGGAGATGGCACCCATCAGTGAATTTGTCTCTCTAAAAAGGGTGTATGGGCCACAGTCTGTGACCCGGTTCAACCTTTTTAACTCAACCAAAGTGACCGCTGCATCCAATCCTGGGTACAGTTCAGGAGAGGTCATAGCTGCGGTGAACGAAGTGGCAAAAACGCTTCCCGGCAATTTTTCTACGGCTTATTCCGGTTTAAGCCGGGAGGAGGTTAATGCCGGCAGCCAGACCACGACCATCTTTATCCTCTCGCTGGTATTTGTTTATTTCTTGCTTGCGGCACAGTATGAGAGTTACCTCCTGCCTTTCTCGATAATATTCTCACTTCCGCTTGGGGTTTTCGGGGCCTATATAAGTACGCAGTTGACAGGACTTGAAAACAACATTTACTTCCAGATCGCATTGATTATGTTATTGGGGCTGCTCGCCAAAAATGCCATACTTATCGTTGAGTTCGCAAGGCAGCGGCGCCAGCAGGGAGAATCAATACTTGACGCGGCCATTGATGGTGCAGAATCACGCTTAAGGCCCATACTTATGACCTCATTTGCCTTTATTCTGGGTCTAATGCCCCTTGTAGTGGCAAGTGGCGTAGGTGCCGAGGGGAACCGCTCAATAGGTACAGGTGCTGTGGGAGGCTTGCTTATAGGTACGGTGCTGGGTGTGTTTGTGATCCCAATTCTGTTTGTACTGTTTCAATGGTTACAGGAAAAGATAAGCGGAGCCCCCGCTGAAAAAAATTCAGAAAAACTTCAAGAAAACAATTGATATGAAGATTTTAAAGTTATATAGGCTCTTGCTCCTTGTTGGGATACCTGTACTGCTCTCCTCCTGTTTTGCTGCCAAGGATTATGAGCGGCCAGATGTGGTAAACGATGCCCTTTTCCGGACAGATAGCCTGCCACAGGACACGCTGACCATAGCCACGCGCTCCTGGAAAGAACTTTTTACAGATCCCATTCTGCAAGGATATATTGAAGAGGGATTGGCCAATAATATAGATATACGCGTTGCCGTACAACAAATTTATGCCGCCCAGGCATATTTTAGGCAGGGTAAAGCAGGCTATTATCCCACACTTACGGGCAATGCCCAGTTTACCCGTCAGTATATTTCAGATAATACAGGTTTTGGTGGAGGTGCCGGTGGTGCCGGGGGTGGCCAGACAGGTGGGCAAATTGCCAGCGGGGCCGATTATATAGATATTTACCAGATTAGTGGTAATGTATCCTGGGAAGCCGATATTTGGGGAAAGATACGTAGCCAAAAACGTGCTTATGGGGCAAGTTATCTACAAAGTATTGCAGCGCATAAAGCCGTGACAACCGAATTGATCGCGCGTATCGCGACCTCATATTATCAGTTACTTTCTCTTGACGAGCAGGTACGTATTACCGAACAGACCATTGAAACACGTAAAAATGCCGTAAAGACTACATCAGCGCTCAAGGATGCGGGCAATGTAACCGCTGCGGCAGTTAAACAGACCGAAGCGCAGTACTATCAGGCCCAAGGTATTTTAATTGATCTTAAGCGCGAATTACGCCTGCAGGAAAACACATTATCCATTTTGTTGAATAGGGAGCCCACCTCGCTTGAACGGGGGCGCCTAGAAGATGAGCAGATCGATACCATAATGCATGTGGGCACGCCCATTCAGTTATTACGAAACCGCCCTGATGTTATGGAAGCCGAATATAGCCTCGTTAATGCTTTTGAATTGACTAACGTGGCTCGTAGCAATTTTTATCCTTCCCTTACCTTGAGTGCCACGGGAGGTCTGCAAGCACTTAATTTTGACGATCTTTTTAGTGCCAATTCCTTGTTTGCCAATTTGGTAGGGGGGCTTACGGCGCCCATCTTTAACGGGCGAAAAATTCGCACGCAGTATGAGGTTTCCCAGGCACAGCAAGAGCAGGCCAGGCTTCAGTTTAGACAGGCGGTGCTCACTGCGACCAAAGAAGTTTCTGACGCCTATTTTACGTACCAGGCGGCAGCCGATAAAATAGTTGTTAAGGAGAAAGAGTATAAGGCTTACAGCACAGCCACAGATTATTCTGAAGAACTTCTCAACTATGGTTTGGCCAATTATCTTGAAGTACTGACTGCCCGCGAGAATGCGCTAAACTCAAGGCTTGACCTGATTGAGTCGCAATTTACCGAACTTAGCTCAATAGTTGACTTGTACCGAGCCCTTGGCGGGGGATGGCAGTAGAGGCACTTCAGAACCAAAGACAGTTTTTATGAAAATCTGAGTCAACTGAGAAGAGGGAATTTTATGGGAAGAATTTTACTGTTTCCTGTATATTATTTACCTTGACTTTTAAAACCGAATCATGAAAGCCAGTTATACAATTTTTTCCCTGCTACTGTCTTTATTTCTCCTATACTCCTGCAACGACACTCCAAAGGAAGAAAAATCGATTCCTACTGCAGAAAAGGTTGAAACCAAAAAGCCACCACCATCTGTCCTGTATGTGATCGCACCTAGCGGACTTATTTTGAGACAACAAGCAGCTCTAGATAGCAAGCGTATCGGTAAGATGCCTTATGGAAGTACCGTGAACGTTGTATCGCCCGATTCAACGGGAAACACCCTTGAAGTCGCCAATATACCCGGGAGTATGCTCAGAGTCAATTATAAGGATACTACTGGTTTTGCATACAGTGGTTTTTTAACCCAGTTCAGCGCACCAAAAAATGGAGAGCATGCAAATCAATATGCCCAGCGGCTCAAAACAGATTTTCCTTCGGTTATCTTTGAAACAAAGAAAGGTGGAACTGCAGACCATGCGCAGACAAAGCTAATTTTAACACTGCCGGCCAGAAGTTGGAGTGAGGCCTTCCTAATAGCAAAACAGCTCTTTAAGCTACCTGCAGAATTTAATTTTCCGAGGTTGAGTGGACCTGCCGAAAGCACCGTAAAAGGTAGACCTACGGGAAACAATATTACCTCAATTTCATTGACCGCAAAAAGGACAGGCAATTCGCTCTCCGGTATTAACTACACAGAAAGCGCAAAAACCTTTGAAAGATTGGTTGAGATCACTAAAAAGGACGGGGTTTTTGAACTCATGGAGCAGGTCACAGAAAATTGACATTTATCGTGAAATTCTCCACAAAAACACGTTTTTATGCGCACTTTTCGGTTCCTTTCTAATTCAAAGAAGGTGGCCGATATGGTTGAATTATAAGGCTTTATTCTTATGATTCCTAGTGTTTTCGATAAAAAAACCACCTTTATTGTGGGGTGGGTTTAGAAATTACCATAAATCTATTGTGGGCTATCATCTATCTGATCATGGCCCTCAAGTTTAACAAGTTTATTGTACAGTCCCAGTAAAAGTATGGGGGCCGCCCACTGCCCCACAAATAGCGAACTGTGCTTTTTGCCAAAAATCCTTAGTCCTAATGATGCCCCGATCGAGGTCACCGCAGCTATTAAAAACAGATCTGAGGGCAGTTTTGTCGTTTCTTTTTCGATTGCCTTGGCAATCTTTCCTTCTCTTTTATCATTTTCAATTAAAGCCATTTTCTTTTTTTTAATTGTTACTACTACGGTTAAGATTTTAAATGTATACGGCCCCACTAGTAGGCCGGGTCATACAAGGATATTTGAGATTATAAACGGCAAATTTACTTGCTGCTTTTTGTCATTATGGTCCTTGAATTTCAAGTAAATATAGTTTGATCATCATTTGTAAATTACCGCAATAACACTATTTATTAGCTGTATTACATCAGAAATAATTTTTAATGTATTGACGTAATCTGTTTTCGCTAAGCGAAATAAATACGCTATTACTGAAAATGGCTAGCAAATAAGTACCCATTAAAAAACCCATTCAACTTCTGCTAAATGGGTTTTAATGAATGCAATACATTCGGGTCTATCTGATCACAATTTTCTTGACGATATCTTTTTTCGCGGAAGCGATCTTGACCAGATATACACCGCTGGCCATTCCACCCAACGTCAGCGAATGTTGCTGAAAACTTAGGTCAAGCATTTTATCGTAGACCTTTTTACCAGAGAGGTTGAATACCTGTATAGTGCTTTCGCCAAGGTCTGCGCTAGAGGCAATCGTTAACTGACCGTTTGAAACGGTAGGATAAAGGCTTACACCTGTGTCAGCAACTTGTGCGTCTTCTGTGCCAAGCAACTGTTTGTTGATCGATCTGATGGCCCAACCAAAATTATTTTCTGCTGGATCTGAAATGAGTTGGAAACGGATCACTACGTCATCACCCACATTGAATATGGGGTTGCCCTCATCATCTTTCAGTAGTAGGTTGTATGACTCCTCTTTAAAAAGATCATCATTGATGGCAGAGGCTCCACCTTGAGGCTTAGTGTTATAATCTGTAAGCCATTCCTCATAGAGTCTCGCATCATAAACGTCAAGAGGAAACCAGTGCCGCAGATCTTTGGAAACTTCGACAGTTACATAATCAAAAAGGTCAGTTTCGTTACCAGGCTCTACAATGGCTACATCTTCATAATCGAATTGTGCTGAGGCCTCCGTAATGGTGATGGGCCTTTTTAAGATGGTACGATATTTTGAATTATCAAGATAGGGAATATCTTTATTGACCAGTATTTTCTGGCTCACCCCCGCAACGGTATCGATCACAAACTCATTGTTGAACGTAAATACATCTTCCGGCTTAAATTCATCCACAGAGACGAATTCTTCAGGGGATTCATAATCAACGATAGCTACTTCCTTTTTAGCTAGTATGGACTTCTGGCCGGTACTGCTCACGATTTGTACCCCAACGGTGTGAAGGCCTTCTTCAAGGTTTTTTATGCTGAACTGGCTTTTTGTTCCCGCTGCTTCAAAACCTTCGGCAATAGTTGCCCGCTCTTCTCCGTCTATATAAAAGTTTACACTATCCACATCTTGTTCCTTAACGTCATAAATTACTACGGCGTTCAGGCTATCTATGGATTGCTGATAGACCTCTGCTATCGTTGGTGGCTGATAATAGGCAGGTGGCTCATAGCTATTAAGTTCATCGAGGGTGGCCGTCCACACGCCTCGCCCGTGTGTTGCAATGACCACTTGGTCATTTACGATCTTGAGCTCGTAGACCGCAACAGCCGGTAAACCTTTAAGGAGTGCCCAACTCTTTCCTCCATCAAGCGTTTGGAAGATTCCGATATCTGTACCTGCCCATAAGACATCCTTATCAAAGGGCATCTCCACAAGACAGTGGGTGGCTACATCAGGGAAACCGTCATCCTCACCTTTAGAAAATCCGGAAATATCCTCCCAGGTCTCGCCCAGATCTGTGGTGCGAAGTACCTTGGCGCTATTTTGACCGCTAAAGAGCAGATAAGCCGTATTTTTATCAGTAGGTGATGTTTCCACTCCTGAGATATAGTAGTTATGAGTTCTACCAGGACGAGGATCTACAAAAGGTTTTACAGGCGTATAGGTTGATCCGTTGTCCTGTGAGACTAAAGGCACCAGGCCTCCACTTTCTATCATGGCGTGCGCAGCCCACACAACATCAGGGTTTGCTGTAGACACGTTGACGTCAAGTGCACTGCTGTTGCCACCGGCGTAAAAATATTGAGGTAAGGGTGTTAATGTCCAACTTTCGGCAAAATCGTCAGATCTCCAAACCCCGTTGATCGATGGGCTGAAAACCGTTTCCGGATTGTTGTTTGCATTTGATATTTTGGAATAGAATGGAGACGTTGCCGCGCCCTGATCCCCATGGTAGGCGTAGTAGGCGCCCTGACTGGTAAAGCGAATAAAGCTATTGTACTGTGAGCCTCCGATGAATTTATTGATGGAGTCATAATCCCAGACGACTTCAAAACCATCACCACCTATTATTTGCTGATAAGAAGTGTTTGCATTTGCCCCGGCTGCCACATTTGAAATGTGCGTGCCGTTATCTTGAGCTCCAGCCAGATAGTTATCTGAACCATTTGCTTTTGTAGCACCATAATACTGGGTGCTATTGTAGCCTATGACAGGATCTGTCCAATCGCCTGGCGTAGTACCGGGATCACTTTCAAATTTGGTGGAGTATACCCCGCCATCATTAGATGAGATTAGCCTAAAGGTGCTGTCTGCCCCTTTGATATACGTTATGCCATGCTGATCCACATGTACATTTTTGTTTATTTGGTCATCACGGTAGCCGGCGGCGATCGATTTTGAACTAAAAACCAGGCTATCGTCCTGTTTTTCTATGGAGACTTTACTCACATAAACACCACCCGCATAAAATACGTTTTCGTCATAAGGGTGGGCGGTGATGATATTGTCATACCATCCCTGGCCTGTCAAAAGATTGCTGTAATCTAATGGTAGAGTATCTTTTTTGACACCTAAAAGTTTAAAGTCAGCACCGGCATCTTCGGTTACGTAAAAATCAGTATTGATCGCAGTAGTCGCATTACCATCGTATGTAAATACCCCTAAAATAACCTTATCGGTATTCACTGGTGAAACATCGAGCTCAAAGCGTGCGTGATTAGGATTATAATCATCGGTATCAAAAACAAGATCCCATGATTGGCCGGCGTCTGTACTTTTTATAATACCTATACTATTAACACCGGCGTAAAGGGTATTAAAATCTCCTGGGGTGGCGTTGAGGTCCTGCACATTGGTGCTGGTGACGCTGTCATCAGCTTTAAAAGACTCAACCCCAAAAGTTTTCTTCCAGCTGGAGCCCCCATCGGTGGTCACGTAGATGCCGCGGGTGCTCGCCACAACAAGATTATCGGCATCCTCGGGATTGATGGCAAGCCTACCTATATCACCAAAACCTTTGGTGCTGTCAAGATAGGTCCATGTAGCCCCCTCATCAATGGATTTGATAATTCCGGCACCGGTTATGCCATCCAAATTGCCAAAAGGTTCCCCTGTACCCACATAAATTGTTTCGGGTGCACTGGTCCCTACTGCAACGGTAGAAGTTGCGAGGTTGGGCACTTTAAAATCGGTCAGATTTTCCCAAGTCTCCCCAGAATTTTTTGTGACCCAGAGACCACCTCCCACTGAGCCGGCGTACCATTTTGTGGAATCCGTTGGGGAGACCACAATACTGCGGGTCCTACCAGGTACATTGTTTGGGCCGCGCTCTTTCCAGACCGTGCTATTTGTGGAACGGCCATTGATAAGGGTGGTTTTTTTGGCTTTGGCATATTCTGTCATAAGATAGCCGTCTTTATAGGTGTCATGCTTGGCACCTATAGGCTTGCGTATATCAGAAAGATATTCGGCAATGATCTCAATGCCCTTCTGTTTATCGGGATCTTCCTCATTTTCGTGCTCTTCAGCCTCAAAATCCTCCCCATTATCCATAGGGGTTATTTTTATCAATTGTCCTTTGTCTTTAGCAGGGTCTTGCTTTACATTTTCCTGACAAGAGGAAAAGAGCAAAAACCCAAAACAAAGAAAAAATAGGGATTTGATCATGTACTTGTGTTTCATCTGTTTGGTTATAAAGTTGGTTATTAATAAATTATATGATTTCAGAATAGGCTATCGCTTAATTTTATGACTTTGGGCCGGTTTGCATTGCCCGTGTTGGATACCTCCAACGGATTTTCAGAACTCGGTTTCTTTTCCATACCTACGTAAGGGATCAGCTTGATCGATTGGGCATCGTTCCATAACACATCGCTACCTCGAAACTCCCCCTTTTTGACCACACTATCAGTGCCTTTTTTATAAACGGTGTAGTTAAGGTTTGCCGCCGGATCACTTTTGTGAAAAACCTTTACTACCCGCAGTATCATAGTTTTGTCAGCATTCATAGTTGAAGATTCCAGCGTGTCGCCGACAATTTTTTGAGGTAATGGCGTCATAATACTTATATTATCAGCAGTTTTATCTTCTTTTTGACCAGTTTTGCATTGTGCACAACATGCAGAAGATAAGACCAGTACAAATAGTAAAGTCTTATTAAAATAAAATAAATGCCCGCGACTTAACATTAGTGCCAGATAAAAATGTGTTTAACAGTCTGTTAAGTTAAGAACTTTGGTGAAACTATTCATAATTTTTTTAAATTAAAAACTTACTTGTTAATTTATATATTATTCATTTTTTTAAGAGCATTTTAAAAGCTATTCCCATTGTGAATAGGGCATTTTACTCAACTGAGAATTATAGTATTTCATCTCACCTGTAACCTCTCGACCCAACCATTCTGGGCATTTAAAAACTTCTGCGGCAGCGCTCAACTCGATCTCAGCAACCACAAGACCCCGGTTTTCCCCATCAAACTCATCGATCTCATACGTATGGCGCCCAGCTTTGACAAGATATCTTGTCTTCTGGATTACCCCTTTCTCGCAGAGCTTTAGAAGTGCTTTAGCCTCAATCTCGGCGATTTCCCTCTCCCATTCAAAGCGGGTGGTCCCCTCCTCATTGGGCCTGCCCTTGACCGTAATAAAGCCGGCATCCCCATAAAGTCTCACCCGTACAACTCGCTCTGGGCTACTGTTGAGATAACCTTGTGCGATGTGCGTGCTCTTAAACGCCAGATCCTTAAAACTTTGATCCTTAACCAGAAATTTGCGCTCAATTTCTAACATCTCTGTGTCCTTCATAATATGATATATCAATTATTGGTATTCGCTCGGTTTTCGCTTAAAGCTAAGAAATGTAAACATACCTTTACCTGACAACTTCCAGCGTTTCCACTGGTATAAATAGCCCAGGCTCTTTTTGTGATTATGGTCACGCGGTAATCGCTTTGATCTCTTCAGAAGGTATGCAAGGCTTACTGTAACCCATTATGGCTACCATGCGCATGGCGGTTGCAACCTTTGCGGCGCGTATACTCCTGTATTTTTTAAGGGGGCCCACCAGCAGGGGATTGACAATCTTAAAAACATATGCGGCAAATTTTTCTTCAGGGCGGTATTCCACGCGGTTGCCCTTAAGCAGGGATGGCTGCATAAAGTAGGTATTTTTAATGCCCAGATCCAAAATATCGCGTTCCATTTCGCCCTTAAGGCGTGTATAAAAAATGCGGCTGGAAACATCTGCTCCAATCGCGCTTATTGCAATTAAAACTGGAATGCTATTTTTTTTGCAAAGGGATGCTGCTGTGATGGGGATGCCATAATCTATTGACTTATATTCATCCTTATTTGGAGTTTGATGCCGGGTAGTGCCCACGCAGCAAAAAACCACATCTGCGTTAAAATCTTCTTCTGCTTCTACCAGTTTCTGCATATCGATGACATGCTCCGTAAGTTTAGGGTGGGTGAGTCCAGATTTCCTGTGGTGAAAACTGACAATCCTATCGTAATAATCATCTTCAACAAGTTGTTTGGCCAGAATACTGCCCGTCAGACCCGTTATTCCCAAGATTATAGCCGTTTTTGCCATATTATTTCGAAAAACTCTTTTTATGATAAATCACAGAACTACTTACCAAGCCCGTATTCGATAGCCACAGCCTAAAATTACAATAATGCGTCCGTTTTTTTCGCAAAGCATTAAACTTTGAAAAAGTTAGCAATTTCTTCCCGTATTTTTGTGTTGTTTTTATGGATCCAAACTTACCAATACGCAAGATCATCCATGTGGATATGGATGCTTTCTACGCCTCTGTAGAACAGCTTGACAATCCTGAGCTGAGAGGCAAATGTATTGCTGTGGGGGGTAGCTCACAGCGTGGTGTGGTTGCGGCGGCCAGTTATGAGGCGCGAGTCTTTGGCGTTCGTAGCGCGATGGCGGGCGGCCTGGCAAGACGGCTTTGCCCTAATCTGATTTTTGTTAAACCACGTTTTGAAAGATACCGGGAAATAAGTCAGAAGATAAGGTCCATTTTCTTCGAATATACTGATCTTGTAGAGCCACTTTCTCTTGATGAGGCCTATCTTGATGTGACCGAAAACAAAAAGGGTAATCCCAGCGCAACTCTTATTGCACGGCAGATCAGAAAGGAAATCAAGCAAAAAACCGGCCTTAATGCCTCCGCGGGGATCAGTATCAATAAATTTATCGCCAAAGTCGCGAGCGACATCAATAAACCCAATGGCCAGAAAACTGTAAATCCTGAAGAGGTGCTCTCTTTTTTGGAACAGCTCGACATCAGGAAATTTTACGGTGTGGGCAAGGTCACCGCCGAAAAAATGTACCAACTGGGTATTTTTACCGGAGCTGATCTTAAGGCCAGGGACCAGGATTTTCTTACCGAAAAATTTGGTAAGAGCGGAAGTTTCTACTACAATGTAGTGCGCGGCATCCACACCAGTACCGTAAAGCCAGACCGTATACGTAAATCGCTGGGTGCAGAACGTACTTTTAACGAGAACATCTCTTCAGAAATCTTTATGGTGGAGCGCCTTCAGAATATTGCAGATGAGATAGAGCGCCGTATGGTGAAAACCAATATTGCCGGTAAAACGGTGACCCTAAAGATTAAATACAGTGATTTTACCCTGAAGACCCGCAGTAAGACCTTACCTTATTTTATCAGGGATAAATCTGTGATTTTGGAAACGGCCAAAGAGCTTCTCTTTCAGGAAAAGATGGAAAATAGTGTAAGATTATTGGGTATAACTCTCGGGAGCTTAAACACTGAACCCAAAAAGGAACCTGAGCTGACCAGAGAGATCGCGGTACAGTTAAAGTTTGATTTTTAAGGGTTAGATGCCTAGATCTTATTGGCAAATCCATAGTAAAATGCCTGTCTTTTTTAGGAATTCCCAGTTGAGCTTTGTGGTTTTAGCCCTATTTTGCTACCCTAAAACCAAATCATGATCATAGGAGTTCCCAAAGAAATCAAGAACAACGAAAGCAGGGTGGGCATTACCCCCGGCGGCGTATTTGAACTTATTAAACAGGGCCATACCGTTTACGTCCAGAAAAATGCCGGGTTTCACAGCGGTTTTTTTGATAAACATTACGAGAAGGTAGGTGCAAAAATATTGGATACGATCGAGGCTGTTTACGCATCCGCGGAAATGATCGTAAAGGTTAAGGAGCCCATCGAAGCGGAATATGGCCTGATAAAAAAAGACCAGCTTCTCTTTACCTATTTCCATTTCGCTTCAAGCGAAACACTCACCAAAGCCATGCTCGCCAATGGAAGTATCTGTGTCGCCTATGAGACCGTAGAGGAAGGAGACCGCAGCTTGCCCCTACTTACCCCAATGAGCGAGGTAGCGGGGCGTATGGCCATACAACAGGGGGCTCGATATTTAGAAAAACCAGTGAAGGGGCGGGGTGTGCTTTTGGGCGGTGTACCGGGTGTGACCCCTGGCAAAGTCCTGGTGCTCGGCGCGGGTGTTGTAGGTGTACAGGCAGCAAAAATGGCGGCAGGTTTGGGCGCGCACGTCACTATCATGGATATAAGCATGAAGCGTCTGCGTTACGTAAACGACATTATGCCACCGCACGTGGTCACCGAATTTTCCAATGAATATAACATACGCCGGCATATCAAAACGCACGACCTTATTATAGGCGGTGTACTCATCCCCGGGGCTAAGGCGCCCAACCTGATCACCCGTGACATGCTTAAGGATATGCGTGCAGGAACGGTAATCGTAGATGTGGCCGTAGATCAGGGTGGCTGTGTGGAAACTTCGCGCCCCACAACACACGAGGACCCCGTTTTTATCATTGACGATGTTGTGCATTATTGCGTTGCAAACATGCCCGGTGCGGTACCTTACACTTCAACGGTGGCGCTGACTAATGTAACCTTGCCCTATATTTTGATGCTTGCTGGGCAGGGGTGGGAAAAGGCATGCTCACAACGGCCGGATCTTCAAAAGGGGCTTAATATCATCAAGGGCGATGTAGTCTATAAGCCCATTTCTGATGCTTTTGGCATACCACATAAATCTGTGGGACTTCATTTATCTTTTTAAGATACAAATGGGGAACCAACTTATATGTTATCGATCGCAAACAGTAATTAAAAAACAGGACGATTTAAGGCAAAAAATCTTTCTACGGTTTGAAAACTGATTTTCTCTGGATCATAATTTACCATTATTAAATTCTTTTAAAAGGCTGGCCCAAAATCTATACTCCGTCAAAACGACAGCACAAATTTTCGGCTTATTTTTTGCTTTGGGAGTTCTATATTTTTACCTTAATAAAAAAATTGAATTATGATAACCGGAGGATATATGGGCTACTACATTCTGATAGGGGCGATCGCCCTTGTAAGCTGGCTAGTGAGCAATAAATTAAAGAGTAAATTTAAGGAATATTCGCAGCTGCACCTGCAGAACGGGATGAGCGGTGCAGAGATTGCGCGCAAGATGCTCAGCGATAATGGGATTAATGATGTAAGCGTTGTACAGGTCAATGGAAAGCTGACCGACCATTACAACCCCAAGGACAAAACCGTAAATTTAAGTGAACCCGTCTACAGTCAGCGCAATGCCGCAGCGGCAGCAGTTGCGGCGCATGAGTGTGGTCATGCCGTGCAGCATGCAAAGGCGTACGCCTGGCTGGGCATGCGCTCCACACTTGTACCCGTGGTGAGCGTTGCTTCTAAGATGTCTATGTTTGTCATTATGGGCGGTGTTGTCCTTATGGCCATTGTAGGCTCTGGGCTGGGGTTTTGGGTCGCCGTGGCCGGTCTTGGCCTTTTTGCGATGGGTACCATTTTTGCCTTTGTGACCTTACCGGTAGAATATGACGCCAGTAACCGTGCCCTTGCGTGGTTGGAGTCTTCACACATGCTCACACGCACAGAACACGACGGTGCCAAGGATGCGCTTAAATGGGCTGCACGTACCTATGTGGTCGCCGCGATCGGCTCTTTGGCCACGTTGTTATATTTCGCATTACAGATTTTTGGTGGTAGAAGGTAGTTTAGAACGCAAAATTTTGAATCTATATCCTGTATTTTTTGGCTTTCGCTGAAAAGGCGATAATTCATCTAATCGCCGATATAGATTCCTCTATCAGAGGATAAATCCCTTTCTGAAAAACGCGCGTAAAAATTCCTTTTTGGGAAGGCTCCAGATAATTTGGAGATCTTCTTTTAGGGAGCTTTCACCATCCAGAAAACGGAAAATACGATCGATTGGGTTATGCCTAAACATAGCGCTAAAGAGCGTCGATCCCATTTCGTTTTTTTTGTAGAGCACATCCAGAAAAAGTTTATCGTACCAGCGGTAGCGATCGTTAATCTTAAAATCACGCAGATCGTTTGCATGCTTAAGAAAGTCTACTAACTGCGCTGTCCTTTTTTCGCTATAGCGAAAAGTGAAACCGGTACTTCCACGGGTCCATCCGCCGGCCGTACCTATGTGCATGATGTTTTTGCCATTGTATTTTTCAAAAGGATAGGCGGTCATCGGTATACAGCCCTGTTCTTTTTTAACGATTTCGTAATTATGGATCTGATTTTTCAAAAGAAAATCTTCAATACCAGATTTATATGCTCTGTTAGGCAGCAGTTTCTCTGAGAATAGGGTGTATTCCACAAGCGCCTCGGTAGGCGATGTGGGTAGAACATATATAAATCGGGTATTTCCTTTTTGGGCGACAGAAAAATCCATAAATATTGCGGTTTTCGGGTCAAAAACCGGGTTTTCTGTCTCAACAAACCAGCCTATGAAATGCTGGTTGAGTACTTGATGTTTTTTTTGATCTTCAAGTCGCCGTGGCGGAAGAATACTGGTAAAAACCTTGCTAGCGGTATAGGTTTGGGCCTCTGTGGTCACTAAAATTCGGTCTTCTTTTTCTCCTCCATTTTGAGGGGAGTGTAAACTGAGCAACCGTTCTTGTCTAAAATGGATATTGGGATGTTTTTGGAGCTTTTTAAAACAAAAAGCGTAAAAATCACTTCCTTCAATTTTGTTATAGTGGTAAGGTTTAATGTCTATTTCTTGCGTAAAATCGTGCGATTTAAAACCGATTTTACCCCATTTTTTTGAGATTATTGCCTCCCATTCACTGGTGCCCTTTAGCCAAAAACACCATGTCCTATCGTTTATGGTTTTATCCTGCTTATCGATCAGCAGGATTTTTTTATTCTTAAAAAATGGATCATCCCCCAATGTACAGGCCAGCATAAGGCCCGCAAGCCCCGCGCCTAGAATGATATAGTCATAATGGTTTTCTTCTTGCATATTGTGATAAAACTAGCGCTAATTACGGCAACCTACAAGCTGCACGCCTCTTCTATCTAAGTTTTAGTTAGGTTAAAATAATGCCATAATTGCCCCACGCTAATCCTGCTTTTATATTTTCACAAAAAAAGTACATGAGAAACTTATTCTTAATCATAGCACTATGTATCGGGCCGGTTGTCCTGGCTCAGGAAACAGAAAATATCGAGCCTCTGGGGACAGACCGTCCAGGGGCGGGAACTCCGCCGGGACTCATAAGTAAAGATTTTTTACAGTTGGAAACGGGTGGGCAGTACGAGCACTATCGCTATGGGAATGAAGAGAGCACAATATCTACATTAATACCTCATTATTAAGATATGGTTTGCTGGATAACTTTGAACTGCGTCTCGGATGGGATTTTCAACAGTTGACAACTAAACAAAATGGGGAGGAAAAACCTGATTTAAAAAGCGGTTTTACACCGTTATTGGTAGGATTTAAAGTAGGTGTGACCCAAGAGCAAGGATTGCTCCCGCACATTGCGGTGATAGGGCATTTGTTTCTTCCTTTTTCCGCGGGGGCAGATTATAAGCCAGATACCACCGGCGGTGAATTATTGCTTGGCTTCTCTAGCACCCTTAATGAGCAATCGTCGCTGGGTTATAGTTTTGGCGCCACTTGGGGTGATGATTCATCTGTGGTTAATTACACCTACACGTTCTCCTATAACCGAAATTTTACGGATGATCTGGGGGTTTTTGCCGAGCTGTATGGTGCATTACCAGAAAATAGTAAGGGTCAGAACTCATGGGATGCAGGTCTTACCTATTTGATCAATAACGATTTACAGGTGGATGCAAGTGTGGGTTCCGGTTTTGATACTGATCAATGCATTTTATTGAGCGCTGGAATCAGTTACAGGTTTAGGTCTCTTTAATTTTTTGCGAGTTATTTCTTTTGAAAATATGGAGTTGAAGAGGAACGCCTGGTGAATTGATTGTCCAATTTCTGGAGGTTTTTAAGGGGGTTGGTTACAAAACTATATCTGTTCCCCCCTCTGAGCTATAGTTAAGTGTTGCATTATTATTAATTGCATACGGTTATTTACGGATTATTAAATTGATTGAATTAAAATAATTTTTAGATCAATCTAAAAATATATTCTGGATTAAAAAATATATCTTTGCCTGTATTTAAAAATAGATGACCTTAACCGAAGAGAATTACCTTAAAACCATCTATACCCTTCAGTTAGAAAATCCTGGAGGTGTGAATACCAATGCCGTGGCGGAGCATTTGGAGACTAAGGCTGCCTCAGCTACGGATATGATCAAAAAGCTGGACGAAAAAGGCCTTGTAATTTACAAACCCTACCGAGGTGTGCTACTTAACGCTCAAGGGGAAAAACTCGCACTTCAGATTGTACGTAAACACAGGTTGTGGGAAACTTTTCTGGCTGAAAAACTGGAATTTGGCTGGGAAGAGATTCATGATGTGGCTGAACAGCTTGAGCATATACGCTCAGAAAAGCTTGTTAAAGAGCTTGATCGCTTCCTGGGACATCCCGAGTATGACCCACATGGAGACCCTATACCCAACGCTGCGGGCTATCTTCCCGAGGTGGCCAAACGCAAACTCTCTCAGCTAAAGGTGGGTGAGAGGGGTGTTTGTACAGGTGCTAATGACATATCCTCTTCTTTTTTAAAATTTCTTGCCAAACAGCAGATAAGCCTGGGCGCTGAAATAGAGGTTGTAGAAGTAGAAAGCTTTGACCGCAGCATGTGTGTTTTAATCAATGGCGAAAAAGTGGTCTTATCTAAAATGGCAAGCGACAATATTTACATTAAGCATTGATGCTTTTTAGCTCCAGAAACAGGTTTGTTACAGGAGTTATAAAAATGGGCCTTCGGCACCAGGGGAATAACTTAAAATTTAGACTGCATTAATGACAATCTACTAAGAATAATTAGATTCTAATTTTAATGGAAAAAAATAAGGCCAGAAAGTCACTTGAAGAAATACATGGCTCCGTAGATACCTCGGAGGGAAAATCCCCATGGAAAAGATTATTATCATTCCTGGGGCCGGCCTACTTGGTGAGTGTGGGCTATATGGATCCTGGCAATTGGGCAACAGATATAGCGGGTGGCAGCCAGTTTGGGTATAAATTGATCTGGGTATTGCTCATGTCAAACATTATGGCGCTGCTCTTACAAAGCCTTTGTGCCCGGCTCGGGGTGGTGCGCGGGCGGGATCTCGCCCAGGCCTCACGGGAGGAGTATCCCACCTTCGTAAATTTTATCCTTTACCTTATGGCGGAAATCGCCATTGTGGCCTGTGATCTTGCAGAGGTCATTGGGATGGCCATAGGGCTCAACCTGCTCTTTGGATTGCCTATGATCTGGGGCGTATCGATCACGGCCCTTGATAGTTTTTTATTGCTTTTCCTGCTCAACAAGGGAATGCGTAAAATGGAGGTTTTTATCATAGGCCTGATTGCTGTCATCGGTTTATCCTTTCTTGTTGAAATATTCTTTGCAAAACCAGACATGGGGGATCTTATGGCAGGATTTATCCCCAGCCTTCCGGGGAGTAACGCGCTCTATATCGCCATTGGCATCATAGGTGCGACCGTCATGCCGCACAACCTCTACCTACACTCTTCCCTGGTGCAGTCACGTAAGATTAAGCGCACTAAAAAGGGAATCAAAGAGGCGTTGAAATTTAATTTTATTGATTCTGCTATTGCGCTCAACCTTGCATTTTTTGTGAATGCGGCAATACTTATCCTGGCTGCTGCAGTTTTCTACAAGAACGGACTTTATACCGTTGCGGAAATCCAGGATGCCCATAAACTTTTACAACCCTTATTAGGTACTAAACTGGCTCCGATCCTCTTTGCACTTGCCCTTATCGCAGCAGGCCAGAGTTCGACGTTAACGGGAACCCTGGCCGGCCAGATCGTGATGGAGGGGCACCTCAACCTACGTATCCAGCCCTGGGTGCGCCGTATGATCACGCGCCTGCTGGCCATTATCCCTGCCTTGTTTACCGTGATCTATTTTGGCGAAAGCGGAACCGGGCGACTGCTTTTACTGAGCCAGGTCGTGCTAAGTTTACAATTAGGTTTTGCTATTATTCCGCTGATTCATTTTGTAAGCCATAAAAAGCTGATGGAGGGTTTTCATATCAAAAGACCCGTGCAAATTGTCTCCTGGCTGGTCACTATTGTTATCGTAGGGCTTAATGCCAAACTTGTCGTCGATGAGATCAATGGATGGCTTGAGACGACTGAGCATCCCATTTATATCTATACCCTTATCCTACCTCTTTGTGTGGGGGCCGCACTGTTGCTGCTTTATATCGCTTTCAAGCCCTTACTCAAAAAACGTGCGCTACCGGTACGAGAGCGCAATATGGTACCCCATATTACAGAAGCGAATATTCAAGAAATTGATAATCCTATTCTTTATAAAAAAATTGCTGTGGCTGTTGACTTTTCTACTGCAGATTCAAAAAGCCTTTCTACGGCCCTACAGCTGGGCGGAAAATCTGCCGTGTACACCCTGATTCACGTTGTTGAAACACCGGGAGCCATTATATATGGCGAAAGTATTGAGGATTATGAGACTTCAAGCGATGAACGTTTTTTGAGTGCATATAGGGAAGAACTTGAAAATAAAGGGTATACCGTCTCGATGGAATTAGGCTTCGGATCTCCAAAAAGGGCGATCCCAGTGATAATAAATGCTACAGAATTTGACCTGCTGGTCTTGGGAAGCCACGGTCATAAAGGCTTCAAGGATCTGATTTTTGGGACGACCGTAGATAGCGTGAGACACAGGATTAACATCCCTGTATTTATTGCTTAAAAAATTCAGGATTTGAGTCTTTGGTAAAATTTAAGATGTAAGTGCTTTGTGGGCACCCGAAAAAAAGATTTCGGAAAGCGGCTTTGTTTTCATCATTTTTTCTGCAACATTAGATTGGTCTTTATGTATTTAGTAGAAAAACAGGATGATTTCCCGTCTCATTTTATGCAGTTTTATGTTCTTTGCGGCAGGCTTGTTTTCGCAGGACAGCCTTTCACTTAAAAAGTCTAAAAACATACCTTTACTATCGGTCAAGGCAGCCTATGGTTCCGTGGTACGGTTTGGTGAATATGTGCTGATTTTTGATAAAATAATCGAGGATTCCAGGTGCCCCAGCGATGTGGAATGTATCCGCGCCGGCTCTGTCACCATAGGGATTGGTATTTTCAAAAAGGGAAAGCTTTTAGGAAATAGAACGATCACTTTCCCAAATGGGACGCCAGCCCCAACCCTTTTAAATACGGATAAAATTCTTGTCTCCGCGGTGGCTGTAGCTCCATATCCAAAGGTAGGCCGTGGGGCGCTCAAAAAAACTGATTATATTCTGGAGATCAAAGCTGGTTACCGCTAAGCCGATTTCTGTAAATTTTTTTGCCTGACAATTAATAGTTGTGTTTTATAGCCTCTTTCATTTCATAAGGGTAATTTTGATATTTTTATTTTTCGAAATATCACGTCAAAATCCCTTTTCATTTATGTTGATCCTTAAGAAAATCTTTATTCTCACCTTCTTCCTGGCGAGCCTCTCCTCTCTAAATGCTCAGCAGAAATATGAACTAAATCAGGACTGGAAATATGCTCCAGTGGAAAAAGTGAGTGCAGATGGAAGGCAAATATCTTCAACTGATTTTTCCATTAAAAACTGGAAAAATGCCACCATTCCAGGCACTATTTTGACTAATTTATTGAATAACGGGGAAATCCCTGATCCTTTTTATGGGATGAACAACGAAAAAATTCCGGATATTTATGAGACTGGTACTGCCCATTATACATACTGGTTTGCCACTGACGTGAAAGAAAAAGCCAAGCGCGATGAGCAGGTTTGGCTCACCTTTCGTGGAATTAATTATAGCGTTGATATTTTTTTGAACGGGCAAAAAGTGAATCAGGAACCTTATGAAGGGATGTTTCTGCGGAAAACCTTTAACATCACAAAATTCCTTTCCCCATCTGGCCGCAACAGGCTTGCCGTACTTGTACATCCCGCGCCGGTACCGGGAAATCCAAATGGTGGCCAGGGCGGTGATGGTACCATCGCCAAAAATGTAGCTTCTCAATACACGGCAGGCTGGGACTGGATACAGCCCATAAAAGATAGAAATACCGGCATCTGGGACAAGGTTTTTATAGAAAAAACAGGGCCCATCCAGTTGAATAACCCGCATGTTGTAACACTTGTACCGGGAAAGCGAAGACCTGGGGCTAAGCAGCAACCAGCCACGCTAAAGGTATCGGCAGAAGTGCTCAATGCCTCTCCCACTGCCGTAACGGGGATTTTAGTATACGAGTTTGACGGTAAAACGATACAGAAGGAAGTTTCTATTAAAGGAAATGAAAAGACTATGGTTCAGTTACCGGATCTGGTGATAAATGACCCAAAACTTTGGTGGCCCACAGGTTATGGGGAACCTTATTTGTACCCACTGGAAATCCATTTTGATATTGACCGGAGAACTTCTGATTCTGAAAATTTACAAGTGGGCATCCGGGAGATCAAAACCGAATGGAACAGCCATACCCGAAGCCAACAAATCCTGGTAAACGGACAGAAGATCTTTGTAAAAGGGGGTAATTGGATCCTGTCTGACGCGATGTTGCGATTTTATAAGGAGCGTTATGATACTGAGGTTAAATTTCATAGAAATATGAATTTGAACCTTATTCGTATCTGGGGCGGCGGCCTTGCGGAACGGCCAGAATTTTATGAGGCCTGTGATAAATATGGGATGCTGGTCATTCAGGATTTCTGGATGTCTGGCGATGCCAACGGCCGATGGGTAGATCCAAAAAAAAAGGAGGATCAATGGACGAGGAGAAAATACCCCGATGATCACCAACTCTTCATAAAATCTGCTATAGATGCCGTTAAAATGCTACGCAATCATGCTTCTTTGGTAGCATGGTGCGGCGGTAACGAGATTACCCCGCCCTACGATATTCTTACCGCCATTAAAGACAGTATACTGCCCAAACTGGATCCTAAGCGTTGGTTTATAGATTACTCCAATTCAGATGAGATGTCCTATAATTTTAAAGGTGGAAACGGCGACGGGCCTTACGGCATTCAGGATATCGCCACCTTCTGGGATGAGCGTACCTGGCCCTTTAATTCTGAGGTGGGCTCCGTAGGTGTGGGAGATGCCGAGTCGCTGAAGCGATTTTTGCCCAAGGAAAACTGGAACGTGCCCATTGATCAGATGGGAACCGAAGCGGTAAAAGACCCTGTATGGACCTATCATAAATATATAAGCTACGGCCACACGCTGGATGCGTATGGCAGCGTACTGAATATGGAGGATTTTGCCAGAAAAGCTCAATTGGTCAATTATGATCAGTATCGCGGTCTGGTAGAAGGTTTCAGTGCGCACAAATGGGATTGGTACACGGGTTTCATTATCTGGAAAACCCAAAATCCATGGACGGCCCTACGCGGGCAGATGTATGATTATTATCTGGATCAGAATGCCGGATTTTATGGGCTAAAGGAGGGCGGTCAACCGCTACATGCCATGTACAATATATCATCGGGCGATATTTTTATGGTAAATAATGATTTTAAGGCACATTACGATACGATGCTTGCAGTTAAGGCCTATGATATGAAGGGCGAAGAAAAACCAATCACCCAGGTTTTTTCATATATAGGGGCCAATGCGGTAAAAAAAATGTTTTCCGTAAAGAAAATTGTGGATACTATGGCGGCAAAAGAAGGGCTTTTTCTTTCGCTTCAACTTCTGGACACGACAAAAAATGTACTGGACGAAAATTTTTATTGGCTCCCGGATTCCACGGGCAATTATACCGGGCTTGAAAAACTATCAAAAATTGATCTGAAAACCGAAGTAAAGCAACTGCGAGATAACAAAATTCAACTCACGATAAGCAATGCAAAAACCAATCCTGTGGCCTTTTTTAACCGTGTAGCCCTCGAGGATGAAGTAACTGGAAAGCGTGTGCTGCCCACTTTTTACAGCGATAATTATTTTTCAATACCACCGGGAGAAGAGAAAAAAATAATCCTGAGCATTACAGAAAAGCTCTCAAAAAAAGACCTGCAACTATCCATAACGGGGTGGAATAGTGACAGGAAAGTAATAAAACTTTAGAGAAGGCTTCGGCACGTAACGAATATATACAGGCCTAATGAATTAGACCCTAGTGGCAGCCACAATCGTCTTTACCACAGCCGTTTTTGCTTTTGCCACCTCCCAGAAAAGCGGGTTTCCAAATAAATTTGGTCACAAGGTAACCCACGGCAATAATAAAAATGGCGACGACAATTATATTCTGTAAGATTTCCATAGTCTTATAAATTTATAAAAAACGGCGTTGTTAAGCCAGTTATTTGACATTTCTTTAAAAAAATCAACTTTCTGTTCTCAAGGCTTCTGTACTTCCCTTTCACAGGGAATAAATCAGGATAGTACCTCGCAATCATCAGGTTTGTTTTCACGGCGTTATTCAAAATAACTGATCAACGTGGATTTGCAAATGCCTTTACCTTCAAAATTTGAAAGGCCGCCAAAGCTACGGCGTACGCAAAGCCACTCATGATCACTAGCTGATAAATCGGCCACTTCCAGGTATTGGTCTCCCGTTTTACAATGGCCAGCGTACTCATACATTGCATGGCAAATGCATAAAAGAGCAGCAGCGAGATACCGCTGGCAAGGGTAAATAAGGGGCCGCCCAGTACAGGGTTGACCTCGCCGGCCATTCGGTTCTTAATGGTTTTCTCATCATCATTGCCCACACTATAAATCGTTGCCAGCGTACCCACAAACACTTCACGGGCGGCAAAAGAGCTCACAATGGCAATACCAATCTTCCAGTCATAGCCTAATGGCCGCACGATGGGCTCGATACCCTTACCCATATAGCCGATGTAACTGTTTTCTAATTTGTAAGATGCCACCCTTTTATCGATCTCATCTCGGTCAAGGTTTTGACCCTTGGTCTGTTGAGCGATCACGGTTTCCGCATTCGCGAAATTTTTTCCAGGACCGTGAGATGCCAGTACCCAAAGAATAATCGAGATGGCAAGTATGATTTTTCCGGCACCGAAGACAAACGATTTTGTTTTTTCGATCACGGTATAGGCTACATTTTTAAATAATGGAAGCTTATAGTTAGGCATTTCGATCACAAAAAAAGTACGCGTCTTGATCTTGAGTATTTTATTGAGCAACCATGCCGATCCAATCGCGGTACCAAAGCCTATGAGGTACATCAGCATTAGCGTTAGGCTCTGCAGGTTAAGCACACCGAGCACCTTTTTATCGGGTATTACGAGCGAGATAATGATCAAATATACAGGCAATCGTGCTGAACATGTGGTAAAGGGCGTCACCAGAATGGTAATGAGGCGCTCCTTCCAGTTTTCTATGTTGCGCGTCGCCATAATGGCCGGGATAGCGCAGGCCGTGCCCGATACGAGTGGGACCACGCTCTTCCCGCTAAGGCCAAAACGGCGCATGACACGATCCATCAGGAAGACCACACGGCTCATATAACCGGTTTCTTCAAGAATAGATATAAACAAAAACAAAAATGCAATCTGTGGGATAAAAATAACGATGCCACCCAGGCCAGGGATGATTCCCTCTGAGATAAGATCATTGAGTGAACCAGCGGGCAAGTGCACGCGCACCCATTCGCCGATGAAGGCAAATAGGCGGTCTATAAGATCCATTGGGTACTCGCTCCAGTCATAAATAGCCTGAAAAATCAACAATAAAATGGCAAAAAAGATCACATATCCCCAAAATTTGTGGGTGAGTACGCGATCCAACCGACTTCGCAGGTCTTTCGCTGCAAGATGGTCAATGCTGAGGGTCTCCTTGAGCACGCCATTGATAAACTGATAGCGCACAATGGTCTCCTTCTGCTGCAAGCGTTTGAGGTTGCCCTTGCTTTCAGTCTGAAAAGAGCTGATGCCAATGAGTTCATTACGGTTCAGTTTACCGAAGTTGACATCTTGGGTAATCACCAGCCATAACTTATAAAGATCCTGTTTTGGAAAGGCCTTATGCAAGCGGTCAAAATAATCTGGCGCGATCACCGATGCGTTGACGCAGGGTTTTACACTTAGGGTTTTATATTCGGAGATAAGCTCTTTTAAATGGTCAAAACCGGTATTTTTACGGGAACTTACAAGGGCAACTTTTGTGTTGAGACGCTCTTCGAGCTTTTCCACCTCAAGGGAGATGGCCTTACGCTCCATCCGGTCTGCCATATTTACGGCCAAGATCACCGGGATCTTTAGGTCCTTAATCTGGGTAAAGAGCAACAGGTTGCGTTTCAGGTTCTCAATATCTGAGATCACGACGGCCACATCGGGATAGTCCTTGCCGGTTTTATTAAGCAGGAGTTCGATGACCAGATTTTCGTCTAGCGAACTTGCGTTAAGGCTATAAGTTCCGGGAAGGTCCAGAATATGAGCCTTGACGCCGCGGGGCAGCTTGCAGATGCCCTCTTTTTTTTCGACCGTGATGCCTGGGTAATTTCCTACTTTTTGGTTAAGCCCCGTGAGTCTGTTAAAAACGGAGGTCTTACCGGTATTGGGATTGCCTATTAGTGCAACGTTGAGCTGTTTACTCATCGTGTTATTTTTTCTACTAGTATGTGTTCTGCGGTCTCCTTGCGTATGGCCAGATGGCTGCCGTTGATGTTGAGGTACATGGGATCTTTAAACGGTGCGATCTGCACCAGTTCAACCTCGTTGCCTGGTAGGCAGCCCATTTCGAGCAATTTTAAAGGTACGTTTTCGATCTCAAATTCCTTGATGATCGCCTTCTCGCCGCGCCGTAAATCTGCAAGTGAACTTATCAATATTTATTTAGATTGATTTTAAACAATGCAAATGTAATAGAAAAGAGGAAGGTAATAAAGGAAAAAGATAGAAAAGCCCTGCTTTTTAACCACATTCAATGATAGGGCAATCATTTACGCAAATCGGAATTAAGACAGGCAACAGCCAGGCTATTACTGCTGGAAACTCTTGGGCTCATTTTGCTTCGCGTTTTTCGATCTCCTCAAGGGTGGCAATATCATCCAGCAATTTATCAATATCATCGAGGTCTGTGCCATCGTAAAAACCACGGATGCGCTTTTTGCTGTCTATCAGCATAAAGTTTTCGGTGTGGATCATATCATATTTACCACCATCGCCGGTAGTTTTTACCGCCATATAACTCTTTCTGGCCAGATCATAGATCTCTTTCTTCGGGCCGGTGACCAGGTTCCATTTGCTGTCATCTACTCCTTTTTCAATCGCGTAGCGTTTGAGCTGAGCCACCGTATCAGTCTCTGGAATAACGGTATGTGATAGCAATTTTACCTTGTCGTCGTTCTTCAGTTTTTCTTGGATTTTAACCATATTATCGGTCATAATAGGGCAAATACTTTGGCAGGTTGTAAAGAAAAAGTTGGCGACGTATATTTTATTCTTATAGTTGTCCTGTGTTATGGTATCGCCATTCTGATTTACCAGTTTGAAGTCGGCGATATGATGAAATTTTTTAACGTACTGCATTGAGGTATCTACCAAAGCCTTGTCAACCATAGTGGGCTGATAGATGGGCAGCATGGGTGCCGGTTTATAAAGGTTGTAAAATATGGTCAATATTATGGCCGAAAGGATGACCATAGTTATCGCGAAGGGTTTGTATTTGGCAAAAAATTTGAGCATTTCTATTCGTATTATTTCCGCGCCCAGCGTGGTGATCTTGTCTATCCATACTTTTTCGCTCTAAGCGAAAAATAAATGACTTCTTCATTCAAGCCTAAAAAATAATAAAGCGGGGGGCGTGTCGTGACCTTGTAGTCCCCTATATTTTACTGCAAAATTACAACCTGCATACCAACTATAAGTAAATCCCTGTTAAAAGATGCCTTTTCGGTGAAAGCAGGGGGGTACTTTTTTATACCTCTAGAAAAGACTACTTTTGTGCGCTTTTTGGGCGGGCATTTTTGTATTGAACCAAAAGGCATTATAATTGCTAATAAATTTGAATTAATCTATTAATTTTTCGCCACAGCGAAATTAAAAAGGCAGCGATACAGGTTTTTAATGCAAAAATCTTATCCTGTACCTGATCGTAATATATTTTTAATGGATCCATTTTTTGTTAAAGCCATACAGCTCATCTTAAGCCTATCTATCCTGATCGTGCTTCATGAGTTTGGTCATTTTATACCAGCCCGGTTTTTTGGGATGCGCGTTGAGAAGTTTTTCCTCTTTTTTGATGTAAAATTCTCCCTGTTTAAGAAAAAAATAGGCGAGACGGTCTATGGCATCGGCTGGCTTCCCTTGGGCGGCTATTGCAAAATTGCCGGTATGATAGACGAAAGTATGGATAAGGACGCGATGGCTGAGCCACCAAAACCTTACGAATTTCGATCTAAACCGGCCTGGCAGCGCCTTATTGTAATGATAGGCGGGGTGACGGTAAATATTATTGTGGGTATTATAATCTACAGCTGCATCATAGGCTTTAATGGCGATCCCTATACTTCTGCCGGTGATCTTAAAAATGGTTTTGGTTTTACGCCCACTATGGAGCAGTATGGCTTTCAGCAGGGTGACAAGATCATTGACGTTAATGGGAAAACGCTCGAAGACCAGTTGGAATTTCCCAATATGCTTATGATGCGCGATGTAAGCGAAGTGAACGTACTGCATGAAAACGGAAAGACTGAAACCCTTAGTCTACCTGAAGATATAGGGATGCAGCTTTTTCAAAGCGGAGAAATGTTTGGGGTCAATATGCCGCGCACGCCTGTAGATATTGATTCAGTCTTTGGCCCCGCAGAGAAAGCCGGTGTATTGGCCACTGACAAGTTGATTAGCCTGGATGATCAACCTATTAAATATCAAAGTGATTTTGCCTACGCGCTACAAAAAAATCGAGATTCGCTTGTACGGTTGACTGTTGACCGTGCGGGAACTAAAAAGATCTTTGATTTTGCTAAAAGCGACAAAGGAATGGTTGGTATTCAGTTCAAATATAGCGATACTGCTAGTGCAAGCCCAAAGAGGCAGGTACATCACTACGGTTTAGGCAAAAGTATTACCGAAGGCGTCTCCTACGGCTACTGGATCCTGCACGATTATGTGAAGCAGTTTAAATATGTGTTTACCGCAAAAGGCGCCACGCAAGTGGGTGGCTTTGGTGCCATCGGTGGGCTTTTTCCCGATAGCTGGAACTGGCTTTCCTTCTGGAATACCACGGCACTTTTATCCATTATACTGGCATTTATGAACATTTTGCCAATCCCTGCTCTAGACGGTGGCCATGTGATATTTTTGCTCTATGAGATCATTACCGGTAGGGCCCCAAGTGATAAATTTCTTGAATATGCCCAGATGATCGGTTTTTTCTTGCTTATCGCCCTCGTTCTGTTTGCAAATGGGAATGATGTTTACCGCTGGATTACAGGAGGTTGACGATAATTTTAAAACATGGTTTTTGCCATTATTCGGAAATGGGGAAAGAATTTTATTTTTTGTTTTGCCTGTTTCAAAAATTGGGTATATTTGCGTCCGCTTTTAGCGAAATATAAATTCCTCCTTAGCTCAGTTGGTTAGAGCATTTGACTGTTAATCAAAGGGTCCTTGGTTCGAGCCCAAGAGGGGGAGCAAAGTAAGCCTGTAAACATCTAGTTTGCAGGCTTTTTTGTTTCTGAGAAGTATCTTTTATACTACCACTTATCCAAATAGGGGATTATAAAACGCCTTGAAAGAAGGCTTAACGTTCCGTACAATTGATAACATCCTTAAAAGCATTTAGAACGTTCGATAAGTGCTAAAGCGAAAAAACCATAGCAATAAAAGAATAAAATTTTTTCTTTAAACTTCCTACAGTACCGCTTTGCTGTATGTAATCCATTAGCTTAAAAAGCAAGTTGTATGATTTTTAACGAAGATTTACTGGTTACACTACTTTTTAAACCAGGTTTTTTACTAGATTCGAACTAAAAACATGAGATTCTATCAACCTAAGATTTTAGGCACTTTCATTATCATTATACTTAGCATTTCAGCCTGTTTCGCTCAAAAAACAATGATTACTGTTCGCGCCAAGGCGAAAGATGCCAAATTCATAGGGACCTCAATAGGCGGCGCGGAAATTATTATTAAAAACGCCCGTACAGGAGTTATTTTGGCCCAAGGAATTACCAAAGGAAGCACTGGCGATACCAAAAAAATCATCAATGAGCCGCACAAGCGCCACAGCCCAATCACCGATGATGCCACTGCAAAGTTTACGGCCAGTTTAGACCTGAAGGAACCCGTTTTTGTAACGGTAGAAGCTTATGCTCCCTATTTAAAAAAACAGGCGACGGTTTTGAGTACTACACAACTTTGGCTTATTCCCGGGAAAAATATTACCGGTGAAGGGCTTATCCTTGAGATTCCAGGCTTTGTGGTCGATATCCTATCCCCGCAGACCCATGACAGTCTTGATGCTGACAAGGAAATACTATTAAGGGCTAATGTGGTCATGATGTGCGGCTGCCCTACCTCCCCGGGTGGTCTTTGGGATGCTGATGACTATGAAGTGAAAGCGCTGATCACTACGGATAAGGATACTAAAGAAATTCCACTAAAATTTGCGGGAAAACAAAGTACCTATGAAGCTACAACAACTCTTGGCAAAGGCATATACTACATCAGCATCTATGCCTACGATCCAATAACTGGCAATACCGGCCTTGATCAAACGAGTGTGATCGTTAACTAAGCTTTTGGTATTGCTAATTCGGAATGATAACTTCAGGCTACTTTAAATACCAAACCCTCGCGATTCATTTTTAAAGTTAGTGCCGAATTCACTGGCCTAATTTAAATTATTATCCCGGCTATGGGATTCAAAAAGCTCCGTCGTGTGTGCTGCATCTTTGACTAAAGGCGTTTCAGGGTAAAAACCAGCAGGAATTATTTCTTTATATGCCGCCATCAGATAACTCTTTGAGATACCTTTTTAACAGATCCAGTTGCTGAGCAGCGCGTTCAAAATCACCTTTGCCCGTTGCCTCCTGATAATTTTCAAAGGCAGCATTAGCCTTTTGTATCAATTGAGAGGTGCTTCCATTAGTTGTAGACTGTTGAGGCGTATTGGCGGTTGCTTGTTCCATTTCAGTTCCATTTTCCTTAGTTTTTTCCGCCGCAGCGGAAATAGAAAAATCGTTGCTGGAGCCACCGTCAAAAATTCCATTGAGGGCCTCTTTAAAGGTTTTTCCATAACTCAGATTATCTTCATGCATAACGCATACCAGGCGAAGCTCAGGATAGGCGGCAGTCTCGGCTTTAAGATAGATGGGTTCTACATAAATGATGGTATTATCCACGGGGATCGCAAGCACATTACCGCGTATTACGCTGGAGCCACGCTGATCCCAAAGCGATAATTGACCACTTAGAAAGCGATCCTGGTCAATCTTGGTCTCTACCTGCTGTGGGCCGAGCACACGTTTTTCTTTCGGGAAGTTATAGGCGAGAAATCTGCCGTAATTTTCGGGATCACACAGGCCGGCCAGCCAGCCTATCATGACCTGTCTGTTTTTTGGAGTAAAGGGCAGGATAAGTGAAAATTGAGGTTCATCAGATCCCGGGAAGCCCCACATAATATAATAAGGTTCTACCGTTACCGTACGGCCATAATAGGTTTCGGTGGCGGGTACCCAGAGATCTTCCTGGTTATAGAAAACGGCGGGATCTGTCATGTGATATTTAGCATAGACCATGCCCTGCGCCACCAAATAATCTACCGGGTAGCGAATATGCTCCTCTAGGGCTTTCGGCATCGCGCTGCGCGGTTTGAACAGATCGGGAAAAATCTTTGCCCAAACTTTAATAATGGGATCATCCTGATCAAAAATATAGAAGTCTACTGAGCCATCATAAGCATCAACGGTCACCTTTACCGAATTGCGGATGTAATTTGCGGTACCAAAGGAATTTTGATTAGAAAATGCGTCCCGCGTTAGGTTGCCCTGCTTATACTGCACCTGCTCTACATGCGAATAGGATTCTGAATAAGGATAATTGTCTGATGTGGTATAAGCATCGATCATCCAGACAAGTTTCCCATTGGTATTCACAATATAGGGGTCGTCCTCAAATTTGAGGAAAGGGGCCAGTTTTTTGATACGCTCCATGATATTGCGCCGGAACATGATCCTACTTTTATCATTGGGATACGTGGATAATAGCAATTGGCTACCCCCCATTTTCTGGGAGTAGATAAACTTGCGCCAGAAGTTGCTGATCTGCACGCCGCCCTTGCCGTCATAGCGATTATAAACATTCTGGCTACCGCTGGGATAGTCAAACTCTTCCTCATCGCTGTTTACTATCACATAATCATCACTGAGCTCGCCATAATAGATGCGCGGCTGTTTGACTTCAAGATCGGGATAATCACTTTTGGGCGGTATATTTTTAACCAAAAAATTGGGGAGCCCTTCCGAGGTAAAATCAGAAACTGTAGCCATCGCAACCCCGTTTCCATGAGTGTATTTGAAACGCTCATTCACAAAGGTACGGCTATCTGCAGGCAGGTTGTCTGCTTTCATCTCACGGGCAGAGATCATCACCTGCCTATATTTGTCGCCGTAATGGTAGCGGTCTATATCAACATCCTGAAAATCATAATAAAGTCTGATCTCCTGAAATTGACCCAGCACATCATCCATCGCACGCCAATCCCAAAGGCGTACATTATTAAAAATGGAGGGGTTCGAGGCTACCGTCTGCGGTGTAAATGTGGTGGAAGCCTCAAACTTTTTTTCCTCCACAACATCGAGTTTAAAGGCCTTGCGGGTATAGTCGATATTATGTTGTATGTAGGGTTTTTCAACAGTGATTTCATTAGGCTCCACGCGGTATTTCTGAAAGGAATAAGGGATCAAACTTAAGCCAACAAAATAGAGCACAAAGGCGATGCCCACCACACCTGCGATGGGGAAGAGCGGTGACCGGCCTTTAAAACCAATAAGGCGCGCGATATAGGCGCCCAATTTTTCCCGTAAGGCGGGTATAAACAGAAACAGGGAGAGCACGAGCGTTACAACGGTCAGTATGCTCAATATGGGAAGTTTGATGTTTACATCTGTCCAACCCGGCCCGGATACGGTACCCAATTGAGAATACATCAGGTGAAAACGGTCAAGATATTTGCCAAAAGCCCATGCCACGAGCACTACGCCAGAGCTGATGTAGAGCGAGCGCAGGTAAATTGGGTTTAGCTTGGCCCTGAGCTGCAATTTATTATTGCTGGAGTCGATATCAAAAAGTAAAAGAAAAGAGGCCGCTATCGCCAGAAAAGCGACCAGTAGAACAATCGTATCCAGCGCATCATAAAAAGGAAGCGTAAAAAGATAAAACCCCACATCCTTGCCAAAAATAGGTTCGGTGACGGGATCAGTAACGCGGTACCAGTATTTTAGGAAAATCGTCCAGTTCGCAAATCCCCAGAAACCCCCAATCAAAGCACCGATTGCAATCGCTGCACGGCGTAGGTAAAAATTGGTTTTGGGCACAGAAAAAGTGAGCAAGGTGACCATAAGACCGGCAATAAGGGCGCCACCCATTGCAAAGCCCAATTTAGAAAAGTATAGCGTCCAGAATCTGTCATTATAGCCTATGCTGTCAAACCAGAGTTTCTCGCCCCAAAAATCCATCCACCAAAAGAGTAGCCATGAGAAAATGGCCACAGCGACACCCAAAAATATTTTGGATTTTTCCTTGCGCGTAATCCCGCGAAATACGAGAAAACCACCAAAAACAATGAGGATAATTTTTAAAAAGTCAAACATGCTTTAAAATTTTTGATATCTTTTTTTTCGTTGAGCGATCTGTAACTCTTTTGTGAGGACATCCAATATACTATTTTCCCCATAGTTCCATAGCCTTAAACCCACTTTAATTCAACCGATTCATAATTACCGTAGTTTGAATATGCATAGAATTTATTTTTTGACATACATAAAATCGGTTTTGACAAAAACAAGGCCCGGTAAACTGTTACCGGGCCTTGCAAATAAAATCTAGTTTATAAAAAAATTAGCGGTTCATGCTATCTGTTTCTTCTTTCATGCCCTTCATTTTTTCGTCTTTCATCCCTTTCATTTTTTTCATATTCTTTTGATAGGCCATAAATTCTGAGGTGTCGATCATACCATCTTGCGATGTATCAGCCATATCAAAGTTTTTGTACAACATCTGATTTTTGGCCGCTTTAGCTTCATCCTTACTCACCATTTTGTCGCTGTTTGCGTCCATTTTTTTCATCATTCTTGGCACTTTTTGCTGATCCATTGACGTCATGTCCTTACTTTTCGTCATAGTGCTTTGTTGGGCCATCGCAGTTGTACCTAAAGCCATAAAACCTCCTATGATCAGTGTACTTAAAATTGTGGTTTTCATAATATATTTTTTTATAAAGTTTAGTATTGGATATCTAATTTAGAGGAAAATAATATGGGTCATATACAACTGATTGCCAATTTTTTGTTAGTTTTTTGCCAATATGATAATGATCTTTAGTTCGCGTTCAAAATTCATTAATCCATAACTTTATCTGCATTGCTTATATCAGTATGAAATTTGCCAGTAAAAAAAGATCTCTTTGGATAAACCGCGCAGAAATGAGCAAAGCATTTCCGCTTCATTTTTTTAAAATTAAACACTTTGGCATCCCCTTAAAAAATCCATTAGAATCTATTTTTATCCCTAAATTGCAAATCGTTTTCGCCGAAAGGCCACTGGATCGATCCCTGTTTTAAGCATGAAAAAAATTTTAGCCTATCCATTGAGTGTTGTTTTTTACCTCGCTTTTTTTGCGTGCCTTGGTATTTTTCACCCTATACAATGGTTTTGCCTAAATGTTTTTGGCTATCATGCTCATAAAAAAAGTGTGGATTACATGAACTTTTTGCTCATGCGCTGTCTCAACCTGCTGGGCACGCGATTTACTTTCAACAATTCCTATACACTCACGAAGGATCGCCCACACATTATCGTGGCAAATCATCAGGGGCAGTATGATATCTCTCCTCTTATCTGGTACCTGCGCCGCATACACCCAAAATTTATCAGCAAAAAAGAACTGGGGCATGGTATCCCCAGCATCTCCTATAATCTGCGTCACGGTGGGTCTGCACTCATCGATCGCAGAGACAAGCTGCAAGCGGTAAGAGAGATCAAAAAACTGACGGAAACCCTTAACGAGACCAACCGCTCGGTCGTCATTTTTCCCGAGGGAACACGCAGCAAGGATGGCATTCCCAGCGAATTTGCTCTCGGCGGACTTGTAACGCTTTTTGCTGCCATGCCCACGGCGGTGGTTGTGCCCATCACAATACACAACTCATGGAAACTCATGCGGTGGGGTAATTTTCCGCTTGACATTGGGGTACACGTCACCCATACCGTACATGAGCCGGTTGAGGTAAATGGCAGGCCCCTTAGGGAGCTCGTTAAGCAGGTACAGAATGCCGTGCTGGCCGATTTTCCTGAAGTACGCACCCGTAAAAATGGGCCCAGCCCATTAAAAAACGCCTAATATGCCCCAAAATTTCGCGCCCCCAGAGGAGCAACTTATACAAGCCACGATCACTTTCGTGAAAACGACAATGGCAGACGCAGAGGGCGGCCATGACTGGTCACATGTACACCGGGTCTATAATAATGCGCTGCATATCGCTCAAGGCGAAAAGGTTAATACGCTGATTGTAGCTTTGGGAGCCTTATTGCATGATATCGCTGATTCTAAATTTCATGATGGGGATGAAAGTGTGGGACCAAAAATTGCCAGAAAGTTTTTGACCGAAAAGCAAGTACACGCCGAGGTGACTGATCATGTGGTGAAGATCATCGAAAATTGCTCATTTAAGGGCGGTAACACAACAAAGACTTTTGATTCTATTGAATTACAGGTCGTGCAGGATGCAGACCGGCTGGACGCATTGGGCGCTATAGGTATCGCACGAACTTTTAATTATGGGGGTTTTAAAAACCGAAAGCTCTATGACCCCGAGATTAAGCCTAACCTTGATATGAGCGCTACGGAGTACAAAAGTTCAAGTGCACCTACGATCAATCATTTTTATGAAAAATTGCTTCTGCTCAAAGACCGCATGAATACAAATACCGGACGCCGTCTAGCTCAGGCCCGCCACAGGTATATGGTAGGTTTTCTCGATCAGTTTTATAAAGAGTGGGAAGGAGTTGATTAAACGGCACCGGGCTTTTTATGTGTTTTAAATCAAGAATGAAAAGACCGTTTTTTAGGCATTTTCAGCCAATTTTCGGCAGTGGCTATAGCTTCCTGACCAAAAAAAATTACAGCCAGTTCACTTTATCGCGATAATCCCCGTGTGAGCCTTCAACAAGGTCACCATTATAATTGCCCAGATAGAAAAAGCCCAGGCATTTTTCACCGTCTTCCAGATGTAGAAACGGGCCCATCTGGTCAATAAATGCAGGGGAGCTCCAGTAGCCGCCCAGGCCTTCTTCAGCAAGGGCTACCCAGATATTTTGCATTGCCATCGCTACCGCTGCAACCTCTTCCCATTCAGGAATGCGCTCTTTGGGATCGCGCTGCATGCAAACGGCAATGACCGCCGCTGATTTATGCACTTTTTCCTTTACTTTTCGTTCTTTAAAGGTTGAAAATTTTTTTAAAGGCACGCTACTTTTATAGAGCGTGGCAATGTGATCTGCGAGTGCCTCCTTCTTATCTCCCAGAGCGACCTTAAACCGCCAAGGCTCGGTTTTTTTGTGCGTGGGCGCGCAGTTAGCGAGGTTTAGGAGACGTTCTATTTTTTCTTTGGGGATAGGGCCGGGCTCAAATTGTTCTGGAAAAACGGATCTTCTGTATATAATGGCCTCTTCGATTTTCATACGTTTTTTTATGTTCAAATTTACAGGTTTTAAGTCAGGGGAATTATAATTTTTACAACGGGTTTAATAAGAATGGACCTTTAGTGAAAAGTTGGCAAAACCATCAATTTTATTCATTGCCGGTTCTGTTTATAGACCCGCAACTTTCAACTTTTAATCTTCAGCCTTTAAGCTTTTCCCCTTATATTTGTATTTTAGAATCAATCTAAGTAAATACACGTGAAAATCAATAAACAGGAGGTAAAAGAAGCGCTCAAAAAGATAACAGTGCCCGGTGAGGGCAAGAATATGATAGATAGTGGGGCGGTGACCAATGTGGTCGTATTTGGAGACGAGGTGGTAGTAGATGTCACTATCAATAACCCCAGTTTGCAGTTCAAAAAGAGAACAGAAGTTGAAATTTTAAAGGCCATTCACGCGGAGGTTCACCAGAAGGCAAAGGTAAAGGTCAACCTGAAGGTGGATGCACCTGAAAAAAAAGTGGTCAACGAGATCAAGGGTAAGCCCATCCCCGGCATTAAAAATATCATCGCCGTTGCCTCTGGCAAAGGTGGTGTGGGCAAATCTACCGTCACTGCAAATATGGCCGTGACCTTGAGCAAAATGGGCTTTAAAGTGGGTGTGCTGGATGCCGATATTTATGGGCCATCCATGCCCATGATGTTTGATGTGGTAAGCGAGCGGCCCCTTTCAGTAAAGGAAGATGGCAAACAAAAGATGAAGCCCGTTGAGAACTATGGCATTAAAATGCTTTCTATCGGATTCTTCACCAAACCTGATCAGGCCGTTGTGTGGCGCGGTCCGATGGCTTCAAAAGCACTTAACCAGATGATCTTTGATGCCGCTTGGGGGGAACTTGATTTCCTGCTCATTGATCTGCCACCGGGAACGGGTGACATTCATTTAAGTATCATGCAGGCGATGCCCATCACGGGTGCGGTTGTGGTAAGTACTCCCCAGCAGGTTGCCCTGGCCGATGCCAAAAAGGGGGTAGCCATGTTTCAGCAAGAGAGTATCAATGTTCCCGTATTGGGCATCGTGGAAAATATGGCCTGGTTTACCCCGGCAGAACTTCCCGAGAATAAATATTATATCTTTGGTAAAGAAGGGGCAAAAAATCTGGCACAAGATCTTGGTGTACGTATGTTGGGTCAGGTGCCACTGATACAAAGTATTCGTGAGTCTGGAGATGTGGGGCGCCCTGCAGCGCTGCAATCGGGTACGCTTTTAGAGAAGGCTTTTGAGGAGATTACACGCAACACTGTAGAAGAGGTTGTGGGAAGAAACAAAGACCTCCCGCCCACTGAAGCGATCAAGATCACCACCATGGCTGGCTGTGCCGCCGTAAAGAAAAATTAGATGGAAGAGGAACAGTTAAAACAGAAAATACAGACCGCACTTGATGAGATACGCCCTTTTTTACAGAGCGATGGCGGTGATATCTCGCTGCTCGCAATTGAAGATGGCAAGGTTGTAAAGGTACAGTTACACGGGGCTTGTGTAAATTGTACCGTAAATCAGATGACCTTAAAAAGCGGGGTTGAGATGACCATTAAAAAATATGCACCACAGATCGAAAATGTGATCAATGTGGGGGTTTAGTCTTTTAGGGTAAGTGATATAAGAAAACGATGCTTGAAGAATGGCAGGTTGTTTTGAGTTTTCACAGTCTTGTTTTGACCTTCAGTGGATTTATCGGATATAATTTTTAATGTAGGCCAATTCCAATTTTTTTTTATTTTTTGGATTTCATATTTTTATTTGAATTATCCAACCTAAAATCCAGCTTTTATGGCACGTCCAGCCCCTACCCTTAAAATTATATTGCTTGTCCTACTTTTCTTAAGTGGCTTCTCCCTTTTTTCACAAGATAAAATTCTGGTTTTTACAAAAACCAATGGTTTTAGACACGAGTCTATACCTGCCGGTATACAAATGATAGAGGACCTGGGTAAAAATAATGATCTATGGGAAGCCGATAATACTGAGGATGCTTCGGCATTTACCGCCCAAAACCTTAAACAGTACAAAGCAGTAGTATGGTGCAACACGAGCGGTGATGATTTGCTTAATGAAGATGAGCAGAAAGCTTTTGAAGATTATATCGCCGATGGTGGCGGTTTTATGGGTATTCATGCCGCTACAGACACATACCGCTCTGGATCCTGGCCTTTTTATAATGAACTCGTAGGTGGGATCGTACAGACTGAACCCAACCATACTGCCAGTGATTATGAGGCCACAATGACTGTCGTAAATGCGCATCCAGCAGTTGATTTTCTCGATGGGCCATATACAAAGAAGGAAGAATATTATTATTGGAAAATTAATGGAGGCTATCTTTATGAGGACAATATTAATATACTCGTTGTAGGCCCTACGGGAGAAGAGGATTATGATGAGCCGCGCCCAATCTCCTGGTACAAGGAATATATGGGTGGTAGGTCTTTTTACACGGCATTGGGTCACAACGCTTCAGATTATACTGACGATCCCAACTTCATAAGACATGTTGAAGAGGGGATAAAATATGTCATGGGGATTACCCTTAGCGTTCCTGATCAGGCCCCTAAGGTCAATCTCAGCCTTTATCCCAATCCTGCTGTTGGCAAGGTTACTATGCAGTCGCAAGTGCCCTTAAACACGATACGTATTTTTGATATTGGGGGACACGAGATCAAGCGTGTTCGCTCCAGCAATCAGCCTTTTCAACATTTTACTTTCGACAGTTCACCCCTTCAGAGTGGCATTTATTTTATTCTCGCTCAAGGCGAAAAAGGGACGAGTACCGTCAAATTTATCAAAAAATGAAAGGTTTGGGCAGGTTTTTCCCTGGCATAAGTGAAAAGCTTGCCGTAAAGCAGACTCAATTAAGACCCTCAGTATAACTTTTCGGTCTATATTTAGGGCAAAATCCTATCTTTGCACACTTCAAAACAGTTCAATACAGAGCGCTCAACCAGTTTTATGCAAGATATTAAAATCACCGTGATCGATCGCGAGGGTATCGCCCACGCACTCGACGCGCCTACAGATATGAACCTTAACCTGATGGAGGTCTGCAAGATGTACGAATTGCCCGTAGAGGGTACCTGTGGAGGTATGGCCATGTGTGCATCTTGCCAGTGCTATATCCTCTCGCATCATAAACTTAATGAGATGGGCTATGAAGAAGAGGCCATGCTTTCTGAAGCTTTTAATGTTGAGGATAATAGCCGCCTGGGCTGCCAGATACCTATTACTCCAGATCTCAACGGGCTGGAGATAAAACTGGCGCCGGAAAATTAATTTACATGTTCTGCTGCTTGTTCAGGGCACATTAAGTTTTCGCCATGAGCGAAAAAAGATTGATAAAGGAAAGTTTTTAATATTGAAAACGCATTCCTAATGTGGGCTCCTATATGAATTTTAATCTGTAAATAAGAAGAGATTATTATCAATGCGCCACCGCATCCTGCTCTACATGTTCCAGAATACCGTCCCAAAGGGCGATACGTTTTTTGAGCGCCATAACAGAAACCTCGCGTACCTCTTCCCATTTTATCCTGCTGTTACCACATAGTTCAGAGACCATCTGCAGTGCCATTGGGCCATGCTCGTCACCATCTAGCTCGATATGACGGTCAAAATAATATTTAAAAAGACTTAAATCTTTTTTGGGAAAATTCTGCTGTATACTGCCGATGATTTGGGTAAACATGCCCGGGATAAGGTCTTCACGCCCAAAGGTAAAAGCGGCAGCGATCTTGTGCGGCTTGCCCTCTGCAATCAGCTCAAAAGTAAACCGAAGAAACTTTTTAACGCTTTCGGGTATTTCACTCACTGCAATGATCAAGAAGATATCCGTACCATGCTTTACGTGATCCAGAAAAGAATCTATTTTTTCAGTAGAGGCACCTGCACTTTTCATCGCCTCAAGGTACATTTCAAAATGGCTCTGGCGATTGCCATCTATGTTAAGATCTGTCTCCTCCGCAAGTACGATCTCGTTAATAAGATAGCGTATCTCGGGATTTCCCAAAGGATGCCATGGGGTAGAGACTTTGGTGAGATTAAACTGGAGCGCCTTTAACAAGGACATAAAATCCCATACCGCAAAAACGTGCTGCTCCATAAAATCCCTTAAGTCTTCAGGTGTTTTAAGGGAAGGGTATAAGGGGTGATTGAGCAACTGCTGTTGATAAGGTAAAATGGAATTTTTAATATCCTGAATCATATTTTTTCAGATTAAGTTGCAAAATTAACAAATGGGTGTTTAAAGTCCGTTTAAGGCCTGTTAAATCTATATTACCGCATTGCCTATAATAAGTAAAAAAATTGATTTAAAAAAAACCACATAAACCCCGCTTCCTTAATGCCGTTTTGTAAATGTCGCTTTAGATATAGAGACTTCAATATCTGCTCAAATAATCCATGCATAACTAAAGCCAAATCCAGTGTAATAGCCTTATGTGCAAAAGATCAGTAGAATTTTATCAATTTTTATTTTATTGAAAAGCATTGAGCCCAGTAATATCCAGTCCCGTAATCAGTAAATGTATATCATGCGTACCTTCGTATGTGATTACGCTTTCAAGGTTCATCATATGGCGCATAATAGGATAATCGCCCGTTATGCCCATACCGCCTAAAACCTGACGGGCTTCCCGAGCGATTTTAAGGGCCATCTCCACGTTATTGCGCTTTGCCATGCTGATTTGTGCTGAGGTTGCCCTGCCCTCATTTCTAAGCACGCCCAAACGCCAGGCAAGCAATTGTGCTTTTGTGATTTCTGTGATCATTTCGGCGAGTTTTTTCTGCTGGAGCTGAAAGGAACCGATTGGTTTTTCAAACTGGTGTCGTTCTTTCGCATAGCGCAGAGCTGTATCGTAACAGTCCATTGCCGCGCCAATAGCGCCCCATGCAATGCCGTACCTGGCGGAATCGAGGCAGCCCAACGGCGCTCCCAGACCTGATTTATGGGGCAGCAGGTTCTCTTTGGGCACTTTTACATTATCAAATATGAGTTCGCCGGTGGCGCTCGCTCGCAATGACCATTTATTGTGCGTTTCAGGGGTTGTAAAACCATCCATCCCGCGTTCTATGATAAGTCCGTAGATGCGGCCATCTTCGTTTTTTGCCCATACAATAGCAATATCTGCAAAGGGGGAATTACTGATCCATAATTTTGCCCCATTGAGCAGATAGTGACTGCCCTTATCTTTAAAATTAGTGGTCATCCCGCTGGGATTAGAGCCGTGGTCGGGCTCGGTAAGACCAAAACACCCCATGAATTCACCACTTGCAAGTTTGGGAAGGTATTTTGTGCGCTGCTCCTCGTTACCGTATTTCCAAATGGGATACATCACCAGCGATGATTGTACAGAAGCCGTTGAGCGTACACCAGAATCACCACGTTCCAGCTCCTGCATGATCAGGCCATATGAAATCTGATCAAGCCCAGCGCCGCCATATTCCTCTGGGATATAGGGGCCAAATGCACCTATGCCCGCAAGGCCCTTTATAAGCTGTTTCGGAAATTCGGCCTTTTGCGCTGCTTCCTCAATAATGGGTGAGACTTCGCGCTTTACCCACTCCCGGGCGGCATCACGTACTAACCTATGCTCATCAGAGAGCAGGTCGTCTAGATTATAATAATCTGGGGCTTCAAAGAGGTCGGGCTTCATGTGTTTTGCTGGTCCTGTTAGAAAATGATTTTGGATATAAGATAACTAAAATAGTTCTTATAAATTTATGGATTTTCTAATTGCCGAACCACACAGATGATAAAAACCTAAGAGATCTTAAGTGTAGGTGCCAGCTCAAGACCACGGGACGGAAAACTTTACATTTTTAAGTAAAAATCCTTGACCAGAGCGGTATAATCAGCAGTATAATTATGCCGGGATTTTTCGATGGTAAGTTCGTTCTCACTTACATCGGATGTTTTGGTAATAAATGCGATCAAAACACGCTTGAATGGTTTGCCAATCTGACCTCTAATATTGGTGATTTTAGATACAAAAAGATCTGCTTCCGCCGCAAGGTCTATAAATTCCGCTTTTCGCGAAAAGGGTAAGATCACAGCAAATATGCCGCCGGGATTAAGCAGATTGCTTATCGCCCGGACCAATAGGTCAAATGGCATGGCTTCTTCAAAGCGTGCTCTGTTGCGTGCCTCGTCAGGGGATTTTTGGCTTTCATCAAAAAAAGGAGGATTGCAGGTGATAAGGTCATAGGTATCGTCCATTTCGGTAAAGAATTCATATACATGCGCATGGTAGCAAAAAAGGCGGTCTGCCCACGGGGAGTTTTCAAAATTTTCTGTGGCCTGCTCATAAGCGCTTCCGTCCAGTTCTAAAGCATCGATTGTTGTGGCAGTGCTGCGCTGAGCGAGCATAAGCGCTATGACACCCGTCCCCGTGCCAATATCCAGGATGCTTTCTGGATTTTCGGTCAATGGTGCCCATGCACCCAGTAGGACGCCATCTGTACCCACTTGCATTGCGCAGCGGTCCTGCGCGACTGTAAATTCTTTAAAGTTAAATGGTCTGGACATGGTTTTACTTGGCCAGGGCAGCTTTGATCTTGGGCATAATTTCTTCTTTTGTAAAATACCCTACACCTATAACCTGCTTTTTGGTTCCTTGTTGTAATATCAATGAGGGATAGGTGGTAGCAAACGTTTTGGCAATTTCAAAATCAGCCTTGGTTTTGGAAATGTTGTCTGCGCTCATCCAGTTTTTTTTAAAAACTTGTACGTCGATGTTTAGCTTGTTAAGAATTGGCAGGTAGGTATCTAATTTGTCAAGGTGTTTGCCTTCCATAAATAAAGCATGCTCCACATTTTTTGCGAAAACAACGGTTTTTTTAGGATCCATTTCCCTAACCAGTATGATTGCAGCGGCAGGTTCTAAACTGCTAAAGGTGTAAGAAGGGTCTGAAGCAAGATCAAAATACGCAGCGCCAATAATAGCACCCGTTTTTGCTATCATTCCGGGAAAATGTTGCGTGATGCTTCCAAAATAATCTGACCCGCCCTTCGGAGCTTCATCGCCCAGCCACATACCGGCCACTTTCAGATCAACATCTATGTTGCCTTTTAGGGAACTTTCTACATGCTCGATGTTACCGCTGTTTGAATAGCACCAGCTACATTGAGGATCCATCACATAAATAAGTTTTGGTTTTTCGGTTTGCGCGTTTCCTGTAAAGCTCAGGGCGAAAAAGGTAATGAAAAATGCAAATTTTATGATTCTCATGATTTTTGTTTTACATTGATTCTGATCATTTGTGCACGGTACAGATCATCTGTAGCCTGCAATAATTTTTTCTTAAGTATGGGGCTAAATTTGGGATGTGAAGCTATAAAATCCTGCAGGATATCATAAGCTTCCTTGCTTGAATAATTGCCTATGGTACTGTTTAACCATGCTTTTGGGAAGAAAATATCTCCCGTACGCTGTATTTCTTCTACCAGATCAAGTGAAAGCTGCAAATGCTTAATAGCTGTATCCTGCCGCAACGGGTGATTGATGAGGTTTGCCGCTGTAAGCACCCAGGATTCTTTCTCGCGGTTCTTCTCATCTTTAAAGGAGTTAAAAAACGCATCTCTTGCCTCTTCATCTTCGGATAGGGCGGGCAACAAAAACTGAAACCGTTTCTTTTTGTCAGGATTTGTGATAGCATCTTTAGCCTGTTGTAAAATCTCTTTGGTTTTACTGTGTTTATAAACGGCAAGATCCATCGCCATATCTGTAAAATCATCCTTATTAAGCCTTAAATCGGGGATTTTTACGTCTTTTTTCCAGATTTTATACAACTTCTCCCTGCCATGATCAGAATAAGCGACGGCACTAAAAACATTAAAGAGTGCCTTTTTTATATTGGGCTTTAGATTTTTTTGGAGTTGAATATACGCTAAATTTTCAAGTTTTTGCTGCTGATTATTACGTTGATCAGGGGTGAGAAAATGCCAGAAAATATGTTGCAGTTCACCCGAAATCAAATTCATTATAAATTCATTTTTTTCGGTCTTTAGGCCTTCTTCAAGCAACTTAAATTCTGTAATGGCGGCAATCCCGCCGTTTAGCGTTTTCTCATAACTATTAATGTAGCTGTAGGCGCGCGCAACATCATCGCTTATTTGCGGGATTTGCATGACGCGATTTCCGTCAAGCGGAAACACACCGTAGCCCAAACCGTCGTAATTGAAGATAATATTCTCTGGTTCTGACAATCCCTCAAGTTCTTTAATTTGCGTTTTTTTATCTGTGATATTTACACTGAAAACTCGGGTAGAATCGGGATAAACTAAGCCAATTTTATACCTCTGCGGCCAGATTTTGTCAGAACCATCTTCGGCTTGCTGGCGGATTTCAAATGAGGAGATGCCAGTATTATCATATTTAATTTCGTCAGAAAAAATGGGTCTTCCGCTTTGATTTACCCAGATATCGCTCCACTTTTTCATATCCAGTGGAGTTTTTCTGTCCAGAATTTCGATCAGATTATTCCAGTCTGCGTTATCGTAAGCGTAGGTTTTTATATATTCCTGTATGCTTTCGCGAAATTTATCCTTACCCACGGCAAGCTCCAGCTGGCGCATCATAATGGGCGCTTTATTGTAGATGATGGCGCCGTAAAGAGAACCGGCATCTTTTAAATTTTCCAGTTTTTGCCTGATGGGATTTGTACCTCGTGTGCGATCTTCGCCGTAGGCGGCAGGATAATGATTAAGTACAAATAATAAATCGTGATTAATATCAGGGAATGCGGGATTTGCAATTTTATCTGCCATAAAATTGGCAAAAACCTCCTTCATCCAGACATCGTTAAACCACTGCATCGTTACCAAATCGCCAAACCACATATGCGAGGTCTCATGAGCGATAAGTTTGCCCCGGCCCAGTTTTTGGCTTTCGGTTGCCGTATGATCCAAAAAAAGTGAAGACTCCCGGTACTGAATCGCACCTACATGCTCCATCCCACCATATTGAAAAATGGGGATGGCGGCAAAATCCAGTTTTTGAAACGGAAAAGGATAGCCGGTATAATCCTCAAGAAAATTAACGGATTGCCGGTGCAGGTCAAAAATGGTATCTACACTGTATTTTATTTTTTCAGGATCTGTCTCGCGATACAACATATGCATGGGGAAGTCCCCATCTTTGCTGCTAGCTTCCTGAAATTTACCGGCGACAAAAGAGAACAGGTATGTGCTCATTTTGTCAGTTTTTTTAAACTGATGTTCTATGTACTCTCCTTTTTCCACGGCTTTTTCCTCAGGGGCGCCGGCGATAACCTTCCATGCTTTGGGAGCGGTAATATTCAGGATATAATTTGCTTTGATGTTGGGCTGATCAAAACAGGGGAAAAGTGTGCTGGCACGGTCTGGCACAAGTAAGGTATAGAGAAAGTCGGGATTTCGGTTTAAAGATAATTCCCCTGCGGTAAAGTCTATTTTTATATCGTTTTTACCTGTTTTTAAATGTTCTGGCGCGATAATTAAATGCTGCTCGCGATGATCTATCGGGAGGGCTTCACCATTGATAGAAAGCGATAACAGCTTATCTTTCTTTTCATTGAAATCAAGATATAGCGGTTGCGAAAGGTCCTTGATATTTAAACTGAGATCCAGATGCGCGGGAATAGTATCTTCCTGCTGCTGCGGAATTTTGAAAGACAGCTGATAAATAACACTATCTACCTGATTTTTGCGGTAAATAGCCAGGTTTTCAGAAATTCCTTTTGATAAAAGATCTGGTTGTACGATGTCGTTTTTACAGGAAGTCAAACCTAGAATGATAAAAAGTGAAATAAGAAAACTATTTTTCATCAATAAATTTAAAGGAATTTGAAATATGCTGTAATCACTATACTATTTTAAGGATGATAAGATTTTCCGGGCTAACCTTATAAGCCCAAAAGATTTCTGGATTACGGATATCGTGTATACCCAATTTTAACTTTATGGCTTTTACACAAATAAAACAGTAAGTACAATGCCTACAATAATCACAATGCCAAAAATAATCCCTTCTTTAATGAGTTGACCTTCTTTTTTTACCTTGATTACAAATTTAATTTTCTTCAATTCCTTTTTTGAGATTTTAGGAATATTGTATTGTGTTTTAAGGGATTTAGGAGCTGGTTGATTTTGACCATTATTAAATCTGGATCGGTTTTTTTCCTGACGCTCCTTACGGCGCTGCAGAGTAGCTTTAAATTGACCTAAACTACCATCCATATTTTAATTGGAGATTTAATTTTTTAGGAATTTAGGGAAAAATATGAAAAAACTATAGATAAATGTCAATTAGTCCTTCGGGGACATCCAGTATGATTTTTTTCTCTTTGCGTTTGAGCTCTTTGATAAAAGCATCATTCACGGGGATAAGGACTTCTTTCCCATGCGCATCGATCACAAATAAGGCTTGTGATGTGGTATCATTGATACTTTTAATAATGCCCACTTCACCAAAATGTATATCCACCACCTTAAAACCGATGACTTCATGAAAGTAAAACTGATCGCCCTTGAGCTTGGGCAGTTGGTCCAGGGGAAGATACAGCGCTACGCCTATTAGATCTTCAGCTTCAGCTTCAGTGCTAACATCTTCAAAATTGATGCGTAACAAGGTGGATTTGTGCAGTTGGCAAGACGCAATAAAAAAAGGAATCAGTTTGCCGTGAATATCGGCAAATACTGATTCCAATGTGGTGTAGATTTCAGGTTCATCGGTGTCCAATTTGGCCAGCAACTCCCCCTTAAAACTGAATTTGCGCACGATTTTGCCGAGATAGAAACAATCTTTCTTGAGCATCGTGTAAGGATTTATTTAGCGTCTTCGGCCTTTTTGTCCTCTTTAGTATCCTCTTTTGGAGCTTCTGCATCCTTCGGAGTTTCTTCGCTAGCAGTTTCGGCAGGTTCTTCTGTAGTTTCAGCTTCTGCAGCGTCTTTCGGCTCCTCTTCTACTTCAGGTTCTGGCTGTGCAGCTTTGATACGAGCTTCATTCACGGCTTTTTCAGCAGCCAATGCCTCTTTTCTGGCTTTTTCATCCGCTTTGGAAAGGCCTTCTTTTTTGGCGTCGATCTTAGCTCCTTTTTCCTCTAACCAGGCGTTGAATTTTTCTTCCATCTGCTCCTCGGTCAAAGCGCCTTTACGCACACCGCCGGCAAGATGGTTTTTCAAAAGCGCACCTTTATAAGAAAGCAAACGTCTTGCGGTCTCAGAGGGCTGAGCCCCGTTTTGCAGCCATTTAACCGATGCGTCAACATCAAGGTCAATAATTGCAGGATTGCTTGTGGGATCATAAGTACCCAGTTTCTCTAGGTATTTACCGTCTCTTTTTGAGCGGGAATCCGCTGCTACGACCCAATAAAATGGTTTTCCTTTTTTACCGTGTCTTTGTAATCTGATCTTTACTGGCATAACAATTTATTGTGGGGTACCCGACCCCGGTTAAAATTTGAATAAGGTGGCAAAAGTACTGTTTTTTGGGAAGATAAATACTCTTGACCAAAAAATTATCCCTTTGAAAAGGTAAACAAATTCTGTTAAAGCTAAGAATTTACATAAAAGGCATAAATAACACCAGGCAGCCAGCCCAAAAGTGTGAGCAACAAGCTTATAAGAAATTTACCGCCGAGCCCATGATTTAGAAAAACGGCAAGTGGCGGTAGAAAGAGATTAAGAATAATGGTAAGTATAGACATAGCGCAGGTCAGTTTAATAGCCGCAAAGTAAAGTTTCCCACTTCTCGATCTTGTTAATTCTTGCTTAATTGATCAATAATTAACATGCACTCAGCTGAATAAGAATCAAAAGTGGATGCTCGTTAAAATAAGGCCAAAGCCATTTTGGCACGGGTAATTATCGTTGCACATGTTTATCTTTAAATCGAATAATAACCAACTATTTTTTATGAAATTTAATGTCATTATAACAAATACAAAATTAGTAAGCGAATTTCCCGAGCATTGGGCTCCTGAGGATTATCGCAACCTGCTGGAGTCTTTTGAATTTGAAGATGCCTCAGAAGTTGAGGATGGCGAATTGAGGGAGATGCTTTTTCTGGCTATGTCAGACCTTGATCCAGACGAGTCTGCACGCAAGGTGCTGTCATATAAATTGGGTGATAAGCTCAGCGAGGGCCAGATTGACCAAATTTCGCATGAGATGTTACAGGATAAAATCTCTGAAGAATATGCCGATATCAGTTTGCACCATGCGCTTTTTCATGTTAACCAGCTATTGTACAAAGGCTATAACGGCACTTTTCCTAATGCGAGGGCGAGTGTGATCGAGTTTGAAATGACGCCGGTAAAGGATGAGGGCATAGCGCTTGACAAGGCAACAGTGCTGCGTGCTTTCGCGAAAAATATCTCAGACCGCTCTATTATTAAAAGACTTTTTGAAGATCAGTTGAAGGGCGGTGGCGCTTTCGCGGAAGCGGAAGATATAGTATGGGGGCTTGAAGATCTGGGTGATGGTCAATACCGTATTATCACTTCAGAATACTGGTTGGACAAAGAGGATCTGCTCGCTGGTGAGTTTGAGGCAACAGTAGAACCGGCAGACTGAATTTTCGCCGCATTTTAAAAAGAGGGATAAATCATACAGATTGACTTTCTATTTATTAAAGTGAAATCTTAAGCTTTAATAATTCCATTCTGATTCAATAGCTTTTTCTGCAACAAGAAGTTGTAATACCTACAGCGATCTGCTGATATTTGCGTTTTAATTCCTTTCACTCGGTTGCATGACCTTAGTCACGATTTAGCCTATTTTTGCCCAAAGCCTGCCAAAACAATGACCGCAACCCCGGCCGCTATTTCATTTAAAAACATTAACCGTCTTGCAATTCCTGCGCTCTTGACCGGTATTGCAGAGCCCATCCTTTCAGCTACAGATGCCGCCGTGGTGGGTAATATAGATATCAATGCCACTGAGGCCCTTGCGGCGGTGGGTCTCGTGGGGTCTTTTCTTTCGGCAATGATCTGGGTTTTGGGGCAGACCCGCAGTGCGTTACAGGCCATTATCTCCCAGTATTACGGAGCGGGAAAATTAGATGAGATTGAAAACCTGCCCGCACAGGCCATTTATCTCAATATTCTGCTTAGTATTCTGATTTTGGGTAGCACACTTTTTTTTATAGAAGGGATTTTTTCCCTTTACAATGCCGAGGGGCTGATTCTAAAATATTGCGTGGATTACTATGGCATTAGGGTATGGGGCTTCCCATTGACGCTGTTTACCTTTGCCGTTTTTGGTATTTTCAGGGGGATGCAGGATACCTTTTGGCCTATGGTGGTCTCATTGATCGGTGCCGGGCTCAATATTGGGCTTGATTTTCTGCTCGTTTATGGAGTGGCAGACCAGGTGCCCGCTATGGGGATTAAGGGCGCAGCCTATGCCAGCCTGGTAGCCCAGGCAATTATGGCGCTCCTCGCACTTATTCTGCTATTGCGCAAGACAGCCGTCTCCCTACGTCTGCGTTTTCCGATCAATGCTGAACTGTATCGTCTCATCGGTATGGCGGCCAATCTTTTTGTGCGTACCATTGCGCTCAACCTTGCGCTCTATCTGGCCAATTCATTCTCAACGGATTATGGTGCCAGTTATATTGCCGCACAGACGATATTGATTAACATCTGGCTTTTTTCCTCTTTTTTTATCGATGGTTATGCCGCTGCGGGCAACATCCTGGCGGGGCGGCTGCTGGGTGCAAAAGATTACAACGGATTATGGAAATTGAGCAAACGTGTACTTCTTTCCGGGCTGGGTGTAGCGCTGTTCTTGATGCTTGTGGGCACCGTATTCTACAAACCTTTGGGACTTATCTTCAGCAAGGAGCCTGATGTTATCGCGCGGTATTCCGCCCTATTTTTTGTGGTGATCCTCATGCAGCCACTCAATGCAGTTGCCTTTATTTTTGACGGGATGTTTAAGGGACTCGGAGAGATGAAATACCTGCGCAACCTACTGCTCACGGCCACATTTGTAGGTTTTGTGCCGGCGATCTACCTGGGAGATTACCTCGGCCTTAAGCTCTATGCTATCTGGATCGCCTTTGCCGTATGGATGGCCATCAGGAGCGCGGCGACATTCTGGAGGTTTAAAAGCAGGTTTGGGCCTAAGGGGAAAGAGCAGCGGGCCACTTAAAAATTTTCTTTCGCTTCCACGAAAATTGGGATTGCAATAGGAAAAAACCACTGTAAATACTTAGCGATAAATAATCCTGAATACCGTACCAAAAAAATTAAGCTAGGAGCGCCAAAACATTCTTTTTACATTTACCCTAAGAAAACAGGCAATGGATATACTAGAATTTTTGAGCGGTTATGGTTTTTGGCTCATTATTGCCGTGCTCCTGATCATTGTCGTCATTTTTAAAAAACTAAGAAAATGATCTATTTTGCCATCAAACTAAGGATACTACAGAAGAAGGAAAACAAAAGGTAAATGACCAAAATTCGTATTACAAAACAATTCTCGTTTGAGACCGGCCATGCGCTTTATGGTTATGATGGCAAGTGCAGGAATGTGCATGGGCATAGTTATAAACTTTCGGTTACGGTAACCGGTGAGCCCATCCCAGATTCTGGAAATGTAAAATATGGAATGGTGATCGATTTTGGCGACCTCAAAAAAATTGTGAAAGCGGAGATCGTAGATGTTTTTGACCATGCTACCGTATTTAACAAAAACACACCACACGTTGAGCTGGCCAAAGAACTTTCTGACCGTGGGCATAATGTTATACTCGTAGATTATCAGCCCACCAGTGAAATGATGATTACCGATTTTGCCCAGAAAATCAAAAAACACCTCCCCACCGGAATAAAATTACATTCCTTAAAGCTGCAGGAGACTGACACCAGTTTTGCAGAGTGGTATCAGGATGATCAAAGCCCTTCATCTCAGAAAGAAGAGGCTAGCATAAGTAACGCAGCTTCGCAGGGAGTGAGTGGGCCCTAATTATGACAACATCTCCAATTTCCATATCACTTCCCGAGGGAAAACACATCTACTTTTCAAGTGATAACCATTTGGGTGCCCCCACTCAGTCATTAAGCAGACCGCGGGAGCACAAGTTTATACGGTGGCTGGATTTCATAAAAACTGATGCCGAGGCTCTATTTTTATTGGGGGATCTGTTCGACTTCTGGTTTGAATACAAAACAGTAGTGCCAAAAGGCTTTGTGCGCGTCCTTGGAAAATTGGCCGAACTTCGCGACAGCGGGATAAAAATATATTTTTTTGTGGGCAATCATGATCTGTGGATGCGCGGTTATTTTGAGGATGAGCTTAATATTCCCGTCTACCATCGACCAAGGCATTTTAAATTGGAAAATACTGATTTTTTCATTGGTCACGGTGATGGGCTTGGGCCCGGGGATAAGGGTTATAAACGCATGAAAAAGGTATTTAAATCGCGCTTTTTCCAGTGGCTTTTCCGCTGGGTGCATCCGGATATAGGCGTGCGGGTCGGGCAGCACCTTTCGGTGAAAAACAAATTGATCTCCGGTGACGATGATCATGTATTTTTGGGTGAAGAGAACGAGTGGCTCGCAGCTTACGCAAAACGAAAACTGGAACAAGCTCATTTTGATTATTTTATTTTTGGTCACCGCCATCTGCCCATGGAAATCAATGTGGGCCAAAAATCTACCTATTTCAATCTGGGTGATTGGATCAACCATTACACGTATGGCGTTTTTGATGGGGAAAAATTTGAATTGAAAGAGTTTAAAAACTGAAGCTAAAAGGGCAATTAGCGAAATCTACAACCACAAAAACCCGGTGGTATTTACTATAATTACCGAAAGTTTTTTTCTGCTTAAAAAAGAGATAGAGCTAGAATCTTAAGGATATGCCAGCGTGGGATTACGAAGCATTTATCTCATGAATACTTAATCTAGCATACGCCTGCAGCATTTTGAGTTCGTTATAGCTGGTTTCAAACGGGATAATTTCCTTCATTTTAGAAAGTGACCAATCTTCCGACTTATCAAAATAGGGCAAGATTCTTTCGATACGCGCGATATTCATAACGTCTTCTAAGTGTATCTGCCCCTTCTCAATCCAGCGGGCGATGTGGCCTTCAATAGTTTTGGGGCTCATACCGCGGATTTCGGCTATTTCTTTAATGGTATTGTTTTCCTTAAACAGGAACAGGGTATCCTCATAGGTGCTCCCTTTTTTTGCTTTAATAGAAGTGGATGCTGTTTTGGTAATCGTGAGATCGCTGCGCTGGTGCATGACTTGACCGGTGTACAATGGCGTTCCATCGGCAGCCACGTTATAGAGTTGTTCTACTTTGATCCAAAGTCCTGTATAGGCTTCCTGCACTTCTCGCAGGTATTTTTTTACTTGTTTCTTATAGGCCAATTCTTCAATGTGGGCGTGCAGGGGTTTTAGCAATTGGTCAAAAATTGCCTCGGTAAAATAGGTAATGGCCTTATAACAGCGATTTTTAATCTGTTCGTGGTTTTCGTTTTCACCAAAATCCTCAAAAAGCTTTTGCAGCTGCCGCTGAAATTTGACCGAGGTTTGGGACAAAGCCTTAACATCCCCGTTAAGATTTTCGCTTAAAGCGATAAACTTCTGTTCTGATTTAAATGTACTCTTGTGCAGGGTTTCCCGCCATTCTGCAAGGATCGCCTGCTCTTTACTAAGATCAAAAATATGGAGCAGTCGCTCGCGGGCATACTGTTTGCGCGCCGTGACCAAGAGAATTTTCATCTCACTGAGCGGTTTCCCACTGTCGTGAAATTCTTTAATGGCCTCATCTATAAAAATATTTTGCTTTTTGATTCGGGATTTGAGCACCAATCCCTCAAGCGTGGTGCAGCGGCTCAGCGCCACATATGCTTGCCCAGGAGCAAAACTATCGCCCAGGTCAACAATGGCACGCTCAAAGGTAAGTCCCTGGCTTTTGTGCACGGTGACCGCCCAGGCGAGACGGATGGGATATTGAGAAAAACTGCCCAGGTTATCCTCAAAGATCTCATGGGTTTCTTTATCTACCAAATACTGGATATTGTCCCATTTGGTTTTCTCAAGGGTTAGGGTTTCCTTGGGTTTTTCTGGAAAACTGACCCTAATACAGTTACTGGTTACTTCGATTAATTCGGCAAGTTTGCCATTGTAGTAGCGGTGTTTTTCGGTATCATTGCGTATAAACATGATCTGCGCCCCTTTTTTGAGGTAGATCGTTTCCTGCGCGGGATAGGCACTTTCCCTAAACTCGCCCTCGATAACGGCCTTAAACCCTAACGCTTTCCCGGGAAGGGCATTTAATTTTTTTTCATTGATCGCATCTGCCTTGTAGTTGTGGGTGGTCAGGGTGATATAGGGTTTATCATTAGCTTCAAAATTGGGCTTGTAGTTCTCATGCAGCCGTTTTAGGTCTGACGGGATCAGGGCATTGTTGCGCACACGGTTAAGAATATCCACAAATTGCTGCTCGTTTTGTCGGTAAATGTGGGTAAGTTCGATGGTGACCGCAGATGCTTGTTTCCATGCCTGGGCCTCATAAAAATAGGGATGGGTATAATAGGGCTGTAGCACTTCCCAAACGCGGTGCTTAACGACGGGTGCCAATTGAAACAGGTCACCCACCACCAGCAGCTGCACTCCACCAAAAGGGCGATTGACCCCTCGCGTACGCTGCAATAGGAAATCAATGGCATCAAGCATGTCACAACGCACCATACTAATCTCGTCAATAACCAGCAGTTCGAGTTCGCGCAACAATTTGAGCTTGTCTTTGTTATATCGGGAATATTTGGCAAGGCCGTGCCGGTTTGTTGCAATGTTAAGGTCAACAAAAGCGCTAGCGGGCACGAAAGCTGTGAGTGGTAATTGAAATAGGGAGTGTATCGTCACACCACCTGCATTGATTGCCGCGACGCCCGTGGGGGCGACGACCACGTGTTTTTTGGTAGTTTTTTCCAGAATATTCCTTAAAAAAGTGGTTTTCCCTGTACCCGCGCGACCTGTGAGGAAGAGCGACTGTCGCGTGTGTAGTACAAATTGTTCGGCAAGTCCTAAAGTGGAATTGGGCATTTTGTAAATCCGGAATTTATTACGATTAATAGATTTTATTTATTGGGAAATTTACGAAAAGGATGTTTTAATCAGTTGGTTTTTAGTAATCAGGTCATACTTTTTATCCCCATTTTCTAATATTTCGCAGCTCAATGTTAACAAATACATCTAAAAAAACCGCTATTTTGGTCAAAATTTGACAAGTCAAAATAAAACCATGAATTTTGGAAGCTATTTACGAGTACTGCGCAAAGAGCGTGATATGCTATTGCGCGAGCTGGCCTCTGCCGCAGATATGGATACAGCATTACTAAGTAAGATCGAACGCGGCAGGCGCAGAGCGAGGAAGGAGCAGGTTACCGCTTTTGCGAAAGCATTAAATACAGACCCTGAATTACTTTGTACAAGATGGCTGGCAGACCAGGTTTACGATCTTATAAAAGATGAGCAAAATCAAGCTGAAATATTAAGGGTTGCAGAAGAGGAAGCGGAGCATAAGAGAAAGAGAACATAAAACCTGTGGCAGCCATTGTGGAAAGAGTATGCTTATTTGATTTTCTGATATAAACTGGAGGTTTTTGACCTTTTCCGTGCGTTTTTAACCCTTTTGACTTTCTACTCTATATTTGATTGCGATTCTTAATAATTGATCATCCATTTCTTCCATCTTCATTGGGATAAAGTTGCCATACCGGATCGCTCTGCCAGTATTTTTTACTTTCTATATCCATGATGGAAACAGGCCCTTTAAAGGCCGCGCCGGTATCAATATTCCAGACATTGAATCGCTGTGTCGGCGTATTTTCACCTATACGGGTGACGGGGGTGTGGCCTATAAAAATTTCCAAATGATTGGTGAGGCGTTCCGGGAAGCGGGGGTGATCTTTTGGGATGGAATCATCCATAGCGACAACCATTTCCCAAAGTGTACGGTCCCAATAATAGGTAGAGGGATGCCATTCATACGCGGGCCCATGTAAATTTTGAAAGCCGGCGTGCACAAAAAGCCGGTTTTTCTTGTCAATGTGATAGTTGATCAGGTTTTCAAAAAATTGCAAATGGACCTCGCGCTCAGCCTCCGCAATGTCGGTGTAGGATTGAATTGTGCTCCTACCGCCGTGCATGAGCCATTTTTCATTGAGTTCACCGCCCGATAACCATTGATATGTTAAGTCGTCGTGGTTACCTCGAATAAAGGTGCAGGATTGATTTCGCGAAAGCGCAATTAAAAAATTGACGGTTTCCTTGCTCGCGCTCCACCCATCTACATAATCCCCCAAAAATATGAGGTGATCCCCTTGTGTGATTTTTGCCCGTTGTAATGCCTGCTTGAGTCCTTCAAGCCCGCCGTGTATGTCACCTATGACCAGTGTGCGTTTCATTCAATTGTATTTTACCTTTCTTAAGATGCGGATATTATCCTTATAGGTCCCGTAAATTTTCCCGCCAAAATTCCTTAGAAAAGGCCTGGCAAGCTCGAGTTGCTCTATGGCATTTTCAAAACCGTTGAGGTAACAGATCAGGTAGGTTGAAGCCAGATTGCTGAGGTCCTGGCGTTCCCCTTTGTTTAGCGTTTCGTTGCTTTGCAGTTTTTTTAGGATCGCATTGTTATTGTTATAAATGTGATAGAGCAGCTTTTTGTCAAATTGTGGTGGTTCGAATACGAGTTCACTATCTATTGAATAAAATCCGTTTTCACGAAAAGTGATCGTAAGTTCCTCCAACGGGTAGTATTTATATTGTTCCTGGAGGCCCAGTAAAACGTACTCCCTGATCATAAAACTGTCATCGTTAATATCAATGGCAACCTCGTCTAGTGCGGAGTAGAACAAGCGCACCTGCTCGTTGATGAGCTCAATATCTACCCGGCTGTAAAAGGTCTTGTCCTTTACTTTTTTTTTGGTGCCGGCCCAACAGACTACAAACTGTTCTTTAAAAACCTTGTAATTGGTATAAAGGTCTTTGTGCCGATTGTTGATAAAATCAAGGACCCCATCAAGGGTGAGCTCAATACTATTGCTCGCGTGGCTTTCTATGGCGGCCACGGTCGCACTGTTTATATCTTTGATCTCACTTTTAAAGACTTTGGGCATAGAGATGCTCCCATCCCGAAAAAAAACGCTCCCGCCCCAATATTTCCAGATATTCTTGCGCAGGGCGGTGAGCTTATCCGTAGGTTTTATAGTGACCAGGCCCACGACGAGGTGTTGTGGAAGGTGTGGGAAGGGGATATTCTCATAAGAGACGAGCGGCGGATTTGTAAAATAGGCGTTGATCAGATTCTGGATCTTGCTATCATCAAAAAAAGGCACCCCTACAATCTCATTGGTATTGTCTTCTACACCAATGACAATAAAACTGTTGTTCTTGGGATTGGAGTTAGATAAGGCGCAGATATGTTTTAAAAATTTGGCCTTGCCCTCCTTGTTCCCAATATCAATCTTTCGCTTCTTATCATAAAAACTGTTCTCATCATTGTGCGCCAGGAGATTTTTAATGAGGAGACGTTTATTGATCATTGGTGCTTCGCATGTTAAAAGTTGCAGTTAATAGTGAGTACCCTATCGAAATATGATCCCTTGCGATCTTATTCTTTAAGATACATCCCGAGCGATTGCTATTTCAGGGCAAATTTGCCAAAATTTCTAAATCATCAAAGCGCTCAACTTTTCAATATGTCTTGGATTGTAAGTCCGAAAATTACCGTTTTAAACCGCAATGTCCAACTGCAGCGTAAATGCCTCAGTTCTTATTAACAACAGTAGAGCTTGCCTGATCTGTGCTCATCACTACCAGATCAGCGATGTTGACATGGGGCGGGCGTGAGATGGTAAAGTAAATGATCTCTGCCACATCTTTGGCCTGTAACGGTTTAAATCCTTTATAAACTTTATCAGCACGTTCGGTATCGCCTTTAAAACGTACTTTACTGAACTCGGTCTCCACCATACCCGGGTTGATGGCGCCTACCCTGATATTATGGCCATTAAGGTCAAGGCGCATGCCCTGGTTGATAGCATCTACCGCATGTTTACTGGCACAGTAAATATTCCCTTTGGGATAGACCTCCTTCCCGGCAGTGGAGCCTATATTGATAATATGGCCACTGTCTCGCTGTATCATTTGCGGTAAGATTGCCTTGCTTACATAGAGCAGCCCCTTTACGTTAATGTCTAGCATGGCGTCCCAATCATCGGTATCTCCATCCTGAAAAGGATCCAGCCCATGGGCATTTCCGGCATTGTTTATCAGAATATCGATCTGATCAAAAGGTGCCTGGAGGGAATGTACGGCTTTATCAACTTCACCTTTATTGCGTACATCAAAATTAAGTGCGGTAACCCTGGTTTTCTCTGAAAGTTGGTCTTTGAGCTCGTCTAGCCGATCCTGTCGCCTTCCACAGAGAATAAGGTGTACGCCATGTTCTGCAAATTCTATGGCCGTTGCTTTGCCAATACCGCTGCTTGCGCCAGTGATAAATGCTGTTTTGTTATTCAAAATCATCGATTTTAATTGTTTTTTTGTTTTCAGTTTTCTAGAAAAATAGAGGAAAAAAGAATTTTTGGGTGACCAATTGTGCAATAAAAGACCAAGTATGTGTGTAATTCAAAACCTTTTACTGCCTAAAGTTTATGGTTTTTTGCTCTTTTTTCCCGCTTTAGCGAAAAAAATTAAAGCAACGTGCAACTTTTAAGAATAGCATACGTCTTTATTGCGCGCCCGAAAATAATGTAATGTTTTTCAAGACGCCAAATCCTTTAAAATTCCTTATGAATTGAGTAATTTTCAAATTTCTTATAAGACAGCCCCAAATTAGGGTTTGATCTAAAAATGAAAACGCACAAAAGGTCATTTAACCTCATATTAACAGGGGTTTTGGCAATAATGGCAAACATTGTGCAGTTGAGTAACCCACTAAATGAATTTTTTAAAACACTATGGAACAGACCAGCAACCCGGTCGATATTGGGGCCATTAATGAAAAAATAGAGCGCGAGAGCGCATTTGTAAACATCCTCACGATGGAGATCAATAAGGTCATCGTAGGACAAAAAAGTATGGTCGAGCGCTTGCTTATCGGTCTTTTGGGTAAAGGTCACATTTTGCTTGAAGGAGTCCCGGGGCTGGCCAAAACGCTGGCGATCAATACACTGTCTAAAGCAGTGCACGGTAGCTTTAGCCGTATACAGTTTACCCCCGACCTGTTGCCTGCCGATGTTGTGGGTACTCTTATATATAATATGAAACTGAACGATTTCAGTATAAAAAAGGGGCCTATTTTTGCCAATTTTGTCCTTGCCGATGAGATTAACCGTGCCCCTGCCAAAGTGCAGAGTGCATTGCTCGAGGCCATGCAGGAAAAACAGGTGACCATAGGTGATGAGACCTTTGTGCTCGACAAGCCATTTTTGGTCATGGCAACACAAAACCCAGTGGAGCAGGAAGGTACTTACCCACTCCCTGAAGCACAGGTTGACCGTTTTATGCTTAAAGTCGTGATAGATTATCCTAAGATTGCCGAAGAGCAGCTGATCATGCGCCAGAACCTATTAGGCGATTATGAAAATGTAAACCCTGTCGTTTCTATTGAGCAGATCCTGCGCGCGCAAAACGCAGTACGTGAGGTGTATATGGATGAGAAAATCGAAAAATATATCCTTGACATCGTTTTTGCGACCCGTTATCCGGAAAACTATAGATTGAAGGAATTGAATCCCCTGATCAGCTTTGGGGCCTCGCCGCGGGGTAGTATCAACCTGGCAACGGCAGCCAAATGTTTTGCATTCATCCGGGGGCGCGGCTATGTGATTCCAGAAGATGTGCGTGCAGTTGTACATGACGTACTTCGTCACCGCATTGGCATTACCTATGAGGCAGAGGCCGAAAATGTAACCACCGAAGAGATGATCAACAAGATCGTCAACGAGATTGAGGTGCCATAAAACTCTTAATCCCCAAGGGGATGCTAAGCAAAAACAGAAAATTAAATATTAAAGAAAAACCGGCATTAGATTGAAGAGTTTAAATTCAAATAGTAACCTATCAAATTTCCCCTTTAGGGGCTAGGGGTAATGGACACCAAAGAGCTTCTCAAAAAAGTCCGTAAGATAGAGATCAAAACGCGCCGGCTGTCTGATCACATCTTTGGTGGTGAATATCACTCTACCTTTAAGGGTCGTGGAATGACCTTTAGTGAAGTGCGGCAGTACCAGTTTGGTGATGATGTGCGCAATATCGATTGGAATGTAACGGCGCGCTACAGTGAACCTTATATCAAGGTTTTTGAGGAAGAACGAGAGCTTACCATGATGCTCATGGCCGATGTGAGCGGCTCTGAATTTTTTGGAACTGATCAGCAGTTTAAGTCCGAGGTTGTGACTGAGGTAGCCGCGACTCTGGCCTTTTCAGCCCTGCAAAACAATGACAAGATTGGTCTGATCCTTTTTTCAGACGAGATTGAGCTGTACATTCCACCCAAAAAAGGTAAATCCCATGTGCTGCGTATCATCCGCGAACTGCTGGAGTTTGAACCCAAAAGTAAAAAGACCAGTGTTACGGAGGCCTTGAAGTTTCTCTCTGGGGTAATGAAAAAGAAGGCCATTGTTTTTGTACTATCAGATTTTATAGATGACGGGTATCAAGACACTTTAAAGATTGCCGCCCGTAGGCACGATATTACGGGCATCCGTATCTATGATCGGTATGAGGAGGAGATACCCAGCCTGGGCGTGGTGCAGATGGAGGATGAGGAGACTGGCCAACCTATGCTCGTTGATACCACAAGCAAACGAATCAGAAATAATTATGCCCAGTTTTACCGCGATAAGGTCGCTTATTACCGAGAGACCTTTAGTCGTAGTGGGGCTGGCGTCATCGATGTACGCACTGATGACAGCTATGTAAAAAAATTGTTGGGCTATTTTAAGCGCAGGGGATAAAAAAGCAGGAAGGGAATTGCCATGAAAAGCGAGTTGACGTTGATTTTAAATAAGAAATACATTCCGTTTTTAGCGCTGGTTTTTGCACTTATCGGTGTAAGGGCCTCTGCACAGGAAGTTAAGGGCGGGGTAGATAAAGATAGTATCCTCATTGGCCAGCAGGTGAATTATACGGTTGAGGTCTCCGCAGATTCTTCAGCACTGGTCATCTTTCCCATAGGGCAAACCTTTGCGCCCCTTGAAGTAATCGATTCTGTAAAAGTGGACACCTCTTTTGCGGAGGCGAAAATGAAACTTATCAAGCGCTATGGTCTCACACAGTTTGACAGTGGTAGTTATACCATTCCGCGGCAGCGTATATTGATTAATCAAAAACCATTTTACACTGATTCGCTTAAGATTGCCGTCAATAATGTGGTTGTAGATACTACTAAACAGGGGCTTTACGACATTAAAAACATTATAGCCGTAAAACGTGCATCCAGTAACTGGTTGCAGTGGGTGTTATGGATTGTGGGTATCTTATTGCTTATAGGCCTGTTCCTGTTTTTTATTATCCGGCGCAGCCGTAAAAAAGCTGAGGCCGAAAAAAGGCTTCCACCTTTTGAGCAGGCCTTGGAGTCGCTGCATGAGCTCGATGAAGAATATCAAACCCCCGGCCGCGGTACGGATCAGACGGTTACCAAAACGTATTATTCCCGGCTTACCGATATAGTGCGGCGGTATCTTGATGAGGAGGTGTATGACCGCTCTATGGAGAGCACAACAGGCGAACTTATCGCACGACTTTATGAAGAGCGGGAGAGTGGCCATATCGATTTTAGTAAGGAGATGATACGTAAACTAGAGCACGTCCTCAAAACGGCCGACCTCACTAAATTTGCGCGTATCTATCCCCAGGAAGGAGCAGCGGAAAATGATCGTTTTGTCGTTGAGCAGGTCGTAAAAGAGACACACGAGAGCATTCCGCCGCCCACGCAGGAAGAGCTGATGCGTGATGCCGCATATCGAGCCGCACTGGAGCGCCGCAGAAAGCGAAAGTTGATCATAACCGGAATTATAGGCGTGGTCTGTATCCTTGTACTTTCTACTGGGATTCTGATCGCGACCAAAGGTTTTGACTATTTTAAGGACAATTTTATAGGTCACCCATCCAAAGAATTGCTGGAGGGCAATTGGGTGAGCAGCGATTATGGCTATCCGCCCATTACAGTAAGTACACCTAGGGTGCTCAAAAGGATGAATATAGATTTACCCAAGGAAGCACAGGGTAAAATGGAGGTGAGCACCTTTGGTTACGGAAGCCTGATCGATGAGTTTTCGATACTCGTAAACAATACGCGCTATGGTGGTAAACAGGAGGCTGATCTGGAAAAGGCTGTAGATGGTACAATGCAGGCCATTGAAGCCCGTGGCGGAAAGAATTTTGTGGTCAAGAACGAAAAATACACTACGCCTAATGGGGCTGAGGGCTTAAAGACCTTTGGCTCGGGACAGTTTCCCAAACAGGGCAGCCCCAAGGAATATGACAGCGGGCAGTATGTTATGCTCAGTTTTACTACCCCGGGCGTGATCCAACAGGTTTTTGTGTCTTGGCGTGATGATGATAAGTATGGAAAAGAGATGGCAGGCCGCATCCTCAATTCAGTTGAACTTCAAAAAACCCCCAACTGATGTTTAACAATTTTGAATTTCAGAATCCTGAATTTTTTTGGCTTTTCCTGCTGCTTCCACTCGCCATCGGCTGGTATATATGGAAACGGAACAAACTTACCGCGCAGGTTAAATTATCAAGCCTTAAAGGATTTAAAGCCGGGAATGGTTTTTTGGCGAAAGCCAGGCCATTTTTGTTTATTTTACGTTTACTGGCACTTGCATTATTGATCACTGCCCTTGCACGGCCACGCACGGTTGATGTTTCTACCAAAACGAAAACCACTAGGGGCATCGATATTGTGATTGCTATCGACGTTTCTGCAAGTATGCTGGCCAAAGATTTAAAACCCAATCGCCTACAGGCATTAAAAAAAGTGGCAGGAGATTTTATCATGGGCCGTCCCAATGACCGCATAGGCCTTGTAGAATATGCGGGCGAAAGCTATACCCGTACACCTATTACCAGTGATAAGGCCATCGTAGTAAAATCGCTTGACGATATTAAATACAATACGGTCATTGAGGGTGGTACGGCCATTGGTATGGGTTTGGGTACGGCGGTAAACCGGTTAAAGGACAGTAAGGCTAAAAGTAAGGTGATCATCCTGATGACAGATGGGGTCAATAATGCTGGTTTTATAGAGCCCACCACAGCGAGCGAACTGGCCAAAGAATACGGAATTAAAGTGTATACCATTGGTCTTGGTACTAATGGTACGGCCTTATCTCCAGTGGCCATGCGTCCAGATGGCAGTTTTCAATACGGAAATATCCCTGTTGAAATAGATGAAAATCTCCTTAAGGAAATCGCAGAAAACACCGGTGGACTTTATTTTCGGGCGACAGACAACCGAAAACTTCAAGAAATCTATAATGAGATCAACAAGTTGGAGAAGACCAAAGTATCTGAGTTTAAATACACAAATTACGACGAGAAGTACCGGCCGCTGGTCATTTTGGCAGGCCTATTGCTGCTCTTCGAGATATTGCTGAAAAATACTCTGTTTAGAAGCTTTGTATGAATTCCCCCAAACCCAGCCGGGGGAATGATCTACTTGCTGATTACTGACCTGCAAGGTATGAGCGAGGAACGAGCGATCCTTGTAGGTCTAAACCAAAAGGCTAAAAATATTTAATTCTGATGTCTTTAGCTCCTCTTGTGGGGATTGGGAAGATAAATAGTACTGAAAATGAACAATATACTTTTAGACGAAAAAATATGGTTCTGGGGGCTGCTGGCGATCCCGGTGGTACTACTGCTGTATTTTGGTGTGGTGCTCTGGAAAAGAAGGGTGCAGAAACGTTTTGCAGACCGCCAGCTTTTACAGAAGCTCACTCCACAGCGCTCTCGGTTTAAGCCTTTGCTTAAGGTGATAGTGCTCTGTTTTGCAATCGCTTTTTTATGCTTGGGTCTTGTAAACCCTAAAATTGGTACCAAGCTGGAGACCGTGAAAAGAGAGGGCGTAGACGTTGTTTTTGCCGTAGATGTCTCCAAAAGCATGCTGGCCGAAGATATCGCCCCCAACCGCATCGACAAGGCCAAACAGCTCGTCACCCAGATCATAAACAACCTGGGTAGTGATCGTGTGGGCATCATCGCATATGCTGGAAGCGCCTATCCCCAATTACCCATTACAACAGATTATAGCAGCGCTAAAATGTTCCTGAACTCTATGGATACCGATATGCTCTCAAGCCAGGGCACGGCCATTAAAGATGCCATTAATTTGGCTAAAACATACTATGATGACGAGGGGCAGACTAATAGAGTACTGATCATCATATCAGATGGGGAGGATCACGCTGGGGATGCGGCGCAGGTTGCGGCATCAGCCAAAGAAGAGGGTATACGCATATATACCATTGGCGTGGGTACCGAAAAAGGCGGTCCCATACCCCTTAAAAAAAATGGGGTCGTGCAGAGTTATAAAAAGGACCAGGACGGGAATACGGTAATTACAAAAATGGATGCTAATACCCTTCAGGAGATTGCTTCTGAAGCAAATGGTAGGTTCATCAATGGCAGTAATACGCAAAATGTGGTTGATACGCTCAAAGACGCCTTTAACAAAATGGATAAAAAAGAGTTTGAAGCCAAACAGTTTGCTGATTTTAAAGATCAGTTTCAATGGTTTCTCGGCGCGGCATTATTCTTGTTATTTCTAGATGTATTTTTGCTTGAGCGCAGGACCGCGTGGGTCAGAAGGTTAAACCTGTTTAATGAGTCAGAATAGCCTCTACAGATAAGCAAGTTGTCTGTGGAAAATGGTCGGCATTTTATTTCAGGTGAAAGGGAGGTTTTCTAAGGTCAGAAGCCGATTTTAATATAAAAAATATGAGAACATTTAATCACAGCTTTTTTATTGGTGCATGTATGGCACTACTATCTTTTTCGGCATTTGCCCAAAAAGATGCCGATAATAAGGATAAATCTGCTATTAAGGAAGCACAGAACTATGTTGCGGATGGAAATGCGGAACTCGCGAAAAATGATTTCGCTGTAGCAGAAACATCCTATAGGCAGGCAGTCGCGAAAGATCCGGAGAGCCTACCGGCGAAATACAACATGGGCAACAATTATTACGAAAACAAAAAGTACGCCGAGGGCATGTCCCGTTATGCAGAAGCTGTAGAAGTGGCTAAAACCAAAGCTGAGAAGCATAGTGCCTACCACAATCTGGGCAATGCCCTATATCAGCAAAAAGACTATAAAAAGGCCGTTGAAGCTTATAAAAACGCCCTTCGCAATGATCCTACCGATGAGCAGACCCGATATAACCTGGCCCTCGCCAAAAAAGAGGATAAGAAGAATGGTGGCGGTGGAAAAGACAACAAAGACGATAAGGATAAAAACAAGGATAAGAAAGACGATAAAGACAAGAGCAAAGACGGCGACGGTAAAGATAAAAAGAGCGACGACGGAAAGCCTAAAAAAGATGACAACAAGGGCGATGATAAGAAGAAGGAAGGGAACAAGAATAAAGATGACCAGGGCAAGCCCGATGACAAAAAAGGAGACCAAAAGAAGCCAGGCGATAAAGATCAACAGTCCCAGCAACCCCAACAGGGAAAAGGCCAGCTGTCTCCACAGCAGGTAAAGAGCTTACTGGAGGCCATGAAAAATGAAGAGAATAAGGTACAGGAAAAAATGAATGCCCAAAAAGTAAAAGGTGCCAAGGTAAAAACGGATAAGGATTGGTAGGATTAAGTAATAGGCAACCATTTGAGCGAGTGATCGCTCAACTTAACTAATATTCCCATTTTCAATCATGTAATAATAGACTTAATACTTTTTGAAATCCATTAAAAATGATCATTTTACTTGTTTCTTTTAATATTCTATTTTTACTTTATTGAGAGATTAATTCGATCTAAGTCTTAAATTTTTTGCCTTTTCCGGTGAAAAAATAAAGAAGATAAAAATGAAATCAAAATTTGCATATCTACTGCTATTTCTGAGCATTGGGTTTCATGCCCTGGCGCAGGAAGTACAGTTTGAGGCCAAGGTGAGCAAAAAGAAGCTGGGCGTAAATGAGCGCCTGCGCGTAGATTTTGAGATGAATCAGAACGGGGACAATTTTAGTCCACCCAGTTTTCAGGGATTTACGGTCGTGGGAGGCCCTAACCAGTCTATAAGCCAACAATGGGTAAACGGGAAAAAGAGTTTCTCAAAAACATTTTCTTACTTTCTGGCACCTAATACAACTGGAAATGTAAAAATAGGCCAGGCCGAAATCACTGTTGATGGGAAGGTTTACAAGACCATTCCACTTAATATTCAGGTTACAGCCGCTGTAGACAAGCCCAATGATGATGGTAGTCCCGAATATGCAGCCAAAGATCAAATACACCTGGTCGCCGAAGTTTCAAATCCAAATCCCTATCTCAACCAGGCCATTACGGTGGTCTATAAACTGTATGTCTCCCGCCAGACCGCTGTCAATGGATGGAACGAGGTAGATTCGCCCAAGTTTGAAAATTTCTGGAGTCAAAGCATTGATGAAAAAAAGTTTAATATTTATGATGGAACATATGATGGGGAGCCCTACCGGTATGTCATTCTTCGTAAAACCCTGCTTTATCCCCAGAAAACCGGCGAGCTCAACATAGAACCTCTTGCTCTGCGCATTAATGTAGAGGTACCTACTCAGCGGCGCGATATCTTTGGAGGGCAGGTCACTAGACCTGCACAACTCACTGTTGCCGCGAATAACAGAAAGATTAATGTAAAACCGCTTCCGGAGAAGGGAAAACCTGCCAATTTTAATGGTGCCGTGGGAAGTTTTGATTTTGACGTTAAGGCATCTAAGAAAGACCTTAACGCCACCGAGTCCCTAGATTTGAGCATCACTGCAAAAGGTAATGGGAATCTCAAACTTTTTAAACTTCCCACTCCCAAACTGCCCAGTGCACTTGAGGTGTATGAGCCAGAGCACAAGGAGAATGTACAGACTAATATCAACGGGATGAGCGGGGATATTGCTGACCGTTACACAGTGGTGCCACAGAGTAAGGGTAAATATCCCATCCCACCTATCAGTTTCTCCTATTTTGACCCCAAAATCGACAGGTATAAAACCATTACTTCAGATGAGATCAATATAAATGTTGAGAAAAGCCCCAATAATGCTGTAGCAGCCACCACTAACTCGCAAAAGCAGCCTGTAGTAGCCAATGATCAGTTTAAATACATAAAAACAGAGGCTAATCTTGAGCCTATTCAGAAAAAGGGGTTTTTTGGCACGACCGTTTTTTGGTCCCTTCTGGTAAGTCCGCTGTTATTTATTCCATTGGCGCTATTTGTTAGCCGAAAAAGACGTGCATATCGTGCCGACGTAGAGGGCAACCGTTTAAGACGGGCAGACCGCTTGGCGCGAAAATTTCTAGGTGAGGCCAAAAAGAACCTTGGTGATCAGAAAGCATTTTACCTCGCCCTTGAGAAATGCCTGCATAATTATTTAAAAGCACGTTTAAATATCCAGACCAGCGATATGAGTAAGGAGCGCATACGGGCTTTGCTCATGGAAAGAGGCGTAGAAGAAGATACCACTCAAGAATTTCTTACTGTGTTGCAAAGTTGTGAGTTTGCCCGGTACACCCCTACTGATAAAGTTGCTATGCAGCAAGATTATGACCGGGCGGCAGCGGTACTTTCAAAAATGGACAAAGCTTTATGAAAAAGTCTGTAAAAATAAAGGGCATATTATCTGTAAGATCAAAGTGGATCGCCATTTTTATCTTGGGTTTACCATTTTTCGCTTTAAGCGCACAAACTGCTACCCAAGATTTTGAACGTGGCAATAAGCAGTATGATCAGAAGAATTATCAAGAGGCTATAAATGACTATCAGAAGGCGCTGGATAAGGGGCAGGAGTCTGCAGCGCTCTATTATAACCTGGGCAATGCCAATTATAAGCTTAACCATATCGCACCAGCTGTTTATAATTATGAGCGCGCGTTAAAAATAAAGCCCAACGATGCCGATATTAAAAATAACCTGGCCTTTGCGCAAAAAATGACCATAGATGCCATTACCCCATTGCCGAAGAATACGTTTGATAAATGGTACAATGCTATACTAAACCTGCTCTCTACAGATGGCTGGGCCATTTTGACAGTGGTACTTATCTTATTGTTTATGGTCACTTTTGTGGCATATTACCTCATTTATGGTACGGTGAAAAAACGAATTTTGTTTACCACTGCATTTACCTCGCTGGGCCTTGGGCTACTGGCACTGTTTTTTGCCTTTAGATCAGAAAAAAGGATGAACAAAGATCGCCCGGCCATTGTTTTTTCGCCACAGGCGGAAGTAAAATCAGCGCCCAATATGAGCAGCGATGAGGCCTTCACATTGCATGAGGGGACTAAAGTTATGGTGCTATCGGATACTGGTGAGTGGAAGGAGATTCGTATTGCAGATGGTAAGGAAGGCTGGATCCCAAAAACAGACCTTAAAGAATTTTAAGGGTAACCAGAGCCTAATTTAGATTGATTTTGTTTAGATTTGCAATTCTTCAAAAAACAAGGTGTATTGAAAATTAAAGTGTACTTTTTTCTCCTACTGTTTGTCACTTTCTTAGTGACACCTGTCGTGGTGAATTTATTGCACAATAAGGACAGCAAAGTTGTCTTTGCCATGTCTGAAGAAGAAAACCCCAAAGATTTTAAGATTGAGTTCAAAAAGGATTTTAAGCACGATCACAATTTGATTGCTTTCTATTCCGTAGAGCTAAAACTCCGCAACAATCGTATCGATGGACATATCATTCGCGATTACTCCATTTATATTGACCCGGTCTCGCCACCTCCCCGGCAAGCCTAATTACACACTTTACTTCTTAAATATAGGCCAAAGGCAAAGGTCTATATCATTTATTTCCAGGCATGTTTCTGGAAACATATCTTATATTTATTTAATTTGACTTGTCAAAAAATTAATTTTTGGCAAAGTGAGTCTTTTTGAAATCAAATTTTGTTGATTTTCATCGTATTGAGAGCATTTTTGTATGAAGATTTGTGCAATGCATTAATTTATTAACAATGCTGTGATTTCATTAATCCTTGGATAATCAAAACCATTTTAAATAAGTTCCTAATTATAAAACTAAAAAATCATGATTAATACCATTGTAGACAAAGAAAAACAAGAAAAACTTACCCCAAAAACAGTGCTTGATGGCCTTATGGCCGGTAATAAGCGCTTTGTGGATAAGAATATGCACGATCGCGATTATATGGCTCAAGTCAAATATACCAGCGAGGGCCAATGGCCAAAGGCTATTATATTGGGATGTATAGACTCTAGGGTGCCGGTTGAGATTGTATTTGACCAAGGCGTGGGTGATCTTTTTGTGGCCCGAGTTGCAGGTAATTTTGAAAACACCGATATCCTTGGCAGTATGGAATATTCTTGTAAAGTAGCGGGAAGTAAGCTCGTTATGGTACTGGGCCATGAATCCTGTGGTGCAGTTAAAGCTGCCTGTGATAATGTAGAACTGGGGAACATCACCTCTATGCTCCAGCATATCAAACCTGCTGTAGAAGCATCAGAGACCAGTGGGGAGCGCAATAGCGCTAACGCGGAATTTGTTGCTAGCGTTGTTGAAAACAATGTAAAGCTCACCGTAGAGCGTGTGCGTGAGGGTAGCCCTATTCTTAAGGAAATGGAGGATAACGGCGAGATCAAGATTGTAGGCGGTGTATATTCCATCTCCTCTGGAGAAGTAACATTATTGTAGGTATAACAGGGAAAAAAAATAAAAAATTAAGATGAAACACGTATTTAAAAATTTAAAAAGCGATTTCCCATCGGCAGTGGTGGTTTTTTTCGTTGCTATCCCGTTATGCCTTGGTATTGCACTTGCTAGTGGCGCCCCGTTGTTTGCTGGTCTTATAGCCGGTATTGTGGGCGGTATTGTTGTGGGCACCTTAAGCGGCTCCAGTTTGGGGGTAAGCGGTCCGGCCGCTGGTCTTACGGCAATTGTGCTTGCGGCCATTACCACGCTGGGCGGTTATGAGAACCTTCTCGTAGCCGTTGTTCTGGGCGGTGTGATCCAGCTCCTGTTTGGCCTGCTTAGAGCGGGGATTATTGGTTATTATTTTCCATCTGCGGTTATCAAGGGGATGTTGACGGGCATTGGACTTATTATTATCCTTAAAGAGATCCCTCATTTTTTTGGCTATGACGCCGATGCTGGTGGCGATTTTGCATTTTTCCAGCAGGATGGCGAGAATACATTTTCTGAACTTGGCAATATAGTGGGCAATATTAGTACTGGGGCTACGCTGATAGCCGTTATTGCTATGACCATCCTGATACTTTGGGATGCTGTGCTCTCTAAAAAGGCCAAGATATTCACATTGATCCAGGGGCCACTCGTGGCCGTGGCAGCCGGCATCATTTATTATTTGGTTACGCAAGATTCTGAAAGACTGGGTATTAAAACTGAGCATCTTGTATCTGTGCCAGTTCCGAACGATTTTGATTCATTCATTGGGCAGTTTACGTTTCCCAATTTTGCCATCATAATCAATCCGGCTGTCTGGATAACAGCATTTACGATCGCTTTGGTGGCCAGTCTTGAGACTTTGCTTTGTGTGGAAGCCTCAGACAAGCTGGATCCTCATAAAAGGACTACCCCTACTAACAGGGAACTTTTTGCTCAGGGCGCCGGTAATATCGTCTCTGGAATGATAGGCGGACTTCCCGTTACTCAGGTGATCGTGAGGACATCAGCAAATGTACAGAGTGGAGGTCAGACAAAAATGTCTGCGATCATGCATGGATTTTTGCTGCTGATATCGGTGATTATCGTACCCAATATATTGAATTTGATTCCATTGTCGGTCCTTGCTGCGATTTTATTCTTGGTTGGCTACAAGCTCGCTAAACCAGCGGTATTTAAAAAAATGTACCAAATGGGCTGGAAACAGTTTGTACCATTTATCGTAACCGTCGTGGGCATTGTTTTCGGTGATCTTCTCATCGGGATCAGCCTTGGATTAGCGATAGGCATTTTTGTAATATTGGTTAAGAGTTACCAAAATTCGCATTTTCTTCATATAGAAAAATCTGAAAATGGAAATAAATCCGTAAAAATGACCTTAGCTGAAGAGGTTACTTTTATAAATAAGGGCGCCATATTAAAAGAATTGAACAAACTGGAAGAGGACTCCACTTTAGAAATAGACACTCGTAGGACGAGTTATCTGGATAATGATATTATTGAGATTCTAGACGATTTTAAAGTGAAGGCATACGATAGAAATATTGTTATAAAGATTATTTCTGAACGTGGGGAAGTCGAAAATCCGGAGAGTTATATGCAATTCTTCAATAAGGAAAAAGAGGAGAAATATCGTGTATCTGTTTAAAAAGCAAAACAAAAGCATTCTAGAAATTTCACTTAACATAAGTGCCTAAGATATTTTGGGCACTTTTTTTTTTCAGGATTTCAATTTGAACCTCCTTTAATTTTGGTTTGGATGGGAAACTTTTACTGCTCAAAAAGTGAATTTTATTCCGGAATTGCCAGGTTTACCATTGGAGATTTATAGTGATTATGGGCACGCGTGTTTTCGCGAAAGCATTTATAATAAGTGAATTTTTAGTAATAATAAAGTTTTATTTACCTAAACGTATGTAAATATTCGTCAAAATTTTGGTCAAAAAAAGACCCGGCAAGTCGCCGGGTCTTTTAATAAAAATGAAACTTAAATTATTTATTGTTGGCATATCTTTTTGCCACCTCGTCCCAATTGATAACATTAAAAAATGCCTCAATATATTCTGGGCGCTTGTTTTGATAATTTAAATAATATGCATGTTCCCACACATCAAGACCTAAAATGGGTGTACCACCACAGCCAGCGCCGGGCATAAGAGGATTATCTTGATTGGGTGTAGAGCAGATCTCAAGTTTTCCACCATCATGTACGCATAGCCAAGCCCAGCCAGAGCCAAAGCGTGTGCCGGCAGCGGTGGTAAATTCTTCCTTGAAGGTGTCAAAAGAACCAAAAGCTTTATCTATCGCTTCTTTCAGTTCACCTTCTGGTTTACCACCACCATTGGGCGACATGATTTCCCAGAACAGGGAGTGATTATAAAAACCACCACCGTTATTCCTTACAGCAGCATTTTTCATATCCAGACTCCCTAGGATGTCCTCTATTTTTTTGCCATCAAGGTCAGTACCTTCTATAGCTGCATTCAATTTATTGGTATAGCCACCATGGTGTTTATCATGGTGTATCTCCATGGTTTTAGCATCTATGTTGGGCTCAAGTGCGTCAAACGCATATTGTAGTTTTGGAAGTTCAAAAGCCATTGTATATTATTTTTATGGTTATTACTTAGTTGAAGCGTAAAGTTAACAAATAGAGTAGCCTTTGAATAGGCTTATACTGTTATAAATGTCATAAGTTTTTGGAGTTTGTTAAGGGACTGATTTTTGCCCAATAGCACTTTAGAATGTCACATTTTAGTATCTTCGGCCTATGAGCGATAATCCCACTATAGCAGTTTATAATGCATCGGCCGGCGCCGGCAAGACCTTTGCACTTGTGCGGGATTACCTCAATATCCTCTTTAGGAGCGCTAATGACTATAAATTCCGAAATATTCTTGCGATTACCTTTACCAATAAGGCTGTCGCTGAGATGAAAATGCGCATCACGCAAAATTTGAAGGAATTTTCTGAAGGAAAGACCTCCCCAATGTTTAACGCTATTCAAGAGACGACGGGACTTGAAGCGGAAGCTATACAGAAGAAAGCAGCCCGTCTCTTGCGCAATATCATTCAAGATTATGCTTCTTTTGATGTAGTAACGATCGATACTTTTACCCATCGTATCATCCGCACGTTTGCCCGTGATCTTAAAATCTCCCAGAACTTTGAGGTTGAGCTCAATACAGAAGAGGTATTCAACCTGGCCGTTGACAACCTGATCGATCGCGCCGGTAGCGATCCACAGCTCACTCCAGTACTCCTCGACTACGCCCTTGAGAAAGTAGGTGAGGATAAAAGCTGGGATATCTCAAAAGATTTTTATGATATTGCGAAGCTTTTACAGAGCGAAAACGACCGGACCTTCCTTAAACTTTTAAAGGAGCGTTCACTTACGGATTTTGTAGTCCTTAAACAACATTTATCGGCGGAAACGGCCAAAAAAGAGCTCGCCATCAAAAATGGGGCAAAGGAACTTCTGGACTATATTGCTGATCAGGGGTTGGAAACAAACCATTTCAGTCATGGATATTTACCGAAGGCATTAATAAAATTCACCGAGGAAAATTTTAATTTTAATAATCAGACCAAATGGTTTCAAAACCTGGGTGAGGAAGCACTCTACACGTCAAAACAGAAACAGCACATTAAGGATATAATGGATGCGGTGTTACCGCAGCTCACCGAGCGATTTTTAAGAATACATGCCCTGCTTGGCAACTATCATCTTGACAAGGAGCTGCTTAAAAAGATCACCCCGCTTTCACTGCTCAAGGCCATTGACGAGGAAGTGCAACAGTTAAAAGCGGAGAAAAACCTGCTGCTTATCTCAGATTTTAACGAGGTAATCCACACCAGCATAGCCCATCAACCCACACCCTTTATTTATGAAAGGTTGGGCGAGCGTTATCAGCATTATTTTATAGATGAATTTCAGGACACATCGATCCTGCAGTGGCAAAATATGATCCCGCTCATTGACAATGCGGTTAGTACGGGCGGGCAGGAAGAGCCAAAAAACAGCCTTATGCTTGTGGGCGACCCCAAACAGGCGATCTATCGTTGGCGGGGAGGTTATGCGGAACAATTTATCGCCCTTGCGGCAGAGCATAACCCTTTTCAAAACCCTGATAAGAAAACCGTCGAGCTGCCTACAAATTGGCGTAGTTATGATGAGATTATCAGCTTTAACAATGGGTTTTTTACCGCTTCCGCGGAGGTTTTTGAAGAAGCTGCTTATCGCGAAATATATACGGCGGGTAATAACCAGAGAGCCAATACGCAGACTGGCGGTCAGGTGACCCTTAATTTTGTTCACGCCCAGACCATTGAGGAGGCTGAACCTTTGTATCTGGAAGAGGTGCTCAGCACGATTATTAAAACATTGGCCTCCGGATTTGCTAAAGAGGATATCTGTATCCTTACCCGCAGGAAAAAGGAGGGTATTGCCCTTGCGCGTTTTCTTCAGGAGCATGGGGTTGCGGTTATTTCCAGTGAAAGTTTGCTGCTCGCCCAATCGCCAGAAGTGAACTTTATCGTCAATCTGCTTTCCTTTATGCGTCGGCCGGATGCCAAAACCATAAGCATCCAATTATTGGAATATTTGGTCAAACATCATATTGTAAAAAATGCTCACGATTTTTATGTAAGGCACCTTCCGCTTGACGGGCAAAAATTTTTTGATGCGCTCGCAGGCGAAATACCTTCTTTTGATCTTAAGCGCTGTGGTGAACTCCCGCTATATGAAAGTGTAGAATATTGTATCCGGTATTTTGAACTTGATAAAAATGGGGGCGCTTATCTGCAGTTTTTCCTGGATGCGGTCTTTGATTTTTCTGAAAAAAATGACAGCGGTTCCTACGGGTTTTTGGAATGGTGGGAAAAACAAAAGGATTCTCTGAGTATCAGCACTCCGCCAGGGCTGGATGCCATTCAGATCATGACCATACACAAGGCGAAAGGGCTCGAGTTTCCAGTGGTTATTTATCCATTTGCCGAAAGTGGGCTTTATCCCAAAACGGACAGCAACTGGTACCAGACTGATCCCAAAAATTACGTTGATTTCAAGGCGCTGTTGATCAGTCAGAAAAAGGGTCTTTTGGACCTTGATGACCAGGCTGCGGCACTTTATCACGCAAAACGCAGGCAGCATCAGCTTGACAATCTTAACGTCCTGTACGTCGCCCTAACGCGGCCGATACAAGAACTGCACATTATCTCCCGGAAGACAGAAAAGTCACAACCCGCAGATGATCCGCAGGATTTTGCGGCGCTTTTTATCAATTATTTGAGTAAAAAGGGGATTTGGGAAGCAAACAAAGATTTTTACCGCTTCCCGGTTGATACCCCGCCTCAGGGCAATAGCCAAAAAAGCGGGCATGACCAGAGGATTTCGGCGATAGCAGAACAACTGTTTATGCACTCTTCAAGCAAGGAAAGCCATGATATCGTATTGGTTACCCAGGCCGAGCGCTTGTGGGATGAACAGCGGCGTGAATCCATTAATATGGGCAACGTGCTGCACGACCTTATGGCGGGCATCAAAAGACCCGAAGATGTGCAGAGGGCATTAAAACGCGCACTTTTAAAAGGGACGCTGCAAGCTGGCGAAGTAGGAGCGCTTGAGGATAAAATAAACTCGCTGCTTCAGGAACTTATTGACGAAGGTTTCTTTAAAAAGGAGCATAACATTCTCAATGAGCGCGATCTGATTTTTGAGGGACGGCTTCTGCGGCCAGACCGCGTGGAAATTGACCAGGAAGGTAGGGCTTACCTACTCGACTACAAAACCGGTAGCCCGCTTGAGGCGCACAGGGTGCAGATCAGTGATTATGGAAGGGCCCTGGAGGCTATAGGCCACCCTATTGTTAAAAAATTGCTGGTCTATGTTAATACCCAACCCACCCTTTTAGCCGTCTAGGCCCGTTATGTTACCTTTGTCAAAAACGAAGATATTATGTACGGAAAGATACAGCAGCACCTGCAGCAAGAAATTAGCGAAACTAAAGAAGCAGGGCTTTATAAGAAGGAGCGGATTATCACTTCACCTCAAGGGGCAGTTATAAAATTGGACTCTGGGAAAGAGGTTGTAAATTTTTGCGCAAATAATTATCTGGGACTTTCCTCACATCCCGAAGTGATTCAGGCCGCAAAGGACACGCTTGATTCGCACGGGTTTGGAATGAGTTCGGTGCGCTTTATCTGCGGTACCCAAGACATCCATAAGCAGCTTGAGCAAAAGATCTCAGACTTTTACGGCACTGAGGATACTATATTATATGCGGCCTGTTTTGATGCCAACGGCGGAATTTTTGAGCCTTTGCTCACTAAAGAAGACGCGATCATCTCAGATAGCCTTAACCATGCCTCTATTATAGATGGGGTACGTCTATGTAAAGCCATGCGCTACCGCTACGTAAACAGTGATATGGCCGATCTTGAAAAACAGCTCAAACAGGCCAACGAGGACGGTGCCCGTCACAAAATCATCGTAACAGATGGCGTTTTCTCAATGGATGGCTTACTCGCGCCACTCAATAACATCTGCAACCTGGCCGAAAAATACGATGCGATGGTCATGGTTGATGAGTGCCACGCTACCGGTTTTATAGGTGAAAAAGGTATAGGAACCTTAGAAAAAAAAGGCGTTCTCGACAGAATTGATATCATTACCGGAACTTTGGGCAAGGCGCTGGGTGGTGCCATGGGCGGTTATACCACAGCCAAAAAAGAGATTATAGATCTTCTGCGACAGCGCTCTAGGCCTTATCTTTTCTCTAATTCATTGGCTCCCGCGATTGTAGGCGCCTCCCTTAAGGTGTTTGAGATTTTAGAACGCAGCACAGAGTTAAGGGATAAACTTGAGGAAAATGCTACCTATTTTAAAAAGGGGATTAAAGAGGCCGGTTTTGAAATCATCGATGGAGATTCTGCCATCATACCCGTGATGCTTCACGACGCCCAGCTATCCCAGGATATGGCAGATGCATTATTAGATGAGGGAATATATGTGATCGGTTTTTTCTATCCTGTGGTACCAAAAGGCAAGGCGCGAATACGAGTACAGCTATCTGCGGCACATAGCAAAGAACATCTTGACAAAGCTATAAATGCCTTTAAGAAAGTGGGTAGATCCCTCAAAATCATTGATTAGTAGTGCTATATAAGGGCTTACCGAATTTTAACGTTTTAATAAAACTTTATTACTTTCGGTTTTGTTCATAGATTTTAACAACCTACTTTTGCTCTAATTAACACTTAAATTACAACTGAAATATGAAAAACTTTAGCAAAATACTTTTGTTTGCTGCCTTTGTCTTTTTTGGGATAAATGCTGCAAATGCTCAAGACGAAAACAATCCCTGGTCGATATCAATTGGCGTGAATGCCATTGATACCTATCCCGTGGGAACAGATCAAAATATGATGTACGGAAATACCGGAGGGTTCTTGGATGAGTTCTACAATGTAGATGATCACTGGAACATTCTTCCGTCTGTATCTACCATTGCCGTTAGCCGATATGTTGGTGACGGATTTACCTTTGGTGTACGTGGGTCTATAAACAAGATTGATCAATTGGGTGATACCTCTGCTGATGATCTCGCTTACTACTCCGTTGATGGTATGGTTTCCTATAGTTTCCGCGATGCGCTTTTTGGTGAAGGTGGATGGTTTGACCCCTTTTTAGGAATAGGTGGTGGTTATACCTTCCTTGATGATATAACAAGCTTTGGTACTGCAAACGGTACTGTAGGTCTACGCATTTGGTTAGGAGAAAATATAAACCTAACCTTAAGCTCTACCTATAAGCATGCGTTTGAAGATTCTTATGTTAAACATTTTCAACATACTGCTGGTATAGGTTTTGTTTTCGGCGGTAAAGATTCTGATGGCGATGGTGTTTATGACAAAGATGATGAATGTCCTGAAACTCCAGGCCTTAAAGAGTTTAACGGCTGCCCAGATACTGATGGTGACGGTATAAAAGATTCTGAAGATGCTTGTCCTCAAGTTGCAGGTACTGCCGAAATGAATGGTTGTCCTGATACTGACGGTGATGGTGTTGCAGATCCTGATGATCAATGTCCAGACGTTGCAGGTCTTAAGGAAATGCAAGGTTGCCCAGACGCAGATGGCGATGGTGTGAAAGATAGCGATGATGAATGTCCGAATGAGGCTGGCCCTGCGGATAACAATGGCTGTCCTTACCCTGATTCTGATCAGGATGGTGTACTAGATAAAGATGATGAATGTCCAGAAGTTGCTGGCCCAGCATCTAATAATGGTTGTCCTGAAGTTACCGTTGAAGTTCTTGAAGAACTGAACGTTCAGGTGCGAACTGTACTATTTGACCTAGGTAAAGCCACAATCCGTCAAGATTCTCAATCTACACTTGATGATGTTGCTGAAACCATGAAAGAGTATCCCAATACACGTTTCTTGGTTGAAGGTCATACCGATAGCTCAGGTAGCGATAAATTGAATATGAAACTTTCAACAGAGCGTGCCGCAGCTGTTAAGGATTATCTAGTGAATGAAGCTGGTATACCTGTAACACGTCTTTCATCTCAAGGATTTGGTGAAACACAACCGGTAGCTTCCAACAAAACACGTGCTGGAAGACAGAAAAACAGAAGGGTTGAGCTTTCACTTATCAAAGATGGTGAGTAATAATAAAGTTTTTCAACTTTAAATTTTAAAACGCCCCGGAAACGGGGCGTTTTTTTATGTATATACCTGAATTTCTAAAGACACACCTGTATCATCAAAACATAAAGTTGATAAAATAATTCCGCCATCGGCGAAATGATTTATTTATATGAGGAAAACTTAAAGGATACTATATATTTAATTGTTAAAACATAGTATTAAAGCCAGATCAAAAATATAAACGCTACGATTATATTCAATCAAATCTTACCCATGACTGAATTTAATTTTTGGGACTGCTAAAATTCTCTGGTTTTATGATTTTAAGCGTCTTTAAGACCAAAGATTTTTTATTTTTAAAGTTATGCTAACATTTATAGAAGAGCTTGTAGATCATCTGCTCCTAAAAAAGCGGGATTTTGAAGACATGAGGATTATTCTCCCCTCTAAACGGGCAGGAACACTTTTTAGAAGGACTTTTGTCCAAAAAATAAGTGATCAGGCGGTTATCTTGCCTCAGATAGCAAGTATTGAAGAACTTACCGAAGAGGTTTCTGAATTATTGTCTGCAAGCCGGACACAGTTGCAATTTGAGATGTATCGCACCTACCTTTCTGTTCAACAGAAGAACCCGGAAAGCTTTCTTGAATTTTTAGGCTGGAGCGGTATCCTGATCGGTGATTTTAATGAGATTGATCGATATCTGCTACCTACGGACGCATTTTTCAATTATCTGGCTGCGGTTAAGGATATTGAGCGCTGGAGCCCTGGTGAAGAACCCACCAGCATGATCAAAGAATACGTTAATTTCTGGAACTCATTATCCCCATTCTATAGTCAATTATATACAAATCTGAAGGCTCAGGGCCTGGGATATCAGGGCATGCAATATCGGGAAGCTGCCAAAAAAATCACTTCTTTCATCAGCCAGAATGATGACTTCTATATTTTTGCCGGGTTTAACGCCCTTAATACAGCAGAGCAAGAGATTATCCAAGCCTTCCTTACAGCAGACCGGGCAGAGGTTTTTTGGGATGTAGATTCTTATTTCCTAACGGAATATAAAACAACGATCGGCAGGTTTATCAATGATTATAAAACCAGTTGGCCGTATTACAAAAACCATGCATTCCTAAAAGGGGGCGATTTTTACCAAAAACCAAAGAGTATTAAAAGCGTTGGGATCTCGCAGCGCATTGGTCAAGCCAAATATATCTGTCAGCTACTTTCTTCCATACCGCTTGAAGATTTGGATAAGACGGCAATCGTTCTGGGTGATGAAGCCTTATTGCTCCCGGTTCTCAACTCGCTTCCCGATAATGTGACAAGTCTAAATATCACGATGGGACTACCTTTAAACCAAGTGCCTGATGCGGCGTTTTTTGAATCTTGGTTTTACCTGCACGAGCAAATGGGCAAGGGATCTTTTTATTATAAAAATCTTATTGCAATGCTCCAGCAGGGGTATGCAAAAGTGCTTTTGGGCAGCGCTACAGATGAACTTCAGCGCAAGATTGAGACTGAAAACCTTATTTATGTAAAACCCGAATGGTTACTATCTTTTTTCGAATCTAAGAGAGAGGTGGCAAGTCTTTTATTCTCTCCGTGGGAAAATCATGCGGGAATTACCTTAAATGCGGTTTCAAAAATTATTGATATCCTTAAAAACCATCTAATACGCCAAAAAAGCGTATTGCAATTGGAATATCTTTTTGCTTTTCGCGATCTTTTTAACCAATTAAAAGACCTTATAAACAGGTTTGATTATGTAGAATCTACCAAAACTCTGTATTATTTTTATAAAGAGCTCCTATCGCAGGAGACCCTGGATTTTAGGGGAGATCCCTATTCTGGTCTTCAGATTATGGGCGTGCTGGAGTCCCGTGTACTGGATTTTAAGAATGTGATAGTGACTGGTCTTAATGAGGGTACACTCCCCGCTGGGAAAACACAGAACAGTTTTATCCCCTTTGATCTAAAAGTGGAATATAACCTGCCTACCTATCGGGAAAAGGATGCCATTTACAGCTATCACTTTTTTAGGTTGTTGCAGCGCAGCGTAAATGTTTATCTCCTGTATAACAACGAGCCGTCGGGCTTGAACAGCGCAGAGAAAAGCCGTTTTCTTTTACAGCTGGAGACCGAAGATCTGGAGCATGAGTATGTAGAAGTTTCGGCCAATGCAGATATTAACGTTCCGGACCGGGCACTTAAGACGATCAAAAAAACGCCCGATATCATAAATCGCCTAAAGGAACAGGCTGCCTTCGGTTTTTCGCCATCGGCTTTGACAACTTATATAAGGAATCCGCTTGACTTTTATTACCGCTATGTTTTACAGATTAAAGAGCTCGATGTGATTGAGGAGGTAGTAGCACATAACACCTTGGGCACAGTAGTACATGAGGCTCTTGAAAATCTCTATAAACCTTATCTGAACACCGTACTCAGCATCGCAATTTTACAAAAGATTATTATAGAAGTGCCTGCAGAGATAGAACGACAGTTTGAAAAAAGTTATAATCCAGAAAATTTTAAGACAGGTAAAAACCTTATTATCTTTAAAGTTGCGGTGCAGTTCGTTAAAAATATCCTGCACATGGAGGTTGAACAGATCAAAAAGGGGCACGAGATCATTATTAAAAACTGTGAGCAGAAACTGGAGGTCGCTTTGACAGCGAAAGGGGAAAATATCAAACTTCGTGGTACCGTTGACCGTTTGGATAAATTTGATGGGATCACACGTATCATTGACTATAAAACTGGAAAAGTGGAAGCTCGGGAACTCAAAATCACCGATTGGGATCTACTGTTCACCGATTATAAAAAGCATGCCAAAGCCTTTCAGGTGCTTTGTTATGCTTTGATGTTAAAAAAGACCTCAGAACTTCCCGAAAACAGTATTGCAGGGATTATTTCATTTAAAAATCTCAATGCTGGTTTCCTTAATTTTGAGGAAAATAAGAATCCGGATATTGATAATGATCTCCTGTCAACATTTGAGGGCCATCTTACAGAACTGATCGCAGAAATTTTGGACGAAAAAGTCCCCTTCAAGGAAAAAGAGGTGTGATTATTCCTAACATCATAGTTTAAACATTTCCAAAGTTCTAAACTTTGAAAAAGTTGGCCTTATCTCATCCCCCATGTTCCCATTAATCCCTAATTTTGTACAAAATGCATAATTTAATGGCAGTTCAACCGAATACCGCATTACTGGAGAAACTGGTGAAGAACAACCTTGATCCATCTACTCGAGATTGGCTGGTAGAAAAAATATCGACGATTGTAAGCAATAAATCTGTTAAAGACATTTACTTTATCTACAGCCTGCTTGCGCGAAAAGTTGCAAATGAAACACTAACCAGCCTGGATTCTTCAGATTGGGAGAATTATTTAAAAGTACAGGGCGCCACCGTTTTAGAAATGAGCCGGGTCTTTTTCCTTACGGCACTCTTAAATAATGATCGTAATTTTTTTGCCCCAAAGGTCAAAAAAATCATCTCAGTTGCCGATAGTATTGAGCTGGAGACCTTTTTAAAATACCTGATCCTGCTGCCCCATGCCGAAGATTATAAAGCGGTGGCCGTAGATGCACTGCGTACCAATATCGCTACCGTTTTTGATGCGCTCGCCTTGTACAATCCTTATCCGGCACAATATTTTGATGACAAGCAATGGAATCAGATGTTCCTCAAGGCCGCTTTTATGCAGCGTCCACTTGATAAAATACCCAGCATTGATGAGCGCGCTAATGCAGACCTTGCCCGTATCATTTCAGATTATGCACATGAGCGCTGGGCGGCCGGTCGCGAGATCGATCCCTACTTTTGGCGACCTGTATCCCCATTCATGAACGAAACGCTGCTTGCGGATATGCAGCATCTGTTTAATAGTGAAGATCCCATTCGGCAGAAAACCGCAGCGATATGTTGCGTACGTTCCTCTTTCGCGAAAGCGGAAAATTTATTGAAGAAATATCCCAAGCTAAACGAAATGACCAAGAATAACCAGCTTAACTGGAATACTTTATACAACTGATTATGGAAGAAAAACTGAAATTTATAGACCCGCATGTACATATGACCTCGCGCACCACAGATGACTATGAGGCCATGGCAGCGGCTGGCATTGTGGCGTTGATAGAACCCTCTTTTTGGCTAGGTCAGCCCCGTACACAGGTGGGTTCCTTTCAGGATTATTATAGCAGTTTGGTAGGCTGGGAACCCTTTCGCGCTAGCCAGTTTGGCATAAAGCATTATTGCACCATCGGTCTGAACTCAAAAGAGGCCAACAATGAGGAACTTGCGGAGCAGGTCATAGAACTTCTGCCGCTTTATGTGCACAAGCAGAATGTGGTCGCCATAGGTGAGATAGGCTATGACGACCAGACTGCTGCAGAAGATAAATATTTCAGGCAACAGCTGGAGCTTGCTAAGGAGCTCGATATGACCGTACAGATACACACGCCGCACCGCGATAAAAAGGCGGGTACGCTCAAGAGCATGGAGGTCTGTATGGAGCACGGTCTAGATCCCGGCAACGTGATTATAGATCACAATAATGAGGAAACGGTCAAAGACGTGCTGGATCGTGGTTTTAAGGCTGCGTTTACCATTTATCCCAATACCAAAATGGGCAATGCCCGTATGGTTGAAGTCGTTAAGCAATACGGCAGCAACGATATTATCGTAGACAGTTCTGCTGATTGGGGCGTGAGCGATCCGCTCGCAGTGCCAAAAACGGCCGGCCTTATGCTCAAAAAGGGCATCGCCCGGGAAGATGTGGTCAAAACCTGTTATCAGAACGCACTGGATGCCTATGGCAGGAACGGCGTGATGAAAGAAACAGACTGGAATGATCATAAAGGTGTGGATCAAAGCGAACTCTTTAATGATAACAGTGTTTTGCGTGGCCAGAAGCCTAAGATTGACACAGATACAATAGTTTGATGAACCGGGTTTTACAGGGATATCTCAAACTGGCCAGGCCTGCGAATCTTCCATCTGCAGCGGCTGATATTATTGCAGGTACAGCAATCTCGGGGGCTTTTTTCGTACTGCCAATGACCGATGTGCTCACGATCGATTTTATCTCCCTGATATTTTCTTCAGTGCTGCTCTACGCCGGCGGCGTTGTGCTCAACGATGTTTTTGACGTAGATATAGACCGTTTGGAAAGGCCAGAACGCCCGATCCCCAGCAACTTAATACCGCTGAGAAATGCCACTATTTATGGCGTAGGCCTGTTGCTGCTGGGTATTGTGCTCGCATTCATTGTAAGTTTGACCTGCGGGATAATCGCATTTGTACTTGCCCTGACCATACTCAGCTATGACGCTTTCGCGAAAAACCACCCGTTCTTTGGTCCGCTTAACATGGGCCTGTGTAGGGGGCTGAACCTCATGCTTGGTATGGCCATCCTTAATAATTTTGGATATTCTGTCTTTATGTTGATCCCCATCCTTTATATTGCCGCGATCACCATGATCAGCCGTGGTGAGGTGCACGGGAACAATAAAAATTCTATCGCTTTTGCGGCGGTCTTATATGGTGTCGTTCTTTTGGGAATCGTATTGCTGCTTATCTTTTACAAGATGAATGTATGGATGGCGCTTCCTTTTTTGGCGTTATTTGGATTTTTGATCTATCGCCCTCTTATAAGAGCATATCAGGATAACTCACCAGAAAATATAAAAAAGGCGGTCATGGGCGGTGTACTCTCACTGGTCGTGATGGATGCTTGTATCGTCGTGGGGTTTTCGGTATGGTGGCTGGGACTGCTTACCCTATTACTACTGCCGCTCTCTATTTTTATGGCAAAAAACTTTGCGGTAACTTGATTTTAATGGGACGTCCCAACAATTTGAACAAGAAAATATAGTTTTGTCTACAAAGAAGATCCAGTAAATGGTAATTTTTACTAAGTAATTCAAGCCTAAAGGCTAAATATTTCAATAATTTATTGCCGTGCGTAGGTCAAATTTTACAGGTCACCCTTTTAAAAATAAAGCTTAAGACAACCCCAAAAATAGCTCATGCGCTTAACTCAGAATAGACACCTCACCTTTTGTACCAACATCTACCCGGGCAAGGACTGGGAAACCACGTTGGCATCTATTAAAAATCAACTTCCTAAAATCAAGGAAAAACTTTCCCCAGAAGCCAATTTTGGCCTGGGTTTGCGGTTATCGAACACTGCCAGTGAAGAATTGGGTCGTGACGACAAGTTATCTGAATTTAAACAATGGCTGGACGAGAATGGTATTTATGTCTTTACAATGAACGGATTTCCCTATGGTGCTTTTCATGATGAGGTGGTAAAGGACAAAGTGCACGCTCCAGACTGGACGACTCGGGAACGCTTAACATATACTAAACGCCTTGCGCAGCAACTTGCCTTTTTGCTTCCCGACGGTGTACCGGGCGGCATCTCAACCTCACCGATCAGTTATAGGCACTGGCATAACACCCGCGAATCTACCGCCAAGGCTTTTGCCACAGGAACAGAAAATCTAATTGAACTCACCCATTTTCTACAAAATCTTAAAGCGGAAACGGGAAAACGCATCCATATAGACATTGAGCCAGAACCTGATGGATTGCTTGAAAATAGTGATGAGGTAATTGATTTTTATAACAAGTATCTTTTCGCTCAAGGCGAAAAAGCGCTTGCAGGCAAACTGGCAATTTCTAAAACCGAAGCTGCTGAGCTTATCAAAAACCATCTTCAGGTCTGTTATGATATCTGTCATTTTTCCCTTGCGTATGAAGAGCCAGAACAGACATTTCAGAAATTCAGTGATAATGGGATTAAAATCGGAAAAATACAGGTCAGTTCTGCTTTAAAAATACGTTTTGATCATAAGAATGATCAAGAAATCTGGAAGTCATTGGCCCGTTTTAATGAGCCTACCTACCTACATCAGGTGACCACGCAGGAAAATGGCAAAGTCGTAACCTACAATGACCTTCCCATTATGCTCTCTGAAAAAGGTAACTTTAGTGAATTGCGCGCACACTTTCATGTTCCCATATTCATGAAAAAATTTGATTTGCTCGATTCCACGCAGGATTATATTATCAAGACTTTTGATTATCTAAAAGAACATCAGGTTACCAGACATCTGGAAGTAGAAACTTACACTTGGGATGTGCTCCCCAAAGAATTAAAAATCGATCTAAACCGTTCAATTGTGCGCGAGTTAAAATGGGCCAAAAAACATATGGAATATGAATTAAAGCACCTTTAAGGAGGTCGAGATTAAAATTTATAAATTCTGTTTAACATAAGAAGTAATTAAAGAAAAGGGAAAATTCCTTGGCCCATCGATAATCTGTACGCAATCCCTTTTTCAAAAAAATCAATTCATGAAAAAAACAGTGGTTATTAATATTGTTGGCCTTACCCAGCACCTCATTGGGGAACACACGCCATTTATAAATGCTTTTCAGAAAAATGGTGCCTCAACTACCATAAAGCCTATTATTCCCGCGGTGACCTGTAGTGTACAAAGTACTTACCTTACTGGGAAATGGCCTTCAGAACATGGTATCGTTGGCAATGGCTGGTACAATAAAACAGCTGCTGAAGTACAGTTTTGGAAACAGAGCAACAAACTCGTGCAGGCCGAAAAAATATGGGACCGCCTAAAGGCAGAGGACCCCGATTTTACCTGCGCCAATATGTTCTGGTGGTACAATATGTACGCCAATACAGATTATAGCGTTACGCCGCGCCCCAATTACTTGGCCGATGGGCGCAAGATCCCTGACTGTTATTCGCACCCCACAGAACTTCGCGATACACTGCAAAAGGAACTTGGCATGTTTCCCTTATTTAATTTTTGGGGGCCTAAAACATCTATAAAATGCAGCAACTGGATCGCCGATGCTTCCATAAGAACTGATGAGCTTCACGACCCGACCCTTAGCCTGATCTATCTCCCACATATGGATTATAACACGCAGCGCCACGGGATTGATTTTGACAAAATAGGTAAAGATCTGGAGGAGATTGACAGGGTCGTAAAAAAGCTTGTCGAGCATTACCAAAAGAAAGATGCGCACATCATCCTACTTTCAGAATATGGGATCACTGATGTTAATAACCCAATTCACCTTAACCGTAGGTTGAGGAAAGAGGGGCTGCTCGCCATACGCGTAGAGCGTGGGCTCGAACTGCTGGATGCGGGGGCGAGCCAGGCCTTTGCGGTTGCAGATCATCAGGTGGCGCATATTTATCTGAATGATCCTGCCGTAAAAGATCAGGTACTTACAATTCTCGAAAAAACGCCCGGAATCGGCCAAATACTTACCGGGGCAGATCGTGCCGCCCAGCACCTTGATCACGATCGTGCGGGTGATATTGTTGTTGTTGCCGACCCAAAATCATGGTTTACCTATTATTTCTGGGATGATGATCAGAAAGCGCCCGACTATGCGCGTATGGTAGATATTCATAAAAAACCTGGCTATGACCCGGTTGAGATGATGACCGATCCCAAAGATAAAATGGTCATGCCCAAGGTCGCCTGGAAGCTCCTGAAGAAAAAACTTGGTTTTCGTACGGTTTTGGATATTATACCACTGCAAGCAGAACTTATCAAAGGGTCCCACGGCAGGGTTCCGGAAGAGGATAGGGATTTTCCGGTTTTTATTACCGATCAGGAACAGTTATGCCCAAACGAGCAGATTGAAGCCATTGCTGTAGCCGGTCTTATTGAAAATCACGTACGTAACGATTAATCACGATTGGGTTTTCGCGTTAAGCGTGTGGTATACTCATTTAGAGCGAGTAAAGGAATAGGGGTCGTACTACTATTAAATTCGTATGCGCCCCTTATAACCTTAATCCAGCTCGATCTCTTTCGCGCTTGGCGCAAATCGCTGTCGATTTTGACCTTTTTCGACTTTCAAAGAAGTTTCAACTTTTTGCCCTGCCATTTCTACCTGTACCTTGTATGCTCCTGTGGGCAGATAAAATAAACCATCTTCGGCTTTTTTGATTTTCAACATTTTGTCTAGCTTTTCCATCGCAGATTTTCCCTTTTCTGAAATGCTAAGGTCATATTTTACATAATTAAGTCCTTTATCTGCTTTGACCATCCATGATTTCAGTGTCTTTTTATCCTCTGAAAGGATATTAATGGTTGCTTTTCCTGATTTTGGACTATAAAAGACCACTTTTACCTCTGGCTGATAGGATTTGCCCCAGGTACGTTTACTGCCCCAGCGGTCTGAAAAACGCTGATCTTCAATTGTAAAGATCTGAAGGTTATTTGTTTTCTCCATATCTAGAGCCTCAATAGGTTCTAGATTAGCGAGGTAGATACTCCGGCCGTGGGTGGCGAGTATTATGTCATTTTCTTCTGTCTGGATGGCAATATCATGTACGGCTACATCTGGCAGGCTTTTGCCAAAAACTTCCCAATCCTGTCCGCCATCCATCGTTACGTAAGCGGCATTATCGGTGCCCAGATACAATATGTTTTCATTTTTAGGGTCTTCTCGAATAACATTTACAGGCGACAACGGAAGGTTTCCGGTAAGGGGAACCCAGGTTTTTCCATAATCATCACTTTTATAAACATAGGGTTTGAAGTCATCCCACCTATAGCCATTAAGCGTAGCATAAACGCGTCCCTTTTTGTGTTGAGAAGCGAGCACGCGGCTTACCCAGAGGTCCTTGGGCAGGTCTTTTGAAATAACCGTCCAGCTTGAGCCGCCATCTTTGGTCAGTTGAATCAAGCCGTCGTCGCTGCCCGTATAGATCAGTCCGAATTGAGCAGGTGACTCACTAATGGTGGTCAGCGTGCCGTAGGAGACATTACCCTGTTTATCGTTTTTGGTAAGATCTGGCGATATGGCGGTCCAGTCATCTCCCTGATTGAGGGAACGCATGAGTTTATTGGTTCCCATATACAGGATATCCTGGTTGTGCGGGGAGAGCAGAATGGGCGTTTGCCAGTTAAAACGGTAAGGCTTTTCCCCCAGTTCATGTTTGGGTTGTATATAGGTTTGCTTGCCGTTTTTCCGGTCAAGCCGAAAATAATTGCCAAATTGAAAACCGGTATAGACGATATTAGGGTCACGGCTGTCCACCTGCACCTGCATGCCGTCACCTCCCATAATATCCTTCCAGGGGTATTCGCCGTTTTGATGCCATGAAAAATTTTCCTCATGGTCATGATTACCAGCCCAGACGCCATTATCCTGTAAGCCGCCATAGACCTTGTATGGTTTTTGATTATCAACCACAACGGAATAAAACTGACCTACGGCCGGCATATTATTCTTGATCCAGGTTTCCCCATCGTCATAAGAGATATTGACACCACCGTCATTACCGTTGATCAAATGTCCTGGCATTTTAGGATCTACCCAGAGCGCATGATGGTCAGAATGTACATTATCACCTGAAATGGATGTCCAGCTTTTGCCACCATCTGCTGATTTAATGATGGGTACCCCCCCGATATAGATTTTATTTTTATCAGAATGATCCACGGTGATCCAGGCAAAATAATACCCATAACTGTAAAAAACATCATCAATAAAATCGGGATTCATTTTTTTCCAGCTTTCGCCGCTATCGTCGCTGCGATAGACTTCTGCGCCTATAACAGGCGTATCAAAAAGTTCAGAATTGGCATCGTAAAGATAATTTTCGAGGTCTGAAGGTTTAATATCACCAGCCTTAACCATTTTTTTTACATTTTCGGCCTTATATTTTTCCTGAAAATTGTTTTCTCGCAAAAAGGCATTAAGGGTTTTATCGTCCAGATTGAGGAAAGCATCCATGGTCATATCCTTAAAATCCTCTTTTTCTAAGCCTTCTTTCTTTTCCTCTTTAGTTGCCTTGCGGTGTGCTTGATTGTCAAGTACGGCATAAATGGTTTTCGCATCAAATGCCGCTAGGCCTATGCGACCTACACCATCACCGGTGGGAAAACCGCTTCCTTTAGTAGAGACAAGCTTCCAGGTGCTGCCGCCATCAGCACTTTTATAGATGCCAGAATCCTTTCCGCTACCTTCAAAATTCCACGCTTTACGATCTTTTTGCCAGGCAGAGGCAAATAAAATATTGGGATCGTCTGGAGTGCGTATCAGGTCTATAATCCCCGCTTCATCAGATACAAAAAGTGTTTTTTTCCAGCTATTGCCACCGTCTGTGGTTTTGTAAACGCCACGCTCCTCGTTTGGCGAGTACAAATGCCCCGTAACGCCCACAACCACCTCGTCCGGATTGTTTGGGTTGATGCTGATGGGCCCGAAATGTTGTGCATCAGAGAGTCCTTTATTTTTCCAGGTTTTACCCTGATCAGTTGATTTTAGAATGCCGATGCCAGCATACGATGATCGGGAAGCGTTATTTTCGCCTGTTCCCACCCAAATGGTGCCATTTTTCCAATCTACGGCAATCTTCCCCACGTTTTGCGTGGCTGCACTGTCGAGGATTGGCGTAAAACTGGTGCCGTTATTAACGGTATGCCAGACGCCCCCGGAAGCATAACCCACATAAAATTCAGATGGTTTTTCAGGATTTACTGCCAGATCAACTACCCTTCCGCTCATGATGGTAGGGCCTATATTTTTAAAAGGCACATTCTTTACCAGGGAGTTCTGTGACATCTGAGCCCGAGTCTGGGCTGCGGTATTTATAGCTGAACCGGGTGTTGCTGGCTGTTGCGCTATCGAGTAGGTTAAAGATAATAGGAAAAAGAGGCAGGAAAGTAAATTGCTTTTCATGGAAGTCGGTTTTTGACGCAACAAAATAGCGAAAAGATTAAATTGTTTAAAGGTTTTATAGTTTAAAGTTTCTCATTGCCATATGAGTTTGTCTGGTGAGCCTACCTTCCTTCTTATCCATTATTGTCCTGCCTGGGTTAGTTTAATCTTTAATTTTGGAATTATGGGTATTCTTAAGTTCGTAAAGCGGTCATTTTTCACTTAAATATAATATCGTCTTAAAGTTTTTCCCAAGCTTCACAACTTATCCCATTGGGGTTTGATGATCACTGCCATAGTGGTTAAATTTGGGGAAAATCAAACCATAGACATGAAATACGATCCTATAGACCGAAACCTTTTTATACAAAACCGCAAAAACTTTATGGCAAAGATGAACCCTAGTAGTCTCGCGGTGTTTAACAGTAATGACATTTACCCCATAGGTGCAGACAGTACAATGCCTTTTCAGCAGTCGAGAGATCTTTTTTACCTGAGCGGTGTTGATCAGGAGGAGAGTGTACTCGTACTTTTTCCCGACTGCCCCAAGGAAAAGCATCGTGAAATCCTCTTTCTAAAAGAGACTAACGCCCATATAGCGGTTTGGGAGGGGGAAAAATTGACAAAAGATAAGGCTTTTGAAGTGAGCGGGATAAAAACGGTATATTGGCTCAAAGACCTGCAGAAGATCCTCTTTGAATTGATGACACAATGCGATACGGTTTATCTGAACACTAATGAGCATTATCGTGCTAACATTGAGACAGAAACGCGAGAGATGCGGTTCAATAAGCAGCTCAAAAAAGAATTCCCTGCACATCAGGTAGCTAAGAGCAATCCCATATTGCAGCGCTTGCGCTCAGTAAAAAACCCCATTGAGATCGAGCTGATGCAGAAGGCATGCAATATTACTGAAAAGGGATTTAAACGACTTTTAAAATTTGTAAAACCAGGGGTTTGGGAATATGAGATCGAGGCCGAATTTATGCATGAGGCACTGCGCAACCGTTCACGTGGCTTTGCATATACACCCATCGTGGCCTCGGGAAATAATGCCAATGTATTGCATTATGTGGTAAACAATAGCCAGTGCATTGCCGGTGATCTAATACTGCTTGACATAGGAGCAGAATATGCCAATTATAGCAGCGATATGACACGCACTATTCCTGCTTCAGGAAAATTTTCTGATCGTCAAAAAGACGTTTATAATGCAGTTTTGAGGGTAAAAAAAGAAGCTACTAAAATGCTCGTACCCGGTGAATTTTGGGAGTCTTATCACAAAGAGGTGGGAAAACTTATGACCTCTGAACTCTTGGGTCTAGGCCTGCTCGATAAAGCTGATGTAAAAAATGAAGATCCAGACTGGCCGGCCTACAAAAAATATTTTATGCATGGCACCTCACATCATATTGGCCTGGATACGCACGATTATGGACTATTGCACGAACCCATGCAGGCCAACAATGTCTTTACTGTAGAACCGGGAATCTACCTGCCTGATGAAGGTTTTGGCATCCGTCTGGAAGATGATATGGTAATTCAGGAAAACGGTGAGCCTTTCAATCTAATGGGTAATATCCCACTAGAGGTTGAAGAGATTGAGGAATGGATGAATTAAAAAAAGCCCCATAGACCCTGAATTTATAACAATGGCACCGATCATCTGTACAGGACGATCGGTGTTTTTACGTTTAAAGGATTTTGTTTAACAAACATTTTTTTTTGTGCGCTTTTGGCCCGTAGGCTTAAACACTTTTTCGAGAGAGGGGTCACCCTACCCGAAACACTGATCAAAGTTTGTGAAACAGTCCTCTGCACCGTATTTTTGCACAATAAATCAAAATCAAAATTTTAATGGGATTCATTTCCTCTTCCATCGCACGCAAGTTTGCCATGGCCCTTTCTGGCCTTTTTCTTGTATTATTTCTTGCACAGCATTTTACGATCAATATTACATCAACCTTTAGTCCGGAAACTTTCAATTCCTGGTCCCATTTTATGGGAACAAATGTACTGGTTCAATTTGTGCTGCAGCCCGTCCTTATTTTTGGGGTCGTTTTTCATTTTATTATGGGATTTGTCCTGGATTATAGAAACCGCAAGGCACGCGGTATAAGCTATATTAACTACAAGGGCAACAACAATTCTTCTTGGGTCTCGCGGCATATGCTACTTTCTGGTGGAGTGATTTTGGCCTTTTTAGCCCTGCATTTTTATGATTTTTGGGTGCCAGAGATCGTTTATAAATATTTTGAGAACCATGATCCCAATTCGGTCAGATATTATGATGATCTTATGCGCAAATTTCAAAGCCCAGTACGCACTGGGCTGTACTGCTTTGCCTTTGTCCTTTTAGCGATGCACCTATGGCATGGCTTCTCATCAACCTTCCAGTCTATTGGCTGGAGAAATAAATACTCTGCCGGCCTGAGAAAATTTACCCTCGTATACGCCATCGCCATCCCGGCAGGCTTTATTTTTATCGCGCTGTACCTTCACTTTAAACAGTAACATCATGTCAAAATTAGAAGCACATATACCCGAAGGCCCCATTGCCGATAAATGGGTGCAACATAAAAACGACATTAATTTGGTCAACCCGGCCAATAAGCGTAATATCGATGTCATCGTTGTGGGTACAGGTCTTGCCGGTGGGAGCGCTGCTGCCACGCTGGCCGAACTGGGCTATAACGTTAAGACATTCTGCTATCAGGATAGCCCGCGACGTGCACACTCTATTGCCGCTCAGGGCGGAATCAATGCTGCCAAAAATTACCAGGGCGACGGGGATTCTGTTTATCGCTTGTTTTATGACACTGTAAAGGGCGGTGATTACCGCTCCCGTGAAGCAAATGTGTATCGTCTCGCGCAGGTCTCTTCAAATATCATCGATCAATGTGTGGCGCAGGGAGTGCCTTTTGCACGTGAATATGGTGGTCTGCTAGATAACCGATCTTTTGGAGGCGTTCTGGTATCGCGTACTTTTTACGCCAAAGGTCAGACTGGGCAGCAATTGCTTTTGGGAGCCTATGCAGCGATGAACCGCCAGATCAACCGTGGTAAAATACAAACTTATAACCGTCACGAAATGTTGGATTTAGTGCTCGTAGACGGAAAGGCGCGCGGTATCATTGCCCGTAATCTGATAAGTGGTGAGATTGAGCGGCATTCCGCGCATGCGGTCGTAATTGCCTCGGGCGGTTATGGCAATGTGTTCTACCTTTCTACAAACGCTATGGGCAGCAATGTCATGGCCGCCTGGAGGACGCACCGGCGCGGAGCGTATATGGCAAATCCTTGCTATACGCAGATACATCCCACATGTATCCCGGTCTCTGGTGATCACCAGTCAAAATTGACCTTGATGTCAGAATCCTTGCGGAATGACGGCCGCATCTGGGTACCCAAGAAAAAAGAGGACGTTGATGCCGTACGAGCCGGAAAATTGAAACCCAGCGCAATAAAGGAAGAAGACCGCGATTATTATTTGGAGCGCCGTTATCCGGCATTTGGTAACCTTGTGCCACGGGATGTTGCCTCAAGAGCGGCAAAAGAGCGCTGTGACGCAGGTTTTGGAGTAAATAAGACCGGTGAAGCCGTTTATCTGGATTTTAGCAGCGCTTTTGTGCGCTATGGTAAAGAGAAAGCGCATAGCTCGGGATTGACAAATCCCTCAGACGAGGAAATAAAAAAATTGGGCAAGGCCGAAGTAGAAGCCAAATATGGCAACCTGTTCCAGATGTATGAAAAGATCGTTGACCAAAACCCTTATGAAACGCCCATGATGATCTATCCTGCGGTGCATTATACTATGGGTGGACTCTGGGTGGATTATAATCTGCAAACCACTATTCCCGGTTGCTATGCGGCAGGAGAGGCTAATTTCTCAGACCACGGCGCTAATCGTCTTGGGGCCTCTGCACTGATGCAGGGACTCGCTGACGGTTATTTTGTACTGCCCTACACCATAGGGGATTATCTTGCCGCTGATATACGCACCGGTAAAATATCCACAGATACCGCTGAATTTGAGCAGACGGAAAAAGAGGTGCGCGAGCGTATTAAAAAGCTGATGAGCGGCAGCGGAAAGCACTCTGTAGATTATTATCATAAAAAGCTGGGCAAGATTATGTGGAACAAGTGTGGTATGTCCCGTAATGCCAAAGAACTGCAGGAAGCAATGGATGAAATCGCAGAGCTGCGTAAAGATTTTTGGGAAAATGTACTCGTGCCAGGAAAAGAAGATACCAAAAATGCCGAACTTGAAAAAGCCGGGCGAGTGGCCGATTTTCTTGAATTGGGCGAGCTCTTTGCCCTTGATGCGCTTACGCGAAATGAATCCTGTGGCGGTCACTTCCGTGAGGAATACCAGACCGAAGATGGCGAGGCCGTAAGAGACGATGAGAATTTTAGCTTTGTGTCGGCATGGGGGTATAATAAAAATCCGAGACAATCAGAACTTTATAAAGAGGAACTGGAATTTGATGATATTGAAGTAAAAACAAGGAGTTATAAATAGTTGGCTGTAAACCTGCGAAACGTTGCTGCAGCTTTCCTTATTCGCAAGCCTTTTCAACATCTCATTATAATATTTTAAGTCAGTATCTTAAGAGCGTAAAATAATCTCTTTAATTATTGTACCGAGATGACATTAAAGATTGAAGTAAAATCAATAGGATTTTTTGAGTTACAATAATTAATCAGTGTGCTGCAGTTAAGCAACTTTTGAAAAAAATAAAAAAGAAGATGAAACTCACTCTAAAAATATGGCGTCAGGAAAACCCAAAGGCCAAAGGGAGCATGAAAACTTATCCCATAGACGGAATTGATGGGGATATGTCATTTCTGGAAATGCTAGACGTACTTAACGAAGAATTGATAAACAAAGGAGAAGTACCCGTAGAATTTGATCATGACTGTCGCGAGGGGATCTGCGGCAGCTGCTCTCTACAGATCAATGGGGAACCTCATGGTCCAGACCGAATGGTAGCTACCTGCCAATTGCACATGCGTAAGTTTAAGGATGGCGATACCATAGTCGTTGAGCCGTTTAGAGCAAAGGCTTTCCCCGTGGTCAAAGACCTGATCGTTGATCGTTCCTCTTTTGACCGCATCCAGCAAGCTGGAGGTTATATTTCGGTAAATACGTCGGGAAATACCGTGGATGCAAATGCCACACCCATTCAGAAAAACAAAGCAGATGAATCCTTTTATGCAGCGACTTGTATAGGCTGTGGGGCCTGTGTTGCCGCCTGCCCCAATGCCAGTGCCATGTTGTTTACCTCATCTAAGGTATCTCAATTCGCCCTGCTGCCCCAAGGCGAGGTGGAAGCCACAGAACGCGTGCAGAATATGGTGCGCCAGATGGACTTGGAAGGCTTTGGAAACTGTTCAAATGTAGGCGCCTGTGAGATAGAATGCCCCAAAGGGATTTCCCTTGACAATATCGCCCGCATGAACCGAGAATATATCTATGCCGTAAACAAAGGGGATGTGTATTCAAAATAATCGAATGCATTATCCATTTCAGGAATTAGATTCGTTTTTCTGAACAAGGCTTGCTTTGCAATCACCTGTCCAGTTCTACCAGCACTGGGCAATGATCGCTATGTTTTGCCTCCTTTAAGATCAGTGCGCGCTTTATAGTTGGGCGCAGTGGCTCACTCACCATATTATAATCGATGCGCCAGCCTTTGTTATTAGGGCGGGCATTGGCACGGTAGCTCCACCAGGAGTAATTATCCGGCTCCTTGTTGAGAAACCTGAAGGAATCCACAAAGCCACTTTTGATAAATTCGTCGATCCATTTGCGCTCTACGGGCAGAAAACCGCTGGTATTCTTCAGCCGTACCGGGTCATGTATATCAATGGCCCTGTGGCATATATTATAATCGCCACTTATAATGAGGTTTGGTCTTATTTTTTTGAGTTCATCAATATATTCCCTAAAAATATCCATGTAATTCAGTTTATGGACCAGCCGATCCATATTGGTTCCAGACGGCAGATATAAACTCATGACCGAAATGTCACCAAAATCTGCCCTGATATTCCGTCCTTCACGATCCATCGATGCTACACCCGTCCCATACTCCACATAATCGGGTTTGGTCTTGCTTAAAATGGCGACGCCACTGTAGCCTTTTTTTTCAGCGCTAAAAAAGTAGGTGTTGTATCCCGCTTCCGCGAAAACCTCCATTTCTACCTGTTCCTTGTGAGCTTTGATCTCCTGAAGGCAGAGCACATCAGGATCAACACTTTTGATCCAGCCTAATAGGTTTTTGCGCAGTGCGGCACGGATTCCATTTACGTTATAGGAGACTATTTTCATAGAATTTTTGGGTTTTAGGACAAGTTAATTATTTTAGGTAAAACCCGGGTTAAAACCATTTTTCTTTTGCCATAGATATGTTGCCGCAGGCGCATTTATAAGTTGTCTTCTTGCAAAAGGTGAGGGTAGGATTGTGCCAGCTTCAAGGTCATTAACTTAAATTTGGCAAGACCATACTATTTAACTGATCTTCCTGTTTATAAATTGATGCGCAACAGTACCCTGATCTTTTTTCTGCTTTTCAGTTTGCTTGCCGCAGCGCAACAACTGCCTGATCCCAATGTGCGGACAAAGCGGCTTGTGGTTACTGATAGCGTGCAGTTGGATTCGGTAAGCCTAAATCCATCTTTTTTTGAAGTAAGGCTCAAAAATGGGGCTGTGATTGATTCCTCACAATACACTGTAAACTTTGGACGCTCCATTTTTAGCTTTCGCGAAAGCGCTGAAGTACCAATGGATACCTTGATCTTCACCTATAAAACCTATCCCGATTATTTGACCCGCAACTATTATCTCTATGATCGTAACCGTATCGTAAAAAGCACTGGTGCGCTGAGCACCGTGCAGCAACTCAACCAAGAGCGGGAGTTGCATGATTTCACACCTTTTGTAGGCCTAAACGTAAGCGGTAGCATTGTACGGGGCGTGACGGTGGGCAACAATCAGAACAGTACGGTAAACAGCGAACTGGACTTACAGATCAGCGGGAAGCTGAGTGATAAGGTGGGGCTGCGCGCCTCCATACAGGATGCCAATATACCGCAGCAGGATGGCGGGTATTCACAGCGTCTTGATGAGTTTGACCAAATTTTTATAGAGCTCTATAGTGATCGCTGGAACATCAGGGCGGGAGATATTGATCTCGAAAATACAACCTCCTATTTTGGGCGGTTCCATAAAAAAATACGGGGGCTTTCGCTCCACGCACAATTGGGCAGCGAGGAGACTGAGACCAATCTTTTTGCTACCGGGGCGCTGGTACGTGGGGTTTTTGCACAAAGCCGGTTCAACGGGCAGGAAGGCAATCAGGGGCCGTATAAATTAACGGGGCCCAATGGGGAGCTTTACGTCCTGATCATTAGCGGCAGTGAGCGGGTTTATGTTAATGGATTATTGTTAAAGCGCGGCGAGAGCGAAGACTATGTGATCGATTACAATGCGGGTGAGATACGTTTTAACCCTACGTTTCCCATAACCAGTGAGATGCGTATCGCGGTTGAATACCAGTATAGCGAGCAAAACTATACGCGGGTGATCGCTTATGCAGGTGGTGAGGTACAGACCAATACCAATAAACTGAATTTGCGCGCACACGTTTATTCAGAAAGCGACGCCAAAAACCAGCCGCTTCTGCAGAACCTCAACGAGGCTCAGGTGCAGGTTTTAAAGAATGCGGGAGATGATGCCACACAGATGACCGCGTCTAGTGTAACGTCAGATACATATAGCGAGAATAAAATTCTGTACCGTAAAGAAACCCATAATGGTCAGGAAATTTACATATTTTCTACAGATCAGAACGAAGCACTTTTTAACGTACGTTTTTCACAGGTGGGCGCTAACCAAGGCGACTATATTTTGGGCAGCAATGATGCGATCAGCAATATTTATGAATATGTAGCGCCGGTAAATGGGGTGCCGCAGGGGAATTTTGCCCCAGTAATTCGGCTTTTTGCACCTACTAAGCTACAGATGGCGGTGGTACAGGGCAGCTATAATCCTTCAGAAAAGACTTCGATTTCTTTTGAGGGTGCCGGCAGTAAAAATGACCTTAACCTTTTTTCCTCGATCGATGATGCAAATGACAATGGTTTCGCCGGAAGGCTGAATGTCAGCCAGCAAATTTTCGGCGAAAGCCAGGCAAAAGGCCTTACCGCCTATGCCGACCTCAATTATATACAAAATGACTTTAGAAATATAGAGCGTACCTATAATATCGAGTTTGGCCGTGATTGGAATCTTCCACTCTATCCCATTGGAGATCAGACTTATCTCAGCGGGGCATTCAAATATATAGACACGACCTTCGGTACGGTAGATTATCGCTTTGAAAATCTGACATATTCCAGTAATTATTCGGGTGGGAGACATACTTTTTCTGGAGTTTTGGAGCGAAAAAATACGAGTGCCTCAATTAACGCGAGCTATCTACAAACAAAGGCAGACACTGCGCAGACCGATTTTCTCAGGTTATATACGCGGGGCGTACAGCGGTTGGGTAAGGCATGGGCGGGTGCGGTTGTCTCTACAGAGAATAATGTGATCAAGAACAATGGAAATCTTGATTTGCTCAGTCAGCGGTTTCAGGCTTATCAAGGGTTTGTGGGCGTGGGGGACAGCACACAGGTTTTTGCAGAGGTGGGCTACCGCCGCCGCCTGAATGATAGCATTCGGGGTCAGCAGATGACGCGGGTAAACAGTAGCAATACTTATTACCTAAACTCTCAGTTAATCAACAATGAATCGACATCACTGGCTCTATTTGTTAATTATCGGAAGTTGAAATATACCTATGGAGGGGAAAAAAGTGAACAGTCGCTCAACAGCCGCCTGCTTTTTGATCAGAACTTTTTTAACCGTCTCATCCGCTGGAACACTGTTTTTGAAACCAGCAGTGGAACCCAGCCACAGCAGGAATTCACATATGTAAAGGTAGATGAGGGGCAGGGCGTTTATACATGGAAGGACTATAACAATGACGGTATACAGCAGCTTCAGGAATTTGAGATCGCCCAATTTAAGGACGAGGCACGTTTTGTAAGGGTACTCTTGCCCAACCGCATTTTTGTAAAAACGCACAACAATAAGCTGAGCCAGCTCCTGACGCTAGACCCGCAGCAGTGGTCTGGCCAGGCGGGGCTCAGAAAACTTTTTTCCCATTTTTACAACCAGACCAGTTATCTGATAGACCGCAAGATCCTACGCAGGGGGGATGCTTTTGACATCAACCCGTTTAACGATAGCGCAGATCAGCTGGGGCTTAACCTTAATCTGCGCAACACACTCTATTTTAACCGCGGGCGGCAGGAGTACAGCACAAGTTATACCTATCTGGCAACCACAACGACTAACCTGCTTTCTATAGGTTTACAGGAAAACCGGTTGCGCAGCCACCAGCTCAACTTTTTGCATAAGGTCAAGGATAGTTACCTCTTAAATTTTAAAGGGGAATTAAGCCGCAGCACAAGTCTTTCAGAAAACTTTGAACAGCGCAATTATAAGCTTAAAACATTTGATTTAAGCCCGAAGCTTTCCTACCTGATCAATGACCGGTCTCGGGTGGAATTTTTTTATACGCTTTCGCGAAAGCGGAATCAGATTGGTGAACTGGAACAGCTGGTGCAACAGGATCTGGGTTTAGCCTTCAGTTATGCCGAGTCGGGTAAACTATCCCTTAACGGCGAACTGAAATATATCAATAATAGTTTTGACGGGAGTGCCTTTTCACCAGTTGCCTATCAAATGCTTGAGGGGCTGCAACCGGGCACCAATTTTACCTGGAACCTGACCGCCCAGCGCAGATTAACTAAATTCTTAGATCTTAATCTTTCATATTTTGGCCGTAGCAGTGAAAATTCGAGGACGGTACATACAGGATCGGTACAATTGCGGGCATTTTTTTAAATGGCGATCGCCTACCGAACCAATATTTTCTTTACCAATCCATCTTTTTTGGTCCCTATGCGTACAATATAAACACCTGGGGCCGCGTAGGACATGTCGAGGTCATAGATATAATTTCCATTGGTTTTTTCTATGCGGTTTTCCACCAATTTTTGGCCGCTCAGGGCAAAAACATTTAAGATCATATCCTCTTTATAATCAGTATCCCGCAGCAGAATGCTGAACTGATCGTTCTCTTTGGAAAATACGACCAGTTTACCTTCTTCAAGCCGCACACCCTGCACAAAAGCAGGATCAATGATTCGTAGGGTAAAATCTGTTGTACGGCCAAAATCAAGAAATCCACAAGCATCATTGAGGTCTCCATCTTCCTGACTGTCCTTACCGCGCACGCGCATGCGATACTCGCCCAGGGCTACATTATCGGGGAGCTTAAGTGTAAATGATACGTCTGTATCCCCCGTTGCGACAGATCCCGAGGAAACTTTTTCGCTGGCCTCAAAGGCCCCGTTGTTATTAAAATCAACAAAAATCACAAATACTGAATTTTTATAACCCATTTGCAATGTCCCCACCTGGGCAAGGCCATCTGTGATATCGAGGGTAAAAACGGTTTCTGTATCGTCCACATAACCCTCTGGGGAGCAGATGGTTTCTACACCTTGGCCCGCAAAATCGATCTGGGTGACACCGTCGTTATAATTCTTGCAATTACTGCCGGGAGCGCAATAAAAATTGCTCACGGTCTCAGTGAGCGTGTCATTAGCGGCAATGGCATCCTGTGGAAGTGCAGTGCCCGCCAAAATGCTATACGCTCCCAATAGGGAAAGATCAGCAGTTTGATCAAAGGTGTAGTCGGCCGTTGCACCAGGCTCAATAATACCCAAAGCAACCCCATTGGCAAGACCACCACCGTTTACCGAAAAATATACCGGGATATTGGATTGTGGCTGTCCGCCATAATTTGCAATCGTCACCTGTACAGGTTCAGTAGAGGTCTGGCCACCTTTGGTAATAGGCTGCAGTATTTTGGCAATACCAACATCCCTTGAGGGGATATGTTTTACGTTTTTTGTTTCGGTATCATTCTCAGGATTCTGGTCATCGATCAGGGCAGTACTTGCAGTGATTTGATAGGTTTTTCCCACCTGAGAAAGGTCTGCGGTCATATTAAAGGTATATTCTGCGGTCTCGTTAAATGCCAGAGATCCGCTAAATCTTTCCGTGACATTGGGACCATCATCGATGCGGTAATGCACGTCAAAATCACCTTGGGTCCTGATCCCAGCGTTGCGTATTTTTATTTTGACGGCTTCGGTATCGGTAAGAGTAGCATCTGAAGGCAGTATAATTTCGGCCACTTGAACGTCTTTAATGGCTTCTGGCGCCAGTTTAAATACGCCGACGACATCATGCAATTGAGGTTTAAAATTTTCAGAAACGAACCAAAAAGTCTCATTATCAGTAGGATCTAGCGTGAGATGACTGTAATCTGCATAACGGGAGGAGGGATTGTTCCCGGTACTTTGTGACAATACCGTTTTAGGGACTGACATTGTGCCCAGCGAATCATTACTGTAACGGCCGGTGTAATTGAGTGCAATGGGATTATCTGGGCTTACGGTCGTAAAACCCATACCAATGGAACCATTTTTGTCGATCGACATGCTTCCAGCGAAAGCGTCCTGGCCATCTGGCGAGGCGTACGTGCCTTCTTGAAAAATGGACCAAGGCGCACCAGCCCCACTCTGCCTTAGCTCATACCAGCGTATGCCGGCATGTTCGCCACCTTCTGGCGCGATATTGACCACAAAATTAAACACTGCACTGTTATAGCCAGAAAATTCCCGAAACTGGGCCTGGTTCATGATAGTAGCCTGCAGGGCATCAATATCCGGGCCAGAGGGTTGGCTTAGGTTTTCAAAGCCCCCGCCGTCAAATACACTTTTAAATGCGGCCGTTTTTAAGGTAGTGGGCGGCGATACGCTCGATTGTTCTGGCTGATCCCAATCTACATTAACCGTCCAGAGATTAAGGTGGTCATCACTGACCCCAGCCCAAGCATCATCCTGTAAAAAGACGAGGGTGGCCCCACCGGTTTCAGGGAGTTGTTTAGCACCCACATTAAAAAACTGTGGACTGTAAAAATTGGTGCGCTCCAGACCAGGCAATGGGAAGCCCAGAAATCCGGCATCTTCACCCTTAAGCATTTTATCGCGCTGTAGCACAAAAACATTGTTGCCGCTAGCACCGGGATCCCGATTTGGATCGGTCTCGATATTGCTGGTGACATAATAGCCATCGCGCCAAATAGAATATTTAGGATAATCGGGCAGTGCACCGGTCTCAAAACCTGCACTATAGACATACCAGCCATCATTTACAGGGTCTGGCCCCTTTGAAATAGCGATATTCAGACCATTTTCAAATTGGGAACCTTCGTCGCTGTCCTCAAATTCGGTTATTAAAAAGCGGTCTGCCGCGGCATCATAGAGCACAATGGGATCGCCTGCAGTGTTCCCATCAAAAAGTGTCGCAAAAGAAGCCTCATCGATCAGGGGGTTGCCTTGTTTGTCAAATATACGGAAGGCGCTGTTCCAGGCCGCAATGTAGTGATTTGGGCCTACCGCTCCAGTGGGATCAGAAGGTATGGGATCAATATCGCGAGAGACGTGCGCATCAAATACTCTGATGGGCTTTGGCTGATAAGAGCGGGTTTGTAAAGAATTTTTACTGACAAGGGGGTCTGGTCCTTTCGGGAAACCTTTACCCGGTACAGTCTTGTTTGCTCCGCGCCTTTTGGGGTTGATCTCTTTACCCTCGCCCTTTCCTGTATTTTTTATAAAAGTACCGGTTTTGACTTGTATAGCTAAACTGGGTACTTCGCCCACAAAATGCATTTTACCAATGGTGCTGGGCCCGGTCTTTTCCTGAGCCGATATGCATTCTACCGTTAAAGATAAGAACAGGAGAAGGAAAATTTTAAGGGAGTTTAAAAATGTTAACTTATGCACAAATATAAATTTTGATTATGGACGATAGGTGCTAAATATACGATAAAAAGATATTTTTAGCTGCTGTTTCTTGTGAACATAAATCAACGAACCAGGTTTTTTGAATTTGATTTACAATGGATTGGGAAATTCGATTGGTAAAATATTTGAAGTGGAATGACCAGTTGGGAAAATTGGTGAATTGAAGACCAATATTGATGAAAAAATCACTTTTTTTCGCCAAGACATAAATAGCATCGACTACCCTTAAAATTCAGTTGGTATGTAGACTTATATACAGATTAATATCTGTGCCGGTAAACCCTAAAATGGATGACCTAAATTAACGATCCATCCAAAATCTGAAATCCACCTTTTGGTAAAGAAAATCAGAGAGTTCTTCAATAGGAATGCGTACCTGTTCCATACTATCGCGGTCGCGCACGGTAACTGAATTATCCTCTAAAGTATCGTGGTCTACAGTAATGCAAAATGGTGTTCCGGCTGCATCCTGCCTGCGATATCGGCGTCCCACAGCATCTTTTTCGTCATAATCTACATTAAAATCCCATTTAAGGTCATCCACAATTTTTTGGGCTACCTCAGGGAGACCGTCTTTTTTTACCAGTGGGAAAACCGCTGCCTTGACCGGTGCTATCACCGCGGGTATCTTTAAAACGGTGCGCGTAGATCCGTTTTCAAGTTCTTCTTCTTCCAGGGCTTTGGAGAAAACAGCCAGAAACATACGGTCAAGCCCGATCGAAGTTTCTACCACATAGGGCACATAATTTTCGTTTAGTTCGGGGTCAAAATACTGTAATTTTTTACCGGAATGCTTCTCGTGCGCCTTAAGGTCAAAATCGGTCCGGCTGTGAATGCCTTCAAGCTCTTTAAACCCAAATGGGAAATTAAATTCTATATCTGCCGCGGCGTTGGCATAATGGGCAAGTTTATCATGGTCGTGAAAACGGTAATTTTCGGCGCCAAGCCCCAGGGAAAGATGCCATTTAAGCCGTGTTTCCTTCCAGTGCTCATACCATTTTAACTCTTCTCCGGGACGCACAAAAAACTGCATTTCCATCTGTTCAAATTCGCGCATTCGAAAGATAAACTGGCGCGCCACAATCTCATTTCTGAATGCTTTACCCGTCTGTGCAATACCAAATGGAATTTTCATTCTTCCACTTTTTTGCACGTTGAGAAAGTTGACAAAGATGCCCTGCGCTGTCTCCGGCCTAAGGTAGAGATCCGTTGCATTTTCCGCGGAAGCGCCAAGCTTAGTACCAAACATAAGGTTAAACTGTCGCACATCGGTCCAGTTTCTTGAGCCGGTATCTGGATCTGCGATCTCCAGTTCCTCGATAAGTGTTTTTACATCGGCAAGGTCTTCAGCTTCTAATGAGCGCGCCATACGTTTTAGTACGGTGTCCCTCTCTTTATGGTAACGCAGCACGCGGGCATTTGTAGTAATAAATTCATTTTCGTCAAAGGCATCCCCGAAGCGTTTTTTTGCTTTTGCGATTTCTTTTTCGGCTTTTTGGTTTAATTTTTCGGCATAATCCTCGATCAGTACATCCGCGCGGTAGCGCCTTTTGGAGTCTTTATTGTCAATGAGTGGATCGTTAAAAGCATCAACGTGTCCTGAAGCCTTCCAGGTAGTGGGGTGCATAAATATGGAGGCGTCTATGCCCACGATGTTTTCGTGCAGCTGTACCATGCTTTTCCACCAGTAATCGCGGATATTCTTCTTGAGCTCGGCACCGTTCTGCCCATAATCGTACACAGCGCTCAGGCCGTCATAGATCTCGCTGCTGCCAAAGATGTAGCCATACTCTTTGGCGTGTGAGATTACCCGTTTAAACTGATCGTCTGGTTGTGCCATGGTTAAGTGTTGGTTTTAAAAATACTGTTTTTTTAAAGGTCACAAAAATAAGGAAAAGGGCGATATTCAAAGAGGAGACCCATAATTAATGTGAAACCGTTCTCTTGGGAATGTTTTTTTACCAATTGTGCCGATTAAATGAGCTGTTTGTACAGTAGCTGAGTCACTGACCGGCAGGGTTTGACTAAACTATAATCAGAATTATTTTAGCTCAAGCACCGACGAACCCAAAAGTCGGTCGTTCTCAAAGACATTGATATGGTAAATGCCGTTCCCAAACTTTTCTTCCAGTGGGTCAATGCGTGTACAATGTTGCATGGCGCTGTTAATGCGATCCAATTCTTCTGTGGCGCTATAGACCAAAGTTTTATCGCCAAAGCGTATGCTTGCACGATCACCCAATATGCGTGCATCAGGCGCGATGACCTGAATGTAGATCATGGGCAAGGTTTTTTGCGCTTCAGATGATCCTGAAAGTGTGTAGCACACCTCGATCTTGTCGATTCGCTTGGCAAGATCATTGGGTATGCGCGTACCGCTTCGCCTAAGTATAATACCGTTTGCAGAGAGGTCGTCTATAGCGAGTGCCGTGGCGGTCTTGATAGAATCCTGCAGTTGTTCGTTCTTTTTTTTAAGGGAGTCCCGCTCCTCAAGCGTTTGTGTGTATGCCGTTGTTACCGCGCGCTTGTCATTTTCCAGGTTTGCATTGGCCATGACCAGACTATCGGTTTTCTTAAGCAGCTCGTCGCGCTGCTCACGTAGATGCCTTATGGCACTGCGGTAATTTATAAGCACATCCCGGTTAGTTGCTGAGGTGTCCAGGCTGTCCAGGAGCTGCTCAATCCTACCCTTTGCGACGGAAAGCTCCTGCTCTACCATTTTATTACCAGAGATCTCTTCGTTATATTTACTCAGTATATCCCGCAGTTCAAGCTCTATAACCTCTTTTTCTCGGGCCATGCTACGCTCGTTGTCCTGCACGCTATTATAGAATTTAAAGGTATAAATGCTCAGGCCCATCAGTAGGATGACCAGCACGGCTGTTATGACCTTAAGTGCTCTGTTGTTTCCGGTGGTATTCAAAAGTTGGTTTTAATTCGTGGTTAAAAAATAACAAAATTATGCCCAATGTACTACGCCCTTTGTTCGATCTTTTTTATCCGCCCATTTGTGAGGCCTGCACAGAGATGTTGAGCCCTGGTGAACAAATGCTCTGTACCCAATGTCGGCATAACCTTCCGGTGGCCCAGTTGCACCTTACAACGCAAAAACCCATTCATGAATTGCTCTACGGCCGGCTAGATGTACAACTGGCCGCCGCACTATTTTATTTTGACAAAAAAAGCCATGTCCAGCAACTGATACATAATCTTAAATACAGGGGGCATGAAGACGTAAGCGGTTTTTTGGGGAATTGGTTGGGCAGTGACCTCCAAAATATACCGGCTTATAAAAACATTGAATATGTGCTGCCGGTCCCGTTGCACCGACTTAGAAAGCGGAAACGGGGTTATAATCAAGTAGAAGGTTTTGGTAGGGCAATCGCCCAAAAACTTGAGGTTCCCTACGAAGATGGAGTGCTATACCGCACCGCAAATACAAGAAAACAGGTGTTTCTCACGAGATTCTTTCGCGGAAGCGATATTATCAACTCTTTTGCCATAAATCATGCAGATGCCCTCAAGGGGAGACATATCCTGCTGGTGGACGATCTAATCACAACCGGCGGCACGATTGAGGGGTGTGCGCTCGCCTTGCAAAAAATACCGGGAATTAAGATTAGTATTGCCGTTATGGCAATAGCGAGGTGAGATTAGACGTTTATTTCCCATCGGGAGCACTGGTTTTTTTCCCAAAAATAATCGTTACTTTGCCCATACGTATGCTCAAGAAAACCCTATCTTTTTTAATGCTTCTGCTTTTGCTGTTAATGGTCGTTAACTGTGCAAAGAGGGGAACGCCTACCGGGGGGCCCAAAGATGAGGATCCTCCCAAATTTGTAAAAGCCAATCCTCCCAATTATACCACTAATTTTAAAGGGGATGAAATCAGGATATATTTTGACGAGTATATCAAGCTTAACGATCTCAACAAAAACCTCATTGTCTCGCCACCTATGGATCCGGCCCCACTCATCACGCCATTGGGCAGTGGTTCAAAATACATTGGCATCAAGATCACAGATACGCTACAGCCCAACACGACTTATGTTTTTAATTTTGGCAATAGTGTGGTGGACAATAATGAGGGCAACCCCTTCAGTTTTTTTAAATATGTGATGTCCACGGGAGATTATATTGACAGTTTAACGGTTAAAGGGCAGATTAGGGATGCGTTGCAACAGGAGCCGGATCATTTTGTGACCGTGATGCTGTATCAGGCAGACAGTACATACAGCGATTCTCTCATTTACCGTGATGTACCGCGGTATGTGACCAATACGTTAGACAGCCTTAGCACTTTTGAGCTTACCAATGTAAAGGCGGGAAAATATAGGCTTGCCGCGCTCAAGGACGATGCTTCAAATTATACCTATCAGCCCGACAAAGATAAAATAGGCTTTTTGGGACAGGTGATTGAGGTGCCCAAAGATACCACTTACAACCTCACCCTATTTTCTGAAGAACCCCCGCTGAAGGTTGCCAGGCCCAAACAGGCAGCATTACAACGCATCAATTTTGGCTTTACGGGTAATGCCGATAGTATCAATATCGCTCTGATTAACAAAGTTCCTGAAGGTTTTGAATCTCTTAGCACCTACAAAAAGGATGCAGATTCCATCTCTTTTTGGTATAAACCCCAATTAAAGCAGGACAGCTTGATTTTTAAGGTTGGCGCGCGCAGGCAACTGGACACCTTTTACCTGCGCAGTAGGCGTTTAAAAGAAGATTCGCTTTACTTTTCATCAGCGACCGGTAATGATCTCAAGTTGGGCGAACCTTTTGAACTTAAATCCTCTATACCAATTACGTCTCTAGACAGTACTAAAATCACTATCACCAAAAAAGACTCATCTTCAGTTCCTTTTAAATACACCTTGCGGCAAAAGGAATCTGCTGTAGATCTTGAGTTTAAAACCGAAGAGGCTGAGGACTACCAGATCACGCTGCTGCCCAATGCCCTGATTGATTTTTATGGTAAAACCAATGACACTTTGATCTTTTCACCCAAAACCAAAGAGGCGGCAGATTATGGCGAGTTGGAACTTACGCTGCAAGATGCTGAGCAATATCCCTATATCCTGCAACTGGTCACTGAAAAATGGGAGGTTAAGCGTGAGCTATATGCTAAAAAGGGGCAGACGGTTTTCAAATTCAATCTTATCAATCCAGGAAAATATTACGCGCGTCTTATTCTGGACAGAAATAAAAATGGTCGCTATGACACTGGGAACTACCTTAAAGGTGAGCAGCCTGAGGAGATTATCTACTACCCTAAATTACTCGATATACGTACAGGTTGGTTTCCGAAAGAGACTTTTGTGCTAAGTGAGGCCGTTAAGACTCTTCCACCAGCTGAAAAAGATCCCGATCAGCCAGAAAATTAAGGTTTTTGCGGGTTTTTTTCAGAGCTTCCGCGGAAAGGGATGTGGAGATCACGCCTTCTTTATTTTCAGCAAAGGCCAGGGAACCGCCCAGCATATCGTAGATGCCACTATGGCCGCTATATGAATGACCATTGCCGTCTACTCCCACACGGTTGATGCCGGCGCAGTATGACATATTCTCAATGGCTCGTGCTTTTAAGAGGGTATCCCAGGCAAATATCCTTTTTTCTGGCCAATTGGCGACATAGAGGAGCAGATCATAATTCTGTACATTCCGTGAAAAAACCGGGAAGCGTAGGTCATAACACACTTGAAGGGCAATTTTCCAACCCTGGTACTCCACGATTTTAGGCACGTGGCCGTGTTCATAAACTTTGTGCTCCCCCGCCAGGGTAAACCGGTGGCGCTTATCATAATGGAAAACCCGATCATCAGGAGTTACAAAATAAAACCGATTGTAAAATTTACCTTCTACATGTACCATTAAACTGCCTGCGATCGCCGCCCCGGTTTTTTTTGCCTGCTGTTTCATCCAGTCAAGCATTTTCCCGTTATCAGCAATACCCTCGGGGTGCATGCTAAAACCTGTGGAAAACATTTCTGGAAGCAGGATGATATCTGCTTTCTTCTCGAGACTGGATATTATAGTCTCAAACTTCTGGCGGTTTGCCTGTGGATCTTCCCAGGCCAGATCACTTTGAATTCCTGTTATTAAAAGATTTTCGTTCATTTTCATGGAAATAAAGGTAAAGGGATCCAGTTAATCTGCAAATGTATTTACTTTAAAATAAGTTACAAAAAAAGCCCCCCATGCGATCTACATGGGGGGCTAACTTGAAAAAAATCTAAATATAGTTATATATTTTAGTCGTGTAGCACGCGAACTTGTGCTGCTACCATTCCTTTTCTTCCTTCCTCTTCAATGAATTCTACTTGATCTCCTTCTTCGAGCACTTCCCCGTTCAATCCGGTTGCGTGTACGAAAATGTCTTTACCTGTGTCATCATTGGTGATAAATCCATAACCTTTGGATTCGTTGAAAAATTTAACTGTACCTTTCATTATAAAATTGTAAAAAATTAATATTGGGACAAAGGTAAATGATTTAGGCACATAAAAGTAATGTTAACAGATTTTTATTTATAATTATTCGTTCTTTTTACGTTTTTTATCGTCTGAGAACTCTCTCATTTTCTTTAAGTTGTCCTCATCAAGCATATAATCTTTTACACTACGACCCTTCCACCGGTGGTACAGAAACATGGGCATTAGAATGAACACCGAAGCGAGTATGGTAAGGCCTATAAATTTATCGCCTGTGGCTAAATGACCTGCAAAACGCAGATAAAAACCGATACCAATCGTTATACATAAAATCAAAAATAAAATGATAATGGCATTGCGCATAACATTTGTTTTATAGCTAAGTTAGACAAGTATTTGAGATTACCCTAAATCAATTATGGCTTATTGCCTCCTAACCAAAAGGACCTCGAGCAATCTCTTTTTTTTTGGGTTATTCTAAACCTGACCACCCAAAAATGAAGATTTATTGAGTAATAATCTTAGTGCTGCTTCAGGTGGAAGCCGAGCTCTTTTCACTGACAAATATCAAGGCATCGGTCTATTTAAAGTCTTATGCGAAACATTCTTTGATGAATTCTTCGGATTTTTTAAAAAAATGTAATTTTAAATATCAGGAAGTTAAGTAATAAATGGGAGCTTTATTTATAAAAATCAAGCTCTTGAAAAACTGACGAGTTTTCGCCGATAAACGGTAAGAAGCTTCGATTTTGAGATAAAGCCATCGTATTTACCATTTTTGAGGACGGGGAGGTTCCAGGCGCCACTGTCCTGAAATTTGCGCATCACCTCTTTAGCTGTATCCGTTTCTGAATGCACATAGTCAGGTGCTGCATGCATTAGGTTTGCGATAAGCGTACACTCATATAAGTTTGAGTCAAACATAATTTCCCGTATATCGTCAAGTGTAATTACGCCTACCAGTTCATGCTCATCATTAACTACGGGAAAAAGGTTGCGTGTAGATTTCGCTACAGCTACATGCACCATATCACCCAGGGTCATATCGGGTTTAATGCTTACAAAGTTACGCTCAATAACATCGTCAAGGTTTAGGAAGGAAAGTACTGCCTGATCCTTATCATGCGTTATCAGCTCGCCCTTAACGCCAAGCTCCATTCCATAGACCGAATGCGGGAGGAAGTACCGGTTGATCCCATAAGCGATAGCGGCAGTAATCATCAGTGGGATAAAAAGGCCGTAGCCACCAGATATCTCCGCGATAAGAAATATTGCGGTGAGTGGGGCATGCAGCACGCCCGCCAATAAGCCCGTCATTCCAACCAGCGTAAAATTGCTTTCGGAAACATTAAGGCCCAGGCCAATATTATTGATGATCTTGGCCAGGCAATTGCCCATAACGCTGCCCATAAACAGGGTAGGGGCAAAAATACCGCCCACACCACCGCCAGCAAACGTCACGGCCATACCCACAACCTTAAAAACGACAAGGCCTGCAAGAAGGGCAATAACGATCCATATATTGTCAAGATATGCGCTAAAAAAGGTTTCGCCGAGTGCCTGCAGATCATTACCGGCCAGGAGATTGTTGATAAGGTCAAAACCCTCTCCATAAAGTGGCGGGATCAGAAATATGAGCAACCCCAGGGTTAGACCCGAGAACAATAATCGTTTCATGGGCGATTTCCACCGGTGGAAAAATTCAAAAACGCCAAAATATACTTTACTGAAATAAACCGAGACAAACCCTGCTACCAGACCCAATAAAATATAGTATGGAAAGTCACCGATAACAAAAGTTTCCCGCAGATTAAAGGGCAAAAGCGTATCTGAGCCAAAGAAAAAATAGGAAGTTAAAATCGCCGAAAGGGATGCCAGCAGCAACGGCATGAGCGACATCAAAGTAAGATCAAGACCGAATACCTCTATCGAAAAAATAATCGCCGCGATAGGTGCCTTAAAAATACAGGCCATTGCACCAGAGGCAGCACAGCCCAAAAGTAGCATACGATTAGCCTGATCAATATGAAATATGCGAGAGATTTGTGAGCTGATAGCCGCCCCAGTGACTACAGTAGGGCTCTCAAGGCCTACGGATCCACCAAACCCTACGGTGAGGGGGGCACAGATCAATGAGGCAAAAGTCTGATAGCGTTTTAGAATACCCTGCCTGCGGGATATGGCGGCCAAAATGGTGGGCACACCATGGGTTACCGGGTTGCGCACCACATATTTAATGGCGAGGGTAGAGAGTACAAGACCTACGACGGGGAAGATAAAGTAAAACCCATAATAGTAATTAACGACGATTTTGCCCTGAACTACCTCTTCTATCAAATGCGTTATGTTCTTGATGAGCACGGTGCCCAGACCTGCACTCAAGCCGCAGATGATGCTTAGGATATACATGAACCTCGTGTTGGATATATGCTTATATCTCCAACTGTGAAAACGGTGCATGATGGGTTTCTTAACAGACATCGACTTTTAATTTTTTGCCGTGCAAAAGTACTATCTATTAAAGAGTTTAAACAAATATATGACCTGTAATTTCCAATCTTTTTTGAGAAGTATAGTTGAGCCTAAGGTACATTAGGTCACTTGATGTCAGAAATATTCTTAAAAATGAAAAGCCCACTAAAAGTGGGCTTAATTCTAATCCTTATACAAGCCTCAGCAATATTCCTTAAAGGCGTCGATGAGGTTGTCTGCGATAAGTTCAGCGGGGCGCCCTTCAATATGGTGGCGCTCTAGCATATGTACCAGTTCTCCGTCCTTAAACAGGGCCATTGAAGGTGATGAAGGTGGGAAGGGTACCATAAAACTGCGAGCCAGATCAGTTGCCTCACGGTCTACACCTGCAAAAACGGTAAAAAGATTATCGGGTGTTTTTGCATTCTGTAAGGCCATTCGGGCACCGGGGCGGGCATTGGCAGCTGCACAACCACAGACCGAGTTGACCACCAAAAGGGTCGTCCCTTCTTTCTTCATGGCTGCTTCGACGTCTGCTTTGGTATGTAGTTCGGTGAAACCCACATTCGTAAGGTCTTCACGCATAGGTTTTACAAGTTCTGCTGGATACATAAATAAAAATTTTGATTTGATTTACAAAGATACGTAATAATAGTCGGCCTTTTGACTTAAAACCTACACGTTGCCTTCAGAATTAGCTTTTGGGCCAAATTTTGAAAATTAGAAAATATATATATACAATACGAGTTGTCTATAAACATACATTTGCATGCATGATTGATTCAGATCATCAGGATTTTGCCTGAATAATTTACGCTCTTAGGGATAAAGGCCATATTTTTGCAGCCGGTTTTAATGATTAGCGGGCTGCTTTTAGAAACTGTAGCATGCATTTTTTTAAAATGGGGTTAATTAAAGAGATCCAAGAGTGGATTTGGCCATTTTCGCTTTCGCGAAAGCGGTAATGTACACTCAAAGCAGTAACAGAGGAACTAAAACGGAACAATGGTAAAATGGCTGGGCGCCGTTATTGGGTTTGCATACCGGGGGATTTTTGGCGCGATTGCCGGATATCTCATCGGCTCGCTGATCGATATGCTGTTTTTTGGCGATAAGAGTGGGGATAGTAAGCGCACTGTTTTTACACAGCAAGGTCAGACCGTTTCTCCAGGGGATTTTGAGCTCAACCTACTCTCACTATGCTCTATCGTGATCAAGGCTGATGGTAGTGTAAGTCAGCGTGAGCTCGACTATGTGCGCCAGTATTTTGTACAGGCATATGGTAAAGAACGAGCGAATGCGACCTTTCGCACATTTAATGATGTCATAAAAAATCGGGAGGTCAGTGCCCAACGCATCTGTGAATATCTTGTACAGCGCACAAGGCGTGAAGTACGGTTGCAAATTGTACATTTTCTCTTTGGTATCGCACAGGCAGATGGCAGCGTATCAACGGCAGAGGTAGATCAGATTGCACAGATTGCAGGTTACCTGCGGTTGAGCCGAGGGGAGTTTGAGGGACTTAAGGCCATGTTTTTCAAAAGTGCGGGAAGTGCATACAAAATCCTTGAACTTGACAAGACTGCTACCGATGCCGAAGTCAAAAAAGCTTACCGTGCCATGGTCAAAAAATACCACCCGGACAAACTACAGCATATGGATGAAGCTTACCGCCAGGGGGCTGAAGAAAAATTCAAGAAGGTACAGGAGGCTTATGAAACCATTCAGAAAGAGCGTGGGCTATAATTTGCCGATAGACTTAATGGGTCATCTTATCGGTCTGTAGTATTGCATATTCAAAATTATCTGCCCAACCTGTTTTCAATGGCAGTACCTTTCTTTTTCTGCCTTCCCTTATCATGCCAGCTTTTTTCAATACGTTGATAGATGCATTGTTTTTGATTGCGCAACCCGCCTCGATCCTATGGAGTTTTAGTGTATCAAAACCAAAACGTATGATTTCCTGTAGGGCTTCGGTTGCGAATCCATTCCCCCAATAATCCGGATGCAATTTATACCAGGCCTCTGCGCTTTTATATTTGCTGTTTCCCAATTTGAGGGCGATCAGTCCAAGAAAGTTTAAATCCACTTTTCTTTTAATAGAAAAAGTGAAAACTTTGGGTTCCTGTTTTTCGTTTTCCAAAATCCAGGGCATGGTGATCAATTCGGTCTCTTTGATATTTTTTGGGATTCCCAGGGTGTTAAATTTATCTACTTCTGGTCGGGAATGCAAATTATGAATAGCCTTGATATCCGAAATTTCAACAAGTTCAATGTTGAGGCGTATACTATGTAGCGTGGTTTCTAAGGCCATTCTTCCAATTTAACAAGACTATCTTTAGGTGTGATTAAATACTTCTTGAAAATTGATAAAAAGGCTCAAAAATCAAGTTATTTTTAAAGGTTATTAATGGTTAGCGATAGATAATACTGCGAGCCAATATATCCGGTTCCAAAGCCAGTATAATAATCATGCCCTAACAGATTGCTCGCACCAGCCTTTATAGTTGCTTTTAGGTTAGGGATCACATAATTAATCTGTGCGTCTATAACCGAAAACGCTGGCACCGGGCCATCTGCAAAGGTGCTCTGCCAGAAATAAGTGTCGCTCCAGCGGTAACTTACTTTAAACCCAAAATCTTTTACAAGTTGCCTACTCCCCACCGATGCCTTAAAACGGTGCTCGGGGGTATTAAAACTTGTCCTGAAATCGGGGTCTGAACCTTGATTAAAATCTTGTTTCGAGAAGGTGTAATTGGCCTCAAGGCTGAATTTGTTAAAGACCTGAAGGCTTACTCCCACCAGGGCACCGTAGGATTTTACATCCGCTGTTGAATTGGTATAGGCCTGGTAGGGCTTAAAATCTCCATTCTGAAGGGCCAAAAGGGAAAGGCTGTTATCACCCACTTCGCCATAATAGGGCACTAGAGTCGTTGCATTGGATATAAAGTCAGTATAAATGTTGTAATAGGCGCTCGCTTCCAGGCTAAGATTGCTCATCTGGCCCCGATAGCCCACTTCAAAAACGACGGCTTTTTCGGGTTTTACGAGATCTACTTGGGCTTTTTGCGGTGCTCCCTGATTGACCGAGTTTAGCGAAAACGAATTTTCATAAGCAGCCCTCCCGACAATAGTTACATTATCCTGACCGGTAAGGTTCTGGCCATTACCGCTCAGTGGAAAAGTGCGTACATCCCTATCCAGGTTGCTTTTTGCCGAGCCTACAAGGATTGCCCGGCCGGCATCAAGACCTATGAATAGATCTTGCGTGGTAGGGTTCCTAAAGGCCGTCTGTACAGAGGCTCGCAGATTGTGGTTTCTTTCTTCGCCCACTGTATATCCTAAAGAAAATCTTGGGGTAAATTGACCATCAAAGAGTTCGGATTTGTCGAAGCGTATAGAGCCTGTAAGTTTAAGGCGTTCATCAAGCAGTTTTTTCTGTATCTGAGTATAAATTCCATACTCTGAATACCGGATAGGCCCGTCAGCATCTGTAAATATGGTACCGAAAGAATTGAGTTTATATTGCCTATAAGAGCCGCCCACCTGAATATCGGCAACATTTGCTGTAATATGGCTAAAATTGTAGTTGGCTTCCGCATGGTAGAGTTGCGTCTCATCCTGAAATTTTGCACCTGTAGTGAGGTCGGGGTCATTGATTACTTGCTCAAAAGTCTGATTGAATTCTGGGGAACCAGGAATAAGCCTACCCGTATCAGCAACCTGTCTGGCCGCAGCGTGCGCTTGTTCTGGTGATGCGCCGCTCAAGGTGGCCTGAACAAAAGCGCCTGCATATTGACCAAACCACTGATCGTCGGGTTTCCAAGCGCGGTTAATATTGATGGCCGCAAACCGGGTGTCGTAGGAATTTCCGGCTTTTTCTGCAGTGATATAACCCCGAAGGAAAAAATTATCGTTTTTAAATTCGATTTTATGCTGCTGCAGAAAGAAATCTTTAAGTGCATATCGGTTAGTACCCTGATAAATGGTAGAACCCACACCGATTTTTCCCAGATAGATTACCTCAAAATCATCTGCAAACGGGCGATAATGCAGGGATGCGTCAAACTTTACACTTTCCGCATTATAATTGGTCAGGCTTCTTTCTGCGTAGCCGGTGCGACTTACGTCCTCATCCGGCAGAAGATTGACAGCCTGTTCAGGAATAATTCCTGCATTGGCCAGTGCTTGGCCTACACCCCTTATGTTTGTACTTACCTCGTCGCCATAGATATTGAGACCATCATAATTGGGATTTGTGCGCGTGGCTCCTGGATTAAGCACATCTTCTTCGCTTACCGCGTACCAATCAGTCCCTTTTAGATAGGAAAAATTGGCTTTTGCAGCGAATTTATCGGAAAACGCATGGGCAACACGCACGCCAAAATCATAAAAAACATGGTCACCGGCCGCATCCTGCGATGTCATACCACTTTTAATATAAGCGCTGATTCCCTGGTGGTCAAAAGGATTTTTGCTGGTCATAAAGAGAATGCCATTGAAGGCATTGGCACCATATAGCGCAGAAGAAGCACCCGGAAGCAGCTCTATGCTATTAACATCGAGGTCAGTCATGCCTAGCAGGTTCCCAAGGACAAAATTGAGGGCTGGGGAAGAATTATCCATACCATCAACCAACTGAACAAAACGATTATTGGCGAAAGTTGCAAAACCCCGCGTATTTATGGATTTAAATGTGAGACTGTTCGTATTCATATCAACGCCCTTTAGGTTTTCAAGACCACCATAAAAATCTGCCGATGCAGTGTTTTTGATGTCCCGCACGTCAAAACGCTCTACGGAAACCGGCGACTCAAAGATACGTTCGGGTGTACGCGATGCGGATATGACAATTTCGTCAAGCCGGGTCTCGTCTTCTTGCAGGATAACATCAATAATTTGATCAGCGTTGTTTATTTCAATCGTTTGCGTTGCAAAACCGACAGCGGATATTTTTATCTCAAAGGGCAGGGGTTGCTCTACGCTAAAGCTGAATTTTCCATCAAAATCAGTAGCGGTGCCCTGGATACTGTTTGGCACGGTAATATTTGCACCGGGAATAGGCAGGTTTTGCCGATCTTTAATCGTTCCACTTACCGTTGTCTGAGCGGTAAGTAATGTTGTTGTGAACCAAAAAAGAAGAGTAAATTGAAGCTTCATATCCCTTATAATTAGGTTTATAAAACCAATTTACTCTTTTTTCCTGATTTGAGTATAAGAAGTTGGCTAAATTAAAATGCGCTTTACTCTACCGTTACTGATTTCGCCAAATTCCTGGGTTGATCCACATTTTTATTAAGCATAACTGCTATATGATACGAGAGCAGTTGCAGTGGTATCGTAGTAAGTAGGGGTGACATGCTGTCCATGCTTTCTGGCACCTCAATGACGTGGTCGGCAAGTTGCCTTACCTGCTCATCGCCTTCAGTAACAATGGCAACGATTTTCCCTTTACGGGATTTGATTTCCTGTATATTGCTAATAACCTTTTCGTAATGCCCTTTTCGAGTGGCAATGACCACCACGGGCATCTGCTCATCGATGAGGGCAATGGGACCATGTTTCATTTCTGCAGCGGGATAACCTTCTGCGTGGATGTAAGAAATCTCTTTTAATTTCAGGGCACCTTCCAATGCCACGGGGAAATTGAAACCGCGCCCCAAGTATAAAAAGTTGGGTGCGTCTTTATAAATTTCAGCTACATGTTTTACATGGTCATTCGATTTTAATGCTTGTTCAACCTTAGCCGGAATACGATCAAGCTCCTGCAAATGTCTATGGAAATCTGAGGTGGATATTTTTCCTTTTTCCTTCGCGATCTTAAGCGCGATGAGTGTGAGTACGGTGATCTGGGTTGTAAATGCCTTAGTAGACGCTACGCCTATTTCGGGGCCAGCATGGGTGTAAGCGCCTGAATGGGCTTCTCTTGAAATGGATGAGCCTACTACATTACAGACACCGAAAACGAAGGCTCCATGTTCTTTGGCTAGCTTCATTGCGGCCATTGTATCTGCGGTTTCGCCACTTTGGGAAATCGCAATGACCACATCATTGTTGTCAATGACTGGGTTACGGTACCTAAATTCTGAGGCGTATTCGACTTCCACTGGAATGCGCAACAGTTCTTCAAAAATATATTCGGCGACGAGTCCGGCATGCCAAGAGGTGCCGCAAGCCACGATCACTATACGTTTTGCATTCAGAAATTTATCGATGTGCTCATCTACACCCGCCATTTTGATGATGCCCTCATGGTCGCGCATCCTCCCCCTAAAAGTGTCACGAATTGCTTGGGGCTGCTCATAAATTTCTTTGAGCATAAAATGGTCATACCCCCCTTTTTCTATTTGCTCAAGATTAAGCTGCAATTCATGTATATAGGGATCAACATCACTATCATCTTTGATTTTAAGGATTTTAATGGGCTTATGTGTGCGTATGATGGCCATTTCTCCATCCTCTAGATAAATGGCGTTAGTGGTATATTCAATAAAAGGGGATGCATCTGAAGCGATAAAATATTCATCCTCACCTACACCAATGGCAAGCGGGCTGCCTAAGCGTGCCACAACGATCTCATTGGGTCTTTTTTTGTCAAAAACAGCAATTGCGTAAGCGCCCACGGCTTGGGTTAGTGCCATCTGCACCGCCTTGCCCAGTTTTACACCTTCGTTTTTCTGTACATCCTCAATGAGGTTGACCAGCACTTCGGTGTCGGTTTCAGATTTAAAGGTATAGCCCCGTTTAATGAGCTCCTTTTTTATGGATTCGTAATTTTCTATAATCCCGTTATGTATAATGACGAGATCGCCGCTATTGGAATAGTGTGGATGCGAGTTTACATCATTGGGAACGCCATGTGTGGCCCAGCGCGTATGGCCTATAGCGGTGCTGCCGGTGGTATCGATCTTAGCGGCCGCAAGAGCTTTTAGGTCTGAGACCTTTCCCTTGGTTTTGCACATCTTAATATTCTGGCCATCATAAAGAGCGATGCCAGCACTGTCGTAGCCCCTGTACTCTAGGCGCTGTAATCCTTTAAGGACGATAGGGTAGGCCTCTCGACTCCCTATGTAACCAACAATTCCACACATAATATATCATTTTTAATTTGAGGTTTCGGTATAAAAAAGTTCCAGTGAAAGTCTTTTGGCCGCGGCCACATCGTTGCTGCTACCATATAAAATGGTACCCTTTTGTGATAGTATGGAGGCCTGTGGTAATCTGGAAGGAACTTCGCCACTGGCCGTATTTTCTATCTCACCCGTTGCTGTGATGATCGGATTCTCTGTTACGACAATCCCAAGTCTTGTATGGGGATCGTCAGTATTTGTATCTAAAAGATTCTTGATGTATTCGGTAATACGCACCGTGTAAGTGGGATCACTCGAATCTTCATTTTGAAGGAGCCCAAGGTGTGTTGTGCCTACTGCGGCTACCTGGCCAGTTTGCTGATTGGTCTGGGCATCAAAAGTATAATCGGCAAGAGGGCTATTGGTCTCCAGGTCATAAATATAGAGGCGCAAAGGTGCACTATAAGATGCACCCAGCTGTTTGATGAGGTCTTTATTCACATGAAAAACAAGGTTGGCATCCCTAATTATTCTATCGGGCTGATTGCGCAAGTCTGCGAGTCTTTCCGGGATTCCGTCACCATCTGCATCTGGGCCAAAAAGATCTATGACTGCCATACTTCCCTGTCCCCCTTTGAGGTAAAGGTTCTTATCGCCGTTTACAGTATCCCTTTCGCTTAAAGCGGAAACAATCTGCTGCTTAAAATTGTTCTGATAACCTACCGTGGCCAGCTGATTTGCGCTCATTGATAACACAAAACTGGATTGCGTTTTGGTATCGTTTGTTGCTGAAATGGCACTGCTATAAAAGATCTCAACCTGGGCTGAACTTCTGTTAAATAGAAAATAATTGCCCATCCCATTTATAGGTTCTGCCTTGAAATAGATACCTCGGAAATAATTTTGAAAACTATTGAGGTTAAAGAGTACATCGTCATCCTGACGATCTACGATCTGTTTTTGCCAGTAGGATGTGTTGAGCTTTACGCGCAGAGCAGGTGCTGTTCTTGTGATTTGCGTTGTGGTATCGGTAGCGGTAGAATCTGGCTTTACTTCGGTAACGATCTCCGCATTGGAGGGAAGGAAGTTTTTTTCCTCAAAAATCGTATCGCCTTCCACACCGTTCAGCTGTGCCAGTTGGTTGCTATAATATACCGCAGGTCTGGTCACGTCATTTGGATTGGTTGAGTTCAGAAAGTAATTAGAGCGGAAAGCGGTAAGATGGATGGGCGAATTGCCATATACAGAGTCGAGCTGATATTCTGTGCCACCATCTGTAGTGTTGCCGGTAGCAGTGCTGTAATAGGGCAGGGTAAGAACCACACTGTCAACAACGGGATCAGTCCCAAAACTTGCCGGTAGGCTTGAAGGGGCAATCTGCGTGAGCATTGAGGCAATGGTCTGCCCGTACAATGTATCATTATAAACACCAATGGCACCAGAACTCAGACCACTGGTCTGCACGCCATCTCCATCAATGAAAGACCTGTTATAGGCTTTAACGGGAAGTGTTATACTGTCTGTAGCGAAGTCAACATTGTCGACCAGCCCACTGCCGATTTCCAGAAAATCATCTTGGCAGGAATAGGCAAAAGCGCAGATAAAGGCTGCAAAAAGGGCCTTTGTACCTATAGAACTCAGTTTTTTTAACATAAATCTAATCTAATACCTTAGTTGTGTAAAATTCCTCATAAGCCTGCGCAAACTCTTCCTTTTTTTTGAAGGGCAGCACGGGTATTTTTGTGGTATTGAGGTATTTTATCAAATCCTCAGGGGTATCCAAAGAGCCTATAATGGCTGCATCAGAATTTTTAATGGCCACCTTCATCAAGTTTTCATAAGTAGGCTTTTTCAGCTCCTCAATATCCTTTTTATCGATACCATCAAAGGCGATCTTGTCGATCAACTGTTCGTTTAACGTCCCCTCGAAGCCAGAATTGTAAACAGACATCACAATTTTACTTTCTTTAAACAGGGGCTCGCTGGCATAATAGATTTTTAAATAAAGGGGTAAAAGAGATGCCAGCCAGCCATGTACATGTATGATATCTGGCGCCCAGTTTAGTTTTTTGACCGTTTCTACCACACCTTTGGCAAAAAATATAGCGCGTTCATCATTATCTTTAAAAAGATTGCCATCTTCATCTGTAAAAGTGGCCTTGCGTTTAAAATATTCCTCATTATCTATAAAGTAGACTTGAATACGCTCTTTCGGTATCGAGGCGACTTTAATTATAAGCGGCATGTCAAAGTCGTTGATCACAAGGTTCATGCCCGAGAGGCGGATCACCTCATGCAATTGGTGCCTGCGCTCATTGATGTTGCCATATCTTGGCATAAATATGCGTATCTGCCCGCCTTTGCTGTTCACCATTTGTGGGGCATCAAAGGACATGGATGCGATTTCGGTCTCCGGTAAATAGGGTATAACTTCAGATGATACATATAATATCCTCTTATTTTTCATGTATTGGGTTTTATGGCGAGCATTTTCGCTTTAGCTGAAATTTGGCTAAAATCACTAGATTAGCTAAAAAACAGTCGAATGGCTCTTAAAGGTTAAACGGGCTAAAAAACATGCAAAATTACGAAATTTTATGCAGATTGCCAGTAATATGCTAAGTTTGCGCCCTGTTAATTTTGACCCATGAACATCTATACCCAAAGACGGGAGCTGGAGGAAGCTGTTGCAAAATATAAGAAAAAGGGCAGAATCGTTGGCTTTGTTCCCACTATGGGCGCACTACATCGCGGGCACGGCAGTCTTATCCGCTATGCCTTGGAAAATAGTAATAAGGTGGTCGTCAGCATTTTTGTAAATCCTACGCAGTTTAATAATGCAGAAGACCTCAAGAACTATCCACGCACTTTAGAGAGTGATTTAAATTTTCTTGAGCAATTCAATGATAATATCATAGTTTTTGCCCCAAATGCCGATACGGTTTATGGTGGCGAGGTTAAAAGTAAGCAATATGATTTTGACGGTTTAGAAAAAGTGATGGAAGGTGCGTTCAGGCCCGGTCATTTTGAGGGTGTAGGTACCGTACTCAGCCATTTATTTGGTATCGTAAAACCTGATTTTGCCATTTTTGGCGAAAAGGATTTTCAGCAATTACAAATTATTAAAAAACTGGTCGAAATCGAAAAGATCCCCATCAAAATAATGGCCGCCCCCATAAGCCGAAATCAGGATGGATTGGCCGAAAGTTCTAGAAATGCCAGGCTTACACCAGAAAAACGCAATGCAGCCCCCTTTATTTATAAGACCCTCAAGAAGGTAAGGCAGGAATACCAAACTAAATCGATTGAAGATCTAAAAAACTGGGTGAAAGTTCAATTTGAGGCAAACGACCAATTAGACCTAGAGTATTTTGAGATTGCGAATGCGTCAACGCTTCAACCTTTAAGTACTAAAGAAGGTAATGCCCAGCCGCGTGCATTTATAGCCGTTTTTGCTGGTGATGTAAGGCTTATAGACACACTTGCCCTCGTTTAAAACCCATAACTTTGCCACATGTTAGTCAATGTTGTAAAATCGAAGATACACCGCGTGAAGGTCACGGGTGCTGAGCTACATTACATAGGAAGCATCACTATAGATGAAGATCTTATGGACGCCTCTAATATTATTGAGGGCGAGCGCGTGCAGATTGTGAATATTACCAATGGGGAGCGTTTAGAAACTTATGCAATACCCGGCCCACGAAACAGTGGCGAACTTACCCTTAACGGTGCCGCCGCGAGAAAAGTGGCAAAAGGGGATCAACTTATCCTCATCGCCTATGCCTTTATGGAGCTGGAAGAGGCTAAAAAATTTAAACCTACCCTCGTTTTCCCCGATGAGGAAACCAATCTTTTGCGCTGATAATGGCGCGCTCCCGGCTTATAAAAATTTTAAAGACCATTGTACCGCTCGCTCTGGGAATTTTCCTGATCTGGTACTCACTGCATAGTGCCACGCCTCAACAGCGTGAAACCCTATGGGGAAATATTAAAAACGCTGAGACGGGTTGGATCGTGCTTTCACTTTTTTGTGGTCTGCTGAGCCATATCTCGCGGGCCTATCGCTGGCAATTTATGCTTGAGCCCTTAGGCTATTATCCCAGGTTTTTAAACCGATTTATGGCTGTAATGGTCGCTTATATGGCTAATCTGGGCATCCCGCGGTCGGGTGAGGTGCTGCGCGGGGCAACGCTCACAACGTATGAGCATGTGCCTTTTGACAAAGCCTTTGGGACGATCATCTCAGAGCGTATCGCTGATTTTATCATGCTCCTTCTTGTTGTCGCTGCCGCTTTGCTTTTACAAAGCGATGATCTTTTCGCATATTTGGATGAGAAAAACATCAATCCCTTATATACCCTCGGGGCATTGATCGCGCTGATCCTATTGATTTATGGGTTTTTTAAGCTGCTTGCAAAATCGAATCATACACTTGCGATAAAGGTCAGGAAATTTGTGAGTGGTCTTTTGGAAGGGATGCGCAGTATTTTAAAAATGAAACACAAAAGCGCTTTTATCGCCCATACTATTTTTATTTGGGTTATGTATGTTTTGATGTTTTGGGTGGTGAAATTTACCGTTCCCGAAGTGGCAGATACCTCTTTTGGGGTGATTTTAGCCGCTTTTGTGGTGGGATCGTTCAGTATTTCTGCCACAAATGGTGGCATTGGGATCTACCCTATTGCCATTGGCGCGATCTTAATGGTTTTCGGCATTTCCAAAGCTAATGGCGAGGCTTTCGGCTGGATTCTTTGGGGTGCGCAAACATTGCTGGTAATTATCTTGGGTGCGCTTTCTTTCATCTGCTTGCCCCTATATAACCGCGGAAAAAAGGATTTGTCTTAATTTTGGGTGATTTTAGATCATGTACAATCTGTTTTGGGGTGATATTGCTTTCGCGAAAGCGATTATACCGCCACAGCATGTTATATTTGATCTAAAATAGGAGTACCCATAAAGCCATAAAATGAAATCCACCACCGAAGAAATCAAAAACCGCTTTGATAATGATGTCGAGCGGTTTTCAAACCTTAATACCGGTCAGGTTACGACACTTGACGCTGAACTTTCCTTAGAACTTATCACGGAAACGGCAAAAAGACTTGTTCCAAAGGCTGAAAATCTTTTGGATATCGGCTGTGGTGCGGGCAATTATACCCTAAAAATGCTTACTAAATCCGCCGATCTCCGCTGTACCCTGGTCGATCTCAGCAAACCCATGCTCGATAGGGCAAAAGAGCGGGTTTCGGCGCAGACCGCTAAAAAAGTGGAAGTTTTACAAGGCGATATCCGTGAAGTAAAGCTTCCCGAAAATCATTTTGACATTATTTTGGCCGGAGCCGTACTTCATCACTTAAGGGATGACAAGGATTGGGAAACTACCTTCAGCAAATTATACAGACTGCTAAAAGCCGGGGGCTGCCTGATGATCTCTGACCTCATAACGCAGGAGAATGAAATGCTAAGCGCCTATACCTGGGAACGCTACGGCGATTACCTGGAGAATCTGGACGGCAAGGAATATCGTAAGAAGGTGCTGGATTATATTGAAAAGGAAGATTCTCCCCGATCGATGACCTATCAGCTCGATCTGATGAAAAAAATCGGCTTTAAAGAGGTTGAAATCCTCCACAAAAACATGTGTTTTGGAGCTTTTGGAGGTATAAAATAGGCTTATCAGCCCGCTTTCGCGAAAGCGTCCCAATTAACCTTTTCTATTTAAAATTTAACTATTAGATAAGCCCAATGGCAAAGACCAAAACCACCTTTTTCTGTCAAAATTGCGGCGCGCAATACGCCAAATGGCAGGGCCAGTGCACCTCCTGCAAAGAATGGAACACCATTGCGGAAGAGATAGTACAAAAGGCCGAAAAACAGGACTGGAAAATAAGCGCCCCCACTTCCAAACGCATTTCGCGCGCGCAGAAAGTAAGCGACATTCCCTTTAATGTTGAGGCGCGCATGGATACGCGCAACAATGAGCTTAACCGTGTCCTGGGCGGTGGGCTGGTGCCGGGATCGATCACTCTGTTGGGCGGCGAACCGGGCATTGGCAAAAGTACGCTCATGTTACAGATTGCTCTTGCCTTACCGTATAAAACGCTTTACGTTTCTGGTGAGGAGAGCGCGCAGCAGATAAAAATGAGGGCAGAGCGCATTCAGCCGATCGCTGATACCTGCCTGATCCTTACTGAAACTAAAACCCAGAACATCTTTAAGCAGATCGAGGCTACCGAGCCCAACATCGTGGTCATCGATTCTATACAAACGCTGCATTCTGATTATATAGAAAGTGGTGCGGGCAGCATCTCACAGATTCGTGAGACCACTACGGAGCTCATTAAATTTGCCAAAGAAACGGCAACCCCGGTTATTTTGATCGGTCATATTACTAAAGACGGTTCTATTGCCGGGCCCAAGATCCTCGAGCACATGGTTGATACCGTGCTGCAGTTTGAGGGCGACCGCAATCACGTATACCGAATTTTAAGGGCGCACAAGAACCGGTTTGGCTCTACGCACGAACTTGGCATTTACGAGATGCAGGGCAGCGGACTGCGGGAAGTCGCCAACCCCTCTGAAATACTGATCTCCAAAAACGATGAAGACCTAAGCGGAACCTCCATCGCCGCTACGCTGGAAGGCATGCGCCCGCTCATGATCGAGATACAAGCGCTCGTGAGTACGGCTGTCTATGGGACACCACAGCGCAGCGCGACGGGCTATAATGCCAAACGGCTCAATATGCTGCTCGCAGTTCTTGAAAAGCGCGCGGGTTTTCACCTAGGTGCAAAAGATGTTTTTCTGAACATTACAGGCGGTATTTCAGTTGATGATCCGGCCATTGATCTTGCGGTGACCGCGGCCATCCTTTCCAGCAATGAGGATATCGCTATTGCGAAAAACATCTGTTTTGCCGCAGAAGTAGGACTTGCCGGTGAGATCCGCCCGGTGCCCCGAGTAGAACAACGCATTCTGGAAGCGGAAAAACTGGGCTTTGAGACGATTATGATTTCAAAATACTGCAAAGTCCCGAAGCAGAACTACGTCATCAGCATTGTCAAAGTCGCTAAGATAAACGAGGTGGTGGAATGGCTTTTTGGTTAATTGAAACCCGTAAATTTGAATATTCCAAAGTATACCTTGAAAAGGTTTTTGGTTATAGCCCTAAACTTTCAATCCACAAAATAAGCTGCCGCGTCCAATCGCTGAGGTAGTTATTTTTCAGCGCAAGTGAGAAACCATGCCCTCCGGTCGGGTAAATATGCATACTTGCAGAAACCCCTTTGTCTTTTAAGGCCTGAAAAAACAACAGACTATTCTCTACAGGAACTACATCATCATCTTCAGCGTGAACTAAAAATGTGGGCGGGGTGTCTTTGGTCACTTGTAGTTCATTAGAAAACCGGTCTATCAATTCCTGAGTGGGATTTTTACCTAGGAGATTGTCTTTAGAGCCCTGATGGGTCACTCCTTTTTTCATAGAAATGACAGGATAGATCAGGGCCATAAAATCGGGGCGGGCGCTGAGATTGTCCATATTGTCCTGTTTTTCGTACACGTTTTCGTCATAATGCGTGCCCAGGGTAGAGGCGAGGCTTCCACCGGCAGAAAAGCCGATGATCCCAATCTTGTTTTTATCAAAATTCCAGTCTGCGGCGTGGCTCCGGGCGATACGCAGAGCGCGCTGGGCATCCTGCAACGGCACGTTATACTGATCCTTAAGCGATTTGGAGTCCGGCAGGCGGTATTTTACCACTATGCCGGCAATTCCTTTTGCATTCAGAAACTTGGCGATATCAGTTCCTTCCCAATCGTAGGCCAGTATATGATAGCCGCCGCCGGGAAAGATCAATACGGCCTTACCGGCGCTGTTCCGTTTAGAGGGCAAGTAAACTTCAATAGTAGGTTCCTGCACGTTACTTATGAGCAGGATGTCATTTTGCTCACGAACTTCTTTTTCGTTGCTTTTTAATTGATTTGGAATGTTTTTAGGCCATAATTTAATGATGGTGTCCTGGGCTTTTGCAAATTGTAGTACTCCAAAGGTCATAAAAATGATACAGAATTTTAGTTGGAAAGTCGATTTTTTCACGGCAGAAAAATTAGGTTTGTTAAGGTGGATATGCCTAAAATTAAGATTTTAAAATGAGTTCCGCCGGATTTCCCAGCGTCAAAAAGGGAAAAAGCAGTTGGCTGTTTTTGATTGTCACCTATGGCAGGGATAATTATAATTTGTTTAGAAAAGTAGATTTTGATTCGTATTTGCTGATTTGCATCTTATTAAATCAATGAGCACGCTCATCTGGATGAACAGGATATTAATCCTTTAATGCCTTTGTCTCGGTATATTTTCAGGAAAAAACGGATTTCGCCTTTAGCGCGTGCCAAAATTCCTTTATTTTTAAACGGTATTACGGTAGCCTTCCGGCGGAAGCTAACGCTATTAAGCCAAAACTTAACTATAAATTAAACCTCTTGAAAACGGAATTACACCATGAAAACCACTTACAGTACGATTTTAATTCTAACGATCGCCAGTCTCTCGATCCTTTCCTGTAAAAATGAAAAAAAGAAAGATATGGACGAAACAACCACAAAAGATAGTGTTATTGACACAGAGCAACAACTCAAAGCCACAGCTTTTGATACGATGATCAATAACAAAAAAACAGGCCTTTACTGGATTAAAGGTGATAGTATTAAGGTTGCATTTACCAATTATGGCGGTAGGATCGTGGGTCTCTGGGTGCCAGATGAGACCGGCAAAATGACTGATGTAGTTGTAGGTTTTGGTGACGTTAAAGGCTATGTGAATAGTACAGAACCTTATTTTGGTGCGACTATAGGGCGCGTGGGCAACCGCATCGCTAAGGGTAAGTTCAGCATAGATGGTAAGCAGTATAGCGTGCCGCTCAATAATGGCGCAAACGCCTTGCACGGTGGTACAGAAGGTTTTCAGGATAAGGTTTGGGACGTAAAAGAATCTGATGATAAAAAAATCGTTTTTACCTATAAATCCCCAGACGGCGAGATGGGCTTTCCCGGCAACCTCGATGTTACGGTAACCTATTCTATAAACGGTAAAGAAGGTCTGAAGATGGACTATAAAGCCACTACAGACAAGAAAACACCGGTTAACCTGACCAATCATGCCTTTATCAACCTTAATGGTGAGGGTAGTGGTACGATCCTGAAGCATCGTCTTAAGCTTTATGCTGACCAATATACACCTGTAGATGATGGCCTGATCCCTACGGGGAAATTACAGGATGTTAAGGGAACCCCATTTGATTTTACCGATTTTCATATGATTGGAGAGCGAATAGAAGCTGATAACGATCAGCTTAAGAATGGTATGGGTTATGATCATAACTTTGTGCTTAACGGCACCAAAGCTGAGGGTATGAACCACGCAGCGACATTTATAGGTGATAAGAGCGGTATCGAGATGAACGTATATACAGAAGAACCTGGAGTCCAGTTTTACAGTGGTAATTTTATGGCAGGAAAAAACACTTTTAAGAGTGGTGCTAAAGATGACCACAGAACTGCATTTGCAATAGAGACGCAGCATTATCCCGATGCACCAAACCAGCCAGATTTTCCCAGTATTATTTTAAATCCGGAGGATACTTATCATACCGTTTCCCTGTATACATTCGGCATAGGCAAAGAAGAGTAAATATTGTTATAATTTATATGCGAAAGCCGGTCAATCGACCGGCTTTTTATTGTCTGGATGTTCCATTTTTTGCTTTAAATAGTTACTTTATAGCGCTATTGAGGTAGATTCTCCAGTATTTCGATCTTCCTAAGACGCTTTCGCGAAAGCGAGGGGAAATACAATTCAACCTAATAATATAGAGGCTTTGCTCCATTAATATTTGCGTTAAGGTGAATCCTACAAGTGGTTTTTATGCTCTACATAATAATGCTCAAGCAGGCTCATAGTCGCTTTGATAAGGTCTTCGGTTTCCTGTAACAGGCTGAAGTAAAGCATTGTGTTTTTTGGGCTTGATTCACTGGTGCGCGTGCGTTCTACCTGTTTTGCGATTTTTGAACTAATGCTGTCCAAAAGATTTTGCTTTTCCTCAATAATAATTGGAATATCATCAAAATTCTTGGCCTTGAATGTCTCCTCAATTTGGGAGAATAATTTTTCCAGTTTGTGCTCGATCTCTTTAAGGTCTTTTAATTGGTTAAATTTTAAGCCTTTGTGGTTATTATTAAGGTGATTATAACTTGCATTTGTTACAAAATCAATACTTTGGGTGACATCCTGCAGATAGCCCAGTACGTCAATGTAAAAACGACTGGCCTGCACATGGGTCTCGTCGAGGTTTTTGATAAAATAGTAGAGACTGTTGCGCAGTTCTTCAACCTCTGCGTTAAGCTTGTTAATTCCTTTTTTGCTCTTTTTCAATTTGCCCAGATCTACCTTGGCAAGACCTTCAATGGTTCCTGTATATATTTTGTTTCCACGTTTAAATGCAGTGGCGACATTAGAAGTGCTTTCGTTAATAATGCCCTGTATAGAGTTGCTGACCGCCCGGTGTAGCCTGCCTTCTTCGGCCTCTGCCTCAGAACGTCTTTTATGGCTGAGATAATTGCGTACCAAAATAGCGATAGCAAGTGCAAAAAGTATAAAAAGTGCCAGTTGGCCCCCGTAATAAAGCAATGTGGCCATAAGGGCCGCAGCGGTAAAAGCGCATATTGCGGTGAGGAACCAGCCGCCTATAACGTTGAGCACGCCCGCCACGCGATAGACAGCGCTCTCACTGCCCCAGGCTCTATCTGCAAGCGAGGAACCCATTGCCACCATAAAGGTGACATATGTAGTGGATAGTGGCAGTTTTAAAGAAGTTGCCGTGGAGATAAGCACACTGGCAATCATGAGGTTTACAGAAGCGCGTACCAGGTCAAAGGCCGGCATATCTACCGTTGCAAGCCGGGAAGTGGGTGTCTTTTTTTCGAAGCGAGCGTCGATGCGGGTTGTAACGCGTTTTGGGAGGATGGCCGTAAGACCGTAGTTGATATTGATTGCACCACGCACTAGGCCACGGGAAATAGCGTTGGGCTTAAAGCGTTCTGTGCCCTCGTCCTGTCTGGAAAGATCAACTGAGGTTTTGACCACCCTTCTTGCCTTTTTCGAAAAGAAAAGGGTAAGGATCATTACCCCAGCTGCGAGCAAAAGCAGGATAGGCTGTGTGGGCACTTCTTGGGAGAGCACGCCCATTGAAAAGTCTGTTGCTGGGAGGCCGCTGGCCGTCCAGAAATTATAGGATTGGTAAGCCGCCATGGGAACGCCTATAAAATTCACAAGGTCATTACCGGCAAACGCCATCGCCAAGGCAAAGGTACCCACTACGATTACCATCACATACATGTTAATCTTGAAAGCCTTAATCAAAATGTAGGATATTATAAACCAGAAAATAATGCTGAGACCTATAAAAGGCCAAAAGTTATTATTCGCCCAATCCAAAAAAGCACCCTGCACGAAAGCGGCACTTTTTAGGCCCTTAACAATTATAAAATAGCCAATACCAGCTGTAGCGACACCGCTAAATAATGCAGCAGCCCATGTGGGCTGCTTTTCAAAGTTAAATGTTAGGAGAAAACGGGTAAAAAACTGCACGACCGCGCCCACGGTAAAAGCGACCACTACTGACACCAGGATACCCACAATAATCTCTATAGCTTTATCTGAGTTGATGTATTCCCCGATCTGCAGAAAGGTATCATTATTATTGGATAGTTTGATGAAGGTTACTGCTACAGCTGCACCCAATAGATCAAATACGATGGAAACAGTGGTGGAAGTGGGCAGCCCTAAAGTGTTGAAGAAATCCAACAAAAGGATATCTGCAATCATGACGGCCATAAAAATGACCATGATCTCGTTAAAGAAGAATTTTTCGGGTACAAAAATACCTTTTCGAGCCACCTCCATCATTCCGCTCGAGGATAGCGCGCCCATGATAATCCCAATACTGGCAACAATCAAGATGGTCTTAAAGGGTACGGCCTTAGACCCTATGGCAGAATTTAAAAAATTCACCGCGTCGTTGCTCACACCCACCACTAGATCTGCTATGGCAAGAATGGCCAGGGCGACCAGCATGATAATATAGATGTTATCCATTATAAAAATGTGATTTTAAGGCGCAAATTTGGCGTTTATTTTTTTTACCAATGTTATGTGAAAGTTATAACTAATCAGAGAAAAAGTATTTGAAGGGCTATAAATGTTCTTAAAGCCGTACAGTTTTCTAAGATTCAGTATATTTATTAATTTATAAATATTTAAATTACAGTTAATTATAGATTTAATGTAAATTAAATGTTACGTTAATGTTTCGCTATGTTTAAATATTTACTATATTTATGTCCTTAATATTAACAGTAAAGGCAAAAGCGATGAAAAAATTACTTCTAATTTTTGCACTGGTTGGAGGGATGCTCTTTACCAATGCACAGGAAAAAAACAAGAATAGGTATGTAAAGGATGGTAACCAAATAAAAGCCACGCTTTATCACGACAATGGGAAAATAAGCCAAACAGGTTTTTATACCAAAGATGGGAAATTACAGGGAACTTGGATGAGTTTTGACGAAAATGGCAAGAAAACTGCAGAAGCGCATTATGAAAACGGTGAGAAAACCGGAAAATGGTTCTTCTGGCAGGATCAAGACATCTTAAAAGAAGTTGATTATTCCAATTCTAAAATAGTAAATGTTCAGACTTGGAAAATCCAGAAAGATCGTGTGGCATCTTCTTATTAAATCCTAAAAAAAGAATGCATAACAAAGACCGCTGCTAATTGCAGCGGTCTTTGTTATTGTAGACTTTGACAGGATTTATAAATAAGGTTAAGTTAACTATTTGATAGTAGTTGCGTCTATAATAAATATCAGACAACCTGAACGAAGGGCCTGCAAAAGCCATCGCAAAAGCACTTTTGCATAGTTTCAGTAAATTTGATTCATAAAAATTTGTAAATGAAATTTTCTTTTAAATATGCCATGATGTTGGCCTGCCTTGCAGTTTTTGTTAGCTGTAAAGATTCTTCAAACAGCAGCGACGAGAAGGATGGCCATCTGAAACTGGTTAACAGGGCAACCAAGCAAAAAGCAACTTTTCCCAAACCAGATCATATTGTAATTGTAATGGAAGAAAATCATGGGTATGACGAAATAATGGACACGCCACAAACCCCTTTTATAAGCAGTTTGGCAAAAAAAGGTGCACTTTTTACCGATTCTCATGGAGTAACCCATCCCAGCCAGCCAAATTATCTGGCACTTTTTTCCGGATCGGTGCAGGGCGTAACTGATGACCATTGTCTTGAAGTGGAAACCCCGTACAGCACACAAAACCTTGGGTCGGCATTACTGGAAAAGGATTATACATTTGCCGGTTATGCTCAGAACCTGCCTGCTGTGGGCTTTAGGGGTTGTGAGGATAAGAAAAGTAAATTGAATGGCGCTGCACTCTATGCACGCAAGCATTGTCCATGGGTCAACTGGCAAGGCGACAAGGCGCATAATTTTGCGGCGCAGTCAACGGGGTTTCCTATGAGTAAATTTCCTTGCGATTACGATAAACTACCCACAGTATCTTTTGTAATCCCAGATCAGGATCATGATATGCATAATAATGGTCAGGATACCACGATGATAAAAAAAGCTGATGACTGGTTAAATTTCAATCTTTCAGGATATATTGATTGGGCACAAACCCACAACAGTTTATTCATACTTACCTATGACGAGGACAACTTTACTAAGGACAACCGAATTCCAACTATTTTTATTGGCGAGATGATTAAATCGGGTGAGTATAACGAACCTATTAACCATTACAATGTGCTGCGTACCATTGAACAAATGTATGGATTAAAATCATCTGGTTCCGCCCATGCAAAATTGATTACCGATGTTTGGAAAGGATAATCCCTTTATATGCTTTTATATGCTGGAGAAAAAACCGCCAAAAACCCTAAAAACCCCCCATTTTATAGCAATAAGTGGTTGATGAAAACATAAATCATCAAGGATTTGACCACTTATAAACGGTCATTAAGTATAAAAAGTAACTTCAAAATCCTTTTTAATTTTTATAATGACATCGTCTTGCCATTACCTGCCTCCGATAACGGAATGCAGCCATGAAATACACCCGGTACTGGATCATACCAAAGTACATTTTCACCTACTTGTTCACTAGTTTTCCAGGCCCAGATGGCCTTATCGCGCACATCATCAAGATAAGCATACGTGCTGGCTTCGGTATCGATTTCCTTTTTGGGTTCTTCTGGATTCTGTTTTGCGGATAAGCGCTTAATATAATCCTGACGTTGCTCCGGTTCAGCTCCTAGATACTTTGCAACTATCTTTTCATAATCCTCATCCTTACCATCCTGTACATCATTGCCAGACATGCTTTTGAAATTTAAAGCAAAAGCATTAGCACGAGCTTTAAATTCATTTTGTTCCTCAGGTGTGGCAACTTCGTTCATATAACTGTCCAAAAACTTGGCGATATTCAGTTCGTCCGCTCCTGGGGTATCATCTTTTGGGATAATTATATCGAGTACTTTGCTCAGCGCATAACCGTTATCGGCAGTAAGGAAGGCGGGTTGCCACTCGGGTTCATTGGTACAACTCTGTAACAGGCTCAGAACCGACGGGGCGGCCACAATATATCCTGCTCCCAGACCTAGGTTTTTTAATACTTCTCTACGTTTCATATTCAAGCGTTTTTTTCATTTTTAAGTTGCTCTGCCGCGTGTTGTGCAGCGCGTGCCGTAAAGGCCATATAGGTCAAAGAGGGGTTCACGCAGCTAGAGGATGCCATAAAGGCCCCATCGGTCACATAGACATTGGGTACAGTGTGCAGCTGGTTATTGGCGTTAACAACCGAGGTTTTTGGATCGTGCCCCATACGCGCCGTACCCATCTCATGGATACCCAATCCTGGTGCTCCGGGATTATCGTAGGATTGTATATCCTCAAATCCTGCTTTGGTCAACATATCCACCGCCTGTTGCTTCATATCCTTGCGCATCTCATATTCATTTTCTTTCCATTCGGCGTCAAAGGTAATGGTAGGCAGCCCCCATTTATCTAGTTTATCATAGTTAAGGGTCATTTTGTTCTCATGGTAGGGCAGGCATTCGCCAAAGGCAAGCAGTCCCATTCGCCAACCGCCCGGCTCGCTGACGGCTTTTTTCAACTCTTTGCCATAACCAACTTCTGCAATGCTTTCCGCCCAGTTTTCACGGCTAGCGCCACCTTGATAGCCATATCCTCGGACAAAATTTTTCTGATCGGTTTCTCCGCCAAGATTTCTGAATCGCGGGATATAGACACCATTGGCTCTTCTGCCCTTATAATATTTATCGGTAAAACCGTTGAATTTTCCAGAGGCGCCCACTTGAAAGTGATGGTCCATAATGTTATGGCCGAGTTCACCGCTGTCGTTACCAAGGCCTTCGGGAAATCGGTCTGATTTTGATTGCAATAAAATGGATGCTGATGCCATCGATGAAGCGCAAAGAAAAATAACTTTCGCTTTAAACTCCATTTTTTCGTTGGATTCTGTATCAATAACTTTTACACCTGTAGCTTTTTTCGTAGCATCGTCATAAATAACCTCGCTCACTATGCTAAAAGGTCTCAGTGTCATATTCCCTGTGCGCTCGGCTGCAGGCAATGTAGATGAGTTGCTGCTGAAATAAGCTCCAAAAGGGCAACCCCGCATACATCGATTTCGGTATTGGCAGGCAGAACGCCCTTCAAATGTTTTTGTGCCCGTAATATGTGCAACACGCCCAATGGTTAACAAACGATCTTTATAGCCTTGCGCAATATTTTGCTTTAAGTGATCTTCTACACAGTTAAGTTCCATAGGTGGGCCAAAATGACCGTCGGGAAGTTGAGGTAAGCCCAGGTTTTCACCGCTTACCCCTATATATTCCTCAACCTTATCATACCAGGGTGCAATATCTTTATAACGTACAGGCCAATCAACTCCTACATTATCTTTTTTGTTCGCTTCAAAGTCAAAGTCGCTCCAGCGGTAGCTCTGCCTGCCCCACATTAGAGAGCGGCCTCCTACATGATATCCTCGCATCCAGTCAAAGCGTTTGGTCTCATTGTAGGGATGCTCAAGGTCATTTACAAAAAAGTGGTTGTGCGCAGCATTTGTGGTATAACCGGTACGTGCTTGCTTGAGCTGCTTTTTTTGCTCTTCAAGTGGCAATTGCCCTTTAAATTTAAAATCCCAGGGATCTAAATTTGCCGTTGGGTAATCCTTGATGTGCTGTACCATGCGCCCGCGCTCCAGCACGAGGGTTTTTAGGCCATGCTCACATAATTCTTTGGCGGCCCAGCCACCACTAATACCTGTACCTACCACAATGGCATCATACATTTCATCTGGTTTTGCTATACTCACAATACTGTTGTATTTTAACTTATTATTAGAAGATTTTAACCAAAGATATAAATTAAAGTTATTTTTTTAAGGAAATAAAAAAAGTATAATTTAAAAATTCCATAGTTTTAACACTTGAAAATGGCCATGATGCCCAATAATTACAGAACAACCTATTGATATGAAAAATTACTATATGATTTTTATCGCATTGCTACTGATTTTCAGTGGATGTAAGGAAAAAAGCACCAAAAAGGAACCTGCTGTCGCAAACGATACCGAAAAATCTGCGGATCCTTTTTTTAAGATCTCCCTAGCCGAATGGTCACTGCACGATCCGATCGTAAAAGGTGATATGAATCCTTTGGATTTCGCGCAACGTGCCAGCGAGATGAATTTTGAGGGAATTGAATACGTGAGCCAACTTTATACTGAACAGCTCAAAAAGTATGACGATCCTAAAGCGAGTATGGATTCGCTGGTTAAAACGCTCAAGGCGAAAAGCAAGCAGTATGGTGTTAAAAACGTTCTTATTATGGTGGATAATGAGGGCAACCTTTCGTCGGAAGACGAAAAAGAACGGGATCAGGCAGTTGAAAACCATAAAAAATGGGTGGATGCCGCAGCAACTTTGGGCTGCCACTCCATACGAGTTAACCTGATCGGCGCAAAGGAAGAAGATGCGTGGAAAGCGGCATCCATCAAAGGTTTATCTCAATTATGCGATTATGCAGCCAAGCAAAATATAGGGGTGATCGTAGAGAACCATGGTGGTTTTTCATCTAATGCTGCCCTGCTGATGGAGGTAATCAATCAGGTAAACAAAAGCAATTGTGGCACTCTACCAGATTTTGGCAACTTTTGCCTGCGCCATGAGGATGGTTCACAATGGGGTTCGCCCTGTGTAGAAGAATATGACCGGTATGAAGGTATTAGGGAGATGATGCCCAAGGCAAAGGGCGTCAGCGCGAAAACTTATGCTTTTAAAAGCGATGGTCAAGAAACTTCAATGGATTATGTGAAAATTTTGCAATCAGTTAAAGATGCTGGTTATACGGGTTTTATAGGAATTGAATTTGAAGGGGATGGAATTTCCCCCGAAGAAGGCATTAAAAAGACCAGGGAATTATTACTTTCATCCGCACAAAAACTTAATTAACCTTATATATGAAACTATTTACGCGCATACAGCTCTCTACCATGATGTTCCTCGAGTTTTTTATCTGGGGTGGATGGTTTGTTACCTTGGGCACCTTTATGGGGCAGAATCTTGATGCAACAGCCGTTCAAATCGGGGATGCTTTTTCTACACAATCTTGGGGCGCCATCATCGCCCCGTTTATCATTGGTCTTATAGCAGACCGCTATTTTAATGCAGAGCGTATCCTGGGCGTTTTACACCTGATCGGCGCTGTGTTAATGTATAAAATGGCGTATGCTCAGGATGCCTCTGAGTTTTTCCCTTATGTGCTAGGTTATATGATCGCCTATATGCCCACCCTTGCCCTTGTGAATTCCGTAGCCTTTAGGCAACTGCGAAATCCCGCAAAAGAATTCTCGTACATCCGGGTTTTTGGTTCCATCGGTTGGATAGTGGCCGGTCTCGTCATCAGTCTTGTCTTTAGCTGGGACAGCAAGGCCAGTCTCGCTGAGGGTCTGCTCAAAAACACTTTCTTAATGACAGCCATTGCCTCATTGGTTTTAGGAATTTTTAGTTTTACACTACCTAAAACGCCGCCGGTGATCAAAAAAGGTGAAAAAGCGGGCCTTAAAGAGATTTTGGGGCTTGATGCCTTGGCTCTGCTTAAAGACCGCAACTTCTTGGTTTTCTTTTTAGCCTCGGTGCTTATCTGTATTCCGTTAGCTTTTTATTATCAGAATCTAAGTCCATTTTTAACAGAGCTGGGCGTGGCCAACTCTACCGCCAAAGCGTCTATCGGCCAGATTTCCGAAGTGCTTTTTATGCTCTTGATGCCGCTTTTCTTTAAACGATTTGGTGTAAAATATACCCTTGTTTTTGGTATGGCTGCATGGGCAATACGCTATCTGCTCTTTGCTTACGGCAATGCGGGCGACCTTGCTTTTATGCTCTTAATTGGGATTGCGCTTCACGGTCTTTGCTATGACTTCTTTTTTGTTTCGGGTCAGATTTATACCGATAGTAAGGCCGGTGAAAAATTTAAAAGTTCTGCGCAGGGCCTCATTACTTTGGCCACCTATGGCGTGGGGATGCTTATCGGTTTCCGCGTGGCCGGGGAGATTACAGACAGTAACCTTCTCAACGGCGGAACGCATAACTGGACCGCGATCTGGAATTTTCCTGTGATATTTGCGGCCGCCGTTATGGTTCTTTTTATTATATTCTTTAAAAATGAAAGAATTCCTGACAGGGAGCTGGAGAATTTATAATTTCAGGATAATGAATGCTTCATCCTGCATTGTTTACTTTTCTGGATATATTGCGAAAACCAACGCGGTTTAAGTGATCCTCTTTTGGTAAAAACTTTGGGGAATAGTTCCAATAAAAATCATTCAAAAATATAAACCGACTAAAATCTAAAAGATAGACCTAATTATGAAAAAATTAAAAATGGGAATGGTAGGCGGCGGCCAGGGCTCCTTTATAGGAGATGTACACCGCAGGGCTGCGCGTATTGACGATGGTATTGAACTGGTATGCGGCGCCTTTAGCAGCAGTGCTGAGCGCAGTATCGCTTCCGCGAAAGCCTTGGGCGTCCCAGAAGCTCGTGCCTATAAGAATTTTGAGGAAATGATCGAAAAAGAATCAGCCCTCGGGGAAGATTTGCGTATGGACATCGTTTCTATCGTCACGCCAAACCATATGCACTTTCCGCCGGCAAAAATGGCGCTCGAGAAAGGTTTTCACGTTATCTGTGATAAGCCCATGACCTTGACTCTGGAAGAGGCTAAAGAGCTACAGAAAATTGTAGAAAAGACGGGAAAAGTCTTCGCGCTCACGCATACCTATAACGGTTATCCCATGGTCAAGCAAGCCCGCGAAATGGTTGCAAAAGGTGACCTGGGCGAGATTAGAAAAGTCAATGTACATTACTTACAGGGCTGGATGGCCACAGATGTTGAGAATACCGAAAATAAACAGGCGTCCTGGCGCGTAGATCCCAAAAAATCGGGAATTGGTGGAGCTCTAGGGGATATAGGTACACATGCCGAAAATCTTGTGGAATACATTAGCGGCGTTGAGATCAGCGAGATCGCGGCAGATTTAAGTACTTTCGGTAAAGACCGAGTACTCGACGATGACGGGAACATCCTGATGCGTCTTAAAAACGGGGCCAAGGGCACGATGAGCATTTCACAGATCGCCACAGGAGAAGAAAACGACCTGAGCATACGCGTTTATGGTACGAAGGGAAGTGTGGAGTGGCATCAGGAAAATCCTAATGAACTCACTGTGCGTATGCTCGAGGAGCCAAAAAAAATCTATACGCCCGGCGGCCTTGGCACATATCCCGCTTCATCAGATTATACACGCATCCCACCCGGTCACCCAGAGGGATACCTCGAGGCGTTTGCTACGCTTTACCGAAGTTTTGCAAAAGAGGTACAGCAGCTCAAAGAGGGTAATAAAATGTCGGAAAAACTTGATTTTCCTACTGTAAAAGAGGGTTTGCGAGGTATGCAGTTTATCTATGCTGCAGTAGAATCAAATAAAAAAAATGCAGCTTGGGTTACCGTCCATTAAGTTGCACGATCATATTTAATTTATTTTCTTACTTCTAAGTCGCTGTTTTAAGCCCATCTAAGTATATCGCTTAGAGTAAAAAATATGTATATGGTATTATGCAGAATATAAATTATATATTGTAGCTTATTTGATTTTCATTCACATACCTAAAACGATAAACCTGAAAACAAATAATCATGAAAACAATTAAGGGTCCAGCAGTTTTTCTTGCCCAGTTTATGGACGATAAAGAACCATTTAACTCCCTTGAGGGGATGTGTAAATGGGCAAGCGGTCTTGGCTATAAGGGCATACAGATCCCCACGTGGGAAACACGCCTTATAGATCTTAAAAAAGCCGCTGAGAGCAAGACGTATGCAGATGAACTCAAGGGCAAGGTAGAAAGCCATGGCCTTAAGATTACCGAGCTCTGTACCCACCTGCAGGGCCAACTTGTTGCCGTTCACCCGGCCTATGATCTTATGTTTGATAATTTTGCTCCAGAAGGCTATAAAAACAACCCCAAAAAACGCACGGAATGGGCCATCGATCAGATGCTGCTCACTGCAAAGGCAAGCCGTAACTTGGATATCGATGTTTCCGGCACCTTTTCCGGTGCTTTGCTTTGGCAAAACTGGCATCCCTGGCCGCAACTGCCGGCAGGTTTGGTAGAGACAGGTTTTGAAGAGCTTGCCAAGCGCTGGAAGCCCATTCTGAATGCCTATGACGAGCAGGGTGTAGATGTATGTTATGAAGTGCACCCCGGCGAGGATGTACATGATGGGGTTACATTTGAGCGTTTCCGCGAGGCAGCGGGCAATCATAAACGAGTTAATATTTTATACGACCCCAGTCATTTTGTACTACAGCAATTGGATTATATTGAGTACATTGACCATTATCACGAGTTCATAAAAATGTTCCATGTCAAGGATGCTGAGTTTAGGCCTACTGGCAAAAAAGGGGTTTTTGGAGGCTATGGAGACTGGAAAGACCGGGCCGGCCGTTACCGCAGTCCCGGCGATGGGCAGGTCGATTTTGAACGTATCTTCTCAAAATTGACCCAGTATGGATGTGACGTGTGGGCTGTGATGGAATGGGAGTGCTGCATAAAATCTCCAGAACAGGGCGCACGAGAAGGAGCGCCTTTTATTGCAAAAAATATCATTGAGGCCACAGATAAGCGCTTTGATGATTTCGCTGGAGCGAAAACGGATAAAGAACGATTAAAAAAAATATTAGGAATATAATACATAACATCAAAACCAAAAACAGATGAAAACCACAATGATTACCGCAGCCTTTCTTGCCGTGTGCCTTATAGGTTGCAAAGAGAATAAAAAAGAAAATATGGACAATGCAGATACAACTGCGATGGCTGACGATTCTACCGCCATGACTCAAGAAAATGGGGAATGGACCACACTTTTTGACGGAAAGAATCTGGATGGCTGGCATGCCTATAATGGGGATGAGCCCACACAATGGAAGATCGAAGACGGCGCCATGGTGCTCACCCCTGCTAAAGGCCGCTCAGGAACAGAAAATCTGGTGACTGACAAGACCTACGATGATTTTGAGCTTTCTCTGGAGTGGAAAATCTCTGAAGGAGGCAATAGCGGCATCATGTGGGCCGTGCAGGAGGATAAGAAATATGGCGAGCCCTACCAGACTGGCCCTGAAATACAAGTATTGGATAATGAGCGCAATGAGGATGCCAAAAATGGAAAATCCCACCAAGCTGGCGCTTTATATGATATGGTTGAGCCCAGCCAGGACGTTGTGAAGCCGGCCGGAGAGTGGAACACCTGCGTGATAACGATTAATCATAAAGATAATAATGGTAGCGTAGAACTCAATGGGACACACATTGTAGATTTCCCTGTTAAGGGAGATAACTGGGATGCACTGATCGCCAAATCTAAATTTGCAGACTGGAAAGGTTTCGGGGAAACCGAAGATGGCCATATTGCTCTGCAGGACCACGGCTACCCAGTTTCATTTAAAAACATTAAGATTAAGGAGCTTAACTAGAATTTATTAATCTTTTTTGATCAAAACCGCATGAACTATCTAGTTTGTGCGGTTTTTTATTGAACTATCCTTGCTCAGTAATCCCGATGCTTTTTGAGAAAGCTAATAGTACGTAATCAATAGTTTCTCCTGAACATGTTGTCAAAATTTAGAATATGCCACAGTTTCTAAAACAATATAAACCCGAAAACAGCCACTTTATACAAGCTCTTAACAAGTTTCCTTATATTTGCCGCTTAAAGTAGCATATGATCAAATCCATGACGGGTTTTGGGAAATCCATCACCCAGCTCCCCACCAAAAAAATCACGATTGAGCTCAAGTCGCTCAACAGCAAAAACCTTGACCTCAATACGCGTATCCCTTCTTTTTACAGAGAAAAGGAACTAGAACTGCGCAATCTGATCGCTAAGAAACTTCTGAGGGGCAAGATCGATCTGGGGCTTTATGTTGAGCTTAACGGTGAGGAAACGAATGCCTCGATCAACCAGGCCGTTGTTAAACAATACATGAAGCAACTTGCCCAAGTTGTTGATGGCGATGCGGTAGAGCTTCTCAAGATGGCCATGCGAATGCCAGATACGCTCGTTACCGAAAAAGATGAAATCGATGCTGGCGAATTCAATGCTATTTTAGATGGCCTTGATGAAGCATTGACCAGTCTAAATAAGTACCGCCTGGACGAGGGCAGGGCGCTTAAGGAGGATTTTGACCTACGCATCAAAAATATAGGAGACTATCTGGAAGAAGTAGAGGCCATTGATCCTGAGCGGATGGAAGGCGTGCGAGAACGTCTCATTAAAAACGTAAGCGACCTTAAAGCTGAGGTCGATGAGAACCGCTTTGAGCAGGAGCTTACTTATTATCTCGAAAAGTATGACATTACCGAAGAAAAAGTGAGGCTAAAAAACCATTTGGAATACTTTACAAAAACGCTGAACAGCGGCGAATCAAACGGTAAGAAACTCGGCTTTATCGGTCAGGAATTGGGGCGTGAGATCAATACGATAGGCTCAAAGTCTAACTATGCACCCATGCAGCAAATCGTTGTGCGCATGAAGGATGAACTGGAAAAAATCAAAGAACAACTTTTAAACGTACTTTAGATGCAGGAAGATGGGAAACTCATCGTTTTTTCGGCACCTTCGGGCAGTGGAAAAACGACCATAGTAAGGTATCTACTCGGCAAAGAAGAGCTAAAATTGGATTTTAGCATCTCGGCAGCGTCCCGCGAGCCGAGAGTAAATGAAAAAGATGGAGTACATTATCATTTTCTTGATCTTACAGAGTTTAAACGCCGTATAAAAAATGATGAGTTTTTAGAATGGGAAGAAGTGTACCGCGACAATTTTTATGGCACCTTAAAAAGCGAAGTTGAACGCATCTGGCAGAATGGGAAACATGTTATTTTTGATATTGATGTAGTAGGTGGCTTGGATATTAAAAAATTATATCCTGAACGTACCCTTGCGGTATTTGTTAAACCACCCAGCATAGAGGAGCTTAAGATTAGGCTCAAAAAGCGTAGGACAGAAAGTGACGAGCGCATTAATATGCGTATTGCCAAAGCAAGTATTGAGCTGGCAACCGCCCCACAGTTTGACCATATTATCCTAAACAGTCACTTGGATACAGCCTTAAAGGAGGCTTACACCCTGGTTGCCGATTTTGTAGGGGCTTCTAATAGCAGTACATAAGTTTAATTTTATCTATGAAGATCGGGCTCTATTTTGGCACTTTCAATCCTATCCATGTTGGGCATTTGATCATTGCAAACCACTTTGCCGAATATAGTGACCTCGATAAAATCTGGATGGTCATCACACCGCACAATCCCTTCAAAAAGAAAAAATCGCTCCTTGAAGATCATCATCGATACCAGCTGGTACAGCGCGCTGTGGATGACTATCCCAAAATCGAGGCCAGCACTATCGAATTTAAGCTTAAACAGCCCAATTATACTGCAGATACACTCATTTATCTAGAGGAAAAATATCCCGATCATGAGTTTTGCCTGATCATGGGCGGTGACAACCTCAAAAGCTTCCATAAATGGAAGAATTATGAGGTGATCCTTGAGCGGCATGAGATTTACGTATATCCTCGTAAGGCTCAGGGCGAAAGAGATCCTGCCCTGATCAACCATCCCGGTATACACCAGGTTGCTGCTCCTATTGTAGAGATATCGTCTACTTTTATTAGAAAGGCAATTGGCGGGGGCAAGAATTGCAGACCTTTATTACCGCAGGCGGTCTGGGAGTATTTAGATGAAATGAATTTTTATAAAAAACAAAAGCCCATTTAAGGGCTTTTTTTAGTACAAATTATTCTTTAATAATTCTTAATCAACCTTGGGAATTCGTAATACTTGCCCTGGATAAATCTTATCTGGGTCTTTAAGCATAGGTTTATTGGCCTCAAAGATTACGGGATATTTCATCGCGTTGCCATAATGAGCTTTTGCGATCTTGCTAAGATTATCCCCTTTAACTACAGTGTAGAATTGTGATTCTGGTTCTCTTTGATCTACATCCATCTGATCATCTACCTGTGCTATGCCTTCTACATTACCTGTCACGAGAATGATTTTTTCCCTAGTGGTCTGGTCTTTGGCCTTTCCGGTGACTTTGGCGGTATCTCCTATGATGGTAACTTTAAGATTTTCGGCCTCTAGCTGTAAATCGTGAATGGTCTCTTCAATAGAGGCAGCTGCTTTTTTATTGGCTTCGGCAGTGGCAGCTGCTTTTTCTGCGGTAGCTTCTTTGGCTTCTTCCGCATCGGTCTTGCCAATGCCCAAAACTTTGGCGCCCGCATTTTTTATAAATGAAAATAATCCCATATTAATTTTTATTAGATAGTTGATTTTTAATAAGTAGGGAAAGTACAAAATAATGCTTTCGCGAAAGCGTATCTGTTTTTAAAACTATCTTAATATTTGAGGTTGATCTTTCCGCTGTGTTAGGGTTTTATTGAAGTGAAAAGTAATTTTGATCTTGGTGGTCAAAACTAAGATTTCCCAATAAGAAGAACATTCAGCTGAGGAAATTTAAAATCTGTGGTGTGCTTCAAGGTGCTGATTTTAAACAATAAAAACCGCCCCAGCAGCAATTAAGACTGTGGGGCGGCTTTCAACTAACCAACCAAAAATTTTCATAAAATCATACTCAATTGCCGTGCCAGAAACATAATCTGCAAGGCACCGTTGCGTTAAAAATTCTGAAGTGCTTGAGTGCAGTAGTTTTCAATAATGTTAGAACTTCGAAAATCCTTACTTTTGATGACTTTGAAAAATAATGATGATGGCTATAAAATTTGGAGTTATAGGTGGTGGAAGCTGGGCCACGGCAATCGTAAAAATGCTTTGCGAAAACCTGGATGAGGTGGGCTGGTATATGCGTAGCAGACACCTGCGTAAGCATATAGAGACCGAAGGGCACAATCCCAATTATCTTAGTGCAGTAGAATTTAATATCTCAAAACTTAAATTAAGCAACGATATTAACGAGGTCGTTGCCTATGCTGATTACCTCATTTTTGCAATACCATCGGCTTTTGTGGGCCGCGAACTCGAAAAACTGACTGTTCCCCTTCAAGGAAAAATTCTTTTCTCAGCAATTAAGGGCATTGTTCCAGAGACGGGTAAGATCGTGGGGCAGCATTTTCATGAGTTTTATCATATTCCTTATGAAGATCTGGGTGTGCTCACCGGACCCTGTCACGCAGAGGAGGTCGCGCTTGAACGCCTGTCTTACCTTACGGTAGCCTCAGCAAATGAGAAGCATGCCGATGTGGTTGCTCAACATGTTTCCAGTGAATATATCAAAACCAGTATAAGTGATGATGTGATGGGTGTGGAGTACGCGGCCATGCTCAAGAATATTTATGCCATTGCCGCGGGTATCGCACACGGCCTGGGCTATGGCGATAATTTTCAGAGTGTGCTCATGAGTAATGCGATACGTGAGATGAAAAAATTCATCAAAAAAGTGCACAAGCTAAAACGGAATATCAATGATTCTGCCTACTTGGGAGATCTTTTGGTAACAGGCTACTCCACCTTTAGCCGCAACCGAATGTTTGGCAATATGATCGGAAAGGGATACACCGTAAAAAGTGCTCAGATGGAGATGAGTATGGTAGCTGAAGGCTATTATGCGGCTGAAAGTGCGTTTAAGATCAACGAAAAATTAGGTGCCAAGACACCGATTATCAATGCGGTTTATGAAGTGCTCTATAAAGGGAAGGATGCCAAAAAAACCTTCAAAAAATTGACTGAAAAATTAAACTAATACCTGTTTTATAACGCTTTCCATCTGTTTTTGGATGGAGTCAATAAAGTCTATTGGAGTATTTTTCTAATGTCGGTCCTTTTTTTCCGCTTTCGCGAAAGCAGATTGATCAGAATAGGAATTGCACATAGATAAAAGGAGCAAAGCCTTTAAAACATCGTAGTTTTACAAGAAAAGAAGATCAATGAAAAAAGGAGTCCTACTGGTCAATCTGGGTTCGCCAGAAAGTACCAATCCTAAAGATGTAAAAAAATATCTGGGTGAGTTCCTGATGGATGAGCGGGTAATCGATTTGCCTAACTGGGCGCGCACACTGCTTGTAAAGGGTATCATTCTCAATACACGCCCTAAGCAATCGGCAAAAGCCTATTCCAAAATCTGGTGGGAGGAGGGTTCGCCGCTCATTGTGCTTTCAGAACGTTTACAACAAAAAATACAGCAAAAAGTAGATGTCCCTGTTGCACTAGCCATGCGCTACGGAACACCAAATATACTGGAAGGTCTCAAAAAACTGGATGAAAAGGGGGTAGATGATGTATTGATTATACCCTTATACCCTCAGTTTGCGATGGCGACAACCGAGACGATTTTAGTACTGGCGGAAGCCCTTAGGCAAGAGCATTTTCCACACATGCGTTTTTCAGACGTACCCGCTTTTTATAATAAACCGGAATATATCGAGGTTTTGGCCGGCAGTATCAGTGAGAAACTGGATGGCCTTGATTATGAGCATCTGCTCTTTAGCTACCACGGCGTTCCTGAGAGGCACATACGTAAGAGCGATGTCACCAAAAGCCACTGTAAGATTGATGGCCAGTGTTGCCAGACCGACTCATCTGCCCACCAGTTCTGTTACCGCCACCAGTGTTATGATACTACCACGCGCGTGGCTGAATTTCTAAATTTGAAAGAGGGCACATACTCTACATCCTTTCAGAGCCGGTTGGGTTTTGATCCCTGGCTGCAACCTTATACAGACCGCACCATAGAGCGGATGGGCAAAGAGGGTATTAAGAAAATGGCCATTGTAACCCCCGCCTTTGTAAGCGACTGCCTGGAAACCCTTGAGGAAATCGCTATGGAGGGTCAGGAAATATTTCATGAGATGGGCGGGAAGAATTTTACGGTGATTCCCTGTCTCAATGATCGCGATGACTGGGCTTTTGTCATGGCCTCTTGGATCAACGATTGGGCAATTGTAGAGCCAAGTAAGGCAATTGCTTAACTTTTAGATGTAAACCAGAACGCTGAAAGACGGAGTTGGATGATTCTATAATTAAGACTGTGAAAGCTTCCGCGAAAGCGGTAATATTAAGTTTGAAAATATATAGTATAGAATGACAAGTTTAAGGGAAAGGCATATACAAGCACCGGGTTTAGAAATTCAAAACCCACGTGAAAGAACATGCATAGCTAATCATGAAGTTGACCAGGAATTATTTTTAAGAAATGAATGTACCCCCAGCATGTTATCTTCGATAATAAAACTATCGCATTAAGGATGAAAAGCCAGATTTTCTGCCCAAATAACAGATATTTAGAAAAATACGGCGATATTTTAACTGAATCTGTGGATTTTGCAATGCAAGAGGATAATAACATTTTTTCTATGCAGATCCCGAACCTTTCCAAGCGTCAAAATGATATCAAAAACAAACCTAAAAGACCTACTACAGCGTGCTCAAGCCCAATAAATCAGATAAACTGGGTATTGAACCCATCGGCCCATTATTAGTAAAACAGGCCATACCCTCAGCAATCGGAATTTTGGTGATGTCTCTCAATATTCTGGTAGACACTATATTTGTAGGTAATTGGATTGGCTCTATCGCCATTGCTGCAATTAATGTGGTGCTTCCCGTCTCCTTTTTTATCGCTGCGCTTGGGATGTCCATCGGTATTGGTGGTGCGAGTATTATCTCCCGTGCGCTGGGTTCTGGAGATAGGCCTAAAGCACTTAAAACCTTTGGGAACCAGATTACCATTACCCTCGTGCTTACGATAGGAATGGTAATCCTGGGTCTGGTTTTCATTAATGATCTCATTCCCGCCTTTGGGGGAAAAGGGGATATTTTTGAACCGGCAAAAATCTATTATCGTATTGTGCTATATGGCGTTCCCATTTTAGCGCTGTGCATGATGGGCAACAATGTGATTCGGGCCGAGGGGAATCCTAAATTTGCAATGATTGCCATGATTTTCCCATCGGTGGGAAACCTGGTGCTGGATTATATTCTCATCAATCTTCTCGATATGGGTATGGCGGGTGCGGCCTTGGCGACTACTGTTTCCTATGGTTTCTGTTTTCTATACATCCTGTGGTATTTTCTGAGCAAAAACAGCGAACTCAAAATTGATTTCTCACATTTTGGAATTGATTTGTCTATTGTGAAGGAGATTTCTGCTCTAGGGTTTGTTACCCTTGCGCGCCAGGCGGTAGTGAGCGTAACTTATCTGCTGATGAATAATATCCTGTTTGATCTTGGCGGGGAGGCCTCTGTAACGGTTTATGCCATCATTGGGCGTATGCTCATGTTTGCGCTCTTCCCCGTGCTGGGTGTTACCCAGGGTTTTCTGCCCATCGCTGGTTATAATTATGGGGCTAAACAATTTACGCGTGTGCGCCAGAGCATTAATAAGGCGATCTTATATAGTTGCGGATTGGCGCTGCTCATTTTTGCCATTATCATGATATTTCCAGAATCTATCGTTACGGTGTTTACTCAGGATTCTGCTGTGCTAAAGGATACACCCTGGGCGATGCGCTGGGTATTTGCAGCCGTTCCCGTGATTGGGATACAGTTAATCGGCTCAGCGTATTTTCAGGCGATCGGGAAAGCAACACCGGCATTATTGCTAGCCTTAACGCGACAGGGCTTTTTCTTTATTCCGCTGGTTCTGATTTTGCCAAGTTTTTATGGCGAAATAGGCGTATGGGTTTCTTTTCCCATCGCTGATGTGCTCTCTACAATCGTGACCGGCTATTTCTTGAATAGGGAGATCAGGAGGACTTTAAAGTAGATGGTGCTTGATCTGTTGTGAAGTATTTTTGCTGCTTGTAATCCTCATTTTTTCCTGGCAAAAGCCCATTTTAAAAACTCTGGAAAAACCTGGCCCCAGGTAGCCTGATTGTGCCTACCGCCCTCCACTTGAAAATATGTGATCTCACCGGGAAAGCGATAGCCCTTCAGTTGGAGCTCTTTGATAAGATCAAGCGTATCGTCAATAGAGTCGATGATGCCATTGTTGTTGCGATCAGATTTTTCGTCAAGGCTTCCGCACATAAACCAAAACTTTAAATGTGGAGCATGGGGGGCATTTTTGACCATATCGAGTACAATACGGCTGCGGTCTTGCAGGTCTCCTTTCGCGAAAGCTTTCTTCCGCCACCAGAAAGAACCGCTTAAAACACCTATTTTTCCAAATAAGCCAGCATAGTTAAAGCCAGTGTCAAAGGCACTCAGGCCACCCAGGGACATCCCACAGAACACCCAATCCTCTTTTTTACGGGAGGCTTTAAAATCTGCTTGCAGCAAAGGGATAAGTTCTTGGGTAATGAATTTTGAATATTTGAGCGCCCTCGCCCCACGCCCTTTAAAATCGGGCATTACGGCTGTGCCATATTCTTGCAGACGGTTAGCATTGGCCTCAATACCCACATAAATAAAAGGTGTAAATCCGGACGATGAAAATGTGATATTGAGCGTCTCCTCTAAATTCATGGTATTAAAATCCTGACCATCATTCATGAGTAAGACGGGAAATTTGAGATCAGCATCCCAAAAAAGGGGCGGAGCAAAAATTCTCAACCTGACCTTGCGCTCCAAATGTTTGGAAAAAAGGTCTGCCTTTAAGCTAATGTAGTTTATCTGTAAGTGCATTGCGGCGTTAATAGAAGGTTGCAAGTTTAAGGAATTCCAAATTTTTAATCAGAAAAGTAACGGGTTTAAATTGCTGAAATATTTAATTTTCCATGTGTTTCCTTTGGATTTATTAAAGTATTTATGATTTTCTTAGAATATTAAAAACATTAAGTTGAACGATTTGCCCTATATTTAAACCTATGGCAAAAGTGGAGCATATCCCATATTTTTCAAATATTCTTGACCGCTACATCAATATTGAGGTTACCGGACATTGGGGGCACCCCGTTTTGCTGTTTCCCTCCTCCTATGGGACATACACACAAAACAGGGATTTTGGTCTTAACGATGCAGTGATGCAGTTTGTTGAGGAAGGCCGCATTAAACTTTACAATGTCCAGACGATTGACGGACTTACTTTTTACGCTGATGAACTGTCCTCTGAAACAAAAATCTATAACTATGAGCTCTACGTTCAATTTTTAAGAACAGAACTGATCCCATTTATTCAGCGGGAGTGCAGTACACATCGTATTGCTGTGGGCGGTTGCAGTTTTGGGGGTTATCATGCAAGTAATATAGCTTTTAGATTCCCGGATCTGGTGTCGCATTTGTTCTCAATGTCTGGCGTGTTCAATATTCGCAATATGACACCCCTTTCAGACGACCTGCGTATTTACCTAAATTGCCCGGATGAGTTCATTAATAATGATGAATCTTGGAAATACAATCACATGCATATCGTGCTCAGCACCTCAGATTGGGACATCTGCAAAGCGGCAAATCAGAAAATGGCCAGTATATTAAGCGCTAAGGGCATAAATAATTGGTATGATGAAAAACAATGGATCTCACATGACTGGCCACTGTGGAGAATGGTTTTTCCCCAATATATTGGGACTTATTTTTAATATAAAAAAATTTTTTTGCTCAAGGCGAAAAAGTAAAGCTATAAATCAACTTTTAAAATAATAAAACCATGATAAAGAAAATTGGAATACTATTCGGAAGGGAAGACACTTTCCCATGGAAGTTTATAGATAAGGTCAATGAGCTGGGCAATGGTAATATTATTGCTGAAGCTGTGCAGATAGACAAGCTGCAACAGGGTATTGATTATGGTTATCACGTCATTTTTGACCGTATGTCGCAGGACGTCCCTTTTTACAGGGCCTACCTTAAAAACGCCGCACTTAAGGGTACGGTAGTTATCAATAATCCTTTCTGGTGGAGTGCCGATGAGAAATTCTTTAACAACTGTCTCGCTGTAGAATTGGGCATCCCCGTGCCAAAAACGGTACTGTTACCTTCTAACGAGCGTCCCAATGATACCAATGAGAATTCCTTCAGGAACTTAAAATCACCTATGGATTGGGATTATATCTTTAATTATATCGGTTTTCCTGCCTATATGAAACCACACGACGGTGGCGGCTGGAAAAGCGTATACCAGGTCACGGGACCAGATGATCTTTTTGCAAAGCATAAAGAAACTGGCCAGTTGACGATGATGCTACAGGAAGAAATTATATTTGATGACTATTACCGCGTCTATTGTTTGGGTCAAAAATATGTGCATATCATGCCCTACGAGCCACGCAATGCCTTTCACGAGCGCTACGCTACCGAACCCAAAACTTCTGGATCGGCCCATAAAAAGCTTATCAAAACAATTCACGAGTATACCATAAAGCTCAACCAGGCTTTGGGATACGATTTCAATACCGTTGAGTTTGCGGTACGCGATGGTGTGCCCTATGCCATAGATTTTTGTAATCCTGCTCCAGATGCCGATATAAATTCGGTGGGTGAGACTAACTTTAACTGGATTGTTGAGCATGCGGCCAAACTCGCTATCGAGAAGGCCAAAGCGCATAAATCCGGTGGTAGGAATACCTCATGGGGGTCTTTTGTTCAGGATGCGGTGATTGCCCCTAAACCGAGAACTAAAAAAGTACCCTTAAAATCTGCCGAGGAAGCCAAAAAAACGATGGTGAAAAAGAAGGTTTCCAAAGGAATCAAGCCGAAAAAAGAAGCCACTAAAGCAAAGCCAAAAGCTGCCGCGAAAGGGAAAATAAATAAAGAAAAGGAATAGTCTAAAGCTCTTAGGTCAGTACTTAAGTTTTACAAATTATATCCCCAATCGCTATTTCTTTTATGTAGGAGGTTTAAAATCTCTGTTCAATATAATGAGACCCACTCGCTCCTTGTTGCTTTATGCTAAAATACAATAAGAGAAGCCTTTCAATAAAAATTTTTAATTCTATGAGAACCGGATTTCAATGAAAAAGACTTTATTACTTCTCCTAATTATAGGTTTATGTGCTGCTTCCTGTGGTGGTGAAAAAGTCGGAGATCCTATAAAAAAATTTGAAAAAGAAGATTTTATTGGGACATGGATTTTAAAAAAACAATATAGAGATTCACCCGCCATGACAACTTCATTTCATTTAAATCCAGATTTTTCAGCGATTGTTAAAAGGAGTGGCCCTGCCGGGAAAGGTAAAAAGAAAGGGAGTTGGAAAATTAATGGAAAGAAAGAAATAGGAGGCGGTATCCTGAAATTTACAACTGCCCCTGGCATTAACCTGTCTTTTTTTGGTAATCCTAATAATTATTATAGTTTAAGTTTTGGTTACTCCCTTATAGATGGAATAAAAACATTAACAATACAAGAGAACCATTATGTCAAAACAAATAACCGAAATTAAATCACGGTTGTTAAAAATCTAAATAGAACGCTACTCATAAAACCAACTTGATGAAAAACTTTACCCTGGGCATCGAAGAGGAGTTTCAGATCCTTGACAGTGATACACTAATGTTGCGCTCTCACATGTCAAAAATTTTGGACGGCGGCAAAGTTTTCTTGCAGGAGCGGATTAAAGAAGAAATGCACCAGGCAGTGGTTGAAATGGGAACCAATATCTGTGAGAACATTGGTCAGGCACGCGATGAGGTCTCCTATTTGCGTCAACAGGTCATAAAACTTGCAGACAATGAGGGTATGAAGGTCGCCGCCGCGGGCACACACCCCTTTTCACAGTGGAGCGAGCAGTTGATCACGCCTAACCCACGCTACGATCAACTGATCAATGAGATGAAAGATGTGGCACGCTCCAATCTTATTTTTGGCCTCCATGTGCATGTGGGGATCCCAGACCGGGAGGAGGGACTGCAGATTATGAACATCGCCCGCTATTTCCTGCCCCACCTTTATGCGTTATCCACAAATTCCCCGTTTTGGGAAGGTCGGGATACGGGTTTTAAATCCTTTCGTTCTAAGATTTTTGATAAATTTCCTCGTACGGGAATCCCGCCCTATTTTGGCAGTGTTGCCGAATATGATGAATTTATCAAGGTATTGGTAAAGACAAATTGCATAGATAACGGTAAAAAAATCTGGTGGGACATACGACTGCACCCATTTTATCCCACAGTAGAGTTCCGTATTTGTGACATGGCTATGACCGTAGATGAGGTCATCTGCATCGCTGCACTTATGCAATGCATCATCGCTAAATTGCATAAACTGCACGAAAAAAACCTGACATTTAGATCATACCGACGCGTATTGATCAACGAAAATAAATGGCGCGCCGCACGCTGGGGTATGGAGGCGCAGCTCATTGACTTTGGCAAGCAGGAAGAAGTGCCCTTTGAGTCACTCATCAACGAACTGCTGGAATTTATAGATGATGTTGTTGATGATATGGGCTGCCGCAGCGAGGTGAATTACGTTTACCAGATGCTTGAGCAGGGTTCCGGCGCAGACCGTCAGCTCAAGGTTTTTGAGGAAACCCAAGACCTTAAACGAGTAACCGAATATATAGTAAACGAGACTGGAAAAGGGCTTTAGTATGTTGCCTGCTTTCGCGAAAGCGGATTCTAAAGCATCATAAGCCTCACGTTATGTTTAACCGGGACGGTTTTTATTTTAACACCACCTTCAAATCATACCGATGGCTAAATCTTTAATTTTGTGCGTTTTTTAGTACATAATCTATGCAAGATCATTTTAAAATAGCAATACTGGATATGAACGCCGGAGTACAGAACGAGGGCATGCGCTGTATCAAGATGATCGTGGGCCAATTTCTAGCGCAGGAAGATGTGGAGGGTACGTATGATGTGTTTGAGGTACGAACTAAAAACGTAATCCCCGATATTGCCGATTACGACATATTCATATCTTCAGGAGGCCCTGGTTCACCAAAAATTGCCGATGAGGCTTGGGAATGGCCTTATTTCAAGTTTCTAGACGGCGTATTGACGCACAACCTGATCAATCAAAATAAAAAATTCCTTTTTTTGATCTGTCATTCTTATCAACTCGCCTGCCTGCATTGGGACTTGGCCAAAGTGGGTAAGCGACGGTCAACATCCTTTGGTATCATGCCTGTGCACAAAACCCCAGATGGGGAGTTAGATCCACTTTTTAAAGGTCTGGAAAATCCCTTTTATGCGGTAGATTCTAGGGATTACCAGGTAGTGAGCCCAAAAAAAAGAAAGCTGGAAAGCCTGGGCGGATCAATACTGTGCCGGGAAAAAATGCGGCCTAATATTCCGTTGGAACGGGCGGTTATGGCTATCCGCTTCAGCCGGGAGATCGTGGGCGTGCAGTTTCATCCTGAGGCCGATGCTGAAGGGATGATGCGCTATTTTCAGCGGGAGGATAAGCAAAAGCAGGTCATTAAACGCTATGGCAAAAAGAAATATCTCGAGATGATAGAGCACCTGGAAGATGATGATAAGATCCTGATGACCCATCGCCTGATCATTCCACGTTTTCTCAATGAGGTTTCAAAAAAAATACAAGAAACAAGATTAGTAGAATCATGATAAAAAAGATCAGGGATCAATTTAATGCCGGCTTTAAGCAAAAATTCTACGATGGCCTGCAACAAGAGGTGCTAGAGACCTTTAAAGAGCCCTGTGGTTTCCGGATTTCTGAAACCCCAGTTTTTATTCCAAAATCCCTTAAAGAGAAGGTTTTTTCAGCTTGTGAATCGATAATTGATCAGATCTGGCAGTTGGATTTGGATGCTATACGGGATCAATTTGTCCCACAAGAGCGGCAATCGCCCGCGCCATTGGGCAAACCCCATTTTTTGGCGATTGATTTTGGCATTTGTGATGATGGCCAGGGTGGTGTCGAGCCACAGCTGATCGAACTTCAGGCATTTCCATCACTGTTTTTTTACCAGCCCTTTTTGGCAAAAGCTTTCCAGAAGAATTACCCCACTGTTCCCAAAAACGGGTTCCATTATTTATTCAGTGGTTTAGATGAAGAGGATTACTTGAAAGAGATGCGTAAACTTATTATGGGTGACGCTTCCGCGGAAGCGGTGATCCTAATGGAAATCTTTCCCGAAAGGCAAAAAACACGCATAGACTTTGAAGCAACCCGTCAGGCTCTGGGTATTGAAGTGGTCTGTATGACCAAAATCATAAAAGAAGGTAATAAGCTTTTTTATGAGAAGGATGGTAAAAAGATACAGATAAAGCGCATTTATAACCGGGTAATCTTTGATGAATTACAAAACATCCCTAATCTAAAAACACAGTTTAAGCTCACCGATGATCTGGATGTGGAATGGGTGACGCATCCAGATTGGTTTTTTATGATTTCTAAGTGTATTTTGCCACTTTTAGAGCATGATTATATTCCTAAATCCTATTATCTAAATGATTTTCCCAAGGATTTAAATTTAAAGGATTATGTATTGAAGCCTCTATTTTCTTTTGCCGGTAAAGGGATCAATCTACACCCAGATGGCGATACTATTAAGGCTATTGAGGATAAACATAATTATATCTTGCAAAAAAAGGTAGATTATGCGCAAGTGATCCAGACCAATACGGAAAAAAATGCTAAAGTAGAGCTGCGCGTGCTTTACATCTGGGATCAAGATTCAGCCAGGTTAAAGCCGGTAATCAATCTTACCCGTATGAGCAAGGGCGAGCTCATCAATGTTTCTTACCTCACCGAAGATAGCTGGATCGGGAGTTCGATCAGCTTTTTCGAGGAGTAATCTTTTGGCGGGAAAAGGATTTTGCTTTTGAGAAAGTAAAGTTGATTTATAGAAATCTTAAAAACCAACCCCTTATTTTTTGGTATACTAAGATCAGCTGCGGTTTTTTAGGAAGTTTCAAAAAATAGCAGTCTGATAAATAGAGTTTCTCAGCACAACCTACCTTTACTTTTCATTCGCATCTGGATTTCTTAAATTAGATACCTAATAAAACTCTACCAACTATGCGCCGAACATTACTTTGCCTCTTTATCTGCCTTCTTTTCATCTGTAATCACCAGTTAAATGCTCAAATACCCAGGGATTCCCTTTATGCCTCGCTGGAATATCGTCTGATCGGCCCCTTTAGAGGGGGGCGCAGTGCTGCGGTGACGGGTGTACCCGGGAAGCCAGATCTTTTTTACTTTGGTGCTACCGGTGGCGGGGTCTGGCGATCTACCACGGGTGGTCGTGAGTGGGAGAATATTTCAGACGGTTATTTTGGTGGTAGTATAGGGGCGGTTTCTGTTGCTCCTAGCGATCACAATATTATCTATGTGGGCGGTGGGGAGGAGACCGTACGCGGCAATGTGTCTTCGGGTTCCGGTATGTGGAAATCTGTTGACGCGGGCAAGACCTGGAAGCAAATCGGGCTTGAAAAGTCCAGGCATATTCCCCGTGTGCGTATTGATCCCAAAAATCCGGATATTGTGTATGCCGCCGTGCTGGGCGATATCTACAAGCCTGGTGAAGATCGCGGCGTTTATAAGTCCATCGATGGCGGGGCAACCTGGAAAAAAGTGTTATTTGCCAATGAAAATGCCGGTGCGGTTGATCTCACCATTGATCCCAACAATTCGCGTATACTCTATGCGTCTACATGGAACATCCGGCGCACACCCTACAGCCTGAGCAGTGGGGGCCTCGGCTCTGCCCTCTGGAAAAGTACCGATAGCGGCGAAAAATGGACCGAAATTTCTAAAAATGATGGATTTCCTCAGGATACCTTGGGCATTATTGGGGTTACTGTTTCACCCGTAAATTCAGAACGCGTCTGGGCCATTGTCGAAAATAAGGATAAAGGCGGTCTGTACCGCAGTGATGATGGGGGAGAATCCTGGTCGCTTATTAATGATGACCGCAGCCTACAGCAGCGCGCGTGGTACTATTCCCGGGTCTATGCTGACACCGGGGATGAGAATACGGTTTATGTGCTCAACGTGAGCTACCATAAAAGTAGTGACGGCGGGAAGACTTTCAAGTCATATAACGCTCCTCATGGCGATCATCACGATCTGTGGATCGCCCCTGAGGATCCACAGCGTATGATTATGGGTGATGATGGCGGTGCACAGGTCACCTACGATGGCGGTGAGAACTGGAGCACCTATTATAATCAACCTACGGCCCAGTTTTACCGGCTAACTACCGATAATCACTTTCCCTACAGGATTTATTCCGCGCAGCAGGATAATTCTACGGTGCGCATCCCATACCGTTCTGATGGTTATAGCATTGGCGAGGATGACTGGGAAAGTACCGCAGGAGGTGAGTCTGCCTCTATCGCGGTAGATCCCAAAAATGCGGATATTGTCTATGGGGGTAGTTATGATGGGTTTCTTACGCGCATGAACCACGCTAAAAACACCGTACGTTCTGTCTCGGTGTGGCCCGACAATCCCATGGGGCATGGTGCCGAGGATATGAAATACCGTTTTCAATGGAATTTCCCTATTATGTTCTCCAGGCACGATCCGGATAAATTGTACACCTTTTCCAACCATGTGCACCGCACTACCAATGAAGGTCAAAGATGGGAAGTGATCAGTCCAGATTTAACCCGCAACGATTCGACTACCCTTAAATCGTCGGGTGGGCCGATTACTCAGGATAACACTTCCGTGGAATATTATGGGACTATATTCGCCGCAAATGAAAGCCCGCTGCAGGAAGGATTAATGTGGGTGGGCAGCGACGACGGACTTATTCATGTAACCCGCGATGGTGGCGAACATTGGGAGAATGTTACTCCCAAAAAAATGCCCAAATGGATGATGATCAACAGCATCGAGCCCAGCGCCTTTGACAAAGGCACCTGTTATGTGGCTGGAACACTTTACAAGACCGGGGATTATGCACCGTATCTTTATAAAACCACAGATTATGGGAAGTCCTGGGAAAAGATCACAGATGGAATAGCGCCCGAACATTTTACCCGTGTGGTTCGTGAAGATCCTAAACAAAAAGGGCTCCTGTATGCCGGCACCGAAAATGGGATGTACATCTCATTTAATGATGGTAAGGAGTGGAAACCCTTTCAGCTCAACCTGCCCATTGTGCCTATTACTGACCTGGCGATCAAAGATAATAACCTGATTGTTGCCACCCAGGGCAGAAGCATCTGGGCGATTGATGATCTTACGCTTTTGCATCAGATTGATACATTAGACGATAAGGGCAAACCTATCCTTTTTAAACCAAAAGAAGTGGTGCGCATGGATGGCGGCAGCCGCTCTGGCTCCAAAACCGCAGGAACAAATCATCCCAACGGCGTGATGACCTATTTTTACCTTCCAGAATTTGATGCCAAAAAAGACAGCATTTCATTAACTTATTTTGGTGCTCAGAATGATACGATCAAATCGTTTGGCACGAAAAACAAAAAAGACAAACTGAAAGTCAAAAAAGGCAGCAATGAATTTGTCTGGGACATGACCGCAGATGGGGCCAAAGTGCTCGATGGTATGATCCTCTGGTGGGCCAGTACCGAAGGTCCCAAGCCAGTACCCGGGGATTATACGGTAAAATTAAATGTTAATGGTACCGATTATTCCCAGCCGTACACCCTGATCCCAGATCCACGTGCAGAAGCGTCAAAAGAAGACATGCAGGCGCAATATGACTTTATTGCCGCTGTCAATAAAACGGTAGACCGCGCGCACAAAAGCATAGAGACGATGCGCAATGTAGATAAGCAGCTAAAGGCTTTCCGGGAGCAGTATAAGGATAATCCCGGTACGAAAGAACTTCGGGAAAAGGCCAAAACCCTTTCAGATAGCCTAGAATCTGTGGAGAAGGCTTTGTACCAGACCAAAAACCGAAGCGGTCAGGATCCTCTGAATTTTCCTATTAAACTGACCAATAAACTGGCGCATCTCAACAGTCTCGTAAGTATGGGCGATTTTGCCCCCACTGACCAGGATGTCGCGGTAAAAGATGAGATTACTAAAAAGGTTATGCATCAATTAGAGATTTTTGACCAGCTAATTGCAGATCAGGTTGCCCAATTTAATAAGGCTTTTAACACTCAGAATTTAAATTATTTATTTGTGAACGAAGACAAAGAATAATCAATACGAGTTGCCTCAAGGCCAAAAACAGCGGCATTCTGAATTTATTTCAGAATCGCATAAGGCCATGCCATAGTTGATGAGAACCTGAAACAAGTTCAAGTTGACCAGAATTATTATTCAAACCTCACAGGATTTCAAAACCTATGAGGTCATTTTTATGACAAGAAATCACTTTTCTTTCAAAAAAACCTCAGTACCGTTTTGCAGATTTGTGGCATTGTTAAAATAAACAGTTTTACCCTCAAAATCAGTTTCAATAAGGTGAAAAGCGCCTTTAAAATAGCTTTTTTTTACGGTAACTTTCAAGGGGGCTTTTTCTTTGGAAATCGCCAATTGGTGCGGAAATAGGAGCATTTCTTCTCTCTCCGGATGATCAAAAAGCGTTCCTGAAAATTGGTTTACATCACCAAAAAATGATGCTACATAAGCATTTTTTGGACTTTTAAAGAGGTTTTCTGGTGTTGTGGCCTGTATGAATTTGCCCTTGCGCATAACCTTGATTTCATCAGAAAAAGAAAGAGCCTCCTCACTGTCGTGAGTGGCGGTGATGCAGGTGATGTTTTCTTTTTTTAAATACGCATAAAGTTTTCGCCGCAAGGCATTCCGTCGGAAGTTATCGATGTGGCTGAAGGGTTCGTCCAGCAATAAAAGCTCGGGTTCTTTGGCGATGGCTCGGGCGAGGGCAACGCGCTGTTTCTGGCCACCGCTGAGGTATTTTACGTGTGTATGCTTAAAGGCTACCATGTCTACCACTTCCAGCAGTTCAGCTATGCGCGCGTTGCGGGCTTTCATAAAATTTCGCGAGAGAAATTTTGCAATATTATCGGCCACTGATATATAAGGCATCAGGTCAAAATCCTGGGCCAGGTATTTAATAAAGGGTTCGCCGGGCACCAGATTAAAGTTAGGGCCCAATAGTTCTTCTTCCTTCCAGAAAACAGTGCCATTTTCTAAGTGTAAAAGGCCATAAATAAGCTGTAATAACGTGCTTTTTCCACAACCGCTTTCGCCTAAAATGGAAATATGCGCTCCTTCGGCAACCTTGAAGTTTATATCGTGCAGAATGGTTTTTTCCGCATAAGCGAAAGAATTTATATTGACCTTGAGCATCTTCTTTTGTAAAAGACTTCACAGATCTAAAAAAACTGTGAGGTCATGGTTTTATTCGTCAATTCTAAGGTTTGATATGGTTATCCCTGCACTTTATCTTCATCCATGAATTTTGGTAGTGTTTTCAAACCCATATTATAAAGGGTAAAGGCAAAAATATCTGCGGTCTGATCGATGGTTTTGCTGACGGGAGTTCCCGCGCCGTGGCCGGCATCAGTCTCAATGCGTATGATGACAGGATGATCACAGGATTGTTTTTCCTGTAGCTGAGCCGCAAATTTAAAGCTGTGCGCGGGCACCACACGGTCATCATGATCACCTGTAGTTACAAGCGTTGCGGGATAACAGGTATTTGAATTTACATTGTGTACCGGTGAGTAGCCTTTAATGTATTCAAACATTTCTTTGCTATCCTCGGCGGTACCGTAGTCATAAGCCCATCCGGCGCCAGCTGTAAATTTATTGTAGCGCAGCATATCCATTACCCCCACGGCGGGCAGCGCGACCTGCATCAGATCTGGGCGCTGGGTCATTGTCGCGCCCACCAGCAAACCGCCATTAGAGCCGCCGCGAATGGCCAGATATTCTTTAGAGGTATATTTTTTATCGATCAAATATTCCGCGGCAGCGATAAAGTCGTCAAAAACATTCTGTTTATGCATTTTGATCCCTGCATCGTGCCAGGCCTTGCCATACTCGCCCCCACCGCGCAGGTTGGGCACCGCGTAAATGCCACCCATTTCCATCCAGATCGCGTTTGTTATGCTGAACGAAGGGGTAAGGCTGATATTAAAACCGCCATAACCATAGAGTATTGTAGGGTTTTTACTGTTCAGTTTAAGGCCTTTTTTATGCGTGATGATCATGGGGATCTTCGTACCATCTTTTGAAGTATAAAAAACCTGTTTGCTCTCGTAGTTTTTAGGGTTAAAATTGATCGCGGGTTTTTGATACAATGTGGATTTGCCGGTATCAATGCTATATTTAAAGATATTTCCTGGCGTAATATAATTTGTGAAGGAATAATAAAGCACTTTATCATCCTTTTCTGCACTAAAACCCCCTATACTGCCCACTCCGGGAAGTTCTACATCGCGGACGAGCTTGCCATCATAATCATATTGTTTCACTTTAGAAACGGCATCAACCATATATTCGGCAAAGATGGATCCGCCACCGGTGGATGGGGAGAGCACGTTATCAGTCTCGGGTATAAAATCCTTCCAATTTTCGGGGGTGGGGTTTGAAGCGTCAACGGTCACGATCTTCATATTTGGCGCATCCATATTGGTCACCAGGTAAAGTTTAGAGTCTTTGTTGTCCAATAAATAGGTGTCAGTATCTGTGTTGTCTAAAATCGTCAGAAAGTCGCTATCTGGTTTTGTAAGATCTTTGATCATCATCTTGTTGCCAGAAGTTGACGTACGCGGATTTATAATCAGGTAATGGTCATCCTCAGTTACCTGCGCGCCAATGTAGCGGTGTTTTTGGGCTTTGGTGCCGCCATAGATCAGGGTGTCATCTTTTTGGGGCGTGCCCAATCTGTGATAATAGACCTTGTGCTGGTCTGTCATTGCAGAAAGTTCGTTGCTTTTTGGTTTATCATAACTGGAATAATAAAAACCTTCATTTCCCATCCAGGCCATCTCGCTGAACTTAATATCTTTTAGTGTATCCTCTTTGATGTCTTTGGTTTCAGCATCCATGACCATCACCTTGCGCCAGTCGCTCCCGCCTTCTGAAATACTATAGGCCAGAATTTTTCCATTTTTTGAAAAGTTCACACCGCCCAGCGAAGTGGTCCCGTCTTTTGAAAAGGTGTTAGGATCGAGAAAAACGCTTGCTGTAGATGGGTCATCGCTTGTTTTATAGCGGTAGATCACGTATTGATTTTGCAGTCCGTCGTTTTTATAAAAATAGGTATAATCCCCTTTTTTGAACGGGGCACCTATTTTCTCATAATTCCAAATTTTCTCCAGTTTTTGCTTGATATCCTCCCGGTAGGGGATTTTGTTGAGATAACCAAAGGTGACTTTGTTTTCAGCTTTGACCCACGCCTCTGTCTCTGGGCTACGATCATCCTCAAGCCATCGGTAGGGGTCTGGCATTTCAGTACCAAAATATACATCTACGGCATCCACTTTTTTGGTTTCCGGATAGGTTAAGCTCATATTTGGAAAGTTTTCTGTTCTTTGGCTGTAGCCAAATAGGGTACGATTAAAGCGATAACTAGGGATTTATACATTGTGTGGAGCGTTGATTCTCTCAAATATAACTTAAAAAAAACCTCCTGAAGTTTTGTTTCAAGAGGTTTTAACGTTGTAAGGGATTTTTTACTAAATCAAAGCTTTTTCAACCAGATATTCAGAAATCTGGACGGCATTGGTTGCGGCGCCTTTTCTCAAGTTATCAGAGACGACCCACATATTTAGAGTATTAGGCTGCGAAAGATCACGGCGCAAACGCCCAACAAACACATCATTTTTTCCGGCCGCGTAGATGGGCATGGGGTAGGTATTAGTATCAGGATTATCTTGAAGGGTGACACCTGCGCTATCCTGCAGGATTTTACGCAGCTCATCAAGGTCAAAATCTTTTTCAAACTCTACATTTATCGCCTCACTATGGCCGCCCACAACGGGGATTCTTACAGCCGTCGCGGTGACGGCAATGGTCTTATCGCCCAGTATTTTTTGGGTCTCATTGACGAGTTTCATCTCCTCTTTGGTATAGCCATTTTCTGTAAAGACATCACAGGCAGGGATGGCATTGCGATGTATAGGATAGGGATAGGCCATTTCGCCTTTTTTACCGGCGTATTCATTCTCCAATTGCTGCACAGCCTTCACTCCCGTACCGGTAATGCTCTGATAGGTAGAAATAACAAGGCGTTTGATCTTGTATTTTTTGTGCAACGGCGCTAGCGCAACGACCATTTGTATAGTAGAGCAGTTGGGGTTTGCTATGATCTTATCGGCTTTAGTAAGTTCACCGGCATTGATCTCGGGTACGATCAGTTTTTTGGTCGCGTCCATACGCCAGGCTGACGAATTATCAACCACGGTTGTGCCTACTTCGGCGAAGCGTGGTGCAAACTCTAGCGAGGTACCGCCGCCGGCAGAAAAAATTGCGATATCAGGTCGTGCCGCGATCGCATCTTCCATAGATGAAATAGTATATTCTTTATCTTTGAAAATCACCTTCTTACCCACCGATTTTTCGGAGGCAACGGTAATGAGTTCGGTTAAGGGAAAATCACGCTCGGCGAGCACTTGCAACATGACCTGGCCCACCATGCCGGTGGCGCCCACTACGGCTACTTTCATAAAAAAACTATTTAAAAAAGGGCAAAAATAAACAGTTTGTTCAGGAAAGCAATCGATTATACAGAATATGTACAGATTTTTAGGAAATGTTAGATTTTAAATATAAAAAGAACCCCAGCTTTTGTGGCCGGGGTTTAGTTAAACGAAACTGTGTGGTGCAGCGGTTTTCCGGGATGCCCCGGATTTACTTTTAAATTATCACACTCTATTAAAGCGGTTTCTTCCTCAACTCATCGCGTATTTCAATAAGCAGTTCTTCCTGCGTAGGCCCTTTTGGCGCAGCCGGTTTGGCCTCTTCTTTTTTCTTGGTTTTTTCATAACCTTTGAGCAGCCAGTAGATCACAAAACCGATGATGATAAAATCAATTACTGCCTGTAAAAAATTACCGTAGGTCATTATCGCCCCGCCGGCTTCCTTTGCCGCCTCAACCGTGGCATAATCCCCACCATCAAGTGAGAAGAAAAGATTGCTCACATTCTGGCCACCCAGGAGCAGTCCTATAACGGGCATGATCACATCTGCAACAAGTGAGCTTACGATCTTGTTAAAGGCGCCGCCGATGATAACCGCGGTTGCCAGTGCGACAATATCTCCTTTAAGGAGGAACTTTTTAAAATCTGTTAAAAATGCCATATAAAGTTGGTTTGATGGTTATTTACTAGCGCTAATATAGCCAAATTTAAGGTAAGTTGACAACTATTCTTTCCACGCGTTGAGAAATCGCGGTAAGAAGCTCATAGGCAATAGAATTGATACACTTTGCGAGCGCTACGGGTGATGCTCCCCTCCCAAATACGACTACCTCATCACCCTCTTCACATTTAATGTGTGTCACATTAACCATGATCATATCCATACAAACATTGCCCAAAATGGGCGCTTTTTCCCCGTTTATGAGCACATAACCTTTTCCGTTGCCATAGGCGCGCGAAATTCCGTCTGCATGACCCAGCGGTATTGTGGCAGAGCGTTCTTTACCGGGAGCTTTGTGGGCGCGGTTATAACCCACTGTCTCCCCGGGACCAATCTCATGAATCTGTGAAATTACACTCTTTAGGGTCGCTACTGGGCGTAGTTTCTTGTCTTCTAAAGGATCGTTGCCATAGCCGTAAAGACCGATGCCCGTGCGCACCATATCAAACTGTGCCTCCGGATAGTTTAAGATTGCTGAAGTATTGCTTTGGTGCAGCATGGGTCTATAGCCCAGGCCGCGGATCATTTTTTCTGAAATTTCCCGAAAACTTTCGATTTGTTGTAAAGTAAACTCGTTCTCGGTGGGATCTTCGCTTGCTACCAAATGGGAGAACAATGATTTTATACGCACCGCTTTCGTCAACGCGAGTATATCTAAAATATCTTTCTCATTTCCGGGTTTAAATCCCAGTCGGTTGAGGCCTGTATTAAACTTTATGTGTACCGGATAATCCTGTAGTTGTTTTGCTTCCGCGAAAGCTATAAAAGCAGCCAGTATCCTAAAACTGTAAAGATTAGGTTCCAGCTTATGCTCTAGCATCAGATCAAAGCTATCCATTTGTGGATGCAGGATAAGAATAGGTGTTTTGATTCCGTCTTTGCGCAGTGCCGCACCTTCTTTAACATAGGCAACGGCAAAATAATCCGCCCCTAGCGTCTCCAGTTTTGTAGCCACGGCCACGGCATCGCTCCCATAGCCAAAAGCTTTGGTCACGGCCATTATTTTTACCTCTGGTCCCAGTTTGGATTTTAGATAGGTAAAATTATGGGCCAGCGCGCTGAGGTCGATCTCAAGATATGTTGCTGGCATTTAGGTTTTTGGTTTATTGGGGTTAAGCTCTTCAGGATCCTTAACGTCCATTTTTTTAAGGCGCTCACGCAACATGGCCTTGTAATATGCACCACGGCTCAGGGGCTCATATTCCTCGGTCTGGCCCAGCAGTACTAAATCGTCGCTTGCAGCCTTACGGTAGCTGAACTGCGCCAGGTTGCCGGTGCGTGTACATACAGCGTGTACCTTGGTCACATATTCTGCCGTGGCCATTAGCGCGGGCATGGGCCCAAAGGGATTGCCCTTAAAATCCATATCCAGCCCGGCAACTATCACGCGTACACCGCGATTGGCCAGGTCATTGCATACCTTTACGATCTCATCGTCAAAAAACTGGGCTTCGTCTATGCCTACCACGTCACAGTCATCTGCCAGGATTGGGATGTTTGCGGCTGCGGGTACGGGAGTAGAGCGTATCTCATTGGCATCGTGTGAAATCACAAGATCCTCATCATATCGCACATCTATGGCAGGCTTAAAGATCTCTACCTTTTGCTTGGCAAACTTGGCCCGCTTGAGGCGGCGTATAAGCTCTTCGGTCTTGCCGGAAAACATAGAGCCGGAGATTACCTCAATCCAGCCAAATTGCTCTTTATGATTTACAGTGTTTTCAAGAAACATTTTGTAATTTTCAAACCCTTAACGGCAACTGTGCCATTTTATCCCTTAGTATGGGCAAATTTATTAAAAAGCCTGATCAATAACAGGGGCAAAGAATTAAGTTATGAAGAAGAAATTAAGGGCTGAACTTGTCAGCCTTGCGCACCATATTTTACAGATGAACGCAACGGCAAATTATACCGAGATGCAGGTCGAGGCAAAAAAAATATATGAGACGCTGACGGTTTTGGCTTTCGCCGAAAGGCATTTTGACGGTATACAGCCCACTATTGGCAAAAATGATATTATAGAGGCCCTTCAGGTGAAGGATGCGGGTGAGGTTGAAGAAATTATGGAAGTGGTAAAAGACACGCCAAAACGAGAGGAAGAGGTCGCTCCAGAGCCCTCTCGGGATGAGAATGTAAGGCGACTGGAGGAGATCGCCAGGGCCAACGAACTTATCTTTGAACGTGCCCGCAGCAAGAAACCAGCACCGCAGGTAAACGAGGGAAACCAGCAAAAAAACAAGCAAGCCAATCCCACCCAGAGCTCACTGCACGAGCCGTTGATAGAAAAAATAAAGGATATGGTTGCCCAGATGCCGCCAGAGGCCGATGAGATAGAGGATATGTTCCAGGAGATCACGGGCAGGGAAGAAACCATGAAAAATGATAAAGACGATATAGGCGAATTTGGTCGCCTCGCCGAGTTTGAAGAAAAGAACAACAATGTAGAGGAGCCCAAGAAAAAGATAGCCTCCACCGCAGATAGGGAAACCGCTGCCGAACCTAAGCAAAAATCACTTAATGACAGGCTTAACAAGCGCCTCTCCATCGGGCTGAACGATCGCATCGTATTTATAAAACATCTTTTTAATGGTAGCGCTTCAGATTATAACCGGGTGCTCTCACAGCTCAATACTCAGAATTCAAGAGGGGATGCATTGCAGTTTATTGATGAAATGGTGAAGCCCGATTATAATTACTGGGAGAATAAGGAGGTGCATGAAGCTCGTTTTAAGGGGCTGGTTGAAAAGAGGTTTGATGATTAATCAGAAATGGGATGAAAACCAACAAAATTATTTATTGGATCGCCACAGGGCTGCTCAGCGCCCTTATGCTGTTTTCCGCGGGGCTTTATCTGGTTCAATTTGAAACGGTAAAAGAAGAATTTGTAAAATTGGGATTTCCTGCTTTTGTTGTATTGCCGCTTGCCATTCTTAAAATTGCCGGGGTAATCATGATCCTCTGGCGCAAGAGCCGCTGGCTTACCGAATGGGCCTATGCAGGATTCTTTTTTGATCTTTTACTCGCCTTTGGAGCACATTTTAACCATGGGGATAATACCATTGCTGTATTGGTCGCTATGGTGATGGTTCTGATCTCCTATTTTTTTGGCAAAAAGGTAAGACCGCTGTAAATGGCTAAATTATACCTCGTTCCCACTCCTATAGGCAATCTTGAAGATATGACTTTTAGGGCCGTAAAAGTTCTCAACGAGGCAGATCTAATCCTCGCTGAAGACACCCGCAACAGTGGTAAACTGCTAAAGCATTTTGATATTACCACTCAGATGCACTCGCATCACATGCATAATGAGCATAAAACGGTAAGTAATATCGTAGATCGTATCAAAAACGGTGATACGATCGCCCTGATCAGTGATGCGGGAACACCGGCAATTTCTGATCCTGGTTTTTTATTGACTCGTGCCTGCGTAGATGCGGGTCTGGAGGTTGATTGTTTGCCGGGTGCTACTGCCTTTGTGCCTGCACTTGTAAACAGTGGGCTTCCCAATGATAAGTTTGTTTTTGAAGGTTTTCTGCCGGTAAAAAAAGGGAGGCAGACCAGGCTAAAACTTCTCGCCGAGGAAACCCGTACGATGATCTTTTATGAAAGTCCGCATAAACTGCTCAAGACCCTTGGGCACTTTATCGATTATTTTGGCGCAGAACGACTATTATCTGTTTCACGTGAGATCAGCAAGCTCCACGAAGAAACAATCCGCGGTACGGTGGGCGAGGTTAAGACATATTATGAGGCTAAACCTCCCAAAGGGGAAATTGTGATCGTCGTCGCAGGAAGCTGAATAGTATAGTTTCTTCAAATAGAATTTCTACTTCTTATTGGCGAGCGATCTAGGCGAATATGGCTTTTTAAAGGGCATATTGGATCTAATATAGCATGTGGCAATAAGTTTCAAGATTTGTGTGGAGGATAAATTTGATAATTTACACAGTCCTATCCTAGGCCTTCAGAAAACCTTGGCGGCTGAGTTAACCGCTGGTGTTGACCTGTTTACCATATACCATGATAGGCATACGAACATCTCTCTGATCGAAAACCACCGGCAGATACTTCCTAAACAGGCGGCAGGCGTTACGGCACAAATGATGACAAGATAGTTCACCGCCCCGTTTTTTGCTATATTTGTTAAATAAGAACCGTATTTTGGGCCAGGTTATTGATTTTTCGCTTTTGCGTAAAACTTCAAAAAATACGAGTTTTCTGGCAGAATGCCAATAATTTTTAGTACCGTTATGTTCAGGTTTTGAAATTGAAACCTGCTACCTCAAACTTCAACATGGGATTAGTCACAGCAAAAGAAGTCGCGCAGGCCGTGAACATCGATAAATTTGGGTTTGCGGGCACTTTTGTGGGCTGGACGCTGATGCGTTTGCTTAAAATCTCAACGGCAAATAAAATTTATGACCGCAATAAGCACTTGGGCGATCTGGAGTTTTTAAATGCCATACTTGCAGAATTTGAAGTGCGTTTTGAGATTCCCGAAGAAGACCTCAAGAGGCTGCCCAAAGAAGGGCCTTATATTACCATTAGTAACCATCCTCTGGGTGGTATAGACGGTATCCTGCTGTTAAAACTCATGCTAGAGCAGCGTGCCGATTTTAAGATTATCGCCAATTTTTTGCTTCACCGCATTGAGCCGCTCAAGCCTTATGTGATGCCTGTTAACCCATTTGAGGATAAAAAGGATGTAAAATCCAGTCTTATGGGCTTTAAGCAGGCGATCGCCCATTTGCGTATGGGCCATCCACTGGGTATTTTTCCTGCGGGGGAGGTTTCTACCTGTCGTGATGAGAATCAGGTTATTGACCGCCCATGGGAAGAGTCGGCGATGAAGCTTATCAAAAAGGCAGAGGTGCCCGTGGTACCCATTTATTTTCACGGTAAGAATAGCCGATTATTCTACAAGCTTTCACGCCTTAGTGATACATTACGCACCGCCAAGCTACCCTCAGAACTTTTGACCCAAAAAAACCGGGTGATCAAGGTGCGAATAGGTCACCCGATAAGTCCAAATGCACAAAAGGAGCATAAAACGCTTCCGGAGTTTACTGATTTTCTAAGGCGAAAGACCTATATGCTGGCCAAAACATTTGAGAAAAAGCATCTTCTGAGCAGTATACCACGATCGTTGAAATTGCCTAGAGAACCTCAAAAAATAGCTTCATCGGTCAAAGCCGAACTTATCGAAAAGGAAGTTTTTGCCATGCGCGAAAATGATCGACGACTTACGCATTCCAGAAATTATGAGGTCTTTCTCTCTCCAGCAAAGGATATCCCAAATATATTAAGGGAACTTGGGCGCCTGCGCGAAATCACCTTTCGTGAGGTGGGCGAGGGCACGAATGAGCCCACAGACCTTGACCATTATGATGCGCACTATCACCACTTGTTTTTATGGGATGATGAGGCCAAGACTATTGCGGGTGCTTATAGGATGGGGCTGGGCTCTCAAATCTTACCTAAAATGGGCATTGACGGCTTTTACACACAGAGCCTTTTCCGGTTTGAGCCCGAGCTGCATAAAATGATGGGCGAAAGCATTGAGATGGGCCGTGCCTTTGTAATTAAGGAATATCAACAAAAACCTATGCCTCTCTTCCTGCTCTGGAAGGGCATTGTGCATACTACCCTGCGCTTTCCCGAACATAAATACCTGATCGGTGGGGTGAGCATCAGCAACCAGTTTTCCAATTTTTCTAAATCACTGATGATTGAGTTTATGAGGTCTCATTATTATGATCCCTATATCGCTCAATATATCAGGCCTAAAAAGGAGTTTAAGGTCAAACTAAAAGACGCCGATAAAGAATTTGTATTTGATGAGACCGAGGCCGATCTAAATAAGTTTGACAAGCTTATCGAAGAGATGGAGACCGGCAACCTGCGCCTCCCCGTACTCATCAAAAAGTACATTAAGCAGAATGCCAAGGTTGTTGCCTTTAATGTAGATCCTATGTTTAACAATGCTATAGATGGCCTAATGTATATACGTATCGCAGATTTACCAGAAAGCACCGTAAAACCTGTAATGGAAGAATTTCAGGCAGAACTGGAACAGAAGATTGAGGCGGGCAAGATGGAACGCGACGCGTGATGCATTAATTTTACGGCTCGATAACCAGCATTATTTTTTCCAGGTAAGACTTTCCATGAGGTGGCGAATATCTTTTTTGAGATAAGCCGCCGCCGGGAGAATACTATCATAATTGGGCCTAACATTAAAATAGATGGAGCCCGTAATAAAATGGGAGATACTGTCTGTTAAATAAAATTGAGACTGTGAGGCTGCGTTTCCAGAGATGTCATAAAACATCCCATAAACGTTGTGGTCTGGGTTGAGGTATTTTTGTTCCACAATATTATCGGCCTTAATTACGTGCTCGTAGGTAAGTTTTTGAGCATCAGTGAGCAGTTTTGCTATATCACCGTTGACATTGCGGTAGGTCAGGTACAGTGCACCATTGAGCTTGGGATAATTAATGATCATAGAGCAATCTTTTTCAAACTTGACTTTCCCTATATCATTTTTGTCAAAAGTATAAGGGCAATTGGGAGGGACATACTGGTTATAATCAGCCTTTGGATACTCAAGGGCTAGCATTCCTGGCGGTTTGGGGAGTGTTTCCTGTTTGCAGGAGCTGTAAAACATCAGGAAAAGGCATGTCAAGATCACAAAACTTTTTGATTTTTTTTCAGACCTTAATGATTTATTGGGGATTTGCATGAAAAATACCTTTGATTATGCTGAAAACCTATCTGTTATAAAAAACACCAATATTCTTGTTGCTTTAAGCGAAAGTATCTCCGTTTTATTTTATTTCCAATCTTAAACCTGTTCCCTAATTGTCATTTTGATCTGCTTAATGCGTTTGCGGTCGATGGCCTCAATGGTAAACGAATAATTATCAAAAAGGAGTATCTCGTTCTTTTTTGGAAAACCCTGTGATATCTCCAGCAGGAAGCCGGCAAGGGTCTCGGCTTCGCCTTTATTCTGCTCAAAAGTACTATAGTCGTCAAGCTTGATGACCTTATAAAAGTCTTTAAGGGAGGTTTTTCCCTCAAAGATATAGTTGTTGTCGTCCAGTTTTGAGAAGATAATATCCTCATCGTCAAACTCGTCGCTGATATCGCCCACGATTTCTTCAATAATATCCTCTAGGGATATCAATCCGCTCGTACCCCCGTACTCGTCAACAACGATGGCAAGATGGTTGCGCTTATCTTTAAACTCATTGAGCAGGTCATCCAATTTTTTGTTTTCGGGTACAAAATAAGCTTCACGCAAGAGGGGTATCCAATCAAAATCAAACTCATCTATATGGGGCAGCAGATCTTTTACGAACAGAATGCCCAGGATATTGTCAATATTTTCCTTAAATACCGGTATCCTGCTGTATCCATTCTCAATGATCAGCGGGATGATCTGTTGATATCCCCAAGCCTCGTTCAGAGCAAAAATATCCATACGCGGCTTCATCACCTGTTTGGTGTCCGTATTACCAAAGCTCACGATGCCCTTTAAAATCTTTTGCTCCTCGATCGAAGTGTCTTCTTCGCTGGTAAGTTCAAGTGCCTGAGAGAGATGATCTATACTTATATTGGCCTTTTGTTTGCCAAAGCGTTCCTGTAAGAACAAGGTGACTGCACGCATGGGCATGCTGATGGGAGTAAATATAAAATCAAGCACCTTAATGGGATAGGCCATCTGCTGAGAAAACTTCACTTTGTTGCGGCTTGCATACACCTTGGGCAAGATCTCACCGAACATTAGGATCAAAAAGGTCACCAGCACAACTTCTACAAGAAAACGCAGGTCTGTGATCCAGATTTTTACGGCTTCTAATGGCGCAAATAGCACTTCGCCAATGGCTGTAAAAAGTAGTACAATGGCGATGTTTATAAAGTTGTTGGCCACTAATATGGTAGCAAGCAACTTTTTGGGGCGCTCCAGCAATTTGATTACCAGCGCCTGTTTACGGGTCTGCTTTTCGGGGTCAAGCTCCAGATCTGGTGGGGTAAGCGAAAAAAAAGCTACTTCGGTACCACTTATAAGCGCAGAACATATGAGGAGTATGAGCACAAAGACAATTCCTGCAATCGTGCTCAGATCAAAAGGGTGCTGGGTTAAGGTTAAACTGGGAGGGTCGGGGTCCAACGAGCTGGGTTTGGTTAAAGATACAGGTTATCAATCAAAATGGAAGGTCGTCCGCTTCCATATCATCCTGGCCATTCGAGCTGTCGTATGTGCCTGATGGCTGTTGTTGCGGCTGCTGTGCGGTCGCATTATATGGTTGTTGCGACTGTTGTGCGGTGCTTCCATTGCCCGGGTGCCCGCTATTTTCTTTGGGTGTCAGGAAGGTAAACTCATTACACTGCACTTCAGTGCTATACCGATCGTTGCCCGTCTCATCCTGCCATTTTCTGGTTTTGATGCGGCCTTCTACATAGACCTTATCCCCTTTTTTTAGATATTTCTCGCATATTTCGGCAGCTTTATTACGCACCACAATATTATGCCACTCAGTATTTGAGATGCGTTCGCCCGTCTTTTTATTTACATAATCCTCATTGGTTGCAAGAGGGAAACGGCCAATGCAGCCACCACCTTCAAAATAGATCATTTTTACATCATCGCCTGTGTGGCCTATGAGCATAATTTTATTTAAGGTACCTGATGCCATTTTTTCATTTAATTTTCAAAAGTAATCAAAATTACCGCGCAGCGTATCTTGAACTTTGTTAAGCCTTTAGTATTATGTATAATGTTGCAAAATTACATAATCGCTTTCGCGAAAGCTTAATCTGCGGCATCAAATTTTAGCATTATCCATCTAGAGTAAAATCAAATTGCTCCAGAAATCGATCGATGACGCGGGGTACGGCATAATCTTTTAGTTTTTCGCTCGGGATTGCTTTATCCGCAGGTAAAGCTTTTACGCGTACAATCCAGAATTTGACATAAAGGTTCTGATGTGAGAGTTTATGAAGTATAGGACTTGGGTTGAAGAGGTTGATCTGTGAAGGCTGTAGTTTTCCGATATCCAGCAATTCACCGTCAATATTCAATTTTTTCATTTGAATTGTCTCTAAAAAAGCTTGCGATCCCATATCATTATCGCTTTCCAGCAATGGAAATTCAAACAGGCCTAGCCAGATTCCCTTTTTGGTTCTTTGTCTTATAATGGTCTCCCCCTTTTCAGAAATCGGCACCAGATAGTTAAAAAACCGGTTTCTGACCTTGATTTTCCCTTTTTTTACAGGCAGTTTGTCAATGGTATTGGTCTGTAGTGCCACACATTCATCACTAAAAGGACAGTGCAGACAATATGGATTTTTAGGTTTGCAGTGTATGGCGCCAAATTCCATCATGGCCTGGTTAAAGGTTGCGGGGTCTTGAGGATCTATCAGAGACTGGGCAAGCATTTTAAACTCTTTTTGGCCTGCAGTACTGTTTATTGGGGTTTTAATGCCAAAAATACGGGCAAGCACCCTGTACACATTACCATCTACCACGGCGGCCGCCTCATCAAAACAGATCGAGGCGATCGCACTGGCCGTATAGTCGCCTACGCCTTTTAACGTCTTTAGTGCTTTGTAGCTTGAGGGAAAGCACCCATTGAGTTCATGTGCCACTTTTTTTGCAGTGGCATGTAGGTTTCTGGCCCGGGAATAATAGCCCAGCCCCTGCCAACGTTTCAGAACCTCATCCTGCGGTGCATTGGCAAGATCGCTTACAGTGGGATAGGCAGAAACGAAGCTTTATAATACGGCATACCCTGTTCAACGCGCGTTTGTTGTAGGATAATTTCGGACAGCCAGACGCGATAAGGATCTTTGATTTCGCGCCATGGAAGCTCCCTTTTGTTAATTAAATACCAAGAAATCAGTCTCTTACTTAAATTTATCACAAAATATACCTTTTCGCGAATTTAGACGTTTATGTAGTTATATTTTAATCCATTAGGTGTGAAATATTGAAATATTAATCATTATATTTGCACCCTTGAAATTTTAACCCCCCTAAATAATTACACAATGACAAAAGCAGATATTGTCGCAAACATTTCCGAAAAATTGGGAATTGAGAAAAATGATGTACAAGCCACCATTGAGACCTTTATGAGTGAAGTAAAGACCTCTTTGGAAGGTGGAGATAATGTATATCTAAGAGGTTTTGGAAGTTTTATCGTTAAAACCAGAGCTGAAAAAACCGGCAGGAACATCTCCAAAAACACAACTATCAAAATCCCCGCACACAACATCCCGGCTTTTAAGCCCGCAAAGGTATTTGTAGAGGGCGTGAAGTCTAACGTTGCGGTAGAGGAAAAATAAATATTAATTTAAACAACCCAAACTCTTATGCCAAGTGGTAAAAAAAGAAAGAGACATAAGGTAGCAACGCATAAGCGTAAAAAGAGACGGCGCGCTAACCGTCACAAAAAGAAAAAGTAGTTTTAAACTACTTTTTCTTTTATAGTTTTATTTCCCCTGAGTTTATTGATGCTTTTGGGGGATATGTTCATTGACATCTAGATCTAGGATACAGGTGCGACCTTCGCCCATATCATTGATCTTACCGGTAACAAATCCTGTGAATAAAATAGTGTTTAATCCATTTGTCCCGTGCATACGGGATGGATATAAATTTAATGAAGCGTGAATAATGAATTAATCATTAGATCAAGTGCGACTTCAGTTGATTTTGCCCTTTTAAAAGATGGTAAACTAATAGAATTGCACAAGGAGGAGGAAGATAACCAGTTTAACGTAGGCGATATTTTTGTGGCCAAAATACGTAAGACGGTACAGGGCCTTAATGCCGCATTTGTCAATGTGGGCTATGAAAAGGATGCATTTTTGCACTATCATGACCTTGGACCTCAACTCCCCACCCTACTGCAGTTTGTAAAACGTGTAAGCACAGGTAAGCTTAAAGAGTATTCGCTTAAAAATTTTCCTACTGAAAAGGATATCGATAAAAATGGAAAGATCGCCGATGCATTAAAACCTAACCAGTCTTTACTGGTACAGGTGGTCAAAGAACCCATTTCCACTAAAGGCCCCAGGATAAGCAGTGAGCTTTCCATAGCGGGTAGATATGTAGTACTGGTGCCGTTTTCTGACCGTATCTCCATTTCCCAAAAAATAGAATCAAGGGAGGAGAAGGCACGGTTAAAACGTCTGGTCATGAGTATACGCCCCAAAGGTTTTGGCGTAATTGTGCGTACAGTTGCAGATGGTAAACTTGTGGCAGATCTTGACCGCGACCTGCAGAATCTTGTAGAGCGGTGGAATACCATGAGCAAAAAGCTGCACAACGCGGCACTGCCCAGTAAAGTTCTAGGTGAGATGAACCGCGCCTCATCCATTTTAAGGGATATATTCAACGATTCCTTTAGCGCAATATGTGTGGATGATGAGACCTTATACCACCAGCTCAAGGAATATCTTCAGGAGATTGCACCTGAAAAAGAAAACATTGTAAAGCTCTATCAGAGCAACATCCCTATTTTTGAAAAGTACGGTATCGAAAGGCAGATCAAGACGTCCTTTGGTAAAACGGTTTCCATGTCGCGCGGCGCGTATCTTGTTGTAGAACACACTGAGGCGCTCCATGTGATCGATGTAAATAGTGGCAATAGGTCAAATAAGGCCAAAAGCCAAGAGGATACCGCACTTGAGGTCAATATGATCGCGGCCACCGAAATTGCCCGCCAGCTCCGGCTGCGGGATATGGGCGGTATTATCGTAATCGATTTTATCGATATGGGTAAATCTGATAACCGTAAGAAGCTTTTTAATCATTTAAGGAGCGAGATGAACGAAGATCGCGCGAAGCATAAGATACTTCCTCCGAGTAAATTTGGACTGATCCAGATCACCCGGCAGCGTGTGCGACCCGAGATGAATATCAAGACCAGGGAAATAGACCCTAACGGGAACAATAATGGTGACGGTGAGATTGAAGCACCCATCGGCGTTGTAAACCGTATTCAGACTGACCTGATACGGCATTTTAAAAAAGACTATAAGAAGATGACGCTACATGCTCATCCCTTTATAGCAGCCTTCTTGACAAAGGGTTTTCCTTCAATACGTTCCAAATGGTTTCTGGAACACAAAAAATGGGTAAAAATTATGCCCAGAGATGCTTACACGTACCTTGAGTACCGCTTTACTGATAAAGACGGGAAAGAAATCAAATAACTGAAAGACCATAACCCCGACCATTGATTTGGCCGGGGTTTTTTATTGTACGCTCTTAATGGATAAAATTTTGTCAAATGAATTTTAACCGCTTTACGATAAAGGTTTTGAGGAGAAGCTGTTTTCTCGTTTCTTGAACCAACACCTTGCAGATCGGCTTATCCTGCAAGGTATGAACGCAGTGATCCTTGTAGGTATTAAACAAATTTTCGTTCTAGACCTACAAGGAGGTTTTTCGTTCCTCAAAACGACACCTTGCAGGTCAACGCGTCAATTCCCCCCTTTGGAGGAGGGGAAGTTACTTATTCAACTTCACCCGTTTTAGCTGAATGCGCTTCCTCGGAATATCCACATCCAGCACTTTTACGACTACCTGTTCCTGCAGGCTTACATGCGCGTTAACATCCTTTACAAAACCATCGGCCAGATTGGAGATATGGATCAGCCCACTTTCTTTGATCCCTATATCGACAAAAGCGCCAAAATTGGTCACATTATTGACGATTCCGGGCAGTAATTGGCCGATTTCCAAATCTTCTATTTTTCGGATGTTCTGATTGAAGGTGAAGGCTTTGGCCGGTTCGCGAATGTCCAGCCCCGGCTTTTCCAGTTCGTTGATGATATCTTTCAACGTGGGAAGACCGATGGTTTCGGTTACATAGTTTTTTAACGGAAGCTCTTCCAGGACCTTCTTGTTCCCGATCAGATCGGAAAGATTTCGGCCCGTGTCCCGAACAATTTTTTCAACGATCGTATAGCTTTCCGGGTGCACCGCCGAATCGTCCAGGGGGTTTACCCCATTTTTAATGCGTAAGAATCCGGCCGCCTGCTCAAAGGCTTTTGCGCCCAAACGGGGAACGTCCAGAATTTCTTTCCGCGAAGCGAAAGCCCCGTTTTCCTCCCGAAGATTGACAATGTTTTCAGCAAGTTTTTGGCCTATACCAGAAACATAACTAAGCAGTGGCACACTTGCCGTATTGATGTTTACACCTACGGCATTCACACAGCTTTCTACCGTACGGTCGAGTTCATTTTTGAGTTTTCCCTGATCCACATCGTGCTGATATTGCCCCACACCAATGGATTTGGCATCGATCTTTACCAGTTCTGCCAACGGATCTTGCAGGCGCCGGCCAATGCTTACAGCGCCGCGCACGGTCACATCGTAATTGGGGAACTCTTCCCTGGCGATCTTGGATGCCGAATAAATGCTTGCCCCGGCCTCACTGACCACAAAAACGGATATCGCGTTTTTAAACTGCATCCGCTTGATGAACTGCTCCGTTTCCCGTGATGCTGTGCCGTTGCCTATCGCGATCGCTTCGATCTTATGTGCATCTGCCAAAAAACCGATCTTGCGCATGGCACCCTTGAAGTCATTTTTCGGAGGATGTGGGTAAATCGTTTCGTTATGCTGTAGATTTCCATTTTCATCCAGGCAGACCACTTTACAGCCGGTCCTAAAGCCAGGATCGATGGCCAAAACCCGCTTTTCGCCCAGCGGGGAACCCAGCAACAACTGCTTTAGGTTTTTCGCGAATACCTTTATGGCCTCAGCATCTGCTTTTTCTTTGGCTTTTGCCAAAATTTCATTGGCCAGCGCCGGAAAAAGCAAGCGTTTATACGCGTCTTTAACAGCGATCACCAGTTGTTCCGCGCAGGGGTTTTGAGATTTTATGACCCGATTTTCGATGCGTTCGAGCGCTTTTTCTTCATCGATTTCGATTTTAATGCGCACGATACCTTCCGCGGAAGCGCGCAAAATGGCCAATAACCGGTGCGACGGGATCCGGTTTAAAGCCTCGTTCCAGTCAAAATAATCCTTGAATTTTTGTGCTTTTTCGGTGTCTTTTTCCTTTTTTACCACTTTCGTGGAAATGACCGCGTGCCGCTCCACCTGGTTGCGCAACATATTCCTGATGTCCTGCCGCTCGTTGATCCATTCGGCAAGGATGTGGCGGGCACCTTCCAGAGCATCTTCTGGACTAGAAACCTCATTATGAATGTATTTTTCGGCAATGGAATCAAGATCTGTTGAGTTCTGCGCCATGATTATTTTGGCCAGAGGTTCCAGACCGTTTTCTCGGGCTGTATCAGCCTTGGTTTTTCGTGTTTTTTTATAGGGCAGGTAAAGGTCTTCCAGTTCGGTCGTATCAGTGGTGGACTCGATCTGCTTTTTCAGTGCTTCGGTCAAAACCTCTTGTTCTTCCAGCGCTTTTAAGATGGTCGCCTTCCGCTTGTCGAGGGCTTCATATTGTTCCTTCAGTTTTACGATCTCACCGATCTGTACCTCATCCAGATTTCCGGTACGTTCTTTCCGGTAACGGGAAATAAAGGGCAGGGTACAGTCCTCGGCCAGAAGTTGGAGGGTGTTTTCAACACTGTTTTCGGGCAGAGAAGTTTGTTGGGTGATGAAATGAGCAAGAGTGGGCATTAAACTGATCTTTGGGTCTAAAATTTATAAATATGATATTGATCATTCTTTTTGTTATATGCGCCCCAATAAAATGATCCGTCTTTTTGGAAAATCGTTTCAGCGGTAATATGATCTTGATTATCAGCAAATTCCTTGATTTTGTCAAATGGATTTTGGGGCACGTCACCTATCAGATGGTTCCAGTTCTTATCGAAAAGGCCTGTTATACGGACTGATTTGGTAGTTATGTAACCTGAATATGCTCCCCACATGGGATTAAAGGAGACTGCTATGGCACCACCAACAAGTCCTCCTGCAAAGCCGGCACCGTACATGGTCATTCCTCCCCCGCGCAGTATTTTTTTGGCACTGCCCAGGGTTAACTCATAGCGGCCATTTTGTTCATAAAATGAAACACCTACATCTGCATTTCGCATCTTCCGCAGAAATTTAGAGGTTTTTTCCATTTCCCTATAACTATCATACATGCCGCCTTCTTGAATGATGGGCGTATTTTTGAATGTAATATCTTCATCATCCTTTAAACTAAAAGTTTTTAAGACCTTATTTTCATTGTTGAGATCAATTACTTGTACTTTGATGGCATCTGAATTACTGGTTATTTGAAATAACTTGCCATTGTCCATAAAGCTGTTTGTGTTCAATTTTAAGGATGTATTCTCAAGTTGGGGCTTTTCTATTTTATCTACCTTTTTTTCAAAGCTTTTTAGATTGATGTGGATAAGATAGGTAAACTGTGGGTTTTGATCTAAGCTCAAAATGACCTCTTCGCCTTTGTTATAAAATTTAAGCTGTTTTGAGGTGGTTTCGATTGGGTTTGGCACATTTTCTTCCACCTGACCCGCATTGATCTCTGAACTATAGCCAAATCCTTTGGTTTCCTTTAGTAAATCATAGAGGTTTTTGGGTTGCTTATGCTCATCGTTAAACTCAAAATCTTTAAAATTGAGCGCATGTAATTTAGGCTTTGCATCTTCGCCAAATACATAAACATTTATAGTTGAGCTATGCTTTGGTATCGAAAAAAGAAACATTTTATCCCTTCTACTTGTTGCATTGATATACTTTTCGCGTTTCAATTTAAAGTCAAACTCTTGGTTGAAGCTGGTTTTCTTCTCAAAATCATATACTAAACGTCCATAACTTCTGCCGTTAGTAGTTTTCATAAAAAGGCATATTTTCTTTCCGTCGATCTGATGCCCTATGAAAGATTGGAATTTATTTGAAAGATCTGAGACATCCACCTCAGCGATCTTATTTTCTGACCTGTCATAAAGAGTGCCGTAAACTCGATTGCGATCTTGTAAGAAAATAGCAAGATTGCCTGTTTCATGGGTCAAGGACATTAAATGTTTCCTTTGACGGTCTTAAAATCACCGTCAATGGTCAAAATTTCTTTTTGAGAATAGGCAAAGGTTGATAGGGCTAAACCTATAACAAGGATTAGATTTTTCATAATCTGCAATTGATTTGGGGTTTAATTTTATATAAAGGCAATGATAGTTAAAAAAAACTTAAAGTCCAATCTTGCGTTAGTGAAGAAGCTAGCTGATCATTGCCCCATTCTCAACCCCTTCTTCATCCGGATTCATAAAAATCACTTTACCATCGGCCGTGGTAGCCATCAGGATCATACCCTGACTCTCGGTCCCCCTTAATTTTCTGGGAGCAAGATTGACCAGAACCGTCACTTTTTTACCGATGATTTCCTCGGGGGTAAAATGTTCCGCCAGTCCGGAAACGATGGTACGCACATCAAGACCTGTATCTACTTTTAGCTTTAAAAGCCGATCGGCCTTAGGCATTTTCTCCGCTTCCAGAATGGTACCCACGCGCATATCCAGCTTGGTAAAGTCGTCATATCCTATGATGTCTTTTTGTGGAGCGGTAACAGTGTCTACTTCCGCCGGGGCGGCAGTCTCTTCAATATGATCTTTATTTGCCATTTTCGTCTGTTTTAATTTTTCCAATTGTCCTTCGATCTGCTCGTCCTCTATTTTGCTAAAAAGCAATTCGCCCTTTTTGATCTGAGTGCCTGGCTCAAGAAAGGGTTTATCGGCATTTAGATCGCCCCATGCTAATTTTTCCAAGTCAGATGGCGCGCCCAGATTAAGCATTTCCCTTAGTTTCGCAGCTGTGTGCGGTAAATAAGGTTCGCTGAGCACGGCAAGCGAAGCCGCGATCTGCAGGGCATTGTACATTACTGTCGCGGTGCGGGCAGCATCGGTTTTTATGGTTTTCCAGGGCTCGGCATCGGCGAGGTATTTATTGCCCAAGCGCGCGACGTTCATCAGTTCGTTCTGGCTTTCGCGAAAGCGGTAACGCTCGATCGAACTGGCGATAACTGCGGGATAAGCGCGAAGTTCGGCCATGGTTTTTTGGTCTTCTTCCGTTAATGCGGAAGGTTCTGGGACCACGCCGTCATAATATTTATGGGTAAGCACCACCACGCGGTTGATGAAATTGCCAAAAATAGCCACGAGTTCGTTATTGTTCCTCGCCTGAAAATCGGCCCAGGTAAAATCGTTATCCTTGGTTTCAGGGGCATTTGCGGTCAATACGTACCGTAAAACGTCCTGCTGACCGGGAAAATCTTCTAGGTACTCATGCAGCCACACCGCCCAGTTTTTTGAAGTGGAGAGTTTCTGGCCCTCCAGGTTCAGGAATTCATTAGCCGGCACATTGTCCGGTAGAATATAACTGCCCTCAGCGTGGAGCATACTTGGGAAGATAATGCAGTGAAAAACAATATTATCTTTCCCAATAAAGTGAACCAATTGGGTATCGTCTTTTTTCCAGTAGTCCTCCCAGTTTTTGCCTTCGCGTTCGGCCCATTCCTTAGTGCTCGATATATAACCGATGGGCGCATCAAACCATACATAAAGCACTTTGCCTTCGGCCCCGGGCACCGGCACGGGGATGCCCCAGTCCAGATCGCGTGTCACGGCGCGGGGGCGCAGGCCTTCATCTATCCATGATTTGCACTGGCCGTACACATTGCTCTTCCAGTCCTTTTTGTGTCCGTCAAGGATCCATTTTCTTAAGAAATCCTCGTAGCGGTCCAGTGGCAGAAACCAGTGCCGCGTTTCTTTCTTGATGGGCTCAGCGCCAGAAATGGTAGATTTTGGGTTGATGAGTTCATCGGCACTCAGGGAGGAGCCGCAATTTTCACATTGGTCACCATATGCTTCGTCATAGCCACATTTAGGACAGGTACCGGTCACAAAACGATCGGCGAGAAACTGTTCTGCTTCGGGATCGTAAAGCTGATCGGTCACCTCCTCGATAAAATCCCCTTTTTCATATAAAGTGGTGAAAAACTGAGAAGCCGTATCGTGATGCACTTTCGCCGAAGTGCGCGAATAATTGTCAAAAGTGATCCCAAAATCCTCAAAGGATTTTTTGATGATCCCATGATATTTGTCTACCACCTGCTGCGGGGTGATGCCCTCTTTTTTTGCTTTGATACTTATAGCTACCCCGTGCTCGTCGCTCCCGCAGATAAAGGCCACGTCTTTTCCCAGACCGCGCAGGTAACGGGCATAAATATCTGCCGGGACATAAACTCCGGCAAGATGACCTATGTGGATGGGCCCATTGGTATAAGGCAGGGCAGCGGTAAGGGTATAACGTTCTGGAGTCATGATGGGTCTTAAATTTTGAGCGGCAAAGATAAGGTTTATGGGGAGAATCTTTTTTTTAGGACGCAGGACTTTTAGACCTATGGCGTAAGACGCAACGCTATAAATCCTAATACTCCTTTGGCTTAAATCATTTGTCTTTTTTAAAGAAAACGACCTAGTTTCTTTCAAAATCGCTATTTTTCATCAAATTTTCAACCTGTTTATGCTCACACCAGCCTCTTTGAAAGCCGGCGATAAAGTCGCCATAGTTTCTACGGCGCGTAAAGTAGATCACGCAGACTTACGGGTGGCAATCAAGATGCTGCAGGATTGGGGACTTATACCTGTGCTAGGTAAAAGCATCGATGCTTCCCAGGATCAATATGCTGGCAGCGATGACCTACGCCGGCATGATTTGCAGACCATGCTTGATGATGAGGCTGTCAGGGCCATCTGGTGTGCAAGGGGCGGCTATGGCACCGTGCGTATTATTGATGGTCTGGATTTTTCTAAGTTTATCAAGCACCCAAAGTGGATCGTAGGGTACAGCGATGTGACCGTGCTTCATGCGCGGCTGCATAAAATGGGCGTGGAAACATTGCACGCGCCAATGGCCCAAGGAATCGTAAATGTTACCGCTTTCGCGAAAGCGGGGCTGGAGCACAGTCTGTTTGGTAAAGGGATCAGATATAAAATCCACGGGCATTCCCTAAATCGTAACGGCACTGCAAACGGCCTGGTGGTGGGCGGAAACCTCTCCATTCTCTATTCTTTATGCGGTAGCCCTACAGCACTCAATACCAATGGAAAGATCCTTTTTATTGAAGATCTGGATGAGTATCTTTATCATATAGACCGTATGATGATGAACCTGAAACGTAACGGAATGCTCCGTCATCTCGCTGCACTCATCGTGGGCGGGATGACCGAAATGAACGATAACAGCGTTCCTTTTGGCAAAAATGCCGAGGAAATCGTCTTGGAAGCGGTGAGAGAATATGATTATCCCGTCTGTTTTGATTTTCCCGCCGGCCACATTGCTGATAACCGTGCGCTTATTTTGGGAAGGAAGGTTGAGTTATCAGTTGATAAAAATGGTGTTAAATTGCATTTTTTGTCCTGACCTGCAAAATATAGCTTGACCTGCAAGGTATTCCCGACGATAGGAGGGTTCCTAGTAGGTCTAAATAGGATTCTCTAAGTAGACCTACAAGGAGCCGCGCCGAAAAAGGCGCGGAACACCTTGCAGGTCGTTAAAATACCAATAATGACTCACAACGAACTTGGAAAATGGGGCGAAGAATTTGCCGCGCAATACCTCATTAAAAACGGCTATAAAATCCTGGATAAAAACTGGTTTTTCGATAAGGCTGAACTGGATATCGTGGCCCTAAAAGAGGATCAGATCGTTATTGTAGAGGTCAAGACGCGTAATTCTGATTTCTTTGGCGATCCGCAGGAATTTGTAAAACCTGCCAAGATCAAATTATTGGTCAAAGCTGCCAATGAATACGTCATATCGCATGATATGGATAAAGAATGTCGTTTTGATATCATCGCCGTGCTCAAGAACAAAAAGCAGGAAAGCTTAGAGCATTTTGAGAATGCTTTTTATCACTTTTGAGCGTCTTTTTAATTAAAGGCGGAGCTTCTGTACTTACCTTATTTTATTCGCTCCTTTAATTTACTAAAGGGATTGGTAGCCCGGTTTTTAAACCCGTGAATCCCAGCTGCGATCACAAGGATTATTGCACCCGCTAGTGCATAATAAGCAACGGCCTCAATGGTACCCCGATGCTTCATAAAAATTGCCACCAGCGCCCATGCACCCACTATGGCAAATTCACGCATATTGCGCAGGTTGATCATCAGGATATTGATAAAAACGGCCACCGTGATCAAAACCATCGTCCAGATCACCTGGTTGAGTTCGCTGCCCTGTAAACCTAATTTTGTAAACCATGCCGCAAAATTGGCAATGCTCGCTACGGTCATCCAGCCACTGTAAAAGCAAATGGGCCACCAGACCAAGGCGATAATTTCCACCGGCGCGTCCCAGCGTTCCATATTGGTTTTGACCACAATTTTGAGCAGACAAATCAAAATACCCACCATGATCCAAACAGAAAGCGCAATCAGATCGTAGGTAAAGGCGATCACCCAAGCGACATTCAAGAGATTGGCTATCATAAACAAGTACCCCGTATTCTTGATAAATGGGGAGACTTTAGTGCTAAAAAATGCCCTTTTCACCTGAAATATCGCATACGCGAAAAGACTTAAAAATATCACACCCCATATTGCAAAGGCATAAGGTGCAGGCGTAAATAGGTTATCGTAGCGCGCACTCATCTCACCGATCGTCGTATTATTCCAGCGAAAAGCTTGAGATGCATAATTTACGGCCACTACCAGAATGACCGAAAAGAGGTTAAGCAGAGCCAATTTCTTTTTCATTTTTTTCTTTAAAAGTACAACTAAGGATCACCAATTTAAAAATGATTTTAATCATGCTCAACGCGTTCCGTCTTAATAACAATCTGGGATTATGGTGGCGGGACAGGGTGACATTTTTAAGAATAGCTTGCAGTTATTCAAAAATTGACAAAAAAGTATTAAAATCTATGGAGCAAATGAAGTCTTAATTCCAGCAGGCGTATATACTAAGTCATTTTGGCCACTAATACACTTGTATAACCTCATTTTTGGTTATCGCAAAAACCGCATTACCCTCCTTCGGTTTTAGGTAATAATTACCCGTAAATGTGCCAAAAGCGGGTAAAATAAGCTGATTTTCCGATTTAAAAAAGCAGGAAAGTTTGAGGATCTGCCTGCCTTTTCCGCTCAATTTTATCCCCGGGTGTATATGACCGGAAAAATTAAAAAACCCTTCCCGTTCCTCGGGATGGTGCGTAAGTAGAAAACGACCCAGAACGATTTCAGGATGTATAGCAATGTTTAAAGTCTGATAAAGACCGGGGGAAAGGATGTCGTGATTACCTGCAACCAGTAGGATTTTTTCGGGCCGCGACCGTACCCAATCTTCAAAAAGTTTCCATTCCCCATTTAAATAACTGTGAAAAAGATCACCGAGAAAGCAAATAACCGAGGGTTTAAAGGCATTAACTGCTTTATCCAGCTGTTTAAAATTAGCCAAAATAGCCTGTTGCGGCACTGCACTGCCATATTTTCTGAAATGAGAAACCTTTCCCAAATGTACATCGGCGATCAGCAGTAAATCCTTTTCTTCCCAATAGACCACGCCACAGGGATGTAGTGTAAATGTATTGCCTAAAATTGTGGTAACTTGATTCATAGCAAGACAAAGTTCCGTTATTTATCCCTTTCAGAGAAATATTATCGCACAACTAAGGCCTTTTATTAGATGATTGATTAGGGTTGCGAGGTTGCGGCTAAACCGATAAATACCTAAGCATATTTTTGATTCTGTCCTCAAGTTTCTCACTTGTCAACTTTTCGCGCAAGCGGTCTGTAATAATGGGAAAAGAAAATGGGGTTGCCTTTTTACAATGTTTTACGATGATCTCCTGGGTAGCGATCCGCTCCAGCGCCATACGCAAGCGGCCTTCTTCCAGCTGATGCTCAAAGGTTTCCCTGACCGCTTGTAGATAGAGCAGATTATCGGGCTCATAATCCCTAAAAACGTCAAAAAGCAGCTGCGAATTGCTCTGCAGGTGCTTGGTCTTTATCCATTTTCCGGGATAACCGGTGAAGACCATGCCCGTGATTACGGCAATATCCCGAAATTTGCGGCGTGCCATCTCGGTAGCATTGAGGCTACTCTGCAAATCATCCAGCAGATAATCTGCGGTAAACAGGTTGTTGTCTAAAACCTGCTGCATATCAATCTCCCGGTCTGAGAGAATCTCAAAGCCATAATCATTATACGCCAGAGAAAAGGAAATAGGAGAGAGCAGACTGATACGGTAAGCCAGCAGGCTTGCTAGCGCCTCATGCACAAAACGTCCTTCAAAAGGATAAAAAATATGGTGAAAACCTTCCCGGCTCTTGAACATTTCAATCAGAAATTGATCGGCATTTGGGATTATAGACTCCTTTTTCTGTCTTTTGAAAATATGCTCCAGGGCTTGTAGTTCTCGCGATTGCTCTGCATACGGTCCATTGGCCGAATATAATTCCTGACGTAAAAGTTCGCTCATCTGTGCCGAAAGCGTCATGCGGCCTCCCATCCAGCTCACCACCTTTGCCTGTTTTTTGCTTTTTGCCCGCTTGACCAAAACCTGCATATTTTTGATACGGTAGAGTTCAAGAGTTCTTCCCGCAAAGGAAAACACGTCACCTGGCTTAAGTTTTGAAGCGAAATATTCTTCAATCGTACCGATGTATCCACCTGAAAAATACTTCACCTGTAAGGCGGTATCGCCTACGATAGTGCCTATTTGTAAACGGTGGCGCATTGCAATACCACGGTTATTGACTTTAAAGCGGCCATCGTCTTCAATCTCTACACGCTTATACTCATCGTAGCTTTGTAAAGATTGACTTCCTTTAGTGATAAAATTTAGGATCCAGCGCCATTGGTCTGTGCTCATCGCCTGAAAACAAAAGGTTGATTTGATCTCTGGCCAAATCTCGTTAGGATAAAAACCATCAGAAACTGCTAGGGTGGTCAGGTATTGTACCAGCACATCAAAGCTCAAAAGGTATGGAATCCGGTCTTCAACCACTTGTTCCTGTGCGGCCTTTGCCAAAGCGGATGCCTCAATGAGTTCGATGGCATGTGTGGGCAAAAAATGGATTACGCTTGTCTTGCCCGGCTGATGGCCGCTGCGCCCTGCGCGTTGCAGAAAGCGCGCCACGCCTTTGGGCCCGCCTATTTGAATTATGGTCTCCACAGGGGCAAAATCAACCCCCAGGTCAAGGCTGGAGGTACAGACCACGGCCTTTAGGCTTTCATTATGGATGGCCTGCTCTACCCAGTTACGCGTCTCTTTGTTGATGCTGCCGTGGTGCATTGCCATTTCCCCGGCAAATTCGGGATGTTTAAAAAGGAGTTTTTGAAACCAGAGTTCGCATTGTGCGCGGGTGTTTGTAAAGAGAAGTGTTGTTTTGCTTTTTTTGATGATGGGCACCACCTCTTCCACTAAGATGTAGCCCCATATGCCCGCGCCACGGGAAGGTTTCCATGGTCTCGGGGATGATGCTTTCCACCTTATATTTTTTGCCCAGATCCGCCTTGATGAGCACCGAATTATTCAGGGCCGGGGAATCCGGGCCCAGCAATACTTCGCGCGCCTGCTGCAGATTGCCTATAGTTGCCGAAATGCCCCAGATACGCAATTGGGGCGCGATTGTTTTCAGTCGGCTGAGACCAAGTTCAACCTGCACGCCACGCTTGCTGCCCAGTAGTTCGTGCCACTCATCGATAACGATGGCCGTGCAATTTCTGAAGGTTTTATCGTAATTTTTTGATGATAGAAGCAGGTGCAGGCTTTCCGGAGTCGTTATCAGCAGATCGGGCATCTTTTTTTTCTGCTGGGCGCGCTCTTTCAGTGAGGTATCGCCTGTGCGTATGCCTACTTCCAATGGGGTGCCCAGTTCCTCGGCAAAACGGCGCGCTGCCTGCGCAATTTCTACCGATAATGCGCGAAGCGGCGTAATCCAGATCGCTTTGAGCCCTTTTTCATGATCGGTTTTATAATCGGGGTTGTTGCTGATATAGTTCAGCACGATGGGAATCCAGAGGGCGTAGGTTTTCCCGCTGCCCGTTGGGGCGTTCAAAAGCCCGTTTTTACCATCCAGAAACGCGCTCCACGTCTCTTTTTGGAAGGGGAAAGGTTTCCACTTTTTGGATTTAAACCAGGAGCTGGCGAGAGCGATAAGTTGGGTTTGGGTCATAAAATAAGATATACGCGCTGCAAGTGAATTTAGGTTTTTATGTAGCTCGGCACAAACACCCCTCGTTCTGCTTTACCAAAATTTGCACCCTTATTATGAAAAGGGATCAGGATCATTAAACGGATGGCCACCATTATAAATTAAAGCGGGATATTGACTTGGTTTCACCCGATTTCAGCTAGGGCTGGCTGGTTTATTTTGCGGCATCAGGAATCAGCATTTTAAGATCTTCCAGCGTATTGGCCTCATTTATTTTTTTGTCCTTGCGCCACCGCAACATCCTTGGGAATCTGGTTGCTACGCCACTTTTATGACGGCCGGAAAGGGCGATCCCCTCAAAGGCGATCTCAAAGACATGGTGTGGTGTCACACTTCGCACGGGTCCAAAACGCTCTAATGTATTTTTCTTTATCCATGCATCCAGACTTCTGAACTCTTTATCGGTTAGGCCAGAGTATGCTTTCGCGAAAGTGACCAGCTCCTCTTTTTTGTCATCCCATAGACCGAAGGTGTAATCGGTAAAAAGGTTGCTGCGGCGACCGTGACCACGCATAGCATAGGTGAGCACAGCGTCTATGGTAAGCGGATCCACCTTCCATTTCCACCAGTCGCCCTTTTTGCGGCCTACCAGATAGGGCGAATCCTTTCGTTTGAGCATCAGGCCTTCTGATAAAACCTCACGTGAGCGTTCCCGTTCTTTAGCGGCTTCGGCCCAATTTTTAAAGTGCATGGTTTCCGAAAGTTCCAGCGGCAGTTCCGGATTTTGAACCTCTTTAAGCAGTTTTTCTAACAGTTTACGCCTTTCGGCGAAAGCCAGATGGCGAATATCCTTGCCCTGCCATTCCAGTAGATCGTATGCTTTAAGTCTAACGGGGGTTTTTTCCAAGAGTTTTTTAGTGATATTCTTCCTGCCGATACGTGTCTGCAAGTCTCGGAAGGTGCCGATGCTCCCTTCGGGAAAAGGAAGGATCTCGCCATCTATCACGGTCCCATTAGGGATCACATCTATAAAATTGCCAAATTCAGGATATTTATCGGTCACCAGTTCCTCGCCCCGCGACCAGACATAAATGGAGTCGTTGCGCAAAATGACCTGAGAGCGTATGCCATCCCATTTATGCTCTGCAGACCATTGGCTGATGTCACCAAGGTCTTCGGGAGCGCCCTCAATGCCGTAAGCGAGATAAAATGGATAAGGTTTTGATAAATAATCGGCCTTATTGGTCTCAAGTATAAGTTCTTTAAAAGTGGTGTTCTGCGGTTTCCAATTGCCCATGAGTTTATAGGCGAGCACATCTTCGTCAATGTCAGTAGCTTTGGATAGTGCCCTGGTCATTAATTTTTGACTTACCCCAATTCGAAAACTGCCCGTGATCAATTTCGTGAAAACGAAACGCTCGTAATAATTGAGATCCGTCCAATTTTTTCTTAGATAATCCCGCTTTTCATTGTCCGGTTTTTTTTTCAATTTTAAAATCTCATCGAGAAACTGGGTCAAACTTTTGTCAGAACTTTCTTCTGAGGCGGGAATGACCAGCGCAATTGTTTCGGCCAGGTCGCCAACGATATGATAACTTTCCTCAAAGAGCCACAGCGGAATATTTGCGAGTTCGCTTGCCCATTGTCGCAATAGTGTAGTATTTACCGGTCTGGGGGGGCGGCGATGGGAGAGGATGGCAATCGTCCAGAGTTTATCGTCTTCATCGGCTTTTTGTAGATAATCGGTAAGGGCCTCTACCTTCACATTTGTTTTGTTGGTACTGTCGATCTTTTTTATAAGTTGGGCAAATTTTCTCATAGTTTACGCCCTTTAACTTCCGGAGAGGGGGTTTTAAACATTCGTGTGATATGTGCTGCAGTCATATTAAAATTTTAGGAGGTTACATCAATGGCTTGATGTTAAGAGATCAGGTAGCTTTATTACCTCCATCTGAGGGGCTTTCGTCATCTTCATTATACTGTGTGGCTTCGGTGCGCGCATCGTAGCCCTGTTGTTTCAGATACCTGGAAAAAATATCGGTATAACCATGAGTACTAATGATCTTTTCGGCACCGGTAGCCTCAATACTTGCCAAAAGTCCCGGCCAGTCGCAATGGTCTGAAAGTACAAAACCCTTGTCTATGGCCCTGCGCCGGCGTGCCCCACGAAAGGTCATCCATCCGCTCGCCGAGGCCGTGACATAGGGAACCATCTTGCGTATCCAGGTGCTGCCATGAGCGCTGGGCGGTGCGACCACTATATTTCCCTTGATATCTTCTTTTGAGGTATCGCGTGTTATACGCTCTGTGGGAGGCAGGTCAACAAAAGGTCTGACTACTTCTGTCATATTTTCGACTGCCCCGTGGGTATATATTTTTCCGATGTCGGTATCCAGATATTTTAGCAGTCGCTGCGCTTTACCCAGAGAATAGCCAAACAAAACAGAGGTTTTCCCCTCGGCCTTGTTTTCTGCCCACCATGTATTTATATCGGCAAAAACCTGTTCCTGGGGCACCCACTTAAAAGCGGGCAGGCCAAAGGTACATTCGGTGATGAAAGTGTGGCATTTAACGGGTTCATAGGGAGTGGCCACGCCATCCTCCTCGGTTTTATAATCCCCTGTAAACACCCAGACTTCGCCTTGATGTTCCACGCGTATTTGAGAGCTCCCGATAATATGCCCGGCAGGGTGAAAACTGAACTTTACGTTATTTATGGTAAAGATTTCGCCGTATTTTTTTCCGGTAACCTCAATATCGCCCAGACGGTGCCTAATGATCGGCACGTTAGTATGATGGGTGATATATTGCTTATGCCCCCAGCGGCTATGATCTGCATGTCCATGCGAAATAATGGCCTTATCAACCGGTTTCCACGGGTCGAGATACACTTTCGCTGCAGCGCAGTAAATTCCTTTTTTATTGAATTGAAGTAGTGGGGGTGGCAAAAAGTTGGAGGTTTAGGATTAATAATTAAGGGTTGCTCAAAAATATGAGCTTAAAGTTATGGAATGGCTTTGTGAGTGGGTTTTTGGTTAAGAAAAGATTAGGGGTTCCTGTATAGCTTCTTGTGACTTAAAAAAGCCAAAATATCCCATCCTCCCTTCAAAGGAGCGGAAGACAACTGAAGTTTTTATTTTGTGCGGCTAAAAAGACAATTATGGTCTATAGAAGTGTTTTTCTTGCGCTGATTGGGCTTTAAGGTTTGGAATCCAGCAAGCCTCTGGATATTACGATCTGCTGAATTTCAGAAGTACCTTCGTAGATCTGGGTGATTTTGGCGTCGCGCATGAGACGTTCCACATGGTAGTCTTTGACATAACCGTTACCTCCATGCACCTGCACGGCTTCTACAGTAACATCCATCGCTACTTTAGAGGCGTAGAGTTTGGCCATGCTGCTCGCCATATCGTAGTTTATACCTTGATCTTTTTCCCAGGCAGCCTTAAATACAAGGTGCCGCGCGGCCTCGATAGAAACGAGCATATCGGCAAGTTTGAAAGCTATGGCCTGGTGGTTGCAGATTGCTGTACCAAAGGTTTTGCGCTCCTTGGAATATTTGCGTGCAAGTTCATAGGCGCCCCCTGCTATGCCCAGGGCTTGCGCCGCAATCCCGATGCGGCCGCCGCTAAGGGTTTTCATCGCGAATTTAAATCCAAAACCGTCCTCGCCAATCCTGTTTTCTTTGGGCACTTTTACGTCGTTAAAGTTGAGCGAATGCGTATCGCTCCCGCGTATGCCCAGTTTTTGCTCTTTTGGGCCTACTTCAAAACCGCCCCATTCTTTTTCTACGATAAATGCATTGATGCCGTGATGTTTCTTTTCGCGGTGCGTCTGGGCGATAACAATATAATAATCTGCCGAACTTCCATTGGTAATCCAGTTTTTGGTACCATTTAATAGGTAATGGTCACCTTTATCGATTGCGGTTGTTTTTTGTGAGGTGGCATCACTCCCGGCCTCGGGCTCACTCAGGCAAAAGGCACCCAGTTTCTCGCCAGAGGCCAGTTTAGTAAGATATTTCTGTTTCTGTTCTTCGCTGCCATATTCAGAAAGGCCATAACAGACCAGACTATTATTTACCGAAACAATCACGGAGGCCGATGCGTCTATTTTAGAAAGCTCCTCCATAACAAGTACATAGGAGATCGCATCCATCCCGCCCCCACCATATTGCGTAGGTGTCATCATGCCCATAAAGCCCATTTCGCCCATTTTCCGCACAAGTGCTGCCGGAAAATGCTGTTGCTCATCGCGCTCGATCACGCCGGGCAAAAGCTCGGTCTTGGCAAATTCCCGTGCGGCGTCGCGTATCATTTTATGTTCTTCGCTCAGGCTAAAATCCATGGTTTAGGGGTTAATTTTATTATATGTTCAGAAAATTCTTGCAAATATACCGGTTTTAATAATTTTTTTACGGCGGACTTTATTATTTTTAGAATTCATCAAAAAAGAAAAAACAGTTTAAGATGTTCCCAGAAAATTCGGAAACTTACAATGTGCTTGGCGTTATGAGCGGTACCTCACTGGATGGCATTGATCTCGCATTCGCACAATTTACTAAGGGCACAACTTGGCGTTTTGAAATAATGAGGGCCGAAACGGTGCCCTATCCCAAAGCGTGGCAAAAGAAACTTTTTGAAGCCATAAATCTTCCTCCAGAGGAATTAAATGAACTTAATGCAGCATACACGCGTTATTTGGCGCAGGCCATAAATAGGTTTATTGCGGCAAGTGAGATAAAATCGCTGGATGCCATCTGCTCTCATGGTCATACTGTATTGCACGAGCCCGAAAAAGGGGTAACATTACAAATAGGGAATCTTAAGGCCCTGGCCAAACTTACCGGGCAACGTGTAATCTGTGATTTTAGGGTAGAAGACGTCGCTCTGGGCGGCCAGGGCGCGCCATTGGTGCCTATAGGTGATGCCCTACTTTTTAATGAATATGATGCCTGTATCAACCTGGGCGGTTTTGCCAATATTTCCTATCGTTCTAAAAAAAAGCGGATTGCTTATGATATTTGCCCGGTCAATGTAGTACTTAACCATTTTGCCAATTTGCTGGGGATGGATTATGACCGGGGCGGGGAAGTGGCCGCATCGCAGAAAGTGCATAATATGTTGCGCCAGGAGCTTAACATGCTCCCATTTTACAAAGAAAAACCTCCCAAATCTTTAGGTATGGAATGGGTCAACAAAACGGTCATGCCCGTTCTTGAACAGCGGAAAATTTCGCCACAACGAGCGCTTACCACTTTTACAGAACATATAGCCGAACAGATCGCAAAGGTGATCAACCTCCAGAAAAAACTAAAATTGGGCAGAGTGCTCCTGACCGGTGGCGGAGCCTATAACTCATATTTAATATCCTGCATTGCATGTAAGACCCATGCGGAGCTCACATTGCCACAGCCTGTTATTATTGATTATAAAGAAGCCCTTATCTTTGGTTTTTTGGGTGTATTGCGTCTGCGAAATGAAATCAATGTGCTAAAAAGTGTGACTGGGGCATCCCACGATCATTGCGCCGGAAAGATCTATACCCCCTGATGAGGTAGATTTTTATAATCACTCCGCTTTGGTTCGCTCACTGAATGTTTATATTTGTCGGCCTACTTACATTTTTTAATGAAAGATTTACTACAACGTTACGAAGATAAAGAACCGGAGATCGTTTTCCATTGGAACGATCCGGAGACCGAAGCCGAGGGCTGGACGGTCATCAACTCGTTGCGCGGTGGTGCGGCGGGCGGCGGGACGCGTATGCGAAAAGGCCTTGATAAAAATGAAGTGCTCTCTCTGGCCAAAACGATGGAAGTTAAGTTTACCGTATCCGGCCCGGCCATTGGCGGAGCAAAAAGCGGGATCAACTTTGATCCTGCTGATCCGCGTAAAAAGGGCGTGCTGGAGCGTTGGTACAGTGCGGTCTCCCCATTGTTAAAAAGTTACTACGGTACCGGTGGAGACCTTAATGTTGATGAGATCAACGAGGTTATCCCCATCACCGAAGAGAGCGGGGTCTGGCACCCACAGGAGGGCGTATTTAACGGGCATTTTAAACCCACCGAAGCCGATAAGATCAACCGCATAGGCCAGTTGCGCCAGGGGGTGATCAAAGTGATCGAAAACCCTGCTTTTTCACCCGATGTTACACGGAAATATACCGTAGCAGATATGGTGACAGGTTTTGGTGTGGCCGAGGCGATCAGGCATTTTTACGCTATTTATGGTGGCGAAATCAAAGATAAAAGAGCGATTGTGCAGGGTTTTGGCAATGTGGGTTCAGCGGCCGCTTTTTATCTAGCCAAAAACGGGGCGAAGATAGTAGGAATCATTGATGTGGCGGGTGGCTTGGTCAATGAGAACGGGTTTTCCTTTGAAGAGATCAAAGCACTGTTCCTTAACAAAGATGGAAACAGGCTAAATGCGGATCATATAATCCCTTTTGGGGAAATAAATAAACGTATATGGAATCTTAAAGCAGAAATATTTGCACCTTGCGCAGCCTCACGATTGATCAAAGAAGAACAGATCGATAACCTGATCGATGCCGGTCTTGAGGTGATCTCATGTGGCGCAAATGTACCCTTTGCCGATAAAGAGATTTTTTTCGGACCAATTATGGAGCATACCGATGAGCGTACCGCACTCATCCCCGATTTTATATCCAACTGTGGCATGGCTAGAGTTTTTGCCTATTTTATGGAGCGTCGTGTCCCCATGACCGATGAGGCTATATTTAGCGATACCTCTATAACCATCAAGAATGCCATACAGAAAACATTTGACATTAATAGCAGCAAAAAAAACATCAGCCGCACGGCTTTTGAGATTGCGCTGCAGCAACTCATTTAAATCAACCTAAAAAACCTATACGATGCTAAAATATTTCCTCGGCCAAAGCCCGCGCTGGTTCAAACTTACCATGATTGCGTTTCTCGTCTTTAATGTGTTTTCCATATTTACATTAGGTCCTGTGGTGACCGCATGGATTTTTATAGGAGAATTCATTTTCACCCTTGCGATGGCACTCAAGTGCTATCCCTTGCAATCTGGTGGTATTCTGGCACTTGAGGCCCTTATCTTGGGGCTCACGACGCCAACCGCAGCCTATGAGGAAGTAGATCAAAACCTTGAGGTGGTGCTGCTGCTCGTTTTTATGGTGGCCGGTATCTACTTTATGAAGCCCTTGCTCATGTATATCTTCAGCAAGGTTTTTACCAAGATCAAGTCTAAAATCCTGCTTTCGATGCTTTTTGTCTTTCTGGCTGCCTTTCTTTCGGCCTTTTTGGACGCGCTTACCGTGACTGCCGTACTCATCAGTGTTGCCGTAGGTTTTTATGGAGTCTATCATAAGATACATTCAAGTGCCACAGCAGATTATGATGAGGATGATATCCTTGATAAAAAGGAACTGAGCGGGGAAACGCTTGATAAATTCCGTAGTTTTCTGCGTAGCCTGATTATGCACGGTGTCGTGGGAACGGCCTTGGGAGGTGTTTGCACGCTTGTGGGTGAACCCCAGAACCTGCTTATAGGAGAAAAATTGGGCTGGGAGTTTATGGAGTTTTTCCATAGGATGACACCCGTATCAATCCCTGTTTTGATCTGCGGGCTATTGACCACTTTTATTCTGGAGAAAACCAAAATATTTGGTTTTGGAGAGAAATTACCAGATGTCGCCCGGCGCATTATTGAGCGCTACACCGAAGAGCAGGATGAAAAGCGTACAAAAAAGGAAAGTTTTGGCCTTTGGATACAAGGTGTTTCAGCAATTCTCCTGATTACCAGCCTCGCATTGCACCTCGCACCAGTTGGTTTTATCGGCCTCTTTGTAATCGTGGTGCAGACCGCTTTTATGGGTATCACCGACGAGCACAGCCTTGGTAAAGCCTTTGAGGAAGCCCTACCATTTACTGCTCTTCTGGTTGTATTTTTTGTCATTGTGGCCATGATCCATGATCAGCATTTGTTTACACCCATCATCGAATATGTGCTTTCGATGCCACATTCCGCACAACCCTCTATGTTTTATGTGGCAAACGGACTTCTGAGTATGATAAGTGATAATGTATTTGTGGCTACCGTTTATATCAATGAGGTAGAGGGCGCTTTTAGCCGGGGCGAGATCACCCAAGAGCAGTTAAACCATTTGGCCATAGCCATCAATACGGGAACTAATCTGCCCAGTGTAGCTACTCCAAACGGTCAGGCGGCATTCCTGTTTTTGCTCACTTCATCTTTGGCTCCCCTAATAAATCTCAGTTATGGAAAAATGGTGAAAATGGCATTTCCTTACACCGTCGTTATGGGCGGGGTAGGGCTGCTCTGTGTTTATCTATTTCTTTAAGAAAAGATGTGGAGTTCGTGTTTGGGGGCTATAATGTTCGTCCTTTATATGGTTAATAGGAATACTGTTTCAAATTGCTATTACACTAAATAAATTGATTTTTGCCCTCATTAAACTCGGGTTTTAATGCTAAACCATCAATAAATTTTAGGCAGCAATATTTTTTCCTTTTAAAACAAATCAATCCATAAATAATTAATTCCGATTATCTACGTTTACCACATATCTAACTGATAAATTATGTTGACACTTTTTGTGCAGGACACCGCGCAGTCGCTAGATTCGCTGACAGCAGATCAAGAACCCGTTGAGAAGACCCTTTCGATTATTGATCTATTGATGAGCGGTGGCATCGCTGGTCAGGTCATAATCCTGGTGCTTTTTATCCTTTTATTTGTTGCTATTTATATCTATTTCGAAAGGCTTTTTGCCATAAAGGCGGCCTCTAAAATAGACAGTAATTTTATGAACCAGATTAAAGATAATGTTTCCCACGGTAACATTGAAGCTGCCAAAATACTCTGTGCCCAACAGAGCAGCCCTGTTTCTCGCCTTACCGCAAAGGGGATCTCGCGCATAGGTAGCCCTCTTGAGGATATAAATACGGCCATAGAAAACTCTGGCAAGTTGGAAGTCTATAGACTGGAACAAAATGTGAGTGTGCTTGCCACAATTGCCGGCGCAGCGCCAATGATTGGATTTCTGGGAACGGTGATTGGGATGGTGATCGCCTTTCACCAACTTGCCACCAGCAGTGGCCAGGCGGAGATGGGCACACTGGCAGAGGGTATCTATACCGCGATGACTACTACTGTTGCCGGCCTCATTGTTGGGATTATCGCTTATATGGGCTATAATCACCTGGTGGTACGCACCGATAAAGTGGTACACCAGATGGAAGCTAATGCAGTAGAATTTCTGGATCTTTTAAACGAACCCCTATAATATGAACTTACGCGGAAGAAATAAAATAAGCCCAGAGTTCAGCATGAGCAGCATGACCGATATCGTGTTCCTGTTGCTTATTTTCTTTTTGCTCACTTCCCCAGCCATCACTCCAGACGCGCTTGACCTTATTTTACCAAAGGCCAAAGGCAAAACGAGCAACCAGCAGAACCTTTCGGTGAGCATTACCAAAGACCTTGATTTTTATGTAAATAAAGAACGTGTGCCTGCATCTGGCCTCGAAAGCTATATTACTAAGGAACTCGCGGGCGTGCAGGAACCCACCATTATATTGCGGGCAGCAGAGGGCGTACCTATTGAAAAAGCTGTTAGCGTGATGGATATTGCCAATAGAAACAAGTATAAGATCGTATTAGCGGTCAGGCCAAATTAATCAAATAGTCATCTAGAGAGTACTTTAGCCCTTTTGACTTATTTTTTGACTGGCTCTACCGTAAATTGCAATTCATAGTATAATTTGGGTTAAGGAATTTTTTGGCCAATAGATCGAATGGATGCTTTTGCGGAAGAAAAAATGGCAAAATCAATGATATTTAAAACGGTAATTTTTCGCGCAAGCGGAACAGTTATTGCTCATTGAGAGACAATAATTTAACCGAAAACAAATTACAAATAACACCCCACGTTGCATTTTTTAGACACCGTACATAAGCGCAAATCCTTTACGATCACGACCATAATTTATGCGTTAATGATCCTGCTTTTGTTTTTTATGGGCATGACCTATCTGGATCCACCGCCTGAAAGTGGTATCGCGATCAATTTTGGGACTAGCGCTACCGGCTCTGGCCGTGTTCAACCCACAGAAGCTATAAAATCTGCACCGCGCAATACTACACCAGAACCAATACCACAGAAAACCCAAGAAATTAAGGAAAAAGTGGTTACCCAAGAAGTGGAAGAGGCCCCGGTAATTAAAGAAGAACCAAAAAAAGAAATCAAAAAACCTGTTACCGAACCCGTTAAAAAAACACCGCCAAAACCGGTGGAAAAACCTAAAAAACCAGATCCCAAACCCGATAAATCCACTACAGACGCTTTAAGCAGTATCCTAAATGGCCCCAAAAGTGATGGTAAGGCCAAAGGGGGAGAAGGCGATGATAACAAGGCCGGTGATAAGGGCGATCCCAACGGTGATCCCAACGCGTCTAGTTATTATGGTGTGGGAAAAGGTCTTGATGGTGATGGAAATTATCAATTGGGAGGCCGAAAAGCATTAAGCAAACCCAAACGTGTGCAGGATTGCAATGAGGCGGGGATTGTAGTCGTAAGTATTGAGGTTGACCGTGAAGGTAATGTGGTTAAGGCCACGCCCGGCGTACGCGGTACGACCAATAATTCAAAATGTCTTCTGGATCCAGCAAAAGCAGCCGCTCTGGCCACCCGATTTAATTCTGATGACGAGGCCCCATCACGGCAGATTGGTAAGATCATCTATAGGTTTAGCCTTTCCGAATGATGGATTATCGGCAGACTTTACACTGGATGTTTGCGCGCTTGCCTATGTATCAGCGACAAGGGGCTGCAGCGTTTAGAAACAATCTTGACAATATTCATGAGCTTGATACGCATCTTGGCCATCCACACACGTGCTATAAAACGGTGCATGTGGGAGGCACTAACGGCAAGGGCAGCACAAGCCATATCCTTGCTGCTATCTTGCAGGAAGCCGGTTATAAAGTGGGGCTTTACACATCGCCACACCTTAGGGATTTTAGGGAACGCATCCGCATAAATGGAACGATGATGCCTGAAGAGGATGTGATATCTTTTATAGGAAAAAATAAGAAATTTATTGAGGAGCACCAGCTTTCTTTTTTTGAACTTACCGTGGGTATGGCGTTTGACCATTTCGCAAAGCAAAAAGTGGATGTGGCTATTATTGAAGTAGGCCTTGGTGGAAGGCTGGACGCTACAAATATCATTATCCCAGAGGTTGCTGTAATCACCAATATTGGTCTGGACCACACCGCCTTTTTGGGTACGACTCTGGCACAAATCGCCGGTGAAAAAGCAGGGATTATAAAAAAAGGAGTCCCTGTTGTGATCGGGGAAAAGCAACCGGAAACAACTGCGGTCTTTGTACAGACTGCGGTGGATAAAGGTTGCGAGATTTATTTCGCTTCAGGCGAAAACTATCAGGACTATGATTCTGATCTTAAAGGATCTTACCAAAAACAAAATAAGAAAACCGTGTTGAAAACTATTGAGGTATTGCAGGGCCATGGTTCCTTTTTGATACATCCTGAAAATATCAAAAAAGGGATCCTGAATGCCGGAAAGCTCACCGGACTGATGGGACGCTGGCAGCAATTGGGCGAGAGGCCTACGGTGATTTGCGATACGGGACATAATAGGGAAGGGATTAGCCAAGTTGTTGAGCAGCTAAGAGGTGAGCATTATGAGCGTTTACATATTGTTCTGGGTATGGTGAAGGATAAGAATTTAGACGCTGTTTTGCCATTATTCCCCAAAGATGCGCGCTATTATTTTTGCACCCCCGATCTTGCCAGAGGTCTTGAGGTGGCGGTATTAAAAGTACAGGCAGAGCACTACGGTCTTATGGGTGAAAGCTATACAAGCGTAAAAATGGCTTACGATGCCGCTTTAAAAGCTGCGGTGCCAGAAGATTTAGTGTTTGTGGGCGGAAGTACTTTTGTGGTAGCCGAAATAATTTGATTATTTTATGAAAAGTATTTTGCAGTTGTACAAATTGGATTATATTTGCATCCGCTAATAAAAGGGCAATTAGCTCAGTTGGTTCAGAGCACCTCGTTTACACCGAGGGGGTCGGGGGTTCGAATCCCTCATTGCCCACTTAAATGGTTATTAATTTGACCCAAAACCCTGCTAATCTTATGATTGGCAGGGTTTTTTGATTCGTGAATTTTCATATCAATCCATATCATTTGATATTAAAGGTTCACAAATCGTCAACGTTTTTTTTTAATCGTCAACAGTTGGTTACCTTGGACTAACTTTCGTACGATACCCTCATACTTCGGATTTGACTTTCGTCTCACTAATTATTAAATTAAATAGACGAAAACATGAGAACTTCACAATCATTTTCCATCCTGATTTGGGCCTATCTTAAAAGGGCTAAAAACAATCAGGCAAGCCTGTATGCCCGAATTACCATTAATGGCAAAAGAGTAAATATTAGTCTCAATGAAAGGGTTGATATCGATTCATGGAATCCCAAGCTACAAAAAGCTAAGGGGAACAGTGCGGCATCAAGAACCGTTAATCATTTTATCGCCCAAGTAAAAGCCGATATCATGCAATCCTATAGAGACCTGTCGAATGGAGCACGGGTGGTAACACCCCAGCTCGTAAAGGCAAGATACCAGGGCGAGGATATAGAAACTCATTCCCTACGAGATTTATTTCTCTATCATAATGAAACAATGGAACATAAATTATGTTCACGGACTTTAAGCCATTACCGTACCAGTCAGAAATATATATTGAACTATATATCCCAAGCTTATAAATCTTCGGATTTATTGTTAAGGGAATTGGACTACAAATTCCTGATCGGCCTGGAAAGTTATCTTCGAAATTACGGTACTACCCATTATAAGGGGAGTATAGGTAATAACACAACAATGAAACATATTCAGCGCCTACGGAAAATGATTAACCTTGCCTGCCACATGGAATGGATCGAACGCGACCCTTTTCGAAAGTTTAAACAAACAATCATTAAGCGGCAGCGAGAATTCCTCACTGATTCAGAACTCAAAAAAATTGAGGGTCTGGACTCTCCCATAGAGCGGATTACGGTCGGAAGGGATTTATTTTTATTCAGTTGTTATACAGGTATTTCTTACGTGGATATTATGAAACTGGATAGAAACTGTTTAAAACAAGGTGTTGACGGCAATAGTTGGATTATGGATTCTAGAAACAAGACGGGCACTCCTTTTAAAATCCCATTATTGCCGACAACCGACAGACTAATTGCAAAATATTCTGATCATCCCAGGACTCAAGTAAACGGAAGATTAATGCCCTCTCTTTCTAATCAACGATTGAACAGTTATCTTAAAGAAATAGCTGACCTGTGCGGTATTACCAAAAACTTGACCTTCCACATGGCTAGGCATACTTTCGCCACTACAGTGACGCTTAGTAATGGTGTGCCCATAGAAACAGTATCCAAAATGCTTGGACACACTTCCTTGGCCACAACCCAAATATATGCCCGTGTAATCGAGAAAAAAATAAGCGAGGATATGGGTAAGCTTAAGGTGAAGCTAGACTAAGAGTCATTTTAATATCTTCGGAAATAGTATCGGGTTCAATATGAATCAAAATATGCATTAAGAGCTTGTTTAAATAAGATTCTCAATCATTTCCCCATCCTATTGAGGATTATTTGACAATTCTGCCAGAGCACCCAGGATTCTTGGCTTTCGGGCGTTTTTTCGTAGTCCTTGGCGAGCCTCCTGAAGAAATTGTAGGTGCCGAATGTCCTTTCGGTCACCCATCTCCATTTGACCGGGACGAACCCTTTCTCCGAAGGTGGGCGAGAGGAAATCTCGACCTCCAGGCCGATTATGGTATCTTCGATCCACTGCTTGAAAACCTTGGTGTAGGCTTGGTCGGCCAGTACCCTTTTCAGCCTGTGCAGGTAGCCCAGCAGCGGCTCGAGCACCCTTTGGCCCACCGCACCGTCCACCTCGCTGGCCGGCCCCACGACCTCGCCCCAGACCAGACCCAGGGTGTCGGTGACAACATGGCGCTTGCGCCCGTTGACCTTTTTGTTCCCATCTATGCCCTTGGCCAGCGAGGTCAGAGGGCCTGCCTTAACGGATTGGCTGTCAATGGATAACATGCTGGGCGTTGCATTTTTCCCCTTGCGTTTCCGCTCCATCATGTTCAGCCCGAAGTTCAGCCCCGCAAGGGTGCCGTCCCCCTCCCATTTCTTGAAATGGTAATAGACGCTCTCCCATTTTGGGAAATATACCGGCAGGTTCCGCCATTGCGACCCGACACTCAATATCCAAAGGATGGAGTCCGCAATATTGCGCAGTTCATGGCGGCCCTTTATTTTTTCGGGCAGGAAAATTTTCATAAATTCCCATTGCTGGGCATTCAATCGCTTATACTTCGATTTCATAAACTCTGTTTTTTTGTTCATTACAAAGTTTATAATGCCCAGCTTTTTTTAAAAGTTTTTACCCAATTTTGTTTTTAAACAAGCTCTAATTGGAGCACGTTATGCAACCGATCTTTCAGTTTATGGGCAAGGTCGTGGCCTTCTTCAACACTTATTTTCCCATTGACAGTAGCGTGTAGGTCTAAATGGTACTTCATCCCTGCTTTACGGACAAGGCATTTTTCAGTACCCAATATTTTATCAACTTTTAGCGACACCTTCCGAATTTCATCTACCAGATCATCATAGAGGTGTTCGTCCCCTTTTTACGGCAATTAAAAGCCGTACATCCGCCCAGCACCCGGAATTTTCGATTCTCAAGGGCTTGAAAAAAATGGGTTTTTGGAGCGGACTCAAAAGTGCTTTTCTGCTATTCGCAATCTGATTTCTGTTTTAAGGTTGTAACTTTAGTGTCATATGAAACATCACATTCACTCACAAAGAGATCTTGAAGAAAAACGCAATTGGTATTCCTCTGCTGCCACAGAGTATGATAATTTTCGCCCTAAATATCCAAATGAAATTATTCAACGTACCTGTGAAATTGCTAAGTTAGCCCCGAATGCCAATCTTCTCGAAATTGGTGCGGGCCCGGCGACGGCGACATTGTTATTCGCCAAGAGAGGTTATCAAATTGTTTCATTGGAACCCAGCAAAAGTTTATATGAATTGGCGAAGAAAAATTGTAGCCCATTTGCCAATGTAGAAATGATCAATACCACTTTTGAAGAATGGAAACTCCAAGAAGGATTTTTTGATGCAGTTTTTGCACCTACATCAATTCATTGGATTTCCTCGGAAATAGCGTATTCAAAATCATCCAAAGCTTTAAAACCAAATGGTTATTTCATATTATTATGGAATATGCCACTTCGCCCTTCTTTGGATATGTATAGGAGTTTTGAAAAAATATATGATGAGATTTGCCCTTCAATGTATGAATTTCACGATAACAATGATTTGAGAAACCAGATAAAGGAACTGGGGGAAAACTTAAAAAATTCTGACTTTTTTGGCTCAGTACACTATGAAGATTTAGAGTTTGATTTAACATATTCAGGTTCTGAATATGTACAGTATTTGAATACAATGTCCAACTATCTTAAACTGGAAGATAATATTAAATCAAGACTGTACAATGCCCTAAAAGATAAGATCACAAAAGATTTTGATGGAAAAATTAAATTATATGGTCTTTCCGCCCTTCAAATTGCCAAGAAAAATAATATTTCCTAAGAATCTTAAGTTCATTTATTTACCATAGATTTTTCCAAACAAGCAACGTTTTTTAAGTAGATTTAAAATTTTCGCTATTAGCAATAAATTAAATATTATTCCAAAGATTTTATAGTAAGAATAGCTTAAAGTTCATATTTCTATCCAAATATCGACCGCGCCTCCTCATAAACCCGCTCAAAATTAGCCTCTAAATCAGCTGCGGTAAATTGATTTGATTCCTCGGGAAGCTCCCTATGTATCTTCTGCAACTTAAACCGCACCTTTTTATCCTTACCATCCGCATAGGTAATAAATTCGCCCTGCTTAAGACGAAAGAAAACGTCTGCCCTGATCTTCGGAATCTCCTTTTCACCGGTGGTCACCCGGGTATCAAAATCGAGGTTATGGCCACGGCTTATGCTTGTCGTCGGATTTTTAACGATCTCAAAAAACCGTTCATAATATTTGGCGGTGTCCGGGTCGTTGACCTTCCCAAAGAACTGGTAGGAAAGGTTACTCAATATGGCCTTACTGGCCTTGTCACCGTACATAATATCGTTCTGAATTTTATCCTGCATCACGTAGATGGTGGCGATATCATAGCTCCGCAGCGTCGCCGGGATCCGGTGCATGTTCAACAGGCGTATGGTCGGTGCCTCCTCCATTAAAAGAAATGAGGGCATGGAATTTCTTACGCTCATCTGCTTGGTTATCGTGTGGAGAATGGTGGCGATGACCGGCGAATAGGAGGTTTCGAATTTGGGGTTGTTCACGATAGAGATCACCGCCGGGTTATCCTCGTGATTGATATTGAGCGGAACTTCGTCTGCGGAAAGTGCCATAAATATCCGTTGGGTGCTGATTCGCTTGAGCGCATTGGCCAAGGTGCTTTTTACACCGGCCGTCTGGCGCTCCGAATCCTTACCGCTTATAAAGGCATCCGCCATAGCCCTTGAGGTTGTATTGGTTTCCAAGAACTGGATCAGGCTATCGGTATCCAGATATTGATAGATGGCTATCAAATGGGGAAGCGTACAAAATTGGGGATAGGAGCTCTTGAGCTTCCAGATAAGCCCACCGATCAATCCCTCGGCAGCGTCATTGAAAAATTTGGTTGTTCCCGAGGTGCCCGACTCCCGCTGCTCCAATAAGTTCTCGATCAGCACCCGGGAGATCTCATTTACACTTTCCTCCCCGTCCAGATAACGTGGGGCAATGGGGTTTACCCTATCAATGATCCTATCAAAGGAAATGACCTTAAATTGGATATTTCCATCCCCGAAAAGTGGATAGGCCATTTCCGTAAGTTCAAAATCCTTATAGTCGTGGATGACCCCACAAAAGCCCTTTTTCCTAAAATGCCTCAAAAAACCAAAGACCACGCTTTCGGTCTTCCCACTTCCGGCAGATCCTATAATGGATGCCCCCCGTTTTAAATTCTCCAGATGGAAATGACCCCCATGCGTCCTAAAGCCTATACGGTATATTTCATTCCCTTCTTTTACTTCCTCGGTTCTTTGTTGGAAAACATAAAGTCCCGTATTGATCAGCATCAGCGGACAACCTAAATAAAGTAGGATCAATATTAATCGGTTTTCTTCCGAAAAATAAAAAATGAGAGCTGCGATTAGCAGCATATTCAGCGCGAACGCATACCGACTGACCCTGAAAAAAGAATAAAATAATAAACTGGTTAAGCCAATAACCGAGAGTACCGTAAGAAGACTTTCTATTTCCATCGTCTTGAATTAAATACCGATTGAACTTGATTTGATGGCTACATCCAAACCCTTCCGCAGCTTATTGAAAACTTTTAGTGCAAGCTGTGCCTGATTGGTCGGGATGCTTGGCATTATCGGGATGCCTGTTTCCTTCATCAACTTGAAGGCTATTGCCTTTTCATTGGTGGGCAGTTTCATCAAGGAAGCAAAATAGATTTTTGGGTTTTTGATAAAATCCTTCCGGGCCTTATAGGTTTCAGCAAAGTTCCGCTGGTAACCAAAAGTCCTGTCAAAGGTCTTTTCCGCTTGCTCAAAAAATCTGTCCCTATCAAAGCCCCGTTTGACTTGCTTCCCTCTCATCTCGACCTCGGAAGCTTTGTATTTGCTCCCGGGAGAAAGACTGAACGAATTGGAAGCGTCTTTCCGGCTCACGATAATGTGGATATGGCTTTGGCTTCCGGCCTTGGGCATTCCCTGGACGATCCGTTTGCCATCCTGTTGGTGTGGTGCTTGGCGTTCCAGTTTTGCGATTTCTTTTTCTCGTTTCCCAACACTTCCTTCCATCGAACCGTTTTCAATACTTCGGATTTCATTTTTAAGCTGCAATATTTTGGTGGCAAAGGGTTGGTTTTCCCTGATCTGTTTGTCCGTTCCCTTGAAGGTTCGTTGATGCTCTATTTTTGCGTAATATTTTATATCGTCAATAGTTACCGGTCGCCCGTTGATTTCCCGGTTGAACGATTGCACATAATCTTTCATCAGCTCACGGGTGTACTTTTTCAGATCTATGCTACTGTTCTGTAATCGGTTCAATTCGTATTTGGAAGGGCTGACTGTAACCGAATAAAATTTTGGTTCTTTCTTTTTCAATTTGGCACCGTTTCCATCAATTTCCTTTACCACTTCTTCGGCTGAAATTCCTTCATCATATTGATTGAAAAAATGCTCCATATCCGCTTGCTCCAAACCCTGATTTTCCTTTTCCAGATAGCCCACAAAATCTGCCGAACTTTGGGAATAGTTCCCGCCCAATTTTTGAGGTGTGATCGTGATGTACATAGCATAAATTATTACGGTTCTTTACTAGGGTTTCGACTTTCTTGGAAACCTGCCTCGCCAGCAGGCAGGTGTACTTTTTTCTTTTCCTCTACATATTTCTTCTCCAAGATCAAATTTCTCTTTTTGGGTTCTTCCGTCTGAAAGAGGGATTCGATCATCGCCATGGTCGGTTTGATCTGGGTCTTTTCCATATCCCGCATTATGGCGATTACGGCATTGATCCGTTTCTTTAAATTGGCCTCGATCGTCCTCCCTGTCGGACCCAATTTTTCCCTTGGGGATATTTCGTTGTAGAAGAAAAAATCGAGCATCACCGCCATTGCCTCGGTGTGCGATTTAAAGTGTGTCCTTGAAAATTGCTGGAAACGTTTCGCCGTTTCCTTTTTGAATCGAATGCCGATAAATGAGTCCATAATTCGCCGATTTGTCGCAAATCCTTCCCTAAAAATGGGCGCTCACAGGGCATTTGTCGCAAATTGTAGAAATCTAAATAATCACTTTATTTTTAAATAACTAAAAACCAATTGATTAACAAGGAATAGGAGTGCTTAACATCGCATCGCGTGTTACCCTCTTGCTACTCCCCCCTTCGTTCGCCACAGGCGAACGAAAATTTCGTACAATTTGGACATTCCGAAAGCTATCGGAAGCCCATTGCCATTTAGTGGGAAAAGATTCCCGTTATGTGATTTTTCGATGGGCAGGTTTATCGGCGAAAGTCAAATTAATCCCGATAGTTATCGGGAGGATACCCCTGCGTAAAATTGAATACTGAATTTCAGTGAAATAAATATAAGGCTTTTTGTTGAAATGGATATGTGTTAACAAAAAAACCTTTGAAAATTCAAAAGTTTTTCCGTTCCTTTTTGACGAATCTTAACTATTTAACACATCGGTATAACTGTACAGATTCCCTAGTGCTTCCTCCTTGATCACGATTCTAAATAAGTGCGTTTTTCCTCTACGTTTTTTTGGATCATTTGACCAAATGTATTGGTCGCGTCTTTTTTGCAATCTTCCAAAAGGCACTTTTTGGCCTCCCCCGTTCGGGTCTGAAAGATCCATTGGATCACAATAAGAAAGATTTATAAAAACCCGTTATCCGCAAAGCTATAAAAGACTCCATTGGGCGCAAGGATCAGATGGTCCAAAAGTCTGACATCGAAAAATCCGGCCGCCCTTTTGATCTTTTCCGTCAGCTGGATATCCGCTTGGCTAGGCTTCATTAGGCCACTGGGATGGTTGTGCGCCAGGATCAGGGCCACCGAAAGGGATTTTAGGGCCACCGCGAAGAGGATGCGCAGGTCGACCAATGTGCCCGTTATCCCACCTTGGGAAACCTGGTAGATCCCTTTGACCTTATTCCCATTGTTCATCAGCACAATCTTAAAACATTCCTGAAGGCCAATGGTGCCCTTGTCCCAATGATCGTAGACCAATTTTGCAGCACTCTTTGAACCGCTGACCTTTTTCCATTCCCTGGCCTTTATGTCCCCTTGGTAACTGATCTTTATTTCGTTAACTTGTGTTCTCATAATTGGTAGTGTTAAGTGTTATGAATAGTGAAAAAAGAGGGCGCTAACTTTCCACAGTGCACCCTCTTATCAGTTAATACTCCCCTGGCAGCATCAACGTGCCGTTCACAAAGAACAACCGCAGTTCGTCCAGTGGGAAATCCGTCACCTCATAGCGGTGGGTCTCAAAAATGTTTCCGTTTCCATCGCTGTAGGCTATTTCAGCCTCATGTCCTACCGTGCCTTTTTTTGCAATGGGGAGCCGTTTAAAGTCAATCGTGATAAAATAGCTTTTGCGCATTAGGCTTTTGGCGATCACGGATACATCAGTGATGAGCCAATAGGCATCCGCGGCTGTGGCCAGATATTTCATGCCCTCGGTGTACCTCGTATTGATGAGCGGGAAACTATAGACGGTTTCCGATCCGCTGAACTGTTGTAGGTTCTGTTTGATTTCGTTATCTTGTAAATTCATTGCTTGGTAATTTAAAGTGATTAAAAAAAGAGGGCGCGACTTTGACGGTACGCCCTCTTGATTTTAAGTTAATCGGCTGAATTAGGGCCGTTCTTGGCCCCCATCAAAAGGATCTCGTTGGCCTCGACCTCGGTCACATACCGTTTGACGCCTTCCTTGTCCGTGTAGCTTCGGGACTTGAGCTTTCCGCCCAACCCGATCTCTTTGCCCTTTCCGGCATACTTCTCGATGATCTCCGCTGTTTTGCCCCAGGCGGTCACGGTGTGCCATTCGGTGCTCTGCACTTTCTCTCCCTTGTCGTTTTTGTAGAACTCATTGGTGGCGAGTGAAAGGCGGGCAACCTTTTTACCGCTTTCAAGGCTGGTGATCTGTGGCTCTTGGCCAACGTTTCCGATCAACTGCACATGATTTTTTAAAGTACTCATAATAAAAGATTTAAAAATTAATTAAAATGCTATCTGAACCATTCAGATAGTTTACGTTTATATTTTTCTGAAGTGATTTACTTATTATATCCAGAGCGTTTTCCCTTTTTTTGTTTTTTTAGTCCCGCTTCCTTTTTGATGTTTTTGTAAGATTTCATAAGATTCGATTTAGATTTACTTCCCATAGAGCCGTCCGCTGTTACCTTTTTTTGTTGCTGATACATTTTCAATATTTGGAATTAATAAGGAGTTATAAAAGGGAGGCACGACCGGTTATGCACTCCGTTTAACTTCCGAATGTTGGTATTTTGCTTACAAAAAAACGGTAGGGACAGCGGCGGTGCGGGAGTATTTCTAAATGCCTTTTGTGAAGTACAGAAACATGGGAAGCGGGGCTAAATGATAAAATGAAACTCCTATTAAGCGGACTTAACTTTAAAGATGTAGATTGGGAATGAAGTGTTCCTGACTCCCGACCTATTGGGGATTCAAGCAGGGTTAACGTAATGGAAATCGGAATCTTTAGAGTTGTGTCCAAGACCCTTGTAGGAAAGCGCTGCCGCCCGGAATACAGCTTTTCGCGGAATGGAACGGCAATGTGCTGACCGGATTATGAAAACGTATTATCCTCTTGAGGTAGGATTTAAAGCGGACTTGACTTCAAAGGTGTAGATTGGTAATGAAGTGTTTCTGCCATTTTTCAGGCAGGTTTAACGCAATGAAATCGGAATCTTTGGAGTTGTGCAAGACTTTTTTAATGAAACGCTTTTCTCGGAATGCAGCATTTTCTGCGGAATGCAGGGAAATGTGCTGAATGGTTTTGTGTCTGAATATTGAAAGCTTCAATTAGGTGCTTACTGTTTAAAGTGTATTTTTGGGTTTATGTAACTATTTATCGGTTCTTAAATACAACTCAAATGCAGTTTATATGAAAGACAAACTTAAAGAACTCCTGCATACCTATGCAGAATTTGTTAACCAAGAACTTGATAAGATTACAGATTTTTATATATATAATGAAGCGCTTTTCCTGAAATGGAACTTTTTCTGCGGAAATCGAAGAGCGATGAAACCAAACACTTCCAAAACAATCAACAGTTGATTTGGCTAATAAGTCCATAGAATTGGCTAAATATACGGATTAATTTATCCCGAGATTTGTAAGGAACATAAAATCAAAATATTGTGAAAATTACACTCACCGGCTCTCTGGGCCATATTGGAAAACCGCTTACGAAAACATTGGTGGAAAAAGGACATCATGTAACCGTTATCAGCAAGAGTGAAGAACGGCAAAAGGAAATTGAAGATATCGGGGCCAAAGCTGCGATTGGTTCTTTGAAAAATAAGGATTTTTTGACCACAACCATTAAAGGCGCCGAAGCCGTCTTTTGTATGGTTCCACCGAATTATGAAGGTGAACCGGACATCATCGATTATTATGAAAAGCTTGGTGAAAATTATGCCGAGGCCATCAAAAATTCCAGCGTAAAACGTGTGGTTCACCTCAGTAGTTTTGGAGCGCACCACGCCACAGGCACCGGTATCATTGTCGGTTCCCACCGGGCTGAAGGTCTGTTGAACAAAATACCCGATATTGCCCTTACTCATATCCGCCCTACGTCGTTCTATTATAATCTGTACGGTTTTATAGACAGTATCAAAGCAACGAGAAGTATTATGGCCAATTACGGGGAAGATAAAATTCCGATGGTGGCACCCATAGATATCGCGGGCGACATTGCCGAAGAATTGGTGAAAACCGAAAACACGGAAAATGTAAGGTATGTGGGCAGTGATGAGTGCACCGGTGCAGAAATTGCAAAGGTTCTGGGCAAAGCCATCGGAAAACCTGACCTGCAATGGCAGATTATTTCCGATGCCGAAATGGAAAAAAGATTGGAACAAGCCGGATTGCCTTCCCAAATCTCTTCAAAGATCACCGAATTGTATGCCGCCATCCGCACCGGTAAAATGGCCGAAGACTATGCTAAAAATAGGCCCGATATGTCAGGAAAGGTAAAGCTTGAGGATTTTGCCAAAGATTTTGCCGCGGCCTATAACCAGAAGAACTAAATTAAAAACTGAAGACGATGAAAATTTTAATGATCGGCGCTACCGGAAATTTTGCCAAACTTATTATTCCCGAACTAAAAAAGAAAGGGGTTCAAATCACTGCATTGGTAAGAAAGGAGGAAAGGGTGGAAGCTGCTTTAAAAAATGGTGCTGACGATACGGTAATTGCCGACCTGAACAATTTTGAAAGCTTGCAAAAAGCGGTTCAAAATGTTGATGGTGTTTTCCACTTAAACCCAGTTTTTTCCGAAAATGAAGTGAAAATGGGGTTGAATATTGTAAAAGCGGCCCAAGAGGCCGATGTCGAAAAATTCGTTTTTTCAAGTGTTTACCATCCCTCATTGTCATTAAAGAACCACGCTACAAAACGCCCCATAGAGGAAGCTCTCTATGAAGCGGATATGAAGTTTGTCATCCTTCAACCGGCAATGTTCATGCAAACGATTGGTGACATTTGGTCGGTCATCAAAAAAAGCAAGATGGTAACCCTGCCCTATTCCAAATCGGCAAAGATGAGCTATGTAGACTATCGAGATGTGGCCGAAGTCACCGCAATTGCCTTTACCGAAGAAAAATTGGATAATGGGACTTTTGAATTGTGCTCACCTGGAACCTATGACCGTTTTGAACTGGTAAAAATTATAGGCAATACCCTAAAGACCGATATCGAGGCAAAGGAAATCAGTTTTGAAGATTTTGCGAAAAATACAGGAATGCCAGATGGTTTTGCCAAAGATGGTATGAAGGCGATGTTCAGGCATTATGATGAGTATGGCTTTCACGGTGGTAATTCTTTAGTATTGGAAACGATTTTGGGTCGTAAGCCAATATCTTTAAAAGAGTTTTTTAATGATCTCAACAAAACAAATTGAACTAAAGATGAAGACCGTACTGATCACAGGGGCCAATAAAGGGATCGGGCTTGAAACTGCCCGCCAACTATTAAAAAAAGGATATTTTGTTTATCTGGGAAGCAGGGATATGGAAAACGCAAGAAAAGCATTAAAGAAACTTGAGGGTCAAGGGTTCACCAATAAATAATGCGGGAATACATGGTGGTCACCCCTAGACCGCATTAAAAACAGATGTTGATGAATTTAAAAAAGTTTTCTAAACAAATCTTTACGGTGTAATCAGAATGACCCAGGCATTTATGAATTTATTACAAGGTGCCCCTGAACCAAGAATTGTCAATGTAAGTACAAGTTTGGCATCGCTCACGCTACAATGTGATCCCACTTGGGATTTCTACAATGTAAAAGTCCCAGCCTACACATCATCAAAGGAGGCCGTGAATATGTACACCATAAATCTTGCCTATGAATTGCGGGATACGGAACTAAAAGTAAATGTGGTAGATCCCGGATGGACAAACTCGGAATTTACTGATCATCAAGGAACCGGTACTTTGGAAAAAGCGGCCGCCCGAATTATCAAATATGCCACCATTGATGAAAATGGCCCATCAGGAAGATTTTTTAGCGTGGAATACAATCCTGAAACAGAAAAAATTCCTTGGTAAAGCCCAACATCCACTTACGTATACGCTTCCGATCTATTTTTGTTACAACCTATTCAAAAAATTAATATGATCACGAAAAAATGGAAGGAGTTAAAACTGTTTACCCAAATAATTCCTAAATTACAAAATGCAAAATTCAATTCCATATGGTATCAAAACCATTGGTGAGTACCATAAGTTAATGCAACTTCCAAAGCCACAGCACCCACTGGTGAGCTTGGTGAAATTTGAGGATATCCAAAAACCACCGGGTTCCGGTAAGCAAAGCTATATCAACGGATTCTATTCCATCGCGCTCAAAAGGAGCTTTAATGCAAAAATGTTGTATGGTCAACAGGAATATGATTTTGATGAGGGCGTGCTCGCATTCGTGGCACCCAATCAGGTGCTGAATGTGTTTTACGAGAAAGGTGAAAAACCGCAGCATACGGGATGGTTGTTAATGGTTCACCCGGATTTTCTGTGGAATACCCCATTGGCCAAAAAAATAAAAAGCTATGATTTTTTTGGATATAAATTGAATGAAGCGCTGCACCTTTCCGAAAAAGAGGAAGCGATGCTTTCGGATATTATGCAACAAATAGAAATGGAATATCATTCCAATATCGATAGGTTCAGTCAGGATGTGATGATCGCGCATTTGGAATTGCTACTTAAATATTCCGAACGCTTTTACGAGCGGCAGTTCATTACTCGAAAAATTAGCAACCATTCCATTTTAAGCCGTTTGGATGAACTTTTGGACAAAGCTTTTCAACCTGAAAACCTACAGGAAAATGGTATCCCAAGCGTAGGCGAATTGGCTGAAAATGTGAACCTATCGCCCAATTACCTAAGTAGCTTGCTGAACACATGGACCGGGCAGAGTACGCAACAGCTCATCCACGACAAACTCATTACCGCAGCAAAGGAAAAACTATCGACTTCGGAACTGTCGGTCAGTGAGATTTCCTTTGCTTTGGGTTTTGAGCATCCTCAGTCCTTCAGTAAATTATTCAGGAGCAAGACAAACCTTTCGCCTTTGGAATTTAGAAAGTCATTTAATTGAAAAAATCCAGTTTAAGGTACTGGATAAACCTTTATCGGCATTAAGCCATTTCATAAACTGCATCGAACAGTTTTTTGTCCAAGCGTTCCTGTTGTGAAAAACTTTTCTTCAATGTATTGTGAAGCATTTGATTAAAGGCATTATAGCCTATCCATAAATTGGGGGCTTCATCAAGTAACAATGCTTCGTTATCCAGAATTTCAAGGACTTCACGGGATTTCTTTGAAGGATCATTGTTCTTATCGCTACATTCATACCGAAACAACTTCGTTCTGTCCAGAATTACCTTTACAAATTCTTTGGTGTCAATGATTTTAAATTCCCTCATTCTGTCGAACTTCTCGGTAATCGTGTAGAATTCATTATCGACGAACTTATCGAACAGATTGTTCAACCTTGGCATTATCAGGTCGGTATTGTTCTTACTGTGCTTAATGGCGAACTCGATTTCAGCCTGTGAAACGTGCAGGCCATTGGAGCAAACCTCCCTATAAAAGCCAAAATGTCCCGATGTCTTTTCGCTGCCATCAAAGGAATTCTTGAACCGCAGCATCGGTAATATCAGGTCTTTTTCATTCTTTACCGAAAATTGGCTTTTATCGTCGATTATAAAGTCGGTAATGAAAGACCTATCATTCCTGTTGATCGTCCGCTTCTGATAATTCAGTTTTGCATCGGTCAACATTTCTTCGGCCTTTTTGAAGAACAGTTCATTGGGTACGTGGCCATAACTGGTCGATACCACGTTGACAATCTTTTCATTTGATACAATGACATTTTCAAGCCCCCTTCGGGTTTCCATCTGGGTCAGGTTTTTCAAGGATTTCATTTCTGATGGAACGAAGATTTCATCCTGCTGTAAATTTGATAAATACATAATAAAAAATTTTAGTTAAACAATATTTGAGCAGAACCCAAACGGAAGATAAAATCTCAGCTCAAAAGGAAACGGAATAAAAAGCGAGTACGGGAGCGGCTTTATGCCGTAGTCTTTTGATGGGAGTATTTTACGAGTTTACCTTTGCGCACATATTGATTGAATACTCTCTCTTTTAAAAGCGGACTTGACCTCAAAGGTGTAGATGGAAATAAAGTTTCGCTGCTTCCCAATTTTTTTCGGGAATGGGCGGGCAAGCGGAATGGGAATCGAAATCTTTGGGGTCGTGTCCAAGACCTTTTTTGGTGAAGCGCTTTGCCCGGAATGAAGCTTTTTCTGCGGAATGCAGGGGAATGGGCTGAGTGGTATTGGAATGTAAACTTCCGGTTTTATGGAAAAGTTTGTTCGGATCGGGATGCTCGCGTAGTCGACCGGAGTGATGCCTTTTTTCGGGCATGTTCATCGCGCAGGGCACCGGAACGATAACCGCAGCGAACGCGGAGTACGTAGGGTGGCGTTAAAACGCCCAAAAGGAAAAATTGAGAGGGCTGCTTTATGTATTATTTGGATATCAGTTGACAATATAACATAGGTCGACCTTGCTATCTATGATACCTACAAAAAATCCTTTTCTTTACCGCATAATATCTCTTTCTCCAAATGGGCTTTATGTTGCCACATCAAATGTCAGTTATAAAGAATGTAAATTAATAGGATACAGATAAAATGTTAGTTTCAAATCATTTATCTTTGAACCGTGCGAAAGCATTTACTGAAGATTTACATTATAAGAAGTTCACAAATCGTCAACAGGATGAGTGAATTTTAGCAGAGGTTGCGCTGTGATTGGGATAGTCAAACAAGGTTCGAATCCCTCATTGCCCACCTGATAGAATAGACTTCCAGAAATGGAGGTCTTTTTTTTTGGCTGTAAGCCAACTTTCGGAATTGATCTAAATTATACTTTCTTAATCTTTTAGAAGTAAAGTAACATTATAGCAGTAAATGATTTGCATCGTAATCCGTAAATCTATTGGGAGAATTTACGTTCATAAATACAAGTCTCCAATTAACTATAGCATATCCTTAGAAAAATTAATATCATATTTTATAACTATATTCAAAAAATTAATTTAAAAAGTTTTAAGTTAAAATTAATAATCAAAACGTTGAATTATGTATTTAATCGCTATATTATATCATGAAACATCATATTTCCTAACTTAAATTAGCATGCTAAGATTCAAAACCCCAGTTTATACTTTATTGCTAATGCTGACAATTTTTGTCTCTACTTCGGGTGTACGAAGTACAAATGCGTATTCGAGAGACGAAATCCCAAGTAATATTTCACTAAAGACAGATAATACCGAAATACAAAGGGCAATTATTTATAAGAAACAAAAATTAGCCCTGAATGCTGCCCTTTCTGATTATTTTAAAAATGCGATTAAAGGAGGCGACATTATAGGTGCAGGAGTAAGTGTTGTTAAGGGGGATTCCATTATTTTTTCAGGAGGTTTTGGTCTTCGGAATTTGAAAAAGCAAGATCGTGTAGATGGTAATACTGTCTTTAGGCTAGGTTCACTGTCCAAAGGTTTTGCAGGTGTTCTTGCCGATATGGAGGTAAGTAAGGGCAAATTAGATTGGGAAGATAAGGTTGCTGATCTAGTGCCTGAATTTGCACTCTCCAGTCCTGCATTAACCTCTCAGATTACCTTGTCAAATATACTTTCCCATTCTTCTGGGGTACCCTACCATAGTTATACAAATTTGGTGGAAAGCGGAATGTCACTTACTGATATTGCAAAGCATTTCAAAGATCTGAAACTTACGTCTCGACCCGGGGAATTGTATAGTTACCAGAACGCCATTTTTGCCCTAAGTGGAAAAATGGTGCAAAAGGCGACAGGTGAGACCATTCAACAAGCCTTGAAGGAGAAAATATTTTTCCCATTGGGAATGACGAAAAGCCTTTCAAAAGTGCGAAAATTCACTCTTAACACCCATTTTACAGGATTTAAATTTCTATTTTTATCACCCGAAGATCACATTAATAGTAGCATTTTTAAATTTAGAAGTGGTATAAGTCTATGCGCCCTGACATTTTGATATGTACTCTTTAGTTATATGTGACAAATTGAAATCAATCAATTTTCAGCCAAGTCACGGCAAAAAAGATTGAGGTGATTTCCATTTAAAATCTACAAACCCAATAATTAAAGCTTAATCTCTAAAGTTGTGTAAAAGGTTCTTGGCTCACTAGGAAGTATGCCAGGACCGGGATATCCCGTTGCGCGTCTGGTAAAATAATAATTATTGGTAAAATTATTAATACCCGCTTCCAGCTTTAAATACTTATACGTGTATGACGCCGAAAAGTCTGTGACGTAATACGACGGTATTTTCCCAAAGATACCATAGGTGTTATCATCTGAGTTTGTAGTGCTGTTATTGCTATCAGAAAACTGTGAGGATATATACGTGAGCTGTAGGTTAAGTTTTAGGTTTTTATAACCTACCGTTGTACCCGTTTTAAGATTTACGAGTGGTACAAATTCAACTTTGTTGCCTTTGATTCCGGGGGCATCGGTTTTTAGATATTCACTGTTAGTAATGGCATTATTAAAAAATGCGTTCCAGGAGAAGTTCGTTTTTTCTCTTAAAAAAGTATTGCTGATATCCCAGTCTACCAGGGCCTCCCAACCATAGGTTAATGCCGTACCTATATTACTGCGGTAGCGCACTACAGCCGCTGCTCCATTAGGATTTGCGGTTTGATACTCACCTATTTTATCGTCGTACAATAAGGCATAAACACCAGTGTCATAATTTATGATGTCATCAATTTTTCCGCGTACGCCGATGTCTGAGGTAAATCCTTTTTCATCTGTAATATCTGGATCTATAACCTGACTGGGAGCTATGGTGCGTATATCGCTAAAGGTTACCGATCTGTAATTTTGCGAAATATTACCATAAAACTCCGTTTTTAAAAAGGGTTTGTAACTTACGCCTACACCCAGCAGCAAAAAGTTTCGGTCTTTGACTATAGTTTCATTTTCGCGCTGATCTAGAATAACATTGCCAGCCTGATCAGTGTTTATACGTCTATAATAGCCATCGGCTTTGGTACGTATATTTTCAAAACGGAATCCTGGAGTTATAGTTAGTTTGGAAGATAAACGGAATATGTTCTCACCGAAAAAGGAAAAATTTAAATTAGGGTATACATAATCACTTTGGCTTGTGTAGTTGGGAAATTCTTCGGCAGCAAGATTAAAATTGGGGCCATTGCCGCTACTTCCCGGGCCCTGGATGGCTGTGTTGCGTGCTTGATAATATTTGGCGCCCAGAAGGAATGCGCTGTTTTTTCCGCCCAGATCATATTTTTGAAGAAACCGGGCTTCTGCGCCCCAGTTTATGAAATCACCTAAAATAAGATCTCTTACTGTGCCAGGAGTATCGCTGTTACTTACACGGTTAGAGCGGTATCCTAAGGCGCTTCGGCTGGCATCCAGACCAAATAATTGTAAAGAAAAGTTGGCCTTATCTGTAAATTTGTGTTTAAGGCGCAGTGCAAATAGATTCCAGTTTACATCAAACCAGTTGCGCTCACGATTGCTCTGGAACATATCTTGCTTAAACATAAAATCTGTGAGGCCACCTGGCTGCTGTGCGAGATAATCAAAGAGCGTATAATCTAAATGTAAAGAGGTATTGCTATTAAATTTATAATTTAGGTTTATAAAAAAATTGCGGCTATCAAAACCCGAGTTAGTTCTAAAGCCATTACCTTGTTTATAATTAAAAAAGGTATAGTAACTAAATTTGCCATTGGTTCCGCTCAGGCTGGTAAAATGAGTATAAAGTCCGTAAGAACCTAGAGTATTTCGGCTGACAACCTCAAGAGGTTTTATAGCAGGATCCTGAAGTTTGAAATTGACCAAACCGCCAAATTGGGTGCCGTACTGTAAAGAAGCAGCGCCACGTACAATCTGGATTTCTTGCAGCGCTTCAGTAGGTGGAGTGTAGTAGCTTTCGGGATAGCCCAATGCATCAGCGCTGATGTCATATCCATTTTGCCGCGTGTTAAAGTTACTGGTCCGGTTGGGATTAAGTCCGCGGCCGCCTATGTTAAGCTGTAGGCCGCCATCGGCATTTTCATTAAAAGTAATACCTGCAACTTGTGCATAAACCTGCCTGGCCATATTTACGGCTTTATTGGCAACAAGATTGCTTACTACGACAGTTTCGGTTTTTTTGCCGGCGTATATAGCGGTTTCTTCAATGTCTCTAAGGTGTTTTAAGGCAAAAACACGGTTTTTATTGCGTTGTACAACCACTTCATTAAGCGCTATAATATTTTCTAGAGTGATTATAATCTCTTTAGAACTGGTGTCAAATTGCTGCTCTTTTACCAGGTAATTCTCCTTATAAAAAATAAGTTTGATAGAGCCTCCGTCTGTTTTGGCAATTGCAAAATATCCTTTTAAGTCTGTATAAATAGAATTGCCTGATGCATCAAAAACTTCTACATGGTTCAGTGGCTTCCCTGCTTGATTTTGTACAATTCCGGTTAAATAGCTTTGCGCCCTTAGCGGTGTGGTGGTCATTAATACGAAGATACTAAAGACCCCAGATAGTATCTTTAAAAGGGAGTATCCAGGTCTTTGGTTTAAATGATTCATCTTTTTTGGCAAGGTTTACATGTGGGTTTATAAATTGTTTGCTGAGTCTGCCGTTGAGGCTGACATAGCATTCTACTGTAACTTTCGGATCTACCATACCCTTATTTTTTTTATAAGAATCATGCAGATAATGTGCATATTCTAAAATAAAGTCAGGCTGAAATGACATTTGTTTTTCTTGAAAACGCGTAAGATATTTAGAATTGTCTACGACTTCAAATTTTCCTGTTTTGGGGTCTGAGACCGAAAATTCTGTATAGCCGGCCTTCTCCATGAGCATTACCCGCCAGGAAAAACGGTATCCTTCTTCCGTCCAGAAAAGTTCTTTATCATAAAGCATAAAGCGAAAGGGGATCAGCAGCTGTATAAGTAAAACCGAAGATAGAATTATGGGTGCAATCTTGTTTGCCGATGCGCGCTTTTCATTGACAATGGGAACGCGCTGCCATTTAATTTTAGCCTTTTCGCTATTCTTGAATGTACTACTAATGATCCTTAATATTTTTCGATGAAAAGAAGAACTAAAAAATACAAGCGATGAGATTATCATAACATACGGGAAGACGCCTATTGGAAATAATATGCGGGTAAGTAAATGGAAAACTACAACCAGCGTAAAACCTAACCAACGCGTACGTTTATTAAGCAATAAAAAAACGATAATAATATCGTAAAAAGCTCCTGCCCAACTAAAAGCATAAGCCGCCCAGACTTTTCCTAAAATAGGCCCTATGATAGGTAAACCTGCATTCGCCGGCAGCCATATCCGTAAAGGCATGGCGTTTAAAAGCCAGTCGGAATTTAGTTTAGAAACCCCGGCGTATATATAGACTATGGCGAGCAATGTTTTTAGAATATCTATGCTGTACCGTGGTACGGCATTGCTGTTTATAGCAGGATTTTTTTTGGCATCTGCCGAAAAAAACACGTTAGCTGGCAGAAATATCATGACAAAACTAACTACGGATATAAAGTAGTAATGGTTTAGATAATAAGTTTTATCCATGAGTTCTATATAGGTAAAACTCAAGAAAAAAGTAATGATGCTTAATCTGTATTTGTAACCGGCAGCAACCATTAATGCTGAGATCGCACAAATGATAAAAAGAAAATAAGTGTAATTACCTAGCGGTTTTACCCAATTAAAACCGTAATAGGTGAAGTGAAATTGCGGATTAATGTAAAATTTAGAAATCCATCCATTAAGAGCAAATCTTACAAGGCTACAAAACATCATTAAGCCAAATGCCATTCTGTAAAAAGAAAGGGGGGCAGCGTCTGTATAAGAATTGAGATATACGTTTAGCTTTTGATGCATTTTATACTGACCATTGAGGCTTGACCAAAACTTGTTCGTTTGTTTAAATAAGCTGATTTAAAGACTGTTTTTTTAATCGCCGTCACCGTCTACATAATCAATGGTCAGACTAAGCGCACTGATCATATCTACTTTAAGATAAACCACATTTTGCTGCAGGGCCTCATAGGCGTTGAGCATTAGATTGTTATTTGTAGTTATTTGTAAGCTAAAGCTATTATCTAGCTTGTTTATCTCATGACTTATAGTATCGTATTGATTATTGATTATATCACTTAAAGATTGGCCGCTTGAAGTGGCACCCACAGCGTCTAAAAATTCTTTAAGACCTGGCCCTGATGTGCTGGTCCCAAATTTTATTCCGTTAAAGAAGTCATGTGAAGCATAAATAGCTTCTATACTTAATAGTTTGCTTATGTCATTTTTATAAAAAGCCTCTACTTTTTCAGGAAAAACGGCTCCATTACTAAACTCTCCTGCCGGTATGCCTATTTTAGGAGCACGAATATCCTTTTCCAAATTTTTGACAAAATTATTTGCTGTTTGGTTAAGAGATCCTGTCACCGCATTAGAATTGCTTATAAAGGTTTCCCTGTATCCACCATTCCAGTCTGCAACTATTGCATTTGCAATTGTATTAAGCTGTGCACTTAGATCAGTTAAATAAGCTTTGTAATTAGAGGCATCAGCGTTAGTGGTATAAAATGCTAAGACCGCTGCATCAGTATCGGCAAGACCGTATAATAAATAGTCTAAAGCGGGAAAACCCTGGCTTGCATATTGTGCTTGCGTATTTAGATTATAATCGCCTGTAGTTATATTGGTTGTTATGTTTTTGGTACTGGTAGGGTAGGTGTTGCTCGCCTCAAGAAGATGAAGTTTTGTCGCTTTTCCTGTATCAAATATGCCAACGTGTTGATAGGCTTTATAAGCTTCTAACCACGCATCTCTTAATAAAGCAAGATTTTCTGCATTGGCGGTTTCGGTAAAGGCAAATGTGCTTTCGTTTAAAGTGTTAACCTTTAACTGATAATATGTAAAAGATGGAATTATGATATTGTCGGCCCAGCTGGTCAACATGGCTTCTTTATCATAATTTGCCGTGCCCGGATTCGTATCGGAAGTACTTTCTGAAGAACATCCCGATAATATTATCATAAAATTTATAGCAAAAAGTAACCTCCTCATTTTATTGTTTTTGCAAAATTATAAAACTTTCTAGATTAATCTTTATTTATTCTAAATAAATTTTATTTCTGGTTTTCCTTGCACGAGAGTCCAAAGTTATTATTTTTGCATTGTTTTTAATAAGTCTAAATTAAATAAAATGAAAAAAAACTCTCTAACTGTTTTCGCTATAGCCTTTAGTTCATTCGTTACGCTATCTTGCAGCGATGATGATACCATTGCTACCAACCCAGAACAAACAAATAAAGCGGAGGTTTTAGAAAACTATGCAAATCTAGTATACGAAAATTATCACGATGCGCTTGATGATGCAATAGCCTTAGAAACTGCTATTAATATATTTACTGAAAACCCTAATCAGGAAAATTTTGATGAGGCTAAAAAGAAGTGGAAAGAATCCAGGGAAAGTTATGGCACTAGCGAAGCTTTTCGATTTGCAAATGGGCCTATTGATGATGACAATGGACCAGAAGGTCTATTGAATGCATGGCCATTAGATGAGAATTTTATAGACTATGTAGAAGATAATGGCACTGTTATAAATGGAGGCATTATCAATAGCATAACCGAATATCCCGAAATTACTAAAAAGGTCTTAGAGGGTCTTAATGAAAGTGGAGGAGAAAAAAATATTAGTGTAGGTTACCATGCCGTAGAATTTTTGCTATGGGGTCAGGATTTAACTGATCCGTCATTATTGCTACCAGGTCAAAGGTCTTTTACTGATTATGTAGATGGCAGTACTACAATTAATCAGGATAGGCGCAGGGCATATCTGAATATCTGCGCTGAACTTATTGTAGATAATCTGACCTATTTATCAGATTTATGGGCTCCTAATGGTTCATATAGAAAAACATTTCTGGCATTAGATGAAGACGTAGCTCTACAAAACATGTATTTAGGGATAACTACCCTAGTACTGGCCGAATTGCCGGTAGAGCGCATGTCTGTTGCTTTAAGTAATGCAGACCAAGAAGATGAGCATTCGTGTTTTAGTGATAACACTCACAGGGATATCATTCTTAATCTTCAGGGTGTGATCAATGTTTATAATGGCAGTTATGGTTCGGTCAAGGGGGCTTCATTAGCTGACTTGGTAGAAAAGGCTAATCCCGAATTTTATGCGAGTACAGCTGCTTCGATAGACGATGCTAAGACTAAGGTTAATGCTATAGCCATACCTTTTGATTTTGCTATTTCGGGTGGTAAAGATTCTGAAGAAGGTCAAAAAGTACAGGCCGCCGTTGATGCCTTGATGGAGTTGGGCGCTAATTTACTTGCTGGTGCCACTGCTATCGGAGTGACGGTGAATGGTTGATTTTCATTCATAGAATATTATTTTATTGAAAAGTGCTGCATTTTTAGAGCACTTATCAATTCGTTTATATTGCTATATGGGCATGAGAGGTTTCGTCATTGGTTTATTTTTATTAAGTAGTATTATGACGATAAGTTGTAGTACTGATGAGAATAGCTATGTCCTTCTGACTCCTGAAGAAGGAGAGCAGAATTTAGGGGGCGTATCTACGGTTATTAATGCTTCTGAAGAGGCATTCGGTTTTTCCAGTACTGCTTTAACTGTGTCACAGCAGGTAGATTTTGGTGTAGGGAATTCTTTCTTTAGACAAAGCTGGGTATCTGCTCCCTCTTCTACAACGGCACGAGACGGGTTGGGCCCTTTTCTTAATGCAGTTTCATGTTCTTCCTGCCATTTTAAAGATGGTCGCGGTCGACCTCCCGCTTCTGCAGGAGAACTGGGGGAGGGGTTGCTATTGAGATTGAGTGTACCTGGCGTAAATAATCACGGCGCAGCACTGTCAGATCCTGTTTATGGTCATCAATTGCAGGATGCTTCAATCTTAGGGTTAAAAACCGAAGGTCAAATTGCAATTACCTATGAGACCTCTACCGAAACTCTGGCAGATGGTACTGAAGTTATATTAAAAAAGCCTTCCTATAGTGTGATAGACTTAGCATATGGCCCACTGGCTCCCGGGGTTTTAATCTCTCCTCGAGTGGCAAATCAGATCATAGGCCTAGGGCTATTAGAGGCGGTGCCAGAACATACTATTCTTGGGTTTGCCGATGAGAATGATTTAAACATGGATGGGATATCTGGAAGGCCCAACTATGTTAATGATATAGAAAGCGATTCTCGAAAATTGGGACGTTTTGGCTGGAAGGCCAATCAACCTTCGGTTAAACAACAGGTAGGTGCTGCTTTTTCTGAGGATATGGGGATAACTTCTTATCTTTTTTCTTACGAAAACTGCCCCCCCGGTGTAAACTGTAATGAGATTCCTAATGGTGGCTCGCCAGAAATAACCGATTCTAATTTTGATAAAGTAGTTTTGTACTCACAATCTTTAGCTGTACCTGTACGCAGGGATTATAGAGAGCAAAATGTGCTTAATGGACAAAAGATATTTAATAATATCGCTTGCGCTAAATGCCATATACCTAAAATGAAAACAGGTGATGATTATTATATAGAAGGTTTCAGAAACCAGGTGATACGTCCATATTCTGATATGCTTTTGCACGATATGGGAGAAGGGTTAAGTGATAAAGCGCCAGATTTTCTTGCCCAAGGCAATGAGTGGCGTACGCAGCCATTATGGGGTATTGGGCTAATTGATACTGTAAATGGGCATACTCAGTTAATGCATGATGGCCGTGCAGATAATATTACTGAAGCTATATTATGGCATGGTGGCGAAGCTGCACAGGCTAAAGAAAATTTTAAGGCTCTTTCTACAGGTGATCGCCAAGATCTTTTGGCTTTTATAAATTCATTATAGGAATAATCTTTTACGAGTATTCTATACTCCATTTATAACAGGCTAAACCGATGAAACAATTTAAAAATTGGTAGTATTAAAGTTTAGATACACGGAAGCGATCGTGGATTGCTCAAAATTTGATTTTTTGTTCTTTAAATACCCCAAATAGGTCTGATTTTTTCAATTTCCCTAAATTATAAAGCCCTTGATCATCAGGGTTTTTTTATTTCAAAAATCATCAATTCTATTTTTAACCAGGATTATTTTCAAGTGTTTACTGCTATTGAAAAAGACGAAAAAAAGTTCTCCATAAATTATTTCTAATTAGTCTCTTCAGATATCGAGATTACCTCATATTTTATATTCCATGCTTTGATACTTTCTAAGATCGGTAAAAATGCCAACCCTTTTTCAGACAACTTATACTCGACCCTGGGTGGTAGTTCCTTATAGGCTAACCGTTCCAATAATCCATCCTCTTCTAACTCTCTTAACTGTTCGGTTAATACTTTCCTTGAAATGTGTGGTATTATGGCATCTAACTGACCAAAACGAATGTTTCGGGTGCCCATTACATTTATTATAATGGGTTTCCATTTATTACCGATCGCGCCAATAGCCCTTGTAAAGGGGCAATTTGAATTGCAAAACTTTTCGTCTCTCATATTTTTAAAAATTTGTAGTTACCCATTGGTAACCAGAATAAACCATAATAGTTACAAATATAAACTAATGCTAGTATCTTTGCGAAACAAATATAAAAATAATATCAAAATGAGTAGATTAAAAAACAAAGTAGCAGTGATTACTGGTGCTGCAAAAGGAATAGGTGCAGCAATAGCAACACACTTTGCCGAGGAAGGTGCAAAGGTTGTTGTAAATTATGTTTCGAGCCAAGAAGAAGCAAACAAAGTGGTAAAATCCATAATCGAAAATGGAGGGGAAGCCATTTCGGTACAAGCCGATGTATCTAAAGAAGTCGATGTCATCAGGCTATTTGAAGAAACCAAAAAGGCTTTCGGTAATGCGGACATTTTGGTAAACAATGCAGTCTATCAACAATACTTGCCCATTGAAGAGGCAACGGCAGAAGCTTTTCATAAGCATTACAATGTCAATGTTTTGGGGGCTTTACTTACCATTCAGTCAGCAATAAACCATTTTGGGGATAAAGGTGGAAATGTCATCAATATAAGTTCTGGTGCAAGCAAAATGCCGATGGCGGGCGTGTCATTATATTCATCAACTAAAGCAGCAGTAGATGCCATAACCATTTCTTTGTCCAAAGAACTTGGTGCAAAAAAAATCCGTGTTAATTCTATTCTACCGGGCGCAACGGAAACAGAAGGTGCTCATAATGCGGGTGTAACTACTGGTAGTGAAGCAGAAGAAATGTTTATCGCGCATACACCACTTGGGCGTAGAGGTCAACCCGAAGATATAGCAAAAGCTGCCGTATTTCTTGCCTCTGATGATGCAGCTTGGATTACAGGAGAACAAATTTCCGTATCAGGTGGTATGTATGGATTTTAAGTTTAAACAAGTTAAAATCAATCTACAAAAAATGGATATCACAGCACAAATAGAAAATTTAAAAACTCAAAGAAAAAACTTGCTATCGCAAGTCGAACATTTGAGTTATGAAACTTTAGGGTTTATACCAAAAGGTAGTAACAATAATATACTTTGGAATCTTGGGCACATTTTAGTGGTACCACAATACCACTTTTACATAACTAATGGCCATGCTCCTAATGTTGAGTCCTATTATATTCAAAATTATATGTCAGGTTCTAAACCAAAAGCTACAGATATTGGTAAAGAGTATAATGCCATAAAGGAAGCATTGCTGCCAACTTTAGATGTATTGCAATCAGATTATAAAAAAGGAATATTTGAAGTCTTTAAAGCTTTTGGTGATTTAGATTTCGAAAGTACGTTAGAATTATTGACAAAACACGAAGCGGGTCACATAGTTAAAATCAATAACTTATTGAGTCTGTCTTAATAAACTTTTAAAAAAAAGGCCTTTTGATATTTTAAAATAAGGTTTTGTTAAACTTTAAAAAATTAAAATAATGAGTAAATTAAAAAATAAAGTAGTGGTAGTTACAGGTGGCAATAGCGGTATTGGATTTGGCATTGCCCAAGAATTTAAAAATGAAGGTGCTAAAGGAACTATAGTAGGCAGAAATCAGGAAACTTTAGATAGCGCTCAAAAGCAACTTGGCGATAATTTTATAGCAATAAATACCGATGTAACAAACGTTTCAGAGCTAGAAAGCTTGTTTAAAGAAATATTTGAAAAATTCGGAAAAATAGATGTCGTTGTAGCCAATGCAGGTGCCGGAACTGTAGGAACCGTAGAAAATATTGATGAAGCCAATTATGACAAGTCAATGGATTTAAACCTAAAGAGTGTATACTTTACAGTAAATAAGGCACTTCCTTATATGAATAATGGTAGCTCTATTATTCTTATCGGGTCGAATGCAGCACATCGGGCATATCCATCATTTGGGTTATATGGTGCTGCAAAAGCAGCTGTAATCTTTTTAGCAAAAGCATTTTCAAACGACCTATTAAATAGAAAGATTAGAGCTAATGTAATCTCACCAGGCACAACAGATACACCAGCATTTGAGAAGTTTGTTCCCACAGAACAACTTGAAGGTCTGAAAAAACACTTCGCAGAACAGATGCCGATAGGCAGAATTGGTCAGCCCGCTGACATTGGTAAAACAGCCGTTTTTCTTGCATCTGATGACTCATCATTCATGCTTGGTGCCGAACTAATTGTTGATGGTGGTATGACTTATTTGGCCAAGTAATTTCCCATTAAAGCTGGCACACGCATAAACGTGTGCCTTTGATAATTTAAAAATGAGTGAATTAAAAATAAAGAAATAACTACCCCATTACTGGCTTCGGCAAAATAGACAAGCCCTGGCTAAAGCATATGCCCATAAGGGTATGAAAGTATCTATTGCCACCACACGCTACCCGGAAAGTTTTACAGCCCCCACAGCGGCAATAGGCCCCACGATCATTCCAAAATCATTAGCCGAAGCAGTCCAACCAGATATTATCTTTGTGGCGGTTCGTTTCGTGTCGCACCTGGATGTCACGAAGGCGCTCCCCAATTGGCAGGGAAAGACCATCGTCGATGTGAACAATGCCTACGGCGTGCCACTTGAGGAGATGGGAGGACTGATCAAGGTCCGGCTGGCCATGGGGCAGGCAAGTTGTATTTCTGGCGAGCGATGATAACAGCGCGGCAGCGAAGATTGGGTCTCTTGCCGAATAGCTCGGTTTTTCTCCCATCCAATTGGGCGGACTTTCACAAGGTAGACTGCTTGTACAGGCGCACGGCAATATCTGGGGTAAATTGATCTTTAAAGATTTGGTCAACTTCGGGTAATGAATCGTGATTCCATTTTTTTTTGAATGCTACATATACTATTTAACATTTTAAACTTAAAAAAATGAAAGACAAATAAACGCTGGAGAATCTCCAGATTGTGAAGGATTTTTTTGCGGCAATGGATGGCGGTAATAAGAAAGGTTTGTTGAAACTGGTGGCCCAAGATATTTTATGGATCGTTCTAGGAAAGGATTGGGCGATAGCTGGCACGTATCGAGGGCAATCGGAACTATTGGATGTGTTCAAAAAGGCTTCTCAAAAGATGGAAATGATGTAGCCATTGCCCCCTGAATTGGTGGGATAGGGAGACCGGGTTTTCGTAATCGGCGTCGCTAGGGAAAAATTAAAACTGTGAATAGGACATTTAGGGATGATAAGTCCTTCGACATTACCGTAAGTAATGGAAAAGTGACAAAAATCAGGAGTATATCGATACTCAGGCATTGGCGCGAGCCTCAGAGATGCGCTCAGATCCTAAACGCTAGGGATTGTCAAAGTAAAAGCCATAGACATACAAACCGTCTGTGGCTTTTGTTTTGACTACCTTTTTATTTCTTTTCGCATAAAGCAAAAATAAGATAGGGCAAAGGAGACCACCTGGCAGCGATCAGGCCGCCCAGTTGGGACCAGACGACCATTAGGCTTTCGCCCCCAGCCAAAGAAGATGGGATGGCACCTGCCATTTGTTCCGTAGTGAGTGGGCTCAAACTGCGTAGAGGGCATCAATAGCTTTGTGGTCGCATCCATATACCATTGACTGGGTGCTAAACGCAGCAAGTTTAAGATTATGTTACTATAGTGCATTGCCGTACATGTGATAGCGTATGTGAATCTGGCTTACGCGCTTTGACGGCTTATTCATCGTACTTTGATAAAGTAATGGAGAAAATAGCCAGACACATGGGGGTAAGAGCTGAGGTAGCTACCTGTAAAAACTGGCCGAGAATAAAATGGCAGGACTGAGCCAAAAACCGACATAACATATTCAGACCAGGGATATTTGACCATTTTTAAAGTTTACAACACTATAATTGAAGCAGATATCTGTTTTGCTCAACCAGAATTTCTTCATCTCGATCTCTTCAAAATTTTTGTGTTTTAAAACCTATTTGATGCTTATCACTTATTGCAATTTGATTAGTGGTTTTGTTTCTAATATTCTAGAAAGAGTAAGTTGAAGATCTTGTTGAAAGATTTAATCATAAAAGTATAAAGAGCTAATTCAAAATAAGAATCATATTAAAATTTAGGATAAATAATAGCTTTGAGCAATGCTCAAAATATTGATCATATTACTGTTTATTATTTAATTCTGGAATACTTATCTTTCAGCGGAAAAATTTGCTTTTGATCGAATCTATTTAATTAAAACCTAAAGCATATTTTCATTAAGCCAACTGTAGATAGGCTAATAGTCAATTTAAAATTGTAAAATCTATAATTAAGGGGTTTGCTAATGGCATTCCTCTAGAAATAAATGCGGAGAATTAATTTTACCAGAAATGGTCTGATTTTACTGATTTACTTGCAATTTGTCTGTTTTTTGGCTAAAAAAACATCTTCTAAAGCAATTATTTAGATTATTCCATTAATAAAAATCCCTTTGAGACATTTTTATCTCTTTTTAATAATTATTCTTGTAAATGGCTTCGCTAGGGCGCAGCATCAGGAACTGCCTCCCTTTAAAAATTATTCGGCCAAAGAATATGGTGCGGGTAACCAGACCTGGGATATAGACCAGGGAACTGATGGCCATATGTATTTTGCCAATAACGCCGGTTTGCTTGAATTTAATGGTGCTCAATGGAAGCTTTATCCGTCTCCAAACAAGAGTATTTTAAGGTCAGTTGAAGTCATAGGCAGTAAAATATATACCGGCTGTTATATGGATTTTGGTTTTTGGGAAAGGGACGCTAGGGGTCTATTGTCATACACCTCATTGATTAAAAGGGGTGAGGTTCAGCTTGTGGAAGATGAGCAGTTTTGGAATATACTGGCTGTGGATCACTGGGTTTTGTTTCAATCCTTAAACAGGATTTATCTTTATGATACACAAAGCGCGACTTTTGACCTTATAGATTTGGGTGTCCCACTCACAAAATCCTTTAACATGAATGGCACAGTTTACTTTCAGGCTTCTGGTAAAGGGCTCTACCGCATTTCTAAAGGTAAGACCGAACTGGTAAACAACTCGCCCATACTTTGCAATGATGTTTTGATCGATATGATGCCTTCTGACGAAAATATCGTGCTGATCACACAACAAAATGGATTATTTAAGCTTGGGGAAAATGATAGTGTACCTACCAGACTTCCCGTTGATATAAGGCTTGACGGAAAAGCGCTTTACAGTGCATCCCCTTTAGAAAATGGAGGTGTGGTGCTGGGTACGATCTCAGACGGTCTTTATATCATAGACAATAAGGGGGAAGCAATACTCAGGTTAAATCAAGTGCAGGGTCTGCTCAACAATACGGTACTCTCCCTCTATCAGGATCGGGATAACAATATCTGGCTGGGGCTTGATAATGGCATAAGTGTGGTAAACCGCAATACAGCTTTTAGTTCATATCAGGATACCACAGGAAAATTAGGTACGGTTTATACCTCATTAATAACCGATACCATGATATATCTGGGTACAAATCAGGGCTTGTTTTATAGGCCCAGGAATACAGATGGGAGTTTTGAACTTATACACGGAACGCGTGGCCAGGTCTGGGTATTAAAATCCATTGACGGAACGATCTTTTGTGGCCATAACCGCGGCACTTTTTTAGTAACAGGGAATTCCGCAACTTTAATTTCAAACATTCCGGGTGCGTGGGATTTTAAACCTCTTCCCGAGAAGCAGCCTGGTATTTTGATGGGCTCCTATAGCGGGCTGTATGTGCTTGATAAAATTGGTGGACGCTGGGGCATAAAAAATAAACTCTCTGGATTTAATATATCAAGCCGTTATTTTGAGATCACTTCGCAAAATAATATTCTGGTGAGCCATGAATATAAAGGTGTCTTTTTATTGCAGACATCCCCGGGCTTTAAGGAGGTTGAATCTTTCCACCTTTTGAATACTCCCTCTGCAGGCTTTAGGTCAGGTTTGATCAAATACCGTGATACTATAGTTTATATTTCCCAACAAGGGGCTTATACGTACAGTGCAGAGGCAGGCTTTGAGCGGAATGATTTTATGTCCCACGAGCTCACGGGTAAAAATATCTATGTTAGCGGCAAAACGTTGTGGGATGAAAACAGCGATAGGTTATGGGGATTTACAGGCAATGGTATGCTCTACTTTTCTTCACGAGATCTTGATGGCAGATCTGATGTGACCCACATCAGCTACCCGGCTGCACTGCGCAGAAGTATGAAGGGATTCGAGAATATCAGTGCTTTTAATGATAATACCTATCTGGTGGGTACGGTTAATGGATATACCCTTATTAACCTGGATAAGCTGAAACCCAAAAAGTATGAGGTAGAACTTGAGGCGGTAATGTATGGGAGCAGGGATGGTCAGATGAAAAATAGTTTGTTGCCTCCCAATCAGGGGGATTTTGATGCAGATAAGAACAATTTTGGTTTTAGGTTCAGCGTAGCGGAATATGATGTGTATCATAATATTGATTACCAATATCGTCTAAAAGGACTCTATAATGATTGGAGTAAATGGTCGCCAAAATCGGAGATTTTTTTTGAGAATCTCCCCTTTGGCGACTATCAGTTTCAAGTACGCGCACGCGCAGGGGGTCAAATCTCCCAAAATATGAGCAGTTATAAATTTACGGTCGCCAGACCCTGGTACGTATCCATATCAGCTATTATAATATACGGGATACTGCTTGTGGCAGTTATAGGCCTAATTCAGTATTACAACCGTCGTTTTTATAAAAGGCAAAAAATGGCGCTGATCCTTAAAAACCAAAAGGAACTTGACCTTACAAGGGTTAAGGGTGAGGGGGAAATTATGCGGATGAAAAATGAACAATTGCAAAATGATTTTAAAAACAAAAGCAGACAACTTGCCGCTTCTGCTATGAGCATCGTCAAGAAAAACGAACTTTTAAGTGCCATTAAAAAAGACTTGATCCCTGCGATTAATGAGCCTCAAGTTAAAGCGGTAGTGCGTACCATTGATAAAAATATGGGAGACAAAAAAGACTGGAAGTTTTTTGAAGAAGCATTCAATAACGCCGATAAAGATTTTCTTAAAACAATTAAAGAACTACATTCTGAATTGACCCCAAATGATTTAAAGCTCTGCGCGTATTTAAGATTGAATCTTTCCTCTAAGGAGATTGCCCCCTTATTGAATATTTCCGTGCGCAGTCTGGAAACAAAACGTTATCGTTTGCGTAAAAAGATGAATCTTGAGCACGACGCAAGTCTTGTTGAGTATATACTTGCTATATAATTAACCTGCACAACAACGGAAATTACCTAGACAATACCTCAACGAAAACGTTTTCTCACCTTCATTTTAAAGTTTAACATTTATATATTATTTTATTCAATAATTTAATTTTCAATGATTTAAAAATAGTATTTAAGAAACGGAGACTTCAACATCGATAATTTTAGAAATGTTCATTTTTTGTTGAGGTGAAATGTTAATCTTTTTAAGATTTGCTCGCCTATATTAGCGCCATCACTAAAATTGATTTATGAAGTCTAAACTACTTAGCCTGTTATTGGGATTTATGACCACCCTGGCTTTCGCTCAAAATAAAGAAACCAATATCTTGGGCACGGTGACAGATGCATCCGGTCTTGCGCTTCCGGGTGTAAACGTTATCATCACAGGCACTAGTACCGGCACCAGTACAGATTTTGACGGAAATTTCTCTTTGTCTGCTTCTTTACCTGCCTCACTAACAATCTCTTACGTAGGTTTCATTAATGTGGAAAAAACAGTGACTACTGAAGAGCATCTCGATATTGTATTACAGGAAGATGAAAATACCCTTGATGAGGTTGTACTTATTGGCTATGGATCCCAGAAAAGAAAGGATGTCACGGGTGCGGTCTCTATGGTGAATACTGAAACACTTGATCAACTTAAGCCAGTTAAGATCGAGCAGGCGCTTCAGGGCACGGTCTCTGGTGTAAATGTGACATCTACATCGGGCTCCCCGGGTGCAGGCCTAAATATAAGGATACGCGGGATCGCCACTAATGGTGATAACGCCCCTTTAGTGATTATTGATGGTTATCAGGGCGAACTGGGTGTACTAAACCCCAATGATATTGAGAACATCACAGTCTTAAAAGATGCGCAGGCTGCGATTTATGGAACGGCAGGGGCGAATGGCGTGATCCTCGTTACGACTAAAAAGGGAAGAAAAAACCAAGCTCCTGAGGTGTCTTATAATGTGTACACCGGTTTTCAGGAAACCACTAGAAAATTATCGCTTTTAAATGCTACTGAATATGGCATATTACTTAATGAAAGTTATGCCAATGGAGGTCAGGCACCCCCATTACCTGATGTTTCCCAATTGGGAAAAGGGACTAACTGGCAGGATCAGGTTTTTAACGATTCGGCACCCGTGGTCAACCATGACCTTACCGTATCTGGTGGATCCGAAAATATTACCTATTCGGCTAGCGGTTCCCATTTATATCAGGAAGGGATTGTGGGCGGTCGCAAATCCAGTTTCAGGAGAAATACAGCGCGCATTTCTTTGGGCGTGGAGGTTTCGGATAAGCTAAAGTTGACCACAAATGCCATCTACACGTATTTTGACAGGGATGTAATTAGTGAGAACGGTTTGGGATCTGTGCTTTTTAATGCGGTCAATACGCCTCCTACGCAACCGGTAAGAGATGAAAATGGTGCGTATTCACTTGTTCCCAATACTCCTGGGTTGGGCATTGAGATCATCAATCCACTGGCACAGATCGAGAATACCTATAATGATTATGATTTTAAAAAACTGAACGGAACTTTTGCCCTTGATTATGATTTTACAGATCATTTAAAACTCACTGGCAGGATAGGGTTTAATACTGCCAATAGTGAGGGCAGAACTTTCGGTAAACAGGTAAATTATGGCGGAAAAGTCTTTGATGTCCAGCGAAGCAGTGTTTCACAAAATGCAGTGAACGATAATAGCTACACCCTTGATATATTCCCTACATATTCCCGGGTTTTTGCTGAAGATCACAATGTGACCTTTACCCTGGGTACTACTATTTATAAAGAGTGGGGCAATGGCCTGTATGCTACTGGTTACGATGTGCCCAATAACAGTTGGAAATTTGCTGATATCTCTTTAGCCACCGGGACCAGTGATGCGGGCGTTAGGGATGTAAGTTCATACGCCTATGATGAGCGCAGACTTTCATTTTTTACGCGTTTACAGTACAGTTTTAAGGGGCGCTATTTATTTTCGGCAATGTTGCGTAGAGACCTTTCCACTAAATTCGGCCCTGGTAACAAGGTGGCCTATTTTCCTTCGGTAACCGCTGGGTATATTGTTTCAGATGAGCCTTTTTTCCCAAAGACCGAATTTTTGGATTTCCTGAAAATACGCGGCAGTTATGGTATCCTGGGCAATGACCGGATCCCCAATAACGGATATGTGGGGAGTTTGGATGGGGAAGCTACCTATGTTTTTGACGGTGCCATCGTAAACGGAAGGGCCATTGGTGTGCTTCCCAACCCTTTTCTGCAATGGGAACGCTCCAAAAAATTTGATGTGGGAATTGATCTAAGGACAGCGAACAATAAAGTGGATATCACCGCAGATTATTTTATAAACACGCGAGACAACCTATTGATTCCCGGCATACCTGTGACGGGTATCGTTGGGATTGCCGCACCGGGCAGTGGTGCTCCCACGGCTAACGCAGGTACGGTACGAAACAAGGGTTTTGAGTTTGCCATAGGTTATGAGGAAAATTTAAATGATGCGCTTAAACTTCGTGTTGACTATAATTTCACTACCCTTACCAACAAAGTTTTGGAGGTTCAAAACAGTACGGGCTTTATAGAAGGTGGGGGCTTTGGTGTAGGGCAGCCTGCGCCTACCCGAATGCAGGAAGGATTTCCCATAGGATATTTCTATGGCTATAAGACTGATGGGGTTTTTCAAGATCAGGGAGAGGTTGATGCGCATCCTTCACAACTGGCGCTGGGAGCCAATGCCAGTCCTGGGGATATCAGGTTTGCTGATACCAACGGTGATGGGGTGATCACTCCCGATGACCGGACAAATCTGGGGGATCCCATTCCTGATGTTACCATGGGCCTCAACTTTAGATTAAACTATAAAAATGTGGATTTTGTGGCCTATTCTTTTGCTTCCATCGGCAATGATTTAATCCGCAATTACGAGCGCGTCCTATCTGATGTAAACAGATTGAATTATGTTACCGAAAGATGGACGGGACCCGGTACTTCAACGTCAGTACCACGGGTAACCACAGCGGCTACTGCAAATAATGTGTTTTCAGACTTTTTTGTGGAAGACGCCTCATACCTGCGCATTCAGAATGTACAACTGGGGTATTCCCTCCCGAAGCGATCACTTGATCCCATAGGCATAACAAAATGTAGGGTCTACGCGGGACTAAACAATCTGTACACCTTTACAAAATACCGTGGTTTTGATCCCAGCGCCTCGAGCGGGGCGCCGATAGGTGGGGGTATCGATTATGGATTTTATCCTGTGCCAAGAACCTATCTTTTTGGCCTTAACCTAAACTTTTAACGTATCATTTATATGAAAAATAAAACGATAAATGGGCTGACATTGTTGATAATGATGCTTCTGGTATTATCATCCTGTGGAGATGATTTTGTAGAACGTGATCCTGTGTATGCCATAGATTCTGAGAGTTACTTTAACTCTGCGGATGATTATAACAATGCCCTGATTGCGGCTTATGATCTTTTGCAGAGCACCTATCTCAATGTGATGCTGGGTGAAATTGCCTCAGACAATACGCTGGCCGGGGGCGAAAGCCCAACCGATGTTATAGGCATACAGCAGATAGACGATATGATCCAAACCCCCGTGAATGCACAGCTTAAAAATATTTGGGATTGGATGTATGCAGGGGTTAACCGCGCTAATTATATCATAGAGTTTAAGGATAAGACCGATTTTGAAGGTAAAAACCAAATCCTTGCCGAAGCTTATTTTTTACGGGCCTATTATAATTTTGAACTGGTCAAATGGTTTGGGCCTATCCCCATTAAGGAAAATAGCCGATTTGAAGTAGGTGATGAGCTTACTATACCCAGATCACCGGTTTCAGAGGTTTATGCACTAATCGAGAGTGATCTCCAGTATGCGGTAGAAAACCTCGCCGAGACACCACCTCAGGTGGGTAGGGCAGGAAAAAATGCGGCACGCGCCCTATTGGGAAAGGCGTATTTATATCAGGATAAGTTTCCCGAAGCTGCCGCTGTGCTCGATCAGGTCATTGATTCGGGTCAATATAGTCTAGTGGATGATTACGGACAGATTTTTGAAAGCGAAGGGGAAAACGGAACAGAATCGGTTTTTGAGATACAATATACGGATGCAGAAGGGGCCGGTTTTGAATGCTTGCAGTGCAGCGAAGGCAATATTGCCGTCGGTTTTAACGGTATTAGAAATTATAACGGACCCGTTTTTGACTCCGGGTTCAGTTTTAATATCCCTACCGCCGAGGCGTATAATGCCTACGAAGTAGGAGATAATAGGCGCGACGTGGCCATCCTGGATATTGTGGCCTGGGCCGAAGATACAGGCGCTACCTACGGTGAGGGCAATGAGCATACAGGCTATTACAACCGAAAATATATCGCTAGAAAAGGTGACGCCAATATAGGTGATCAAAACCTGACCAATCCTAATAATTATCGGGCCATACGTTTTGCCGGTGTGCTCCTTATGGCCGCTGAGGCCAATAGCCGGGGCGGGATCGATGAGGATAAGGCACGCACCTACTTAAATAGGGTGCGCCGTAGAGCGTTTGGTGATACAGATCACGATATCAGTGCTTCGGGTTCGGCGCTTACTGATTTTATTTTAGCTGAAAGGCGTCTCGAACTCATGGGCGAGGGGCAACGTTTCTTCGATCTCGTTCGCACCGGAAAAGCCCAGGGAATTATTCTTGGATTTAAGGCTGATAAAAATGAAGTCTTTCCTATTCCATTTGAAGAAATTCAGTTTTCTAATGGTAACTGGGAACAAAATAAGGGTTATTAAACGCATTTAAATATTCATTTATCATGAAAAGATTTACATTTTTTAGTTCTATCCTGGGGGTCGCACTTTTCGCATTTACCGCTCAAAGCTGTAATGATGACGACATCTCTTATGTACTCAGTGATGTATCTGCCCCTACTAAAGTCAGCGCAACATTTGACATTGCTCAGGACGATTCTGGTACGGTAACCTTGAGCCCCACAGCTGAAGGGGCAACTAATTTTCAGGTGTATTTTGGAGATGCAGAGGATGAGGAGGCAACTGCTGTAGCACCTGGGGAGGATGTTTCCCACGTTTATGCTGAGGGCAACTATACGGTGCGGGTGGTGGCCGTAGGCCTTACGGGACTCACGAGCGAATATGCCCAGAACATTACGGTTTCTTTCCGAGCGCCGGAAGACCTGAACGTAGATATTGCCACAGCAGGGCTGACAGCAACGGTTATCCCCACTGCGACAAATGCCACGATGTTCGATGTGTTCTTTGGTGAAAAGGATCCGGATGAACCCGTAAGCGTTATGGCTGGTGAAAACGCGCAATATACATATCTGGAGGCTGGTACATATACCGTACGCGTAGTTGCCAAAGGTGCGGGTGCCGCAACTATAGAATCTTCCCAACAGGTGGTGATTTCGGGTGCTACCGATCCTGTTATACTGCCTATAACCTTTGATAGCGAAACCGTGGATTATGTATTTACGACATTCAATGGTGCGGGTTTTGAGGTGGTCGGTAATCCTGATATTTCGGGGGAAAACAGCACATCTTCCAAGGTTGGAGCCATAACCAATAGTGGCAATGCCTACGAGGGGGGCTCATTTAATCTGGGAACGCCGGTGGACTTCAGCGGTGAAAATAAAACGATCACCATGAAATTCTGGTCTGATGTTCCACTTCCGGTACTTCTCAAATTTGAGGGTGGCGTCGATGATGCGCGCCAGGCTGAAGTGGTCGCTCAGCACGGCGGCACGGGCTGGGAGACATTGAGTTTTGATTTTGCCACAGATGCCGTCAAGAGTTATATAGACGGAAATCAAGGTGTGGGCGAACCTTTTGTACCCACCGGCCAATATGCCACGCTTGTACTCTTCGTAGATGGGCCAGGTTCCACAGCTGGAACATTTTACGTCGATGATATTGTTCAAAGTGCCTCTATGATGGAGGGAGGGGTGCAATTTCCCTTTGACTTTGAGTCTGCAGATCTTGATTATATTTTTACCGGTTTTGGCGGTGCCGAAGCGACAATGGTCATAGACAACCCGGATAAGTCTGGCATTAACACCAGCAACCGCGTGGTAAACGTTAATAAGGCTAGCGGCGCCCAGACCTACGCAGGAGCATCCATAGCACTAGGCGGCCCCGTTGACTTCTCTTCGGGAACTACGGTGACTATGAAGGTATGGTCACCCAGGGTGGGCACCCCTATTCTTTTTAAAATGGAAGATTCCAATTCTGCCCCTGATAATAATGGAAATCCAAGTGTTGTTGTGGAAGTTACCGTAAACAGTACTGTAGCCATGGAGTGGGAGGAACTCTCTTTTAATCTGACCACATTTGATGCTTTTGACCCATCGATCCCGTACGATACGATGATTCTTTTCCCGGATTTCGGGAGTGCTGGTAATGGAGAGGACTTCTACTTTGACGACATTGCGCTTTCTGACGGCAATACAGGTGGTGGAAATCCTGGGGCAACGGAGCCAGCAGCGGCTGCACCCGCACCCATGCAAGATGCCGCAAATGTAATCTCTATGTACAGTGATGCCTATACTGATGTAGCAGTAGATACATGGCGCACAGATTGGTCTGCCGCGACGTTAGAGGATGTTGAAGTGGCTGGTAACGCGACTAAAAAATATACAGCGCTTAATTTCGTAGGTATCGAGACGGTGGGGCCTAATTTAATCGATGCCAGTTCCATGGCCTATTTTCACACAGATGTGTGGTCAGCTGATTTCACGCAAATACGTATAAAACTTGTTGATTTTGGGGCAGACGGTGCTTATCAAGGCGGCGATGACTCAGAGCACGAAATCGTCATTGATGCTCCTGCACAGGGTGAATGGGTGAGTATAGATATTCCTTTAAGTGATTTTGCAGGACTGACCTCACGCGCACATATCGCGCAGTTGATCTATGCGGGAACACCGGTGGGTGCCACTACCGTCTACATGGACAATGTGTACTTTCACAATTAAAAAAAGTAGCTATGAAAAATTTAAAATATACCCTTTGGAGTTCACTGTTTTTCCTGTTCTTGATAGGTTGCCAGGATGACGACACTTCTATGGAAACGATCCAGACACCCACTAATCTCACCATCACCTATGATATTGCCGGTGTAGATACAGATAATCCCAATGGTGACGGTTCGGGCGTGGTAAATTTTAAGGCTTCCGCCGAAAATGCCATCTCTTATAAATTTATATTTCCCGATGGAGACGCTCCCGTAGGAACCAGTGGTGAGGTGACGAAAAGGTTGACCAAATCTGGATTAAATACTTACACCGTCAAAGTAGTAGCGTCTGGTTCTGGAGGTATTACGACCATAGCTAGCATAAATCTTGACGTACAGGTTAATTTTAGGGATGAGCAGGCTGTGGCATTCCTCACAGGAGGGTCCAGCAAAACCTGGTATGTTTCGGCCTCTGAGCCGGGACATCTGGGTGTAGGTCCAAACAACGCTGATGCGACCGTTAATTATTACCCCAATTATTATCAGGCTGCACCTTTTGAAAAGGCCATTCCCGGAGAAGCAGATTGTCTGTATGAGGATGAACTCGTTTTTTCACTTGCTGATGATGGGGAGACCTTGCTCTTTGAACAGAGCAATATGGGCAAAATTTATTTTAACGCGGCCTATGAAAATGTAGCGGGCGGGAGCCAAGGCTTTGATTATTGCTACGACTATGATACATCAGGCCAAAAAACGGTAAACCTGTCGCCATCTGAATCTGTTGTAGCAAAAAATAATATACCTACCCAAACCACGGGTACGGTGATGAACTTTACCAATAATGGCTTTATGGCTTACTACGTCGGTGCCAGCTCCTACGAAATCCTTTCCATAACCGATAACAGAATGGCCGTGCGGGCTGTTATGGGCAATGATGCCGGGCTTGCCTGGTACCTCATTTTCACTACCGAAAAACCATCACAGACCCCTCCGCCCACGACGACCTATGACGATCTGGTCTGGTCTGATGAGTTTGATGTAGACGGGCCGCCCAATCCCGAAAATTGGGTGTATGACCTCGGCGTAGGCCAGGCTGGATGGGGCAATAATGAATCGCAATATTATACCGATAGATCTGAAAATATAAGTGTGGCTGACGGCATGCTAAATATTACCGCCCAAGCGGAGGATTATAACGGAAGTGCCTATACATCTGCGCGCATCAAGACCGAAGACCTGCAGGAGTTCACTTATGGCCGTATAGAGATACGGGCAAAACTGCCTTCGGGCGGCGGTACATGGCCGGCACTTTGGATGCTGGGAGCAAATTATCAAGAAGTGGGATGGCCCACAACGGGAGAGATCGATATCATGGAGCATGTGGGCAACCAGCCCAATAAAGTATTCTCCACATTGCATTATCCCGGGCATTCTGGAGGTAATGGAGATTCCCAGGAGATTGAGATAGCGAATGTAGAAGATGATTTCCATATATATAAAATGATTTGGAGCCCGGCTTCCCTTGAATTTTACGTAGATGACCAGCTGTACCACACCTTTATCAACAGCGAGGGGGTACCATTTAACAAAGATTTCTTCTTTATCCTGAATGTGGCTATGGGCGGAAATTTTGGTGGTGCCATTGATCCCGCGTTTACTGCATCAACCATGCAGGTTGACTATGTTAGGGTATATCAATAAACAAATAGTAAACCGTGTTTTAGCTACGGAAGAAACGTAGTACTGAATTCACTTTCGCTAAAGCGAAAAAATAAACGCTATATTTAAAGTTATTGCCTCTATGTCATGGGAAAGCGGGGAAATCAATTAAACCAATAGTGTAGCTTATGTATTCAAAATATGCAGTTATTTTAAGCTTTTTTACCTTATTTACCTGTTTTTCGCAGGAGCGGAAACTGGTTTGGGAAGAGCAATTCAACGGAAGTGAGCTGGACACCAGCGTATGGAATTTTGAATTGGGAAACGGCTGTCCCGACAACTGTGGTTGGGGCAACAACGAACGCCAGTTTTATACTAAGGTTAATCATCGTCTGGAAAATGGCAAACTGATCATCACTGCAAGAGAGAGGGACAGTAGCTACACCTCAACGCGCATCACCACAAAGGGTAAAAAGGAATTTAAGTACGGCCGCATGGAAGCGCGGGCAAAACTCCCCACCGGCCAGGGTATATGGCCCGCATTCTGGATGCTCGGGGCCGATATTGGCGAGGTGGGCTGGCCAGACTGTGGTGAGATCGATATTATGGAATATGTGGGGCGTGAACCGCATACCGCCTATACCACCATACATACACGAGCAACCCACGGCGAAAATGCCAGTTCAGAAAAGACAACCTTGCCCAATATTGAAGAGGGATTTCATATTTATGCTGTTGATTGGACGACAGATGCCATTAAGTTTTATGTGGATGATGACCTGCTGTACACCTATGCCCCCGAAGAACATACGAAAGCGGTATGGCCCTTTGACCAGCCTTTTTTCTTTTTGATTAATATGGCCGTGGGAGGCAATTTTGGTGGCCCCGAGGTGGATGATTCTATTTTTCCGCAGGAGTATATTGTGGATTGGGTGAAGGTATATCAATAGCAATCTTGAACTGAGGTATGCTTCATTTATTTTGGGTTATTTGGTTCAAAATGAGAGATTGTGTCCAAGCGGGCAAGGTTGTTTTTAGTTGTGCGTTTTTTCAAAACCAGGGCTTTTTTCCCACCTGATACATTTGATAAAACTCCGCATCACTTTTGGTTAGGTAAATAATACCTTCGATAAGGCCAATAACCCCTGGGATCCAAATAAAAAAGAAACCAATACCCACGCAGCTCAAAAGACTGAGAACTAGGGTTGCACCCAATAATATAAAACCTTCTTTATTATAGCTCAAAATAAACTTGTGTACCCCAAGATAGCCCAGAAAAATTGCTAATAATCCTGCGAGGATCTTTTTGTTTTCAATGCTGTTAGCTGTTTGATTCCAGCCTTCTTTAAATTCATTTGCACTTGATCGTGCACTTTCTCCAAAAGTTTTGTTCTCTTCCATTTTTCTTAGGATTTTAGAAATTAGAACCTAAGCTACAATTTTTTAGCCTATTGGAATAATGATCAACTGGAGTGGAATATTTTTATGGGGTAAAAGCCATTTTGATTTTATCTACAATGGTCTGTGCCAGTTTAATCTTACTCTCGACCGTCCATCCCGCAATGTGTGGGGTAAGTATCACATTTTTTGCGTTGATGAGGTACTCTAGGGGTTCTGGTATCGTGGTCGTAAATAGGTTTTCAAAAGAAAGTTTTTCATATTCCAGCACATCTAGACCTGCACCCAGTACGTTTCCTTTTTTAAGTCCTTCCACCAGGTCTGCGGTGATTACACTACTGCCGCGGGCGGTGTTAATAAACCAAAAGGGTTTCTCAAAGGCTTCTATAAATGAGGTGTTGATCATTTTATCAGTCTGTGGTGTCCACGGGGTATGCAGACTAAGCACGTCTGCCTGGGCCTGAAGTTGTTTGAGCGGCACTTGTGCTGCATCTGCATCGCCCACATTATCCAAAATATCGTGACAAAGCACCTCACAGTCAAAGCCTCTTAATTTTTTGGCAAAAGCCTTTCCCATATTGCCATAACCGATGATACCCACCGTTTTTCCTTCTAGTTCCAGACCGCGGTTGGGCTCACGGTTCCAATTTCCGGTTCGTACCTCTGCATCGGCCTGTTTCAATTTATTGAAGAGGGAAAGCAGCATCCCCAGTGCATGCTCGCCCACTGCATTGCGATTCCCTTCGGGCGCTGCGATGAGTTTTACATTTTTGGTAGCCGCATATTCCTGGTCAATGCTTTCGAGGCCGGCCCCAACACGGGCAATAAATTTTAAGTTTTTGGCTTTATCCAGAAAAACTTTATCAATCTTAAATCTGCTACGAATGACCACGCCTTGATAATCGGCAATTTTCTCTTCAATTTCGACCTTTGTAGAGGTATAATCCTCATCATTTATAAAGCCAGCGTTAGCGAGCTGCTCGATCATTAAAGGATGATTTTTATCAATATGGAGTATTTTGAACATATGAATTTTAAATTTTTGGGTAATGGGTTTTGGTGAGCTTGGCCTTGACGTTCCCGGTATGCTTTGAGCTGATTTTTTCAAAAAGTAGGATATGTACCTCCTCACCATTTAATGTGGTGGGGCAGTGTTCTATACCTTTCGGCACAACTATGATTTCACCCGCTTTAACAATCTGTGAGCTTTGCTCCCCATTGGCTGACGGATTGCGAAAGCGCATCAGCAATGTTCCTTTGATTACTTGAAAAGCTCGTCTTCTTCTGCATGATGATGCCATATAAATTCGCCTTTGATCTTAGCCAAAAGGATCTGCATATCATCAACCAACGCGATTTGATGCGGGGACCAATGATCTTTAAAATGGGTGAGTTTCTCTCGAAGATTGATAGTTTTCATAACTCAAAAAGAGTTTTGGGCCGATATTACCTCATTTTTCAATATGACCGGTCTGAACAATCAAAGAACGCAGAACAGCGAAATTGAATTCAGCACCTATTATTGAAAAATCAGGAAGAGTTTAAATAATTATAGAGTTTTTTGTCCTGAAATTTGATCTTTTTTCATGCTTGGATTTTATTGGTTTTTCCGCTCGTAAATCGCTACAAATTCTGCAGGGACACGCATGGGGCGGCCATTGGGCATGCTTAAAAGACACCACTGGGTAACTGCTGTAGCGAGGGTTTTATCGTCTTTTGGGCGGAATATTTTGGTACGCCTTATGGAGCGAACACCTTCAAATTTTTCTACCCAGGTCTCCAAGACCAAACTTTCACCTTCAAAGGCAGGTGCGTGGTATTTTATAGTATGTTCCAAGGCCACCCAGGCATATTTTTGCAGCATTTCAGCATCACTGTTATCCTGCCAATGTGCCTCGGCAACATCCTGTGCCCATTGGAGATACTGCACATTATTAACGTGGCCCATGCCATCTATGGCCTTAGCGGGCACGGTGATCTGTAGCTGAAAGGTCTTAGCGTTCATGCGTTAAAAATACTAAAGATCAACTTGTGTTAAAAGATTTTAACCCTGTCTTAGGAGGGACGGGTTACCCGAAATTTTAGACAGGTTACTTTAGGTAATCAGAATAACAATTACAGTTTTGGTATTCTAATATCAACTTTTTCAAAAATGGTGTTATTACCCCTTACCTCAGTTCATGTTGGCACTTGTGTCATATATTAAAACCCCAAAATAAGTTTGGCAATCAAAAAGTAGGTCAGTATACCGAATACGTCATTGCTTGTAGTGATGAAAGGGCCTGTGGCGACAGCGGGATCAATACCACGCTTGTCCAGCATAATGGGGATGAGCGTACCGATAAGAGCAGCGATGATGATGACAGAAATAATGGCGCACCCTATACTGGCAGATTCAAGATAGCTGGTCTTAAAACCAAAATGGCTTATAACCAATACCACGAGTGCAATCGCGCAGCCATTGATAATGGCCAGGCCAGATTCTTTGACCAGCCTGCCGAAGATATGGCCTTTAAGTGTGTTATTTGCAAGGCCCTGCACCACAATGGCGCTAGATTGTACGCCCACATTACCAGCGGTGGCCTGTATCAGTGGCACAAAGACCAAAAGCTTTGGAAACGTCACGAAAATACTACTGAAACCAGTAATGATCGTGGCCGCCCCTATACCTCCAAACATGCCGATAAGCAGCCAGGGCAGGCGGGCGCGCGTGAGTTTCCATAGGCTGTCATCTGCCTCAACATCCTCAGAAATCCCCGCAGCCATCTGGTAATCTTTGTCGGCCTCGTCGCGTATAAAATCAACAATATCGTCTATTGTGATACGGCCCAGAAGCACGCCGGTATCACTGACCACGGGAACGGCCTCAAGATCATATTTTTGCATGAGACGGGCTACATCCTCGCCCGAATCATGCACATTGACCGCATCAACATTGGGGATATAAATATCGGATATTTTGGCCTTGGTATCTGCCGTGAGAAGATCTTTAAGGGACAGCCTGCCTATCAAATGCTCTTTTTTATCCACCACATAAACTGAATGTACGCGGGTAACGTGCTGTGCCTGTAAACGCATCTTGCGCACACAACCGGCAACCGTCCAGGTTTCGCGTACGCGTACCAACTCTTTGGCCATAAGCCCACCAGCTGAGTCCTCATCATAGCGCAGCATCTCAACAATGTCCCTGGCATGCCCCTCATCCTCGATGGCATCGATAACCTGCCGCTGTATATCGTCATCAAGCTCTGATAGGAAATCCACTGCATCATCGGTATCAAGTTCGATGAGTTCACCTGCTATTTCCTGGGGCGAAAGATTATCAAGAAGTTGCCCGCGCACATCCTCGTCCAGCTCCATGAGCGCCTCAGAAGTCTTGCTGCTGTCTAGCAGTTTGATCAGGTAGGTAGCCTCTTCAGTAGAGAGTTCGTCGAGTATTTCGGCAATATCCGCATGGTGCATTTCACCCAGAAGTACAAGGATGGCGGTATCGTCGCCCTTGCCTATCAGGAGCTCCAGTTGCTCGATAAGATCTTCCGTTATCTCAAAAGCCATAGGGGATAGGTTGAGGGGTTAAACAATTTTAAGCAGTGCAAATATAGCTAAAGTGAGGGTGCAAGTTGCTTGATTTTTGCCCGATACTAGAAAGTTTAAGGGATAATAATCGCTTTCGCGAAAGCGGATGATTCAGGACAAGAAACGCCTCGCACAAATTAAAATCCGTGAGGCGGAAAAACAAGCGAAATAGTTTAGAAACAGGAACTTTAAGCCTTTCTGTAATAATTATAAGATGCATTGCAGTCATTCATAATACAATATTCAAATTTGAAGTGAATTGATATCGAGGATACCATTTTGGCATAAAAAAAGCATCCGCCAATTGACGGATGCTTTGCATTAATGTTTGCTGAAAAGGATTATTCCTCAGTTTTTGCTTCTTCGGTTTCACCTTCGGCTCCAGCCTCGGTTCCTTCTGCACCTTCTTCAAGTTCCTCACCTTCTTCTTCAAGGTCTTCGATAATGTTACGTGAAGTGCGTACCTGGCAGACAATCGTATCATCTGGGCTCAGATATTTCCAGTCGCCCTGTTCGATTTCTTGAATGCCCAGTTTATCGCCAATCTTGAGTTTACTGATATCGGCAATGACGTAGTCAGGCAGGTTTTTGGGAAGTGCCCTAACGCGTAGGGAACGGTAGGTTTTGCGCAGCACGCCACCGTTGCGCACTCCAGGAGAATTCCCCTCATAGTGCACGGGAACGGTCATTGCGACCTCTTTACCGTCAAAGATCTGATAAAAATCTATGTGCAGGATACGATCTGTCACCGGGTGAAACTGGATGTCCTGTAAGATGGCCATATAGGTATCCCCGCCAAGCTCCAGCGTCGCGGTATGCGCATCGGGCGTGTAAACCAAATTTTTAAACGCGAGTTCTGGCGCGTTAAAATGTACTGGTTCATCCCCGCCGTAAAGTACGCAAGGGACCTCTCCAGCATTACGTAGGGCCTTAGTTGCCTTTTTGCCCACGCTTTCTCTTTTAGATCCTGTGATCGTGATTGACTTCATTGTTTATATATAAAAATTAATAAAATTACGTATTTGGCCCTCAGCCAGCTCCACGGGGGGGGAGCCAATTGTAGGAAGTATTACATGATAAATTTTGATGCGATTGAGGTGTTGGTATTTACACGGTGCATCACATCCGCAAAAAGCGGTGCACAACTGAGTACACGTATCTTTTTACTTTCTTTTTTTAAAGGTATGCTATCGGTAACGATGAGTTCTTCTAGCTTACTGTTTTCTATACGCTCATGCGCGTTCCCGCTTAAAATGGCGTGTGTACAGATGGCTCGTACGCTCAGCGCTCCCTTTTCCATCATGAGGTCTGCCGCCTTGGTGAGTGTCCCAGCCGTATCTACCATATCGTCAGCGAGTACCACATTGCGGCCCTTTACCTCACCGATGAGCGACATATGGCTAATTACATTGGCCTTTGCGCGCTGCTTGTAACAGATCACAACGTCGCTCTGCATGGCCTTGCTGTACGCATACGCCCTTTTTGACCCACCCATATCCGGTGAGGCAATGGTCAGGTTTTCAAGGCCCAATTTTTTTAGATAGGGCAGAAAGATAACCGAGGCGAAAAGGTGATCTACCGGTTTTTCAAAAAAGCCCTGTATCTGATCGGCATGGAGGTCCATGGTTATGATGCGTGTCGCCCCAGCGGTCTCCAAAAGATTGGCGATCATCTTAGCTGCGATGGGTACCCGCGGCTTATCTTTTCTATCCTGCCGGGCCCAGCCATAATAAGGCATGACCGCGGTAATGTGTCGTGCTGATGCACGCTTTGCCGCGTCGAGCATGAGCAGCATTTCCATAAGATTGTCGCCGGGTGGCATTGTTGAGCCTATTATAAAGACCCTAGATCCCCTCACACTTTCCTCAAAAGAAGGCTGAAACTCACCATCGCTATACGTGGAGGTAATGATCTTGCCCAGGTCCTGACCATATTCCCTGGCAATATCCCCAGCCAAAACTTTGCTTTGGGTACATGGGAAAATCTTTGGTTCGGGCTCCGTTATTGGCATGATCTGTATTATTAAGCTTAAGGTGGCTCAAAAGAGGGTGCAAATTTAAAAATTTAGTTGGGATCAGCGTTATTTCTTTGTAATATTATAGTGAAATTCGATTTATTTTTTAATTTTGCCCACCTTATAAAATCGATCTTCGGGTTCTGGAAATTTAGCTACACTGCTTTCGCGAAAGCAAAATTAGCCTGAAATTCAAGGGAAGATAATTTTAATTGCCTCGGTGGCGGAATTGGTAGACGCGCTGGATTCAAAACCCAGTTCTTACGAGTGTGGGTTCGATTCCCACCCGGGGTACGGCAAAAGGCTGAGATTGTGATCTCGGCCTTTTTTAATTATAAGAATTCTTTCCCCAGCTTTTTTATGCGGAGAAATTAATTTACTGCTCAATGGTGAAATTATGTTCGCCTGAACTCAAATGCACCTTAAATAAATGTTGCTCGTCAGGCTTTAATTCTCGATCATTATAGGTAGCCTTATTTCCTGTAATAAATAAATTGGCGTTACTGTTAGCAGGAATATCTACTGTGTATTTTATAAGATTACCTTTCCTTACCCAGCTGGATAGGATCTCACCGTAAGGGCTTTTATGTTTAGCGGTAAATTTATCCAATCCTTTTACAAAATGTGGTTTAAGTGTAGTTGTTTTGAATCCAGGTGCATCCTCATCTGTCAAAATCCCCCCGATACCGCTATACAGCCAGCCACCAATGGCCCCGAACATGATATGGTTTTTTGAAATATCAGATGATGCTGCAATATCCCAATTTTCATACAGGGTAGTTGCTCCATTTTTAATCCACCAGCCCCAGGATGGGTAGGTTTCTTGTGAAGCGACCTGATAGGCCAGATCTGCGTATCCATTCTGGCTCAGTGCGCCTAGAATGGTTTTGGTTCCCAAAAGACCAACATCTATATGTTTTTGATCCTTAATTACCCGATTTTCGAGGTTTTTGGCCACTTTTTCTTTTAATTTTTCTGGTACTATACCCCAATATAAGGGAGCGCTTAATTCGGTCTGATAACCCTCGGCATACATTCCGGTTTCTGTATCCAGATATTTGTTATTGATCGAAGTTTTAATGCTTTCCGCTAAGCGGGAATAGTTTTTATAATCCTCTTCCTTACCAAAATGTTTTGCGGCTTTTGCCAAAATGGTAGCATCTACAAAATAATAAATCGAGGAGGTAAACTCTACCGGTGTTTTAGATTTTACTGGGACCCAGTCTCCCAATCCCCAATCGGTCAGGCCGTCCTCATGGCTTATTGAAGTGATGTGGTCCACATATTTTTTGATGGGTTGATACATGTCTCCAAGGGCTTTATCGTCGCCATAAAACAGGTAGAGTTGCCATGGGATAATGGCAACGGTACTGGTCCAATCTGGACCGTTGCCCCAGTCGTATCCCCAGCCCCACGTTGGGATAATGGAAGGCAGCACTCCATTGAGCTGCTGCTCATCCTTATGGTCTGCCATCCATTTTTCATAGACGGTAATTCCATCAAAATTGTACAATCCGGTTTCTACGTTGATGTGTGCATCACCAGTCCACCCGTTTTTTTCCCGCTGCGGACAGTCGGTGGGATACCCAAAAAAATTGGATAGATAAGAGGCATTGGTTGCGGCCCAGATTTTATTAACAAGTTCATTAGAGGTATTTATACTGCCCACAGCTTTCACATCAGTATGCATAAACTCTCCTTTTACATCAGAGGTATCCAGACGGATGGGTTTGCTGCTTTTTACATCCACATATTGAAAACCTTTGTAATTAAACTTTGGCATAAATGTTTCTTTCCCCTTTCCGTTTAAGGTGTACATATCGGTCTGAAAGGGATCTAAAGTATCATGAGGTCGATAATGCACAATTATGTTTGATAAATCTAAACGGCCTATGCTATCCAATTGTTCCGCATGCGTGACCCAAAGTTTGGTTCCTTTTTCTCCTTTAACCTTTAATTTGGTGACTCCGGAAATGTTTCTTCCTAAATCAAAAATGTAGTGTTTGTCACTTAATTTTTTTATTGAAACCGGCGTGATCTCTTTATTGTTCCTGATAGGTGGCGTGGCCTGTGCCACAATATGATCTGAAGGTGCTTTAACGGCTATGGCATTTTCCCAATGGGAATCGTCAAAACCGGCTGTATCCCAACCCTCTTGTTCTTTAAGCGCGTTGTAATGCTCACCGGTATAAATACTATTAAAAACCACCGGGCTCAATGCCGTTTTCCAGGTCGTATCTGTGGCAATTGTTTCCGTGGTATTATCATCATAGGTTAGCCTGATATTTAAACAGAAGCGCGGTCTGGCCCGCCAGCCCGCCTTATCAAAATTCCAAACCGCGGTAGACTGGTGATTGTACCAGCCGTTGCCCAATAAGATGCCAATAGCGGTGCTATCCTGCTGAAAAGCTTGGGTGACATCATAGGTTACATATAAATTGCGTTTATCAAAACGGGTATAAGCGGGATCTAAGCGATGATCCCCTACTTTTTGCCCATTGAGGTATAATTCATAAAGACCCGCGGCCACAATATAAGCCCGGGCCCGGACTACTTTTTTATGATCTGAAATGGTTTTTCTAAAGTAGGGCGCGGGTTTTAAATCCTGATCTTCCACATCGGTGATCCAGCTTCCTTTCCAGTTATTGGTTTTCATCATTCCGGTTTCAAAGGAGGCGACCGTAACGGGGCTTTCGTTTTTTTTGCCATCAGTGGAAGAAATCCCCCAATAATATTGGGTAAACGGCTGTAGGGCTTTACCCCGATAAGTTGTCAAAATACTATCGCTTGCACTTTTATAATCCCACAAAGTTCCTTCACCTCTGGCTACTTTTAAAGAATCTGTGTCAACCGTTAAGTGAAATCCCTTTTGGGAAACGGAATCTGCCGTGGCTGTTAGACTCCAGCTGAATCGGGGATTTGCGGTATCTATGCCTAAGGGAGAATTTAGATGTTCGGTGTTTAAATTTGTGGTTTCTAAGGAAGCATTCTGACTGCATGCAGCGCATAAGATGCAAACCATTAAACATATGATGGATCTCAACATAAAAACTGACGGGGTTATTATGGGTTATTTCTTGATTTAATCTCTTATTGAAAAGTCAACCTGAATATTATTTTCTTTCGGCGAAAGTCTAAAAGTAAGGTTTTCATTTGGGGTTGAAAATGATCCATGTTGTGCATGAATACTATACCGCTCTCCCTGAAATTTGTAATTGATCCTTTTTTCACCAAAATCAACAAAGGGTAATTGGTCTTTTTTTGGAGTGATTAAATCTAAAAACCAATTTATTTTTGCTGCGGATTTTAATTGTATTTGCATCGTTTTTTCTTTTAAGGTAATCACAAGATCACCTTTTAATGAAGTCAATGGCCAATCGATCTGTAAAACTCCTTCTTTTTTGCTGACAACTTTTGGTGTTCCCCCTTCCATTAAAACCTTCTCACCATCTTTCATGTAATACAGTTTTAATCCTGCTAGTTCTTGTGAAGTGCTCCATAAATAACCATCAATTACCGGCAATGTAAAAAAGGACGCCTGGTTTGAGGTTAAAACTTGATCATAATAGGGGGATTTTATTTTTTCATCAAATAAATGAATGTCCCGTATGCGGAGCGTATTTTTCTCCCATAAAATATTTGCCCGGTAGTATTTGCTGTTAAACCATTCGGTTTTTTTGTCACTTCCCTCCATATCTTCAGTGACTGTTACCGAAGTTGCCGGGGTGGTTTTGAATTGCTCTTTGAACCATGTGCCAGATTCTTCAAGCGTTTCTACCTTTACCTTATGCGCATCCCTAAGTTTTGCGATCAAGGGCAACTGAATTTGAAACCCTTTTTTTACCTGTCGCCAAATAAAAGAATTCTCCTGACCGGCCTGTACATATGCAAAGGCCATAGGCTCCCCTTTCACAAATTCCTTAAAATACCAATCTACCCATTTTTTACTTCCACCTGCCTGTGGATACACCGGTTCTAAAGTGATTACCCCTTGACGGTCTGCATCAAAGCCGGTATCGTATTGCCTGATGGGGTCACTGCCCAGCATTCTGAAAATGGGGACTGGTATTTGATTTTCTGCATGTTGTGCTGGCATATATGAATTTACCTTGCTGGGATAATAGGCTTGATTCCAATACCCGCCCCATAAGGTGTAGCCATCTGTGCCGTACTGATCTTTGCAATTGGCAGATGCGACTATGTGGTATTTTTCATACATATAATTTAAGGTATGGGCATCAATAAACCAGGATGCCGCCGATTTAGGGTAATAGCCAAAAATACTTTTAAACTTTTCCATATAGACATCTACGAGTTTTTCCCGTTCTTGCGGTGTGTATCCCGTTGCGAAACCCACATCTGCATGCCAGTCCCAAGGATAGCGACCGCGCCATTTTAGGCCGGCATTTTCAACCATAGGCTGCGGTATCTCCCACCAGGCCCCAATTTCTATGGAATCTTTTGGTAAACTTTTTAATAGCTTTTGATACTTTTCATCTATCAGCGCATCGTATTGTAATAAAAACGTTCCCTTCAAATGGTATTTGCGCATCAGATCAACCTGGCTCACTACAGTTTGGTACAGGGTGTCTTTGGTTATGTTTGGATCCCGAGGTTCTATGTCACGGATAAAATTGATAATATTTACAATTTTTGGTGCAACAGTGGGCTGTTTTTCTTTTAGATGTGCTTTTTTGTGATTACAAGATGAAAACAAAAAAATCATACTTGCCAAAACAAACAGGTATGATTGCAATCTTAATCTTAATAGATGCATTAAACTGTTTTGACTTAACATTTGAAGCAATTTAAAATGAAAAGCTGTACGCTCCAGATCCAACAGTAAGCGTGGTTTTATCCTCATCAGTACTCATTATTTTGAAATCTTTCACCTTGGCAATAGCTTTTCCATCTGCCATAATATCGTTACTTTTTACCGGAAAATGAATTTCTGCGGTGGTATTTACAGGTATTTCCACGTTATAAATAGTTTTGCCACCTTTTTTATCCCAATGTGAAATGATGGTGCCGTAATAGGTATCTAAGCTTCCTTTAACTTCGCTAAGCCGTTGGTCATCGTTTTCCTTTTTCACATCGTCTGAAACGTAAGAATTTTCAAAATGTGGTTTTAAAATAATCTTTTTGTAACCCACTTCATTCTCTATTTCCGAACTGTTAATCCCTGCCAGCTTCGTATACATCCAGTCACCTATAGCGCCATATGCATAATGGTTAAAGGAATTCATGGCAGGCGTCTGGAATGAGCCGTCGGGTTTTCTGCCATCCCAGCGTTCCCAGATGGTGGTCGCCCCTACGGTAACAGGATAAAGCCAGGAAGGATACGTCTTTTGCATCAATAAAGTATAGGCAAGATCGTGATAACCGTAATCTGATAAAACTGCACATAGATAGGGTGTTCCCAAAAATCCGGTGGTCAAATGGTAATTATAGCTTTTAATATTATCAGCAAGGCGTTTTGCTGCCTGGGCCCTCATGTTCTCAGGAAGCATTTCAAACTTTAAAGCCAGCACATAAGCCGTTTGAGAACTGGAAACCAAGCGACCATTAGAAGTCATATATTCATTTACAAAGGCTTTTTTGATATTCTTTAAAAGGGTTGAATATTGTGCAATATCCTCCTTATTTCCCAAAATTTGGGCTGCATTGATCAATAATTGAGTGGAATGGGCATAAAAGCACTGGGCGATGAGGTATTTATCGGTAATGGCAGCCCTGCCATCATTATCATCATCGGGCCGATAAAAGAGCCAGTCACCAAAGTTAAAACCAGTATTCCAAAGGTTATCGTTGCTCTTGTTTTTTATATAATCTACCCAGGCTTTCATGCTTGCATATTGGTTTTTTAGAATGTCTTTATTACCATACAGTACATACATATTCCATGGAATAATAGTTGCTACATCAGACCATCCCGCAGATCCTGCGGAATTATCACCGAGAACGTTGGGGATTACAAAAGGAACGCTACCACTCTTTAGCTGATCTGCAGCCACGTCCTGCATCCATTTAGTGAAAAAATTATCTACATGCATATTATAGGCCGCGGTTCTTGAGAATACCTGTGCATCCCCTGTCCAGCCCAAACGCTCGTCCCGTTGTGGACAGTCTGTGGGAACGTCGAGAAAGTTTCCTTTTTGACCCCATTGTATATTATGTTGCAAGTGATTTAACAAGGTATCCGAAGTCGAAAAACTACCGGTTTCTTCCATATCTGAATACAAGGCGACGGCCTTAAAATTATCCATTGATATGTTTTTTATATTTCCTTTAATCCTTATGTAGCGGAAGCCCTGCCAGGTAAAATTGGGCTCAAAATGTTCCGTGCCTTTTCCGTTTAATATATATACGTCTTCCTGTTTGGCTTCGCGAAGGTTTGCTGTATAAAAATTACCGGCTTTATCCAAAACTTCGGCATGATCTAAAACGATACTATCACCTGCATTTCCTGCAATACTGACCTCTACGAAACCCACTAGATTTTGGCCAAAATCGATCACCTTATCGCCTTCTGGGGTGGTAATCATATTTTTGGGTTCAAAGGTTTCATGTTTTTTTACAGGTTCATTATAGGTGTTGACCAAATTGTCAAAGCCTACGTCTTTTAGCTGTACGGGAGACCATTTAGAATCGTCAAAACCTACATGAGACCAGCCTTCCTGCTTCTTTCTGGCATCTATGGTCTCGCCGTTGTAAATCTGAGAACTTACGATCTCACTTTCGGTCGATTTCCAATTGTCATCGGTGCCTATGATTTCTGAAGTTCCATCCTCATAAGAGATCTGAATTTGCATCAATAATGCAAGCTCTGAGCCAAATATGTTTTTATTATCTCCCCATGCCAATGGCCCGCGATACCAGCCGCTGCCCAATTGTGCCCCAACGGCATTATCACCAGTTTTGAGCATGTCTGTCACATCATAGACCTGATACTGTAATCTTTTATTATAACTTGTCCACCCGGGTGTAAGATAGGCATCCCCAATTTTTTTCCCATTTAAATAGGCTTGGTAAATGCCATGTGAAGTTATAAATGCAGTGGCCGATTTTACTTTTTTATTCACTTCAAACTCGTTCCGAAAAGAAGGGCTTGCCCGTTGTAGGGTGTCCTCTTTGTAACCTATTCCTATCCATTTTGCCTGCCAGTCAGAGGCAGCGAGAAGTCCCATTTGCCAAAAGCCCACCGAGCTCCATTTAGAACTGTCCTTTTTGTTGTCCCAGACTTTTACCCTCCAAAAATATATCACCGAGGATTTAAGCTTTTCACCATTATAGATTATTTTAACCGATTTCTCGGAATCCACTTTTTTGCTGTCCCACACGAGCTTGTTTTTAAAATCAGGGGTTCCTTCACTCACCTGAATCTGGTAAGCGGTTTGTTTCACACCCCTTTTGTCTGACTGAAGAATCCAGGTAAAATCAGGTTGTAATTTTTCAATTCCCAGTGGATTTAGGCGGTTTTCCAGTAATGTTTTTTGAACTTGGATTGATTGAGAAAACAATGAATAAGAGCATAATAAAATAACCAGAAGAAATTTAGTTGCTGCTCTATGGAAATGGTAAGGTCTTATCATTATGGTATATTTTTTATTGGTTTTATTGGTGGGATGTAGGGTTGCTTTTGCTTGGTTATAAATAATGGCAAATTATTACCGCTCGAAGTATTAAGTGACTAGCGCAATTATTTTACATAATTAAAAACTGAGCCCGGAGCTATCAATATTAGGTTGTTTGGTAAATTTAATAGCCGGCGAGTTAGGCCCTGTTGCGAGAGACGTATTTTTCTCAAATTTCTGTTTTCGTAATCCGAAGGATTGCTGGTAAAATGCTCTTATAATAATTCAGTAACCATATAGTCATTTTAAGTCTTCGTTTATAAATTATAGTAAAAAAAGCCATCTTCATCTAGTTAAATATTCCATCCTTAGCTTTCATTTAAAAGGGATCAAAATTTGAAGGTTAAATCTATCTATATAAATACGAGCATCTATCCTGTACTGTACTGTTATCATTAGAATGTAGAGATATTCTCTAAGCTTGGAAAATCTGATCTTCATGACGGTGAGCTATATTGTCTCAATCTTTCTTAAGCATCATGAAAACAGATAGAGGTTAAAAGATTTTCTTTCAACTCTGAGTAAGTTATAGTCAAACAATAACAGCACAGTACAGGATGCTCTATTATTTTAGTGATTGTATCATTGTTTTGCAAACCAACAAATGCAAAAATATGATCAGACTTTTATTTACAAGAAATTCTTTTTATGGGTTTTTAAAAGCTTTGTCCTTAATAATTGTTTTTACAGGACAAGTTTTTGCTCAAGACAGGACCATTACAGGCCAAATAACTTCTGATGAAGACGCGATGCCCCTTCCGGGAGTTAACGTAGCTGAAAAAGGAACGACTAACGGTGTCGTAACTGACTTTGATGGCAACTACAGTATTACCGTATCCAGCGATAGTGCAACTCTAGTATTTTCCTACGTTGGCTTTGCTACACAAACAGTAGTTGTAGAGGACCAAACAAATATAGACATTAGCCTTTTGCAGGAATCAAACAGTCTAAGTGAAGTGGTCTTAGTTGGATATGGTAGTCAGGTAAAGAGGGAGATAACAGGTTCTGTGCAAACAGTAAAAGCCGAGGAATTAAGTGACATTCCCGTATCTCAGGTAACTCAAAAACTACAGGGACGATTATCTGGAGTACAGATCAATCAAACAACGGGTAAGCCGGGCGGGGGTGTCTCTGTACGAATTCGAGGGCAATTATCGGTCTCGGGAGGAAGTAGCCCATTATACGTGGTGGATGGTTTTCCCATTTCTGGAGATATCAGTGATATAAATCCGGATGAAATAGAAGATATTTCAGTTTTAAAAGATGCGGCTTCTACATCGTTATATGGGTCAAGGGCAGCAAATGGTGTGGTCCTGATCACTACCAAAAAAGGACGCCTTGGCAAAACTGATGTGACTTTTAGCACTACAACAGGTATGCAGACAGTACCACAACGTGGCAGGGTGCAAATGATGAATGCAGTTGAATTTGCGCAATTCAAAAAAGAATATTACGAAGATCAGGGTGATCCAGTTCCTGAGATCTTTCAAAATCCCTCGCAATACGAAGGCAAGAATAATGACTGGTATGACGCTTTGCTTCGCACGGCGCCTATGAAAAGTTATAGTCTTACCGTGACTTCTAACAAGGACAATATCAGGACGGCTGTGGTAGCAGGAGTTTTTGATCAGGAGGGTGTAGTAATTAATTCAGATTATCGTAGGTATTCCATCCGTATGAATCTGGATTATGATTTATCTGATAATGTACGGGTTGGATTTAATGTGGCCCCTTCTTATATAATTGATAATACCCCGCAAACTGATGGGGATAGGGGAACAGGTATCCTTTTTAATGCGTTGCATACCTGGCCCATTATGCCTATTTATGATGAGAACGGTGAGCTGACGATTCAGAATAATCTTCCCGGAAGTACCGGAAATATATTCAATTACGCCAACTGGGTCAGATCAGCAGAACAAATAAAAAATGAAACAAAGAATTTAAATTTATTAACAAATGCTTTTCTGGAATATAAACCTGTAGATGGATTGGTGTTAAAAACCAGTATGAATGCCGAATTTTATAATTCAAGATATACCTACTTCAGCCCCTCTACTGCTACCAGTAATATTAATGTGACCCTTCCCACAACAGCAGTTTCTGTTAGGGAAACAATAGAGGATTTCTCTTGGTTAAACGAGAACACTGCGACCTATACTAAAAGTATTGGAGATCACAATTTTGAAATTTTAGGCGGTTTTACTTTTCAAAAATTCCGCAGGGATAGAAACAGGCTTCAAGCAGATACCTTCGCAGATGATCGCCTGCCTAATGTGCAGGGAGCTCTTAATATAAATAGAGGCGGGACTAATAGTGGGGTAGAAGAATATAGTCTTGTTTCTTTTTTATCCAGGCTTACTTACAATTATAAGGGAAAATATCTATTAACGGCAGCTGTACGTAGCGACGGTTCTTCTAGATTTGGAGCCGAAAACAGATGGGGTACCTTTCCATCTGTATCACTTGGGTGGATCGTTTCTGATGAGGATTTTATGCAAAATATCCCTTCTTTATCTTTACTGAAAGTCAGATCCAGTTATGGTGTAACTGGTAATAACAACATTGGTAATTATACCCAATATGCACTTATTAATAATACGGTAAACGCCGTTTTTGATGGCAATACCGCTCCTGGATCTGCGGTTACCTCCCTGGCTAACCCAAATTTAGGATGGGAAACTACAAGGCAGTTTGATGTAGGTCTCGATCTTAGTTTATTTAATAATAGAATCTCTATGGTATATGACTACTACAGTAAGAACACTACCAATCTATTGTATAATGTGCAGGTACCGCAAGAATCAGGATTTACTAATTTTAGTGATAATATCGGGGAAATACATTTTTGGGGACATGAATTTGGCATCAATACCATAAATACAACTGGAAAATTTAAGTGGAGGACAAATGCTAATATTTCATTTAACAGGAATATAGTAAAATCTTTAGCTGATGGTATAGATAGGGTTTATGGGGCATTTCATATTACGGAAGTGGGCAAGCCTTTTGGTCAGTTTTATGGTCACATAGCAGATGGTGTTTATTTAAATCAGGCAGATTTGGACAGCTCTCCACAAGTCCCAGGTCGATCTACGGTAGGTAGTATTAAATTAGTAGATGTCAATGGCGATGGGGTCATCACTAATGGTGGCGATGATGATGACCGTGCCATTATGGGCAGTCCTTTTCCCGATTATACCTATGGAATCACGAATACGTTTGAATATGGCAATTTTGACCTGTCTATCTTGGGTACTGGTTCGCAAGGAAATGAATTATTGGTGCGACATATTTATAGCACCGCTAATTTAGATGGGGTTTTTAATCTTCTAAAAGACGTCAAATATCGCTTTCGATCGGTTGATAATCCAGGACGTGGATTTTATGGTACTACCGTGGGTGGTGGGAATGTCACGGGTATTGAAAGGGATTGGGTAAACAGCCGTTTTGTCGCTGATGCTTCCTATTTTACTATTCGTAATATAACGCTGGGCTATACTATTCCTGGACTCGAAAAATATTTTAATTCAGCGAGACTTTACGCTTCAGTGCAAAACGTGTACATCTTCACAAAATATTGGGGAGGTCCCAATCCAGAGATAAGTGAGCAACCAGATGGCAATGGGGATGGAGGAAATCTTAGTCAGGGTGTAGATTACTCGGGATATCCCGTCCCCCGTATTTTCAGCTTAGGTTTAAACCTGAACTTCTAATTCAACAGAATTAACCGCTATTGCTAAAATTTAAATTGAAAAAATGAAAAAAATAATTCTACTTTTTGCGTTTATTGGTTTAGCCCTTACAGGTTGTGAGGAAGAGCTAACCATATATCCTGAAACTTCGCTAAGTTCTGAAACATTCTACAAGACGGAAGCAGATTTTGAACAGGCGGTAAACGGGGCTTATGTACCCCTGCGCAGCATAGTCAATGATAGGGCATGGCTGTTGGGAGAAATGCACTCCGATAATACCTATTATGCCAGAAATGTACTCTTTGGGGCAACTGAACAACAAGAGGATATTGCAGACTTTGCAATTCCCAGTAATAATGGAGTTACTACAAACACGCATGTTACCAATCAATATATTCTGGATTATCAGATTATTGCCCGTGTTAATCAAATTACATCAACTATTGATGAGGCCGACTTTGACATAGATGCAAAAAACAATTTAAAGGGACAGGCTTTATTTTTAAGGGGATATGCTTATTTTGAACTTGTTCGATATTTTGGAAGTGTACCCTTACATTTAATACCAGTTACAAACCGTCAGGAAGCGGCTTTACCGCTCTCACCAGCAGAAGATATTTATGCCCAAATTATTCAGGATGTTGAGGAGTCTACTCAATTACTACCTCCAAAATCTAAGCAAGAGCCGGGCAGAATAACCTCTGGCGCTGCAAAAACCTTGCTGGCCAATGTCTTTATAGTCCAAAAAAGATGGGCTGAGGCTGAGGTATTGCTAAAAGAGGTCGTTAATAGTAATGAATATGCCCTTATGCCCAATTATGCCGATGCCTTCTCTAACAATGATAGTAATAAGAACAATATGGAATCAGTCTTTGAAGTGCAGTTTAAAGAGGGGGCCGAAGGATTGAACGGAAATTTTCTATACCAGTTTTTGCCCTTGCCCATAACGGCGGAAGAACTTGTTACAATAACCGGCACTTCAAATCCACAACCTAGAAGCGGGGAGGGCAATAACATTCCCACTCCAGATATCATTGCAGCATATGAACCTGGAGATTTGCGAAAGAATGCATCAATAGATTCGATAAAAATAAGTCAGAGCGGTTGGAAGGATGGAGTTTATCCTTATATAAAAAAATATGCCAAAACACATTCTCTGGATGGCAATCATGGCATGGATTGGCCAGTATATAGATATTCAGAAGTGCTTTTGTTTCTGGCAGAAGCCCTTGAAGAGCAGGGGAAATCAGGAGAAGCACTTCCCTACTTAAACCAGGTACGGTCACGTGCAGGGCTGGGGGATCCCATTGGGGATTTAAAGGAGGCTATTTATAGGGAAAGGAGAGTAGAGCTCGCTTTTGAAAATAAACGTTGGTTTGACTTAGTAAGAACGGGGCGTGCCGTAGATGTAATTACCGCTTATGGCAACAGGATCAAGGCCAATCCGATGGATTATTACTATCAAGAAGGTGCAAAACCTAGGGGGAATGCTTTTTCTAATATATCTTTATTGTATGCTCTTCCTGCTGCCGAAGCTGATTTAAGTCCAAATTTTTAAATTATATAAGTATCTATAACATTATGGCCCTATTAAAAAATTCTACTGTGAAATCGCTCCTTTTTATTTCAATGCTGGTACTTGTGATCACCTCGTGTAAGCAATCTGAAAAAAAAGAGGTTTCTGAGTATCAAGAACAAAACCCAAAAATTGAAAAACTCAAATTGTTGTCGGGATTTAAGGCAGAACATTTGTATAGTCCCGGAGATAGAAAGGAAGGGTCATGGGTCGCAATGACCTTTGATGATAAGGGCAGGTTGATCACGGCAGATCAATACGGGGCATTATATCGTTTAAAATTAGCCCCAATAGGATCGAAGAATCTCACTCCAGAGATAGAAAGACTTAAAATACATACTGGTGAAAAAGTTGCTGATTCAATTATACAGATGGGATTTGCTCAGGGTTTATTATATGCTTTCAACAGCTTGTATGTAATGGTAAATCATACCAAAGACAAGGAATTTGAAAGAGGTACCGGTTTATATCGTCTGCAAGACACCGATAATGATGATCAATACGATAAGATTACTCTTTTAAAATCACTAAGTGGAGAGCCCGGAGAACATGGGCCTCATAGTATTGTACTAAGTCCCGATGGAAAATCGCTGTATGTAATAGCTGGAAATCATACCGATCTTCCGGAAATGGATTCATACCGATTGCCGAAAGTTTGGGAAAATGACAATCTTTTTCCTCAGATCAAAGATCCCAGGGGCCACGCAAATAACCGGGGGGCTCCAGGAGGATGGATAGCCCATATCGATCCCGAGGGCAAAAACTGGGAGCTCATCAGTGCGGGATATCGCAATCCTTTTGATCTGGCTTTTAACGATGAGGGAGATATGTTTACCTACGATTCAGACATGGAGTGGGATCTGGGCATGCCATGGTATAGACCCACCAGAATCTGTCTTGTTACCAGTGGCAGTGAATTTGGATGGCGTACCGGTAATGGTAAATGGTCACCTGCATATCCAGATAATTTGCCTCCACTTTTAAATATAGGACAGGGCTCTCCCACCAATGTTATTTATGGAAGAAAGGCGAATTTCCCAGAGAAATATAAACATAGTCTATTCACTTTTGACTGGAGCTTTGGTATTATCTACAGTATTGAACTAAAGCCACAAGGATCTTCGTATGTTGCTGAAAAAGAAGAATTTCTTTCGGGCATTCCCCTTCCATTAACAGATGGGGTGATAGGTCCAGATGGCGCGCTCTATTTTTTGACCGGGGGCCGCAGATTAGAATCAGACTTGTATAGGGTGTATTATGATGGGAAGCAAAGTGACGGAGCAATTGCTGATAAAATTCCGGATGAAACTCCTGAGCATAAAATAAGAAAGCAGTTAGAGGCATTTCATTCCGAACCAAAAAAAGAAGCAATTGAGACCGCCTGGCCTTATTTAAAATCAGAGGACCGTTTTATCCAATATGCAGCAAGAATCGCAGTAGAACATCAACCCGTTTCCGAATGGCAGCAAAAAGTTTATGCTGAAAAGGATGCAGTTACTCAAATTCAAGCAATTATCGCTCTCGCAAGACATGCGGACGCATCGCAACAGGACCGAATGCTGAATACACTTATGCGCATAAATTATGAAGGGTTAAGCGCTATACAACAGGTTAATCTATTACGTGCATTTGAGCTTACGATTTCGCGTTTTGGCCTTCCCAATGCTGGGTTGAAAAATAAGGTCATCTCGTATTTATCCCCCCATTATCCCGCAAAAACCGACGTAATCAACCAATTATTGAGTAAAACCCTGGCGTTTTTAAATGATCCTCAGGTTGTTCCCAAAACTTTAAAGCTTTTAGAATCCAATGAAGGGGAGAACAAAGATGTGATGGCCAATACCGCTACCAATTCATCAGACCTGATTTTAAGAAATCCACAATATGGGATGGATATTGCTCAAACGCTAAAGAACATGCCCCCCGCACAGCACACGTATTATGGTATCGTCTTGAGCAATGTAACCAATGGATGGACTCCGGAACTTCGGGAAAAATACTTCAAATGGTTCTATAAGGCGTTCACCTACAAAGCCGGGCACAGTTATATAGGTTATATCGACAAAGCCCGTAAAATGGCTCTTTCCCATGTCCCTAAAAATAAGTTTGAATATTTTAACAAAATGTCAGGCGATTCTCTGCTTAGCAGTTCAGGTAATGATTTATTAAGTGTTGCCCAACCAAAAGGTCCCGGAAAAAACTGGCAGGTAGAAGATATAGATCCATTATTGAAAGATGGGCTTGGTAAAAGAGATTTTGAAGATGGTAAAAATATGTTTGCTGCAACCGCATGCATCACCTGTCATACCATGAATGGATCGGGTCAAAATATTGGTCCAGACCTCACACAATTGGGGACACGCTTTTCAAAAGAAGATATGCTTAAAGCAATAATCAATCCCAGTGAGGTCATTTCAGATCAGTATAATTCAACCACCTTTTCTTTAAAAAATGGAGAAGCGGTTGTTGGGAGGATCATGAGTGAAGATGATGAAAAATACACGATCTCCCAAAATCCTTATGCTCCTGATATAACTCGCGATATCCCAAAGGATCAGGTGAAAAATACTTCACTTTCTACTGTGTCACTCATGCCCCCGGGATTAATAAATAGTCTGAACGAGGAGGAACTTAAGGACCTGATTGCCTATCTGGTAGCCGGGGGTAATGCTGAGAACGAAATTTATAAATAAAAGGGATTTTATCTAATGACCAAAGTCTTTTATGAGTTACAGTAGCGCCAATCCTTTAATGACTAATATTTATGTCATGAGCTCAAAATACTGCTTAATCGCGGTATTTATTGGGCTTCCTGTAGTGGTTTGGGGACAAACGGAAAGTACCGTGAAAGATCCGGAACCTTTGAGCTTTACAGTAAAAAAAATTGCCTCAGAAAGTTATGAGTCTGTGGGCGTCTTTGATGTTAATGGAGATGCTATTCCGGATCTCGTTTCCGGTGGGTTTTGGTATAAAGGGCCCGACTTTTCAGAAAGACATGCTATTGGGGAAGCCAAACGCTATGGGGAATATTGGGATGATTTTTCTACCATTCCTTTAGATGTTAATGGGGATGGAAAAATGGACTTTATTACCGGAGGTTGGTATGGAAAACATTTGGTTTGGAAAGAAAACTCCGGTAATGATAACGAATGGGAAGAACACGGCATTGCAAATACCGGAAATATTGAGACTACAAGGGCTTGGGATATAGATGGAGATGGAGTGCTGGAAATAGTACCCAATACCCCTAATGATTCTCTAATACTATACAAGTTACAATTAGACCCCGAAGGGAAGGGTACCGGAAGTTTTACCCCTTATAGAATTATGGGGAAACATGGTCATGGTCTGGGTTTTGGGGATATTAATGGAGATGGGAGAGGAGATTTAATTGTCTCTAATGGCTGGTTAGAAGCGCCTGAACATCCGTTCACTGAATCGTGGAAATTACATCGGGAATTTGATTTTGGTACCGCCAGTGTTCCTATTGTTGTGGCCGATGTGAATGCGGATGGTTTAAAAGATCTCATCGTAGGACAAGCGCATGGATACGGCTTGGCCTGGTACGAACAGGAAAGGGATACAAGATCAAAAAAAATACAATGGACAAAACATCTTATAGATCCTTTTAATTCGCAATACCATTCCATGGAATGGGAAGATTTAGATGGCGATGGGATAAACGAGCTTATTACAGGAAAACGATATCATGCCCATAATGGTCATGACCCGGGAGGGAATGATGATATCGGATTATATTACTTTAAGTGGAATGGAGAAAGTTTTACCAAACAAGTAATAACCTTTGGTCCTTACGGGGAAGGTAAAGGAACCGGAGTCTATTTTAGTGTGGCCGATCTCGATGGAAATAAACGGAAAGATATTGTTGTGGCCGGGAAAGACGGGCTTTATGTGTATTATAACAATTAACTAAAAAATAGAATTATGAATCGTAGATCTACCTCTAAACTTCTTTTTATACTAGTAGCCTGTGGAGCGTTGAGTATGCAATCGTGTAAAGAGAAAAAGGAAACTGCCAAAAATGAAGATGCCAAACAAATGAATGATAAAGATGGTTTTGTTTCAATTTTTGATGGAAAAACTTTAGATAATTGGAAAGGAGATCCTACCTATTGGAAGGTTGAAAATGGGAATTTGGTAGGAGAAGTAACCCCCACAACCCTACTTAAAAAGAACACTTTTATAATATGGCAAGGAGGTCAGCCGGGAGATTTTGAGCTAAAAGCAGAATTTCGGATTACCAAGAACGGAAACAGCGGAATTAATTATCGTAGTGAGCTTCTAGACAGCGTTCCTTTTGCGCTTAGAGGGTATCAGGCAGATATAGACGGCCAAAACAGGTATACCGGTCAGAACTATGAAGAACGAAAACGAACCACACTGGCCTATAGAGGAGAGAAAGCACTTATGACTTCACAAAGCAATCCGGAAGAAGAAGGGTCACTGGGAGCCAATGTAAAAAATAATGCATGGCAAAACAGGGAGGTCATTGCTTCTTTGGGAGATTCTGATTCTCTTAAAACCAAAATCAAAGAAGAAGGTTGGAATGAATGTCATTTAATCATTAAAGGCAATAGGCTACAACACTATATCAACGGTATTTTAATGAGTGATGTTACTGATAATGATGCTGTAAATAGAAAATCTTCGGGACTCATTGGGGTTCAGGTACATGTGGGCCCTCCTATGAAGGTAGAATACCGAAATATTCAACTAAAAAAACTCTAAACATTCAATAGCATTTTAGATACAAATTCTTCATGGGAAGATTCTATACTCAATAATGCTTAGGAATATATGGTAAAAAACAGTGAGCAAAAATTTAGGTCAAATAGGATGGAAAGATAAAATATCTAACGTTTCACAACTCGGTGGAATAGAAACTTCTGTTGTAGACAACGGGTTGGGAAGAGGCACCCGTATAGCTTGGATAAATACTGGTACGGGCTTACGCTATAAGGTAGTTATAGACAGGGCTATGGATATTTCTGATGCCTTTTACAATCAACACAGCCTTGCCTGGATAAGTCAGAGTGGAGTTTTGCCTCCTGCACGTTTTGCTGATAAAGGAGTAGATTGGCTTCGGAATTTTGGAGGAGGCTTATTAACTACTTGCGGACTTTCTCATGTTGGAGGACCTGAAGAGGATGAAAATGGTCAACGGGGTTTGCATGGACTAATAAGTAATACACCGGCGGAGCTTATTTCTATAATGCAACCGGATCCTTTAGCGGGGAAAATGGAGATGAGTATTAGCGGAATTATTAGGCAAGTTCAGATTTTCGGACCTGTTTTACTATTGAAACGTACTATTTCCGGAAAACTTGGAGAAGCAAAAATTGTCATTCATGATGAGGTAATTAATTACGGAAATACAGTTACTCCTCATATGCTTTTATACCACTTTAACCTTGGATGGCCCTTGGTTGATGAAGGGGCCCAATTATTTTGGGAGGGAGATTGGAAACCCAGAGCAGGAGATACCACTAAGCTATTTACCAAAGGGAACGATTTTAAAACCTGCAAGCCTCCTTTAGAGGATCATTGTGGAGGTGGAGAAGAGGCAGCTTATATTGCTGTAGATGCCGATGAAGCGGGACAGTGCGAATGCGGTATTTACAATCCGAAAATAAATTTAGCCTTATACCTTCGGTTTCAGAAAAAGCAACTACCATGGTTAACCAACTGGCAACATTTTGGAAAAGGGGAATATGTAGTGGGTTTTGAGCCCGGTACAAATCCGCCTATTGGTCAAATAAAGGCGAAAGAACAAAATGAGCTTACGCTTTTGAAACCTAGAGAAAGTAGGAAATATAATTGTGAGCTGGAGCTCATTGAAAAATAGAAGAACAAGTCTAACATCTTAAAATTAAGTCAACTATTAAAACGAATATACTATGGCAACTAGTTTAGCGCAAATCGCATTAGAACAAGGAAAGGGAATTTTCCGGTTGGCCCCTACATGGGTACCCCGATCTTTTTGCGTTCCGGGAAGAAGAATAAAACTCCATCCTGATGATTATTATATTTTGGGAGGCGCCAGAGGAGGTATTGATGAACGTTGGTTTTCATCTACAACCCCGGCAAAAAATGGCCCGCTAACCGGAGAAAATGAAGGCTTAAGCAAGATTGTAGTCAAAGACGGTAATAACGAAGTGCAAATTCTTTTAAAGGATGCTGTAGATGAACTTAAAGGAGCTATTATTGGGGATCGATTATGGAATGCTTATGAAAGTTGGCCCATGTATTCCAAATTTTTTGATAATATGGGGCCTCTGCCGCATCATATTCACCATAACGATGAGCATGCCGCCAAAATAGGACAAAAAGGAAAACCGGAAGCCTATTATTTTCCGCCACAATTAAACAATCATGGAGGAGATTTTCCCTATACTTTTTTCGGAATTACTCCCGGCACCACTAAAGCGCAAATTCGGGAATGCCTGGTTAATTTCTCAAAAGGAGATAATAAAATCACCAATTATTCGTCTGCTTTTCGCTTAGAGCCCGGCACCGGATGGGATGTTCCCCCGGGAATGCTTCATGCCCCCGGCAGTCTATGTACTTATGAGCCTCAAAAGGCTTCCGATGTATTTGCCATGTATCAATCCCTTGTCAACGAAGCTATAATTCCGGAAGAATTGCTTTGGAATGGAACCCCTAAAGATAGAATTGGGGATGTAGATCAATTGATGGAAGTTATTGATTGGGAATTAAATACCAATCCTAATTTACTGGAAACCAGATTTATGAATCCTTTACCTGTGAAATCTATTGAAGAAATGGAGCATGAGGGATATATTGAGAACTGGATCTGTTATCGGTCCAATGCCTTTAGTGCCAAGGAACTCACGGTACAGCCCGGACAAAGGGTTACTATTAAAGATAATGCTGCATATGGGATGATTATGATGCAAGGTCATGGTACCATGGGCGTATGGAATGTAGAAACCCCGGCTTTAATTCGGTACGGTCAACTTACTTATGATGAATTTTTTGTTACCGAAAAGGCCGCCACAGAGGGGGTTACTATAGTAAATAATTCAACTACAGACCCTTTGGTGATGCTAAAGCATTTTGGGCCTGAAAATCCAGATTTAACACTGTAATCTATTTATAATACAGTCTCCTATAGGAGTACTAATTCTAGTTTAATTTTAAATTCAATCGCATGCAAAATAATAATTTTCCTAAACTTCATAACGCAACATGGCCCGGTATTGTTGGGAAGGGGCCGGATTCGGAACCTGTAATTCCCTTTGAAAAAATGTTGGAAATGACTGCTGCGGCGGAAGTTGATGGAGTAAAGTTTGATGGGGTGGATCTAGGATTATTAGATCCTCATGTCAATATAAATAGCTCCGATGATGACATAAAAAAAATTGCAGATAAAATTGCCGGCTACGATTTAAAAGTGGGCAGTTTGGTAGCCCCAATATGGGGTGGGCCGGTTTTGGGGAATGATACCGATAGAAAGACTTTTGTTGACATGGTAAAAAAATCATGTCATTTTGGAAAAATCTTACGCGAACATGGAGTTCGTTCTTACGGGGTTATTCGTATCGATTCTGCTTCAAGTCCCCAGGATTGGGCAAAAGATCCTGTAAAGAACACAGCCCTTATTGCTAAAACTTTCCGCGAAGCCTGTGATGTTGCTGCAGATTATGATGAAAAATTGGCTGCCGAAGGAGAAATATGTTGGGCAGGGATGCATAGTTGGAAAACAATGGTAGAAACGTTAGAAGCGGTAGACCGCCCCAATATGGGCTTTCAAGCCGATATGTCGCATACTCTTTTGTATTTATTAGGGTATAATCGCCCGGAAGACCGAATCCTGCCAAAGGATTTTGATTGGAATGATAGAGCAACACTTACTCAAGGCTTAAAAAAAGTTACTGATGCCTTACGGCCTTGGACCATAGATTTTCATGTGGCCCAAAATGATGGTACAGTACATGGAACTGGTTCTCATGATAAGACGGGGCGGCATTGTCTTGCTACAGATCCAAACGGGAAACTCGATGTTGTAAACGATGCTGGATTTTGGTTACGGGATGAGAAAGGGGAGCTTACAAAAGCCTTTAAACATATCTGTTGGGATGGATGCATGTTTGATAATGCTGTAATGACAAAACAAAAAACATGGAATGATATTTTGGCTACCCTGATCAAGGTTCGTGAAGAACACGGATGGAAAGCGTAATATAAAATTTTAATAATGGAAAATAAGAAAGAGTTACGAATAGGATTAATAGGATGTGGGTTTATGGGAAGAACACATTCTAATGGATATAATAGAGTGTCTAATTTTTTTCCGGAATTAGAATATAAACCGGTTCTTAAAGCCGTTTGTTCCAGAAACAAAGACAAAGTCCAGGCATTTGCTAACCAATGGGGGTACGAATCTATAGAGACCGATTGGAAAGCTATTATTGCTAGAGAAGATATAGATGCTGTAGATATTTGTACCCCTAACAATATGCATGCGGAGATAGCCATTGCTGCGGCAAAGGCGGGCAAAATGATACTTTGTGAAAAACCACTTTCCCTTAATTTTCAAGAAGGGAAAAAAATGGTGGAGGCCATTGAGTCTGCAGGTGTACAAAATTGTGTTTGGTATAACTATCGCCGTGCTCCCGCCGTAACCCTGGCAAAAAAAATCATTGATTCAGGAAAATTGGGTAAAATATTTCACTATAGAGCTCAATTCCTTCAAGACTGGACCATAAGTGAAGATTTACCGCAGGGCGGCAAAGACTTATGGCGATTAGATGCAAATGAGGCAGGATCTGGCGTGACCGGTGACCTTTTAGCACATTGTATTGATACGGCGATTTGGCTCAATGGGGGTATAGATGACGTCTCTGCAATGACCGAGACCTTTATAAAAGAACGTGTTCACCAGGAAACCGGAAAGGTGCAGGAGGTGACCATTGATGATGCCTGCATATTTCATTGTCATTTTACAAACGGCTCTCTGGGTCTTTTTGAATCCACAAGATATGCAAGGGGGCATAAGGCATTAAATACGTTTGAGATCAATGGTAAAAACGCCTCAATACGCTGGGATCTTCAAGATATGAACCGGTTAGAATATTATGATCATGCTGATGACTCAACAGTGCGTGGGTGGCGTTCTGTCTTGGTAACAGACAGTGATCAGCCCTATATGGATAAATGGTGGGTGCCGGGACTCATTATAGGGTATGAACACACGTTCGTACATCAGGTTGCCCATTTTTTAAACAGTCTTGAAACCGGAAAACCATGCGACCCCACCTTTAAGGATGCCCTGGAGACCCAAAAGGTCTGTGAAGCGGTGCTCGATTCGGCAAAATCTAAAAGTTGGAAAAAAATAGCGGATTATATATAAGCAAAGAGTTAGTTCTTAAGGTTACACAGAATTTCTTTCAATATACTTAAAAACATTTTTGACCTTTTCTTTTTTGTTTTTAAGCACCATATATGCAGCTGATTCACCCATAACCTTAAAATCTGTGCTTATTACGGTAATGCCCAAAAGTTCTTTGAGCGGGGTCTCATTATAGGAAATGACACCAATATCCTGACCTAAAATCAGGTTTTTTGATCTAATTTGCCTTACCAGATTTACCAAGTCCCGTTCTTGAATCGTAATATAGACATCTTTGCTCTGCAGCTCCATGTCATCATAGATTTCATCTAGAATTTCATGGTCAAAATTATGCTGTACACAAAACTTACGGAAGCCGAACAAAATGCGCTTTGGATAAGGATTTGGGGATTTACTGGGGTACACTAGAATTATTTTGTCATACTTTTTGAGCTTGTCAAGGGCTTCTTTTAAAGCATTGAAAATATCATTTTCAAAATCTTGATAAATTGACCCATAATTTCCTTTGATCCCAGGCTTTATATTGTCAAGCATAATCAGTTTATCCTTTGGGATTTGCTCAATGACTTTGAGTATTTCATCAGTAAAGCTAATATGGTTGGAATTTTCATCTCTAAAATGAGGCATAATTACATAATAATCATAAGCGCCCAGATTTCGCTCAAGCGAGCGTATAAACAAACTGGAATCACAGTGATAAATAAACATGTTTACATGCCCGTTGATCCCCAGGGTATTTACAAATGAATTATAGATCATCATTTTATACGTGCTGGGCTTATTGACTAAAAAGAAAACGTTGAGTTTTGATATCAGATCGGTTTTTGAAGTGTAAAAACCTTTACCCTTTACCGCAATGATCAACTTCTTTTCCTTAAGAAGCTTGTATGCTTTTTCAACGGTATCCCTGGAGAGATATAAATCTTCGCTGAGTTCATTGATAGATGGGATTTTCTCGCCTACACGTATCCTGTTCTTAGAGATACCATCAATAATTGAATCTACAATCTGTTTATATTTTGGTATACGTGAATCTTCATTGATCTGTATTAATAAATTATTTGACATCAATAATGCAGGGTTGTTTATATGATTCTAAAATTGGCTATATTGAAGTAAAAATAGTGAAACGGCGCTTTAAATTAACGCCCGCTCACAAACTCTTTAGCAGCATAGCACAGGATGCGCAAAAAAAACACTTCAGTTAAATTTAACCCAAATTGCTTTAAATGAAAATTTATATCTAATGGAAAAGACTTTTTACTATGTAGATTATTTATGGGATGATGCTAAGGCTGCCCAGATGGGCGACGATCAGGTCGCCCTATTTTTATATCGCTCCAACATCTTGGGCGCCGATCTCAGGATCACCAATTATGGCGGCGGAAATACCAGCTGTAAAACCATCGAAAAAGATCCGTTAACTAACGAAGATGTAGAAGTTATGTGGGTAAAGGGCTCTGGTGGTGACATCGGCACCCTGACCCGTCAGGGCATCGCCGGGCTTTACACTGGGCGGTTGCGCAACCTAAAAAATGTATACGGTGGCCTGGAGGATGAAGACCGCATGGTGGGCTTGTTCAACCATTGCATCTACGATTTAAATAGCAAAGCGCCTTCCATAGATACTCCCTTACATGGGTTACTGCCATTTAAACATATCGATCATTTGCACCCTGACGCGCTTATTGCCGTCGCTGCCGCGAAAGACAGCGAGAAAGTGACCAAAGAAATTTGGGGCGACACCATGGGATGGGTGCCGTGGCAACGTCCTGGTTTTGATTTGGGATTACAGCTTGAAAAGTGTTTGGAAGAAAATCCGGGAATCCGCGGAATTGTTCTCGGCAGTCATGGACTATTTACTTGGGGAGATACATCTTACGAATGCTACATCAATAGTTTAGAGGTGATTGAAACCGCTTCAGCATATATTGACAAAAAAATCGATGAGAATGCTGTAGTTTTTGGTGGACAGAAACTCCAGTCGCTTCCCGCAAAAGAACGCAAAGAAAAAGCCGCCCAATTGATCCCATTATTGCGTGGTCTGGCCTCTTCCGAAAACCGAATGATAGGCCATTTTACCGATAACGATAGCGTACTTCAGTATATAAACAGTAACGATCTGGAACGCTTGGCGCCCATGGGCACTTCCTGCCCGGATCATTTTCTTAGAACGAAAATTCAACCTCTGGTGCTCGATCTATCTACGGAAACGGATATTTCTGATGGCAAAAAGACCTTAGAGACATTAAGGCCCGCTTTCGTGGAATATCGCCGTGAATATGCCAATTACTACGATAAACACAAGCACGATAACAGTCCGGCGATGCGCGACCCTAATCCGGTCATCATTATCTATCCCGGCGTGGGCATGTTCAGTTTTGCAAAGAACAAACAGACGGCCAGGGTCGCCAGTGAATTTTATGTTAACGCCATTAATGTGATGCGGGGTGCCGAGGCCATTTCAGAGTACACGGCTTTACCGCGTCAAGAGGCCTTTGACATAGAATATTGGCTCCTGGAAGAGGCCAAATTGCAGCGTATGCCAAAGGAAAAACCGCTTTCGCGAAAGGTTGCCTTCGTTACTGGCGCGGGAGGTGGGATAGGAAAGGCCATCGCTGATAAATTGACTGCAGAGGGTGCGAATGTGATACTCACTGATATTGCTGAAGATCGCCTTAAAGATGCTGTTGAGACCTATACCCGGGACACTGCATCCTACGCCGTTTGCGACGTAACCAAAAAGGAATCCATTCAGGAAGCGGTCAAAAAAGCCTGTTTGGATTTTGGCGGGATTGATATCATGGTGCATAGCGCAGGCCTTGCAATCTCCAAACCGCTGGAGGAAACCACCGAAGAGGATTGGAATCTATTACAGAACGTTCTTGTAAAAGGACAGTTTGAGCTTGCTCAGGAGGCCGTAGTTGTAATGCGCAAACAGGATCAGGGCGGCGATATCATCAGTATTGCAAGTAAAAATGGACTTGTTTCGGGCCCAAACAACGTGGGCTATGGTACGGCAAAGGCTGCACAGCAGCACATGGCACGCCTGCTCGCTGCTGAACTTGGCAGGGAGAAGATACGTGTGAATACCGTAAACCCAGATGGTGTTATCGTAGGCAGTAAAATCTGGGAGGGCGACTGGGCCGAGGGCCGTGCCAAAGCTTACGGAATCACCGTGGATGAACTCCCTGCGCACTACGCCAAGCGCAACTTGCTCAACGAAATCATCTACCCAGAGGATATTGCTAAAGGCGTATTTTCTCTCGTGGCGATTCTTGATAAATCCACCGGTAATATCATTAACGTAGATGGTGGGATGGCCAATGCCTTTGTTCGCTAATCAACCTGCAAGGCGTTCCCGCTTTTTTTGAGCGGGGCTTCTTGTAGGTTTAAACATTCTGAAATAAAAAAGCCAAGCATGAAAATCGATAAACAACAACTGGAAGACCAGAATAAAAAATCTGTTCAAAACCATAAAAAACAGCTGGATTTCCTGTCGGAATCGCTGACCGATCGAGGTGCAGATGTTAATAAAATCATCGCTAAGCTCGCCGATTTTCAAGTAGCAATTCCCAGTTGGGCGCTTGGGGCTGGTGGGACTCGTTTCGGTCGTTTCGGCTATGGTGGGGAGCCATCTTCATTAGAGCAAAAACTAGAAGATATCGGCGTGATCCATGCGCTGACACAAACAGCTGGGGCCGTTTCGCTGCACATTCCATGGGATATCCCATCGGATTATGGCGCCATTAAAGAACTCGCACGCGAAAACGATATCGGCTTTGATGCAGTTAATAGCAACACATTTCAGGATCAAAAAGAAGCGAAGGAAAGCTATAAATTCGGCTCTTTGAGCAGTATTGACCAAGCTGTTCGCGAGCAGGCCATTGCCCATAACAAAGAAGTTGTCAATATTGGCCAGAAATTGGGTTCAAAAAGCCTGACCGTTTGGTTGGCCGATGGGGCTTCTTTTCCCGGGCAGACTAATTTTCAGACTGCGCTGACCAATACTCAGGAAAGCTTGATCAATATTTACGAGGATATGCCCATAGACTGGCGACTGCTTATAGAGTATAAACCTTATGAGCCCAATTTTTACAGTACGGTCATCCATGATTGGGGCACCTCACTAATGCTTGCCAATGGCTGTGGGGAAAGGGCCTATACGCTGGTTGACCTCGGCCATCACCTGCCCAATAGCAATATTGAGCAGGTTGTTTCCACCTTGATGCTCAAGGGAAAACTCGGCGGTTTTCACTTTAACGACAGCAAGTACGGCGATGATGACATTACCGTGGGCAGCATTAAGCCTTACGCCCTGTTTTTGATCTTTAAGGAACTGGTCTATGGAATGGAAAACAATACAAACAACCCCAATCTATCCTGGATGATCGATGCAAGCCATAACATTAAAGATCCGCTGGAAGACCTGATCCAGTCGCTAGAAGCCATTCAGGAAGCTTTCGCGAAAGCATTACTTGTTGACCAAAAAGCCCTGGAAAAAGCCCAAAAAGAACATGATGTTGTAAAATGTCAGGAAATGCTGCAGGACGCATACCGAACTGATGTAAGACCGCTTATCAGAGAGGCTCGGTTCAAACGGGGAGGTGCCTTGAATCCTATCGAAACCTACAGGGTACTGAGCGTACGGGAAAACCTTATAAAAGCACGAGGCAGGGACACAGTGGCCACCGGACTTTAACAAATGATCATGAAGCAGACCGTTACAGCGATATTTGACATCGGGAAAACAAATAAGAAATTTTTCCTTTTTGGCACTGATTTTCAGGAGGTTTATCGGGAATACGTCCAGTTTGAGGAGATTGAGGACGAAGATGGTCACCCCACCGAGGACCTATCTGTTCTCCGCGACTGGTTAAAGAAGGTTTTTGACCGTATCTTAAAGACCGAAAAATACAATATAAAAGCTATTAATTTTTCCAGCTATGGAGCGAGCTTTGTTCACCTGGATGAAAGTCGTGAAGTGATATTTCCGCTTTATAATTATACCAAACCCATTCCCAAGGAAATCGTAGAATCATTTTACGCAAAGTATGGCCCTGAAGATGATTTTCACCGGCGTACGGGCTCTTCCAATTCAGGGATGCTCAACGCTGGGATGCAGCTATATTGGCTTAAACATACAAAACCGGAAATATTCAAAAAAATTAAATATTCGCTTCACCTTCCACAATATTTAAGCTTTGTGTTCACTGGTATCCCGCTCAGCGAGTATACCAGCATCGGCTGCCATACAGGTCTCTGGGATTATGAAAAAAAGGATTATCACGATTGGGTCTATACCGAAGGTTTTGACCAGATTCTGCCACCCATCGTTTCTACGGAGACGAGTATCAATATGAACTATAACGGTAAACGCATTATGATAGGGGTAGGTATACACGATAGTTCTGCGGCACTATTACCTTATGTGAGAAGCCTGGCAAAGCCTTTTATCCTCATTTCAACAGGTACTTGGAGCGTGGCGCTGAATCCTTTTGTCGAAAAAACTTTGAGCGAAAGGGATGTCCAAAACGGCTGCATCAATTATATGCGCATCAATGGAAAACCGGTAAAATCTGCCCGGGTGTTTTTGGGGAACGAGTACAGGATACAGATCGAAAAACTTGCCGAACACTACAAAAAAGATAGCGACTATCACAAAACAATAAAATTTGATCCTGATACCCACTACCAGATAGTTAAGGATTTTGAGAACATTTTTCATTGGGAATCCATTACGACCTCTACTATGCCAAAAGAAACCTATCTGCGCTACACCTGCTTTGAGCATGCCTACCACCATTTGATGATTGAGCTCGTTCAACTACAGGTGGATACAATAAAGACCGCAATGGGTAACATGACGATCGAAAAGCTCTTTGTGGATGGCGGTTTCAGTGACAATGATATTTATGTTCAGCTTTTATCGCATTATTTCCGCAATATGGAACTGCGCACCACCGACTCGTCTTTGGGTTCTGCCCTGGGCGCCGCGATCTGTATTGCAGATTCCCAGCTGAACTCTAAATTTTTAAAAAAGAACTATTCGATGAAAAAGCACATCCCTTTCATTGCCAAATAAAATCTATGTCAGACTACTTTAACCCCGCATACCCTTCTATAGATGATCTGCGTCAAAGGTCAAAACAGCGAACCCCGGCCTTTGCTTTTGAATATCTGGACGGTGGCTGCAACGAGGATGTTAGCATCACAAGGAATACTGCAGATATCCGCAAAGTACAGCTTCAGCCACGTTACCTTCAAAATTATGGATACAGCAGTACAAAAACCACGGTAATGGGGATGGAATTTGATGCGCCTTTTGGTATTGCACCCGTAGGTCTACAAGGACTCATGTGGCCCAATTCACCGCAGATTTTGGCAAAGGCAGCCTTTGCACACAATATCCCTTTTGTGCTTAGTACCGTTACGACAATGAATATTGAAGAGGCCAGTGAGCTCACCGAAGGGAATGCCTGGTTCCAGCTTTATAATCCGGTCGAGGATGATCTGCGTGATGATATCCTAAAACGTGCCGAGGCTGCAGGCTGCCCCGTTCTCGTGCTGCTCTGTGATGTACCCACCTTTGGTTACAGGCCTCGGGACATCCGTAACGGGCTTGCGCTCCCGCCAAAGATGTCGGTAAAAAATATACTTCAGATCATGGGAAAGCCCAAATGGGCCTTCAACACGCTAAAATACGGTCAGCCCACCTTCGAAACCCTGAAGCCATACACTCCCGAAGGACTAAACCTAAAACAGCTTGGGGCCTTTATGGACAAAACCTTTTCTGGTAGGCTGAATGCGGAACGCATAAAGCCCATACGTGATAAATGGAAGGGCAAACTGGTACTGAAAGGCGTGGCCTCAGAACAGGATACGCAGGATGCCATAAAGATGGGGTTTGACGGTATTATAGTTTCCAATCACGGCGGCAGGCAGCTTGATGCAGCACAGTCCACCATCGGAGTGTTGCAGGAAATCGCAGACAAGTACGGCGATCAGATCGAGATCATGATGGATAGCGGCCTTCGCTCCGGTCCAGATATCGCGCGGACAATAGCTTGTGGAGCCAAATTTACTTTTATGGGCAGATCGTTTATGTATGGCACCGGTGCGCTGGGCGAGCGGGGCGGCGATCATACCATCAATATGCTCAAAACACAGTTCAAACAGGTTATGGATCAACTGGTGTGCGAGGAGGTAGAGCAACTGCGGGGGCATTTGATAAAAACCAATAAGTCAAGCCCCAAATCCCCCAAGAGAGAGCGCTAACTTGGGCGGTTAGCTGCTATCTGGATGTTGGGTTGACCAGCAAGGTGTGGCCGACTATGGGAGGCCTCCTGGTATATCTGACCTGAAGTTGGAGCTGACGAAACAATTATTCTTTCGCCTAAGCGAAAAAAATAGGAGTAACACTTGACCGCATATTGCAGTACAATAGAGCAAATAATGGGTACCTGTTTAAGAAATAACAACATGCTATACAACCAATAAAATATGGCTATAAACGATCCCGAAAAGAAAATCATTGAAGCGATTGCCGGAGGCGAATTTGAACGTCAACGCGTACCCAAATCAAATTTAAAGGGCTGGCAAAGCTTTTTGGGAATGTATGCCGGGGAGCACGCTGCAGGGACTGAATTTGTGATCGGTCCTCTATTCCTTACAGCAGGTGTAAGCGCTTTTGACCTTATTATCGGACTTTTGCTGGGCAATCTGCTGGCCGTATTGAGCTGGCGTTTCCTTACCGCGGAAATCGCGGTCAAAAACCGTTTTACCCTCTATTTTCAGCTGGAAAAGATATGCGGCAAAAAACTCGTTACGGGATATAACCTGGCAAATGGGATCCTGTTCTGTTTTCTTGCTGGAGCTATGATCACGGTTTCCGCTACGGCGGTAGGTATCCCGTTTGACATGCCCATGCCAAAATTGACCGATACCCTTCCCACAGGCGTTACTTGGGTTGTGGTTGTACTTCTTATTGGCGCGGTCATTTCGATCATTGCGGCACGGGGTTATGATACCGTTTCAAAAGCGGCAAACTGGATGTCACCAGTAATCGTAATAGCCTTTCTTGCTTGTGGTGTTGTAGCATTAAATCAATTGGGGATAAGCAGCTTTCATGAATTTTGGGAGATTTGGGGCAATGGCTCCGATCCCTTTCCCGGGCAGATCAAATATACCTTCTGGCATGTGGTAATCTGGTCATGGTTTGCCAATGCCGCCATGCATGTGGGGATGTCCGATCTTTCGGTCTTCCGCTTTGCGAAAAAACCAAGTGCAGGCTGGATGACAGCGGCTGGCATGTATGTAGGGCACTATATGGCATGGATCGCGGCAGCACTGCTTTATGCCGTTTACCTGCAATCGCCAGAGGCACAGGCGATTTTGAATAATGGAGAGGCTCCACCGGTGGCGCCTGGGCCATTGGCGTACAATGCTATCGGGGTTTTTGGGATAATCGCGGTAATACTCGCGGGATGGACAACGGCCAATCCCACGATATACCGTGCCGGGCTTGCTTTTCAGGCAGTTATGCCAAAGCTTTCCACCGCGAAAGTGACCCTGATTGCTGGGGGTTTAGCAACTATTGCGGGCCTTTTCCCGGCATTTGCGATGAAGCTGTTGGGCTTTGTGGCCCTTTACGGATTTATCCTGGCTCCCTTTGGGGCGGTGATCTTCTTTGAGCATTTTTTCGGCGAAAAGGCCGGGATCATTAAAAATTATGCGGAAAAAGCGCATATTTCGTTTAATCAGGCGGTTTTTTGGGCGTGGGCGATCAGTTTTGGGCTGTTCTATTTTATTTCGTTGCAGTTTGATGTGTTTCTTTCATTCGTAACACTACCAGCCTGGTTACTTTGTGGAGCTCTATTTTTAATCTTCAGTAAGCGGATGCAAAAACATTAGCTAAAGCAAAGGGGATAATTGCTCAAATAATCATATTTTTTACCTTGAATACTCCGATTTTTCATTGAAAATTTATTCTTTGGCAATTATCCTATCTGACTTCCGTGCAATAGGGTGCAACACACATATGAAGACCTCAATTATTACAGCTTGTTTAGAATCCCAAAGCTATTACACTAACGTAGCCTTTAGGATATAACAGTAATATTTGGCTAAAATGACATATATTTCGATTGTTATAACCATAAACCCTGTACTTCATGAAGCTCAAAATCTCTTTAATATTGTCAATTTATCTTTTTTTAATCCCTTTTTTTGGCGAGGGCCAAACAAACTATTTCCCCCCATCAGGAAAAATTTGGGAAACAAAGGATCCGGCATCTGTAGGGATTAACAAAAGTAAGTTGGCCGAGGCCATTGATTTTGCGAAGGCAAATGAGTATACGGGTTCACGGGACCTGCGCCAGGCCATTTTAAAAGGTTTTGAGCAGGAGCCCTTTCACGAGATTACGGGACCTGTTAAAAAACGGGGAGGCCCTGCAGGTATGATTATAAAGGATGGTTACCTAGCTGCGTCCTGGGGCGATATTGACCGGGTGGATATGACCTTTAGCGTGACCAAGAGTTTCCTGAGTACGGTGGCTGGGCTCGCTGTCGCAGAAGGCTTGATCGCATCAGTAAACGATAGGGTTGCCGATTATGTCTGGGATGGCACCTTTGATGGAGCTCACAATAGCGGTATTACCTGGAAAAACCTGCTGCAACAGAATTCTGACTGGAGTGGCAGCCTATGGGGTGGCCCTGATTGGGCAGATAGACCACCGAAAGAAGGCGGTTTGGATGATTGGAAATACCGTGAGCTCAAAACGCCGGGCACTTTTTTTGAGTATAACGACGTGCGTGTTAATGTGTTGGCCTATTCGCTTACCCAAGTTTGGCGCAAACCATTACCTATGGTACTCAAGGAACGCGTTATGAACCCTATTGGGGCATCTACCACGTGGCGCTGGTATGGTTATGACAATGCCTTTATGGTGATTGATGGGCTCAATATGCAATCGGTAACCGGTGGTGGCCACTCAGGGGGTGGTATGTTTATCAGTACGCGGGATATGGCGCGTTTTGGGTTGCTTTTCCTAAATGGAGGAAAATGGAACGAAAAGCAATTGATCAATCCTCAATGGATCAAAGAGGTGAGGCAGCCTTCTGTACCCAATGTAAACTATGGCTATATGTGGTGGCTGAACAGCAAGGGACCACGGCATTGGGATAGAGTTTCTGAGGATATTTATTACGCGGCCGGTTTTGGGGGTAATTTTATTATCATTGATCAAAAAAACAACCTGGTAATGATCTTACGCTGGCTGGAACCTTCAAAAATTGAGCAGTTCATGCAACTTCTGGAGAAGGCTCTATGATCTAAAAGCCGTGTTAAACAGAGGTCGTACACAATTGTATTTTTATAAATTTGATTAAAAATAAAGTGTATGAGTACCGTAGTTGAAGCCTGGCTAGAGAGGGATAACCTTGCTGCAAATGTAAGCCGGGGATTGATATCTGGTGTATTGGGTGGCCTGGCGGGAACGGCTGTAAAAACAGCTATAGAGCGGTTGCTGCCCGTGCGTAAGCCCAATACCCGATCTGCTCAGCAAAAAATTGTTGATGAACTTGCTGTAAAGGTCACCGGAGAGCGTATCAGCGACAGCAATAAAGATCTTGCTGCCCAACTGGTAAATGTGCCTTTTGGAGCAAGTCTTGGTGCGACCTATGGCTATGCTAAAAGAGATAAACCGGAGACCAACCTTTTTGAAGGTGCGCTTTTTGGTGCTTCTACCTGGATTGGTACCCACGAGACCTCATTGCCCATGCTCGGTCTGAAGGAGGAGCCACAGGAAATACCAGTTAAACTACAGGCTAATGAACTCCTTGCCCATTTAGCCTTTGGGATTACCACAGAACTTGTGCGTGGCTTTATTGCAAGAAGACTTAAGGATTAATTAATTCTAAATTTATCCTTGCAATTTTTTAATTTTCATAAATCTATCGGAACGCAGGCGCACAAGTCTGCGTTTTTTATTGCTCATTTTCTCGTTTATTGCCTAAAATGGGTTGATAAGCTACCCTGTAAAATTTATCTTTGCGCCATACAGTGATTATGATGACAAATACAAGCATTGCAGAAATATTGGCTGAGGAGCCCAAGCACCGTTCACTTGTGGTACAGGGCTGGGTACGTTCTTTTAGGGCTAACAGGTTTATCGCCCTTAACGACGGTTCAACCATAAACAATTTACAAGGAGTAATAGATTTTGAAAATACAGATCCAGCCCTGCTCAAACGCATTAGTGTAGGCGCTGCGGTAAGTCTTGATGGTGTGCTCGTAGAGAGTCAAGGCGGAGGACAGCGGGTTGAGCTTGATGTTAAGACCGTCACTATATTAGGTGATGCCGATCCAGAACAGGTAAAGCGTACTATTTTGCAGCCTAAAAGACATACCCTTGAAAAACTGAGGGAACAAGCACATCTACGCATACGTACCAATACTTTTGGTGCAGTGATGCGCCTGCGTTCCAAACTGTCTTACGCAGTACATCATTATTTTCAGCAAAATGGTTTTTTTAACGTGCACACACCTGTGATCACTGGAAGCGATGCTGAAGGCGCCGGTGAAATGTTTAAGGTGACCGCCATGGATTTAAGCAAACTTGCCAAAAGGGAGGATGGCAGCATTGATTTTAAAGAAGATTTTTTTGGTAAGGAGACCAATCTTACAGTATCTGGCCAGCTCGAGGCAGAAACCTTTGCTATGGGATTGGGCAAAGTTTATACCTTTGGCCCCACTTTTAGGGCCGAAAACAGCAATACCTCCCGGCATCTTGCGGAGTTCTGGATGATTGAGCCTGAGGTTGCCTTTTGTGATCTGGACGGCAATATGGACCTCGCAGAGGATTTTATACAATATGTTATCAGTTATGTGATGGAACAGGGAGCAGATGACCTTGAATTTCTGGAAAATCGGCTTATAGAGGAAGATAAATCTAAACCTGCAGCTGATAGAGCACCTATGCTCCTTCGCGATAAGCTAAAGTTTGTGCTTAATAATAATTTTAAGCGCGTAAGCTATACAGAGGCGATTGAAATTCTTAAAAATTCTAAGCCGAACAAAAAGAAAAAATTTAAATATCCTATAGATGCCTGGGGTGCAGATCTGCAAAGTGAGCATGAGCGTTTTCTGGTAGAAAAGCACTTTAAGTGCCCAGTTATACTCTATGATTATCCAGCCAAAATCAAGGCATTCTATATGCGCCTTAATGAAGATAAAAAAACCGTGCGGGCGATGGACATACTTTTTCCAGGTATCGGGGAGATTGTGGGTGGCTCGCAAAGGGAAGAGCGCCTTGAGGTACTGCAAGAAAAAATGGCCCAGCTCAACATCCCCGAGGACGAACTGTGGTGGTATCTGGATACCCGAAGGTTTGGCACATGCGTACATAGTGGATTTGGCCTCGGTTTTGAACGTTTGGTCCTTTTTGTGACCGGCATGGGTAATATTAGGGATGTAATTCCATATCCGCGATATCCCCAGAATGCCGAATTTTAACCGAAAATTTTTCAAAAGATTGAAGACTTCATTTTTATTGTGTTCCGGCCAGCGTAAACACTTTCCATGTGCATTAAAAGTCTAGTACCCTCAACCAGACAAAGTATCGCTTTCGCGAAAGCGTTAAAATTTAACCTAGCTTTGAATTAAGAGTAGAAATTTCCTCTTAAATTTTAAGGAGGATCATTTTAGGAAAGCAATATGAAAACGAAAAAGTGGTTATGACCTAATGGCAAATAGGCATGTACGGATTGTTCGTGCTTTTGTTTATTTTTACATTGCAGAGCCTCATCCATTATGTTAAAACAGCAACTTAATTTTAAACTGGCACAAAAGCTGTCGCCCCAGCAGATCCAGCTGATGAAGCTAATACAGCTTCCTACGCAGGCTTTTGAGCAGCGCATAAAACAGGAACTTGAGGAAAATCCAGCCCTTGATTCTGGTAAGGAGGAAGCCAAGGATGAGTTTGAGGAGTTTGACAATACTGATCAGGAAGAGTACGATGCTGAAAGCATAGAGGCCGATATCAATGTAGATGAATACCTCTCTGACGATGAGGTGCCTAGTTACAGGCTCAATGCAAATAATTACAGTGCAGATGATGAGGACAGGCAGATTCCATATGCAGCGGGAACTTCTTTTACCCAGAGCCTGCAGAACCAGCTCAATACATTCAGACTGGATGAGGAGGAACTTGAGATCGCCCGGTTTCTTATAGGGAGCATTGATGAGAGCGGCTATTTGAGACGTTCTTTGACTGATATGCTCGATGATATGGCCTTTACGCAGAATGTGTATACCACTGAGACTAAGATCGAAAAAATCCTGCAGCTTGTACAAACTCTAGATCCAGCAGGGGTGGGGGCACGCAGCCTTGAAGAATGTCTATTGATTCAGTTGCGTAGGAGGGAGCCCACTGAATCTGTATCACTTGCTATAGATATATTAGAACATGCTTTTGACCATTTTAGTAAAAAACATTATGGCAAACTGATTTCAAAATTTGATATTACCGAGGATCAGCTGCGGGCTGCTATTGATGAGATTGAGCATCTTAATCCGAAACCGGGCAGTTCCTACAGTACTAATACACGTATTGTTGAACATGTGGTGCCTGATTTTACCATTAAGATCAGCGATGGTGAACTAGAACTTACCCTTAATGGCCGCAACGCACCCCAGATGCACGTCTCACGGGAATATAGCGATATGCTCCAAGGATATAAGGCTTCCAAAGAAAAAAGCAAATCACAGAAAGATGCGGTAATGTTCATCAAGCAGAAGTTGGATGCTGCGAAATGGTTTATAGAGGCGATCAGACAGCGTCAACAGACTTTAATGGTAACAATGAGTTCTATCATGAATTATCAGAAAGAATATTTTATGACGGGAGATGAACGAAATTTAAGACCTATGATTCTTAAAGATATTGCGGAAGAAATCGATATGGATGTCTCAACGGTATCCCGTGTGGCAAACAGTAAATATGTGGATACGCCTTATGGGACCAAACTTATTAAAGAGTTTTTTAGCGAAAGCATGACCAATGATCAAGGTGAAGAAGTCTCTACGCGTGAAATTAAGAAAATACTGGAAATGACTATTCAGGAAGAAAACAAACGAAAACCTCTTACTGACGATAAGCTTGCAAATATACTTAAGGAAAAGGGGTATCCCATTGCAAGGAGGACCATTGCAAAATATAGGGAACAATTGGATGTGCCAGTGGCGCGACTGCGAAAGGAGATTTAATGAAACTTTTGATCAAAAGCTTTTCGTACATTTTTCATCCATTATTAATGCCACTATTAGGAGCATTGATTTATTTTGATATTACGCCAAAATTTGTTCCTAAACCCTTTATGTACGCCAAGCTTATGGCGATTGTCATCCTTACTATTTTTGTGCCCATCATGTTTTATTATTTACTTCGCAATCTAGGGATGGTTGATTCTATAGCATTGCCAGATGTCAAGCAACGACGTATTCCTTTATTTTTTCAGGTGGTTTTTACAATTATCATTGTTGAGCTAATCGTTAATGGCTATGAATTTCCTGAACTTTATTTTTTTTTCATCGGTATTTTGATCACAGCGACTGTGAGCTTTGTACTTGCACTTGCTAAATACAAGATGAGCCTACACATGGCTGGACTAAGTGGCCTGCTATTTTTTGTTATAGGCATGAGCATACATTACACTAGTAACCTATTGTTGCTTGTGGCCATTTTATTTTTTGCACTGGGGGCCGCAGCAACTTCCCGTATTTCAGAAAAGGCACATAGTGGTTACGAACTTCTTGTAGGTATGGCTTTAGGGCTTTTGCCCCAGGTGGCCCTTTTCGTTTTCTGGCTATAAGATGTAGAAAATAAGTCCTAGTTTAAAAGTGTTTAAACCTATATCTTCTTGGGTATCATCTAAGCCAGCATCTTTAAATAGTGGATTCAAGCTATAATAGAAATAAAAATTAAAGGTTTCATAACCAAAGGCGAATGTTGCCCCCATTCTAAACCGATCTAATTCTGAAATGTCCGTTTGTACCACATGGTTGTTGGACTGCTCAAAATTGGCTTTATAGGCATATATATAACCTAACTGCATGCCCGTATAAATGCGCCAAAATTTGTAGGTTTTGGCTGTTGAAGTGCGCCATCGGAATTGGATGGGCGCCTCAACCAGATAGGTGGTAAGCCAATTTTTATTGTATGGCGTTTCATCGTCTAAAATCTTATAGCTGGACTCACCGGTCTGCAGACCGCCTATAAATAGATTTTCATTATAGGTATTCATAGAAAATCCTGCACCTATTCCAATGGCTAAATTCCTTCTTTTGTTAATTGGCATGTCCCTGACATACCCCGCATGAAAACCCCCACTGAACCCATTTTGGTTCATTCCTTTGGGTTTATTGACCAGAAGGTTAAAAGTGATTCCAACATAAAATTGGTCTTCACGGTATTTGGAATCCACGACACTATCCTGACTTTCCGGGATATCTTGCGCATTCATCCCAAATATGGAGAATAAGAAAATAAGAAAGAGGCACGTCTTAGTTTGCATAGGTAACATTTAAACCGGGTGTGTGATGTATGGCCAGCGAAAAGATAAAGGGGTGTAGTCTACTTAGTAAAGTTAGGCTATTCTCTATTTATGATCCATCTAATTTGTTTAGACATTCTAAAGCTTATATCATGCCTCTGCGTTATTTTAATTCAGTATAGTTTTTTTATATTAGAGTCTTAAACTAAAAAAAGCGCCCAGATTTACCAGGGCGCTTATTCCTTTAAGATCAAAATAACTTAATTATTATTCTTAACAGCGTTACCATTTTTGGTTACATAATTAATTTTAAGGGCATCCACATCCCTTAACTGCTGTTTTATGTCAGATACCAGACCCATATTGGTATCTCCATCTACTTTAAGAGCGGTTGTCAATAAGGGAAGCAATTCCTCTCTTTTGGCAGCTCGTTCTTCATAAATGAATCCAGGGATTTCAGAAACGTCAGCAAATTTATCATTAAGCTGTATTTTTGCTTCCGTACCATATGTACCTTGATATCGAGGGCTGGGCTTGCCAGCGTAGATATACATTACCAGATCTTTTTTCTCTAATTTTTCCGTCTGATCAGCTGTAGGAAGATTGTTTTTAATCTTCAGCGTATTTTCCCGCATGGTCGTAGCTACCATAAAAAAGAACAGGAGCATAAAAACAATATCAGGCAATGAAGCCGTGGATATCGCAGGGAGGTCACCACTTTTTTTCTTATTGAATTTAGACATAATTTAAAGTAGTTTTAATTGTTATTGTTTGGGTTCTGCCTCAGAGAGCTTTTCAGGATACATATCCTGAATTTTCTCAACCCTAGGCTTAAGCTTGGCTTTATCTTCAGGGCTTGTTTTTGGGCTTTCGTAGCGGGCTTCCATATCTGTAAACTTCATGTTGTACATTTTCATTGCTTCTCTGTCCCGCAATTGATTATAAGCCGCTACTAGCTCGTTTTGAACTGCAATGTAACGCTTGTAGGAGGTACCCCGATTGTTTACCAAAGAAATAACAGCTTTTTCCGGATTAACGGAAGATGAAGGATCTTTTTTGCCCTCACAATAAGAACAACCTTCTGCACCATTATCTAAAAATTCAACTGCTTTTGCACGAAGATCTTTTAGCTCCATAGGTTCTTCCTCTACCAAAAGTTTGTCTTCAGAGTTCACGTTCACTATAAAAAGATTACGCTCTTTAATGACTGGTGGAGGCGGCTGGTTCTCTTCTTGCTTTGGGGGTAATTTCCTATTGATACCACTATCTGTTTCGATTGTTGTGGTTACCAGAAAGAAAATGAGGAGCAAGAAGGCAATATCTGCCATAGAACCTGCATTTACTTCTGGAGCTGATCTTTTTGCCATGATTGAAAGTTTTTATTTAGCTAATTTCTTTATTCCTGAAAATACCATTGCACCTACAGCAAGTACGGCCAAAATATAAAAGGCGTAAATACCCGTTTCAACCCAATGTGAAGTTGATGCAGTAATAACAGTACCATCACGTGTCGTACTTTCTTCCCCTGAGGCGAGCAAGTAAGATATCAAAATTACTGCCAAAAATGCACCTAGACCTATAAGTGTCCCCTTGATTGCTGCGCCATTGCTAAAGAGGTTCATGATCACAAAAACAAGTACGAAAACCAGAGCTATGGCAAAGGTGATATAGGCAATATAGATTAAAGGCGTAACCAGAGAACCTTGTAAATCAGGCGAATCTGTTATGGCTGTATCCCCTGCAAGCATAATGCGTATGAGCCATACACCGCCTAAAATACAAAGGATAAAACCAACAATTTTTAATACTTTATGTAACATATTAGTATGTTTTAAGGGTGAGGGTTATTACTTCGCTGTCGGGTTTTTATAACGTACAAGCATATCGATCAAAGTAATGGAAGCATCCTCCATATCATTAACAATACTGTCGATTTTTGCAATTATGTAGTTATAAAAAACCTGAAGTATAATCGCCACAATAAGACCGAAAACCGTTGTCAAAAGTGCGATTTTAATACCACCAGCCACAAGGGAAGGTTGCATATCACCTGCTGCCTCGATTTTATCAAAGGCATCGATCATACCTATTACCGTACCCATGAAACCAAGCATAGGAGCTAGTGCGATAAAGAGGGATACCCATGAGACGTTTTTCTCAAGCTGTCCCATTTGAACGCCACCATATGCAACAACAGCTTTTTCAGCAGCATCAACGCCTTCATCCATTCGGTCAAGACCCTGATAATAGATTGAGGCTACGGGACCCCGTGTATTGCGACAGACTTCTTTAGCTGCTTCAACACCACCACTGTTGAGTGCATCCTCAACATCTTGAGCCAGTTTTTTAGTGTTTGTAGTAGCAAGGTTCAGGTAAATGATCCTTTCTATAGCTATCGCAAGCCCTAAGATAAGACATAGGAGCACAATACCCATAAATGCAGGACCCCCTTCAATAAAACGTCCTTTAAGGACCTGTGTAAAGGATTGGTCACTATTCGTCATGTCTTGTGTTGCTTCCTCGGCATCTGTGGTACCCTCTTGCATAGTTGTCAAAGTTGCGGTTGTTGCCGCTGTAGATAGGGCCGTGCCCGCCTGCGCATCAAAGTTGCCAATGGCCATAACGGCGAGGATGGTCAAAATAGAAAATAATCTTTTCATTGCTTTTTGATCTTAAATTTGGTTAGTAAAGTGATAAAGGTATAAAATAAATTGTTTAAAAAAATAATTCAGCAGAGAGGAAGGGATTCGAACCCTCGATACGCTTTTGGCGTATACACACTTTCCAGGCGTGCGCCTTCGACCACTCGGCCACCTCTCTTTTTGTATGCAAATTCAAAAGAGATCGTAAGCCTGCTTTTAAATTACGGATAAGCAAATAACGAAAAAAAAATCGTTCCCAAAAACGATGCTACATAAATAATCCTAAAAATTAGGACATTTCACCACGTATCGAGGTTTCAAATATAGTTTTAAAAATATTTAATGTCAAATCCTGACCCAGAAGATACATCATTTTTGTGACTGCCGCTTCGGTTGTAATGTCCTTACCAGAAATCACGCCTATTTTTTTAAGCAATGTACTTGTTTCATAATTACCCATTTGCACACTTCCTGAATTACATTGGGTAACATTTACCACAGGGATTCCCCGCTGTATTAATTTTTTTAAAAGATTTATAAACCAGGGCTCAGTGGGTGCATTGCCAGTACCATATGTTTTTAACAATACTCCTTTAAGCTCGGGAACTTCGACCATTTGTGAAAGCAGGTCAGCGTTTACTCCGGGAAAGAGGTGTATGATCAGCACCGCAGTCTCCAGATGATCGTGTACAATAAGCCCTTTCTTTTTGTGGCGCAGTAGCCGCTCTTCAAAAACATTCAAATGCACTCCAGAAGTTGCCAGTGGTGGGAAATTGGGAGATAGAAACGCCTCAAAATATTCTGCGCTGTCCTTAATGGTGCGGTTGCCGCGATAAAGTTTATATTCAAAATAAAGGCAAACTTCACCAATAAGGGGCCGGCTGCGCTTCTTCAGCGAGGCCAACTGCACCGCGGTGATCAGGTTTTCTTTAGCATCTGTGCGCAGATCACCTATAGGAAGCTGAGAGCCAGTAAAAATTACGGGCTTCGTAAGGTTTTCAAGCATAAAACTTAGCGCTGATGCTGTGTAGCTCATCGTATCGCTACCGTGCAGGATGACAAAACCATCATAGTTATCATAACCTTCTTTAATCATAAAACAAAGCTGTATCCAATGAGCAGGCTTCATATTGGAACTGTCCAGTGGCTCTTTAAAGGAGGTCGATGTGATGGTGCAGTCCAAAAGTTTTAATTCCGGAATTTTATCGAGAAGCTGATCAAAATCAAAATTGCGAAGGGCCCCAGTGACAAAATCTTTGATCATGCCTATGGTGCCCCCGGTATATATAAGTAATATGGATGACCTATTGTTCAATCTGAAAGTTGTTCTTTGTTGATCACGGGATTAGCGTACATTAGCAAAAAACTGTTGAGCGCGGTTTGGTTACCAGTCTCAATCCTACGCTCGAGCCGTCGCTCAAATGAGCGCTTATCCCTTTCGGTATAGGTGTGACCATATTTTTCGCATTTATGGTATAGATCATAGGCCACATAATTGGAAGGCCACAGTTTGTAGATATTGTGGATACAGCGGTCTATGTGTTGCGCTAGTGCCTGAAGCTTGTCATTGTCTGAAATAGGTTCCCTATCCAGGGCATCAAAAAGACTTTTTTTGAGAGTTCCCACACTTATATGAACCCGTTTTTTATTTCCCAGGGCACCTCGCATCATGCTGTTAAAATCCTCATTGTTGCTTTTTATATATTCGGTCTCCTCACTGCGGGCAACAAGTTCTGGCACTTTCAGGATGTCGGTAGGGTCAAACTCATAAGAAATGGCGACGGGTGTTATATTCATATTTTTAAGGTACTGCATCGCCGGCTGGTCGCCCCGGTTCATAGCCAACATCTTGAGCACGCCCTGCTGCGTGCGGTCATCTCCATCTTTTGTGCGGCCTTCACGTTGTGCCATCCAGATAGATTGCCCCTGGGTTAAAAGTGACTTGATATATGCCGAGAGGTTGCGGGAACTCGCAAGCATTTCCCGTGGCGATAAACTGCGTTGCACCAAAAAATTACGGTTAAGCCTTGATAATGCCATCAAAAACGGCTTTTTTACCAAATTATCCCCAATGGCGGAAGCGGTCATGATCTGTTCATGATCATAGAGTGCCACATTGATAAAGCAAGTGTCTAAAATGATGTCCCTATGATTGGAAAGGTAAAGGTAAGGTGAGTCTTTATCAAGACCGTCAAAGCCGGAGGTTGAAAAACCTTCTGTACTCTTTTCAATAACCTTGCGCACAGATCTATAAATGACCTCTTTTTGAAAATCGCGAATAGATTTACATTTTTTAAGGAGTATGGCAACATCCTTTTTGTCAATGTCAGGAAATGTAAAATGGAGGAGTGCCTTAAACATAGGGTGCCCCGCAAATTCTGTGATCGCGGGGTTGACCTCGTGGTCATCATAAAAGCGTATGGCATCAAATGCTTGCAAATCGTAGTTGTTTGGATTATGGGGCAGGCGCAAAAGAACAAATTTTTTTAATGGTAATCTACATAAATCCCAATGTGGTCTGTGCAACAATATTTTAAATTCAGCTGACTTTGGGACAAATTATGTACATATTTAGGAAGTATCCGCATTTTTCAAATTAGAAAATTTGCATGCGTAAAGAACATCGTAAATATTATTAAGAATTTAATCATGTGTCATCAAACTTTCATTTTAGTCCAAAAATCAAATTTGCGTTTTGTGTTGTGATTTCAGCAATATTTTCCGCAGGTAAATTGTATATTTCGGTTACTTTTTGAGCTATGTGTGAGAGGTATGAACTTTCATTTCGCTTACCGCGAAAGGGCGCCGGAGCAAGATAGGGAGCATCTGTCTCCAGCACGATATGCTCTGGTTTTATTTGACCCACTACCTTATCAAGACCCGCGTTTTTAAAAGTAACAATACCGCCAATCCCTAGTTTTAGGTTAAGGTGAATTGCCCTTTCAGCCTGCGCTAGATTGCCGGTAAAACAATGAAATATTCCGTGAAGTATAGGGTCGCGCTCTTCTTCCAAAACTTCAAAAACTTCATCAAAAGCTTCCCTGCAATGTATGACAATGGGTAGGTTGTACTTTTTAGCCCATTGCACCTGCTGCTTAAATGCCTTTTTTTGTAAATCTAGTGTCGATTTGTCCCAGTAGAGATCGATGCCAATTTCGCCAACGGCATAAAAACTGCCCCTAGCCAAGCGTTGTGCTACATGATCGAGCTCTTGAGAAATGGTATCTGCCTTCACATGAGTGGGGTGCAGGCCGGCCATGGGGAACATATTTTGCGGATATTTTTCTACAAGACGATCCATCGCGTAGGTATAGGTGGAATCTATGGCCGGAAGAACAAATTTCCCGATTCCTTTATCAATAGCGTTTTGGACAACGGTATCGCGATCCTGATCAAATTCTTCGCTATATAAATGTGTGTGCGTATCTATCAATTGCATCGCATAAAATTAACATTTACATAAAAAAAATGACAAATTTTAGCAAAGATTTAATGGGTTAGATTTACCCATTACCTTTAAGTTTGTGGACTTACCTCAATTCGATGACTTCACTGCGCCTTTTTCTCAAAGAAAAAAAATATACCCGTATTAAACTTGAATCCACCTTAACGGGGCACTATAAATTGGAGCTAAAACTCAACGGGGTATCTGGGGATTTTATTTTGGATACTGGAGCTTCCAACACCTGTGTTGATTTTAGTGCGGCAGAAAATTTTAAACTATTTGCTGAGAATAGCGATATAAAAGCCGCAGGCGCCGGGGCTATTGATATGCTCACAAAACTATCTACAAATAATACCCTGGATATTAATAGCTGGCATAATGACGCCGTAAATGTTGTATTATTTGACCTGTCTCATGTAAATACAGCTTTGATCAATCATGATATAGGCTCAGTAGATGGCATTCTGGGTGCAGATGTTCTTACAGAAGGCAAAGCAATTATTGATTATCAGTACAACTGCCTTTATCTTAAAAGAAAAAAATAAGTGATCTACTTAAATTTTGGAATAGGAAACTGAGCGGGTTTTTTCTAAATAAGTAAAAGTTAAAGATCATTGATTTCTTAAAAATTAATCACTTTTAGATTTTGCATCATTTGGGTGTTTAATATGAACCTATTGCACGTTAAGTTTTGGTTAAATTATTTATAAGCTTTATATTTAACATGTAATAACCAATTTAAAACTACCAACATGCATTTATCCTTCATTTTTAGTACTTTCTGTGCGGTTTTAATTTTTACTATATCGATATATTGGATTTTTATACGGATTAATAATTATGTAAATCGGCGGTAATATAAATTAATTTAAAATCTCCGTTATTCTATATGGAAAAAGTTTTCTAGTGCTTCTGATGCCCACCCTATTTATCTACTTTATGTGAATTTTTATTTATTACCCGTCAGGCTATTGTTGCAATAATAAGGTGTCAATCTATGAGCATTAATTCAATTGCTATTGAAAGAAAAATCTTCACATTTAATTTCTTCGCCTGCTAATTGTATTATTTATTTAAGAAAAGAGTATACTTCAGAATATCTCTATCTAAACGAATACGATTAATACATATAAAATTTAGCTCTTAATTCTCAATAGTTTATTTATTATTCTCCAATCTCTTCGGGATAACCTTTTCCGTTGTAAAAGTTAGTTACGCTTCGTTATGGGCTATTAGCTAATAGATTCCTCTTTTTGTTCACGCATTCGTATAGTGCTAGAACAATTTCTTTATCAAAAGCAATGCTTTATTAGAATTTTGAATCGGAGGAGAGCTAATTCATCCAATAATGGTGGCGAGGTAAAATAAAGAAAGCCAGCTACGAGAGCTGGCTTTCACCCCAAATCATAATTGATTATTACAAGTCAATTACAACAGTCTTCAATATTTTTGGCCTAAAGGCTTCGCAAATATAAAACAATTTTTGCAACTGGCTATATTTTTTTTGTCCTATTGGCTATAATTTCTTATTCTTTGGAAAAACTATCCGATTGGATATTTTCGTTAGATCCATTTTGGTATTTCATCATAGTGAAGCCAGGGTGAATGCAATAGGAGCCCGTATTGCCTGCCTTGTCCATTGCGATATAGGCAATCTGGAAATTTGGATATTCCTTATTTGTTTCTGTAATACGCTTTACCGCAGTTTCACAAGCTTCTTGAGGTGACATACCATTGCGCATGAGCTCTACGATCAAAAAGCTGCCTACCGTTTTGATTACCTCTTCTCCCATGCCGGTGGCCACGGCGCCACCTACAGCATTATCTAAAAACAAGCCGCTCCCGATTATGGCCGAATCGCCCACACGGCCCTTCATCTTATAGGCAAGTCCAGAGGTGGTACAGGCACCATTTATGTTCCCGTCTTTATCTATGGCCAGCATGCCAATAGTGTCGTGGTTTTCTATATTGATAATTGGCTTATATTCGGGCGATTTTTTCCATTCTTGCCATGCTTTTTTGGAGTCTTCTGTAAGTAGGTTTTCTTTTTCAAAACCTTCAATCAAAGCAAATTCCTCGGCACCTTCGCCAGCTAGAATAACATGGGGGGTGTCTTCCATTACCTTGCGCGCAAGAGCAGCGGCATGACTAGTGGTTGATACGCACACTACAGACCCACAGTTACCCGTATGATCCATCACACAAGCATCTAGTGTTACATTACCCTCTCGGTCTGGGGCGCCGCCCTTTCCTACCGTAGTGTTTTTAAGATTTTGTTCCTCAATGCTCACGCCGGCAATGATGGCTTCTAGTGCAGGCATGCCCTGATCAAGAAGTTTGCCAGCAGTCACATTTGCTTTTTCAAAGCGCCAGGTACAGATACATATTGGGAATTTTTTTTCTATTTTCTTACTAAGCGTATTGGGATTTGCGATGGGATTGGATAACGCATTTACACTTCCTGTCGCACATGCGAGCGATGCAAGTGCAGATTGATTCAAAAAAGTTCTTCGTCTCATGTTTTAGGCTTTGGTTTTATGGACAATTTAATACATCCCATGCACCTATCGAAAAAAAATGTTTGTCTAAATGTTTTTGAGCCAGTGCTTAGGGAAGCGTTCAAAGTTTATTAATATTGCCGTCTTAATCTTTGGGATCATGCGCTGGTTAATTTTCATATTTTTATATATACTTATTGATATTTATGCCTTTCAGGCCGTACGCAGTTTGTCTAAAAGTCACTGGCTGGGATACTTATACCTCCTGCTTTCGCTTGCGGTGCTCTTTAATCTGATATACCATGTTGCCACTTGGGACAGGCATCAGGGGTTTGATAGGCCCACAATGTTTGCCTTTGGTTTTTTTCTTTCGCTTTTCGTGCCAAAATTAGTCTTGACCATTATAATGGGTGCGGAAGACGTGATACGTCTTATTGTGGGCATTTACGGCCGTTTTTTAGGTAGTTCAAACAGTTTTGACCTTGCCTCACGGCGCAAATTCTTGAGTACGGTTGCTCTGGGACTTGCCGCGATTCCTTTCGCATCTTTGCTATATGGGATGTATAAAGGGAAATACCGGTTTAGGGTGCTGGATTACGACCTGTATTTTGATGATTTGCCCGACGCATTTAATGGTTATAAGATCACGCAGATCAGCGATGTGCACAGCGGTAGTTTTGATAACCACAAAAAGATTGGTTACGCGGTTGACCTTGTGAATAAACAGGGTGGTGATGTAATTCTCTTTACCGGGGATCTGGTGAACAATAAGGCGACAGAAATGCAGGGATGGACTGAACTTTTCAGCTCTTTAAAGGCGCCTGATGGGGTATTCTCTATTTTGGGCAACCATGATTATGGGGATTATGTTGAATGGTACAATGCGGAAGAAAAGAGGGCCAACCTTGAATCCCTCAAAAAGCTTCAGCGAAATATGGGCTGGGATCTATTGCTCAATGAACACCGCTTTTTAGAACGAGATGGCCAGCGCATAGTTTTGGTAGGGGTAGAAAATTGGGGTGCCGGCTTTAAGCAGGTTGGGGATATCGACGCTGCAGCGAAAGGGCTTTCTGCTTCAGATTTTAAAGTGGTAATGAGCCATGACCCTTCTTATTGGACCGAAAAACTTAAGGATGATCCAAGGAATTATCAACTCACATTAAGTGGCCATACTCACGGTATGCAGTTTGGCATCGAGATTCCTGGTCTGGTGAAATGGAGTCCCGTACAGTACCGTTATAAAAATTGGGCCGGTATTTATGAACATTCAAAAAGGCTTATCAACGTAAACCGTGGATTCGGATTTTTGGGCTATCCTGGCCGGGCGGGCATCTGGCCAGAGATCACGACCATAAGACTCCATAAAAGAACAGCCTAGTTCCTAAAAATTACAGAAACCTTTTTAGCCTTATTTAGAAGGGTAATTCGGGTGTCAGCACTTCTTTGCACTTTTTTGATTCTTCTACTCTCCTCCTTCTATGTTGCCAATAGATTATAAATTCCAATTATTAGGTAAATAGTCTATAATAATATTTAAGAAATACCTACAAGTAAAATATTAAAAATCATTAATTATAAGATTAAAAGCATATAAACCGGATAAAATACTTTAATTTTCGATTTTATTTATTACATTTAAAAAAAATCGCCCCATGTGTCCTAATCGCTTTCGTCTTTTTTTATTACTTACAGTATTTGCCTCTTCATTTTTATTTGCCCAAGTGGGTATTGGCACTGTAAATCCCGATCCTTCATCCCTAGTGGAAATATCTTCAAATACGCAGGGGTTTCTGGGGCCTCGAATGACCTCTCAGCAAAGGCTTGATATCAACAGTCCTGCGCAAGGACTTTTAGTTTATGACACCACCTTAAACGAATTCTTTTTCTATACGGGGGTAAAATGGGTAATGAATCTTTCTCAGAAAAAGGAACGAGATAATTATGTGCTTGTTAAAAGTCAAACGGACTTGCCCACTCCAACAGGTGGAGTAATAACCCTGGACGAAAATACTTATTATGAAGTTAACGGCATGATAACCTTAACATCTTCTATAAATCTCAATAACGCTTATGTATCCGGGCTTGATGCCTCTGAAGACATCTTAAATTATGCAGGAGGCACAGTCTTTAAAGGAAATACAGGAGGGAGTATCCGTAATTTAACCATAACAGGAGGCAAGGCGTTTGAAATTAATGGTCCAGGCATTTCCAGTAGCTCTTCCTTACTGATTCAAAATACAATAGTCGCGGGGATGACCTCTAGCGTGGGATCCATTGCCAATCTTGGCCTATTTTTTGGCAGTATTGTGCAGTTTATAAACAATACTAACGGGATTACTTATTCAAATATCGGCAACCTTTTGCTAAACAATCAAGCCTGGCTTGGCAGCAATACCGGAACCTATGAAAAGTTAACCGGCAATTTTGCCCTTGTTCAAAAAATAAGTGGATTCTCTCAGGTTCTGAGCGGTTCTGTGATAGGATTTGACCCCACAGGCATCACTGCTATTGCCGGTGCTGCGGTTATGGAAAATGTGGTTTTTTATGGCGGTGGCAACTATGTAAAGAGTACCAATACCTATCCTGGCTATAATTTCACCAAAGATTGGAATGTCAACTGTCCCGGGATCCCGGTAGAATCTGATAATGTATCCTCGGGTAATTTTTATTATGATGGTAACCTAACCATGGGGTTTGGCCAGACGATTAGCAACAACAATGCCGTTAAACTCACAGGAACAGCTTTAAGCGCAAACAGTACTACATCCAACAGTCTATTCCGTTTTACGGCCCCTGCAAATAATAAATTGATGTATGATGGTACTAAAAAAAGGGATTTTCAAATCAATGCTTCACTTTCTGTAAGGGGGGGGACTTCTGGTGAATTTTTTGCATTTCTGATCGCCAAAAATGGGAATATTGTGACAGAATCTAATGCCATCGTGCGTATAGAAAATTCATCAAATATTCAGAATGTTTCCCTTAATTCAATTGTAACCTTAAACACGGGGGATTATATAGAGATATACACGCAACGCCTTGTGGGTAATGGGAATACCTCACTCTCTGTATTTTCTGAAAATCTTAGTATTAAATAAATGAATAAAAAGGCTACTCAATTTTTGTCCTGTATTGCGATTAAAACATAAATCTTATATTTATATCCTTAAATAGACAGATTATGTCAAAGTTTGGAGCCTTAATAGATATAGAGATCCCCGTGTTGCTGGATTTTTATACAGAATGGCACGAAGCCTCTGCAGCCATGCATGCGGTTCTGCGAGATGTTGCAGCAGCCGTGGGTGACCGGGCAAAGGTCGTTAAGATAGATCTTGATAAGAATCCTGAGCTTGCAGAAGCTCTACGTATCAAAGGCCTGCCCACACTTATGATATATAAGAAGGGAGAAATGAAATGGAGGCAAAGTGGAGAGCAGGATGCCAATACACTTATTGGCCTAATCCAAGAGTATGTCTAAAGCGCTTTAAATGCATATCCCCGTTCTTGATAATGAGCTAATACCCTAGGCAGCGAAGCTTTCAAATTCAGTTCTGCTTTTACGCTATCATGAAATACCACAATACTTCCACTGCGGGCATTTTTCACCACATTTTTAAAACAATGTTCCTTACTCAGGTTTTTATCCCAATCCCTTGCCAGTACATCATACATCACAATCTTATAGCCCAAAGTCTGAAGTTCTGAAGCTTGGATGCCCCTAATTTTTCCGTAGGGCGGCCTAAATAGTTTGTTAGAAATATTTTCTATTTTACCATACACTCTCAATGATTTTTCGGCCTTCTTTACATTATCAAGATAAATGTCAGGTTTTGTTGACCAGCCGTTGAGATGATCATAGGTATGATTGCCAATTGTATGCTCTCCATGTAAAATTTTGGCAACAAGCTTAGGGTTGCGAGCTACATTATTGCCCACAAGAAAAAATGTGGCTTTCGCCCCATATAATGCCAGCTGATCTAGCACCCAGGGGGTTATTTCTGGTGTTGGGCCGTCATCAAAAGTAAGGTAGATCACCTTTTTGCCATTGCTTTTTGTATAGTTATCCCAAATATATTTTGGGAAAATCCATTTTAGCAACTGAGGCGTCCTTACCGGAAAATTGAGCATTATTTCACAGAATCTATAGGCAATGGGACTTTTTGCACCGTATCCCGTGGTGTGATTTCCTCATTAGTAGGTATTTTTTCTTCCTCGTCCTTGCCATAAAAATGGGAAAACTTGCGCAGGTAATTATTGAACTTTTCGGCTTCTTTGGGCAGGAGCTCTTGGTCTTTATTTCGCGCCAGCAGATCAAGTAAGCTTCGGTAACGCTCAATATTTGTAATGATCTCTTCGGCATAGGCCTGCTGTCGTGAAAGGGACACGGTACTCCAATAATCCAGTTTTTCCTGATAGATCTTGGCCAGTTTATTCCAGATTTCGCGTGCTTTTTCTTTTTCACCTACCTTGTAATATCCGCTCACATATGGTTCTAATAATGTGTAATACTCAAAGTATTCTACGGGCATCTTTTCCATGGCAAGATCAAGCAGGTTCTTGGCTTTTTGGTTTTCGCCCTGAGCGATCAATTTATCAACCCCACGGGCAATATTACCCCGAAAGGTGATGCCGTTGCGCCGTGTCTCCGTATCATAATAGAGATCAGGGTCGCCGCTATTGCCCCAGTACCAATGGGAGACAACATTGTAGAATTTATCTGCATCTATCCTCCCCATATCGTAAGGATTGCGGGGATCAATAGGTGTTTTTATGGGCACGAGCTTGTAACATACACCATCCAGTTGCAGATAATCTTTCATCCACAGGTAATCATCATCGCCAAAGCTTCCGCCGGTGAAATAAATGGGGCGCTTCCAGTCATTGTTTGCAATTATATCAAGCATCAAAAGCCTGTTTTTGTATAAAACATCCCCCTTAATGGTCAGGTTGACTTCATTGACGATTTCACCAGCATCTTTTTGAGGTACAATGTCGTTTTTGAGCACATTTGACTTATCTACCGGAATCGTTATGGTTTTAGTAGGAAAAGTATTGATCATTGTACCGCTCTGAAGTTCAGCTTTAGTTCGGGGATCATCACTGGCCACCCAGCTCATCCAGGTTTTTATATCCATGGTGTCGTTGGCCTTGAGCTGCTTATAATAAATCCCATCTCGGGTACCTGCAATATATTTATCGTGGCTAAGCTGCGAGGGTATAGGGTCACTATCGTAAGCCTTCTTCTTCATATCGTCAATGTACCATGACGTCTGAAAAAGACTGGTGTTGACAATACGCACGTCCCTACGGTATCCTTCTACCTCTTGGGCATACCAGAGTGCAAAGGTATCATTGTCGCCTATGGTAAACAGGATTGCATTCTTATCACAGGAATCTAGGTACATTTTGGCCATAGCAAGCGCTGTCTTACGGTGGGAACGATCGTGGTCATTCCAGTTTTGACTTGCGAGTACGGTGGGCACGGCGAGCATACAGATTACCGTCACAATGGGCAGAGCTATCTTTGGTTTTAGATAGTCCTTGACCAAATCGAACAGCGCATATACGCCAAAACCGATCCATATCGCAAACACATAAAACGACCCCACCAGGGCATAGTCGCGCTCGCGGGGCTCAAAGGGTCTCTCGTTGAGATATATCTTGAGTGCCAGGCCGGTAAAGAGAAAAAATACGAGCAGCACCCAGAAATTCTTTTTGTCTTTTTGTGCTTGAAAAATGAGCCCGAGCAGTCCGAGAATAAGAGGCAGGAAAAAATAGGTATTTCTGGCCTTGTTAGAGAGCACATCGCTGGGCAGATTTTCCTGGGGTCCTATGTGTGCATCATCAACGAAACTGATCCCGCTTAACCAATTGCCGTGCAGGTCGTCCATATTGCCCTGAATGTCGTCCTGCCTGCCGACAAAGTTCCACATAAAATAGCGCCAGTACATATATCCAAACTGAAAACTGAACAGATACTTCATGTTATCAGCAAAAGAGGGCCTTTTAACGTTGATGTATTCCCTAACCTTCATCAGGAAATTTTTGTACCCTTCATTGTCGATCTTTCCCGTGGCATAGTCAGACCTGAATTGGGCGATAGCCTGTTGTAATTGTTTATTCGATGTATATTCCGGTTTGACCGTAAATTCCAAAGGGCCGGTAAATTGCATGTAATTGGCAATATGTTCCGTACTCCACATTCTGGGCAGCAGGGATTTCTGGCTGTCATCTGTGTTTTGTACAGAATTTTTCCAGTCGTTTACAATAACATATTTTCCGCTTGTGGTATCTTTTTCATAGTTTGGTTTTCCATCTACATAGGGCTGATCAGGATCCAGACCACCAAATATTTCAGTAAACTGAGGCCCATAAAAGAGCGCGGGGCCGGGGTACTGCTCCCGGTTGTAATAGGATAAGAGCTCCTGTGCATTGTCTGGGTTGTTTTCATTAATGGTTGTGCCGGCATTAGCCCGTATGGGCAGCATCAACCAACTAGAAAAGCCTATAAAAATGAACAGAATGCACAGGAGTAAAGTATTGAGCTGATAGTAAGATTTTCGCTTGGTATAGCGAAAAAGATAGTAAAAAACGGCGATAAATATAATCCCAGCGATAATAGTACCGCTGTTAAACGGCAAGCCAAAACTATTCACAAAAAATATTTCGGCATAGCCAAAAAGCGCCATCGTATCCGGCAGCAGGAATTTAAATATGAATAACAAGACCGCTACCACTACCACATTTGCAACAATGAAATTTAGGATGGTGACCTTTTTATAATTTTTAAAAAAATACAGAAACCCTATTGCGGGAATGGTCAGCAGCGCCATAAAATGAACTCCAAATGAAAGGCCGAGCACGAAACAGATCAGGATGAGCCAGCGGTTACCCCGAGGTTTAAACATGTCCCGCTCCCAGAGTAGGGCGAGATAAAAAAGAAGGGACATGAGGCAAATGGCCGATGCATAAACCTCAGCTTCCACAGCATTGAACCAAAAGCTATCGGTAAATGTAAAGGAAACCGCACCTACAAAGGAACTTGCGATTATGGCCCAAGACTTTGTGACCGTCAGCGATTCTTTAGAGCGCTTTAATAATTTAAGCAGCAGCAAACTTATAGACCAGAACATAAACAGTACCGCAAAAGCAGACGCAAGGCACGACATGAGGTTTACCGCGAGTGCAACATAAGTGCCATCCGGTGCAAAAGTTGAGAAAAATGCACCCATCATCTGAAAGAGCGGCGCCCCGGGGGGATGGCCTATCTCCAGTTTTGAGGAGGTCGAAATAAATTCGCCCGCATCCCAAAAACTTACCGTGGGCTCAACTGTGAGGCTAAAGGTGATAAGTGCAATGGCAAATGCCACCCACCCAAATATCTTGCTGTACTTCTTAAAATTGAAGTCGGTCATAAGGCCTAAAAATTAACGATGTGGCGAATTTAAGAATTAATACGTTTATGCTGGGGGTATTTTTTCAAAACGCTGTGGAGGAAAGGTTATTTTTTAAAACCTCATTTTTTGGAAAATAATAATTTGCACAGACCAAAGATTGTTTTAAATTTGCAGTCGCTTTCAAAATACAGTAGCGTTTAATAGTCCAGCGGGTTCTTTGGACTTTAGTAAAATATTTAAGAGCCTTGTTACATTGGCCTATGGTGTAACTGGCAACACGTCTGGTTTTGGTCCAGAAGAGTCTAGGTTCGAGCCCTAGTAGGCCAACATTAATTAACCGCAATATCACTATTTAACAGTGTGTTGCGGTTTTTTATTTCGAAATGAACTATTTTTTGAAGGGAACACTTATTATAATTGTGGTCTTTCTCCAGATAGAAACTGTTTTACCAAATTAATCTTTTATAAAGACCATACAATGTTGCCACGGTAGGTTTTTGATATTACGCTCCATTTTAAAACCAGCTGCTTTGAGTTCTTTTACGGCCTGTTTTTCAGTCATTTTGTGTAGCTTTTTAATAGGTATTTGATCATCTTCACCACGATATTCGATCAAGTATAGTTTAGCATCATGTCGCATGGCATTTTTTATAGAGGCAATCATCTCTACCGGATAGCTGAACTCGTGGTACACATCTACCAATAGTACTTTATCTACAGAATTTGACGGCAGGTTTACACTTTTAATACTGCCTTTAATAATTGCTATATTTTTACTGTTTGATGCCTTTTTTCTGGCGCGGAGTGCTTCCAGCATTTCATCTTGTATATCCACTGCATAAACAAGACCTTCCTTTGCCATTGGTGCAATTTTAAATGCATAGTAACCCGATCCAGATCCAATATCTGCAATGGTATCGCCAGGTAAGATTTGCATATCCATTAGTAGTTTGACAGTATTCTCCTCCTTTTCCCGTTCTGGGCGCTCCAGCCAGTCTATGCCTTGATAACCCATCACATGCGAAATCTCCCGACCCATATACCATTTGCCGATCCCATTGGGGTCGCCTGCTTTGAATAGATAAACATTAGCCGACCCGGCATCTTGACTTTTACAATTCGCAACCAGAAGCATAAAGGAAAACATAAGTAACGTGTGAACAGCTTTTTTCATTTTATTGTATTTGGATTATATCATGCATTTAAGCGCATATTTGTTGTAACGTAATGCTAATGACTGGTAGATTTTCTCTAAAACGATAAAATTGCATTTTATTTAGAAACTGTAATTAGATGTATCTACACGATTTAAATGAGGAGTAATAATTGTAAGATTTTACGCAATATAATTCTGCTGAAGTCTAGAATTGAGGGAAATAAGATTATAAAGATGCGTAGGGTTATTTATTTCAAATAAGTAAATAATCATATATTACATTAAATAATCAACTATCTAAAAATATATCATAGTGAAATCACAAATAATAATTCACGCCGCTGAGTTTAACGACTTTATACCTTATTATAAACTACTAACCCTGTTCTGTGCGCTAATGTTGGCGCGAGAGGTCATTTTATTTTTACAGAAATGGATTACTCCAGTCTTTAGATAATTTTTTTTTGACTGGCTTATAATTTCATTGATTGATCATCTTGTCGAAAAAAAAAACTTTATCGTTTTCGGGCATTCGATATAAGTATTGAATAATTCGATAAAGTGATTTTATTTCTTTTTTTTATTTACTTGTGTAAAATGCTGTAATTCAATTAACTAATCTACCTGTGGATCTTAAAAACATCAAGAATTATTAAAAATCCTTTGCCATTCTTTAAAATTGATTACCAAGGCAATCGGGTATCATGACGTTAACACCATGTTATTTAACAACTCTTTTTTCAGGTAATTTTGAATATTTGAGCAAAGAAGATAACATGGAAAAGCACCCCGTACAAATAAAATCAATAGGCTTTATCAATCATGATGTACTGCACATCGAGACCGAAAAGCCAGTTAATTATAAATATACTCCCGGCCAGGCTACTCACATGCGCATAGATCGTGACGGTATTCGGGATGAGAAAGGTGCTTTCACCTTTACTAACCTTCCCGAAGAAAAGCATCTAGAATTTACCATAAAGACTTATCCTTCACATGATGGGATGACTGATAAATTAAGAACCCTCAAGGCAGGTGATACCCTTATATTGGAAGAGGTCTATGGTGTGATTGAGTATAAAGGTGAGGGTGTTTTTATCGCTGGCGGGGCAGGTATTACCCCTTTTATTTCCATTTTTAAAATGCTTGCGCAGGAAAAAAGAATAGGAGGGAACAAACTTATTTTCGCGAATAAAAGGAAGGAAGATATTATATTAAAGGATACGTTTGAGCCTATTTTAGGTGAAAACTTCATCAACATACTTTCAGACGAAAAAACGGATGAATATGCTAAAGGCAAAGTTGATGAAGCGTTTCTTCAACAGCAGGTCAATGACTTTTCTAAATATTTCTACGTCTGCGGTCCTCCCAAAATGATTGATGCAGTTGAGAAATCACTTAAGGAACTGGGCGCTACAGAATCGCAGATTATAAAAGAAAATTTGGGTTGAGGCTTTGTGCGCATTTGCATGCCAATAAGGATAATCCAGTTTTCGATGAATTGTATTGCTTTTATTTCTTCATTCCACATTCTCTAAAAACTTCAGGTCGTTAGGTTGGTTAGATTTCGCGTAAGCGAAAAAGTGGACATCAAATATAAATAACCGGAAGTTTCCTTTAAAACCTACCAGGTATTCTTTAGGCTGCCTAAATTTTAAAGGTGATCACCGGTCGTTTGGCATGGTTTACAAGATCCTGGCTAACAGAACCATTAAAAAAATGTGCAAGGCCCTTACGGCCATGTGTGCCCAATCCAATGAGATCAGCTTGTGATGTCTCCGCAAAATTAAGGATTCCGGCCTCTACGCTATTGTCGTTATAGACCGTAAAATTATCTATCGCGCTGCCAAGGGCTTCCATAAATCGGCTTTTTTCATTGTTGATTTCATTGCTGGTCTTGAAGGTTGCAGGGGTATTTATATAAACAAATTTAAGCAGGGCATTTTCCGCTTTAGCAAGATCAAGCACTTTTTGAGCAGCCCCCACATTATCGTCTTGCAGGTCTGTGGCAAATACGATTGTTTTCAGTTTAAAATCCGGATTTTGGCTTTTGATCACCAGAACGGGTATTTTTGCATAGCGCACCACTTTTTCGGTATTAGATCCTATAAAAAATTCTTCGATGCCGCTGGCCCCATGCGAACCCATGACTATAAGGTCAATATTATATTTCCCAACATAGTCCATAATCCCTTCAAAAGCACCGTGAAATTCAGCTGCTTCCTTAACATCTATTCCCTGCAACATAGGGCTGGATAAAAGTTCATCAAACTTTTTGTGCGCCAGTCGCATAAAGTAAAGCGCTTCTGGGAGTTCACTAGTGTTTTGGAGGCCTGGACCATCAACAAGCAATTCTGGCATTTCCAGTAAATGCAGTAGATAAATGGTGGCATCGTATTTTTTGGCCAATTTGACCGCCACTTCAAGAGCATACATAGCCTGTTCTGAAAAATCCGTGGGGACGAGTAGTTTGTTGATCATGATTTTAGGGTTTTGATTAAAGAATGTCACCTATCTAAAATACGATATTATTTGGACGCTGCAGTATTTTATTTATTCATATAAATTGCTATATTTGCACCATTGAAACTAGATGATTAATCGAGGGGACACAGAGTCCCCTCTTTTTTATAATAAAAATGTTTAAGGATAAGGTAGAGACGCTTCTGCAGGAGGCGCTTGGAGAAAATGAATCCCTGTTCCTTGTTGATTTAAGTGTTCAGGGCAATAATGCGATCAGGGTAGTAATTGATGGTGATCGTGGGGTTACCGTTGCAGATTGCATGGAGGTAAGCCGTAAGGTAGAGCACCACCTTGACCGTGATGAGGAGGATTTTTCCATCGAGGTTATGTCTGCCGGGGCTACTGAGCCACTTGTATATAAGCGGCAGTATCCCAAAAATATAGGGAGAACTCTTGAGGTAAAACAACTGGATGGAACAACACTGGAAGGTGAATTGCTGGAAGCAGGTGCGGAAACCATCACATTAGGTTGGAAATCACGGGAACCAAAACCTGTGGGCAAAGGAAAAACCACGGTGCACAAAGAAGCTGTGATCAAATATGGCGATATCGCCCAAGCCAAAGTCAAGATTAAATTTTAAGTATTTGTCGATATGGAAAATATTGCATTAATAGAGTCATTTTCAGAGTTTAAAGACGATAAATTTATCGATAGGGTCACCTTGATGGCGATCCTGGAAGAAGTGTTTAGGAGCACGCTCAAAAAACGTTTTGGCAGCGATGATAATTTTGATATCATCATCAACCCAGACAAGGGCGACCTTGAGATCTGGCGTAACCGCGTGGTAGTAGCTGATGGCGAGGTAGAAGATGAAAATTCAGAGATCAGCCTTACCGATGCGCGGGAGATAGAGCCCGACTTTGAAGTGGGTGAAGATGTGTCGCAAGAAGTGAAGCTTATCGATTTGGGCAGGCGCTCCATTTTGGCGCTCCGCCAGAACCTTATCGGTAAGATCCATGAGCACGACAATACCAATATTTATAAAAACTTTAAAGAGCTCGAGGGAGAGCTATATAATGCAGAAGTACATCACATACGACACCGCGCGGTGATACTTCTGGACGATGAGGGCAATGAGATCATCATGCCAAAGGATAAACAGATACCCTCAGATTTTTTCCGTAAAGGCGAAAGCGTGCGTGGTATCATTGAGAGTGTAGAGCTTAAGGGCAATAAACCTTCGATCATCATGTCAAGGACTTCTCCTTTGTTTCTGGAAAAATTATTTGAGTCTGAAATTCCCGAGGTTTTCGACGGTTTGATTACCGTTAAAAAAGTAGTGCGCATTCCTGGTGAAAAGGCGAAAGTTGCAGTTGATTCTTACGATGATCGCATAGATCCCGTAGGTGCCTGTGTGGGGATGAAGGGATCGCGTATACACGGTATCGTGCGTGAACTGGGCAATGAGAACATTGATGTGATCAATTATACCAGCAACCTGCAGCTCTATATTACTCGTGCCCTGAGCCCTGCCAAGATCACATCTATTAAGATGGATGATGAAAAGATGACCGCTGAGGTCATGCTTAAACCAGAAGAAGTTTCTAAGGCGATAGGCCGTGGGGGCCATAATATCAGACTTGCAGGCCAGCTTACCGGCTATGAGATCGATGTTTTCCGTGAAGGTGTGGAAGAAGATGTAGAACTCAATGAATTTTCTGATGAAATTGAAGATTGGGTCATTGAGGAATTTGCAAAAATAGGCTTGGATACTGCAAAAAGTATCTTGGAACAAGATGTCGAAGATCTGGCCCGTAGAACCGATCTTGAGGAGGAAACTATTAATGATGTGATGCGTATCCTTAGGGAAGAGTTTGAATAAAATAAGGGATTACCCAATTTTTAGGTTAATTTTACAGCGAATCAAAGCAATTTATGGCAGAAGTAAAAAATATGAGATTAAATAAGGTATTGCGTGAACTCAATATTTCACTTGATCGTGCCGTGGATTTCCTCAAGGAACACGGACATGAAATAGAGGCACGCCCCACCACGAAAATCTCTGCCGATATCTACGAGGTACTTTCTGGTGAATTTCAGACAGATGCCAGTAAAAAAGTGGCTTCTAAAGAGGTCGCCAAAGAAAAGGAGAAGGAGAAGGAGGCTCTGCGCCAAGCCCGTGAGGACGAGCAGGAGGAAAAAAGACAGAAAAAGGAACCCGAGGTCATCAAGGCCAAAGGCAATGTGGAAGGATTTAAGCAAGTGGGCAAGATTGATCTTGATAAAAAACCTCACAAGCCCGAGCAAAAGCAGGAGGAAAAAGCTGAACCTAAAGTAGAAGAAGAGGTTAAGGCTGAAGAGACCGAGAAGCCTAAAACAGAAAATAAAGAAGGAGGTGCTAAAACTGAAGCTTCTGAGCCCAAAAAGGAGGAAATAAAAGCCTCTGAGCCCAAAAAAGAAGAGGCAACCACCACTATTAAAAAAGAGCCTGAAACTGAAAAACCCGTAGAGATAAAACTGGGAGATGATGTTGTAAAAACAGACTACAAAAAATTGGACGGCCCCAATTTTACGGGCGAAAAGATTGACCTTTCCAAATTCAAAAAACCTGAAAAGAAAAAGAAAAGCACTCCAAGTGGCGACAGAAAGCGACGCCGAAAACGCATTAGCAAAAATACAAATACCGGTGGCGGAAACAGAAATGCGGGAAGTGCAAGAGGTGGCAGACGCAGAGGCCAGGTAACTAAAGAAGAGCCTACTGAAGAAGAAGTACAAAAACAGGTACGGGAGACCCTTGAAAAACTTCAGGGCAAATCCAGCAAAGGTAAAGGCGCTAAATATAGAAGAGATAAACGGGATCAGCACCGTCAAAAGACTGAGGATGATGCTGCTCAACTTGAAGTAGATAATAAAACACTCAAAGTAACTGAATTTGTTACCGTGAGCGAGGTAGCTACCATGATGGATGTGCCGGTTACCAAAGTAATCTCAGCATGTATGTCACTTGGTATGATGGTGACCCTAAACCAGAGGTTAGACGCTGAAACATTATCCATAGTTGCCGATGAATTTGGTTATGAGGTAGACTTTGTAACCGCAGATATTGAGGAATCGATCATCGTAGAAGAGGATGATCCAGAAGATCTTATGGCACGAGCACCCATTGTTACGGTAATGGGCCACGTTGACCACGGGAAAACTTCACTACTCGATTACATCCGTGAGGAAAATGTAATAGCAGGGGAAAGCGGGGGTATTACCCAGCATATTGGTGCTTATGGCGTAACCCTCAAGGGTGGGCAGAAAATATCCTTTCTTGATACACCAGGTCACGAAGCGTTTACGGCTATGAGGGCTCGTGGTGCACAAGTCACAGATATTGCCATAATCGTGGTTGCGGCAGATGATGATGTCATGCCTCAGACTAAAGAGGCCATTTCCCACGCACAGGCGGCAGGAGTGCCCATCATTTTTGCTATAAATAAAACTGATAAACCGGATGCCAATCCAGAAAAGATTAAGGAGCAATTGGCCGGTATGAACCTACTTGTTGAAGACTGGGGCGGTAAGATCCAATCAGAAGATATTTCTGCAAAAACTGGAAAAGGCGTGCCTGAACTTCTTGAAAAAGTACTTCTAGAGGCCGAACTTTTAGAACTTAAAGCCAACCCAGATAAAAGGGCAAATGGTACAGTGGTAGAGGCATTCTTAGATAAGGGTAGAGGCTACGTTTCCACAGTTCTTGTAGAGGGAGGTACCCTACGTATTGGCGATTATGTACTTGCCGGTACTAATAGTGGCAAGGTCAAAGCTATGCAGGACGAGCGCGGCAAGGAAATAAAAGAGGCAGGCCCATCAACGCCTGTTTCGGTTTTAGGTTTGGACGGTGCCCCACAAGCTGGGGATAAGTTCAGGGTTATGCTAGATGAGCGAGAAGCCAAGGATATTGCTACCAAACGTACCCAGTTACAACGTGAACAATCTGTAAGGACACAGCGCCATATTACGCTTGACGAGATTGGTCGCCGTATCGCACTTGGTGAATTTAAAGAGCTCAACATTATCCTTAAAGGAGATGTTGATGGTTCTGTAGAGGCATTGACTGATAGTTTCCTTAAATTATCAACCGAGGAGATCGCGGTAAATATCATTCATAAGGGAGTGGGTGCAATCACCGAAAGTGATGTACTGCTCGCTTCAGCCTCAGATGCCATTATTATAGGATTTAATGTAAGACCTGCGGGGAATGCACGCCAGGTAGCTGATAAGGAAGAGATCGATATTCGCACTTATTCTATTATCTATGACGCTATCAACGATCTTAAAGATGCCATGGAAGGTATGCTTTCTCCGGAAATGAAGGAAGAAATTACTGGAAATGCTGAGATCAGGGAAACCTTCAAAATATCTAAAGTAGGCACCATTGCAGGTTGTATGGTTATCTCAGGGAAGATTTTCCGCAACAGCGGCATTCGTTTGATTCGTGATGGAGTTGTAGTCTACACCGGCGAACTTGCATCGCTTAAACGCTTTAAAGATGATGTCAAAGAGGTGGCCAAAGGATATGATTGTGGTATGCAGATCAAAAACTATAATGATATCTATGAAGGTGATACCATCGAGGCTTACCAAGAGGTAGCCGTTAAGAAGAAGTTGAAATAAACTAATATATTTTTATTTTTAGAATAGAAAAGCCACCGAGTTTAGTCGGTGGCTTTTTAATTTTATAACGATAGTATCTTTCCAGTCATGTGCATTTTTGGACGGATAATGGAAACTAAAATTCTTGATAAACTATTGGTTTCGCACGCGTAAAGTAAAGTTAATAGTCATATAGATTTCAAAATAAAAATATGGCTAACCTCTTTTGAGTATGACATTAAGCAATTGATTGATCAAAGTAAACTATAATTTGGATAATTCAAATTGCGCTGCTAGAAAGAATTTTAAACTTATATCAGGAGATAACCTCCAGTGCCTCGGCTTTTTCTAATGCAGCCTCCACACTATTACGCTGTTTGATAAGCACATTTGCCGTAGATGGAGGTACTTCCCTGTCATTTATAATATCGTTATACTCTTTCACGGCAGCTTTCTCACCGCGTATAGCCTCTTCTAATATGGCCTCATTTTTTTCATTGGTAAAGGCACTTTTGAGATCCATCCATGCACGGTGCAGGTCACCTTTAAGGCTAGTTCCTTTATCAGGTTCTTGACCAAAGCTTTTGATCTCTTCCTTGAGTTCATGCCCAAAATTGTAACGATCTTGAGCCCTTGATTTAAAATAGGTTTTCAAGGATTCGTGTTTAACATCTTCAGCGGCTTTTTTATACCCCGCCTCTGCATCGTAATTCTTTTCCAGAAGAACGTTTAATTTTTTGGCAATGTGTTTTGAGTAGCTCATAACTAGATATTTAAATTATACATAACTAAAATTACTTTGCGCTTAGCCATTTAAAGTAGCAATTAACAGGATTTGTATGAGTCTTTAACCCTAATTAACGCTTGGGCGTTTGTTTTTCCGTTTTAGCGAAAGTGATCGAAATATAAAGGCCAAGTGCTGATAAATTGTTTTTTAATGAGCAGATATTTCTGATTTTAGGGGTATTATATCCTTAAGATCAGGGGTTTTGCAGAAGTAATAAGTAATGGATTCTAAATAGTTTTGTGAAGTAATGATCGAGGTATATTTATTATAAAAAACTATTGATCGATCAAAAGAACCGAATAACAATATAAAATTTACATCATGAAAAATGAATTTGAAAACTTTACAGAGGATTTTAATGGGAAAGTGTCCCTCCAACAAAATCAGGATCAGTTTGAGGTTGGATTCAATGGACAGGCTGGGGTCTCTGCGGAAAATCTGGGGCTTGAGCAGGTAGAGGGTTACGACTATGAGGAAGTTTTGGGCGATGGCGTTGCTATGGCAGGCGAGGAGGCCGCCATCTCCTCTGAAGACGAAGCCTCAATAGAACGTGTAGCCATCAGCTCTCAAAAGCCAAAAACATTAAAGATTAAGAACGAGTCTGATCTCACGGATGCCTGGTATGCAAGTTTTGATGGCGAAAAGCCCAAAACAGATTCAGAACTCTCCGTAGAGTCTGTGCTGGGACATGATGACCGGGTACAGATCACGGCGACCACTACCTATCCCTGGCGGGCCATTTGCAGTTTATTGATAACCTCAAAGACTGGTAAACGTTATGTAGGTACAGGATGGTTTATAGCGCCTGGCACTGTTATGACCGCTGGCCATGTAGTTTATCTGCATAATGAAGGTGGATGGGCAAAATCAATCCAGGTCATGCCTGGACGTAACGGGAACTCGCTCCCATACGGGTCTGCGACATCGTCTAATCTGCGCAGTGTAAAGGGATGGACCAATAGTAAAAAAGAAGTTATGGATTATGGCGCGATCATCTTGCCCAAGTCGCAGCATTTAGGATCAAAAACAGGTACCTTTGGATTTGCCAACCTCAGTGATAGCTCGCTCAAAACCAAATTTCTAAATCTATCGGGATATCCAGCAGATAAGCCGTCGGGAACCCAGTGGTATCATGGTAGAAAAGTGGATCATTTGGGTACACGTAAGATCTACTACAAGATCGATACTTATGGGGGACATAGTGGCTCACCGGTCTGGTATATCAGCAATGGTAAGAGATTTGCCGTAGGCATCCATGCGTATGGGGCTGGCGGGGGCAGCACAAATTCTGCTACGCGAATTGTGAAAGAGGTATTTAATAATATGATGTCGTGGAAAGGGCAGGGTATGTAATCAGGAAGTGCAGTAGTACCACTTTGCCTGTTCTGCTGCTCTACTTTATTATGTTTGCCTGTACATTTTTAAACCAGACCAAAAATAAGAGCATGACGATAGATGATGGCAATCTAGAGGTGACCGTGGTCAATGCAAATGGGCAGCCACTGGCTGATGTAAGTGTAAGCATACTGCAGAGTCCAAACCCAGTGCCTGATCTGGCTGCGCTTACTAATGAAGGAGGTGTTTTTTCCTTCAGCAGTCTGCACTTTGGCGATTATACCTTCAAATTATTTTATGGTGAAAATAGCTATGTGAAAAGAGTCAAACTTGCTGAAAGGGATCAAAAGAAAACTTTTATTCTGGAGGACCAGTAATTTTAGGATATTACCGATTGACTTAGCATATAGTTTGGTGATTTTACCAAAGAATAATTGTGGATTAGATATAGTAAGCAAAAAAAAACGGCAGTTTCCAGACTGCCGTTTTACGTTTTATGGGGGGCATTCGTGGTTATTTAATCAAAAAGTTTATCCACGCGCGTATGTTTTTTAAACATACGCTTTCTCGAAAGCGATAAGGATCGACGCTAATTCCTTATAATACCTAAAATTTACTCGGTTTTACCACAATTTCGGCAGTTTTCCGACACTGGAGCAGATAATGATAAATTGCCGTTAATTGTTATCATCAGTAGCTTTTCCCAAAAGACTTCCTTGGAAAAGGTTATAAATACGGGTATATTCATCCGTCCAGCTGCTGGGTTCTACAAAACCGTGGCGCTCTACCGGATAAAGGGCCATATTCCAATTGTGTTTGCCCAATTCTATAAGACGCTGGGAAAGGCGCACCATATCTTGAAAGTGCACATTATCATCCACCATACCATGCAGGATCAGTAGATCTCCCTTAAGACCATCTGCATAATAAATGGGCGAACTCTGCCTGTAAGCAATGCTGTCAGTTGCTGGTGTGTTTAAAATACGCGCGGTATAACCGTGATTGTATGAAGCCCAGTCACCCACTGAGCGTATACCCGCCCCAGCCTTAAACACGTCAGGAGCTTTAAACATTGCCATTAGCGTTATGAAACCTCCATAGGAACCTCCATAAATACCAATTTTACCCGGATCTACATCATATTTTTTGACTAAATAGTCTGCGCCGTCAACCTGATCGCTAAGGTCCTTGCCACCCATATGCCTATATATAGCGGTACGCCAATCACGTCCATAGCCTGCACTGCCCCGATAGTCAATGTCAAGCACCGTATAACCGTTATCGACCAAAAGGTTATGAAACATATATTCACGGAAATAGGAACTCCACCATTTGTGGGCATTTTGCAGGTAACCCGCACCATGTACAAATATAACTGCCGCCTTATTTTTAACCGCTTTTTCCGGTTGATATAATCGGGCATAGACTTTAGCACCATCTTCAGCATTGAAGGTGATGATCTCTGGATCTTTCCAGTTGTATTTCTGAAAGGCTTTGGTAGTGGAGTGGGTAATCTGTACTGCTTTGCCGGCATTTTTGTTGAAAACCGGGTTCTCTTTCAAGTAAAGTTCGGTGGGTTTATTAGAATAGGAATAGAGTATTGCCATCTGTTTTTCATCGGGTGAAAGGGTCACCTCGTTATCACCGGTCAAAGTTGTGAGCTGTGTCAGTGCCCCTCCATTAATGGGCATGGAATAAAACTGGCGATCGCCGGGATGGTCTTTATTTGCCGTAAAGTACCAGCGTTTCTGATCTTTTGAAATGCGCGGATCATAAATCTCAAATTCACCAGAGGTCAATTGTTTTGATTTTTTGGATCGTATATTCATGGAGTATAAGTGAGCATACCCGCTTTTTTCAGACATAAACCAGATACTTTTATCATCGGGCATCCAGCCGATATCGCCACTGCCATAACCGCTAATCCCCGGGCCGGCAATCCATGCTTTGTCATGCTGGTGATCTAGGTTGGTCACCGTGCCATCCTTAATATTCAGGAGTACGATCCAGCGGTCTTTGTAGTCATTACTATTGATTACCAGCACACCATTTTTGCCATCCATGCTCCAAATAGGGCCGGCGATATATGCAATCCTGTCTTTGTTTTCGTAGGGCTTATCGGGATAGTTTTTAGTGTATTCTGGCACATAATCCAGGCCTTCCAGATTATCGAGATTTACAGGATAAGTTTTCCGTTTTTTGATATTGAAGATAAACATTTTGTACTCGTCAGGCTTATCGCCCACTTTAGAGCGGGATCTTTGATCTTCGGTATAGCCCGATTCAGTCACATAGTGTGGTATGATCGTCCCTTTTTCATCATTCCGCTTGACGGTGAGATAAGTTACATAATTGCCATCTGGACTCATGTTTTGGTTGGTCACTAATTTTCCGTTAAGATAAATGGGCAAAGGTGCCTTCTTATCATATCTTTTCATTAATGTGTCACGCTCATCACGTTCCTTTTTTCTTTCTTTCAGCACGTCAAAAAGGGCTAACTGATCGCGGTGCAGCCATTCTGCTTTGGTATCACGTTTTTCATCTTGCCTTTTTTTGTCTTGAAAATTGGTGATCTGTTCCGTAGCGCCGGTCTTGATGTCCCAGGTATATGTATTTCTATCCTTTATAAAGGCTATTTTTTTCTCATTTTCAGTAAATTCTGGATTGCCTTCTTCATCCTCGGTATGGGTTATCTGCGTTTTTTCGCCAATTTTTATATCAACTATAAAAATATCACCGTGCTTAGCATAGATTTTTTTTGATCGGTCTGTGTTGAAAGTAGCGTAGGGGGATGGCAGATCGTAGTCAGTATCAAAATCTACTTTTTGAATCGCATTACTTTTTAGATTATAACTATATAGCGAATCGCTTGTGGCCGTATCCGGATTCCATTCAAAATAAACGGCGCTGCCATCTGCCGCCCAATTCGGCTCTGAGGGAAGATGCCCTATAAAATCCTCGCCCTGCATAATTTCTTTGATAGTCAGGGAAGAGTGGTTATCTTTTTGTGCATATGTGATGAAAGTGCAAAGGAGAAGTAAGGTAAAAAGGAGTTTTTGTATTTTCATTTTAGCTGGGTTTGGCGCTTGATTTATGTATACTATTTGAATCGTTTTAACCGAAATTATCCAAGAAACTAATTTGCTTCAAGATACTTTAAGCCAGCAAGTTTAATGTGCTGGTCAATAGCCTATAAATTTAATCATTGTATTTGATTACATCATCGCAAAATGCTGAGTGTACAGAATATTGCGCCTTAATCCTCAATGATGAAAACGGTCAAATAATTCTTTTGTAAACTTTTTGGCTCCAAAAATATTAAGATGATGCTCATCTGCTCTAAATAAATCGAATTTTTTAAAACTCTATTTTAGCATGGGAATTATAAATTATTGTTCTGCCTCACAATATATTATTATAGGGAATGCCATTAGAAATTGTATTGCCTCCAATATACATTAATTACGGTTTTAGACGCATCATGATGTCTGTTTGTTGCTCATTTCCCAATTTAAAAATGTGCTTATCAAATGCTGTAAATCCGTTTTTATGGTAAAATTTAATTGCTTTTTGATTTCTTTCCCAAACCCCTAACCAGACATAGTCTACCATTTTTTGCTTCGCAACTGTTATTGCTTTTTCATAAAGCATTTGGCCAATATTTTGCCCTTGAAATTCTTTCAGAACATAGATACGTTCAATTTCAAGTGTAGTTCCATCCAGAATTTCCGTTTGAGAATTTCCAAAATTGACTTTTAAGTATCCTATTGTTCTATGCTTCAGTTCAGCAGAGAAGAATTCCGAATTTGGATTATTAAGCTCTTTTTTTAATTGATAAGATGAAAATTCTTTATCCAAATATTCTTTTATATTCTGCTCGCTATTCTGAGAAGAATACGTTTCGACAAAAGTAATCCTGCCAATTGCCTCCAATTGGTCTAGATCATCTAGGGTTATTTTTCTGATTTTTATTTTTTTCAATGATGTTCTCTAATATTCCGTTTTGGTTGCTGCTAAGGCGTTTTTTAGATTATATGAACAAATCCATTATTCCATTTCTACCAAATGTTTTTTTCTTACCGAATTTTCTTTATGCTCTCTTTAATCTGAAAGGTGTTGATTTTGATTTATCGTGAGTTTTAAATAACTACAGATTTAAAAAGCACCCTCTCGCCATTAAGGCAGAAGGGTGCTTATTATAATCAAATTATGGTAATGGGACTATCCTAGTGTCCAAGGCGCCCTATAATCACGGCGTACGTATTTATTGGCCTCGTCAAGGTTAGTCACTTTCATATTCTCTGAGTCCCAGACCATCTCAATATTTCTGCCTGGGTAATTCCAGTACTTATCACCCCGGTCATTGGTTTTCTGCTCCCTGATATCAACACCACGTATGGCCAGGTTAGCAATAAGCAAAATCTCTGTAAGCGGACCGGCGATCTCAAAAGGTGAACTTAACTCTTTATTGCCTTTACCAGCAATTGCTGCCTCTACCCACTGGGCGTAATGGCCTTCAGAACCGCCGGGTACACGCTCAAATTTCTGGGGCACATTGGCCTTATCAGTTTTTGATAGTGGCAATAGCTGTGGGTTAACGCTATAGGTACCGCACATCATTTTGCCTTTAGTTCCTATAAGCAATGCGCCGTTGCCGCCATCACCAAAGGTTTCATTAGGTTCTAATTCCTCGGGTCGGGTAGGCTGTATGCCGCCGTCCATCCAATGAAATTTCACATCACCATTGGTTTTGTCAGTTTTTGGGAAGGTCATAGTCACATGACTTGATGGTGGGCAGCTATCAGGAAAATAACCACGCTGAAATTCATCTACATACACGCTGCCTACGCTGCACTGCACGTCGGTAGGGTATTTGAGGTCAAGTATACGGTAGGGTGGCTCCACAATATGACAACCCATATCTCCAAGTGCACCTGTACCATAATCCCACCAGCCACGCCAGTTAAAGGGTACAAGACCATTTACATAATCTTTTTTAGGTGCTGTGCCCAGCCATAGGTCCCAATCGAGTTCTGGTGGAACAGGGGCACTTTTTTCGGGCCATGGGATTCCCTGTGGCCATACAGGACGGTCTGTCCAGCAATATACTGTGTGCACATCACCGATCAGGCCAGCATCATACCACTCGCGCATCTGACGTACCCCATCATTGGATGAGCCCTGATTACCCATCTGTGTTACCACATCGTATTTTTTGGCAGCTTCGGTAAGCTGGCGCGCCTCATAAATATCGTGCGTTAAAGGCTTTTGTACATATACATGCTTTCCACGTTCCATTGCTGCCATCGCGGCAACAGCATGAGTATGATCTGGTGTGGAGACGGATACGGCATCAAAGTTCTTAGCTTCCTTATCCATCAGCTCACGCCAATCCTTATAATATTTAGCTTTGGGAAAACGCTTGACCGAGTTTGCGGCCCTGCGGTCGTCCACATCGCATAAAAAGGCAATATCAGCCTTGCCTGATTTGGCAAAATTCGCAATATCACTTTCGCCTTTGCCGCCCACACCAATACTGGCCACGATAAGTTTATCACTGGGAGCAATAAAGCCCGGCCCTCCGAGCACATGGCGCGGCACAATGGAAATGCCGGCCGTGGCTATGGCCGTGTTTTTAATAAATCCCCGACGGGAATTTGTTTTTGAAAGCGGATTGTTTTTCATGTTCAAAGTGTATAAAATTAATTCCTGGAATTACTATCGATGTAATTTTGGGTTCTAAAGATAACCAAAAACGATTTAGCTGGCAATTATAGATCGATATATTGCTTTAAGGTTTGTTAATTTAAGACCTCCGGAATGCTTCAATGAATTTCTATTAATTGCCCCATTCATTATTAGACCGGTCGATATCTGGAAGAAGATGCTGGGGATCTATGGTGATATGCTTGATTTTAGAGGTGCTATTCAATCGAAAACGGGCATCTTTACCTTGTTTCCATAACTCTACGGGCACATTGAATTCATGGCTTTTGCCGTTGCTTTCCTCAACCTTTACCAAAACGGGCATGACCATTTGCCGGTTGTTGCTTACGGTGATCATTGCACCATTTTCTGCATTTTCCTTCACATAATCCACTGCTTTTACCGCTTGATCCAACTGCCAGTTATGATGGTACCAGCCTTGCCAGAACCAGGTGAGGTTTTCGCCTGAACCATTTTCCATACTCCTGAAAAAGTCTTCAGGTCTGGGATGTTTAAAGGCCCAGTCCTTAATATACTGTCTGAATGCATAGTCAAACTTATCGTGCCCTAGAATGACCTCCCGCAAAAGTACTAGGCCAAAGGCCGATTTAAAATAGGCCAGCGGGTGCACCTCTTTATAGTTCATATCATCTGCCGGGGTCATCAATGTAGGCCCATTTTTGTTATCTTCAATGACCTTTATGATTTCATCGGCAGGATTTCCCTTGCCGGGGGCGTATTCCCCATCGCGCTTTGGCGAAAATTCCCCCTGGTTAAAATCATCGTGCGCATAGATATCAATAAAGGTATTGAAACCTTCATCCATAAAAGGATGGCGTCTTTCGTCAGAACCTACGATCATGGGGAACCAAGTGTGCCCAATTTCATGCGATGCCAGCAAAAACATTTCATAGGGTTGCTCATCCCAATGATTGAAGGCCAGTGCCGGAAACTCCATACCGCCCACCGATCCTGCTACACTAGTAGCCACTTCATAAGGGAATTCAAACCATCTTTGTGAGAAGTCCTCTACAGATGCTTTTAGCATTTCGGTAGATCTTGCCCATGCCCTGCCCTGCTGTGTAGAGGAGACCGGATAAACAGATTGTGCCAATGCCTTCTCGCCATTGGGCAGATCTATTTTGGCTGCATCCCAAATATAGCCACTTGACATGGCCCAGGCTACGTCGCGGGTATGGTCCATTTTAAAGTGCCAGGTTACGGGATCGCCATTACTTTTGGTGACTGGTTTATCCAGCTCATCCGCCTTCCTTATCAATACGGTTTTATTGGACTGCGCCGCCTTATCCAGGCGCTTTAAGGTTGTATTGTTTAAGATGTCCTTTTTGTTGACCAAAGCCCCTGACCCCACAACCACCTGGTCTGCTGGAACAGTGATTTTATAGTCAATACTTCCGTAATCCAGATACATTTCACCACTACCAATAAAGGGTAAGGTATTCCACCCATAGTAATCGTCATAAACGCACATACGTGGATACCAATAGGAAAATTCGAATATTTTGCCTTCGTCAGTATCCATATAGCCAGAACGACCACCCCCTCCCTGGGACTGAAGAATATAGGAATATGCAATGGATAGTTGAACCTTTTCTTTAGGCTTTATAGTGACTGGAAGACGTATTTGCATCCGTGTCCCGTCAATTTTGAAAGGAACTTCCTGTGACTTCCCATTCTTTGAGAGTTCTAATTTATTAATAATGCATCCCTTTGTGCTATCAGCAATAGCCCCAGGACCGCTCAACTGATTTCCCCGCGCCCCTGGCTTTGCCGTATTCTGATCAAGCTGTAGCCACAGCGCATCCAAAGCATCTGGGCTATTGTTCACATAATCTATGGTAACCTCTCCGTTTAAAAGAAAATTATCAGTATCAAAAGATGCTTTTATGGTATAATCGGCTTCATTTTGCCAATATCCCTCACTGGGCTTGCCACTTGCGCTGCGTATATTATCACCTTTAAAGGTGTAAAAGTCATTGACAAAAATTCTTGCGGGGTCATACTGTGCATGGGCATTAAGCGCGGTTAAAAACAGCATACTAAAACACCATCTGAAAATCTTCATAGGGTTAGGGTTAAAGTTGGTCATTTAAAAATCCGAAGATAACTAATCTCGTCTAAAACTTTCTTTGAAAAAAATCAGAAATGCAAAAATTAAATCAACATCATTGAAGAACTACACGTTCTTCAAAATGGATGCAGTTTGAATTTCTGATTAAAAAACACAGTTCAGCACCCACTGAAATGTGGGGTTCTGAAATCATGATTACAAATGCGGTAGTTTTAAGATGGTGTTATATAAAATCTTTCAGGCGATTATAAGCGCAACTGGGTGAAAATGTGTGGGATTATAAACCAAAATCTATCCAAAACCAGTGATTTGTAGGAAAATAACATTAAATTCTTCGTAAAATCCTACAAATAAAAAATTAAATCTAAAATATATCAGATTAAATGCGTTAAAACTTTGATGTAATACATTTATTTACTTTATTTGCCCCCATAAATCCCAAGTCAAATTAAAAGTTGATTACTAATGAAAAAGTTTATTTACACACTCGCCCTTTCAGTTGCACTTGTTTCCTGTTCTAAAGAAGAAATAGATCCCACTCTCGTAGAGGATATTCCAGCGGCATCAGAGACGGTCATGAGCACAGTATCTGAAGCTAATCCTGCTACATCAGAAGAAACTGCGCATATTCCAGATATTCAAGTTAAAACGAGTGCTGCCATGAGGGCAACCTTTGAAGTGTTAAAATCAGGTATGATTTCGGGTCAGGCTAATACCACAAGGTCCTCGCAGGATAATGTGCTCTGTTATCAGTTTGTCTATCCCATTACCCTGGCTTACAGTGATTATACAAAGATAAATGTAACTGACTATGAGCAGCTTATTGAGCTTTTGCTTAATGAGACTACCGGAAAGTATCTTACCGGTATAGGGTTTCCATTTTCGGTAACTATCAAAGCAGACGGCAGCCAAAAGGTCATTACAGATGAGGAAGATTTTAAAGCGCTAAACGCGGCCTGTGGCTATGACGTTATTGATTATACGTATGTAGTCAATGCTGTAAGTTCTTGCTTTGAGGTGAGCTACCCTTTAGATCTCAACATTAACGATGCGGTGAAAACTTTTGAATCTCAGCAGGCCGCGCAACAATATTTCCGTAATAATTGGTCTTCCTCTACCACAGTATCTATTTCTTATCCTTTTAGGGTCGTGATGACCGCTAGTGGCGAGAAGGTATCGATAGCCAATGATTTTGAGATGATCAATCTTATCAAGAATACGTGTGGGATCGAGTAAACCTAATTCCATTTATACGTCCGGGCTTCCTATCAGGGAGCCTTTTTTTTGCTTTTAAAATACTTTTTCCGCTTTCGCGAAAGCGATTCCTACAGGTTTAGCCGTATTTTTCTTGCTACCAGTTTGATCCCTGCTACGGATTAGGGGAACAAAAAAACCCCCAGAAAAGGAGGTTTTTGGATTCAAATGGAAGGTGTTGTCTTATTATTTAAAAGGTAAATAGTCAAATTTTTGTCCACCTACGGAGACATCTACCATTAAGCCAGCTTTGGGGAGTGCAAATACAGCAACACCATCCCGATATTGCGCCTCTTTAGCAGCACCACTTTTTAACATGGTGGCAGAGACACCTCCGGTAAATTCAAAATCACCAGCTTTAAAGCGTTGAAAGGAGGCAGCATCTTTAAAATATATAATTTCACTAAAAGCCTTTCCCCCTGCTTGCAAACCCACATCAAGTTTTTTTACTTTGGCCATTGCTATTGCAGTGCCATTCTCATAAACAACGCCATTACCCGCTGCAGCTCCTACGATCAGAGCGCCTTTGCCTATGTTAGGAAAGATCACATAAGCGTCAGAATTATTAAAAAACTGATTTATACCAGTATCTGTTTTCATGAATTTAGCTTTCGCCTTTTGAGCATCTGCCATGATCTTTTTATCGGTTTTAGTCTGTGCAAAAAGTCCAAGGCTTAAAAAAAGCATCAGGGCGGGCATTATTATTTTGGTTTTCATCGTCAAATATATTTAAGGTTGAAATTATGATTAAAAGTACATGCTGCAAACACAGCTTGTAGTTAAAAACAAGTTACATTTTGTGAATGCTTTGCCAATCTTAAATGTATTAGGATAATGAATTAGTTATCAAGCTTCTAAACCCTCTTTGATATCTTCTTTAATGTCTTGTTTGGTACTTTTTTCCAGATGCGGACTGACCACATGTTTTTCCTGTTCGGCTACCCTCATACAGAAAAACATAGGGAAATGGTCTGACCCATAATAGGGAAGGCGAGACATTGTGGTGATGTGTATATCCCGAGAGTGAAACATGTGGTCTATGGGAAACCTCATATACCAATGCCCTGCATGAAATGTGGGGTAAAGCCCGCGTCCTATCCTGGGATCTAGCATGCCGGTCATTTTTTTGAAAAGACGCGAAATGCGGGACCACACCACATCGTTGAGGTCGCCACATACCACCGTGGGTGAGGGGAGATGCCGTACCGCAGCACCGGCCAGCAATAGTTCTGCATCCCGTTCTTTGGAGGTCTCATTTTCTGAGGGACTGGGCGGTGCGGGGTGCACGCAGATCAGGTTGAGCAATCTGCCGGGCGCATATTGCACTTTTGTGAAAATGGATGGTACCCCATCTTCTACGAGGTAATTCACCTGGCCTTCTATAAGTTTATATTTTGAATAAAGGTGCATACCATAATAATTATCCAGGGGGACCTTAATGCTATAGGGATAGCGGGGTATAAAACGGTCAAGCTCTCGTTCCCAGTATTTGTCTGACTCCATCGTTAAAAAAACGTCTGGGTCATAACGCTCTACAAGTTGGCAAAAATCATCATAGTTTCTGTTATCCTGAAAGACATTTGCTGTTAGAAGGCTAAGCTCCAGTCCATTCCCTGTCTTATTTATATTCCTGTTTGGATAAATGGAGGTGTAGGGAAGTACGATTGTAATCTGAAAAATTATCGTGGCAATTAGGGCGGCAGTTATTGACCATTCCCACCAGGAGTCGGGAAATGCAAATGTGGTAATAACAGCCAGTACGATAAGCTGCAAAAAAGTGGTCTGCACCCTTATATAATCCCAGCCACGTACGAGCCAGTGCTTTATTCTAAAAAGTGGAATCAGGGCGGCTACTATAAAGAATACCGCAAAGTAGTAGATGATCATAAGATGGGCTGGTTAATCAGGATTGGTGAGTTCTCGGAAAAGTGCTTCCAGCGAAGTGTTTTTCTTATTCAATTGTAAGATTTTAAGACCGCTATCATGGGCAAAATCAAAAATCTGTCCGCGCATATCGATCTTTGTGTCAAAATTGACCTCATAGATAAAGCCAGTGGTATTTTTAACGCTTTTGACATATGGTAATTTACCCAGTGCAATTTCCTCGACCCTATAGTCAAATTCTACGATAAGCTCTTGTGTCCCTCCTTCCTTCAGCTCACTGATGATTCTGTCTGCCACGATCTCTCCTTGATCAATTATTATTGCACGGTCACAGATGGCCTCAACTTCCTGCATAATATGCGTGGATAAGAGCACGGTTTTATTCTTACCCAAATTGCGTATAAGACGGCGCACTTCCACCAGTTGGTTAGGGTCTAGGCCCGTGGTGGGCTCGTCTAAGATCAGTACTTCAGGATCGTGTAACAGTGCGGCAGCCAGCCCTAGGCGTTGTTTGTACCCCTTGCTCAGGGCGGCGATTTTTTTTCCGAGTTCTGGGGTAAGACCGGTTAGGTCAATAATCTCTTGAATGCGCTCGTTTTTAATATGGCGCAGCCGGGCACAAAAACTGAGATACTCTCTCACGTACATATCTGGATAGAGCGGATTGTTTTCTGCCAGGTAACCCAGGCTTTTTTTCACCTCCATAGGCTCGTCATCGGTAGAAAAACCATTTACTGCAGCAGTGCCCGAGGAAGGCTTGAGGTAGCCAGTAAGGATTTTCATCAGCGTGCTCTTACCTGCACCATTTGGACCTAAAAAGCCTGTAATTTCCCCCTTTTTTATGGTCAGCGACACATGTTTTAAGGCTTTTTGGGTGCCGTAATTCTTTGAAATCTCGTTAACCTGTATAGACATAAATTTTTGAAAGCGTTGTGAAAATGCGATTGATGCAGCTCTGTGAGACTTGACGCACCGCCCAACTATCAAATGTAATCAAATCTTAAAGAATTAATTAGTGGATTAATCCCTTTAATCTGCAATAGAAACGATCAAAAATGTATAAAATTTAAATTGTATCCATTTTTATGCAAAATTTGTCAATTTATAATAATTATTCAATCCTTTTGTAAGGCATTGCAATTAATTTTTTTACTTTAGCCAAATCATATAGAAACAATGTCAAGCGCACTTTTTTTCTGGAACCGTTATTATTTCTTTTTTCACGAAAAAGAAACGGGACCTCTATAACATAAAGTGTTGTTAGTATATACAGGTCCCGATGTAAAATCGGGACTTTTTTTGTTAGTAAGATCCGGTTTTTGCAAAAAGGTAGTTGTGACTGGTCATTATAACACGGGTTTCAATAAAAAAAACTTAAAGTAAACATAGGTTTAACGTGAGAAAAAAAGTTGCAATACAGGGTATCAAAGGCTCCTTTCACCATCAGGTGGCCGAAGATTTTTTTGGGCAGGGGGTGGCCATCGCAGCTTGTGATTCCTTTCAGGAGGTCGTAAACAGCTTGATCAGTGGCGAGAGCACCGATGCTGTTATGGCCATTGAGAATAGTATTGCCGGCAGTATCATACCCAATTATGCCCTGATTGATGAGTATAAACTCTACATTGAAGGGGAATATTACCTCCCTATCCGGCAGAACCTGATGGCATTGCCAGGGCAGCAGCTCAGTGATCTTAAGGAGGTCTGGTCACACCCCATGGCATTATTGCAGTGTCGCGAATTTTTTAAGGAAAATGGGCATATTAAATTAGTGGAAGATGATGATACTGCTGGTGCCGCACAGCGCGTTCGGCGCGAGGCAGCCAAATGTGTAGGTGCCATTGCAAGCAGCACGGCAGCGGCTATTTATGGCCTTGAGATTCTGGTGCCTGACGTACAGACCATAAAGGATAACGCTACCCGTTTTTTTATAATGAACACCTCGGGCAAAAAAGAGGATGCCGATGTGCCGGACAAAGCTTCGGTAAAATTTTTAACAGATCATAAGAGAGGGAGCCTAGCCGCAGTGCTCAATGTGATGAGCGATTGCCGGCTTAACCTGACCAAAATACAATCACTACCGGTAATTGATAAGCCTTGGGTATACTCCTTTTTTGTAGATGTCACATTTACCAAATACGCGCATTTCGCAAAAGCGAAAAAACTACTCCATATTATGGCCAAAAAATTTGAGGTTCTCGGCGAATATAAAAACAGAAAAGAATGATCACAAGTGCAGACCGCTTACAGCAGACAACAGAATATTACTTTTCGCGAAAGCTTAAAGAAGTGCGTGCCCTCGCCCTTGCCGGAAAACCAATCATCAATATGGCCATCGGTAGCCCTGATCTGGCCCCACCGCCAGCAGTGATCGATGCGCTTACAAATGCTCTTAATGATGCTCCGGCCCATCAATACCAAAGCTACATAGGGCTGCCCGAATTGCGTAGTGGTATCAGTACATTCTATCAAAAACAGTACGATGTCAACCTGGATCCCGAGACTGAAATATTGCCGCTTATGGGCTCAAAAGAGGGGATTATGCATGTGAGTATGGCTTTTCTCAATGCAGGTGATCAGGTACTGATTCCTAATCCGGGCTATCCTACCTATACTTCAGTGACCAAATTGCTAGAAGCAGAACCTATATATTATGATCTGGATGCTGCCCATAACTGGCTTCCCGATTATGATAAATTGAACCGCGCTGATCTGAGCGGTGTAAAACTTATGTGGGTCAATTATCCACATATGCCCACCGGTGCTGTGGCCACACAAAGCGATTTTGAGGAGTTGGTCGCTTTCGCGAAAGCTAAAGATATCCTGCTCATCAATGATAACCCGTACAGTTTTATTTTAAATGATACCCCGGTATCAATCCTTGGTGTCGCTGGTGCGAAAGAGGTAGCGCTTGAACTTAACAGCCTCAGTAAATCTTTTAATATGGCCGGCTGGCGTGTGGGAATGCTACTGGGCGCAAAAAATTATGTAAACGATGTGCTAAAGGTCAAGAGCAATATGGACAGCGGTATGTTCTATGGCATTCAGAAGGGGGCGACGGCCGTTTTGGATGAGGGTAAGGACTGGTTTGCAAACCTCAATAAAATCTATAAAAAGCGTCGAAAAGCGGTCTGGGAACTTGCGGATATGCTGGGGTGCACCTATGATAAAAATGCCGCAGGTCTTTTTGTATGGGCTAAACTGCCGGAAAACGCTGGCGATGCCGAAGAATTTATAGATACAATATTGATAGATAAAAGCATATTCATTGCACCTGGCACTATATTCGGTTCACGAGGGGCGGGTTATATACGCTTTTCGCTATGTGTGCCGGAAGAGAAAATTCGCCAAGCGATAAGCAGGATGGCTTTTTAGTGCAAAGGCATAATGAACGGATGAAAAATAATAGTAAAATAGGCATTAATCTTTTGGAGGATTTTAAGAACATATTCATTATTGGTGTCGGGCTCATAGGGGGCTCGCTGGCCAGGGATATAAAGAAACGCTTACCAGAAAGTAAGATTTTCGGTATCGATTCTGATAAAAACCATTTGGAAGAGGCGGTTGGACTTGGCGTTATTCAGGCCACAGCCAGTCTTGAAGATCTCCATATGGCAGACCTTGTCATCGTTTCGGTTCCTGTAGATCAGGCTAATCTGTTCGTGCCACCCGTGCTTGACGCTGTAGGAGAAGATACCCTTGTGATGGATGTGGGCTCAACCAAGGCAAGTCTTTGCGTTACGGTAGCAGAACATCCCAAGCGCCGGAATTTTCTCGCAGCGCACCCTATCGCGGGCACCGAATTTTCCGGCCCCTCCGCAGCGATCTATGGACTCTTTGAGGGTAAGGCCATGATCATCTGCGAGGTTGAGAAGACTGCATTCAAGTTGCAGGAAAAAGCTTTGGCGCTTTTTACCGCACTGGGGATGAGGCTCCGTTACATGGATCCACATTCGCACGATAAGCATATCGCCTATGTATCGCACTTGTCTCACATAAGCAGTTTTATGCTGGGGAAAACTGTAATTGATAAGGAAAAAAATGAGAAGGACATCTTTGATATGGCCGGCAGTGGTTTTGCCTCAACAGTGCGCCTGGCCAAAAGTAATCCGGCAACCTGGACGCCCATATTTAAAGAAAACAGCGATAATGTAATTGAGATTCTTGATGATTACATAGACAATTTAAACAATTTCAGAAAATTACTGGCCTCAGGAGATTATGAGGCGGTATATCAGGAAATGAAAAATACAAACCACATAAAATCAATACTCAAAGGAATTTCTTAACCGGCAAAAAGCCTTAAATTTGCATTATTATGGAAAACACAAAAGAACTAAGAAACTGGCTGGATGCCTTCAATCTTGATCATCCTTTGGTCATTGCGGGCCCTTGCAGTGCAGAGACCGAAGAACAGGTGCTCAAAATTGCTCACCAGTTAAAAGATACTGACGCCACCGTACTGCGATCAGGTATCTGGAAACCCCGTACACGCCCAGGCAATTTTGAGGGTGTGGGAGCACTTGGCCTCAAGTGGCTGCAAAAGGCTAAACAAGAGACCGGGATGATGATCACCACAGAGGTCGCTAACGCCCATCATGTGGAACTGGCACTTAAGCATGATGTAGACATTCTCTGGATTGGGGCGCGTACCACAGTATCACCCTTTATTGTCCAGGACATCGCCGATGCCTTAAAAGGGACAGGTAAGCCCATTTTGATCAAAAATCCGGTGAACCCTGATCTTTCTTTATGGCTCGGTGCCGTTGAGCGTTTTTACACACAGGATATCAAGAACCTGGGCGTAATACACCGCGGTTTTTCCACTTATGAAAAAACCCGCTACCGCAACAATCCTGAATGGCAGATCCCTATAGACCTGCAGGCCAGATTCCCTGATCTTCCCTTAATTCTTGATCCTTCTCATATTGCTGGCCGTCGAGATATTATATTTGACCTATGCCAAACGGGATTGGATTTAAATTATGATGGTATCATGGTTGAGACGCATTATGATCCAGATAATGCATGGAGCGATGCGGCCCAGCAGATTACACCCAAAGCCTTGATCAAAATCATGGAAGACCTTAAGATCCGTAAGGAAGTTGGCACCGCAATGGATTACAATAATAAACTGAATACGATGCGAACACAGATTGACGTGATCGATCACCAGCTCATAGAAAGCCTCGGCAAGCGTATGAAGGTTGCAGATGCGATAGGTGAGCTTAAATCAGAAAACAACGTGGCCATTTTACAAACCAAACGTTGGAATGAGATTTTGGGAGCGATGATCCTCGAAGGTGAAAATCATAACCTAAGCGAGGAGTTTATCCTGCGCGTTTTTAAGGCGATTCATCAAGAGAGCATTAATCACCAGAAAAAGATTACCAGGATGGAAGAGGCGTAAAAGGCAGGTTTTAAAATGTGCTTTTTGTATTTGCTTCCTGAAAGGAGCCTGATAACAGCAACAATTAAAACATAGTATTTTATTCTTATAAAAAACGGCTTCAACGAAGCCGTTTTTTATGCTTAAATGATAATCTTATTCTGTATGAAGTAGATTAAAATAAAGATAAATCTTAAGATTTCGCCAATGAATTTATCTAGCTATCTATCGAACCGAAAAATCAAAAACCGCCTGATTGGAGTTTCCACCAGGTATTCTTCCTTGATAGAAAAATGCATATTCGCCGGGCTCGAGGGCGTCTGGTGTAACTTCAAATTTATTGCCCTCGATCTCCCTAATGTTAAATGGGAGCGCATCTCGGGGATCTACGCCAGTACTACTGGTAAGTACATTGCTCTTGCCGGTTATGACCTCTCGCAGATTTTTCTTTTCTTTGACCCTAAGTTTTATAAGCACAAATTCATTGGGTGAGGATGCCGTCTTAAACCACCAGTTAAAAGCGTCGCCGCCGCCCTGTTGAGGTTGCATGTTATCGGTAGATGCTGAGGACACGTCAAAAATAAAGGTAAATACCGGGGTCGCAGAGCTGATCACATTATTTGACGTAGATTTGGGTAAAGTGGCCTTTTCTTTGGAATTTATCAGCCCTGAGACAAGTCTTTGTGCAGCAGCATTATTACTGGAACCTGAGAACACTGAAGGCTGTATCAGAGTTTGCTCGCCACTAGCATTATCATAATAAATGCCGGTTTTTGATTTTGTATTTTGTACTGATTTTTCCATAACCAAAGCGATAATAGCTGGGGAGATACCGGCTTCCTTAAGTTTTGTAAGTTCCGCGATGGAGGTGTCAAATTTATAATCTGACGAATTGATCTTTGTGGTGATCACCTCATCGCTAAAACCCAGGCCTTTCATCTGGATAAGCGTTTCGTTAGTTAGGGTTTCCTGAGCGTTCAAAATCTGACATGCGAACGTTAATAGAAAAAAAACATAGGTAGCTAATTTTTTCATAAAAGATGGTATTTATGGTTAATAATGAGATGGTTACTCTTGTAAAAGAGTTGTTAAATATATAGAAAAATTTTATTATTAAAATTGTTATTTTGCACAAAATAATCTAAGAATGATTTGAGGGGAATAGTATATAAATCTACAGGGAGCTGGTATACGGTCAAGGCAGAAAATGACGTGTTTTATGACTGCCGTATCAAAGGTAAATTCCGGTTAAGGGGAATAAAAAGTACAAATCCCATAGCAGTGGGTGACCAGGTAATTTTTGAGCTGGATCATAAAAGTGATGCCGTAACAGGTGTAATCAAAAAGATCGAGGAGCGTGAGAATTATATCATCCGCAGATCAGTAAACCTGTCAAAGCAGACCCACATAATTGCAGCTAATGTTGATTTGGTTTTTTTGATCATCACACTTAATAATCCACCTACATTTACCACTTTTATAGACCGTTTTCTCGTTACTGCAGAAGCGTATCATATTAAAGCCGTGCTGCTTTTTAATAAGATCGACACCTATACACTTGAAGAAAAGGGCGAAATAAAATACCTTGCCCAAATGTACCGGGAGATCGGCTATACCTGTATAGGCACTTCTGCAACTGAAGGGGATAATATTGATCAGGTTATAAAACTCATGCTCGGGAAGACCAGTATGTTTTCTGGCCATAGTGGTGTGGGCAAATCCACTTTGATCAATGCTATCGCGCCAGAGCTTGAGTTAAAGACCAAAGCCATAAGCGACCTGCATTTGCAGGGGCAACATACCACCACTTTTGCCGAGATGTTTGACCTACACTTTGGCGCGCGTATAATTGATACACCGGGCATTAAGGGTTTTGGCGTTGTGGACATTCAAAAAGAGGAACTGGGCGATTATTTCCCAGAGTTTTTTGCCCTTAAAAATAAATGCAAGTTTAATAACTGTCTTCATTTAGAAGAACCTAAATGTGCGGTAAAAGAGGCGCTGGAGAATGGTAAACTGCATTGGTCTCGCTATAAAAGCTACATTCAGATCCTCGAGGGGGAAGATGAAAGCTATAGGCGGGATATTTATGATGAAAATTAATTCCCCTCTTGCCTCTAAAATGGAAATTTCCTAAAATGGAAAGTTAAATATATGGCTTTACTGTTTTTCCGCTTCCGCGAAAGCGCTGGTACTACGCTGAATTCCATTTGTAAAGAGCAATAAAAATAGATGATTAAAATGCGCATCATCATTCAACGTGTGACCGAAGCTTCTGTAGCAATAGCAGGAAAAACGGAAAGTAAGATCAAAAACGGCTTCCTGATTTTGCTCGGTATTACTCATGATGATTCTGAAAGTGATGTTGATTACCTTGTACGTAAAATTATTGGGTTACGCGTTTTCAGCGATCGGGACGGACTTATGAATGAGTCAATACTTGATCAGGACGGGGAGGTTTTGGTCATCAGCCAGTTTACGCTTTATGCCAGTACCAAAAAAGGAAACAGGCCTTCCTTTATCGCTTCCGCGAAAGCGGTAAACGCGGAGCCCCTCTACAATGTATTCATTAAAAAATTATCCGAAAATTTAGGAAAGCAGGTTGCAACAGGAATTTTTGGCGCTGATATGCAGGTACATCTGGTCAATGATGGGCCAGTAACTATACCCATGGATAGTAAAAGAAAGGAGTAACTTTCACGGTAATTAATTCTAAATTTCAATTTTTTAGAATCGAGGTGCGTTTTAAATTACTCGTTACCAGGTTTTCAAGATGGTTTTGTGTGTATTTTCGCTTTTGCATTTTTTTTCAAAAGGGATAGAAAATCGCTTATTTATAAGTATTTAGATATTTTAACAAACAATGTTAAATAAAAACTAAAGTCAAGTCTTTGATAACTGAACGGTTTTTGCTTTATTTGTAGCGAACCCCATTTTTTATGACTAGATTATTAATTTTCTTGTTTTTATTTGGCCCATTTGTGGTCTATTCCCAAAATTTTGAATATAGTTCCCTCACCATAGATAAAAGTCTGCTTGACAATGCAGACAGTGTGGTACGCGATGAGATGATTTCATGCGACCTTACGCACGAAGAGAGTCTGGTAGAAACCGTGCATCGGGTTATTACCGTTTTTAATAAGGCTGGGAATAGTGATGTGCAAGCATACGCCTTTTATGATGATGACAGAAAAGTTAAAAACCTCAGCGCCGTTATTTATAATCAATTTGGGCACGAGGTCAAAAAATTTAAGGAAAAGGATTTTAAGGATGTAAGTGCGGTTTCTGGCGGGACACTCTACGCTGATGACCGCGTACTTTATCTGGATTATACCCCTACGCGCTATCCCTATACCGTTGTATTTGATTTAGAGATCAAATCGAGAACGACCGCCTTTATCCCAAGATGGGTGCCTGTGGCCAATTATAAAAGCAGTACTCAGCATTCCAAATTCGAGATATTATATAGGCCTGAAGATAAGATTAATATAGAGCAGGAACGCCTGGATCAGTATGATGTAGATCATGAGCATTCTCCCGGTAGGGATTCTTGGGAGGCAAATAACGTAATTGCACTCAAAAGGGAATACCGTTCTCCAGACCTTAATGAGGTTATGCCGCGCGTTAGATGCGCGGTCAAATCATTTTATCTTAAAGGTGTAAACGGGGTTGCTACCAGCTGGAAGGATTTTGGCGGCTGGATGAGCACCAACCTGATCGCTGGGACTGATGATCTCCCGCAGACAACCAAAGATGCAGTTCTGGCAATGGTAAGTGGTCTGGATAACGATCTCGATAAGGCAAAGGCCATTTACCAATATGTTCAGGACAAGGTGCGCTACATAAGCGTGCAGGAGGGTATAGGGGGCTGGAGGCCCATGCTTGCCGAAGATGTTGACCGGCTGGGATACGGCGACTGCAAGGCCCTGAGTAACTACACCAGAAGCCTGCTCGAGGTTGCCGGGATTACCTCTTATTACACCGTACTTTATGGTGATGTAAGTAAGCGTTCCATCGACACTGATTTTATCGCCATGCAGGGCAACCATGTGATCTTGGGCGTGCCGCTGGATAATGGTATGAACTGGCTGGAGTGTACAAGCCAGGAATTGCCATTTGGTTACTTGGGTGATTTTACAGATGACCGCGATGTACTCGTGCTTAAGGACGGTGCTGGTGAAATCGAGCATACTACCGTTTATACCACTAAAGAAAACCGCGAACTCCTAAAAGCAGATTTTGCTTTAAATCCAAAAGGTAATGTTGCGGGTTCGGTTGATTTATTGTCATCCGGAGTTTTCTATGGGGACTGTCTCCAGTTAAACCGGCTTGACCATGATGAACTCAAAAAACACTACTTAAAGCAATGGGGCAATATCAGCCGTTTACAGGTAAAAGAGATCAGGCTCAAAAATTTACGCGATAGTACAACTTTTAGTGAAAACGTACATCTTGATGCAAACGGCTACCTCACGCCCGTGGGATCTGATTTTCTGTTTCGCCCCAATATGTTTGCCATATCCCAAAAGCAAATACCGCCACGATATACCGTGCGCAAGACAAATTTTATCGTACAGCGAGGTTCGGTAAGCTCGGTTGAGCTATCTTATTCGCTTCCCACTGGTTTTTATGTTGATACCCTTCCCGATAAAGTAACTATTACTACCGATTTTGGCACCTACACCGCCAGTTTTTCCTTAAAAGATAATACATTACAATATTACCGTTCCCTAACCTTGAAAGAGGGAGATTATCCACCGGAAAAATATGCTGATTTCCGCGATTTCTATAAGCAGATCGTACATCGGGACGCCCAAAAACTTTTAATCAAAACCCAAACATAATGCGTTTATTTTATTTTTTCATTTCAATTTTAATGTGTACCATAGCTGGCGCTCAAGATTTTAGGTATGGCCACATCTCTAAAGAAGAACTTGCCGAGACCGCTCACCCAAAGTACCCCGATGCGGCCGCGGCCATTTTATACCGGGATAACTATTCCCATTTTGAATACACTAAAGAAAATGGCTTCTTTCTTGTCACCGAGGTACAGGAGCGTGTTAAGATCTATAACGCACAAGGCTTTGACTATGCGACCAAAGTGATCCGTCTGTACAAGCAGGATAATGATAAAGAAAAAATTAGCGGCCTTAAGGGTGTCACCTATACATTGGTTGATGGAGATATCGACGAAGCCAAATTGCGCAATGATGGGATTTTTGAAGAAGAGCGGAGTAACTATATCAACGAGACTAAGTTTACAATGCCCAACATTAGCAATGGCGCCGTGATTGAGTATAAATATAAAGTGACCTCCCCATTTTTGGGAAATTTGGATGAAGTGCGATTTCAGGAAAAAATCCCGGTAAACATGGCTGAGGCACGTTATTATTTCCCAGAGTATTTTGTGTTTAAACTTCACACTAAAGGGGGTGGTAAGATCAATATCGAAGAAGGTAGCAAAAACCGAAAGTTAAGTCTGGGCGTGAGCACGACCAGGAGTACGGCCACCTTTAACAGCGTAAGCAGGGGTTCGACCCGTTTCCAATCGGTTGATTTTGCCGAAAAGATCTATACCATGACGGCTAAAGATGTCGCCCCATTGAAGGAGGAAAGTTTTTCGGGCAATATCGAAAATTACTTGACCTCTGTGAAATTTGAGCTTTCATATACTAAATTTCCCAACAGTCCACTGGAATATATGTCCACGACTTGGGACGATGTGGCCAAAACCATAAACAAATCAGATTCTTTTGGTAACGAACTTGAGCGCACGGGCTATTTTGATCAGGATATCGATGCGCTGCTCGCTGATGCGAAAACTTCCGAAGAAAAAATATCGCGTATATATGAATACGTAAAAAACCGCATGACCTGGAATGGCTATACCGGTATTTATGCGGAAAATGGGGTGAAAAGCGCTTATAAGGAGAAAACAGGCAATGTGGGCGATATTAATCTGATGCTCACGGCCATGCTGCGCTATGCCGGGATCGATGCCAATCCCGTACTTATCAGCACTAAAAAGAATGGTATCCCCATTTTTCCTACCAGAAATGGTTTTAATTATGTGGTGGCAGGTGCCACGATCGGTGATCATCAAGTTCTGATGGATGCAACCAATAAGCTGGGCACCGTAAACCTTTTGGAGGAAGAACTGATTAACTGGAATGGTCGCTTGATAAAAAGGGATGGCACATCTGCATGGGTAAAGCTGCAATCTGGTAAGCCCGCCCGGTCTAACATGCTGGTCACCGTGTCCATTGATGATGACCTTGCGGTAAAAGGTAATCTCGCCAGTAGGTTAATGGGTCTTGATGCTATGTATTGCCGAAAGCGTTATCTTAATTTAAACGCGGATGAAGCGCGGTCAAAACTAGAGGGGAGCAACAAGGGTGCTGAATTTTCAGACCTGGAGTTTACAAACCTTGATGCTTGCGACAAGCCTGTGGTCATGAAATATAATTTTGAACCCTTGAGCGGTGTTGAGGAAGTGGGCGGTAAATTACTCATCTCCCCTATGTTTTATCTGGCCGAAAGGGAGAATCCTTTTAAACAGGAAGAGCGACAATATCCCGTTGACTTTGGTTACCCTACTAAAGATCAATTTGCGATCGTCATAAATATTCCAAAGGGATATCACGTAGAGAGCCTGCCCAAGAGTGAGGCTCTAAAGTTGTATGACGATATGGCGAATTTTAGTTATAGGATCAATGAAAACGGCGGAAAAATACAGTTGATCTGTGAGCGGGACATCAATACTGCGCTCATAAGTCCACAATATTATGGCGAACTCAAGCAGTTTTATGATATGATGGTTAAAAAGCAGAAGGAACAAATCGTGCTTTCAAAAATTTAGTAATGATTCAAAGAGCAACTATTACAGGTCTAATCCTCGTGTTTTGTACCATTTTTACGGCCGGAGCACAAGCATTTAAGCTGGGGCGTATAGATCAGGATGATTTTCGCCTGAGCGAAAAAAATAAGGACACGGCTGCCCCGGCATTGATCTTAGACCATAACCGTGAGACGCATTTTGAATATTCTGAATCAAAGGGGTGGCTCATCGTTAGTGAAATACAAGAGCGCATCATGATCCTCAATAAAGAGGGGCTAGAATACGCCACTAAAAAAGTGAGCGCTTATAAAAATGATGGTGAAAAGGAGCAGGTTTCCCAGATTGAGGGCTATACGTATACCCTTAAAGACAATCATGTTAATAGTGAAAAATTAAAAAAGGACGCGATCTTTGACCGGTTAGAATCTGAGCATTGGGATGCATATTCCTGGACGATGCCCGGTGTAAGCCCTGGCGCTATTATCGAGTGGCAATATACGCTCACATCACCTTTTTGGAAGATAGATGATTTGGAGATCCAGGCCGATATCCCTACGCTGCATTATGGAGCACTCATCCGTTTCCCTACTATTTTCAAATTCAATAGGCTTAAAAAGGGCTATTTTGATATCACACCTAAAACCATTTTTAAAAAAGCGGTCATGGGTGTATCCGTGGGCGTCAATACAGGATATGGCCGTTCCTCGATCAACTCAAGGCAGGGAAGCTTAACTTATACAGAGCAGCGCGACACCTACACCATAGACGATATTCCCGCACTCAAGATTGAAAACTTTGTAAATAACCTAGATAATTACCGGTACACAGTGGTTTATGAATTGAGTTCGGTCAATTATGGCAATGGGGAAGAAAAAAAATATGCCACATCCTGGGATGAGGTGGCCAAAGCTGTTTTTGACAACAAACGTTTTGGGAAACAGTTAGAAGGGACCAAATTTCTTAAAAATGAAACCGAACTGATAAAGAAGCAGGGCTCGGGACCAGATTTGCTGACTAAGAATGCCTTTCAATTTATAAGGGATAATTATTCATGGAACGGCGATTACGGCAAATATGTGATCGATGATCTTAAGGACGTCTGGCAAAGGCGTACCGGTAATGTGGCTGAGATAAACCTTATGCTCATCGCTCTTTTACGCAACTGTGGCGTTGACGCAAATCCCGTGCTATTGAGCACTAAAAGGCATGGCATCCCAATGTTCCCAACCCTAGAGGGTTTTAATTATGTAATAGTAGGAGTGCAGCTGGAAGAGGGCCTCATTTTACTCGATGCGACAGAGAAAATGAGCGCCCCCAATATGCTTCCGCCACGGGATTATAATTGGGAGGGTAGACTGGTCAAAAAGAACGGCACCTCAAAGGCGGTTGATTTATATCCTAAGAAACCAGCAGAAACAGATCAATTGCTTACGTTTAGCTTTGGTGACAATGGTGTTTTGAAAGGAAAGTTAAACCGGCGTTATACATCTCTCCAAGGCATGGCCTATCGTATGGAAGCTAAGGATCAGTCTAATGAAGACCGCCGGCTAATTTTGTCTCAAGAGTTTGGCGTGGACGATATCACTGATCTTGAAGTCAAAAATATCGATCAAAATGATAGCCCTATCACAGAATCATTTAATTTTGAAATGGAAAACGGCTACGATAAAGTGGGAGATAGGATTTTTATTTCCCCTTTATTGTTCCTGCGTTTGGCCGCCAGCCCTTTCAAAACAGAAAAAAGGGGATATCCCATTGATTTTGATTATCCATTCTCTGTGGTTAAGATCGTAAACATGCAGCTACCTGAGGGTTATAGTGTAGATCAGCTACCAGAACCGATTAACATAGCATTTGATGACGGTATGGGCAGTTTTTATTACAATATTCGCAGTACCGGAAAATCTTTGAGCCTTAATGTAAGGTTTGTTATCAATAAAGCGATTATTCCAGTGACCGCTTATGAAGGGTTAAAGAAAATTTATGACCAGCGAGTGGCCAAAGAGAATGAAAAGATTGTACTCACCAAAACCCAATCATGAGCATAAAGACTGCACAAGAAACCGTAGATACCTGGATTAAAGAGCACGGCGTACGCTATTTTAATGAACTTACCAATATGGCGCAGCTTACTGAAGAAGTGGGCGAAGTGGCTCGCATTATCGCGCGTCGCTATGGTGAACAGAGTGAAAAAGAGAGTGATAAGGACAAAGATCTGGGCGAGGAGCTTGCTGATGTACTTTTTGTTGTGCTTTGTCTGGCCAATCAGACCGGAGTAGACCTTCAAACAGCCTTTGACAAAAAATTGGACGATAAGACAAAACGCGACCACAATAGGCATCATGATAACAAGAAATTGCTGTAAATTCCCTACTTTTTAAAAAATGCGGCATTTTGAAACTCAAACTTCACAAAAAATCTCCTGAATTCAAGGGGAAGATTCAGATTACGGGCTCCAAAAGCGAAAGCAACAGGCTGCTTATACTTCAAGCCCTTTACCCTGAACTAAAGATCAATAACCTGTCTAACAGTCACGATAGTCAGGTGATGCAGGCAGCGCTTAATTCCGCCCAAAAAGAGGTTGATATTCACCATGCTGGTACGGCCATGCGTTTTCTTACGGCTTATTTTAGCGTTCAGGTTGGCCGCGAAACGCTGCTTACGGGCAGTAAGCGTATGAGGGAGCGACCTGTGGGGATTTTGGTCGATGCGCTCAGGGATATGGGGGCAGACATTCAATATGATGGTCGGGAGGGTTATCCACCATTGCTCATTAAGGGCAAAGAACTTTTCGCTAACGAAGTATCGCTTTCTGCAAAGGTAAGCAGCCAGTATATCTCGGCGCTTATGCTGATCGGTACCAGGTTTCCGCAGGGATTGACCATTCATTTAAAAGGGAAGGTTACCTCGGTACCTTATATTGAAATGACGCGGTCGCTGTTAACACAGTTGGGCGTCAATAGTACCTTTGATGGACAAAAAATCACCTTGCAACCTCAAGAATCCATAGCACCGCAGACCGTAGTGGTAGAGTCTGACTGGAGCAGTGCGTCTTATTATTATAGTCTGGTGGCATTGTCTGCTCACGCAAAAGTAATCCTGACCAGTTACAAAAGGAAAAGCTTACAGGGCGATTCTGCCCTTAGCGAAATTTATAGGAGTTTTGGTGTGGAAACAGAATTTGGCGAAAACAGCATTACTCTCCAAAAAATCCAAAATTTCCGTTCAAAACACCAGAAAATAGACCTTTCTAATAGTCCCGATATCGCACAGACGATCGCGGTGACCTGTTTTGGTTTGGGAATAAGTTGTGATCTTACGGGGCTGCATACCTTAAAAATCAAAGAGACCGATAGGCTGGAGGCCCTACATTGCGAACTCACTAAACTGGGTGCGGTAATCAAAGTGACCAAGGATAGCTTGCACCTGGAACCTTCAGCAACGATTAATCCCGAAGTGGTCATTGCTACCTATCAGGATCACAGGATGGCCATGGCTTTTGCACCTCTGGCGCTAAAAGTGCCAATAGTTTTTGAGGATGCGGAGGTGGTTAACAAATCCTATCCAGATTTTTGGGAGGATCTTAAGAGTCTGGGTTTTGAATGTGGGGAGGTTTAACTATTAATGTCATTCTTCCTCTTCATGATCGTACTCCGGATATAAAAAATTATTATAAGGAAAACGCGTTACATGCAGCTCCCGCACGCGGTCATATACTTTTTTTCTAAACTCCTCCATATTATCCTTGTTTAAAGCTGATATAAAGATCGCGTCGCCATTGACGCGGTTCATCCAGGTGCGCTCCCACTCCTTGAGCGTGTAGTGTTCCGTAGTTCTTTCGGTCACCAAATCATCCTCATCAATGGTTTTATGCTGGTATGCATCGATTTTGTTGAAAACCATTAGTGTGGGCTTTCCGGCTGCCTTGATTTCGTCAAGAATTTGATTTACAGAGGCAATGTGATCTTCAAAGTCTGCATGTGAAATATCTACGACATGCAGTAATAGATCTGCTTCGCTCACTTCGTCAAGCGTACTTTTAAAAGATTCCACCAGTTGGGTAGGCAGTTTTCGTATAAAGCCCACCGTATCGCTGAGCAGAAAGGGTAAGTTGCGTATCACGATCTTTCTCACCGTGGTATCAAGTGTGGCAAATAACTTATTTTCTACGAAAACATCGCTCTTGCTCAGCACATTCATGAGGGTAGATTTTCCCACATTGGTATAACCCACGAGCGCTACCCGTATAAGAGAGCCACGGTTGCCGCGCTGTACTTCCTGTTGTTTGTCTATTTTCTCGATCTTTTTCTTGAGCAGCGCTATACGGTCGCGCACGATACGGCGGTCAGTCTCGATCTCGGTTTCACCAGGGCCCCGCATTCCTATGCCTCCGCGTTGTCGCTCCAGGTGGGTCCACATCCCGGCAAGGCGTGGGAGCAGGTATTCATACTGCGCAAGCTCAACCTGGGTGCGGGCATAACTTGTCTGGGCGCGCTGGGCAAAAATATCCAGAATCAGGTTAGTACGATCTACAATCTTACACTTGAGGATTTTTTCGATATTTTTCTGCTGTGCCGGGCTAAGCTCATCGTCAAAGATTGCTGTACCTATATCATATTGATCTACATAAGCTTTGATCTCCTCAATCTTTCCGGTACCTAAGAAGGTCTTAGGGTTGGGTTTTTCCAGTTTTTGCGTAAAGCGCTTAAATACTTCCCCGCCAGCGGTATAAGCCAGAAATTCCAGTTCGTCAAGATATTCCTTCGACTTCTCCTCATCTTGATATTGTGTAATAAGACCGATCAGGATCGTTTTTTCGTATTCTATGGTATTTTCTTCGAGCATAAGTTTTTATAAAGAGACAAAGATACAAAGTGCTCAAACGATTTTACTTAGGGGTTTATTAAAATAGGTACCCCAATTTGAAAATTGTCTACTATCTGGAAAGAAATTTTAAGCTTGAGATATTTATTGAACCTGGGGGACTCGTAGCCTTAAAAAGATTTGACTCACTTTTTTTTCTTTTAATGAATATTTTGTCATTTAGAGGTATATACTTCTTAAAATATTTTGATTCACAGATTTAATTGAAAAGTGAATGTAATCTGTCATTTCTAGTACTGGTTTTATAGTTTCGTCATATTTTGAAAAAAAGTAGCGTCATTATGCAAAAAGCAACAATCGCCTTCTACAATCTTGAAAATCTTTTTGACACGCAAAATGGCCCAAACATTTTTGATGAGGATTATACGCCCCAAGGCCATTTGCAATGGACTAAAAAACGATATCATGACAAGATTGATGATCTTGCAGAAGTCATTTCAAAAATTGGCTCGAGCCAAACGCTAAATATGTCAAGCCTGATCGGGCTTGCGGAGGTAAAGAATAAAAAAGTGCTTAACGACCTGATTGATCGGCCACAACTTAAAAAACACGGGTTTGCATACAAACATTTTAATTCACCCGATGAACGGGGGAATGGATAATGCCCTTTTATACCTTAAATCAGATTTTGAGGCACCCGTGCAGAACCTATACCGTTGCATATAAAAAGAGCCGATGGCAGCCGCGATCAAACTCGCGATATTTTGTACGTCACTGGAATGCTGCACCGAATGAAATGCATATTTTCGTCAATCACTGGCCAACGCGCGGAGAGGGCGAGGAGCTTAGTCGGCCTAAGCGTATTCAAGCTGCGATTCAGCTTCGCAAACGCATTGATGGATTGATAGAAAAGGACGCTGAAGCCCGCATCGTGGTGATGGGCGATTTTAATGACGATCCAAACAGCGATTCAGTCAAGCAATATTTGGTAAAAAATGACCTGTACAATCCTATGGTCTTTTTGCTCACCCAGTATGCCGGGTCGCTGAGCCATAAACTGCACTGGTTTTTGTTTGATCAGATCATACTTTCCAATAATTGGATGAAAAGCCATGATAATGCTGTAGTTTACGATAAAGCAGCAATTTACGCACCAGAATCTTTAAAGGAGGTAGATGGCAAGTTTGCCGGCACACCTTTCCGTACCTACGCGGGTGACCATTATTTGGGCGGGCCCAGCGATCATTGCCCGGTTTATTTGATATTTAATATGGACAGTAGATGATGAGTTGCCCCTTTAAAATTTTGGGCTCTATTGCGCGACAGCTTCTTCCCCATCGTAGTAGAGCACAATAGATCCTGCAGTGCACGTCTATTTTCTTTTGAAGTTACCGTCAATAAAGAAATCCAACCCAATGTTACCTTTACGGCAAACCTTAAGACTGCAGCTGGAAATAAAATATTCTCTTTAGGGTTCTCAACTTTTTTACTCTAATTCCCATAAGAAAATGAACTAGAGTAAATCCAAAAATACTTATTAACAGCGGGGAGCAAAGTATAAATAGAAGGATAAAAACAACAATTTTGGGCCAAATGGAAAGAACTTCCATATTAAAGAAGATGTCTGTGGCGATGGTCATTGCGCAAATGAGCCATACGCTGTCGATTACGACATCTTTGACTCTAATAAAAAATGCGGGGTAATTTGTTTTATCAGATATGGGGATACTGGTTTCAACCATGTTTTTATGGTTTTTTTTCTATATTTTTTTGCTTTTTGGAGCTTTTTTAGGAATGTTCGATTTTGTCTTTTTTTCCGGCATGGGCCCGCGCATATGAATCACAAGTCCATTTAAGAAGTTGCGCAAAAACTGATCTCCACACTCCATATATTTGGGGTGGTCCTCTTTTCTAAAGATGGCGCCCAGTTCACTTTTGCTCACCGCAAAGTCTACCAGCGCACAGATTTTTACAATGTCGTCGTCGCGCAGTTTTAGAGCTACACGCAGTTTTTTAAAAATATCGTTATTTGATAATGCCATTGGGTAAATTTAGTGAAACTATATGATAGCGCTGTCTTTTGAAAATATCTTCAGAATTATTGTTACCACTTTTGGGAACCCAAATAGGTTGCTGAAAGAGGAAATGCAAATATCGATAACTTGAGAGGAGTATTTCACTATTTTTTATCGGTCTTAAACCTTTCCCTTAAAAACTCTTCTGCCGGCTTATTCTGCGGGGTAAAACGGTTGTTTTCACCACCGCCCGCACCCTGATGCTCGTGGTACCATTTCCAGATAAAACCACCGGCAAACCAGGGCTCGTCCCAAAACTCGTCAAAAAGTGCCTCATATAAGTATAATTGTGCATCTAAGTTAATACCGCCCTCACTGCGATCAGTAATCCACGGAGTACGGCCGGCATAATCCATACTTCGATAGCCATATTCGGTAAATAAAATGGGACGGTTATGCTTTCGCGAAAGCGATTCCAGCTCTCCTTTGTAGGTTTTCCATCCTGTTCTGGCCTGGGCAATCGTGGGAGTTTTGGCATCTGAAACGGGGAAATAAGCGTCTACCCCTATATAGTCGAGATCTTCCCAAAGTGGATTGTCACCTACCTTATCCCAATTTTCAGCATAGGTAAGTTTTCCGGAATAAACTTTCCGGATCATTTTGATCAATTGCTTCCAAAATTCCGTGCGCTGTTCTACAAAATTGAAAAGTTCGGTACCTATGCAGAAAATCTCCACATGCTTTTCCTGTGCTAATTTCGCGTAAAGCATCATATAAGCTTCGTAGCCCTCCTCAAACTTTTGCCAATGTTCATCTGAATCCAGTAACATGTCGCCGGTAAAGGAGCCGCGGCCTATCCAGAGGTGTGGTTTAAGCATGACCTTAATATTCTGGGCGTGCAGTTTTTGAATATATTGGCCCGCACCGTTGTAGGTCTCGCCAAACCATTGGCGGTCGCTGTTAAAAAAAAGTTCGGGCTCTGTGGTGCTGCGCATAAAGGCAAAGGGCATCACCGATGCGTAATTGACCCCCAGATCGGTGAGCGGTTTGAGGTGGCTGGCCGCGATAGAGTCGCGTGACGCCACATAACTCACACCGTCTATTTTGTGCTCAACGATACTTTGTGCCTGGCAGCCCATAATGAGGATGCTGCATAAAATGGAAATTAAAAATCCAGTCGACTTCATGGGCTTAAAATACAATTATTGAGGCTGATTTTTAGAAATATTAAAATGTAGATTTCGCTTTAAGCGAAAAAAGTTGTCCATGAAATACGCAAATTGTCATTCTGAATTTATTTCAGGATCTCATCCACGAGATTACAATATAGTGAGAACCAAAAATAGGTTCAAGTTGACTAAAACCAACCTTTTTAGAGCGTTTCTTATATCTAAAATAATCTGATTTTTAATTGGTTTTGTTCAGTTTCCAGTCATAATCATAATACGAGACCGAGGGATTTTGAGATAATTTATCCTCACGGAATTTATTGATGAAAGCAATCGTACCACCCTGTTTGTCAAAATCCTCTTTGTACCACTTAAAAATTTGGCTTACGGCGACATGATCTCCATTTACTTTGATAAAATCAGGATTATTCAGCGACAATTTGGTCTGTTGCTGCATTTGATCATTCAGCGTTTTGGGGCGGTAAGCTGCATTGATTATGGGTGGGCAGCCCAAACCTGCGCATACGAGCACAAAATGAAATCGGGCTTCTTCGGGAAATTTTGCGCGCAGCATTTTATTTTCTATGTCATTGAGAGTAATGTCTTTTCCGCCCAGTTTGAAGGTTGTTTTATCAAAAAAACCTTTTACATCCTGCGGGGAAGCAAGGGGATAATTGTCAACGACCTGTTTAAAAACAGATAAGTTATAGGCATTGATCCAAAAAGCTTTGTAAATCTCCGGCTCGTTAATATCGGGTTTAAAACTTTGAGCAAGTTTTAGCGCTTGATCGAGCTTTTCGGGATTTTTTTTGAGGGTGCCATAAGCTACCTTTCCATCTTTTACGCTTGCGCTGAAAACAGCATTGGCGGCGCTAAAAAAGTTGGTGTCCTGTGGACTCAAACTCATGGTCAGTAAGGCAGTAAGCAAAATATATAGAATTTTCATAAGATATGATTTAGGGCTAAGTCGCTTTCGCGAAAGCGAAATTACGGTGCAACTTAGCGCTGAACCGAACCAAACTGGCCGATTTTCAACTAAAAGAAGCCAATAATCGAGCCAAAAGCTAACTTATTAGCAGTTGCGCAAGGGATATTTAGAGAAGATATAAATTATGCACGCCGTATAAGTTTATATCTTTATGAACGACAATTAATAGATACAAACTCAATTCATGGAGCACATCGTCATCATCGGCAATGGAATTGCCGGAGTCACGGCCGCGCGGCACATCCGGAAAAATTCTGACAAAAAGATCACGCTCATTTCTGCCGAGAGCGATGCTTTTTTTTCTCGTACCGCCCTGATGTATGTATATATGGGTCACATGCGCTGGCGCGATATTGAGCCATACGAAGACTGGTTTTGGGAAAAGAACAGGCTTGAGCGCAAGATGGGCTACGTAAAACGAGTAAATACTGTTCAAAAAACGCTGTATTTCGCCGATAATTCAGAATTAACCTACGATAAATTAATCATTGCCACGGGCTCAAAACCAAATAAGTTTGGCTGGCCTGGGCAGGACTTTGATGGCGTGCAAGGCCTGGTGACCAAGCAAGATCTTGAACTACTGGAAAAAAATGCCCCCAATAAAGACGTTTGTAAAAGCGCTGTAATTATAGGTGGCGGTCTGATAGGCATTGAAATGGCCGAAATGTTACATACGCGTGGCATCCAGGTGACCATGCTTGTGCGTGAAGTCGCTTTCTGGGCAGGTGTACTGCCTGATGGTGAGGCCAAAATGATTTCAAGACATATAAAATCTCATGGGATTGACCTGAGGCACGAGACCAATCTCGATAAAATAATAGATGATGGTACTGGTCGTGTGTGCGGTATAGTGACCGGAGCAGGTGAAGAAATCCCCTGCCAACTTGTGGGCCTCACCGCAGGTGTTTCACCTAATATTGACTTTTTAAAGAATTCTGATATAGAGACCGATAAAGGCGTACTCGTCAACCGGATGCTGGAGACCAGTGCGCCTGATGTTTATGCCATAGGCGATTGTGCTCAGCAGCGGGAGGCAATAGGCAACCGTAAAGCTGTGGAGGCCGTATGGTACACCGGCCGCATGATGGGCGAGACCGTCGCGCAGACCCTTAGCGGAAAACCCTTTGAGTATAAACCGGGACACTGGTTCAATTCGGCTAAGTTTATGGATATTGAATACCAGACTTATGGCTGGGTTTTTAGTACCAAGGGGAAAAAGGAGTACGAGGAACATTTCCATTGGATACATCCTGACGATACCAAATGCATAACCATTGCCTACCATAAACATACAGAAGCCTTCCTGGGTATCAACACCTTTGGGATACGCATGCGCCATGAGGTGTTTGACCGCTGGCTCACGGAAGAATGCAATGTAAATTTTGTAATCAAAAACCTGAAAATGGCCAATTTTGACCCAGAATTTTATAAGAATTATGAGGGGGATATTTTAAACGCTTATGCGGAAAGTAAAATAGGTGTATTAAATTAACAAAATAGGATTCTATATCCGTGAAGCATCCTAAAAACACGACACCTTAATTTTATTTCAGAGTCTCACAAAAATTATCTTCAATAAGATGCTACCCTAAAGAAGATAAACAGTTGAGCATGTTTGATGCGGAAACTAGTTCAGCATGGCCAAAATCATTTTTAGGAACAATTGCGAACAATCAAAAAGGAAGCATCTATGAGTTGTATAAAATTAGTTTTGAGCCAAACTGAATTTGATTCGGGTTCACATAAGAATTTATTTCAATAGCATGTGATCCTGAAATAATTCAAAATGAAGATTTTAAAATATTTAGAAAACCTATCAACGAACGAAATATTAAAAATATAAAAGTTTCTTACCACTGCGATTAAAAATAAGCAATCCTATGAGCCAAATACAACGCGACATGTCCCTAACGGGCGAACCCCCAAAATCGATTACCAATCGCCAAAAATTGTCAGTAGGCCTTGGCCTGGTCGGAATTTTTATATTAATTCTGGCAATTACCAATGTCAATTTTCCCAATAAAACCGTCTTTCTTTCCATGGCGCTGGGACTGATCGCGGGGGGCACTATCCTTTTTGCTAATGATCTCTACCTTGATAAACATGCAGGCATAAAAAACGATGGTGTTTTTTTTAAATCCATGACCTCCCGGGGTTTTTTGGCATGGGCGACAGGAATTTTGCTTACCCTTTTTTATGTGGTGCTCTATTGGTTTCCGCAGTATCTTGGGCTCAATGCTGAAGGTGCCAATACCGGCGTTGTAGGTTTGTTCGACCCATTGAGCAAACTCATCAGCGGCGGGCCGGCGAGCCAGTGGTTTGTGTATGGTACGCTTTATACTGTGGCTATTTTGGCCTTTGGCTATAAATTTATCCTTAAATACAGGCACAATAAATATGAGATCATCCGCACGTGTTCTGTGATGTTTTTCCAATTGGGTTTTGCGTTTCTCATTCCTGAAATTTTGGTGAGGCTCAATCAGCCTTATTATGATTTTAAACTCATATGGCCGCTTAATTACGAGCTTTTTGCCGGCTATAAAATCGATGAATTTATCAGTGCGGGCAATATCGGGCTTATGATGCTCATCTTCGGCATACTTTCTATTTTTGTGATCACACCTATTTTGACATTTAAGTTTGGGAAGCGCTGGTACTGTTCCTGGGTCTGTGGCTGTGGTGGCCTCGCCGAGACCGCTGGCGATTCCTACCGCCATCTCAGTGATAAACGTGAGGTAGCCTGGAAGATTGAGCGCTGGGTGGTACATAGTGTGGTTGTTTTCGTCACGGTGATGACCATCGCCGTAGTGTATTCCTACCTGGCTGGCAATGAATCCTCGGGTATTTCGCAGTACAGTGATTTAAAGGGTAAAGTCGCCCTAATCTCGGCACAGGCTGATAAATCTGTAGGCGAGCGTATCGCTGCCGCGGAAAAGAGCGGAGCCAAGGGCGTAGTCGTCATTAACAAGGAGCAGCCCGGTAAAAATATTAATGTGGAAAGTTCCATACCGCTCCATGTAGAGTATATCGTGGTTTCCGAAAAGGAAAACAAACACGCCCTTGAAAACATACAACGTGGTAAAGGGGCTACATTCTCCAATCAATTTGCAGATGGTCCAAACATGACCATTGCTCCAGCTACCACTACCGCATTTTACGATAACCTGTGGCTTAGCAAGGAGGATTTTATGTGGGGAGCGGTCGTCTTGCTGACGCTGGTTTTTGGTTGGGTTATGCTGTTTAGGCGAAAACAATTGGCCAAAGACGCCAAATATGGTGCAATCGGTTATTTTGTTATTGTAATCTCCATTTTGTTGATCACTTACTTTAGCGGTTCTGGCAAACTCTTCTTTTTTGATGCTTACCAACTCCGGAAGAGTTATGGCTTTGTTATCGGCTCTATTTTTAGTGGCGTGATCGGCGTGGGATTCTATCCTATTTTCGGAAGTAGGGTATGGTGCCGTTTTGGTTGCCCAATGGCCGCGATTTTGGGCTTTCAGCAACGTCTTTTTTCTCGGTTCAGGATCACAACTAATGGTGGGCAATGCATCTCCTGCGGTAACTGCTCTACCTATTGCGAGATGGGTATTGATGTACGTGCTTATGCCCAGAAGGGCGAAAACATTGTGCGCAGTTCCTGCGTGGGTTGTGGTATCTGCTCTGCTGTTTGCCCCCGCGGCGTGCTAAAATTGGAGAATGATGCGTACAGCAACCGCATCAACTCAAAAGAGATTTTGCTTGGCAATGATGTGAACCTTATGGATTACCTTAATCAGGGGAAATAATCCGGCTATTGGATTAAGAAATAGCTGCTGAACAAAAGATCTGGATTTTTATACGGGAAGTGCTAAGATTGTTTTTGTTTTTTAAGTTTTACACTTAATCAACAGGTATTCGTAATTCCCTAAAACAAAATCAGAATATAGGTTTTACATAAATGCTTATATTGCTGCTTTTAACCATTTAATTCAGATATAATGGCACTCGGTATTATTGGCCCATGGCAGATATTAATTGTTGTGGGTGCACTAGGAATTATTTTTCCCATTGTTGCTTTAGTTGATATTTTGAAGAGCCATTTTAAAGGCAACGATAAAATCATTTGGGTGCTTGTGGTTATTTTCTTTAATTTCTTTGGGTCAATCATTTATTTTTTAATGGGTCGAAAACAACGGATCGGGAGCTGATTTCCGTTGTATTTGACGTTCAAAATAAGGACACGGATCTTGTGTCCATTCTTTCACTTGTTATCTTAGCTCCCTAACTTATATTAGACTTTACTGCTCTGAATATTCTTTCTTCAAAATGTTCAAAAGCGTGTCATAACTGAATGGGAATGGTTCAAAATTTACTTCAAATTTTTATCATTCGTTAGCTAATGCAATGCTTATCGTCTAAGTCTACATTACAGCTTTAGTTACATATAGCATTTTAATCTATTAGGTTGTTTATTTTCGCTGTAGCGAAAACACCTTCAATTAAGTTAATGGGTCATAGCATCAAAGTCATTATCCCCGCGTTTAACGAGGAAAACTCCATTGCAAGCGTTGTGGGCGATATTCCCAAAATCGTTGATGAGGTTATTGTGGTGAGCAACAACTCAAGCGACGGTACTGTCGCAAAGGCGGAAGCTGCGGGAGCAACTGTCTTGAACGAGGCTCAAAAAGGTTACGGCCACGCCTGTCTCAGAGGGATGAAATATATTTCACAACAGGCTAAAATCCCTGATATTATTGTCTTTTTAGATGGGGATTACAGCGATTATCCCGAGGAAATGACGGATTTGTTAAAACCCATTATCGAGCGGGATATTGATCTCGTTATTGGGGCCCGGGTTAAACGCTTTCGCGAAAGCGGGAGCATGACTATTCCCCAGCTTTTTGGAAATTGGCTGGCCACTCGTTTAATGCGGGTGCTTTTTGGTTCACATTTTACAGATCTTGGGCCGTTTAGGGCGATAAAATATGAAAAGCTTTTGGCCCTGGGAATGAAAGATAAGACCTACGGCTGGACGGTTGAGATGCAGCTAAAGGCTTTAAAGCAGCAATTGACCTATGTGGAGGTGCCGGTAAGATATCGCAACCGCATTGGCACCTCCAAAGTTTCGGGTACAATCAAAGGTGCTATCTTTGCAGGGGCTAAGATTTTAGGTTGGATTTTTAAGTATAGTTTTAAATAATGCAGACCGCAATCATCATTCTGTATACGCTCGCACTGGTACTGGTTTTTATGTACAGCCTTGCACAGCTACATCTGCTCGTGAATTACCTCAAATCTAAAAAGGAACTGCACAACGATCCTAAATTTGACCTCCAAAATCCTGATGAGACTCCATATGTAACTATTCAATTACCATTGTATAATGAGTTTTATGTAACTGAACGGCTTCTTGAAAACATCTCTAAGATGGATTATCCTGCAGATAAGCTTGAAATCCAGGTGCTGGATGATAGCACCGATGAATCCATAACTTCAACTGAAGCGCAGATTTTACGCCTGCACCGGGACGGACTTGATATTAAACATATCACCCGTAAGGATCGCACGGGCTTTAAGGCCGGAGCGCTCAAAGAGGGGCTATGTAGCGCCAAAGGTGAATTTATCGCTATTTTTGACGCGGATTTTATGCCCGATGAAGACTGGCTGCAAAAGACGATCCCCTATTTTAAAGATGAGCACATTGGCGTTGTACAGACCCGGTGGGGACATCTTAACCGCGATTATTCCCTCCTTACTAAAATACAGGCCTTTGCACTTGATTTTCATTTTGTCCTGGAGCAGGTGGGCAGGAATTTTGGTGATCATTTTATAAATTTTAACGGCACTGCCGGTGTCTGGCGCAAGGCATGCATTCTTGATGCAGGTAATTGGCAGGGTGATACGCTTACTGAAGACCTGGACCTAAGCTACCGCGCCCAACTCAAAAAGTGGAAATTTAAATATCTTGAAGAGGTAGAGACCCCTGCAGAACTTCCGGTTGTGATCAGCGCTGCCCGCTCACAACAATTCAGGTGGAATAAGGGCGCTGCAGAAAATTTTAGGAAACTTTACTTGAGGTTACTTAAGGATCCCACGGTTTCGTTTTCAACTAAATTTCATAGTTTTTTTCATTTGTTGAACAGCAGTATGTTTTTGCTCGTATTGCTGCTCGCTGTGCTCAGCGTTCCCGTGCTTTATATTGACCATAGCAATCCCAGTTATAGCGGTTATCTTAATATCGTAGCCTTTTTTGCGTTAAGTACGGTGATTTTCTTTGGCTGCTATTGGGTGACCTATAAATTCATACATGGTGGGGGGATCAAGAATTTTTTTAAATATATCGGGATGTTTTTCACTTTTTTTTCGGTGGCCATGGGCTTTAGTCTGCACAATGCTATTGCGGCGGTAGAGGGACATGTAGGAAAAAAATCCGCATTTATACGTACTCCTAAATTCAACCTGGGTACATTGCATAAAAACATTAGAGAGAATAAATACATAAACCGCAAGATCCCACTTCAAATCATTTTAGAATTACTGTTATTTCTTTATTTTGGGTTTGCCCTGTTTTTGGCCTTTTACATTAAGGACTATGGGATGATCCTCTTTCATCTGATGCTGTTTTTTGGCTTTGGTTTTGTGACATTTAAATCGCTATTTGGCGTACGGGCCTGAACTATTTGTTGGGCTATGGAAGGATCTATACGTATTAAAGCAACAGAATATCCTAACAGAATAAATAATCCGGGCACATCAACTATATTGCAATATACCATGATATATTTAACCATTAGTGCTCAGCATGCTATCCTTTCTTAAGCGTAACAAAATACCACTCCTTTTCATTTTATTTTCAGGTGGTTTCTATTGGAGTTTTGCCTATGATCTGTCTCGTTCTGATTTTGTAAAACTTATTGGGCTTTACGCTGCGTTATGTTTTTTTGCCTTTCAGATCATTAAGCAGCTTAAATGGAATTTCTGGGTTCTAGTAGGTGCAGCCCTTTTGTTGAGACTTATTTTTATAATTGCAATCCCAGATCTTTCACAAGATTTTTATCGCTTTATCTGGGATGGGAAGTTGATGTTAAACGGTATCAGCCCCTACCTGTTCACGCCGGATCAGCTTATGCAAAATGGGGCACCACCAATGGCAAATGCCGCTGAACTCTTAAATGGGATGGGCGGCCTTAGTGCAGGTCATTATTCCAACTATCCGCCGATCAACCAATTATTTTTCGCGCTTGCCGTATTAATGGGAGGGCAAAGTATTCTGGGAGGTGTTATTGCTCTTCGCTTAATTATCATCACTGCAGATTTGGGTATTCTTTATTTTGGCACAAAACTGCTCAAAACGCTTCAATTGCCCCCGAACCGTATTTTTTGGTACTTGCTCAATCCATTTATCATTATTGAATTTACAGGTAACCTACACTTTGAGGGCGTCATGCTTTTTTTCGTGATCTGGGCGCTGTATGCGCTTTTGCGAAAGCACTATGTGTGGGCAGCCATCTTGCTCGGTATTTCAGTATCTGTCAAATTGCTGCCGCTGCTGTTTCTGCCGATTTTTTGGCAATATTTGATACAAGATTATAAACCTATACGGAGGTTACCCAAAATTCTGCAACCACTCTTCTCAGAAAAATGGCATGAGGGGATTTTACGCCAATTTGTATTTTATATTACCGTTTTAGGTACGGTTGCGCTTACTTTTTTGCCTTTTCTTACTGCTGAATTCTTCATTAATTTTTGGGCAACAACTAACCTTTGGTTTCAGAAATTTGAGTTTAACGCCAGTATTTTTTATATCATCCGCTGGATAGGATATCGGGTCAAAGGGTGGAATATTATTCAGGGCACGGGAGAGGTGCTTCCTTTTATAGTTCTGGGCGGGATCCTGCTGATTGCTTTTTTTAGGCAAAACCAAAACCTAAAACAACTGATCGGGGGCCTTTTATTTGCCATTTGCCTCTACTTTTTGGGATCTACCACAGTGCATCCCTGGTATGTTGCAACACCCCTAGTGCTCAGTATTTTTACCAGTTATCGTTTTCCGCTGCTCTGGGGGGCGGTAGTGTTTTTGAGTTATTCAGCCTACGGCGAAAATGGGGTGAGCGAAAATCTGTGGTTAATAGCGCTGGAATATGCTGCGGTGTTTGGATATGCGGGCTGGGAGATATATGAGCGAGCGCGACTTCGCATGCAAGGTTATCAAGATCATGTATAATTCTGGGGATTTTCAGTGTATTTGTAGTGATTTATCTGGATATTTGACTGATTTTTATAGCAATCAAATTTCCAATAATTGTTGAATAAGCAAAATTGTAAACGCTTAAGATTCCGTTTTTACTTCTACCTCATTCCCGTTGAGCAAAACGCTTAAAGGTTCTCCCTGATCGATACTGAATGTTGTTTCCCCCTGGCTCACCATTACCTTTACAATTTGTCCCCTAAAATTAATTTTAAAGGAAAAGCTTTTCCAGTCCTCAGGTATTTTGGGTTCAAAGGAAAGTTTGCCATTCAGAACGCGCATGCCACCAAAACCTTCCACAACACTCATCCAGGTGCCGGCCATGCTGGTGATATGCAGCCCCTCATGTACCTCTTTGTTGTAATCATCAAGATCCAGACGTGAGGTACGTAGATAAAAGGTGTAAGCCTGATCCATCCGATCCAGTTTTGCCGCTAAAATAGAATGTACACAAGGGCTTAGTGAGGACTCATGTACTGTAAAAGGCTCATAGAAATCGTAGTGTTTTTCCAAAGCTTCCTGACTGAACTGGTCATGAAAAAAATAGAAACATTGCAAGGTGTCGGCCTGTTTGATGTAAGGTGATCGAAGTATGCGGTCCCAAGACCATTTTTGGTTAATGGGGCGTTGATCTTTAGACAGATCGGCAACGGTAATCATCTCTTTATCCAAAAAATTATCCTGCTGCAGAAAAATCCCTTTTTCTTCAGAATAAGGGAAATATAGATTTGAAGCTATTTCCTCCCAAGCCTTCATCTCATCTTCCTTCAAGCTTGTTTTTTCTATTATCCTTTTATAATCTGCTGCGTTGTTATCTGAAACCAATTTCGCCTGTTCGGCAGCATATTCCATGCACCATTTTGCAAGATAATTGGTGTAAAAGTTATTGTTGATGTTGTTTTCATACTCATTGGGCCCTGTAACGCCCAAAATGACATATTTATCTTTGTTCTGCGAGAAGGTCGCTCGCTGTGCCCAGAACCGCGCTACACCAATGATCACCTCAAGGCCCTTTTCCGGTATATAACTGTGGTCGCCCGTGTAGCGCACATAGTTGTAAATGGCGTAGATCATCGCACCATTACGGTGTATCTCCTCAAAGGTAATCTCCCACTCATTATGGCACTCTTCACCATTCATTGTCACCATGGGATAGAGCGCTGCACCATCAGTAAAACCAAGTTTTTGTGCATTTTCGATGGCCTTATCAAGCTGATTGTAACGATAGGTCAATAGATTGCGAGCCACCTGCTGATCTTTGGTTGCCATATAAAAAGGAATGCAATAAGCCTCGGTATCCCAATAGGTACTCCCACCATATTTTTCGCCAGTGAATCCTTTTGGGCCTATATTCAGCCGTGAATCTTTGCCGGAGTAGGTCTGGTTGAGCTGCATGATGTTAAAACGGATGCCCTGTTGTGCTCTGACATCGCCTTCTATACTGATATCGCTCATCGCCCAGATAGCCGCCCAGTCATCGATCTGTTGCTGCAAAAGAGAATCGTAGCCCATAGCTGTGGCTTTGTCGAGCACCTCATTTGCCTTCGTATGCAGTTTATCCTTATCATGATCAAAGGAGGTGACGTAGCCGGCAATCTTATGTATGGCAAAAGTCTCACCGTCCTTAATCTCAGTTTCATATTTATGCCCGATGTAAGTGTCTGTCTGTACGGTTTTTCGCAGAAGCGAAATAGGCCTGCCATCTACGCTCAGACCATTATCCATCACTGTACAGACATGAAAAAGCGTTTTCATGGTATGTGCCAGAATGTAAGCCCGCTGTTCATCCTCTTTTATAGAAAGGGTATTCCAGAATTTGTCGTCCCAGTTGGTATCCTCATTAGTGATACCGCTGTCCAGATAAGGCTCATAGCTCATTGTCACATCCCTATTGATAGGGGTAACCTCATATTTGATTGCGCCCAGTTCGTCAATTTCCAGGCTTAAAAATCTTTTTGATTTTACTTTGACCACTGTGCCATTCTGAAGCGTAGCGGTAAAGCTACGTCTCAACCAGCCTTCTTTCATATTGAGCTCACGGCGAAAATCGGTTACTTTCGCGCAAGTATTAAGATCTAAGGATTCTCCATCAATAACTACTTTGATGCCGATCCAGCTTGGCGCATTGATGACCTTGGCAAAATATTCTGGATAACCGTTTTTCCACCAGCCTACCCTGGTCTTATCGGGATAGTAGACCCCACCTATGTAACTTCCCTGAAAGGTCTTGCCACTGTAATTTTCCTCAAAATTTGCCCGCTGGCCCATCTTGCCGTTACCAATGCTCATCAGGCTTTCGGAAGCGGTCACGTTTTCTTTATCAAACCCCTCTTCAATTATGGCCCAGGGGGAGGGCTGGATATAATCTCTATTCATGGTTATGCGTTGAGTATGCTGTCTAAAAAAGAATTATCTATTTCTGTAAAGTCCTTAAAGACATGATCGGCTTCGTTTAGAATTTCTTTATCACCAATGCCCACACTTATCATCCCTGCGGTGTTTGCCGCCTGTATGCCTGCGATGGCATCTTCAAAGACGATGGCCTCTTCAGGTTTAATATTCATGCGCTGGGCTGCTATAAGAAAAACTTCTGGATCGGGCTTAGCCTTTTGTACATCGGTACCGTCAACGATAGCGTCAAAAATATCGAATAGTTCAACCCGTTTTAAAATTGATTTTGCATTCTTACTTGCCGAGCCTAGGGCAATGGGCACTTTTTTTGATTTGAGGTAATCAAGCCGCGGTTTTACTCCAGGTAGGATATCTTCTTTGGTCATATCTTCAATATAATGAAGGTAATCCTCATTTTTTGACTGGAGCCATGTGTTTTTTTGATTTTCATCTGACTTGACACTGCCAATCGCTAATAATAGTTCCAGGGATTTTGCACGGCTCACGCCCTTAAATGCCTCGTTTTGAGCTTCGGTAAAATCAAATCCCAGTTCGTTGGCCAGGTTTTTCCAGGCGAGGTAATGAAAACCTGCGGTATTCACAATAACCCCGTCAAGGTCAAAAATAATTCCTCTGTTATTCATAGATAAAATTTGTAGTATCCGGCCGGATTGATTAATTACCGGCCTTTCAGGGTAGATTCACGTTGTATAAGACTGGTTTTGATATAGGTGGTGCTATAATCATCATCTTCGGCATCACGCTCCAGCTTATTGATAAGAATCTCTGCTGCCTTACGTCCCATTTCTTCACCATGCTGACTTACAGTTGTAAGCCTGGGGATAAAATGTTTGGATAGGTTACCGTCTGTAAAGCAAACTATAGATATGTCGTCCGGTATTTTTTTGCCGGCCTGCGTAATGAAGCGTGCGGCACTAACAGCAAAAAGCTCATTAACCGTAAAGATTCCGTCCAGCTCATTGTTTTTGATGAAATCAGCGATCCTGCGTTCGCAGTCCTCATCGCACTCATCGATATTTTCAAGTTTGAGAATCAGGTTATCATCCACTTTTATACCTGCATCATCTAAAGCTTCCAGATAACCTTCGGTACGTAAACGTGCCACGCTATTGTAATCCTCAATGGTCAATATACCCACTTTACGGCAGCCTGTCCTGATCATATGCATCACGCCTTCTTTGGCGCCCGCCTTATCATCTATGAGTACCCGGTCACAAGGAATGCCTTCCACAACGCGGTCAAACATGACGACCGGCATGCCCTGCTCGATTACCTCGTTGAGGTGGTGATAATCTTCTTTGATCATGGTCTCTTTAGATACAGAAAGTATAAAGCCATCGGTACTTCCGTTTGCCAGCAGTTCCATATTGAGCACTTCTTTGTCAAAGTCGTTGTTTGACAAGCAGACGATCACGTTATAATTATGCTCGCGTGCGGTCATCTCGATACCGCGGATCACGGTGGTGAAAAAGTGGTGTACGATCTGAGGGATAATCACCCCTATGGTATTGGTTTTCCTATTTTTTAGGCTAAGTGCAATATTATTGGGTTTATAATTATATTTTTTGGCGTAAGCCTTGATCTTGTCGCGGGTTTCCTCGCTGATCTCGGGGCTATCGCGCAGCGCTTTTGAAACCGTTGAGATGGAGACTTCAAGTTCCTGCGCTATTAATTTTAAGGTCAGTTTTCTTCTCATAGTTTTAAAAATAGGGTTAAAGATAATCGATTCTTTAGAGCTGCAATGGCATTTATATTTACAAAAAGATAAATCTACGAACGAAAACGATATATTCTTAATAAAATGTTTTATTTTCAGTCGCTGATTTAGGTAATACTCCGTTATATGATCAAAAAATACTGTTTATTATTTTTACTAATAGTTTCTGTTACTGCCTGTAAAAATTCACAAAATGAGAAAAAAATCATCAAAGAAAAAACCGCCAATTATAACGAAACCTACCGCCCTCAATACCACTTTTCCCCGCAAAAATCCTGGATGAACGACCCCAATGGTTTGGTTTACAATAAAGGGGTATATCACCTTTTCTATCAATATTATCCCGACAGCCTCGTCTGGGGCCCAATGCACTGGGGGCATGCGACGAGTAAAGACCTCATTAAATGGGAGCATAAGCCCATCGCGCTAAAACCGGATTCACTGGGCTATATATTCTCGGGCAGCGCGGTTGTAGATAAGATGAATACTAGTGGTTTTGGCACTCTGGAGAATCCTCCCCTTGTAGCCATGTTTACTTATCATGACCCCAAGGCCGCCGCAGCGGGCAAGACTGATTATCAATCGCAGGGCATCGCCTATAGCCTTAACAATGGCAAAACCTTTACTAAATACAAAGGCAACCCCGTGGTGCCCAATACGGATAAGGTAATTGATTTTAGGGATCCCAAGATTTTTTGGCACGGCCCATCCAAGAAGTGGATTCTCGTACTCGTAGAGGGCGATCATGCACAGTTTTATGATTCTAGTGATCTCAAAAAATGGAATTATCTCAGCGTTTTTGGGAAAGATACCGGTGCCCACGGTGGCGTCTGGGAATGTCCCGACCTCTTCCCTTTAAAAAGTGAAGGCAGCCAGGAAGAAAAATGGATATTGCTCATCAGCACCAATCCGGGTGGTCCCAACGGTGGATCAGGAACACAATATTTCGTAGGTGATTTTGACGGAAAATCTTTTACCACAGATCAAAAAGATATTAAATGGCTGGATTATGGACCAGACGATTATGCGGGCATTACCTATAACAACCTCCCTGAAGAAGAGCGGATTTTCTTAGGCTGGATGAGCAATTGGGCCTATGGCGAAAAGATACCTACTTCTACTTGGCGCAGCGCTATGACGCTTCCGCGAAAGCTGGAATTGCATAAAAATGATAGTTATTATCTTACCAATTATCCTATTAAAGCCGTTACTGAAAATCTAAAATATAGCGCTCCCAAAACCGAAAAAACCACGCATATCGAGGAAAATAGACTTAACCAAAGCTTGGTAAAATTTAATGTGCCCGGCCCATTAAATGATTTTAGGATCAGCTTTTCAAACAGTAAAAGGGATTCTTTATTTATTGGCTTTAGTCAAAAAGAGAATGAATTTTATATCGATCGGTCAAAATCGGGAAAGACCGACTTTTCGGATAAATTTACCGATCATATACTCAAAGCAGCCGCGCAGTTAAAGGATGGCCAAAACGTTCAATTTTCCCTATTTTTGGATCGTAGCTCGGTCGAGCTTTTTATCGATGGGGGAGCGACTGTAATGACCGCGCAATTTTTCCCAAATGAAGCCTATACTTTGCTGGACTTTGAGGGAAATGCCCAATTTCGGGAAGTAAAGATCGCACCTTTGCCCAGCATTTGGAACAATACCAATAACTAAATAAATAGTAAAGTCAATGAAAGCAGTACAAAAATGGTCAATAACGGTAGCATTATCCGGATTTCTCTTTGGTTTTGATACCGTTGTGATCTCGGGTGCAAATCTCCCAATAAAAGAACTTTGGCATACCTCGCCATTATTTCACGGGTTTTTTATTATGAGCATGGCGCTTTGGGGTACCGTTCTGGGTTCGCTAACTGCCGGTATTCCCTGCGATAAACTGGGGCGTAAAAAGACCTTGTTTTGGATCGGGGTGCTTTTCTTCGTATCCGCTATAGGATCGGCATTTGCACCAGATCCCTACACCTTCTCCTTTTTCCGCTTTGTAGGTGGTATTGGCGTAGGGGCATCATCGGTGGCGGCACCTACTTATATCTCAGAAATTTCATCTCCAAAAAACAGGGGGAAGCTGGGAGCACTCTATCAATTTAACCTTGTGCTGGGCATTCTGATTGCATTTTTTAGCAATTATGCGCTGCAGGGTTTTCAGGGCGATAAAGACTGGCGTTGGATGTTGGGCGTTGAGGCCATTCCCGCATTTTTATACACTATTTTTGTAATGAACGTACCCAACAGCCCTAGATGGCTGCTCTATAAAAAAGGGGACGATCAAAAAGCACTTGCGATACTCAAAAAAATATTTGATCCACGTATAGCCCAGGATAAACTGGAGGAGATCAAGGCTGATCTTGCCAATACGGCCAACGATGTAAAATTATTCTCTCGCCGTTTTCGCTATCCTTTGATGTTGGCTTTCCTCATTGCCTTTTTCAATCAATGGTCTGGCATTAATTTCATACTTTATTACGCTCCAGAAATACTGGAAAAAGCTGGCCTGGGAGAGGGGCAGTCCCTGTTTAGCTCTATCGGTATAGGGGTGATCAACCTCATCTTTACATTCGTGGGCGTAGGGCTTATTGACCGCCTGGGTCGCCGGCAGTTAATGTATATCGGTTCTTTTGGCTATATAATCAGCCTAATTGCAGTGGCTTATTGCTTTTATACCACCGCCAGCCCGGTAATTTTATTGACATTTATCCTAATTTTTATCGCATCACATGCCGTGGGGCAGGGCGCGGTGATTTGGGTATTTATTTCGGAGATTTTCCCTAATAAAGTACGCTCCTACGGTCAATCGTGGGGAACTGGCACCCATTGGGTATGTGCAGCATCCATAACCTTGCTCACGCCGGTGTTCCTGGATTCTGAATCCGGGATCTTTAAGGACAATCCATGGCCCATATTTGCTTTTTTTGCCTTTATGATGGTGTTGCAGCTGATGTTCGTTAAATTCCTGATGCCCGAGACTAAGGGGATATCTCTAGAGGAACTGGAAAAAACGATACTAAAATAATAGCGTTTTTTTTCGCTTACGCGAAAAACCAACGGTGTATATTAATGCAAGATTTTTATGAAGAAAAGATTAAAAATCGCCTGCTACGGTGAGATTCTTTGGGATCTGTTTCCCGATGGGAAAAAACTGGGAGGCGCACCGCTCAATGTGGCTCTGCGTTTGTGTTCGCTGGGCAGTGAGGTCTCTATGATCAGCAGGTTGGGCGATGACTTGCTTGCAGAAGAAACCAGAGCCCTGCTTGAAGATTATGGGCTCAAGCGGGATTTTATTCAGGAAGATAGCGAGCTGGAGACAGGTGCCGTAGAGATAGAACTCGATAATACGGGGAGTGCCTCCTACACCATCAAAAAGCCGGTAGCCTGGGATGCCATTGCCCTTACCGAGGGCAATCAAAAGATCGTGGATATGGCTGATCTCTTTATTTTTGGCTCTCTGGCCACGCGAACCGACGGGTCAAAAAATACACTTCTTGAACTTTTAAAGCTTGCGAAAAAGCCAATTTTTGACGTAAACTTACGTGCCCCCGATTATGATTTAAGTAAGATCGTTGCGCTTATGGAGCATGCCTACCTCATTAAAATGAATGAGGATGAACTCTCGGAGATTAGTAATTTTATGGGCATTAATAATACTGCAATAGAAGAAAAAATCACCGCCCTAGGCAAAACCTTTCCGGCTAACTTTATTTGTGTGACGCGGGGATCTAAAGGCGCGCTACTCATTGATGGAGATAAATTGTATGCACATCCCGGTTATCCTGCCAAGGTGGTGGATACCGTGGGTGCGGGTGATGCATTTTTGGCGGGGCTGTTGCATTGGCTCTTTCGCGAAAGCGGGCCCGAGCAAGCACTTGCTCATGGCTGTGCCCTAGGAGCCCTCGTAGCCTCTCAAAAAGGCGCTAATGGAAAAGTGGCCCTACAACAGATCGCAGACCTGACCGAAAAAAAGTAGATTGGAAATAATTTATGCTGATTCTCTATTCATTATATACTATCAAATAAGCAAAAACGGGTTTACTTTAATAAAATTCAGGTTTTTTTTAAGGCAAACTATTTGTTGAAAAAATGCGTTTATAAGTGGAAAACTAGTGAAAATACGATCAAAAGTATTGACTCAATTTAGGTATTAGTTACCCACAAATTTGAAATAATTAACGTACTATCATGCAATTTAAACACAGAATTCTCTTACTATCTTTTTTTTCTTTATTAGTTTTTTCCTGTTCTCAGGATGATTCAAGCGATACCATCCCGGGGATGGATAAAAGCGCAAACCTAAAAAGCGTGGGTACTTCTGCCAAAGATTTTTTAAGGGCAGACAACTTTACCAGCATCAATCTTGAGATCGCATATGTAGAGGGTTTTAAGCCTACGCAGGCCGCAATAGATGGGCTTGAGGCCTTTATCCTGAAGCATTGCCATAAGCCTGCTAATATCTCCACCACAGAAACTATTATAAGCCCTACTGATAAGGACAGCCTCAATGCCGACGATGTTGCCAAAATAGAGGCGGATAGCCGCACGGTTTACAATGAGGGTGAAAAATTGGGTGTATGGGTCTTTTTTGCTGATAAAAATTCCGCAAAAGATGAAGGTAACAATGTGATTTTGGGAACTTCCTATCGTAACACATCTTGTGTAATTTATGAAAAAACAATCAAACAGATCGCCAGCGGGATCGTGGGAAGTAACCTTGCAAAAATAGAAGGTACAACCCTGCAACATGAGTTTGGTCATCTTTTTGGTCTCGTGGATCTGGGAACCCCCATGCAGACCGATCATCGGGACACTTCACAAGACGATGCTGAGGCTAATATTATTAACAGGCACTGCACGGTAGAAAGTTGCCTGATGTATTATAGGACCGTTACTAATATTTTCTCCATGTCAATGGGGAGTGATATCGCTCCTTTAGATGATTTTTGCCAAGCAGATCTTCAGGCTAATGGTGGCAAATAAAAGCTTTATAAATCTGCTACATGAATTATATAGACATAAAGCTGATAACTATCTAAAAATTAATTCAATCTAATCAAATAAAAGATATTTATTTTGAAATCTAAGCATAAAAAACGCCCTCTAGAGGGCGTTTTTCAGTATTGTGCATTTAATTCTTCAATTTTTAATCGAGTACCAGTGTGGTCTGCGCAATGATATTACCACCATCATAAACGTAAATTTTATAAAGTCCCTCTTTAAAGCCCCCTTCATTAGGCGGTACATTCTCACAGATATCCAGCGCGGTATTCTCATAATAGAATTTTGAAACGGCGCTATAGGTAATGCTTGTGCTGTCGTTGACCTGAAGTACTTTGTTTTCGCCCAATATGGCATTATTAGGATCTACTACCTGCACATAAAGTTCCTTGTCGCCCGCCTCGGCAATACGGTTTTGAGGCACGGTATAACAAGCACGTATCTGATCTACCCTTCTGTTATTGTCGTTTTCTACAAGTCTGCCCGATCTCCTTACGATGACACCTGTGCCCGTAAGCTTGCTTGCGCTTAGACTGGAGCCTAGGGCCACGCGTTCGGCCAATGCTTGCTTTTCAGAACTTAGACTATCCCTTTTCATATTGGAAACTTCTAGCTCATAACTGGTACTGTCTACCTGCATAGCTAGCATTTTATTCATGCCCTTAAGTGAGTCGTTCTGGGCAAAAAGATAGTCGCGTTCCTTTCTGAGCTTAACTGCCTCACTGCGGTAACGACGCAAAGATGTAACCGTAGATTCCATTGTATTGACACTGTCTATCAGGATCTGTATGCGATCACGGGCCTTATTGATCTCAGTATCCTTAAGATTATTTTCTTTGATCACGGTATCATATTTACCTACCATTTGTTTTAGGTCGTTTAACACGATCTGTTTTTCTTTGGTCAGTTCCGCTTTTGTATCCTTCTCTTGGTTATAGAGTTTTATGGCAAAAGCGCCCGCCACAATTAGGAGTACTGCGAGAATACCGGTGATTATTTTTAAGGTGCTGTTCTTATTTTCGTTTTCCATCTTAATGATTTGATTGGTTGTACCTAAATGCCTTGTTTTAACGTAAGCTAGAGCTCAAAAGTGTATAACTCATAATAACTGGCGAAATAATTTTATCTAATTTAACAAATTAAATCAACAAAAACCTAAAATTAATTAATCGTTGTGGCAAAGGCGGTCAAAAGAATAAAAGAGACCTGGCGTACTGCTATAAATCATACCTTTTAAATCCTGAAATATAGGTCAAATTTACTGAACAAATCTTTGCTGATTGGCTGTATAACCGGTAGGGGCATGTGTATATTTTACCTGCAAGGAAGCTAAGATGTATTGTAAAATCAAAAGCCTAATTTTGCGCTGTTCTGACAATAAATTATGATACCGAAAAAGTACCGAACAAAAATCTACCTTTTTGCCGCCCTTGCCGTTCTGGCTCTTATCATTTGGCCTTTTGAACCTTATTTTGGTAAAGGCCTTTTGATAGGTCTTCTTATCGCTGCATTGATTTATATCTTTAGGGAGCTGCTGCCTAAACGACATTGATTTATACTGTTACAGCCTTCACTGTTTTGCGACAAATAGCTCAAGTAATTCTGGTGCGGCTTTAAGGGAAATAAACCGGGGATGCTCTACCTTTTCTGTCACTTCCTCATGTGCCCACGTTGTATGAAAGGGAATATGCACAGCATTGCCGCCCATGGCAAGTACGGGAAGCACGTCAGATTTTATTGAATTGCCCACCATAACGAACTCATCAGGATTGATATCAAGATGCTTTACCAGTTTTTTATATTGCTTTTCGGTCTTATCGGAAACAATCTCGATATGGTGAAAATAATCAACCAGGCCAGATTTGATCAACTTACGCTCCTGGTCTAGCAGATCGCCTTTCGTGGCAACAACCAATTTGTAATTTTTGGCCAAAGCATCAAAAACCTTTTCAATGCCAGGAAGCAGTTTTACCGGTTCTGCAAGCATTCTTTTGCCCAGGTCAAGGATAAATTTTACATCGCTATCTTTTAATTTACCATTTGTAATGTACTGGGCAGCCTCCAGTAAAGAAAGCACAAAACCCTTGATCCCATACCCGTAGATTTTTAGGTTTTTAATCTCTGTATCCAGTAAAACTTGTAAAATGCCATCCTTGGCAGCATGATTTTTAAAGCGTGTAGCAAAATCTTTTTCCGCTTCGCGAAAGATGGGCTCGTTGACCCAGATCGTATCATCAGCATCAAAGGCGATTACTTTTAATTGTTTTATCTCCAAGGTTTTGTTTCGGTCATTTATTAAATGTTGGAAAAAATGCAGCAGTACGCCAGCTGTAAATAACCTGATCAAACTTTTCCAAAATACAGAGCTTCTGGCCAAGCTAAACAGGTCATTCCACCTGTAGCGTATGATTTTGTTGTTATCTGACCAATTTCTTGTACTTGATGCGTTTTGGCATTAAATCGCCGCCCAAGCGTTTTTTCTTATTCTCCTCATAGTCTGAGAAACCGCCTTCAAAGAAATACACCTGTGAGTCACCTTCAAAAGCAAGGATATGGGTGCAAATACGGTCTAGAAACCAGCGATCGTGTGAGATGACTACAGCACAACCGGCAAAATTCTCGAGGCCTTCCTCGAGGGCCCGCAATGTATTGACATCAAGATCATTTGTAGGCTCATCCAGCAGGAGCACGTTGCCTTCTTCTTTTAAGGTCATGGCCAGATGCAGGCGGTTGCGCTCCCCTCCAGAGAGTTTATCCACTTTTTTGTTCTGCTCGCTTCCGCTGAAATTAAAACGGCTGAGGTAGGCGCGACTATTGACCTCGCGGCCACCCATCATCACCAGGTCCTGCCCATCGCTAAAGTTCTGCCAGATACTTTTATCGGGGTCAATATTGGCATGCGATTGATCTACATAAGCAATCTGGGCAGTATCACCCACTTCAAATTTTCCTTTGTCGGGCTCAATCTCACCCATGATCATTTTGAAAATAGTAGTCTTTCCGGCGCCATTGGGCCCTATTACGCCCACAATTCCCGCCTGTGGCAATTTAAAGTTTAGATCTTCATACAGCAATTTATCGCCAAAGGCTTTGCTCACTCCTGTGGCCTCAATCACATTGGTGCCCAGGCGTGGCCCGTTAGGGATGTATATCTCAAGCTTATCGTCAGTCTGTTTTTGGTCCTGGCTCATCAATTTATCATAATTGTTGAGGCGGGCCTTCTGTTTAGCCTGGCGCCCCTTCGGTGCCATACGCACCCATTCCAGTTCTCGCTCCAGGGTTTTCTGGCGTTTGCTCGCCTGTTTTTGTTCCTGTGCGAGCCGTTTTGATTTCTGTTCTAACCAGGAGGAATAATTTCCCTTATAAGGTATGCCCTCTCCACGGTCAAGCTCTAGGATCCATCCGGCAACATTGTCCAGAAAATAGCGGTCGTGCGTCACCGCGATCACCGTGCCTTTATATTGGGCAAGATGATGTTCAAGCCAGTGCACGCTTTCCGCATCAAGGTGGTTTGTGGGTTCATCGAGGAGAAGTACATCAGGCTCCTGAAGCAATAATCTACAGAGTGCGACACGGCGGCGCTCCCCTCCGGAGAGGACTCCGATTTTTTGATCTGCTGGCGGTGTCCTTAATGCATCCATGGCCACTTCTAACTTATTATCCAGCTCCCAGGCGCCACGGGCATCGATCTCATCCTGCAGTGTTGCCTGGCGATTCATGAGTTTTTCCATCTTATCGGGGTCAGAATAGACCTCCTCCAGACCAAACTGATCATTGATGCTGTTATACTCATCCAAAATGGCAACTGTTTCTGCAGCACCTTCCTTTACAACTTCCAGAACGGTCTTGTCATCATCAAGCTGGGGCTCCTGCTCCAGATAGCCGGTTGTGTAATCTTGTGAAGAAGTAACATCTCCCTGATAGTTTTTTTCTACTCCGGCGATGATTTTGAGCAGGGTGGATTTCCCTGAGCCGTTAAGCCCCAAAATGCCAATTTTTGCCCCGTAAAAAAAGCTTAGGTAAATATTTTTTAAAACAGGAGTGTTCGCACCGGGAAAGGTTTTGGTAACCCCAGACATGCTGAATATTATTTTATTGTCTTCTGCCATATACTTGTTTTTTGCTTCCGCGGAAGCGTAAATCTTTAATTAATATTTTTTGCTATTGTTATTCTTAACCGATGATTGCTGTTTTCTTGGTTTTCACACAAAATGGTGTTGTTTTTTAATTTTTTTCAATAAGCAAAACCTAGCGTTCCCCCAGTAATCTTGATAAAATCATCAATTGACCGGTATGATACGCATTATGTTCCAAAACCAGTAGTACTTCCCGAAAAACCGTTTGATCTTCCCCATTTTTTACAATGTTTTCTAGTTTATTTTCTTCGGTATTTAACCAGTCCGATAAGTTGTGACGGTCTTTAAAAAAAGAATTTTTCAGGTCTTCCCAATCTTTTTCATTTTCTGGTTTTTGCTTTTTTGGCCAATAATCATCTGGCCAATCATGTGCCTGATACGTATCGGCGGTACAAAAGTCAAGAATATCTTTTTGTGCAAAATAAATATGATAAAAAACTTCGTAAAACGAATAGGGAAGTCCGTTGGGCCGTTTCCCCAGTTTATCAAATGGGATTTCATCTATAAAATCGGCTATTCCGGTAAATGCGGCACCGCTTTTAAGGTGTTTGGTCAGGGTTTGTTTCATTGGGCTGAATATTTAGATGATGCAGATATAAACATTTTGGCTTAAAGCCAAAGGAAAACAGGTTAAATTACAGTGCCGGATTTTAATTTAGGTAGGCCTTAATATATGTTACAAACCTTCAAATTTAGTGACAATCTATAAAGAACTCGCTCTATAAATGCAAAGGTCTAAAGTTATTTACCTAGAATCATGACCTTCATAAATACAGCTTTCGATTAGGGAAAGTAGGGATTACACCCTCCCTTTAAGTGCATTAAATACCCAGGCAATGGCAAAAAATCCTACGCCTACAGCCGCAAAACCATAGCCGGCAACATCTTTATAACGCACTGCGCCCAGGGCAATAAGGCCAATGCCAACAAGTATCATAATAAAGGTTGCCCAGCCCAGTACGGTGTTTTTGTTCATCATAAATCTTAAATTGATTTTCCGCCCTTAGATCAGAAATGCTTTCTGAACCCTGTGGGAAATTTAAATGCCACTACTAGATGACAGTTAGTTTATGGCCTCCTGCCGGGCACATTACAAATATCGTATATTTCGCAGAAAACTAAAGGCCGGGAACGTTATCGTTTTCGTATTTTCGTTGGGAGTTTTCCCTCATATCAGGCGCCCTGGGAGTACAACTTAATTTTTGATCTAAAAAAGAGCTTGGGCGATTCTTATAGTTATACTGAACATGGATATAAAATTCAATAAAAACGAAGATCACAATAAACTGCTCGCCTCTGAACTGCGGCAATCTTTAACACGTGTTAAAATGGGTGGTGGTGAAAAACGCATTGCAAAACAGCACGATAAGAACAAAATGACCGCCCGGGAGCGCATCGATTTTCTCCTTGATGATCCTAAAAAAGCTGTGGAAATAGGCGCTTTTGCCGGTGAGGGCATGTATAAAGAGCATGGTGGCTGTCCCAGTGGTGGAGTTGTTGTAAAAATCGGCAAAGTAAGCAAAAAACTATGTATCGTTGTTGCCAATGACGCCACCGTGAAGGCCGGGGCCTGGTTTCCGATAACGGCAAAAAAAAACCTGCGAGCGCAAGAAATAAGTATTGAAAACCGCCTGCCCATCATTTATCTGGTGGATAGTGCGGGTGTGTATCTGCCCCTGCAGGACGAAATTTTTCCCGATAAGGAACATTTTGGGCGTATTTTTAGGAACAATGCGGTGATGAGTAGTATGGGCATCACGCAGATCAGTGCTGTGATGGGCAGCTGTGTGGCGGGCGGGGCTTATCTTCCCATTATGAGCGATGAGGCCATGATTGTAGATAAGACCGGGAGTATTTTTCTGGCGGGTAGTTATCTCGTAAAAGCCGCCATTGGCGAAAGCGTGGACAACGAAACCCTGGGCGGTGCTACTACCCATTGCGAGATCAGTGGTGTTACAGATTATAAGGCTGATGATGACCGTGACGCGCTATCAAAGATCAAGAACATCATAGATAAAATCGGTGATTTTGACAGGGCTGGCTTCAATAAAATTGATCCGGTTAAACCAAAAAAAGAGGCCGGGGATATCTATGGTCTGCTTCCGCGAAAGCGAAGCGATCAATATGATATGATGGAAATCATCGAGAGGCTCACAGACAATTCCGATTTTGAGGAATATAAAGCGGGCTATGGCCAGACCATACTAACAGGTTATGCACGCATTGACGGCTGGGCCGTGGGTATCGTGGCCAACCAGCGTAAAATCGTCAAGACCAAAAAGGGTGAAATGCAGTTTGGCGGTGTGATCTATAGCGATAGTGCGGATAAGGCGACGCGCTTTATCGCCAATTGTAACCAGAAGAAGATACCGCTTGTCTTTTTACAGGATGTTACCGGTTTTATGGTGGGCAGCAAAAGTGAGCACGGTGGGATTATTAAGGACGGTGCAAAAATGGTGAATGCGGTAAGTAACTCGGTCGTCCCAAAATTTACGATTGTCATCGGGAACTCATATGGCGCCGGCAATTATGCCATGTGCGGAAAAGCTTATGACCCGCGGCTCATCGTTGCCTGGCCTTCTGCAGAACTTGCAGTGATGAGCGGCAATAGTGCGGCTAAAGTGCTGCTGCAGATAGAGAAGGCGTCTCTTAAAAAGCAGGGCAAAGAGATCACCCCTGAGGTGGAAAAAGAGTTATTCGATAAGATCAAATCCCGTTATGATGAGCAGGTTTCCCCGTATTATGCCGCTGCGCGCTTGTGGACGGATGCAATCATTGATCCATTGGAGACCCGTAAATGGATCAGCACCGGTATCGAGGCCGCCGACCATGCACCCATTGAGAAAAAATTTAACCTTGGGATTATTCAGGTTTAACTGGGTGTAAGGCATAGGGACGACTTATAGTATTGTTCCTTTTTTGATGCGATTCCTTTATGTTTTACGGATATTAAATGATTTTATTTTGATTTTTTTTAATGCTCTGTTCAAAAAAAATCCGCAATATTAATCTCACGATAACATGTACGAAGTTGAGTTGACCGCAATCATCAGAAATAAGGAGGAGGTTTTGAAACAGCTGGAAAAGCGTGCTTCAGCTCCCGCAGAAGAGGTTATTTACGATGATATTTATTTTGATAAGAAAAATGAATTAAAGGAGTATGATTGTGAACTCCGCCTGCGTAAAAAAAGCTATCCCAAGAGCGGAAAAACAACATATTGGCTTACGCTGAAAGAAGCTCCTTTTGACCTTAAAACACGCTCAAAACCTGAATTTGAGACCGAAATAACCGATTTTGAGTCCGCCCAGGCGATTTTTAAAGGATTGGGCTACAAAAACGATATTCAATATATTAAAAAATGCCTGTTTTATAAGGTTAACTTTCAGCAGACTGACCTAGAAATAAGTGTGGTAGAATTGCCCGAACTGACTGAAACTTTTATAGAAATAGAAGCTCAGGCCGAAAAACTAAAGCAGACAAAAGCACTTTTTGAGGTACTTTATAATTTTCTAAACGAGCTGGGTATGGATTCTGATGATCTCACGGTTATGCAATATCAGGATGCAGTGCGGCAAAGCAGGAAAGGTAACCGCAATAAAATTGATTAAAAAATACATATTTAGGAAATAGAATTTAAAATTAAGCGACAAATGAAGAACGTTTCCATAGGTTCTGAAAAGCCCAGATTGAGTTTCTGGCAGATCTGGAACATGAGCTTTGGCTTTTTGGGTATACAGTTTGGGTTTGCCCTTCAGAACGCTAATGTGAGCCGGATTTTTGAAACTCTTGGGGCGAGTATTGACGACATTCCCATCCTTTGGATCGCGGCTCCACTCACGGGACTTTTAGTACAGCCTGTTATAGGTTATTACAGTGATAGAACATGGAGCAAAAAATGGGGCAGGCGACGGCCTTTTTTTGCTGCCGGCGCGGTGTTGGCCTCGATCGCACTGCTCATCATGCCTAACTCTACGGCGCTATGGATGGCGGCATTGATGCTTTGGGTACTAGATGCTTCCATAAATATAAGTATGGAGCCCTTCCGGGCATTTGTGGGAGACATGCTGCCCAATGAGCAGCGCACAAGTGGTTTTGCCATGCAAAGTTTTTTTATAGGTCTGGGCGCGGTGATTGCGTCTGCACTTCCCTACCTTTTTACCAACTGGTTTGGGGTTAGCAATACCGCCCCCAATGGCGTGATCCCAGATTCGGTAAAATGGTCATTTTACATAGGTGCCGCTGCCTACTTTTTTGCGGTAATGTGGACGGTTTTCAAGAGCGAGGAATATCCCCCAGATGATCTGGAAAAATTAAAAAGAGAGAATGCAGAACAAGGGGTTTTTGACGGGCTCATACAATCATTTGCAGGAATTTTCAAAATGCCCAAAACCATGGTGCAACTTGCTTTTGTCCAGTTTTTCTCTTGGTTTGCGCTCTTTGCCATGTGGATTTATACCACGGCCGCCGTTACCAGCCATGTATATGGCACGACAGATACCAAATCAATCCTTTATAATGAGGGCGCAGATTGGGTAGGTGTTTGCTTTGCGGTTTACAATGGGGTCGCAGCCCTGGCCGCTTTTTTATTGCCCCAACTGGCCAAAGCAACTAACCGGAAAATCACCCACATGATCTCCCTATTTTGCGGAGCGGTGGGACTTTTTTCGGTCTATTTTATTACTGATCCAGACCTGCTCCTGATTTCCATGGTTGGCGTGGGTATTGCGTGGGCCAGTATTCTCTCTATGCCTTACGCGATGTTATCAAGCATTCTTCCGGCCAATAAAATGGGCTATTATATGGGGGTGTTCAATTTTTTTATCGTGATTCCGCAGATCGTGGCGGCAGGGATTTTGGGCTTTTTGTTAAAGGAGGTTTTTCATAATATTTCTATTTATGCCCTTATAATTGGTGGTGGCTCCTTTGTATTGGCTGGATTGCTCTGTCTAATCGTAGATGACCGTGAGGATTCTACAGTTGTCGCGTTTGAAGACAGCCCATTGTCTAGAGTCCGGGATCTTAATGTAGAGAATAACTAGATTAAGGGCGTATTGAGCGATAGGATTATCTAAACTCTACTATGTAGTTTGGGATATTCTATCAAACAGTCAGGTGCGCGCACCTCTCTTGTCATTCGCGAAAAAAATCACTGCACAACGGGGGTTAATTATCGTTGTCCCGATTCTTTTTACGTTTACGTACCGCTTTAGGGCTAAAGTCCATCGCCACAAATTTTTCCACCTCTTCATCTGTCAATATGGAACCCAGTTTAGATTTAAATTCTTTCTGCCTGCGCTCGTAGTTCTCGCGTTTTGTCTCAGCATTAGTGGTCTTATCCTTTTGCATCGCGATAAGATCTGTGTAATAATCTTTTAAGATTTCGCGAAGTACCTCGGTCTCAAAGGGGTCCAGATTAAACGTCGCTTGATAGTCGGGCAAACGTTCTGTTACTATATCAGAAGGCTTAACCTCTTCTGGTTTAGGCTCTGGACCGGGATCTGGCAGGCGGGAGCGACTGCCATAGCCACCGTAACCGTTACCATAACCGCGGCCATATTGCGCCTGCATTTGGGTGGCGCCTAAGACTAAGAGAAAAAGTATGAGCAATGATTTTTTCATGGGTTTAAATATTTTTGCAAAATTACTAAAAACCTCGGAGCAAGACCGCGAAGCCTTTAGCTGAAAATAGTTTCTTTCTTAAAGAGGGTGTTTCAAAATTTAAAATTTCAGTCCTATTATAAAAACAGCATAGAGGCGAGACTGATTCAACACCTTATTGATTAAGCTTATTTTTTTTATGGATTTGGCTTTCGCCGAAAGATATATGAGAAACATAAAAGATGCCAAATATTTTCGCTTCAAAAAATTAATTTTGAGGGGGACACATCTTTTTAAGAATCTTGTGCTTCAAGCATGCGTAAGGTCTCGCCTCGCTTTAGTTTTCCATTTTGGGTGCGCTCAAATTTTGGACAGTACAATACCGATTTAGGAGCCTCATATTTATCGAGTACTGTAAAATCGATGGTAATCTCATCCTCAGGGTCAGTTTCAAGCACGAGAACTACCTTTTCGCCGAGGGCCTCATCCATCTCTCCGCCTATAAAAAAGGGCACTTTGATCTGTGGGGCAAGTTTTTCCTCGATACGTTCTGGATAAAGCTTGATACCGCCACTGTTAATGACGTTATCAATACGTCCCAGCCAGATAAACTTTTTATAAGAAAGCAGCTCTACCATATCATTGGTCACCACAGGATCTGTGCTTACCTTGGGGGCCTTGATGACAAGGCAACCACGGTCATCCTGACTTACGGTCACTTTGCTTACCGTTTTAAAAGGTTTGATATCCGTTTCTTTTTTGTTGGCATTGATTCTCCTCACCGCAATGTGCGATATCGTCTCGGTCATGCCGTAGGTTTCATAAACCTTGGTATCCACATCCTGCACCTTGTTTTTTAAAGGCTCAGAAAAAGGGCCACCGCCCACGATAAGTTTTGAGATGAGGTGCAGGCGCGCCATACTGTTATCAAGTTGAAATGGCGTCATCGAGCAGAGATCATAGCGTTTAAAAACGGTGTCTATGGGATTTGCACGTGGGGGCACAAGATCGAGTTTCCAGCCCAGAACCATAGCACGTACAAGCATCATTTTGCCACCTATAAAACGCGAAGGCAGGCACAAAAGCGCAGTTGTACCTTCATAGACTTTAAAACGTTTAGCCGTTGCCATGGCGCTATTGACCATGTGCTTTTTGAGCAGTTTGATGGTTTTGGGACTTCCTGTTGATCCCGAAGTGTTTACCGAAATATATTTTTTATCGTCGAGCCAATCAATCAAAAAACCGCCCACCTCTTCTTCATGTGGCTCGCCGGTCTTAACAAAATCTGAGGCCAATTCGCGCAATCGGGTTACGTTCAACGACCTGCCGTTGAGCTTAAAATCGGGATGAACGCGTGGTAAGGCCATGTCATATAGATTAATCTGCCACCCGATACTCTTCTATGGGCTGCGGCGCGGGTGGATCTATCTTGCCAAAAAGCTTTTGGCGCCAGCCTGTCCATTTATAACGATAGGCCAATATAGCCAAGAATATGGGATAAACAATAAGGACGGGCACAAATACCTCAATCCCAACCGTAGGCTCCGAAATATCCCTAAAAATGGAATCTGCCTGTATTGCGCTCCAGTCTGTGGTAACCAGTAAAGCCGTGATCAGATTATTGCCTGCATGAAAACCTAGGGAAAGCTCCATACCCTCATCCATCAGAGTCATAATACCTAGCAGAAAACCGGCACCAATATAAGAAACGCTAAGGATATAACCCATTTTTGCAACTTCGGGATTTGCCATATGCAGCCCCCCAAATATCAGGGAAGTCATCAATAAGGGAAACCACCTGTTTTTTGCCAAAAGACCAAAACCCTGCATAAGATAACCCCTAAACAAATACTCCTCAAGACTGGTCTGGATGGGCAACATAACAATAGAGATTACGCAGAGAATCAAAAAAGGAACAGGCCGGAAATCAACCACATAATCTGCAGGATTCATGAAATAATCCAATAAGATTGCCCCAGTCGAAAAAATTACGATCAGGCTAAATGAAAAAAGCGATCTGTGCCAATCAAATTTTTTCCGGGTTGTGGTTACATCCATTAATTTCTGATGGTGTATGAGGCGTATTACAAAGTAGAAAGCTGCCGCTCCAAGAACAAAGGAAAGTAGGAGAAGAAAAAGGTTAAGGTTAGAATCGAGCACCTTCATCAATGCGTTAGGGTCAGGGTTTGAGAAGGTAGATGGCCCTTTTTTGAGAAATACGACGACCAGCCAAAACATCTGCCCCAATGTTGCCACGGCACCCACAATAAATGAACCTAAAAGATACCACCCAAAACTATTATTTTTAGCCTTGTATGCCTGTTCTATAAACATAGATTAAATTTGAAAATGCCAGTTTTCATCAACATTATAGTGTAGCTGGCCTTGAATTATTTTAAGCGGCGAAGTTACGTTATTTGTAAATAAGCTGCCCGTGCCCAGCCCTTGTGGTATGACCGTATTTTTGGTTATGGTATATTGGGCGATCGCATTGAGGCCGATGTTGCTCTCTAGCGCAGACGTGATCCACCAACCTATGCCCAGTTTTTCTGCGGTATGTATCCAGGATTCGCTTCCTCGAAAACCACCGATAAGGCTGGGTTTTAATATAATATATTGGGGTTTTATTTGCGCTAAGAGGGCTCTTTTTCCTTCGGAAGTGCTGATGCCTATAAGTTCTTCATCCAGCGCGATGGGTAGAGGCGTTTTTGTACAAAGTTGTGCCATCTTCTCGGCTTGACCCTGTTTGATGGGTTGCTCGATCGAGTGCAAGTCAAGTTCGGCGAGGCGTTTGAGTTTTTCTTTAGCTTCCCCAAAAGAAAACCCGCCATTGGCATCTACCCTGAGTGTGAGTAGATCTGCTGTATATTCTTTTCGAATTTCTTTCAGAATTTTGATTTCTTCCTGAAAATCGATCGCGCCAATCTTCATTTTTATGCAGTTAAACCCCTTTTTTATCTGCTGTCCGATCTGCTCACGCATATAATCGGGATCGCCCATCCAGATAAGGCCATTAATCGGGATACCTTTCGCGCCAAGCGTAAAATCAGACGGGAATAGGGTGAAAGGGTCAGCGGCATTAAATGAACGGAAGGCCATCTCAACACCAAACTGTATGCTGGGGAAGCCATCCAGTTTATAATAAAGTTCCTCGAGTCCCTGATGGATGTTTTCACACGTCCATTTTAGAGTTTCTTCATAATCCGGGCGGTCATCCATACTGAGACCGCGAAGGATTCCACACTCACCATAACCTACTTTTTCCATTTCCTCAATTTTGATGTACCAGGTCTCTTTTTGCGTCATGACGCCACGAGAGGTGCCGCTGGGACGTTTAAAATTGAGGATTTTTTTTTTGTAAGTTGCTTTCAATGAAGATGATAATTGTATGAATTTAACCGAGGATCGGGGCGAAATAAGCCATTTTTATAGAAAAGCCTTTGTGTTAGTTCCCCGGCACAAAGCCAAAAGCTGCAACCTTAAGTAAGATATTGACTAATCATTTAATCTGACCATTATGAAGTCAGATCAAAATTCCATTGATTCCCCAATTTCCATTAAAACAAGTTCTTTTTTGGCCAGTTTAAACTGCGATTTTGCATGGGTGTGATCAATCGCAATAGGAGGGAAGGTATCATAATGGCATCCTATCACCGTGTCACATTTCACAAAATCGCTGGCGGTTATTGCATCTTTGATCCCCATGGTAAAATTATCGCCTATGGGCAAAATGGCAAGGTCTATATTAAACCACTCTGGGATAAGTTTCATATCCAGCGTGAGCGCGGTATCCCCAGCCATATAGATATTTTTACCTTCAATGGTGAATATAAATCCAACGGGATTGCCGCCATAGCTGCCATCAGGTAGCGAACTGGAATGTACAGCCTTGACTACTTTGACCTTAAAAAACCCAAAATCATTACTTCCGCCCTGGTTTACGGGCTTCACTTCAAGGTCTTTTTTACCAAAATGATTGGCAAGTTCAAAAGGTGCGACGATCACTGCACCGGTATTTTTAGCGATAGCTTCAGCATCGAGTATGTGGTCTTGGTGTGCGTGCGTGAGCAGGAGGTATTCTGCTTTTATTTTGTTGATGTCCACTTTATCCTTAGCGAGGTCGCTACCGGTGATAAAAGGATCTGTAAGTAAATGGTGGCCCTTGGTCTCAATGCCAAAACCATTCTGGCCATAATATGTGATTTTCATAGTTTTCAGTTTTCGATGAAATTACGAAAACAGCCTTTTCGGTAAAAAACGTGATCATTAAACTTTAGTTAAAGGTGCCAAAATCTTGTTTCTCAAGAAAGATTCGATGCTGCATTTGTCTGGAAAAAATTATTCCGGAACAACTGCTTGGCATCTTATCAAAAGCGCATGATCTGGACTGCTGCATTAGATAATATAGCCCAGCGCAAAAAATACGGCAAAAGCAAATGTGGTAAGGGCCACTTTTTTAAGTTCAGGATCGAGGAGTGCAGGACTATCGTTCCTGATTACCCTACGGATGTGTAAACTAAAAGGGATGATGACCACCAGGCAGATTCCAGCCCACTGCCAATCGTCTGTAAGGATAAGGTACAGCAACAGCGCAATGTAACCTGTTAAAATCAAAGAGATATGGTATATTTTCGCTCTTTTTTCGCCTAAAATTACCGCGAGTGTATTCTTTTTCATGCGGAAATCTGGCACACGATCGCGCATATTGTTAAGATTGAGTACCGCTGTGCTCCATAAACCTACCGTCACAGCTGGTAGGAATGTGATGCCCGTCAGCGCTCTACTAAACAGAAATTCAGTGCCCACAACCGCGACGAGGCCAAAAAATATGAAAACGAACAGATCGCCCATACCCTTGTAGCCATAGGCCCTTTGGCCCACGGTATATTTGATGGCCGCCAGTATCGCCGAAAGCCCCAAAAGGAAAAAGGCAAGGGACAATACAAAATCACCACTCCCAAAGGCCGTATAAATCAGCGCTATACTTAGTAGAGCGGTGAGTATGGTAGTAAAAATAATGCCCTGCTTGAGTTCATCCCCACTTAAGATGCCACTTTGCATAGCGCGCATAGGCCCAATACGCTCGTCATTATCAGTACCGCGGACGCCATCACCATAATCATTGGCAAAATTGGAGAGAATCTGGAAACCCAGGGTAGTCAATAAAGCGAGGATACAAATCTCCCATGAGAAAAATCCAGAGCCATACGCCATCGCACTACCCACAATAATACCAGAAACTGATAGCGGTAACGTGCGTAGGCGTGCCGCAGAAACCCAAGCCCTTAGTTTTACCATACATTTAGCTTAAGGAACAAAAATAAGATTATCAGTTAAAACAGTGAAATAACGCACTGCCATAATCGATATTCTCTAAACCCACACAGGTTATTTCATTGAAAAATAGGATCTCAAAACCAGAAAAAAAAGAGTTGATATTGCGCATAAGCATGCTAAGTATAGCGCCCAGACTTAAGCTTCACTTTTTTTATAAAGGGGTGCATTAGTTTGGTTTTTGAAGAATGTACACGTAGGCCACGCGACGCTCTTTATAATTGCGGTCTGCCTTTGAGGTAATGTTACCGTCCATCATTTTTTTGGTAATGATGTTATAACTTTTAAAAGTTTCCAGAAAAAGCTGCTGATCGTTCAGATTGATCCAGATGGCAAATTTTTCGCCTTGCGGAAGGTTTAACCCTTCCGGCTTTTCTATGGTCGGCATGGTACGGCCCAAGTCCCACAACAGTTCTGGCGAGCCATTGTTAAAGACATACTGTGGGATGCCTTTTTTGGCCAGGGCATTTACTTCTGGTTCTGGCGTCGCATAATCGGTATTGGAATATGTTGCACGTATAAGCGGAAAGCCTAATGCGACAATGGCGCAGATAAAAAAAACGGTAGTGTAAAATGTGCGCCTGATCCGCTTTCGCCCAAGGCTGAAAAATAAATAAATACCGATGCCTATTGAAACCGCCGAAAACGGAATGAACCAGCCCCAGAGTCCGTTAAGATTTTCGCGCAGCAAAAAATATCCGGCAAATGGAGCAGCAAGGGCGATAAATCCGATCAGCCCGAAATTAAAATATACAGGCCAGGTCTCCTTTTTATCGCGTAAATCGGTAAATTTTTTAAACAGGTAACTGATGTAAAAAGAGGTGTTCATCGCCAGCGGGATTAACACCGGCAAGAGGTAGCGCGATTTTTTTTCCGGGATTAGTGAGAGCAGTATGACCGCGGCGAGCGTCCACCAGAGTGAAAAGCGGTAGGCGGTCAGGTTCTCCACCCGCGATTTTAGATATGGGTAGAGCAGCCCAACAAAGGCCGGGATCGTCCAAACGCCACTCTGGGTAACAAAACTCCAGTAATAATAAAAGGCGCGCGTGTTATGGCTTGCCCAGGCAGTCGCCTCCTTATTGGCAATGGCGGTCGCCGAATGCGTATCAAACACATAAATAGCGATGGCCCACCACGAACTCAAAACCAAAATAACGACAAGCATCAAAAGTAGCGGAATAATTTTTTTACTAAAATTACCAAATCGGTACACCGCGCCGTAAGCTATCAAAAAGGGAAAGAGCAGTGCAAAATGGCTTACCGGCCCTTTGCTCATGAAGGAAAAACCGATGAACATACCAGCCAATAAGGCATTGGCATACTTTTTTTCTGCCTGGGCGAAAAACTGTAAAAGGTAGTAAATACCAGCAAGCATAAATGCATGGGCAAAAATATCCCACGTGCCGTTGCGCCCCGAAAAAAGGATATAAAAAGAAGTAATGAGGATCAAAGAGGCGTTAAAGGCCTGCTCTTTATTTTTCGATGCATAGGCCACTGATCGGTAAAAAAATAAAGCTGAAAAAGTGCTGATAAAAGCAGAGGGCAGGCGTAGCGCCCAAAGCTTTTCAATACCGAATAAACCTCCTGAAATCGCCGCAAGCCAAGTGGGCAGTGGTGGCTTCTCGTAGCGTGCGGCACCGTTCATGGTGGTAAAGATCCAATGGCCATTGCGCAACATTTCGCGGGCGGTGGTAAAATTGCGCGCCTCCATGATATTGGCGTACAGCACATCGAGGTGTAAAAAAAACACAAGAAAACAAGCAAGGAGCAGTAACGGGATATGATAGCGGGCTGGGATACTCATCGCTTGTCAATTGCAAAAGAGAGCCGCATATTACGTGCATAGATAAAAACGCCCATCAAATGGCCCACAAAAAGTACCGGGTCGCGCCGCAGCACGGCATAGGTCAGGATCATAGCACCGCCGATAAGGCTTAAGAGCCAGAAGCCCAAGGGCAATATGGATTCTTTTTTCCTTTCGGAATAAATCCATTGATAAATGAAGCGCAGCGTAAAAATCAATTGGGCAAAACTTCCCAAAAGCAAGAGCCACAAGGGAATATCAGCATTATTAAATAAAGACTGAAGGTCATAATCACCATTGTTATACCCATAAATGACGATGAGAATAGGAAAAATAAATAGAAACCAGCGCAGGACGATCGGTGTTTTTGTCCATTGTCCCTGCAATTGTAAATTTCTGATATAAATGAAATAAGTAAGTGCCTGCCCGAGCATGATCGCAAAATCGTCGCGTAGGTAACCATATACGAAAAGTAGGAACGACGCCCCAAGGCTCATCCACCAAAAGGTGGATGGCGTAAGTACTTTACGGTGTTTTTCAGAAAGTAGCCACTGCAAGATCAGCCGCCCCGAGAATAAGAGCTGGGCAAGGAAACCTACCGTATAGATCCACCACGGGCTATGCATCTGAAGCTTGAGCTACGTGATAATTGATGTATTTCTTCTTCATCCAGAGGTATGCAAAACAGTCCATTAATGGTCCCAAAAGGCGGTTCCAGAGGCCAAATTTAGCTGTGCCCGCCATACGTGGAAAGTGTGCTACGGGCACCTGTTTTACCTTACCTTCCTGAAGCAGGATCATCGCCGGCAGAAAGCGATGCAGGCCATTAAACATGGGAATGCGCTTAGCATACGCGGTTTTTATGATCTTGAGCGGGCAACCGGTATCGTCCATACCGTCGTGGGTAAAGGCGCGGCGTACACCGTTAGCGATCTTGCTGGACGTGTTTTTAACAAACCGATCTTTACGTGCCCCGCGCAGGCCAGTGACAAGGTCATAATCGCCAATGTAGGGGAGCAGTGTATTAAAATCGGCCGGTGAGGTCTGTAAATCGCTGTCTATGTAGCCCACAAGTTCAGTATCCGTATGATCAAATCCGGCCTTTATCGCCGCGCTGAGTCCGCAGTTTTTTTCAAAGGAAATGTATTTAAAATCGGTATTTCGCATACAGATATCCTTCACGAGTTTCAGGCTGCCGTCCGTAGAGCCGTCATCTACAAATAATATTTTTGACTTTGCCGCTGCATTCTTGAGATAATCCAGCATCTCATTTTCTACCCGCGGCAGGTTTTCGGCCTCGTTGTATAGCGGTACTACTATGGTAAGTTGATATGGCATTGCTTTGGTTGAAGGGGTAAAAATAGGAAATTGTTCTTTGGAAAAATTAAAGTAGGGAGAGGAAAAATTAAAATCGGAAGTATGACCTATGGTCTCTGGCAGGGTTTTTCATCAGCTCGATAGTGATAATCGATTATCGGTCAAAATATGTTTTTTCGGCTCAGTATAGTGGCGTTAAAAGTTTCTAATGAATTAGGAGCCTGCTTTGGGTGAATCCCTATAAGTGCAGTGATTAAATCAGCCATTTCATTAAAATCATAACTATACATTTTAAAACACTGTTTTAAAAATAAAAGGTTATTTTAGTGAAAAATACCAAATGAAATTAAGCAGATTTTCCCTGTTGTTCCTTTTTTTTATCACGCTGACCCTGCTTTCGTGCACAACCGATAAAAACCCCCGTGTACTCAACCTCCCTAAAACCGATCTGACTACAGCAGATCTTATTCCAAAACCGGTCAATATTACTGCTACCACTGCAGGTTTTCCCTTAGATCGATATACCGCGATTTATACGGCGCAGGACTCTACAGATTTTGCGGCTGTGGGTTCGTTTTTGGCCGATAAATTAAAAGAAGCTGCGCAACTTGATGTTTCCGTTAACGAAAAGGCACTTGATCACGAAAGCGTGATCTACATTAAAAAATCAGATAGCCTACAGGCTGTAAATCCAGAGGCTTATAATCTAACCATTGCAGAGGATTCTATTATCTTGAGTGCGGCCAGTGCCCAAGGCGCGTTCAGGGGTGTGCAGACCATACGCCAGCTTATTCCAACAAAGGCCAATGATACTGTGGCTGAGTATCCTATATGGCCTATCCCAACTGGCACCATCAGCGATGCGCCACTCTTTGTCTACCGTGGGGCGATGCTTGACGTAGCGCGGCATTTTTTTTCAGTTGAAGATGTAAAAAAATATATTGACTTATTGGCCTATTATAAGTATAATGCGCTACACCTGCACCTCACTGACGATCAGGGATGGCGCATTGAGATCAAATCCTGGCCGAAACTTACTGAAGTGGCCGGGCTTACAGAAGTGGGCGATCAGCCCGGTGGTTTTTATACTCAGGAGGATTATAAAAATATTGTAGCCTACGCAGCGCAAAATTATATGACCATCGTACCTGAAGTTGATATGCCGGGGCATACCAATGCTGCTTCGGTCGCCTATCCTTTTTTGAACGGAAATGGCAAAACTCCCGAAATCTACAAGGGAACACACGTAGGCTTTAGTACTTTCGCTACGCGAAAAGATTCGGTCTACACCTTTATCGACGATGTGGTGAGGGAAATTTCGGCGATTACTCCCGGGCCTTATTTTCATATTGGTGGCGATGAAAGTCATGCGACCAAAAAGGATGATTACATCTATTTCGTAAACAAGGTTGAAAAAATTGTTCAGAAATACAATAAAAAAATGATAGGTTGGGACGAAATTGCTACTGCAGATGTGGATGCTAGCTCAACGGCGCAATTCTGGGCGAGTCCCGATAATGCAAAGATGGCTGTTGCCAAAAATATGAAGATCATTATGTCCCCCGCCAATAAAGCATATCTGGATATGAAATATAATCTGAAGTCTGAATATGGCCTAAACTGGGCAGGTTATGTGCCTGTGGATACCGCTTACATCTGGAAACCGGAAGCGTACGAGAATATCCCCTTAAAAAATATTCTTGGGATCGAGGCCCCATTGTGGTCTGAAACCATAAGCACAATTAGCGAACTGGAATATCTTGCCTTTCCCCGGGCCATTGGTTTTGCTGAATTGAGCTGGTCTAAACCTGAAAACAGAGATTGGAAAAATTATAAGGTGCGTTTGGGAAATCAGGGCTCATTTTTAGAACGCATGCAGGTAAACTATTATCCCTCACCATTGATTGAGTGGAAAACGGATAAAGTCGAAAATAAAAAAATTGATAAGTATTAGCTTAAGCTGTTCTTATCCTCTTTTTATGGATTTTTTAAAAATAAAAGGTCCCACATGTGCTGAAACTGTGGGACCTTTTATTTAGGTAACTCTTTCATCCATCAAACTCAATGATAGATTTTACATTCCCAATAAATACGCAAAGACCAGGGGTGCCACAATAGTGGCATCGCTCTCGATAATAAATTTGGGCGTGTTGATATCTAGTTTTCCCCAAGTGATTTTTTCGTTGGGTACAGCACCAGAATAACTTCCGTAGCTGGTGGTAGAATCTGAAATCTGGCAGAAATAACTCCAGAAGGGCGTTTTGGTACGCTCGAGATCCTGATAGAGCATAGGTACCACACAAATAGGAAAATCACCGGCAATACCGCCGCCTATCTGAAAGAATCCAATTCCGTTAGCAGAATTTTCGGTGTACCAATCTGCCAAAAAGGTCATGTACTCAATGCCAGATTTCATGGTTGTGGGCTTAAGCTCACCTTTCATCACATAGGATGCAAAGATGTTACCCATGGTACTATCTTCCCAACCCGGGCAGATGATGGGCAGGTTTTTTTCCGCGGCAGCGTACATCCATGAATCTTTGAGGTCAATCTCATAATATTCTTCGAGCACTCCGCTCAGCAGCATTTTGTACATGAATTCATGGGGTAGGTATCGCTCTCCTTTATCATCGGCTTCTTTCCATATTTTATGGATGTGCTCCTGTAAACGGCGGAAGGCTTCTTCTTCGGGAATACAGGTATCGGTCACGCGGTTGAGGCCTTTTTCTAACAGTTCCCATTCTTCTTTTGGCGTCAGGTCCCTGTAGTGCGGTACGCGCTTGTAATGCGAGTGCGCTACGAGGTTCATGATATCTTCCTCGAGATTGGCGCCTGTGCAGGAGATGATGTGCACTTTATCCTGGCGAATCATCTCGGCAAAGATTTTCCCAAGCTCTGCGGTACTCATGGCCCCGGCGAGTGAGACGAGCATCTTTGCGCCTTTATCCAGCTGCCCCTCGTAGGCCTTAGCGGCATCTACCACAGTGGCTGCGTTAAAGTGTAGGTAGTATTTCTGTATAAAATCGGAGATCGCCCCTTTAGTCTTCGTCATTGTCTTTTAGTTTTCCCGGGCCGCTTTTATCTTTGGCCAGATAGGTGTTATCGTAATTATCCTCAGCTTCTTCACCCTGAAATTTATAGCTAAGCATTTTGTAATACAATTTGGCCGCCAGAAGGTCAGAGGTCTTGTCGTTTTCGTTAGGGCAGAGTTCCATAATATCAAAACCCACCACGTTTTTTTCATCAAAGACCCGTTTTAGGAAATCCATGGTCTCATACCAGAACAGTCCGCCGGGTTCTGGCGTGCCTGTGGCCGGTAGTATGGATGGATCGAGTGCATCTAGGTCAAAGGTGATAAAGACGTTATCAGTGCAGGCCTCGATCACATTGTCTACCCAATACTCGTCCTGCATCATCTCATGGGCAAAGAAGGTCTTGTCTTCATCCATAAGCGTTTTTTCCAGTATGTCCATGCTCCTGATGCCCACCTGTACAAGATTTGTGGCCTGGCTGGCCTCATGGGCTGCGCAAGCGTGGTTGTACCTGCTGCCATTATATTCCTTGCGGAGGTCTGCATGGGCATCAATGTGCAGTACGGTAAGGTCTTCAAATAGTTCATTAAAGGCGCGTATGGTCCCGATAGAGGCGGAGTGTTCACCACCCACTACAGTTACAAATTTGTTACGCTTTATAAAATCTTTCGCGGCAGCGTACACGGCCTTGACCATAATTTCTGGTGTACCGTTTTCAGTGACTGCGGGTGCAATGTGAATGCCCTGTTTATAGACTTCCGTATCGGTCTCGATATCGTAAGTCTCCATATTTTCGGCAGCGTGCAGCAGTGCTTCAGGGCCTTTATCGGCGCCTTTCTGCCAGGTGCTGGTGCCGTCATAGGGCACGGGGATCATAACGATTTTTGCATTTTCTAATTTGGCATACTCATCGGCAATGCCAGCGAAATTCTTAATTGTGCTCATAGCCTAAAATTTTGAGCAGGTCTTCTGCCCCTTGTTGCTCACTAAATAGTTGTGTGGTTAGCTTTCCGTTTTTGTCTTTGTCAATCAAAATATGTTTGGGCTGTGGGATCAGGCAGTGTTGTAGCCCGCCAAAACCGCCTATGGTTTCTTGATAGGCACCCGTGTTAAAAAAACCAATATACAAAGGTTTGTCCTTTTTAAAGCGTGGTAGGTAGATTGCATTGCTGTGCTGCTCACTGTTGTAATAATCGTCACTGTCACAGGTAAGGCCTCCCAATAGCACACGCTCATATTCTTCATCCCAACGGTTGATGGGCAGCATCACAAATCGTTTACTGATGGCCCAGGTATCGGGCAGGGTCGTGATGAATGAGCTGTTGATCATATTCCATTTTTCGCGATCGTTCTGTTGTTTCTGATACAGGATCTCATAAATGGCACCGCCGCTCTCGCCTACGGTAAAACTGCCAAATTCGGTAAAAATATGAGGGACGGGCACATCTGCACTGTCGCAGGCGATCTGAATCTGATTGATGATCTCATTAACCATATAGGGATAATCAAAATCAAAAGCCAGGGAATTCTTAATGGGGAAACCGCCGCCTATATTCAGGCTATCCAGGGAAGGGCATATTTTTTTCAGCCGGGTATATACCTTAAGACATTTGTTGAGTTCATTCCAATAATAGGCATTGTCCTTTATCCCCGTGTTGATAAAAAAGTGGAGCATCTTAAGCTCTACTTGGTCATTGTTTTTAATCTGATCCTCGTAGAAAGGGATAATGTTTTTGTAGCCAATGCCAAGACGCGAGGTGTAAAACTCAAATTTGGGCTCTTCTTCTGAAGCAATACGTATTCCTACCTTAAAATCACTTTTGATTTCATTGGTCAGCAGTTCAATCTCCTCATAATTATCTATTACAGGGATGCAGTTATTGTGGCCGCTATTGATCAGGTCTGCAATATTGGTAATATAACCGTTGCGCTTAAAACCGTTACAAATTACATACATATCGTCAGTAATCTTACCCGCGGCCTTTAACTTGTTGACAATGTTAATGTCAAAGGCTGAGGAGGTCTCGATATGAATATCATTTTTTAACGCCTCATCAAGTATATGCTTAAAATGCGAACTTTTTGTACAATAGCAGTAGTTATAACTGCCTTTATAATCATGTTTTGCGATCGCATCTGCAAACCATTTTTTAGCACGGATAATATTGTCCGAAATTTTAGGGAGATAACTGAACTTGAGAGGGGTGCCGTATTGCTCTACCAGCGCCATCAAATCCACATCATGAAAGAGCAGTTGGTTTTTCTCTAATTTAAAATCCTCCTGTGGAAAGTAAAAGGTCTGATCAATAAGATCAATGTACTTCGTGTTCATGTATATAATTATGGCAGAAAATTAAAAAAAGTATTTGAATTAGCGATGTAAGTGTTCATTTAAAGAAAATGCAAACTTATAATTTATAGTTTCCGATTCTAGTTAAATATTGAATAGATGCAAATTGTATTTTTAGGCATAACTGAAAGGATTTAACGTTTCCCTAAATGCGGATTTATCAAAAAAATGAGGCTTTAGGGTACTTTTAAATGATTTAAAGATACGCCGTAGCTAATTGGATTGGTCAAATATGTGGCTTAATAGAATCTAAAGAATGTAATTACGTCAAAAAACTGTGCTTTTGAAGCATTTTTATTGCTAGGGCGGTTAAAAAGTAGTGTAACTTAATTTCCTGGCAATTGGGTTTCTTTCGCTTAAAGCGAAAAAAAATATTTTCTGTAAAAATCGATTTTCAATCTGGTACGGTCGATTTTTTGGAAAAAAAGGCACATTTTATTAACCAGATTCATTACCGATGCCACCCGTTGTGATCCCTGATCTCCCCTTTTTTGCCCAATGTGTTGAAGCGATAACTGAAGCTAAGCATAAAATATTGCTGTAATACGGTACTCTGTACATCCTGTACATAATCCGCCGTTGCAGTTCGCTGCGCGTTAGTGTTTTGGTTGAGTATATCGTATGCTTTTAAGGTAACAGTGCCTTGATCCTGTAGCACACTGTAGGCCAATGTACTATTCCAGAACACTGCGCTGTTCTGGAAACCGGCGGCTACATTGGGATTTGTGATAAATCGTATGTCATTTTCCCACTCAAGCTCTTTGGGCCAAAGGGTTGAGGTGCGCAAGCGCAGTTCTTGGCGTGTAAAATCAGTGTTTGCAAAACGCTTCAGATCAAAAGTATTCCGAGTGAAACTCGGCGAATATTCAGGCCTGATCTCAAATAAATCCTCCCAAGTAAAACGAAGGCCAATACTGGGTTCATAACTCGTGCTTTTACTAGCGTATTCCACCTCGTTATTAAAGTTTACGTTACGATTGGATCTTACGCCCATACGCAGTTCATATTTTAAGGTGCGTGTCGTGTCCAGTTTTATTTCTTTACCATAATTCACCCGGCCATACAGGTCATAAACCCCATCAACATTGGTATAAGTGGTCGTCCTAACGTTGGTTTCATCAATGGTAGATTTTGAGACAACTTCATCATTGGTAAAATTTGCGTTGAAAAAACTGTTGAAGCCGGTGCGGGTCTGCCAGTCAAAGTTGTTAAACCCTATATAGATCCTGTGTTGGTTAGACGGGGTTAGGTCTGGATTACCCTGTATGGTGTTGAGCGGATTAGATACATTTATGTAAGGTGATAGCTGTCTTATATCGGGAGCACTGTTATCAAGATTGTATCCAGAATAAAAACTTGTGCGCTTGTTAAAATCATAACTGAAATTTGCATCGATCTCCAGGGCGTTAAAGTTATTTGAAAAGTCAATCTCCCGGAGCGCGTCTGAACTTTGTAGTTTTCGGAAAACATAGGCTGCCGAAGCTCTGGCCCTGATCTTGTCATTATCAAAGGTCATTCCCAACTCTGGCCGGGAGCGCCGGTCTTTATTGGTGAAGTCTGTGCTTTGGGCCAAATTAAAATCGTTATAACCACCGGTATCCTGGCTAAGGTCAAAAACGCTTTGGCGATCATCTCTCCGGTTGTTGTCGTAGTTATATTCAGCGCGCATAAAGAAGGTATTGGCAATGATCGGAATACGCCAGTCTGCATTGAGCCCAATACCGTTTCTTGATTCTTCGCCAGTGGTATTTTGGTTGCGTGCAATGGTGCTTGGGTCGTCGCCAAATATTTCAGTGTTAGAGATCAGGCGCGCATCGGTTACGGTATTGTTGATATTGTTGTTCATGCGTAAACGCATGAAGCCACCGCCATTGCCATATCTTTTGGTTGCGGTGATCCTGTTGTCAAGATTGCGCCCGTTACGAAAACTCTCATTGGTCGTGCTCGACTGGTTGGTCAGATTCTGTAACGAGTCGCGCGTCTCTTCCATACGCTTGTTGCGGTAGGTGCCCTCCGTATAATTGAACTGGGGTCTTAGCTCGATCAAGAAGGTAGAATCAAGATGTATCTCCCCCCGCGCGTTGATCTCATGAGAAATATCCTTATTATCTGTTCTTGAACTGGAATTTGAAAAAAACCTGCGGTTAGGTAGTGTGACCTCCCGGTCTTCCCGACGCTCCTCAAAGGAGTTTGAAGCGTTATATGAATAGTCGACATTTACATCATTTTCCTTGCCTATCACATCCACATAATTTGCCCCAGCCACGCGTGAGTTTGTAATACCGTCGCCTCCTAAAAAATCCCCATAGCGTCTGCGGCCATAAATTTTTTCTATTTCTCCAAAACTGAAGCCTGGCGAGTTGATATTATTGCCCCCGCCGAGCACACTTATTCTACGGTCATTATCAAAATAATTGGCAAATCCCGCGTATTCAAAACGTTTATTGGTACCGCCGCCAGCCGCTACGCGTCCAAAAACGCCCTTATTTTTATCTTTATCAATTGTAATGTTAATGGTCTTGTTCTGATCATCGCCCTGCTCACCGGTAAAAGCTTGGGCTTCGGTTTTTGTATCCACCACCTGTATCTTTTCAACGATCTCCTTGGTGAGGTTACGTGTTGCAATGGTAGGGTCATCGCCAAAAAAGGGCTTGCCGTTAACGAGCACCTTGTTTACCGGTTTACCATTGATTGTGATTGTTCCCTGGGCATCGATCTCCACGCCGGGCAATTCTCTCAAGAGGTCTTCTACATTGGCATCTTTCTTTGTTTTAAAGGAGCCGGCATTAAATTCCAATGTATCTTTTTTAATTGTGACCGGTACAGATCTGGCTGTTATGATCACGTCATGCAAGGTATTTACATCTGTTTTAAGTGCTAGGGAGCCAAGCTTGAAGTTGCGCTTTCTGGCAAAATTTATCTTTCTTGAATATGCCGCATAGCCCACAAAGGAAACATAAAGATTGGCTTTTTGTTTATACGCTTTGCCTTTAAGCTTAAAAGCACCATTCTCATCGGTGATCGTGTAGGTTATCATGCTGCTGTCTTTTGCCGTCTCAACCACTACCGTTGCAGCCTCCAGAGGTTTTTTGGTTTTGGCGTCAACAAGTGTTCCAGTGATTGTAAAATCTTGGGCAAAAACGCCACACGTGCTAAGGCCCAATAGGAATATAAATATGTGAATTTTGGGCATGAAAAATGATTTTTGTAGCTATTTAAAACGTTTTAGTTACAATATTTGCATTTTCATTTAATTCTAAAGAGCAGTTTTCTTAATTAGTATAACATTAACAAAAACGAAAGTGATCGTATTTTCCCTGAGCAGACTTATACTGTCGATAAGATATGTGAGGGTGTTGTTTGAGGATTATAGTTGCCTGTAAAGCGTTTTTCTGTTAAAGCTTTGAAGAATTTTCTTGATGATGGTTATTAGAATAACTAGAGCAAAGTGATTCTTTGATTAAAAGGGAGACGTTTTATAGCAATCAAAAACGATCTTGCTAATGATTCGATGATGCCTTTCGGCGAAAGCCTATTTGTACTTTATAACGGGGCTTATTCCATCACTAAAAACATTGGCTTGATGAACTTTGTTTTTAGTTTGTTTATGGCTGATTTTATGTAATTAAAGCCCTATTTTAGGGCCTAAGTTTAGTCAAACCAGTTATTTTCCCTGATCTCTCCTCTTTTGCCCAACGTATTGAATTTATAACTAAAACTCAGCATAAAGTACCTTTGCAGCACTGTACTCTGTACATCCTGCACATAATCTGCTGTTGCGGTGCGTTGTGCATTCGTGTTTTGATTAAGAATATCATAGGCCTTTAGGGTGATGGTGGCCTTATCATTGAGTACGCTATAAGCGAGTGTACTGTTCCAGAAAACAGCGCTGCTCTGAAAACCTGCCGCAATGTTTGGGTTTGTTATAAACCGGATATCGTTTTCCCATTCCAGTTCTTTGGGCCAGAAGGTTGAGGTGCGCACGCGCAATTCGTGGCGTGTAAAATTTCTATCGCTAAAACGGGCTAGATTATAAGTGTTTCGAGTAAAACTGGGTGTATATTGTGGCCTGATTTCAAAAAGGTCTTTCCATGTAAACCGTAGCTCTATGCTGGGCATATAAGCGATGGTCTTGCTGGCGTACTGGGTCTCATTGTTAAAATTTACATCGCGGTTACCATTTGCGCCGATGCTAAGATCATATTTAAGCGTGCGCAGGGTGTCAAGCTTTATATTCTTGCTGTAGTTTACCCGCCCATAAAAACGGTATACACCATTTACATTGGTATAGGTGGTCGTGCGTACATTGGCATCGCTAATAGTAGATTTTGAAACTACCTGGTCATTGGTAATGCCAGCATTTATAAAACTGTTGAAACCCGTTCTGGTCTGCCAGTCAAAACTGTTAAAGCCCAGATATATATTGTGTTCATTAGAGGGCTTGAGATCGGGATTTCCCTGAGTCGTGTTCAGCGGATTGGATACATCAATATAGGGGGACAGCTGTTGCACGTTTGGCGCATTATTGTTGAGGTTGTAACCCGAAAAAAGACTTGTTTTCTTGTTGAAGTTATAGCCAAAATTAGCGCGAAGTTCCAGGGCGTTAAAATCATTAGAAAAATCAATATCACGAAGTGCATCCGCGCTTTCTAAGGTCCTGAATACATAGGCCGCGGAGGCTCGTGCCCTTATTTTATCATTATTAAAGTCTATGCCCAGTTCTGGCCGCGAGCTGCGATCCTTATTGGAGAAATCAGTACTTTGGGTCAGGTTAAAATCAGAATAGTCACCTGTATCTCCGTTGAGGTCAAAAACGCTTTGGCGATCAATCCTCCGGTTGTTGTCGTAATCGTATTGAGCATTAAAGAAAAGCTTCTTGGAAATAAGGGGCATGCGCCATTCTGCGCTCAGGCTCAGGCCATTGGTAGATACTTTGCCATCTGTGTTCTGATTGCGGTCTATAGTGCTTGGGTCCTCGCCATAAATCTGCGTGTTTGAAAGCAAAAATGCGTTTGTATTGGTGCTGTTTATATCATTATTAATATTTACACGTATAAAGCCACCATCCGTACCATATTTTTTGGTCGCTGAGATTCGGTTTTGAAAATTACGCCCATCGCGGAAGGTTTGATTACTTGTACTGGATTGGTTAGTCAACTCCTGCAGGGAATCCCTTGTTTCTTCTTGGCGTCTATATCGGTTTTTACCCTCCGTATAGGTAAATTCCGGGCGCACCTCAATCATAAATGTGGTATCCACATGAATCTCAAAACGTGCATTTACGGCATGACTGATGTCCCTATTGTCTGTTCGTGAGATAGAATTTGAAAAAAACCGTCTATTAGGCAAAGTGACCTCCTGGCTCTCCTTGCGGTCCTCATAGGAGTTTGCGGCGTTGTAGAAATAATCGGCATTGACATCATTATCCTTACCTATCACATCCACATAGTTGGCTCCGCCAGTGCGCGAATTGGTTATGCCGAGCCCACCGCCAAAACTACGGCCATTAATATTGAAGGAGCCGTTGTCGCTAACGCTTACATAGCGTGCATTACCAAACATCTTCTCGATCTCGCCAAAACTAAAGCCAGGGGAATTAATATTATTGCCACCACCCAGCACACTTATTCTGCGGTCATTATTAAAATAATTTGCAAAACCGGCGTATTCAAAACGTTTATCTGTGCCACCACCCGCTGCGACACGGCCAAAAATCCCTTTATTTTTATCTTTATCTATGGTGATGTTGACCGTTTTGTTTTGATCATCGCCCTCCTCTCCGGTAAATGCCTCAGACTCGGTCTTTGTATCCACAACCTGTATTTTTTTTACGATTTCTTTGGTGAGGTTGCGGGTTGCAATAGTGGGGTCGTCGCCAAAAAACGGCTTACCATTTACCAAAATCTTATTTACGGGCTTTCCGTTTATCGTGATGTTGCCCTGGTCATCTACCTCGACACCCGGGAGTTCTTTGAGCAAGTCTTCCACGCTTGCATCTTTTTTGGTTTTAAAAGAGGCCACGTCAAACTCAAGCGTGTCTTTTTTTATGGTTACCGGTGCGGCGCGGCCTTTCACGATCACGTCGCCCAGAGTATTTATTGATTCTTTTAATTGAATGTTGCCTAGGGATATGTCTGTCCCTTTAGAAAAATCTATTTTTTTGGAATAAGGAGCATACCCCACAAAGGAGACATAGACGTTGGCCAATTCGTCATAAGCCTTTCCCTTTAGTTTAAAAGCGCCAGCCTTATCCGTGATGGTGTAGGTGATCATGCTACTGTCTTTTACGGTCTCAACGACAACGGTAGCGGCTTCTAGCGGCTTTTTACTCTGATTATCCACAAGGTTTCCCGTTATGGTAAAATCCTGCGCGCTCGCCCCCAGGCAGCAGAAGCCCAGCGCAAGAAGCATTAGATAAATTTTTGACATTAAAGGTAGATTTTACGTTTATTGATTGATTAAGGAAGCAAGTACTTTAATTTTTACATAACTAAGGAAGTAGTTTTATCAATTAATATAATTTTAACATAAGAATCCTGCTGAATTTTTCTGTTGTTTGGAGGTAATTTATAGATGAAAGAGGTGAGTTAACACTTCTAGCAGTTTTCTTAAGGAAGGCTTTTAGAATTTTAATAGAGCCTAAAAAGAAAAGGGGCCTGCCAAGGGCCAAGACTGCTAACGCGCCAGATTTAAGACTTGGGTAGTCAAGTATTATGAATTATGAAAATATTGCTGTCAAGATTACAGCATGATGCTGATCTTGAGCGTAATACTTCCTAGTTTATAAAGCAGTATCCCGAGGGAAGATGAAATCGCTTAACTATTTTTTCCTAAAATAAACCGCCACGGGCACGCCATTAAAGTCAAACTGTTCCCTCAATTTATTTTCGATAAACCTGCGGTATGGATCTTTGACATACTGCGGTAGATTACAAAAAAAAGCGAATTGCGGTTGTGGCGTTGGTAATTGCATGCAGTATTTAATCTTTACATATTTACCCTTGGTTGCCGGTGGGGGGGTATGCTCAATAATGGGCAGCATGGTGTCATTGAGTAGGCTGGTCTTCACCTTTTTACTACGGTTTTCATATACTTTTACCGCAGTCTCTATCGCTTTGTGCACGCGCTGTTTGCTTAGGGCAGAAATGAAAACAATGGGGACATCGGTAAACGGGGAGATCTGCTCCCTTATGGCCCGTTCATATTCCTTTACCGTCTTGGTATCTTTCTCAATGAGGTCCCATTTATTGACCAATATGACAATTCCCTTGCGGTTGCGCTCTGCCAGCCAGAAGATATTTTGCACCTGCCCATCAAAGCCACGGGAGGCATCCAGCACGACGAGGCAGACGTCGCAATGTTCTATGGCGCGCACGGATCGCATAACAGAGTAAAATTCCAGATCTTCCTTTACTTTAGACTTGCGGCGGATACCCGCGGTATCTACCAAGTTAAATTCAAATCCAAAACGGTTATATTTTGTGTCTATAGCATCGCGTGTGGTACCGGCAACATCAGTAACGATGTAGCGCTCTTTACCTATCAGGGCGTTGATAAAAGAAGATTTGCCTGCATTGGGGCGGCCCACTACTGCAAAGCGAGGCAGCGTATCCTCGGCCACAGTTTCTTTTTCGGGCAGGGCCTCAACCACGGCATCGAGCAGATCGCCCGTACCGCTGCCATTGATGCTGGCGATAGTAAAATAATCGCCCAGCCCCAAGTTGTAGAATTCTACGGCATTTTCGGCACGCATGGCGTTATCAACCTTGTTGACAACCAGAAAAACCGGTTTGTCAACCCGGCGCAGGAGTTTGGCAACATCTTCATCCATCCCAGTGACGCCGGCTTCTACATCTACCATAAACAGGATGGCATCGGCTTCCTCTATGGCAAGTTCAACCTGCTTGTCTATCTGTTCCTCAAAAACATCATCACTGCCCTTAACGTAACCACCGGTATCAATGACCGAAAACTCTTTCCCGTTCCAGTCTGTCTTGCCGTAATGCCTGTCGCGAGTAACTCCGCTCACGGCATCAACAATGGCCTCACGGCGCTGAATCAAACGGTTGAAAAGAGTAGATTTTCCTACGTTGGGCCTTCCCACAATGGCTAAGATACTGCTCATGATTGTTCTTTTTTAGGCCTATTTTGACGCCAGCGCGAAATTACGATAATTTTTGGTGCACTTACCGAGATTCCATTTTGAAGGGATAAAATCTTACGGATATCTTTACAAAACAGGTTGTTGTAATCTCAGTACGCTTTCGCGAAAGCGATATGTTTATGCCCGAGGATTCTTAAGATTTTAAAATTTGCCCCTTCAATAACCAAATGTTAAGGCTTCTGTTAAGAGAATATAGTATGAAAACCTATCTCACTATATTTCCGTTTAATTGATATACTAAACCAGAATTGATGAAGATTATACGTAGAATACTCGTGCTCGTCTTAGCATCCACATTATGTTATAGCTGCAACCTGCTCACTGCCGCAGGAATAACAAGTCATGGTCAACCTACCAAAAAAGTACCGGAAAAATTGACCTCAACTACCGCAAACTCTGTAGTTAATGTAGAATATGACGATTGGGATGCACTGCTTAAAAAGTATGTAAACAATGCCGGTCTTGTAGATTATTCCGGTTTTCAAAAGGATGGGGCCCGTTTTAATGCTGTAAAATTGCGGCTTTCTCTAATGAAGCCCAATAACAACTGGAGCGTTCAGGAACTTCTGGCATATTATATCAATATGTACAACATTTATACTGTAGACCTTATTCTTCAGAATTATCCTACCAAAAGTATTCAGGATATTAAAAAGGCCTTTACCAGATCATTTATTCCCATCGGCAACAGTAAGCTCTCCCTGGGGGGCATAGAAAACGGTGTGTTGCGCAAGATGGGCGAGCCACGTATTCATTTTGCCATTAACTGTGCTTCTATGTCGTGCCCAAAATTGATGCGTGATGCTTACACTGCCGGTAAAATCAATGAGCAGCTTGAAAGGGCCGCGATTGAATTTATCAATTCAAACAAAAATGAGATTTCTGCAAATGATCCCAAGTTATCTTCTATTTTTAAATTTTATAAAAAGGATTTTGTGCCTACCACGATCGATTTTGTCAATAAGTATAGCAAAACAAAGATCAATGCAGGGGCTGTGATTCAGTATAAAGATTATGACTGGTCATTAAACGAACAGAAATAGCAGTTTGTCGAAACCAGCGAACTGCCTTTTTCGTATGTTTGACGCATGATCAGTATCATTATCCCCGTTTTTAATGAGGCCGGCAGCATCACTAAGCTTCTGGATCATTTGTGCGCCAATGCCTCAGGCCATATTAAGGAAATTATAATCGCTGACGGCGGTAGTGCCGATAATACTATAGGTATCATCCAGGATTTTTTGAGCGAGGGTTACAAAGACCGCTGTGTTGATACGGTTTTGATCAATACTGAAAAAGGCCGGGCCCGGCAGATGAATGCAGGTGCCCAACACGCGAGTGGGAAGGTGCTTTACTTTTTACATGCAGATACCTTACCCCCTCCAAAGTTCGATTCCCTGATCATGCAGGAAGTACAGCAGGGTAATCCGGCGGGGTGTTTCAGGATGCGCTTTGATAACAACCACTGGTGGTTAAGGCTGGCCAGCTGGCTTACCAAATTCTCCTGGCGTGCCTGCCGTGGTGGCGACCAGAGCCAGTTTATCACACGTAAACTATTTGATGAGATCGGCGGTTATGATGAGAGTTATATCATCTACGAGGATAATATTTTGATCAATGAGCTCTATTCCCGCAAAAAATTTGTGGTCATTCAAAACAAGATACTTTCTTCGGCACGCCTATACGAGGAGAAGGGTATCGGATACCTGCAATATCATTTCTGGATGATTTATGTAAAAAAATGGTTGGGCGCGGGACCTGACGAACTTCTTGATTATTACATCAAAAAAATTAAACGGGAATGTGCGCCACCAGCACTGGTCGAAACCGCTAAAGAGACGGAATCCAAAAAAGTGTATGCAGATTAGAGGATTAAATTTCACCACCAGTTTGTCTTTGTTTTTTCCTTTAAAAATCAAACTCGTAAACTACGCCCCATTACAGTATCCATAAGCATTTTTTTTTGCTCAGATCAAAAGGAATTGAACTAAAGTTTTTTAAATTAAATCAAGGGAGGGACCTTTATTAACATTGCCTTACTATTATCACTCGATCTCCAGCCCATATTTTTCCAAAAGTCCTCGAAGGCCCGAGGAAGCAAATTTTGCCCCTTTTATTTTATTGCTTTCAGGGTCTATCGTAAAGTCATAAGCGGTGGTAAAATCGGTTTTTTCTAAAATACTTTGATCAAAGACCGCATTAAGCAGGTCACAGTTTTCAAAACGGGCGGCACGTAGATCGGCTTCTGTAAAATCGGCCTCTCGCATTCGGCAACTTGTAAAATGTGTCTTTAGAAGCCTGACTTTATAAAAGGAAGTATGATCCATCAGGCAATTTTTGAAATGAACCGCAAAACCAAACGGGTCACAGAGATCAAAGCGCAGGCCCAAGAGTTTACAGCCCAAAAGTGCTACTTCCTGAAATCCTGTTTTGTTGAGCATCGCATTGCTCAAATCACATTCCTTAAAAACACAATTGATAAACTTGCATTGGGAAAGAGCTACATTAGAAAAGTTACAATAGGAAAAGGTGCAGTCCTCATAGTCCCCTACGTCCAGACGTTTTATTGAAAAGTCCTTATGGTCAAAGCTTTGGTCTTCTATAAAATGGTGTGGCATGCAATATTTTTTTATTTTCCAGTGTTGCCTTGGGTCCTCATTTTACCTTTTTCTGAAAGGGCAAAACCTTCACGCCGCTTTAGGTTTTTTATATAATCGATATTTCGGAAGCGCAGTGCGCTCCAATCTTGATCTATGGCCACCTGTCTTACCGGTTCTAAGTTGTATTCGCCTAGTTTTTCCCAACCCGTGTCGCGGTTAAAATCACATGTGTACTTTTTTGAACTTCCCTTTGGATAGGCAAACCAGAGCACGGCATCGCCTTCCAATTTTGGGGCAATATCTCCGATTATGGTATTGATTTCGGCCTTTTTAGTAACAAAAATGACCGTAAAACCAATCTTTTTCAGCAGACTATGATTCGTGATGATTGTCACATCCATTTGCTGTTCAGTTAAAGAAGCCGACATGGCTTCCAATTCTGCACTAAAGCTTTCTGGAGGATTGATAATAAGTATAGTGCGCTGGTCTTTATAGTTTATTTTTTTGAAAAGAGGTGTCATACGGTATCTGATTTACGCATTGATGGTTATACAAAATGGAATGCCAGTTGATTTTAGAAGAAAGAGGCATCAAAAGTGTTTAACCAACTTTTGGATGCAAAAGTTGCAGTACTATTTTTCCTCTAAAAATACTTCAAAAACAAAAAATATTATAATATTTTGACAACCCTTTTCCGCCCCAGTTGCACATTCAGGATTTGAAACAGGAAAGATTTATGGTTTATGCAGCATTTTTTTTAAAGCTTCCGCATTGAATATTTTTCCGTTTTTAATGACCTGATCAATATTGGCAGTTTGGGTTATATCCTCAAGAGGATTGCCATTGAGGATCACAAGATCAGCTACATAGCCCGGTTTGATAGCGGCGGTTTTTTCCTTTTTCAGTAATAGGGAACCATGAGGTGCAGAATTTTGTAATGCCTGTAGCGGGGTAAGCCCTGCATCTACCATGGCTTGCAGTTCCTGATGTAACGATTTACCGGGATAGATATAGGAGTTGAAGGCGCCGCAATCAGAGCCCGCCAAAAGAACGACTCCAGAATCTTCAAGGTCTTTGGCCAGCGTAGCAAAAGTAGAATCCAGTTTTTTGCGCATATGCACAAAGGTTTCCGTTGCATTTAAAGCACTTTTTATCCTTCCCTCGTAGGTTTTGGTAATTCCCGCCCCCATATAGTTAAGATATTCATCAGCGCTATGATCATTTTCGTCAAGGTAACTTAAGGTATGGCCTATGTGCAACGTGGGAACCACAAATACATCACGGTCTTTTAACATGATAAATGCGGCCTGGGCGGTAGTATCCGAATAGGTTTTCATCACCCGCGATAGCGAGGCCCAAAAACTACTTTTCCCATTTCTTACATCCTGCGTGATCGCCTCTTCATCTGCAGAGCAGCCCTTTAGTACATAATATAAATGCTCAATGGCGCTAATGCCGGCTGCTGTGGTCTGATCTAAGGTTACGGTATACGGCATATGCCCGCTACTGATCATCCCGCGCTTATGTGCAGCGGCGATGGTCTTGAGGTAGAGATCACCATCAAAGGTGCTGTCATAAAGTTTTACAAAATCAACATTGAGGGCCTGAAGCGAGTCGAGTGCGGGAGCTATGGCAGCTGTATCCCCTATTTCCAGTGAACCGGCCCAATGCGCATTTGGGCCATCTAATTTGGGGCCTGACGTATAGATTGTGGGGCCCGCTAAATTGCCGGCCGCGATATCCTTTTGCCAGTCATGGATAGCCAGGGTCATATCACCCCCACATTCCCTCACAGTGGTCACCCCATTGGCAATAAAAAGGTTTAAGAAATTTTTATTGGCAGCAATCAGGGAGTCGCCGCCGCGAAAGTGTACATGATTATCCCAAAAGCCGGGTAGCAGGTACTTCCCGTTGCCATCTATTTGATCTTTTGCCGTCCCGGAATGATCGTCAGTTGCAGCAATACTTTTGATTGTCCCATCAGTGATAAAAACGGACTGATCTTTAGCGATATTACCATTATCAAGATCAATTACATTGATGTGATCAATGGCCAGGTCGTAAGATTTAGTGGCTTTGGGCGTGTTGCAGCTCCATAATGACACTGTCATTAATACTGGGATGAATAGTTTTTTCATGCTCTAAAAATAGGGAATTGACAGCAATATTCTGCATTGCCTTAGCAATACCCTTTAGGTTTTCTCATAATATTATTTTCATTTCGATAAATAAACAGTGTAAACATCAAATTGTAAAAAATGATATGCTTGAGATACTATTTAAAAGAACGTAAGTGGCGAACTTTGACACTTAAAGTGAAATGAACGCTATCCTGATTTTGAGCAATGCCAAAACTTACCAATACCACCTTGTACCTCATGAGTATTTCTGCAGGTCTTGTCGTGGCAAATCTTTATTATAATCAGCCCTTACTGCATCAAATGGCCACCGCTTTTCATGCAAGTGAATCTGCCGTGAGCAATGTGGCTCTTTTTACGCAGTTAGGTTACGCCCTTGGTCTATTGTTTATCATTCCCCTGGGTGATAAAGTTTCCAATAAGAAAATTCTAAAGTTTGACTTTGGGCTGATGATCGCCTCACTTTTGGCCGCAGCGTTTTCAAATTCACTTTTTTTGCTCATAGTAAGTAGTTTTTTTATAGGCTTTTCATCTGCCATACCACAATTATTTGTACCCATGGCTGCACAGCTAGCTGACGATAAAGGGCGCGGCCGTGCCATAGGTATTGTTATGAGCGGACTGCTCATAGGTATATTGGGCAGTCGTGTGATCAGTGGCCTGGTGGGTGAGCATTTCGGCTGGCGGTCTATATATTATGCGGCCACAGTATTAATGGGCCTTTTGTTCATTTTGCTGCAGTTTAAATTACCCAAGATAAATCCTGGTTATACGGGCAGTTACATTAGCCTGCTGAGATCTATCGGGTTTTATTTTAAAACGGAACCTTCAGTGCGCCTGGCAGCGCTGCGCGGGGGATTGGGTTTTGCAGGCCTGAGTGCCTTTTGGACAACACTGGCCTTCCTGATGGAGGATTCATTCGGATATGGTAGCGATATCACCGGATCGTTTGGCTTATTTGGAATTATTGGCGCCGTCGCAGCGGCCGTTGTTGGGAAGATGAATGACAGTATGCGCAAGAATAAAATCATTTTTATTGCGGTACTTATTATGATTTTATCCTGGGGCATCTTTTATTTTTCCGCCAGTTCGATTTTGGGGCTTATAGTGGGAGTAATCCTGGTTGATTTGGGCTTTCAAGCACTGCATATAACCAATCAAAACATCATTTTTTCAAAAAACCCTGAGGCGCGCAATAGGGTAAATACAATATATATGGTAGGGTTTTTTATAGGCGGTGCATTGGGTACGACCTTAGGGGCATACGCCTGGGAGCATTACCAGTGGCAGGGTGTCTCAATACTGGGCATTGTATTTTCGGTAATTATTGCTATTGTGCAACTTGTTTTCAGAAAAAAGACGGTGTAAATCTCAAAACTCCTCTTTTTTTAGGCAAAAACTGGCGGAAACTCCCTTAAAATCAGACAGAAAAAATCGCCCAAAGAATTGATAAAACAGGATAAAAAGATTGATTTTATCTGAATTCCTTGGGCGATTAATTACTGTTTTTTATACGGGTATCTATTTTTTAATAGTTGCTCCCACATCTTTGGCCAATTCTTCCATCTTCTTCTTTAATTTATTTACGATTTCTGGTTTATCCTCTGCCTGGTTATAAAGTTCGGTAGGATCATATTGCATATTAAAGAGTTGAGTTTTCCCTTCTCCTACCCGTAACTTCCATTCTCCAACGCGGATCGCCTCCAGTTCATCCTTAAAATAACCAAATTCAGTACGGGGAGAGTGTTTTTCCTTCCCGGTAAAGAAAGGCTCCATATTCATACCATCTATCTTATAATCGGGAAGTTTACCTCCACCAATTTTCAATAGGGTAGTAAACATATCTAAGCTGGTAACCAATTCATCAGATACCTGCCCAGAAGCGATTTTACCCGGCCATCGAATCAACGCCGGCACGCGCGGCCCACCCTCATATGTAGTATGCTTATACCCTCTTAAAGGACCAGCAGAACCCGCATCCCATGGTTTATTACCCGCACCATGTCTTTTTTCCCGTTCTTTCCAATCACTCCCTTCATGGTCCTCGGGTTTTTTAAACATGCGTGGAGGAGCTTCCTGCCAAGGCCCGTTATCAGAGGCAAGGAAAACCACTGTGTTTTTGGATAGACCTTCCTCATCCAAGGTCTTGAGAATTTGTCCAACACTCCAATCGAGGGTTTCAATAATATCGCCCCGTAATCCACCTTTGGATTTTCCATAAAAATCTTTGGTGGTGTGCAGGGGTAAATGAGCCATATTATATGCCATATAAAAGAAAAATGGCTTGTCATCTTTACTGTGCTCTTGAATGAATTTAGTAGTTTCAGTTGTATATTTAACGGTTAATGAATCTTGATTCACCGGGTTTTCTACAATAGTCGTATCTCTATACATGACCAAAGGTTCTTCGGTATCTACATAGGGTTTTTTATAATCGTTAGAGTAGGGAAGTCCCAGCCAGCTGTCAAAACCCTTATTGGTGGGCAAATACTTTCTAGGTTTGTAGCCGAGATGCCATTTTCCGGCCATCCCTGTAGCATATCCTACCTCTTTCAATAATTGAGCAATAGTCTTAATATTATCCGGTATTCCACCACGCCCATCTGCCCCGGTGTTACCATTAAAATCGGTTCTGGGTTTATAGCGCCCGGTCATCAATTCCGCTCGCGAAGGGACGCACCATGGGGCAGCCTCAAATGAGGTGAACCGGATGCCATCTTCACCCAAAGAATCCATATGCGGGGTTTTAATTGTCGGGTTGCCATAACATTGTAAATCGCCGTAGCCTACGTCGTCTAAATAAAAGACTAAAATATTGGGCTTGTCCTGCTGGCTCTGGGCAGGATTGCTTTGCAGAAAGCATATTGTTAATAGCAGCAGCGCAAATAGCCCGGATTGTTTAAATTGTAACATTGGTTTTTATATTATATTAATTTATTTTCTGGTATTTTATGGAAGTGGATTTTGTTTGGGGCTGGAATTTAAGATAATTAGGTTAAAGGGAAGGATTTCTGAAGTGTGTTTCAGGAATTCATGTAGAAATCTTCATAAATATTCCCATCAAAATGCCTAACCGGGCTCATCATTTAATGGTAATTCCCATCGTCAGATATTGCTGTAAAATGGTTGCTTCGTAGCTCATGTTATTCCAAACTTGATAGCCATCTCATTTCAGGATGAATAGATTTAATACTTTAAGAATCAGAAATATTTTGGGGCAGATTAACGATGAATTATAATATCCTAAAAAATCAATATCAAATAACAGTAAAAGGAAAGTCAAGTATTTTTTCCATAACATAAAGATTGAATTTTACTGGTCAACAACTATATTTTTTCTTTTATGATTGAAAAAACTCATTCTCTATTATCACCATTTTCGCACGAATCTTGTGGACTTACCCCATGAATTATTTAGTTGACTCTTCTTCTTGACATGTAACTATGGTTACATTATGATTAAAGACTAAATAAGGATGGTTGATCTAGGCAAACCGAGTTCTGAAATTGGACTATATCAATAAGCTGTATATTTCTCATTAAATGTGAAAAATTTTCTCTTGAGTTTTAGCATTCCATCCATCTACAATAAGTTTCATGGTTCCAGAGGGCACATCCTCTTTAGAGAATTGAATAGTTACCACTTTGGATTCACCGGGTAAAAGGTTGAAAAAGTTGTCAGAATAAAAAGCTGGACTGATACTTTTACCATTGTTATCCTGCAGTTTTAGTTGCGTAAAAAAGCTCAAGGCTGAAGAATTATTGGTGATTTTCACCTTAAATTTTTCATCTTGAAGTTCTGATTCTACCTTTAAATCGATCTTCTCAAGTTTATTTATTTCTTCAAAACCTGAAACAGCTGGCCCGGTCATTGTCCACGCACCCTCATATTTATCCTTAGAACGCCAATAAAATGCATCACCAACCTTGTTTCCATTTTTATCTTCTAGGATTAGTTTTATAAAGTGTATCTGAGAAATATCATTTGGAAAATCAATTTTTATTGCATCGTTAACCACTCCATCTTCTGGAATGTTGATTGTTTTTTCCTTTTTCCAAACCTCGTTTGCCTGGCTATTAAAAACCTTTGCTATTAACTTATAATCGGAAAATGACTTTCTGAAATCATTATTAACGGAAACAGTGTTTTTAATATAATCAAATTGTGGATGAAGCGGTTGCAACGCGTTTTGAGAATAGTAGAGTGCTGCTGTGGGTTCTAAGCTCCAGTCCCACATGCGGCCTCCCGTTTGAGGGATGGGGCTGTTGTGATACCAAAATAAAAACCCACTTGCAAAACGGTCACCATAATTAAATTTGTTTTCATTCCAAACTTCCCAGATTGCCCTGTAGTTCATTGCTCCAACAAACTGGGCCTTTTTAGCAAATTCCTCAATGGAATTTGATTGACCGAACATGTTTACTGCATCTCTATATTTGGTCGTGATTTGGTGAAAACCACCACCGTCCAAATAATCCCAAACTGAATCATTAATGGGCCAAAGATCTTTTTCCGGCATCATTAGCCGAAGGGATTCTACCGTGGGGAGGCAGGGTGTACCATATTCCGGATTAAAACCGTCAATCCTGCTTCCTCTTCTAGAAGCGGTATTTTCATAATATTGCATTGGGTTTTCATATTTGTAAGGGCTGCCGTCGTGAATCCCGCAACATTCCGATTGCATTTGATAACCGCGTGTGGGATCGAGTTTTTTTATCAGGGCCGCAGCACCGGGTATTGCTGTGGATTCGTTTGAAGACACATGATACGCCAGCGAAGGATGATTTCGGATCCTTTTCACCGTAGCCTCAATATTGTTGAGGTAAAGTGTCGTATCCACCACAGGTTTTGTGTCTCCGGTCATCCAATATTCACTCCAGACCAAAAAACCCATCTCGTCACAGAGATCAAAAAAATAATCGGATTCCGTTATCCCGCCTCCCCAAAACCGGATGAAATTCAGTCCCGCCTCCTTAGTATAAGTGAGTTCGGCATGTGTTCTTTTGGCTGAATTTTTCAGCATCGCTTCCGGAATCCAGTTGGTGCCCCTAACGAATATAGGATGACCATTTACCAGAAATCTACGGGAACTATCTGGTGTTTTTGATCTGAAGTGATCTCTCTAATTCCAAAGCGGGTATCGACAGTATGACTTATTTCGTTATTTTCTTCAAATGATAAATTCAATTGGTATAAATTCTGCTCTCCTTTGTTTATGGGCCACCATAGTTTAGGATTTTTTATAATCAGTTGTTTATATTCTTCAGGGTTGAAAAAGATATTGTTTTGTGCTCTTTTGGTTTCAAGAGTGACCTCTTTTTGAAAAACAATATTCCCCTGTTTGATTTTACCTTTTAAAATACCCGATTTTTTTTGGTTGGAAGCATTAGAAACTTCTACCGAAATCTTTTGTTTTGAAAGGGTTGTATCGGGCAAGTTCAGTTTGGTTTGAATAAATGGATTCTTCAGGACAACGTCACCAGTTGCATAAAGTTCAACTTCCTTCCAGATTCCGGTATTTCGGTCTCGGATTCCGTCTTGAAAAGTGAAATCCCACCCCACGCTCATAAGCATGGTGGTATTTTTACCGATCATTCCATCCCCGCCATTTTGATTTTCGCCCTGAGCTCCAGACCTTACTTTGCCCTTAAGCCCACTTTGTCCAGGAAAATCTACTGGTGAAATATTTACAGCTAGACCATTTGTGCCATTTTTATTAACTAGATCGGTAATGTCAAAAGATTTTGATTTGAACATTCCTGCCATGTTGCCCAGTTTTTTTCCATTTAACCAAATTTCGCTTTTGTAATTTATTCCATTGAGTTTAAGCCATATTCGTTTTCCTGTAAATTTTTCGGGCACTTTAAAATCAGTCCGGTACCAATAATGGTAAAATTCCCTTCCGGCATCGGCCATATCGGGAATAATTTTTCGCGTACGCCTATTTACGTCACCAAAATAAGGGTCTGGATAAACTTGATTTTCCACTAAAGAAGTGAGTACAGTTCCCGGAACTATGGCCTTGCTCCATCCATTACCCTGATTGCCGGGCAGGGAAATCTGTGCTCCACCGGCATTAAGTGAATCGAACTTTTTTAATTGCCAATTGGAATTTCCCCCAAATGCTGGATTTGAGTTTAAAAATATAGATTGGGTAGATGAATGTTCACTAAAGTGTTCTTGTTTTATAAATGTATCTTTTTCTTGTACAACTTGCGCCGAAAGACAAAGCTGAAAACTGCACATTACAAGAACGAGATAATTTTTTATTCTGTTTTTCATATTTTGTTCAATTAAACCAATCCGTTTTATATTTCTCATTCTTCGACAACTACATCTCCCACTTTATTAATCTCTTTTTTCAAGCTTTTTCTGGCTAAAATCAGCAACACAATGGCTAATATAAATAACACACCAGCTAAAAATGCGAGTATATAAATTCCTTCGTTAAAATTTTTGATTGCAAATAGAAAAAGCGAACTCAGGGCAACGGCAAACATGAAGAACATGGGAATTAGGACAAAGTTTGAATTCACCTTGTTTTTTATAAGCCAAACGGCTACGGTAAGAAGAGCAAGCGCGGCCAATAATTGATTTGCCGACCCAAATATGGGCCAGAGCGTGGTAAATTCACCCGTTGTTAAAAGCAATACTGAGCAGATTACCACGATAAATGTCGCGACATACCGATTTTCACCCAATTTTTTGCCGATTTTATGATCTACATCCTCAAAATATTCCTGAAATGTAAAACGGGCCAGACGGGTGCAGGTATCTAAGGTTGTAAGTGCAAAGGCAGATACCGTAAGAGCTACAAAGGAAGTTGCCAAACCCAGGGAGATACCGGTAGATGAGATGATGCCCCCAAGACCATCAGCAAACATGGTAACCGGTCCATCTACGGTTAGCCTGCTTACATAATCGGTTCGGGTAATAACCATTACCGCACCTACAGATAAAATAGCTAAAAAGGTTTCGATCAGCATCCCTCCAAACCCTACTATTTTTGCATCTTTTTCTTTGTTTATCTGTTTAGATGTGGTGCCCGAGGCCACTAGCGAGTGAAAACCACTAATGGCTCCACATGCAACGGTTACGAAAAGGACTGGAAATATGTAGCCCAGATCTTGCGTTTCCAGTTGAATTTCATTATCCATCTTTATTTCGGGGTTTGCCACAAACACTCCAATAACTGCAAAAATCATAAGTCCATAGAGTAAATAACTCGTAAGATAATCACGGGGTTGCAGTAAGAAGGTAACCGGTGTAACTGAGGCTACAAAGGCATAAGCAAGTAGGATGAATATCCACAATTTATAATCGAGCACAAATGGAACTTGCATCCCAACATACACAAAATAGTACATTAAAATCACCCCAATGATCGAGGTTATAAGAAACGCAGTCCTGCCGTTGTTAAACAATTTATTTGCTAGGCCAAAAATAATGGCTAGGACAATGAACAAAAGAGAGGCCGAGGCAACACCGGGATCATTTACAAAAGTTTTTGCAATAATATCTGCAAATACACCAATGATGAGTATTAGCGTCGCAAAACTAAAAATCAGAAAGAGAATTTTTCCCTTCTTCCCTATTTGTTGCTGAATAATATAACCTATTGATTTTCCTTGATGTCTCATAGAAGCAACCATACTTGTTAAGTCGTGCACCGCCCCAAAGAAAATACCACCAATCAATATCCAGATTACGGCGGGAATCCACCCAAAAGCTACCGCTATTACAGGGCCTATGATAGGGCCTGCACCAGCAATAGAGGCAAAGTGGTGCCCAAGAACGATGGGAGATTTTGTAGGAACATAATCAATATTATCCTTTAGACTATGTGCGGGTGTAATATTTTTGTCATCAATTTTTAATTTGCGTGCAACATATTTTCCGTAAGTATGATAGGCAAGCAGTAAAATGATTCCGGATACTATAAGGAGAAGGATAAGGTTCATAATAATTATACTTTTTATGCCACTTTTGAGCGATAAATGCAGTTTATATCAATAGTTAAAAGCTGTTTCATTTTATTAAGTCCACTAATATTTTTCCGAAACGATGACCCAATTCCAGCTGCCCTAGGGAAGAATAATGCAGGCTGTCAGATCTTTTTTCTAATCCTTCTGTATCTACTAAATACGTATCCTGAACATGATCGTTTACATAATTTTGCGATTCTTGCAAACCTGCCAATCCTATATATCGTTTTGGTGTGGGATTCACCTTACCAAAAATTATAGGCAAATTTTCAGTTTTGCACTCCTTGCGGACAGCATCTATCAATTTTGAAAAATTTGAGGCGTATTCTTCCCCTGCTTTAATAAACCTGGCGTCTGTCTCTCCTTGCATCCACACAAAAGCGGTAGGTATTACTTGCTTATCCTTTATCGCCCGGGATGTATATTTAAATAAAGAATCACTCATTTTACCAAATCTGGGATATCCCATCTCTTTGACTTTTTCCTCGTCACGTTCAGGAGACCATCCATACATAGATGCCCCACCTATCGCATATTTTATTAATAGAAACTTCTCTTTAGGGAAGTGTTTTGAGAGCTCTTCCATAATCCCCACTTCTGGACCAAAGGAATTATCGGAGGCTTTTTTAAGATCCATCCCTTTTCCGAAGTTATAATACTCAATGTTCTCACTGACCGCTGGCATTTCTATATCCTGTTTGCTTCCTGCACCTACCATATTTGATTGGCCCGCGAGAATTATCAATCTATATTTATCTTTATTAATTTTTTGATATTCAATGTTTAAACCAGCAGAATTCTTTTTTTTTGAGGGCTGTTTACATCCTATAATACCTGTGAAAAAAGAAAGAGTGATAATGGCAATAATTAAGATTCTGGATTTTGAATATTTCATTAGTTGTCTTTATGATTTTTGATCAGATCTGCCAAATATGCAGGGTATGTTTGTCCAGTGGCCGTACCTTCTCCTCTAACATTTTTTCCAAAAGTAATAGAGTCTCCGAAACACAAAATTGTACCGTCCTTCGTAAGCAATTTTTCTTTTTGAAGACATTTAAAAATATATTTCGCAATGAGCTGATATCCCTTTGCGGTAGGATGAACCCCATCTTCCTCACCACTGTTCATTTTATTTTTGATATACAAATCTTTGTTGTGATCGGGTATTCCTTTTCGCTTAAAAAGGGTGTTTACATTGATAAAATAAGCAGAATCATCTTTACACAAAAACTCCATAATTCTACTAATGGAATCCATTTTTGTGTCGGGAGTTTGATCATACAGCTTTTTATCATGCCTTTTATATAAATAGTTAACATCTACCGGTGGCGGGCTCACCAAAACAACTTTGATATGGTTTTCTTTTAATGAGCGTACAATAAGGTTTAGATTATTTCGATATGCATTATAGGGTATCATTTTTTTTGCATTCAGCATATCATTTGTACCTATCATTATGATGACAATATCAGGATGAATGTCAATAACATCAGGTCTTATACGGCTCAATAAATCCTCTGTTATATTACCGCTTACTCCCGAATTTAGAAGAGATATTTTTTGAGCTTGCATTTTAGGTATAATCAAAAATGCATTCAAAACAATTAACAAAAGGATTTTATGGTAACTTCCATTCATATTTTCCTGTTGAAATAACTGAAAATTTATGTCGTGATATAATTTTGACTATTCGGTGAATCACTTAATTGATCAAATTATTTGGAATTCATTTCAACCACTTGTCCGTCCTTTTCCAGCTCTTTTTTAAGATCTGAATAATCAAGATTTTGCACTGAAGATTTATTATTGATTGCCATAACGGCTACCGTTCCGGCACTTTGCCCTAAAATCATAAAGACCGGTTCCATACGTATGGAGCCGAAAGCAATATGTGAGCTGGAGACCGCAAGAGGAACTATAAGATTGGAACACTCTTTTTCTTTAGGCAAAATAGTTCCCAGTGCTATCTGATAAGGCTCTTCTGCATCAACTCCAATATCTCCTTCATTCTGAATATAGCCCTCGGGAGTTATATAGCGCTGCACATTATGAGAGTCCATGGTATACGATCCCATTCCTATAGGGTTTGATACTTCACGCTTACCTAAGATGTCATTTTCAGTCATAACATAATTCCCCAGCATACGCCTTGCTTCGCGCACATAAATTTGATGGGGCCAGTTGTCATTATCTTTAAATTCATCTTTTGCATATCCCCATTTTTTAAATGCTTCCTGCACATCTGATGGAATCCTGGGATCAGTGGCTACGAAATACATCAGGCCTTTTTGATAGTCCACATGCTCTTGAATTATTTCTTTTCTGCGTTCATAAGAAGCTTCTGGGTAATCATAATTTGCACCGATATAATCTGTATTGAAAGGACCATGGTTATTGGTGTCGGTTTTTAGGTTAGGTATAGGGTCAAATTTAGCAAAGGTCTGATCCCAACCGGCTTTATAAACACGTGCCAAAATCTCATAACGTGCAGGATCATAATTTGCAGGTTTGTCAAATGGGACACGGTTTTCCTCTACTTGAGTAAGGCACATCCTGAAATTGTAAGCTTGTACCTTTTTATCGCCAGCTCCGTATTTGCCGGGATCTTCGGTAGAAACTCCCATAACCACTCCACTTGAAGGATCTCCAGGGGTTATATACGGACTTATATTTAAATCGCCAAAATTATGATTATGCTGAAAAACGTTTATTTGCACACCATCCCATTGCTCTCCATAGGTATCATTGGATTCTCGGCCCACAAAATAATTTACACCAGCCGCGGCCATTAGATCGCCTTCATATGTTGCATCAATAAACACATCCGCTGTATAGGTTTTTCCTGATAAGGTAGTTATACTTTTGATCTTTCCGTTTTGCATCACAACACCATTATCTCTATCCAGATATTCTTCACGGTAAACCGGAATATCATTTTCTTTTATAAAATCTTCAAAAACCTGCTCAGCAACGTGGGGTTCAAAGATCCACATGGTTTTATTATTGCCGTCTATTGCGGGGGTTCCCTGACCTTGATTGCCATATTCTTCACGGTCTTGCCATTGCCAGGTTTCATCTTTTTGATAATACTTATAGATACGTTGGTAAAACTCACGGGAAAGCCCACCTATTACTTGTTTATTTCCTGTATCGGTAAACCCCAAACCCGAGGATGAAAGTCCACCCAAGTGTTTATCTGGAGAAACCATAATTACAGACTTGCCCATTTTTTTGATTTGAACGGCCGTAGTTACCGCTCCAGCTGTTCCCCCATAAACTATAATATCAGCTGTGAAATCTGAGCTGGTCTTGCTTAATTTTTCATCTTTTTGCTTTTCCCCTGAACTCTTGCAGCTTGAAAAGGTAGCAAGGGCAATGAAAACAATTAGTAATTTTTTTAAATCAATCATATGTATAGTTTAATAACTGGTTAGTGATATTATAATGTTGTAGACTTTCCCTTTAAAATTTCATCCAGATCAGCCTTCATCTTCTTTAGGATTTCTGGTTTTTCTTCAGCAAGGTTTTTTGTTTCTGATGGATCTTGTAATAAATTATACAATTCATAATAAGACTCACCTTCCCTCTGTGGCAGTTCAATAAATTTCCAGTTCTTTTGGCGTAAGCCAAAAACATTGTTTGAAGATTGTACAACAACAGACTCTCTTTTGTTTTCCTTCTCGCCCATAAGGGCAGAAAAAAGGTTCATGCCATCTGGGGTTTCACGATTATCTAATTTATACTCTACAATGGATGCGAGTGTGGGCAGCACATCTGTAAGTGCAAACATTTCATCCGTTTGTTTATCTGCAGGAAAATGTCCTGGCCATCGCGCAATTAACGGAGTGCGAACGCCGCCTTCCCAAGCCGTACTTTTTACACCGCGCAAAATACCATTGGGACTGTGTTCCCCTAAAATACTTAGGTCTTTTGGGGCCATGTATCTTCCTGTGGTATCCCTATAATGACCGGGTAATTTGTTAGCTGCATTTGATGCATCCATACCATTATAAGAGGTGCGAAAGGCAGAACCATTGTCACTGGCAAAAAGCACTATGGTATTATCTGCCAGATGTAAACTATCCAGTCTTTTAAGCAGTTTTCCTACATAAAAATCCAGTTCATGTACATAATCTCCATAAGAGTCCCGCCTGGGTCGAGCCTAAAAATGATTTACTCACAGAAAGTGGGACATGCGGTACATATGGTGCGTAATAGAGAAAAAATGGTCTGTCCTTTTTATGGCTTGCATCTTGCAAAAATTGAAGTGAAGCATCAGTAATATAGGGTAGATATTCATCCATGGGAATCATATCAATACTTTCTTTATTGGGCGTTTGCTCTACCGTGTAGAAATCGTGTTTTAGTGCACCTATGATTTTTTTGTCCTTTAAGACAAAACATTCACTTGCACAGCTAAAACCCAGCCAATGCTCAAAGCCATGATCTACAGCTCCATCTGAAACTTCTCCGGAAAGATCAATATTAGCGCCATTATCGACTGCATAAAATGTCCCAAACCCTTTCGGTTTTTCGCCATCTAAAGTGGGGAATTTTGTTCCCAGATGCCATTTCCCAAACCCTGCTGTCGTATACCCAGATTTTTGAAACATTTGTGGCAGGGTAAGTTGGCTAGAGTCTATCATAGACCTTTCATAGTTGCGCATCACTCCATGCTTATTCCAACTGCGCCATGGGTATGTTCCTGTCATTAGCGCATATCTGGTGGGAGAACAAACCGCTATAGGGCAATATGCAGCTGTAAAGCGTATGCCTTGGGATGCAAGCCTATCAATATTAGGTGTAGGCACAAGAGAATATTTGTTATAAACCCCTAAATCGCCATATCCCAAATCATCAGCTAAGATGATAATCACATTTGGTTTTGAGGTTCTCTTGGGAATTGAGGATTCACATGAAAACATAAAAACAGCTGTGATAAATATTACAACGGACCTACCGGAGAATCCTGAGTAGGCAGCACCAGTATTTTGAATATAGTTCATCAGTGATTTTTTGTGATAGGTAAGGGCGAAAAAATGGTTTTTTTTGATCCTCAAATCAAACTAATTCAATTTACTAATACCCTGGATTTTGATCTTCAGGTCCCAATGCTGGATTGTTATTGATTTCATCCACAGGCAATGGAAGTAGTAAACTCAAATCACTCCAGGCTTTTCCTGTAGCTTCAATGGCTTGCTGCGCCCTTCCCGTTCTCAACAGGTCATTCCAACGTTTCATCTCTAAATTTAGCTCATAAACTCTCTCATTGAGAACAGCATCCTTAAATGCAGAAGCAGACATACCCGATGCATAATCTTGAGCAGAGGGTGAATTTAGGGGTAAACCATATCCTCTCCTTCGCACAATATTCAATCGCTCTGTAGCAAGGCCGTCTGGCCCACCATTGGCCTCACTAGAAGCTTCTGCATAAATAAGGTACATCTCTGCCAAACGGTAGAAAGGCACATTATTTCTGCCTTGAGGCCCGGAAGCAGCACCGGCATCCCTAAATTTGTTGAATAGCTTTGGGGTATCAGCGGGTAATTGCTGAACTTGTCCATTGGCATCTATGTATTGGGTGTAAATATCAAATTGTTGACGAAGATCATTTGTGTCCCAATCCCAAACAAGACTTCCTTCAACAGGTACCCATGCATAAAATCCTCCCACTGAAAAACCTGTATTGGCTCTATGAATATATTGTGCGATTGCGTTACCATTTGTTTCAGATTGATGTGCTGAAAATATTTCACCGGAATGCGTATTTGAATCTGGGCCAAAAATTTGAAGAAAATCATCTGCTTTTTGCACTTCTACCAATGAAAATGGACCATTTGTAATGATGTCATCGGCCATTTGCATTGCCATTGACCAGTTTTCTGTATTGAGATAAGTATCTGCCAATGCAGCCTTTGCCGCCCATACCGTGGCTCTACCTGCGTCTGATTCTGAAAATGAATTGGCAAGATCAGGTATTGCTTCATTTAAATCATTTATAATAAGATCCCATACTTCTGAAGCTGAAGCCCGTGGTGCAGGAACTTGATCCAAAGAGGTGAATTCTTGAGTGCGAATGGGAACCCCGCCCCAATATTTAACGAGATTCATATAGAAAAATGCTCTTAAAAATTTCGCTTCAGCTATATATTGGTTTCTAAGGTCTGCATTCATGTTTTCAATCAGGCCGACATTGTCTATCACAGCATTGGCCCGGTTTATACCTAAGTACAGGTCGTTATAAGCTGCCCACGCCCGGCTTTGGCTCGTATTGTCCATAGGTGAATCGTACACACTAAAACCTGCTTGACTTCCACGGCCATTGGAGTAATCTGCACGGTTTTCCAAGAGAGCCATAAAATAAATAGTGGGATATTCACCAGCTGAACTAAAGGTTCCATAAACAGCGGTGAGGGCTGCAAATGCATCAGATTCATTTTGATAAAAGCTTTCTTTTACCAAAAGGCTTTCTGGCTCTTCCGTAAGGGCATCATCACATTGTATACTTGAAAAGCTTACCAATGTTGCTGATAGTAAGAATAATATTCTTTTCATCTCTATAATTTTTTAATTGTCTATTAAAGCTTAATGTTTACCCCTAGGGTATATGTTCTGGCTGTGGGATAGGGTGTTTGCGCAATACCTATTCTAAGATCCCCTGTTCCTCCACGGGTGTTTACATCTGGATCTAATCCTGGGAAATCTGAAATTGTAAACAGGTTTTGACCACTTACATAAAGTTCTAAGGATTTAATTCCTAAATTCAATTCATCCACTGGAAGTTGATATCCTAGTTTCACATTCTTGAGGCGTAAATAAGAAGCATCTTTTACAAATCTATCTGAAGTCCTGAATTGGGCTCTGTTAGAACTAGGTGCGGGATAAGCTGCATCCGTATTTTGGGGTGTCCAGTAGTCATTGTAAACATCTACAATTTGATTTCCCCCTGTACTGAAGGAATTTGCAATATATCCGCCTGTTGCCCAGAAAAGTTCATTGCCCTGTGAACCTTCAAAAAAGATGTTAAGACTTAAATTTTTATAAATTAAGGTGTTGTTGAGACTGTAAATAAAATCTGGGTTAGGATTTCCCAATATCGTCTGGTCTTCATTATTGATCTGGCCATCATCATTGAGGTCTTTATACTGGATTACTCCCTGATCATCATATCCATTTTCAATAAAGCCATAAAACATACCTAATGGTTGCCCTTCTCTGGCAATATTTATGGACGAGTTAAATGGAATATCAAGCGAACCGCCCAAAATATCCTGGCCTATTGTAATAACTTTATTCTTGTTGAAGGAAAGTTGGGCAGTTACATCCCATGTAAAATCACCTTTACCAACTGTTGCAGCAGCACTAAATTCCATACCCGTATTTTGAATTTCCCCAAGGTTCGTTATTTGAGAAGTAAAGCCCGTGGAACCAGGTAGTGGAATAATAGCCAAAAGATCTTTTGTGTTTTTTTTGTAATAATCTATTGTGAAACGGTATTTATTATTCACAAATGCTGCGTCAAGACCTATACCTAGTTGAGCGGTAGTTTCCCATTTTAAATCTGGGTTAGGTGCGGAAACACTCGAAAATCCTATAACATCAGAATTGCCGAAGGTTGCTCTCACTTCTCCAAGTGTATTTAAAGATTGATATGCGTTAATCGCAGTACTACCTGTTTCTCCATATCCAACCCTTAGTTTTAAATCAGAAAGGTCTTCCCACTTTTGAAGAAATTCTTCATTGCTTAAACGCCATGCAAAAGCACCTGAAGAAAATATTCCCCATTTATTGTTTTCGCCAAAGCGGGAAGAGCCATCAGCACGTATACTTGCGGTAAAAAGATATTTGTTATTTAGATCATAATTTACACGCCCCAACCAAGATAGCAGTTTCCATTCTGTGACTGAAGAAGAATTAGGGAGCGTATTCTGAGCACTTCCCAAAGCATTGTCCTCGAGTATATCTGTAGAAAATCCACTAGCGCTTGAGCTATTATTTTTTCTTCTGAATGTTTGTGTTGTAAACCCTGCTACAGCAGAAAGATTGTCATCTTCGCCAATGGTGGTATTATAGGATAATATGTTTTCATTTAAGTATGAAATATCCCTCACTATACTAAAAGAAGCAGAACCTTGAGGCGTTGATTTTACTAGCAAGGATGGCGAATAATAATTCCTTTCCCTAAACTCCTGTTCGGTACCTCCTTGTACCTTTAGCTTTAAACCTTCATAAAGATCCAGCTCAACAGCCATATTGGCAAGGATTTTTGACGATAATAAATGGTTCTTTATTTCTGTATAAAGAAGAGGGTTATTTATCGAAACGGGACTAAAGGAATAAGTGTCAACCTCATTGTAATTTCCATCTTGATCATAAGGGCTAATGGTTGGCGGTGCTTGCAGAGATGCTGACCAGATATTGTTGCCTGCATTACCGTTGTTCACATTGGCATCATTGATTTCACTTCTTGTCACAACAGCATTACCATTAACCCTGGCCCAATCGTTTACTTTTTGATTAATGGCGAGCCGTACAGAACCTCTTTTCTGACCCGTACTTTTAATGATTCCTTCCTGATCAAAATAACTAGCTGATGCTGAGTAGGTAGAACCTTCATTTCCGCCAGAGAATGTTAAGGTATGGCTTTGAATTCCCGCTATCCTGAATATTTCATCCTGCCAATCGGTCTCCACATTGGCAAGGTTGCTTAAATCAAAAGGCTCGTTTTGTCCACTATTAGCTGCAGATACATTCGCTAATTCTGCAAATTGGCGCGAATTCATAAGATCATATGTTTTAAGTACCGTCTGCATGCCATAATAACTCTGTACATCAATGATGCCCTGCTGTCCTTTTTTTCCACCTTTAGTGGTTATCATTACCACACCATTTGCGCCACGCGAACCATAAATTGCTGTCGCGGAGGCATCTTTGAGAATATCAATAGTTTCAATATCAGAAGGGTTTAGAAAATCAATGCCACCTGTTATGGGAAACCCATCCACTACATAAAGTGGATTGTTGTTCCCTAAATAGGAATTTCCACCCCGTATCTGGATTTGAACACCGGATCCGGGCTGTCCAGAATTTTGGGAAACTCTAACACCGGCTGATCGCCCCTTTAACGCCTGCTGGACATCCGTAGTGGGGAGTGCATTTATGTCTTCAGACCCCACAGTTGAGACAGAGCCTGTGACATCTTCCCTCTTGACCGAACCATAACCTACTACAACTACTTCATCAAGACCCGCAGCACTTTCCGTCAACACAATATCAATTGTATCCTGATTATCAACAGAAACCTCTTTGGTTTCAAACCCTATATAAGAAACTACTAATGTTGCATTCTGATTAGGCACTGTAATCGAAAAATTACCATCTAAATCTGTAGTTACCCCGTTGGTGGTGCCTTTTTCAAGAATATTGGCACCTGGCAGTGGTAATCCCTGAGGATCTTTCACAATTCCCTTGATTGTAAATTGTATTTCTTGTGCTTTAGCTTTAAATAGCGTTTCAAAAGAGCTGTTGTTTGATTTTCTCTTCAACAATATCTTTCTGTCAAGAATTTCAACCGAGACACTTTTATCTGGAAAAAGGTTCAGCAAAATTTGAGAGATATTTTCCTTTCTTACATCTATTGATACCTTTCGCTGTAAATCTATATCCTTGGTCTTAAAAATGAATTTAAACTCAGTAATGTTCTCAATTTTATGGAAGACTTGTGAAATTGTCGCATCTTCCATGTGTAAAGTAATTTTGGCGCGTTGTGCATAGGTGGGGTCTGCATGCAGCGCAAACGTTGTACTTAAAATAAATAAAAATGCAATTTTCATTTTCAAATTAATATTGAATTCCCACCTTATAATCTCAAAGGATTGTAATCGTTTTTTCATAATTTTAGAATTGTTGGTGATTATTAAATTTTGATAATCGCTCGAATAAATTGGGAAGCGTTGCAGCGTTTCCCTTTTAATTTAAAGAAGGAACTAATTAGTGATTATCAAACACTTTAAAAAAGGATCAATACATTGGCGTTTATCTTATAATTTTGGATTAATTAATGACTATCTTATTGTTTATGATCTGGTAATCGATATTATTAATTTCATTAAAATATTCAAGAATCTGTTCTAAAGATTCATTTTCGGTTTCAAAAGTGGCATTAAAAGCCTCTTTTCCCAGATTTTCATTATTATTTATAATGATCACATTGTATTGACGTTCAAGCCGTTTTAATATAGTTGCAAAGGGAGTGTTGCGAAATATGAGATCGCCATTCATCCAGGCGGTATACAAAGTGGTGTCTACTTTTTCTGTTGAAATTATTTTTTTCGTCTTATCAAAGCCCCCCTTAAAACCTGGGCTTAATTTCACCAAATCGCCTGAAGCGGCATTTTTTTGCTCTAGACCCACAGAGCCTTTTACGAGCACGACATTAATATCATTATCAGATGCATAGTTTGATACGTTGAATTTGGTGCCAAAGACTTTTACATTAAGTTCATTAGTACCTACTAAAAAAGGAACTTTAGGATTGTGCGCCACATCAAAATAGGCCTCACCTTCTAAAAAAACCTGACGTTTTTTCCCTTTTATAAAGCTAACTGGATATTTTAATGAGCTACCGGAATTTAGAAAAACATGTGTGCCGTCAGATAAGAAAACATCAAATTTTTTCCCATAAGGGACTTTGAGTACATTATAAACCAGCTTTTTGGAATCCTTAGCGTTATGATAAACAAGTTTATTCCCTCTTTGCTCGCCTAAAATATGGCCATTATGATCTTTTATTTGATAAGAACCTGCATTGGCAAGTTCCGTTACTTCCCCGCTATCCGTTTCTAAAGTGATGGCTTCTTCGTGGGAGACCACATTGTTTTTGTTTCCTAAATCAAAAGGGAGCTGCTGTAAAAAGTAGCCAATGCCCGTAAATACAATGGCAAAAGCTGCATATTTGAATATGGTTCTCATCTTTCTTTTCCGCAGGATGTTCTTATCCCTTCGCATTTCCTGGAGCAGGAATTCTTTGATTTTATTTGGATCTGTCTTACTCATTCCAATAGTTATAGCATAATGGGCCTTGACAAAATCCCGCAGTATATGGTCGTTTTCTGAATTATTTATCCAATTTTCAAGCTCATCCAGCTCAAAGGCATTGGCTTCTTTTGAGAGGAATTTTATAAGTAAATGTTCTTTCTGTGGGCTTATCATTTATTCCTATCTTTTTATATATAACGCAGCAGATTAACAATACCCTAACTTTTTGTTTAAATATTTTTTACATTAGCGGTATAAGTGAACTTATTTTTCGATTTAAATAAAAATAAAAAATGGATTTTAGCGATAACGACGTTTTGGTCGGCCAGTTAAAAAATGGGCAGGAGAAGGCGTATATTTATTTATTAGACCGTTATCACACTAGGCTATGTGCTTATGCGCTGAGTTTGACAAATGATCAAGGTCAGGCAGAAGATATCGTGCAGAATGTGTTTATGAAAACATGGAGATTCCGGAAAAAGCTGGATACGTATTATTCTGTACAAAGTTTTCTTTACAAATCTGTATATAATGAATTTTTAAGCGCCTACAGAAAAGATAGGGCAGTGACTTTGTTGGAACAGAAATATATGGAATCCCTTTATCAGGTTGTTGAGGATGCCGATGATGTTGCAATTACCAAAATGATAACCCTTGTGAGATCAGAAGTTAAGCAGTTGCCTCCCAAATGCAAGCAGGTTTTTAGTCTGAGCAAAGAGGATGGACTTACCAATGTGGAGATCGCCGAATGTTTAAATATTTCCATCAAAACTGTTGAATCTCAAATCACTAAAGCTTTTAAAATTCTCAGGGAAAAATTAGGCGATAAGTATGAAATGATATTGTTTTTTATTTTTCCATATGCAAGGAATCTAGAAAAGCAATAGTGTCCAAAAAGTTCATCAACGTTTGCATTTGGTTTAGTTCTGAAGGGCTAATGATTTTTATAAGTTGATTTGATCAAAACACTACGCAGCTGCGTATGCAAGATTTGCTGTGTTAAGGCAGTTTTTATAGTTCTACAATTTTTGTCGATGAACTGTTTTTAATTAATTGTTATATTAACTGTAATAAATTCAGTCGGACTTGATTTAAAATTCAATTTGTACTCGCCAGCATTGCTTGCTGTAAATTTATAATTAGTCAGTCGTATGGGTAAGTCTTGAGTGCAAAAACAACCGCTGTATTTTGCTTCAACTTCAATAGTACGAGTATTTCCCTTTTGAGACTTAATAAATTTTCCAAATTCGCCACATCCATTAAATACTTGAAAATTCACTTCGATATTGATGATTTCATTGATTTTTCCTGTAGCTGGTGAATTTACAGAAGTAACATATTCAATATTAGTCGAAATACAATCATTTTCATTAGGATCGTCATGACTGCAGCTGATTAATAATTCAAATATCAATGCCGTAACCAAAAAAATAGTAGTCTTTTTATTCATTGTTTTTCTTATCCTCATAGCTTTAAAATTTGTTATAAGGTTGCCTTCAAATTTTCACTAAACTTAATAAGCCTGAGTTCTATAGCCGCATTATTCTTCTTTGACCTGCTGTCCAGGGGATCGCAAATATCAGTGTATATTAGTAAAAGCATTCCTTATGTTTTAGGTAGGTTTTTGGAACTTTAACAATGCTTTTTAAAGGAATCGCTTTGGTAAAAAATAGGATTTAGCGTTTAGAAAGAATTATCCAAAGCAGTCGTGGAGGATAAATAAATTTGTATTTCTTAAATAATTTTTTATTTTTGCAGCCTAAAATGCAATTAATCGATTTTATAATGCTTTTAAACGATTTAATTATTAGTTTGTGACTTTTGGATAAATAAATATTGCTTATTATCAATAACCCCCCTATTTGTTTTGCTATGAAAAATAAAAATTTAGCATTAATTTTTGTCTTAGGTGTTCTTACATTAATCGGCTGTAGTGACGATGATTCATTGAATCAAAATCAAGATCAATTTAATCAAAGCTTTAAAATTAATGAAGATCCTGCAACACTCAAAGGAGCAATCAGCTTAGAGGGTGCCGGTGTACTTAGCGTTAATTCGCTAAATAGTCAAACCGGTCGAAATGCATCATTATTAACTAAAGAGAATGCAGATGATGAGAGCCCACAGATCGCAAATATTGCTTTAGAGCAAATAGCCCTGGTTGAATCTCCCGTGGTAAATGGAGTAACCTTGCGTGCTAGTCATGTAGATGTTAATGGTGACTACGCTTATATTTCTTATTTAAAAGAAGGGGATGATTATTTGGGTGGTATAGATATAGTGAATATAAAAGATAAGTACAATCCCTATGTCGTAAATCGCATGACTGCGGAAATGGCTGATGTGAGTGCGGTTTATTTTTCAAATAACAAACTTTATTTTTCTTCAGCATTTAATACCGATGCATTTCCACAACTTTCATCCCCTGCAACTATGGGGGTAGTTAGTATATCCAATGGTTCCTTTAATAATGATTTTCTCCTAAATCCTATTCCTGGTTTTGCCGCGGTTGACGTTTTAGGTTACGATAATAAGATCGTAGGCGTTAGTGGTACTAATGGAGTTGTGGGTTTGTACAATCCCAATGATCTTGCTGCAACAGCTCAGCAGGAATTGCCTGATTTACGATCAGCTACTTACAGCGATGGCAATTTAGCGGCACTGAGCGGTACAAATGGGGTTTACATCTTAGACCCGAGCGATCTAAGTATTCTCAAGAATATTTCGGTAAAAACCCTGGCAAATGCGTCTAAGCGTACCCTTGCTTTTGACGGTGACAGGCTTTTAGTTTCAGAGGGTAATGACGGTGTAGGTGTTTATAATATTAATTCTGGTAATTTGATAGATCACATTAATATCCCGGTACTGCCAGATTCTGATATAGATATTGCTGATGAGGTTACAAATGCGGTCTCTCTGGCTGATGGCTTTATATTGATGGCCAATGGTGGGGCCGGCTTTGGGATTGCTAAACTTAATGATGAAAATCAATTAACTGATTCAGGTATTGTAGGGATTGATGGTTCTACAAATTACATAAAGGCAGATGGAGACTTTATTTTTGTCGCTTCTGGAGAAGGGGGTTTAAGGATCCTTAAAGTAAGCAAACCTGATAACTCCAATTCCACGTTCGCAGAGTGTGATTCATATGTCTCATATACAGGGAACTCAAACTTAAACGTAAATTCTAATGAGGAACTCGCATATCGTGGCACGGCAACGCTGAAAAATGTAAATGTGGGCGGTAAATTTACCTTCTGTGGTTCGCTTAATATCGAAAAAAATACTAATATTAATAGCAATGGTGAATTTAACATGCGGGGCGCTCTTGCCGTAGGAAGCTACAAGGGAAATACCAATCTCAATATAAACAGTGGGGCTACGCTACGCATTGAGGGCAGCATGACCGTATATGGAGATTTGAATCTGAACAGCGGAGCCACTCTTGAATTTGTAGGAAATACCTCGTCAATACATGTGTTTGGTAAAGTGAAGCAAAATAGCGGCAGCACAATTAAAGGAGAATATATAGATACCTCGGGAAAACTATAAACCTAATCAGATTAGTTTATAAACCGACTTTAACGAGTCGGTTTTTTTATTTTCTGTGATATTAGACGAGAATTAAAAAATCGAAGAAGTTTCGCCCATATCTCGTCTTAAAGCTCAGCTTGTGGGAGATAAAGTAAACCGCATAGACAGGCTTAAAAACCAGCATTAAAAGACAAATAACTTTCAAAAAACGCTGATAATCAATTTTTACAGCTTAAAAAGTAGCCTCACCAAGAATCGAACTTGGATCTAAAGTTTAGGAAACTTCTATTCTATCCATTGAACTATGAGGCCGGAAAAATATGCTAATGCAATTAATTTTAATAAAGCAAATCAATTAAGCATTCCAGATAATTTGGGGCGCAAAAATAAACAAATTATCTTTTATGTAGCACTTAAATAAGTCTTCTACTTGACCAAAGTTTAAAACTATGTAAAGATTTCACAAACTAATCCTTACAGGCTATTAAGAATTGTGGCAGCTTCGGTGAGGGTGGAGTCAGCTTTTGCAAAGCAAAAACGTAAAATCTTATCGTCTTTGCTATTTTTATTAAAAACCGAAACAGGTATGCCTGCGATCCCGTTTTCTCTCGTTAGCCTTTCGGCGAAAGCCATATCGTCCTGATCCGTAATAGTGGAATACTCTAAAAGCTGAAAGTATGTCCCTTGAGCGGGCTCAAAACTGAATCGTGATTTTTTGATCAGGTCTAAAAACAGATCGCGTTTTGCCTGATAAAATTCTGAAAGTTTCAGGTAACGTTCCGGCTTCTCCAAATATTTGGCCAGTGCCTGCTGTACGGGGTGGTGCACGCAAAAAACGTTCAGTTGATGCACTTTTCTAAGTTCAGCGGTGAGCGCTTTGGGGGCCAGGCAATATCCCATTTTCCATCCGGTAACATGAAAGGTTTTGCCAAAAGAACCAAAAATAAGGCTGCGCTCGGCAAGATACGGGAAACGGGCAGCGCTCTGATGCTCCCGGTCATCAAAAACCATGTATTCATAAACCTCATCGCTTAGGATCAGGATGCTGGTGTCTTTTACCAGTTTTTCTAGAGATTGCATATCCTCCTGGCTGAAGACCATACCACTGGGGTTGTGCGGCGTATTAATAATGATCATCCTCGTTTTTGGAGTTATCGCATTTTTCACCGCTTCCCAATCTATGGTTGTATAAGGCGGTTTTAGCTGTATGGCAACGGCAATTGCACCCTGTAATTGAATGATAGGCTCGTAAACATCATAGGCCGGTTTAAGCACGATCACCTCGTCCCCGTGGTGTACTAAAGCGGTTATTGCATTATATAATCCTTCGGAAGCACCTACGGTGAGTGTGATCTCAGTCTCGGGATTATACCGTTTTTTATGCTGAGCCTCGATCATTAGGCTTATTTTTTCGCGTAGGCTAAAAATTCCGGCAAGTGGGGCATATTGATTGTGGCCATCATGCATGGCCTGGTTTACCAGGTCTACCAGCACAGGGTCTGGATTAAAATCTGGAAATCCTTGCGAGAGGTTCAGCGCTCCGTATTTCACTGCCATACCGCTCATTTTAGAAAAAATAGATTGGTCGATCTGTGGGAGTTTACTTTGCATGGCCTTCGGATAGGTGTTCGGCAACATCTTCCAATTCTTGATACCAGGCCTCGCCGAATTTGCGCACGAGGGCATCTTTGGTAAACTTGTAAATGGGCACTTGAAGTTCTTTGCCCAAGGTACATGCATCATCGCAAATGGGCCAGCGGTGGTAGTTTACGGCGGCAAATTCGGTGTATTTTTGGATGCGCACTGGATAAAGGTGGCAGGAGATGGGCTTTCGGAAATCTATTTCGCCCGCATTATAAGCGTCTTCGATACCGCAGGAAGCTACACCGGCATCTGTAAAAGTTACATAGGCGCACTCAGCTCCATTAACAAGTGGGGTTTCCAGTTCGCCAAGATCGGTCTCGATGTGCGTGCCCTGTTCTTCGATCGCCGCGATGCCTTGTTTGCGCAAAAAGGGTTTTACCTTAGGGTATATATTTTTTAAAATTGCTACTTCATCCTCTTCTACAGGCGCACCGGCCTCACCGGCAACGCAGCATTCCCCTTTACAGGCGGCAAGGTTGCAGACAAAATCTTTCTTGATCACGTCTTCTGAAACGATTGTTTTTCCCAATTGAAACATGGCGCAAAGATATGGACTTTCAGTGGGAAGTTATACGTGAAGGTTAAAGAGCTTGAGATTTATTTAACCGTCGGGGATTTTAAATATACTAATTGTATTGGATGAAAATTAGAATGATTTTATCCATTACGTTTCATTTTCAACTCGACGGCTAAAGGACAATTTGGGAATAATTGTAGAGAGTTATATGACGCAAAAAATCTAGAATTATCAATGGAAAGTTTGTTTCTATTCAAGTCCCATTTTGATTTTTCCCCCTTAAAAAGGGGCTTCAAAAATACTGTTTTGAATCGGTTGCTTTTCAATAAATTAAAAGTACTTTTGCCGGCTATAAAAACAGCCCCATGAGCTTAGATCTTCACCTCAATTTTAAAGAGATCGCCACAGCGAGCATGATTCTTTTTGCCATTATTGATATAATAGGCAGTATTCCCATTATCATAGATCTTAAAACGCGGGTAGGTAAGATACACAGTGAGAAAGCGGCCATCGTGGCAGGTCTGCTCATGATCCTTTTTCTCTTTGTGGGCAAGGAAATTCTTAACCTTATCGGCATAGATGTAAACTCCTTTGCGGTGGCTGGTGCGTTTATCCTGTTTTTTATCGCCCTAGAGATGATTTTGGGCATCACGCTTTATAAAGATGATGCGCCCGAGACCGCATCTATTGTCCCCCTGGCTTTCCCGCTCATCGCTGGGGCAGGCACCATGACTTCATTGTTGTCCCTGCGCTCAGAATATGAGGTAGAGAATATCATTGTAGCCATTTTGGTGAATATCATATTTGTGTATATTGTCTTGAAATCTTCGGGAAAGGTCGAAAAAATACTGGGTAAACAAGGTATTAACGTTATACGTAAGATCTTTGGCGTAATTTTGTTAGCGATAGCTGTAAAGTTATTTACTACCAATATTCAAGGACTTTTTAAGTAATGTTATAATGAAAATTTTTATTTATATACTGCTTGCGCTCGCGGCGGGCCTGCTTGTTTTTAACCTTACCCAGATCAACTGGTCTGAACCCATGGCTGGCAATAGCGAGGTGGCTGTAATCTCCGTTTTTGCCTGTGCTTGCGCTATTGTACTAATCCTCATACTGCAGATTTCAAAAAAGATCTCAGAAAAAATAAAGTGAATTTCTTGTCTCAATGCGAAAGAGGCCTGGCGATCACCTTATTTTTTATAATTAAATGAAATCAAATAACATTCTGAGGGGGAGTGCTTTCTGCTTATGGTTGTAATCAAGAATATTCTTAATCGAAAAAAACGGAATATGATCTTTTAAAAAGATAGGACCAGGGTAAATAAGTGTTTAAATTTTTAAGCCTAAATCAAGTAAATAAAAGTAGGCTGTACAAATTCAAGGATAATCCCGAGAACAAAAATTACACCTGACGACACCAAAAAAATGCGGTGCAGCTTCTGAAATGTTAACGTAACTTTGAGCTTTTTGTCCATTACCGGGTCATTTGCCTTTTTCATATGATACTTGATCTCTTCTGGTGAAAGGTAAAAGGGAGTTACAGAAATCCCGTGAGATATAAGGATCCCGGCACTAGTGTCGAGCAGGCGGAAGATTGCTGAGGTGCAAAAAATAAGTACAGAGGCGAGGATGAGCATTATTTCTTACTAAGTTGAATGACTTTTTTAATCATTGGGCTATCATCGTTGATCAATTTTTCATATATGGTTGTCCCAAAGAGTTGCTGGGCCATTACAGCCTTGATGCGATTTTTGAGCAATGGGCGGTAGTCTGTTGGTCGTATCTTCAAATTCTGCCGCGCGGCGTAAGATACAAAATCCTTTAAATCTGCATCGGTTATCTGTACCTTTTCGGTAAAATCGTTGAGAGTAAGACTGTTGTAATAGGCGCGCTTCTTCTCTAATAGATCAAATGCAAAACGTGGCAATAAGCCTGACCGCAGTGCATAATCGATAGATTGGTGCTCATAATCAGTCTCTTTTGGGATGAAAACATCGGGGATTATACCACCGCCACCATACACCACTTTCCCGCCTGGGGTTACAAACCGAAGGCTATCTGCCACTTTGATGCTATCCTGGCTTCGCATCTCCCCATGTTTATAACGGTTTAGGTAATCCTCATAATATGCTTTGGTGCCATCATCATAGGGGCGTTGTATGCTACGGCCTGTAGGGGTGTAATACCTCGCTACAGTTAGTCTTACTGCGCTGCCATCTCCCAATCCCATCTCGCGTTGCACCAGCCCTTTCCCAAAAGACCTGCGACCTATAATTATTGCTTTGTCGTTGTCTTGTAGTGCCCCAGAAACAATCTCACTGGCTGAAGCACTGTTTTCATTGATAAGCACAAAAACTTTGGAGTGTTCAAAAAGGCCATTTCCGGTGGCGAAGGTCTTCTCAATTTTACCAGTCTTGTTTTTTGTAAAAAGAATGAGTTTGTTATCCTCCAAAAATTCATCGGCAACTTTTTCTGCGGCGGTGACATACCCCCCAGGGTTGTCGCGCAGGTCAAGGACGATCTGTGTGGCGCCATCTGCCTTTAGTTTTTGGAGCGCATGTTCAAATTCAGAAGGTGTGGTTTCTGCAAACCGGTTAAGCTTTACGTAGCCCAGCGTACTTGTAAGCATATAGGCGGCGTCCAGACTTTTAATAGGTACCGTGGCTCGGGCAATATCAAAGTTCATCTCAGCCTTTGTACCCGGCCTTTTAACTTTAAGTGCGACCTGCGTGTCGATCTTTCCCTTGAGCCGTTCCGCTATTGAATCCTGGCTTAATTTTTTCCCTGCAAGGGAAATCCCGTCTGCTGCGATAATCCTGTCCCCTGCTTTGACTCCCGCCAGATCACTGGGCCCTCCAGCGATGGGCTGGATGACCACAATGGTATCCCGCTCGATATAAAAAGAGACACCTATACCTACAAAATCCCCTTTCATATTTTCCGCGACCTCTTCCATGTCGCTTGGGGGTATATAGACCGAATGTGGATCAAGGTCTTGCAGAATACCGTTTATGGTTACATCTACAATGCTATCGGTATTTACATTATCTACATACTCATAATCGATATAATCGATCAGGCGGTTTAGTTTTTCTTTTTTTGGGTTCCCCTTGGAGAGCATGCTCCGGCCACCGCTATAATTGAGCAGGCTTCCCACACCTATGCCTACGGCAACGGCAAGGCCTAGCAACAGCGGCAGATATTTTTTTGGATAGCCCTCCATCAGATTTTAAGGTCTTTGATGTGTTCAATGGTCACGCCGGCCTTTTCCAAAAAGCTGATGCCGCTATTGTCCTTATAACCGGTGTGGTACACCAGGCGCTTAATGCCTGCCTGGTGTATGAGCTTACTACAGTCTTTACAGGGTGAGAGTGTGATGTAGAGCGTTGCCCCCTCGCAGGATTGTGTGGATGAGGCGACCTTAAGGATCGCATTTGCCTCGGCGTGCAGGACGTACCATTTAGTATTTCCGTCTTCATCCTCGCATTTGTTTTCAAAATGAGTGGGCGTGCCATTGTAGCCGTCAGAGATGATCATTTTATCCTTGACGATGATCGCGCCTACCTGTTTACGGTTACAGTGGGAGAGTTTTGCCCATTCCAGTGCCATCCTAAGGTAGGCTACATCGTACTTATGTTGCTTTTTAGATTTTTTTTGGGACATAAAGGGCACCCTCACAGAAGGTTTTGATAACGGGAGAGCGAAGATAAAAAACTAAAACGTTATGCGCTCGTAAATTGCGGGGGTGTTTTATAGATCAAGAATAAAAGAAAATTAAGTGACCTAAAATTCGCTTTCGCGAAAAGAGATTACAATATCTAAATATTTGCTGTAAAAACTTCCATCAAAATTATCCTCAACCCCCTTTGCGCGAAAGCGCAAAAATCAATAGGGAAGTATAGTGATGTAGGGCATTAAGCCCCCATAGAACTAGGTTAGAAAACCGGTACAATTAGCCTGGCCACCGCTCAATGAGCATGGGTATTACCATGCCCACCACGATAGATGAAAGTACAAGTACCCAATCCCTGCGTGAAAATCGGAAAATCGTCTGGACAATAAAACTGATCACAAGTACAATGAGCACGATAATGATCTGTGCCGCTTCGATGCCCAATGCAAATTCGATAAGCGGTAGCGCCTTGCTTGACATCCCGGCGGTGAGCTGTTTAAAAAAACTGGAAAAGCCAAGTCCATGAATCAGGCCAAAGAACAACGCGGTAAAGAGAAGCAAGCTGATCCGGCCGCTCTTTGAAACTTTACCGGCGGTAAAAACATTATAGAGCGCGGCAATAAAAATGGTCAGGGGGATGAGAAATTCGACGAGAACAGAACTTACCTTGACAATCCCATAAACCGATAAAACAAGGGATAATGAGTGACCCACCGTAAAAAGCGTGACCATAAGAAGTACACGTTGCCAATCCTTAAAAGCATAGGGAGCCGTAAGCACGATCAAAAAAAGGATGTGATCGTAGGCCTGCCAGTTTAAAACATGGTCGAGGCCAATGTTTAAATAAAACCAAAACTCATTCATACGCGTAAAACTTCTTTACATTTTATAGATTCAACTTCTATTAAACATAGATTCTTGGGACAATAGAGGCCGTAAAGTGCAAAAAAATCAGTAAATATTTATGTAAACGCTGATTTAATTTTCAAAATAGATCTTTCTCAATGGGCTGAGGGTAGACTTTAAAAGTTAATTTAAAGATAAAGGGATAATGGTAAACCAGTGCTTTTGTACTTTTCTGTAAAAATAAAAGATGGCCAGAATTATATTTAAAATTGCCCCTTTCTTTATTCTATTTGGGCTGTTGGGCTGCGGTGCGGTACCGGGAAATCCAAAACCTAATCCTGCCGTAAGTGCCGATTCTACGGCGGCAAGTTATCATTATGTAAATGCTGTGGGCAGTTCTTACGATCTTACACCGCAAAAACTCATCTTTACTCCCGCCTCCGCGGAAAACACTGTAGATGAGGTAAAGGATGATGGGTATTATACTGAGCTTAATATTACTTTAAATGATTATACAAAGCTGGCTGCGGCCTGTGAGAAAGAGTTAAAGCGAGAGCAGAACCCGGCAACTAAACGTGATTCCGTACTTCCAGTGCCACAACTCAGCCGAAGGGGTGCTAATAAAGATGCGCTTGTCATAAATCTGGATGCCCAGGCGGTGCGGTCTTTAAATTATGTTCTAGAACCTTATTTGGATGATCAACAGTAAAAACTTCAAATTTAAAAATAGATTTAAGCGATTGCTTGTTTTTATTAAAAAGACATACATCGCCTGGGACAGTAACGACCCGTTTGTAAAAAGTGCGGTTATCGCCTATTACACCTTATTTTCATTACCATCGCTTCTGATGATCGTTACCTGGATCGCCTCGATCTTTGTAGATCGGGAGGCCATAAATGGCGGTATAGAAAATCAAATAAGTGGTTATGTGGGCCCTGATTCTGCAGAGGCAGTGCAAAGCATGGTGACCAATGCTGCACTTACTGGTGGGAATTGGATTGCTTTTCTGGTCGGTGCCGGGGCGCTGATCTATGGGGCCACCGGTGTTTTTTTTCAGATGAAAAAGGCCATGAATGATATCTGGACTGTACGTGAAAAGAAGCAGAATTTTAAAACCATGCTTAAGAATCGCGCACTTTCATTTGGTATGGTGCTGATGCTGGCTTTTCTACTTCTTGTATCGCTTTTGCTCTCATGGGCGCTTCATATCCTTAGTACTTACATAGGTCATTTTGCGCCGGAGTTTGCTGCGGTCCTGGCAGATATATTTCAGTTTTTGCTTTCGTTTGTGGTGATTTCAGGACTTTTTGCGGCAATTTTTAAAATTCTGCCAGATGTAAAAATGACGTATAAGACTACCTTTCTTGGTGCCGGTATTACAGCCGTGCTCTTTATTTTAGGAGAATATTTACTAGGCTATTATTTTGCCAAAGGCAATCCCGCTTCGGTCTATGGTGGTGCGGCATCTATCGTGCTTATTCTGCTTTGGGTAAACTATACCTGCCTGATCCTATTTTTTGGCGCTGAGATCACTAAGCAATACGCCCTGCGCAATAAACACAAAATCGTACCCACGCATAATGCTGAGCTTGCCTATGTACAGGAAATGCGCGAACTAAAGGAGCGGGAAGAAAAAGCGCACGCAGATAAAGAAAAGGCTGAAGAACTCGAAAGCAACCCTGAAGATGGGGAAGAACCAAAAAGGTTAACAGAATAGCTGAATGCTACCTTAAGGTCCCACTTCTTTGATCAAATAGATATATACGGGAAAGTGATCACTATAACCACCAGTAAATTTCCCGGAGGCAAAACTGCGGTAGGGATACCCTTTATAACGACCCTCTGGAGTTTTTAAAAAATTCTTATTAAAGATGCCCACTTTATAAAATCGGTAGCTGGAGTAATTTTTGCGTAGCAAAGGTTCGCTCAGAATAATCTGGTCAAAAAGATTCCACCCATCACGGTAGGCAAGTGTTCCGACTCCTTTTTTAAAGAGGTTCTCCATAGGATTATAAAGCCCTAACTTTTGCACTTGATCTTTTTGCCCTGTTGCACCCATAACTTTTTTTACACTTGTATTCGTGGGATCATCGTTGAGATCACCCATGGTAATGATCTTGGCATTTGGTGCGCTGGATTGTATTGAATCGATTATTTTTTTATCCAGCGCAGCCGCAGCTTCCCTGCGCCAACTGCTGCGGGCTTCTCCACCTCTTCTCGAGGGCCAGTGGTTGATGATCAGATGCACGAGGTCGCCATCCAGCTTACCGCTTACAAGCAGTTGGTCACGCGTATAGATTCGGTTTTCGGGATTTTCGGGAGCATGTAGTATCAGTTCGTGTTTACTGATAGCGATAGGTTTAAAAAGATTCCGTTTGTACATAAGGGCCACATCGATCCCCCGGCGGTCTGGGGAGTCAAAATGAGCAATCCCATAATTCGCAGAACTCAGGGCGGGGTCATTGGCCAAATCTTCTACGGTTTGCCTATTTTCTATTTCTGCAAGGCCAATAAGTGCCGGGGCAGTTTGTGTTAGGTCAGCCCCTATTTGAGAAATGACCTTTGCCATATTATTTATTTTTTTTCCATAAATATCATCTGTCCAATGGTCTTTCCCATCGGGTGTGCGGTCATCATCAAAGGTTACTGGATCATTCTGGGTGTCAAATAGGTTCTCTACATTATAAAAAGCTACAGTAACAATTTTATATCGATTGTTTTTTTGACAATAACCAACTAAAAATTGTAAGAAAAATGTTACAAAAAGAAATAATTTCATAAAATAATGAACTTGTATATTCTTTAATAAATGTTGTTATTTCTGTTAAATTTAACAGAAATAATTCTATATTGATCCTTTCAATCCTATAGTTTTTAAATAAATGGCCTTTTTGCCTAAGTTCAAATTAGTCTTTATTTGCTTTTTTCTAATGGCCTTTAAAGGTTTTGGCCAAAGCTATACGATCTCCGGAAAGGTAAGCGATGCAGTTACTAACGAGGATATTCCAGATGTAAATGTCATTGTGAAAGGCACAGTCTTTAACGCGCGCACAGATGCATATGGGGTTTTTATAATTAAAGGGGAAATTCCTCATGGTAATCAAATGCTGCTAATAAAAAAGGAAGGTTTTAAAGACTTGACTCTTCCCATTTTACTCGAAAATCATAAAAAAGTTCATATTCCCTTAATTCCCTTAGAAACTGATTTTACCGACGAACTCCAACAGATCGCCACGGTTACCCTAAGTAATGATGACCTTGATGGCGAAGATGATCGGGGGGATTATGGTATTTCTGGCCTGCTGGCCGCTTCTAAAGATGTTTTTCTTAAAGCGGCCGCTTATGACTTTAGCAGTACCTTCTTTCGCCCTCGCGGCCTTGACAGCCGATATGGCAAGGTTTTGATCAATGGTATCGAGATGAATAAATTGTATGCGGGACGTCCACAATGGGGTAACTGGGGAGGGCTTAACGATGCCCAGCGCAACCGTAGCTTCAGTATGGGTCTGGCTGCAAATGATGATACTTTTGGGAGTCTTGCCGGCACTACCAATATCGCCATGCGGGCCTCCAGCTATCAGCATGGGGGTCGCATCTCTTATGCCGCTGCAAACCGCACCTATACCGGCCGTGTTATGGCGACATACAGTACCGGTGTGGGGCTTGATGGCTGGGCGTATTCGGTGTCGCTGGGCAGGCGTTTTGGGAAATCGGGCTATACGCAGGGTACGCCCTATAATGCCAATTCTCTGTTTTTTGCCATGGAGAAAAAAATTGATTCTGCACATTCTGTCAATTTCAGCACGATCTATACGCCCAATCTACGCGGTCGTGGTACTGCCCTTACACAAGAGGTTATTGATCTCAAAGGAAATGATTATAACCCTTACTGGGGTTATCAGGATGGCCAAATGCGCAGTTCTCGCTTACGCGAAATCAAGGAACCTATCCTCATGCTCAACCATTTCTGGAAGCTGGGCAAAAACATTGAATTAAATACCAATATTGGTTATCAATTTGGTAACATCGCCAATACGCGAATTGATAATGGGGGAACCCGGCTTGTCGTTTCCTTTGGGCAGGAAAGTTATCTGGGCGGGGCGCGGAATCCCTTGCCTAATTATTACCAAAATCTCCCCAGTTATTTCCTGCGGGATAAAAATCCTTCATCGGCCGAATATCAGTTGGCATACACGGCAGAGCAGACTTTTTTAGAAAACGGCCAGCTGGACTGGGGATCACTCTATGGCGCAAATCAGCGCAGTGCCGCTCAAGGCGGAAACTCGGTATATGCATTTCAGGAAGACGTAGTTCAGGAAAATCGCTTGAGCGCAAACAGTTTACTCCGTGCTAAAATAACCTCAAACATAAACATGCGGGGTGCGCTGCGGTTTGTGCGCTCAAAAAGTCAAAATTTTGCACGTATCCGTGACCTTTTGGGAGGTACAGGATTTCTGGATATCGACAGTTTTGCTGAAGACGATCCTACAATCCCAGGGAATAATGCTCAAAGCGACCTGCGCCACCGCAACCGTATTGCCCATAAAAATGATCATTATAAATATGATTATGACCTTGATGCTTCGATAATCTCTATGTTTGGGCAGTCACAATTTTCTTATGACCACTGGGATGGTTTTATTTCAGGTAAGTTGGGCAGCGTAGCCTATCAGCGCAATGGCAACTTTGAGAATGGGTATTTTCCCGGTAATCTTTCTTTCGGCGAAAGCCAAAAAACCATATTTGTTGAATATGGACTCAAAAGCGGACTGACCTATAAATTTACCGGCAGGCACCTTCTGGACCTTCACGCTGGTTACCTTACGGAAGCCCCCACTCTGCGCAGCAGTTTTCCCAATGCCAGACAGAACAATAACCTCACAACAGGGATTTCTACAGAAGGCACTCTGAGTGTTGACGCCAGCTATATTTACCGCTCACAAAAATTGAAAGGACGTTTGACCGGCTATTTTATGCAGTTTAAAAACGGAAGCGATGTCTCTTTCTTTTTTACACAGTCCTTGCAGGGCATAGATGATGGCTATGCGTTTGTGCAGGAGATTATGACCGGTGTAAATCGCAGAAATTTAGGCCTGGAGCTGGGCCTGGAATCGCAAATAACCCCAACCCTAAAGCTGAAAGCAGCGGCGGCTATCGGTCAAAACACATATATAAATAACCCTGAACTTTATTATACCAGTGATGATATTGGCGGTGAGGTTCGTTTTGGCAATGGTACCGCGCAGCTTAAAAACCTGCATGTTTCCGGCGGCCCTGAGATGGCGTTTCAGTTGGGTTTTGAATATAGCGATCCCGACTATTGGTGGGTGGGTGCGGCCGCCAATTATTTTGAAAATGCTTATCTGGGAGTGAGCAATCTGCGCCGATCAGCGGCCTTTGGGCTTGATGGAGATGGCCAGCCGCTCAATGGTTACGATCCCGCTATAGCAAAAGTTTTACTGGCTCAGGAAAAACTGGGGGGTTACATGTTGTTAAATATCATCGGCGGGAAATCCTGGCGTATTGGCGACCAGTATGTCGGCTTCTTTTTATTGCTCAACAATGTACTCGACCAAAGCTATAAAACTGGTGGTTTTGAAAATTCCCGCGTCGCAGATTATACCAGTTTAAAGGTAGAAAAAGAGCGTGACCGACCCCTTTTTGGCAACCGCTATTTTTTGGGCTATGGAGCAACTTTCTACGCAAACGTCTATTTCAGGTTTTAGCTTTCGCGAAAACGATAAAGCTTACAGCAAAAACGATTATTATGAAAAAATACCTACTTATTTTCCTTATGCTCCCCCTTTTTCAGCAGTGCGTTAACGTAGATGATTTTGAGGTGCCACAGCAGGATTTTGAAGAGCCGAAATTAAACGGAGATGTTGTAACAATAGCCTCTGTTAAAGGGGCTGTAGCACAAAACGCGGAAGGTATCATTACCTTTGCCGAAACCAACACTTTTATGGAGGGTTATGTAATCAGCAGTGATGAGGGTGGCAACTTTTTTAAAGAACTTATTCTGCAGAATAAACCCGAACAACCCACTTCCGGCATTGATGTACTGATTGATGTAAACCCGCTATATACACGTTTTGAATTTGGCCGAAAGGTCTATATAAAGTTGGATGGCCTGACCGCCACAACCTCAAATGGTGTGCTCAGTCTAGGGCTACGCGATGGCATCCGGCTTGAAAATATTCCTGCTTCCTTATTGAATGAATATGTGACCCGCTCTGCAGAAGTGGCTAAAATCTCACCATTATCGACCACTGTGGCAGAGTTTTCTGAAGCAAAAGAAAATCTGTACATCCAATTAAAGAATATGCAATTCGGCCGCCAGGATGTTCTGGGAGAAAATCCAAAAACCTTTGCCTCGGCGGCCACTGATCTATTTGACGGTGAGCGACAGCTTGAAAGCTGCGATAGCCCTGCCAGGGCAATTTTGAGTACGAGTACGTATGCAGATTTCAGATCAGTTGTACTACCAGCTAGCAATGGTATCATAAGTGGAATCCTAACTCGGGATTTTTATGATGAATATTATGTAGTATCCATCAATTCACCTACTGATATTTCTTTTGATCGGGAGCGTTGCGATCCGCTTTCGATTTCCTGCGGTAACGAAGCTGAAGAAGGTGAAAATACCCTCTTTTTTGAAGATTTTGAGGGGCTTGCCAAAAACAAGCCTGTAAAAGGAAATGGCTGGATCAATTATGTAGAAGAGGGCAGCAATCTTTGGGAGGCCTATACCGCGACAGGTGGGAATGCTTCGCTGGGCATTTCTGCACGGCTGGATTCCTCAGGTTCTGGCGATGCGCGCAGCGTCAACTGGCTGATCACGCCAGGGATTGACCTTGCCGAAAACCCGACGGCACGGCTGCACTTTCAAAGTTCAACCAGTTTTGCTGACGACAGCGTGCTGGAAGTGCTTGCCAGCACTGACTGGGACGGTGACCCTACTACGGTTACAACGGCCACTTGGCAGCTTCTCAGTGACGCTTACATTGTTAAGAATAGCGATTTTTATGGGGATTGGCCAGGTTCTGGGCTGATCGGTTTGGGTTGCCTTTCGGGGACCATTCATATTGCTTTCCGCTATACAGGAAGTGGACAAGAAAATTTTGATGGGGTCTACGAGATCGATAATGTAAGCATTACAGCCGATTGAGACGGTGCTGCATTTTTTTCGCATGAAAATGCAATACTTTTTTAAAGCGGTTTTGTATGATTTATGTTTAATTTTATGGGCTGAAAAAATTGGCCGTAGACCTCACAGGTTTTCAAAACCGGTGAGGTCTGATTTTAAAGGAGGTTGTGCAACTTAAGCTCGGCCTATTTATTTTTTTCAGGCCAATGATTAAAATAGTAATATTTAAGACGTATTATGAAGGTAACCCTATCCCGTAAAAACAGTGACTACCTCTTTGAGGCCAAAGGAGCTTCGGGAATCCCAGTGATGATCGATAATAAAACCGGTAATGAAGTAAAGGGCTCGAGCCCTATGGAATTGTTACTTATGGGTGTGGGCGGTTGCAGCGCGATCGATATTATCTCTATCCTTAAAAAGCAGAAACTCGAGATTGATTCCTATCAAGTGGAAGTTGAGGGCGACCGTAAAGAAGTGGGCGGTGCAAAACCGTTTAAAGCCATGCAAGTAAATGTATTTTTAGAGGGGGATATCCCACCAGCAAAAGCCTTGCGTGCAGCAAAACTAAGTTTTGAAAAATATTGCTCAGTTTCCATTACCATGCAGGCGGGCGTGAATATTTCGTATAAGGTAGTTCTTAATGGAGAAGCTTTAAATTGAAAAGTTAAAAAAATGATTTTCGTCAACCTGGGCTCGTTTCAGGTTTTCATCGGCTAACTAAATCATGGGAATGTGATGCTGAAATGAATTTAGGGTAAGGTCCCCCGATTTTAAACGCACCTACGAAACAATTTAGAATAACAATAGTAACAATATTTGAATGAGCAAGCATTTTGAAACCCAAGCTATACGCACACAGATTGACCGTACAGAATTTTTGGAGCATTCTATGCCCATGTACTTGACCTCAAGTTTTGTTTTTGAGGATGCCGAAGACATGCGTGCTTCATTTACAGAAGAAAAAGAACGCAATATCTATAGCCGGTTTACCAATCCAAATACCAGCGAATTTGTAGATAAAATATGCAAAATGGAGGGCGCAGAGGCAGGTTTTGCCTTCGCAACAGGTATGTCAGCGGTATTTTCAACCTTTGCGGCCCTTTTAAACAGCGGCGATCATATCGTTTCTTGTAGATCAGTATTTGGGTCAACACATAGCCTTTTTACCAAGTTTTTGCCTAAATGGAACATCCATACTTCTTATTTTAAGGTAGATGAGGTTGATAAGCTGGAAACTCTTATCACCCCAGAAACCAAGGTGCTTTATGTTGAATCGCCTACAAATCCCGCAGTTGACATTTTGGATTTGGAAGAATTGAGCGGCATCGCTAAAAAACACAATCTGATCTATATTGTTGATAATTGTTTTGCAACCCCATATTTACAGCAACCGATCAAATTTGGCGCTGATCTCGTGATCCATTCCGCCACCAAAATGATCGATGGCCAGGGGAGGGTTATGGGTGGTGTGACCGTGGGGCCGGCAGACCTGATCCGGGAGATTTATCTTTTTGCCCGTAATACCGGCCCCGCTATGTCGCCGTTTAATGCATGGGTGCTTTCTAAAAGTTTGGAGACTTTGGCCGTAAGGGCAGAAAAGCATAGTCAAAATGCCATTAAGGTCGCCGAATTTCTGGAGGGTCATGATAAGATAAATTTGGCAAAATATCCATTTCTCAAGAGCCATCCGCAATATGAAACCGCAAAAAAACAAATGCGTTTTGGTGGCAATGTAGTCGCTTTTGAGATTAAGGGCGGCATCGAGGCGGGCCGCAAGTTCCTAAACAGTATCAGGATGTGCTCGCTTTCGGCCAATCTTGGCGATACCCGTACCATTGTGACCCATCCTGTATCTACTACACACAGTAAACTGAGCGAAGAAGACCGTAACGAGGTAGGTATCACAGATGGTTTAGTACGTATTTCAGTAGGTCTGGAACATGTAGATGATGTGATTGCCGATCTGGAACAGGCATTGAAGGCTTAAAATCAAATATTTATATTTGTATATGCTTTCCAAAAAAACAAAATATGGCATAAAAGCCCTTACCTATATAGCCCGTCAAAAAAGTGCTGATAAACCTGTGCAGATTGGTGAGATCGCAAAAAGTGAGAACATCTCACAGAAATACCTGGAAAGCATTATGCTTATTTTAAAAAAAGCGGGTTTTCTCAGCAGCCGAAAAGGAAAGGGAGGGGGGTATTACCTGCGGCGCGAGGCGAGCGATATAAAAATGGTTGAGGTGATGCGCACACTTGAAGGTCCCGTCTCTATGGTGCCCTGTGTGAGTCTAAATTATTACGAGCGCTGCACTGATTGCCCGGAAGAAGAGGAATGCGCGGTCTATAGCTTGATGATCCAGGTGCGCGACAATACCTTAAAAGTGTTGAACAACAACAGCCTTGCCGATATCATAAATACCTAATTTTTTTTTGAAAATTATTTCTAGACAGGGAATCCTGAAATTACATGATTCCCCTTACGTGCCAACGGCGAGATTGGTTTAACTTCGCTTTTCTTTGTGGGTACGCCTTCGCGAAAGCATAACAGCCTACCTCCTAAATACCTAAACTTTAGAATGGCAGAAAAAAAAGTAAGTATTCTTACGGCGTTTAAGACGATCATCTGGCCCCGACGCAGGCTTGTTTTTATAGGTCTTGTGCTAATTGTGATCAGCAAAGCGGCCAGTTTTGTGGCCCCTATGTCGCTTACGCATCTCATGGATGATATTATACCCAATAAAAATATCCCCGGCCTTAAAATACTGGTCTTGGTGGTCGCCCTGGCAATTCTGGTGCAGGCGGTAACCTCCTTTTTGCTTACCAAAATCCTGAGTGTTCAGGCGCAGTTCTTAATTTCAGAATTACGTGCGCAGGTGCAGAAAAAGGTGCTCTCACTGCCCATCCGTTTTTTTGACAATGCAAAATCTGGTGCACTCGTTTCCAGGATTATGACTGATGTGGAAGGAGTGCGCAATCTTATAGGTACCGGTCTGGTTGAGCTTGTGGGTGGCTCCATTACCGCGGTGGTCTCCTTATTTTTACTGCTGCGCATAAGTTGGCAGTTGACCTTATTTACCATGATTCCCCTGGCTATTTTTGCCTTTGTGGCCTTAAAAGCATTTAAGATCATACGCCCCATATTTAGAAACCGCAGCAAGATCAACGCTGAGGTTACTGGAAGACTTACCGAAACCTTGGGAGGCATTCGTGTAATCAAGGGGTTTAATGCTGAGGAACAGGAAAACCAGGTTTTTGAATCTGGGGTTGAAAAACTTTTCCTCAATGTCAAAAAAAGCCTTACCGCAACCGCTTTTATGACCAGTTCTTCCACTTTTTTGCTGGGTGTTGCCACTGCGGGTATTATCGGTTTTGGCGGTTACAAAATCATACAAGGGCAGCTCACGGTGGGTGAATATCTCCAGTTTACGTTTCTTCTTGCCCTTATGGTCGCGCCTATTGTACAGATGAGCAATATAGGCAGCCAACTCACTGAGGCGCTTGCCGGTCTGGACCGTACCGAAGATTTAATGAACCTGACTCCGGAAGCAGATGCCGAGCGAAGAACAGTTGTATTAAAAGATATCAAGGGTGATATTGTCTTTGACAAGGTCTCTTTCTCTTATGAAGAGGATAAGGAGGTATTGCACGATATCAGTTTTAGCGTAACCTCTGGCGCGGTGGTGGCTCTCGTGGGGAGTTCGGGCTCTGGCAAATCTACCATTGCGGGACTGGCCGCGACGTTTCTGAACCCTCTGTCGGGAACCATAAGCATAGATGGCCAGGATGTCTCCCGTGTAAACCTAAACAGTTACCGCAGCCACCTCGGAGTGGTTCTCCAGGATGATTTTCTATTTGAGGGCACCATAAGGGAGAATATTTTGTTTCCACGCCCCAATGCTACGGAGACCGATTTAAACCAGGCGGTTAGCGCGGCTTACGTCAACGAGTTCACAGACCGTTTTGACGAGGGTCTCGATACGCTTATCGGAGAGCGCGGGATAAAACTTTCGGGCGGGCAGCGGCAACGTATCGCTATCGCCCGGGCTGTACTGGCAGATCCCAAAATCCTTATTCTGGATGAGGCAACCTCAAATCTGGATACAGAAAGTGAGGCATTAATCCAGAAAAGCCTCGCTGCGCTGACCAGGGGCCGCACCACCTTTGTGATCGCCCACCGGCTGAGCACAATCAGAAAAGCAGACCAGATTCTGGTCATAGAAGATGGACGTATTGCAGAGCGGGGAACGCATGATGAACTTATATCAAGGGAAGGTCGCTATTTTAACCTCTTTACCTATCAGGCACGTATTTAAAGACCTTTATTCAGGATCGGCTACCAGCAAAATGTAACATTATAGTTTATGAAATAAGTATACGTTGCTGATTTTTTAAGATTAGGACGTAAATTCTTTCAAATTCATATTTCTTCCAAAAATTATCCTAAAAACATTGTTCAGGTTAAAAGCACCTTTTACTTTTGTCCTATAATCCTAGTTATCCGATAGGATTTAAACTAATTAACAAAAAGCTATGATTTTAGATCAAGTGCTCTCCGCCAGAGATAATCATCAGAGGCCGACTTTCAAAAAAGACTCTGCCTCTGATAAACCATTGCGCAGTGTGGCAAAAACCATTAGCTGGCGTGTGGTGGGTACGATAGATACAATAACAATATCATGGTTTGTGACTGGTGCGCTGACCCTTGCTTTCAGCATTGGGGCTATAGAATTGGTGACTAAAATGGTGCTTTATTTTTTTCATGAACGTTTATGGAATATGATAACATGGGGCAGATAATCAGCTTAACAGCAGAAAATATTAAGCAGTTCAACGAGCGCTTACGCAAGCAAGATCCTTTGGATATTGCTAGTTGGGCAATACAAAATGCCAAAAACCCGGTGGTAACGACCAATTTTAGGCCATACGAAGCCGCAATTCTATATGCTTCCGCGAAAGCGAAAAAGGATATTCCCGTCATATGGTGCGACACGGGATACAATACGCCAAACACCTACCGCCATGCTGAGGAAGTAATTGATTTGTTAGATCTCAATATTGATCTATATGTACCTAGGCAAACTTCTGCTCACCGCGATGTGGTTATGGGTATTCCTGGCATTGACGACGAGCGGCATCAGCTTTTTACCGAACAGGTAAAACTGGAGCCGTTTAAGCGGGCCATGGCGGTACACAAGCCGGATGTGTGGTTTACAAACCTGCGCAAAGGGCAGACCGCCCACCGTGATAATCTAGATATTTTAAGCCTCAGCGCTGATGGTTTATTAAAGGTGAGTCCTTTCTATTATTACAGTGATGAAGAACTTGATATTTTTCTGAACGAACATAATCTACCGAACGAGCATAAATACTTTGATCCCACAAAAGTGTTGGAAAACAGGGAATGTGGGCTCCACGTATAAAAAGCAATTATCATGAGTACGATCTATAAGCCAAATGCCCTGGAAAGCGAGGCGATCTATATTTTTCGGGAAGTGGTGGCGCAGTTTGAAAATCCTGTGCTATTATTCTCAGGTGGAAAAGACAGTATCACGCTGGTACGTCTTGCGCAAAAAGCATTTTACCCGGCACCTATCCCTTTTCCGTTATTACACGTGGATACCGGTCACAATTTTCCCGAGACTATTGCCTTTCGCGATAAATTGGTAGAAGAATTGGGCCTTAACCTTATCGTGCGCCATGTGCAGGATGCTATTGATGAGGGTAAGGTGACCGAGGAAACCGGTAAATATTCCAGCCGAAATATCTTGCAGACCACTACATTGCTAGACGCAATCGAGGAATTTAAATTTGATGCCTGCATAGGTGGTGCACGCCGTGATGAAGAGAAAGCACGTGCTAAGGAACGTATTTTTTCAGTGCGTGATGATTTTGGTCAGTGGGATGAAAAAAACCAGCGTCCCGAACTTTTTGATCTATTGAACGGCAAAATAGAACACGGCCAGAATGTTCGGGTTTTTCCGATTTCTAACTGGACAGAGCTCGATGTGTGGAATTACATTCATAACGAAAAAATCGAGATCCCTTCCATTTATTTTTCGCATCCGCGAAAAACATTTGTGCGTGATGGCTTGATCTGGAGTGCTTCAGAATATGTTTATAAGGAGGAAGATGAAGAGGTATTGGAGCGCCTTGTGCGTTTTCGCACGGTAGGTGATATGACCTGTACCGCCGCGGTAGAATCTGAAGCGGAAACTATTTTGGAAATAGTAGAAGAAATTAAGCTTTCAACAATATCAGAACGCGGTGCGCGAATTGACGATAAGCGGTCTGAAGCCGCCATGGAAAGACGCAAGCAGCAAGGGTATTTCTAAAACTCCCACCTAGCCCCGAAGGGGAAATTCTAAGCAGGGCGGGAAAAAAGCGAGCCACATATTCAACCATTAATAGCAATAACGCAATATCTGATGAATAATAATTCAAAAAACGAAAATACAACTTATACTTCGGCGGCAGGGGGGATGGACGTTTTAAAAATTGCAACAGCCGGTAGTGTAGATGATGGTAAGAGCACCTTGATAGGGCGCTTGCTGTATGATACACAGTCACTTACCGATGATAAGTTGGAAGCTATTGAGCGCAACAGCAGGAGAAAGGGGTTCGATTATCTCGATTTTTCGCTGGCTACAGACGGTCTGGTCGCTGAGCGCGAACAGGGAATTACCATTGATGTAGCGCATATTTATTTTTCGACCAAAAAGCGAAGCTATATTATTGCCGATACACCAGGTCATGTGGAATATACTAGAAATATGGTTACCGGTGCCTCCAATGCGCAGGCATCCATTATTTTAATCGATGCGAGAAAGGGAGTGATAGAGCAGACCTACCGTCATTTTTTTATCAATAATTTATTGCGTGTAAAGCACATTATTGTGGCTGTAAACAAGATGGATCTAGTCGATTACGACCAGTCCGTTTTTGAAAGGATAAAAGAGGATTTTGAAGCCTTAAATGCTAAAAGCAGTTATACCGACCAACAGATTACTTATGTTCCGATCAGCGCGTTAAAAGGTGATAACGTAGCTGAAAATTCAGCCGAAATGCCCTGGTATTCTGGAGAAAGCATTTTAACTTATTTGGAACATCTTAAGCCTGAAGTACAGCAGGACAGCGCTATGCGTTTCCCTGTGCAAACGGTCATCCGGCCAAAGAAAGATGCCTTTCACGACTATCGCGGCTACGCGGGAAAAATCTACGGTAATAGCCTAAAAGCGGGCGATCCTATCACGGTTTTACCCTCCTTGACCCAATCTAAAATCAAGAGTATTCATTTTTTTGATAAGCATTTTAGCGAAGCCGCTGCCGGCAGTTCGGTAACGCTTACGCTGGAAGATGATATCAATGTGACCCGTGGTGACATGTTTGTGAAAGCTGATGAAGTACCGCAAAGCAGCAAAGAATTGCTGGCCTCCATTTGTTGGATGGATGGCAAAGCGCTCGTTCCCGGCAGTAAATATGAAATTCAGCACAACAGCAACCGTATATTGGCCAAAATAGATCGAATAACAGGTGTAGTTTCTACCGATTTTTCGGGAGATAAAACGGAGGCCACGCAACTTTTATTAAATGAGATAGGTCAGGTGACCATAAAATTGAGCAAGCCACTTTTTCATGATTCCTACGCAAAAAACAAGGCTGCGGGATCGTTTATTTTAATAGATACACAAAGCAATACGACCGCTGGGGTTGGATTTATAAATTAAAGGGGTATCGTAAACAGAAATCCCCACGGTTAAGGCGACGCTTCTTTTAGGTTTGGCAACAATAGTTTACCAAGAACAGTCCCCCAATTGCTGCAGCGGCTCGCAGGCTTGATAAAATTAAAAACCTAGTTTTCCCATAGGATAAGAGGTATAAACAATAATTATAATACGAATTAACCATGCAAAGCTTCAGAACCGAAATAGAGAATCCAGTTGTAGAAAAAGATATCCTGGAGCTGGAAAAGAAAATCCACCTCTTTAAAGAAGGAAAGATCGATGAAGAGCGTTTCCGTAGTTTGCGGCTTGCGCGCGGGGTGTATGGTCAGCGGCAGGACGGTGTGCAGATGATACGCATTAAATTACCTTATGGTAAGGTAACTGGTGATCAACTTATGCGCATCGCGGATGTTTCTGATGAATATTCCACTGGTAAATTACACATTACCACACGGCAGGATATACAGATTCACTACGTGAGCCTGGATCGCACTCCAGAGCTTTGGGCACAATTAGAAAAGGATGATGTCACTATGCGGGAAGCCTGTGGCAATACAGTGCGTAATGTGACCGCAAGCGAGACTGCGGGGATTGATCCGGATGAGCCTTTTGACGTATCGCCTTACGCGCAAGCAACTTTTCAGTTTTTCCTTCGCAATCCCATTTGTCAGGAAATGGGAAGAAAGTTTAAGATTTCCTTCTCCGCAACTGCAGCCGATACGGCACTTTCTTTCATGCATGATCTTGGTTTTATCCCAAAAATGGAAGGTGGTAAACGTGGTTTTCAGGTAATGTTGGGTGGTGGTCTGGGATCACAGCCGCGTCAGGCTGACTTGCTCTATGACTTTATGCCCGAAGATCAACTGATCCCTACTGTTGAAGGTGTGCTACGGATATTTGACCGCATGGGTGAGCGTGCAAAACGGCTCAAGGCGCGCATGAAATATCTTATTAAAGATATAGGGAAAGATGAATTTATGCAGCTGGTCAATGACGAGCGTAAAGCGCTCTCATATCAATCTTATCCCATTGATGTTGATGCCTACGCATCTCAAATAGGCCTGCCCAGCGCCGATGCTCCCAAGGTGGCGATCGCAAATGAAAAAGCCTATGAAGTCTGGAAAACCACGAATGTATTCCCTCAAAAACAAACAGGATTATTTGCTATAGGAATTAAAACCAAATTAGGTGATTTTTCAACCGAAAAAGCCCGAAAATTAGCCGCTCTGATCAAAAAATATGCGGCCAATGAACTCCGCCTTTCATTGCGACAAAACATTTTATTGCGTCACATTCCGGAATCTTCATTGCCGTTTTTTTACAGTGAACTTGATAAACTGGGTTTTGCGAATCCTGGTTATAATACAACACTGGATATTACCGCCTGCCCGGGTACAGACACCTGTAATCTTGGTATTGCCAGCAGCACGGGCATGGCCGATATTCTGGAGCAAACTTTACACGAGGAGTACCCGGAATATGTGAATAATAAAGCATTGACCATTAAAATAAGTGGTTGTATGAATGCATGTGGGCAGCACAATATGGCTAACATAGGCTTTCAGGGCATGAGCATCCGCACGCCAGAGAAGTTGGTCGCGCCGGCAGTTCAGGTGCTTTTGGGCGGTGGCGTGCTGGGCAATGGCCAGGGGCGTTTTGCCGATAAAGTGATCAAGATGCCCAGCAAACGTGGGCCACAGGCATTGCGCAATATTCTGGACGATTTTGCCCAGAATGCTGATGGAAAAGATTTTCTCTCCTATTACGACGCGCAAGGACAGAAGTATTTTTACAATATCCTAAAACCCCTTTCTGAAACTGATAATCTCGAAGCATCAGACTTTGTGGATTGGGGCAATACTGATCAATATGTGCAGGAAGTTGGGGTGGGCGAGTGCGCCGGTGTCGTGATCGATCTGGTACAGACGCTATTGCTAGAGGCGAAAGAAAAACTTGCACTTTCCATCGATTCTTATGCACAGGGCAAATGGGCAGACAGTATTTACAATACCTATACGGGTCTGGTAAACGGTGCCAAAGCCTTGCTGGTTTCAGAAGATATCAGTACCAATACACAGGCCAATATCATCACTGAATTTGATAAAGTCTTCGGCGGAAATACCGCTGTAATGGGTGAAAAAACCTTCCCCGAACTTATTTATCAGATCAGGGAAAATGAACCTACCAAAGAATTTGCAGAAGCATATCTGGAAGAGGCCAACGCTTTTTTTGATCGTGTGGATTCCTTTAGGAAAAAACAATTGAGCCATGCAGAGTAAAACACCTAAATTAACGATAGTAGGCGCAGGCCCCGGCGATACAGAACTTATTACACTTAAGGCGGTAAAGGCGCTTCAAAGTGCTGATGTAGTACTTTATGATGCGCTGGTAAATCCTGAATTGCTGGACTATGCAACAGATGCCGAACTTATATTTGTGGGTAAGCGCAAGGGCTGTTATGCATATCAGCAAGAGCAGATTAATGATTTGATCATTAGCCGGGCGCATTCACATGGGCATGTAGTTCGGTTAAAGGGCGGCGACCCCTTTATTTTTGGCCGTGGGGCAGAAGAGATGGAGACCGCTGCAGCACAAGGCATTCAGGTTGCTATGGTGCCAGGGATTTCCTCATCGTTTGCGGTGCCGGCCTATCAAAATATCCCGTTGACTAAAAGAGGGAGCTCAGAGAGTTTCTGGGTGATTACGGGTACGACCAAAGATCATAAAATCTCAAATGATGTCGCTTTGGCCGCAAAATCCACGGCAACTGTCGTAATTTTGATGGGAATGAGCAAGTTGGACCAAATCTGTAAACGCTTTCGCGAAAGCGGTAAAGGCAGCATACCCATTGCGATTATTCAGAATGGCACTACTGCGGAAGAGAAAATCGGTATCGGCACCATTAATACCATCGAAGGTATTGTGACCGAAAATGGTCTTGCCAACCCTGCGATCATTATTATAGGTGATGTTGTAAATCACAGGCAGCAATTGATTGAGGTGCAAGAAATGGCGAGTGCCAATCAAGCTTTACAAAATAGGGTGGCATGATAGGAGAAAAAAGGAATACCTTATATCCGGTTTTTTTAAAGGTGCGCAACTTGCAGGTTCTAATCGTGGGCGGCGGGAATGTGGCTTTGGAAAAACTGACCTTTTTATTGAAAAGCAGCCCAGATGCCCAAGTGGAGATGGTGGCGCCTTTTTTTCGTGAGGAAACGATCGCGCTCGCAACCAGCCACCATGTAAGGATGACAAAGAAAAAATATAAATCCAAAATGCTGAAAAAAAGGCATTTAGTTATTGCAACGACTGACAATCCAAAAGTGAACAAAAAGGTCTATAAGGGAGCAAGAAAACGCTATGTCTTGGCAAATATCGCAGATGTTCCCGAACTTTGTGACTTTTATATGGGTGGCATCGTCACTAAGGGACATGTCAAAATTGCAATAAGTACTAACGGAAAATCACCCACAACGGCAAAACGCCTGCGCCAGTTTTTTGAGGAGGTGATCCCAGAAAACATCGATGAAATGGTACAGAATTTGAACGAGTACCGCAAAACCATAAAAGGGGACTTTGAGGAAAAGGTAGATCAGTTGAATGAGTTTACTAAAGGACTTGTGGTTCCACTTGCATCCAAAACACCTGTTAAAAAGGCAGGGGAAGAGCATAATGATAAATTGAAAGAGAAAGTATAATTAAAAAAAGCCTTGACTTCCTTTTGTAGAGGGGGATTGCAGGGAATGGAATTATGATAAAAACAGATATACTTATAATAGGAGCAGGGCCCACGGGTCTTTTTACAGTGTTTGAAGCGGGATTGCTCAAGATGAAATGTCATTTTATTGATGCGCTGGCGCAACCAGGGGGGCAGTTGACCGAAATTTATCCTAAAAAACCTATTTACGATATACCCGGCTTTCCAGAAGTAATGGCCGGAGAACTCGTAAATAATCTGATGGAACAGGCCAAGCAGTTCCAGCCTGGATTTACATTGGGAGAACGCGCAGAAACCATCGAGAAGCAAGGAGATGGTAGCTTTATCGTCACTACTAATAAAGGTACGTCCCACCATGCTCCTGTTGTTGCAATCGCGGGCGGTCTGGGCAGTTTTGAGCCGCGAAAGCCACCCATCCCCAATATTGCCAAATTTGAGGATAAGGGCGTAGCTTATATGATTAAAGATCCTGAACAATACCGTAATAAGAAAGTAGTGATCGCTGGCGGTGGGGATTCTGCTTTGGACTGGAGTATTTTTCTTGCTGATATAGCTTCAGAGGTAACGCTTATACACCGTAGAAATGAATTCCGTGGAGCTTTGGATTCTGTAGAAAAAGTACGCGAGCTCAAACTTTTGGGTAAAATTAACCTGATTACCCCCGCAGAAGTAGTGGGCGTCGCTGGTGAAAATCATTTGACCGCTATTGATGTTCAGCAGGGTGAAGAGGAAATGATCTTAGAGGTTGATGCATTTATTCCACTTTTTGGTCTTTCGCCAAAATTGGGTCCCATTGCCAATTGGGGGTTGGAGATTGAAAAAAATGCGATCAAAGTCAATAATGCACTGGATTATCAAACCAATATCCCTGGTGTTTTCGCCATCGGCGATGTGAATACATATCCCGGAAAATTAAAATTGATCCTTTGTGGTTTTCATGAGGCAACGATGATGTGCCAAGCCGCTTATAAAATCATCAACCCCGGTAAACGTTATGTGATGAAATATACTACAGTAGCAGGCGTAGATGGCTTTGACGGTACACGCAAAGAGGCTGATAAGGCTGTGGTACAGGCTATCGATTAATCATTGAGTGCTAAGTTAAGTGGTTTTAACAGCAGCTAGATAAACCTTTCCCGTAAGGTTCTTACAAGTTCTTTATTGAGTGGTTTTGTATAATAATCAATCACCTCAGGGTAGTCGCAGGCCCTTTGGCGGTCGAGTTCACTTGTACTAGAGGTTACGATAACCACTTTAGCGTCGGTCATCATGTTTTGCATACGTTTTAAGAAAGTCCAACCATCAATCTCTGGCATATTAAGGTCAAGAAAAATGAGGTCAGGTTGTTCCTTTTCCAGGTTTTCCAGTGCTTTAAGTGGGTTTACAAAATCTCTGACAGTATGGGATACCCCGGCAACTTCGATCAATTTTTTATTCACAAAATTAGAGATGCGCTGGTCATCGACCAGAAATATCTTAAATCCGCATTGTGACCCTTGACCATACATTAATCTACAGATAATTTCTTTATTTCCATTTCACTGCGTGCTACCACATCACGCAAGGTAATATCCAGTTCTAAGGCCGAAATGCTGATAAAGGGCAGTAATTCCTCCTTGATCTGGTGGGCATCATAATGCTCTGAGATTTCCAGAATGCCCAGGATTCGGCTGAGCGGTTCGCGCAGGCTGTGCGCATTTACTTTAGATAGTTCTCTCAGCTTCGCGTTTTTACAGCGTAGTTCTTCAGTACGCTCCAGAATGATCTGCTGCTGATTATCATTGATCTTGTTAATCTGCTGATTTTTCTTTTCGATCTCTTTGACGGCAGATTGTAGATTTTTATTTTTCATCCTCAATTCTTCACTGAGGTTGATCTGCCGGTATTTTGTCGTAAAACTATCCGCCAATAATTGGAGGATTTCTACATCATTATAGCTGAAATTTATGCCCTCGCTGGCAAGTACGGATGCACAAACTTTATAATTGTTATAATCAAACAACCAGCCCCACAGTTTGGCTTGCGCAATGTTTTCTCCTTTAAGATAGCGCTTAAAGATACTGCAGTCGGTATCTTGTAAAAGGGGTATCTGGGTTTTGAGTATTTCTTCTTCGTAATGGAAAGTCGCATAGGAAGATTTAAGTTCAATGGAAACCTGACCTTTATAAAAGGTAAATACATTATGCCTTCCCCATTCATCTATAAGCAGCAGCCTAAAAAGTTTAAAATTGAATAAGTATTTCAGGTTTTTGCAGGCTACCTCTGCAAGAGCCGTTACAGAATCAGCTTTGCTAAGGTTGCCTGAAAACTTGGAGAAGGCCTCATAGGTTATACGATATTTTGCTACAGATAAGTCCAATGAGATTGCGTCTTTATGCTTTGGCTTCCATAAGTTCGTTGTCGATTTTTATTCCTGCCACATCCGCAAGAGTGTTGAGCATATTGACCAGATCAGCCTGTGCCATAAGCTCCTGCACCTCGTCATCATCAAAGCCAGCCTCCTTAAGTTTTAAAAAATCAGCGTCAGTAATCGAGCCGTGATCAAGTGCTGCTTTGGTAACGACCTTAATGGCCGTTCTGTAACTTTCTGGTATGATCGGGCTATCAAGATCATCAGTCAGCTTAAAGTTCTCATTGTCACTGATCATATTGCTCATACTATCTGCAAAAATACCATGTGCCTGAGCGCAATAACTGCAATTCCTGTTTTTGGATACGTTATAGATGATCAGTTGTTTTAATACATTAGGTACGACTCCCATCATTAGGGTCGATTTGAGTTTGGCCCAGTTCCCGCGCAGGAGTGTCTCATTAGATCCCTGACATTTAAACCAATTTAGGACAAAAGGGATTTGCAATGTTCTTTTAGTATCGTCATAGATTTCCTGTACTGCGTGAGATGCCTGTTCATAGGGTACAAGCTTGAATCTATAAGTTTGTGAAAGCGTTACTGCGGACATAAAAAATTCGTTTAAGTGTTAACAATCATCGATGACAAACATAAGTTAATATTTTTATAAAAGCAAAACTTTATTGAGCAATTTGATTTGTGATTGACCATAAAAGATATGGGAAAAGATTATTTATTGCCGATTAAATCCAATGGCAAGAATTAGTCTTTTACAATTAGTTAAAGAAAAACGCCATAAAAAAGTTATGTATATTAAAGCATATTTCTCATCTTTGTACTTCGTTCATTGTTTAATGAAAAGTTATCAAGAAAGGCAGAGGGATTAGACCCGCTGAAGCCTTAGCAACCCTTCTCCCGAATAGATCGGGACGGAGAAGGTGCTACATTCTACTGGTGGTGATGTATGTATTACTCATGATCAGATAGATAACAAACGCCAACTCCTTCGGCACTCTTTTACCTTTTGTACTCTTGACTACTTTTTTGATCAGACTTATCCCAAATGTTTGGGTAAATAATATATTTTGCTATGAGTAAACTACGAGAGGCCTTAAGCCAGCGCATCCTTATTCTGGATGGGGCAATGGGCACGATGTTGCAGCGTCATAAATTTATAGAGGATGACTTTCGCGGAAGCCGTTTTAAGGATTGGCCACAAGCCGTTCAGGGCAATAATGACCTGCTCTCACTAACGCAGCCAGAGGCCATTGCAGAAGTGCACCGCAAATATTTCAATGCTGGGGCAGACATTGTGGAGACCAATACTTTTAGCGGGACAACTATAGCCATGGCAGATTATGGTATGGAAGATTTGGTTACCGAACTCAATTATGAAAGCGCTAAAATCGCACGGCAGGTCGCTGATGAATTTACCGAAAAAGAGCCGGATAAGCCCAGATTTGTGGCCGGATCGATGGGCCCCACCAATAAAACCGCGAGCATGTCGCCAGATGTAAATGACCCCGGGTATAGGGCTATCACCTTTGAGGAGCTGCGCAAGGCTTATAAGCAACAGGCAGAAGCCCTGCTGGATGGTGGCGCAGATTTACTTTTGGTAGAGACTATATTTGATACGCTTAACGCGAAAGCTGCCTTGTTTGCAATCGAAGAGATTAAGGAAGAACGTAATATTGAAATACCTGTTATGGTAAGCGGCACCATAACTGATGCCTCGGGCAGAACACTAAGCGGTCAGACCGCCGAAGCATTCCTGATAAGTATAAATCATTTACCATTATTGAGCGTGGGCTTTAACTGTGCACTAGGCGCAGAGCAGCTCACACCCTATCTGGAAACAGTATCCAGTAAGTCTGATTTTGCCATCTCAGCATATCCTAACGCGGGCTTGCCCAATGCTTTTGGTGAATATGATCAATCCCCCGAGGAGATGGCCGCCCAGATAAGGGGCTATTTAGAAAAAGGCCTGATCAACATCATAGGTGGATGCTGTGGTACGACACCCGAGCATATAGCGGCGATTGTCGCGGTCGCGAAAGAATATCAGCCAAGAAAATTGCCGGTTTTGGCCTGACCTACAGTGTATGAGCTAGGAACGAGCGATCCTTGCAGGTCTATTAGAAGATCTGGGTCTACCAGAAGTTATTTCTCAAAAATCGGAAGTTTGAACTTGAGAACTAACCCCGAGCCTGTAAATTTCAATACAAAATTACCGCGCTATCTTTCGCAAAATTTGTTCAGCCAATTATATTTAGATAATATCCTTAAACCAAAATCTCAAATCTTAAGCCAAGAATGCCCGAAGCAAAACCCAGATATCTTAAACTAAGCGGACTTGAACCGCTCGTAATAACCCCAGAGAGTAATTTCATCAATGTAGGCGAGCGTACTAATGTGGCGGGTTCCCGCAAGTTCTTGAGGTTGATCAAGGATGAAAAATTTGATGAAGCTCTTGCCGTGGCCCGCCATCAGGTTGAGGGGGGTGCACAAGTAATCGATGTCAATTTTGATGATGGACTTATTGACGGTAAGGAGGCGATGGTCACCTTCTTAAACCTCGTCGCCGCAGAGCCCGATATTGCCCGTGTGCCTATCATGATAGATAGCTCAAAGTGGGAGATTATTGAAGCTGGCCTTCAAGTGGTACAGGGCAAATGCGTTGTAAATTCTATCAGTTTAAAGGAGGGTGAGGCACAGTTTATAGACCACGCCAAAAAAATAAAACGCTATGGTGCCGCGGTTATCGTGATGGCTTTTGATGAGGTTGGTCAGGCTGATAATTATGATCGCCGCATCGAGATCGCCCAGCGCAGTTATGATATTCTGGTTCACAAGGTCAAATTTGCGCCAGAGGATATCATCTTTGACCTTAATATTTTTCCGGTCGCCACAGGTATGGATGAGCACAAGCTCAACGCCCTTGACTTTATCCGCGCCACCCAATGGGTGCGCACTAATCTGCCCTATGCCAGTGTAAGCGGTGGGGTGAGCAACGTTTCGTTTAGTTTTCGGGGTAATGATAAAGTACGTGAGGCGATGCATTCGGTTTTTTTGTACCACGCCATCAAAGCAGGTATGAATATTGGCATCGTAAACCCTACAATGTTAGAGGTTTATGATGATATTCCCCGAGAACTTCTGGATCATGTAGAAGATGTGATTCTCAACCGCCGAGATGATGCCACCGAGCGGCTTCTCGAACTGGCCGAAACCGTAAAAGGGAAAAACAAGGAAAAAGAGGTAGATCTCTCTTGGCGTGAGGAGCCCTTGCAATCCCGGATTACGAGAGCATTGGTAAAAGGAATTGACCAATATATTTTAGAGGATATTGAGGAGGCGAGACTGGCCGCCGCTGCTCCTATTGAAGTTATAGAAGGCCAACTTATGACGGGCATGAATGTGGTGGGTGACCTTTTTGGTAGTGGTAAAATGTTCCTGCCACAAGTGGTAAAATCGGCCCGGGTGATGAAAAAAGCGGTTGCCTATCTGTTGCCGTATATTGAGGAAGAAAAATTGAGAAACCCACCGAAAGAGGATGGGAGGGCAAAGTCAAACAAAATTCTCATGGCTACGGTAAAAGGGGACGTTCATGATATAGGCAAAAACATCGTGAGCGTAGTGCTCGCCTGTAATAATTATGAAATTGTAGACCTGGGCGTGATGGTACCGCCAGAAAAGATAATCGCTTCCGCGAAAGAGCATGATGTTGATATAATAGGGCTTAGTGGGCTTATAACTCCCTCGCTGGACGAGATGGTCTTTCTCGCCAAAGAGATGAAACGCCAAAATTTTGAAGTGCCATTGCTTATCGGTGGCGCAACTACGAGCAAGGCGCATACGGCGGTTAAGATCGACCCTGAATATCCACAGGCGGTCGTGCACGTGCATGATGCATCCCGGGCGGTAACGGTGGTAGGTGATCTGCTGCACCCCACTTCGGCAAAGGCATATAAAGAGAATATTAAGATCGATTATGCTGATTTTAGAAAAAAATTCCTGAGCCGCGGCAAGAAAAAAGAGTACCTGAGCATTGCCGATGCTCGTAAAAACAAATGGAAACTGGATTGGCCGAACGCGGAAATAGTTAAGCCAAAGAAACTCGGAATTCAGGTTATACAGGACTTTGACCTTAACAAATTAGTTGATTATATTGATTGGTCGCCATTTTTTAGGAGTTGGGATCTGCACGGCAAGTATCCCGATATTTTGGAAGATAATATTGTAGGTGCGCAGGCCCGTGAACTTTTTGGCGATGCCAAAGAAATTTTAAATAAGATTTTAAACGAAAAACTGTTAAAGGCCAAAGCGATTTTTGGGTTATTTGAGGCCAATAGCATCAATGATGACGACATCACATTCAATCTGGCCGACCCTTCTGGGGCGGAAAGTATCAAGGGGGTTTTCAGGACACTTCGACAACAGACCAAAAAAGCCAAAGGCCGTCCCAATATCGCCCTGGCCGATTTTATTGCGCCTACAGAAACCGGTATTCAGGATTATATGGGTTGTTTTTGCGTAAGCACGGGTTTTGGTACTGCAGAAATGGCCAAAAAATATGAGGCAGAACACGACGATTATAATAGCATAATGGTCAAAGCACTTGCAGACCGTCTCGCCGAGGCCTTCGCGGAATATTTGCACAGAGAGGTACGTATGAATCATTGGGGGTACGCGGCCGATGAAGATTTAGACAATAATGAACTTATCAAGGAAAGTTATAAAGGGATACGCCCTGCACCTGGCTATCCCGCCTGCCCAGATCATTTGGAAAAATTGACCATTTGGGAATTGTTGCAGGTAGAGCAAAATATAGGGGTGCAATTAACGGAAAGTCTTGCGATGTGGCCTGCTGCATCAGTGAGCGGATATTATTTTGCCCATCCGGAAGCGCGGTATTTTGGCCTTGGGAAGATTAAGGAAGATCAGGTGAAAGATTTCGCTGAGCGAAAAAACATAGCGTACCGCGAGGCTGAAAAATGGTTAAATCCCAATATTGCGGAATCCCCATCAAAAAGCGAAAATGCTTAAGATTGCCTGCCGGAGATTAAGTACAGAGATCATGCGGATAGCTTTTTAACATAGCATGCAAAATGCGCGCTTTAGCCGAATATGAAAAGCTTGCCTGGGAAAGGAGTGCCTTTGTTAAGTTTGTGACTCAAAAGCCGTTATTTTTGTTGAAATTTTGAAATAAAAAGCATGCGGCGTTAGGGATAGCAGCGTAAATCCCGCAGCCCGAGGTACGAGGAGCGAGGAATTGCAGCGCATAGCCCGCCCGAAGGGAACGCCCAAAAAACAGTAAACCTATAGATTAATTTGAAAAACGACCCAGATAAAAGTTTGTGAATTACATACCATTATGATACGATCACGAAAAGAGGGGGCCTATGAAAATTACAGAACACATAAAAAAAGCCAACGGGAAAACTCTATTTTCCTTTGAGATCATTCCGCCAAAAAAGGGTACAAATATTCAAGAACTCTACGATAATATTGATCCACTAATGGAGTTTGACCCACCATTTATTGATGTCACGACATCGCGGGAGGAGTATATTTACATTGAGAAAAACGGACTTTTAGATAAAAAAGTAACCCGTATGCGGCCCGGCACACTGGGGATCTGTGCCGCAATCGCTCATAAATATGATGTGGATACTGTGCCCCATGTGCTTTGCGGCGGTTTCACGAAAGAGGAGACCGAATATCTTCTGGTAGATTGTCATTACCTGGGGCTTGATAACGTGATGGCCCTGCGCGGCGATGCGATGAAGGAACAGCAATATTTTGAACCCACTAAAGGGGGGCATGACTATGCATTGGGGCTGGTAGAGCAGTTGCGCGACATGAACTGCGGCAGGTACCTGAGCAACATGACCGAATCTGAAAACTGTGCCGATTTTTGTATAGGCGTGGCCGGCTATCCAGAAAAGCACCTTGAGGCACCATCCCTCAAAAATGACCTTAAACGCCTAAAACAAAAAGTTGAGGCTGGGGCGCATTATGTGGTCACGCAGATGTTTTTTGACAATAAAAAATACTTTGAGTTTGTTGAGATGGCGCGCGAAGAGGGTATACACGTACCTATAATACCGGGCATAAAACCCATCGCCGTATCGAGGCACCTGCAACTTTTACCGCAAGTATTTAAGATAGACCTTCCCGAGGCCCTCATCGAGGCCGTGGAATCCTGCAAGAGTAATACGGAGGTTCGTCAGGTGGGGATTGAGTGGTGTATACAGCAGTCTAAAGAACTTATGGATTATGGTGCACCTGTGCTGCATTATTACTCGATGGGCAAGAGTGATAATATCAAGGCCATTGCGGCCGCTCTTTTTTAATTTTTGAGGAGGCAAGACCAAAGAAATGATTTTTTATTTGCTGAAATTTTCTTTTGTAAAAGCTATATTCGCAGTCCCTTCTGAACAAATTAGAATATTTTACGGCACAAGGTCTGCATGAATTTTAGATTTCTACTCTTCCTTTTTTGTTGTTCAATGGCCTTTGGGCAGGAGGTGGGCGAAAAGTCCTTTAATCTGGATGCCAATTTTTTCTATGGGAGCATATTGCTTCATAATGATAATATCGCCCACTTGATTACGGGCCACCCCACTGGTTTCGTACTTAGTTATAACCGCCGTACCTACGGTCTCAAGCCTTGGGAAGAGCGCTACAATTATCCCGATTATGGTTTTTCTTTTATTTATCAGGATCTAAAAAATAAATATTTAGGAGAAAATTACAGCGTATACGGTCACTATAACTTTTATTTTCTAGACCGTAAGCTTATGGTGCGCATTGGGCAGGGTATTGCCGTCACCACAATGCCTTTTGATATAGATCAAAATTTTAGGAACAATGCTTATGGTTCACGCCTACTGAGTTCCACAATGCTTATGCTCAATTTTAAACAGGTCGATATATTGGATAAGATCGGCCTGCAGGGCGGCGTAACGCTCGTGCATTACTCTAATGCTAATGTAAAGGCGCCCAACTCAAGCACCAATACCCTAGCCTTTAATCTAGGGCTCAATTACCAGATCGATAAGGATGATATACCTCCCTATATTCATCGCGAAAAAACCCCCTATACAGAACCTTTCCATTTTAATGCAGTACTACGGGGTGGTGTAAACGCAAGCGATTACATTGGTCTTGGCCAGAGGGGATTTGCGGTTCTTTCTGCTTTTGTTGATAAAAGGATCAATCCAAAAAGTACACTTCAGGCCGGCGCCGATCTTTTTTTGTCACCATTTCTAAAAGACGAGATCAGGTATAAAGCCATTGCCTACCCAGAAGATCATATTTCGGGTAATGAAGATTGGAAACGAGCAGGGATATTCATCGGGCACGAGCTTCGGTTTAACAAGAACGCTTTTGTTACTCAGGCGGGCTATTATTTTTACTATCCCTACGATTTTGAGGGCAGGATCTATTTTAGAGGTGGCCTCAAAAGGTATTTTACCGAAAAGCTTTTTGGGGCTATAACCTTAAAATCGCATTATGCAATGGCAGAGGCGGTTGAGTTTGGTATTGGTTACCGGCTCTAAATAAATGTGCGCTATGAAGATATTTAGCTATAGCAAAATCAACAATTTCCAGATAACTACCGTTTTTTGGTTTAATTTGCACGATATATGGCAAAATCGGTCTATTTTTCTTTTTTCGATTTCCCGAAAAGTATGTTGTATATCCTCACAGTTTTTTTGTTTGGGGGCTGCAGTTCAGAAAACGCAAATGATTGCCTAAAAAGCGCTGGTAAAACGGTGGAAACCATAGTTGAGGTTCCGGCTTTTACGAAGATACGTACCGAGACCGATGTTCGATTGGTTCTGAAACAGGGTGAGCAACAAAGGGTTGTGCTTCAGACCGGTAAAAACCTGGTCAATGACGTTCACATCACAGTTGAGGATAGTACGCTATCATTGCGCAGCACCACAAGCTGCAATCTGGTGCGTGATTATGGTATTACCAAGATCACAGTGACCGCGCCAAATATTAAAGAGGTGCAGAACGGCTCTCCCTTTACTGTTCGCAGTAAAGGCATACTACGCTATCCTAAACTTAGTTTGATTAGTGTTACAGAACTACCACAGGGTGGTCATGCCAAAGATGATGGTGATTTTTATATGCATGTGGATTGTGATTCGCTCAGAATTGTCGCCGGCGGCTCTAGTTTTTTCGAGATTAAAGGGAAAACAAATTTTCTGAACGTTTCCTTTTTTGACGGGCAACCAAGACTAAATGCCGGTGAACTCAAAGCCAATGCTATTGAGCTGTACCACCGGGCTGCCAATAAAATGATCATCAATCCGAAGCAAAGCCTAAAGGGAGTCATCACGGGTACGGGAGATGTAATTTCCTTAAATCGACCACCCATTGTAGCCGTGGAGCAACGCTTTACCGGTCATTTAATTTTTAAAGATCAACCTAATTAGATGAAATACATTTTTACGTTTACAGCGCTTATTGTAAGTCTTAATTTACTTTCCCAAGAAAAGGAGAAAAAACCGGCCTCTATAGACGCCTCCTTTTTTTATGGTAGCATCCTAGAGCACAACCCCGATATCAATCACCTGATCACGGGTCATCCTACAGGCTTTTTACTCAGTTTTAATCATAAGACTTACGGATTTAATGCCTGGGAGCGCAGGTATAATTATCCCGACTGGGGTTTCTCAATGACCTACCAGGATCTGCATAATCAGTATTTGGGAAAGAACATCGGTCTTTATGGGCACTTCAGTTTTTATTTCTTGAACCGTAACGCCTATTTTCGTATAGGGCAGGGTATTGCCTACACGAGCAAGCCGTATGATCCGGAAACCAATTATATCAATAATGCTTATGGCACGCGTTTGCTAAGTTCAACCTACATTGCATTTAGGTATAATAAAGAGAATCTTTTTGAAGGTTTTGGGGTAAATGCAGGCTTTAACATCGTGCATTACAGCAATGCAAACCTACGGGCTCCCAACAACAGCACCAATACCTTTGCCTTTAATGTGGGCGTGAACTACAACTTGGACTATAAAGACTTTCCAGAATATATTCCCCGAGGGGAAAAAATTAAATATACAGAACCTATTCATTATAATTTTGCCTTCCGAATGGGCTTCAATGAGAGTGATATTGTGGGACAGGGACAGTTCCCGTTTTATGATTTTTCGCTTTTCGCTGACAAGCGTATCAGCCATAAAAGTACTTTGCTGGGCGGGGTAGACGTATTTTTCGGTACATTTTTAAAAGAGCTGATCAAATTGCAGGCCGCTTCTTTCCCAGAACTGGGCGTAAGCGGTGATGAGGACTGGAAACGCGTGGGTATTTTTGTTGGGCATGAGCTGCGCTTTAATAAAATCGCATTTGTGAGCCATCTGGGTTATTATGTATATTGGCCATATAAATTTGAAAACCGGCTCTATAACCGCCTTGGGCTCAAGCGCTATTTTACCGAAGACTTCTTTGCGGCGGTGACCGTTCATGCACATGGTGCAAAGGCCGAAGGTGTTGAATTTGGTATAGGCTACAGGTTGTGAGCGGTATACTATTTCTGCTGTGTAATTTGTATTTTCACGCCCGATAACAGATAGTTATGTGCAAACGGTATTTTTTTGCGTTTTTGATTCTTGTTAGTCTCACGGGCTGTAGGGATGTAGAGACAAAAAAAGTGTCTTCAGATGTCATTTTGGCAGAGGAGCTCAAAACAATCGATATGAAAGAGGTGGATGAATATCCCACCTTTACCGTGTGTGACACTTTTATGGGGCAACGGGCAAAGCGGGAGTGTTTTGAACGCGGTCTTACCGAAAACTTTCATGCTTTTTTGGCTTCTAAAATATTAGTTTTTGACCATAAAATCGAGGATACCATCTGGCTGAACCTTACCATTACCGCAAATGGCAATGCTGAACTGACCAATATTCAAATCCCTGATTCCCTTTGTGCTCAAGTGCCCAAAATGAAACAATGGCTACGCCAGAGTATGGATTCCCTGCCCAAGATCTATCCCGCCATTAAGCGTGGTATACCGGTTAAGACGGCCTTTAAAATGCCGGTGGTAATTAACGTGGAGTAAATTGATAAATGTGTTTAAGATCAGATGTTTAGATCATTTTTTAAACGCTCTGCCTTTCCAATGATATTCCCCAAGCTGACTTGCGATCGCTACAACGATCGTAAAAATGGGATATAAAATCATGCTTCCTATATAGCCCCACAATGTGTTTGATCTCTTGAAAAATAGCGCTGATCGAGCGATAAGCATAAAATCGATAAGGATTTTAGCCAGTAGAAAATAAATTAAAACCGGATCGTTTTTCACATAAAAAAGGGCTAAAACAAAAGCCAGATTTCCCAGCAGTACCACCCAGCTCACAAGCAGCGAAAATTTATTTGTATATCTGCCCGCTTTGGCTGCCCAGCGCTTCCGTTGATTGAGAAGTTGTCTCCAGGATTCTTGAGGTTGCGTTGTTACAAGGGCATTTTTTGATTTTAGAAAGCCTACCCGATTGCGATCAGCATCCAAAAATTTCTGCATCAGAAATACATCGTCACCGCTCGCAATGTCATTATTGCCATCATAACCCTCTAAGCGTAAAAAATCCGCTTTCGCGAAAGCGAGATTGGCACCATTGCACAGAAATGGGAGTTTTAAACCAAAGCCGCCCATCGTCGCACCTTGCAAACTCAAAAAATCCAATTGTTGAAAAACGTTAAAAAAACCGCTAAAAACGTTACTATAGGCAACCGGAGCAGCAATAAATCTTTTATTTGATCTTAAAATAAATGCATCGATACAATGTAACCAATCCTTAGATACCGTACAATCTGCATCTGTGCTCACAATCCAATTATATTTTGAATGACCTATAGCGCCGTAAAGTGCATCTTTTTTAGGAGAGCCTGAAATGCGGTTGTTGTCAATGATCTTCAGATCGATTTCAGGATTATTTTCCTGCAGGAAATTTTCAATAACCTGAACGGAAAGATCTTCGGATCCATCATTGATCATAATGATCTCAAAATGGTTTTTTGGGTAATTGATCTCGCTTAAAGATTGTAAGAGGCCCGGAAGATGTTTAGCTTCGTTGCGAAAGGGGACACAAATGGTAAAGTGAGTCTGTGGCCGGTATGATTCTTTCTCAACCTCTTTTAATTTAAAATACCCTAACCAGAGTGCCAGGATGAGCAGGAAATATATACCGAGTAATATGTACAGCAGCGGAGCCATTATTTCAGGTGTGGTTATAAATGTGCAGTGTTGAGGCAATATCTTACTTCTTGTGCCAATTTTTGTAACTTCCGCGCTAAAATCTGACCCTTGAAATCTGAAAAAATCATATTGGGCATTGATCCCGGTACGACCATTATGGGCTATGGCCTGATACGGGTGGTAGATAAAAAAATGGAATTTCTGCAGCTCAATGAGCTCTTGCTCAAGAAATATAACGATCCCTATATAAAACTGAGGCTTATTTTTGAGCGCACCATAGAGCTCATCGAAACCTATAACCCCGACGAAATGGCGCTGGAGGCGCCTTTTTACGGGAAAAATGTACAGTCAATGCTTAAGCTGGGCCGGGCACAAGGGGTAGCGATGGCCGCCGGACTTTCGCGCCAGATACCGGTTACAGAATACCTGCCCAAAAAGATTAAAATGGCCATTACCGGCAATGGGAACGCGAGCAAGGAGCAGGTCGCCAAAATGTTGCAGAGCCTGCTGGGCTTTAATACCCTTCCCAAAAATTTGGATAGCACTGATGGGCTGGCTGCCGCGGTGTGCCACCACTTTAATGCGGGCAGCGCTGATACGGGTAAAAGTTATTCAGGCTGGGGCGCTTTTGTCAAGCAGAATGAGAAACGGGTAGTGCCCTCATCCCCCAAGGTCAGATCGAAGAAAAAATAGGTTTATTCTTGAAAGGACCTACAAGGTGTTCCCATAAGGATCCTTGTAGATCTTACTTCAGTTTATATAGAAAATAGAAATTAGTATACAAAGGTTGAACGAACGAGCGAAAGCAAAGAATCATCATTAAATTATTGACCCATGATCCTTTATTTATGGGAAATGCGGACAGCCAAAATTCATTTTAAAGGGCCAAAAAATTTAATCCGATAACCAAAATTCTGTAATGTCATCCCTCTACATCCATATTCCATTCTGCAAGCAGGCGTGCCATTACTGTGATTTTCATTTTTCAACTTCTTTGAAGAAGAAAGGGGCTTTGGTCGGTGCGCTCTGCGATGAGATGGATTTGCGCAAGGACGAAATGGAGGGTAAAATTGAGACAATCTATTTAGGCGGTGGTACACCCAGCCTTCTGGATAAACAGGAGCTTGATCTGGTTTTTGATGCGGTTTATGACTATTTTGAGGTCATCAACGATCCCGAAATCACTTTGGAAGCCAACCCTGATGACCTGACGGAAGAAAAGTTGAAACAGCTTTCCCAATCCAAAATAAACCGCCTGAGCATAGGTATACAATCATTTTTTGACGAGGACCTCAAGTTGATGAACCGTGCGCATAACTCCGTAGAGGCGTTCAAGAGTTTAAAAATGGCCAAAGCCTATTTTGATAACATCTCTATTGATCTTATTTACGGCATCCCTGGCTTGAGCAATACCCGCTGGCGCGAAAATCTGAACAGGGCGATCGAGCTCAATATCCCACACATATCCAGTTATGCACTGACCGTTGAGCCCAATACGGCGCTCAAAAAGTTTATTGAGAAGGGCTGGATCAAACCCGTTGAGGATGATCTGGCACAAGCTCATTTTGAGATCATGTTGGCGTGCATGCAGACGGCTGGGTTTAAGAATTATGAGTTTTCTAATTTTGGTAAGGCCGGCTACTTTTCAAAAAACAACACCGCGTACTGGACGGGCAAAAGTTATTTGGGCATTGGGCCTTCCGCACATAGCTTTGATGGAAATCGGCGAAGCTGGAATATCAATAATAACAGCATATACATTAATAAAATCGCAAAAAAGGAACTGCCCATCGAGCGGGAAACACTTTCTATGACAGATAAATATAATGAATATGTGATGACCGGTCTGCGCACCGTTTGGGGGGTTTCTTTAAAAAGAGTTGAAAAAGACTTCGGAGTGACCTACAGGCAATATCTGCTTAAACAGGCCCAAAAGCATCTTGAGGAACATTTACTTTTCTTAGATGGAGAAACGCTTTTGGTAACCCATAAAGGGAAATTTTTAAGTGATGGTATCGCCAGTGATTTGTTTTTGGTCAATTTGGTTTAAGGCTTACTTTGGTATAAATTTCCATTAAAAGGAGTGGTTTTTGGGTGAAATTTCCGTTCTAAAATGGTATTTTACGTTTTAAAGAGCAAAAATGAAAGCACGCATAAAGATAAAAGACCAGCATATAGAGGTAAACCTTTCCAGGCCCATAGATATTTCAATCCCTATCCGCTCAGGCGAAAATAACCCAATTGCATGGTATCTGGATGCGCCCAAGATTACACCCGTCGTAGAAGGTAAATGGGTGGCCAAGGTGAGCGAAGGGGCCGTGGTCAACTTCAACAATATTTATGTAAATCCGCATGCGCATGGCACCCATACGGAGTGTGTGGGCCATATCACAGAAAAAGCCTACAGCATCAACGATTTATTAAAGACTTTCTTTTTTACTGCAGAGGTCATCACCGTGGTCCCCGAGCCCCATGGTGATGATCAAGTAATCACCCGCAAACAGGTAGAAAGGGCCCTGGGCGGAAAAAAACCTGAAGCCATTATCATCCGTACATTGCCAAACAGCCGGGAGAAGGCGCAGCGCAACTGGTCGCATACCAACTGGCCCTACCTGATGGAAGAGGCTGCAGTGTTTTTTCGCGAAAGCGGGATCAAACACCTGCTCATCGATCTGCCCAGTGTAGACCGGGAGAGCGATGAGGGCGTGCTTGCGAGTCATAATGCCTTTTGGGATACCCGGCGCACCATGCGCATGGACGCAACGATCACCGAGATGATATTTGTGCCCCACACGGTCGCCGATGGCAGCTACCTGCTCAATCTACAGATCGCCTCCTTTGAGAACGATGCTTCACCCAGTAAGCCTATACTTTATAAAATACAGGATCAAACATGAATCCTTAAAAATTGGCCTTGCAAGACTAGCCGAATTGATTTTTTCAAAGGATAATCTAGTCCATTTTTAACCGCTGGTCTTTAGATTAGGTGATCAACTTTTAAAGTCTTAGCCAGTTGAATGGGCAGGGTGTTTATGCCTAACTTCGTGAACACGGAATCAAATCTGTAAGCCAAACACATAAAATTTATTCTTATCAGGTAAAAAGTTCGAGTTAGCTTTTTTCCATTCATTTTAAAATAATTAACTAATATGTTAGTTTTAACTATTATTTTAGTTATATTTGAAGTATTGATAAGGCATTAAAAACAAAATAACCCGCTAATACGATAAAAATGAAAAGATTAACCAAAGCAGAAGAAGAGGTTATGCAGCACCTCTGGGAGCTCGGCAAATCTAATGTGGCGACCATCATTGAGCAGATGCCAGAACCAAAACCCGCATACAATACGGTCTCTACGATTATACGCATACTTGAGAGCAAAGGCTTTGTAGGTCATCAAAAAGAGGGCAGAGGCTATCTCTACTTTGCCATAGTTGATAAATCAACCTATAGCAGTGCGAGTATGAACAAGATGGTTAACGACTATTTTAACGGGAGCTTTAAGAGCATGGTCTCCTTTTTTGTCAAAAAGAAGGACATGAGCGTGGGCGAACTCGAGGATATCCTTAAAGAAATCAATAAAAAAAGCTGATCATGGTACGATATATTATGGAAGTCATCGCTTTTCAGTCCGTTTTTTTGGGGGCATATTTGCTGTTTTTGCGCCGCGAGACCTTTTTTCAGTACAACCGGGCGTATTTGTTGATCACCGCTGCACTGGCTTTTCTACTTCCGTTTTTAGAGTTTGACCTTTTCAGGACTCATATACAGCTTCCAACAGCAGTGCAGCAGTTGCCCACTGTTTTCATCGGGTCGCCTAATACCGTTGCTATTGCAGAAGTTTCCCGTGGTTTTCCCCCGGTTTTTTATATGTTGTTCATTTACGGCACCGGGGTGATGTTCGGCCTCTGGAAATTTGCAGGAAAATATGCGGCGATGCAGCGTTTTTTTCGCTTTAAGCGAAAGGGCGACGGCAATATCATCAACATCCCGAATAGTGATGATGCCTTCACGTTCTTGAACACCGTTTTTCTGGGCGAAAACATTGATACCGAAACCCGGCGGCATATCCTCGCGCACGAACTGGTGCATGCAAACCAAAAACACGGTCTTGACCTCTTTTTCTTTGAGCTGCTGCGCGTTGTGTTTTGGTTCAACCCAATGATCTACGCGTATCAAAAAACGATCGCCGAGCTTCACGAATTTATTGCTGACGCGAAAGCTATAGCGGCCACCGAAACGAAAAGTTACTATAACGGTCTGCTCAATATGGCCTTTGGCACACAACAGGTTTCATTCATCAATACATTTTTCAATCATTCATTAATCAAAAAACGAATAGTTATGTTACACAAACACTCAAAAAAAACCGCAAAATGGAAGTACCTTTTGTTGCTCCCGCTACTCATGGGGATCTTGATTTATAAAGGCTACTCGGCGGATAATGCCACATCAAATGATGAACCAATCTATCTGAAAAAAGAACCAACCAAAAAGGGCCAGGTACAAAATCAACAGGCAACGATCGATACTAAAGGATCATTGACCAATGATGAACGCAAAAAGTCTGTAGAATTTACTTTATCAGGATATAAAAAAGCCAAATTCAGTAGCATTAATTTGGATGAAAAATTGGTGGGCGCACCAAACTTACATAGTGTTGATAAGGGGATTGAAATTATTTACAAAGATTCTACGGAACAAGAGACTGTTGTCCCCTATGCGGTCGTAGAGGAAATTCCCATATATCCCGGTTGCGAAAAACTAACAGACAGAGAGGCAAAGAAAGGATGTATGTCCCAGCATGTTACCGAATTTGTCAATAAAAATTTCAATACAAATATAGGAAAAAAACTTGGATTAAAGGGTATGCAGAGGATGTATGTTCAATTTAAGATCGATAAAAATGGTGATGCGCAGTTTATGGAGGCCCGAGCACCAAAGCCAGAACTTGAGGCGGAAGCAGAACGTGTCATAAAACTGTTACCGCACATGAAACCCGGAAAACAAAGAGGAAAAGCCGTTGGTGTATTGTATGCGCTTCCCATAGTGTTTCAAGTGAATTATAATTAAAAATTTGATATATGGTGATGGGTGAACTAGAGGATATCCTCAAAGAGATCAACAAAAAGAAGTGATTATGATACGATATATCTTAGAAGTCATTGTTTTTCAGTCCGTTTTTTTGGGCGCATACCTGTTGTTTTTGCGCCGGGAAACCTTTTTTCAGTACAACCGGGCCTATTTATTGGTCACCGCTGCACTGGCTTTTGTGCTTCCGTTTTTGCAGTTTGACCTCTTCCGAACACAGGTTCAGCTCCCGGTAGCAGTGCAGCAGTTGCCCGCCGTTTTCATCGGGTCGCCTAATACCGGTGCCATTGCAGAAGTTTCCCATGGTCTTTCTCCGGTTTTCTATATGCTGTTCATTTACGGCGCCGGAGTGCTGTTCGGCCTCTGGAAATTTGCAGGAAAATATGCGGCGATGCAGCGTTTTTTTCGCTTTAAGCGAAAGGGCGACGGCAATATCATCAACATCCCGAACAGTGATGATGCCTTCACGTTCTTGAACACCGTTTTTCTGGGCGAAAAAATCGATGCGGAAACACGAGAGCATATCCTCGCGCATGAATTGGTGCATGCAAACCAAAAACACGGCCTAGACTTGTTTTTCTTTGAGTTGCTGCGCGTTGTGTTTTGGTTCAACCCCATGATCTACGCGTATCAAAAAACGATCGCCGAGCTCCACGAATTTATTGCTGACGCGAAAGCTATAGCGGCCACCGAAACCAAAAATTATTACAATGGCCTGCTTAATGTGGCTTTCGGTACACAAAAAATTTCATTCATCAATACATTTTTCAATCATTCATTAATCAAAAAACGAATCCTTATGTTACACAAACACTCAAAAAACACCGCAAAATGGAAGTACCTTTTGTTGATCCCGATTTTTGCCGGGATTCTGGCCTACGAAGGTTGTTCTTCAGACAACAATCCGGTTGCTGAAAAAGGGCAAACACTGGAGCAGCAGATACAGGATCTTCAGGCAACTATAGAGTCCAAAGAATCACTTACAAAGGAGGAACGCGAAATGATCTTGAACCTTACGTTGGCAGGATATAAAAAAGCCAAAGTCAATGGCGTTGACCTGGAAGAGGAGGTGGTCGGTTCAACAGAATCAAATTCTTTGGACGAAGTCGTTGTGGTAGGTTATGGTAAAAAAGATGCAGCTGACCAAGAGCTCACCGATGTCCCTTTTGCCGTTGTAGAAAAAGCTCCAACCTATCCTGGATGTGAAGGCGTGACCGATAATAAAGAAAGAAAGGCATGTATGTCTCAGCATGTATCTTCTTTCGTCAACAAAAATTTCAATACAGAATTGGGCAAAAAATTGGGCTTAAAAGGTATACAGAAAATCTATGTACAATTCAAAATCGATGCAAACGGAGATGTCCAGTTTATGGGAGCCCGTGGTCCCGTACCAGAATTGGAAACTGAGGCCGAACGTATCGTCAATTTGCTCCCCCACATGAATCCTGCTAAACAAAGAGGTAAGCCTGTGAACGTCCTTTATGCTTTACCCATTATGTTTCAGGTTCAGGAATAATCATGTTTATCACTAATCTACTAACCCTAAAAACAATTGTCATGAATGTTTTACGGAAGAATTTCATCATTTTTCGGGTCATTTTACCGATTTTACTGTCTTTTGTAGGGTTTTCCTGTTCTAATGATCAGGATAGACGCTACGTGGCCAAAGTAAGTCTGGAAGACCAGATCACAAACCTCAAAACAACGATAGCGAAAAAAGATACGCTGAGCGAACATGAAGTTGCGCTTTTAGAAAACCTAAAGGAATATACGGATGACCGGAAACCTAGCGTAAGTGTGGGCGAGCAGAACCACAGTTTTAATTTTGATGATCTGAGCCGGACGCATATTGAGTTTAATGCGATCACGGAACCGCCGGTTTTTGAATCCTGCGAAAATGCCGGTGATCCTGATGCAAAACGGGATTGTGTGGCTGCGCGGGTTGCAAAATTTGTAGCAGAAAATTTTGACCTGATTGCCGGAAAAGACCTCAAAGTTGCCGGAATTCACGAGATCGATGTGAGTTTTGTCATCAATACCCAAGGCAATATCAAGGAGATTAAAACTAGATATGCCGAACCCGCGTTGGAGCGCGAAGCGGAACGAGTGATCGCAAAATTGCCGAAAATGATCCCCGGCAAACACAAAGGAAAACCCATGGCATCGCTGTATTCACTGACCCTACGCTATAAAGTGCCTTCTTGAAGACAAGCCATGTATAGATTTATAGTATGCTTATTTATTTTAATTTGTAATAAAGCCGAAGCGCAGCAAGCTTCGGCTTTAAGCCTTGCAGACAGCCTCTATGCCGTGGGCGATTATTCTGAAGCTATTAATGCGTATCAAAAACTGGATCACCAAAACGGGGCTATTCCTTTGAAAATCGCCCGGGCTTATAGGGCCAAAGGGAGTTATGACCGGGCACTGAATTTCTTCGCGAAAGCGGCCAAAGAAAACGGCGCCATGATTGCAAAAAATGAATATGGAACGCTGCTCATCACCACCGGAAAATTCAAAAAAGCCGATAGTATTTATTCGATCCTTATAGACAAGCACGATAAAAACCCCAATTTTTATTACCAGCGTGGCCGTGCACGCCTTAGAAATGCGCCCCCGCCCCCCGGCGACAGTCCTGCAGATAGAACTTTTGCTGCTTATAAGAAATATAAAACCGGTTACTTTAACGACTTTAAACGTGCAGTCGCCCTTGACAGTACGCATCAAAAAGCATTGTATGAGACGGGTAGGATTTACCTCATGCAAAAGGAGTTTAAAACCGTGGACAAGCTGGCTAATAAAGCATTAGAAACCTATCCCAATAATGCGCAGATCATCGGTCTTCTCGCGCAGGAGAATTACATACGGGGTTTTTGCACTGATGCTATCAAATGGTATACTAAACTTCTCGATCTGGGCCAGGAGACGCAGTTTATACATCAACATCTGGGGATGTGCTATTATAAAAACCGGAAATATGATCTGGCGATCGAGCAATATCTAAGCCTTTTGGATTATGATGATGAAGACTGGTACACATATGAGAACCTTTCTAAACTTTATAACCTCACCGGCAATCTGAGCGAAGCTGAAAAGTATGGCAAACAGGCCATTAAATTCAAAGATCTTCCTTTAGACACTGATTATTATACTCTGGCAAATACTTATAAAATCGGTAAAAACTGGAAAGAATCCATGAGGTATCTCAACAAAGCGCTCACCGAAAATCCCGATCTTAAAAAAGCGCGATATGCCAAAGCCGTGGTGGCCGACAATTATTATGAAGATCAGGAAGCCGTACTTAGATTGTATGAAGATTTTATCACCCGATACAGTGATAATCAATATGCAAAATATGATTCAAAACTTGAACTGGGCAAACAACGGGCTTCTATGCTAAGAAAAGAGATTTTTATGGCACAGGGTAAATCAAAGTAAGCTTGAAAAGTACTACTGATTTCAACATTTGTCTGCCTAAAAATCAGTTAATTTTATTCATTATTCGGGCAATTAAGTGGTAATATCAAGTGTTTTCAGGCCGTATTATGTCACTCAAAAGAAACTATACTCATGCTTGGTAAGCGCTAGAGCTATGTATTTAAGTTTTTGCGCGTCAAAATACTGGTAGAAGTTGCGTAAGTTTGGCAATTAAAAATATCCCCATTGAGAATAATTTCTATAATTGCCATTTTACTTTTTTTTACGGCCTGCAATAGCGACAAGGGTCTCAACTGTTTTCAATCAGCCGGTGACCCTATCGAACGTGAATTTGAATTAGCAGATTTCCACTCCATTGTAGTGCAGGAACGCTTGCAGCTCATTGTAAAACAAGGGCCTGAACCCAAAGTGCTCATAAAGACCGGGGAAAACCTGATCAATGACATTGATGTCAATGTAAGAAACGGGGTGCTTGACCTGTACAACAGCAACGGCTGCAACCTGGTGCGCGACTATAATATCTCTAAGGTCATTGTGACTTCACCCAATATTGATACCATCCGCAATGCTTCGGGTTATGAGGTGCAGAGCGACGGTGTGCTGAGCTACCCATCGCTCACCTTGCTGAGCGAAGATCTGGAAGAAGAGGATATTTATCACAAGGATGGCGATTTTAGGCTACAGCTCGATGTGGATACGCTCCATATTACCGCAAATGGCCTAAGCAATTTTTACCTTTCGGGGAAAGCAAATACGGCTGATATTGAACTTTTGGAAGGTGATATGCGGGTTGAAGCTCAGGATCTGGCTATTCAGGATCTCTATATATTTCACCGCGGCACGCAAAAAGTTATTGTCAACCCCATACAAAGCCTGCGCGGAAAGGTGCTCAGTACCGGCGACCTGATCTCGATCAACCGCCCACCCATTGTTGAGGTGGAAGAAACCTATACCGGAAAGTTGATTTTTGAGAATGAATAATACGTTATTGCCAATCACAATTAGACCAAAGACTAGTTTTTTGATGTTGAATTTATTTTAGAATCACATATTAATTCTGGGGATCAGTAAATTAATTGATAAGACATTGAAAGAAGTTTAATTTAGATACATTAACGACATCACAATTCATTAGCCTGTAATTATATTAATTTATAAACCTTTGGGTCAAGGATCACTTATTTCAAATAAGAAATTTCAGAAAAGGCTGTCATTTTTGAGAGGGCTTTTCTTTTGGTCGTAGTTGAATTTGATATTAAAATGGTATTTTATTATTCTAAAGATTTAAATGCAAGTTTTATTTTGGATAGAATGGGTTTATTTTAATAATCAGAATGGAATATGCTAAAATCAATTACTATGAAAATAACAATTTTAGTAGCACTCTTTATTTCACTTACTTTTTGTTCGTATTCTCAGGTTTTAGATAATAATCCTGATTTGAATCAAAAAGGAGGTCAAATTAATTCGTCTAAAATAACTTCTAAAATTGTAGAACTCAATAATGTCGTAAAAGGAATTGGTCCCGCAGGCAACGTCAGCATAGGGATAGCTTCTCTAGATATGTTTAATAAAGAAGGGGCAAAAGAAGAGTTAAAAGCTTATCCTAAAATGAAAAACCTACCTGATTCATTATCAAATATGAAACAGTATCTATATATATTAAATGATTTTCAATTTTATTATCAAAATTACAAAGAAGGTATTTACAGTAAAGATTTTTTCTTTGATAAGGCTAAAGGGAATGGAAGAAACCTTAAAGACACCCTACTATTAAGTGACAAAAAAGTAAAAAACACCATTTCTATAGTTGCGGGACATACTGCTGACAGTACAATGGTTTATATTGTTGATTCAAACAATAATGACGATTATTCAGATGAAATGCCAAAACCTGTATTGACTGGATTTGTTAAGCAAGAGGATGTAATCGATAACGCGGTAAAAGTTCAAGTAGAATATTATGATGGGAATTCTATAAAAAAAGACACCCAACTTATCGCTGCAGAAAATAATGATGATAAAGAATTATCATTGATGTTCAAATTTCCTCAATATAGATACGGAAAAGTAACTTTTAAAGATAAAGACTATCTAATAATTGCAGAATCTGTCGGTTTTAATTCATCAATATACTTCATTAGGGATCAACCACACTTTCAAGGCCTTGACAGAAAATATAGGGTTAACCCTTCTGGATATTTAAAAATAGATAATGATTATATTCAATATTTTCCAGTATCGCAAAATTCGAATAAAGTCAAATTGATCATCAGCTCAGAAAACAAAGCTAATAATACAATTCCCACCTCAAATCAAGTGAACATGATTGCTCCCGAAGTAACTGGGATTAATATTCTTGAGAACGAAAAGATTTCACTTAAAGGATATAAAGGAAAATATGTTTTTCTTGATTTCTGGAGCACAGCATGTCCTCCATGCTTTGCAGAATTTCCGAAAATCAAAGAAGTTTATGATAAATTCAGTGAAAAAGAAATCGCCATAATTGGCATTGCAGATGTTAGAGGAAATATGGACATGAAAAAGTTTCTTGAAGATAAAAATGTTACGTGGCCAAATATCAATGAAGAAGATTCATCCACAATCATTAAAGGTTATAATATTAATAGTTGGCCTACAACATACCTAGTTGATCCCAATGGAAAAATTATTGCAACTAATTTGAGAAGAAATGATTTAGATAATAAATTAATATCATTAAAAGTTGCTAAAAAAAAATAGTATTAAAAAAATAAATTGAACGCGTGAACGAAGACATCTTAAACACCAATAAAAATCAAAACGGCGAGCACCGTGCCGGTTTTGTAAACATCATTGGTAATCCCAATGTGGGGAAATCCACTTTAATGAATGCGCTCGTGGGCGAAAGGTTATCTATCATCACCTCTAAGGCGCAAACCACCCGCCATCGCATTCTGGGTATAGTCAACGGGGATGATTTTCAGGCGATATTTAGCGATACGCCAGGGATTATTAAACCCGCTTACGAGCTTCAGGAATCGATGATGGACTTTGTGAAATCCGCTTTTGAAGATGCTGATGTACTATTGTATATGGTAGAACTGGGTGAAAAGGAACTCAAGGACGAGTCATTTTTTAATAAGATAACCTCCACTGACATTCCCGTGCTTTTGCTGATCAATAAGATCGATAAGGGTAATGAGGAACTCCTGGAGCAAAGTCGGAAACATTGGCGGGAAAAGGTGCCAAATGCAGAGATTTTTGCAATTTCAGCACTGGAAAACTTTGGTGTCAAGGAAGTTTTTGATCGTATTCTGGCCAATCTACCGGTATCGCCGCCCTTTTATCCCAAAGATGCGCTCACAGATATGCCCGAGCGTTTTTTCGTCAATGAGATTATCCGCGAGAAAATCCTCATGCATTATAAAAAAGAAATTCCGTATGCCGTTGAGATAGATACCGAAGAGTTTTTTGAGGAGGAAAAAATAATCCGTATGCGCAGCATCATCATGGTAGAGCGGGAGAGCCAAAAAGGTATCCTGATCGGTCATAAAGGTGCTGCGCTTAAGCGCGTGGGTGTTGAGGCACGTAAGGACCTGGAAACCTTTTTTGGTAAACAGGTACATCTTGAACTTTATGTAAAGGTCAATAAGAACTGGAGAAGCAGTGAGCGCGAGTTAAAAAGATTTGGGTACAATAAGCGGTAGAAGCAAAATCCTGATTCCCTCAAGGTAATAAAACCCATGGGATCTCTTACTTAAGAAGAAAATATTAAATATCCCTGATCAACTCCGTAAATAATTCTATCATATCCGGTTCCGCTTTTTCGGCGGCAGCCATGATATCCTGAATATTTACAGGTTCCAGATTGTTTGGGTCGCACTCATCGGTGAGCACGGAGACCGCAGCCACGGGTAGATCTAAATGATTGGCCACGATGACCTCAGGCACAGTACTCATGCCCACGGCATCTGCACCTATGACCTTTAAAAAACGATATTCTGCACGCGTCTCCAGTTGGGGCCCAACGACAGATGCGTACACGCCCTTATGCAGGGTTATCCCTTTCGCGGAAGCGATATTTTCAATCTTCTGTGACATTTCGGGATCGTAAGGCATGCTCATATCGGTAAATCGGGTACCCAGTTTCTGCACCCCATTAAAGGCCAGGGGCGATCCACCCTGTAAATTGATATGGTCTTCTATGAGCATGATCTCGCCTTTTTTAAAGCTGAGGTTGACCGCTCCGGCAGCATTGGATACAAGTAGTTTTTTAATGCCCAGTTCGTGCATGACACGCACGGGATAACTCACATCGCGCAATGTATAGCCTTCATAGATATGAAAGCGCCCCTGCATAACCATCACCATTTTACCGCCCAGGTCGCCGTAGATCATCTTGCCCATGTGAAATTCTACCGTGGCGGTAGGGAAGTTGGGGATGTGGTTATAACTCACCTCAATAGGGTTTTTAAGCTTATCGACCAATTGCCCCAGGCCAGTGCCAAGGATAATGCCTATTTCGGGACTTTCAAATCCGTGTTCTTTAAGAAATAGGGCTGATTGCTTGATGTATTTTTTCAAAGTGTTGTTATTAAAATTTGATAGCGCTGTAACGTTTTTAATCGGTCTACTCGGGCTACCCTGCTTGTGCGGCAAATTAGGTCAAAACGATTCTCTTTGGAAAATGCGGTAGCCACACCGAGGAATTTATTTTTTTAGAGTCGCGGGTAAAAATCGCTGAAAAGCCTCTATATCCTTAATGTCCTCATAATAGTCTACGTCGTTGCGCGGTTCTAGTTGGGCCACAGATGCGTTCTCAAGATCGCGCAGGGTATCTGCTAAAACCGTATCGGTTCCCCAGGTTTTATTGGCAAAAAGTTCAGGTTTTAGGCTTTTCATACCAAGGAGGTAATATCCGCCGTCCTTTGCCGGACCTACAACAAGATCATGATCGTTAAGTTTTTTAAAAGCTGTCTCGATATCAGCCTGAGAAAGGTCATAGAGATCGCTGCCTATGATCACCGCTTTCTGGTAACCGGAAGCGAACACTTCCGCGAAAGCGTTCTCCATACGAGCACCCAGATCGTCACCGCGCTGTGTGCGTTTGGTATAGCGATTATCGTCCCACACATCTTCAGTATGTAAGCTCTCTGAATAATAGACGAATTTATCAAGCCTGAGGGTTTCGGTGATTTCTGCAGTATGGCGCAGCAGGAATTTGTAAATATGCAGCGCCGCATCGTCACCCACGGTGGCCGCAAGACGCGTTTTGCATTTGCCTGGCTCGGGATTGCGCGTAAAAATCAGGAGTGCCTTATCAGAAGTGGGAAAGTGAAAATCTACCTCAAAGCTGCTTTGAGTTTCTGCTTCCTCGCCCATTTTCCGTTTACTGAGTATGCCCATTTTAAGTATTGTTTTTAAATGTCTAGTACGTTGATATACAGTGATTAAAACCAGTTATGAAAAGTGTTAACCGTACTTCACCAGTCTTACATCTCCTGCCCTTACAGTCCTGAATCATTTGTCAAGGTTTGATTAAAAATTTGGATTTCAATTCCTCAGAAAGAGAGGGATTACTTGATCAGGATTTAAAATGCCCACTTTCACTAATTATTTCGCTAATAAACCGGTACCCCGCTTTTTAAATATTTGCTCCAAATCCTGGAGTAGGTATGCACTTTTTCGGTTTCTTTTCCATTTAGATCGATCACGGGATAACCCTCGTCTTTCCAGGCAAAAATACTTCCGTAAAGATTTTTGACGTTGGTAAAGCCCATTTTTTTCAGTTTTTCGCCAAAATCCTCGCTGCGTATGCCCACTGTACAATAAACTACGATAGGCTTTTGTTTTTTGGTTGTAAGCGAATCCATAAAAGACTGCGTTGGTCGTTCAGAAGCCCAGATGGCACCTGGGATATGGCTCACTTTATATTCCTTCTGTTTACGGGTATCGAGGACGAGATAATTTTTTTGATCCATACGCAGTTCCTGTACAGAAATGTAAGGGATGCTACGTGTGTTGTACCTATCGATAAGGTTATCTAGCGACTGCTGACCAAAAACGGATGAAAAACCTGCAAATAGGGCCATAATAATGGACAAGGTATTCTTAAATTTTAAAATTGCCAAAGAAGTATATTTATGATCTGGGAATATTAACTTGATTTTGGGGTTGAGAGGTTTGCTGATAAATTTTTTTTCGAGATCCTTCTCAAACTCATACAAATTTAGAACGCACATGACCTTTATCCAAAATTTCAATTCCCTATCTTTAACCTAAATTCCCAGAACGACCAAAATTTTGAAAAAAACAACCTTCGGCCGTACCAAAGATAATCAGGAAATCTTCAAATTTATCTTTACTTCAACCTCTGGGATAGAGGTGCACGTGCTCAATTATGGAGCAACGATCCAAAAAATACTCGTGCCCCAGAAAAACGGAAAACCCATCGATATAGTACTGGGTTTTGATAACCTTACCGATTATGAAAACCCTCATCCTTATTTTGGTTCGATCATCGGTAGGAACGCCAATCGGCTAAAAGGGGGCAAAATCCGGCTGGGGGATAAAAAAATACAGATTTCACAAAATGAGGGGAGAAACCAATTACACGGCGGTTTTGAAGGTTTTGGGAAGAAAGTATGGGATTTTGCGCAAAATGGGGATAAATTACACCTATTTTATCAAAGTCCGCATGGAGACGAGGGTTACCCAGGAAACCTTGATGTTGAGGTCGTTTTTGAATGGCGTGGCGATACCTTCGCGATAAATCATAAGGCCAAGACCGATCAGACCACAGTGGTTAATCTTACCAGGCATGAATATTTTAATTTAGCTCAAGGCGAAAACATTCTCGACCACACACTCTATGTGAATGCAGATACCTATCTTCCAATAGATTCCGAAGAATTGCCTACGGGCAAAATTATGCCGGTCACAGGTACGGTCATGGAACTGGACGGAAGGCTTTCATTAGGGGAAAAACTGAAGGATCTAACCGGCGGATACAACCATAATTACATTTTGAAAAAAAGAAAAATGACCGACCCCGCAGCCATTTTGCTTTCGCCGAAAGGCACTCTAAAAATGAGCTTGTTCTGCACCCAGCCGGGCCTACAGTTTTTCAGTGCCGATAATATAGGTGATTGGATGGGGAAATATGGGGCCATCGTCCCGCACAACCCAGCGTTGTGCTTGGAACCGCAGCATTTTCCCGATGTCTTTTCACACAATGCTTTCCCCAGCACGGTCTTGCGGCCAGGGGAAGTTTATGAGCATGAAATAGGTTATCAATTTGAATCGCTATAGCTATGGAAAAGAAATACATCATCGCTTTTGACCAGGGAACCACAAGCACCCGCGCTATTCTTTTTGATAAAAATGCCCAAATAGTAAAGCTGGCACAACGGGAATTTAAGCAGCACTATCCACGCTCTGGTTGGGTAGAGCATGATCCCATACAGATTTTTGAAGACCAGCAATGGGCTTTTGAGGAATTGATCCGGACATCTGGTGTGGCTATGGGAGAGATTGCCGCTATAGGCATTACCAATCAGCGCGAGACGGTGGTAGTCTGGGATGCAAAATCGGGCAAACCCGTGTACAATGCGGTTGTATGGCTTGATAAGCGCACACAGAACTACTGTAAAGAGTTACGCGATAGCGGTCTTGAGCGTGATATTGCAAAGTCTACCGGCCTGGTGATCGACCCCTATTTTTCGGCGACAAAACTAAAATGGATTCTTGATAATGTGGAAGGTGCGCGGGAAAGGGCCGAGAACGGTGAGCTTTTGTTCGGCACCATTGATAGCTGGCTGATCTATAAATTTACGGGAAAGCATATTACAGATCATACCAATGCGTCCCGTACCATGCTTTATAACATTAACTCACTAGGATGGGACGATGAGCTACTGGCAATATTTGACGTGCCTAAATCCATGTTGCCCAGGGTTCAGGCGTCGTCCTCAGATTTTGGTTCGGTAAATTATAATGATCATAAAATCCCCATTTATGGAGTTGCTGGAGATCAGCAGGCAAGTCTATTTGGACAAGGTGGCCACAAATCGGGAATGGCTAAAAACACGTATGGCACCGGCTGTTTTATGCTGCTTAATACCGGCAAAAAGGCTTATTTTTCACAGAACGGACTGATCACAACGCTTTGTTGCACACTAGGTGATGATAAGATTAAATATGCCCTGGAAGGCAGTGTTTTTGTAGGTGGGGCCGCAGTACAATGGCTGCGCGACAGCCTGAAAATAATTGAAAATGCCCAAGAGACCCAGGCCATCTGTCTTGCCATCCCACCTCTGGAAGATCTATACGTCGTACCTGCCTTTGCAGGTCTGGGTGCACCACATTGGGACGGCAATGCCAAGGGCAGCATACAGGGCATCACTTTTAATACAGGCCGGGAGGAGATCGTAAAAGCTACCGTGGAATCTATGGCCTATCAGGTGTATGAGCTCATCTGCGCCATGATCGAGGATAGCGGCAAGCAAATGAAGGAGCTGCGCGTAGATGGTGGTGCAAGTGCCAATGAGTACCTTATGCAGTTTCAGGCAGACCTACTGGATGCCCCCGTAAACCGCCCAAAAATGCTAGAGGTCACCGCACTTGGCGCAGCGTTTTTGGCTGGGCTCAAAGCGGGTTTTTGGAACAAAAAAGAGTTATCCAGCCTCCGGGAAGAGGATAAAATTTTTATGCCAGAAATCAGCGGGAAACTCCGTAAAAAAATGATGCACGGTTGGAATCTTGCCGTATTGCGCACGCGATCAGATATTGAAGGGCTTCTGGAAAAAGAACAACAGCCTCTCCGCTTTAGTATAATAGATAGGCAGCGTTATCTGGACAAGGCGCAGAATACGCTATTTGACCTGGTAATCATCGGCGGCGGTGTTACTGGCGCTGGTATTGCACTTGATGCCATATCGCGCGGGATGAGTGTCTGCCTGATCGAAAAGAATGATTTTGCTTCAGGCACAAGTAATAAATCTACTAAATTGGTACATGGCGGCCTGCGTTATTTAAAACAATTAGAGATCGGTCTCGTCAAAGAATCTGGAACAGAACGCGCCATAGTTCATAAGTTGGCTCCGCATCTGGTCGTTCCTGAAAAAATGCTTTTGCCCCTGATCGAGGGTGGCCAATATGGCAAATTATTGACATCTATAGGGCTAAAAGTCTACGACCTTCTCGCCAATGTAGAGGATAGTGATAAGCGTAAAATGCTCACTAAAGAGGAAGCCCTTGCCCTGGAACCGCTGCTGGACGAAAAAGAACTTCTGGGTGGTGGCTACTACGCCGAATACCGTACCGATGATGCTCGCCTCACTATAGAACTAATGAAAAAAGCGGCCGCTTTTGGTGCTGTTTGCCTTAATTACTGCGAGATGACAGATTTTGTATATAATTATAGAGGTAAGCTGACCGCGGTTAAATGTTATGATCATAACACCCAAAGCGATTTTGAGATTGAAGCGCGTACCGTGGTTTCTGCCGCCGGCCCTTGGGTAGATCAAGTTCGCAACAAAGATGGCTCAATGAGCAACAAACACCTTCACCTGACCAAAGGAGTTCATCTGGTCTTCGCCAAAGAGAAGCTGCCAGTAAATCAATCGCTCTATTTTGATGTGCCCGATGGGCGTATGATTTTTGCCATTCCACGTGGCAAAGTCACCTATGTGGGTACAACCGACACTAACTACAGTGGCAACCTTGATCGCGTGGTAGCCACCAAAGCTGATGTGGATTACCTGCTCAAAGCCGTGAATCAGGCATTCCCCAGTATCCACCTGACAGAAGATGATGTACAGTCGCAATGGGCAGGGCTGCGGCCATTGATCCATGAGGAGGAGAAGGATCCTTCAGCGCTTTCGCGAAAAGATGAGATATTTGTAAGCAAGAGCGGCCTGATCTCCATTGCCGGTGGCAAGCTCACTGGTTACCGTAAAATGGCTGAGCGCGTCAATGAGGCGGTGACCAAACAGCTGGATGAACTCTTTAACGAGCAATTTGATCCTTCCCGCACCGAGCATATCGCACTAACCTCGTATGTACTCCGCAATAGCGGCGAGGTAAAGGATTATCGGGAAAAACTAGCTAAATACTTATTCACCCAAGAAGTTACAGATGCCGATTATATGGCCTGGTACTTTACTGCGACCTACGGAAAACAGACTGATATCATTACCGATAAAATCAATTATTTTCTCAATACAGACGTAGATGAACGCCTAATGCGTGCCGAACTATGGTATTGCGTGCACTATGAAATGACCAATAGCCTTGCCGATTTTTTCGTGCGCCGTACGGGTAGATTATATTTTGATATCACAAGTGTCAGTCAATGGAGGCAGCTTGTCCTGGCAGATATGACCGACTATCTTGATTGGGATGAAAGACGTGTAAAGGAGGAAATCAAAATCCTTGATGAATTGTTTTACGATGCCACTCATTTTTATGAAAGGGAACTCCCAAGGGAATAAAACCAAGGCTTTTGACGAATTTTTAGCTTAAAATTTTATTTTTACAAGGAACCAAAACGGCCTCTAGACTAAAGGGAATTAGAACTCAAGGTTATTAAGATACCAAGGTGTATTGCCTCCCACTAAAGTTAAACTTTAAACCAATAACCCAAATCCGAAAGCAATCAATGCTTTTAAACAAAACAAAAAATATGGAAAAAGGCTTTCTTATCGATATGGACGGTGTAATTTACAGCGGCAACGATCTTATCCCCGGCGCGGACACCTTCATCAGTGAACTGCAGAAAAAAGGGATCCCTTTCCTTTTTATGACAAATAACAGCCAGCGCAGCCCCATTGATGTGATCAACAAATTGAAGCCAATGGGAATCAAAATCAGCGAGGAAAATGTGTATACCAGTGCGATGGCCACCGCATGGTTTCTCGGTTTTACCCATCCCAATGGTACGGCCTACGTGCTGGGGGAGGGAGGCCTGCTCAATAGCCTACATCAAACCGGATATTCACTGGTGACTCAAGATCCCGATTATGTGGTCATCGGCGAGGGGCGTAATTTTACTCTAGAAATGGCCAATAATGCAGTAGATATGGTTTTGGGCGGTGCCAAACTGATCGCCACAAACCTGGATCCCTCCCCTAAAAAGATAGGATGGAGCAACCTGGGTATCAAGGCAATCGTGAAAATGATCGAGGAGGCTACGGGCAAAAAGGCATTTTCAGTTGGGAAACCCAGTCCTGTTATGATGCGCGCAGCACGGAAGAAATTGGGCCTTACCACAGATCAGACAATCGTGATAGGTGATACAATGGATACTGACATTTTGGGATCTATCCAGATGGGTTACAAAACCATTTTAACCTTATCCGGTGTTTCCAAACATGAGCATCTGGCCGATTATGCCTTTGCTCCAGATATGATTATAGAATCTTTGAAAGGTTTTAATGTAGATGAGGCATTGGCGAAATTGTCTGAATGATTTTTTAAAAAGAGGATAGCGATAGGAGCTATTTAGTGGACAAAATAATTAATTTAATTAGGTCACTGAAAAACCACCTTGTAAGAAATGAAGCTGTATTTTTGGGTAAACGAAGTGGTAAATGCTCATCTTAAATTAGTTGAGTATATAATGGGCTGTTGATCCAGGGCTTTGTCAAAAGTGGTTGAAGCGTAATTGCATATTTAATGTTCATATTTTAAATATAATTTAAACCTAAATCAATTGAAAATACTAGTAACAGGAGGCCTTGGCTTCATCGGCTCACATACTGTGGTTGAACTACAGGATGAAGGCTTTGAGGTCATTATCATTGATAATTTATCCAATTCCAGCAAAGACGTTTTGGGCAGAATCGAAAAGATTACAGGCAAGAAACCGGAATTTGTGGAGATGGATCTCCGGGATAAACCGAAGGTTAAGGCGTTTTTTAATTCACATCCTGATGTGTCTAACGTCATTCATTTTGCGGCGTCCAAAGCCGTTGGCGAAAGCGTTGATAAACCACTATTATACTATGAAAACAATCTCTCAACGTTAGTATATATTTTACAACAGCTTTCCGCAAAAGCGGAATCCCATTTTATTTTCAGTTCGTCATGTACTGTTTACGGCCAGGCTGATGAACTCCCCATTACCGAAAACGCCCCTGTAAAACCGGCTGAATCGCCCTATGGGAACACCAAACAGATTGGCGAGGAAATCATACGGGACACCTGTAAAGTCAACCAAGAACTGAATGCGATTGCCCTGCGCTATTTTAATCCCATCGGCGCTCATGAAAGCGTTGAGATTGGTGAACTTCCACTTGGTGTGCCGCAGAACCTCGTTCCTTATATAACGCAGACCGGCATGGGTATGCGCAAGGAACTTTCGGTCTTTGGCGACGATTACCCAACGGAAGACGGCACGGCAGTGCGTGATTATATTCATGTAGTTGATCTGGCCAAGGCACATGTGCTGGCCCTACAGCGATTGATCGAAAAGAAGAACAAAGAGAATTACGAAGTGTTCAACATCGGTACGGGCACGGGAAGTTCAGTACTGGAGGTAATTCATTCTTTTGAAAAAGTTTCCGGTAAAAAACTGCCCTATAAAATTAGGAGCCGGCGCGCTGGAGATGTTGTCGCCGCCTATGCAGATACCACTAAGGCCAATGAGGAACTTGGCTGGAAATCTGAAAAGGACCTTGATGATGCTTTGGCCTCCGCTTGGAAATGGGAACAGAAGGTGAGGGGCTAGAAAGGGTTAAGACTAAATTACGGGTTCACCTGATTTATAAATTCTCATAATTTTTCAAGGGTTAGCCGATTGGAGACCGATTTCTGATAGTTTTACCGAAATTTTTCTAAAAATACTGATTCTTATTTTTTCGCTTTAAGCGAAATTAATGAGAACCACTATTCTAGTTTTATCCTTTTGTCATTATCATAACTGAAATCATTTAGAGCTTGCAACTCTTCGGCGATGCGTTTTTTCCATGCGGCCACTTGAGATTCATTTTGACCGCTATTGGTTGCTTTGATGAGTTCTTCCCTTTCTTTGGAAAAACCTGCGATAATTTCATTATTAATCTGATCTACCAAAACCTCGGCGAGATGCCCCTTATTTTCCAAAAGCTGTTTTCTGAACCTCCGTGCTGCGACCTCCGCAAGGTCAAATTGCATCTGCTGAAAGTTTATTTGCCGGGCGATGTTGTAAGTTTTGGTGGTATCGATCCATGAGGCGTTGCCCAGATAAATTGTTTCTACATTCTGGTTAAAATTCTTTTTTAGGAAATTGAGTTTACCTACCTGATGAGAGATCAAAAATTGACTGTACACGGCACCATCCCCATCGCGAGTGGTTTTAATCTTAAAATCGTCGAGCTTCAGTTTTTTATCCGGGCTCCACTGTTTTTGACCATTATCCAGTTTTTGACCGAAAGACAAATGAATAGTCGCAAGGAAAAGAATACAAAAGAAAGGGGCTTTTAGCATAGTATAAAAGTGTTTGGCTATTGAATTTCTAGAAAATCAATTTTTAGATACTCTTGACTCAAGCTTCAAATTTCAAACCAAATATTCAAAATTTCGAACTACAATTTGGTATGCGCTAAAAATGAGTTTTTAGAGAATTCTATTGAACTTGTTGGTGACAATCGAAACTACTCGTAGAATCTTTGATACCATTAATGCCAACCCTACCAAGTCTAGCGTTATGAAAAGGTAAATGCGTCCCTTTGAAGCATCAGATCGGAAACCTTAACCTTCATTTTTTTGAATAATGCACTGCAGGAAGTCCGCGCAGGGTATCTGCGGCCATTTCTGCCGTGATGTCGCGCTGAGGCATGGCAAACATCTCGTAGCCCACCATAAATTTTTTAACCGTCGCAGATCTTAGTAGTGGGGGATAAAACGACATGTGAAAGTGCCATCCTTCCCGTTCCTGACCATCAGTGGGTGCTTGATGAATTCCCGCCGAATAGGGAAAGGAAACTTTAAAAAGGTTGTCGTATTTTATGGTAAGCAGCTTAATGATTCTGGCATAATCTTTTCGCTCTTCTGTATTTAGGCCGAGGATGTTCTGATGCTGCGTTTTTGGTGCGATCATGACTTCGTAGGGCCAGACGGCCCAATAGGGGATCAGGGCAACAAAATGATCGGTCTCAACGATAATACGTTCTTTAAGCTCCAGTTCCTGCTTGAGATAGTCTCCCAGCAGCCCTGATTTGTTATTGTCCCAATATTCTTTAAAGTGGTCATTTTTTTTCTGTATTTCTTGTGGGATGCTGCGCTGCGACCATATCTGTCCATGAGGATGCGGATTGCTACAGCCCATCATCGCTCCTTTATTTTCGAAAATCTGAACATAGTTAATATCTTCACGACTGCCAAGGGATTTAAATTCCTTTTGCCACAACTGAACGACCTTATCAATATTTTCTTCATCCATAACGGGCAGGGTCAGACTGTGATCAGGAGAAAAACAGACGACACGGCAGGTTCCTGATTCACTTTCGGCGCGCAGTAGCCCGTTTTTAAATTTTTCAAAGGGAACATCAGATTTTAGTGCTGCAAAATCATTGGTAAATGCAAAAGGCTCCGTATAGTCTGGATTTACCGCACCACCTGCGCGATCATTCCCCGGGCAAAGGTAACAGGAGGGGTCGTAGCTTGGGCGCTTCTCAATAATCACATCTTCTTCTTTACCCTGCCATGGGCGTTTGGTGCGGTGCGGAGAAACAAGGATCCAATCGCCGGTAAGGATATTGTACCTTTTATGCGAATTATCGTTAAAATCGATCATGTTAATGGTTTTGATTAGTCATTTAAAAGAGAAGTGCCAGCTGCCGGGGTTGTGGTAAACGAGGTCAAACGAATATTAAATTCTTTGAAATAAGCTTTAGAAACTTCATTTACATAATTTTCAATGGCATCTTCGTGGATCAAATTGATCGTGCAACCACCAAAACCGCCGCCCATCATCCGACAACCCATAATATTCTCATTTTCTTTTGAAAAATCCGTCAAAAAATCCAGTTCTTTACAGCTAACTTCATAATTAATGCTAAGCCCTTCATGGGAGGCGTACATGAGTTTGCCAAAAGTCTTCAGGTCCTTTTGCTTTAAGGCTTCTGCCGCTTTAAGCACGCGTTCGTTTTCTTTGAGTACATATTCACAGCGCTTATAAACAGTTTCGGATAGTTCACTGCGAATGGCATTGAGCTGCTCTTGATCTGCATCGCGAAGGAACTCAATATTTCCAAATTTGTATCGTAATACTCTTACGCCTTCTGCGCATTCTTCCCGGCGGGTGTTATAAGCACTGTCCGATAGTTTGTGGGACACATTGGTATTGAGCAAAAGCAGTTTGTAAGGGGCGATATCAAAGGGCAGCAGTTCATAATCCAGTGTCTTGCAATCCAGTTTGATCACGTGGTCGTCCTGGCTCATGACCGAGGCAAACTGATCCATAATGCCACATTTGGTACCCACATAGTGATGTTCTGCCATCTGGGAAAGTTCTGCGATCTCGATTTTTGTAAGGCCAAGGTCAAACAGTTCGTTAAGGCCATAGGCAAGCCCGCACTCGAGCGCTGCGGAAGAACTGATACCTGCGCCCATGGGCAGATCACTCCATAAAATGCAATCAAAGCCCGGCACATTACGGCCACGTTTTTTGATCTCCTCAATGATCCCAATCAGGTAAAGCGTCCATTCATCACCTTTCAGATTGGGATGGTTCAGGTCTATGACTGTCTCTGTGTTATAATTTAGGCTTTTTATATTGCATTGATGAGATGAGCCGTTCTTCTTAAGGTAGAAGGTGATCGCTCTATCGATTGCGGTAGGCATAACAAAACCGCCATTGTAGTCAGTATGTTCACCAATGAGATTAACGCGCCCTGGGGAGCGTACGATGATTTCGGCCTTAAAATTCCCTAAAAGGGCCATTTGCTCTGGTGACTCTATGAGATCGTATGAATGGTGCACTGTGTGTGTATTATTTTTGGGCTTTGAGCCAAAATAGTATATTTGAATCTGTAAAAGTAATAAACGTATCAATTACGTTTATTACTTTTGATAAAAATTTACGTTTTATTAATATAGCATTATCAGGCGCATCGCCTAATTGCAACAAATTGAAAGAATGATCAAGGAGCAGCGCGATTGGTATGCCTATCAAGAGAAGATACACTTAGCTGTAGATTGTATTATTTTTGGCTTTTATCGCGGCCGGCTCAAACTTTTGGTCTTTAAAAGATTGGTAGAGCCGTTGCGCGGTCAATGGTCACTTATAGGTAGTTTTGTAAAGAATGATGAGAATGTAAACCATGCTGCAGAACGCGTACTTAAAGAATTAACGGGGCTCAAAGATGTTTTTTTAAAGGAGCTAAAATGCTATAGCGCCATTGACAGGGACCCGGGCGACAGATGCGTATCTATCGCTCATTATGCCTTAATCAATGTTGAACAGGCAGATGGTGATATAATCGATGAGGGTAAAGCATCCTGGTTTGATGTGGACGCACTGCCTGATCTCGTGCTTGACCATAATAAAATGGTAAGCGATGCACTACGGGAGTTAAAGGTAGAAGCGCGGCGACAGCCCATTGGGTTTGAACTGCTTCCCGATAGGTTTACCATCCCACAGCTCCAGTCTTTATATGAGGCTATTTACGGTAAGACCCTTGATTCCCGAAATTTTAGAAAAAGGGTCACCTTGTTTAATGTTTTGATTAAAACCGATAAAAAAGATTTTAGCACTTCTCGTAAAGGGGCTTACCTTTATCGCTTTGACCCCAATAGATATGACGAACTTTTAAAAGCTGGTTATGATTTTGTTATTTAGCTGGCCCTTTCATGTAAATATTTAATAACTTAACATTTTTTTACGAACTAAAATTCGTTCACAAAACATGTGACCTTTAAAATCAAAAACTATGGCAATAATTTCCTTTTTGGCCTTTACCATTCTTGTAGCAGTGATTTCCTGGTGGTCTGTACGCACTACAGATGAAACAACTTCTGCGGGATATTTTTTGGGAGGGCGCAGCCTTACAGCGGTGGTTATTGCCGGTTCACTATTGCTTACTAACCTTTCCACAGAACAGATTGTAGGACTTAATGGCCAGGCCTATACAGAAGGTATATCAGTTATGGCCTGGGAGACCCTTGCAGCATTGGCGATGGTGGTCACTGCTATATTTTTGTTGCCCCGTTATTTAAAGGGCGGTCTCACAACCGTTCCCCAATTTTTGGAACGGCGTTTTGACGTGACTACTAAGGCGATGACATCAGGATTATTTCTCTCCGGTTACGCAATCGTTTTATTACCAGTGGTTTTATATTCTGGCTCCCTTGCCATTGTTACCATGTTTGATATCCCTGATAAATTCGGGATTGATCAGAGTACTGCACTGTGGATGTGCGTTTGGGGCATAGGCGTCATCGGTTCCATATACGCAATTTTTGGTGGGCTCAAAGCGGTCGCGGTCTCTGATACCATTAATGCTGTAGGGCTTATCGTAGGTGGGTTGATGATCCCGGTATTTGGTCTGATCGCCGTTGGTGATGGCAGTATGATTGAAGGCATACACACGCTGATGGCTGATAATCCTGAAAAATTTAATTCTATTGGGGGGCCTACCAATTCGGTTCCTTTTTCTACGATATTTACCGGGATGATGCTCGTACAGTTGTTTTACTGGGGCACCAACCAGGCAATCATACAGCGTGCACTGGGTGCTAAAAACTTGGCAGAAGGTCAAAAAGGGATTTTGCTGGGCTCTCTAATAAAAGTTTTGGGACCGCTCATTGTTGTCCTGCCGGGGGTTATTGCCTGGCATATTTTTGAGGGCAACCTTCCAAAGGCAGACCAGGCTTATCCCGCACTGGTACGGGAGGTGTTGCCGCTATCGCTGGTCGGCTTTTTTGCCGCCGTACTTTTTGGGGCGATCCTAAGCTCTTTTAATAGCGCGCTCAACAGTTCGGTGACACTTTTCGGCATCGATATCTACAAGCAGTATATCAATAAGGAGGCGTCTGAAAGGCAGATCGTAAAAGCAGGCAAAACTTTTGGTACTGTGCTCGCGATTGTATCCATGCTTGTTGCACCTTTTTTGGCTAAAGCCGAAAGCATATTTGCCTGGCTACAGGAGATAAACGGTTGTTATAGCATACCTATCCTCACCATCATCGTTGTAGGCTACGCGACCAAACGCGTACCTGCGATAGCCGCAAAAATAGGACTCATCTCTGGGGTGGTGCTTTATTGCATCAGCCAGTTTGTGATCAAGCCCTACCTGGTAGGCGATGCACTCGCGCAAGCTAGTGCCAACGGCATTACTGATGTTGCGCGATTGGGTGAAATAGAAGCGGGTGCCTATCCACATTACCTGCATGTCATGGCCATTTTATTTGTGCTCAATATTATAATTATGCTCATTATAGGTAAGATGTACCCACGTAGTGAGGACTATGAGCTTCATTATACCGAAGAGGTGGATATAACCCCATGGAAATATGTAAAAGTGGCCGGTATTGGCATCTGTGCACTCGTTGTTATCGTTTACGTATATTTCGCGCAGTAGACGATATTTAATCTTAACGATTTACATAGCGCATACTTTTAACTATATCCTGATCTTTTTAAAAACGGCTTTAAAAACAAGCCGTTTTTTGTTGCCCATGATCTGAAAACAACATACTTCAGAAATAATTCAATACAAGTTTTGAAAAATCGGGTAATAGCATTCGCTTTAATACCAGAATTTTCTTGCTTTTTGACCGAAAAAATGACATTTAAGGGCGAAAAATTCGCTGTTTTATGTCTAAAATATGGAATAATTGTGAAGAATAGTAAAATATATCCAAGCCAGTAGGATAGGATATTTCAATACTTATAAAGTCGATGACTTGTGCGACTTTTACCTTAATACTAATTAGAAAATGGATAAAACTTTTTACAGTTGAGCTGTCGCTTAGGGCAGTTCCTCCTCATCTTCCTCCTCTTCAGTATCAATAATGTTCATGCTGGGTTCCTTAAAGACTTCTTTGTTTGCGATATTTCGCTCAAGCGAAAGCAATAAGGATGGGAGTAAGAGCAGATTTGCCAACATGGCAAAAAGCAAGGTAGCAGAAACGAGTCCGCCGAGGGCTACGGTGCCGCCAAAACTACTTATCATAAACACCGAAAATCCAAAGAAAAGCACGATAGAGGTATAGAACATACTGACACCGGTTTCACGCAGTGCGGCATAAACAGATTTTTTGATTTTCCAGCCGGTTGCCTTAAGTTCCTGCCGATATTTAGCCAAAAAGTGGATCGTATCATCCACTGAAATGCCGAAGGCGATACTGAATACCAAGATGGTAGAAGGCTTTATGGGTACTCCTAGATAGCCCATAAGACCGGCGGTGACCACCAGGGGCAGCAGGTTTGGGATCAGCGAGATCAATATCATTTTAAAAGAGCGAAACATCCACGCCATAAAACCCGCAATGAGTACAATGGCGAGCGAGAGGCTGATCATCAGGTTGGTAATCAGGTAGTCAGTACCTTTTTGGAACACGAGGGCTTTCCCCGTAAGGGTCACTTTATATAATTTTTTAGGAAAGAGCGCATTGATCTTGGTCCAAAGGTTGTTTTCCACCACTTGCATTCTATCTGTACCAATATCTTTCATAAATGTGGTCATGCGGGCATACTGGCCGGTGCTGTCCACATAACTGTCCATCAGACCGGCTTGGTTACCAAAACTGCTGGCATAGGGCAGTATAAAATTGCGTTCGTTTGAGGTGGGGAGCTGATAGTATTTTGGGGCACCGTTGTAAAATGCCTGTTTGCTGTATTTGGCCAGGTTGACGATTGAGATGGGTTTGGAGAGCTCAGGGATTTCGGTGATGGTCGTGCCCAGTTCATCCATACGTTTTAAGGTAGATAGCTTGAGTACACCTTTAGGCTTTTTAGTGTCTATCATGACCTCAAGCGGCATGATCCCGTCAAACTCGCGCTCAAAAAATTTAATGTCATCATAAAACCCGGTCTTTTTTGGCATATCCTCGATCAGACTGCCGGAAACTTTGATTTGGTTTACACCTATTAAACTAATAATAAGCAGACCAAGTGCTGCGATGAAAATAGTAATGCGACGGTTGCGCACCATATGCTCGATCCAGTTTACAAAATCCTCTATCCAAGACTTGCCCAAATGTTTGAGGTGCCTGTCTTTGGGCGGAGTCATATAGCTGTAAACGATAGGGATAATGAGCAAGCTGAGTAAAAAGATCGCAACGATATTTATGGAGGCTACAATACCAAATTCTTTCAGCAGCGAACTTTTGGTCAAGATAAAGGTGGCAAAACCACTTGCTGTGGTAATATTTGTCATCAGTGTAGCATTGCCCACCTTGGTAATCACCCGTTGCAGCGCCTTGACTTTATTACCGTGATTTTTATACTCCTGCTGGTATTTGTTAATGAGAAAAATACAATTGGGCACGCCAATTACAATGATCAAGGGTGGGATCAGTGCGGTAAGCACAGTGATCTCGTATCCCAAAAGCCCAAGAAAGCCAAGTGCCCACATCACACCGATGAGTACCACACACATTGATATGAAGGTGGCCCTATAGGAGCGGAAAAAGAAAAAGAAAATCAACGAGGTTACAAGCAGGGCACCTCCCACAAAGAGGCCTATTTCATCAATAATACTTTTACTGTTAAGAGTGCGGATGTAGGGCATCCCGCTCGTATGAACCGTTACGCCGGTCTGTGCCTCAAAATTCTTGATCAGCGGGATCAGGTCGTCAAGTACAAAATCTTTACGTGCGGCGGTATTGACAATGGCCTTTTTAAGGTATATGGCACTGCGCACCGTACCCGTTTTTTTATTGAAGATCAGACCGTCATAGAAGGGAAGGTCATCAAATAGCTGTTTTTTATAGGCTTGTGCTTCTGCCGTATTCTGTATCTTTTTATTGATAAATGGCTCAAGGTCAAAACGTTTTGGATTCTCTTCTTTTTTGAGGACCTTAAGGTCTTTCAGGGAAACCGAGAGCGCCACAGCGTCAAAACTGCGTATAGAATCTGATAGTGCGTTCCAGGCGTTAAGCACTTTTGGGGTAAAAAGAGTACTATCTTTTACACCCATTACAATTAAATTGCCCTCTTCACCAAACTTGTCTAAAAACTGCTGGTATTCCTGATTTACGGGATGGTCATCGGGTAGTAGATTAGCCTCTGTATAGGTAAAGCGCATATATTGCCACTGGGTGGCCAAAAACACGGTAATTCCTAAAATAAAAATTAAGATTATCAACCTATTACGCAAAATAATGCGTGCAACGTTGCCCCAGAAATTATGTGTAATAAATTTTGACATCGATCATTTTTGTGGTTGGCAAAGTTACCTTATTTAAAACCCTTTTGCGTGAGGACAGAAAGGTTTTTAAAGCGAAAGGTTAAATGTGAACTTAAAGGCGAGGTTATCGGCAAATTTGGGAAGGTGGTAAGCCCCATACCTATAGGAAAGGCTGGTACCAAAGCCAAAAAGTATTTTATTGATCTCAAAACCGCTTTCAGTATAGCCATGCTTTAGGGATTTAAACTGGACATCCAGGTGATCCTGCGGGTTGCGTATATCACCAATGGCAGCGCGTGTGATAAATACCATCTCTGGCTTGAACTTTTTACCAAGGTCAAAGGGGCGTAAGCGGTGCTTGATCTCTAATGTGGCCAAGCGGTCAGAATAAAACTCGCCGAAATACATCGTCTCAAAACTATGGATGCCTGCCACTGAAAATCGGTTCATCACCGTCGGCTTATTGGGTGCATCGGGAAAAGCGTGGAATAAATGGGTGAGGGGCAGCTCACCAAAGGCTGCCTTACCCTCCAGCAGAAACTGGGTGGTTGATTTGTTCAGCCGCTCCACCTGATAGTAAAACTTGGCCGCAACCTTGGTATAATTAAAATCACTATTAAAGACCCCGGCAAAACCCTTAGTGACCTGCGCTGAGACGATGGGATAGCCCTCATAGATGTCTGTGGTCTCCTCCTCAGTATGCATGTACTTACTAGACGGAGTCCAGCGGAGAGATATTGATGCCTCGCTTACTGTGTAATCCCGATAGGTAAGGCCATTATCAGCGTTGTAAAAGCGATATGGGATTATTTGCTTAATCGTGGTGTTTGATAATTGTAGTTCTGATAAGATTTTCGGCGTTACGCGAAATTCCTGATTGATGCGTATAGTCTTGTAATCATAATATTGACTGATGTTGACCAGCCTTGGCTCAAAAAGGGAATAGACTCTGCGATCGGTCAAATATTCATAACTGCCTACCTCCTGAAGGTCATCGTTGTAGTTAAGACTAAGCCAGGCGCCGTGATATTTGTCTAAAAGTACACCACCACCAATACCGTATTTAAAGGCCTGATCCTTGAAGCCATAGGCGAGGTATCCCTGCAGTCTGAAACGATCTGAAAATTTTTCGTTAGTAAGTCCGCCAAGGCCCAGACGCAGCCCTTCATAGTTGTTGTATTTGAGCGGATAGGTAAGGTCAAAGTCAAAAAAGTTAACTGTATAATACCCAATTCCAAAATTGTTGATTACCTGTAGCCGGCGCTCAATGTTCTGCTCGTCTACAATATCCTTGATAAAACCAAAACTGTTGAGATCTCCTTTGGTCAGCGCTTCGGGTCGATAAGTCTCCCAAAAGCTATCTGGTCTGGCATTCGCGCCTTCTTCTACCTCAATGGAAAGTCCAGGGTGGTTAATCTTGATTTCTTTCTTAAAAGAAAAATTGGAGTTTACCTGTGTAGAAATGAGATATTTTCCCTCAATAGCATCCTTTACGGGTTGCCTTTCTATAGTTCCTATGGCGATTTTGCCTCTAAAAAAGGAGACGCGCCTATCAGTCTTCCCCTTTTCCAAATAAAGTTTGTTAGATTTTGGAAGATAGACTTTTTGCTCAGGAAAATATTTATATTCCTGTACGATCCGCGCAGCAATGGCATCCTTAAGATCGATGCTTACTTTCTGGATTGCGTATGTTTCTTGGTCAAGCCAAAGCGATCCTACCAGACCGGGTACGGCCGCAGGTCTTTTTGGTTTGAGCCCTATTTTATAGCTAGGCCGTCCATCTATAAGTGTATCACCCTCAAAAGTATAATTGTAGTGTTTTTGACCCCTTTGGGACAGAGGCCCGGCATAGCGGTACTCAAAGATTACAAAATCCGCATCATAAAAGGTGCGGGACTCAATGGTGGTTCCTAATACCTCGTAGCGGGGTTTTTCAAAACCGGCAACGCGCATCCCTTCTACATTTTGTTTAAATCCCTGCTTTTGGTTGAATTTGTTCTGTGAAGCGATTTCAGCAAAAAAAGAGTGCGGGGTGTTGTCATTGCCGTTGAGCGAATCTGTCACAATAATCTTCTCATAGGTATCGTAACTAAATTGAGCTTGTGACCGCTGTGGATTATTGCTGGGATTGCGGTCAATAGCCTTTTGAATGATCGTATCTACCTGGACCGTTGAGGTTGCCGGTGCTGTCTGGGCATGGCATACAAAGGGGAGTAGGAGTAAGATCAGTATTAATTTTTGCATCAAGTCGGGCATAGATGGGCAATGGGTGAATGTACCAAAAAAAAGGCGACCTTATGGCCGCCCTTAGCTTTAGTTTAACGTGATGATCATACAGTAAGTATCTCCTTTTCTTTTTGCACAAGTATGCCATCTATCTTTTTGATAAATGTATCTGTAAGTTCTTGTACATCAACTTCCGCATTGCTGCAAAGGTCTTCTGCGAGCCCATCCTTTTCTAACTTCTTAATCTCATTATTGGCATTTTTACGATCGTTGCGCACGCCTATTTTTGCATCTTCAGCTTCTGCCTTGGCCTGTTTTACGAGGTCCTTGCGGCGCTCTTCAGTAAGTGGTGGTACATTGATGATGACGCTCTCGCCGTTGTTCATGGGATTGAAGCCTAGGTTAGCGTCCATAATGGCCTTTTCGATCTGCTGAATCATTGATTTTTCCCACGGTTGTATGGAGAGTGTACGACCATCTGGAGTGTTTACGTTGGCCACTTGAGCAAGTGGTGTCATGCTCCCGTAGTAATCTACCATCACGCTGCCCACCATAGAGGGGCTCGCCTTACCTGCACGTATATTGACCAGTTGCTTTTTTAAGTGTGAAATGGCACTTTCCATCCCTTCTTTAGTGGAATCTAGTATAAATTGAATGTCTTCGTTCATAATAATATGGATGTGCTTTTGCTATCTAATTTTTGGGAAATGTTTTAATCTGTTGCCTTCTTTTTATTAAAAAACTCAAAACTTCATACATTTATTTTCAGCTTTTGATATAAATCTTCAGGACCAATGAATTTAACTTTCAAAAACGCAGTTAGGTGTGGCTATTTTCAGGGCTAACTATCATTTACAATTTCGCATTCTAAATTTTCTATTGTCTCAGATATAATTTTTTAAATTCATTAAAAACTAAAGATCAACGGTCGTTCCCACTTTTTCTCCAGAAACTACTTTGAGCAGGTTGCCAGTCTTATTCATGTCAAAAACGATGATGGGCAGGCTGTTTTCCTGGCTAAGGGTAAAGGCGGTGGTATCCATAACCTTGAGTCCTTTGCTTATTACATCTTCAAAAGTGATAAAATCAAATTTAACCGCTTTTTTATCCTTCTCGGGATCACTGGTGTAAATACCATCCACGCGGGTACCTTTTAAAATGACATCGGCATCGATCTCAATGGCGCGCAGCACCGCAGCAGAATCTGTGGTAAAATAAGGATTTCCCGTCCCACCGCCAAAGATGACCACCCTGCCTTTTTCGAGGTGACGAACGGCACGGCGACGTATGAAAGGTTCGGCTACTTCGTTGATTTTAATCGCACTCTGTAGGCGTGTCTGGATGCCCGTGTCCTCAAGGGCACTTTGCAGTGCCAGGCCATTAATGACGGTTGCGAGCATGCCCATGTGGTCGCCCTGTACACGATCCATACCCGTACTGGCACCCGCCACGCCCCTAAAGATATTACCGCCACCTATAACGATGGCCAGCTGGACGCCACTATCTACGACCGCCTTGACCTCTTCGGCATATTCTGCGAGGCGTTTGGGGTCTATACCGTATTGCCTTTCGCCCATCAGGGCTTCACCGGATAATTTTAAGAGAACGCGTTTAAATTGCATGGATCGGGAAAATTTTGGCGCAAATATACGGTTTAATGGGTTTTGGCGAAAGAAAGAATTTAAGCTGCATCTTCGGTGCGTTATATACTTAGTTGTAGTTTTCTCTTCAAGTATTTTCAAAAATAAACTATTGAGGATAAAAATATAATTTGTCTTTTTTTAATCAGTCATTTGTCGTATTTTTATAGAAATGGAGAAATATGAAAGCCGAAGAACCCTTAGTTTTAGAATATAATACAGCATCTAGCTGGAATGATGACCAAAATCCTTTTGATCTGGTGCGCGCTGTAAGGAAGGGCATCAGTTATACGTTTTTTGAAAACCTCACCAGTAAAATCCCTTTCTTAGCCAAGGAGTGGGCGGGATTTTTAAATATTTCCACAAAAACACTGGAGCGCCATAAGGAAGAAAAAAGAGATTTTAAGCCCGTGCAGGGTGAAAAAATCGTTGCGATCTCTCAGCTTTTAAATTACGGATTTGAGGTATTTGAAGATTGGGATAATTTCTTTTACTGGTTGCGGGAGCGTAACATCGCCCTTGGTAATGAGCGACCCATGGATTTACTGGATACAAACATAGGTGTAGACATCGTAAAAAAAGAGCTGGGCCGTATAGAACATGGTATCCTGGCATGAGGGTTTATCGACTTGCCAAAAAGAAATACTGCAATGATCTTTCTGGCGTGGGTGCCGAAATAAATGGCGGCCGATGGAACAATGTGGGCACCAGAATGGTTTATACCTCGTCCTCCAGAGCTTTGGCCTTTCTTGAAGTTGCCGTCCACTTAAAACTCAACCGGGAACCAAAAAATTACTACATCGTCACTTTAGAACTTCCGGAAAAGCTGGTCGCGAAACTCAACCCCGCTCAGATAAAGGATAAAAAATGGAATGAGTACCCACCTAGGGAATTTACCCAGCGCCTGGGAGACAGCTTTATAATGGATAACAAGCATGCTGTTTTAAAAGTACCATCAGCAGTCGTGGAAGGCGAACATAATTATCTTTTAAACCCGTTGCACCAAGATTTTAAGGCTGTTATTATTAAGGATGCCCAATTATTCCGCTGGGATAAAAGGCTTTTTGATTCGGAAGATTAGTTATTTTCCAATAATTGATTGATAATGATACTGATCAACCAAAAATTCTATAAAAATTCATTTTTAGTTTGAATTATTGATATTTATATATATTTAGACCCCTGAACTAAATATAGTAAGAGATGAAAAAATTATTACTCCGATTAAATTTCCTCTTCTGTTGCTCCTCGGGTCACTTCTTTTTACCCGATGCAGCAAAGAGCATGATCAAGACGATCAGCTAATAGAAAAAATCGTACCTGATCAGAACGGGATAAAGACTGCTGGTAAAGGCGATATTATGGACGCCCTTAAAAACCATAAAAGCGCCAATACTAGATCATCAGAAGATGAATTTGTTGATTTTGATATTAATCAATTGGACTATGAAGACTTAGTAAACAGCGATTAGGAACTCGCAGTTATCCCAGCGCAGACTAAATATGAAAATGTTTTTTCAAGAATTCTGGCCCTTACCATAGACGATACCTTGCAGACCATTGTTTTTAATATGGTGCCTGATGAAGGTATTGTTGAAAATGGTTTTTCTGGAATAATTATTATTACAGATCTGGAAGGTTCTTTTCTGAACGGGTACAGACTATCAAACGACACCCTTGTAAGCCAATTTGTTGCTAAGGCAGAAAAGAGCACCAATAGTAACAATAAAAGGATGAAAAATGGCACCGATTGTGATGAGAATTACAATCCCGGCAGTACCTTTTGCGAGGAGCAGCTTGAGGAAGTGGTCATCACTGGAGAGTCCCACCCGGTAGATGATGTGCCCATTGAGCTTTTGTTCTTAAGTGATGGTACTCCTTATTATTTTGATCCAAACAATGTTATTTATGGAGGCGGCGGTGACGGAGAATACGGTGGCAGCAGTAATAGTAGTGACTCTGACCCCAGCTGGGAATATCATAGTGGAATTCTTGAACATTACAGATTAAAAAATAACCTTACTGATCCCTGTGCCAAGAATATATTCACGGAACTTGCAATTGGGCTTTATTATGAAGATCCTTTGAAACCTGAAATTGTACTTGAGACTGAATCTCTCCAGTTAAATTTTTCTGAAAGCATATTAAAATTATTCAATGATTCTAAAATTTATAATTATAACATTAAAAATGGTTCCCTTACAAATTCTTTATCCAATGCTAGTACTATAGGATTGACTACTACTGTTTCTAATTCTTACATTGTAAAAGCAACTCAGTTATCGATCGCAAGAACTATGATTCACGAAATGGTACATGCTTACCTTAACGTTAAATACTATGAAGCCATGTCTTTAAACAATGATCTAGATTTTAAATTAAAATTAGAGGAATACGCAAAAGATCATGGTATAAGTAATATAAATTCTGGTGAATTCCAACATGATTTCATGTCTCAATATATTAATGCGATGGCTTTTTCCCTTTATCAATGGGATTCCACTTATGGTACAGGTGGACTTTATAAATCAAACGGAAATCTTGATTGGGATTATTACTATAAGATGGCCGGAGCGGGTTTAGTTTACAAAAACTCTGATGGCAACTATCAATATTCATCATCATTTATAAATCTTTTTAGTTCTGATGATAGAACTAAGGCAGAACAAATATGGAAAAATGAGATGGAGAATAAAAATGCGAGAGGCTCTAAATGTAATTAAAATGGATAGCTTAAAATATATATGTTTTTTGCTTTTTCTGGAATTATTTATTACTCCTGTTTTTTCTCAAATGAATTTTGATAAAGTCAAGTTAGGAATTTACTGCAAGGTAAATAATCCTTATGGGTCATCAGAATGTTTGACATTAAATGCTAATAGTAATTTTGAATTTTTATCGGAAATTGACACAGGCAAGGAGAATTATGGAAAAGGCCATTATTCAATTGAGAAAGATAAACTTATCTTAAGGTATGAAACAAAACCGCTCAAAATAGGTTGGCATTATCAAGAAATTTGGCAAAAGAATCCAGATAGCTTAATTATAAAATTCCAGGTTTACGATCTAGATGATAATCCTGTTCCCAATACAAATATTCTTTTTAAAGATGCTCAGGGCAATTATATAAAAGATCATGGGCTCATCGTTGATCAAAAAGGATCTGCGCAAATTATTTTTACCAGAAATAAACCTAAAGAAGCTATAATTTCAAACATCGGCTTCAAAGAACACCACATTCCATTAGATACAGTTTACAATAGTCAGTTCACTGTTTATTTACAGCATGGTGGGCTGGGCATTCCCATTTCAACTAGAATTGATACTTTAAAAATTAAGAATTGGAGCGATCAATCCTTTATGGTTGAAACAAAAGATGGCAAAACTGATATTTGGAAAAAAATTGGTGATTAGGTCAATATTATTTTTGGAACAAGAAAAAAGTCAAAGAAAAACCATCCGCAACATCGGGTGGTTTTTTGTGAAGTCAATTTTTCAGTTTCAGAAGCGTGCTGTTTAAGCGTGCAATCTTCCAGATACAGATTTATTATGCCATAATAATAATACTTAAGGGCAACGTACTTGGACTATAAGTATAGGGAAAATATTACAATTGAATTATACAGAAAAGTTCGATCGGTTGGTGTTATGTCTCAATCAATAAATTTCCCGGAATTTATTATTATAGAAGATATGCTACAAATTGGCAACATCAACAAATGGCCGCACATTATAGGCAAACGATAGTGAATATCTTGAAAGAATTTGATATTAACGTTCACTCTGACAAATTTTATAATGATTTAGCATGGGAAGGTCTTCAACATACTGTAGCTTGGGATCAATTGTCTTCAACAGAAAGAACCCGTATTATTAATCAAATAAATAATTATAAAAGTACAGGTAATAAAATTGTAATTAAAATGAAAAATCTAATATTTGTTATCATATTATCCTCTTTTTTTAGTTCAAATTGTCAGACAAATACGGCAGTTCATTTGTCATTTAATTTAGATTTAGGAAAAGAGAATTATAAGTCGGAAAAAATTAAAGATAAGGAAGGTATATTGCATTTCTACATAAATGAGAATCACTTCCGAACTCTTTCAAAAAATCCTGATGTTAAAGAATTCGATTCAAAAGAGCTTATAAGAGTAAAGTTGACAGCGAGAAATAATGATAAAAACTGTAAATGATAAAAGTTAGAATCAAATATTTAATTAGCTCAATCGTGATGATTTTAATGTTATGTTTAGGCTTGTTCTATTTCTTTTCCCAGAAAAGACACATAGAAATATATATAAATTTTGATACTATTAAAGCTCAATCCAAGACTTTTGGTAGAACAATAGAATTAAATAAAGGAAAAAATACCCTTTATTTTGAAAAAGTCGAAGATATTGTTGAGCCTTTGAGCAAAAAAAGCAGCTATACATCAGTAAGTGTTGATTCGATCTTCAGCATTTTTGGATCTAACGATCAGCAACTAATAATGAAAAACAACAATGAATATGAAGTTTATTTTATTAAAAAAGATTCGTTGTCTTCTGAAAATATCATTTTGATGAAAACAAAACCCATTATTCTTTTAGGTCAAGACAAATTTAATTAACTGATTTATGAAATGCCTGGGGATTTCTAGCTCCATTTTATATCAATAGTCCATCTAGTTATAAAGTTAGATTATTTACAACAGGAAATTGCGAATAATGGAAAAAATAATATTTATGTATTCAGCCTTACTATTTCAAAGCTTGTTACATCAACCCATAGATCAATTGGAAATATCGGGAGTGTCACCTGAGCAAATGAGCGAGACCTCATACTCGCTTGATCCTGAAGATATTAATTCAATTTATGAGTTGCCGTATGGCCGAATTTATCTATCCACTGACCACAAGGGATTGATTGAAGAAATTAGACTTAATCTTTATGGAATACCTGATAAAGTATTTTTTAAAGGGATGAATCATGATTTCGGAAAACCAAAATATGTGAAAATTATTGAAGAAGTTAATTTAATCAGTGAAGGATATAATACTAAGGATGGGATTTCTAGTTATTTTAAAAATTCTTCTATTAAAACAAGAGAAGGTTCCCTAGACGAAAATCCTATTTATGTTATTTGGCAAACAGAAAGTTCTCAAATTGATTTATTGATAAAGAGAGAAGAAGGAACATGCCAATTGATGTTTAAAATTCCAAGTAAGGTCAAATTAAAACAAGATTGATCATACCTTAAAACCTCAACTTTAAAGTTGAAATATTTCTTTATTTATAGGAAGAATAAGATCCTTTTTTCAGTTTTTAAAGTTGTTTATTCATAAAAAAACCATCCGCTTCAACGGATGGTTTTTCTTATTTATAAAAATGTCTATTGAAGTTTACCCAAGTGCAACCCTTTCAAAACCAACAACTTTTACGTCTCCCAATGTTTTCACATAATCGGAAACGCTTAGTTTGTTGTCTTTAATGAAGGTCTGGTTGACCAGGGTATTGTCCTTAAAGAAACGGTTCAGTTTGCCTTTAGCGATATTGTCAAGCATTTCTTCTGGTTTGCCCTCCTGGCGCAATTGATCTTTAGCGATCTCGATCTCCTTATCAATGGTCTCTTGATTTACACCACTCTGGTCAAGCGCTACGGGGTTCATCGCGGCAGCCTGCATCGAGACGTCTTTAGCCACTTCTTCGGCGTTATCACCACCAGCAGAAAGACCGGTCAAAGTGGCGATCTTATTACCCGCGTGGATATAGGACCCTACAAATGGAGCCTCTAATACCCGGAAATCACCAATTTCCAATTTCTCGCCAACAACGCCCGTCTGCTCGATGATCTTTTCTTCTACGGTCATCTTATCATCATAAGCGGCAGCAAGAAATTCTTCCCTGGTCTTATAATTAATTGCGATATCGGCCAGTTTATGGGCCATGGTTACATAATCTTCGTTTTTGGCCACAAAATCGGTCTCACAGTTAAGCGATACGATTACTCCTTTAGTCTTGTCGTCATTAACCTTGGCAATTACTGCTCCTTCAGCAGATTCGCGGTCGGCACGTTTGGCGGCAATTTTCTGACCTTTTTTACGAAGGATCTCAATGGCTTTTTCAAAATCACCATCGGCTTCTACAAGTGCGTTCTTACAGTCCATCATTCCTGCTCCGGTGGACTTTCTTAATCTATTTACTTCTGAGGCTGTTACTTTTGCCATTTCGTTTTATTTTTTATTAATGAAACTCCTTTTTAAAAAGTCGTATAGCACAACATATTCAAAAAAGATAGTTGAACTGCTCCAGCTATTTCAGCGGGCGTATAGCTCAATTTTTTACAAATAATTTTTAGTTTTCGATTTAATATTGAGAGATACCAGGGTCTGCTCGTGTTTAAGTAAATCAATCAATGCTAAATGAGCTTTGCTTTTTATAGGATTGTAGTTTACTAAAAAAAGTCGTTTAGTCGGCTTAAGGATGCTGTACTAAACGACTTTTTAAGGTTTTAAACGTCAAAAAATCCTACTCTTCCTCGTCGCTTTTTGAAGACTTTTTAGCTTTGGATTTTTTGGGTTTATCATCTTTTTCAGAAGTTTTAGCCTTATCGCCTTTTTTGCTCTTTGGCTTACCATCTTTATCTTCCTTACCAGCTTTGCGCTCGGAAAGCCCGGCTACAATAGCATCAGATACGGAAGAAATAATCTTTTCGATCGATTTTGAAGCGTCATCGTTAGATGGGATGGCGTAGTCTACCTCACGTGGATCTGAGTTAGTATCTACCATCGCAAAAATAGGAATGTTTAATTTTTGTGCTTCTTTGATCGCAATATATTCATTCTTGATATCTACTACAAAAAGAGCTCCTGGCAACCGCGTCATGTCTTCGATAGAACCTAAGTTCTTCTCAAGTTTGTCGCGCATGCGGTTCATTTGTAATTGCTCTTTTTTGGAAAGGGAGTCAAAGCGACCATCTTTCTTCATACGGTCTACGGTCTGCATTTTTTTTACCGCTTTACGTATGGTTACAAAATTGGTAAGCATTCCGCCTGGCCAGCGTTCCGTTATAAAGGGCTGCTTGGCACGTGCTGCATGGTTTGCTACGATCTCCTTGGCCTGTTTTTTGGTGGCCACAAAAAGAATTTTTCTGCCCGAAGCTGCAATTTTGGTGAGTGCCTCATTGGCCTCATTGAGTTTAGCCGTGGTTTTATAAAGATTTATAATATGTATCCCATTACGCTCCATATAAATATATGGGGCCATATTAGGATCCCAGCGCCGGGTGAGGTGACCAAAGTGTACCCCTGCATCCAGCAATTCTTTTACATTTTCTGTATTTGTCATTTAGTGTTTTAGTTTACGTTCCCGTTGTTGTAGCAATGGTCAGGTGGTTTTTCCGCGGGAGCGAAAGGCGCCGAGACCATTTAGATGCTAAACTAACTTCCCGAAGTTTTTTTCGGGATAACGACTTAATAATTGTTCTTTTTAGTTCATAAGCTTGCTAACAAGCCCGATAAAATTCCGAAGTCAAGCCTCGGAAAAAAATTAACGTTTAGAGAACTGGAATTTCTTACGCGCTTTCTTCTGACCAAATTTCTTACGCTCCACCATTCTGGGGTCACGGGTCATAAGGCCCTCTGGCTTGAGGATCGATCTGTTTTCAGCGTCCAGCTGGCACATTGCACGGGACAGGGCGAGCCTGATCGCTTCGGCCTGGCCGGTGGTGCCACCTCCAAATACATTTACGCTAACGTCAAAATTTTTGTCGTTTTCGGTAAGCATAAGGGGTTGGTTCACCTTGTACTGCAACGTTCCGGTGGTGAAATAGCTGTTGAGCTCACGCTTGTTGATGGTGATGCTGCCACTGCCGGGAGCCAGGTAAACACGAGCAACGGCGGTTTTTCTACGGCCTATTTTGTGTATAACTTCCATTTACTTGAGTTCATTAATATTGATTGTTTTAGGCTTCTGAGCCTCCTGACCATGTTCGGCCTCATTATAAACCTTAAGGTTGCGAAATAATGCCGCACCCAGTTTATTTTTGGGCAACATGCCCTTTACCGCATTTTCGACAAGACGACTAGGGTCTTTGCCATAAAGCTCTTTGGCGGTGAGGCTTTTCTGACCACCGGGATAGCCTGTGTGACGGATGTATTCTTTAGCATCCCACTTCTTTCCCGTTAAGTTGATTTTAGAGGCATTGGTAACAATGACATTGTCTCCGCAATCAACGTGTGGTGTGAAATTGGGCTTGTACTTGCCGCGCAAAAATTTTGCAACGATCGAAGACATGCGACCCAACGGCTGTCCTTCCGCATCAATAACAACCCACTCCTTGTTGACAGTGGCTTTGTTTGCAGATACGGTCTTGTAACTTAATGTGTCCACACTGTTAAAATTAATTATTAAACATTCCATTTCCTGCACCACGGCCAAGGGTCGCGGAAACAAGGGTGCAAATGTACAATAATCCTTTTATACGGCAAACCGCATTTTATTAATATTTAGGAGGTTGCTCATTACTATGCTTTTCTAACGCAATCATTGATCTTTTTGACCGCTTTGATTTTAGCCTACCAGGTATATTTTCCGCAGAAATGAATATTGATCTTGCTACAAAATTTTTTAATATCAGAAGATCTCTTGCGAAGGCACTAAAAAACAGTCTCTCAATAGAAAACAAATAACTATAAAACTATTTTTTTTCAGTTTGAACTGGGGCTACCTGAAGCAGCACTAGAAGAACCGCCACCAGTACTCAGATTATAGGTCAGCCCTACATTAAAGTAATCAGTATCGCCTATATTCCTACCGCTTGTAGTGGTGCCGTAGCTGCCGCTTAAACCTAGGGAATTGCCTAGCGGCACATAAGCGGAAAGGCCGAGTACGGTATAATCCACTTCGGTTTCTGGGAAATTGTTGTCAAAACCCGGGCCCATTATATCAACACCTTTTACCGAGGATTGGACATCAGCAAAAGCCTCCAGATAAAAATGCGATCCCGCATATCCCAGCCGTCCGTTAAAAAGCACTGCATTGGGAACATTAAATTCTTTACGGGAAATCAATATATCAAAATTATCATCGGCCTTACCCCTAAAACTGTAGCCCGCAATGGCGCTTAAAAAGAAACCTGAAGCATTGTTGTATTGCGCACCCAGACTGAAGTCTTCGTTAACACTGCCCGTTCCCAGTGATAGGATACCGTTGGGTTCATAACCGCTGGGGATGGTAACACCGGCTGCGGCCAAAGCATCAAATGTGTTATTGTCGTCAATTTGAAAACGGTGAAGCCTATATTTAAGAGCAATCTGAATATCTTGAAAATCAGAAAGTTTGGTTTCGCCGTTGATAGGGTCGGGATTACCACCGGCTTTTTCAGTGATATAAGGTGCTGATGCAATGACCATAAAATCATCTGTGATGGCAAACTTGCCATATAGGCTGAAAATATCCTGATCCACATCACCTACGGGCACTTGATTTACTTTCATGGTGCCCACATAAAAAGAATCATAATGAGTATTGGTATAACCTGCGGTCAAGGATAGTGACCCCTGCTTATTAAAAAAGCCATCGATAATCTTCTGTGATTGTAATGGCAAGTAAGATATTAAGCATAATGCAACAAATAGTAAGCTTCTCGTCTCCATAATTAAGTTTTCTAGTTTAATTTATAGGATACTTGGACGAGAAATTTCACGAAGTTTACTATCGGAATGTTAATTTATTTACAAAATGGAAGTTTTTAGCGTTTTATTCATTTTTCAACTACTTGTGATTGCTGCCTGCACGTTGGGATTGCTCACCTAATTCAATGCGCCTCTAGCCAATTTTTACCTACGCCAAGATCTACCTCAAGGGGAACATCCAGTTTATAGGCGTTTTCCATATTGGTTTTGATCATTTGCTTTATCTCATCCAGTTCTGGTTTAAAGACATCAAACACAAGCTCATCATGTACCTGTAGCAGCATTTTGGTTTTGTATTTTTTCGCCTTGAGCTCCTTTGCGATATGAATCATGGCGATTTTTATGATGTCTGCCGCACTGCCCTGTATGGGGGCGTTAACGGCATTGCGTTCTGCTGCGCCGCGCACTACCTGGTTACCCGCATTGATATCCTTGAGGTAGCGCCTACGGCCCAAAACGGTAAAAACAAAGCCGTGCTCACGGGCAAAGGCCACTTGATCGCTGATATAACCACGCAATTTTGGATACGTCTTATAATAGGTGTCAATAAGTTCTTTAGACTCGCTGCGGGTAAGCTCTGTCTGGTTACTCAGCCCAAAGGCCGAAACGCCGTAGATAATGCCAAAATTTACTGTTTTTGCATTGCTGCGCTGGGCTCGGGATACATTCTCGAGTGTCACATCAAATACCCTTGCTGCGGTAGAGGCATGAATATCCTGACCATCCTTAAAGGCTTTGATCATATTATCCTCCTCGCTCAGCGCGGCGATGATGCGCAGCTCAATTTGAGAATAATCGGCGGCCAGTAGTATATAATCGTCATTTCTGGGGATAAAAGCCTTGCGTACCTGGCGGCCCCGCTCCGTACGTATGGGGATGTTCTGCAGGTTGGGGTTGTTGCTGCTCAGCCGGCCGGTGGCGGCAACGGTCTGCATGTAATCAGTATGTACGCGGCCTGTAGACGGCTCAATTTGCTGTGGCAGGGCATCAACGTATGTGCTTTTTAATTTTGAAAGGCCACGATAATCCAATACATTTTGTATGATCTCATGCTCTGTAGCAAGATAGGAGAGAACGTCCTCAGCTGTACTATACTGACCAGTGCGGGTTTTTTTTGGTTTGTCGACGAGTTTTAATTTGTCAAACAAAATTTCTCCTAATTGTTTAGGCGAACCAATATTGAATTCTTCTTGCGCTTCTGCGAAAATCTTCTTTTCCAATTCGCTGATGTCGTTGTCCAGCGCTTCTGTGAGCGAATGTAAGAAGCCCTTGTCAAGATTTATGCCTTCCAGTTCCATATCTGCAAGTACCTGAACGAGCGGGATCTCAATCTCATCAAATAATTTTTGGGTCTGGGCGTCCTTGAGTTCCTTTTCAAAATGGTTTTTGAGCTGAAAGGTCACATCAGCATCCTCGACCGCATATTCGGTTTGGTCCTTTAGTGGGACTTCGCGCATGGATATTTGGCTTTTGCCTTTTTTACCTATCAGTTCTTCAATGGCGACCGGTGTATAATTCAGGTATGTTTCGGCAAGCACATCCATATTGTGCCGCATATCGGGATTGATCAGGTAATGGGCGAGCATCGTATCAAAGAGTTTACCCTCTAGCCTAATGTTGTATTTATCGAGTACCTTAATATCGTATTTAAGGTTTTGACCTATTTTTTCTATTTCCGGAGCCTCAAAAAACGGGCGTAACTGCTCGATGATCTTTTGGGCTTCAGCACGATCTTCAGGAAAGGGCAGGTAAAACCCTTTTCCTTTTTCCCAACTAAAAGCGATGCCCACAAGTTCTGCGGTAATGGGGTTAAGGCCGGTAGTCTCTGTATCAAAACAGACCGATCCCTGCTTCATAAGCTTTTTGATAAAAAGCTCAGTGGCCATTCCAGGTGCGATACTCTGGTAAAAATGTTCGGTGTTTTGTATAGTTTTCCGCATGCTGCGCTCCTCAATATCCATTGCCTCGCCATTGTCGCCAAAAAGCGAAAACTGTCCTGATCCCGCTTCGGCTGCCTTTTCTGCTGAAGAGACCAGGCGCTTTGCTGTCTCTGTGCCCGATACTGCTGCGCCTACCGAGGCTTGGGCCTCTCCAGAAAAAATCTTGATAAACTGATCCTTGAGCCTTCGGAACTCCAGCTCATCAAAAATCTCCTGTACCTTGTTGGCGTCTGGCTGGCTGAGCTCATAGGATTCTGCATGAAATTGCACATTACAATCGATCATGATGGTGGCCAGCTTTCGTGAAAGCCTTCCCTGTTCTGCAAACTCAATGACTTTCTCCTTCATCTTCCCCTTGAGTTCATCAGTATTTGCAAGAAGCCCTTCGAGCGAATCGTAAGCTTTCAGGAATTTTTTGGCTGTTTTATCCCCAATACCGGGAATTCCCGGGATATTATCGCTGGCATCGCCGCGCATACCCAGGTAATCAATTACCTGCTCGGGCCGCTCTATCTCAAATTTTTTCTGCACTTCGGGAATGCCCCAGATCTCAATGCCATTGCCCATACGCGCAGGTTTGTACATAAATATATTTTCTGACACGAGCTGCGCGTAATCTTTGTCTGGGGTGACCATAAAAACCTGGTAACCTTCTTTTTCGGCCTGTTTGGCAAGGGTGCCAATAAGATCATCGGCCTCTACGCCCTCGATCTCTATGCAGGGCACGTGCATGGCCTTGAGAATACTCTGGATGATGGGAACGGCGATGCGTATCGCTTCCGGCGTCTCATCCCGGTGGGCTTTATAATCTTCGTACATCTCTACACGGTCAACACTGCCCCCTTTATCAAAAGCCACCGCAAGATGGTCTGGTTTTTCCCTTTTGATCACGTCAAAAAGGGAGTTTACAAAACCCATAACGGCCGAAGTATCCTGCCCTTTTGAGTTGACCCGCGGGTTTTTGATCAGTGCGTAATAGCCACGGAAAATCAGGGCATAGGCATCGAGGAGGAAAAGGCGTTTCTGTATGGACATGTTTTAAGGTTATAAAAATGAATAGAATTTCAAAAATAGGGATAAAGTTAGGAGTTGCCAGTTAAAAGTTGGTTGCCAGCCTTAATTAATTAGACGAGTCCGCTTTCGCGAAAGCGGTAAACCTCCTCATCAATTTATGATATAAAAATGAAGTTGGAATAGTATGACGGAAAAACGGCAATTCAGGGGGATTTGCATCGCGAAAAGGGGAAATTACCCAAGTGTAAAAGGGTGATTTAATCCTTTAAAAAACAGGATTTTAAGTGATTTTAATGGCTTCTATCCAGAGTAACTTTACGTGGTAATCAAATCTAATTATTATGTCATCAATATATTCGTCATGGGCCAACGTACCCATAGATCTTTCTGAAACCGTAGCGCATGAAAGCTGGGCGGGAGCACAGGAACAACAAATGAAGGTTCCGGGGGGATACCTCTGGGCAAAAAATGATGCGAGGTTTTTGTACCTGATCATCGATTTTGTTGAAGATACCCATGAAGATCCTGGTGTAGGTGATTATTTTTGGTTCACCTTTGATACAAACCGTAACGGCACCATTACACCCAACACGGATGTTAATTATGGGCCGTACCCCAATAATCCCAACAAGATGGGCCGGCAATATTATCTGGGTCCTGGCAGTTGGACGGGACTGATCCATGAGATGTCAGATTCTGCCTGCCGTTATGCCTTTGAGGCCTCACCAAATCTTGATGCGCCGCACCGCATCTGGAAGCTCAAGATTAAAATTAATGATATTAACACCAGCCTGATCCCATTTTTAAGGAGATCATACACAAAATTTGGACTTCGGTTACATTCTGGCAGGCCCAACTTAAATTTTGATACGCCTAAGGATTTTTATACTGTTTTCAAGTATCTCCACACGCTTTATTTTTCGCGAAAGCCATCAATACCGGCAAAAGATCTTGGAGCTGTTATAGGCAGCGTAGGGTTGATCCCAGCCGGCTTGATCAATGACACTGATGGAAGGGCAACCACAGATACTGCTTATTATGTGAAGGTTAAAAATGCAGCTTTTGGCGGCAGCCTTAACCTGATAGGGAACGGCAGTAAGCTGAGCGCTTTGTATACAAGTTCTTCTCCCGCAAGAAGATATAAAGTCCTGCACCGGGAGGGCACCAGTGCTGGTTTTACACCGTTAATATCTGTATGGAGCAACTATAGTTATGTAGGGCCTGATAATGTACTGGAGTATTTTAGTGCAGATGCCGATGGTTTTTATACACTCAAGGACCCTGCGATAGATTATTCCATAGATGATCTTTTGATTCAGTTTGACTCCCGGTTGATGGCTAATGGAATTCACCAGTTTATGATAGAATTTTATACCGCAACAGGTACATCTGCGATATCGGGTACAGATCAAATGCTTACCCTTTATATAGACAATAATGTTCCCGAAGTGGCCATTAACTCCATAAAACATGGTGGAAGTGAAGTGGTGGCCTGTGATTTTGTCAATCTGCACGGTGATGCCACAGATGGCGTGGTGATGAATTTTGATGCCCATGATGCTGAAGGCAATCTGCTGTCTTATACTGCCTACGCCCAATATGGAGATGGCCATACCCAAGTGCTCGAGAATGCAGATTATCCCGGTAGTGGTTTATGGGTGGGTGTGACCAACCATAATGCTCCCACCAGCGGAGTATATGTGCCACCCGTAAGTTGTGCCTATTCATTTAACATCCGGGCACATGCCCGAACCACGAATGGCTATGCCTATGTGGGCTGGAATTCTGCCAGCCGCTTTATTACGATTATCAAATAATATATTATTTTAATTAGCAAAAAAAAACCACCAAAGCTGACTTTGGTGGTTTTTAATTTTTGGTGGGATCTGTTTATTTATACGTTCAGTTCACCTTTTCGGCCTACGTCCTGTTTTTCACCGGTGACGGCGCCTACGCCCATTTTAAAAAGGGTCACGATCTTATTACTTTTAGAATCCCAGTAATAAGCTTCTTTAGGTTCAAACTTGATCGCGCTGATGTTAGGATCATCTTTGCCATCAAACCAAGAATCGTCCGTACTACTGTAAAGTTCGTTAAGGATCATTTTTTCAGTAGTTATGGAGGCGGTACCAAAAACGCTCAAAAACTGCATAGACCCCTTGTCTGCATAAATTAATTGAACATTTTTATCATTTTTGATATCCCTGTTATGGTCGCTGTCTTTCCCACTCAAAAACCAGATGTTGCCATCTTCGTCCACTTTTTTAGTGCTCATGGGGATTACACTAAAGGGGGTTTTGGTCAGATTAGTAGCCATCATGGCAAAATCGATATTTTTAGCCAGTTTTTTGATTTTTTCCTTGGCATCTGTGCTATATAAATTTTCTGTGCTCATACTAATTTTAGATTTTTGGTTTGAGGTTTAAAGATAGCCGTAGGTATAACAACTACCGGCCAAAGGAGTGCTAAAATCGTGGCCTACAAAGGCTAAAGTTTGTTAAAAGGCACTTGTCCCTAATCGTTACTCACCCATGTCTTGCAGGTCAATAACGGGAAATGATCGCTTTCGCGGAAGCATAATAATGCCCGCCAAAAAGATTGAGATGCACCAAAATGTAATACAGTTGCCACAGTTTTACCCGATTTTCCCAACCTGTTGCTAAGGGAAAAACTGCATTATAAGATTTAAATACGGAAGCGTCAAAACCCCCAAAAAGTTGCATCATGCCTATATCCATCTCCCGTGGAGCGTATGCTGTGGCCGGATCGATAAGACATGGCAGACCGTTCTGGTTAACCAGATAATTGCCGCCCCAGAGATCGCCGTGGATCAGCGCGGGAGGTTCATCGGGGATAAGCGTCCTGATTTTATCCCACCATTGATCTAGGTTTTTAAAGTCATACCCATTTTCCGCAGCCATTTTAAATTGAGGCTTCAGGCGCTGGTTGATGTAAAAATCGGCGGCCGTTTTTTCCTGCTTGTTGTACTGGCGAAGGCTCCCTATATAATTATCTGCTTTAAAACCGAAGTTGGCCTGCGTATTTCTATGCAGGGCGGCCAACCGCTCGCCAAATATTTTTGAAAAATATTCCGCCTTTTTTCCAGCGAGCTTATGTTCTAAAATAAGATAGCTCGTGCCTTCAAATGTGCCTGTTTCCAGAGGTTTTGACACATCAATAACATTGGGTTTCAAAAGGGTTTCCAGACCCAGTTTTTCGTGTTCAAACATGCCGGGATAACGATTGGCATCATTGGTCTTGATCACCCATTTTTCGCCTTGGGCTTCTAAAAGATAAACCGCATTGATATCGCCGCCGGAAAGTGGACTATAATCCTGAATTCTGGTACTCAGGATTTTGGATAAATGTGAAAGGAAATTAGCGTCTAACATAGCTTAGATAGCTAAAGGCAAAAGCATGCCGTTCATCTTTGGGGTGTTTTATTTCCTTGATGAGTTCCCAACGCTGCGCATCAATTTCTGGGAAAAAAGTATCTGCGTCAAAAATATGGTGAACGCGAGTCAGCTCTATTTTATCAGCTACATCCATCGCCAGGTTGTAAATTTCGCCCCCTCCTATAATATAGGTCTGTTCATCATGCTGTGCGAGGGCGATGGCCTGCTCAAGCGTATGGGTTGTATGGACTCCATTAGGATGGTAATCCTGTTTACGCGTGATCACGATATGTTTGCGGTTGGGCAGCAGTTTAGGGAAGGATTCAAAGGTTTTGCGGCCCATGATGATCGCATGGCCGGTCGTAAGCTCCTTAAACCTTTTAAAGTCATCGGGGAGGTGCCACACCAGGTCGTTATTTTTGCCCAGCGCATTGTTTTCTGCAGCGGCTGCGATGATAATAAGCATTAATGATTAAGAATTTAAAGGTTTATTGGGGCGTATAAACGGGCTTTTCTGCCCTTCTGGAAGGGGGTAATCCTGATCTACCTTAGTCTGCAGTTCAGCAATTTTGGTCTTTTGTTTAGCAACCAGGCGGTCAATCTGCTCATGTTGCCATTTTTTACCCATAAAGGCGTGCAGGAGATATACATTAAGCACATGTACCAGAAAGATAAAGAACCAGATCAGGATGGCCCATGCAAACCAGTCTACATTAAAAGGTTTAAAATCCTTACCAAAATCAAGGATGAGATTTACGATTATAAGCAGGATGGCTCCCGCCAGAAAAATAATAAAATGCCTAAAAAGGTTTTTTTTCTCCTTTACCCGCTGTTGGGCATACTCGATCATGATACGTTGTTCTGGATCTATTTTTTCAGTTTCTTTCTTTTTTGAGAACATAAGAACAGGTAAATTGGTTGCCCACCAAATTTACATTATTTAGGCCGCGTTAACACTATGAAAAACTTAAAAAAGGAATTCCCCGTTACCTCTCAATACGTTCATCTCAACACTGCCGGGTCTGGACTACTCTCTGAAACCATACTTGATTTCCGCCAGTCTCACGATCTGGATTATCTTATTTTGGGCAGCCTGATGAAAGATAAGCAGGATGCTTTTATGACCAAGGTACGTGGAGCGGTAAGTGATTTTTTCCACTGCGCGCCCACACAGACTGCCCTTGTGCCCAACTTTTCATTTGGGTTCAACACGCTGCTGGAAGGCCTTCCCACTTCCTCAAAAATACTGTTGCTGCATAATGATTACCCCTCGATCAACTGGGCGGTAACTTCACGGGATTTTGAGGTCTGTTATGCCCATATTGACGAAAATTTAGAGGATAATATCCTTCAGGCCGTGGAGCGCGAAAAACCAGATGCCCTTGCTATTAGTTTAGTACAGTATATTAATGGTATCCAGATCGATTTTGCATTTTTAAAAGAACTAAAGGAAAAATTTCCCGACCTGCTCATCATAGCCGATGGTACGCAGTATTGCGGGGTAGCGTCGTTTAACTTTCGCGAAAGCGGGATTGATATCCTGGGCGCAAGCTGCTATAAATGGATGAATGCCGGGTATGGCAATGGTTTTTTCCTGTTTAAGGACGGTATGCAAGAACGTATTGTCCCAAAAACGATCGGGTTTAATAGTGTACGCGGAAAATACAAACAAGAAAACAACACGCTCATTGGCAAATTTGAGCCTGGGCATCAGGATACACTGGCCTTTGGGAGTATACGAGCGGCGATACAACTTATCAAATCGGTTGGGATGCCCGCAATTGAGGATCAAATAACGCTTTTGAAGGAAAAGGCTTTTAACGCTTTCGCGGAAAGGGGGCTGCTTGAAGAAATGGTGCTCAAGCGTAAAATACATGCGCCCATATTCAATATTAAGGGTAATGATGCACTTTTTAGTAAGCTGCGCGAGCATGATATAATCTGCTCAAAAAGGGGAGAGGGCATCCGGGTTAGCTTTCATTATTTTAATACCGAGGGGGATCTCAACGATCTATTACGTGTTATCTCCAGGTAAAAATCAAGACTTGTAAAGATGTTGGAGTAATGTAGTTGACCAATTTATGGTGATAGCGGCTGATTATTACAGTTTTTCTGCAATTTTATTAAACTTTTTTTTATAAGTCGGTAATTGTTACTCTCCTTTGATTATGAGGTTGTCAAAGTCATATACTATAGATTACAGTACTCATTTAAATTTTAGATTTTCTAATAAAAGAAATTGGACTCAAGCAACGTATTTAATGTATTATTATAAATAATACATTAAATTTTAAGTTTCCCTTTGAGCTAGTTAGCTCAGTTGACTATTTTTCTTCAAAATATGTTTATGGTACATTTCAAATTATTTAAAAAAAGACTGGCACTTCTATAATTTCAAAAATTATTAAAAGCCTTATCATTTATCCTATTTAAATCATACATAAATGATTTTAAATTGATTACATATTTTTTTACTAGTAAAATTTAGAAGAAAATTGCATTGCGCGAGCCTCCATTTTCATTTTGGACGGAACAACCTGTAGAATCAGGGCCTTTACTATTATACTACAAGGATTACTAAATATTGAAAGGTATTTTCACCGTAATTTTTTACCAGTAAAAAAGTGATAATTGACAGAAAAACCGATAAAAAACACACTTTTGTGTATTTTGTCTGTTAATAATTTGCTAATACATAATTTTATTCCTACTTTTCGCACATAATTAGAACATCATATAAATTATTATTCTAAATTTTAACCGCTTCATAGCCATTGAAATTTAAATTCCAATTCTCTAACATATTTATGGCCTCCACTCCTGAAGTCAGGATTAATGGAAATAAATAAATTTTCTTAATGGTCAGTCAAAACTATAAATACCCACCCAACTTAAAGTGCTAAATTAAATTAGCGTTTTTTAATTAATTGAATTTCAAATACTTAGGTTTTTGGAACAGAAATAACTACGCTTTAAGGGAAATCAATTTAAATCTATTACTATGAAAAAGAAGACTACACCGTTGATTATTAGGGGCTTTTTGTTTGTTTTTATGCTGCTATGTTTCAAATTAAATGCCCAAGACCGAACGTTTGCTACTACGATCATTGATCAGGACTACGTTACTAATCCAAATCAGGCGATTAATGGCAATCTGGAAAATTATGCTGAAGTACGAGCAAATTCTGGAACCCTGATTATTGGAGCTTATGATGGGACACTGAAAGTAGGTTTTAATGGAGAACTTCCGGCGAATACTACTTCCTATATCAAAATAAAAACACAGGATGATTTACTGCCGACCTTGCTTGGAGGTAGTCTGGGCAACTTATTGAGCGATGTACTTGGATCAGTATTAATAGGCAATCAGGAATTTACGGTAGCTGCATATAATGATAATACGAAAGTATTGAGTGCCGTTTCATCTGACCCAAATACATTTAGTGGATCGAGGGCTAAAGTACTCTCTGATGACCAGGGTAATTATTATATAGCGCTTACCCCGGATCAATCTTATAATTCAATACGCATCACTAACCATATGGGCTCTTTACTAGGGCTGAATCAGGAACGTTTTCTACAAGTCTATGGAGTTTTTCATGGTAATATCGCACCGGCTTGCGGAAAACCTTCTTTTACATCTTACGATGGAAATGGTTTAAATCTTGATTTACTGAAGCTGGGCGGTGCTGGTGTCACGAATATTGAAAATGCCTTAGATGGTGATAAATCCACACATTCTGAATTAAGTCTTGGCATCCTTGGCGTCGCTGCCTCTATAGAGCAGACAATTTATTTTGAAAATGCCTCACAAGCAGATGAAGATTTTAAACTAAGATTGGCCGTAGATCCCAGTTTGTTGGCTTTGGGAGTGGCTAATAATATAGAATTTGATGCCTTCAATGGTGCTAACCTGGTGGCTACCACAGATCTCAATTCGTTGCTCAATGTCGAGCTTTTAAATCTTTTACAAAGTAATGACCCCGTAGATGTTCCTTTTGATGTATCTGCTCCGGCAGATCGTATTGTGGTGCGCTATACGGCGCTTTTAAACACCTCGGTAAGCCAGCGGCTCGACTTATATGATGTAGCGATAACTTCAGCTATTCCAGAAATCGATGTAGCCTCACAAAATATTATTGTATGTGCAGAAAGTGTTACCGATTTGGTGGCAACTTCAGCTACCTCTGACGCTCAAATACGATGGTATGATAGCAAAATGGGCGGTACCCTATTAGCCACAGTAGCTAATGGAGATCCGTTTACCACCCCAGTCTTGACTGAGGATACTACGTTTTATGCCGCGTCGGTTGCGCCCGGGTGTACAGAAGAATCAGCACGGGTGGCCGTAACGGTAAATGTAAACCAATTGCCGCAGGCAAGCGATATTGTGGTGGCTGGTCTGGACTTACCGATATGTATTCCAGATATTTTAAGTATAGTCCCTACCAGTACGATCTCGGGTAATTTCAATTTTTACCTGGATGAAAATCGTACCCTTCCGATTATAGACGGTTATATTGAGGGAGACTTGACCTTTAATATTAATACCAATAATGAATTAGAAATTACAGGGCTTACCGCAAGTGATAGTCCATATACCATATATGTCAGCGTGATCGATCCTGTTACCGGTTGCGAAAATAAGCCCGGTGAATTGGCACGAGTAAATATTGAATTAAATAGCGGCCCAGATGTTACGATCACTTTAAATGAAAATATTACATCAGACGATATTATCAATACTGCTGAAGCGGCTGGTGATATCACTATTTCAGGAGCTGTAACCGGTGATGCCAAATCCGGTGACACCGTTACTTTAACAATTAACGATACAGAATATACAGCTCAAGTAGTCTCTGATTTGAGTTTTGCTACCACAGTACCTGGTGTAGAACTTCTTGCAGATGCAGACCATATTGTAGAAGCTGAAATTACCGTCACGGACTTGTTATGTTCCACGACCGCAACTGATAGCGCGAGTTACGAAACCGATGCGGTCTCACCAACGATACCTACGGTCAATGACCAAACCACAAGCGATCAAACACCTACAATTACCGGTACAGCCGATACCGCTGATGACCTCACCGTTACGGTAAACGGGATAACCTATGCCGAGGGTGATGCTAATCTTAGCGATAACGGTGACGATACCTGGAGTCTGACCATTCCTGCTGTAGATGCTCTAGGTGATGGAATTTATGATGTAATTGCGGATGCCACTGATACTGCCGGAAATTCCGCTGTAGATATTACATCTGACGAATTAACAATTAATTCAGCAGCCCCTCAAAGTCCCACCGTTGATTTTTTAGTGACTGCTGATACAACACCCACGATTACAGGGACCTTGGATTCTTCAACTTCTCTTACCGTGGTAATTAATGGTATTACTTATACTGAGGCCGATGGTAATCTAACCGATAACGGTGACGATACCTGGAGTTTAACAATTCCAGTGATAAATGTGCTATCTGATGGAGTTTATGATGTAATGGCGACCGCTGAAGATGACTTCGGAAATGTTGCCGCCGATAATACTTCTGATGAACTGACCATTGACATCACGGCACCGACCACTCCTACGGTAATCGCACAGGTATCTGATGATCCCACGCCGCTTATCAAAGGCACGGCAGATTCCGCAGACGACCTAACGGTGGAAGTAAATGGTGCAATCTATACCGAGGGCGATGGTAACCTGACCGATAACGGTGACGGCACCTGGAGCCTGCAGATCCCCGATGCGGACAGCCTGCCCGACGGCACCTTTGATGTTGTTGCAACAGCTACCGATGCCGCAGGTAACTCAGCCACGGATGGCACAACCGATGAACTGACCATCGATACCATGGCCCCGACCACTCCTACGGTAACGGCCCAAATAACGAATGATCCCACGCCCACTATTACCGGAACCGCAAATACGGTTGATAATTTAACTGTAACGGTAAACGGAGTAACCTATGCCGAGGGTGATGGAAATTTAATAGACAATGGGGACAATAGCTGGATCTTAAATATTCCCGATGGGAACATTTTGCCCGATGACATTTATGATGTAAAAGCTAACGTTACCGATGTCGCTGGTAACTCGGCCACTGATAACACAACCGATGAACTGACCATTGATACCATGGCCCCGACAATTCCTACGGTAACGGCCCAAATAACGAATGATTCCACGCCCACTATTACCGGAACCGCAAATACGGTTGATAATTTAACTGTAACGGTAAACGGAGTAACCTATGCCGAGGGTGATGGAAATTTAATAGACAATGGGGACAATAGCTGGATCTTAAATATTCCCGATGGGAACATTTTGCCCGATGACATTTATGATGTAAAAGCTAACGTTACCGATGTCGCTGGTAACTCGGCCACTGATAACACAACCGATGAACTGACCATTGATACCATGGCCCCGACCACTCCTACGGTAACGGCCCAAATAACGAATGATCCCACGCCCACTATTACCGGAACCGCAAATACGGTTGATAATTTAACTGTAACGGTAAACGGAGTAACCTACGCCGAGGGTGATGGAAATTTAATAGACAATGGGGACAATAGCTGGATCTTAAATATTCCCGATGGGAACATTTTGCCCGATGACATTTATGATGTAAAAGCTAACGTTACCGATGCCGCTGGTAACTCGGCCACTGATAACACAACCGATGAACTGACCATTGATACCATGGCCCCGACAATTCCTACGGTAACGGCCCAAATAACGAATGATCCCACGCCGCTCATTGAAGGCACGGCAGATTCCGCAGACGACCTAACGGTTGAAGTAAATGGTGCAATCTATACCGAGGGCGATGGAAACCTGACCGATAATGGTGACGGCACCTGGAGCCTGCAGATCCCCGATGGGGACAGCCTTCCCGATGGCATTTACGATGTAAAAGCTAACGCTACCGATGCCGCAGGTAACTCAGCCACCGATGGCACAACCGATGAACTGACCATTGATACCATGGCCCCGACCACTCCTACGGTAACGGACCAAATAACGAATGATCCCACGCCGCTCATTGAAGGCACGGCAGATTCCGCAGACGACCTAACGGTGGAAGTAAATGGTGCAATCTATACCGAGGGTGATGGAAACCTTACCGATAATGGTGACGACACCTGGAACCTGCAGATCCCAGATGGGGACAGCCTGCCCGACGGCACCTTTGATGTTGTTGCAACAGCTACCGATGCCGCAGGTAACTCAGCCACGGATGGCACAACCGATGAACTGACCATTGATACCATGGCCCCGACCATTCCTACGGTAACGGCCCAAATAACGAATGATCCCACGCCGCTCATTGAAGGCACGGCAGATTCCGCAGACGACCTAACGGTGGAAGTAAATGGTACAATCTATACCGAGGGCGATGGAAACCTGACCGATAATGGTGACGGCACCTGGAGTCTGCAGATCCCAGATGGGAACATTTTGCCCGATGACATTTATGATGTAAAAGCTAACGTTACCGATGTCGCTGGTAACTCGGCCACTGATAACACAACCGATGAACTGACCATTGATACCATGGCCCCGACAATTCCTACGGTAACGGCCCAAATAACGAATGATCCCACGCCGCTCATTGAAGGCACGGCAGATTCCGCAGACGACCTAACGGTGGAAGTAAATGGTACAATCTATACCGAGGGCGATGGAAACCTGACCGATAATGGTGACGGCACCTGGAGTCTGCAGATCCCAGATGGGGACAGCCTTCCCGATGGCATTTACGATGTGATAGCTACCGCTACTGATGCAGCTGGCAATACAGCAAACGATGGGTCAACGGATGAATTGGCCATTGATACCATGTCCCCGACCATTCCTACGGTGGATATGCTGACAACTACAGACGTGACCCCAATGCTTACAGGGACCGCTGATTTTGATGCTGATCTTACAGTAGAGGTCGATGGAGTAAGCTATACCAAAGGAGATGGTAATTTAACGGCGCAAAATAATAACACATGGGATCTACAAATTGCGGATGATCATGCTTTAGAAGATGGGACCTATGAAGTTGTAGCAACTTCTACCGATGATTTAGGGAATAGGGCTATTGATATAACTACTGACGAATTGGTAATTAGTCTTGGAACTCCCACTACAAACAACACTGATCAAGACTTTTGTGCAGCCAGTAATCCTACCATCGCAAATATTGATGTTAATGAACCTAATATAAAATGGTATGTATCTGCTACAGGGGGTACCGCCTTAACTGAGGGTACCATACTGATAGATGATACCACATATTATGCAGCTCTGCAAGGAACGAATACCGAAAGTCCACAACGCTTGGCCGTTCATGTAAATGTAACGACGGTACCTACACCCACCGCAGTTTCTGTTGCGCAATCTTTTTGTAGTAACGAAAACGCTACTATCGCAGATATTTCGATTAATGAAAATGGGGTGATATGGTATGCTCAGGCAACTGGAGGAACGCCACTCGCTGATGATGCTTTATTAATTGATGGCACGACCTATTATGCGGCGTTAACTGCAAATGGCTGTGAAAGTGCTCTACGACTTGCTGTGGCTATAGCTGTCAATGAATTGGTAACAGCGACCATTACCAGTTCGCAAAATGTCCCCTGTTTTGAAAAAGAGATCACCTATACCACTCAAAGTGGCATGAGCAATTACATGTGGACAGTAACAAACGGTGGTATGATCGTAGCGGGAGGGACCAATACAGATGATTCTATAACCGTGGTATGGGATGAGCTGGGCGCTCAGTCCGTTTCAGTAAGTTATGAAAGTGACAATGCCTGTATGGCGATCGGAGAAGCCACCTTAGATGTTACGGTAACTTCTTGTTCTGACCTTACGATTACAAAAAACGTTAATAATCTCAACCCAATGATAGGAGCAGAGATCTCTTATACGATTACCGTGAGCAATACGGGCGAAACCGATATTAAAGACATAGAAGTAGATGAGACACTACCTTCTGGGCTACTTTATGTGAATTTTACAGCAGAGGCTGGCACATATAATAATGTCTCCGGTAAATGGAATATTCCTGAGATTTCGGCGGGGGCTACTTTAACCCTGGAGGTAGTGGTTTCTGTACTTGATATTGGTACTTATCTCAATGTAGCTTCTATTGTAAGTTCTAATCCTATAGATAGCAATACTGATAACAATGTTGCTCAGATAGAGATTGATCCTAATTGCCTGAAGGTATTTAATGAGTTTTCTCCCAATGGAGATGGCAACAACGACAAATTTGCCATACAGTGTATTGAAAAATATCCTCAAAATGTCTTGAAAATCTATAATCGTGCCGGAAACCTGGTTTATCAAATGGACGGTTATGACAATAGTTGGGATGGATGTGCCAATGCAGGAGGAGCCATAAATAGAAAGAGCGGACTTCCTTCTGCTACCTATTTCTATGTTTTAAATATCAACGATGGTAGCCCTGCCATTACCGGATGGGTCTATATAGCTCGATAACAAATCAAACATCAACCTAAAATCTGCTTCATCATGTTTAAATTATATCAAAACTACATTTATATTTTAATCCTATTGGTTACGGTGTCCCTGCAGGCACAACAAGATCCTAATTATACCCAGTATATGTATAATACAATGACCATAAATCCTGCCTATGTGGGATCTTCCGGGACTTTAAATTTAGTGGCCGATTACCGCTCACAATGGTTGGGATTTGATGGTGCTCCAGAAACGATGAATTTTGGACTTGAGAGTCCGTTGACTGATGCTGTAGGATTAGGTCTTAATATCACCCGGGATGTTCTGGGCCCTTCAGAAGAATTGAATATTGACGGTAATTTTTCCTATAATTTGCAATTAAGTCGGGTTTTGAAAATAGCTTTTGGTCTTAAAGCGGGTTTACGAGTACTTAACATTGATTTTACAAAAGGGTCGTACCAAGATCCTAATGATCCCCTTTTCATGAATGATATCAATAATCGCTTACTGGGTACAATTGGGCTGGGTTCATACCTTTATACAGATGAATGGTATCTCGGCCTCTCTGTTCCCAATTTTTTTACGCAGCAGTATTATGACGATGTGGAACAGGCCGTAGATGCTGATGAACTCCACTTTTATTTTATTGGGGGTTATGTGTTCGACATTAGCGAAAACACCCGGTTCAAGCCCGCTTTACTGATGAACTATGTGAACGGGACGCCCCTAAGGGCGAGCCTTTCGGGTAACTTTCTTATGTATGATAAGCTCACCTTGGGTGCGGCCTATAAATTGGATGCGGCGGTAAGTGCCCTGGCAGGTTTTCAAATTTCCAAAAATCTTTTCCTGGGGTATTCCTATGATTATAGCACAAACCGGTTTAATGCTTATAACGATGGCACACATGAAATTATCTTAAAATTCTCATTTGCGCGTCAACGTGGAATTACCTTTTCTCCACGATTCTTTTAATCCAAACTTTACAATAATGAAAAAACTTTTAATAACTCTCTGTTTTTTATGTGCCTGGTCCGGTTTTGCCCAGGAGACACTAAAAGAAGCCAACGAACTTTATAATCGCCGTATCTATGTAGAAGCTATAAAAAAATATAATGAATACCTTGGCAATAATAAAGATGTAAAACCGCAAACCTGGATGAACATTGCAGATGCACACTATAATCTGCATAATCATCAGCAGGCAGAATTGGCCTATAAAAATACTTTTAAAGCCTTGCAATATAAGATGCCGGCCGATCAAATCTGGCAATACTATGATGTTTTGCGGTTTCTGCAAAAATATGATTCAGCGGATACGCTTTACATAGATTATCTAAAGTTTACGCATAATGACAAGGATCTGAACCGTTACTATGAGGAAAAATCCAGATTTAATGAGATTCTCTATAATGACACCCTGTACCAGGTCAAAAATCTGGATATTAATTCTACGTATGCAGATTTTGGAGGTGCTTTTAATGGGAATGAGTTTGTCTTTACTTCCGGTCGTAACCGTGAGGGTAATAAAATCTATGAGCGGGATAATACTCCTTATCTCTCTTTATATAAAACTGATGTCATAGCCCCAGGTCAATTTGAGAATATCCGGTTATTTAGTGATGATCTTGAAACTAAGTTTCACGACGCTACCGCAACCTTTTCGCCGGAAGGCAAATATTTATACTATGCTTCCAGTTATCAATCTGGGGCCCATAGGATTTTTACCGGCAATAAAAAGAACATTTTTAAGCTTTATCGGGTAGAATTTGATGGAAATCGGTATAAAAAAGAAGAGCTTCCGTTTAACGGAAAAGAATATTCTGTAGGGCAACCCTTTATTAATGAAGACGGTACGAAACTTTATTTTGTGTCAGATATGCCGGGTGGTTACGGTAGGGCAGATATCTACATATGCGATGTACACGAAGACGGGCACTTTTCTACACCGCGCAATTTAGGCCCTATTATTAATACTCCTTATGATGACTTTTTCCCGTATATTTCTGGCAATACATTATATTTTTCATCCAAAGGACATGTGGGCTTTGGTGGTTTTGATATCTACAAATCTTATTTGCGTAACGGTGTGTACAGTGTAGCCCGTAATCTGGGGCCAAATATAAATAGTAATGCTGATGATTTTGCATACCTGGAAGGACAGGTTAAAAATCGGGGATATTTTAGTTCAAATCGGCAAGGTGGTAAGGGTGATGATGATATCTATTCTTTTGTATATAATCTTGATGAATGCTATCAATACATTAAAGGTATTGTTGTAGATGCTGATACCGGCGAAAAATTAGTCAATGCTAAAGTGATCGCATATAGTAAAAATCAAGAGCTAGTTGCTCAAACGGTAAGCGATAGTACTGGTGCCTATAAATTACAGGTGGGCTGCGATATTCCTTATTATTTTCAGGCTACTAAAATTGGATATGCTAAAGATGGCCTAAATCTCACTACAGGAATAGAGCCGAATGGTGTGATTGACCTGGTCAATTTTAATTTGGAAAATCTTTCAGATATTTTTGTTACCGAGGGTAATGTTGAAAAAATACGTATTGAGCCAATATATTTTCAATTAAATCGGTATACCATAAATCCTTTCGCAGCAAAACAACTTGAAAAAGTGATCAATATTATGAATGAATATCCCGATATGGTGATTAAAATAGAATCTCATACAGATCAAAGGGGAAGCGATTCCTATAATCAAACTTTGTCTGAAAACCGTGCCAAGGCAACACGCGATTATCTGGTGGAAAATAATATTGCCCCTGAACGCATTGAGAGTGCTCGCGGTTACGGGGAGTCACGGCCTATTAATGTTTGCGACGAAAGCGGTGGAGGTTGTTCTGAAGCAGAATATTTGGAAAATAGACGTTCTGATTTTATCGTGATAAAAAGATAAGAGTAGTTGATTAGATTTTTTTCCCTGTAAAAGCCTGTAATTTTTTGTTGCAGGCTTTTATTTTTTAGGGTAGATAAAACGATTATCAAATAATCTTCTTCAGTATGAGAACAGAAATTCTTTCTGTTGCATGTTTAGTATATTATATAAGAGTCGACTTAAAGGAACTTCGGGTAAAGAATTCATAATTAGGATAATTTGAGCACCCAGACCTTTTAATAGATGCGGTTACTGAATGAATTTTAAGAATTAAAAAATAAACTATCAATAATTTTTGAAAGCATAACCTTAGGCAACGTTTGCGAAATTAGTTTTTAGCAGGATTGATCGCTAAAGGTTAACTATTTCGAAAAAATATATTAAAAAAATGCTTTATTAGCACAAAATTTATATACTATCCATTGATTCTTATACATTTGACTAAAATTTAAACAGCAGAATTATGTCTATAACAAAGCAATATTTAAAATCAAAGCCAAAGGAGTGCAAAGTAACGTTTACCATTAAGGCCGAAGGGGCCAAAGAAGTGAAGTTAGCGGGTGATTTTACTGACTGGAAACCTAAAAAAAGCATTGCCCTAAAGCAGATGAAAAATGGTAACTTTAAAGGAGCAGTAAGCCTAACTAAGGATAAAGCCTATGAATTCAAATATTTTGTAGATGGTTCATGGGTCAATGATCCTGAAGCTGATTCCTATAAATGGAATGATTTTGCCGATGCTGATAATAGTGTAGTGAACGTTTAGTAGAGTTTGCCAGTTGCCTTTTCATGAATAAGGATAACTGAACTTAGCTGACTTTTGGGAATTAAAGAACCTTAACTTTACCCTTATATGCTTTTGCACATAGGGGTTTAGGTATTGTATAGCGCCCTTATTTATGTGATTTGCAATAATTCTGCTCAGTTAAAAGTGAGATTTTAAGCATACCCCTCCATTAGTTATCGGTAATCTCAACCCCTTGCCAAAATGCAATATAGTTTTCGATATTTTTGGCTTTTTCGCTTGCGCTGGGATAGTAGTATGCTCCATCATTAGACTGCTCCCCATCAGCCTCAATCGTATAATAATTGGCTTTACCTTTCCAGGGGCACATAGTATGCGTATCACTTTTAACAAGATACTCTTGATTTACGTCATCAGGTGGGAAGTAATGGTTGTTTTCTACTATAATGGTATTACTGCTTTCTGCAATAATTTTTCCGTTAATATGGCTTTCATGAGTTCAGTATTTGTGCTGTGCGCAATTAGATCTTGTTTTTTCTGAAAATGTAATCCGTAAAATAACCCTTTTCATCACTAAATTGATCGGTCAGTTCCAGATGGGCCTCCCTGGCCAGCCATTCTACAATACTATCGTCATATTTTTGGGAGATTTCGGTGTGTATAGATTCCCACGCCTCAAAACTTACCGATAGATCAAGCTTATTCAGGTTGACCTCTTGACTTTTAGTGCTTACCAAAAAACTTTTAGCCGTTCCATTTTCAGGATCATAGGTGGGCCAGTGCATGAAGTTGTCTGGGTTAAAGTTAGCGTCCATTTCACGGTTGATACGGGTCAGGATATTCTTATTAAAGGCTTCCGTTGTCCCTTTACTGTCATTGTAGGCTGCGAGTATAATATCGGGCGATTTTTTTTGGTCAAAACCCATAAATAGCAGGTCATCTGCGTCCATGCTTCGCTGAATATTCCTTAAAAAATCAATGGCTTGGGGGTGAGAAAGGTTGCCGATATTTGATCCCAAAACAAGGATAACTTTTTTACGGTTACTATAAGAGTTGAGCTCGTCTAAAACCTTAAAATAAGTACCCTGCTGCGTTGTAATGGGAAGTTCGGGCCATATTTCCTTAACTGAGCATTCCAATTCCTCAAGCACATCATGACTGATATCAATGGGTTTATAGCTGAATTTCACATTGTTCTCGTATAAATGTTGCAATAGGATTTTGGTCTTTTTGCCATCGCCTGCTCCGAGCTCAATAAGGTCAAAACCGTCTTGAGCTTTAAACAGGGATAGCAGCTCGTCCTTATGCTGGTCTATGATATCATATTCACAGCCCGTAAGGTAATATTCGGGCAGCGCCATGATATTCTGAAAGAGTTTATCCCCTATTTTATCATAGAAATATTTAGAGGATAAATATTTGGGAAAGGCTGTAAGCCCCTCATATACCTCGTTTTCAAACTCGGTATCAAACGTAGTTTTCTGTTTAAGCTCCATTGATCGTCCTATAGGGATTTAGCCAAGCGCAGTCCGGTAAACTGCCAGCGTAAATGAGGTTGAAAAAAATTGCGGTAAGTAGGGCGCGTATGCTTTTCGGAAGTGGCTACAGAACCACCACGCAAGGTTTTTTGGTTTACCATAAACTTGCCATTGTACTCCCCGAGGGCGCCGGGTGCCCTTGTGTAACCGGGGTATGGCAGGTATGCACTTTCTGTCCATTCCCAGCGCGTGCCCCAGTTAAAATGTGCCTGTGCGACCTCCCACTCAAATTCTGTGGGGAGCCGAAAACCTTTCCATTGGGCGTATGCATAAGCTTCAAAATAAGAAATATGCGTTAATGGTGCATTTGGTTCCAGATTTTTAAGCCCTTGCATGGTATAATATGCCCAGGTGTTATCATCCTTTTTATGCCAGTAAAGCGGTGATTGGATCAAATTATTTTTTACCCAGTCCCAAGCTTCGGAGTGCCACAGCAAGACTTCGTCATAGCCGCCATCTTTTATAAATTCGAGATATTCGCCATTGGTAACCAGTTTATCGCTCATGGCGAAAGCATTGAGGTATACCTTATGCCTTCCTAATTCATTGTCATAACAGAAGCCCTCTCCATCATGGCCTATCTCGTAAATGCCTTCAGCTATAGAAACCCATTCCGCTTGACGGAGATCCGCTTTATTTTCCTCAAAATTTGAGGTGTAGGTGGGCATTAATGGATTGTTGCCTAGTATATACTTGATGTCGGTCAACAGTAATTCCTGATGCTGCTTCTCATGGTGAATGCCAATGGTGGTGAGATATTCAATCTCTTCGGTCACTGAATCCTCTAAGAATTCGGCAAGGTGTTGCGTAACATATTTACGGTATTCATAGACTTCGTCAACCGTAGGTCGTGAAAGATTGCCGCGGTCTGTGCGCACCACGCGGGCACCTACACTCTCATAGTAGCTGTTGAATACAAAGGCAAAAGTTTCATCAAAAAGTGTATAACCCTCTTTATGAGGTTTAAGAATAAATTCCTCAAAAAACCAGGTAGTATGACCCAGGTGCCATTTAGGTGGGGAAACATCAGCGATGGGCTGTACTACAAAATCCTCAGTCTTCAAAAAACTACAGATGACTTCAGAGTGCGAGCGGGTTTCTAGAAAAAAAGCTAGTAAATTTGTATCAACAGCAATCATAGGTCGTTCATCCTTTGGGTTTAAACCAAATTTACGACCTGCGTGCAATGCCCAGCGTTAAGGTGGGGTTAAAACGTGAAGGGTACCTTATAGCTTATTGCTTTGGGCTTACCGCCTGCCTGACCCGGCGTCATTTGTGGTAGGGACATAATGTTGCGCTTAGCTTCCTCTTGTAGCACGGGTATGCCGCCCTTTACAGATTTTATCTCAGGCTTGCCCTCTTTGTTGATCACAAAACTTACCACAACTTTTTCCTTCACACTGCCGGGCTTATACCCTTTTGGGAATTTGAAGTTCTTTGCAATGTGCTTCGCCAGATTCTGGTTAAAACAGTTTTTTTTCTGCGTTTGTGATCCGGAGCAACCTGGCCAGACGGGGGCAACATCTTTGATTGTCATGGTACTGCCCTTTACACTCACGCCTTCCTGGGCGAGACAGGTTACGCTAAAAAGTAGGCTTAAAACGATGAAAAATGACTTCATTATCCTGATTTTTGGGGTTAGACGGCAACTTTTGCCTTAATATGTGGGTGGGGATCATAATTTTCCAGGGTAAAATCTTCAAATTCAAAGTTGAAAATATCTGTTACCCTTGGATTGATCTTCATGGTGGGCAAAGTACGGATTTTTCGTGAAAGCTGCAGTTTGACCTGATCTAAATGATTGTTATAGATATGAACATCGCCAAATGTATGAATAAACTCACCCGGCGCATAGCCGCAAACCTGCGCAACCATCATGGTAAATAGCGCGTAAGATGCGATATTAAAGGGAACTCCCAGAAAAACATCCGCACTACGCTGATAAAGCTGTAGGGACAGTTTAGGTTTTCTTGATTCCCCCGGGATGTTCGGGCCAGGGCTCACATAAAATTGAAAAAAGGCATGGCAGGGTGGTAAGGCGGCATTGCCTTCGGCCACATTTTCGGCAAAGCTCATGGAATTATCTGGCATTACGCTAGGATTCCAGGCAGTGACCATCATACGCCTGCTGTTAGGATTATGTTTTAAAGTTGCGATCACCTCTTTGATCTGATCAATGCCCTCACTGTTCCAGTTGCGCCATTGATGGCCATAAACAGGACCTAGGTCACCATTTTCATCAGCCCATTCGTTCCAGATGCGTACACCATGCTCTTTTAGATAATCAATATTGGTATCACCCTTTAAAAACCATAAAAGCTCATAAATTATGGATTTTAGGTGCAGTTTTTTTGTGGTAACCATGGGGAATCCTTCCTGAAGGTCAAAACGCATCTGATGGCCAAAAGTGCTTAGCGTCCCAGTGCCAGTACGGTCTCCTTTTAGGATTCCGTTATCCAATACGTGGCGTAAGAGGTTGTGATATTGTTGCATTAAAAAGGATTTCGGCAAAAATAAAAACCAGTTGTATAAATCTGTGATCTGATCCATACACTTATGAATAACTTATCAACGTTAATGTCTTTAAGTTTATTTTAACGCTGTAGTTTTTCGCCTATTTTTGCAAAATAAATTGTCTAAGTATGGATGTGGAAAAAACTCTGGAATTTCCTTTTGGAAAAGCGTATTGTAATAAAAAGTACGTTTATTTTGAAAGAGTATCCGAGGAAATTATAGACGCTAAAGATGCAAAAATTCTTTTTGATGGGATTTATGCACATTTCCAAAACCGCAAATTTGTTTATATCTCACACCGCAAATCTGCGCCGGTCATCGATCTCAATTCCTATAAATATGTGAATCAAAAACAGATTTTGGGTATTGCCATTGTAAGCAACGGAGACAATCTGCAAATTGATCTTTTGAAAGAACAATCCTTATTTGAAGGTCCTTTTGCGTCTTTCAGGACTTTAAAACAAGCCATTGCCTGGTCTGAAACTTTTGAAGGCTAGTCTGGATAAACGATAAAAAGCGATTAATTTTTTGATAAGGCTTTAGCCTAAGATCATCCCTGCGATAGTCGCTGAGAGTAGCGAGGCGATTGTGCCGCCTATCAGGGCCTTGATCCCAAATTCTGAAAGAGTCTTGCGCTGCCCGGGTGCCAGAGACCCGATCCCCCCAATCTGTATACCAATAGATGCGAAATTTGCAAAGCCACACAACATATAGGTGGCCATAATTACAGATTTTTCATAGGTGAAACTAAGCGCATTAGCCGGATTTTTAAGTTCGGCAAGCTGGATGTAACCCACAAATTCACTCGCGGCAAGTTTGACACCCAGTAACTGCCCCATGAGCATGACATCCTCTTTTGCCACGCCAATGAGCCACATCAATGGGGCGAAAATTGTACCCAATACAGCTTCTAGCGAAAACTTACTATATGGGGTATTTTCTGCCAAAAAGGAATTGAGAGTCGTAATCTCACCAAATTTATTAAAGCAATAATTGATCATGGCGATAAAGGCTACAAATACAAGCAACATTGCCGCAACGTTTGCAGCGAGTTTAAGCCCTTCTGTGGCACCATTTGCAATCGCGTCCAGAATATTAGAACCTATTTTGTCAGCTGATACCTCTACGTTTTCGTCAACAGGCTCTTGCTGTGGGTAGAGTATTTTTGAGATCACGATCGCCCCAGGCGCTGCCATTACTGAAGCCGCCAAAAGGTGCTTGGCAAATTCCAGTCGTAGCTGGGGGTCGTCACCGCCTAAAAAGCCAATATAAGCCGCAAGCACCCCGCCTGCAACAGTGGCCATACCGCCTATCATCACCAGCAATATTTCAGACCGTGTCATGCGCTCTAGATATGCTTTGATCATCAGGGGAGCTTCGGTCTGGCCCAGAAAAATATTCCCGGCCACGGAAAGGCTCTCGGGGCCAGAAATCTTCATTAATTTGGTCAATACCCATGCCATTCCTTTTACTACAACCTGTACCACACCGAGATAGAATAGTACGGATGTTAGGGCGGAAAAGAAAATTATGGTAGGCAGCACCTGAAAAATAAAAATGTAGCCATAACTGTTTACATCCATTAAGCCGCCAAGCAAGAAATCGCTTCCGGCTGCAGTAAAATCAAGGATTTTAATGAAAATTTGTCCTACAAATTCAAAGGTAGATTTGACAAAATCTACTTTTAAGACACCAATAGCCAACAAAAGTTGAGCACCCAGACCTACACTTACGGTCCTCCAGTTTATTGCCTTGCGGTTTGCGCTTAAAGCATAAGTGAGAATCAGCAGGCAGAACATCCCCAAAACCCCATGCCAAAGACTATCTAACGAAAAACCGGCATCAGGTATCAAATGGGCAGCCTTATTTATGGGTAGATTCTCCTGTATGCTTTGGGCATGCGTTGCATTAATGGGTAGGATTGAAAGAGCTAGGCAAGCCAGTAGTTTACGCATGAATCTAGTTACGTTTGGATATTTCGTCCCTGATCTGGGCGGCAGCCTCATAATCCTCCTGTTCTACGGCGCCGTCAAGGAGTTTGTTGAGTTCCTTTAGCGACATTTTTTTTAGGTTGCGCTGTGGGGAAGGGGCGGATGGCTGTTTTTCTATGACGATCTCATCGGCCATCTCACCGCCGGATTTACTGCCGTGTTCCGTCTGCTCTGCACTTTTAAGGAAAATGCCCGCTTTATCAAGTATGTTTTTATATGTGAAGATAGGTGCTTCAAATCGAAGCGCAAGTGATATTGCATCACTGGTGCGTGCATCAATAATTTCTTCTTTACCATCGCGTTCACAAATGATGCTGGAGTAAAAAACACCATCTACCAGTTTGTGTATAATCACCTGCTTAATGATTACGCCAAAACTGTCGGCGAAATTTTTAAAAAGATCGTGGGTGAGGGGTCGCGGCGGCTTGATCTCTTTCTCAAGGGCTATCGCGATGCTCTGCGCCTCAAAGGCCCCAATAACAATGGGAAGCTTCCGGTCACCGCCCACCTCGTTTAGGATAAGGGCATAGGCTCCATTTTGAGTTTGACTATAGGATATTCCTTTAATGTTAAGACGCACTAGACTCATATCGCAAAAATATAAAAAGGCTGTTTAAAAATAGGACTCTATACCCATTTTTAAACAGCCCTTTAGATTGGCAATTTACATTATTTATGAATTATCTACTTTAAATGCTTTTAATTTTTCGTTCAGTTTAGGTACAATTTCAAAAGCATCGCCCACTACACCGTAATCTGCGGCTTTAAAAAAGGGTGCTTCTGGATCATTGTTGATCACTAATTTGGTCTTTGATGCGTTGATACCGGCAAGATGCTGTATGGCCCCTGAGATACCGATGGCTATATACAAATTAGATGCGACGGGTTTCCCGGTCTGGCCCACATGCTCTCCGTGAGGTCTCCAGCCCATATCTGATACTGGTTTTGAACAAGAAGTGGCAGCGCCCAGGATATCTGCCATTTCCTCAATCATGCCCCAGTTTTCGGGCCCCTTGAGGCCGCGTCCGCCAGAGACCACGATTTCTGCGTCTGCAATGGTCACTTTGTCTTTGGCCTTGTCTACGTTTTGTACCTGTATATCAAAATCAGTGTCATGGAGCTCAAGGGCAAAATCTTCCATATCTCCCTTTCCTTCTTTTTCTTTTAATCCAAAAGAATTTTTTGCAAGCCCAATTATTTTGACATCAGTCTTGATCTCGGTATGGCTAAAAGCTTTATTGGTAAAAGCGGTACGTTTTACGGTAAAAGGTGATTCCCCCTCGGGTAGTGCAACTACATTTGAGGCATAACCTGCCTGCAGCTGTACGGCAAGTAACGGGGCCAAATAGCGTGCATTTGCCGAGGAACTTAAGATCACCACCTTGCTCTGTTCTTTTAAAGCGGCCTGTTGCAGTGCACTGGCATAAGCATGTGCATTAAATTCCTTTAATTTATCATTGTTTATTTTAAGGGTTTTATCCGCGCCATACGTTGAGAGTGCCTCTGTTTCCGCAGCATTAAAAGAAACAGCTGTCACCGTCGTGCCGAGCATATCCGCGATACCGCGGGCGTAGCTTAAGACTTCGTAGGCGGTCTTTTTAAATTTTCCTTCTTCTGATTCTGTATATACTAAGATTGACATAATAGTAAAGTAGTTTTTTCAAGGTGAAATTATTGAGACGTAAACAGATCCTGAAAACGCCTACTATGAGGTTTGAGCCTACTGATTCCGAAGCTGATTCGGGATCATGTAGCCAAGGCTAAATCACTTTTGCCTCATTATGTAAAAGATTGATCAATTCATCCAGGTTATCGGCATCAACCATTTTGATGGCTCCTTTTGGGGCAGGTTTGTCAAAGGTCGCGACGGTGGTTTCTGCATCGGCACCCATAGGCTCGACTACATCGAGCGGTTTTTTACGGGCCATCATGATGCCGCGCATGTTGGGAATGCGCAGGTCACTTTCTTCCACAAGTCCCTTTTGTCCTCCTATAACGAGAGGCAGCTTGGCCGTTACGGTTTCTTTACCCCCGTCTATTTCGCGAATAGCGGTAGCTTTGTCACCTTCAATTTCCAAACCGATGCAGGTGTTTACAAAACCGCTGCCCAGCATTGACGCGAGCATCCCAGGTACCATACCACCATTGTAATCAATGGATTCGCGACCGGCAATGATCAGGTCATAATTCTTGTCCTTAATAACATTGTGCAGCTCTTTGGCCACCTGAAAACCGTCTGTTGCGGCCGTATTGATTCTTGTGGCTGTATCGGCACCTATTGCCAGGGCTTTGCGTAGTGTAGGTTCGGTCTCCGGGCCACCTACATTGATAAGGTCAACACTCGCATTCTGTTTTTCTTTAAACCACATGGCACGCGTGAGACCAAATTCATCATTGGGGTTGATCACAAATTGAACCCCGTTGGTATCAAACTGGGTATTGTTTTCTGTAAAATTTATTTTTGATGTCGTGTCCGGCACATGACTAATGCAAACCAGGATTTTCATATGGTGAAGATTTTTATTTAATACAACTAATTAAGAATTCTAAATGACTGATCTCTAGAATACAAAGATTTGAAATAAACTTTTTTATTCGATAACTGAGTACCCAAATTCTGTACCAAAGGTATTAATTGCTAGGTAAATAGGAAGCTTTTCCAAAAAGGACATTATATCTCTCGCAATCCTATATTATATGATCTTAATGCACTCAGTTAATTGTACTATTTCGTTTTCGATGCGAAAGTAAACATTATTAAGCACAATTTACTGTGCGCGCATAACAAATTTTAGTTAAATCAAACATTGTCCACATCATTTAATTGTTATTTTTGCTTGCCTTTAAGATTCCCTACCTTCTAAATGGAACGCTTACTCAAACGGTCTTTAAGAACGCTGATAAATGTTCACCTCGGGTTAGGATTTATGATTAGAAACAGTCGTTTTTTCGCTTAAAGCGAAAGAAAATAGTGCACTATAAAAATTTATACATGAAAACATTACAATTCAGGGAGGCGGTATGCGAGGCGATGAGCGAAGAAATGCGCCGCGACGAGAGTATATTTTTAATGGGTGAGGAGGTTGCCGAATATAATGGTGCCTATAAAGCCTCTAAAGGAATGCTCGATGAGTTTGGCGCTGATCGGGTGATCGATACACCTATATCAGAATTGGGCTTTGCCGGGATTGGCATCGGCAGTTCCATGAATGGGTGCCGTCCCATTATCGAGTACATGACCTTCAATTTTTCTTTGGTAGGTATTGACCAGATTATTAACAATGCTGCCAAGATACGCCAGATGAGCGGCGGACAGTTTAATTGTCCTGTTGTCTTCCGTGGGCCTACAGCCTCTGCCGGTCAGCTGGGCGCGACCCACAGTCAGGCCTTTGAGAGCTGGTTTGCCAACACACCGGGCCTCAAGGTGATCGTACCCTCAAACCCTGCTGACGCTAAAGGATTGCTTAAGTCGGCCATACGCGATGATGATCCCGTTATCTTTATGGAGAGCGAGCAGATGTATGGTGATAAGGGCGAAGTGCCCGAAGGAGAGTACCTGATTCCCATAGGTGTTGCAGAAATTAAGCGCGAAGGAAAGGATGTAACGATTGTATCTTTCGGTAAAATCATTAAAGAAGCTTATAAAGCTGCTGAAGAACTTGAAAAAGAAGAAATCTCCTGCGAGATTATCGATCTTCGTACGGTGAGGCCACTGGATATCAATACGGTGCTAGAATCGGTCAAAAAAACAAACCGTCTCGTGATTTTAGAAGAAGCCTGGCCCTTTGGCAATGTTTCTACCGAAATTACTTATGAGGTACAGAGCCAGATTTTTGATTACCTGGATGCACCCATTATCAAGATCAACACCGCAGATACACCGGCGCCTTATTCGCCTGTGCTTCTCAAGGAATGGATACCCAATCATAATGATGTGGTCAAAGCTGTTAAAAAAGTGCTTTATAAATAAGAGCGAGCCAATATTAAAGGGCTTCATCAGTTAGTACTGGTGAAGCTTTTTTTGTTTTCGCCTAAGCGAAAAAGATATGGCCTACAATAGGATTATGTAATGAAAGCCGAAGATGAAAGACCTATGCATATAAGACCCCAAATCCACAATACTATATGAAGCATTTTTTTATTCTTTTCGTCTTTCTCTCGGTATCATTGATGAGCTTTGGCCAAACTAAAGTAGGCGGCGTAGTCAAAGATCAGCAGGGGCAGGGCATCCCATTTGCCAATGTGGTTTTTCCCGGCTCAACCGAAGGTACGATTACCGATGAGAACGGAAGGTTTTTTATAGCTTCTGACAATACCTACAAAAAGGTCAAAATTTCTTTTTTGGGATATGCCACAAAGGAGGTGCCACTTGCCAAAAGTGTAAACTATAATATGGAGATCATTCTTGAGGAAACTGCAGAGGCTATGAAAGAGGTGGTGATCTATTCTGGTAAGCAGCCCAAAAAGAACAACCCGGCGATCGACATACTGAGAAAAATCTGGGCGCATAAGCGCAGCAACGGGGTCAAGCAGTTTAAGCAGTATCAGTACGATAAATATGAAAAGGTCGAATTTGATCTCAATACCATTGATAGTGCTTTGGTCAACAGCAAGATATTTAATGGGATGGAATTTATTTTTGACCAGATGGATACCTCTCGCATTACCGGTAAGACCTACCTGCCGGTCTTTATCAATGAAGCCAGCAGCAAAGTATATGGGGACAATGTGCTGGGCAAGAAAAAGGAGGAGCTTTTAGGCAATAAAAACAGCGGTTTTAGCACTAATCAGGCGATAATATCCTTTGTCAATGAATTGTACAGTGATTTCAATATTTATGACAACTACCTCAAATTTTTTGACAAAAGTTTTACCAGTCCGTTATCAACAACCGGGATAGACGTTTACAATTATGTACTTTCAGATAGTGCTTATATTAAAAACAAATGGTGCTACAATATTGTATACTATCCTCGTCGCAGCAATGAGCTTACCTTTAAGGGCGATTTTTGGGTAAACGACACCACGTGGGCGATCAAGGATATTAATCTAGAGGTTAACAAAAGTGCCAATATTAACTGGGTCAAGGATATATACATTGAGCAAGAGTATGATGTGCTCAATGATACCACGTTTTTGATTACGCGAGACTATTTCCTTTCTGATTTTTCCCTACGGAAAAAAGAGGAGGCGCGAGGCATCTATGGCAAGCGCACCACACTATACAATAATTACGTTTTTGACAAAAAGCTTAACCCCGATTTTTACGACAAGCGTGTTAAGGAATATAATGAGAGCGTTTACACTAAACCCGATAGCTTTTGGGACGATAAGCGGCTTGAACCTCTCTCTAAAGATGAAAAAGGTGTTTATAGAATGCTCGATACCCTAAAAACGGTCCCGCGTTTTAAGCAGCTTTATGATGTGGGTACGGTACTTGTTTCCGGTTATTATGAGTGGGATCGGGCCAATATTGATATAGGGCCGGTTTTCTCAGCTTTTGGATTTAATGATGTTGAAGGACTTCGCTTAAGATTGGGTGGACGTACGTATTTTGGTCAGAATGATCCTTGGCGCCTGGAGGGATATGGCGCCTATGGATTTAAGGACGATAAATTTAAATTTGGGCTTTCCGGGAAGTTACTGCTCGATAAAAAACTACGCCTCATTGCTACAGGCGGTTACCGCCGCGATGTTGAGCAAACGGGGGCAAGCCTAACATCATCTACTGACGTATTGGGCAGGAGTTTGGCCTCATCTTCCCTGGTCACTGTGGGGGCAAATGATAAGCTGACCAATATAAAACTGGCCAATTTTGCCATAGAATTGGAACCTGTGGTCAACCTGCGCGTACGCACGGATTTTACCCACCGCACCTTGAGCTCAGCGTCACCCACCTTTAATCTGGACTATTATACCGATGCAACCCAGACCGAAGTAAAATCTGAGGTAAACCAGAGCGAGGTTGTGCTGAGTGCTATTTTTGAACCTGGCAGGCACGTCCGTGGTTTTGGTGTGGAGCAGACAGTGACCAATGAGTGGTTTCCCACCTTTTATGCCGGCTATACCAAAGGAATCGGTGGATTGGCAAACAGCGATTTTGATTATGAAAAGCTTCAGGTCTCTTACCGCCAGCCTCTACGCATTGGTGGTTTTGGAAGATTTACCTCAAATATCGAGGCGGGCAAGACTTTTGGTGCTGTACCATTGAGCCTGCTGAGCGTGGTGCCCGGTAACCAGAATCTATTTTCGATCTATAGCACCTTTCCACAGCTTAATTATTACGAGTTTGTTACTGATTCTTATTTATCCCTGCATCTGGAGCAGGACTTTGGCGGGCGTATTTTTTCGCGGATCCCCTTCCTTAAAAAAATGAATCTTCGCGAACTCCTGGGTTTTAGGGCCGCTTTTGGAGGTATTTCTGACGAAAACCGGGCGATCAATGCCACCGGAACTCCATATCTCGCGCCCGACAAGGAGCCTTATTATGAGTACAGTTTTGGGGTGGGCAATATCTTTAGAGTTTTGCGAATTGACTTTAACTTTAGAGGCAATTATAATGATCTGCCCGATGCACGCCGATTTGGAGTTACTGGCGCTCTTCAATTTTCATTCTAAATATGATGGGACTGATTTTTTACCCTAAAGGAGACCAGTGTTCCATTCGTAAACACAATCGGCTTTACCATTTTCCCATATACGCATTCGATTAAATGTCGGAGTTTTCTGAATAAGGGTCACCTAAACCTAAAGGTTTCACAATAATTTGATGCTAGTTGCTAAATATAACCTTCTCGCAATCGATTTAAGTCTAAAATGAATGTTTTAAGGCAGTCTACGTCTTGCCGCAACCTCTAATTTAAAGTATTTTTGCACCCCCATTTATATTGAAAAAACATAAAGTTAAAGATTATGACCGCAGATAAAATCAATACGTTTGACGTTCTTATTGAAATTCCAAAAGGAAGTAGGAACAAATATGAATATGATTTTGAATTAAAGAAAGTGCGCTACGACCGCATGATCTTTTCCTCAATGATGTACCCGGCAGATTATGGATTTATACCGGAGACCCTTGCGCTCGATGGCGATCCACTTGATGTACTTGTTTTGGTGACAGAACCTACATTTCCTGGTTGTGTGATTGAGGTAAAGCCCATTGGTGTGTTTCATATGGCTGATGAGAAAGGTCCGGATGAAAAAATAATCTGTGTTCCCGTGAGCGATCCCATCGCCAATACGGTCAACGATCTTGATGAACTCAACCCGCACCTGATTAAAGAAATTGAGCATTTTTTCCGCGTTTACAAAGACCTTGAAAAAAAGAAGGTTGATGTGGGAGGTTGGGGCGATATGGCCGAAGCTAAAGATATTATAGGCCAATGTATTAAACGTTATGCCGATAGCGATGTGCCCGCTGGCGAGGTGAGCATCCGTTAAAAAAATAGAAGTCCCCATGAAATTATAGTAAAGACCGCAATAGTGCGGTCTTTTTTAGTTTTGTGTGCAATGTTCTCATTTAAGAGTTTTATTTCTTTCAATTTTGTTACTTTAGCACCACTTTTTTTAACAAGTCCAAAAGAGTGTTTATGAAGTCAAGTATTATTTATATCCCCATCGCCCTTGCTGTGTTGGGGCTGCTGTTTATGTTTGTTAAGATGGCCTGGGTCAAAAAGCAAAGCCCTGGCAATGCCAAGATGCAGCAAATATCCAAAAGTATCAAAGAGGGCGCTCTGGCCTTTCTCGCTGCAGAGTACCGGCTATTGCTGATTTTTGTTGTGATCGCATCGGCACTTTTGTTTTTCATTTCGACCCTTGTGGAGACCACGAGTTGGCTTATCGTACCCGCCTTTATTATAGGTGCATTTTTTTCCGCCCTTGCGGGAAATATTGGCATGCGTATCGCCACTGATGCTAATGCCCGTACCGCTGAAGCTGCTAAGACCTCGCTTCCGCAGGCCTTAAAAGTAAGTTTTGGTGGGGGCACCGTTATGGGCCTGGGCGTTGCTGGGCTCGCAGTTTTGGGGCTTTCGCTCTTTTTCTTGTTCTTTATGGGCCAATTTTTAGGAAAAACGGGTAATTTTTATGAAGATATGACCATGGTCCTGGAGGCCTTGGCCGGTTTTTCGCTTGGCGCGGAATCTATCGCTCTTTTTGCCCGTGTGGGGGGTGGTATCTATACTAAAGCCGCCGATGTGGGCGCCGATCTCGTGGGCAAGGTAGAGGCCGGTATCCCGGAAGACGATCCTCGCAACCCCGCGACCATTGCGGATAACGTAGGCGATAATGTGGGGGATGTCGCCGGTATGGGTGCGGATCTTTTTGGCAGTTATGTGGCCACGGTGCTTGCCGCTATGGTATTGGGTAATTATGTGGTGCGTGACATTGCCAGTAATACCGGTACCGCTTTTGCGGATGACTTTAACAATATGGGGCCTATTTTACTTCCCATCGTTATTGCCGGTGTGGGTATTTTAGCTTCGATCATTGGTACTTTTTTGGTAGGTATTAAGAGTAATGATGCCCGTGAATCTAAGGTGCAGAAAGCATTGGATACCGGCAACTGGGCCGCCATCATCCTTACATTGATCGCCAGTTTTTTCCTGATCCGTTGGATGCTCCCGGAAACCATGGAAATGAATTTCTTCGGTGAGGATAAATACAAACTTATATCTTCTTATAATGTTTTTTGGGCCGCGTGTATCGGTCTTGCAGTGGGCGCTCTGATTTCTGTAGTGACCGCTCATTATACCAGTTTGGGCAAAAAACCGGTGCTGAGCATCGTAAAAAACTCCTCTACAGGTGCAGCTACAAATATAATTGCCGGTCTTGCAGTGGGGATGAAATCGACCTTTCTTTCCGTACTACTTTTCGCGGCAGCAATATATGGCTCTTATGAACTTGCAGGCTTTTACGGGGTGGCAATTGCCGCTTCGGCCATGATGGCGACGACGGCTATGCAATTGGCCATCGATGCTTTTGGGCCCATCGCCGATAACGCGGGCGGTGTTGCCGAGATGAGTGAACTACCCGATGAGGTGCGTGGCCGTACTGATATTCTGGATTCTGTGGGCAATACTACCGCAGCGGTGGGCAAGGGTTTTGCGATCGCTTCGGCTGCCTTGACAGCGCTCGCGCTTTTTGCCGCTTACGTGACCTTTACCGGCATTGACGGCATCAATATTTTTAAGGCTGATGTACTCGCCGCACTTTTTGTGGGGGGGATGATTCCGGTGATATTTTCTGCTCTGGCCATGCAATCTGTGGGCAAGGCGGCCATGCAGATGGTACAGGAGGTGAGGAGGCAGTTTAGGGAAATACCGGGCATTCTGGAGGGAACCGGCAAACCACAATACGGAAAATGTGTGGAAATATCAACCCAGGCTGCACTGCGTGAAATGATACTGCCCGGCCTTATCACAATTATTACGCCCATAATCATAGGCCTGCTCTTCGGTGCAGAACCTCTGGGTGGATATATGGCCGGGGTATGTGTTTCTGGGGTGATGTGGGCGATTTTTCAGAACAATGCCGGCGGGGCCTGGGATAATGCAAAAAAATCTTTTGAGGCTGGCGTTGAGATCAACGGGGAGATGACCTTTAAAGGTAGCGATGCTCATAAAGCTGCCGTTACCGGTGATACTGTAGGCGATCCCTTTAAGGATACTTCTGGTCCCTCAATGAATATTCTGATAAAACTTACCTGTCTTGTTGCCCTGGTGATTGCACCCGTGCTCGGTGGGCATTCTGATGTAAATGAAAATGTTGAGAACACTGTTACCCGAGATAACATACAGCAAATCGAAGGCGCACAGGGCATTGATAACCGTACTGAAACTTTTGTGGAAATGCTAAAAAATGAGGATGACGACCAGGTTACCGCCAATGTGAAAATACAGCGTACTGCAAATGGGTCGACGGCTGTGCAGGATACTTCCTTTACCGGTACCGAAGATGAAGTGCGCAGCCAGCTCAAGAATGTTGAGGGCATGAAAATCAAAATCAAGGATAAGACGGACTGATTTTCGGATTATCTCAGTCCAAATTTAAGTCTCAGTATATTTTTAAAGCCTCTTTAAATAATTTAAAGAGGCTTTTTATTTGTTCAAAAAAAATGAAAATAAATCAGCTGCAAATGATTTTACGGAAGATTTCTTTTCGTTTATACGAAAAGAATACCTGCCTTTTGAGCCGTTGTTCTTCATTTGAAAAATCATTTTCCATTATACATGTAGGCTTGGGCAAATTCTAATCTTCGTAGGTTTTTTGCCTACAAATTATATTTCACCGAAAATAGTACGATTCTTGGCTGCACAAAATACTGTGTAGTGGTGCTGAAATTTTCATTAAAGCTGTCGTTATTGAGGGAATCCACGTTAAGAAGATTCGTGCCGTCTATTCTAAATTCCCAGGGGCTATCTTGCTTCTTATAAAACAAACTGGCCTCCAGAAAAGAATATTCATTGCCCACAGTGCCTTCTTTATCATGGTAATTGTAATAACTGAAATCTGTGGTAAATGTAAAACTCTTGAGAAACTGCATATTCAAATTGGCAAAAGGCCTATCCGTATAAAAAACCGACTGCAAACGACCATTATCATAGCGGTTTGTGCTGCGGTTATAGCCCACTTCCAGATTGGGAGCTGTTTTAAAATTAGTCTCTAAACTACCGGTGTAATTCTGAGTAAAATTTTTAGAAGTTACCGGCTCGGTATTGACGATATTGTTGAGCTCACTATAGGAAAGGTTGCCACTCAGGTTCATTTTCACTTTTCTGAAAGTTTTCTGAAAACGGGCATTTGCCCCCAGGGTCTGATCTACAAAGTTGCTATTAATGGGAGAAGAGACCTGGTTGATCTGCACAATGCTTGTATTGTTCTTTATTGCATCTACACGCTTAGTATAATCTACGCCTACATTGATGTTAGTAAAGTTGAACATATTAAAATTCAGGTAGCGCAGGCTCACATTTTGAAAAATGGCATTTTCGATATTCCTGTTTCCACGAAAAAGGCGGTTGTAGTTATTGAACACGTACCCTTCGGCAAAGTCGTTTACATCAGTATAATCTGCGGTCATCTGGTAATTAAACCGGAAGCTTTCACTGGATTTTAGTTGCGCGATGACATACACATCAGGTAGCAGGAGTGTTTCATTATCACTGGTGGTCAGTCCCAGCTGATCTGACTTTACCGTATAATTATGTAAGGTCACGCCTGGGGTAAACGTAAATATTCCCGTTTTGAATTTATAATGCGCTCCCAGAAACAGATCGCTGAATGTATAGACTACATCATTGATAAGTGTGGGATCATCAAAGGCAGGATCTGTATTCTGCTGGCCAGAATCGAGTATTTGAAAAATATTTGAATTAAAATCCTGACGGCTCAAGGTCGTTCCCAAACTAAGGTTCAGGTTACTCTTGTCGTTGATTACGTAGTAATAATCCACTTTGGCGTCAAGTTTGTTGGTCTTGACCATTTTGTCCTGATTGATGTCAAAATTGTTCTGTAGTGTATCCAGCGTGAGGATATTCTGAAAAGGTCGATTTTCTGGATCAACGCCCAGGATTGCTTCATAAAATGGATCCTCATTTTGATAGAGATGCTGTGCGTACCCGGCGAAGATATTCTTTTTATCCAGCGTGTAATATAAGTTGAGATTTTGGTTGATGCTAAAAGGCTGGTTATCCTGATTTTCGGTAATCGGGTTGTTTACCGTTCCATTTTCATCGGTAAAGATTGAAAGGGCATCACTGTTCTGCTGCTGGTCTGATTTTTTTACAAGCAGGTCATAATCCAGTTCAAAATTTCCGTTGGGCTTATAAACTGCACTCGCCTTGGCCATCCCCAATTGATTGGTCTGGTTGCTGTTTTCGGTATTGATCTCATTAGCGCCAGTCTGTATATACTGGCGGAGGGAACGTTGTACAAAATCGGTTTCATTATCGCTAAAGATCAGAAAACCACTCAGGTCCAGCTTATCGTTTGCGGCATAACTGAAGTTGGCCGCACCAAATTTTGTCATGAGTTCATTGGCGCGGTTATTTTGGGTGACCAAAAAGCCCAGGCCATTATCAGCAATGTCAAAGCTGGTTCCGCCCCGCTGATTGAAATTTCTAAAACCACCGGTAAAATTAAAATAGTCCCTGAAGGTAAAGGGTACATCACCTGTATTGTTGGCGTTACCGATCAGGTTGATGCTGCCTTTGGGATTGTAGTAAAACAGCTTTGCACTGCCCAGATACCTGGTTTTTTCGCCAGTACCTGCACCGCCCTGTATTTCGCCGAACCAAAAATTCTTTTTACCCTCCTTTAATTTGATATTGATCGCAACATTGTCCTGATCATTGCCCAAGCCACGCATCTGGTCTACCTCATTAAAGTTTTTGAGCACCTCAACCTTTTGAAGTGCATCTGCAGGAATGTTTTTTGTGGCCAGTTTAGAATCCCCATCAAAAAAGTCTTTGCCCTCTACCATAATTTTGGATACTTTTTTCCCTTCTACCTGGATCTCCCCGTTATCATCCACTTCGATCCCGGGCAATTTTTTGAGCACATCGCCCAGCTTTTGTTCGGTTCCGTTAGTGAAACTATCCGTATTATACGCAATGGTATCGCCCCGCACCACCACGGGCATCTCGTAGGTAATCTGCACGTCACTAAGCTGATCTGCAGCGGGCATCAGCGTAAAATCTAATGTAACATCCTTAGCATCGCCAGAGAGGTTGAGCTCCTTTAAATTAGGTTTAAAACCCAAAAAACTGGCCGCCAGGGTGTAATTTTCACCTGCTGGAAGGTTAAATTGATACTTACCCTGTGGATTGGTGATCGCATACGACTCCATCGCACCTGTACTTTTTAGGGTTGCAATGATGTTTGCCAGTTCCAACGGTGCACCGATTGAATCTGTTACCGTACCGCTGATCTTAACGCTCTGCGCCGAGGCCATCGTTCCAAAAAGGATAAATAGAATAAAAAGATTTTTCATTGTAGGGATTGATAAGTTGAAGTGAATTTATTTAGGAGCCATTAAGCTGATCAGACCTTAAAGCAGCTCCCTAAAAATCAGGACATGTTTTGTATTTCAGCCAGTTTTAAAGCTGCCGGAATGTGATGCCGGTCAATGTGTTTTTAGGGATTAAGGTGTTTGTCTTCCGCGCCCTCCGCCAAAACCTCTTCCGCGGAAGCGTTCTGCCATTTCCTTGGTTTTTTCTTCCATAATCTGATTGTAACCGGCTCGTGTCACTTCTTTTCCTTTAGACGGTTCTTTGATATCCACACCATCTTTGGGATTGAGCACGATCTTGGTACACAGTATCGTGGTACGGCCCGCATTGACTTCCAGGATAAGACCGGGGAGCCCGGAATATTCGTCCGGCCCTTGCGCCACTGGGATCTGGGGGGTGTACCATACCGTAATCTGCTCTTTGGGCTCATCAACGTTGGCGGTGGAGGTACTATCTTTAGTAGAAGCATTATCGGTATTTTCTGCATCGCGCCTTCTTCTTATCATCTGGAAGAGGTCGTTATCCTTTTGAGTAGCGGTTGCTTTAAAAGCGGCATATTGACCTATCATTTTGCTTTCCTTCTCCAGTTTCCAGTCTAGTTTGGGCAGGCTGTCCTTTACCAGAAAGATCTTGCCCATCAGGTCGTTTTCTCTCAGGTATAAATCTTTAGCAATATTTTTATAGATCGCGCCCTGTGAGAAGCTTCCCCAGCGGCCACCGCCACCTCCTCCACCATTGCCTGGTGTATCAAGTTTCTCCACTTCTTCATAAACTGATGCTTCCTTATTAAAGGAAAGCGTAAAAGTCTTTTCCAACCGGCTGCGCATACGCTCTGCGATCTGCTTTTTCTGCTGTTCGCTCATCTGCTCGCCCCTGCCGCCCCAATTGCTCATATCAAGAGTGGTCTTAGTCTGGTAGGTGGCAATACCACTGTTGATCTGTTGGGCGTTTACGGCTGCTGTAAAGAGGATGCCCAGAATTAAGAATGCTTTTTTCATAGTTTTTTAAGGTATTTGTATATAAGATTGATTTTAGGATTATGAATAGGATACATTATTTTTTGGGTGAACAATTTTCATTTTTGGATTTTTGATGTTCTGCTCATATTTGGTCTGGTATTTATACGGCTATACTCTGGTTGTCCTGTGTTTGCGCTTTCGCGAAAGCGATAATGACAGCAATAGAAACAGTCTTAAATTTCAAACCTCTTATTTTTCAGTTTATCTGATGTTCCAAAATTGAAGGTTTCCCTTAACCAAAACCGTTAACCAACGTTAACGAGTGTTAAGCGCAAGGTTTTGGCTATAATTTTCGGCTTATTTTTGAACCATGCATCTATACAAACGCATCCTTTACTTTATAAGCGCGGTTATTCTCGTTACGCTCGCCATACAGGTATATTACAATATTAAAGCCTATCAGGCAGGTAAGCGCAGGTTATGGCATGAGGTGCAGATCTCAATGGATCAGGCACTGGACAATTATTATATAGATCTGGCCGATAAAAACAATATGGGTGTTGGCATAAAAGGGAATGATTCTCTTGCACAGCAAAAACTGGATAGTTTGATAAAAAGGGCCAATTTTTCAAAAAGGGGTTTTCGAGGATTCGATAGCCTCAGCATTAAGAAACTTTCGGATATCAGAATTTTCTCGAGGATGGGGACCAAAAAACGGGACTCGTTATTTGCCCAAATACCTGCTCAAAGTCGTCAAAAGTGGGAAGCGATTCGCCAATTTTTAGATGGAAGGGTCAGTGATAGTGTAAATGAACTTGAGAAATTGACCTCCAGAATCATTTTTGCAATCACAACGGATACCCTAGACCGTGGCGCGCTCACACCTTATATTGAAGAACAGCTGAAAAATCGAAATATACCAGTGCCCTTTGGGTATATTTTTCAAAATAGATCTGGTGATATTCAGACCTATTCGCCAGAGCATAACACGGCAAATTCTTACAGTATTACCTCCAGATCGCCCTATTTGCCCAGAGGGAGTTCTTTTACTCTTTATTATGACCAGGTCGCGCCCATCATTTTGCGCCTTAGTCTGCTCAGTATATCCCTATCAGCGATTTTGGTCGCCGGGGTTATCGCCTGTCTGCTTTTTTTGTTAAGCATCATTAACCGTCAGAAACAGCTTGCCGAGCTCAAAAACGACCTGATCAGCAACATCACCCATGAGTTTAAAACACCCATCGCGACCATAGGCGTCGCCCTTGAAGGGATTGAGCATTTTAATGCCGAAAACGATCCACAAAAGACCAAAAACTACGTGCGTACCTCTACCATACAATTGGAAAAGTTAAACCTAATGGTCGAAAAACTGTTGGAGACTGCAACACTTAATGGCAACGAATTGCAGCTGGATAAAGAAGAAGTAAATTTGATGATGCTTCTGCAGAACCTTGTAAACAAGCACAAATCGCTTGCGCCAAAGAAAGAGTTCAACATTTACTACGTTCCTACCGGCCGATCGGCATTGGGCAAAAGCGATACCGTGTATGCTGATCCGTTTTATTTGGAAAATGCGCTGAATAATGTTTTGGACAATGCCGTAAAATATGGTGGAAATCAGATAAAAGTGTCCATTACTGCCGAAAATCGGGAAATAATGGTCAAAATATCCGATGATGGTAATCAACTGACCGCATCACAGGCAAAACAGGTTTTTGAAAAGTTTTACCGGGTCCCAAAAGGAAACACGCATGATGTAAAGGGCTTTGGGATTGGTCTGTACTACACTAAAAAAATAATAGAAAAGCACGGCGGGACGATCACCGTTGAGGTCAAGGATAAAACAACATTTAAAATTATACTTCCCAATGCCCGATAAAATTCAGATTCTTTTTGCCGAAGATGAGCCAGCTTTGGGGCAGATTGTCAAAGAAAGCCTTGAGACTCGGGATTTTAGCGTCGATCTTGTGACGAATGGGGAAGTGGCGCTTGAACATTTTGAAAAAATTGATCCACAGCTTTTGGTGCTCGATGTAATGATGCCCAAAATGGATGGTTTTACGCTCGCAGAAAAAATAAGAGATATAAATGAACATGTCCCAATCATTTTTTTAACAGCCAAATCCCAGACGGTTGACGTTGTAAAAGGCTTTACCGTAGGTGGTAATGACTATCTCAAAAAGCCATTTAGCATGGAAGAACTGATTGTGCGCATCCATAATCTGCTAGACCGCTCTGCGCTTCAACAAAAAACAGAAATACTTGCTGTGGGCGAGTACCGGTTTGATTTTCCGAAACAGTGCCTGCATTATAAAGATAAAGATAAACAACTGCTGACCCATCGGGAGGCGCACCTGCTCTTTCATTTGGTCAAAAATAAAAATCAGGTGCTGGACCGCTCTTTTATACTCAACAAGCTTTGGGGTGATGACGACTTTTTTAGTGCAAGGAGCATGGACGTTTTTATCTCTAAGCTGCGGAAAAAACTGGCGAAGGATGAATCTATTTCCATCGTAAACGTACGCGGTTTCGGATACAAACTGATCTGTTGAATCAGTGTATAAATTGAGGTGCAGGTAAAGCTTTTACCAGGTTGCTCATACCATACACAGCAGCGCCCAGAATATTTATTGAACAGGGCTGCTATTTTTTCGTAATTTACCCGGCTATGCGCTGGATTTTTTATTTGATCTTGTTATTTCCAATTTATGCCCCCGGGCAAGACCTTAAGGCCATTCCCATAACGGGTATGCCGCTAAAGGCTGACCGTTTTGTAGGAGTTGATGATTACAAAAATCTTTATTTTATAAATGGTAACGTTTTTCATAAAAAAAATCAGGAAAAGGATTTGCAGTTCAGTGATCTACAATTGGGCGCCATAAGCAGTGTAGATCTTATAAACCCTTTGAGAATCACACTATTCTATGCGCAGTTTAATATGGCAGTGATCCTAGACAATGCTCTTAATGAAATTACCAGGGTTGATTTTAATAAATTGGAAAATTTTAAAAACGTCACTCAGGCGCGCACCGCAAGCGATCGCAGGTTGTGGATTTTTAACAATGACCTGCGGCAGATTGAGCTGTTCGACTACCAGAACCTGAATGTTGGCGCCAGTTCACCACCACTGGTTGATGCGGTGCTTAAAATGGCAAGTAATTTTAACACGTGTTGGGTATATACGGGTAAAAAACTCCAGGCGTTCAATAACTATGGAAGTTTAGTTTATACCCTCAATGTAGATGATCTGGATAAAATATGGCTTTTTCAGGATACTATTTTTGCCCTAAAAAAAGGCCAGTTGCTATTGCTGGATAAGGAGCGACAGTCTTTTAAAAATACGGGTTTAGACGAAAATGGGCTTCATCAATTGTTTTGGGCGCAAGAAATCCTCTATATTTACACCGGAAATTGCCTGAAAACCTACAACCTTTCAATACCTAAAGATTAAATATGCATGTAGCGATCGCCGGAAACATTGGGGCTGGCAAAACCACATTGACACGCCTTCTGGCTAAACACTTTAAATGGCAACCACAATATGAGGATGTTGTGGACAACCCTTATCTGGATGATTTTTACAACGCGATGGAGCGCTGGTCCTTCAATTTACAGATATATTTTTTAAACAGTCGTTTTAGACAATTATTAGAAATACGCGATGGTAAAAAAGATGTGATCCAAGATCGTACGATCTACGAGGATGCCTATATCTTTGCGCCAAACCTGCATGCGATGGGCCTGCTGACCAACAGGGATTTTAATAACTACCGTTCTCTGTTTGACCTCATGGAAAGTGTGGTCGCCCCGCCAGATCTGTTGATCTATCTGCGCAGTAGCATCCCTAACCTTGTCGCCCAGATTCATAAACGGGGGCGCGACTATGAAAACAGCATCAGCATTGATTACCTGAGCCGTCTTAACGAGCGCTACGAGGCCTGGATTCATGATTATGATAAAGGCAATTTGCTGATCGTAGATGTGGATAAGATTGATTTTGTAGCTGACCCAGAGCATCTGGGGGACGTCATTAACCGTATTGATGCACAGTTAAATGGGCTGTTTTAAAATTTGATATTAGGGTGAACTTCTCGATAAACGCATTCTTTATTGGCATTTGATGACTTTAGTAGTTCTTTAAATTTATTGACTTTATTATCAGGCGTAGGGTGGCTGCTGATTCAATAGTTTCTGTATAATTACCAGTTCTAATCTTCTGTATTCCAGAGGAATTTTACCTATCAGTACGTTTAATTTTTTTTGGTATTTCTACTTCCTTTGATTTTTTGCTCTGATGAATTGGGTATTTAAAATTTTCAATTGAATTGAAAATGACAAAAATCTTGGATAAATGCGGATTTATTATTCGATTTTAAGCCCAAAAACTTCTGTCAGCAGCTTCAAGAATCCCCCTTAACCATTCCTTAACGCAATATCAAAATGATTGTTCGTAATATTTCGATCGAACAAAAATCAAAGGGATTAACATGGAAAAAGCTGGCGTTGCGGAACAGACCTTTTCCTTCTTGGAACACCTGAAAAAAGGGGAGCGCACCGTACGAGATCTGCCCCACGGCGGTTATCTTTTTCTGGAGCATGATGTACCCTACCTCATTATTTATCGCGCTAAGCCAAATGACCGTACTACTCTTCGGCTTGCCCGAAGTGGTGCTTCCTACCTTATCGTAAAGGATGAGCAGTTAGATTATTTTCAACGGTTGCTATACCAATTGACAACGGCTATGTCTGCCAGGTTTGGTTCTTACCTCCTTTTGGAAATCTATTGCGGTGCCCCGGAAAGCACTGAATTTGTAATCAAAGGCCCTGCGCATAAATTACCGGCCTCTTTGGGGACACTCAAAAATTCGCTGGAAAATATTAAAAGCCGCAAATATGGCGTGGACCTCACGGCCCGTATCGAGCAGACTAAATTGCGGGACCTGGTGACCACCGAAGCTTTATTTGATATCAACAAAATAAAATCCTGTGGAGGTGCCTGGATCGGGCTTGAGGTCCCTCCCGTATACCTCCGTGGGAATGGGAAAGTGTTCCCACTCTATTTCCGGAAGTTTAGGGATCAGTTTGTGAAAGCCTTACAAGAGAGCATCTTTGAGTTTATCCGTGTACAGACTACTGCCCGTTTGGCCAGTTACAATGCTTTGGGCAAACGTGCTATACACCAGGAGGTGCTAAAAATAGACCGTGAGATTACGGCCATACAATCCAGCTATCAATTTTTACTATTGGTCGCTCCCGTAAATATACAGGCATTACGAGCACGGTTTTTTGAGACGCATTTCGGTGAGATCAACGATTACAGTTATCGTTTGCTGCCCGTAGATCCCGATCTTTTAAAGAGAAGGCTTTATAATCTGCGTATCGATGAGATCGATGATCCTGCCCTGGCCTTTATTTATGGTGAAAAACGTGAAGAGATAGACCATGAGCTCACCATGCTCAAGGAGCGCGGATCAAAGAATTTCTTTTACAGTAGCATACGGCTTTATAAAGGAGTCGAAAAAAACGTACTCGCCGAGGCGGAATTAATCCTGCGCAATATTCCGGAAGCTGAAGAATCAGAACAAAAAGAGCTGCTGGATGCCAAAGCTTTTGGCAAAATGGCGGAAAGGGAATTTGAATATTTCAGAAAGCAGGCGCCAGATTTTAGTAGTAAAGTGCATGTACGTAATGATGTCAACGTAATGATGGTATCCCGCGGTGAGCTCTATTTGCCCTCTGATTATAGCCTGACCAAAAAAGAGGCCAGCGCACTTATACAACATGAAGTAGGTACACATGGCCTTACTTATTATAATGGCACCCAGCAACCCCTGAGCCAGCTGGCGATGGGTCTTGCAGATTATGACCCGCTACAGGAGGGTATGGCCGTGCTTTCAGAATATCTTGTGGGGGGTCTTAGTGGCAACCGCTTGCGAATTTTGGCGGGTAGGGTCGTTGCTGGAGGGGCTTTACTGGATGGGGCGGATTTTAAAAATACATTCAATATGCTCTATGCCGAATACGGTTTTACAAAAGAGCATGCCTTTAATATCACTTCGCGGATGTTTCAGGGTGGTGGGTTTTTAAAAGATATAATCTATCTCAAAGGTCTGGTTCAACTGCGGGATCACTTGGGTAAAGGTGGGGAACTTAAGGAGCTGCTTTCGGGCAAATTTGCCTTTAAACATGTTGATATTATTAAAGATCTCACCGAGCGAGGACTTTTTAAACCCCCTAAGATCCTTCCACGCTATTTTGAAGTGGAGGGAGCAAATGAACGCCTCAAAAAATTCAAAGAAGGGATTGCTCTTTCTAAAATGATATAATAATCTGGAGAAGCGCAGCTGTTTCAAATATGTTATGACTCCGTAAAATTGAAAAAATGAAAATATGTTTTGTTATTAGTTCCATTGAAACCGAATACGCTGGCACAAGTGTGGTTTTGATCAAGCAGGCTTATGAACGTGGGCATGAAGTATTTGTGATGGGTGTAGAAGGGTTTTCCCTAAAACATGGACTACCCATGAAACTTTTTGGTAAAAAAATACCGAAAAAGCTAGAATATGATACCGTTACCGATTTTTGGGAGAAGGTGCAGCACGAGCAGGCTAAATTTTCCACAATGGGAACCGAAGGTCTAGATGTCATGTTTTTGCGTAATAACCCTACAGAAGAAAGCGCAGATAGGCATTGGGCAGAGCATTCCGGGCTTGCTTTTGCCCGTATGGTACAGCAACAGGGTGTTCTGGTGCTCAATGATGCCAATGCTATGGCGCATTCCTTTATCGATAAAATGTATTTTGAGGAATTGCCCGAAGCTATAAAACCAGCTAGTTATATTACCCGAAAAAAGGAGGAAATATTAGAATTTTGGAAGGAATCAGGCAAAAAGATCGTACTCAAACCATTGGAGGGCTCAGGCGGACAGAATATTTATCTGATAGGTAAAGAAAAACACAACTTTAACCAGATTACCGATGCCCTCTTGACCAAGGGCTATGTGATCGCACAAAAATTCCTGCCCGGTGTTAGCAAAGGTGATGTGCGCGTGATCCTTATGAATGGTAAAATTTTAGAAAAAAATGGTGTACCAGCACTCATAAGCCGAAAAAGCAACGACAAATCCGAATTTAGAAGCAACCTTGCCCTGGGCGGATCTGCAAAGAAAGCAAAAATGACGCCCGAGATTAAACGTATCGTTGAGCTCACGGCCCCTAAACTGATCCGTGATGGATTCTTTTTTGTGGGCCTCGATGTTGTGGATGATAAGCTTATTGAGATCAACTGTATGAGTCCGGGTGGTCTGGCCTATACTGAAAAAATTGGGATGCCCGATTATACTGATGTGGTCATCGAGGCCATTGAACGCAAAGTGGAGTATAAAAAGTTGAATAAAGGAGATATCACCAATAAGGAACTCGCCACGATGGACTAAAGAAGGCAAAGTTTATAGACTTAAAAATTTAATTACGGCATATCTGCCGAATAATCACGATCCCAATTAATATGAAAGATATACCACGTGTACTTGGAACTTATACAGCCAACAAAAATGGGCCATTACTCTTTGTAAGTGGTGGTGTACATGGTAATGAACCCAGCGGTGTCAAAGCCATTCAGAACGTTATGGATGTACTTAAAAAGGAAACTCCTCAAATCAGGGGAACCATTGTTGCTGTCTCCGGGAACCAACGGGCCTTAAACGACAATGTTCGTTACATTGATGAGGATATGAATAGAGCCTGGACTGAAGAAAATATTAAAAATCATAAAACAGACAGCAGTGAAAAAGAGCAGATGTTTGAGATCATTGAGGTTTTGGAACAGTATCCCTTGAAAGATTTTACCAAGCGCTATTTCCTGGACTGCCACACTACCTCTTCAGCGACCGCCCCCTATATTTCGGTACAGAAGGTCAATGACAATGATGCCTGGGCCCATGAGTTTCCACCCTATATCATAAGGGGTTTTTCAGACATTGTTTACGGCTGTATAGATCACTATCTAAGCCGTATTGGGATTACGGGTTTTGTATTTGAAGCTGGCCAGCATGAAGATAAAAATTCTGAAAAAAACCACGAGGGCATGATTTGGCTTGCATTAGAAAAAGCCTGTGGTCTCAATTTAGAAAACCTGCAAGCCTATCCTGAAGCGGTTTTGCACCTATTGAAAAATAAAACCGGCCAAAAGACTTTTGAGATACTTTACCGTCACGGCCTTGAGAATGATGATGTCTTTGAGATGCAGCCCGGTTTTGAGAACTTTCAGCCTGTAAAGAAAGGTGATCTTCTGGCTATTCAAAACGGCAAGGAGATCAAGAGTAAATGGGATGCCTTTATATTTATGCCACTCTATCAAAAGCAGGGCAATGACGGTTTTTTTATTGTAGAACAGGTAGAATAAATTTTGGTGGGGTAAACGATAGGGGATGCCTTAATTTTTCTATTTATCTGATCAGCCCTAACCCCCGAGCATGTTCTTCTGCTGTTGCGCTGTCTTTTACCAGTAACGCCGGGGTTGCTTTAAAACCTTCTAATAGACCGCGTACGCGAAAAACCCTCTTTTCATGGTTAACGCTGCGCAGATAAATCGCTTTAATCCTTTCGGGAAATTCCTCGGCGATCTCAATATATATATCTGCGTCATGCTCACCGCTGTCGCCTATGAGCACAAAACTCAGTTCTGGATACGTATTTAAAATATTTCGTATCTCATGTTGTTTATGGGGCTTTTCGGGTCGGGGGGTTTTGTCAAAAGGTGTCCTAAAATCACGCAGCAATATTGCCCCCTTCGGGAAATTGTTGTTTCTGATAAACCCCTGAAGATAATTGTAAAGGTTCCATGGGCTGTTACTTACATAGAATATAGGATTTGCGGCCTGTCCTGTGCTGCCCTGATGCAGTTTTTGGTAAAGTTTTACCGCTCCTTTCAAAGGTGTCCTGTTACCAAAATCAGTAAAAAATGTATTTAGAATTACGCGCCACCTCATTAGGGAAGTTACACCGGTGTGCAGAATGGTGTCATCAATATCACTGATCACGCCGTATTCGGCATTCTGTGATGGGATCAACATCTCGGCCGGGAAGCGGTTGTTTTTACTATACGTGCTATTTTCCATTTGATTGGTGTAGCTCACCTCCATCTGCAGCCATCCCGACTCATTGGTCAGAAGGTCCAGGCCCTTTACTTGTTGATCAATTTTATAATAGCCTTCTTGATCTGTTTTCGTTTTTATCGACCGTCCATCGGGAAGTTTGACCGTTAAAGCGGTATTTGGAAGTTCGTCGCTTTTAAACTGCTTTATGGTATTTTTGATGGTATTGAGAAAACCCTTCTTTTGCAGATTAACGCCCTCATCTTCCAAAGCACGCCCCAAGGCATACAAGTGCTGCCCAGTACCATAACTCTGATAGGCATTAATGAGTAAAGGATCGCTTCCTAGACCTAAAGCAGGCAAGTTGCGAATGTGGCGTAGAAATCCAAACATATAGATAATTTATAAATTATACGTAAGGAACTAAGGTTCAGGGATGCAAAAATTTCATAAAATAAGAGGCAAGAGTGCCAATATTTTGACAAACTTGATCTGATAGCGTTAAAACACGTTGTATTCGAGTTAATTTTTAATCGGGCTTAAGCCTGTAGAATGTTTTGATCTTCAGTAGCCTCGCTTGCGCGAAACGGTATTTTTAAGTTCTTCACCCATTTTCATACGCCTATAATTATCAACAACTTGTCCTGCTACAGAGGCAGGGCTGCTTACACTGGCGGTATGTGGAGTAATAAAGATTTTCTGATTTTCCCAGAATGGATGATCTTTTTGAAGCGGTTCTTCCCGAAATGTATCCAGGGCAGCGCCACTCAGTTTTCCATTGGTGATGGCCTGGATCAGGTCAGCATCTACAAGATGGCCTCCCCGAGCCACATTGATTATAAATGCACCATCCGGCATTTTTTCAAAAAGTGATGTATTTAAGATACCCTTCGTTTCTTCGGTCAAAGGTAAGAGACACACTAAGATTTCGGCGGTAGCCAAAAAATCGTTAAGCTCCCCGTTGCCAGCAAAACTTTTGGCAAAATTCAGGTCTTTTTTAGAGTTTGACCAGCCGGTGACCTTAAAATTCAGCCGATGCAGATATTCTGCGGCCGCCTGGCCCAAAACGCCGAGTCCTAAAATCCCCACGGTTACTTTGGGGACAGAGCGGTAGGGCAGCCGCTCCCATTGTTTTTGTTCCTGCAATTGGACGTACCGGTCCAAATTCTTGAGGTGATTCATGATAAGGGCGAGGATAAACTCGCGCATATCATTTTTGAGATAATCGTCTACGATACGGGTAATCTTTACGTCTTTAGGAAGCGAATCATCCTTAAAAAGATGATCTACACCGGCACCCATCGAGCCGATGACTTCGATATTGGGATAACTGGAATAACTGCCCTGCGGCGCATTCCATGAAATGATCATTTTAACTTCGTTAGGATTTTCAAGTGTTTCTGGGGTAAATATTGGTAAATCGGGGCTATTGGCCTTTAGTGCTTTAAGCCAGCCATCGTAATTCTTATCGCTTCGTAATAGTAATAAGGCCATTTTCGGTTTTTTTCATTAGATATCGCCGCACAGGAAAGGATGGGCGAAGAAGTCTTTAATACTCGTCTTGAAGCACGTATCCTAAGCTATTTCTACATCTGCTAAGCTGCAGATTAGACTATCTACTTGTTATTTTTCCTGGGGAAATATGAATAGATCCCAAAGATTTAAAATCTTTGAAAAGCATTTTATTCAAGATTTTAACTAATAGCCGGTAAAACGCGATAGGGTGCATCTCAGAACGTATGCCTAAATTCCAAAAGCCTCTTTTACCTTATCTACCATATCCAATTTTTCCCAAGTAAAAAGTTCTACCTCTCTGGTGATTTTTCCAGAATAGGGACTTTCAAAAACCTTGGTTACGGTTTGGGGTTCTTTTCCCAAATGGCCGTAAGCGGCGGTTTCGCGGTATATAGGGTTGCGCAGTTTGAGACGCTCTTCTATTTTTGAGGGTCGTAGGTCAAAAAGTTCTCGTACTATTTTGGCGATATCACCATCTTTTTTATCAACATGGGAAGTGCCGTAGGTCTCTACAAAAATGGAAGTAGGCTCAACAACTCCAATGGCATAGGAAACCTGTACCAGGACTTCATCCGCCACTCCTGCAGCTACCAGGTTTTTGGCGATATGGCGCGAGGCATAAGCTGCTGAACGGTCTACCTTACTGGGATCCTTACCGGAAAATGCGCCTCCACCATGTGCACCCTTGCCTCCATAGGTATCCACAATAATCTTACGGCCGGTAAGCCCGGAATCTCCATGAGGGCCGCCTATTACAAATTTACCGGTTGGGTTAATATGATAGGTAATATCATCGTTAAAAAGGTTGGCCTGTGCTTCGGGAAGGCTCTTTTTTACGCGCGGGATCAGGATTTTGATCATATCCTCCTTGATTTTTGCGAGCATTTTATCGTCATTTTCATCAAAGGGGTCGTGCTGCGTAGAAATTACAATGGCCACGATTTTCTGTGGTACGTTTTCATCTGAATACTCGATGGTGACCTGTGATTTTGAATCTGGCCGCAAGTAGGGGATTTCGTTTTCTTCTTTTCTCAGTTTTGCCAGTTCGATCATGATGCGGTGGGAGATATCAAGGGCCAGCGGCATATAGTTTTCGGTTTCCTTAGTAGCATAACCGAACATCATCCCCTGGTCGCCTGCTCCCTGCTCTTCCTTAGAGGCACGGTCAACACCCTGGTTGATATCTTGTGATTGCTCATGGATGAGGGAGATCACACCGCAGCTGTCCCCGCTGAATTTGTAGGCCCCTTTAGTGTAGCCGATGTCGTTGATGACATTACGGGCGATATTTTGCACATCCAAATAGGTGTCACTTTTTACCTCGCCGGCAAGTACTACCTGCCCAGTGGTCACTAAGGTTTCGCAGGCCACTTTAGACTCAGGATCAAATGCGAGAAAATTGTCTAAAAGGGTATCGCTGATCTGGTCTGCAATTTTATCGGGATGTCCTTCAGACACACTTTCAGACGTAAATAGATAGGCCATTAATAATAGGATTTTAGATTAAAATATGGAGGGGGCGATTTGACGGTAGCCGCCAGGAAGTAACAGTACTGCCTTTAGCATTTTTTATGCTGAATCGGTCTCAGCATAGTTCTGAAACTTTTCGGCATCTGCCCTTTAATTTGAGCAGGTCTTGAACCCGAAGCTTCGGGACAAAACAAGAGGTTGCAATCAGTCAAATCTTTCCTCGTTGTAGGTGCAAATGTAGTTTTTTGGACAGAAATAAAAAATGAAAGGATTTCTTTTTGTAATTCTTTGTGAAAGTCATAAAAATCTCGTTTTATATACATGTTTGTTTTTTTGATCTGTTGATGCGCAAAATCCTTTTGTAAAGGGGCAAAAATCACTTTAGTTAGTAATCCTTTATCATTTTGAGCCGAGTCATAATCTTACCCTTTGGCACTTTTTAAATTTTTTTTTATTCTAAAAGGAAATAATTAAACACCATCATAATACCCAAAATAACATCTGTTTAATTCAGAATTTTCAAAAAAACCTTGCATTTTTGAAAAACGTTTTGCAATATTTGCTGCAAGTTCAAGAGCATACTGACCATGTTATCAAGAAAGGCCGAGGGATTAGACCCTTTGACGCCTTGGCAACCCTTTCCCTGTGAGAGAAGGTGCTACATTCTACCTTAAAATTTCTGTAATTGCTACAGGATTTTCGGATAGATAACGACAAGAAATTTTTCGGTCCGGAAAGGTTTCAACTCTTAATAATCTTTATAACATCTTCAACAATTAACCATGAGCGATCGTGGCGAATGCTTTTTGTTTTAAACCGTTTAACACTAAAAACAAAGAAGATGAGTAATCCAAAAATTTCTACACAGGCGCTCCATGCCGGTCATGACACCACAAAAAATGCCAGTACCCGTGCCGTACCGATTTACCAGACCACAAGTTATGTCTTTGACAATGCAGATCATGCTGCTGGTTTGTTCAATCTTTCCATAACGGGAAATATTTACACGCGGCTCAACAATCCCACAAACGATATTTTAGAGCAGCGCCTGGCAGCCATTGAGGGTGGCATTGCGGCTGTAGTGACCGCTTCAGGCATGGCGGCGATAAGCACGGCATTATTGACATTGCTGCGTACAGGTGATCATATTGTGGCCTCCAGCAGTTTATACGGCGGTACTTATAATTTGCTGGGAGTTACCCTGCCGCGTTTTGACATCAACACAACATTTGTAGATCCTGCTGATGCGGCCAATTTTAAAAATGCGATCAAAGACAACACCCGAGCCATTTTAATAGAATCCCTAGGCAATCCTAAGCTGGATGTGCTGGATGTCAAGGCTATTTCCGCAGTTGCGAAAGAATATAAAATCCCTTTGATCGTTGATAATACCGTTGCTACCCCGGCTCTGCTCAACCCCATTGAGTACGGCGCAAACATCGTGATCCATTCCCTCACCAAATACATCAATGGCAACGGCACCTCACTGGGCGGGGTTATCATTGACGCGGGAACTTTTGATTGGTCCAGCGGTAAATTTCCTGAATTTACCGAACCGTCCAAGGGCTATCACGGCCTGGTTTATCATGAAGCCCTGGGCCCCGCAGCGTTTATCGCTAAAGTGAGGGTCGAGGGTCTACGCGATCACGGCGCGGCTTTAAGCCCTTTTAATGCTTTCCAGATTATACAGGGCCTAGAGACTCTTGAGATACGCATGAAGAAGCACAGTGCAAATGCTTTGGCCCTGGCGCAATGGTTAAAGGAACAGGATGAAGTGCTTTGGGTAAACTATCCCGGCCTTGAGGAAAGCGATTATGCCGCTTTAGTCAAAGAATACCTTCCCAAAGGGCAGAGTGGGCTCGTCACCTTTGGCGTAAAAGGAGGTTTTGAAAGTGCCAAAACCGTGGCTGATGAGACTAAAATCTTCTCTTTACTCGCCAATATTGGCGATACAAAATCCCTTATCATTCATCCCGCGAGCACCACGCATCAACAATTGGATGATGCCGCGCAAGAATCCACAGGGACTACCAAGGATATGATACGTCTATCCGTAGGCCTGGAAGATTTGGATGACCTTAAGGCTGATTTAAAACAGGCTTTGGCAAAAATCAATAGCCATTAAATATTCACCTCCAAAATAAGGGAGCGCTTTTTTGGGCAGAGTACCTGTTGGGTTTTATGCCACCAGCTTATTATAATATAATTAATAATGTTTTTTTTAATCTTTTCCCTTGGGAAAAGGTGCCGCCCGTACCGATAAGGAGGTAGGACAAAAAGAAGCCATAGATAGGAAAAATCACCGATTTGAAGACAATTCATATAAAAAACCACACCACACTTTCCGGCGAAAAGCTGGATGAGATCCCCCTTAGTTATGAACTCTTTGGCCAGCCCCTCACTGCAGGAGCCCCTGTTGTTCTCGTTAATCATGCCCTTACGGGGAATTCACATGTTGCCGGTGATGATGGCTGGTGGAGCAGTATCATTGGCGATGCTAAGTGCATAGATACGCGTAACTACTCGGTACTGGCATTCAATATTCCAGGAAACGGTTATGACGGTTTTTTGATCGAAAATTATAAAGATTTTGTGGCCCGTGATGTGGCCGAAATCTTTCTGATAGGACTCGATTTTTTGCATATTGATCAGCTTTTTGCCATAATAGGTGGTTCCCTGGGCGGCGGGATCGCCTGGGAAATGGCTGCACTAAAACCTAAATTGACAAAACATCTCATCCCCGTCGCCTCCGATTGGAAATCGACTGACTGGCTAATTGCCAATTGCCAGATTCAAGAGCAGATCCTGCTCAACAGCAGCCAGCCCGTACACGATGCGCGTATGCATGCCATGCTCTGCTATCGCACGCCTGAGTCTTTTAAAAATAAATTTCAGCGAAGTACAAACGCCGCTCTTAAGATCTTTAATGTAGAAAGCTGGCTGGATCACCATGGGACCAAGCTTAAAGAGCGTTTTCAGGTGGCAGCTTACCGCCTGATGAATCAACTGCTCAAAACCATTGATGTAACGAGAGACCTCGAGAGCCAGACTGATATTCTGGAGAAGGTAACGGCAAACATCCACATTATTGGAGTGGATTCTGATCTCTTCTTTACCCCTGAAGAAAACCGGGAGACTTATAAACAACTTGCACAGGTGAGAAATAATGTAACCTATGGGGAGATTAATTCTGTGCACGGGCACGATGCTTTTCTGATTGAATTTGAACAACTTGAACAATTACTGGAACCTATTTTTAGGCAAAATCAGGGCAATCGAAAAATTAAAGTGGTCAAATTTGGCGGGAAGTCCTTGGCCAATGGTGCCGGCGTAGATGCTGTCGTATCTATTTTAGAACAAAAGGTAAACAACGGGGAGCCCATCGCCGTAGTGCTTTCCGCGAGGGGAGGGGCAACCGATGAACTGGAAGCCATACTGGAGCAGGCCGCGGCCGGTGAGGAATATGAGCATCAGCTCAAGGCCTTTAAAAAGTACCAGAAGGGAGGCTTTAATATTGATCTTTCGGAGGAATTTGCAAGGCTTGATAAGCTTTTTGAAGGAGTCAGCCTGCTGCATGATTATAGCGAACGTGTCAAGGATGAGGTGCTTAGCTACGGGGAGCTGATTGCCGTAAAGCTGATTACCGAGCTTCTTAAAAAGAAGGGTGTTCCCGCCCATTTTGCCGATGCCCGCGCACTTATAAAAACAAACGACGTTTATGGCAATGCCCATCCCATTGATAAAATTTCCAAAGAGAATGTGGTCAGACATTTTGCCCGGCACAATGGTAATACCGTAAATATTGTGACCGGTTTTATAGGCAGCAATGCCCAAAACCACACAACAACGCTGGGTCGCAACGGGAGTAATTATACCGCTGCTTTATTGGCCAATTATCTGGACGCTGCAGAATTGCAAAATTACACACACGTTGACGGGATTTACACGGCAAATCCAGAACTTGTACCCGATGCTCAAAAGATAAGTAAGCTCAGCTTTGGGGAGGCCAATGAACTTGCGAATTTTGGAACAACCATTCTGCATGCCAAAACAATAATTCCGCTGCTGGAAAAGAACATTCCGCTGCGCATCCTCAATACTTTTAAACCCAATGATGAGGGGACGCTCATCACCGCAAAAACCGAAAAAGAGGGCATAAAATCCCTTTCTGTTCTGGAAAATATGTCCCTCATCAACTTGGAAGGCCGCGGCCTATTGGGCAAAGCCGGGATAGATGCCCGTATTTTTAGAGCATTGGGCGCAAAGCAAATCAGCGTGAGTATTATTTCCCAAGGTTCCTCAGAACGCGGGATAGGGCTCGTGGTTGAAGGGCAGAAGGCCGGCGCCGCTGTCATCGCACTAGAGCAGGAATTTGAAACCGATTTTTATAACCGCGACGTCAACCGGATCGAGGTGATCGACCAGGTCTCGGTCGTCAGCATCATCGGGCAGGACCTGAGCACCTTTCACAAACCGTATAGCGCGCTCATAAAAAACAGGATTGTCCCGCTGCTTTTCAACAATACCGTGACCGGTAAAAACGTGAGCGTGGTACTCAGGCACGAGCAGTTGCATAAGGCACTCAATGTAATGCACGGCGAGATTTTTGGGATTGCCAAAAGGGTTAATCTGGCCATTTTTGGCCATGGATTGGTGGGCGGTACGTTGATCGATCAGATTATTGCCTCCACAGAAATGATCAAGGAGCGCAAAGGCCTGCACTTTACCATTTTTGCCATTGCCAATTCCAAAAAGGTGATCCTGGATAAAAGTGGTGTCGGTGGGCACTGGCAGGAGAGTCTGGCAGAAAATGCCGAGATTGGTGGGGTTGATGAAGTTATCGCTTTCGCGAAAGCGAACCACCTTGCAAACCTGATCGCCATAGACAACACGGCAAGCGAGGATTTTATAACAAACTATGCCACGCTGATCGAGAACGGATTTGACCTTGTTTCTTCCAATAAAATCGCGAATACGATCGGTTTTGAATTTTATACGCGATTAAGACATCTTCTGGCCGAAAATCAAAAACGATACCTGTACGAAACAAATGTGGGTGCAGGGCTGCCGCTGATTGATACCATTAGGCTCATGCACCTTTCCGGTGAAAATATAACACGTATTAAAGGTGTTTTCTCCGGTTCCCTGAGTTATCTGTTTAATACATTTTCAGAGGTTGACCGGCCATTTTCAGAAGTGCTGCAAGAGGCCATTGATCGTGGCTACACTGAGCCAGATCCCCGTGAAGACCTATCTGGCAATGATGTGGGGCGTAAATTGCTCATTTTGGCACGTGAACTGGATCTGCACAAGGAATTTACCGATGTTGCGATTGAAAACCTGATCCCGAAAAAACTGCGCAAAGGTGATGTAGAAAACTTTTTGGGCAGAATGCACCTCATGGATGATGATTATGAACGCCGGAAAGAGGAACTGAACGAAGGTGAAGTGCTGCGATATGTTGGTGAACTTTACGGTGATCTTTCTACCGAAAAAGGAGGCAAACTGGAGGTAAAATTAGTTGCTGTGCCCAAGGAATCCGCATTGGGACAGGTAAAGGGCAGCGATTCTATTTTTGAGATCTATACCGAAAGTTATGGCGAGCACCCACTGGTTATACAAGGAGCGGGAGCAGGAGCGGCTGTTACAGCAAGAGGGGTTTTTGGTGATATATTGAGGTTGGCAGATAAAAGTTAGTCCGTAAATTTTGATGAGGCCAAGGGTTATTAAATATTTTACACATAAATCATCATTTTTTAAACTGTAAAAAGACAGAGAAGTTTTTGGTTAAAAAAATCCCCCTCCTATTTCAGGAGGGGGATTACTATTGATAGACTTCTTAAAACTAAATTGCCGGAATTATGCACCTGTTTTAAGCCTGGTAAATTCCTCGTAAAAATGGGGTATTGTTTCTATCCCCTTTAAAAAATTCGATATTCCAAAATGCTCATTTGGGGAGTGAATGGCATCGCTGTCGAGGCCAAATCCCATGAGGATTGTCTTGCTCTTAAGTTCACGCTCAAAAAGGGAAACAATTGGGATGCTACCGCCACTGCGTTGGGGTACGGGCGTTTTGCCAAAAGTCTTTTGGTAAGCTTTTTCCGCTGCTTTATACCCTATGTCATCAATAGGTGTAACATAGGCCTGACCACCGTGCAGGGGTTTAACCTTGACGCGCACCCCTTTGGGGGCGATATTTTCGAAGTGTTTCTTAAAAAGCGCGGTTATTTCCTGCCAATCCTGGTTAGGCACGAGGCGCATACTGATCTTTGCATGTGCCTTGCTGGGGATGACTGTTTTGGCGCCTTCGCCCGTATAGCCGCCCCAGATTCCGTTTACATCAAGCGTGGGACGGATGCTGTTGCGCTCAATGGTAGAATAATCCTTTTCGCCATAAACGGCATCGATGTCAAGCGCTTTTTTATACCGCTCTAGGGAAAATGGGGCCTCTGCCATTTTTGTGCGCTCGTCCTTGCTTAAATTTTCTACCTTATCGTAAAAACCGGGTATGGTGATATGGTTGTTCTCATCATGCAGGGAGGCGATCATTTTTGTCAGGATATTGATTGGGTTGGCCACCGCGCCGCCATACAGTCCGCTGTGCAGATCTCGGTTGGGGCCGGTAATTTCTACTTCTACATAGCTTAGGCCGCGCAGGCCGGTCGTAACACTGGGTACATCATTGGCGATCATACCTGTGTCTGAAATCAGGATCACATCATTTTTAAGTTTTTCCTGATTACGCTCTAAAAACCAGCCCAGGTGCTCGCTGCCCACTTCTTCCTCGCCCTCAATCATAAACTTAACATTGCAGGGCAGCTCGCTGGTCTGTACCATAAGTTCGAGCGCCTTCACATGCATGTACATCTGGCCTTTGTCATCACAGGCTCCGCGGGCAAAGATGGCGCCATCGGGGTGGAGCTCGGTCTTTTTAATTATGGGCTCAAACGGAGCGTTGTCCCATAGATCAAGCGGGTCGGGAGGCTGTACATCATAATGGCCGTAGACAAGTATGGTGGGGAGGTCGGGGTTGATCTTTTTTTCACCGTACACAATGGGATATCCGGGGGTGTCGCATATCTCTACAGTATCACAGCCTGCGTCCTTAAGACGCTCTGCCACTTTATCAGCGGTCGTGAACATTTCTTCTTTGTATGCTGGATCAGCACTTATGGATGGTATCTTAAGAAGTTTGATAAGTTCATTGACAAATCTGTCTTTGTTTTTTTGAATGTAGTCCTGTGTTTTTGACATCTAAATTGTTTTAAATCAAATTTAAAAATTCGCATCTAAATTTTTTGCCAAAACATGATTTTCCTGTCGAGATAATTTTCTATATTTGCAATCGCATTTTTAGGACTAAAAATGCATTTATTTTTAATGCGGGCGTGGTGGAATTGGTAGACACGCTAGACTTAGGATCTAGTGCCTTACGGTGTGAGAGTTCGAGTCTCTCCGCCCGTACCACTTAAAAACCGACTTTAACGAGTCGGCTTTTTTTATGGCTAAATTTTACATTCAATAATTCCATTTTAAAAAAGAGGTCAATCTGTTTGAATTATAGCAGATAGTATTAAATAATTTGGACGTATACTTTTTGTTATTGAACCATTATAAAACGTCTTTTTTTAATTCTAATCCATCTATAGCTAGAATCAATTAGTCTTCAAACCGCTAACTTTTAACATTTTACTAAGGATAAATCTCTATATCTTTAGTTTATGCTAAGCTCATAAAAATGTGGACCATTCGGCTGTTATTGCTGCTCATATTCAACGCTCATAGCGTTTCACAATTTCTGCCATTTTCACTTAATAGCGATACTGAGGCGCTGCATTGCCAGGACTATACTCATTTTGATATTGATAATAGTTCTTTGATTAGCATTTACGGCTTAAAGATTGAAAATTCCCCAATTCAGTTTAATGTATATATTCCTCAAGCAGATAAGTTAGGTGGCCGCAAGGATGTCATTTCCTTCTTAAGACAAAATGAAAGCTGCTCATTATATTTAAAGTATTGCCAGAGAATAGATTTACAATTAACCAGGTTCTTTATTGCCTACCCTCCACACTCCTTCCCGTAAGATTTAAAATTGTTTTTGCAAGGACGAGAAAAATAGCGCTGCTTTTTTCTTAGTGCTATTACCTGATATTTCGGTAATAATGCTGCCGTTCCTAAACATGCTAATAAATCAGCAAAACGGTTTTAATAATTTTAAATCATACTTACATGAATATTTCATTTTTAATGGTTTGCCTCGTCGTACTAGGCAGCATTTGTATACCCTACTTTTTATTAAATTTTTCAGAGCATAAGGAAAAAAGCAATAAACAGGTTAAAATTAAGAACGCAATCAAAGAATATAACCTAAATATATCACAGTCAGACATCTGGGGCAATATGTATATTGGATTTGATGCCAATCAGCAAAAAGTTTTAATACTGAAAATTTCTTCAGCAGAAACTTTTGAGCATCTGCTTGAACTTGACCTTATATATAAATGCGAGATAGTGGAAAAAAGGAAAACTATTAAAATAAGCAATAAGCAAGAGCACTTACTTGAAAGACTTGATCTTGATATATTATTTAAAAATAAAGATCATCTCCTTCTAAATTTTTATGACAGGGGTCAAATGATTCCTGAAAATTTTGAACTTCAAAGGATTAAAAAATGGAGAACGATCCTTAGTGGCACTAAAACCTCTAATATTCTAGAAAAAAAATTGGTCGGCTAAGTCCAGCGAATTTGGTCAATGAAAACTTAACCATAATCTAAAAATCAAAGAATGGTACTAGCATCCTTTTTTTTTCTGGCGGGTTATATTGTTATAGCCCTTGAGCACAAAGTGAGGATAGATAAAGCCGCAACAGCACTTTTTTTAGGTGTTTTGCTGTGGTTATTATTGTCTTTTACGAGTTTGAGGTTTTCTGAAATATTCAGCCAGCTTAAAGAGCATTTTGAAGAAATAGCTGAAATTTTATTTTTTCTACTGGGAGCCATGACCATCGTTGAAATGATTGATGCCCATGATGGCTTTGCTATCATTCCTAAAAAAATCCGGACAAATAAAAAGATAAAGCTATTATGGATCTTATCTTTTCTCACCTTTTTTATTTCGGCTGTGTTGGATAATCTGACCACTACAATTGTGATGATCGCTATCCTTAAAAAATTTATTAAGACTAGGGACGATCTGTGGATATTCGCCGGTTTTATAATCATCGGAGCCAATTCTGGTGGCGCATGGTCTCCTATTGGTGATGTGACAACCATTATGCTCTGGAACGGGGGGCAGATATCTTCAAATGTTATCATCTCTGATGTTTTTGTGCCAAGTTTAATATGTTTATTAGTTCCTTTAATGATTGTCTCTTATCGTTATCGGGGCAATAATGTCATTAGTATGGAAAGAAATGTTGACATTAAAAAGGAAATAAATTCGAAGAAAAGTAATTTCATTCTCATTCTCGGAATTGCACTTTTGTTATGCGTTCCCATTTTTAAGGCACTCACTCATTTGCCACCCTTTATGGGAATGCTCTTTAGCCTTGCGGTTTTTTGGCTGGTCACAGAGATCATTCACAGAAAAAAACCTCCCATTGAGAAACATAAATTTTCTGTAGCGGCTACCTTACAAAGAATAGATACTCCAAGTATTTTATTCTTTTTGGGAATATTATTGGCCGTGGCTGCCATGCAAACTAGCGGGGCTTTAAGGGTAATTGGTAAGGGGTTGGAGCACGCCTTCGTAGATTTTCATACAATCACAGGACTTTTAGGACTGTTTTCAGCGATTATTGATAATGTTCCATTGGTTGCGGGAGCTATGGGGATGTACAATTTAGAATTATATCCTCAGGATCATCAATTCTGGACGTTGTTGGCTTACTGCGCAGGTACCGGTGGCAGTGTGCTAATTATCGGGTCAGCAGCGGGTATTGCTGCAATGGGTATTCTAAAAGTTGATTTTATGTGGTATTTAAAAAATAGTGCATGGATGGCCCTGATAGGTTATTTGGCAGGAATAGCAGTTTATGTCATGCTTCATTTATGAAAGCCAACCTTTGCGGAATTTCTGTAGTTGATCTTCGTATGGCTTTGGGTATTTTTCGGTTACAGTGATACCTTTGCTTAAATTCTTTAAGACAGTATATATTTTTTTGCTCCAAGTGAGGAGTTTTTAACACGAAAGTGAAAAAATACTCAAAACCTTAAAGGAGAATTTATATTCCCTTCATGTTAGAATAACATGTGCGAAGTATGTTTGTTAAACAATAGTACTTCATGGAAAACCAATCCGTAACTTCCACAAGTCAATCTGTCCAAAATTCTACCGTAAAGGGCTTTTTGCCCATAGAATTTACTCTAAAAGTACCATTCAAAGCCTGTTTCCTTCTGAACATTCAAGAGATACCTAATCATTTGTTCTGTTTTAAAAGATTTTCTTTTGAGAATTCATCTGTAACCTTTCTTAGCAAAAATTTTTTCATTATAAATCTTAGTCATAAGCTATATGAAAAAGCGCGATATTGAAGTTTTGGTTCTCTCTGACATACATTTGGGCACCTACGGTTGTCACGCAAATGAACTTTTGGCCTATCTTAAAAGTGTCAATCCCCAAAAAGTTGTGCTTAACGGTGATATAATTGATATGTGGCAATTCAGTAAGCACTACTGGCCCGAGTCTCATATGCAGATTATAAAGTATATCACCGGCTTACTGGCAAAGGGCACCCAGGTGTATTATATCACCGGTAACCATGATGAGATGTTACGCAAGTTTGTAGGATTTCAAATGGGTTCTCTCCAGATCGTAAATAAGATCGTGTTAAATGTTGATGGGAAAAGGGCCTGGATATTCCATGGCGATGTTTTTGATGTTACCATGCAGCATTCCAAATGGCTAGCTAAAATGGGCAGCAAGGGATATGATTTTCTCATTTTTATCAATCGTTTTGTAAACCACATTTCCAAAAAACTGGGAAGAGGGAAATTATCGTTTTCCAAGAAAATCAAGAATAGCGTAAAAAGTGCGGTAAAGTTCATTAATGATTTTGAACAGGTGGCTGCCGACATAGCGATAGAAAAAAATTATGATTTTGTGATTTGCGGGCACATTCATCATCCTGAGATCAAGGAAATTGTGAACGTTGAGGGAAAGGTGATCTATATGAATTCTGGAGATTGGGTAGAAAACCTTACCGCACTCGAATACAATAATGGCGAGTGGAGTATCTATAGATTCCTGGAAGATTTTGCGCTGATTGATCTACTGAAAGAACAAAAGATAAAAAAAGTGGATAGCGCATCTGCTGATCTCCTTTTTGAAAATCTGATCAGAGAACTGAGCCTTATAGAACCGATGCAAAAAGATTAATTCGAATATTTTTTGAGCCATGAAAATACTCTATGCCATACAGGGTACCGGAAACGGTCATATATGTAGGGCGCTTGAAATAATCCCACAATTACAAAAGAAAGCAGATGTTGATATATTAGTCAGCGGCACGCAGGGGGACATCGATATTCCTTTTCCCGTTCGTTACCGTCTATACGGCATTAGTTTTATATTTGGGAAAAATGGTGGTGTTGATCTTTGGAGAACCTTTCAAAAGAACAATTTTAGAAAGTTTATAATCGATCTGTGGCGGTTGCCCTTGAAGAGATATGACCTAGTCATCAATGATTTTGAACCGGTGTCGGCCTGGGCGTCGAGGTTGAGGCGCAGGCCCTGCTTTTCCCTTAGCCATCAGGCTGCATTGTTAAACAAGGCTGCACCGGCACCGTTAAAAAAAGATTTCTTAGGAAAGCTAATCCTAGAACATTATGCCCCATCAGACAAAAAATATGGCTTTCATTTCAGTGCTTTAGATCCTAATATATTTAGGCCCATAATCCGGCAACAGGTTCGGCATCTGCAACCTTCGGTGGGAGCGCATTATACCGTTTATCTTCCATCATATTCAGATAAAAAACTGATAAAACTATTCCGGCATTTCCCGGAAACAAAGTGGCAGGTCTTTTCCAAACACAACAAAAAGGCCCTTCACAAGGGAAACATTGAAATATTTCCCATTGATAATGAAACATTTTTAAAAAGCCTAGCTTCCTGTAAAGGCGTCATCTGCGGTGCTGGCTTTGAAACCCCTGCTGAGGCTATGTTTCTTAAAAAGAAACTTTTGGTCGTCCCCATGAAAAACCAGTACGAACAGTACTGCAATGGCGCCGCCCTGAAAAAATCGGGAGTGGAGGTTTTAAGCAACTTAAAAAGTAAAAACATCCCGAATATTAAAAATTGGCTAAAGCTGGATAATAGCATCCAGGTTGATTATCCGGACGAAACCGAAAAGATAATTGATCTCCTTCTCGTTGATTACATTACAAATTATGTGCCTTTTCATAACCCTGTGCCCATAATGAGCATGGAAGCGGTCTAAATCTAGCGATAAAGACGCCATATAATGATCAGGGATAGAAGCTCAATTAAATGCCTAATAATTCTTTTAAATCTTTTAAACAGATTAAAGTCATTAGGCTTTTGTCATTTTTCTTAAAGCATTCATAACATTGACCCAACTTTAGTTTAACCTGCCTTGGGTAGTTTTACAACTCACCAAAAAAACTACCTAAAAAATGATCAAAAATTACTTCAGCCTTCTTTTTGGGCTTTTCAGTTTATGCACTTTTGCCCAGCAGGCCTTAATTACAGGCTATGTAGACGCCACCTGCCCTGGTGCAGAGGGGAGAGTGCTCGAGATCTATGTAGATGGCACCGTTGATTTCACCGGTTGGCAATTAGCCAGACAGGCCAACGGCAAAGGGTACAGCACCAGTATAGATATTTCTGAACTAGGTACAATGACTGATGGTTTTGCATACATCGTCAATAATGCGTCTACATTTACATCAGAATTTAACCTTACAGGTCCCGTGATCGAGAATAATATTATAAGCTCAAACGGCGATGATGGTTTTCAACTCGTTGATGCCACCGCTGTGGTAGAAGATCGTTTTGGCGAAGATGGCGTAGATGGTACGGGAACTCCCTGGGAACATGAAAACTCCTATTTTACGCGCAAAAATGGAGCTACCGCTAATAGTGGGGCTTTTAACCCTTCAAACTGGACTTTTGCCGCATTGAATGCGCTCAATGATAAAGGTACTTGCAATGGCGGTGCTAGTTTTGGATCTATTGTACCGCTGGGCACATACAGCGCCAATGCAGCGGTTGCCGATCCCATAGTACAGTTTGATGAAGATTATATAAGTATTGATGAAAATGCGGGCACAGCGACACTTACGGTAAGCCTCTCAGAAAGCCCCACGACAGATGCAACAGTAAATGTAGATGTCTTAAGTGCTGAAAGTAGTGCAAAGCCAGATACAGATTACAGCTTTGCCGGAGAAACGCTGACCTTTACCCCAACTGGGCCACTATCGCAGCAGATCACTTTGGATATTTTGGACAATGATAAGCCAAACCCAGATCTCCTTTTAGCGCTGCAACTCACTACGGGTACAAACGCCACGATAGGGAAAAAGGAAATTTCTGTGATCTATATCCTAGATGATGAGGCCCATGCGCCTTCAGCACCCAATACACTTGGGATGGCCTTTGGCGCTAGCTATAAAATACCTGGTGATGATCCCGGTTCTGAAATCGTGGCGCACGACCCAAAAACACAGCGCCTTTTTGTGATGAACAGCGGTAGCGCCAGAATTGAGATTTTAGATTTTAGTGACCCCTTAAACCTAACGTTGATCAAAAGTGTGGACCTTAGCGAATATGGCTCGGGAGGAACAAGTGTAGCGGTTTATAACGGCCTGGTTGCGGCAACGGCCGTACCTGATGAAGTGGGTAAAAACGGTGCTATAGTCTTTATGGATACTGAGGGCACCATCATAAATGCTGTAAATGTAGGTGCATTACCTGATATGATAACCTATAACCTCGATGGCACAAAATTATTGGTTGCCAATGAGGGCGAGCCCAACCAGGACTATACCGTAGATCCCGAAGGGAGTATTTCTATCATTGACTTATCCGCCGGTGCCGAAGCGCTCACGCAGGACGATGTTGTGAATCTTGATTTTAACGCCTACGATAGTAAGATCGATGCGCTCCGCAGTGCCGGAATACGAATTTTCGGCCCAAATGCCAGTGTTTCCCAAGACCTTGAGCCGGAATACATCACGGTTTCGGATAACAATAACACCGCTTGGGTCACCTTACAGGAAAACAATGCGGTCGCCGTTATCGATTTGACAGCGATGGAAATTAGTGATATTTTTCCGCTGGGCTATAAAGATCATTCCCTGCCTAAAAATGCGCTCGACACTTCTAATAAAACGGATTTTGCCTTTATGGCAAACTGGCCCATTTTTGGGATGTACTTACCCGATGGGATTGCAAATTATACCGTAGACGGCGTGGAGTATTTCGTTACCGCGAATGAAGGTGATGCCCGCGAATATGATGCCTTTGCTGAAGAAACCGACTTGGAAGACATCACACTTAACCCGGTAAACTTTCCGAATCAGGAATTTTTAGTTCGGGACGAAAACCTGGGCAAGCTCAGCTTCTCAAAAATGGATGGCGACCTGGACGGAAACGGCGACTACGAAGAACTTTATGCCTATGGCGGCCGTTCTTTTAGTATTTACAACGGCTCGACTGGTGCCCAGGTTTATGACAGCGGGGATGATTTTGAGCGTATAACTCTGGAAGATCCTACCTATGGTGCCATTTTTAATACGACCAATGACGAAAACGAACGCAAAAACCGAAGCGATAATAAAGGTCCTGAGCCTGAAACGGTAATCGTTAAGAAAATTGGTGCCCGGTTTTACGCCTTTATAGGCCTTGAGCGCATAGGCGGCATCATGGTCTACGATATTACAGATCCCCTGAGCCCAACATTTGAGGGCTATTTTAATAACCGCAGTACTGCTCCCGGTGAGGATGTAACCGGCGACCTTGCACCAGAGGGCATAATATATGTAGCACCTGCCGATAACGCTGCCGCGAAAGGGCTTATCGTGGTGGCCAACGAGGTAAGCGCAACCATAAGTGTTTATACGCTGGATAACAATACGCTTTCCGTTAAGGAAAACAGCTTAGTGGATAACAGTCTGAAACTTTATCCCAACCCAGCCAGTGGAAACCGCGTTTTCTTCGGCAGGCCCTCAGATTATGAGCTCTTTGATATGCGTGGCCGGAAGTTAAGAGAACAGGACAAGGCCACATATATCGATGTTTCCGATTTAAGCACGGGTACGTATATTGTAAAAAATGCCATAGGTATAAGCCAAAAACTGATCGTTCAATAACAGAAATAACCTTTCTAAAAAGATAAAAAGTCGCGCGCTATGTGCGGCTTTTTATCTTTTGATCTGATCGGTTTTTTAGGCTAGATCATGAGAACCCATTTATTTTCAGTTTGTACTTTTTACAAAGTAGATTTCCTAAATTGATTGTTTGCGCAGGCTTAACGTATTGATGAATATCCCCTAACTCTAAATGGGTAAACCTTCACTACATTTAACCCATTAAATAGGTTTTTGTTTTCATATTTTAGATTGGCCACAAAACCGATGTTCCCATCGGTTTTTTCATTTTAATAGCGATATTCTCAGAAACCTTTCAATTATTCAGAAGGCGGGTAAAAGAACATTAAGAGGATTTTTTTAAATATGCATCCATTAACCTTGTAAAAAAATCTTTTCGGTTTTAATGATACAAATTTAAAATAGCCGTAACATTAAATATTTACTTATAATAAATTTTTAGCCTTATTTTGGTAAAAATATTTACTATAAGTAAAATTAAGTTTGAAAAACTCCAAACTTCTCCTTATTTTACATGCGGTTTTGGCATCCTTTGGCGCCTATTTTTGCATGTACGCCTTCCGCAAACCATTTGCAGTTGCCAGCTTCCACAATATGGTTTTTTTCGGGATCGATTACAAGATACTTTTGGTTATCGCGCAGGTTTTGGGCTACATGCTCTCCAAATTTTTTGGCATCAAGATCATTTCAGAACTGAAAAACACCAATAGGGCCATACTTATTGTACTCTTGATCCTTGTCGCTGAGGTGAGCCTTGTTCTTTTTGCCATTACACCTTCCCCTTACAATATCATTTTCATGTTTATAAACGGGCTTCCATTAGGACTTATCTGGGGTATCGTTTTTTCTTATCTGGAAGGTAGGCGCTCCACAGAAATACTGGGTCTTGCACTCTGCTCTAGCTTTATCGTATCGAGCGGTGCGGTAAAATCGGTAGGCCTGTTGACCATACAGCATTTTGGGGTTAGCCAGTTCTGGATGCCTGCCGTTACCGGGTCGTTTTTTATATTGCCGCTGGCATTTTTTGCCTGGCTTTTAGAAAAAATACCCCCACCTACCGTTGAAGATCAGCGATTGCGTACAGCCCGCGTACCCATGCAAAGGCAGGATCGAGTGGCCCTCATCAAAAAATTCATTTTCCCCCTTGTGGTTTTAGTCCTTTTTTATGCGATTTTGACCGCTTTTCGAGACTTTAGGGACAATTTTTCGCGGGAGCTCTGGGATGCACTTGGTTATAGTGGCGATGCCTCTGTTTACACCCTTTCTGAATTGCCCATTGCCTTTCTTGTACTTATTTCATTGAGTTTTTTAGGGTTGATAAAAGGGAATTTCAAGGCATTTGTCTATTATCATTACACCTTGCTTTTTGGGATCGTGTTTACCGGTCTGGCCACGCTTTTCTATCAATTTAATATGTTATCCCCTTATCTTTGGATGGTCGCTGTAGGTTTTGGCCTTTATGTCTGTTACGTTCCCTTCAACTGTATATTTTTTGATAGGATGGTCGCCGCTTTTTCCATTAAAGGAAATTCGGGCTTTTTGATATATATCGCGGACAGTTTTGGCTATCTAGCAAGTATCGTGGTGCTCTTCTACAAGAACTTTGGTCAGGGCAATATATCTTGGCTCCGGTTTTTTCTTTATGGCACCTACGCCCTTAGTTTTGTGGGAATGGTGACCACAGTATGCTCTCTGGTCTATTTTAGAACACATAAAAAGCAAATGTTGAATCTGGATAACTATACCTTAGACCTTCATGGAAACAAACTTTGACCTCATTATTGTAGGTGGCGGGGTGCTGGGCACCTTCCATGCTTATCATGCCCTAAACAGCGGATTGCGGGTGGCCCTTATCGAAAAAAACGCCAGGCCCATGGATGCAACCGTACGCAATTTTGGCCAAGTGGTCCCATCGGGATTTGGTAGCGAATGGCAGCAGTACGGAAGGGAAAGCCTCAGAATCTATAAAAGTATTCAGGAGCAATTTGACATTTCGGTGCGACAAAACGGATCGGTATATATCGCATCTAATAATGAGGAAATGACGCTCATTAATGAACTGGCACAGATCAACAAAAAAAATGACTACGAATCCTGCTTATTGACCAAAGAAGAGTGCCTGAACAAATACCCCGGTCTGCGCAGCGATTATGCCTTGGGCGGATTATTTTTCCCCGAAGAGATCACTATTGAGCCTGCCATCATGATACACAGGTTACAGCGCTTTCTTAGGGAAAGACATAACCTTCACATTTTTTACAATAAGCTTGTTATCAACTGTGAGGAACAGCGGGGAAACGTAACTGTGGAAACTGCTCAAGGAAATAAATGGACCGCCGAAAAGGCAATCCTCTGTAATGGCAGTGAGTTTAAACTGCTCTACCCTGAGGTTTTTGCCCAGAGCCAGATCGAAGTGACCAAACTGCAGATGCTCAGGACAAAGCCACAGCCAAATTATAAGCTGGATGGGTCGATCCTGACGGGGCTTTCCATAAGAAGGTATGAATCATTTTATGAGTGCCCATCCTTCTTTGATATAAAACAAAGGGAAAATCCGCAAAACCCAGAAAAAAAATGGGGGGTTCATATCCTGTTTAAGCAGGCATCTGATAGCTCGGTGATCCTGGGCGATTCGCATATTTATGCCCCGGCAGATCAACTGGAGGATCTGGGTTATGAAAATGAAGAGGTCATAGACGATTTTATCATTGCCGAGTCCAAAAAAATAATAGACCTACCCACTTACGAGATTCAAAACCGCTGGATAGGTTTTTATTCGCAATGCAAAGACAAAGCTATTTATACGCACGATGTGAGCGATAATATACATATCGCCACGGCAATTGGTGGAAAAGGAATGACTGCTGGGGCTGGATTTGCCAAAAAAAATATTGAAAAACTTTTAAATATATAATTGAAGATGCAAACCTTTAAAATGGTCGTTTTTGATATGGCCGGTACTACCGTAAATGAGGACAATGTGGTCTATAAAACCCTACAGCATTCAATCAATGCTCACGGGATTGCAGTTGAGCTCAAAGAAGTGCTCGAGTACGGTGCGGGTAAGGAAAAACTTAAGGCTATACAGGATATTGCTGTACTTCATGGCCATAAAGACCCTGCTTTCGCGCAAGCGGTTTACAATGATTTTAAACCAGCGCTCAAAACCGCTTATAAGGATCTCAAAGTAAGTGCTTTTTACGGCGTTGAGGATGTTTTAGAAATCTTGCGGGCGCATAACGTACAGATCGTGCTGAATACAGGATACGATAAAAAAACCGCACAGGGGCTTATCAAAAAACTGGGTTGGTCCATTTCAAAAGAATTTGACCTTCTAGTCACCGCTGATGATGTGGAAAACAGCCGCCCGGCGCCAGATATGATATTTTTTGCCATGCAACAGCTTAATATTACCAATGCAGCACAAGTGGTCAAAATTGGCGATTCTGCTGTAGATATTGAGGAGGGAAAAAATGCCGGCTGTGGCCTGAGCATTGGTATTACAACCGGGGCGCAAACCCGCGATCAACTGGCAGCGGCAAAGCCAGACCATATCCTGGACCATATCGCGCAGCTTACGGGAATCCTGTTTAAGCGCTGAATGCATTATAGATAAAAATTAGGCCGCGCTTTTTTAAATGAAAAAATAAAGCACCAGCATTTTTACCACCTTATCAGTACGATTGACGGGCACATGTGGAATACGCCCATCAAAAAAAACAGCATCGCCGGCAAAAAGGTTCAACTCTTCATCACCTATAACATAGGTACATGCCCCTGAAAGAATATATTTATATTCATAGGCATCTGTAGTGACCTTTCCCCTTTGTGAACCCGGGGAGATTTCAAGAAGCACAGACTCAAATGCAACTGATGGTAACTGCTTACCAAAGATATATTTATAGGAAAAACCGGTGGCCTCGTCCTCCTTTTCTATGGCCGTATTGTCTGCTTCCCTAGATATGATAAAGCCTTTACCGTGGGTATGTGGCATCCCATTAAAGAATTCAGGCACCTCAATACCAAGGGCGGCGATAATATTAAGGAGGACAGGCAGCGAGGGTATCGTCCTTCCGTTCTCGATCCTTGAAATTAGGCCGTTGCTTACCTGCGCTTCTAAAGCAATATCACTGATGGTATTCTTGTTTTCTTTCCTTATTTCCTTGATGCGCTTCCCGATACCAATAAGATAATCCTCCATATTTTAATTAAATTTTATCTATGTCCACAAAAATAGGCAATGTCACAAATGTTGACAAATAGTAAAATTTTATCGCTTAACAATTATTTAATAAACATAATAATATCCTTACAATTACTTAATTTAAAACCTATATTCAGATAATAGATGTTTTTAATATTTGTAAAAGTTAATAGCCAACTTTTATAAATATTCAACTTATGATCCAAAGATTTACAGTATTGATAATTGCCTTGTTCTTGACTGCTTTTGGTTACAGCCAAGCAGATTTTAAAGGTAAAGTATTTGATGAAAACAATAATCCGTTACCGGGGGCTACAGTTCAGGTACAAGGAACTAATATCGGTACTATTACCGATTTTGACGGAAACTTCAATATTCAGGTACCCGAGGGCAGCACTATACTTGAGATAACCTTTTTGGGATACCGGACTGCTGAGCTGGATATCTCAGAAAAAACAGAGGCCAATATTACATTGCAAACGGATTCTGCGCAACTTGATGCAGTGGTGGTAACCGCATTAGGCATTAAAAAAGAAAAAAAGCAGCTTGGTTATTCCGTACAGGAAGTCAAGGGTTCGCTGGATAAGGCAAGGCAGCCCAACTTCCTGAATGCACTCTCGGGAAAGGTTTCCGGTCTTGTCATCGCGCAGTCCCCTGAGTTTTTTACCTCGCCCAATATATCCCTCCGGGGAAAACGACCCCTGATCGTGGTAGATGGCGTTCCTCTGGGAACAGACTCTTATAATATAAGTCCAGACGATATAGAGAGCGTCAATGTACTCAAGGGTGCAAATGCGGGGGCACTTTATGGTGCCGATGGTGCAAACGGGGCCATACAGATCACAACGAAACGGGGTACGGGCAATAAGCGCGGCTTTGTCATAGAGCTTAACAACAGCTCCATATTCCAGAGTGGTTACAACGCAATTCCAAAGGTACAGCATTCCTACGGCCCAGGCTCGTATGGCAATTACGCCTTTGTGGATGGAAAAGGGAATGGTACTAATGATGCCGATTACGATCAATGGGGACCTAAATTTGAAGGGCAGTTAATCCCCCAGTACGACAGTCCGCTTGATGCAGATGGTAACCGCATCCCGACACCATGGGTAAACCGTGGGCGTGATAACTTCACCAACTTTATGCAAACCGGGTTTCTGGAGACCAATAACCTCGCGATAGCGTCAACTTTTGATAAGGGGAACCTCCGTTTTTCCGGAACACACACGTATCAAAAAGGGATCAATCCCAATACCCGTCTTAATATATTCAACTACAACCTTTCTGGTACCTATGATTTTGATGAAAAGACAACGGTGAATGGTTTTGCAAACTTTAGTTTTCAGACATCGCCAAACAGTCCCAATGTAGAATATGGGCCCAACAGCTACATCTATAATATCCTGATCTGGGGTGGCGACGATTGGGACGTAAGGGAACTGCGCGATTATTGGCAAGAGGGAAAAGTGGGCATACAGCAGAAGAATTTTGAATACACCCGCTATAACAACCCTAATTTTATGGCACATGAATGGTTGCGCGGCTATTACAAAAACGATTATTCTGGGCAGCTTGCCATCACCCACCACTTTACAGAGAATTTAGATGCTACATTGAGGACAAATATAGCAGTAAGCAATCTGTTTAGGGATGAAAAATTCCCGTATTCGGCAACTACCTACGGCAGGGAAAAAGCAGAAGGGGATTACAGCGAACAGTACGATTACAGTATGAAAAGCTATTCTGACGCAATGCTGAACTATGAAAACACTTTTGGAGATTTTGGGGTAAAAGGCCTCCTTGGGGTAAACCTTGACATTAACAAAACCCGTAACAGCTATGCCTCTACAGATTATCTTATAGTGCCCGGGCTATACACGCTAAGCAATTCGCAGACGCCAGTGCAACCCTCCAATTACCACACCCATTATGAGACCTATAGCGGGTATGCTTCTGCAGATATTTCTTTTAACGATTATCTTTTTTTGGGTCTTACGGGCAGATATGAAAAAGATTCTAAACTGCCACGGGCCAATAATGCATTTTTCTACCCATCGGTAGCGCTGAGTGGCGTGCTCAGTAGTATGTTTGAAATGCCCCAACAGATCAATTTTCTAAAAGTACGCGCATCTTATGCCAAAGTGGGCACCTCCCTTTCCCTAGATAATATTTATAGTAACCTCGACACCTACAATCTGGGCGATTCTTTTACCATAAATGGAAAAAACTACAATTATGCCTATGTGAACTCGGTATTATCAAACCCAAACCTAAAACCTGCCTACAACTCCTCTACCGAATTTGGACTGGAAACCAACCTATTCCATAATATTTTGGGTATTAACGCTACCTATTATGAAAACAAGAACGGCCCGGGCATTTTTAACCTTGACTACTCGCTGGCATCTGGATACAACGGAAAAAAGGAAAACGGGATCACCACAAAAACCAAAGGATGGGAGATCGCCCTTGACGTAAACCCCATACGTACCGAGCACTTCAAATGGAATGTTGGGGTTAACTGGTCAACGTATAAGGAGTATTTGGATAAGGTGTATACCGATGAAAACACAGGCGAGGAGATCACCAATTATGGTAGGATTAACGTAGGTGAACGCTACGATCCCTTTTACATAAACGATTTTATGAGGACACCTGATGGAGAACTCATTGTAGGAGATGACGGTAAGCCTATCATTGATAATTATGTTTCGCTCGCCGGTTATAGAACTCCAGATTGGGCCGCTGGGATCACGAATGCGATCACGTATAAAAATTTTAACCTCAATTTCACCTTTGATGGTCGCTATGGCGGAAAAATCGAGAATTATGTAAACCAAAAACTATGGCAGAGCGGCCGACATCCCGACAGCGATACCCCAGAGCGGATGAACGATGTAGAGGGCATAAAATCATACGTTGCAGATGGTGTGGTTGTCACGGGCGGAGAGCTTCAGCGTGATGGTGAGGGCAATGTCATCTCAGACACACGAACCTACGCTCCCAACACCACGGAGGTCTATTTTCAAGATTATGCCAAAGCCTACCAAGGGCAATACGCCGCGAACATAATAGATAAAACGTTTTTTAAATTAAGAGAAGTGACGTTTACCTATAACTTTTCGGCAGAAGCCCTGAAGAACTCATTTTTAAATCAGGCTTCGATTTCCCTGGTGGGAAGGGATCTGCTCTACTTTTCAAAGCATAAAAATATTGACCTCGATCAGTTTGTTGACGAGGATTCTTCCCCACTACAGTCGCCAACGGTAAAAAGCTTTGGTATCAACTTTAACCTCAAATTTTAATACTATGAAAACCAAAAATATACGCAGCAAATCAATTTGGGTGTTTTTTACCTTCCTGTTGATCACTTCCTGCACCCCGTTTGATGAGCTGGAAAATGACCCCAACTCGGCCACAACCGTTCCACCTTCCCTGCTCCTTGCAAATATAGAACGTGGAATGTCAGAAGAAGATGGCCCCTGGAGCGAGGCACAGCGTGACAACCAGTTCTGGGTAATATCTTTTGACTACTATGGTGATCAGGACTACAACTGGGGCGCGGCGGATTTTAAATATGATGTTTTGGCAAATGTTGACGCCATGGATATGGAGTCCCAAGACCTTTCAACAGTAAATAAGTACGAGGCGATCGCCAAGTTTTACAAAGCCTATTATTATGATTACATGTCGCGTAGACTGGGGGATATCCCTCTTACCGAATCGCTTATGGCCGCCGGCGAAAACAGTATCCAAAAGCCCAAATATGATAAACAGCAGGCGGTTTATACCCAGGTACTGGAATGGCTGGAGCAGGCAAACACCCAGATAGCCGAGGCAAGGCAGGAGGTGGAGACGGGTATCCTTGATGGTGATTTCTTCTATCAGGGTGATCTTGAAAAATGGCAACGTGCCATCAACAGTTTTCATTTAAGAGTACTTATAAATTTGAGTAAGCGCTCAGCAGACGTGGACGCCCCGGCCAGATTTGCAAAAATCATAAATGACCCAACGACCTATCCACTTATGCAAAGCAATGCGGACAATATGCAACGGGTCTATGGCAACGAGCAGAATAATTTCTACACCTTTAACCCGGGCAATTACGGTTTTAACAGAAACCGGAATATTATGGGTGCAACTTATCTCGATCTTTTAAAAGTAAGCAAAGATCCACGTATTTATGAAGTGGCTGATCCCGCCCCAAAACTTTTTGATCCTGCAAACCCAAAGGCGATTTCCGCTTATGTGGGTGCAAATACGGGTGATGAACAGGGCCCTATTCAGGTGGCTTCTGATAATGGCGAACTATCCTATCCCAATGAAATGCGCTACTATGATGACTACACTGGAGAGCCCTATATTGTTTTAGGCTATGCGGAACAAGAACTGACCATTGCCGAAGCGGCAAACAGAGGCTGGATCAACACCGATGCTGCGGTACATTATGAGAACGGCATACATGCTTCCATGGATTTTTACGGCGTTGCCGAAAGCGATGCTTCCGCCTTTATAACACAACCCAATGTGGCCTATGCCGGAAATAATGCGACTGGGCTTGAGCAGATACTGACCCAAAAATATATCGCGCTGTTCAACAATTCCGGCAGGGAGTCCTACTTCAACTTCCGCAGGAGCGGAATACCTAACTTTGATGTGGGCCCTTCAAACAACAATGGAGGAAAAATACCATTACGGTGGAAATACCCGCAGAGCGAGTTTCAGAACAACGAGGCGAACGTGAAAGACGCACTTTCTGATCAATATAGCGGCACGGACGATATCAACGCTAAAATGTGGCTCATTAAATAAATTTGTATAAAAGGTTCATAACATTCCAACTTCAAATAATTCAAAAGTTTAACCCATGAAAAAGTTAGTTTTTATAGTATTTGCCCTATTTATTTTTGGCTGTAGCCAAAACACAAATGCCCAGGAAAAAAACGGCCAAAGGGTGGTTCTTATCACCCTTGACGGTTTTCGCTGGCAGGAACTTTTTAAAGGTGCAGACCCTAAACTCATTGCAAACCCAGAATATGTAAGCGACACCACCGCCCTGCGCGAAAAGTATTGGAAAAAAACTACTGAGGCCCGCAGAAATGTGCTGATGCCATTTGTTTGGAACGAAGTCGCCCAAATAGGGGAGATACATGGCAACCGGGATAAAGGCAGTAAGATGAACGTGACCAATGGTATGTGGTTCTCTTACCCTGGATATAATGAAATCCTGACCGGAAAAGCAGATGACAAAAATATCACCAGCAATGATAAGATCTACAATCCAAATGTTACTATCCTAGAAACAGCTAACAATACCGATAAATATCGGGGAAAAGTGGTCGCCTTTACCAGCTGGGACGTTTTTCCTTATATCATCAACGATAAAAGAAGCGGGGTGCCCGTAAACGCTGGTTATAAAGTGATAAAAGGAGATAGCCTGACCGATACAGAAAAATTTCTTCAAAGGATCGAACCTAATTTGTACAGCCCTTTTGGTACTTCGGCAAGGCTGGATTTCGTGACAGATAATTATGCCCTTGAATACATGAAGCGCAAACACCCCGACCTGATTTATATAGCCAATGATGAGACCGATGACTTTGCCCACCAGGGAAAGTATACCGACTATCTAAATGCTGCGCACGAAGCTGATGCTTTCTTAAGGGAAATCTGGGAATACACCCAGAAAGATCCTTACTATATGGGAAAAACGACCTTTATCCTAACTGCAGACCATGGCCGTGGGACTCAACCTTTAAAAACCTGGAAAAGCCACGGGAGCGATATCAAAGGAGCAGATGAGACCTGGCTTATTATTTTTGGGGGGCAGGGCAAAAAACTGGGGGAAGTGTCCAAAAATGAACAGATTCACACCTCTGACGTTAGGGGAATTATCGAAGAAATCTTGGGGCTAAATCAATAATTGAAAATAAATCCTTGAGAGGCTTAATTCATAATTCTTACTGGTTTTTTAATTTTTACAAAGAGATCTTACTCAAATGCCCTTTGCTTTAACAGCCGTCATTCATGTAAAACATTGGCGACTTAAAGTCATGATTTACACTACATGCCGCTTCATTTTTGTTATTGTTGGTCTGATGTTTATAAAAGATCTACAACCGAAAACGTATTCAATATTCTATAAATGAGGTCAATAATTCCGGTATGTTTACATGTCTTATCAATATCTTAACACTAGGCATTTATTATAATTTATCGTTAATACAATCCTAATGCTGACGTAACAATCGCTCAATGCATATAGGGTATTTTTGGAATAATTAAAAAGAGCCTGCTGTAACAGGCTCTCTAAATAAGCATCGAAAAATTCTCAGTTATCCAACACTTAAATTTATGTATTCAAAATTACGATTATCTAAGATCAGCACGGTTCTGGCATGCCTAATCATGTGGGCTGGATCTAGGGCAAGTGTATCTCATGTTTTTTTTAAAGATACTAAAACAGGGATATCTTTTAATAAAAACGCCCCCTTTTTAAATTTAGTACCCTTGCAACAATCCATTTCGGGTATCGTGACAGACGAAAGCGATATGCCATTGCCCGGTGCTACAGTTATGGTCAAGGGAACAACCAATGGCACAACAACCGATTTTGATGGTAAATTTGTCATTAATGCCGATGCCGACGCCATTCTTGAAATTTCTTATTTGGGTTATTCCCCAAAAGAGGTTGCAGTAAATGGGCAATCCCAGCTTGTTGTAAAATTAGAGCCCAATGCGGCGCAATTAAATGATGTTGTTGTAGTGGGCTACGGCACGCAAAAAAGGTCAGACGTCACTGGGGCGATTGCTTCCGTTAAGAGTGAAAATTTCAATAAAGGGGTTGTAAGTAATCCAGGAGAGTTGTTGCAGGGTAAAATGGCCGGTGTCAACATCGTATCAAATAGTGGTGAGCCGGGTGCTTCACAAAATGTAATTATTAGGGGGATAGGCAGTTTGCGTTCGGGTACACAGCCACTTTACGTGGTTGATGGTTTTCTGCTTGACAATTCTTCTACGGGCATTGCCACCAATCCTCTTAACTTTCTTAATCCCAATGATATTGAAAGCATTGATGTGCTAAAGGATGCCAGTGCCACCGCGGTATATGGCTCCCGGGCATCTAACGGGGTTGTCGTTATTACTACCAAAAGAGGTAAGGCGGGTAAAACCCAAATGGATTTATCGGTTTCCACCGCTTTGTCCTCTATCGCCAATACAGTGGATGTTTTTGATGCCGATGAGTTTCGTAGGCAAGTAGTGGCCGTAGGAGGAACTTTGGAAGACTTTGGCGGAAATACCGATTGGCAAGATGAACTTACACAAACTGGGGTTTCAAAAAATATCAATTTCTCCATGAGCGGAGCGGCCAATGATAAAGTCAACTATTTCGCATCAGTAGGAGCTCAGGACCAAGAAGGGATCTTGAAGAACAGCGAGCTGAAGCGTTATTCGGGTAAATTGAATATGACTCAAAAGGCTTTCGACGGAAAACTGACTGTAGATTATAACCTTACGGCAACACGCACCGAAAATTTACGCCCCAGCATAAATTCCACCATAAGTGATATGCTCAGTTTAAATCCTACTATTCCCGCATATACAGATGGTGAGCCTACTTTATTGAACACGAATGCCCTTAATCCACTGGCCAGGTATAACTTATATAGCGACAAGGCGATCAACAATCGTATTTTGGCAAGCATCTCCCCTTCCGTAAAAATTACTGATCGTCTTACGTATAAGTTAAATCTCGGTGTAGATTATTCCGCTACTAACAGATATCAACAGTACAGACCCTATCCGCAAGTTGTAAACGAGTCCAACATTTCAGATGGGGCATTAGATGAAATAATCAGTGCAAATACCAACCAATTGGTGGAGAATACGCTTACCTACACGTGGAAAAATGATATACACAACCTTATAGCACTGGCTGGTCATTCTTACCAAAAATTTTCAGATGAGACTAGGATTTCTTCTTACAAGGGGTTTGCAAATAATAATATTGAGCCCAGGTTTCAAGACCAGACCAGTACAGATGAATATCCCACTTCGGTAAATTCATCTGCCGTTGAAAACGAGCTGCAATCCTTTTTTGGTAGGTTGAATTATACCTATGCGGACAAATATCTGTTGACCGCAACCCTGCGCGCCGATGGATCTTCCAAATTTGGAGAAAACAATAAATATGGCTATTTCCCTTCCTTTGCCCTGGGATGGAATATTAGCAATGAAAATTTTATGGATAACTCGGTTTTCGAAAATTTAAAAGTACGCGCCAGCTGGGGCCAAACCGGGAACCAGGAAATACCCTCGAAGATCACAAAAGCCAGTTATTCAGAAGATAGATTGATTACGGGATCCGGTAGTTTCAACACCTATCCCATAGATACTGACGGAAACTCTATTGACGGTTATCCCTATGGAATTGTTTTTACACGTTTGGCAAACCCCGATTTACAATGGGAGGTCTCTACGCAAATTGACCTGGGGATTGATTTTACGCTCTTTAATTACAGATTAACGGGCACCTTGGATTATTTCAACAAAGAATCTTCTAACATCTTGCTGGAAGTTGTTCCCGCTGATCCCGTTGAGCCCACGTCAACCTATTGGAACAATATCCCGGATATGAAAATCCATAACAATGGTTTTGAACTGGCGCTGGACTACAATAGCGACCCACAGCGCGATTTTTCCTATAATATAGGCGGAAATATCACCTATATTCAAAACAAGGTTGAAGATTCACCCTATTCTGTACTGACCACGGGGGCTGCCCAGGGTTCTGGACAAACAGGCGCGACGATTAACGGTTATATCAACAACGAGCCTATAGGTGCTTTCTATATGTTTCAATTTGATGGTATAGGGGCTGATGGCCTGAATATGTTCAAGGACGTCAATGGCGATGGTGCAACATTGGATAATGACCGCAGCGTAGTGGGCAGTGCAATCCCCAAATTTATCTATGCGTATTACATAAACTTGAAGTACAAGTCATTTGACCTGGGCCTAAATTTTAATGGGGTAGCAGGAAATAAGGTTTACAATCACACAAAAATGTCACTGTTCAATAAGGCACTGCTGGCCAGATCTAATAATACCACAGATTTTGCGGTTCAATATCCCAATGAATCAGTGACCAATGCCAATACCGTGTCCACGCGCTATTTGGAAGATGGCTCTTTCTTAAGATTGAACAACGCGACCCTTGCCTATAACTTAAGTTCAGATAAAATTGGATGGGATGATACATTCCAAAATATCCGCTTATCCTTAACAGGTCAAAATCTATTTACGATAACAGATTATTCAGGATTTGACCCCGAAGTGAACACAGGCTCAACTTCAGGAGGGATTCAAACCTTTGGCGTTGATTATTTCACTTATCCCAAAGCAAGAACGTTTTTGATCGGTCTAAATTTAACGTTCTAAAAAACCAACGATTCCCTTAAAAATCACCCAGAAAACAAATAAAATGAGAAATAAAATAGCAAACAAAGCACTGCTGATAGCTGTATTTTTATTGGCGATTTTCGGCTGTACCTCCTTAGAGGAAGATGTTCTTGATGAGTCCCTTACCGGAACCGGCCAGGCCGAAGTTGTAAGTGGATCCATAGCGCCGGTATATGGCCTTCTGCGCAATGTATGGTTTCATACGGTTAATTTTGGACTTCAGGAGATTGCCTCTGATGAGGCCATACTTCCCTATCGTGGGGGTACTGACTGGTATGATGGTGGCAAGTTCATCTCGGTACACCAGCATCTTATGACGCCAAGCAATAGCCTGGTAGGCGACTCCTGGACCAATATTACCTTAACGCTTTCAAGGGCGGTAATAGCAACAGAAAGATTAAAGCCGGAAGCTGAAAACGGTAATGCCGAAGCTCAGGATGCCCTTTATGAAATGATAGCCATGAAGGCATATCTTAATATGCTGGCACTTGATAATTGGGGCCTTGTTTTCAAGAAAGAGAATTCTGAGGAAATCTCCGAAATCTTACGAGGGCAGGATGCCATAGATTATATCGAAAGCGAGCTTTTATCGGTCGTAGACGTTATCAGTAATACTAAGGGACCGGGCAGGTTTACCAGAGATGGCGTTAAAGCCTTGCTGGCCCGTTTATATCTTAATGCCGCGGTGTATCGTGATCCTTATGGTACCCCTGATTTTAATTCGGCAGATATGGATAAGGTCATACAATATACAAGCGATATAATCGCTGGGCCTTATACATTATCTCCTGAATATTTTGACCTGTTCAGTGATGACAACCACAGTAATCCCGAAATCATATTTGCACTTGACCAAAGAGGCGTACTTGAAACCGAGCACAGCAGGTGGGCGTATTGGCCCATATCCGGTGACCAAATCCCCAGACCGGAATTCCCAAGTACACGTGGGACCGATGCGGTTGCAGCAACCCCTGATTTTTATCAGACCTGGGTAGATGCCTACGAAAATGTAGATCCGGCTGATGCTGATGCCCGTTTTTTCAAAAAGAATACAATCGTACCAGATGATCTTCAGGATCTTACCGGCGTAAATCCAGAGAATGATTCAGATCATTATTATTGTGTAGATGCTCAACAGTTTGAAATCGACAGAGGGATACTTCGTGGTGTGATATGGGGTCCCAGAAAAGATGATAGCGGTAATATCCTGACTTGCGATGACGGTAAGGTGAGGATATACCCTGTTATCAAAACAAAAGATAAGGATGCAAACCAAGTCTATGTGGACCATACACTGAAGGTCGACTTTACTGATGACGGTAGTTTACACAACACAGGTTACCGGTTCTCAAAATACCAGTTTAGCCATAGCGCTACCAATTGTTGTTCTTATAGTAGCGTTGATCTGGTATTGATGCGGTTGGGGGAGATTTATTTAATGCGTGCCGAAGCCAAATTGAGGAATGGTGACAATGCAGGTGCCCTTACCGATATAAATACCTTAAGGACCTCTAGGAATGCGCGTCCTGATCAGACTCCAGAGGCATTGACTTCAATAGATCTGGATATCTTGTTCCGTGAAAGCGGATTTGAGCTCTACTGGGAAGGCCTTAGGAGAAATTACCAAATCCGTTTTGGTAAATATGAGGATAACTGGACAGGGAAAACGGACAGTGATGTAAACAAAAGACTGTTTCCGATCCCTCAACAAGCGATTGACGGTGCTTCTAGTGAAGAAGGATTTTTAGTGCAAAACAGAGGGTATTAAGCCCTACAGCTAAAAATGGACGCTTTTTAAAGCTATTTTAACCGTCATTCTGAATTCATTTCAGAATCTCATGAAGCTGATTTCAATTTTTTATGAGAATCTGAAACAATCCTGCCTGCCGGCACAGGCAGGTTTGGGCTGACTAAAACTAAGTTTTTTAAAACATCTCTTTATTATTATCTGTAACAAAAAATGAGAAGGCTTTCTAGGCAGTCACTCAGTCGTCATTCTAAATTCATTTTAGAATCTTATAATGTTGGTTTACTCTTTTTATGAGAACCCAAAACAAGTTCACATTGACAAACTAAGCTTTATAGATAGCCGTTTTTTTTGGACTATTACATTTTTCAAAATCATGCTAAGTCAGAACTCTTAAAACTCAATCCTATGAAAACAGTAACCCTCCTCTTATTGTTGATCATACCCGTTTCGGTTTTCAATAAACAAGTGCTCAGAAAGAGTTCAGCAGCGATAAAACTGAACAATATCCAAGTGATCGGCAGTCATAACAGCTATAAAATTTCGATAGAAAAACCCTTGTTTGATTACTTGCTTAAAAAGGATTCTTCTCTAACTTCTTTAGCCTATGCGCATATTCCATTGACCGAACAACTGAATTTGGGGCTGCGCGGCTTAGAACTTGATGTTTACAGTGATCCGGAAGGAGGTTATTATGAGGATCCAAAAGGCTTGGAAATAATCAAGGCAATGGGTGCAGAACCAAAAGCATTTGATACTGATCAAAAGCTGCAGGTGCCGGGACTCAAGGTTTTTCATGTGCAGGAGATCGATTTTAGGAGCCATCAACTTTTATTTAAGGATGCACTCAAAGAATTGAAAAAATGGTCACAGGCTCATAAAGGCCATACCCCGGTAATTATTACCATTAACGCCAAAAACGGGGAAATTCCTGGAACTAGAAAGCCGCTCCCTTTTACTGCTGACGCTCTGCAAAGTATCGATTCAGAGATACACGATGTTTTCGACAAAAAAAGTTTGATAACACCAGATTTGGTAAGGGGCAATTCTAAAACCCTGGAGCAAGCGGTGCTTAGCAAAGGCTGGCCCACTTTAAATAAAGTAAAGAACCGGTTTTTGTTTGTTTTGGATGAAGGAGATGAGAAAATCGATCGATATTTGGAAGATTTCCCCGATTTGAAAGGTGCTGTATTATTTGTCAATGAGAAAGAAGGAAATCCCAATGCTGCCTTTAGGATCATCAACGATCCAGTTAAAGATTTTGATAAAATCAAAAATTTGATTGAACTTGGCTATATGGTTCGCACACGTGCAGATGCAGATACCAAAGAAGCGAGAGAGAATGATTATACAAGGTTTGAAAAGGCAAAGGCATCCGGCGCACAGGTCATCACCACTGATTATTACCTGCCCAGCACCTTTTTTAAATCTGAATATCGGGTTCGTTTTGACAATGGCGGTTATGAAAAAACTAGGCAATAAAAGATTGTGTTCATGATTGAATTTAGTTTAAAACCTTAAAAATATGCGCTAAGTTCAAAGGGTTTTACAAAGGAAATAGATGGGATTAGCGAAAGAAGACCTTCTATAAAAACTTGGAATTTTATAATTTTCAGAAGCACTTTTTGTATGTATCCCAACTCAGATTGAAGACATAAAGGTACAGGTTTTCTATAGGTGTCGAAATATCTATTCATGCGGTCTCATTGGCCGTTACAATTACATAACATTCAGCTTACCTGATTTTGAGCTGTCCGTATTAATTTTGAAACAGTATTATTCATTTTTAAATTGAAATCAGTGATTTTTAAAAAATTATCCCTGTTGATTCTAGGCCTGCTTATGGCTCCGCTGGCCTCTGGCCAAATCCTGGAAGATAGCCCCAATCACTCTCAAAATTTTCTGAGCTCGGTACAGCCCTATTTGTTTTCCGTGACCACATTAACTCCAGAGATGCAGTCGTGGAGCCTGGATTATTCCGGTGGTTATGGCGAGCGGGTCTCTGGTCCCTTTGGTTATTCGGGCGTGGATCAGGAAGTCGCGGTCAAGGGATATTTGGGAGATCGGTTTACACTCTATGCCCGGGCAGCCTTTGGTTTTCCCGAAGACGGGGCAGTCTCAAGTGCTCAGCAGGTAGAGGTCATTCGGGATTTCATCGGTGGGAGGGATGCTCTCGGCTTTCGTTTGGGAGCTGGCCTTGGTGCAAGGTATGATTATGAAAACGTGGGTGCTGTTACCGGCCGGATCACTGGGACCTACGAGTCTACTTACTGGCGTATCAATGGGAACCTTCTTTTTGAAAAGGCCTTTGCCGATGATCGTGATGCCATTGACATTATCACCGGTATTGGGTTTCAGTATCGGGTATTGGGCAATTTATATGCTGGTGCGGAAGCCCTGGGGGAGGACTTGGAAGGCTTTTGGGATGACGATGAGGCCGAGGGCGGTGCCAAAGTGCTGGTGGGGCCATCCCTGAATCTAAGCCCTACCGACTCACGCTTTTCCTTTTCAGTGAGCGGGGGTCCAGTAATTTATGCCACACAGAGCGGGGTTGAGCCTTCAGAGGCGATACGGGACCTCCCGCTTAAAAACGGCTTTACGGTAAGGGCAAGAATAGTTTATTCTCTTTCCCAAATTTAAAGATTTGTACATTCCTGCTTTCGCGAAAGCGGTGTGGTTTATACAATCATAAAAGTTATATTACATACAGATATCCTTACAAATCAAAAAAAAATATTGGCCCCGGATCAAAAAATACTGGTTAAACTTGATTAATTCCCGGCCTAAAGTAACCTCTTTACAAACAAAACAGCGTATGATTTCTAAGACAGTAATGTACCTCTTTAAAAATGTTTTTTTGCTCCTTGTGTTAAGCGTTTCCCAGGCAACCTCAGCACAGGTGAGCAATGAGCCCAGGGTGCATTCCCACAACGATTACGAGCAGGATGTCCCATTTTGGAAAGCCTTTTCCTGCGGGGCGCAGTCTATTGAGGCTGATGTAATCTTAAAGGGAAATACGTTATATGTGGCACACAGCCCCAATCATATAAAACAGGGCAGGGATATCGAAAGCTTGTATCTAAAACCCATCCAACAAGCACTGGAACTTTATGGCATTAAAAATCCGATACAGTTGTTGATAGACCTTAAAACCGACGGTACGGCAACACTGGATATGCTGGTAAACCTGCTCAAAAAATATCCCGAGATCACAAAAAGTGATATGGTGAAAATTGTTATTTCGGGAAATAGGCCGGAAACGGAAGATTACACAGGTTACCCTAAGTTTATTTCTTTCGATTTTCAAAGTCTTGACAAGCCAGATTCAAGAGCGGTCTGGCAAAGGGTCTCGCTGCTGAGTTTGGATTTCGGTCGGTATTCCACTTGGAATGGAAAAGGGGAAATGCCCGATACGGACTATAAAAAAATAAAAAAGATAGTAGATACGGCGCATGGGTATGGAAAGCCCTTCCGGTTCTGGAACACCCCAGACACAGAGGTAGCGTGGAATTTCTTGATAGGCATGGGTGTAGATTACATCAACACAGATCACCCCATAGAAGCTGTATTGTACCTTGACGGGCAGCATTGATTTATAACCTATTTCATAAAAAATAAGCATGATCAGGATCATTTTAAAAAGGGGAGCTTGGGCCATACTGCTCTGTTTGGGCGCGTGCAATACAAGTATTACCAAGAATGGCGCTTCTACTGATGAGCGGTCTATGCACCATGCGGCCTATGATGATAGCACATTGAGCCGAAACCTGCTGCCTGTACTTATGCCTTACAACCGCATTATTGATCCTGCGGGCAAAAGGGTTTCTTATGGTGATACAAGTCTGGAAAACCATAGCCTTGATATCCAGGCAGTCCCCGGCACCACCCTTTTGGCCATCGAGGATCGCTACGGTATCGCCATACTGGATAGTGGGAAAAATAAGATCGTGGGTAGATGGTCTTATAATGACGATCCCAAGCTTGCAGGCTTCATGAGTACGTATTCTGGTATTAAGGTCGAAAGCTACAAGGGATCCATCGAACTGTATTGGAGCGCGGCCAATGGGAACACCAATAGTTCAAAAGTTTTTAGTGCAAGGCTTAAGGGTACTAAGATCAGCATTGCAACTACATTTGATTTTGAACCCCAAGGAGACTCCCCGCTGGCGCTTCCCAATGAAGTGGCCATCACTACCGAAGGTAAAGAACGGTTTCTCTATGTGGTACTAAACGGCAATAACACTTTGGAAAAAATAGCCCTGAGCAGTGGGGCAAAAGTATGGAGCGTTCCCGCCGGTGTTGCTCCTTACGGGCTCGCCATCAATAATAACCGTGTATTTGTCACAAATTGGGCGGGAAAATTTCCGACTGAAAATGATGCGCGAGAGACTGCTGGTGTACCTTACGGGAAAGCGTATATAAATCCAATTACAGGCGCAATTGCCGAAGGTACGGTCTCAGTCATCTCGACCGAAGATGGTAATCTAATTAAAAATATCGATGTGGGCCTGCATCCCAATGCGGTAATGAGCGGTAATGACGGCCGGTATGTTTATGTGAGCAACGGCAACAGCGACGCCGTTTCTGTTATAGATGCCAAAACGCTTGAAGTGGCCGAAACGATTTCGGTAAAGATTAATCCCGGTGAAAAGGGCTTTATCGGCGATTCGCCAAACGCATTGGCCATTAGCACTGATGGCTCTCATCTTTATGTTGCCAACGGGATGGATAATGCCCTTGCGGTCATAAAACTATCCAACGAAAACGGGAGCAAGGCTAAGTTGCAGGGCTTTATTCCCACTGAGGCTTATCCCGGCGGGTTGACTATTTTGAAAGGTACATTATACGTAACTAATCTGGAAGGCGAGGGGGCCCGGATCAACAGCCTGCAGATGAATGTGCCCAATGCACTTACTGAACAGGTCAAAACTGGCGCCTACAACTCGCATCACCAAAAGGCCACGGTCTCGATCATTCCCATCCCCGATCAACAAAAACTTGCCGAATATACCCGAAAAACAAAGGATCAAATGCTACATTTCAGGCTTGAGCTTGCCAGGCTTTCGCCCCGTGAGAACCAGCCGTCCCGACCCATGCCCCAACGTATTGGTGAACCTTCGGTGTTTAAGCACGTACTCTATATCATCAAAGAAAAT